>NZ_OY762426.1:0-2400000 GCF_963665675.1 uncultured Methanolobus sp. | reverse complement strand
TGGAGAGCATATGCAGAGTTCCTTCCGAAGGAGATTCATACTCAATCAAAAGCAGAAACTTATACTGTTGAAGGGTACAACAGTATATTCAGGCATTTTCTGGCAAGGTTAAGAAGGAAGTCAAAGTGCTATACCAAAAGCATTGAAATGCTAAAGTATTCGATCATTCTTTTAATGAAATACAGGAATAACGAGATATCTATATTTAATTAACAATGCCAAAATTAATAATGGCGTCAAGATGAGAGTCTGGGATATCAGCATCAAATATTAGTATACATTGGCTTGCAGGATTTGAAAGAGTTAATTCAATACCGGGATAAACGGTAACAACTTTATCCAATTGGTCTGTATCAGTAAACTGTTTGTTTTCCTCTTCTGCAACCTTTCTGATAATCTTCACAGAAGCTACATCGTGATGGTCTGTTATAGCAATTGCATTAAGCCCCGCATTTCTGACTTTAACCAAGTACTCTTTTGCAAATTGAATTCTGTCATTTGATAGTTGCTTTTTCGTTTCATCATCTAATTCTCCAAGTTTATCCTGATTAACGCCAAATTTTTTACCAGTCCAATTTATGTCTCTTGGAGTATGTACTTGAAAATCGCATCTGTAAAAATGTGCTCCTTTATCCATAATTAACCCTCAGTTTATAAAACTCATCAAAAAAATTGTGTGTTTTTGAACTGAAGCTATATATCTTGTTTCATCAATTTAAGGTTAATGTATAATATTTATATCAGTAATATTTGTCATATATCTGACAACAAACAAGAATCAAAACATCCTTATCTAAATAGGCAACGATAATATCACATTCAAGTGAAACTAGTTTGATTTAATGCACCAAAAAGTATTTGTACCACATTGATCACTCCAAGCAACTAAAAATGGAGTAATGTATCAATTATTTTTAGGATTAGTAATCTTATTAGGGCCCTTACAGCTTCTTCATTCAGCCAAGACTTGTAAGTCCTTCTTTTTCCTAATGCCGATGTTTACAGTCATCCCCACTAAAAGTACAGCTAAAGAGCAGTATTTTTGAACAGATCTCTTCGTATATCGATGCAAATTCTCCATAGAGTAAGCTTTCTTCGCCAATTTGAACACATCTTCGATGATAGATCTTACTTTTCTGAAGTTTTTCCAGTCACTTATCAGTTCCTTGAACTTTGCAATGATTCTCTTATAAACACTAATTTCAGCATTAGTATCCCTTTTTGAATCGAATATGTTCAAAGGATATGCCATCATATTGAAGAGCTTCCTGAAATTACAATTCTTGCGAGGAAATATCAGTGGAACAACCTTGAACTCTTTTATGGAGATCGCATAGTTTTCATAGGAATAATAGCCTCTGTCCGCAAATATAATGTCTCCTGCTTTTGTTATCCTTTTTCTCTTCAGTTCTGAAAGAATCATAGGATAGATCTTAGGTTCCGCTACATTCGCTTCATTGATAAGAAATGCTAATGGTTTGAGTGTGGAATGATCCAGAGCAAGAGTCAGTTTCATTCCTATGAAGAATCCTCTGTGAGTTGAATGGCCCCATTTGTATTCTTTTTCTTCAAGACTTTTCTTGCTTATTTTTTTTGCATTCCAGTTAAGTTGGAGGTTTATATCAGTACTGTCTATAATTATGCCTCTTGAGCCTCTTTTTCTCTTAGGGCATGCATTATTCAGAGTGTCAATGATAAAACCAATGAATTCTTCAGGGTCATACTTGCTCAGAGTTGAATAAATTTGGTTTTCTGTTAATACTGTATTTGTTTTTAGAAATCCCCTCAAGCTTTCCCTTTCTTCGATCTCTCTTACAACATAGGAGATATCACTTGAAAAGAACATGCTCAGAAGAACTATTTTTATGGCAGGTATTGATTTTTGGAGGGGCAGAATGCCCCTCCTTGAAAGAATCTGTCTGGTTGCTCTTGAATCGAAAACATTTAGTATTTCAGATAACAATTTCCATTTGTAATCTTCGTTTAGTGGTATAAGCGGGGGTTGCATAATTAATCGCCAGAGGAGGATAATACGTCCTCCTCAATAAATATTACGATTTTATTCGGCTTTAATTTGAATTTAAAAACTAAATAGGATGTACTTTTCATGGGCCAGTAAGATAAACTCTGTATTTAGGTAAAAAAGGAATTATATTGCTGTAATTAGGATATAATCTCAGAGGACCCTATAATCTTATCTAAAATCAAAATTATGCGTTGACTCACAATAAATCTAAAAAGAAATGGAAATTAACAAGAATTTCCATCTTTGAGATATTCAAGTATTGAAGGCAGCTTAACACTCAGCACTTCCAGATCAGATCCAAATAGAGTGAAGTTTTCCCACTTGTTCATTTTCTTGTTGAACTTTGAAAACTGGAGCCATTTCACAGTTGAACCATCATCCTTTTTCTTTTCAGAGATTGTAACTGCTGTGTTTGCTAAGTGTATCTTTTCACCTATCTGTCTAATTCCATATTCATTATATTCATCTGACATTCTTTAAAACCTCAACATGCGTCATCGGTTAAGAGAAGAATCGTGATAAATAGCATGTAGTTTCATAACTTCATCAAAAACATACCAGTGATAAAACCAGTAGTATGAGATTACTTAACAGTTAAATTCTGTAAGTTAAGGTAGTTGTTATTGTCCAAAAACATTAGCAATAAGTAAATAAAACTCCTTAACCGAAGACACATGAAAACCTCAATTAGACATTGGAATATCAGTACAAGAACCTTGATAATTTCACTAAAAAGAGGGCGCATTAGTAAAATGAAAACATTACTGTTTTTGTGCAGAGATAGATTTAGAACCTAATTTGGTCTATTTTAAGTGAGGAAATGATGCTCCTCACTAGCCTCCGCAGTGTTCGTCACATCATTTTTAGAGGAGAGTTTGGTATTTGTCGGACAGAATTACTTTGTAAATCTGTCCTTTTAAGGCGGTTGGTGCGTCAATGCGCCCTTTGGTCGCATTCACACAGGATATTTGATTACTTGCAACATACACTAACAGTTTGCAGGACTTGCAGTCCTGCGCAGACTTTCACTCCCGGGGAGCAGAGTTTGTCGGCTCCCCTTCGCTTCAGTCTTGCTTTTGTTACAGGATTGTGCGGCGGTGTGGGTGATTGGGAGCATGCTGCGCATACGGTGGGGTTTCTGCGAAACCCCACTTTAAATATAGAAATAAGAATGATGACAAAATATATTTGAAAAACACTATGCTTTTATACGTATATTGTCACAATATTTTGTGGTTATTCAATGAACAAAGAATTTCAAGATATGATAAATTCCCTTCCTGGATTGCAAGACAAATTGGAAAATTCAAGGTCATTTAAGCGAGATAATTTACAGGGCATGCCTGAATGTGGGATCTATGTTTTTTACAAGGATGAAAAGCCACTTTTTGTAGGTCGGTCTGACAAAATGAAAAAGAGAATCATGACTCAAGCTCGAAAAGGTTCAACTCATCATTCTGCTCCATTTGCATTTCTCTTAGCTAGGAATAAAGCAAATGCAAAAGGAATGGATACTGAAAATAAGAAACGAGATGAACTTGTAAAGGATCCAATGTTTAACGAGCTATTTATTCAGTCTAAAGAGGAAGTTTCTAAAATGTCAATTAAGTGTGTTGCTGTTGAAGATCCAATAATACAAACTATTTTTCAAGTATATGCTGCAATGCAATTAGATACACCATATAATAAATTCGAAACTCACTAATTCATTTTTATATTTTCATATTAGCTTTGTTTCTACTGGAAATCCAATCGCTAAAATAATGCTTAAAAATCAGGTTGTAGGCCAACTGTGGCACACACGCCTTAATCGTGTACCTAAGGGAATAGGTGAAAAAAGCCAGAGGCGCCGCGAAGCGGCGCAAATGCTGGGTAGATGGGATATTTTTGAGAGAATGAGAATTTTGTAAAAACAGTATCAGGGGATTTTTGAGGAAGAATGAGTAAGGGGAAATTAGAGTACCACGGATAGAAAGAGTTGCAGTGGAAATTAACCTCCGTAAAGGAAGGTATATCTATTTTTATATCAGTTCATTAGAGTTTACTAATGATATTTATAAATTAATAAAAAATAGAATTTTGAAGGAAAAGTATAAATTGTGACAATAACACGATAATATGCGTTAATTAATATCATATGCTTATTTACAAGTGGAGATATTAACAATTTAAAATATACAGGGGAGGAAACATTTGCCACGAAAGTACTTAAAATCGTATAAAATAGATGAAATATTTTTGATTTTATTTATAGTGCTTTCTGCTTTATATGCTTTTTACGACATATTTCTTGGCAGCAAAAATTTACTGGAAAAACAGATCAATGTAATCATATTAGGTATCATCTGCCTTTTTTCATTAAGTTATGTTTCTTTTCTTGTCTACACTAGGGATGCACATATTACACTTCTATCCGCAGTAAATAAGCAATATCCTTATGTCACATTTGCTAAAAATATAAAAAACTCAGAGTTTGAATTCATAAACATGGCTAGAACTGCCACATCATCTATTTTTGTAGTTGGCCCAAATCTGAACTTTATAGCAAATGAAAAGAATGGGGAAATAAAAGAATTATTGTTCAAAAAAATGAACGATAATAAACAGTTTGAAGTTAAAATGCTACTGTCTAACCCTAAACAGAAAGGAATCTGTGAAGCAATATCGAAATCAACTTTTACAGAATCTTTTGAAAATGAGTTGAAAGATGCTGTTGCAAGCCTCTCTGATTGGAAACACGAAGCAGACACAAACGGTATAGGTTCACGGTTCAATGTCCGCAAAGCAGACATTATAACTCTTTCTCTTGTATTTATAGATGAAAACACATCAAATGCAAGTGTACTCGTCACTCCTATTCCTGTCAACATTGAAAGCAGGGCAAGATCATGCTTTTTTATTCAAAAACACATGCATGCTGATGTGTTTGACAAATATTATAATGCATATTTGGATTTTTTTCACAGCATAAAAACAAAGGACATTGATGAATTATGAAAAAATGCCTCATTACTGGTGGAGCTGGTTTAATTGGTAGCCATCTTGCGGTTTACTTATTAAGTAAAGGCTATGAAATTACAATTATTGATGATTTGTCTACAGGGAATATTCAAAATATACCCTCTTCTATAAAGTTTATCAGAGAACCTCTTGAAAATGTAAATGAAGATGTATTCTCTGATATTGACGTGGTTTATCATTTGGCTTCTATTTCAGGAGAAGCTATAAGTCTTTATGCACCAACGCCATGCTTCCAACGTAATATAAATGCTTCATATAATTTGATATTAAACTCAATGAAGTCCGACGTAAAACGCATAGTGTTCACTTCAAGTATGGCAGTTTATGGAAACAAAAATTCCCCTCCTTTTGATGAAACTGATAATTGTGATCCAACTGATCCATACGGACTATCTAAATATACAATTGAAAAATTACTTCAGGTTTATGCAGATTCTAATAATATAGAGTGGACTATTTTAAGGCTTCATAATGTGTATGGGCCAAACATGAATCTTCATGATCCTTACAGAGGAGTTATTGGTATTTTCATTAATAGATTATTAAGAGGAAAAGCACCTGTATTATATGGTAATGGTAATCATTTAAGAGCCTTTACTTATATCGATGACATAATTCCATACATTGCTAAAGCAGGATTTGATGAAAATTGCAATAAAGAAATTATTAATCTTGGTAGCGGAAGTAAAACGCGATTATTGGATCTAGCAAAAATTCTATGTGAAATGACAGATTGCACAGAAGAAATAATGCATTTTCCATCACGTCTTGGCGAAGCAGAATACGCCTACACTACAACTAAAAAATCAGAGGAAATACTAGGATTTCAGGATCAAACAGACCTTAGTAAAGGTCTTCTATATACATTAAACTGGGCAAAAACACAAGATATTGAACAATTTAAGTATGATTTAATGAAACTTGATTTTGATTTAAACTGCGAGATTCCTTTGCCATGGAAAAATCGACTACTTTAAAGAATTACATATTAGCACTTGTTTGTCTCTAATTATTAAAAGATACCATTTAGATTCGAAAATCATCCAAATGTCCTACTATATCTCATAGTATTGTGACTAGACCGAACTCCAATCTTACGATGAATACCAAGCTCATTGAGTTCTTTTCTTAATTTATCTGCTTGTCTGTAACTGTCAACCAGGATAGGTTCCAAAAGCAATCGAAGGATTGTTGTCCCTCTATCTGATGAGTAAGTACTGCACGACTCCAACCGTTCTCTACAGTCTTATGAACATAGAAGAGAGCTTGTTCAATGGAAGAACACTTCGAGACAATGATAAGATTGTGACTCCAGGGAATCTCAAAAAGCTGTGAAAATGGAAATGTTTCTGATTGAAAAACAGATCGTTGCTCCATTTGCGACACAGCCTGTGTCGCAATTTCATCTGCATCACTATAAAATAGATACCAACTTCTTATTCGTTCCAAATTTCTTTTTGAAAAACCTTTTACATCAGGAAACTCTTCCATAAGGTCTGCACTCAGATGTTTGAGAAAAGCACTTCCCCATACAGCATCTTTTTGCTTTTCTACAATGTCTGCCCCAAGCTCCCAATAGAATTTTAGAAGAGTAGAATTTACCTTCACCGCTGCCTTTACCTGAGCCTGCCTGAACTTCTGTTTCAGTTCAATAATCCAGCTTTTGTATTCTGGCGTAAGTTGTGTCTCAAGATTATCTTTTTGCGTTGTCACTTTCCGTTCCATTTCTTCCTATCCCTTTTAGCAGCGTTTTGATGATTTATTTCACTGTATTCATAAAATAAGTTATTTTCCATGTTTCTTCCAATAAAACCATATCTACAGTTTTTTTATCATGTAAGTGAAAACATCAATTATGAGCATATTAAAAAAGAAGAAGAGAAAGACTTACAAAAACAAAACCCTACCTACCCACCAACATCACCCTTCTCCATCATCCTTAATATTCTCCAGAATATCCTTTTCCATCTCTTCCAGGGTATCACCGGAATCCCACAGGAAATTAGGTACACCACGGGATATTCCTTCTTCATGCTGTTTCTTGAAATACTCTCCGGCGGCGGTAATGAAACCTAACAGTATTCCGATTCCTGTGAAAACGTAAAGAATAGTGAATATCTTCCCTGCATCGGTAGCCGGTGCAAGATCACCGTAACCTATGGTGGTCAGGGTGATCACAGAGAAATACAGTGAATCAATCCATCTCCAGCCTTCTACTGAATGATATACAACCGTTCCAAAAGACAGTGTCAATACAACAAGCACAAAAAAACTTCTGAATTCCGGCTGCTTGAGCATTTTGTAGAGAGAGCGCAGATATATGATGAACGTCAGGAAAAACGGAAACATGATTATTCTAATACTAAATCATTCTTCATATCCAAATACTATTCGCTATTCCTGTTAATAATGCCAGCTAAATAAATCGGGTGAATAATCCATAGACACCTCTTTCATCCATTCATGAATTTGTAAAGATAGGATGGAGGACGCAGGCAATCCAGTTGAGTCCCGAATATTCCCGGTAACCCTTGGTTCTGCATGCACCATAGATATACTTCTGGTCATTAAACTCAAAAAGGCCGGAAACTTTCTCTCCTGACTGCAGGACAGAGACTTCAGCAGGAAGCGTGAGAACTATGATAGTCCACAAATCAGTTTACAAACTCTCTTAATGTTTTAATGACAGGATTTCTACAGAGCCAAATTCTGGGAACCGAAGCCAATCATAAGTTACACCATAACCTTAAACCGGCACTCATCATCCCCCGCAAGCACAGTTTTCTCCATCAGAACATCCACGTCCCTGCCAAGTCCGATCCTGAATTTCTTTTTCAGATTACCCATTGTACAATAACAGAGTGTCTTTGAAACGCCTTCGGTATTCTCATTAACAAGCGGACAGTAGCATTTGTCAAAAACAACATAGACATTCCCATTTTCGAATTTTACACGCCACTTTTGTGAGAGGTTTTGCAGAAAATCAGATTCGTTTTCAGATGAGTTTTTAATTTCAAGCAGCTTTTCATCATTGAGGTGAGTAAAAGGGCAATCCTCTCCGCAAGCTTCCATAATCTTAATCCTTGCTGCTTCATCCAGATCTTCGTCCAGGATTCCAATCAAATTCTTAACCCAGGCATTCATTGAGATTCTCCTGTATATTGATTCTCTGCAATCTTTATTAGATATCCCCTATCCCATTAACAAACTAATTGGAAATCAGGCATTTCTGTAAATCCCTGTCACAAACTGCCGCAATCACAATTGTAATTTTTTGCATTAAAAGTCGGTATTAATGTCTCTTGCAGGATAATATCTGACTTAATATCGATAGCTTTCCCGGATTTTTAAATTACTTTGCCCCGATAACTTCCAGAGAACATAATTTTTCTGTAGTTTAAAATCAAAAAATGACATCCGCGATTAAAATCTGACAATGTAGCATCAAAAAAATCGACATCTAAGGGCTTAAATCAGTAGATTAATATAATGCAATTTATCAATATAATATTAGTAGCATTTACTAGTGAAAAATAAATTTCAAAATAACATTGGCAAATCTAATGATTTGTGTGGGTTTAATCAGCTTATTGATATTGGATTTATATCTGCTGACAACAGGTTTAAAGTAGACAGAAATGCAGGACTCCAATTGTGTTGATGTTGAAAAGTTGCCACAGATGTACCAGGAACTGATTTTGCAAACACACATGGCAGTGAGCATACAAAAACAGAAAATCGCTATTTAAGCAGACAGCAATATGCACGGAAATACAACAGGATACCGGACATTATTTGAGAAAAACCACAATGCTATGCTGCTGGTTGAGCCCGACAGCCTTGACATCATTGATGCCAATAACGCTGCCTGCCAATATTATGAATCATCCCTTGAAGAACTAATCCGGATGAAACTATTTGAAATAATCACACATTCTGAAGACGAATTAAGGCAATATGCCAACAAGGCACTCGGGGGAGAAGAGGATCACTTCATCTGTACTTCCCGTTTTCCGGGCAAAGAAAAACATGATGTTGAAATTTCCACAATACCAATAAAAATCGAAAACAAGTACATCCTCTGCCTCAGCATTTATGATATAACCGGAATCATAAAACACAAAATATCTGAGAAGAAACTGGCTGAAGAAAAGGAAAAGCTGAGACTGTTTATAGAACACGCACCAGTATCATTGGTGATGCTGGATCGTAACATGCGACACGTAGCCGTAAGCCGCCAGTTTCTTGATGACTTTTCCCTTGGTGACAGAGACATAATAGGATTGAATCATTATGATATAATCCCGCTTGATGACAAATATAAAGAAATTCATCGACGTGCTTTGCAAGGAGAAGTCATTACAATCGATGAACATCGTTTTGAGGAGGAAGATGGCAAAGCGCATTGGTTACGCGGGGAAGTCAGACCATGGAAAACAGCCAATGGTACAATTGGTGGTATCATAATTTTCATGGAGCACATCACAGAACGTAAAGAAGCTGAAATTGCACTAAGAAAAAGTGAAGAACTCCTGAATGAAGTAGGGATAATAGGTAAAATCGGCGGATGGGAGTTTGATGTAGCATCTGCTAAAGCTTCATGGACACCAGAAATCGTTGAAATTCACGAACTTGACACAGATGAGCCTCTCAGTCTTGAAGAAGCATTCTCATTCTATCCTCCGGACTCAAGAGAGATAATCGAAAACGCTTCCAATGATTCTATAGAAAAAGCCGAACCATATGATTTGGAACTGGAATTTGTCACTGCCAGAGGAAATCGTAAATGGATCAGGATAAGCGGCCGTCCAAAACAGGTTGACGGCAAGGTCGTAAAAATAACAGGTACGATGCAGGATGTAACCGATCGTAAACAAACTGAAATTGCACTCAGTGAAAGTGAGGAAAAATTGAGGTTGTTTATAGAACATGCGCCGGTGTCGTTATTGATGTTAAACCGTGATATGCGACACGTAGCCGTGAGTCATAGATGGCTCGATGATTTTCAAATTACCGGCCAGAATATTATTGGACTGGCACATAATGAAGTGTTCCCTGATTTGAATGACGAAGTTAAGGAAGCACATCAGCGCGCTCTGAAAGGAGAAATTGTGCGCAAAGAAGAAGATAGTTATACGCTACCCGATGGAAGTATACAGTGGAATCGTTGGGAAGTCAGGCCATGGAAAACAGCCAATAGTACAATTGGTGGAATAATCTTTTTCTCAGAGAATATCACAAAAAGAAGAGAAGCTGAAATTGCACTCAAGGAAAGTGAAGCTCTTCTAAATGAAGTAGGGGGAATCGCTAATATTGGTGGATGGGAGTTTGATGTGGCAACCGGAACCGGTAAATGGACACCTGAAGTTTACAGAATCCATGAACTTAAATTCGATTCAGATATAAGCGTCACGGAATCTCTTAACTATTACACCCCGGACTCAAGGAAGATCGTTGAAAAGGCATTCAATGATGCCATAAATAAATCAGAGCCATACGATCTTGAACTGGAACTGATTACTGCAAAAGGCAATCATAAATGGATCAGGACAATTGGACGTCCAAAATTGGAGAATGGAAAAGCAATAAAGGTAATCGGATCATTCCAGGACATCACAGAGCGCAAAACAGCTGAAGAAAAACTGCGAAAAAGTGAAGCTCTTCTCAGAGAAGTCGGAGAGATGGGTAAAATAGGAGGGTGGGAACTTGATCCGACATCAGGAGATATTAAAGTAACCCCTGAAATAAGAAAAATCCATGAGATTGACTCTGATGAGAGAACAAGTCATGGAGCAGGACTGTCTTCTTTCTATTCACCTGATTCAAGAGAGAGACTTGAAAAAGCGATAAATAATGCTATTGACAAGGCTGAATCATATGATCTTGAACTAGAGTTAATCTCTGCAAAAGGAAATAAAAAGTGGGTTCGAACAATTGGAAAACCTGTATTTAAAGATAGTAGGATTGTAAAAGTAACCGGCACACTACAGGACATTACAGAACGTAAGAGTGCAGAGGAAAAACTGCTGGAATATGCTGAGGAACTGGAAGACAAGAACATCAAACTTGACAAAGCACTGATCAAGGCAGAAGAAGCCACCAGAGCAAAGAGTGATTTCCTCGCTAATATGTCCCATGAGATCCGCACACCAATGAATGGTGTGATAGGTATGACAAACCTTCTGCTCACTACAAAACTGAATGGGGAGCAGAAGCACTATGTTGATACTGTTAAGAAAAGCGGGGAAGCCTTGCTTGAACTTATAAACGACATACTTGACATATCCAAGATAGAAGCAGGAAAATTGGAACTTGATGAAGTTAACATCAATCTTCAGGAGACATTGGAAGACATCGCATCCCTTCTGTCTGTGAGAGCACAGGATAAAGGACTGGAGCTTATTTGTATGGCTGATCCTGATGTTCCGACTAATATCAAAACAGACCCTGTAAGACTTAAGCAGCTACTCCTGAATCTGGGTGGAAATGCAATAAAGTTCACACATGAAGGTGAAGTTGCTATCTGGGCCAGCCTTGTATCAGAAACACATTCCAGGGCAACAATACGTTTCTCTGTAAAAGATACAGGTATCGGAATTCCCGATAACAAAAAGAATTTGCTGTTTAGGAAATTCAGCCAGGTTGACTCCTCAACTACCCGTTACTATGGTGGAACAGGGCTTGGACTTGCAATTTCAAGGCAGCTTGTAGAATTGATGAGCGGGGAAATCGGTTTTGAAAGTGAAGAAGGCAAGGGTTCAGAATTCTGGTTCAGGCTTAATTTCAAAAAGCACTCAGGTAGTAAGAAGGTAGAGCAAAGAAATTCTGAAATTGAAGGAATACGCACACTTGTGGTTGATGACAACCGGACAAACCGTGAAGTCCTGACAAAATTGCTCAAATCATGGAATATGAAAGCAGAAGAAGCAGTGGATGGACCTTCAGCCATACAGGCTCTTTTCAAAGCTCATGAAGCAGGCGATCCATTTAAAGTATCCCTGCTGGATATGCAAATGCCCGGAATGGATGGGATTCTGCTTGGACGTATCATAAAATCAGACAAGGATCTGAGTGATATTTCATTGGTAATGCTGAGCTCTGCCGGACAAATGCCTGAAAACTGGGAGCAGAACAAAAGCAACTTTGCAGCATTCCTTTCAAAACCAATCAAGTCCTCGGCTCTGCTCACCAAATTATCTACACTATTTACCGTGGGTCACGAAAGTGAGAGAAAAGAGGATTCCGAAGAAGAAATTGAATTATCCGGCATAGATAAAAGCAAAGCAAGGATTCTGCTTGTGGAAGATAATATTGTGAACCAGCATGTTGCACAAAGCATGCTGCAAAAACTGGGCATTACTGCAGATGTTGCAAACAACGGACTGGAAGCGATTGAAGCTCTTGAAACAATTCCCTATGATCTTGTATTTATGGACATACAGATGCCTGAAATGGATGGCCTGGATGCATGCAGACACATTCGCAACAAACAATCATCAGTACTTGACCATGAGGTACCGATTATCGCAATGACTGCTCATGCCATGAAGGGAGACCGGGAGAAGTGTATAGAAGCAGGCATGAGTGATTATCTGTCAAAGCCTATAAACCTGAACGCACTTTCAAAAATAATAGATAAATGGATAGAACAGGTTCCGGAAGGAAAGGATGCTGGAAATGTGACTGAGGAACAATACAAAGAACCGATGATATTTGACAGCCACTCATTCATGGAAAATATCATGAATGATGTAACAGCGGCAAGAAAGATTATAGGGATCTTCCTGGAAAATGCACCCCACTATCTTAATGAGCTGAAAGAAGCAGTAAACAAAAAAGAAGTTGAAAGCGTTATTCAGAATGCCCATTCGTTAAAAGGTTCTTCCGCATGTGTTGGTGGAATGGCATTAAGTGATGTTTCGAGCAAAATAGAAACACTAGCCAGTTCAGGGGAAATGGACGCGGTTTTGAAAATGCTGCCAGAACTTGAAAATAATTATGAACTCCTGATTCAGGAATTGAAGAAAATATAAATTGGAATACTATCCAGCTAATGCAAAAAAGGTAAGAAAAAGGCAGTCCCGGGAAGAACTGCCATTTCTATTTTCATTCTTATTCCAAATCACACAAGTGCATTTGTCGAGAATGATGCAAACATGTCATCCGTTTCCGGGGAATCATCAAATTCAATATCATCGGATTTTACGGATGAACTCACACAGGTCCTGTCTATACTAAATTTAGCAACAAGAGACTGCATATTAGAAGCAACATCGGCAAGTCCTTCGGCAGCTTTAGCAAGTTCATGCATGGAAGCCGTTTGCTCCTGGACTGAAGCGGAAGCCTGCTCAGATCCAGCTGCGGATTGCTCGGATATTGCAGATACTTCTTCAACAGAAACCGCGACCTCTTCAATTGAAGCAGATTGCTCTTCCGCAGCCGCTGCAATTTCCTGGACCATTCTCACGATGATATTTCCAGCCTCAACGACATCACCAATAGCAGCCACGGACTGTTCCAGGGACTCTGAACCGGTATCGACCTCTTCAGCACCTTTCATCATCGATGAGACTGCATCATGGGTTCCACTTTGCATCTGTCCTATCAGATGTGCGATCTGCTTGGCAGCATTACCTGAATCCTCGGCAAGCTTTCTAACCTCATCGGCTACAACAGCAAATCCACGTCCATGCTCTCCTGCCCTTGCAGCCTCAATGGCAGCATTAAGAGCAAGCAGGTTTGTCTGGTCTGCAATGTTTGTTATCAGGTTGACGATTTCTCCGATCTGTTTGGATTTCTCATCAAGCTCATTAATAACATTTGAAGAGTCACCAACCGCAGACTTAATGCCTGCCATCTTGGATTTCAGATCCTCAGACATCTGACCAAGACCCTGTATCAGATTGTTGGACTGAACTGCACTTTCAGCGGCCTTGCCTGAATTGCAGGCAACCTCCTGAACAGTCAGGCTCATATCACCCATGGCCTTTGATACATCTTCAGCTTTCTGGGACTGAACCTGAGTACCTTTGGATATCTCATTTACAGTTGAAGTAAGCTGTTCAGCGGTAGCAGATAGCTGTTCACTGGAAGAGGACATCTCCTGTGCAGTTGCAGAAATTGTTTTCGCATTAGAAGCCACAAGCGCAACAACCTCATTCAAAGAAACTCTGCAGTTCTCCACACCACCGGTAAGCTGTTCAAAGTCCCCGACTCCCCTGACTTTCACTCTTCTTGTCAGATCATTGGATGCCATAGAATCCAGAACTTCGCATGAATCGTTGATGATTCCCTGCAAAGAATCTCCAAATCCGTCAAGTGTATCACTTAACTGTTTGAAATCACCCTTTGCATCAATAGCAACTCTGGTATCAAGATTTCCATCCGCATAGGCGGTGATTACCCTTGCAGTTTCATTGATTGGACCGACAACAGCATCAAGACAATTATTGACACCATCAATGATCCTGCGGTAATCTCCCTGGTGCATGGATGCATTTGCCCGGGCACTTAATTCTCCGTTAACTCCTGCCTCAGATAACATATTTGCATCAGCAACAAGTGCATTGATGGCATCGATACACATATTCAAGTTGTCCTTGATCTCGTTAAAGTCACCTTTGTAATCATCTGTGATCTTTTCAGGGATATCTCCCTTTGAGATACGATCAATGTATTCGGCAGAAACATTGATAGGACCGATAACAGCATCGAGGGTATCATTTACACCGTCAATGATGGCTTTGAAATCTCCCTGGTGCATGGAAGCATCAGCACGGGTATCAAGCTTACCTTCCACAGCGGCGGCAGAGAGCATATTGGCATCTTCAACAAGTGCATTCACCGAGTCAATACACATATTAAGGTTATTCTTGATCTCGTTGAAATCACCTTTATATTCATCAGTAACGGGTGCAGGAATATCGCCTTTGGATATACGATCAATGTATTCAGCAGCAACATTAAGAGGACCGATAACAGCATCAAGAACCTGGTTAAAGCCTTTTGGAATGTCTATGAAGTCAATTCCAACATTTGTGCTTGCCCTCTTGTCAAGTTTACCGTCAAGAGTATCCATGGTCAGCTTTTTGAAGTCATCTACAATATCATTGATGGACTTTGATATTAGTCTGGAAATGAAAAATGCCATTATAATACCAAGTACAACTGCCAGAATAACTATGCTCACCAGCGTTGTAAGAGCGGTACTCATTTCATTTTCCATCTTTTCTTTCTGGTCGGCACGGGCTTGGGTTGTTATTGTTTCAACAGTTGCAGCACTCTGCACCATGGCTTCCCTGGCAGTTACCTGTTCTTCTACATAAGAAACATAAGCATTGAAATCTTCTTTGTAGGTTGTTGCTGCAGCAGCTATGGCCTGGGCAGATTCCTTATCAGCTGTGTTCTGGAAACGTGAATCAAGAGTGTTTGCAATGGCAATAATTTCATCCATAATATTATTGACATTTGTTGCGTACTGATCATCAAGGTGAACCGTGTAACGTAATCTTTCACCACGGGACTCAAGATTTAATTGGGTGATCTCATTGATATATTCTATATTTTCAAACTTCTCTTCAATAACTGCACTGTTTTCATTTTGCTCTAGTGCCTGAACATAATCCTCGTCCTGGCTGGCCATCAGGTTACTCAACAGTTCTTCAAGAACAAGGCCCTGTCGGACCAATGCAGCTTCAGATTCTTCCTTTTGGTTTTCAAGTGCTACGTAATTGTTAAAAGAATTATCATAATTCAATGCAGCAGCCTGGACATCATCCATTTGCTGGTCATTAGCAGGGTCAGTAAAAAGAATTTTAGAAGATTCCGTCTGAGCTCCAATTTCCTCAATATGTGTATCTACTTCTGCAGCGTAGGCGGCATCCTGAGTTAGCTGATAGTTTCCTTCTGCTATACGTGCATCTTTCATGTATTTGACAAGGCGGTTCATATCATCAGCTTTTACAACCCTGTCATCCACATTTGTCATCCCATTATAACCACTATATCCCACAATAGCAGTTAATATTAATAATACTGTAAAGCTCCCTATGAGGAGATTGTTGATTTTTATATTTTCGAACATATTAAACCTCACAAAATACCAACAAATGATTTTGATTTGCAAAATATTATGATCTCTACTCAATAACCATTCCAGGTAAATATGTGCAACTGTTACTTCGCACGGAGCATATATTTAATTAAAAATATATAAAGCCATCCGTGGAAAATAACATACTTTATTATGAAAATAAATAAAGTATAATAATAATGATTGATGGGTGCCACTCGAATACTGCGCCAGCCATTGATTTTTGTAAAATACTAACATTATACACATTTATAGTACAATTGTCTGCATAAATGGTACATAAAAATAACTATCAATTCAATCTGAAAGGATTGTTATACGTAGGGATATGCAATGATAACGGAAAAGAGTTTGTACACTGTAATGGTGAAAATTTCACCCGTATAAGCTCCCATCCTGACAGGTGGTTATGTTTCAGAAAATGCAAAGATGGCATTCATTCAGAAAACTGTTACAGCATTCCTGAATGAAAAAGAACAGAATAAACAATGAGCCTATCTCAAAACTCCCCTTGAAACTTTTTCCAACATAGCAGAAAAGATGCGATATCCAGTAGTCCTTTGAAAACCACATTTAGTCTTTCATATCTGGTTGCTATTTTCCTGAACCCCATTTTCAACCATGCAAAGAATCGTTCTATTGTCCCTCTTTTCCTATATGACTCATATTCAAGTCTTGTAGGTCTTCCCCTTTTAGGATCTTTCCGATTCCTGATATTGATAGGAATATTACTTTTTATCGCTCTTCGTCTCAGATATTTCCTTATAGGTATCTCATCATAAGCCGAATCAGCGAGTACTTCCAATGGTCGAGTTCTTGGTCTTCTTTCAGTTTTGACCTTGATATTTTCCATGACTTCAACAAAGTGGTTTCTGTCATGCTCCTTTCCTGAAGCTATCTGGATCGTCAAAGGAAATCCTTCACAACTTACACAAACATGAATCTTTATCCCATTCCTTTTTTTGTGTCCATTGTATTCGGAATTTTCTCCCTTTTTTTTGTTTCTATGAAGCTACTATCAACACATACAACATCCATAGAGAACTTACCTTTCTGGTAAGCGGAATCCCGAAGGGATTCCATTATTTCATTCCATACTCCTTCCTCAGACCACCATTTCAACCGTCTCCAGGCAGTTGCCCTGGAACCATAACTTGCTGGCATATCTCCCCATCTGCAACCAGTTATCAGGACAAAGAGTATACCATTGATGACCTTGCGGTCATCAGCTCTCTTTCTCCCTGTAATGGGTTGAGGTGGTAAATGTGGCTTAATGAACTTCCATTGCTCATCAGAGATTTCTCTAAATTCCATTCATATCCCCATAATAATATTCAAGAAACTGGTATTTATAGTTTTGAGATAGGCTCAATAAGATAGCAATTAAAAAGTAGTTCAAGAGATAAGCAGAATGCTTATACTCTCGATATTTGTTGTTTATTTACAGATTTTTCAGTCTATTTTATCGAATTTAGATGCAGGTGCTCCACACACAGAACAGCTGTCCTCTGGTTTGCCTTCGTGTGTGTGTCCGCAGACACTGCAAACATAGTAATCTGTTTCTTCGTTGCTGCCAAGTTCTTTAAGCGCTTTTTCATAGAGGGCTGCATGGGTTTTTTCCACTTTGTTTGCAACATTGAAGCTCCAGAGAGCTTTATCATCGCCCTCCTTTTCTGCTTCTGCGATGAAAGCAGGATACATACTCTCAAATTCATAAGTTTCACCAGCAATCGCTTCTTTCAGGTTATCCTCAGTTGAACCGATGCCACCCATGCGCTTAAGGTGATTTAATGCATGGATAGTTTCGGCAGCTGCGGCAGCCCTGAAAAGTTTAGCGACCTGGGTATATCCTTCCGAATCTGCTTTAGCTGCGAAGGCCAGATATGTCCTGTTTGCCATTGATTCACCGGTAAACGCTGCTTTCAGGTTGTCTTTTGAACTCATATTGTTTCTCCTTTACTGTTTTTCAGCCTGATTACGTATTTCTGCATATATCAGATTAACGCTGTGACAGGCTAAGAAATCAGATGTTGTTTTGATTATAGATTGTAAAAAGAGCATTTAACAACCTGATTCATCCCTGGCAATTGCATGTTTAATAAAACAATAAGAGAAGACAACTTAAAAATAGAAAGGAATGAACATTTACATTCCGTATTTACATCCTATATTCGCATTCATATACTTACAGTCTTCTGGAGCCAAGAATGCTTCCTATTACAAGACCCGTCCCTACTCCGCCAATTATGTAATTATGAAGGAGGAGAAAACCCAGAAAAACATCCATGACTCCGAAAAGAAGAAATATCTTTCTGGCAGGCTCTGTGATTTTTCCGGATATAACATAAATGCTCACAAATGCCACAACGGAACATACAACTGTAGATGCAGTATAAAGAAGATCAAAATTACCAGCCATTACAGATCACAGTATGAAAAATAGACCACCTGTATAAGTCTTTTTTCAATTGATTCTGTTTCACATGACAATAATCCGTCTATCAAAATCAACAAACAATACAAATAAAATTTAGCACCTTGCTGAGAAATTGACAAAGATTTATATAATTGCCTGCCCTTTATGCATAGGGAACAGGATCAAATATGAAGTTTAACCAAAAAGCAAGTAAAGCAATAGCAACATGGATAATCCTGGCACTATTTGTACTGATAATAATCCCTTTTACATTTCACATAGGCCAATTGCTTTGGGGAATTATATTTCTGTTCTTTATCTTCTGGATAGCGATGCTTACTGATTGTCTGCAAAGAAATGAAAATGATTTTTCATTAAAAGGAAATAATGAAAAACTTATATGGACAATGGTGTTGGTCTTCCTCAATGTAATAGGAGCATTCCTTTACTTTTTACTTGTATTTGTGCAGAATACAGATAACACATAAAAAAAAAACAATACAGAAGGCTGTGAAAGTGTTACCTGAAGAAATAAGACTTTATTGTCCAGGCAATTCCTATTACAATCATGAAAATTCCGGTAAGACCTACGTTTAAAATGACCGAAGGAAGAATGTGATGATCTGCCGGAGTATTTCCTGCTGTGTCACATGCACCTTCAGTCAGGTCAATACCAGCAGCATTGCATATTGACAATATGCTTGCGACCAGAAAGATAATCATGAACCCTGCAGCTACCATATACATTGGCGTTTTTAGCTTCATCTGGCGACATAACAGTGTTCAAATGATATAACTCTTTACAAATACAACTGGAATATCGGGTTAACCGCATCTGTTTAAAGAAATAAATCAGCAATCCGAAAAGATATCGTTTGTGGGGGTGGTATGCTGTTAAGTCTCTTATCTCTCTTTCCCATTTATTCAAGCGGGAAAGGCAGACCACGTTAAAAGGTGGTCTGCCTTGGTGAGACCACCCCCACGTCTGATACAATATGTTGTAATATTTTCAAATATAAGATTTGCGGAAGAATCGGCATAAAAATCAAGAGAATTGAGGTACAAGCAGAAAATAAGAGAAAGAATTCTGAAAATATCCTATATAATATAGATATTTTATATCAAATAACCATTATATACTTTTAAAACCCATAATAAGATGAGGCAAAAAAATGAACAATACCGCAATCATCAGTGCCAAAAAAGTAGGACTGATGTTCTTTCTGTATGCTCTCATGCTAATGGCAGTGGTTGTAATAGCAGGACTCGTGAATACCTGATATTACGACACCACCAAATTGAAGTACGCACACAATTGACTGAATGCTTACTGAAATGGTTTTTTATAACTGCGTTCAGGCAGTCTGCAATGCGTAAGGAATCTCCTCATAAGGCTGGATTACCACGAATCCTTCACCTTTAAATGCCATCTGCAGACTTTCACCGCTTGATCTTCCCACCAGAGTTTTTAGAGAAATATCTGTCTTAATATCAGGTGCAAGGTTCCCGGACCATGCCACTGTTGCATTAGGATCAGTGAACACAGGCCTGTCAGGTGACACCCTGAGTGTAAGAGGATCATAGTGCGTCGTAATAGCAATCATACCGGTCCCTTCCAGCCTAACATTGAAAAGTCCACCAGCCAGCATTCCGGCAACCTTTTTCATCATCTTGATGTCCCAGTTGATGCTTTCCTCAAAAGCCAGCAGGTCATTTCCATTCACATAAATTGCCTCATTTTTAAGGTTGAGTATGGATATTTTCTTGCCACCGTCTGCAAGATAAACTTTTCCTGTACCTTCTGCTTTTGTAAGTGAAACACCTTCACCGGTAACTGCTTTTTTCATCATTTTCCCAAGTCCGTGTTCCATCATACCTTCCCTGGTGAATTTAACATCACCAAGGTATGCTACCATTGAACCTCGTTTGGTCCATACACGACCTTCAAGGTTCAGTTCCAGCATCCTGTCACGCTCAAGTTCAAATTTACCCTGTCCAAGATCTTTCTGACCTGTATTATTTACAAATTCATCAATAGAATATCTCGAAATATTAATTCCTCCATCATCATAAATAATGTTCATCAGTGATATACTTTTTCAATATGATATCTATATATTTGAATGCTGTCAGCAAGTTAACAGTGAAAATTAACTTTTTATAGTCATAAATTTGATATACCCTCCTTACTAATAGAATAATAACCAATACAAGGAGTGTGGAAAATATGGTAAAGGTTACTTTAGTTCATTCGGAATGGTGTCATTTTTGCCCTACTGCCAAGAAAATATGGCGCGAGTTGAAAGAACAGTGCGATTTTGAGTATGAGGAAGTAGAACTGGACACTCCTGAAGGAAAAGAGCTTGCAAAGAAGTTCGGTATCCGTTCGATACCCACAACGATCATTGATGACAAGGTCGCCTTTGTAGGAGTTCCTGACAAAGACCAGGCAAGCAATGTTTGTGATGCCAGCTGATAAGCATGTATGATCTGATAATTATTGGAGGGGGACCCGCGGGAATGACAGCGGGTATCTATGCTGTGCGTTATGGTCTTGATACTCTTGTGCTTGAAAAGAATGTTGTCCCCGGCCAGATAGCAACCGCTGACAGGGTAGAGAATTACCCCGGATACTCTTCCATATCGGGAATGGAGCTCATGAACAAGTTCAGGGAGCATGCAGAACACACTGGTGTTACCATCCGGAATGCAGATGTTAAAACCGTGAATGATGAAGGTGACAAAAAAATAGTGGTTGCCGACAGCGGGGACTTTGAAGCTATTGCAGTTATCGTTGCCACCGGTGCCAATCCAAAAAGGCTTGGGGTTCCCGGCGAGGATAAATTCCTTACAAAAGGAGTGTCCTACTGTGCCACATGCGACGGTCCGTTTTATGGCGGACTGAATGTGATTGTTGTAGGTGGTGGTGAATCTGCCGTTACCGATGCACTCATACTTTCCAACATTGCTGAAAAGGTGTATGTGGTGCACAGGCGTGATGAACTGAGGGCTTGCTCCCTTCTTCAGAAAAGAGCTTTTGATAAAGAGAATATCACATTCATCTGGGATACTGTGGTGCAGGAGATTAAAGGTGAAGAATTCGTAAAGAAAGTCATCCTGAAGAACACGAAAACCGATGAACTGACAGAAATGGATATTGACGGTATATTCATCTATGTCGGTATTAACCCCAATACTTCCATGGTGGATGTTGAAAAGCAAGGTGCGGGATTCATCGTGACAGATGATAAAATGGAATGCTCTGTCACTGGCATATTTGCAGCAGGAGACTGCCGCAGAACTTCCATGTGGCAGGTAGTCACGGCTGTTTCAGATGGTGCGGTTGCATCCATATCGGCACATGAATACATTAATTCCAAAAAATACCAGCAACCTTAGTATCGAAAATTGCAAACGAGTAATGATTTTCCGGAATCCGATAAAAAAAGGTGATAAAATATGCCATGTTGTGACGAATTCAATAGTGAGGTCTGCCTGAAGATATGTTCCGATTCTACGGCAGACGATCTGGAACCTATAGCTATTGCCATACATACCCTCCTTGGTATCCCAATAACTATACGCAGCCTGAACTGCAAGGGTATCCGGATGGAAAGAGGTATAATCATTGACAGGGATTACACCGGCCCTGTCCTGGAAGAAGTGATGGAAACAAATAACACTATCAGGAAAGTACCTTCAGATGGAATCTACAAAGGAAAATCTGTGGTTGTCGCCCCCATCAGGACGCTGGAAGGAGAAGCAATCGGTGCAATTGGTGTTGTGGACCTTGTAGCCGCCCTTGATATTCTTTCAATGTTCAAGGAGTATCCGGGTGTTATTGATGAAGTGGAAGAATCAAGAAAGAAAATGAAGTAGGGATCTTAATTATTTTCAAACTCCATATTTGCTTTTAGTTTCCTCTACTAATACTTTTTTTCATATTGGACTGGTTATTTCCTGATTATTTACTAATATTGTCCTGTCAGGCATCTAAAATTTCATTGCGAACCCTTTTTATGAGGTTTTGTACCCCCATCATGAGAGCCTTATCCACACATGATAATCATAGTTACAAATATTAGTTATACCAAAATAAATAAATAGTCGCAATGCATAGTAGGTATTGCTACCATACAATACAAACCTGCCAATAAACAAAATCTGGTCTTCTATTGCAACCAGCTAGGTCATTTTCCTTAAGCAGAACACTCTTCTCCAGGTGTTGTATGGTAGCCTTCAAACACCAGTACGGCAAAGAAAGGAAAACATAAAAAACATTCAGAAACAGTCAAAAAGGAGAGTTTTAATCATGGCTTGGAGACTGCCAAGAAGAACACAGCAACGTTTCAGACATTTCAGAGTATGGCACGGAACCGAACATTATTCTGATTCCGACAAATAAAAACTGAAATTACTTAGTACGATATAATCTGCTAAAACGAGTCATATTCAAATGAAAGAACAAAACAAGAATTTTTAAACCCATATACAGAACAGGATGCAGGTTTCCATCGTGATTATGAAACCGGAAAAGATTGCAGCATCCGATCTTAGTATCACATTTTAAGCGTCGCTTTAAAAGAAAAACAAAAAGCAGATTTTCGAAATATACTTAGAATGGAAGATGTGAGCAAACAAACTGATTTAGTATTTAAACCATACTTTGTCAGTTTGATGTGAAAACTAACCGGATGTCTTAAAATTGCTGAAATTTGATAGCCCTGCTAATTACGTAAGCTACGATAGATATAGCTACCGCAAGTATTACAACCATTAGCACGTTTCCGTTTTCCGCTGCCTTCATCAGACTATAGAAAAGGAACGCACTCAAGACCATACCAACAACCAGCAACACTGCCGGAGGAATACTGTATATTTTACCAAGTGGCCCTTCCATAGTTGGAACATCATTTTATCCATATTATAGTTTTCTATTCATTTCTCTGATTTGCTTAGAATTGGAACTATAGCATTTTATTTCAGGAAGAAAAGTATTTCGATTAACTATTTATACAACAAACCAATGTTAGATATAAATGACTAATCAGTCAATTTCAGAGATAATTCATGAAAAAACAGGTTAAAGACAAGAAAGCAGCCCTTCTGAAAGCGGCCCTGAAGCTATTTACAGAAAATGGTTTTCACGGCACATCCACTGCCCAGATATCAAAAGAAGCAGGTGTAGCCACAGGCACTTTATTCAATTATTTTCCCACCAAGGAAGACTTAATCAATGCCCTTTATTTTGATGTTAAGGGAGAATTAAGCCGAAGTATGGGGAAAGATGTCCAGACAGAGAGTACGCTCCATGATAAATTTAAGAAAATCTGGTATAATCTTATTGAATGGGGACTCAACAACCGGGAAGATTTTCATTTTGTAAATCAGTTCTGTTCTTCACCTTACATATCGGACTATACGCGTGAAGTGGTCATGGATGAATATGTTTTCTATCATGACCTTGTGAAAGAAGGAATCGCCAGTAGTGAGCTAGGAGATTACCCGGATGGAATGATCGCTTCTATGTTCTACCAGTCCAGCAGGACAATAGTAGACTTTATTCTTTATTCCGAATCACAGGACAAAAGCAAAGCCATAGAAGACGGATTTGAAATCATGTGGAGAGGACTGACAAAAAAATAATATTTTTTCACCCGTGTGGTGAGTGATTGGTCAATCAAATCATGTATATACTATCACTCCATGAAGACTGACTATTCAGTCATTTACTTGACATATTATCTAATACAATTCAAAACCCATGGAGAACTAAAATGCTTACAGAAAAATACCAAAAAGCGAAGACGAGCTTTCGATACTTGGATTCGGATGCATGCGCCTCGCCTCAAAAGAAGTGTGAATATCCCACTTTGTTTTGAGATGTATAACAACCTTTACCTGGAGGACGGTCCTGACACAGTCAAATTCATGTATGCTGCACGTGCAGGCGGTGCTGTTGGTACCGGTGGAGGTGAGTTTGCATCCCTGTGCGTCCAGTGTGGACAGTGTCTTGATAAATGTCCTCAACACATCGATATACCATCTGTCCTTGATTCCGTAGTAGAAAAAATGGAAGGTTCTGACATAGATCAGAGAATTGCAATGGCAAAGGAGATGTTCAAGCAGGTGCAACTGCTGGAACAATTCGAAGTATAGGATAAGCAAAAAGGGATATTGTTTAGACTGACTTTTATCAGTTGATAGAACAATATTTCTATATTCTTCTTTTGATTCTCAATTCAGTTATATATTAATAATCCAAAGTAGAAGGGAGTATAGATGGATCTCAAAAGCATACTGAATAAGCTGAAAAATAACGAAATGGATCTCGAAACTGCGGAATCAGATATCCGTTCAATGGGTTATGTTCCTGTCACAGACATTGCCAAGATCGATATTTTCCGCAAGCATCGTACTGGTATAATGGAAGCCATCCTTGCAGAAGGCAAAGACCCTGCAGATGTTGTGGAAATTGCAAAAGCTCAGGTGGCTGCAAGCGGAAGAGTTCTTATCACAAGACTCAACGAAAACCACAGAGAAATGGTCCAGACCATGTTCAGTTCTGATGAACTTGAATGGGACCTTCATTCAAAAGGAGTTGTGGTCCACAACGGTACTCCTGCACCAGGAAACGGAGGAGTTGTAGCAATTATCACAGCCGGTACCGCTGACATTGACGCAGCAGAAGAGGCAAGGATGGTTGCTCATGAAATGGGATGTGAGACAATCGCAATTTACGACGTTGGAGTTGCAGGATTTCACAGGTTAGTATCCGAAATGCAGAAGCTTAAGGAAAATAAACCGGATTCAATTGTCGTGGCGGCAGGAAGGGAAGGAACTCTGCCAACAGTTGTTTCAGGTCTTATGGACGTTCCAGTGATTGGTCTTCCGGTATCAACTGGTTACGGAGCCGGTGCAAAAGGTGAAGCTGCACTGCTTTCCATGCTTCAGTCATGTTCCGTACTTTCAGTTGTTAACATCGATGCAGGATTTGTGGCAGGTGCATTTGCTGCAAGAATAGCCAACAAGGTTGCAGAAGCTAGAAACACTGAATAACAAAGAAAGGCATATCTGCAATGTTGCATATTGGAATGTTTTTATTTGAAGTTTGAAATTTTAAATTATAATATGGAATGAATAAAATGAAATCCCTCATATTCGATCCATTCTCCGGTGCTGCCGGTGATATGATACTTGGAAGCCTCATTGATCTTGGAGCGGATGCTGCAAAGATATCTGCGATCATTGAATCCGCAGTTGATGTGAAAGTATCTGTTGACAGGACAAATAAGAGAGGCATATCTGCCACCGATGTCAAGGTCCATGTGGCACATGAGGAACATTCCAGACATTACACCGAACTTGTGGACATAATCAAATCAGCAGGACTTCATCCTAATGTTGAAAAGAGTGCACTTGATGTGTTTGCTATCATGGCAGAAGCGGAGTCAAAAGTACACGGAGAATCTCTTGAAGAAATACATTTCCACGAAGTAGGACAGAACGATGCTCTGGCAGATGTCATCGGTTCATGTGCAGCAATCCATGAAATTGGTGCCGAGGCGATATTCTGTACACCTGTCAACGTTGGAGGAGGACAGGTAAAGGCTGCACACGGATGTATGGCTGTTCCTGCACCTGCAACACTTGAAATCTTAAGTTCAGGAGACCTTCTTTCCTATGGTTCCGGTAAAAGGGAGCTGCTCACACCAACAGGTGCAGCTTTACTATCTTATTTTGCAAAGCCCATTGATAATCTGCCAAATGGAAAAGTCCTTTCAATTGGCTACGGTGCAGGAGATGCTGATACTGAGGACCCAAATGTTCTGAGGAGTATGCTTGTTGAAATTAATGATATCCTAACCAAAGACCAGATAGAAGTTCTGGAAACAAATGTTGACGATGTTACCGGCGAGGTCCTTGGAAACCTGTTCGACAAGCTCCTTGCAGCAGGAGCTAGGGATGTTGCCATCACACCCACAATTATGAAGAAAGGCAGATCAGGCCATATCATCAAAGTTATCACAAAATCCCAGAACAGTGAACGTATCGCCAGGGAGATGATGAAAGAAACAGGCACCCTTGGTATACGTGTGATTCCTACATCACATCGTTTTGTAGCTGACCGCAGGATGGATGAAGTGAGCATACAGCTTAAGGGTGAGAAATTTACAAGCACGGTGAAGATCGCACAGGACAGAAGTGGCGAGATACTGCATATTTCTGCGGAGTATGAGGACTGCAGGAAGATCGCTGATGAGGTTGGACTGCCTCTGAAAGAAGTGATCCGCAGGGTTGAGGAAGAGGCGTGGGGGAAGTTTGGAATATAACTTGAGTGAAATCGAAGGAACCGGCGAAGCCGGCGTTTTCCCACTCGAAAAAACAAAATGATCTACATGATAAATTGTACTTTTATCTCACAAATCCCGTAGAATTCCTTATATAATTACGATAATATTTGGAATTGTATTCTGTGTAGCAGCATCGGAATGTGCCGCCTTCGGCGGATGGTTGCTTTATTTTTAGCTTGCTGGTTGTTTTTGTGGAACTGAAAAAGATCAAAGACTGTGTTGATCATATCAATAATATTTCTACAGAACCTTCAATTTCAGATTTGAATAACTAATGTTAAAGTGCCGCCTACCACAAACAATCTAAACCATCCCATCAATTACAGAACAAATGATAGACGACGTTGTGAAGTTATTCAGGGAACTGGACAGCAAAGACCTGCGCATACTTGCAGGTATCGAGATTGGTATGAAGCACTTTGAATGGGTGCCTGCTGAAGATATAATGAAATACACTCGCCTTTCACACTCATCCCTTGAGTTCAAACTTAAAGCACTCATCAGGAACAATATGGTGATCGGAACGAATGTTCCATACGAAGGTTACCAGATATACTTTGACGGTTATGATACACTTGCCCTTAACACACTGGTAAAAAGAGGGACGATCAGTGCCATTGGTGATGAGATTGGTGTTGGGAAGGAATCTGTGGTTCATGAAGCTGTGAAGGAACCCGAACTGGCATTTGGTGAAGCTCAGGGTGTCATTCTCAAATTCCACAGGGAAGGCAGGACCAGTTTTAAGACTGTCAAAAGAACGCGGTCACACCTTGAAGGCAAGGAACACTTTTCATGGATATATGCAGCCAGGCTTGCAGCAAAAAGAGAAGCTGCGATAATAAAAGAGCTCTACCCGGAAATATCCGTTCCAAAACTGCTGGACAACAACCGTCATGCACTTGTCATGGATGTGGCAAAGGGAACACTCCTCTTCAAAACAAAGCTTCAAGAACCTGAATGGTTCCTTAATGAAATTCTAAGACAGGTGACTCTTGTCTATGAAAAAGGTTACATTCACTCAGACCTCAGCGAATACAATATTTTTGTGAACGAGAACGGAGTGCAGTTCATTGACTGGCCACAGTATGTTGAGATCAGCCATCCTCATGCTGAGGAACTGCTTGAGAGGGATGTATCCAATGTCCTGAAACACTTCAAACGGAAATACCGGATAGACAGAGATCAAAAAGAAATTGTTTCAGAGATTATGTATAGCTGAAGCTGGAAAAGCGTCAGTGGTCATTGATATATCTTAGTAGTAACATAAATTAAATTGTATGCAAAACGGGGTTATATACGGTATTGACATAGCTAGGGGATCATCCAGAGCACAGGAAGCTCCCCGATATGCAGTTGCCGTGCTAAGGGACGGAGAAATCACCCATCATACCATGCTCAGGCTTCACAGGATACTGCGGATGCTGAACAAGGACAGACCTGATTACATTGCAGTTGACAACATCTTTGAGCTTGCGCCAAATAAAAAAAGTCTTATTCATTTTCTTGAAAAACTCCCTGATAATACCAGACTTGTTCAGGTTACAGGTGGAATTCACCAGAAACCTCTGCTGCGACTTGCACATGAACACGGACTCTCAGTAAATCAGTTTGATCCCGTACAGGAAGCGGAAGCCTGTGCCATCCTTGCAAGTCTTGGAGTGGGTGAAGAAGTTTCTCTTTTTGAGGATATCACACGCATTAAGGTCAGTCGTGCCCGGTCCCTTGGAAGAGGTGGGTGGAGCCAGAACCGCTATCGAAGAAAAGTTCATGGCGCAGTAAAGGAAAAAAGCAGGGAAATAGAAAGCATACTGCGCAAATTCTCCAGGGACACCGGATACAAGTATACCGAACGCATCACCGAAGGTTTCGGCGGTTACGTCAGGTCTGAATTTACCGTAAAAGCACGCAGAGATAGAGTACCTGTAAAACCGTCTGCAAATGCTGATGTACAGGTAACTGTCAGAAGTGTGGAACGAGACAAGATACAATATCTGCCCCTGAAAAAAGCCGGAAGGCAATACACCATAGTTGGTATCGACCCCGGAACCACAGTTGGAGTTGCAATCCTCTCACTTGATGGGGAACTCCTGCTCTCGGAAAGTATTCGCGGAATCTCACATGACCAAGTTGTCAGGATGATAGCTGAATACGGCAAGCCTGCAATCGTTGCCACAGATGTGTATCCCACACCTTCTGCTGTGGAAAAGATACGTCGCAGTTTCAATGCAGTTATATGGAGTCCGGGTGGAGAGATCAGAGCAGAGGACAAGATAGCTCTTGCGCGCACATTCGGATATTCTAACGACCATGAGCGCGATTCACTTACAGCAGCAATTGCAACCTATAAATCTTACAAGAATGTCTTTTCCAGAATTGAGAAAAGGGCACCTAAATATCTCAATGCTGATAGCATCAAATTCCATGTTATTAATGGAGACTCCATTGAGGAAGCTATCGAAAAAGTAGCATCGGAATCAAAGATACAGATTCGCGTTAAGCCGGAACCCGAACCTGTCAAAGAAGAACTTACTGACACTGATGAGATGGTAATGAAACTACGTGAGGAAATCAAACAGAAGAATTCCCAGATAAAGCAGCTCAAAGAGTATGTTTCTGAACTGAAATATGAATCCGGGCAGAAGGACAGGAATATAGAGAAACTGGAAATGCGTATCAATAAGATCAAGAATTCTATCTACAAACAGATTAAAAGAGAAAGAGAGATACGGATCAAAGATACTGAGATAGGACGCCTTAATAAAGAGCTTGCAAAGACCCGGAAGAACCTTAAGAACCAGCGCAGGCAGAACAAACGCCTGAAACAGATTCGCAAAAAAGAAGTAAAAGGTGAAGGACTTCCTGTGAAAGTCATATCTGCTTTTACCAGGGAAGCAATACAACATACAAAGGAACTCTATGGCCTCAAAGAAAATGATGTTGTATTTCTCAAAGACCCCAGCGGAGGCGGCCCGGTCACAGCGTCACTGCTTGCTGGACCAAAAGTGAAAGCTGTGCTGATTTCCGAAGAAATGCCGCATGTTGCACTTGAATATTTTTACGATAACAACGTTCCGGTTCTTAAAGATGTAAAAGTTCACCGCGTAGGAGACCTGGCATCAATTGATCCGGACATGCTTGACGAATCCATCAGGAAGTGGCAGGAAGGAGCCGAAAAGCGCCTCCGTGAAAAAGAGCAGGAACAATTCCAGTCAATCCTTGAAGAGTACAAAAGTGAGCGACGGAGAGGACTTGTATGATAAAACGGTCATCACTTCTGCTTGCTGGTGGTCTGGGCACCAGAATGAATGGCAGGGAAAAAGCCCTGATGATGTTTGAGAATGACACTCTTTTGGAGCGGTCATTATCAATCCTGGATGATGTTTCCGATGAAGTGATAGTGTCCCTCAGAGATGAAAGGCAAGTTCAGGATTTTTCTTCCTATCTCCAGGATAGGATAATGGTTACCGACAGGATAAGAAATGTCGGCCCTCTTGCAGGAATGCTTGCAGGTTTTGAAAGTGGCTGCGGAGAATATGTATTTACTGTTGCATGTGATATGCCATATCTGAACAGGACACTTATTAACATGATGTTTAACATGGTCGGGGGACATGATGCGCTTATCCCGATAAGCAAATACGGTACAAAAGAGCCATTACATGCGGTTTATAGAAAAGACACTATGCTTGAAGCAATTGAAAAAGCTCTTAAAGAAGGAAACAGAAGTATCCTTTCCCCGGTATCTTTTCTGGAGAATGTAATCTACCTTGACTCCGAAATAATCAGGACGATAGACCCGGATTTTAAGAGTTTCGTTAACATAAATGCACCATCAGATATGCTGAAGCTGGAATAATACCATGAGAAAAACTACATTAGTGGCAATATACATGTTATACCGACAGGATGTGTCAGAATGATAGACTATGGGATTGTTATTGAAAAAGCCATCCGTAGAATTGCTGAAGAATATGATTTTGATGTGGGAACGGTGGAAGATGCCATCAGGTATTCTGAAGTTCCGCTGGATCTTGAAAAACTTGTCAGTGAGGGAATTTTCTGTTTCAGGGGACCGAATGACGATGTCAAATATGACAATGCATCTGTTTGCCTGTCAGGCAAAATACTTGCAAATCCGGGTGTTGCAAAAATACTGATACCAATTATCTGTGAGCGCATACGCAATTGGGACCATGAGGATATCACTGTCCTATTATCCGACCTGAAAAAAGTTATCGCCATCATGGAACTGAATCCTGATGAATATCCTGGACTTCAGGAATGTAGCATTAAACCGGAGAATTTGCCAGGTGAAGAAATCCCCGATGATGTGAAAGAAAAGTGCCACGTATGGTCAATGGACAAAAAAGGTATGTGTCTTGTAGGAATTGATGCAAACAAACTGATGCATATTGATGAAATCCGCATTGATCCAGCGAAAGTCTGTGTAAATTGAACATCGGAATAAATTTATCAGAGTTCATACTTAATGTTCATATTACGTTATTTTTTTAAAAATTTTAGTAATATATTCACAATCTGATTCCGAATAATTTCGATAACTTAATTAATATGTTATGTACATTAAGGAAAGGTAAGATGAGACATAGATTATCACAAATGTGATAGTATTTTAGTGCGTTGTAATTGGTTCTGGAGTTGGTTGGCTGAATGGATTCTGATACACCGGAGGAATGGTTCAAATTAGCGTTTGATGCCGAAGACCCGGAAGAAAAAATCGAATATTTTTCACTTATCCTTGAATATGATGATCGGGACCCTGAACTATGGAGTAACGAAGCGCTCGCACTTGTCTGGAATAATAAAGGAATAGCACTTTCTTTTCTTGGGATGGATGAAGATGCTCTTGAATGCTTCAAAAAATCCGTTCACCTTAACAAAAAGGATGTTGATGTCTGGTGTAACATGGGAGTAATCTATTTTAAAACCGGCAATTTTGATGCTGCAATAAAATGTTATAACCGGATACTTAAACTGGACCCTTCAAATGAGAATGCCTGGGTCAACAAAGGCGATATTCTCGGAGTAATGGGTATGCACAACGAAGCAATAAAATGTTACAGCAAGGTTCACAAGGAAATAGAACTTGACAATAAATTCGCTGTTGTGTGGAATAAAAAAGGCCTTGCTTATTTTGGTCTTGGAAAATATGAAGATGCTGTTGAGTGTTTCAACAGGGTCCTTAAAATAGACCCGGAACACGTTGATGCAATAGAGAACCTGAAAGCTGCAATGTCAAAAGCAAAACAAATGGACGGCGACATGAGCTGTTCAGATCCTTCATGTCTGTAAAATCAGAAAAATGTAACACCAAGCAGTAATTATTTATGCTAAAGACAGGTATTTTCAATTAATGACTCTAAAAACACCTTCTCATTCAATATCAAAGACATCTCCTTCTAAATCCATTGCTGTTGATACAGTACCCTTGAGTCAAAGGACAATTAAGCGCATAGAGGAAGCAAAGGAAGACTTGAAAAATGGTAATGTTTGCACACTTGAAGAGCTTAAAGCAGAACTTGAAATAGATAACATTTGAAGCTATTTTCACTGCGGCCTTCAAAAAATATTTAAAGACAATTAAGAAGAAATCTTTTAATGATGCAGAAATTATCGTTCACTCTATAGAGCACATCATCCTTATCGATCCTTTCAGTGCGGATACTAAACAACTGCAATGTGGACATTACAGACATCGAGTTGGAAGATACAGGATCGTTTTTGATTTTACAGAATCAAATGAAATCGTTTTTCTGGCTGTGGACCGGAGGTATTCAATTTACAATAAACTAAGACAAAGGTTCAAAAAGTGTTGATACCTTATCTAACAGCCTCTAACAAAAAGTAAAGATTGTGGATTATATACTGAACCGCTCTCCAATCTCAGGAGCAAAAGCCTTCACCCCAATCTCTTCAGTAACCCAGTCAGCAAAGCCTTCGCAATTATCACCGTGCATTGTGAACACATGTTCGGTTCCCCTGTCACAGAAATCCTTAACCATTTCCTTAAGCTCTTTGTCACCGGAATGAGCAGAGAAATCGTATTGTTCTATCTTAGGTTTAAGGTGCTGGATAACTCCGTCATTTTCAATGATACCTGTATCCATTGCCATTCTGCCATTGGTGCCCTCAACCTGATAACCTGTAAGTATGATCTTTGACTTCGGGTCCTTGAATTTTTTGTTAATATAATACAATACAGGACCACCGTTCAGCATGCCGGCCGTTGTAACAATTACGGATGATTCAAGGCGTACTGAGTCTCTTTTTCTTCCCTTAACGGCAGTTGAATTATCAAATGCCTTCTTAAGATGAGTAGGATTTCGGATATAATCAGGGTGTTTTGACATCAGTTTGTATGCACGGACTCCCATGCCATCGACGTAAGCCCTGATACCATGTGCATCCAGCAGCATTAATATCTCCTGTGTCCTTCCAATGGCAAATGCAGGAACAATGACAGTTCCACCGATATCCAGCGTATCCATTACAGAATCAATGAACTGCTGCTCAACTTCCCTGCGGGGAGGGTGTTCATCCCCGAAATATGTGCTCTCAGTGATTAATACGTCCGAATCAGGGAACTCAACAGCCCCTGAAACAAGTCTGGTATTTGCCGTATTGATATCACCTGTGTAGAACAGGCTTTTGTTATCTTTGTCTTTCAGGTGTATCGAAGAAGCTCCAGGTATATGTCCTGCATTGAAGAATTCGGCATCATATCCATGTGTATGGAACTCTACTCCGGTATCAACCTGCTTTGTGTTGTGAACAAACTTTGAAAGGTCAATAGAATCATATGGAGGCATTTCGCCTTCCCTCTCAGCAATTCTCAGAGTGTCCTGTGCCAGCATATGTGAAAGATCAAAAGTAGGTGGAGTCATGAAAACATCAGGTTCAAGGTCCATAAGATTTGGAACCGCACCTGAATGATCGATGTGTGCATGTGAAACAAGAATTGCCTGTGGTCTGGAACCGTTAACAGGATATTTGATATTTTCTCCCGGAGAAACTCCGTAATCCATCATAATCTTTCCATCAACAAGGACAGCTGATCTGCCGACTTCCCTGCATGCACCCTTAAATTCCAGTTCCATATTATACCTGTCTCCTTTCAGGCAATCCTTCAGACAATGTCAGATTGCCACGCCTTTATTTTCTTAACAGGTATACTTGTAGCTTTTGCAAGTTCCAGAGCATCAGCTTCACATAATTCATCCACACTGCAAATACCGGCATCTGCAAGTTTCTCTTCGGTGACCTTACCAATACCAGAGATATCTTTAAGTGTCTTTGGCTTTTCCAAATCAGGAGCTGCCTCTTTTTTCATTTTCTTTTCCTCTTCCTGTGCCTTCTGCCACTCAAGGAAATTGCACTCAGGACAACCAAGGTTCCAGGGTCTTTTTCCCGCATTAATAATGCGTATGTGATACAAACCATGTTCTTCACATTGCTTGTCTGTGACAATCACCTGACCGGACCTTGGAAGAGGCAGGGAAAAATTACAATCCGGATAACCTTCACATCCAATGAAACGACCTCCACGTTTTGATCTCATTACCATCAGATTAGAACCGCACTCAGAACACACACCAATGATCTTGTCCTCGCGTAAGCCCGCCCGAAGCGACTCAGTAATATCATCCTTGTTCTTTCCAAGCTCATCAAAAACAAGCTCCAGCATTTCCCTTGATTCGTTCAGGACTTCATCCTCAGGAATTCCACCTTCGGCTATCCTGTCCATATCAGCTTCAAGTTTGCTTGTCATATCCGGTTTGGATATTGTTGGCGCGAACTTTTCAAGCGCATCAACAACCGCAACAGCAGTTTTAGTAGGTTGAAGCGGGTTTCCATGAACATAAGCCCTGGAATAAAGCTTGCTAATAATTTCATGACGTGTAGCCTTCGTACCCAGACCAAGCTCCTCCATGATTTTAATGAGACGCCCCTGACCATATCTTCCCGGAGGTTGTGTTTCCTTTGCTTCAACATTGACATTCAGCACTGAATGAACATCACCCTCTTCCATTTTCGGAAGAAGCCTGTCTTCCGGTGCGTTGTAATGGTAGTACCATCTCCATCCCGGTTCCACAAGTCTTGCGCCATTTGCCTTGAATTCTTCACCCTTGATGTCATACTTTGACCTGATAGTCTCCCATTTTGCAGGATCTGCGAAGGTTGCAAAAAAGCGCCTGACAACCATTTCATAAAGTTTCCATTCCTGCTCGTTCATCTCAGACTTTCTGGCAAGTGATGCAGGGAAGATTGGAGGGTGGTCTGTTGTTTCTTTCTTACCCTTAGTAGGAACAAGCTCTTTCTTTTCAAGAAGCTTTAGAGCGTACTGCTTGAATGTGCCAGTCTTGAATATCTCGATCTGTGCCCGCAGGTCAATACTTTCAGGATAAACAGTATTATCAGTCCTTGGATAGGATATAAAACCGTTAGTGTAAAGTGTTTCAGCAATTCTCATTGCATTGGCAGCCGTAAAGCCAATGGAACTTGCTGCACCGATAAACTCAGTTGTATTGAAAGGAGTTGGCGGCTTGTCTGTCTTTTCAGATGTTTTGAGTTCTGTAACCTGAGCCTCATCGCCAATGGATATCTTTTCCATTGCCGCATCAACTTCTTCCTTTTCCCAGAATCTTTTCGTACGGTGCTCAACCCTGAATTCTTCGCCACTTTTGCTTTTAAGCATAGCAGATAGTTCCCAATAAGGTTCTGGAACAAAAGCATCTCTTTCCTTTTCACGTTCGACTATCAATGAAAGTGTTGGGGACTGTACCCTTCCTACAGACAGGAACATCTTTCCCAGGCGACCGGCTGAAAGCGAAATATAACGAGTGAGTGACGCACCCCATACAAGATCGATAACCTGTCTTGAATGACCGGCATCCGCAAGGTTGAAATCTACATTTGACGGATTGGAAAATGCATCATCAATAGCTTTGGGAGTGATTGCACTGTAATGGACACGGTCAAAGACCACATCTTCATTTACCTGCCTGATAATATCAAGGGCTTCCACTCCGATGAGCTCTCCTTCCCTGTCATAGTCAGTTGCAATTGTAACCTTGGTAGCTTCCTTACCCAGTTTTTTCAGTGCGGATACGATCTTTACCTGAGTTGAAGCCGTAATGATCTCTGCACCGATAAGTTCGTTAGCTTCGACTTTCTGCCAGTTATTATATGCTTTGGGAAAATCCAGTTTCACAATGTGCCCGCTAAGACCCATGAATACTTTCTTCCCTTCCTCAGATTCATATTCGTAAGTGTCTACCCCGCTTACACGAACCTGTTTGACTTTCTGAGGAGCAAGGATTGCGGCTATTCTTTTTGCTGCAATGTGTTTTTCTGCTATGATGAGATGCATGTTGTCTCCGTGTATCTTGAAATGTATGATAGTAAATAGATGCCTGAATGTTTGTCTGATCCTGTACTTTCGACATAAAATCTTTATTTTTACAGTGTTATTTAATGATTAAATCTAACAAACATTCTTCTAAATATATCTATCGCAAATACATTGCAAACAAAACAAAAAAGCACATTATCAAAAACAAAGCCATGCAACGCTGTTCAATAAAACAACATATGTGTACCTGTGCACAATAAAAATAAGTGTGGCAGGATGATACATTTCCCCCCTTAGCAGGAACAGGAAATGCCCAATCCTTTCCACCAGTCAGAGAAAATCAGTCCCTTCTCTGCATAAGTTCGATATCTTCCATAACGGCCTGAAGATCGTCTTCGTGTTCGATCTCATCTGTGAGGATCTGTAACACGATTTCGTAAGTAACAGGATCTTTATCCTTTACTTTCTCAAGGATATTGCTGTAGACCTGGATAGCACACTGCTCTCCCTTGATATTCTGCTCAAGTATCTTCTTGACAAATGAATCCTCAGGAGCTTCATATCCACAGTTTGTGATATCATACCATTCCTGGGGAGAGAGTACAGGAGTTCCTCCAAGCTGGAGTATCCTGTTGGAAACCATGTCTGCATGGCGCAGTTCATCGTTTGCATGCTCAATGAGTTCAGCTGTTGCAGCTTCTCTCATCGGACCCTTAATGACCTTTGCACCAATCCAGTACTGGTAGTATGCAAGCCATTCGTCTGCAAGTGCTTTGTTCAGTAAGTCTATCAATTCATTAACATCTAATCCAAGAATTTCCACACCTTTTGTTCCCATGATAGGTCACCTATGGATTATATCATTCCGTATCTATTTAAGACTGTTTCTTGAGGCACATGAACCAGTCAAGGCAGTACTTTCCTTCCTCCTTGCTCTCGACCCTTTCCTTTGCAGTGCCACAGGACCCTGGTGGTGGGATGATTACGTCATCTCCCGGCTGCCAGTTTGCTGGTGTTGCGATGTTCTCTGCATCGGACTTCTGCATTGCAATAACGAGCCTTTTGATCTCATCCATGTTCCTTCCGTTAGACAGAGGATAGTAGAGGATAGCCCTGATAGTTGCCTTTGGATCCATAATGAAGACTGCCCTGACAGCCTGCGTTGTGGAGGCGTTTGGCTGCAGCATTCCGAACTTCTTTGCAACTTCCATCTTAAGGTCTTCAATTACAGGGAAGGTTACTTCTACATCCTTCATTCCCTTATACTCGATCTTCTCTTTGATTGTGCGCAGCCATGCAATGTGTGCATATATACTGTCGATGGAAAGTCCGATAAGTTCGGTATTCAGTTCCCTGAATTCATCATGCATAGTTGCGAATGTCATAAATTCAGTTGTACATACCGGTGTAAAGTCCGCCGGGTGACTGAAAAGGATTACCCACTTACCTTTGTAGTCCTTTGGGAAATTGATTTCTCCGTTGGTTGTCACTGCTTTAAAGCTTGGTGCGTTGTCGCCAATAAGTGGCATTGTTACTATTTCTTCTTCCATATTACTCCATCTCCATACATTTCTTACAAATTCCGTAAAAGTTAGTGTCTGCTGATTCTATATTGAAGTCATCTATATCTTCTGCTATTTTCATAGCATATTCGCTAAGCTCTTCTGATTCATAGTCCGTAATTTCTCCACACTCGAGGCATATTGTATGATGGTGAGGCACCAAATTCGCTTCAAACCTCGAAACCCCCTTAACATTCACCTCCTTTATCAATCCCTTTTCAGCAAGGAACTTCAGGTTGTTATAAACCGTGGCCTTGCTGATGCGGGTCAGTTTTTGTCTCACTCCCCCATAGACATCATCTACAGTCGGATGACCATCAAATTCCTTGAGGAAATCCAATATCTCAATCCGCTGGTTTGTGTATTTGATGTCTGTTTTTTTCATTTTTGAACACTCTTCGCTTTTTCTTGATCTTAACACACCACATGTAAGAACGAATGCTAAATAAGAATTATTATTATTTAAGCTTTGTTCTCATTTAGTAATTCAACCTATTTAAAAATATATATTTCAAATTATAACACCTAAAAACCAATTCAGTAAGCAAAAACAGAGCTTATTGAGCAAGTTACTTAACAGATAAGTTATCAAATAATTATCAAAATCCCGGAGAGATAACATGAATAAGATCAGGATAATTTCATGGAATGTAAATGGTATAAGGGCAGTTCATAAGAAAGGTTTCCTTGACTGGTTCAATGAAGAGAAACCTGATGTACTCTGTATCCAGGAAACAAAAGCACGCAGGGAACAGCTTCCGACAGAACTCCTCAAAACAGATGGATATTATAATTACTTTGCCTCTGCTAAAAAAAAGGGGTACAGCGGTGTTGCGCTGTACACCAAAAAAGAGCCAGAAAATATAAAGTGCGGCTTTGGAATAGAGAAATTTGACAGCGAGGGGCGTACACAAATAGCTGACTTCGGAGACTTTGTGCTCTTTAATATATACTTCCCAAACGGTAAAGCATCAGCTGAAAGGCTGGACTATAAGATGGAATTCTACGATGCTTTCCTTGAGTATGCTAATACTCTTAGATCAAAAGGTAAAAGAATAATCGTCTGTGGTGATGTGAACACTGCACACAAAGAGATAGATCTTGCCCGCCCAAAAGACAACGAAAAAGTGTCAGGGTTCCTTCCTGAAGAACGCGCATGGATAGATAAGCTACTTGACAACGGATACGTGGACACTTTCAGGCTTTTCAATGAAGAACCCGAGAAATATACCTGGTGGAGCATGAGAACAAGAGCCAGGGAAAGAAATGTTGGCTGGAGAATCGATTACTTCTTTGCAAGTGATAATATAAGGGACAACATCAAAGATGCGTTCATACTGCCGGATGTAATGGGGTCGGATCATTGCCCGATTGGGATTGATGTTGAATTTTGATCGCAATTGGAAAATCAGCGAAAGAATGACTCTGCAGAAATCCTTCCGTGGAAAATTAGAGGAAAGTAGACCGGTTTTGTCAAATCAATATGATGTATCGGATTATGAATAACTTGATTAATCCCGAAGGGTACGGCGAAGCCGGCGTTTTCCCACAACATGAAACAAAATTATCTGCAAAATGCACAGATATACTTTATTTGCAGGTATTCAGTAAAAATTCCACTATAAATGTAATTATCTTCTGTGTGGAAGCATCGGAACGTGCCGCCTTCGGCGGATGGATGCTTTATTTTTAGATTACAGATCGTTTTTGTGGGAATAAAAAAAAATCATTGTCACTAATATAATACAGGAATTCTACAAAGTTCGAATTAGTGCTTTTTATGTATGCTGTCCAGGGCAATCTTTACAGCATCTTTCGGGTCATTTGCCCTGACAGTACCTTCTATTTCCCATCTGGAATTCAGGGTCACTACCGTTTTGCCCATCTTAAGTGAATGTGCAATCTCCGAGAGCGTGCCGTATTCCCCGCCTACCGCTACAAGAGCATCAGCAGAGCGCGCAATAATCACATTCCTTGCATGCCCCATTTCAGTAACAATAGCAATATCAATGTAAGGATTTGCATTTTTGCGGCTGTCACCCGGAAGAAGACCAACGGTTGTACCGGATTCTTTTTTAGCACCCTTTGCAGATGCTTCCATAACTCCGCCAAGTCCGCCACATAGTAAGATTGCTCCATTCCTTGCAATCTCAGCACCTACTTCTTCAGCCAGTGCTGCCAGTTCACGGTCACATGAACCAGCACCAATAACTCCTATCTGTATCATATCTCATCAAGCCCAATTCGCTTATTTCACTTTTTCACATATATTCGCTTTGTATCCTTAAAACATCCTTACTGTCCTTTGCCTGAGAATATTCCTCCAGCGGTTCGTGGTTCAGTTCAAGGAAAGTGTGACCCCAGTTGAACTTAGACATTATTTTCTCTGCCTGTTGCTTATTTCCAAGGATGTAGAGAGATGCGGCAAAAGCCTCCACAGAGGTTAGTTTGAACGGTCTTCCGAAGTTCACAGGATTTGCAGCCACAAGATATGGCAGTGCACGGTGTTCAAGTCTCATCCTGAGGAGCTGCGGGAATACCCTTTCTACCTCCTCCCAGGAACAATCAAGCACAGTTATGCCTTTTTTTGCACTATCTTCCGGCGCCAGGGCTTTGTCGGCCATGGGGTCCAGCAAAATTGACCTTGCAGGAATTCGTTCTATTTTCTCAGAAAGAGTTGCAAGTCCGAACTTCGCCATTTTCTTGCCGGTGCATTTTTTGGGATCGCACTGTTTTGCATGATAGAGGAAGAGCTTAATGTCCTTTTCATCAGGTTGCATCATGTGTGAAAAAGCGTCATGATGCTATAAATTCTTGTTCTGCGGATATTTTAACAGCCAAATAATATAGACATGTATTTATATTTATGAGTTATATTTAGTGATGATTATACAACATTATAATTCACCTGATCGATCGCCATTTGAGAGGTACAGTCAATTGCGATCATCAATCGAGGCATTTTATGACAGCAATAATTTTCACAATCGTCTCTGGGAAGGGGGGTGCAGGCACAAGCACTGCTGCTATAAATCTTGGTGCCGCTCTGGCGGGGTTTGCAAAAAAGACCCTCATCGTCGATGTTGATATCGGAATGCCCGCTATAGGGCTGATGTTAGGACTTGAAACCTCAAAAGCAAGCATTCATGAAGTGCTTGCAGGCAGTGCGGAACTTAAAAGTGCCATTTATGATGGACCCAATAACATGCATATTCTTCCGGGAAGCATATCACTTCAGGGTTTTGTAAACGCGAATACGGAAGTCATCGGCGACATCGTTGAAAGTGTCAAAGAAAAATACGATTACATTATACTGGATTCTCCTACAGGGATAAATAAAAATTCACTATTAGCAATATCCCTTGCAGACGAGATAATCCAGCTTGTTAATCCCGATATAGTATCACTTGCCGGTGCAATGAAGATCAAAGCAGTTTCCGACAATATGGGTAAGCAGTTCAGGGGAGTATTGCTGAACAGGACAGGCATTACTCAAAATGAGATCAGCGCAGAAAGGATCGGAACAACCCTTGGTCTGAAGATATTGTCAACAATGCCGGAAGAGAAGAATATGAAGAACTCACTGGCATTCAAGGCTCCGGTTGTCATAAAATATCCGGGTTCCCAGATAGCTATAAGCTTCAACCGTATGGCTGCTGAAATTGCAGGTATCAAGGTTTCAGCTGAAAAACTATCTCCAGAACCACCTGAGAAGAAGAAAAAGGCAAAAAAATTCTCCCTTGCAAAAAACAAGAACTGATTCGGGTGTGAATATGGAAATAATTCCGTATATGATTGATTTGAAAATAAATAGGATAACAGCAATTACCGGGGTTGGTAATTTTGAGTTTAAATGATACTTCTGATGACCGGACAGAGAAATCAGATGAGGTTGAAGAGTTCCTGCAGAAAATAAAAAAATCCGGGATGAAATCCGAATCCTCTGCAGAAAATAATGGAGATAGCGCCTTAATGGATGATATCCCTATAGAAGGACCTGCTGAAGATATGATCCCGGAAGACAGCATGACTGATGAAATTAATGCGACTGAAATTGATACAGACACTGTACCCGTAGAACAAGAAGAAAAAGGGCCTGAATCATCCGATGCGAATATTCCAGGGATCAGCATGGATCATGATGATCTACATGAAGATGAACTTGACAGTACTCTGGCAGTTGATGAGGATGATGTGATCGGTGAACTTGCAGACCTTATCCTCCCGGATGCAGAACCTATAAGCATCGAGGGATTGAAAAGCAAGATAGATGATGTCTATATCCCATCATTCAGGGATGATATTGAAGAAGAGAGAGATTCATTCTGGAAAGGTACTATTTCCGAAATATTCAACGAGGAACCAATTGAAGATGACCTTTTTGCAGAAGAGGAAAAAGGCACTTCGATTCTTGACCGTATCAACAAACTGTTTTCACCGAAAAAATCCTACATGGAACCTTATAATGTTGTGGAACACGGGTCCATAGTAGACCTCACGATGCCTGCTGATAGTCCTTACAGGGAAGTGGAACTGTATGAGATAAATCCGCTCTATGCGTATGTCAGAATTGCATACAACCCGGAGTCACATGAATATCAATATCAGGCAATCGAACCTGTTCTTACGGAAAAGGAACAGGAACTACTTGATACTATAAAACTGAAGTTTATCGAAACACTTGATGTGAACCTTAAGGAAATTTCCCGCAAAAACGCTGAGGAATATCTGAAAGAAAATGTAATGAAATACCTGCAGGAATTCAAGATTGACATTTCACCAAGAAAACGTGAGAGAATAATGTACCACATTGTCCGTGACTATGTAGGATATGGAGAAATCGATGTGCTCATGAGGGATCCGAACCTGGAAGACATCTCCTGTGACGGACCTAATACTCCTGTTTACATCTACCATAAAGAATACAATTCAATCCCAAGCGACGTTGAATTCCCATCCGATGAAGTTCTGGATTCTTTTGCCATAAGGATTGCACAGATATGCGGCAGACATATATCTATTGCAAAACCATTGCTGGATGCTACAATGCCGGATGGTTCACGTATCCAGATGACCCTTGGACGTGAAATCACCACCCGTGGAAGTACTTTTACTATCAGGAGATTCAAGGACAATCCAATAACTCCTGCCAACCTGATAGAATTCCATACATTCTCAACAGCTATGATGGCTTATATGTGGCTGGCTGTTGATTCAAGTAAAAGCCTGGTATTTGCCGGAGGAACCGCTTCCGGTAAGACAACGGCCATGAATGCGGTTTCACTTTTCATTCAGCCGGAAATGAAAATTGTTTCCATTGAAGATACAAGGGAACTGAACCTCTCACATCCGAACTGGATTCCCGGTGTAACCAGACAGGCATTTGCCGGAGAGGACAAGGGTTCCATTGAGATGTATGAACTTCTCAGGGCATCTTTGAGACAAAGACCTGAATACATCCTGGTGGGTGAGGTGCGAGGTGCCGAAGCTTATGTACTGTTCCAGGCAATGTCCACAGGACACACCACATTCTCAACAATGCATGCAGATTCGGTGCAATCCGTCGTACACAGACTGGAAAACCCACCAATCAATGTACCAAGAATTATGATACAGGCACTTGATCTTGTAGCTATCCAGGTACAGGTCAAGGTTGGCGATGAACGCGTCAGAAGGTGCAAGAGCCTTACTGAAATAGTAGGCGTAGATCCCAGAACTGGTGAGTTGCTTACAAATGACGTTTTCGTATGGGATGCTGCACGTGACATGTTCCAGTATTCCGGACGTTCCTATATTATTGAAAGTGTGATGGAAAACCGCGGATGGACTGAAGAGAGAGTCCGTGATGAACTAAAACAGCGACAGGACATACTTGAATGGGCACGTGACAAGAGCATCACGCACTTCAGAGACTTTGCAAAGATCGTCGTGGGCTATAACCGCGAACCTGAAATGATAATGAAACTCGTAAGGCAGGAATTGTATGGCTAATCCGTATTTTATCTTTGCTTACAATCTTTTCGGAAAATACTATGAAAAGAAGAGGATTGATTATTTTGGCCTGCGTCATGACCTCCTGAAAAACAGAGCGGATATGGCATATGATGTCTACATGTCCGGTGCGCTCCTGAGTTCGATCCTTTGTGCACTGTCAGCTTTGCTTGGGGTTTCGTTCCTGTTTTTAGCCCTTGGTGTTCCTGAGGTGAAACCTACCAGAATTATGTTACCAGGATGGATGGCGCCATATCTTCAATACAAATCCATTGTTCTTGGTGTGTTTTTCGGGATTTTATTAACAGCTGTTGTATTTTTAATTGTTTACAAACTCTTTGTCCTGTACCCATCCATTATGGCCGGTGACAGGAAAAGAAGAATTGACAGCATGTTACCTTATGCTGTAAATTATATGTCAGCCATGTCCGGTGCAGGAGTTCTTCCTGTTGATCTTTTCAGGTCACTTGCAAATAATGACATCTATGGGGAGATGGCAGTTGAGTGCAGGTATCTTGTGCGTGACCTGGAGATTCTTGGTTATGACCTTGTGACTGCCATGAAAAATCTTTCTGTGACAACGCCGTCCACGGCATTGCAGGATTTCCTGCAGGGTGCCATCACTGTGGTAACTTCAGGAGGGCAGCTTGAGCCTTACTTCCAGATCAAGACTGAACAATTCATCCTGGAGAACCGCCAGAACCAGAAAGAATTCCTGGAAACCCTTGGTCTTCTGGGAGAAACTTATGTAACTGCTTTTGTTGCCGGACCACTTTTTCTTGTGGTGGTGATCTCAATCATGTCCATCATGGGAAATGCGCAACTTATATTCCTTTATGTGATTATCTACGCACTGATACCCATTGGGAGTATCATGTACGTTGTTCTTATCAGTACTCTTACTCCGGAGGCCTAAAATGGAAATTAAGGAGATTTTCGGGTCGGATGCCAGGTCACGTGACTCGCTTACAGAAGAAGAACTAAGTGAACTGGAGGACAGTCTGATAGATACACGGATAGAGGAATCAAAGAAGAATGTGATTATCCGGGAATTTATCAAAAACCCTGTCCTGACATTGTCATATTATCCTGAATATACTTTTATCCTGAGTGTGCCTGTTGGGCTTGTATTCCTTTTTGCAGGTCTTATGCTGACCTGGGGCACACCGATCATCGATGACGTGATTATATTCTCGGTGCTTATTTCAATCACCCCGCCTGCCATAACATTCCATAAGAAGTACAAGAGGACAGATACCATTGAGGAATACCTGCCAACTTTCCTCAGAGATATTTCTGAAATGAGCAGAGCCGGACTTACTCTTCCAAGGGCTGTGAATACTGTTGCCAAAGGAGAGTACGGAGCCCTGACAAAGGAAGTTCAGGTCATGGATGCTTCGATGTCATGGGGTGTGTCTTTTGAAGAAGCACTTCGGAATTTTGCAAAAAGGGTGTCAACTCCGATAATAGTAAGATCGGTTTCTCTTATCACACAGGCAAGTAAAGCAGGAGGCCGTGTTGCCTCGGTTCTTGAAGCTGCTGCACGTGATGCAAGGGAAGTAAAATTACTGGAGCGTGAGAGACGGGGCAACATGATGGTATATGTTGTCATCAGTTACATGTCGTTCTTTGTGTTCCTTTTTGTAATTGGAATGCTAACATCCACATTCGTACCCACAATGGCGGAAGCAGGAAAAGCTGCACAGTCAGCAGGCGCCGGGAGCCAGTTCATCGGTGCATTTGACCCGGCAAAGTACACACGTCTTATGATGCATACCGGCGTGATACAGGGATTTATGAGCGGACTTGTGGCAGGACAGATGGGCGAAGGTTCTGTGTTTCAGGGCCTGAAGCACTCCATCATCCTTACACTGGTTGCCTGGATGGTTTTCACTTTTGTGATCTAAATCTAAGAATAAACAAAATAAAATGATCAAAGGAAGGTTTATTCTATTTTAGAATAAGCTTCCAGTGCTTTTTTTCTTACATCTGTGAAAAGATCACTGCCATGTGAATCGATTCCCACAACCAGAGGACCGAAGTTCTCAACCTTCAGCTCCCAGACAGCTTCAGGCATTCCAAGGTCAAGCCAGTGAACCTTGTTCACCTTTTCAATACTCATAGCCGCAAGGGCCGCACATCCTCCGGTGAATGCCAGATAAACGGATTTTCCATTCATGGATTCTGTAACGTTATCCATGCCTCCTTTACCCACAAAGGCACGTACATAGTGAACATTAAGGACTTCAGGTGTCATTTTTGACATTCTTGCACTGGTGGTCGGTCCGGCAGCAACGACTTCCCAGCCATTTTCATTTTCTCTCATAAGCGGACCGCAATGATATATTACTGCACCCTCAAGATCAAATGGAAGTTCTTTATCTTCGGCCGCCATTTCAAGAATCCTTGCATGGGCTTCATCTCTTGCAGTGTACATGGTCCCGCTGAGATAGACAATATCACCAGCTTTCAGCTTATCAATATCTTCCTTTTCCAGCGGCGTGCTTAATCTGTATTCCATCATTCATCACCGCCCAGGACAACTGTAGCATGACGATTTGCCCAGCACTGGATATTTACTGCGACCGGAAGGGAAGCAGTGTGGCAATGTGCTTTTTGGATATGGACTGCAAGCGCTGTTGTTCTGCCTCCAAGTCCCATTGGTCCGATGCCAAGCGAGTTTATGTCTTCAAGAAGAGCTTTTTCATTTGCGTTCATCTCATCTACTTTCTCAAGCAAAGCGGATTTAGCAAGCCTTGCAGCTTTATCAAATGAACCGCCGATACCCACACCTACAACAACCGGAGGACATGGTTTTCCACCGGCATTCAATACAGTCTCAAGGACAAAATTGCGTATACTGTCCTTTTCTGTAGGATTGAGCATCTTTATAGCACTCATATTTTCGGAGCCTGCGCCTTTGGGTGCCACAGTTATTTTTATACTACTGCCATCCACAAGTTCATATTTTATGTCAGGAATGCCGCTTCCTGTATTATTGCCACTGTTGCTGCGGGTAATGGGATCAACAGCATTAGGGCGCAATGGTATCGATTCAGTTGCTTTTTTCACACCATCCAGAATTGCATCCTCCAGCCTGAAATCCATCCTGGCATCGCGGCCGATCTCAACATAGAAAATCAGTATGCCTGTGTCCTGACACATGGGTACTTTATTTCTGGCTGCGATGTCTATATTCTTGAGAATAGCTTCAAGTTGCTCTTTTGCAACAGGGGAGGATTCCTCAGATGCAGCCTTTTCTAATGCATCAACAACATCCTGTGGCAGTACGGTCTCAGCCCCTTCTAAAATATCAATAACAGCAGATACAACAGTATCATAATTAATGGGATTGGACAAAAAAGATCACCTTTGATGTGGTGCGGGAGAAGGGATTCGAACCCCCGAACGCCTGCGCGAGCAGATCTTGAGTCTGCCACCGTTGGCCACTTGGTTACTCCCGCACTTGAGATTAACGTTACCAGTATTGCAGTATTTATTATAAATTTAACTGTTGTTCGAAATCTGATAATCCGGCTCTGTAAAAGCATAAAACCAATAGCCATCAGTATTAATTCAGTAACATATTTACTGAGTATAATTACAAATCGATGGAGTTAAATACATGATATATGAAAGTAGGAATATAGTGGTATATCAGTAATACACATTTTTATTACAAAACTAAGTGGTACTAAAATAGAATGCAGGGGGCATACTATTAGGCGGAGTCAGTTGGACATTACAATTGCCATTCTGAAAATAGCTATGGATGGCGCTAAAAAGACACAGATAGTTTACGGGGCAAACCTTAACTCAACAATTGCAAACAAATATCTTGCGAGGCTGGAAGAGAAACAGCTAATAGAACAAAAAGGCAATCTCTTTGTAACAACAGATAAAGGCAGAATGTATAAAAACATGGCCAGCGAACTGGATATTCGCTGAACAGGCAATTTTGTACTTCTTTGCTAAAAGTTTCTTTCCATTCAGATAAGCCCAAGTAGTTGTGAGATTTTAAGGACAACATTTGCCACAGTGTAGGTAACGTTGTTCACAAAACCTACAGGTTCAATAACAATATCACCGTTATCTTTTGCTTCGACAAAAGTCTCAAGTGGTGTTTCCGAATCCATCACGCTTCTCACAGTGCCTTCGCTGGCCCCGATAACCATAGTAGCATCAAATTCGGTATCTTCCGTAACTTCCTCAAAGGTTGTCACATATGCATTTTCAGTAACTGCCTTTATGTAGATCTCTTCACCTGAATCATCAACGATAACAAGTTTAATCACTTCATCTCCAAGCAGGCTCTTCAGATAGGAAGGCAGGTAATCTGCATTTTCATTGTACTCATTGACTTTAACATCGAGGTCATTGACTATATCCGCACTTGCCACCGGCATAAGCAATATCAGTAGCATTAAAGGAACTATTATTTTTTTCATCTGCTTCCTCCCGTTTATTATTGTTTTCTCATTAACGGAATAATGGGTTAATGTAAACATCATGAATTGTAATGTTGCCTGATAGCTGAATAGTAAAACCGGATGAAGAAACCGTAAAAAATTCTATTAATTCCAGCCATATAGATCGCCCATATATCGCACCAAATATATATTGAATACAATTATAGTTATAGTTGTCTGTGATTTGTCATAAAGAGACTTTGTCGCAGGAAAACAATATTAAGAACAAAAGCTTAATTGCACCTTCACAGAGGACGATTTCCAATGGGAGAGATAGTAGTAAGCGAAGCCATGCGGGAGTATTTTGAAGGACTTGAGTCTAATCTCCACAAAGAAATAGAAATCGCCAATCTTGCACGCTCAAAAGGCAGGGATCCTAAACCCCATGTTGAAATCCCTCTTGCAAAAGACCTCGCAGACAGGGTGGAAAACCTCATCGGTGTAAAAGGAGTTGCAGAGCAGATCCGCATATTCGACGAGACTATGTCACGTGAAGAAGGTGCCCTTGCAATCGGAAAAGCAGTTGCTGAAGGTGCAGTGGGAGAATTCGACTCAAAAGAAGAAGCAATCGAAGCTGCCATCCGTGTCTCCGTTGCAATGCTTACCGAAGGTGTGGTAGCAGCACCAATCGAAGGAATAGACAAGGTCACCCTTGGAAAAAACGATGATGGAAGCGAATACATCAGGATATATTATTCCGGCCCAATACGCAGTGCAGGTGGAACAGCCCAGGCCCTGTCTGTGCTTGTCGGAGATTATGTTCGCCGTGCGGTGGGAATTGACAGGTACAAACCACGAAAGGAAGAAGTTGAGCGATACGTGGAAGAAATTCTCCTTTACAGGCGTGTGGCAACCCTTCAATATACTCCGTCAGAAGACGAGATCAGACTTATCGTTGATAACTGTCCCATTTGTATAGATGGTGAACCCACAGAAGCCGAGGAAGTTGAAGGTTACAGGAACCTTGACAGGATAGAAACAAACAGAGTGCGCGGCGGTATGTGTCTTGTACTTGCAGAAGGTCTGGCCCTGAAAGCGCCCAAGGTCCTGAAACATGTAAATAAACTTGAGATGGACGGCTGGGACTGGCTCAACACACTTATAGCCGGAACTAAAACTTCAGGCGATGATGACGGCGGTTTTGTAGGAGTCAAGCCCAAAGATAAATACCTCCGTGACCTGATCGCAGGACGTCCGGTATTCTCACACCCCATGAGACCCGGGGGGTTCAGGCTACGTTACGGCAGGTCAAGAAATACATCCTTTGCTGCCGCAGGAATCAGTCCCGCCAGCATGTACATTATGGACAGCTTCATTGTTTCAGGTACACAACTTAAGGTTGAAAGACCGGGGAAAGCCGCAGGAATGGCTCCGGTTGACAGTCTGGAAGGGCCGACTGTGAGACTGAAGTCAGGAGATTTAATCCGGGTTGATGACGAACAGGAAGCTATCGAAATTCACCCGGAAGTTGAAGCTATTATCGATATTGGAGAAATCCTGATTAATTACGGGGATTTCCTTGAGAACAATCATCCTCTTGTACCTTCATCTTATTGTTTTGAATGGTGGATACAGGAATTTGAAAAAGCCGTTGAGAATTCACCTTACTCCAGGGATGAACTTAAAAATCTATCCCAAGAACTTTCACTGGAACTTTGTGAAAAATATAATGTCCCACTTCATCCTGCTCACACTCACCTCTGGCATGACATCTCAGTAGAAGAATACGAAAACCTTGCGTCATTTGTATCAGAGAACGGAGTTATTTCAGAGGACTCAAAAATGCTTGAGCTTCCTCTGACACTAAGTACAGATTCCGGCATTAAAAGAATCCTTGAACATCTTCTTGTTCTTCACAGGCTGAATGAGGAAAAGATAATCATAGAAACTCCCCTGCCATTCATCAGGTGTCTGGGACTGGACACTGACCTGAAGAAAAAATGGACTGCGTTGCCGGAAGAACTTACAGAAACCGTACCTGTAGTCAATGAACTCAGCGGCCTCATTGTAAGAGAGCGTGCACCAATACGAATCGGGGCCAGGATGGGACGGCCGGAGAAATCCAATAAGAGAAAGATGTCACCTGCCCCTCATGTACTGTTCCCTATCGGAGATTCAGCAGGAAATACACGTAAAATGGAGGCTGCCGCCGGCTACATGTCATCCATGAATAGTAAAGTCGGGCAAATACGTGTTGAAATAGGAAACAGAATATGTCCTGCCTGTGGAACAGATACTTTCCTTTATCGCTGTGACTGCGGAGAATTCACTGTGCCCAAACTTTTCTGCCCCAGATGTGGAATTGCAGTACAGAAAGAAGAGTGTCCTAAATGTGGTTCAAAGACCACCTGTGTGAAAATGCAGAATATCAATTTCAAGGAGATTTACCAGGCTGCGTTTGCAAAAGTTGGTGAACGTGAGAACATCGAGGTTAAAGGCGTCAAGAGAATGATGTCAGGGACAATGACACCAGAACCTCTTGAAAAAGGAATACTGCGCGCAAAACATGACCTTTACACTTTCAAGGACGGAACTGTCAGGTATGATATGTCCGATATTCCGCTTACACATATCCGGGCTGATGAGCTTGGAATTAAGGTTGAGAAGCTAATTAGGATCGGATATACAGAGGACATATATGGAAATAAACTTGAGAGGGATGATCAGGTTGTATGCCTGAAAGTACAGGACCTTGTTGTTTCCTATGATTGCGGTCAATACCTGCTCCGAACCACGAAATATATCGATGACCTGCTCGAGAAATACTATGGTGTGGAGCCATATTATAAGGCAGAAAAGCTTGAGGACCTTGTTGGTGTGATGCTAATGGGACTTGCACCGCACACATCTGCAGGCGTGCTTGGAAGACTTGTTGGATTTACAAAGGCATCAGTAGGTTATGCACACCCATTCTTCCATGCGGCAAAAAGAAGGAACTGTGATGGGGATGAGGACTGTGTCATGTTGCTGATGGACGGTCTCATCAATTTCTCAAGAGATTACCTGCCTGAGAAAAGAGGAGGCAAGATGGATGCACCCCTTGTTCTTACCACGCGTCTTGACCCCAGTGAAGTTGACAAGGAAGCACATAATATAGATGTGTGCGACCACTATCCGCTTGAATTCTACGAAGCTACACAAAATTACACAAATCCAAAGGAACTGGAATCCGCATTTGACCTTATTAGTTCAAGACTTGGGACTCCTGACCAGTATGAGCATTTTATGTACACTCATGATACAACCGATATCGCTGCAGGTCCGCTCAACAGTGCTTACAAGACACTGGGAAGCATGGTGGAAAAAATGGATGCACAGCTTGCACTTGCAGATAAGATTCGTGCTGTTGATGCTTCAAACGTTGCTGAAAGAGTACTCATTTCCCACTTCCTGCCGGATATGTTCGGTAATCTCAGGGCATTTTCAAGACAGAGTACAAGATGCCTGAAATGCGCTGCAAAGTTCCGCAGACCCCCACTTACGGGAATCTGCCCAAAATGCGGAGGCAGAGTTATACTTACAGTCCATGAAGGTGCTGTGAAAAAGTATCTTAAGGTCTCAAAAAAGGTAGCTTATGAGTACAACGTCTCCAGTTATACAAAACAAAGAATAGAGTTGCTGGGTCTGGATATGCAATCGCTCTTTGAGAATGACAAGTCAAAACAGACCGGACTGCTTGAATTCATGTGAGCAGACGTATGTTGTATTACTAAATTGAATATCTGATTTCGTTTATTCTTCAACGGCCAGTCCAATTGCATTGATTTCATGGATCAGTTCTGTGAATCCTTTTATTTCAAATTCAAGAACTTCCTCTTTACTGAGACCAATTGACATTTCACCATCATAAGTAAGCATTTCAGGCCCTCTGCGTACAAAGCGGGATACGCCGTCCCGGGACAGAACTGAAGTTGTTTCAGAGTCATGTACAAATGCCCTTCCCGGAATAATGACAGTCCCTTTTACATCTGTAAGGTCCAGCTTTTCCATATCTTCTATGGTAATAAGACAGCCTATATCCTTGTCCACGGCAACTACATTAACAGCACTTCCAAGTTTTGTGAATATATCCTGAAGCCTGTCCTTTGAAGCACGACTGGTAAGTATTGTTGCATCCTTGCGAATCTCAGGAAGCTTTGCAAGCGCTTCCGGTTCATTCCTGATAGCATACGGTGAACCGATAAGTGGGTCCTCAAGTGGTGTTCCGGTTATGCGGAGATTATATTTCGAATCGGCGTCCCTTACGATATTCACGAATTCTTCAATGCTGTGTGTTTCGATTCCTTCCATAACAGGAGCATTATTCAGTATGAGACCATCTTCGGTTTTGTTGGCAAAGCGCATGAGTATTGCACCTTTGGCTCCCATTTCTTCAAGATCACTGAGGGTTCTGTCAAGTACTTCACCGTCATTAACTCCTGGAATAAGAACTATGGCTGCGTAAACATCACAATGCTGGCAGAACTGATGCAATACTTTGAGTGCAGCTTCCGGTTCAGGGTCACGCATGTATTGTCTTCTGAGTTCCGGGTCTGTTGCAAAGACCGTGAACGATACTTCTGTGACTCCATATTCTATGAAGAATTCCGCTTCATCGCCATTGCTGAAACCTTTTCCACTGGTATAACCCAGATGTATCGGCAGGCCGAACTGGGCAATGTTAGCCACCAGTTCCATAAGGTCCGGGTAGCAGCTTACATCGCCTCCCCCGCTTATGGTGATCCTGTCGATATTGTCACCTGCTGTCATAAGACGCTGGTAGAGGTCCTGAAACACATATTGTCCGGGTTTGAAACCTGAATAGGATTCCCTGACGCCTCTGGTGCAGTAATCACAACCCTTTTTGAAAGGGAAACAATATTTACAGCCAAACGGTGGATTCTCTTTAACCTTTTTGAAATAACAATATGTGCAGAAGCCTTTGCAATCAATTCCGGGATTGCCTCCCACGTCAGCAGTGATCTCCATAGAACGAGATACATATTATATAGATACTTAAAGGTTTGTGGGTCTTTTAATAATTATGCATATACAGGATGCTACGGAGCTTTTCACACCCATTAAAAAAAGATAGCAGATTTTAAAACTAAATTCTCTTATTTAACTGTTCTCGACGTTAACCGGAATTAGGTACATAGTCAATTCATTTTGCGCAGGAATTTCGCTTGCGGTTAATGATTGCGATATTGTTGCAGAACGATGCAAAAGGTTTTAAACGTCATCGTTGCTTAATAAATCCGAGAATTCCCAGTGGAAAGTATTCGTACAGAAAATTACTATGTGGTACAAAGTAATTGACTTTTATTCATCTGTACATTTCCAATATGGGTGATTTCTGAATAGAAACATAGGAGGAAAATATACGTGTCTGATAAAATAGACATTCACGACGACAGAGGTAAACTGTTGGAAAGCGGCGTTGATCTTATGGATATTGCGCCAACAAGAAACGCAGCGATTCAAAATATCATTAAAGATACTAAGAGGACAGTTGCTGTAAACCTCGCAGGTATCGAGAAATCACTGAAAACCGGTGCCATGGGTGGAACTAAAAAGCAGATCCTTGGCAGAGAGCTTGAATACGATATTGTAGGCAACTCCGGTGCTATCCTTGATGCAGTAGAGAAGCTCATCAAAGTAAGTGATGATGATGACACCAAAGTAACAGAACTTGGTGGCGGAAAGCAGCTCCTTGTCCAGATCCCAAGCGTAAGGACAATGGTCGGTGCTGACTTCGTATCTGCAAGTACCGTAACAGGTGCAGCAGTCGTCCAGACAATCATTGACATGTTCAACACTGACATGTTCGATGCACCAATCGTAAAGTCCGCTGTATGGGGAAGCTACCCACAGACAATGGACATGAAGGGTGCAAACATCGCATCAATTCTCAGTATTCCACAGAACAACGAAGGTCTTGGTTACTCTCTGAGAAACATCACAACAAACCACGTAGCAGCAATCACCGGCAAGAAGGCAATGAATGCGGCAGCACTGTCATCAATCTTTGAGCAGGTAGGTATGTATGAGATGGGTAACGCTGTAGGACCATTCGAAAGACACCAGTTACTCGGTCTTGCATACCAGGGTCTTAACGCAAACAACTTCGTTTACGACATCGTAAAAGAGAACGGTAAGGACGGTACAATCGGTACTGTGATCCAGTCAACCGTTGACAGGGCTCTTGAAGCAGGTGTCATTTCAGTTGACAAGACAGCTCCATCCGGCTACAACTTCTACAAAGCAAACGATGTTTCCATGTGGAATGCATGTGCAGCAGTCGGTCAGCTCGCAGCAACAATGGTAAACTGTGCAGCAGGCAGAGCAGCTCAGAACGTATCCTCAACTATCCTCTACTACAACGACATGCTTGAGAAGGAAACAGGTCTTCCGGGCTGTGACATGGGTAGAGCACAGGGTACTGCAGTAGGATTCTCATTCTTCAGTCACTCCATCTATGGTGGTGGCGGACCAGGTATCTTCAACGGTAACCACGTTGTAACCAGGCACTCCAGAGGTTTCGCAATTCCTTGTGTATGTGCAGCAGTCTCACTTGACGCAGGCACACAGATGTTCTCAATCGAGAAGACATCGTCACTTGTCGGAAATGTATTCGGGTCAATCCCAGAATTCAAGGAGCCAATCAAGGCAGTGGCAGGTGCACTCTAAGACACAGACCCCCTCCTTAAATATCACAGATAATCACAAAGGTAACAAAAATGTCCGATACTTTTTCAGACGCAAACTATGTGCAGCTTGAAATATTCCCTTCAAGACTGCTCAAACCCGAAACAGCCCAGAACCTATTGACCGAGATCACTAATCTTGAAGGAATCATAAGGCTGTTCGTTCATGGCCCCAGACTTCCCCAGACCGTCCCTTACGGACCTGCCACAGGAATGCCTGTGAATCATCCAGGGAACGCTGTTATTGAAGTCGCAGGCCAGGCAATGGAACTTGCCGTATACGTTGGCAGCATCCGTATGGAAGTTGTGGACGCAGATGTAAAAGAGCAGGTCAGGGAAGTTTGCGAAACTGTTCTTTCAGTTCCTTTCGAGTTCAGGGAAGGAAATTTCATTCCAAGAAGACAGACTGTCAGTGATTACGCAAAACGCGGACCTGGCGCTGATCCTATAATGACTGGAATGACAGATCCAAAAGGAAAACTGAAGAATCAGCCAGTGTGCATACTAAGACATGATGACATGGAATAAGTGATAACATGTTTGACCGGGAAACACAGGTTGTAGATTGCAGGCACGGAATGGGTCTTGGCCGTGGAGGAGGACTTGCACAGCGAGGTACTCTTTCTGAGACAGGAAGACCTGATGTGATTGCAGTTGCAATGAGCCCGGGAAGAAGACATATCACAAAACCCGTCTGTGAACTCACATATGGCATGCGCCGTGAGGAAATACAGGTTAGTGTGCTTGTGCTTAACACAGGATCAGGTGTTCCGGACACCAATATGGGTTCCGGCTCTTTTGGAATGAGTCCTGAAGAGATAGCACAGATCAACAGACACAAAGTTGCTGTGATCCACACAGGAAATATCAGGGACCATGTGGTCAGAAAAGTAAAGGCAATTCTTGAACAGGCCGATGTTCCTGCAGTAGTTGTTTGCCAAACTCTTGTTGATTTTGAGGATTTTGCAATGGCAGGAGTTAAGACACGGCTTGTTAAACCAAAAAATAGTGATATTTTAGCAAAGGGAAGGGTAATGGAAATTGTGACAGGAGTTACACGAGGCGAATCATGTTCGAGGGAAAAACTGAACGAACTCGTGAAAGCCGTGAAAACCACAATGAGATCATTAGAGAATTAGGAGTGAATAATTATGGCATATGAACCACAATATTATCCAGGAGCAACATCCGTTGCTGAAAACAGAAGAAAACACATGTCTGGTAAAGTCGAGAAACTCAGAGAAATTTCCGACGATGACCTGACACTTGTTCTCGGACACCGTGCACCAGGTAGCGACTACCCAAGCACACACCCACCACTCGCAGAAATGGGCGAGCCAGAGTGTTCAGTCAGAGAAATGGTAGAACCAACACCAGGTGCAAAAGCTGGTGACAGGGTAAGGTATGTACAGTTCGTTGACTCAATGTACAACGGTCCATCAGTACCATACTTCAGATCATACAACGCAGCAATCAACTTCAGAGGTGTCGACCCAGGTACACTTTCCGGTCGTCAGGTCGTTGAAGCTCGTGAGAGAGACATGGAAGAGATCGCAAAGTTCCAGATGGAAACTGAAATGACCTGCCCGGCACTCGCAAGTCTTAGAGGCGCAACAGTACACGGTCACTCACTCAGACTTCCTGAAGACGGTGTAATGTTTGACATGCTCGACAGGTGCAGAAAAGAAGGCGATGTAATCATTATGCACAAGGACCAGGTAGGAAGACCTATCGACAAGAAGGTAAACCTCGGCAAACCAATGTCCCCTGAAGAGGCAGCAAAGAGGACCACCATCTACCGTGTCGACAATGTAGCATTCAGAGATGACGCAGAAGTCATCGAATGGGTACACAGAGTATTCGACCAGAGAACCACATACGGATTCAAGCCGGAGAACTGAGGTGATTATAATGGCAGACGATAGAAAGAGAATGTTTGCAAAACACATGGAAATCAAGTACACGAAAGAACACGGTACTAACAAGATGAACGGTGGAGAGATCACAGACAAGACCGTAGAGTACTACAGACTTGGTGTAGATCAGAACCCACGTAAATTAGAGATGAAAAAGGCAGGTCAGGAACTCGCAAAGAAGAGAGGACTTGTCGGTTACAACCCAATGATGCACTGTGGTGGTATACCACTCGGTCAGAGAGCACTCACACCATCTTTCCTTTCCGGAACAGATGACATGGTAGAACTTGACGACCTTCACTACGTCAACAACGCAGCAATGCAGCAGATGTGGGACGACATCAGAAGGACAATCATTGTCGGTATGGACATGGCACACGAGACCCTTGAGAAGAGGCTCGGTATCGAAGTCACACCAGAAACAATCAACCACTACCTTGAGACACTCAACCACGCACTTCCTGGTGGAGCAGTTGTCCAGGAACACATGGTCGAAACACACCCAGCTCTTGTAGATGACTGTTACGTCAAGATGTTCACCGGTGACGATGAACTTGCAGACGAGATCGATAGCCAGTTCCTCATTGACATCAACAAGGCATTCCCTGAAGAGCAGGCAGAGCAGCTCAAAGCAGCTATCGGTAAGACCTCATTCCAGGCAGCACACATCCCAACAATTGTCAGCAGAACCACAGATGGTGGTCAGACAAGCAGGTGGATGGCTATGCAGGTCGGTATGTCATTCATTTCAGCATACAGCATGTGTGCTGGTGAAGCAGCAGTAGCTGACCTTTCATACGCAGCAAAGCACGCTGGTGTAATCCAGATGGGAGAAATGCTTCCGGCAAGACGTGCACGTGCACCAAACGAGCCTGGAGGAATTCCATTCGGTCACATGGCAGATATCGTACAGACAAGTCGTGTAGACGCAGAAGACCCGGCACACGTAGCCCTTGAAGTAGTCGGTGCGGGATGTATGCTTTACGACCAGATCTGGCTCGGGTCATACATGTCCGGTGGTGTAGGTTTCACCCAGTACGCAACAGCAGCATACTGTAACAACATCCTTGATGACAACCTCTACTACAACGTTGACTACATCAATGACAAGTACGACGGTGCAGCAAACAAGGGTACAGACAACAAGATCAAGGCAAACCTCGAGGTAGTAAAGGACATCGCAACAGAGTCCACCATCTACGGTATCGAGAACTACGAGAAGTACCCAACAACCCTCGAAGACCACTTTGGTGGATCACAGAGAGCAACAAGTCTTTCAGCAGCAGCCGGTTCCGCTGTTTCAATCGCAACAGGAAACGGAAACGCTGGTCTTTCCGGATGGTACCTCAGCATGTACCTCCACAAGGAAGCACTAGGAAGACTCGGTTTCTTCGGATTCGACCTGCAGGACCAGTGTGGTGCTACAAACGTACTCTCATACCAGTCTGACGAAGGTCTTGCTGTTGAACTGCGTGGACCAAACTACCCTAACTACGCAATGAACGTAGGTCACCAGGGTGGATACTCTGCAATCACTTCCGGTGCACACGCTGGTCGTGGAGACGCATACGCAGTTAACCCACTCGTCAAGATCTGCTTCGCAGACGACCTCCTCCCATTCGACTTCACAAAGCCAAGGAAGGAGTTCGCAAGAGGAGCTCTCAGAGAGTTCGAGCCTGCTGGTGAGAGATCACTCATCATTCCAGCAAAATAATTTTAAAACAAGTGCAGGCTTAATGCCTGCCACTTACTCTTTTTTGATTACTGATTTATTACCCTGAGTTCTCATCTTGTCTTGTTCTTCTTTACCTGATAAAACCCGTATTCAAAGAACTATTCACCCACAGACATATGAAAAAAAGAGCTCTTAGAAAACTACTAATAATTTGAAACCTTGAAGAAAATCAAAAAAAGGTGCTATCAAAATGTCTTTTCACGTGATGCTAATCCCTACCCTGGGTTGTCCTGGTAACTGCAATTACTGCTGGAGCTCCGAAGAGAAATCTCCAATAATGAGCATTGAGACTATAAAGGAAGTCGTCGAATGGCTCAAGGATTTCAGAGAAGATTCGGTTACTTTCACTTTCCATGGAGGAGAACCGCTCCTGGCGGGCGCAGATTTCTACAGGGAAGCTTTACCAATCCTTGCAGAAGGAGTGAAGCCAAAGAATGTGGCTTTCGCCATACAGACCAACCTCTGGAAAATGACAGACGAAATAGCTGAGATTTTTGCAGAATATAAAATTCCTATTGGCTCCAGTCTTGATGGGCCTAAAGAGCTTAATGATTTCCAGAGAGGAGAGGGATACTACGATAAAACTATACGTGGTTACGAGATAGCAAAGAAACACGGACTTTCCGTTAGATTCATCACAACTTTCACCTCTCACTCCGAAAAATTCAGAGAAGACATATTCAATTTCTATCTGGAAAATGGATGGACCCTCAAGTTCCACCCAGCCCTTCCATCTTTACGTGGCGACGAGCCCGAAAAATGGGCTCTTGACCCGGAAGAATACGGCAGGCTCCTGATCTACCTTCTGGATAAGTATCTGGAAAATATGGACAAGATAGAGGTCATGAACATCGATCACCTATGTAAAGGCGTGTTTAGTGGAAAAGGCGCGGTCTGCACTTTCGTGGACTGCATGGGAGATGTCTTAGCAGTCGGACCTGACGGAAGTATATATCCCTGCTATCGTTTTGTAGGCATGCCGGAATACGTAATGGGCAATGTCCACGACCGCCCTGGCATTGAAGAACTTTCAAAATCCGACGCATGGAAGCTCATGTTTGATTACAAAGATTATGTGGACCAGAACTGTAAGGACTGCTCCCATATAGAATACTGCAGAGGCGGCTGTCCTTACAATGCCATAACGCCAACAGGCGGAGAAATTAAAGATGTAGATCCCCATTGCATATCCTACAAAATGATACTCGACGAAATAACCGAGAGGGTCAATAATGAGATGTTCGGGAGTCCAAGTCTTGAAATGGATTTTTTCCAGAACCCTATGAAGCCTTCAAAGCCGGGAATAATGGTTCTTATGCTTAAGAAAACATATGAGTAGAAGAGAAAACATATGGATTTTATGATTTTTTCCAACCAAATCCTTTTTTCCGTATCTTAAAAAAGCTTTTTTTTAGTGTCATACAATGACTGAAAACTGAAATGATTGCAACTGTTTTCTGCACAGTAGCGGATAGTATGTTGTTACCAGTTTGCAAATCGATATATCAGGGTCATGAATAACTTGAGTGATCCCGAAGGGTCCGGCGAAGCCGGTGTTTCCCAAATAATGAAACAAAATGATCTGCTTAATACCCTGATATTTTCTTCGCAACCCTTCTGTAGAATTATCAATATAAATGCAATATATTTCTCTATAGCAGAATGGAAATACGCCGCCTTCGGCGGATGGTTACTTTGTTTTAAGAGTGCAGAGTGTTTTGTGGAAATGAAAGGAGCGAAGTTTGTGTCACTCATATAAACAGGATTTCTACAGAACCTAAAAATCCTTCTTACATTCTCTTTTGTCCGGCATGGCGTGGTAATGCTTAAATATTGCAAAACCATTGTTTTTTACATCATCAATTGTGAAGTTAATTCTTACTTGAAAGGAGTGAACCAAAATGCAATACAGTTTGGGCATTGATGCCGGTGGAACTTTTACAGACGGTGTAATTATCCGTGATTCGGATGGCATGATAATGGATGCCACAAAAATGCTTACCACGTATCCTGATCCGATTGGCGGAATAAAGCAGGTAATAGATTCGCTGAATTCTGAATATTTGCAGGATGTGAAGCTGGTTTCAGTCTCAACCACTCTGTCCACAAACACAATACTTGAAGACACAGGCTTCCCTGTTGGTGTTATCCTTGTCGGTGACTATGTAATTCCAAAAGAAGGATTTCCGGCCAAATACTATGTCCAGCTTGATGGTGGGCACACCAGTAACGGTGAAGAAGCAGCACCTCTTGATGAAGAGGGTGTTAAGCTCTTTGCTCTTGAAGTAAAAGACCATGTTGCAGCATTTTCAGTTTCATCATTCTTCAGCAACCGTAATTCAGAGCACGAACTCCGCGTCAAGGAAATTATCCGTGAGCTTACCGGTCTTCCAGTTGTCTGCGGACACGAACTCTCCCAGGAGGTTGGTGCATACGACAGGGCTATTACTGCTTACCTGAATGCACAGCTTCTGCCGATCACACACAAATTCATCCAGTCAATCATGCAGGATATAAAATCAAGAGGTATGGATGCAAATTTGCTCATGCTCAAGTGTGACGGATCCGTTGTTGGAATGGAAGAAGCTCTTGAACGCCCCATAGAATCTATATTTTCAGGACCCGCTGCAAGTCTTGTAGGTGCTTCTTTCCTGACAAAATATGATACATGTGCAATGGTTGACGTTGGTGGAACCAGCACTGATGTTGCACTTATCAGAGATGGAGTACCTGAACTCAGTGACCATGGTGCAGTTGTTGGCGGCTGGAAAACAATGGTCAAAGCCATCAGGATGGAAACTTCCGCAACCGGCGGAGACAGTCACGTATGGATGCAGGACCAGAAATTCTACATTGGTCCCAGAAGAGTCATCCCGCTTTGCCGTGCAGCAACCCTGTACCAGGGTTTCCTTGACAGGTTCAAGGAGTCAAAATCACCATCCAGAAAACTGCTCTGTGAAAATGTCCAACCAACAAAATTCTTTGTTCGAACTGGTCTCAAGCCTCTGGAGCTTACCAGAACCGAGGAAGAGATATTTGATGTAATTCAGGGAACACCAGTATCATACGTTGACATATTCCAGCGCCTGAAAAAGCAACCAAGTATTCGTGCACTTGATGGACTTATCCAGAAACGTCTTGTGCAATCCATCGGTTTCACACCTACAGATGCACTTCATGTACTTGGAGAGTTTAATAATTGGGAAACAGAGGCTTCCATACTGGGAGCTGAAAAAATTGCCAAACAACTAAGAATAACAAAGGAAGAAATTGCCACCATGGTAAAGAAAAAGGTTGCAAAGAATATGGCATCTGACCTTATATCTTATCTTGTGGATGGAATTTCCCAGCCTGTCATCGACCAGATGCTTTCAGGTGAAAACTACACACGCTTTAAAGTGGAAACACCGGTTATCCTGCTGGGTGGACCTGTTGTCGCATACAAGGAAGAGATGGAAAAACTCATTGATGCAAACATAGTGGTTCCTGAGCATGCTGATGTCGGTAATGCCGTTGGTGCACTTGTTGGAAAAGGTATCAAGCGCGTAGAGGTTCTTATCAAGAAAGACTTTGCGCCAATTACAGGTGAGGAGGTCACAGATGAGGAACTTAAGAACGCAAAAGAGGTAATCAGTTACTTTGTGTTCACTCCGGAAGGAAGAGAGATATTCCCCGACTATGTCCAGGCCTTTGATTATGCCAGAAGCACCGGCAAGGAAATAATAATGGATTACATGAAAGCAGCTGGTTATGGAAAAGACGAAGTTGAGATAGAGGTCACCAGGAAGGAACTCATGGTAAGAGAAGGCGAGGAACCTGTCGAGACAAAAGTAATCGTAGTTGGTATAGGTACATCCAAACTTGTCGTGGAAAAGGATGTAATTCCTGACTACATGCGCAAAAAAGCAATCAGCTCCCGCTCTGCTGAAGATTCGTATTCTGGAAAATAAAAACCTGTTCAAAATAAATGTAAATCAGGAAGACATCATAACTTTACTGGCTCTAAAGTTATTACGTGTTTTCCTGATAAATTCTTGTTATTTTCAATTTTCAGGTATTAGTACCTTAACAGAATGTATTTCTCATCGAAGTATGCGCCCGGAGTTGTGAAGTCGAAAACTACAAGGGCACCAGCTTCAGGTCTTACCTGGAATGAGACTTCGGTCCTTGGGGCTAAGCCCTCATATTCCTCATCATCTGCCTGGAATACTCTCCTGATGTCAACTACAACTTCCATTATGTCACCTGTTCTTAATACAGGCTGCGTGCCCTTGAAAACACTTTGATCACGAGTACGTATTGAACTTACTGAGAAATACTCATCTGTTGGTAAATGAACATCATCCTCTTCATCAGCAGTATCATATCGCACATTGGCTACATGACTTCCATCTGAAAGATAAATGATAAGCTGTGACAGGTCAACATCCTCACTACCCGGCCCAAGTGACACAGAAATGTGCAGCTTTGTGATCTCACCATAATCTACGAGGTCGCTGACAGTCACTGTGCCTGTTGTTGTACCAGAAGTACCGGTTACCGTAAAATTGTGTGACCCTGATCGAGGAAATCGATGTTCATAATAAGAACCATCTCCCACTTCTGTGGCATCGCCACCATCTACAGAAATGTTGAAAGCTCCTGAAGAAGAGATCCATTCAATCATTCCACCTTTAGAACAGTTTAGAGCAGTAGATGAAGGTGTGCCACCTGTAACAGTAACCGTAGTGTAGGTCCCACGTTCACCTTCAACACGGTCAATACGCATATTGGAAGCAACCTCACGTGTTGTTTCCTGACCGGTTTGCGATGCCTTCTGCTGAAGTACTCCAGAGGTCTTGATCAAAAGAGCAGACGCTACAGCTGCCACAAGCACCATGGATATAAAAATGATAAGGGTACCTATACCTACCTGTGCACGGTCATCCCTGTGCATTAAATGTCTCTGATTTGCTTTCGTGCGATTCCCTCATGAAACGTTTTAGCAATCGTGTTACAGGATTATATTGCGAGTTATACTATATTAATTCTGTTATTTAATATTTTTGACGAGTGAATATAGATATCATGCTATTAACATCACTAACATAATTGCATAACCAAATATAAATATACTTATATTTAAATCATCCCGTAAAAAGAACAGTTATATTCATTCAGATGAATTATCAAATAATGAAATGTCTTCTATTAGAATAGAACGCGCAGGTGCACCATCACACCCTTCCAGTTTTAATGGGAGACAGATAAAGAAGTAGATACCTGGTTGTACATCCTTCAAGTTCAGGAATTCCACAATGTTGATACCATTACTCAAAAAAAGATGATGATTAAGCAAAGAAGCGTCCTCGTCAACTGAAAGTGTGTCAACACCTACTACACTGAAACCATTCTCAGATATCCATTTTCCTGCAGTCGCCGCAAGTGTTCTGCCTGAATGCGGACTTCTGTCCTGACACTCTGAACAGTTCCGTGTTTTTATAAGAAGAATGTCTACGCTTTCCCCTGAATAGGGCATATAAACCTTTTCGAGTTCGGCATCAGTAATCGGGCCATCAGCTAAAGAAAGGTCCAGGAGAACAGCTCTTCCCATCAATGATCCCGGATCAATTTCAGCAACTGATCGGCCACCTTCATACAAATGTGAAGGTGCATCTATATGAGTACCAGTGTGCGTTCCAATACTCATTTTAGTGACCACAAAGCCATCTTTCTCAATCGAAGATATTTTTTCAAATACAGGGAACGGATCGCCTTCATATACCGGAGTCTTTGTGGAAATCCCGGTAGTTATATCTCTTACCTTGAACTGCATTGATCTAAAAAGAAAAGATTATTCCAGGAAACGCGTCGAGTTATTAAGCACATCCTGTGCCTGTTTCTCTGTTAACCCGGCACCCATTGCAACTTTCAGGGCAAATTCCCTTGTGATGAGATTACCTGGGCTGTGGGCATCCGTGTCAACCACAAGGGTTGCACCAGCTTCCATTCCAATCCTTGCAACATGACCATTTGTCCTGTTGTGACCGTTCCTTGCGGTAATTTCCAGGCAAACATCATTCTCGCGGGCAGTTTCAGCTTCTTCTATAGTGATAAAACCCGGGTGTGCGAGAATATCCACATCTGCAAGTTCAACTGACGCGGCATTTGTTCCAGGCATTACAGGCTCATTTATTGTTTCACCATGAACCACTACAATCTCCGCACCAAGATCTTTAGCCATCTTTGCAAGAGGAGCGATCTTACGTGGTGGTACATGGGTGATTTCCACACCTACCTTTACCTGGATATCAAGCTCATCTTCAAGATACTTTGCCTTGCTCACGTTCTTGATAATATGTTCAACATTAGTGAAATCTGCGTGATCCGTAATGCCTATTGCCCTGTATCCATGAACTACAGCTCTTCGCACGAGTTCACTCGGGATTAGCTCACCATCGCTGAAAATAGAATGAGTATGCATATCAATCATAAAAAATACCTCGTCGACCGGAGAATTAAACATACTATGTGCTGAAATTAGATAAAACCATTCATAGGAAAACAAAAATAATATAATGCTTTATAGGCAATGTTCATAAGTCCGATTATTGAAATCTTATGACTTTCTGATAAGGAAGGATAAAAATTGACAGGAATTAGAAGATTGGTCCTGGATGTGCTTAAACCCCATCATCCATCAATTGTTGAATTGTCCAAGACACTTAGTGTGCTCCCGGGAGTACACGGAGTGAATTTGAGCCTATATGAAGTAGACCAGCAGACAGAGACGGTAAAAATTACAGTCGAAGGAGAGAATCTGGACTACGAGGAGATAAAACAGGCCATAGAGAATCTGGGTGCGGTAATTCACAGTATTGATGAAATTGCTGCCGGAAAACGTCTTGTAGAGGAAGTACAGACCTTACAGGAAAGATAAGATCAATTCTCATTGGCAAAATTGCAGAAAATTTCATCTGCATTTTTCTTTATGCTACTGATATCAAAGACTTTTGTATGCACGTGCGATGTTGTGGATAACACCATCGTGCTCAACAGGGAAGAGGCCGATCGTAAATACCTTTAAAGCTTCGTTGTAAGACGAAACTGCTTTTTCCACATTACTTTCTTTATCTTCCAGTTCAGACAGTTCGAACCATGCATTTCCAAGGTTATTCCGGGCAGTGGCATACTCTATTGGCCGGCTGTCTATGGAGTACACCCTAAGCGCATTGTTAAAAGAAGTAATCGCATTCTCAATGTTGGTTTTTTCATTTCCGTAAGAAGACATTTCAAGATAAAGATTTCCAAGATTATTCTGAACACCTGCATACTCCATGGAATATACATCTTCCCTGAATACCCTGAGTGATTCTTCATAAAATGAAAGTGCACTCTGAAGGCAATCCTCATTATTTTCAATATTACCCTTCTTACGCCATGCATTGCCAAGCTTATTGTTAATAGAGGCAAAATATATGGGATCTACTGCTATGGAATAATAGCTAAGTGCATCATCGTAGTAATCTATTGCAGTGTCCAGGTCAGTTACATCTGTCCGGGAAGCATATAGTTTAAGGTAAGCATCACCAAGACTGTACTGTACCCTGAAATACTCCGCAGGATATTCCTCTTCCGTTATGAATTTCAGGGAATAATCATAGGCATAAATACTGTTCTGAAGATGACTTGAGGCGTTCTGCGAGTCGTAAGATGCCATCTCTTCATAGGCATTTCCCCGGTAATAATGGTTCATCCCATACTCCAGCGGATAGTCCTTTGAAGATATCAGGCTGAAAACAGAATTATAGGCTTCAAGTGCAGCATCATAATTTCCTTCATCCCGTAGTTGTGATGCCTGCTCCCATAGGGAATCGATCTCATTCAATGTCCTCTGCTGTTGAATATGATCTCCAAAAAAAGCATATCCTGCAATAAGGATAACAAGGATGCCGACGCCAGCATATAGAAGAGGTTTTTTCTGCGGACGGGATTCCGGTTCAGGGACTTCACAATTCATAGATATGTTCCAGAATGTTAATATCGATGCCCATGCAAGTTTTCTGTACAAGAAAGTACTGCAAGTATTTAGTAGTATAACCCAAGTTTGACAGTTTTCACTCTTTCATGAAGAGAATGTCTTCTCACTGGACCCAATTTTTCGTATTTTTGTCAGGAAAACCTATTTGACAGTCTAAACAATTTTAAGTAATTCGCTACGATTTCACCCATTTCTGCCTTAAAATCAGTGAATTTATCCCATCAAAATTGGCGTAAATGTACTTTTTTGATTGCTCATCCGTAAAATCGACGGTTACTGTCAAATTCAATAAGCTATTTTTGATGAATTTTGTAGACTTATGTCTGAGTTCATTGAACTCATATCGCATCAGCGATATGAAAAGTTGTGCAATGAATCCTATGATCACTGCACCATAAATGGAAGCCTCAGTCCATACTCTTAATGGTTTAATTTCAATCTCGTTCTTCAGGGAATGGATTATTTTTTCAATGGAGTCTTTTTTTCTGTATGTTAGAAGAGCTTCTTTTAGTGTCAAATTCTGACTTGATCTCAGGCAGAAAAATCCTTCTCTACCTGTAATTATCTTTTCTTCCAGAAGCTTGATAGCCTCCTGTTCATCTAGTTCCATCAGTTTAGTCTGCAAAGAATAAGTGACATCAACAAGAACATTGTTGATTCTGAATTTTTTAGGAAGCTTCTTGTTTTTGCTGATAGCTTTCTGTATCTCCTTTGCTTCCTCCAACAATCTCATAACTTTTCTTATTTTAGAGTCATGTTGTTCTTTCTGGAGCTTTTCTGAAAAATACATGTAATTAACACTGCTTGGTTTAATGGTTTTCAGTCCATATATTCCATTTTCAGAATCGATAAGTTCAGGAGAAGCTTCCCAGAATACTGCAATTTTCTTATCATCACTCTTATTGAGTTTTCTTGCAGTTAAGTAATGCATCTCATCTTCCCTTATCAAGTCAATGTTCCCTTTGCTATGAGCTCCTTTATCAAAAACGACAAGTGAACCCTGGTCCATTCTATTGTTGATTTGGTAATATGTCTTCTCAAAATGTTTTTGATCTGGTAGATTTCCCTTCTCTACTGTAAGACCTATGGGAACATTTATAGGATTAGCAAGTTCAGCAAGACCTATTGTTATCTGTTTTTTGTCTGGTCGATGATCTCTGCTATATCCATACATTCCAAGAGGAGATTTGTCACCATGGAAAAAAATGCTCGTCCAGTCCATGTTTACGTTGGTATGTTCAAAATCGTATCGGGCAAATATTTCATCCTGAATATTGGAAATAATCGTTTCACGATTATTTCCCAGGGTTTCAAGAACCCTGTAGAGAGTTCTTTCACAAAATTCAGGTAGATTGAAAATGTCAAGCACTTCATCACGATTGATCCAATCGTGAGCTTTACTTATGCTGAAATTATCTGTAAGCTTGTAACTTATAAGTGCTTTCAGTAGGCTGTTGATATCAATACCATTCTTTTTGTGTTTACCAAAAACAGCGGATAAATCAAGGGTATCGTAAAGCCAATTTACAGCCAGAATAGTTCCGATGGGAAAGCATATATTCTCATTAGGAATAATCTCATATGTTCTTAGTTTTGTTTGCATTTTAACCGAATACAACAAAGCTAAGAACACTCTTATTAATTTTGACTGTCAAAGTTGGGGTATAACTGCACACGCACTATAAAAATTACATTACTTTATCACATAAATATATAATTGATGAAAAAAGAGGTGACAGGTCAAAGCTACTTCTAAAAAGTAAATAAATGATTACTCAATAACTTCCGCAAATGCAAAATTAGGTTTCACATCATTGATCTTGATCCTGACGTGATCACCAGGCTGCACACTTTTTACAAAAACAACAAAATTATCAATCAGAACCGCACCGTCACCACTGGAACCCAGCTCTGTTATATCAACTTCATATACATCTCCGCGTCTTACAGGAGCTGTGAGGAACTTCTTGCCAATCACATAAATTTCAGCGCTCTGTGACCTTGAAGCTTTAGGGGAATAAGAACGTGCATACGTGAAATTGTCCTTTACTTCCTCAAGGAAATCCTTGAACATATCACCCTGGAATACTTTTACTACGAAATGCCCTCCTGGCTTTAGAATCTTCTTCGCACATCCAAGAGCTGATTTTGTCAGGTCAATAGAGCGTGCATGGTCATAATTCCAGTTTCCACTTAAGTTCGGTGCTGCATCACAGATTACCGCATCTGCTCCTTCATGGCCAACCATGTCAAGTATTTTTGCAATTGTCCTGTCAGAAGTAATATCGCCAACTATGGTTTCCACGCCTTCTATCGTTGCTATCTTCCGCAGATCAACACCTACAACTCGTCCGCCGGATAACTCCTTTGCAACCTCACACCATCCACCTGGAGCAGCGCCCAGATCTACCACAGTGTCTTCTTCCTTAATAACGTGGTGTTTTTCATTTATCTGAAAAAGCTTGTATGCTGCCCGGGAACGATAACCCTGGTCCTTGGCTTTCCAGTAATATTTGTCACGCCTGTCTCTTGCCATATATGTACCAGATAATACCTAAAACTCAAATACCTTGTGCCGCCTTCAGGGATTCAATCCTTGAGCTGAGTTCCTGAATCTCATTTTCAAGACCGGACATATCATCAGGAAGCCAGAAAGTGTAATCATAATACTGGTTAAGGATATCGCTGTACCGGAACTCCAGATTTTCAAGATCCTGTTCATGTACCTTTGCGGAACTGACAGAATCGATCTTATTTTCAAGATTCTTTACTCTGCGATGAAGATTCCTGTGTAGTCTGGAAGCGACGCTGCTGAGGTTCACTTCGCGTTTTTTCAATTCAAGAATGTCGATAACCTCGCTGAGTTCAAACGGAACTTCAGGAAATGCATTTGGCCCGGATATATAATACATGAGAATATCATCTTCTTCATCAGAATTCTGTGAAGAAATACTGGCACCTCCACCTGACGGCCCTGTGACCTCTTCCCCGGAAACGACAACAATGAGATGTTCTTTTTCAGCCTCCACACATAAATTCTTAATCGAAGGCATAGACGGAGGAGTTCCTCTTTTAAGTAAGGATAGCTCCTTTGTTATGTGGTATATTTCATCCGGAGTCAGAGCGCCTAAAGCATCGATAATTCCGCAAAGTTCCTCATTACTTAGCATTGAAGCGACCTCATATTACCATACATCATAGCCTGTACCTGCGACAGGTCATTAATTGTTTCATTATGCCGGAGATATTATGTTTTTCGATACGGACATCGGATGATGAATATACCTGAGCGATATCAAGAGGAATATCCAGAGCGATCTCTTTAGCAAGCGGGAGATCACCGGCCAGGATCATATAGTCTATGCTGCCTCTGAATTCACTAAAAAGGTCTTTGAGGGCGAGTCTTGCTTTGTCTATATGATGAGCGATGTCCTCATCCCGCAACCTTTCAAAACGCCTCTGGCTGAAACCGCCTTTGGCATGTTTGGCCTTGACACTTGTCTTTATCATCTGGAAAGAATCAAAGTCCTGAGAATCAAGAGAGAAACCTGTGAAAGATTCGCCTGCATGAGCCACAAGTACACAAACAGCTGCATCTTTTTCCAACAGCTCTGAGATTGGTGTAATATCAAATTTGTCATCCATAATCCATGAAGAGCTTTTTAATGGCAATGGTGGCACAAGAAGCTCATTTATCATGTGATTCGGGGAATAGAACAAAACAAAACCTGTATTTGATTCAACTTTCTCTGCCAGTGCAAGGGTTTCGCTATCCACACGTTCTGTTAAAAGATCATATTCCTTTATGCTGGCAGGACTTTCGGCGGCGGCAACATATAATGTTACGAGTGAAGGATCATTATAACTGATAGTTGACAAAGAACTGAGAAAATTTTCGCTACGCTGTTTGCTGAACTGCTCATTACATGTGAATGAAATAGATGCAGGAACATCGGTTCTTTCTTTCTCGACCTCGTGCTCCAGGGTTTTAAGTTTCACTTCCATGGCATTGAGTTTTTCTTCAGCTTCCTGTTTTGCAGCAACTGCTTTTTTCTCAGAATCGATGCTTTTTTCATACCTGATGTTGGCCGTCCTCACATCCAGCTCAAGCTCAACTATATGTGACTGTAATCGGTTTATTTCATTTTCAAGGTCCTCTTTCCCGGAGTACCTGTTAAAAATTGAGCTGATGTTGCCAACAACTTTGTCCTTTTCAATCATTTCATCTGAAATAGAGACTTACATGATAAATAATCTATCGATTTATTCTGAAGAATAAAATACAAAACTCCCACCAGAATATAATTTTTGCAGGAATAAAACAAAAACAGAAATTACTAAAGCCATAGAGGCTTTAGCACGATTAATCATTTTTGAATCTGAAGCTCATGCGTCCATTACAAGACGGAAACCTATTGCAGAATCCCCATCACGTGGATCCTGTTTCTTTCTGTATGCTGTGTAGAGTGCGTTTTCCTTGCTTGAGTAACTGCCACCTCTGGCAACTCTAAGGGAACCTTCACCTTTATCTACCGCACTGCCGTCCTCGTTTGCACTGCCGTAATTGTCCACCCAGCTGTCCTGTACAAGTTCCCAGACATTCCCGTGGACATCATAAAGTCCCCATGGGTTTGGAAGCTTCTGACCTACTTCATGGGTCTTCTCGTATGAGTTTTCCTGATACCATGCATAGTCTTTGAGGACCGGGCCTTCGTCCTCGTTTATTTCTCCAAATGAATAGAGAGTTGTTGTTCCGGCTGTCGCTGCATATTCCCATTCTGCTTCGGTTGGAAGTCTGTACTTTGTGGTGTCCTCCATCTCATTGAGCTTGCTTATGAATTCCTGAATGTCATTCCATGAAACGCTGTCTACAGGACCATCATCACCGCTGAACTCTGAAGGATTGCTGCCCATTACTTCTTCCCACTGAGCCTGGGTTACTTCATATGTTCCAATGTAGAATGCATCACTGATCCTTACTTCATGGATTGGCTGTGAGTATGCATACTTGGATGTTCCCATGTTGAATGTTCCAGCATCGATGCGCTGGAATTCCATACCTATGGAGTTAGTGTATTCATCACCTGTAGGACTGGCCCCGCCAGCAGATGAACTGCCCTCATCATTGCTATTGCCATTACCATCATCTGATGCGCATCCTGTTACTGAGATTGCCAGCAAGAGCACTGCCAGAATTGTTATTATTTTTTTAGTACCTATCCACATAAAAAGTCCTCGCTGTAAGTCTTTTTGAGGATATGATATTAATATATATCTATTTTTGGTTGTTGGAATCAATCTTCATAATACTCGAAAGCATCTATTATATCAAGATAAACACCATCAAATCCCGCATCGATTATCATGTCCAGGTACGCATCTTCATTTCCATAGATGAGAGATTGCCACTCGCTGTCCCAGTAGCGTACCTTGTAGTTGCCTTCCCAGTCGGGATTCTCAGCCTCAAGCCATTCAGGAGAGCCTGCGTTCCATGATTCATCCCAGTAGTAACGATAGCTTTCACTCTCACCAATGCTCATGTAAGCAATTACAAGCCGTGAACCACCATTTGACTTGGTTTTCAGGGAAGCGATGTCATCAGATGTCAGAGGCAGGTCATAAAAGAACAGATCGATAAGAATTACATCGTAGTCAGTTTCCTGCAAGCTTTCCAGAAACTCCTCTTTGCTGTCAAACTCCTCTGGATTGATGAGGTACAAAAAATTCTCAGCATCAGCAAGTGATTGAATATCGTTGCTGTTAGCATTATAGGGCTCTTCCGGATACTCAGGGATAGTATCAAGATCCCTGCTGCCAGCAGCAAAGGAGATGTAATCCCTGTCTGCATTCTCACGATATGAAGCATCGACATAAGAGTTAGTCCAACAGTAATCGGTTACCAGTACGACCACACCGTTATCCCTGGCGATATCCAGTAATGATGCCATATATTCCGTATCTCCTTCCTCTGTTGCCACGTTGTCATCATCGTGGCCAAAGAAGAGGTCTTCCCTGCCAACTCCGTCAATGGCTGCAATGTAATCCTGTGCAATCGGATCATCATTCTCTCCGCCAGATGTGAGAAGTTCCTGACCGTTCTGCGGAATTATTATGAAATCAGGGTTTTTCTGTTTAGAGTAAGTGTTGATGTTGACGACAAAATCACGCATTTGCTGGCGGTAGTCTGTTTCTGAAGTGGATTCGGTGGCGGCGTTTGTGGCATCAGTGTTTGATACATCGGATACTTCAGGAGTTTCGATTGTGTCGGGTGTGTCTGTGCTGTTGTCTGAGCAGCCGGATGTCAGGAGGATTAGTGTTGTGAGAAATAGGATGATGAGATGTCGATGATTCATGGTTGTAAGTTGTCCGGTAGATCTGATAAAGGTTGTTACAAAAAATAAAGTCACTTCTTTTTTCGCACCAAATCCCCTTCCTTCATGAAGAAATGAATGCACTTTTTCAGAAATTTCGAGGACACAAAATAAGCAATCATAGAGCTTATCACAAGAAGAAGCCCTGTTTCAAACTGATGGTATTCCGTGAAATAGATATTAATGCCTAACTTATATGGAGCATAAATAATTGCCAGAAAGGATACGATTGCAGAAACAATGTATATAACTACAATTGAAACAACAATTTGACCTGAATGATAGTCCGCATACTCTGTTGAAAAAACAAATCCTTTCCAACAAATAATAATCAATATAATCAGGTAAAGAAAAAACGACATAAGAGCAATCGATTCAATCATACTTTTTCCTTTGTATTATCACTTATTCATCTTTAATTTCAGCAATTTCTTTCTCTTTTTCTCTGACAGCATCCAGTATCTCAGAATAAACTCTCTCGGCTTCCTTACCATAATCAATTGTTTTTATGTTTCTGATACCCCTTCCAATCTCATAAGCCATCCATACTAAAAAAATAGGGAGTAAAAACAACATCAAAAGTAATATCCAAGTAAATCCCACACCCCTTGGGCCCTCCATGAGAGGAGGAATAGAAAAAGCAACAATAACTGACATAATAAATGCAATTGGAACATATATAGCATAAATTCGATGATAATACCTGCGGAATTCAAAAGAGAAGATATCTTTATCCGCAAATTTGGAAGCATTTGTTTTCAGAATGAAATTGTTTTTTAGAACAATCCTGTTTCTTTTTTCATCCAAAAGGTAATTATTCCTGGCAAATTCCATAATAGTATCCATGAATTGCTGATACGAAAGGACGGTATCGATTCTATCAGACAACCAGACATCGGCAAATACGAATTCACTTAGTAGAAAACGGTTATCCATATATGTTAGCTTATTTTCTGCCACTGAATCCGAAAGTTGAGAAACAGTTGCAGAAGTTGAATTATTGTGCTGAGGGAAATAGGCATCTCTAATTATACCATCAGTCGGTTTTTTAGGGTTAAAACGAATGATTATATTGTCACCTTTTCGAAAGTGATATTTATAGAATGTAGAATGCCTCAAATCAGTCAGTATCTTGTACTTCTCATCCAGATATTCATGTTCCAATTCAATCATTGACTGGCGTTCTCTGTATCCATCATGTTTTATTGAGATGACATATCCGATTGAATCGATACCCTGAATATAAAGGTATCTTAGGAAAAGCACCCTTCGAACCAATAGAATTAGGCCAATCAGGCTTATGCATATTGTTATCAATGTCCACGAACTAACAGAGACTTTTGTATCTGGAAGAAAGAGCATAGGATAAAAAAACCATGGCACTACCATAATCCAACATTCAAAATAAGTAGCATAATCCACTTTCAGAATCCTTAGATAGTCAAACTTTTTTTCCATAATACTTGGTTTTTAAAATTATTTCAAATATGACTACAAGAACGAAATCAGGTCAATTAGGATTCATCCCAGTCTAATAGTTCATTAACTTTAGCATAACAGACATCTGCTTCCTCTGTTCTGCCTAACTTATGAAGGAGGTTTCCTTTCAATTGCCAAGTTTCACTGGAATCAGGATTTATTTCTAAAATCCGATCATAAGCATTTAAAGCATTATCATATTGCTCCAGAGAATCATAAGTAATCCCCTTCAACATCCACGCTTCAATATCATTCGGATTAAGTTCAAGTGCTTTATCATAAGCATTAAGAGCCTTCTCATACCATCCTAATGACTCATGCAACTTTCCTTTCCAAATCCATGCAGTGACTTTTTCAGGATTGGACTCCAGAGCATTATTGATAGAATTCAGAGATTCATTGTAGTCATCGAAATAGTAATAGCACATACCCTTCAACAACCATGCATTTGCATTATCAGGATCAAACTCAAGTGCTTTATCAACTGCTTCGAGAGTTACATCATAATCTTCATATGCAGCACAATAAGTTCCTTTCATAACCCACGCATTTGTATGCTGTGAATCGATTTCCAGAGCCTTATCTACAGAATCAATACCTTCATCGTAATCACCAATATAGTAATAACACATGCTTTTCAGGTACCATGCATCTGCATATTCAGGATCACTGTCAAGCACTCTGTCACATGCTGCCAATGAAAGCTCATACTCTCCATCATTATAGTAGTGCATCGCTGTTGCATAGAGTTTTTTTGCAGGTTTTGAACTGGAACCAATGCAACCGGAACTGAGAACAAGCAATAAGAATATCATTGCAACAATTATTTTTGTATTCATATCTTAACCATTGAAAGATTATATTTTATAAAATTTTTCATACGTACTTATTTTTTTCAAATAAAAGCTTTACTTTTAAACACATAAAATCGAATATCAGAAAAGCCACATAACAACCAGATAAATTGGAAAAATACCAACATTCGCCCATGCAATTCTTTTGATAATACACGAACTAAATGAATAAATTAATCTGATACTTCCAGTGTGAATCTTTACTTAGTGTTCAAAGTGAAGAAAAGTGCCGCCTTCGGCGGTGGGATGTTACTTCCTTTGCCAGTATACAGAACAGATCCCTGTAAAATTTAATAAGAATGATACCTAATTAGTATACAGATTAAAATAGATTTCAGCACTGAAACGGAAAAGTGAAGATAATACCGAGATCAACATGTCATTGAAAAAGAACACTATCGAGATCAACGATGCCTTTGATCTTGTACAATCCCTGGGCCATGACAGAGAAATAGGAAAAGATCTGATGGAACTTTGCAGGCAGAACGATATAGCTTCCCTTGGACTTTTTGGTTCTTATTCCAGAGGGGAACAGAAAGACGATAGCGATGTTGGTATTCTGGTGACATTCTCAAAAGGAAAAAGTCTTATCGATCACATAAAGATAGAAAACGAATTTGAACATCTTCTTGGAAAAAAGTGGACCTTGTTACTGAAAGATCATTGAGCCCGCATGTTTCCCCGATAATCAGAGGCGAACTTCGGAGAATCTATTGTGAAGGATGATTCTTACTAATCTCAGTTATATAATAGACAATCCTTGCAAACTAATTCTACGAACCTCCCACTTTTAAATACTAAAATCCACTTATTCATCAAATAAGGACAGAATATGCCTCAGATTCCAAATGAACACCCAACACTCTGGATAAAATCCACAAAATCAGAATCGTTGAAAGGCAAGACTATCGTGCTTGCCGTCACTGGCAGCATTGCTGCTGTAAGAACAGTGGAACTTGCACGTGAGTTCATCCGCAGGGGAGCAGATGTTTATGCAGTCATGAGTGAGGCTGCCGGGTGGATAATCAACCCCACGGCCCTGCATTATGCAACAGGGAATGAGGTTATCACAGCTATAACCGGAAAGGTGGAACATGTCGAGTTCTTTGGAAATCTCGGCAGGGCAGACCTTTTGCTTATCGCCCCTGCAACAGCCAACACACTTGGAAAAATTGCAGCAGGGATCGATGATACGCCTGTTACAACTTTTGCAACAACGGCCATCGGCGCAGGTAAACCTGTGATGATAGTGCCTGCAATGCATGAGGATATGTACAATCATCCGGCTGTTATGGAGAACATTGAAAAGATGAAAGGCTGGGGAATCAGCTTCGTCGGACCCCATATCGAAGAAGGCATTGCAAAGATAGCCGGAAATGATGAGATTCTGCTTGAGGTTGAGAGGGCTATCGGGAAAAGAACACTCTGCGGGAAGAAGATACTTATCACAAGTGGTTCCACGGCAGAACCTATCGATCCCATACGAATTCTTACTAACAGGGCATCCGGGAAGACCGGGAATGAACTGGCACTTGAAGCTTATCGCAGGGGTGCTGAAGTTACCATAGTTCACAGGAACAAACTTGGAGTTTGTGGCATCAATGAGATTTACGCTGAAACTGCAGACCAGATGACCGGTGCAGTTCTTGATGAGCTTGCAAATGGTTATGATATTCTCATTAGTTCTGCTGCCATTGCGGACTATACACTGGATGCAAGCGGGCAGAAGATAAAATCCGGGGAAGAAGGGCTTGAACTTTCATTCAGAACAACGCGCAAGCTAATCAAAGAAGCAAGGCAGGCATATCCACATGTAAGGATAGTCGGGTTTAAAGCCGAAGCCGGAGTGGACACGGAAGAACTGCTAAAAAGAGCAAAGGATACTCTTGAAAATTCAGAACTTGACATGATAATTGCCAATGAAGTCAGCAAAGAGGGCATGGGAACTGATAAAAACAGCATTACTATATTATACTCCGACGACAGAGAGAATATTAGTATAGAAGGTTCCAAAAGTTTAATTGCAAATGTCTTGATGGATGAGATCACAGGACTGTTGACATCAAAGGGCGAAAAATAATGCAATCTGAATCTGTAAGCAATACTCAAAGTAATACTCTGACGGCCAGAGCTTTCGCACCGGCCCACATAACTGGTTTTTTTCAGATACACGAACATGAAGACCCCATGGAAAAAGGGTCAATAGGTTGTGGAATTGTACTCGATGGCGGAGTTTACACAACTGTAACAACAGGGAACGATATCGAGAACACAGAAATATTCCTTAATGGTAAAAAGGTAGCAGGAGATACCTGCAGGTCAGTCATTGAGTCCATGACAGAGTTTCCTGTTAAAGTAGAAAGCATATCAGACATACCAACAGGATGTGGGTTCGGAGCATCCGGAGCGGGAGCACTTGGGACGGCATATGCATTGAACCATGCACTGAAACTTGAATTTACTACCTCCAGACTCAACGATATCGCACATCTGGCTGAAGTTAAAAATAGAAGTGGGCTCGGAGATGTCACAGGACAGGCACATGGTGGCATTCTCATCAGAAAAACACCGGGTGCACCTTCAATAGCAAATACCGATCACATACCCACCCGGGAAAAAGAAGTATGCTGCGTGGTTCTTGGAGAATTATCTACCAGCTCAGTACTTGGGAATCCGGAAACAGTAGAGAATATCAACATGGCCGGTGAAGAAGCCATGAAAAAACTCATTGAAAAGCCTACAGTTGAGAGCTTCATGTCTTGCTCCAGAGAATTTACAATAAATAGTGGACTTGCCGGAGATAAGATAATGCAGGTAATTGAAGCCGCAGAGAATGCAGGAGTTATAGCTTCACAGGCGATGCTTGGGAATGCAGTGTTTTCTATCCCATCAATGACCCATGCACCTGAACTTGTGGACATATTTTCAGAATATGGAGAAGTTCTTCGGTTCAGGATACGGGCTGGAAGCATTAGAATTGTCTGAGCGAAAACATATTATCAATTCCACTTGATACTGTACGTCTGGAATTATTTATTGGAGATGTTTTTATGGTTGTTGAAAGTGAATGGGAACCTGAGCCTCCTAAAAGGGCACCGGAATTCCCGATAGGTGAAATAGCCCCTATTGTTGGCAAGATAGGGCGCGGTATAGTAGTGATATTTATTATATTGATCGTGTTCTCAATAATGTTTGGCTCGATACTGGTCTCAGTTGGGGCCGGTGAGGTTGGTGTTAAGTTCAACCAGTTCGGTGGTGTGGAAGAAGATGAACTAGGCGAAGGTTTACACATTGTTCCTCCATGGGTCAGCGTTACAAAGTACTCCGTAAGGAGCGAAACATACACCATGAGCGGAGTTGAAGGCGAGGGACAAATAGAGGGAGATGACCAGATTAAAGCTCTCACAGTTGAGGGCCTTACTTTAGGACTTGACATTACCGTCAGGTACAGGCTTCTGTCAGATGATGTAAGTGAAGTTCATCAGAACCTTGGTACGAATTATGCTGAAAAGATCATACGCCCTACTATAAGATCATCCATCAGGGAAGTTGTTTCCACAAAAACAGCGCTGCAGGTATATGGTGAGGAAAGAGAGGTAGTTGCAGGTGAGATGCTTACAAATATTGATAACTCCCTTGAAAGTGACGGCATAGTTGTAGAAGAAGTACTTGTAAGAAATGTGGTGCTTCCTACAAGAGTTGCAGAGGCAATTGAAGCAAAACTTCAGGCAGACCAGGATGCTCAAAGAATGATCTTCGTTAAGCAGAAGGAACAGCTTGAAGCTGAAAGGAAAATAATTGAAGCAAATGGTGTTGCAAACGCTACCATAGCCGAAGCACACGGGGAAGCCGAAGCACTCAGAATCATCAACGAGCAGCTTGCAAAGAACCCTAATCTCATCAATTATAAGTACATACAGATGTTGCAGGGACAGGAAATACAGACAATGCTCGTACCAACCGACCAGGGAATAATACTGGATGCAAGCAACTAAAATAATTAACTGAAAGGAGAAAACGGACTGAATGACAGACATCCCTAAAGATCACCCCAGGTATGAATCTCTCATCACCAGGGAAAGAATAGTTGAAGGCGTAAACATCGGCATCACCAGCAAGCAGGGACTTGTAGCACAGGGACGCGGTGAAGCCTTCGATTATATGATAGGGGAAAAGACAACTAAATCAGCAGCCATTGCCGAAAGGGCAGCGGTTGCTAACATCCTTCTTGCAGAGAATGCCATAATATCAGTGAACGGCAATACTGCTGCACTTGTGCCGGACCTTATGGCAGCTTTTGCAGACGTTACCGGAGCAAGACTGGAAGTGAACCTTTTCCATAGAAGTGATGCCAGGGTTCATAAGATCACCGAGCACCTGAAAGCACATGGAGCAGGTGTTGTCCTCGGTGGAAAGGGAGACAAAAGACTTGACCTTTCCCATGACAGGGCTATTGTTGATGAAGAAGGTATTTTCAATGCGGATGTTGTGCTGGTGCCCCTTGAAGACGGAGACAGGTGCCAGAAACTTGTGGAAATGGGTAAAACTGTCATTACTATTGACCTGAACCCACTTTCCAGAACTGCACTGACAGCTAACATCACCATTGTGGATAATGTTACCAGGGCTCTCAGGAATATGATCCAGTTCACAAAGGATATGAAAACTCAAAGCAGAGATTCCCTTCAGGAAATTGTTGATTTATTCAACAATGATGTAACCATTTCCGATGCTCTTTACACAATGCAGGAAAACCTGAAGAATAAAGCAGAGGAGAAAGGTCTTACATGTGTCTGATAGAAACCACACGAGAGTTCGTTTCACAGGTACTTGAAAATGAACCCAGTACCCATGATATGTCACATATTGAAAGGGTTGAAAATACCTGCATGAGAATTCAGGAAAAAGAAGGAGGAGACTTACAGGTTATTCGCCTGGCAGCACTTCTTCATGATGTGGGCATTGTAAGGGAACACAAAGAAGGCGGCAATCATGCAGAATATAGTGCTGAGATTGCACAGGAATTTCTTGCAGGCAATGGTGCTGAAGCAGAACTCATTGACCATGTGACATCATGTATCCTGACCCACCGTTTCAGCCGTGGAATGAAGGCAGAGACCATCGAGGCTCAGATTCTTCAGGATGCCGACAGAATTGATGCGCTTGGAGCCGTTGGAATTTTCAGATCATTAGTTTCAATGGGAGCTTTAAGAGCTCTGAAAGAAACAATCGGAACTGTAAAGGAAACATCCATGAATGCTTACACCGAAGACCCATTCGATGGGTTCTACGATTACATGGAAAGAAAACCTTTTAAAATACCTGAAAGGCTTAATACGAAAACAGCTAAAGATATTGCAGAACAGAGACTGGAAATTATGCGCAAATATCTGGAAGAGCTAAAAGAAGAGACATCAGGAGAGAGATAATGGCGGATCTTATCATAAAGAATACTTACATCCTCACAATGGACCCGGAAGCGGGAGATATTGAGAACGGGGTCGTTGTTGTAGAGGACGGTAAAATAAAGGAAGTTGGGACTTCCACAGAATGTACTGCTGAGAAAGTCATAGATGCAAAAGGATCAGTCCTTATGCCCGGACTTGTTAACACCCATTGTCATGCAGGAATGACAATATTCAGAGGCTATGCCGATGACATGCAACTGCAGGACTGGCTTGAGAATCACATATGGCCTGCCGAAGCTAAACTTACTGACGATGACATCTATGCAGGCACAAAACTGGCATGTCTTGAAATGATCCGCTCCGGAACCATTGCCTTTGCGGATATGTATATCCACGAGAACAGGGTTGCTCAGGCTGTAGATGAAGCCGGAATTCGTGCAGCGCTTTCCTATGGAATGATAGATTTTGGAGATAAGGAAAAGGCTGACAAAGAACTTGAAGTTGGCAGTGCTTTTGTCAAAGAATGGAATATGAAAGCTGGTGGCAGAATAAGTACCATGTATGGTCCGCATGCACCAAATACCTGTTCAAGGGATTTCCTTATCAGAATTAAAGAACAGGCTGTAAAGGATAATGTCAAACTGCACATTCATGTACTTGAAACAGAGGCCGAGCTCAACTATATGAAAGAGAACTTCGGAATGTGTTCTATCCATTTCCTCAAGGGAATCGATTTCTGGGGAACTGATGTGCTCGCTGCACACTGTGTCTGGTTATCTGATGGCGACATAAAGATACTTGCTGAATATGGCGTGAACATTTCCCATAATCCTAACAGTAATATGAAACTTGCATCCGGCATCTGTCCTGTGGCTAAACTCATTGATGCAGGAGCAAATGTGTGCATTGGAACAGACGGGTGTGCTTCCAACAACAACCTTGACATGTTCGAAGAAATGAGATCAGCAGCTCTTTTACAGAAAGTCAGCACCATGGATCCTACTGCACTTCCTGCACGTAAGGTACTTGAAATGGCAACCATCAACGGTGCAAAGGCTCTTGGAATCAACAGTGGAATACTGAAAGAAGGTTACAATGCCGACATGATAATTGTTGATATGAACAAAGCCCATCTTGCACCAGTCTATGATGTTGCTTCGCATCTGGTCTATACTGCAAGTGGCAAGGATGTCAGCGCTACTATAGTCGATGGAAAAGTGCTCATGGAAGATGGAAAAGTGCTTACCATGAATGAGCAGGAAGTAATTGACACTGCAATTGAAAAGTCAAAGAACCTTCTTGGAAGAATTGGGGACTAAGAAAACAAAGATTATACTTATATCAGATACATTATAATCAAGTGTTACTTTCAAATTGGAGATAAAAGATGAATGATACTGAAATGTTAGAATCCGGAAACATGAAGATCGACTGGGTTCTTAACCACATGCCTGTTCTCAATATCATCAGGGAACAGTTTGCAAAGGAAAAACCTCTTGCAGGTCACAAAGTTGCAATGGCACTGCATGTTGAGGCAAAGACAGCAGCTCTTGTGGAAACGCTTGCTATAGGAGGAGCCGAAGTTGCAATTACAGGATGTAATCCCCTTAGTACGCAGGATGATGTTTCAATGGCCCTGCACAACAAGGATAACATCCAGTGTCTTGCAAAGTATGACTGTTGCACCGAGGAATATTATGAAGCTATTGACAAAGTACTTGACTTTAAGCCTGACATCACAATTGATGATGGTGCAGACCTTATTTTCAAGCTTCATACAGAACGCACAGACCTTCTTCCCGAGATCCTTGGCGGTTGTGAGGAAACTACAACAGGCATCCACAGGCTTAAGGCAATGGAACGTGATGGAGCTCTTAAGATGCCGGTAATTGCAGTGAACGATGCAATGACAAAATTCCTCTTTGATAATCGCTATGGTACCGGTCAGTCAGCATGGGACGGAATCATGAGAACAACCAACCTTCTTGTGGCAGGTAAGAATGTTGTTATCGGCGGATATGGATGGTGTGGTAAAGGTGCTGCAATGCGTGCAAAAGGCCTTGGAGCAAACGTAATTGTAACCGAAATTGACCCCATAAGAGCACTGGAAGCACGTATGGACGGTAACAGTGTTATGCCTATGAAAGAGGCTGCAAAGATAGGTGACATTTTCCTTACGACCACAGGTAACAGAGATATCCTGAAAAGAGAGGATTTCGAGGTCATAAAAGATGGTGCAATTCTTGCAAATGCAGGCCACTTCAATGTTGAGATCAACCTTGAAGACCTCATGGCAATGGCAGGTTCTGTGAAGACCGTGAGAAACAACATCAAGGAATATAAGATTGGTGAGAAACGTGTTTACGTGCTTGCTGACGGAAGACTTGTAAACCTTGCAGCAGGCGACGGTCACCCTGCAGAAGTTATGGATATGAGCTTTGCAAACCAGGCACTCTGTGTAAGATATATTGCAGAGAACAAGCTTTCTGATGGAGTACACGCTGTACCACATGAACTTGATGTTGGCGTTGCTGAAATGAAACTCATGTCAATGGGAATTAGCATTGACAAGCTTTCAGATGAACAGGAAGCATATATGGCAGGCTGGGAAACCGGAACATAAAACTGTCATTTACCTTTTTCTTTTTTGAATAAACGAAAACTGCCATGGCAGGAAGGAGTAGATTTTTCGGGACCCTGTTATCATTTCAGTTACAATTTAAGTACGAAAAGTATCATTATAACAGATGCGGCCATGGGAATGGGGGAGAAAAACACATCTAATGGTTACTTTGTAAAAGGCAGTAATAATAAGATATAAACGTTCTGCTTTTGATTAAATTAAGGGTATATTAATAAAAAAGATATAAGTAATAGTAAATCATTGGAACTAATAATAGTTCGAACACAGCGGAAAAGCACGAAAAGTATATATATATTAAGTGCCTTTATCCACCGCTACACCGAAGTCGATGAACGTGAAGCAGCCCCAGCAAATCCACCCAACACATTGGGCTCGTAGCTCAGTCAGGCAGAGCGTCTGGCTTTTAACCAGACGGCCTAGGGTTCAAATCCCTACGAGCCCGCCATCACTTTGCACAGGAGTGTTCACGTTCACATTTTTGAGGGAGGAGTAATATATTGAGAAAATTTAGCCTGCTCGACCATCAGTTGATCCCTAAACATGAGATAATGTTGGAAGATGAACTTAAATCTGTTTTAAAGCAATTTGCCATAGAAAAGGAACAACTACCAAAGATCAAGGTTGTTGATCCCGTGATTCAGGAAATTGGGGCACAGGTTGGAGACGTAGTAAAGATAACACGCAACAGTCAGACTGCCGGCGAAGCATTCTACTATCGACTTGTCATCGCTTAAGCGCGATATTCACATTATTCAGACAGGGCTTTTTTGCAATAAACACAATAACCACATAAAGAAGGTGCTATCATAGCGTTAACCAAAGGACAGATCCCCCGTTCGTTTTTCACGAAAGATAAGATCGTACAGCATCACATAGATTCCTATAATAAGTTTCTGGAGAGTGGTCTTCAAAAAATCATCGATGAACAACAGATCATCGAGACCGACCTTGAAGACACATATATCAAACTGGGCAATATCCGCGTTGAGAACCCCGTTGTCAAGGAAGCGGACGGAGCTATCGAAAATCTTTATCCTAATGAAGCAAGGCTCAGGAACCTTTCCTATTCCGCACCACTCTATCTCCAGATGAGTGTTGTAGAGAATGATGAAGAAAAAGAGCCACAAGAAGCAAAGATAGGCCAGCTTCCGGTCATGATCAAATCAGACATCTGTAACCTCACCGAGATAGGAGAGGATGATATGGTCAAGTTCGGAGAGGACCCACTTGATCCGGGAGGATATTTCATTATCAATGGGACAGAGCGTGTTGTCATGACTCTGGAAGACCTCGCTCCTAACAAGATCCTCACTGAATTTGGTGAGAGATACGGAGACACCATAGAAGTCTCAAAAGTATTCTCACAGAGAAGAGGATACAGGGCACTGGTCGTTGTTGAAAGAGGTAGAAAATCACTTCTGGAAGTTTCATTCCCATCCATATCAGGACGTCTCAACTTTATCACACTCATGAGAGCACTTGGTGTGGAGACTGACGAAGAGCTTGTAAAAGCTGTATCCACAGACCCTGAAATAATGAAATTCATGTTTGAGAACCTCGAAGAAGCAGAGGTCGACAACATTGAAGATGCAATGGAGAAGATCGGTTCAAGGGTTGCTTCGGGACAGGCAAGGGACTACCAGATCAAACGTGCAAACTACGTCATTGACAGATATCTTTTACCACATCTTGGAAACGAACCTCATGACAGGGCAGCAAAGGCTAGTTTCCTTGGAAGAATGGCCGAATCATGTTTCGAACTGGCACTTGGCAAACGAAAACCAGATGATAAAGACCACTATTCAAACAAGAGGCTTAAACTCACCGGTGACCTTATGGAAGACCTTTTCAGAGTGGCATTCAACAGACTCTCAAGAGACATAAAATACCAGCTTGAAAGAGCTAACATGAGAAACCGTGAACTCAATGTAATCACGCTTGTAAGAGCAGATGTGCTCACTGACAGGCTTCAGCACCCACTGGCAACAGGTAACTGGGTAGGCGGAAGAACCGGTGTATCACAGCTTCTTGACAGAACAGATTATATCTCAACCCTTTCTCACCTGCGTCGTGTAATTTCCCCACTTTCAAGAGCTCAGCCACACTTCGAGGCCCGTGACCTGCACCCAACACAATGGGGCAGACTTTGCCCGTCAGAGACTCCTGAAGGTCCTAACTGTGGTCTTGTCAAGAACTTCGCACAAATGGTAGAACTTTCCACGGGAACCAATGAAGACAAGAAAATAAAGAATATTCTTTACGACCTTGGAGTTGTGAAGACAGTTCTGAACTCATCCCTGAAAGCACTTCCTGAGTATGACGAGGAACTTGACGATTACCTGGAAGACATAGAAGTGAAAACCGTAGCAGTTGCGGCAGAAGAAGAAAAACCCGAACCTATCGGGTACACAAACTATTCAGAATCATTAGATGACATGGGAGGACTTCTCGATGAATGAAGCTAAAGTATTCCTCAACGGAGAATTCGTAGGAACCCACACAGACCCTGTTGAACTGGTAGAGAATATCAGGGAACAGCGCAGGTCAGGAATGATGTCAGAACAGATCAATGTAACATATTATGAAGACATTCATGAAGTACTAATCAACACTGACATGGGTCGTGCCAGAAGACCACTTATCATTGTAAAAAGCGGAGAGGCGCTTGTATCTGACGAGGAAATCGAGCTCCTTGCAGAAGGCAAGATGTCATATGACGAACTGATAAAATCAGGAAAGGTTGAATATCTGGATTCTGAAGAAGAAGAGAATGCATTCATAGCACTTTACAAGGACCATATCACAGACAAGCACACCCACATGGAAATCAACCCGGGACTTATGCTGGGAATCTGTACGGGAATGGTACCATATCCTGAACACAATGCTTCCCCACGTAACACAATGGGTGCAGCAATGGTTAAGCAGTGTATTGGTGTATCAACATCCAACACCAAGCTCAGACCGGATACCCGTGCACACCTTTTACACTATCCACAGAGGGCAATGGTAAGGACTCAGACCTGTGAATCCATCCACTTCGATGACAGGCCGGCAGGTCAGAACTTCGTTGTAGCTGTTATGTCCTACGAAGGACACAATATTGAGGATGCACTGGTTTTCAACAAGGGTTCAATTGAAAGAGGACTTGGAAGAAGTCACTTCCTCAGGACATTTGAAGGTGAGGAAAGGCGCTACCCTGGTGGACAGGAAGACAAGTTCGAGATTCCTGACTCCGAATTCAGGGGTGCCCGCAGTCCTGAAGCATATGCAAATCTTGACATTGACGGTCTTGTAAATCCTGAAACAAGAGTAGGTCCAAATGACGTACTTATCGGAAAGACAAGTCCACCACGTTTCCTCGAAGAACAGTCTGACTTCGGCATCACCGTTGAGCAGCGCAGAGAAAGTGCCATCACTATGCGTTCCAACGAGAAAGGGGTCGTTGACACGGTTATTCTTACAGAATCAATAAACGGAACACGTCTTGCAAAGGTAAAGATAAGGGACCAGAGAATACCCGAGATCGGCGACAAGTTCGCATCAAGACACGGTCAGAAGGGAGTTATCGGACTGATCGTTCCTTTTGCTGACATGCCGTTTACAGAGAAAGGGATGGTGCCTGATCTTGTAATTAACCCACATGCAATTCCTTCACGTATGACAGTAGGTCACGTGCTTGAGATGATTGGTGGTAAGGTCGGTTCCATGGAAGGAAGGAGGATTAACGCTACCTCATTCTCAGGAGAGAATGAAGACGACCTCCGCAGCGCTCTTAAGACACACGGATTCGCACACACCGGAAAGGAAGTATTCTTTGACGGTGTAACCGGAAAGAAGATCCAGGCAGATGTGTTTGTAGGAGTTATCCTTTACCAGAAACTGCACCATATGGTCGCATCAAAGATGCATGCAAGGTCCCGTGGGCCTGTACAGGTGCTTACAAGGCAGCCAACAGAAGGTCGTGCCCGTGAAGGTGGTCTGCGTTTCGGAGAAATGGAGCGTGATGTGCTCATCGGCCACGGTGCTGCAATGACACTGAAAGAAAGACTGCTCGATGAGTCTGACAAGGTAGTAGAGCTTGTATGCGGACACTGTGGAATGATAGCAACCTTTGACAGGAAGAGGAATGTCAGGTACTGTTCCAACTGCGGTGCTGAAACTGACATCCATCCTGTGGAAATGAGTTACGCATTCAAACTGCTGCTTGACGAAATCAAATCCCTTGGTGTGGCCCCAAGACTGCAACTTGAGGACGCTGTATAAGGGGTGAATCAAAATGAACAATGATATTCCATCAATTCCAAAAAGGGTCGGTGCTATAAAATTCGGTCTGATCTCTCCAAGAGAGGTCAGGAAGATGAGTGTAACAGCAATTATTACTGCTGACACCTATGACGACGACGGTTATCCAATTGACATGGGTCTTATGGATCTTCGCCTCGGAGTTATTGACCCAGGTCTTAAATGTAAGACCTGTGGCAGCCGTGCAGGAGAATGTCCTGGACACTTTGGACACATTGACCTTGTAGCCCCGGTAATCCATGTTGGTTTTAACAAGACAATACGCAAGACATTACGTTCTGTATGCAGGAACTGCAGCAGGCTTCTTCTTGAACCTGAAAAGAAGAGAGATTTCCTTGAGCAACTTGAAACATCCAGGGAAATGGGACATCTCCCTGACAACATAATCAACGAAGTATTCAAGGAATCACGTAAGTCAAAGACCTGCCCATACTGTTCAACCGAACAGCTCGAGATCAAGTTCGAAAAACCAAGTGATTACATTGAAGACGGACACAAACTTACTCCAACAGAGATTCGTGACCGTTTTGAGAACATCCCTGATGAAGATGTAAAAGTTCTGGGAATGGACCCTGAAAGTGCAAGGCCGGAATGGATGATCCTTACAGTTCTTCCGGTGCCACCGGTAACTGTCAGGCCATCAATTACACTTGAATCAGGTCAGCGCAGTGAAGATGACCTGACCCACAAGCTGGTAGATATTATTAGAATCAACCAGAGATTCCAGGAGAACAGGGACGCGGGTGCACCTCAGCTTATTATTGAAGACCTGTGGGAACTTCTCCAGTATCACGTTACAACATTCTTCGACAACGAAGTATCAGGTGTGCCTCCTGCAAGGCACAGGTCAGGAAGACCACTCAAGACACTCACACAGCGCCTTAAGGGTAAGGAAGGACGTTTCAGAGGAAGTCTGTCCGGTAAGCGTGTCAATTTCTCAGCACGTACCGTAGTATCACCGGATCCAAACCTTAGTATAAATGAAGTCGGCGTACCTTTTGCAATTGCCATGCAGATGACAATTCCTGAAAAAGTAACATCAAGAAATATTGAGCTTCTACGCATGTATGTACAGCGTGGTAACCAGGTGCATCCAGGTGCAAATTACGCAATACGCGATGATGGAAGGCGTATAAGAGTATCTGAGACCAACAAAGAAGAACTTGCAGAGAAGATTGAGACTGGTTGGACTGTTGAAAGACAACTCATGGACGGCGACATTGTTCTCTTTAACAGGCAGCCTTCACTCCACAAGATGAGTATCATGGCCCACAGGGTCAAGGTACTTCCATTCAAAACATTCAGGCTTAACCCGGCAGTATGTCCGCCATACAATGCTGACTTTGACGGTGACGAAATGAACATGCACGTCCTCCAGACCGAAGAGTCAAGGGCAGAAGCCAGTATCCTTATGCAAGTACAGGAAAACATCCTGTCCCCACGTTTTGGAGGACCTATCATCGGCGGTATACACGATCACATCTCAGGGCTTTTCCTGCTAACAAGGAACGAGAACAAGATCACAAAGAACGCAGCTCTTGAACTTCTCAGAAAGTCAGACATCCGGGTCCTGCCGGAACCGGCAAGTTACTCAGAAGATGGTGAACCACTGTGGAACGGAAAACAGATCTTCAGCCAGATCCTTCCGAAAGGACTCTATGTTGAATTCCCTGCACAGGCCTGCTTTAAGTGTGATACCTGTAAGAAGAAGGATTGTGAATATAACGCTTATGTTGTCATAGAAGACGGAGAAATGCTTCAGGGTACCATTGATGAACAGTCTATTGGAGCTTTTAAGGGCAAGATCCTTGACAAGGTTATGAAGGAATACGGCTCCGAGGCTGGAGCCAAGTTTGTGGACGACTTTACAAGGCTTGCAATTCGCGGTGTGATGAAAACAGGTCTTAGTTTTGGTATCAGTGACGAAGACATACCACATACCGCAAAGGTACAGATCGGCAACCTCCTGAATGAGGCGGAGGAAAAGGTTAAGAAACTCATTGAAGCTTATGAAGCAAAGGAACTTGAACCACTGCCGGGACGTACCCTTGAAGAAACCATTGAAATGAAGATCATGCAGGAGCTCGGTAAGGCCAGGGACCAGACCGGTAACATTGCCGGTAAGCAGCTTGGTCTTGAGAACTCTGCGGTGCTCATGGCAAAATCCGGTGCAAGAGGATCAATGCTTAACCTAACCCAGATGGCTGCCTGTGTCGGACAGCAGGCGGTTCGTGGTGAAAGGATAAGAAGAGGTTATGCAGGAAGGACGCTCCCACACTTTGACAAGGGTGACCTTGGTGCGGATGCTCACGGTTTTGTGAAGGCAAGTTATAAGAGCGGGCTGAACCCGACCGAATACTTCTTCCACGCAATTGGTGGTCGTGAAGGTCTTGTAGATACTGCAGTCCGTACATCACAGTCAGGCTACCTGCAGAGGAGACTTGTAAACGCATTGCAGGACCTTGAAGTCCAGTATGACGGATCAGTACGTGAAACACGTGGAGTTATTGTCCAGTTCAAGTATGGAGAAGACGGAATTGACTCCACCAAGAGTGACTATAGTAAACCTGAAGCGGTTCACCGCATTGTCAGGATGGTCACCGGGAAAGAGGTGAACTAAAATGACAATCAGTGAAACTACAATTGATTCAATGATTTCAGGACTTAACCTGCCAAAGAACATCATGAAAACATTGAAAGATGATGTTATGAAGGTGGGTGTTACCAAGAAGGAACTCGAGGAAATCATCGAACGTTTGATGGCAAGCTACGACTATGCATGTGTGGAACCCTGTGAAGCAGTAGGTGTTGTTTCAGCACAGTCCATTGGTGAACCGGGCACTCAGATGACCATGCGTACTTTCCACTATGCTGGTGTCGCTGAAATTAACGTAACACTTGGTCTGCCACGTCTTATTGAGATTGTGGATGCAAGAAAGCAGCCAAGCACACCAATGATGACCATTGCCCTTGAAAAAGAATATGCAAATGATAGAGATAAGGCACGTCATCTTGCATGGGAAATCGAAGCAACCCACATCGAACACCTTGCAGATATCACCACTGACCTGGCAAATATGCACCTTATCATTGACCTGCATGAGAAGACACTTAATCACAGGGCACTTACTCCTGACGAGATCGCCGACAAGCTAAGGGATGAACTGGATGTAATGGTAAATGTTTCAGATAGTGTTGCAAACCAGATCATTGTTACACCTAACGCACCATCATACCGTGAGCTACTCCAGCTTGCAAAGAACATACACTCAATCACTCTGAAAGGAATTGAGGGTATCAAGAGAGTAGTTATCAGAAAAGATAGTGAGGAATATACTCTCTATACGGAAGGTTCACAGCTTAAGAACGTCCTCCAGATCGAAGGTGTTGATGTTACAAGGACATCCACCAACAACATTGGCGAGATCTATGAGGTGTTCGGAATCGAAGCTGCAAGGAACTCGATAATTACTGAAGCTACCAACACACTGTCTGAGCAGGGCCTTACTGTGGATATCAGACACATTATGCTGGTATCTGATATCATGTGCTGTGACGGAGAAGTAAAGCAGATCGGAAGGCACGGTATTTCCGGTGAGAAAGCCAGTGTGTTTGCACGTGCAGCATTCGAAGTTACTGTAAACCACCTTCTAGATGCAGGTATGCGAGGGGACCGTGACGAGCTTAATGGTGTTACCGAGAATATTATTGTCGGGCAGCCTATTAAGCTTGGAACAGGAGACGTACATCTAATTACAAAACAATAGTTCGTTATATAGAAGTATATAAAGAACAACCAGAAAGTAAATATACGGAATCACTTATTAATACAAATCTCAAAATGACGTTATAAATGAGTTGATATAAATGGATATTAACATTGACAAAGCACTTATCAAAGTGATCAGAACCGGAAAGGTGATCATTGGATCTAACAGGACTATTGATGCTGCCATAAGCGAAGACGCAAAAATGGTAGTACTTGCTTCAAACTGTCCTGCAGATGTCAGAGCCAAGATAGAAAGCACAAACGTACCGATACTCGACTACCCGGGCACAGGAACAGAACTTGGCCCTGCATGCGGAAAACCATACCTCATCGCTGCAATGGCAATCATTGACAGCGGAGAGTCTGATATTCTGGCTGCCGCTTGAAGGAGTTGCGATATTTGGGCGAGATCAAGTTATCCACTGAAGGTATCCGATACATTGCATTATTTGAAAAATTAACCGGTGCGGCGGTCAAAGATTGTATAATCGAAGACGGCAGGATAATCTATGTAATAAAAGCAGGTGATATGGGTGCTGCAATCGGGAGAAAAGGGGACCACATCAACCGTATGAAGAAAACAGTGGATAAACAGATCGATCTTGTCGAATATTCGGACGAACCAGATGCGTTTATAAAGAACGCATTCAGCCCGGTAACTGTCAAATCAGTGAACATCGCCAGCAGAAACAATAAGCGATTAGCTTATGTAGAAGTATCTAATAAAGACAAGGGTCTTGCCATAGGACGTAATGGGAAAAACATTGAAAAAGTCAAACTTGTCGCAAAGAGACATCACGACATAGATGACGTAATACTGCAGTGATTGTTCAAATAATATCATACTCATCAAAGACATTAATTGGAGGATATAATATGCCAAATGGAAAATTTGCAGCTCACACTATTAAACGCATGCGAAAGGATGCAAGATGGAAGGATTCTCGCTATAACAGGCGTGAACTTGGTCTTGACGTAAAAGCAGATCCACTCAGTGGTGCACCTCAAGGGAGAGGTATTGTGCTTGAGAAGGTGGGCGTAGAGGCTAAACAGCCAAACTCAGCAATCAGGAAATGTGTAAGAATACAGTTGATCAAGAACGGACGTCAGGTGTCAGCTTTCTGCCCCGGAGACGGAGCTATCAACTTTATTGACGAGCACGACGAAGTTACAGTAGAAAGAATCGGTGGCCGCATGGGTGGTGCAATGGGTGATATCCCTGGTGTACGCTTTAAGGTTACCGCTGTTAACAACGTATCTTTAAGAGAAATGGTCATTGGCCGTAAAGAGAAACCAAGGAGATAATCAGATGTATAAGTTATTCGGAAAATGGGATCTCGGAGAAGTAGAGGTCACAGACCAGGGAATCAAAAGGTACGTGAACCTTGACCCTGTAATAATTCCACATACAAATGGAAAGCATGCAAGACAGCAGTTCAATAAGTCAGATATCTGCATCGTTGAGCGCCTTGTCAACAATGTAATGCGCAACGAGCAGAACACAGGAAAGAAACAGAGAGCAATGATGATTGTCTCTGAAGCTTTTGATATCATCAATAAAAGAACACAGAAGAATCCTGTACAGGTACTTGTTGAAGCTATTGCAAATGCGGGTCCAAGGGAAGAAGTTGTCAGACTTAAGTACGGTGGAATATCCGTACCAAAAGCAGTAGACACTGCTCCACAGAGACGTGTCGACAGCGCGCTCAGATATATCACAAAGGGTGCCAGCCAGTCAGCTTTCAAGTCCAAGAGGACCGCAGCAGAATGCCTTGCATCAGAACTGATTGCAGCTTCCAACCGCGATGCTAAATGCTTCTCAATCAACAGGAAAGATGCAAAGGAAAGAGTCGCAAAGGCAGCACGTTAACGTTGTACATATTATGAAGTAAATCCGAAATAGGTAATTAATATGGCTAAAGATAAAATGGTCGATCGTGTGGCAGCACTCATGGGCAAACCAGAGATGATCCGTAACATAGGAATTGTTGCGCACATCGACCACGGTAAAACAACATTATCAGATAACCTCCTTGCAGGTGCAGGTATGCTCTCTAAAGAGCTTGCTGGTAACGCATGCTGGACAGATTCTGATGAAGAAGAGCAGGAAAGAGGTATTACAATTGATTCAGCAAACGTTTCAATGGTCCACGAGTATGATGGAGAGGAATATCTCATTAACCTTATCGACACACCAGGTCACGTAGACTTTGGTGGTGACGTTACACGTGCAATGCGTGCAGTAGATGGAGCAGTAGTGGTAATTGATGCTGTGGAAGGTACAATGCCACAAACAGAAACCGTACTCAGGCAGGCACTCAAGGAACACGTCAAGCCAGTTCTTTTCATCAACAAGGTTGACCGTCTCATCAACGAACTTCAGGTTGACGGACAGGAAATGCAGATCAGGCTCGGAAAACTCATCGACCACGTTAACAAGCTCATCAAGGGTATGAACGAAGAGCGTTACAAGGCAGGATGGAAAGTCGACGCAGCAGAAGGTACTGTTGCATTCGGTTCAGCTCTGTACAACTGGGCTATCAGTGTACCTATGATGCAGAAAACCGGAGTTAGTTTCCAGCAGATTTTTGATTACAATAAGTCTGATGATCCAGAAAGCATAAAGGAACTTGCAGACAAGTGCCCACTCCATGAAGTCCTGAACGATATGGTCATCAGGTTCCTTCCATCACCACTTGAGGCACAGGAAGGAAGGATTGGCGCTATCTGGCACGGAGACAAGGAATCCCATATCTACAAATCAATGATCACTGCAGATCCTGAGGCAGACCTTGCTTTTATGGTTACAGATATTACCATGGACCCACATGCAGGTGAAGTTGCAACCGGAAGGTTGTTCAGCGGATCACTCACACGTGGTATGGAAGCTTTCGTATCCGGCACATCAAGAACAAACAGAATTCAGCAAGTCGGTGTTTTCATGGGTCCAAAGAGACTTGAAGTGGAGAACATCCCTGCTGGAAATATTGCAGCTGTAACCGGGCTCAGAGATGCAATTGTAGGATCAACAGTAACAACCCTTGAAGGCATGGAGCCTTTCGAGAGCATTACACACGCAAGTGAACCTGTAGTTACTGTGGCAGTAGAAGCTAAGCACATGAAGGACCTTCCAAAACTTGTCGACGTACTTAGGCAGGTAGCAAAGGAAGACCCAACACTTAAGATTACGCTTGACGAAGAAACCGGTGAACACCTTATGGCCGGTATGGGAGAACTCCACCTTGAAGTTATTGCACACAGGATTGAGCGTGACAAAGGTGTAGAGATCACAACCACACCACCTATTGTAGTATACCGTGAAACCATCCGTGGTAGTGCCGGACCTGTAGAAGGAAAGTCACCAAACAGACACAACAGGTTCTATGTTGAAGTCGAACCACTCGAGGAAGGCGTCAGAGACCTTATCAAGGCTGGCGAAATATCCATGCGTATGCCTGAAGTTGAGCGCAGAGAAAAGCTCATGGAAGCAGGTATGGACAAGGACGAGGCAAAGGGTATTGCAGATATATTTGAGAGCAATGTTTACCTTGACATGACAAAAGGTATCCAGCACCTGAATGAAACCATGGAACTCATCCTTGAGGGATTCCACGAAGTAATGAAGGGAGGACCTCTTTCAAAGGAACCATGTATGGGTGTTAAGGTAAAACTCATGGATGCAAAGCTTCACGAAGATGCTGTCCACAGAGGACCGGCACAGGTAATACCTGCATCCAGACAGGGTATCCAGGCAGCAATGCTTATGGCTGACGACACACTTCTTGAACCATACCAGAAGGTATTCATCCAGGTCCCACAGGACCAGATGGGCGGCGCAACCAAGGAAATCCAGGGACGTCGTGGAATCATTATCAACATGACATCTGAAGGTGACATGACAATTATAGAGTCAAGAGCACCAGTGTCCGAGCTTTTCGGATTTGCAGGAGACATCAGATCTGCAACAGAAGGACGTGCAATGTGGAGCACAGAGTTTGCAGGATTCGATACACTTCCAGCAAACCTTACTGGTGAAATAGTAAGCGGCATCAGAGAAAGAAAGGGACTTAAGAAGGAGCTTCCACAGGCATCCGACTTCCTTAGTATATAATAAGGAATTAGTAGCATTCTGCTGCAAAACCCTATTTTGTCAGAAAGGTTTAAAAGCAGAAACAACTATTAGGTCAAATCATATTGAAACTAACATTAAATAAGGAGTAATTAAAATGGCAGCTGAGAAACCACACATGAACTTAGCAGTTATCGGTCACGTAGACCACGGCAAATCAACCTTTGTCGGAAGATTGATGTTCGAAACAGGGGCAGTACCTGCTCACCTTATCGAAAAATACAGAGCAGAAGCTAAAGAGAAAGGAAAAGAATCCTTCGCTTTCGCATGGGTTATGGACTCACTCAAGGAAGAGCGTGAGAGAGGAGTAACCATCGATATCTCCCACAAGAGATTCGACACAGACAAGTACTACTTTACAGTAGTGGACTGTCCAGGCCACCGTGACTTCGTAAAGAACATGATCACCGGTGCTTCCCAGGCAGACGCAGCTGTTCTTGTCGTAGCAGCACCTGATGGTGTAATGGCTCAGACAAAGGAGCACGTGTTCCTCTCAAGGACCCTTGGTATCAACCAGCTTATCGTCGCTGTCAACAAGATGGATGCAGCTGAATACAGCGAGGAAAGGTACAACAAGGTAAAGGAAGATGTAAGCCAGCTTCTCGGTATGGTAGGATTCAAGGCTGCAGATGTACCATTTGTCCCAACCTCAGCATTTGAAGGTGACAACATCACAAAGTCAAGCGAGAAAACACCATGGTACAATGGCCCATCACTTCTTGACTGTCTTAACGATCTTAAGATGCCAGAAAAGCCAGACACACTTCCACTCCGTATCCCAGTACAGGACGCATACACCATATCCGGTATCGGTACTGTACCAGTAGGTAGAGTAGAGACTGGTGTCATGAAGAAGGGACAGAATGTAACCTTCAACCCAAGTGGCGCAACAGGTGAAGTCAAGTCAATTGAAATGCACCACGAAGAAGTACCTGAAGCCGTTCCTGGTGACAACATCGGATGGAACGTAAGAGGTATCGGAAAGAACGATGTCCGCAGAGGAGATGTCTGTGGTCCGTCCGACAAGCCACCTTCAATAGCAGACGAGTTCACAGGACAGATCGTAGTCCTTCAGCACCCATCTGCAATCACAGCAGGATACACACCGGTATTCCACTGCCACACCACCCAGACAGCATGTACCCTCATGTCCATTGACAAGAAACTAGATCCAAAGACAGGTCAGGTCAAGGAAGAGAATGCAGCATTCATCAAGGCTGGCGACGCAGCAATTGTAACCATCAAGCCAACCAGACCAATGGTAATTGAGCCTGTAAAGGAAATCCCACAGCTCGGTAGATTTGCTATCCGCGATATGGGAATGACCATTGCTGCTGGCATGTGCATAAGTGTCAAACAGAAGTAAGACACCCCAATTTTCCTTTTTTTGGGAGAAGAGTAATATGTCACAGAAAGCAAGAATAAGATTATCAGGAATTAGTCCTGTAAACCTTGATGGTGTTTGCGATCAGGTAAAAGCGATTGCAGACAGAACAGGTGTAAGTATCTCAGGACCGGTTCCACTACCTACTAAAAAAATGGTAGTACCTGTCCGTAAAAGTCCAAGTGGTGACGGAACCGCTACATGGGATCACTGGGAAATGCGTGTACACAAGAGACTCATCGATATTGCAGCAGATGAGCGCGCACTCAGACAGCTCATGCGTATCCAGGTACCAAAGGACATCAACATTGAGATAGTACTCCAGAACTAAAAAATATAGTTATTGTTAACAATAACTATAAACTCTTAAGTTACAGATCACATCTGTAACCCACTCTAATTCTTAACTTTCATTAAGCCAGCCAGTGCTGGCTATGAAAGATTTTCAGATTAGGCCCCTTTCAAAATGACATTTATTTCCAGTTATAACAATCCTTATTTTCTTTATATTAGTATTTGTTTAAACTCCCCTAACTAAAGTACATCATCTAATCCGTTTATTTAGTAAATTGTACCATAATAATGAATCATTATGGCATTAAAAGTTTAATAGCCCTTTATTCCCATACTTTTTTGTTTTTATGAAAACGCAATCAATAGACGGTCTTATAAAACTTATAATATGGAATGAATTTAGGGGAAATTGACACTTTATTTTCCAATTAAAATATAAATAGTCTTTATTTTGAAAATTAAGCAGCTTTAAAAATGTACTTTTTGTGGGGAGCACTTAAAGCATATTTGCAATGAAAAATAAGGCATGTACTCCCTTTATTTGAGTGTCAGTTCTAAAGGACCCTATTTCAGATAGAACTGCTGAAATTACTCTTTTTTGATAGGTTCTTGCATCTACTTATATACTACTGGATAAAAGTATCAGTACCGTAATATATGTAAACCTGTAACTCATAAAAAATATGGGGTTTTATATAATGAAACAAAAGGTATTGATTTTAGGAGCGGGCTATGCCGGTTCGGTAGTAGCTAACATATTGGCAAGAGAATTCAGAAAAAAAATAGCTAAAGAAGAATTAGAAATTACAATTCTTGACAAAAGTGACACAAACATAAATCAGGGTGGATTTACTTTTATTCCTTTTGAACTTTACACCCCTGAAGATATTACAAGACCCCGGAATAAGCTCATAAGTCCCAGAGTAAAAGCATTTTACGGAAATGAAGGAGAAGTGACAGATGTTGACCTCCATAACAGAGAAGTAAGTGTTAAAAGCGGTACAAAGTATACTTATGACTATCTTGTCATATCAATGGGATGCAGAGCCGATGTCAATGCAGTGCCCGGACTTACAGATGACCTCAATACATTCTACACATCCATGGAAGATGCATTCAAAGTAAGAGACCTCGTTAAAAATCTGGATGGAGGCAAGGTGGTAGTTTCCGTTGCTTCAATGCCTATTCCATGCCCCGGTGCACCGGTTAAATTCACATTTATGCTGGACAGCTACCTGCGCAACGTAAAAAAAGTCAGGGACGACGTACAATTAACGCTTGTATGGCCTATGGAACCAATCGGACCACCTGAATTCAATAAATTCGTTACATCACAGCTCAAAGAAAAAGGTATTGAAGCTGTAAGAAATTCACCACTGACAAACGTAGATGCAGCCCGGAAGGAAATCACAACAAAAAGCGGAGAAAAGATCAACTATGACCTGTTAATCACCGTTCCACCACATAAGGCACCGCAAGTTTTGATCGATGCAGGACTTACGGATGAGAAGGGATGGCTCTCCGCAGATAAAGCTACATTGCAATACCGTGGACCTGCAGGTGACCATGATAATGTCTATGTCCTTGGTGATCTTGGTCCCGCTGACATCCTTAAAACAGGAATAGGAGCACACTATCAGGCCATTGCAGTAAGTCAGAGTCTTAAAAATGACATATATGGAAACGGCATCCATACACCTTATGAAGGAGAAACAGGATGTCCACTGGTCACTGAACTGGAAACTCCAGCTACTCCGGGAAGAGGATATATTGCCACCTGGAAATATTCCAAACCACCGGAAGCATTCTCAACCACTAAAATGGGCTGGTTCCTGTACCGCATGTATTACCACATTCACTGGGATATCAGTGTGAAAGGACTGTTCTGAGGAGATGAGACTATGAGCGATGAAAACCTTATGAACCAGATATCAGGTGTAGAAATCAGACCAGGTGACGTTGAAGCTGTCTTAGACTTAATTCGGACAGCAAGGATACTGCAGGATTACATCAATGACCAGACAGCCCACGGAATTGCAGATCTCACTTCAACCGTGCTGAAGCTCACAAATGCCATCATGAGCACTGACTTAATAGAAGTGATGGAAAGAGCAGTTCAGGACCCCGAACTTGATAAAGCAATTCTCAACCCACCTAAAGTCGGACTTACCGGCGTACTAAAAGAGATGGGAGATGAGGACTTCCAGAAAGGCATGGGAGTTATGCTCACACTAGTAAAAGCAATCGGTAGAGCCGCAGAAGAAGAAGAATGAATACCAATTCCCACAAAATGTGGGAACTTCATTTTTATTTATGACATAACTTTTCTTCGTAGCCATTATCATCATTGCACCGATAGAATTTGATTATAAAAGTCACTCCGGAAGGAACATTATCTTCAAGGGATATTTCGCCGTATCTTTCAATTATTCTTTTTGCAATGTATAACCCAAGACCTGTGTGCCCGTTTTTTCCGTATTTAAATCCTTCATCAAAAACACGTTCTTTTATCTTATCAGGTATTCCACTGCCGTTATCGGAGATTTTTAGTTCACAATAATCTCCTTTTGAATTCATTGATATATCTATAGCACTGGCTTTACCGTGTACAATAGCATTCTGAATAATGTTTCCTATTACAGAGTGCAGGCCGCTGTCTGCCTTTACAGTACAGTTTCCTGATATTCTGGTTTTTACCGGAAACTCCTGTACAACTTCCAGTACAAGAGAACGCAGATCAATATCAGCCAATTCCCTGACATACATTAACGACTCAAAATCTTTCATCTCGTGGATTAATTTGAGGCTATGATTAACTGCCTTTTCTGACATATCTATTTCCTTTTCAGACATCCTTTCCTTGAGATTACTAACAGAAAGGGAAACAATACTCAGATCGTTGAGAATATCATGCCTGAGTATCTGGTTCACAAGACTGAGTGTCTCCAGGAGGTCTTCCTGAGATTTCTTCTTTTTTATGAGATCATATTCTCTCATCTTAAGTTCCCTGTAAAGCAGATCATACGGCTTTGTAAGACTTGTAACAACTATTGCCTTGTAAATAAGATAAAATGACAGCAGTTTGAAATAGTGACCAACCAGATTTGAAAAACCATAGACGTCTATATAGAACGTAAAAGCAAGTTCCGCGAATATCGTGAGAACTATGGAAGCTGAAAGCAGATTGTAGACCGTGCTATCAAATTTATCCTTATACCTGCGAAGCAGAATGAGTGAGCTGAGCAATATCAGAGATATAATGTACTCACTGATAACCTTAAACAGGGTCAGGCCGCTGCCCTCAATGAAACAATCAGGAAAATATCCCTGAAAGATGACTGCTATAATTAAACATGTAACTGCAAAATAAATTCCTGATATGCTTCTGCTATTGATTTCTTTTCCCATGAGCAGAGGAGCAATAAACAGTGAGATGCTCTGCATATACCTGGCAGCTATCCACAACTGAGTAGGCAGGTTTGCATCACTGCCCGGAAAAATGCCCATCCCTTTGTAGCTGATTATATGCAGGAAGTCAATCCATGATACAAAAAAGAAACTGATTCCGAGGAACAAAAGATATGAATTCTTCATGTAATGCCTGGAATTCCAGGCAATAAGAAAAACAGCAGCAATAACTGTTATGCTTGCTACTTCTACAATGCTGTGGAATAAGAGATAACTGTCAAGGCTAATCAGATACAAAGCCAGAAGAACCAGAATTACAATAGTTGCTTCAGAATACTTATCATATACATTTCGCAAATTCACAAAGTAATCTCCGCACTTGTTACACTAACCCTATATAAAATAGGCAATGTATATTATATAATTATTATGATAATTTGAGGCTGTCAAAAACTTTGGTGTTAAACTTTTTTGGATATGTTCCCCTCCCAATATCCTCTTTTTACGCTTAAATAGTTCAACATTCCATCTGGTGTTTTAAATATCCTTTTCAATGAATCTGGTAACGTTTGTCGATAATAGTTCTCAATAGGATTTGTTGTTTTTGAAACCATTTCATCCACCATAAACCAAGTCAACCTTTCGAAGTCTTTTACAATTTTATCTATTGATTTATGAAGTAATTGAGGAATCTCCTCTATATTACTGATTATCTCTTGAAGTCTGTTGATTGCGATATTTATATCGTATGTTCTAAATACTTCCTTGATCTTTGTAAATGCCAAACATAAGCTGATCTTTTCCCTGGAGCCAATAAATTTTGATTTTAGTTTTTTGTACACATCTTTCCCAATAAGCTTGTACAGATGAAATATGCAAAGCTGATGCTTGATTTTTAGTTCATCCATAATTGATTTGTATTTTCTTCGGTGGTCGGTTGAAATGGCATGAAGAGGCTTAGAAGCTACTGCATTTTTAATAAAACCCTTAACAGTAGCATATTCGATATCTGCCATAATTTTTTCATTTACTGGTTTATTCAGGACAGAGTCTATCAAACTGAGCCTGTAAAACCGACTTCCATTCAGTATTATATATTGTTCATCATAACAATAGTATCCAGAATAAAGATTATCATCGCTTGATACTGATATTCTGTTTGACTCTGCAATCCAGTTATAAATTGTCTGGTGAGAGGGAGAACAATCATATAGTGATGTGAAGATTTTTTGTAGATGTCTGAATGAACAATAACCAGTCTCGTATGTTTTTTCTATACAGCGTTCATAAATTCGGGCATATTGATGTCCTTTTTTTACAATTGAATCAAGAGGTGTTGTGAATTTTTTAGAACAAAATTTGCAATAGTATCTTCGAACATAAATGACCTGACTTCCAAACTCTGCTAATTTTAGCTTGCGTTTGTAATATTCTTGTTTGATCACTTTCCTGGAACCACAAACAGGACAGCAAGGATAAAGGAGGTCAAAATGATTGTCTGCATGCAGAACAAGCTCCTTCTCATTGTGAATATCCCTATTTTCAGTTGAAGATAATTGAGATGTGATAGCATCTTCAAAGCTTGTAATGCCTGAAATGCAATCGTTTAGTTTAAGTTGAATTGAGCTAATATGAGATCTGAAAGTGGATATGATATGGTTTGTCACAAAACCACATTCACTTTCATAATATGTATTTATTGTTATTAATTAGCTCAGGCTCTGCAACCCCAAAGTTTTTGACAGCCCCGATAATTTGGTCATGAGGTAATTATGCAAAATAGTCAGTGCTTTGAACCATCATTTCAGTTTTGCAGTATCCAGCTCAATAACAAACCTTGCACCAGAAGGAACATTATCTTCCACCCAGATACACCCATTATAGCGCTCAATTGTTTTTCTGACTATAAAAAGACCAAAACCTGTGTGACCTTTATCCCCATGTTTAAATCCTTCATCAAAAATCCTTGGTTTAACCTCATCAGGAATACCTATTCCATTATCAGCAATGGATATAATACAACGACTATTCACGTTTATGATATCAATAGATACTTTGCTGGCATTTCCATGACGTACGGCATTGCTTATAATATTATCAAACACTGAGGATAATGCCTTGTCTCCCCACACCAGGCAATTGCCATTAACCTTAAACTCAAGTGTATACTTGTTTGTGACATTACCTATCATATCTTTAACATTTAAAATATCTAATTCTTCACAACCAGCAGATAAACTATCCAGTTCCCTTATATCCCTGATCAGAGAAGCACTTTTTATTGAAGTTTTCTTAATCATAGAAAGGTACCTGTCACTTCTGTTTTCCTCAAACAGATCCAAGGATGCCATGATTATCTGGAGGTCATTGGCAATATCATGCCTGAGAATTCTGTTTGTCGTTCGAAGCATGTCCGTAAGCCTGGCCTGCTCTTCCCTTGACCTGAATAGCTCATAATAACGTCTTATGTTGGATATGGCAAGCCCTGAAGCTCTTGCAAGATCATAGCCCACACTGAGATATTCATCCAGATTTTCAGGAAAAGCTACGTTATGCAGCTCTATTACACCAAAAATGTCCTCTTTTGTAGAGACTTTTAATGCAAAACCATCCTCATCGCCTAACACAAGGTAATTTGCATCTGAATTTTTCAATTCCAATGCGTTTTTCCGGTCAGTTTCGGATAAATCGGAATATGTGAGTTTTGTCTCATCCCCATTAAAAGAGTAATATAGAACATTCCGGGGAGCGAACATTATGCGAAATAGCTTACAAATAGACGCCACCGCTTCTGATTCTTCTGTGAAGTCTGCAATCGACCTGATAAAATCAATTGACATCGCATATGAAGCCGCTTTCCTGTTGCACACTTTCAATTGATTCTGTTTCTTTTCAATGTCCCAGCGAAGTATCAGATTTTCAAAAGCCAGTTTAAAGTATCCCATCCCAACATCCAGCACTTTGAACCGGACACCAGTAAATCCGGACATTTCTTCAGCAGCCGTCAGGAAATCCGGATGAATACCCGTATCCAGTATCAGGATGGAAGAGTACGTTTCCGAAAATGATTTCTCTGTGAACTGTTGATGCACATTCTGGAGGTTATACTCCCACTTTTCAAGCCAGCCGGAACATATTATAAAAGCACCGTCATTTTCATATGACTGTGATAATTTCCTGTCTGCAAATAAAGCATATATATGTTCTAAGCTTTTTATTTTAACAGAACCGGAATATTCGTCCGGAACAGGAGTCCGGGAACAGGAACTGTCATATAAGAACAGTACGTCGTTATCGCAATAAAGATCCCTTACCATACTAAGAACATTTTCGGGATTACTTACGTCCTGTGACGGAGAATAAAATACAGATTTTATTCCTCTAAGCTCAATTTCATCGGAAAACACTTCTTCTATTTCCTTTTGAAGATGTTCCGGTGCAAGAAGGTAATGATCATAAACCATATATTTTACCTGTATTGACCCCATTTTTTTACGGACTTTGATATATTCATAATCACTTCAGAAGGGACAGTATATGGGATTTCACCGTGGTTATCCGAGAGAATATAACCGCCCCCTTCAGCAGCTTTCCGGATAGCTTCCATCACTTTATCTTCTGTTTCGTGCTCGGACCAGCGCCGCATTTCTACACCATTCAGATTGCCAAGGACAGACAATTTTCCCTTGCAGACCGCTTTCATCTCCGCAAGATCTTCAAGTACGCTAGTACAGATTATAGCTGTTCCTGTCTCTGCAATGTCATCGATTATCGGAAGGCACCTGCCGGATGCCATGTGAGTTGCAGTAGGACCTTTTATTCTGGGAATCGTTCTTCTGGCAACTTTAAATCCGGTTTTCCTGTAAAGATCAGGAGGAATTATCGTCGATGATGATACAGGGTCAAAATAGCAGACAGCTGTTGCACCTGCTTCTAACTGGGCATTGGCCCACTGGACACAGAACTCTTCGTTGACCCTCATCAATTCCTCAAAAATCTCAGGCTCCCCGTAGATCAGATCGAAATAATGCTCAAAACCCATCTGCATAGTAGGCAATGCAAATGGTGACATAACCACACCTAATATGGGAATTTCCTCACCGGCATGTTCCTTTATGAGAGATGTCGTTTTCATAACCTTCTGCAGCGGTGCAGATTCAAAGACATCCGGTGCTTCCAGTGAGGATATATCTTCAAAATCCCTTATAATAGGCCTTCCTGAATTAGGTGCTGCATTGGTATAGAAAACAGACTCAACACCCCACGCTTCGAGTTCAAGGGATGCATAATAGAATGAATAATAACAGTCATGGCCATACTTTTGCTGCATTCTTACCTGGGCCTCTGCAACCATTTCAGGTTTTGAAAAATATTCCTCAATCGATACATTGAATTCCCTTGAACCCTGGGTTGCCAGAAGCAGGAAAAAAGGAACCCTGTCCGGTTCCTTATGACTGATTGCTGTCAGTACCCTTTCCATGGGAGATATTTCACCGCAACTCATTTTGAATACTCCAGAACATCATGTATCTTACTAATGGATTCCATGGCATCTACAGCCATGGCATCAGCACCAACCTCTTTCCAGAGATTACGGTCAAACAAAAAAGGTGCACCACCAACTATGATCCTGGCACCGATATTTTTCCGATCGAATATTTCCCTGAGCTTTTTAACATCATAGGCAAGATTAAGCATTAGAGTAGAGACCATCAGTACATCAACACCATCTTCTTCCACCTTCATGGCAACATTTTCAGGCCCCATTTCACCGTAATCATGAATGTTGAATCCGCTTGCCCTGATAAAAGATGTTACAATACGTTTCCCCAGCATGTGTTCATCACCCAGGGTTGTGATGCCTATAACAGGCGTATCTTTTCTGGCAGGAGCGTCCGAGGGTAGTAGCATTTCCACAATCTCTTCGCACATTTTACCTGCCATGTACTCCTGTGACAATGCAATATCCCCGCAAACCCACATGTCACCAATTTTTTCAAGAACAGGAGCAATTATATCATTGATAATTTCAAAAGCATTATCTTCAGTAAATGCACTAGATATTATGTTTTGTGCAGCTACACTGTTTAGTGATAGAAGTGCTTCTTCAAATTTTAGTATATTAGTTGTATCAGCCGCCATACCATACCCCATTTGCCAGTTAATATCGGTTTCCATGATATAAAATTATTATTAAAATAGGCCCCTTTCAAAATGACATTCATTTCCAGTTATAACAATCCTTATTTTCTTTATATCAGTATTTATTTAAACTCTCCTAACTAAAATACATAATTTAATCCGTTTATTTAATAAATTGTACTATAATAATGAATCATTATGGCATTAAAAGTTTAATAGCCCTTTATTCTCATACTTTTTTGTTTTTATGAAAACGCAATCAATAGACGGTCTTATAAAACTTATAATATGGAATGAATTTAAGGGAAATTGGCACTTTATTTTCCAATTCAAATATAAATAGTCTTTATTTTGAAAATTAAGCAGCTTTAAAAATGTACTTTTTGTGGGGGAGCACTTACAGCATATTTGCAATGAAAAATAAGGTATGTACTCCCTTTATTTGAGTGTCAGTTCTAAAGGACCCTATATTAAAAACAAGCAAATGGGCGGCTCTATAGAGATCATCTAAAGTCATTAAGTGTGATAATCACTCGGACTTATCTGCAGAACCGGCATCAGTGCCACATATCTTACAGTCCTGTCTTTTCGCCACACGCAGGTACTCCATCTCAGAACTCAGGCCATCCCATATCAACAACCGGTCTGTTAAGAGTTTACCTTCTCCAAGAAGATATTTAATAACTTCATTAGCCTGGATCATGGCAATTATTCCAGGTGTCACACCTACCACTGGAAACGGTTCAGAAGGAGGTTCAGAAGGAAACACACAATTAAAACATGCACTTTCTCCTGGGATTATCGTCATTGCCTGACCATCAAATCCACGGATTGCTCCATGAACAAGAGGAATACCTTTTTCATGGGCAACCTTATTCAGAAGATAACGAATGGGATAATTGTCCATTGCATCGACTATTATGTCCGCATCATCAACCAGTTCCATTATATTGGATTCATCAATTGTCAGGTGAAATGTCTGGATTTCTATGTGGGGATTTATCTGTCTGATTTTTTCTTCCACAGAAGTAACCTTTTCTTTGCCGACATCCCGCTCCCAGTGCAGAATCTGGCGGTTAAGATTTGTTTTCTCCACAATATCCTTATCTGCGATTCTCAAATGACCTATCCCTGCAACTGCAAGATACAAAGCAACGGGACAGCCGAGTCCTCCGGCACCTGCTACAAATACGGTAGCATCATTTAATCGCTTCTGGCCGTCTTCACCAAAAAGCATTATCTGCCTGCTGTACCGTTCTAGTTCATTGTCGCTTAACATAGAAAAGACCCTATTCTGGATTCTGTGGATTTGGTCCTGATTTGAATATCAATAACGAAATAAAGTGTATAGCTTCATAAGTAATCAAGCAATATAAGTGCAGAGGTCGGAACTTCAAATATTGCCTGTAGAATCTCAGTTGGCCTGTCAAGAAAATGTATTTAATATTAAAAGCATATTCACAATTGTGAGATTTTGTTTTGAAAATTGACACAAAAGGGAATGACTATGAAATTACCATGTCAGATGATTGTCTGGGACGTGCTGCCCGCTATCAGAGCAGCCATTGCGGAAGAACTTCTCAATTGCGGACTGTCACAGCAGGAAATAGCCAAAGAACTTGATATGGCACCTTCAGCAGTTTCCCAGTACCTGTCCAAGAAAAGAGGATACAGAATTGTTCTTGAAGAGGATGTTAAAGTATCCATCCGTGAGCTTGCTGAAGACATGAAGGAAAACAGGGTAGATGACCTTGCTTTGAGAATATGCGAAATATGTAAACAGCTTAGAGAAGAAGGTCATCAATGTGCTAATGACCATTAACGCTCTCTAACTCTTTAAAATTGAAATCGACTATCGGAAGTTTTAGCCTCCGAACACAACCTGCATTATTCGCACATTGTCGCTACTTTCGAGAATTGCGTCTTCCGGAATAATGCACTTATTCTTTGATACCAGAACCTCACCCAGACTTATGTCCAGATAACGCAGCAATTCCTCTGCTGTTAACGGACCTATTGCCAGTTCCTGGATATCACCATTTGGAAGTCTTACTTTCATGTCTTTACCCTCTTGAAAAAATAGAAATGGTAGTGGTTTGGATGGTGTTTGGAGTAGACGTTTTTCTGCAGGAGCCGGAAGACTCCTGCGGGGGATTGAGGTTAAACCTCAAGCCAGGGCCCGGATTCGAACCGGGACGACATCACTTTACAGAAGATAATTTTGCCGCTCCAATAACCTGGTAATTGGCAGTCAGTTGCCAAATCACAATTGTGATTATACCTAATACACAATTGTGATATATAAGAATAACGTTCGTGCATTGACTAACAATAGATAATCCCGGATAAGTCTGTGCAGAAAAGCCATTGAACACCAACACTATATTTATCTCCAATGAGAAACATGCAAAATGAGTTTAAGTTCAAAACTAAAAATAAATGCGGACCTGTAGTGTAGCGGATATCACTTAAGCCTCCGGAGCTTAGAACCCGGGTTCAAGTCCCGGCAGGTTCGTTCAAAAACTTTACATAGTTCCAGTTAATTGTATTTACTTTTTTGAATCTTTCAAACACTAAAGAGCACAATGTTTTGCAGAAAGACGGTGCCTTCAATAATTGTCAGTAAATAGTGTAGGGGCAGCATGTCAACAATATAGATAAACAATTTAATAATAAAAAAAATAACATTTGTATAATCTATTATGCATATATGTGTTAGTAAATATTCAGCACATATATACTAGTTGTGATATATAATAACACGGGCACGTGGGAATAATGGGATACGCACAAAAACGCGAATCCAATAGTTCAATAGATGTGCGTTTTTATTTTACCTCCACGCCAAAAGTAACAGAGGTTAAATAATGAAAATAGAAAATTTGTGGAAAATAGCAATTGCTGTACTTCTTAGTATGGCAATTCTTTGCATTCCAGCAACTGCAGTACCAATAAGTGTGTGGAACGGCAATGAAGACTTAGAGCCTGTAGACTTAGAGCCAGGATATTTCATATTCACTCCTACACACGACAATAGCAACAACTATTACTACCCTTGGATGTCAGATGTAGGAGCATTTTATGCCGCATCACAAAGAAACATTGGTAATTTTGATTATAATGTAACCGATTTCTGGTATGATCCAGATGATGTTTTTTATGGCTCTTTTTATGTGCATTGTATTGATGGAGTTTGTGAGGATTATGTCAATGACACTGCTTGGTTCATGTACATAAATGGAGAATATGCCGAATATGGTTTTGGCGACGAGAGGAACAAACTGAGTGAATTTGATGTAGTTCAGTGGTACTATGCTCCGTATACGTATGAGTATAAATGTGATGAATTGATTGTGGCAGTGGACAAAGCAAACGCGACGCATTATCTGGGACTTCTTGTAGTCTGAGATACATGCTAAAAATAACCTGAAAGAACACCGGTAGTTCTTTCCGTTTCTCTTTTTTAATCACTGCATATCCGTATTTAGTAATTTTGTATATTGCTGACTTTTCTATCTTAGCATTCAACTCTTCCAGAAGTGTATCAAACCCTATAATCTTAAGAGTTTCAAACATCCTCCTGCATAATCCAGATACAACGCCTGAGTGCTTTTTCCAAGTATTCCATCCACAGAAATCTAAAAAAGCGTCAAGTTTATCTCGATCTCCACCTTCTTCGTTTAAGTTGGCGAACTGTGCCATAGTACTTGAAAATGTACTATCGAAACAGTGAACACCATCCGCACTGCAAATCATCACAGTGAAAAGTTTGTTAGTTTTATCAAAATCATTCTTGGCGATTCCATGAGTCAGAAACACACCGTGAAAGGAAAAAGAAAGACAGAAACCGAAAAGCAGAAAATGAATGTCAAACTCCTCCCGCTTGCACTGGGAATACTGCTCATGGCAGCCGGTGCTATAGGGATAATGCATGGTTCGGACGATAGTGACCGATGGTCTGTCTCAGATAACGGGATACTTTCTTATCCGGAAATAAAAGAAGTGGATTACAGCTCGCAAGACGTTTCAGAAGCTAATGATTCCGATATTGTCAGAGAAGTTAGTTTTGAAAGTCGTGGTTCTGAAATTGCAGGACTTGTCAGGATTCCTGAGTCCAGTACAAAGGTACCTGGTGTTGTAATCCTTCCCGGAGCAGGTGTGTCGAAAGAACAACAGACAGCAGTGCCACAGTTACTTTCATCCATGGGGTACGCAACCATAATCATAGACCAGAGGAATCTTGGAGGCATAAATCCACAGAGTGATCTGGAACTTTACATGAATGGAGAAGAGCCAGTGGAGTATATGATGGTGCATGATGCACTTGCTGCTGCAAATGTTCTTGCTGACCAGTCTGAAGTTAATGAGGACAACGTTGCAATGTTAGGTCTTAGCAATGGTGGGAGATTCGCCATAATAGCAACTGCAATTGAACCTGAAATAAAAGGAGTTATTGGTATCAGCACAAGCGGATATGACACAAACTCTATAGAAGTTGACGAAACGGTTGATATGAATGCATATCAATTTTACAGGTCAATTGACCCTGACAATTACCTGGGAATGGTCAGTCCACGCAGGTTTGTGATGCTGCATTCCATAAATGACAGCACAGTTCCATATGAACTTGCGCTTCGCACCTTTGATAAAGCCAATGAACCGAAAGCACTTTATCCGATCAACGGAAGCACGCATGGTTATTCTCAACTCATGGCTGAAGATATCGGAAAGGAACTTGAGACGATATTTCAGTGAATGAATTACAAAAGGAAAAATCAAAAAAGTGAAAACTCGGCATCTTTCAAAGATGCTATAATCAATCTTTTTGGATGCGTATGAATGCCTGTCCGCATGAGGAATAGAATCCCTCTTCTTCGGACTGGGCAGTATGTTCGTGTTTTGATCCTGTGTTACTATTAGTTTTTTGTGTTGATGCGTTTTCAGTGATACCTTTTTTCTTCAACTCAGCCAAGCTCATTCCCTCCGTCCAGACAAAATAAATGTTGCTGCACATTAATATAAACAAACTAATTATATAAATCTATCATATGCAAATAGCATATCCCGAAGAAATAAATACAAACCCAGCATTAAATCAAGAACAAGAGCATGAAACCAGGAATAATGAGTGAAAAGGGAATGAATTTACGGGGCATCATTTTTGACATGGACAACACGCTCTTTGACTTTGTGGAAGCGAAGATGATCGCATGCACAGAAGTTGTCAACTTTCTTGGAGCAGGTGACCCGGAAGAACTGTTCAAGTATTTCCGCAGGGAAACACATGGTTTTGAAAATCCCGAGAATATACGAGACTATCTGCTTGATAATGGGTATGACCCACTTGAAAATTACCCGAAATGCGTTACAATATATGAAACCCACAAGATCAATAACATCAGACTCTACCCGGATGTAAAGGAAACTCTGGAAAAACTGAATGGAATTGGCCTTCCTCTTGGGATCGTAACTGATGCCAACAGCAACAACGCAAGGAAAAGGCTTGCAAAGACAGGTCTGGAAGAATTTGTACATTCGCTAACTGCCCATGATATGACCGGTGCAAAAAAGCCGGACCTTGTACCTTTCAGATATGCCCTTGATACTATGGGACTTATAGCTTCAGAAACACTTTTTGTAGGCGACAGCCTGAGAAGGGACATTGCTCCTTCAAAAGAACTCGGCATGATGACAGCATATGCAGCTTATGGGGACCGTAACAGCGCAGTGGATAGAACAGCAGGTGAATATGAACCTGACAGAACACTCAAAAGCTTCCGAGAGGTTCTGGAAATTGTACTGGAATTTAGTGAAAATGACAGAATATGATATTATAGTTGTAGGTGGAGGACCAATTGGTTCAATAGCAGCAAAATATGCTGCAATTAACGGTGCAAAGACACTGATGTTGGAGGATCATGCGTTTATTGGCACTCCGGTTGGGTGCACCGGACTACTTAGTACAAGAGCCATCAAAGAGTGTAAAATCAATCCGTCCGACAATTCCATCCTGAATTCTGTAAGGGGTGCTTTTGTCCATCCGATGAATGGGGATTGCCTGCCAATTGATGGTCAGAAGACCAAAGCATACGTTGTTTCCAGAAAAATATTTGACAGGAAACTTACTGCAATGGCTCTTGAAGAGGATGTTGATCTCTGGCTGAACTCAAGGGTTACAGGTATTGAAAGATCACAGAACGAGCAGAAAGTTTCCGTTGTAAAGAACGGTGAAAAACAGGTCCTTAAAACTAAAGTTATCATCGGTGCAGATGGTGTTCGCAGCCAGGTGGCAAAATGGTCAGGACTTGGAAATGTCAGTGAAGTGTTGCCGGGGATTCAGGCAGAAGTCCCTTACCACAGTGATGATACTGATTTTGTTGAATTGTTCGTTGGGTCACAAGTACCCGGGTTCTTTGGATGGACTGTGCCGGTAAATGAAAGTATATCCCGTATAGGTATAGCCGTCGATCCAAAATATGGAATGTCGGCACATCATGTTCTTGAAAATCTCCTGACAAAAAATCAACATATTGCTTCAAAATATGGTGGCGGGAAGCTTGACCTTGTGATGGGAGGAATTCCCCTCGGACCTCTTGAAAAGACATATGCAGACGGTGTGATGATAGTAGGCGACGCTGCAGGACAGGTCAAACCCACATCGGGAGGAGGAATATATACAGGAGCTGTTTGCGCAAAGATTGCCGGTGAGATTGCAGCAAAAGCAGCAGAACAGGAAAACTGTTCGGCATCATTTCTTTCAGAATACGACAGGCAGTGGAGAGCTAAACTTGGAAAGGAGCTTGCCATGGGGATGAGAATCCATAAATTTGTGGCAGGGCTGAAAGATAAAGAATTAGATGACCTGATAGCTTCAATGAATAATCCTGCTATTCTTGATACCATTACACGTTATGGCGACATGGATCATCCTTCAATACTGATAAAAAAGATGTTGCACCCTTCCAGATCGGTGCATATGCTGAAGATATTCAGGGCATTTACAAAGGCTGTACTCTGATAGCAAATTATGTAATAAGCACAATCATTTGCCTTTAGCCTAATCCTAATCCTTCAAACTCAAGCTATATTTACACTTTTAACGGATTCCAGCTTCAGCAGTTCTTCAATAATACTGCCCGGAACCTTTGTATCAGTAATAATCGTAAGTTTGGGTTCATCCGTGAAGAGCGGATCATCTGACACTGCCTGATGGATACTAATATCATGCTTTGCAATGACTGTGGAGACTTCGGAGATAATTCCCTTGCCAGAAGCATCGTCCGGGGTTATGATTATTACTCCCTGTCCCAGAAGTGGTGCTACATCCCGGAGGAAAGGAATCGATTTTACGTTCTGGAATATCTTCTTTAGCTGTTCATCTGAAAGTATGACCTCTGTTGTGGAATCCACAACACGCCTGTCAACGCCTGCCTCCCTGGCAAGTTGTGTGTGTGCGATCTCTATTGCACCTGATGTGACCTTTCCCTCATCATTTACCTGAAAACCGCGTTCAAAAAGAAGTTTCAGGACCTTTTGCTGGGCCGGGTATTTCTCGAACTTCCTGAGTAATATGCTCCACATATGAATCATGTAATCCTTTAAAATATAAAGATTTAAAGGTTGAGTTTCCCCAAGAGGAATAAGCTGTCCGCCGATATATATATAGAAACGATGTTTTAAGTAGGAGTGATTCTATATTAGAACTGCAATTCACACTCAATAATAATGATTATCCAGAGCGGATACATTCAATTAGAGTACTTACACCGACTCGTTTCTATAACTAACACACTGATTAAAGCTCTGGAGCTTTCAAATTGGAAAGGAGGTTTCAAATGAAGATATACAAGGATTATGACGATCTTCCTAAAATAAAATTACCTTTGGGGCAGGAAGTATCTATAAGTGACAGCACTATCAGGGATGGGGCACAGATGCCTGGTATTGTCATGAAAAGTCAGCAGAAGTTTCAGATATATAACTACCTGAACACGATAGGTATAGAGAAGCTTGAGACTTTTGTCTATAATGACAGAGACAGAAAAGCTATCAAACTCATGATGGACCAGGGCTACGAATTCCCGGAAATCACCGGATGGGCACGTGCAAATCCTGCTGATATTGATATGGTCCTTAACATTGACGGCATCGAGGAAACAGGCGTCCTGATGTCAGTATCAGATCCTCACATTGTTGACAAGATGGGGCTTACCCGTGACGAAGCTGAGGAAAAATATCTCAACGCACTCCAGTATGCAGTTGACCACGGACTTCGCACCAGGGCTCACATTGAGGATATGACCCGTGCAGATAATTATGGTTTCACTTTCCCGCTTATCGAGAAGATAATGGAGATAGACCCTGATTGTACTATACGTGTTTGTGACACTATTGGATTTGGAATACCATTTGAAGGTGTTGACGAACCATTTGGAATACCGCTGATCACAAAATACCTGAAGGACGAACTCAATGTCAAAAACATCGAGACTCACTGCCATGATGACTTCGGTCTTGCAGTTGCCAATTCTATTGCAGGCTACTGGCATGGTGCAAACTGGTCCAATGTGACTTTCTTAGGGATAGGAGAAAGAGCAGGTAATGCTGAAATGGAGAAACTCCTGTTGTTCCTCGCAAGACGTATTGAAGGATTCGATAAGTACAACCTTGATGCTATTGTAGAGTTCTCAAAGTTCATGCAGGAAGAGATTGGAATCCGTATCCCCAGGAACAAGTCTGTTGTTGGTAACAATGTGTTTGCCCATGAATCAGGCATCCACTCCGCAGGCGTAATTAAGAACCCGTTCACCTACGAGCCATATCCACCTGAAATAGTCGGTGGTAAGAGAATATTCCTCATCGGAGACTCTTCCGGCATCGAAGTGCTCAGATACAAGGTCCAGGAGACACTGAACGACCTTCTGGAAGTTAGTATCGAGATCGATAAGAACGATAAGCGTCTCAGGGCTATCCAGGCAGATATCCAGAAGCTCTACAACGATGAGAAGAGAGTTTCCTGCATATCCGATGAAGAGATCATGGCATATGTGAAGAAGTACTTCATGTTCAACCAGATGGTTAGAAAAGATATGCACCGTAAGGACATGGAAGAGGATGAAAATCTCGATGAAGGTCAGAAAAGCAACGAGATCAAACCTCGCATGCACGATACTATAGACTGATTCTTTTTTTGAAGCTGCTGCCTGTGGGTGGTGGCTATGTGTTTTCTTTTTTTTGGTTAATGAACTGGAATAGAATCATAGTAATTTCCACATATCTTCAAGATCAAGCACTAATACACCTTGATTTACAAGGCTGTCTCTATCGGCTATTTTTCTTGCGCATATACCATAGTAAACTTCTGTATCTTCAGGCAAGCCTACATAAGCAGTTTTCTCCTGTAACTTTCGGAGCACATTGTTGCTCTCTTTTATATCCAGATCACGCCATTTGCATTCCAGCAACATTACTTTTTTCATATCAGGGCTTATGAGCAGCAGATCAACCTCATAGCTGTTGCTACCCTTTGGCGCACCTTTTATAGTTCCCCATTGCCTGCCTATCCTCTCGAAACTGAAAGGAAATGTCTGCCTGTTTTCAATCAGGAATTCTTTTACAATTCTCTCAAAACTGAACCCGAGGAATGTATCAAAGTTTTTCAGGAACTTACTGAACAATTCATCCGTTCTGCCCTGCTCAAAATAGGCATCATATCTCTTGATAAAACCGAACCAGAAATGCAGGAAAGGATCACGTATTGCATAAATACCCTTTCTTGACTTTCGCGGGTCATCAAGTATGGGTGTCTCCCTTCTGACAACGTTATACTCTTTGCGCAGGATATCCAGGTATCTTGCAGCTTTCCCACTTCCGGTCCCTTCCAGAACACTGTTGATCTCACCAGTCTTGTTCTTTCCAAGAGCAATAGCTTCTAGTATCGAATAATAGATCTTGTACTCCCCTGCGAACTCAGTCACAAGTACATTACGTCCTTCATCTTTCAGCAAAGGCATGTGGCTGTCGAAAAAGAACGACTTTGCGGTCTTTTCAAACGATTCTGCTCCAACACCTTCAAGAAGATCATAATATTTGGGGATGCCGCCAAAAACAGAATAGTATTTGATTAATTCCACCGGGTCGTCCGTACTTATATCTGATAGCATTTCTGCAACCGTAGCAAAATCCAGTGGACCAAGTTCCATCATCAGATCAGCCCTGCCGTAAAGAGGGTGAGCCGAATCAACAAATATCCTGTTCATCAATGAATAACTTGAACCACTTATAAAAACACAGCATTTCTTTTCCCGCTGTTTGAACTCATCGACAAGCTGTTGCATATCCGAGTAAATGCTTTTGTCCATATCATAGAAATTCTGGAATTCATCAATGAAAATGTACTCATTCATTTCAAAGAGGTAGCGAAACAGGTCAATTACGTTCCTGAACTCCGGAATATTGCCGTCCCTTGATACTTCCTGCAAAAACGTTTCTTTAGTTTTGTGCATTGGAACAAAAATGTACCCATATTTCCTGTCCCTGAGAAATTCAGTAACCAGACGTGTTTTGCCAATTCTCCTCCTTCCGGTGATCACAATCATCCTGAAACTTTTGGACCTACAGATTTCACGCAACTGCTCCATCTCTTTTTTTCTATCATAAAACTTCATGCGATCATTTCCATCAGAGTTATGCTATCAGATATTCGAAGGCAAAATAAAAAGGCCCGGAATAACATACATCACATGTAGTATACATGGCATGTATTTAATTTTGTTGCTGGTTTGATCATGCAGAAGAAAATGTGGAACAATAATATTAGTGACAAAAGTAAGATTTACAAAATGAAAAAAATAAGTGTTTGAGATGAAATTACTTCATCTCAGATTCGGCGTACTTTGCAATAGCATCGGTCATTTCGCTCATCTTTGCATTGCCGCCGAGGTCGTATTTTAGAGACTAAAAAGCCCCGACCGAAACCGGGGCTTTCCTTTTGTTTTCATAATAAAATTAAATAGAATCGATAATCCCATTCAAAGTGGCACTGGGTCTCATGGCCTGGGATCTCAACTCCTCATCCGGAGCGTAGTATCCTTTGATATCCACAGATTTGCCCTGAGCTTCTAACAACTCATTGGCGATCTTCTCTTCATTTTCCATTAGAGCTTTAGCTACAGGCTCAAAGATCGCTTTTAGTTCGCTATCTTTCTCCTGATCACCCAGAGCCTGAGCCCAATACATTGCCAGATAAAAATGAGATCCTCTGTTATCAATCTCATTCACTTTTCTTGAAGGTGATCTTCCGTTTTCCAGAACCAGCTCTGTGGCTTTATCCAATGTTTCTGCTAAAACCAGAGCTTTAGGATTATCATAACTGTTACCCAAATGCTCCAGAGAAGCAGCTAAGGCCAGGAATTCTCCCAGGGAGTCCCAACGCAGGTGACCTTCCGATACAAATTGCTGTACGTGTTTAGGTGCAGAACCGCCGGCACCTGTCTCGAAAAGTCCACCGCCGTCCATCAGGGGAACGATCGATAGCATTTTTGCACTGGTTCCCACTTCCAGAATGGGGAAGAGGTCTGTCAGATAATCTCTCAAAACATTTCCAGTCACAGAGATCGTATCTTTGCCCTCTTTAATTCTCTCCAATGAAAACCTGGTCGCTTCAACTGGAGATTTGATCAATAGTTCCAGGCCATCCGTATCATGATCTTTCAAGTATTTATTCACTTTTTTAATGAGCTGTAAGTCGTGAGCTCTATTCTCATCGAGCCAGAAGACCGCAGGATCGCCTGTCGCTTTGGCTCGTTTGACAGCCAGCTTGACCCAGTCCTGAACAGGTGCATCTTTTACCTGACACATGCGGAAGATATCTCCTTCCTCCACCGGCTGTTCAATGAGTATATTATTGTTGTCATCGATAACCTGAACTTTTCCTGTACCAGTCATCTCAAAGGTCTTGTCATGTGAGCCATATTCTTCAGCTTTTTGCGCCATAAGCCCCACATTAGAAACGCTTCCCATTTTAGAGGGATCAAAAGCACCGTGTTTTTGACAGAACTCAATAGTTTCCTGATACACTCCCGAATAAGAGCGGTCTGGAATTACGGCTTTCATATCTTTCAGTTTCCCGTCCGGTCCCCACATGCCACCTGATGAGCGGATCGCTGCAGGCATGGAAGCATCAACGATAACATCGCTGGGAACATGGAGATTGGTAATTCCCTTATCAGAGTTAACCATAGCCAATTCCGGTCTTTTTGCATACACAGCTTCTATATCTGCTTTGATTGCGTCCTGTCTGTCTTCAGGCAGATTCTGAATTTTTGTATAGAGATCCCCCAGTCCGTTGTTGGGATCTACTCCCAATTCTGAAAGCAGATCACCATATTTATCAAATATCTCTTTAAAGAAGACCTTAACCACATGACCGAAGATAATAGGGTCGGAAACTTTCATCATTGTCGCTTTCAAATGAACGGAGAATAAGACATCTTGAGCGTTAGCATCTTCTATTTGTTCAGCCAGAAATGCCTGAAGCGCTTTTTTGCTCATAACAGCTGCATCAATGATCTCTCCGGTCAGAAGAGGGGCTTTGTCTTTTAATAGTGTTTCATTACCAGCGTCATCTGTAAAGATAATTCTGTAATTGGTAGCCTCTTCAATTTCAACAGATCTCTCACTGCCATAGAAATCTCCGCTAGTCATACTGGCTACATGGGATCTGGAATCAGACTTCCATTCTCCCATGGGATGAGGATGTTTTTTAGCATAATTTTTTACAGCTTTAGGAGCTCTGCGGTCAGAATTCCCTTCTCTTAGTACCGGGTTAACGGCACTGCCCTTGATAATATCGAATTTTGCTTTTATAGCCTTTTCTTCATCATTAGAAGGGTCTTCGGGATAATCTGGCAGATCATATCCCTTCGCCTGGAGTTCTGCGACTGTCGCTTTAATCTGGGGAACTGAAGCACTGATATTGGGTAGTTTGATAATGTTGGCTTCCGGAGTTAAGACCATCTCTCCCAATTCGGAAAGGGCATCGGAGATCTTCTGGTCCTCTGTCAGTCTTTCGGGAAACTGGGCAATGATCCTTCCCGCCAGGGAGATATCCCTCGTTTCCATAGTGATCCCGGCGTTTTTCACATAAGCCTGTACAATAGGCAGGAGCGAACTGGTTGCCAAAGCCGGAGCTTCATCGGTTTTTGTATAAATGATTGTAGATTTCTGTGACATGTTGATCCCTTTCTCTGTAAATAAATATTGTTCAAAATCAATAATTATTTTAACAAATTGTAATTTTAAAATTGTAAATTATAATATGAATATGAAAATTCAAATTGCTTTATTGACGGCAACATCATATATATTTCATACCCAGAAAGCAAACATATGCCAAAAAATAAGGAATAAAAAAGGGAAAAAGAATCAGAGAATCACTTTTTAGGGGAATCCGTTGCCTTTGCAAGGTCCTTCAGCCTGAGTATTGTCACTGCAAAAATGTAAGCAAATCCCAATATAATGATGAAAATCAGCACAGCTCTCAAACCTGTAACAGCCCTTGATATAATTACCAGAGATGAAAGTATCATAATTATCAACTGACCCAGTAGGGACAACAAACTTGACTGTACTTCCCTGTGCCTTAAAAACAATTTCAGGTTCATACGGATATATAATCCGCAATTTGCATATATACCTGACCGCCTACATTTTTAGATTAAAAACTCATATAGTATACCATGACAAACATGACACAAAGTTTCCCCATCACAGACGAGCACATGCACATTGATCCCAGAGCAAAGGGACTGAAAGCTGTCAAAGAGTTCCAGAACACAGGCGGGACCCACATATTTCTTGTTATGAAACCAAGTTGGACCCTTGGTATCAAAGTCACAAAACCAAAGGATCACATTGCAGTCTTTGAGGAAACAGTAGACATCTCAAAACAGATCAATGAAACTGGAGTTACCTCATTTCCGGTTCTCGGAGTTCATCCCGCAGAAATTACAAAGCTCACAGAATATATGGAGCTTTCAAAAGCTGTTGAAACAATGAAAGGTGGACTTGATATTGCAGCAGAATACGTTAACCGGGGGCTTGCCGTGGGACTCAAAAGCGGAAGACCGCACTATCCAGTGAGCCCGGAAATATGGGACGCTTCCAATGAGGTCATGGAATATGCCTTTACACTTGCCAGAGACCTTGACTGTGCCGTGCAACTACACACAGAAGATGTCGGAGAGCCAGAACTAACAGATATTGCAAATCGTGCCAGAAAAACAGGCATCAAAATGCACAAGGTTGTTAAACACTACGCACCACCCCTAGTTGATGTCTGCGAAAGACTTGGAATATTCCCTGGCGTACTGGCAGGCAAAGGTGCCATTGAAGAAGCTCTTGAGCAGGGAACTCGTTTTATGATGGAAACCGATTACATCGATGATCCTGACAGACCCGGGGCTGTGCTTGGTCCCAAAACAATTCCCAGAAGAACACTGAAACTTGCAGAAGAGTTCGGTGAAGAACCTTTCTGGAAAATCCATAAGGAAAATCCGGAAAAGGTCTATGAAGTCGATATTGAACTTTGAAATGCCTGACTTTGTTTTTTTTGCATTCAGAAAGGCTCTGTAGAAATTCTGTTAATGTGATTGACACAAACTTTGATCTTTTTCAGTTACATGAAAACAACCTGCAATCTAAAAACAAAGTAACCATCCGCCGAAGGCGGCACATTCCTATGCTGCTACACGGAAGATTATTCCAAAGATTGTACGATTATGCTGAGAATGCCACAGAAGGTCTGTGAAGAAAGTATCAAGGCATCACGTAGATTATTTTTCTTCTTGTTGTTGGAAAACGCCGGCTTCGCCGGACCCTTCGGGATCACTCAAGTTATATATGACCTACGATAGATCCGTTTTCAGACGCCTGGCAACCGATCTGCTTACCTTAAAGTTTTAATTGCTGGATTTCTACAGAGCCTTCAGAACATATCAACGAGAATTATGTAAATATCCATTACATTGGTTCCCGTGGGACCTGTTTTTACCAGATCACCTGTTTCCTTAAAGTATGCGTAGGAATTATTATCTGAAAGATACGCATGCGCATCAAGCTGAATGCTCTTTCCCCGCTCCAGCGTTTCACCATCTGCAAAAGCACCGGCATAATCAGTAGTACCATCATTTCCATCAGTGCCTGCTGCCAGTAAAAGAACGTTATGCAGACCTGAGGTTTCAATACCAAAAGACAATGCTGCTTCCTGACATCTGCCTCCTGAACCGTTTCCTTTCATTGTAACAGTCGTTTCACCACCTGCAAGTATACAGGCAGGGAGTGGAAGAGGAGAAACACCGTGCCGCTCTTCCCGGGTAATAGCAGCAAGAACCTTGGCAACTTCCCTTGCCTCACCAACAATAGAAGAGCTCATAACCATTGTATTGTAACCCAGTTTAGAAGCCCTGATCTCTGCTTCCTGAAGAGCAAGGGAATTATTACCCACCAGATAATGGCTTGTTTTCTCAAAAATATAATCTCCTGCTTTAGGAGTCTCCTCAATTACTCCTTCCAGGCCGTCTTCAAGTAAACCTCCAATACCCATGGTAACACCGATTTCGTACCTCTCGATTATCTCATTGAAATCCCCGAAAGAAGAAGTATCTGGAACAGTCGGACCTGAAGCGATAACATCCAGTGGGTCGCCTACAACATCTGAAAGTATGAGACTCACAGATTCCGAAGGAAAAGCCATTTTTGCAAGTCCTCCGCCCTTTATGGAACACAGGTGTTTTCTTGCAGTATTAAGTTCATCAATAGTTGCACCGGCACGCATCAGGGAATCGGTTATTCTTGCAATATCGCTAATAGTTATACCTTTGCGTGGATATGTGAGAAGGGCGGAACCACCGCCTGATATCAGAAAAATTACAAGATCACTGGCTTGGGTTTTTTCAAGGAAATCATGGACCATCTGTCCGGCCTTAACACTGCTATCATCAGGCACGGGATGATTTGACTCAAATACTTGCATTTTAGAAAGGCAGTTTCCAAATCCATATTTGGTAACCGCAAGTCCACTGGAAAGAGAATCTCCAAGGACATCTTCGATTGCCTTTGACATAGATATTGCAGCTTTCCCAAAGGCTATTGCATAGATATTGTCATATCTGGAAAGGTCATATTTTTCTCCGCTGATTATCAACTCATTATCTTTTTTAGATACTGAACGATAAATACAGGCAGCAGGATCAACTGCTGCAATTGCTTCTGAAAAAATTGAATATGCATCATTTCTCATTTTCGCATTCATATTAGTCCGCCAAACCCTGCATTATGAAGTCAATTTTATGAGCGACCGTAAGTGCCCATGAGTTCTCCATATGCCAAAATATGTCCATCCATTGTGTTTTCCACAAGACTTCGTTCAGCTCCACTCTCAAGGTCCAGCTCAGTATCCAGTGCATAAACCTTGAAGAAGTATCTGTGGGTTCCGGAAGGTGGGCATGGCCCTGTGTATGAAGCCTGACCTGCACTGTTATTTCCTTCAATACCCGGCGTGCTATTTTCATCGATCTGCATATCTGCCGGAATATTCCAGACCACCCAGTGGGTAAACGTACCCATTGGCGCATCAGGGTCATCCATTATCAATAAAAGGGAAACTGCTTCTGCCGGAATATCCGCTATTTCAAGTTCGGGATTGATATTCTCCCCATCACATGTGTATTTAGCCGGTATACTTTCAGTATTTTCAAAGGCAGGGCTCATCAATGTTAGTGTTCCAGAAAGCATGGTATCATCTTCCGGACCGGCAGTCGGATTATCGTCATTACCCGTAATATCTCCACTTGAGATATCGGTATTTTCCTCCATGCCATCGTCTGATTCCATACATCCGGACAACGAAAGGAACAAAAATACTATCAATGCCAGTATTACAATTGATTTCACACGCTGATGGCACATAGTACCACCTGAATAACTCAATTTCACCTGTTAACCCCCAATTACTGAGTACAAGTACTATAATTACTACAGAATATTTATCGTTTGTGGAACTATAAAAATAAACAGAAGAATCACAAAAAGAAAAAATCCGGAACTTTTGCCGGATGACAGGATTATTCCTCAGGGATGATAATCCATGCCAGAATATAAAGCAGCAGCCCTGTGCCATAAATAAATATGGCAGCTGCCCATAGAAGTCTTATTAACGTTGGGTCTATTCCAAGATGTTTTCCGATACCACCACAAACACCGCCTATCATGCGGTCTGTACGTGATCTTTTCAATTTTCCGCTCATATAATCACAATCCATGTTGACGATAAATTCAGGCAAAATCTTAATCACAATTCACATGTCTTACAGTTGGTACCTTCGCACTCAGGGTTCTCAAACTGCCATTTCAAGCCCCATTGTTTTATATTCTGCAATACATGCAAAAACTCCTCACCGCTTTCTGTAAGGCAATATTCTGATTTTATGGGAAATACTGTATCATCGACATTTTTATCGACAAGACCATGTTCTTCAAGTTCTTTCAGCCTTGTGGAAAGCGTCTTTGGTGTCACATCCTGTAGCTTATTTTTAAGTTCATTGAACCTTTTACGTTTATTTTCACCCTTGTAAAGCTCATGCAAGATGCATAATGACCATTTTTTGCCGACAATATCGACCGTTTTGTAAATTGTGCAATCTTTCATAGTATCCTATAGGAAACCACCCAATATATAAGTGAGTATCCATAATATACCATTTGTCCAGAAGAGATTTTTGGAAGAAGGAGTGACCAAAATGGCAAAAGATTTACTTGAGAAAGGAGCAATCCTACAGAGAGACCAGGAAACATACGCAATTGCACCACATCTTCCAGGTGGAGTAGTATCTGCAGAACAGCTTCGTAAAATCGCAGATGTCGCTGAGAAATATGAAGCTGCAACATTGAAAGTAACTTCCTCCCAGAGGGTTTGTATCGTAGGAATTAAAGAGGATGATATCGACAACGCCTGGGATGACCTTGGAATCAAACCAGGAGCTGCCATTGGACTTTGTGTCAGAAGTATCAAGATCTGCCCAGGTACAACATTCTGTAAGCGCGGACAACAGGATGCAGTAGGACTTGGACTTAAGCTCGATGAGAAATATCACGGAATGGAACTTCCATGCAAATTCAAGATGGCTGTTTCCGGATGTGCAAACTCATGCTCAGAACCTGCAATCAAAGACATTGGTATCATGGGAACACCAAAGGGATACACTGTCATGGTAGGCGGTAATGCAGCACTCAAACCAAGGCTTGCAGATGTTATTGCAGACGAACTCGGTGAAGACGAAGTTATGGCTCTTGTTGACAAGATTATTGCATTCACAAAGGCACATGGTTCAAAACACCGCCTCGGCAGAGTTATTGACGATATCGGGATTGACAAGTTCAAGGAAGAAATCGGACTATAAATTAGGTTTGAATACTCTTCAGGGGAAATGTTCCCCTTTTTTCTTATTTATCAAATCATTAAATTTTGTTATTTCTTAAAAAACGGAGTTGCTATTATCGAAGATGTTAAACCTGCAACAAAAGTCGCAGTAATCAGATGTGACATCGTATCAGAAGCATGCCCGGGAATGGGGTGTTTCATGGCATTCAACAAAAGGAGCGTGCACTTTGAGCAGTACGATGATAACACAGAAATGGTTGCATTCTTTACCTGGAGGATGTTCCGGCAGGAGAATCTACCGTCTGATGAAGTCACTGAAAAAACGAGGAGTTGATGTAATACACCTGAGTTCATGCATGCAAATGGATAACTATCCTAAATGTCCTCATATCGATGAGATCAAAAAGACAGTAGCAGATGCAGGAATTAATCTTATTGAAGGAACACATCACTAGAATCAGAAGAGTATCAGGAGAGAGAAACGTGGGAAAAAGACTGATAGTTAAGATTGATGAAGATAAGTGTACTGGTTGTGGAAAATGTGTATCTCCCTGTGCCGAAGGTGCGATTCAGATCATAAACGGGAAGGCAAAGGTTGTCGCTGAAGAACTCTGTGACGGAATGGGATTCTGCATAGGAGTCTGTCCTGAAGGTGCCATCACCATTGAAGAAAGAGAAGCAATTCCTTTTGACCTGAGAAAAGCCGGATCACAGCCAAAGACAACTGACGTTTCAATCAAATGTTTCAGTTGCGGTTGCGGTGAACAGGATAACTACCTCATGCCGGTCAGGCATAACGTGGAAAGTCTCTGGGTCTGTACAGGATGCCTGCCAAAACTTATCCACGGATGAAATTATGGTAAAGGAACTTATTATTGAAGGAACAGCAGATTATATCTGCGACTATACTTTCAATTTTTACTGGCACAATAAGAGCCTGAATCCCGATTCTCTGATAACCGGACAGAATAGTACCACATTCACATACAGGGATATTGTTGATGAACTAAAGACAGGTGGCGATGTCCGAATCACCGGAAATGTCGGAAAGAACTTTGCCTATAGTCTTGGTGCTGGCATTAAACGCCTGGGTGGAAGTGGGGAAATAGAAAAAGCTGGCCGGATATTCATAGATGGAAATGTCGGACCTGAAGCCGGCATGGGAATGGCTGCAGGTACGCTCTATATCAGGGGAGATATCGAATATCCCCTTGGCAATATTATAGAGGTGGCCAGTGATGTTCCTGAATACAGGAAATTCCGTTCGGTCACAGATGTTCTATGTAACGGAACCGATAATGATGAGCTCATTGTCAATGAATTCAACGAGACTGAAAGAACATTGATTCTTAAAGACGGAATTCCCAGGGGAACCGTAGCAGCAAGATGTCCATGTGATGCAAAGGTCATCATTGAAGGTGACGCTCACAACGGAACAGGAATGCTTGCCAGCAATGCTACTGTAATCATAAACGGAAATGCCGGTATGAACACTGGTTCACATCTTGACGGCGGGACTGTTGTAGTTCATGGTGAGGTCGGAGAGTTTGCCGGAGCATACATGAAAGGTGGAAAACTCATATTCCTGAACGCTAAAGGTTTCATAGGTGCCGGAATGGAAGGCGGTGCCATCTATAGTAAGAACAAAGCTAAATCCAGCCCTCCTGCTGCAAAATCCAGAATGAAAGGAGATGACAGTAAGCTTATGAGAGAACTCATGGATGCCGGAAGAGTTGAGTCAATGCTCTACAACAAATATGAGCTGGATAAGGAAAAGGAAAAATACGTTGAAGTTCAGATGCGCGACGGTTCAATCGTTATGCGCAAAGTTGGCTGACAGGCAGGGAATACCGAACAACTGATTCAGGTCAATTATGCTTTTTCCAGCATGACCCAGAATACTGAGCCCTGCGCTGCAGGATTATCCTCAACACCTACACTGCCTTTGTGAATATCAACTATCCTTTTTACAATGGCAAGACCAAGGCCACTTCCCTTTATTCCTTTTTTATCGGCCCTTCTGAACCTGTCAAAAATAAAAGGCTTGACATCGTCAGGTATGCCATCTCCCTCATCAGCAACCATTATTTTCCAATATTTATCTTTGTCCTGGACAGAGATAGTAATGGTACTACCGGCAGGACTGTACTTTAGTGAATTTGATATTATGTTGGAAAACACATCTTCAATTACATCATTAACCTTTGAGAAATACTCGTTCCCATTTTCATATTCAAGATGGATTCCTTTCCTGGTGAACTCAGTGGAAAAACTGTCTATAACCATGTGCAATACCATACCAATATCCTGTACCTCAAATTCCATCTCCTCATCCGATTCAAGCTTAGCAAGCTTTGCGGCAGAGCCTACCATTGAAGCCAGATGATCTGTATGGTTACGTATGATCTCTAAAGATTCTCTTTTTTGAAGATCTGTCTCGTTTGCATACAGCACATCACTGAAACCCCTTATCACATGTACCGGATTCATCAGGTCATGCCTCATTATATCCGTGAATAGGTCCTTAAGTCTGTTCGATGCTTCAAGCTGTGATTTCTTTTTCTTTTCAAGCATCCAGCGTGAATGGACCTGAAGAAGAACAAAAAGCATAATTACGAATACCAGAATGTACCAGTACTGGACAAAAGCGTCTTTAAGAGTTATTTTTCCATAATCAACATACATACCATATCTTAGTTCACGCATCAAACCGTCAACTGAGCTGTAATCTGCCGGAACGGTCCAGCCACTTGCACCGATGGAAATTGCTGCTTCACTGTCAGCCGGCATGCTCAGCAGGGCAATCGCCATACTTTTTGATATGTCATCAGATGTTGACGCCGTTTTTGCAAAAACCCAATCGGGATAGAGTTCAGTACTAACCAGAAAAGGGTAACCATCATATTCTTTCCTGTTCAGGATTTTGATACCATTTTTATCAATACCGTCTTCCATGACCATTAATTCCAGAACACCCGTCCTGACGGTACCTGCATCAACATCCCCTTCAACAACAGAAAGAACCACATTCCTCTGGGAATTAGCAAATGTCATCTCACTAAAATCGCCATCGTCAATATTTTCAAGATAAAATTCATTTCTTGCAGCCAGATATCCACCCAGTGACGTGTCACTGACTGCCATGAATGATTTTCCTTTTAGGTCCTGTAAGGAATTAATATCGTCCCTGTCAGCCTTTGTAAAAATAACGCCTCCCATGCCAACATATGAAGAATTGTCCCATGCTGGCTGGAAAGTTGCTATCCTGCCGGCCCCATGAACACGTGCCATTTCCACATAGAGTACCGGGTTGGAGTAAAAGAAATCAATATGATCGCTCTGCAGTGTCCGGGAGAATTCGCCATATTCAAGAGGAACGATCTCAAAACCGGAATCCGGAATGTTATCTGCCAGATAATCAACTACCGGAGCCCATGTGTCTTTTAAGTCATCCTTGTCCCCGTAACTCGAAAGGACACCGATCCTGTACACATGCGACTCATTTGAGTCACAAAGGGCAGGGGGCACAAAGAGCATGCTAAAAACGAATAGGATCAACGTCAATCTGGTAAACAGATGAAGTCTGTCATTGTGATTAAAGCCCATACCCCCTTAAAAGTGCAAAATTGCCTATTAAACTGAAGATATTTATATTATACGATTTTGATGCTCAATTGAACAATTCTTATTCAGCCACTATGAACTTCAGGAAATTTGTACCGCCGGATTTGCCCATACCTGCTGTCTGACCCTGAGTCAGGATTACAAGATCTCCCTTTTCGATATTTTTGAGTCTTTTGAGAGAATCCATAATCGTGTCTTCCCATTTGTGAACTTTCAGTATGACAAATACAGGATACACGGCATATTGAAGTGCAAGTTGCTCACATGTGAAAGAATTGCGACTGAAGGCAAGTATCCACACGTTAGGCCTGAACCGTGAGATCAGACGAGAGGTTTTCCCGGATACAGTAGGAGTTATTACATAACGAACCGGCAAACTGCGAAGAGCATCATTTACCTGTATCGAGATCACATCTTCAATACCCGGGTTCATTTTCTGGATTGCTTTTGTCATCAGTTCAAGTCCCAGGGTCGTATGATCACGCCATTTCTCAGTTGAACTGGCAATTGTGGCCATCATTCTCACAGTTTCAGTCGGATACTTTCCAACTGCGGTTTCTGCCGAAAGCATTATTGCATCCGTACCATCTATTATCGCATTTGCCACATCCGTTGCTTCAGCCCTTGTAGGACGAATATTGCTAACCATCGATTCAAGCATCTGAGTTGCAGTGATTACCGGTTTACTGAGAAGGTTTGCCTTGTGCATAATCGTCTTTTGAATTATAGGAATTTCTTCAATAGGAACTTCTACGCCCAGATCACCACGTGCTATCATTACAGCATCGGTCTCCTGGAGTATGGAATCAATGTTCTTCACCGCCTGGTCTCTTTCAATTTTTGACACTAGAAACGCCTGCTTTCCTTTTGATTTGATATAATTACGTACTTGTTCAACATCTTCTTTGGATTCTATGAATGAAAGACAGAAGATACTAATTCCTTCTTTGAGGCCAAAATCAACTATTTCAAGATCATGCCCTGTTATGGGACTAATATATATTTTAGAACCAGGGAGATTGATGCCTTTTTTGGAGAAGAGCTGACCACCTACAACGACTTTGCAGTGAACATCCTCATCTTCTATGGACTCGCAGTTAAGCTGGATAAAACCATCATTCAGGTATATCGGACTTCCCAGTGAAACACTTTCAGCTATCCTTTTGTATTGGACAGGAATGACTGAATCCCTGCCCGGAACATCCCGTGGAGTTAAAGTTACCATGGAATTCTTTTCCAGCATCATCGGTTCTTCCTCTATAACCCCTACCCTTATCTTGGGGCCCGGAAGGTCTGCCATAATTGCAACCACCTGGTTGAGTTCATCAGCCGCATCTCTTATCCTTTTGATAAGCATGCGATGGTCCTCCATATCCCCGTGAGAAAAATTAAGGCGGGCAACATTCATTCCGGCAAGAATCAATTCCCGAATCATCTCCGGAGAAGAGGTTGCAGGGCCGATTGTGCATACGATCTTTGTTTTATGATCAGGCAAATACATACATTATCCCACTGTATAAGATATTCAGTAATCAATATATTAGTTCTCATGGAACTGATTAAATTCAGCTTTATTCGGAAGTATTCAATTCAGTATATATACAGACACTATAGACATACTATAAAGTTACATTGTTAAAAATGCTTAAAATATAAGAACTTAATATATATTATGGGGGTTTATCATGGTAAATTCAGTTTTCAAATTAAGTGAGAAACAGAAAAAGGAACTCTCCGATGTTTTCGGCAGAGGCGTCAATTTCAAAGAGAAAGAAAGACACTTTTACAAACATGATGTGGGCGCTTTGCCTTCATTAATTAAGTCAATGGTGGGCAATACAAAACCAGCAGCGATTGTAAAAGTAAGGAACGAAGAAAAAGCTGTAGAACTTATTAATTTTGCAAATAAATATAAGATTCCTGTTGTGCCAAGAGCTGGAGCCTCTTCAGGATACGGTGGAATCCTGCCAACGAAGGGAGGAATAATTGCTGATGTTACTCCCATGAGACACATAATTGATATTGACAAGGAGAATCTCAGAGTTACAGTCGGCGCAGGCGCCGTATGGTATCAGCTGGAAGAAAAACTTAACGAAGAAGGACTTGCTGTTCAGGCTGTGCCTTCCAGTGCAATGTCTGCAACAGTTGGTGGCTGGCTCGCCCAGAACGGAGTGGGTTACGGAAGTTATGAATACGGATGGTCACAGGACACTATGGAATCTGCAAGGGTTGTCCTGCCAAACGGCGAGGTGAAAGATTTCCCAGGGGAAGAACTGGGTAAAATAATCGGAACCCTAGGAACTACTGGTATTATTACACAGGTTACCCTGAAACTCAGGAAATACGAAAAGACTTCCGCAATCTCTGCTAAATTCCCTGATGCTTCTTCAATGAAGAATGCAATCAAAATGGTCGGGAAGAAAAAAGTGCCTGTGTGGGCAATCTCATTCCTGAACCCGGAGTGGGCGGATATGAAGAACAAAGCTCCGTACAAGACACACTACGGGGAAACCATTGATGAACACAGGCCGGAACTTCCACTTTCATACATCTGCAATTTTGCATATCCTGAATCAAGAGATGTAAGCAACCTTGAAAGTATAATCAAGGAAGCCGGCGGAGAAGTCCTGCCTGAAGAAATTGCCGAGCATGAGACGCAGGAATGGTTCAGGTCAATGAAAGTTAAGAGACTTGGGCCATCATTCATTCCCGCTGAAGTGGTTGTGCCAGTTGACAAGATTGACACCATCTTTAATGAAATTGAGAAAAAGATTGGCCTTCCGGTACTTGTTGAAGGTATGGTGACTAAGGGTGAGGAAGCTATCATGCTCTGCTTCATACCTCATTCTGAGAGATCCTTCAAGTATAATCTTGCCTTCCCGCTTGCCCTGAGTATTGTTAAGATCGCAGAGCAGAATGGCGGAAGAATTTACGCTTCAGGCCTTTACTTTGCAAGCCAGGCTGAGAACGTTTACAGGGATCGCTTCAAACTCATTCAGGAATTCAAGAAACAGATTGATCCTGATGATATAATGAACCCTGAAACCCTGACAGGCAAGTCCATGATAAACACAGGCCTTTCAATGGCAAAGGTATTCGAACCAATGGCACGCATGATCGGGAACATGTCCGGAGTCGGTCATCAGGAATTCAAGGATGAGAAAGGGCTGCCCGGAGATATCATTTCCCATGCATTCACATGCGCACAGTGCGGGTATTGTGTCAACGAATGTGACCAGTATTACGGACGTGGCTGGGAATCACAGTCACCACGTGGAAAGTGGTTCTTCATTAAGGAATACCTGGCAGGAAAAATGCCACTCGATCAGGAGCAGGTTGACACGTTCCTTGCTTGTACCACCTGTGAGATGTGTGATTATTACTGCCAGCTTGACCTGCCGATCGAACGCTCGTGGATGACCCTGAGAGAAAACTTTGTCCAGAAGAGGGGCATGATGACAATCCCTCCGTTTGAGATCATGGCCCAGAGTCTGGACAAGGAGAGGAACATCTGGGCGAATTACAGGGTTGACAGGGACAAATGGATACCGGATGACATCCGGCCGAAGATAAAGGAAAAAGCAGATGTTGCTTACTTCGCCGGATGTACTGCATCCTTTGTGGAAAAGGACGTTGCGGAAGGAACTGTAAGGTTACTTGATGATGCGGGAATCGAATTCACAACCCTTGGTGACAAGGAGGCATGCTGTGGAATACCGATGCTTGTTGCCGGAAGATGGGATGTGTTTGAGAGAATCCTGAAAATGAATATTGCCAATGTGCAGAAGCGTGAGGCAAAAACTGTTGTAACTTCATGTCCTGCCTGCCTGCTTATGTGGAGGACAATCTATCCACAATGGGCTGAGAAGCTAGGTATGGAGTATGACATTGAGGCAAAGCACTATTCTGAAATCCTTATGGATAAGATGGATGTGCTCAAGCCGAAGTTCAAAGTACCACTGAACAAGACCGTTGCATGGCATGATTCATGTCACATAGGCAGAGCTGGTGCAGGAGTCTACGAACCGCCACGTGAACTGCTCAAGGCGATTCCGGGAGTTACTTTCAAGGAAATGGAACATAACCGTGAAAAAGCTCTCTGCTGTGGTTCTGTTGTAACTCTTATTGACGAACCAAAAGTTGCCGGTAAGATTGGAAATGTCCGTTTGCAGGAAGCTGTGGACCAGGATGCAGACATCATGGCTGCACTCTGTCCGTGCTGTCTTGTACAGTTCAGGGTAGCTGCCAGGGAACACAATGTAGACATGAAAATAGAGGACCTTGGTGCTCTTGCAGCACGCAGTCTTGGTTATGATATTCCTGAAACCACCGATGTTGCCCTTGAAGCATGGGCGACCTTTGACAAGATGATCGAGCTCATGGAACCTGAGAACATGACCGACATGATGGTTGAACTGCTACCTGATATGATTGGAGCGATGCCATCTTACATGCAGGCCATGATGAAGACTGTGAAGTACGTACCTGGCATGGACGCGCTCATGAAGCCAATGATGCCAAAGATGATGCCGCTGCTAATGCCTTCACTGATGCCAAAGGTCATGCCAAAGATGCTCAAGGCGGTAGAGAAGAGAGTTCCAATGCCTGATTACATGATCGAGCAGATGCCGGACCTCATGCCGGCTGCAATGGAGAATCTCATGCCTAACATGCTTCCGCAGATTGCACCACTGCTGACGCCGAAGATGATCGAGTATATTAAGGCGAACTGAAGAAATTGAGTTGTTTGACATTGCTGTGAGGCAGTGTCAATTTCTTATTTTGTTATCTTTTTTGTAATTGGCTTAAAGCGTAATTAGCAGGTTTTGTTGAGGAGTTACGATTAGTCGGCATAATCAGAAAAAACTTCTTTCACCCACACAAGATGCCGGTAAAACCAAGATTGTATATAAGTAGAAATGAAATTTTTAGAAAGCTATTGGAAACTTCTCCTTCATTAGGGTGTTAAGGAACAGTAACTCCATGGAGTATAAGGTGTGAAAGAACAATCAGACAAACTATGAAGAAAAACATCATGCTTTGAAAGCAATCATCTTTTAATAATGCAATTGATTTAAAAATACGGGGCTGTCAAAAACTTTGGTGTTAGAGCAATTCTTCTTGGATAGCATTTTCCCATAAATTGTAATACTGACTAATTGTACATTCTTATGATCGCGTTTTCAAATAATCAACCCAATTCATTCATTTGCATTATGTAATTGGTAATTGCTCAACCCCAACAAAATTGACAGCCCCAAAAATACCTAAATATAAAAGATAGAAAATGAGAATAATAAAAATAGATAAGACAATACCCAATATGAATACATTATTTACCATGGCAGAAAATAAGGCAATAATGACAAGTACTGCACACAAAGTCACGAATCTCAATTGACTTTTTAAAATGGCATTATATTCATCGCGCAAGTCATTAATTTTATCAGCATCCCTGATATTTACATAGTGAAAATATAACGATATCAGCGTACTAATGATTGCTCCACATAATGTACCTATAACTATACTAAAAAAAAGCAAATAAGTTTGATTGTTGTCTGCACACATCGTCTTTTAACAGTATCTTAACAGTAATTACATTTTTCGTTGCGAAGTTCCCTTTATTTGGCGAAACTGGAAGTTAAAACGCCATTAAATCTCATTCTAATCCGTACTTGTCTTTAATCTCCTGCAAAGTCAGAACATTGCCTTCCAGAAGATCATTTTCAGCTTCCTCTATGCGTTTGATGGTACGTGAACTAAGTGGAGTGGAATCCACACCAACAATAGAATGACCACATTTCTTAGTCGTTTTATGAGGATGCGTGTTTAGAGTCATTGAAAGAAAGACTTGATTAAACCACAAAAATCTGTTGGAGATTACAGTACAAAAAATAATTCATGAGAATAGTAAGCTTATTCTCTCTTTCTGAATACAAATGCCAGTCCAATCATCGCAACTATCGGCAGTGCAATTGTCGGAAACTCTGGAACTTCGCCACCATTTTCCGGTACATCCGGATGAAAAACAGCAAGACCATAGTTACCATTAGTTACATACACATAACCGTTTGACACAGCAGCATCCCTTGCATCACTGGTTGAATTATAAGTGCCTGCAATCGTTGGATCAGAGGGATCGCTGACATCAATAACGACAAGACCATTAGTATAATCGGCGATGTAGGCACAACCGTCTGAAACAGTAAGACCAAGTGCAAGACCGGATGTATCACAACTACCTCCAATTGCTGGTGCAGCCGGATTACCTACATCAATAATAACAAGGCCATTGGTATGATCAGCGATATAGGCATAACTGCCTGATACAGCAACAGCGACCGCACGGCCGGCAGTATCACAATTGCCTACAACTGCCGGTGCAGTTGGGTCACTAATATCAACAATAGCAAGACCGTTTAGATTGTCAGCGATGTAAGCATAGTCATCTAAAACGGCAATACCAAATGAACTACCGTTTGTAGAACAATTACCCACAAGCTCTGGAGCAGTAGGATCACTAACATCAATTATCACAAGACCATCGTATTGATCTGCTACGTATGCATAACCACCTGAGACAACAATACCAAGAGTATGATTAGATTCATAGTAACCTTCAAACGTTGTTGCAGCAGGGTCACTGACATCAAAAATATCAAGACCATTTCCATAATCAGCTACGTAGACATAATCGCCTGATACAGCAACATCCCTTGCGTAATCGATTGTATTATATCCACCTGCAAGCGTTGGTGCGGCAGGGTCACTAACATCAACAATCACAAGACCATTAGCATGATCGGCTATGTAGGCATAACCATCTGATACAAAAATACCATGTGAAAAACCGTCTGTATCATAACTGCCCACAAGCGTCAAATCTGCTGCGTCTGCACTTGCAGAACCTGTAAAAACAGATATCATTAACGGTGCTAACAAAAATAGCAAAGTTGTGTTCATTTTCATTTATATACCACCCAATTTCAATGATATATTTTTATGTTATGCTAAAACATTAAGTTTTTCTATTTAATTTTGTAGCTATGAAATTTAGCGTCGGCCATGAATAAACAGAGTGATACCGAAGGGCCCGGCAAAGCCGGTGTTTTCCCACAAGATGAAACAAAACAATCTGCATTAATACCATTACTTTCTTCTCAGGACTTCTGTAGAATTCCCTGTATAAATGCAATAGTCCTTGTAATAATCTTCTGCGCAGCAGCATAGGAATGTGCCGCCTGCGGCGGTTGGTTGCTTTGTTTTAGATTACGGTTTGCTTTTGTGGATATGAATCGAGCAAAGTTTGTGTCACTCGTATAAAAAGAAACTCTACAGAACCTAAATATCCAAAATATACAAAAAATAAAAGAGATAAAGGCCAGTTTGCCTTTCAATTAAAATCTTATTTCTGAATCGGCTTATCAGGCGTTACACCATAGTACTCCGTTCTTGCCTTGCCCCAGATACAACCTTTTTCACCAAATATCTTAAGTTCAAGGTTCTGGATGGCCTTGCAAAGACCGTTACCGGCACGTGCGCCTTTGCATACAAGGCAGTAGTTCTCACAGAATACCGGAGCTTTCTTCTGATCTGTCACTAATTATCCCCTCCGTAGTTTCTAAGTTGTTTAGACTTGATTCCGTTTTTCCAGGTAAAGATAAGTTGGACAGGTTTTTTATAATTTTGCCTGGATTTCCTTTGCGAATTCCTTTGCCTTCTGGACACGGGACTGGTCAGGCTGGCCTTTTGTTGATGGTCCCATTTCACCGAATGCTTTCATCTGCGGGTCATCTGCCTGAAGGAGCATATCTATTACAGGCTGTGCGAGTTCTCCCTGACAGTCAAATGATCCAAGGAAGTTTGCACTTGATGCTGCTTCCTTGCATGAACCTGTCCATGAGTGGATTGCTTCAGTGCCCTCAGGAACTGCATGAGTCATGAATGTAGCTACGTTCTTACCTGCGGTTTTGTCAGTTATGAATGACTTAACCTTTGGAGGAATGTCGAACTGCATTACAGGAAATCCGATAAATGCGAGGTCGTATCCCTCAAGGTCTGCAACGTCATTAATTGGTTTGATGTCTTTTTCACCTTCAATTTCGCCATAAATGGCTTCAGCGATTTTCTGTGTGTTTCCGGTCTGGGTCAGGTATGTAACAAGTGTCTTCATCTTGAACTCCTCTTTTTGTAGATATTAAGAATATCTGCTATATATTTATATAGATAAGCGTCAGAAAACTGTAGATTGGTCAGCGTGATACAATAAAATAACCTAATCAAAAGAGAATCCTTATCAGATAATCAAACCAATCATGTTATTCTAAAAGATAACACATGTTGTTTCAAAATAACATTTTATATACATGGTTATTTCTTGTTTAAGAATGAAAAATGTTGCTGCAATAAAATGTTTGTTATTTTCGAACTTTTTCAATAAAGCCAAAAATGCCTGATACACATGAAAAAAAATAGATTATTTTTCCTGATGTTAGTTTTTGTTATGTTTTTGCTGACAGGAGATGCAAATGCCCGGACAATAGCAAATCCTGAGATCATTGCTGACAGTAGTCAGATCAAAGTAAAATCAGGTGAAACTCTCATCGTAAACGAAGGAGAGACTCTTATAATTGAAGCCGGGGCAAGTCTTACTGTAGAAGCGGGTGGATCAATAGAATTCGCTTCCGGTTCACTGACAGAGATCCACGGAACTCTTACAAATTACGGGAGAATTAAAAATTGTGGGACCATCAACAATTACGGGAACATTATTAATTACGATTATCAGCGCATCCCGGGAATAATAAACAATTACGGAATAATCAATAACTACAAAAACATCAAAAATTACAGTGTAATTAATGGTGACATCAACTCTGCTCCAAAAGCCATTATTGAAGCTCCTGATAAACTTGCTGTAAATACCAGCACTACTTTTTATGGAAATTGTTCCAGTGATGAGGACGGCTATATAGTCAGTTACACATGGAATTTTGGTGACGGGACTAATATAACCAGTGAAAGTGGAATTGATTCTCACATGTACCGGGAAACAGGAACTTACACGGTTACACTTACAGTAGAAGATAACATCAGCGCGATAGGTTCCGATACATTTACTGTAGTAGTTGTGAAAAGCCTGGAAGAACGGTCATTTTTCTCTACCCTAACACAGGATGAGAACATCATAGAAAATACAGTGGAAGCTGTCTCAAATATGAACCCTGCGTTAGGCAATCATTTTAGTCTGGATACCTCATCTGTAATGCCCCCCATCGCAGCGATAATTTTTTTGTTTTTAATTCTCAGTCTAAAGAGAAAATAAGTATGCAACCTTTAATTAGAATCAGGGTTTCCAGCTAAATGATGAAATTCTGAATACTTTCACCCCGCTTACGTCTCCAATATATACCAAACCTTACAATTAGCAATCATGACAGAGTTTGAGAGGAGAGTAAAGATAATCACCGCAATCAGGAGCATTCAGAAAAAAAGCGCTGCTTCCAGGAATAAAAGCAAAAAGCAGGTATTTATCTGAAATTTGTTCGTTACACCGCAAACTATACTTATTAGTCAGGCATCAGAGTAGACAATGTCTTTGAGCAGCATCAGGATAAAGGGTGCCAAGGAGCACAATCTTAAGAATATCGACCTGACCCTACCACGTGATAAGCTTATAGTTATCACAGGGCTTAGCGGGTCAGGAAAATCATCACTTGCTTTTGATACTATTTACGCCGAGGGACAGCGCAGATATGTCGAATCCCTTTCAGCATACGCGAGGCAGTTCCTCGGACTTATGGAAAAACCGGATGTGGAGTATATCGAAGGACTCTCACCCGCTATTTCCATCGAGCAGAAGACCACAAGCAAAAATCCCCGCTCTACCGTGGGAACCGTTACTGAAATTTACGATTATCTGAGACTGCTTTTTGCCCGCATAGGTATAAGACATTGTCCGAATTGTGGCAGGATCATTGAAACCCAGAGCGTTGACCAGATTGTTGACAGTATCATGAACCTGCGCGAGGGTACAAAAGTACATGTTCTTGCTCCGCTTGTCAGGGAAAGAAAAGGAGAATACAAGAAGCTCCTTATCGACCTGCGCAGCGAAGGTTTTACAAGAGTACGTGTAGATGGTGAAATTCACATGCTTGAAGATGCCGAGGATATCGAACTCGGACGCTACTTCAAACACAATATTGACATCGTTGTTGACAGACTTGTTATCAAAGAAGGAATCGAGGAAAGACTTTCGGATTCCGTAGAAACAGCACTTGAAAAAAGTGGTGGAACTATCACAGTACAGGTGCTTGACGGGGAAGAACTCACATTCAGCGAAAAACTGGCATGTACTTCCTGTGGTATTGGCTTTGAAGAAATGGAACCTGCAGCCTTCTCATTTAACAGCCCGCAGGGCGCCTGCCCGGAATGTCACGGACTTGGAACTTCTATGGAGTTTGACCCTGACTTAATAATTCCTGATAAAAAGCTCACCCTGAATGAAGGAGCTGTGGAACCATGGTACAGCAAGAAGAAAGATGGTTATTACATGCAGTCACTACAATCCCTTGCAAATCATCTTGGATTCTCAATGGATGTACCCTTTGAGGAACTTGGCCCTGAAATTCAACACACTATATTTTACGGAAGTGAGGAGCTTATTCCGTTTGTTCATGTTGGAAGAAACGGTGGCATGTGGAAGCATAAAGGCCGCTTTAAGGGTGTTATTGCTAACCTTTCCAAAATATATGATGGCACTGAGTCCGAAAACAGCAAGGAAAGGATGAGTAGATACATCAGTACCAAGCCTTGCCTCACCTGTCATGGTAAAAGGCTGAAACCTGTCACACTTGCAGTTACCATCGATGGCAAAAACATCATAGACACAACGGAAATGTCTGTAGAAGAAGCACTGGAATTCTTCAAGGAACTTGAGCCAAAACTCAATGAAAGAGAATATACTATTGCCCGACTTATACTCAAAGAGATAAAGGCAAGACTTGGCTTCCTCGTTGACGTCGGGCTTGATTACCTTACATTGAGCCGGGCAGCTGCCACACTTTCCGGTGGTGAAGCCCAGCGTATCAGGCTTGCAACGCAGATCGGTTCCAGCCTTATGGGTGTACTCTACATTCTGGATGAGCCAAGTATTGGCCTGCACCAGAGGGATAATCTCAGGCTCATAACAACCCTGAAACACCTAAGAGACATTGGAAACACTGTTCTCGTTGTCGAGCACGATGAGGAGACCATATGCAATTCTGATTATGTTGTTGATATGGGACCGGGTGCAGGTATACATGGTGGCGAAATCGTTGCCGAAGGAACTCCCAAGCAGATTATGAAAAATAAGGATTCTACTACCGGAAAATACCTGAGTGGGAAATTTAAGATCGAAATTCCAGAGACAAGAAGAGAGCCTACAGGTACCATGATACTTCGGGGTGCTGGCCAGAACAATCTTAAAAATGTAGATGTTGAATTCCCACTTGGAGTATTGGTCTGTGTAACCGGCGTTTCCGGCTCCGGAAAAAGTACACTGATCAATGAAACACTTAACAAGGTACTTGCAAAGAACCTGAACAGGGCAAGGGACAGACCCGGAAAATACAGCTCCATTGAAGGACTTGAAAATGTCGATAAGGTCATAACCATTGACCAGTCACCTATCGGACGTACACCCAGATCAAACCCTGCAACTTATACTAACTTGTTTACGCCTATCAGGGAACTTTTTGCCCAGACCAAGATGTCACGTACCAGAGGTTACAAACCCGGAAGATTCAGTTTCAATGTGCGTGGAGGCCGCTGTGAAGCATGTTCTGGTGATGGAATAATCACAATCGAAATGCACTTTTTACCGGACGTTTATGTTCCCTGTGAAGTTTGCCACAGCAAGCGTTACAACAGAGAAACTCTGGAAGTTACCTACAAAGGCAGGAATATCGCTGAAGTTCTTGATATGACAGTAGAGGAAGCACTGGAATTCTTTGAAAATGTACCGAAAATCAGCAGGAAGCTTGAAACATTAAATGATGTAGGTCTGGGATATATAAAACTTGGGCAGTCGTCCACTACTCTTTCCGGAGGAGAAGCACAGAGAGTAAAACTTGCAACAGAACTCAGCAAGCGTTCAACCGGGAAAACAGTTTACATTCTGGATGAACCGACAACAGGACTTCATTTCGATGATGTAAAGAAACTTCTTGAAGTTCTCCAGCGGCTTGTTGATGCAGGAAACACTGTGATAGTTATTGAACATAATCTGGATGTGATCAAAACCGCCGACTGGATTATTGATCTCGGCCCTGAAGGCGGAGATCGTGGTGGAGAAATTATCGCGCAGGGCACTCCGGAAAAAGTTTCAAAGAATAATATTTCCTACACAGGACAATTCCTGAAAAAAATACTGGAATGAGTTCATTTCTTTTTTTAATGTTCATTGCTTGCAAAGATTCCATTACTAAAAAAACGGAAGCAAGAAGCATTAATAGAAATAAACACATACTGACAAGTATAATGGTTGTTTATATAATTTGAGCTACTATATATACAGATTGAACTGGTAAGTTTCTAAAAAACATCATATCGACCCATACGTAACGATGGGTCTACTAATGCAAATCCATAGATAGAAAATATGTACCTCAATTACTTTGCTCTACCGCTGATAGTGCTGGCAATCATACTCAGTGCACTATTATATCATATCAGAAAACACAAGGAAGCAAGTGGAACAACGTGTTTCTCATTAATGCTGTTTACAACGATAATTTATTCGTTGTTTTATGCACTGGAAATATCATCAAACAACTTTGATACAGCCCTGAGCTTCTATAAGCTCGAATATTTAGGAATGCCTTTCATTCCTGCTTTTCTGCTTATATTTTCCGTGAAATATACAGGCAAAAAGCACTGGTTGTCACTTCCTGTCCTCGTGGCCATATTTTCCATCCCCCTGATTACAATGATTCTGGTGTTTACAACTAGCCAACATACACTTTATCACAAAAACCTGATGATGATAAGCACAAATACAATCTTTCCGGTTTTAACTTTTAAACCGGGAATATGGTATGCTGTCCAGGAGTTCTATAATGTTCTCTGTATAATGTTCAGTATGATACTAATGCTGAAAATGTGGCTGGAAGTTATTCCTGCCCTCAGAAAACAAATTACTGTCGTAATGACAGGCAGCCTAATACCTTTCATTGTGTTGCTTCTTTATTTAGCTGGATTGTTTCCCCAGGGTCTTGATCCAATTCCATATTCTCTTGCATTCTGCGGAGTTGTGATATATGCAGGACTTACACGTTACAAACTGCTGGATATTGCACCAATGGCCCGCAGTGAGCTTTTTGATAAAATACCTGATGGTGTTGTCGTTCTTGACCAGATGCAGAGAATTGTAGACTGTAACGGAGCTGCTAAAGAATTCCTGGAAATATCTACCGGAGATGTTGGCAAGAATATTGCTGACCTGATGAAATGTTGGCCGGAGCTTGATGTTCTCAGAGCTAATTCTTCTGAAAAGAACAGTATCGAAGTAATGAAAGACAACGACGGAAATCCAATATGGCTAAAGATTGATTTCCTTCCGATGTATAGCGAAGAAGGTAACATTGTAGGTCAAATGATTACACTCAGGGATATTACGGAAAGCAAAAATGCAGAGGAAACATTACTTCAGACCAACCGTGACCTTGAGGAAGCAACCTCTAGAGCACAATTTATGACCGCGCAGGCGGAGATGGCTAACCGCGCAAAAAGCGAGTTTCTTGCTAATATGAGCCACGAAATTCGCACACCTCTTAATGGTATTATCGGTTTTTCAGATATTCTCATGCAAAGTGAACTCACCACTAAACAAAAACACTACATGCGAACTGTTTATACATCTGCTAACTCATTGCTTGATATTATCAATGATGTACTTGATTTTTCAAAGATCGAAGCCGGCAAGCTTGAACTTGACCCACAAAGGACGGAGATTGCTGAGTTACTCAGTGTGATTACTGATATAGTGAAATATCGTGCACAGGAAAAAGGACTGGAACTCAAACTTACTATATCTGAAGATATACCCTGTCTTGTTACTGTTGATCACATTCGACTTCGTCAGATACTTGTTAATCTCCTTAGTAATGCCATCAAATTTACAGAAGAAGGTGAAATTGAACTAAAGGTTGAAGCAAAGCCGGTATTTGATTATAATAAAATGGAATTTACCTTTTCTGTAATTGACACCGGAATTGGAATTGAAGAGGAAAACAAGAACAGGATATTCGAATCATTTTCACAGGCAGACGGTTCCATTACACGTAAATACGGAGGAACTGGACTTGGACTTACAATATCTAACAGTCTTCTGGAAATGATGGGATCAAAACTTGAACTTGAGAGTAAGTTAGGAAAAGGAAGCACGTTTTATTTCAGGGTGAAATTGTCTGTTGAAGATGGAGACAATAAAACAAATCAAAAACAACTTTGTTGCAATGATGCAGGATCACACACTGAAAACAGGAAATGTTCCATACTTGTTGCTGAAGACAATGATACAAACATGGAACTCGCATGTATCATTATTTCGGGATTCCTGCCGGAGGCTGAGATTCTCAAAGCTGAGAATGGTATAGAAGCCGTAAAAATATTTCAGAATGGAAAGAAAAAAGGACAAAAAGAAATTGATCTGATTTTAATGGATGTACAAATGTCTGAAATGAACGGACATGACGCCACCATGAAAATCAGGGAGATTGAAAAAGAGATCGGAGGACATGTTCCTATTATTGCTTTGACAGCAAGTGCATTTAAGAGTGAAAAAGAAATGTGCATCCGTTCAGGCATGGATGACTATATTACAAAACCTGTGGTAACAGATGTGGTACATGGTATCCTTAATAAGTGGCTCTATAATAAAAAAACAGAGGAAAATAAGGAAAATAATACCATTGAATACGCGTCACTGAAAAGTGATTATGAATCCCTGCATTTCGATAAAATCCGACTTATGAATTCCATCCAGGGAGATGATGAAACATACAGGAGATTAAGCACAATGGCGCTTAGATCTGTTGTATCCAACCTGGAAGAAATGGTTAACAGATACACTGACCAGGATTTACAGGGTGTTAAAGAGAACGCCCACAGAATGAAAGGTGTTTCACTGAACATTGGTTTCAATATTCTTGCCACTATGGCTAAGGAGCTGGAAGATTCTGTCGAGAACAGTGTTCACCATATTCCGGAAATGCTGGAAACTATGGAAAATGAGATAGAATTGATTAAACTGGAAATTGAAGAACATATCAGTGTATCTGACTGTGATACAATGATATGAAATATAAAAGAGGAAATCATCTCTTCAGTTTTGCAACTACCATTTCAACCTGTTCCACAGCAGTACCGATGTATCTGTCAGGGTCTACAAGGTTGATAACGTCTTCTTCACTCAGGTAATTTGCAACATCCGGGTTTGCCAGAAGTACATCCTTAAAGTGTTTTCCGCTATCATGGGATACCATTGCACTGGAACGTACGATCTCGTGAGCTTCCTGACGACCGACACCGCGCATTGCAAGCTCTATCATTACTGCTTCTCCCATGTTCAGACCTCTAAGAAGGTCAAGGTTGCGACGGATGTTCTCAGGATAGAATCTAAGGTTCTCGATTACACCGATTGCAAGCTTGATGATGTGATCTGTCAGCACACATGCTTCAGGGAAAACTACTCTTTCGCATGATGAATTTGTAAGGTCCCTTTCATCCCAGAGTGTGTTGTTCTGGAGTTCAGGTTCGATCATTGCACGTACAATTCTTGCAAGCCCGCATATCTGCTCGGACTTGATAGGATTGCGCTTGTGTGGCATTGTAGATGAGCCAACCTGCTTTTTCCTGAAACTTTCCTCAACCTCAGCGATCTCACTTCTCTGGAGAGAGCGGATCTCGACAGCGATCTTGTCAAGGGTTGTTACAGTGTTTGCCATCCACATGACAAACTCTGCATGACGGTCTCTCTGGATAATCTGGTTTGAAACATCAACTGAACCTATCTCAAGATATTCCATGACCTTCTTCTGAATCTCAATTCCATCCTTTCCAAAAGCAGCCTGAGTACCTACAGCACCGGTCATCTGGCCTACAATAAGACGTGGTTTGAGCTGTTCCAGACGCTCAATGTGTCTGCCAACCTCGGATGCCCATATGGCAAACCTGAGTCCGTATGTTGTCGGAACACCGATCTGTCCATGTGTCCTTCCGGCACAAACCAGATCCTTATTGTTTTCAGCCTGAATAAGAAGTACATCAAGAAGTTTATGAACCTTGTTTTCCAGTATATCCACAGCTTCCTTTAGCTGAAGACCTGTTGCAGTGTCAAGCATATCATTGGAAGTTGCACCGAAGTGAACCCACTTGTCTGCGTTCTCTTCACACTTCTCGGAGATGGCAAGTACAACAGCCATCATATCGTGGTGGATCTCGTCCTCGATCTCCTTTACCCTTTCAAGTTCCACAGAACCAATGCTGCTTTCTATAATATCTGCAGCTTCCTTGGGGATAAGTCCGATGTCTGCTTCAGCCCTGGCAAGAGCAGCTTCAGCTTTCATTATTTTTTCCAGTCGGTTTGCCTCGCTCCAGACGAATTTCATTTCATCTGTGCCGTAACGATATTCTATAGGATGAATTGCCATTTATTGAATCTCCATAAAATTGATGTTAAAGATATCTATATACAGACATATTATAGATATCATTTAAATTAACGGTATGACTCTGCTATAGTTAATCTACCAATAAATAGGCTTTGTATGAGTCAAATTTTGACCCGTCATGAATAGTTGAATGATCAATTATTCTCGTCCTTAAAACCATTTTTATGTGCGCCCATCACAAAGTGTTTAATTCTTTTGGACCAGACATTGCTTGTGCTTACTAGAAAATAAATGCAATATTCGTTTTCCAGTTTCACCAAATAAAGAAAAATCATTAGTTGCTACTATTACAAAATATCCACAAAATAAACGAAAAATTTAAGTATTTGTAACATACTGTTTTCTTTGTATTAAGTAGTTATTCAGGTTTTATATTCATGCCGATACCAGAAGTTAACGATCTTGAAGATGATATGTATTTGTGTTGCCCTAATTGTGGATACACTGAGCTTTATTATGAAACGGGAATGAAACTTGGTCCAATTTATCACTGCAAACGCTGTGGATATATTGGTACTTTTGTCATTGAAGCAAATCAGGAAATGAGGGAAACAATAGAAAAAGGACTGACAAAAAAAATGGACGATAACCCATTTACCGCTGATGAGTATATTCCTTTGAAGCGCAAAATTCTATATTCAACAATTGTAATGTCAGCAATATATTATGCACTAGTCCATTTATTCCCAGAATATTCAACAACCTTAAGTTTGGCACTTTTCTTTTTTTATTTCCTTATTTTATTGTTTACTTTATCTAAAATGAACTCAATCAAAAATAGCCTAAAACCCTAATTATGGATTTCACAAACAGAAGAATTATGTCTAAAATGATGCCGTTATTACGACAATCAATTAAAACGACGGCATTCTATGAGTAACGCTTTTACAACTTCCAACGCCATACTGGAAAAACGGGGGCTGTCAAAAACTTTGGTGTTAGAGCAATTCTTCTTGGATAGCATTTTCCCATAAATTGTAATACTGACTAATTGTACATTCTTATGATCGCGTTTTCAAATAATCAACCCAATTCATTCATTTGCATTATGTAATTGGTAATTGCTCAACCCCAACAAAATTGACAGCCCCGAAAAACGCTATTTTTTTTATACTATCCCGGTTTTTGTGCTAACAATAGAAGTGCTCCGAATCTTCAAAGATACAGTTTCTGCCTGAATATCGAGTTATACCAAATGCTTTTATCAAAATGCAGAAAATTATGGGCATATAATCGATAACTTTAAGTAGATGCACATAGGAAGTGGGAATGGTATTGCAGATATCCGATTAACATTATTTAAACATAGGTGGAACTATGGAAAAAATTATAGAACACATTCTCGAAAAACAGGTGATTTAAATGGCAATCGACACAGGAGATACAGCCTTTATAATCATCTGTACCGCTATGGTAATGCTCATGACCCCTGGGGTCGGGCTTTTTTACGGCGGAATGGTACGCAGGAAAAACATAATTTCCATGATAGCAATGTCTTTCATTTCATTTGCTCTTGTGAGTATCCAGTGGGTTACAATAGGATACACACTTTCATTTGGATCTGATATTTCAGGATTCATCGGAGGGCTTGATCACCTCTGCCTCGCAGGTGTCGGTCTTGAAGGAGACGGCATCCCTGACATGCTTTTCATGGTTTTCCAGCTAGTTTTTGCAGGTGTCACACTGGCAATTCTTACATCCGGTGTAGCAGGACGTGTTAAATTAAGTTCATTCATAGTACTTGGCATGCTCTGGACAACAATCGTTTATGACCCTCTTGCCCACTGGGCGTGGGGTGGCGGCTGGGCAGGAGAACTTGGTGCTCTTGACTTTGCCGGCGGAACCGTTGTACACATCAGTTCAGGATTCGGCGCGCTTGCACTTGCACTTGTGATTGGTAACCGTGCAGGCTTTGGCAAATATAACATGGAAGCGGAAAACATCACAACAACTCTTCTTGGAGGAGCGATGCTCTGGTTCGGATGGTTCGCATTTAACGCAGGAAGCGCACTTGCAGCAAACGGACTCGCAGTTAATGCACTTGTTGTAACCAATGTATCCGCAGCATCTGGAGCAATTACCTGGATGTTTGCAGCATGGGTCATGGGTAAACCAAGTTCACTGGGTCTTATCAGTGGAGCTGTTGCAGGTCTTGTAGCCATTACACCGGCTTCCGGTTTCGTAGGCCCTATGGCTGCCATTTTCATCGGTGGCTTTGCCGGAATTCTCTGTTACGGGGCACTTCTGTTCCGTGTACGCAGGGGACTTGATGAGAGTCTTGACGCATGGGCAGTTCACGGAATGGGAGGATTCTGGGGTGCAATTGCAACAGGTATTTTTGCAACCGCAACTGTCGGTGGTGTTAACGGACTTATTTACGGAAACACACACCAGTTCCTGATACAGTTGCTTGACGCATTGGTAGCAATGATATACGCATTCGTAATGACCTACATACTTGCCGTAATAATCGACAAGACAATGGGACTGCGTGTAACCGAAGAAGAAGAATACGTTGGACTTGATATCTCCCAGCATGGAGAATCTACAACAGCCTGAGGTGATATGAAATGAAATCAGTAAAAGCAGTTATTCGCCCGGAAAAGCTGGAAGATGTAAAAGCAGCACTGGAAGAGAAAGGTTACTTTCCAATGACAGTAACAGAAGTCAAAGGTCGTGGTGCACAGAAGGGAATTTGTCTCCAGTACAGAGGTAAGCAGATAAAAGTAGACATGATTCCTAAGACTGAGATCGAAATGGTTGTTGGCGACGAGGATGTCAGACCAATTATTGAGACTATCAGAAAGAGTGCCAGAACCGGCAAATTCGGTGACGGGAAGATCTTTGTATATCCGGTTGAGATCATGGCTGCCATCAGAAACGACGATGAAACAATATCAGAATGATATGAGGGGGGGCCCATATCATTCATTTTTACCTTTTTTCCTGCTCTTATTCCCCAATATATAGATTTAATGAACACTATATTTTATGTAGATTAATTATATATTAGCTCATCCCAATGTGCAAGCATTGAGGACGACGAAGGTGAAATTATAGGGAATTTAGTGGACCTGCACACCCATACATGTTATTCAGATGGCGATCTTGATCCGGAGGAACTGGTTAAACTGGCAAAAAGCAAAGGAATAAAGATCCTGAGCATCACCGATCATGACACTGTTGACGGGCTGCACGAAGCAAGGCGGGAATGTGAAAAGCAGAACATCACCCTTATTCCGGGGATTGAATTTACTACCGAGACTGAATATTCAGGAATGGAAGTTCACATACTTGGGTACAATTTCGACCCGCAAAACAGCGGGCTTCTCAAAATGACTGACCATGCGAAACAAAATGCAAGGGAATACTGCAGGAAAGTATGTTCTGCACTGGAATCATACGGCATGGAAATAGATTATTCAGTTCTGGAAAATACAAAAGGAATAATCACCAAGCATGATATTTCATTGTCTGTGATTAATAAGAACATGAGTAGCTATGATTTCCATAATATGTGGCTGACAGAAAGCTCACCACTTGATATTATAATGGAAAAATTCCCTGCTAAAAAAGTAATAAAAACTATCCATAAAGCCGGTGGGAAAGCAATCTGTGCACACATCCTCAGAACACTGGAACAATGCAACAAGCTGTCACTGCTACCCTTTATGTCGGAATCACTCATCATATCCGGTCTGGATGGATTTGAAGTATTCTATGCCAACAGCAGCAAAGAACAGGTGCGCACAATGTATGAACTCTGCTCTGCACAGGGCCTTATAATGACAGGAGGATCAGATTTCCACGGAATAAAACGGACCGGACGCTGCCAGCTGGGAGAATACAACAGCTATACAGAAATAGCTTTCAGTGATATATCAGGCATTCTTTACAATGGACACAGCAGTCACGATTATGATATGCAAAAAGCCACTGCATGAGTAACACACAAACTGAAAAACGGATTTTTATTTTAAAAACCAGTCAAGGGGAACAACTATCTCATTTCCTTTTGTACCTTTTCCGTAAAGTGGTATTTCAAAGTCGGTATCTTCAAGAAGGATGACTGAAAGACCACATCCGCCACCCTGCGGAATACACTGGACAACCGTTGCCCTGAAACTGCGATCTTGATTTTCAGAATCCCATGAAGGGACACAGATAAGAACACTGTCGCCAATGTTTGCAGGTAGCTTGTCTTCAAAAGGAGCTATTCTTTTAAAATCCAGCGAAAAACCGGTACCTTTGAGATTATTTTCAACGTCCCTTTCATTCAGGTCAAGAGCCTCTGCGATCTGAGTATTCGAATAGCCATTATCATGAAGAAAAGCAGTAGAACCTTTTTTCAGATGGTCAAGGTCAGAGTACCTTACAGGACGTGTTTTGCACAATTGCCTCATGTGCTCAATATCTTCTTGCATAATACACCTAATATCCGAATTGTTAATATCATTAAGGGTTTTCTATCATATTCTCAAACCAGTCAAGTATAGAGAACATGAGATGTGCTGAATTTCCCAGCAGATCATTTCTTCCTCTGATTTCATTTTCAGATGATATGTATTTACCTTCAACCAGGTCTGAATTGCAATTTTCCAGCAGGCTTTCCACACACTCCGCATCAACCTCAGGATGAAACTGTAGTGCCAGAACTTTGTCCCCGTAGATAAAACCCTGCTCAGGGCAGGCTTCACTTTCAAAAAGTCGTCTGCAACCGGGAGGGAGAGTGAAAGTATCCCCATGCCACTGAAAAACAGTAAGTTCATTCTGTACATGGAAAAACTGGCTATTCCGTTCAAATTCTTCCAGAGATCGCACTTTGTGCCATCCAATTTCCTGATGCCTGTTAGGACTTACCTGACCGCCAAGGACTTCTGAGAGCACCTGGGCACCAAAACAGATCCCATAGACCGCCTTACCATGGGAAATCATAGATTTTACAAACTCCTTCTCCTGTTTCAACCATGGATATTCATCTTCCTGATATACACTCATCAGTCCCCCCATTATGATGAGAAGATCAATATCACCAGGATCAGGGTAAAATCGTTTTTCAGATGGAACGGTGAATGATAGCGAATGCTCTTTTTTGCATGCCCAATCCCTGATATTTCCAAGGGTTTCAAAATCCAGATGAACAAGACAATGTATCTTCATGATGACTCTACTTTGAATGAAACCTGAGAATTTAAACCTTTTTGGGAGAAGGCAGGTTACACTAACTAAGTGAAAACAGTGTGCAATTGGCTAAATAATGCAATTGATGCACAAAACAGCAGATTTTTATAAATATTACTGTACATAAATAATTACATTTTCAAGAATATACAGAACGCTTACCGGACACACATAAACATTGAATAAATACACGGAAGAAAATACATGAAATATCAGAATATCCACCTAGGAAAAAATTGGCTCTGTAGAAATCCTGCTGACATTAGTGACAAGAACTTTGATTTTTTTTTTAGCGACAAAAAAACAACCTGTAAGCTAAAAACAAAGTAGCCATCCGCCGAAGGCGGCACATTCCGATGTTGCTGCACAGAAGATAATTATAAAGATTGGTACAGACTTGCTGAGAATTCTACATAAGTCTTGAGAAAAAATACAGAGGATTTACAGGTTATTTTGTTTATTCTTATGGAAAAACGCCGGCTTCGCCGGACCCTTCGGGATTGATCAAGTAACTCATGACCTAAAATCGATCATAATTTCAGGAATTCGACAGAGCCAAAAAATTGATAGTATTTACATTGATAGCTGCTATAATACCAGTGCTCCTTGTTGGCAGCTATGCCTACGGGCAGGCTAAAACAAGCATAGCTGATGAAATTCAGGTCAATCTTGAAGAACAGGTGCAGATCGAGAGGAACTATGTAGATTCCACCTTGGTATTTGCACAGGACAAGGTTAACAGCGATCTGAATGTTGCCAGAACACTCTTTTACTCAAAAGGAACACCAGGGATAACAGACGGGGAAATGGTGCTTAATGAAGACTATGTAGTCAATAATAATTTTGAGATCGTCGATGAGATAAAAAATATGTTAGGAAGAACTGCCACCGTATTTCAGGTACAGAACGGAGAGGCAGTCAGGATATCCACAAACGTGATCAAGGATGACGGAGACAGAGCTGTAGGAACAACTGTTTCCCAGACAGTTTATGGTGCTGTTGTAACACAGGGAGAAACATACTATGGAAGAGCGTGGGTCGTTAATGCCTGGTACCTGACAGCATATGAACCAATTAAAGACAGTTCAGGAAAAACCATTGGAATCCTTTATGCCGGGACACTGGAAGATCCATTCATAGAACAGATGAAAGAACAGATGAGTGCCATTACCGTGGGAAAAACAGGTTACATTTACATTATGGACACTGAAGGTAACCTCATAATGCATCCTGAAAATGAAGGAGAAAGCCTCTATGAATATGAATTCGCCAGAGAGATGATCCAGAATAAAGAAGGCTACATTGATTATGAATGGAAGGGACGCGAAAAAGTTATGGCCTATACATATTACGGACCAAGAGGATGGATCATTGCTCCGGGCAGTTACCTGGATGAATTCACAGAGGGAATACAGTCTATACGAAATACAATTCTTGCAGTCATTCTTGTACTGATAATTGCAGGTTCGCTGACGGCATGGAAATTCTCAAAATCGATTACTGAACCACTTGATAAAATGATGGATGCTGCGGGACGTATTGCAGAAGGTGACCTGACAGTGAGCATCCAGAGTGATTCAGGAGATGAGATTGGACGCCTGTCCACAGCCATAGACAGGATGGCAAACGGATTGAGAAATCTTGTAGAAGAAATAGACCAGAGTATGAACAAAGTAACTGATAACTCAGGAAGGATGCTTAGTTCTTCTGTTGAAATGAAATCTGTGGTAAACCAGATATCAAGCACAATATCAGAGATAGCAAACGGTGCTCAAAACCAGTCAACACGAACTGATGAAACTTCACATGCTATGACAGATATGACGTACAATGTTCAGGAAATCGCATCCAATGCACAGGTGGCTGCAGATACAGCAACTTCTACCAGTGAACTTATTCAGGAACTTGTCATCCGGAAAATCCAGCAGGGTACTGAAGAAGCTGTCATTTCGGTTGAAAAGGACACGGATAGCATTGCCGCTGGTGCAGAATCATTGCACACAACCGTTGAAGCTGTAAAACAGATCGTTGAAAGTGGTGTCCGGATAGCAGGCATGGCGCAGAACATTGCATCTTCTGCAGAAGAACAATCCGCACCCATAGAGGATATTTCCAGCATTTCGGAATCTTCCGCAGCAGGAACACAGGAAGTATCGGCAACAGTATAGGAACAGACTGCATCAATGACCGAATTCACAGATTCAGCAATGGAGCTGAACGAACTTGCAGATGCCCTAAAAAAAAACTGGATCAATTTAAGTACGAAAATGAATAAAAAGGGATCGAAAGATCCCATTTTCCTTTTTTTAAAAGACAAGTTTGCTATCGTTAGCGCATTTCATCATCAATGTCAAGTTTGCATTTGAAATCCTTTTTAGAAACAACAACAAGATAATATGTTCCCGCAAGAGCAATTATAAGAATCCCCATTCCGACAAGGAACAGAGGATCAGTGTTTTTCAGATCGATAATCAATATTTTCCTTACTATTGCAGTGATACCTACCAGAATAATGACATCAACATTCATAGATGATTCCATGATTATCATCTTAACAGTCTCCAGAAGTTCTATGCCTATGATAACCAGGAAAAAGAGAGCAAATACATCCAGTATTTCATCCACACCTATCAAGAAATAAGGCGGGGTTGAGATATCAGTGACAAGTAGCCAGGTAATCTCCAGCATGGCACTCAGGATGACAAAAGCCATCATGAGCATTACTATTTTTATTATGATAGTCTGAAATTTATTTATATATTTTATGAGCAGAGCATCCACCACCCAGGATATTGACATGCATAGTAAAATTCAGGTTCAAATATTATGTTAAGTTAGCAATGACCGCATTAAGTAATTTCCGTCTTACGGAACATAATTAAGTAAATAGTATACGGCAAAAGATATATTTACTATACCCCTATAGAAATGCATTGGCTGGAGAATACTTCTTTCGTGAGAGGGGTAAGAATTGAACATAAGTGGATACAGCGTGTTTATTGGTTTTATGATTTTATTTGCCTTACTGGTGTTTTCTATTCCTCAGGAAAATAGTTTTCTTGATCCGGTAATAGATAATAATTCCACAGATAACTTCACAAACACGAGCCAGCCTGCCGATGAAAATCCAATGATGTCCACCCCGGATAATGTCGAAAGCGATGAAAAGGGATGGTGGAAACATGAAGGGCACAGTACTGTGAATACAGGCAACAGCTCTGCTTCAGGCTCTAATGATAATAAAAAAGAGGATAATAATGACAACAATGATAGCGAGGAAATCCCTGAATTCCCAGGCCTTGCAGTTCCATTCATTGTGACGATCGGGATAGCTATGTTCTTTGGCAAAAAGTGAATAAATTCTGTAGATTGAAACTAAATTCTGACTCACAGTCTTTAATTCAAAATAGCAAAACAGACAATAACCCTGCCACTTCGGTCAGACCGAAATGGCAACCCTTTTACTCATACTCCTTTTTCCTCTCAGGTGCCCCCACCTGTTCCCATTATAACCGCTCATACTCCATTTCGTTTTTAGAGAGGCGAAATGCAGACATTTGTCGTTTTTAGATACAGAGAGGGAGTATCATGCCTGCATTTCTTTACAATTCAATTCCGTTTTCACAGAGTTTGAAGGGATGAAGTCCATATCGTACTACTATATGGTACATTTCGTTTGAGGCAATATCTGACTGGCAGGTCTTGCCACAATTCCTAGTACTTTTCACTACTATATAAATATATGTATACATTGATATATGTTGAGTATGATGATGATGAGATTCTGCATTTACATATCCGGATGGGAATATAGTTTATTCCGAACAAAAGTATTCGCCATTCAGGCCAAATTTATTGTGGATTATACATTCCTGACACAAACATCCTTTCTTTTCTACTCCCGGATATGCACCTTTAGAGCAGAACATGAACTTTCCTTTTTCAGGATAAGAAGGACATTTCGGACAATTACATCCTTTTGAATGGTGATAGGAAGTGCAGATCCCAAAATACTTGCCACGTTTCTCCGGAATGCAGGAACTATTATCAACCAATGGACCACCTTCGTTGAAAACTAAAGAAGCATAAATAAGATACAGATGAATCAGATATCACAATTGGAACTATTGAAAAGAAAAACAGAAAAACTCATCCGAGCTTTTCCTGAAGATATTTCTTGAAAGCAGGGTACTCTGTTCCAAGATAATCCATGAACTCATCCTTTGATTCTACCTTTTTCAGACTCTTCGGAAGTTCGGGTTCAACACCAGTCTGCTCTTTGACATGTTCAGGGAACTTTGCAGAGTCTGCTGTTTCAAGGGTCACTGCAAGTGTGTTGTCACCTGACTCTTCCCTGAAGTCAAGAAGTCCTTTTATTCCGACTGCACCATGTGGCTCGATAAGGATGTTGTACTTCTCGAAGATCTCCTTGATAGTTGCCTTAGTTTCTTCATCAGTAACCGAACTGGAGTAGATATCATTTCTAAGCTTGTCCATGTCAGGCTCTTTGCTGATCTCACCCTGCTCGTCCATGACTCCGCCGTAAACAGCGATGAGTCTTGCAAGGTTGCTTGGATGACCAACATTCATTGCGTTGGAAAGACAATTCTTTGAAGGTACGATCTTGTTGTACTCACCTGTGCTCAGGAAGGTTGGGACCTCATCATTTTCATTGACTGAGGTTATTATCTTTTTGACAGGAACTCCCATAGTCCTTGCCAGGACACAGCCCATCATGTTTCCGAAGTTACCGGATGGGATGGAATAGATTATGTCCTCAGGATAATCCCTGAGCTTTGCGTAAGCGTATATGTAGTAAATAGACTGAGGAACAAGACGACCGATGTTAATTGAGTTTGCTGAGGAGAGATTCAGGTGTTTGAGATCCTCGTCTGCAAATGCCTGCTTTACCATTGCCTGACAGTCATCGAATTTACCGTCAACTGAAATGGCGGTGATGTTTTTGCCAAGTGTGGTCATTTGTTTGCGCTGGCGGTCGGATACCTCGTCTGTTGGGAAGAGTACAATGACCTTGATGTTATCAAGACCGTAGAATGCATCGGCAACAGCGCTGCCGGTGTCACCTGATGTTGCGGTGAGGATTGTAAGACTTCTGTTCTCTTTGCTGAGATAGTACTGCATGAGTCTTGCCATCATGCGGGCTGCGAAGTCCTTGAAGGATGCAGTTGGTCCCCTGTCAAGTCTCATGATGTATGTCTGCTCGTCAACTGGCTCGAGCGGTACATCGTAGTTATAAGCGTCATAGGTGATGGCTTTGAGTGAGTCGTCGTCGACCTCACCTTCGAGTACCTTGCTCAGTACTCTGTAAGCTATCTCAGGATATGGAGCATCCCTGAAGGAATCGATCTCTTCCTTTGAAAAGGTCGGCAGGCTCTTAGGCATGTAAAGCCCGCGGTCAGGTGCAAGTCCGGTTATGAGAGCTTCCTGAAAGCTTACTTCCGGTGCGTTAAGATTTGTGCTGTAGAGTTTCATTGTAATCAGGAATTTAAGTTGATATAATTAGTAAGACTATAACCAATGTAATGCCTTTAAAGGATAAATAACTATGAATACCTTGCCATTCACTCTGTTTAGTTGAACTGTTAAAATATCAGATTACTCCAATACAGAAAGAAATAAATGTACAATGTCCTATTATATAGTAGATTGTATATGCCGGACATCGTTATGATTGTTTCAAACTTTTTTAGAAAAATATTTTTAATCGTGTGTACAACAAGTCTCTGCCAAATTCAATTCCTGTGTAGGGTCAAGAGGATGAATTTATGACGATTGTCGCTGTTTCTGATTCTCATCTGGGTATGAAGGGAGCAAAGGAAAACGAATTCACCGATTTCATAGAATATCTGAAGGACAGGAAGATAGAACATCTTGTACTGCTGGGTGACATTATAGAGATATGGAGACGTAATTTCACTGAAGCTGTCATGGATTTTTCAGGGACGATGACCTACCTGAACAGGATGCTGGAGGGAACCCAGATCCATTATATCGCAGGAAACCATGATTATTGCCTGCTCCACCTTGATGGTGCTTTGAAAAATGACATGCTCTTCAGCGTTGAAAAAAATGTGGTGCTAAGGAGTAAGGAACAGGAATTCTTCTTTTTCCATGGATACCAACTGGAAGTGCTGTGCAGTCCATATTATAAATCCATGAAAATGTATGAGAGTTTCTGTGAGCACATGTGTCTGGCCAGAGATGAAACCGGAAATGCTGCTGATAAACTCTGGGATATGATGCTGGCTAAACGCTCACTGTTGAGTAGCCTGAAGAAGTTCCCAAAGGAACCTAAGTCTGCATTCATGGCTATGAGACAACCACCTGAAATAAGGATAAGGGACTTTCAGGAGAATAAAGTCTTCAGACCTATCAGAGAGCTTGCAGGCGCAGATAGCAGGCATTTACTGTTGCACATGCACCCTGAACAGTACCTTATTTACGGACATACCCATGATGCATACGTGGACGATGCCAGAAAGGTTGCAAATACCGGTAGCTGGGGATTCGGCCATGAGAAAAAACTGGAATATATCGAGATAATCAATGATAAGGTGGAGTTAAAGGAATTCAACCCTGGTAGTTGAATCCCCTGTTATTGATTTATTCGGAATTAATCTTTTTCAGCAACCATGCCATATTAGATGCAAGATTGTCCATGGTGCTCATGCCTTCTTCATCCTCATTGACATCTCCGGGATGAAGACCTACACCAAGGTTCCAGTAGGATGAACCTACGGTTACCATGCTCGTGATACCGAAGAGATGGTTGATGGAATCATATGCATGGACTGCACCTGCTCTGCGAACAGCTACAACAGCAGCACCGGCTTTTCTTGCAAAGAATCCTCCATTTGCAAGGGATACGTATCCTGCACGGTCAATGAGTGCTTTGGTCTCTGTTGTCACATCAGCAAAGTAAGTTGGTGAACCGATTACTATTCCGTCAGCTTCCTTCATCTTTGTGATACACTCATTGATGGCATCGTCATCAAAGATGCACTGGCTGTTCTTATTTTCAAAACATTTCATACATGCTGTACACCCGTGAACCTTCTTCCCTCCAATGTGAATTGTTTCGGTTTCTATTCCTTCAGCTTCAAGTTTGGATGTGAGCCTTTTCAACATTGCTGCTGTGTTTCCTTCTTTACGTGGACTTCCGTTTATTGCAACTACTTTCATGGTGGTCTCCTCTTTTTGTGAATTGTAACTTAATTAGTCTGAAATATGTTATGAGTTATTTAAGACTCGGTAATCTTAGTTGTATTCATCTTTACTCTCGATACACCGGACCTCTCTGTCAGAGTAGGAGAGGCAATTAGTATTCTGTTCTACCATGGTATTTGCGTAGCAAGTTGCTTCACAATTTCATCCTGTGCAAACCAGAAGCATTATCATTTTTATAACTCATCATTTCATCCCCTCCAGCCTTGTGAGCATCTCAACTGCTTCAAAATCCATTTTTGAAAAGGCGAACCATTTCTTTCCGAGGTCTTTCAGGGAAGCACCGAAATGGTAGACTGTTTTGTCGTCGATAATCATAAAACGATCATGGGAATTTTTGAACTTCCTGATCTCAATAGCCGGATATTGTGAATTGAACTTCTTCAGGTCCAATGCGAGTTGTTTTGATATTGTCTTTGTGAAAATAGTAACATCTACGCCATCATTTCTTTTTGTGAGGTTAGTTAGAACGGTGTCATCAACATAATTGTCAATGATGATTATCGATTTTCGGGCTGTTCTAATAAGGTCGGTAACAAAATTGTAGGCATCGAAGATCTGGCCGTCAAAGAAAACGCCTTGTTTTGGCTGGATTTCCTTACTCTCGATAGCATTCAGGACATGATCAATTTTCTTATCTGTTTCGAGTTGCTTTATTTCAAGGGTATCAAGTCTCTGGAAAATATGTGCATTTGAGCTGATGAAGCGGCGCATTGCTACAAAAGCCCGCATGATCAGGATATTAACTTCAATAGCTCTTTCACTTGTAAGCACTGATGAAATGTTTGCAACACCCTGTTCTGTAAAAACAAAAGGAAGGGACCCTCCAAGGCGCTGCTTTGAAGGTATCGCATTTTGCGATACCATAACATCGACTTCTTCTTCCGTAAGTTGAAACATGAAATCCGAGGGGAAACGTTTGATATTTCTTTTTACCTGTTCCCTTAATCGGATTGCTTTCACACCGTAAAAAACGGCTAAATCCCTATCCAGCATAACCTGAACACCACGAATGGTATGAATCTTGCTTCGAATCTCTTCAGGTATTATCAGGTCACCTTCATTCATACCGGTATCTCCATCTTGAAGATTCTTGTTCACGTCTGTGTTCTATGGCCGCATTTTGCGACCTTGAAAGACTGCATTCTTCTGCAAATAGATGAAACATGAACTCATCGGAAAAAACGCTCATACCAGCTTCACCCTTTTCATATTCTCAGCTATCAGCACATTAAGTATCATCTACCTTAACGTCCCCTTCATTTGAGGTGTAGAGGATGAATTTTGACTGGTTTCTGGAAAGGTTGTTCTCATTCATGGAATTTTAGCTCCGCATTGCTGCTATGTTTTCTTCATTACCTGGACTTCTGTTTATTGCAACTAGTCTCATGGTAAGTTACTCTCAAATCTATTTACTACTTTCATAGAGTTTTTATCACATAACAATCTCACCATAGGCACTGACCCAACGATAGCATTACTTCTAACAAAAGGGGAGTAAATAGCATAAAAGAAAGACATAATACATATAAAATAATAAACATAGCATATATTAATTGTTTTAATAGTAAGGAACGTTAAATGATGTTTAATTTTAATGGGGACTTTAATGACATTAGCGTAATTGATTACCTTGTAGTATATATTATAATTGCAATAATAGGTAATTTTCTACAGCAATCATTTAGAAATTTATTTTCAGATCAGAAAACAAAAAGAAAGCAAAATGAACTAATTAATGCTTTCAAGAATAGCAAATCGATAAGTCCTTACATTCAAAAGTACGATAAAATAAAATATTTAAAGAGGGATGATTATTCAATTGTTGCACTAAACGTAGGGCTATTTCTAGGTTTTTTAGTATCACCTAGTTTATTATATTCAATGAATTGGTATATTGAAAATATTGCCAAAATAGACTTAGATGAATTATTAGCTTTGAAAATGTTCATTTCTACCATTTTATTTACGTATCTTCTACCCACAAGTGGTATGTTAATAATGCAAAATAAGATTGACAAATCATTTAATGGAAAAACAATTTTAAACAAGGCAATTGGATTTGCCAATATGTTTACTTTTTTTGGTTGTTACACCGTTTTAACATACCCATTAAATGTATTTAGTTTAATAATTATTTTGTATAATTGGAATTCTATACCAGACAAAGCTATTTTCTGGCAAATTGCATTTGCAGTTAGCATTGCTTTAATGTTTTTAACACCAATAATTTATACTGGCAGTTCACGTTCGTTCAAAAGAGAACTCAAATCATATATCAACGATAGATATGGTGAAAAATACCCATATATAAAAATAGTAACTGATGAAAACAATGAAATTCAAGGGCATGTAGTTGATATTTTTGATGATAAGGTCATAAAATTGCTCCATGAAAATTCCGAAAAAATAGTCTTATGGGATTCAGTACATTCACTTGAAATAAATAATAACCTAACTACATATCACAATGAAAAAACTCAAAAATATCTGTATGAATATGTATAAGTTATTAAAAAAGAGATAGTTGCAAGCAAAATCGTGTTGTTATAAAAATCTGCTTTTTTATGATTAGCGTTTTTTTGCATAGTAATCTGGTGCGGGAGATGCGATTCGAACGCATGAACTCCTACGAGACTAGGCTCTGAACCTAGCGCCTTTGGCCAGGCTGGGCAACTCCCGCAATGTGAACGTTGGTTAGTAGCGCTTTTTCTAGTTAAACTTTGTGTTTGGAAAGTTAAAAAAGGTTTGTGAAAACAGTGGCATCATGCCATCATTTTCATAAGGAGAGCTTTCTGGGCGTGCAGGCGGTTCTCTGCCTGATCGAAAACAACTGAATGAGGACCATCCATAACCTCTGCGCTAATCTCTTCACCGCGGTGTGCAGGGAGACAGTGCATAACAATGACATCAGGTTTAGCCTGCTCTACCAGTTCAGTATTGATCTGGTATGGTGCAAGGTCTTTCAGGCGCTTCTCGCGCTCATCCTCATCGCCCATTGAGACCCATACATCAGCATAAAGAATATCTGCATCCTTTACAGCCTCAGCCGGATCATTGGTAATAGTAATATTTCCGCCAAGTTCCCTTGCAAGTTCAACAACATCCTCATCCGGCTCATATCCCGGAGGACATGCAACAGCGACTTCCATATCCATAAGGGCACCGCCGATAATAGCAGAATTACAAACATTGTTTCCATCGCCAACCCATGCATACTTCAGGCCAGCCAGCTTGCTTTTATACTCACGGATAGTGAGCAGGTCAGCAAGAATCTGGCATGGATGCTCCTGATCTGATAGCGCATTAATAACCGGAATAGAGGAATTCTCCGCCAGCTGTTTCACCGTTTCATGACTGTAAACCCTTGCAATAATACCATAGAGGTATCTTGAAAGAACCTCGGAAGTATCACTAACCGTCTCACCTCTGCCAAGCTGCATATCCCTGGCGTTGAGATAAAGAGCGTGACCGCCAAGGTCGCACATAGCAACCTCAAAAGACACACGGGTACGGGTAGATGACTTTTCGAAAATCATGCCGAGACTCTTATTCTTTAGCAGGTCTGTGACCTTTCCTCTAAGGCGTTTTTCCTTAAGGTCCTCCGCCATATCGAGTATCTCAACGATCTCTTCATGAGTCAGGTCTGCCATTGAAATCAGGTGCTTCATACTTAAACCCTCACTATATAAATAATAAAACTATTGCCCGCGTATTTCATTCATGTGATCAATACGCCTCTGGATAAGGAATTCCTTGCCGATATCACTTCTGTAATGAAGGTCACCGGAAAGATTCTCCAGAGCATTTTGGGCGATCTCTTCTGCCTCTTCTATTGAATCAGCAACGCCCACAACAGCAACAGCCCTTGAACCTGTGGTGTAAACCTTTCCATCCTTCTCGTAAACACTTGAATAGAAAAGAATTGCATCACCAATGTCGCCCACAGTGACTTCCCTGTCCTTTGTAGGATCATCAGGATAACCTGCAGGAACAGCATACTTACACACTGTTGCCTTGCTGCTGAACTTCACTTCAATTTTGTCAAGTGTACCGCTTGCCATTGCAGCCAGCACATCAACATAATCAGACTCCAGCAGAGGCAATACGTTCATTGCCTCCGGGTCACCGAAACGTGCATTGAACTCAATTACTTTCGGGCCGTCCTTTGTAATCATGAACTGACCGTAGAGTGTTCCCTTATACTCCTGCCCGGTCTCCTTGTAAAGTGCCTTGATTGTGTCCTTCATTATCTGCTTTGAACTCTCAACATCATCTGCAGTCAGGAATGGAAGTATCTCACCTGCTGCGTTGTAAGAACCCATTCCACCGGTATTTGGCCCAAGATCATTCTCAAATGCCCTCTTATGATCCTGAACTGTTGGCATGAAAGCAAGGTTCTTTCCGTCAACAAAAGCCTGAAGTGTGAACTCCTCACCAACGAGGTTCTCTTCAACAACAACGCTTCCCATGTCAAGAAGACTTGCTGCATACTTCTTTGCAGCTTTAAGGTCAGGTAATTGGTCACCCATTACCTTGACACCTTTACCACCTGTAAGTCCTGCAGGCTTAATAGCAACATTTCCAAGCTCATCAATAAAAGCATCCATTGCAGCCTTATCTGTGAAAACATCGAAAACAGGGCAGCCTGCAATATTGTTGTTCCTCATGAAGTTACGTGCCCATGCCTTATCGAACTCAAGCTGTGCAACCTTCTGCTTGGGACTTGCAACGCTGATACCTTTTTCCTCAAGAGCATCTGCAAGGGCCACTGAAAGAGGAGCCTCTGGACCAACAACAACAAGCTCAACGTTCTTAGAAACAGCATACTCGACAACTTTCTCAACGTTTGTCTCCTTCTCAAGGAGATAATCTTCACAAAGAGCAGCAATGCCTGGGTTCTTCTTTGACATCGCCGCATAGATGGACGGGTCTTGCCTGCTACGTTCAATCGCTGCCACGATAGCATGCTCTCTTCCGCCGCCACCAACTACTAGTATATTCATTTATGAAACCTCATTTATCAAAATTTATCAGAAAAATCTTATCAAATATAGTATATCAGTATTCGATCAATTTGAGATCTTTTTGTTTGTAATTGCAATTTTGTAATTATAAGTAAGTAGGAATTAGAATATCAGAGAGTTCTAATTCCTGAAATAAATAACTTGTCTTTTATTCAGATGTTCAAATGAGAATAAATGGAAATCTCAGATGAGATCACTTGCCCTGACAAGAGGGACAAGTTTCACACCGATATCACTCAGGCTCTTTTCAGCTCCGGACTCACGGTCAACAACTGTAATAACCCTGTCAACCACAGCTCCTGCTTCACGAATTGCCACAATAGCATCCATCACAGAACCACCGCTGGTAGTCACATCCTCAAGAAGCAGTATCTTTGATCCTTCCTTGAAATCTCCAACAAAGCGTCCGCCTGTACCATACTCTTTCTCAGACTTACGAATGAGTATAAGTGGAAGATCAGTCTCCATTGAAACTGCAGTCGCAAGTGGAACACCACCAAGCACAACGCCACCAACAGCAGCAAGGTCCATGCCCTTTATGACCTTGCCTGCTTCCTTTGCTATTACCTTTAAGGTCTTAGGATCCGTGCTTGCCTTTTTAATATCAATATAATAGCTGCTCTTCTTTCCTGAAGCAAGGGTGAAGTCTCCAAATTTAACTGCGCCACATGCCTTTAATGCATCAATTAATGTACGTTTGCCATTCCCATCAGACATAAGATCACCGATTATTGTGAATTATTGCTAATAATTACTAGATAGATTATTTGTTTGATAATTGTTAAACTCTGTCAATTACCAGGGTTCATTCTTTACCCCGATGAAGTAACCAATAACGTTTGTTACAAAATGCAACAGAGGAGTTATGATAAGCAAAGTGAGAACAATTCCAGAAGTGAAGTTACCCAAAAACCATGCAGGCGATGTTATTAATGTCAGCAGCCATGCACCCATGACAAAATCAAGCTGGTCAACACCTGGCAGAGCAGCACCTCTCTTAAACCCCATCCTGCGTTTGAAGTAACTCATAGACATATCACCCAAAAGCGAGCCGAATGCAAGGGTGAATATCACAAGCAGAGCACTAATACCTTCCCCGAAGGATGGCAACTCAACACCATATATACTGCTGCTTCTACTAAGATAATACATCTGCAACATGCCCAGTAACATTCCGCATATTGTACCTGCAATAAGACCACGCCATGTCTTTCCATCCCCTAGCATACGGCGTCCATCGGACATCGTTCTGCCAGCATCTATAGGACGGCCACCACCAAAAACAGCAGCCATGGAATTAGGTATATATGCAGGAAGCATCAGCCAGACAGCAGTGATGATTATCTCTATCAAATATTAGCCCTCATTAAAACTCTTTTTTGCAATTTCAGTTTGCAATACCTTTGTTTAATATATCAGAGTACAACGGATAAAATAGCTCTAACTATAAATACGTTGTACACATAAAATTTCCCGCAAGATGAAAAACAAAATACCGAACCTGGCAACCAGTAACACCATGCTTGCGACTGTTGTCACTTTTCTTTTACTGGCAACTATCATCACAATGGGAATGCTGACTCCCCTTATCGCAAAGCTTGCAAACGGTGTGGACCTGAGTCTTGACCCCGGATATTATAACACCAGATCCGCAATTCCCGTTGCTGCACTTGTACTGCTTCTGAGCACATGCATGCTTACCGGATATGTAGATAAAAAGTATATTGTTCCTGTAGTAGCAGGTTCAGCATTGCTTTCAATCATTTTTGCAGTAATCTCACCTTTTAGAAATACTCCAATCGACATTTCCCTGCCAATACTGATAGTAGCCCTCCTGGCAACCTTCTACCGCATATACAGAATGGTTTCTGGTAAGCAGAATGTTGCAACGAAAGACAAAATAAAAAAAATTAGCGCACATGCCATTCATGTTGGAATACTGATGATCCTGCTTGGAATAGTACTCAGCTCCAATATGAAAATGGAAGGTTCAGCAATTCTTAGTTCAGGTTCCGATGAAATAATAAGCTTTGGTGGCCAGCACTATCAGCTTAAGATGAACAGTATGAATTCATATTACAACGGAGAAGCTTTCAGAAACTATCCTGCATCATCTTACACCACAGAGGTTATTTTTGATATTTACAAGGATGGCAGCTATTTCAAAAGTGGAAAAGTCAACTACATCACCGATTTCAAGTGGGGACAAACCTACACAACCACTTACATAAATCGCGGACTCACCGAGGAACTGTTCATAGCTCCAAGAGCCATTGACGAATCTGCCGGTGAAATAGACCTTTACATGAGAACTGTCCCGTTCATCAACTGTCTCTGGGGCGGAATCTACCTCATGGTGATAGATATCATCGCCCTACTTTTCACTGATCGTGGAAACAAAGAAGCAATTCATTCCAGTAACATAGCATCAGAAAAAACCATTCCTGATGCCGGAGACAATGAAGACAAATATGACCGCATGCTTCAGCAGGAAATAGAGAAGCGCAAAGCAAAAAGAATGAAGGACAAAAGGTGATGATTTGAATTTTGGAATGATACTTGTATGGATTGCCTTCATATGTGGACTGGGTGCTACATTTGCTTCAATCCGATATTATGCAGCTTCTAACAGGAAATCAAGGGAAACTACAAAGAAACTGGAAATAGCCTGTACGCTTGCTGTCACACTCTCGTCCATGATTCTAATTATACACCTATTGGGTGTTAATGCATCCTATGAATATGTGTATAATCACTCCAGCACTGACCTCTCATGGTTCTACCGCATATCCGCATTTTGGGCAGGCCAGCAGGGCTCCCTGCTGCTCTGGGCCTGGGCAATCCTTATGATGCTTATGTTCGTACGCTACACAGGCCATACAAAAGAAATGACAGAATCAAAGTTGATGGACATTACCACAATGGTAACCATGGCAATTGCATCCGTATTCCTGATACTGCTTGTAATAGACAATCCATTTTCAGCTTTCAGGGTTCTGCCCTCAGGTTCCATAGAAGCTACAAACTGGAACCCCTTTGTTACACTCTATGATGTGCCCTACGGCCAGGGAATGAACCCTCTTCTAAGAAATCCATGGATGGCTGTCCATCCACCAATGCTTTTTCTGGGATATGCAGCATTCACTATCCCCTTTGCTGCTGCTATAGCCAACCTCATTACAAAAGACAGCCATTGGACACTAATCTCAAGGGACTGGATGAGAATCGCATGGCTTTTCCTCACACTTGGAATTGGTCTTGGAGGATTCTGGGCATACGAAGTACTCGGATGGGGAGCATGGTACTGGACATGGGACCCTGTGGAAACATCCTCACTGATACCATGGATAACTGCCACAGCATACCTTCACGCACAATCGCGTTCAAGATATGGGGAATATGAATTTCTGGCACCATTACTTGCGGTTGTATCCTTCATACTTGTGATATTCGCAACCTTTGTAACAAGAAGCGGTATATGGGCCTCTGTACACTCATGGCAGGATTTCACAACAGAAGGACTCATTATAGCTATTTTCCTTGTGATTCTTACAGGAAGCAGCATATTCCTTCTTGGCAAGAGATATCTTGAAGAGAACTAACATTCAAAAACTGAAAACAAAGCATCAATTCAGAAAATTGCTTTCACAGCATTTACCATTCTACTTTTTGATTTTAGGCTGTCAATAAATATCCTGATTGACATCGTACATTTTAATATCCCTCTTTCTGGCTATCAGAATAACATCTGTAGTAATACTACCATCAGATTCTTGATAGTCTAATTCCCACTGTTTAATAATTGTAAAATTAAGCTTTTTCAGTAATTGCTCAATTGATGTTTTTTGGTGATAGTGAATATAGAGCTCCACTTCCTGATTGAATGATGGATTTTCATATCCTTCCTTATATCCATTCATAAAACTGATGTAGAGATAAGCTCCGTGATTTAAATTAAATTCAGTATTACTCAAGAATGTCTCAATTTCCTGCATATTGAGATACGGAATGGCAAAACCTATAATTGCCGCATCATATTTTTCTTTTGATCTATATTCAACAACATCAGCACAAAAAAATGTTCCCTGAGGAACATTCTTCTTAGCAATATCAATCATATTTTGGGATAAATCAATTCCTGTTATATTCATCAATCGTTTATGTTGTAATAAATAGGAAGATATATTTGCAGGCCCACATGCTAAATCTAAGATACTGGCATTTTCTTTTAGGCAATCGGCAAGGAAATCATAGGTTTCATCATAATTACTTAATTTTACAATTGTTTCAGAATATGCTTTTGCTGAGGAATCGTATCCTTCTATTGTTTTTATAAATTCATCTCTCATTTTTACATGTTCCACAAACACAAAATCGTTCTATTTTTTTATCGCATATACATTCAGACGCCTGAAATATTCAAAATATGTTCCATCTTCCTGCACAGCAATCTTTTTTGCTTCTCTGACAACATGCTCTCTGAAATGCAGTGCCTTGTTCCCCGGTAGAAAAGACACAAAAGGGACAATACTTGGCTGGTCTATCCACCCTACATAAGATTCTTCATCAGGGAAATTGCGGTCAGCATTCTCCATCCACACACGGAGATCCTCAAAACCGGATTCAACCAGCAGTTTTTTGTATTCTTCAACACCTGGCATGTACCACGGCCAATCAAAAGAACTTAGATCATCTTTAAAATCAGGAGATGACATTGCGTCCTTAAGAACTGAAATTAGATTCAGACAGTTACCTTCACCGGCAAACTGAACCCTCATTATGCCACCACTTTTCATTGATCGGTATATTTGCCCCAGAGCCAGAGAATGATCTGCCACCCAGTGAAGAGCAGCATTGGAGAACACAACATTGAATTTATCCTCAAAGTCCAGATCATTAATATCACGCAGCAAAAACTCCAGATTATCAGTTCTGTGTTTCTGTGCCTGTTCAAGCATGGAAGCTGAGCTGTCAATACCTATAACCTTTCCATCAGGTACTTTTGCCGCGAGTTTTGCACCGAGAAGGCCGTTGCCACAACCAAGGTCTAGAATATGTTCACTGCCTTTCAGGCCAAGTTCATCCATTACTTTGCTGCCCCACTCCTGCTGTGGTGCTGAGAACTTTTCGTACTTCTCACCGTCAAATCCTTTTTTCATAGAAAGCCTCCGTGGTCCTTAATGGATTCACTCTTCGATAAATGTTTCAGTCTTCAGGTTACCATTCTCTTCTATCAGAATCTCGATCTTCCTTTCAGCTTTTGAAAGTTTCCGGTTGCAAATCCTGGCTAGTTTCATACCACGCTCGAAAAGTCCAAGACTTTCATCAAGAGTCAATTGTCCTCTTTCAAGCTTTTCCACCAGGGATTCCAGTTCATCAAGAGACTTTTCAAAACTTATTGTCTCTGAATCTTCAGATCCACCCATAAGATCACTCATCTGGCGCTTACCAACATCTGTGTTTTCTTCAGAACCTTTCTTATTTCCTGCCATAACCTTCAGCTCCTACTCCCATTTTCAGCTTTATTTCCCTTCTCTGACCTTGTACCCATTACTTTACATTCAAGGGTACCATCTATTAACCTGACATCAACCGATTCATCGGTTTTCACATCATCAACACTTCTGATTACAGCATGGTCATCGCTTTTCAGAGCAATACTGTAACCACGTTCAAGGGTATTCAAAGGACTTACTGCATTGAGCCTGCCTGCAAGACCACCAAGGGAGGCATATCTGGATTCCATTGCTCTCCCAAAAGCCATGTCCATGCGGGAACTCAACTCATCAACCCTCTGCATGTCACGCCGCACTATTTCGGCAAATTTCTCCGGCTCTATGCGGGAATACAGAAACTCAATATGATGACGTCTGTCAGCAATAATATGTATTGCAGCCTGCTGCATACGCGATAACATCGATTCCATATGTTTTGTCAGGCTGGTCTTTTCCGGAACTGCAATTTCGGCTGCTGCTGATGGCGTTGGAGCCCGCACATCTGCCACAAAGTCTGAAATTGTATAATCGGTCTCATGACCTACAGCCGAGATCACAGGTATTTCAGACTCAAATATGGCCCTTGCGACAACTTCTTCATTAAACGACCACAGGTCCTCCAGAGAACCACCGCCCCTTCCCAGAATAATCACATCCACATCAGTCTGGTTCAGGGATCCAAGGGCTTTTATGATACTCTCTGCGGAATTTTCACCCTGGACTATTGCAGGACTGAGCAGAACATCCACCGGGAACCTGCGCTTAAGAACATGAAGTATATCATGAATTGCTGCTCCGGTAGGTGACGTAATAACACCGACCTTTGATGGATACGGAGGTATTTTCTTCTTATGTATCACATCAAACAGGCCTTCTTCCTGTAGCCTGTTTCTGAGTTGCTCGTAAGCCTTGTAAAGCTCACCGATACCATCAGGGCGCATGTCAAGAACCCTGAGCTGATACTGACCACGAACCGTGTACACGTCAACAGTTCCGAAAACCAGGACTTTCATTGATGATTCCGGCTCGAATTTCAGTGTCCTGTTGGTCATCCTGAAACTTACGCAGCTTATCTGGGCGTTTCCATCCTTTAACGTAAAATAATTATGACCGGAGCTATGTTTGGTCAGGTTCGATATTTCACCGCGCACCCACACCTGCGATAGTTGCGGATCGCTTGTAAGAACCTGTTTTATGTGCTCATTTAGCTGTGATACGGTGTATATACTCATGCGGACCTCCGGCCTTTAATAAGGGAATACGTTCCGGGAGTATAAAATCCAGTGGGAAGTAATGTGAAAGTATTGTATTAACTCTTGTTGCTGGTATTGTTGCTGAAACTTTTTTGCTAATATCTTTTGCTGATACTTCTTGTTATAGCAAAGTGCTCTAAAAAATAATGTGGGACCTGCATGTTAGGGAATATCGTGGAATTGATGATGCTACCCTTGAATTTTCAAATATGTGGGGCAAAGACAGCGAGTATTTCAAACGGGCACTCCACTTAATCAAAAGCTCAACCAGCGAGCCTGACGAGGCACAGAGGATAATCACACTTAACGGATCACTTGACCTGGTTCTCGAAAGTACGAAAGATCTCATGGACAGCTTTGCATCCAAACTGAAAAAACCAACATATGTGCTTTATTCTGTTTTCATCCTGATACCCCTGGCACTGGTTGCGCTCATGCCTGCCATCACAGTCGTAGGTATCAGGTTTGGAATTGGCACACTTGTAATAGTATACGACATTATCCTGCCACTTTTCACATTTGCCTATGCAGAATACATACTTATGCAGCATCCGGCAGCATTCATACCGCAGGACATTCCCGACATCCATCCTGAACTTCAAGGTATCAGGAAGAGAAAACGTGAGGCACTGATATTATCCTCAGTCATAGGTCTTGTGATTTCTTCTCTCGGATACATCTTGGTCCTCAAAGGAAATCCATTGAATATTATTTCCACTGTAACACTGGAAGGAATAATCCCGCCTACACTCTTTGTAATCTGGGGAATTGTTTTTGCTGTAGCGATTTACCTGAACATCACTTATGCACCTTACAAGAAAATAAGAGCTGAAATTCGGAAAATGGAGAACGAATTCTCAGATGCCCTGTTCATTCTGGGTAGAAGGATATCCGAAGGACGGTCTGCAGAAGAGGCATTCATACACACAGCATCCACCATGCTTTCTACTGCGGCAATATTTTCACCACTTATCGCAGGCTTCACCATTGCCCTTTCGGAAGTCATAGCAAAGATCCTTCTGAATATATCCGACAGCATCGGAAGACTACCTGAGAACTCTATCCCGGAACCGGCAAAGATATCACCTGGAAATCTTAACCAGTCTATTCCCTCCGACCTCTTTATGTTTGCAATCGGAATCTACATAATACTTATCACTGTGATACTCATACGCTTTTCAGGGACTATCGAATACGGAGGATAACGGGCACAATTACGTTATGATATCGGCCAGATACTTCCGGTAACGATAATTGTCTTTACGGTTTCAACCATCTTCTCAAGGGTTATTTTCAGGGGAATGATATGGGAAAAACATCATATTTAATCGGCATACAACTGCCGTAAGATTAAAGCTTCTTTGACACCTTTTTTTATAGAGGTGTTTTTATGAAAAAATCAATCGGAGCAAAATCACTGGCATATCCGACCCCTGCATGGCTTGTGGGAACCTATGACATGTTCGGAAAAGCAAATGTAATGACCGCAGCCTGGGGAGGTATCTGCTGTTCTGACCCGCCATGTATTGCAGTATCCCTTCGCAAGGCAACATATAGTTATGCAAATATCATGGAAAAAGAAGCTTTCACAATCAGTATTCCATCCGAAGATTATGTGAAAGAAACAGATTATTTTGGAATTGCCAGCGGAAAAGATGTGGACAAAATTGAGAAAATGGGGCTTACACCTGTAAAAAGTGATGTTGTGTATGCACCGTATGTGGAAGAATTTCCTATTGTGCTTGAATGCAAGCTGATACAGAGTTTTGAACTGGGACTTCATACTCAGTTCATTGGAGAGATTGTGGACATTAAAGCGGATGAATCCGTGCTGGACGAAAAGGGCAACCCCAGTATAGAGAAAATCAGACCGATCATCTATTCACCAGAGAGAAGTTATTATGGCCTTGGTGAATTCCTCGGAAAAGCATTTTCAATTGGTATGGAAGGAATTGAGAAATAGTATGGAAAATGAGGTTCTGGCTAAAAAAGCAAAGACTTATTCCATGTAGACCAGAGCCTTGTTAGGACATACTTTTACGCATTTCATGCAAAGATCACATTTTTCGTGATCAACATTGACAAAACCGTTGACCCTGTAAAGTGCTCCGTTAGGACAGACATTCTCACATTTGCCACATTTGCGGCAGCCGATAGAAACGATAAAACCTTCACGTTCTCCCATCTAAACAGTTTAATGTGTGAATATTACATAAGTTTTGACATCCACTATAAAAATACTCTTAAATACCTGCAGGTTATAGAATGCCCTGATGAGTAAGGTCATAAACGGAGAGACTGGTTCTTTCCATTCTTTTCTTTCAGAAGGTTGCAAACTCTGTCAGCAGGGTGCAAAAATGGTTCTTTTTATAACAGGCGCCTGCCCGAAGGATTGTTTTTACTGCCCGGTGTCCGAAGAGAGACGTGCTGACATTACCTATGCTAACGAAAGAAAGGTTCTTTCTGATCAGGATGTTCTGGACGAAGCACTGCAGATGGATGCTCTCGGAACAGGAATTACCGGCGGAGAGCCACTTATCAGAAAAGAAAAAGTAATTTATTACATAAGGCTTCTTAAGAACAGGTTGGGATCAGAACATCATATTCATTTGTATACATCCATGGCACCTGACAGGGAAACAATACAGGAACTGGCAGACGCTGGACTTGATGAGATCAGGTTCCATCCGCCTGTGAATCTCTGGGAGAGGCTGGAAGAAACTGGCTATGCTAATTCGATCAGATGTGCAAATGATCGTGAAATAGAAACAGGCATAGAAATCCCATCCTTAAAAGGTGCAGAAATGGTAGGGCATTTTGCAAATAGTGCGAAATGTTTTCTGAATCTCAATGAACTGGAGTTTTCAGATACAAATTCCGATGCTATGAAAAAACGTGGATATGTCCTTGCTGACGATATGTCAAATGCGGTGAAAGGTTCAAAGGAATATGCTCTTGAAGCTGCAAATAATTGTGACAGAATCCATTTTTGCCCGTCAAGCTACAAGGATGCTGTACAGCTTCGCAAAAGGTTAATGCGTATTGCAGAAAACACAGCAAGGCCATTTGATGAGATCGGCGAGGAAGGAACAATTTATTATGGATACATCGAATGTACGGAGAATGACCCAGAAGTTATTTTTGAAGAACTGAAACAAATGAGAGTTCCTTCAGATATGATGGAGATTACATCAAAAGGAATAGATATTGCATGGTGGATACTTGAGGATATTGCAGAATTGATTCGAAATTCAGATAGAAAATTGTACATTATCGAAAGATATCCTTTTAAAGAGGGAATAATTGTTGAAAAAATACCCCTTTAAAAGGCTAAATTATATATGTGAGAATGATATAGATGGTACAATTTTCATATCCAATGCTGGTTTTAGAGCTATTATAAATAAATAGTTTTATAAGATAAAATAACATATTGAAGAAAGAGGTGTTTGTACTGGAAACGATTGAAGAGCGGGTAAGAGAAAGACTAATAAAATATCTTAGTCGCGATGATACTGGTATACGCAAAGTAGTACTGAAGTTGTTCCTTAATGGTGATAAGTTCACTACGGGAGACGTGTACGGGCATCTTCATAATACGGATTTTGATGTTAGTTACAGAGGCGTTTCAGCAATGGTCGGGCTCATGAATACCAGACTTGGGATACTAAGTATTGATGTGACCGGTGATCACAATATTTACCTTTTGAAAGAGGATTACAGAGATATTGTAAGGAATGTGCTTGAAAATTATTAATCCCACCTTCTTTTTCATCCGGATAAGTTCAAATAGCAATTAAGCCGTATTGAACTTGTTTAATTAATGTGCTGGAGTGTCAAGTATACTGAAAAACATACCAGGAATAGTTTACAAAGGATATGAACGCCTGCTTACACAGGAAGTCAAAAGTAAGGAGGTACCACGACATGTAGCTATCATTATGGATGGAAACCGCAGGTATGCACGAAAACTGGGACAAATAACATCATTTGGACACAGCAAAGGAGCAGATGTCACAGAAAATGTGATGGAGTGGGCCTGCGATATAGGGGTAGAATACCTTACGATTTATGCTTTTTCAACTGAGAATTTTAACCGAACAGATGATGAAAAAGACAAACTTTTTGATCTTATAAGGGTCAAATTCGATGAGATAGTTGTAGACGAAAGGACCCATGAGAGAAAAATGCGGGTTCATGCAATCGGGGATATTGAAAAATTACCTGATACGTTAAAAGAATCAATAAATAATGTTGAACTTGTAACGTCCTCATATAATAACTTCAATCTCATAGTTGCAGTTGCTTATGGTGGTAGGCAGGAAATCATCCAGGCTGTAAAGGAAATTGCTGAAAAGGTTGAATCAGGCAAGCTTAGCCTTGAAGACATTACTGAAGAAACGATATCCAGTCATTTATATCCATCAGGTAGTGCAATACTCCCTGACGTTGACCTCATAATTCGTACAGGCGGAGATGAGAGAGTATCTAATTTCCTTCCATGGCAGGCCAACGGAAGTGAATGTGCTGCCTATTTCTGTGCACCTTTCTGGCCTGAGTTTCGCAAGATCGACTTTCTTCGCTCTATTCGTGTGTACCAGACCCGTATGAAAGAAAGAAAACAGCATACTACTATACGTGCAGCTCATTTTTTAAAAGCTCTTGGAAAAGCCGAAATCGATGAGGTAAGATATCATTCCAGAGATAACAACTAGAGCATATTGTTCAATGAACAACGAAATCCGGATTTAAAATTATCCATTTCAACTTTTTTACTGAAATTAAAATTACAGAATACCGGGTAACAGAATAGTAATCAGTAGAAAAGATATTAGTGCGGGAGGTGTGATTCGAACACACGAACTCCTACGAGACTAGGCCCTCAACCTAGCGCCTTTGGCCTGGCTGGGCAACCCCCGCACAAGATATGCAGTAGAATTGGAAATATTACAGGAAATATTGTCTTGTGTCCAAATTCTCAGTAAAAGAGATTTTGGTGCGGGAGGTGTGATTCGAACACACGAACTCCTACGAGACTAGGCCCTCAACCTAGCGCCTTTGGCCTGGCTGGGCAACCCCCGCACAAGACGGATTTTCCGTATTCAACTTATAAATTAGTAGGAGAGTGAATCTCCTAAACCACATCAGAGGGACTCTAAAATCTGTCCCAACCGGCTGGCTTTCTCCTTAATAGTTGTTCCTGCATTTATAATTAACTGTTGGACCGTGTAAGAACCATCGGATTCCATAGTGAAAATGAAAGATTTTTCATCTTCGGATACAGTTATCGCATCAATCTCACAGATAGATGCACAGAGTTTGCAAAGAATACATTTGAGGATATCATCGCCGGATATTTCTGCACCGTTCGGACCAATGTGAATAATGTCCTTTGGACATTCATCCACACATGCACCACATTCGTCACAGTTCTTAAACGTGACTCTAGGCATATTCTTGTAGCCGCATGCCACACCAGCCTGCCATTTTGCATGCTTGTGACCATAATTCATGTGAGCAATAGCCTCAAGCACAACCTTCTGGTCATCCTTCAAATCAATGATAGGAATGTTCTGGTCAGCTGCCTGCACTTTTTCGTCAGATGATACAAGATCACCTGAATATACCATTCTCGGGCCTTCAGCACTGAGTGTAAGGGAAACCTTACAGGCAGGACATTCAGTACCTTCACAGGTGCACTCTTCTACTGGTACGAACTCCTCAATGTCTGTCGTCAAAGGAATAAGGCCAAGCCTTAACGCTAACTGCTCGTCAAAGAGGACTGATGTATTGTTATATATGTTCACATCATCTATTGCAAGAGTTGGTACGTCAGAGAGCGCCGCCCTCCTGATACCATTGGCAAATGCCGCACTTGCATCGGATAATATGAACTTTGCAGACCTCTCTGACAGTTCAAGTATGTCTACTTCCATTGTCATGAGTTCATATCCGTTTATTTATTATTATGCTCTTCTACCGCCCTTTGGACGTGTACCATCGTGTGGCACAGGAGTTACATCCTGTATCCTGCCGATCTTGATACCTGCTCTTGCAAATGCCCTGATAGCAGCCTGTGCTCCAGGACCCGGACTTCTCTGCTTGTTTCCACCAGGTGCACGTACCTTTATGTGTACACCTTCGATTCCCTTATCCTTAAGAGTATCTGCAAGCTGGCTTGCCATCTGCATAGCAGTATAAGGTGAACTTTCATCACGTGCTGCCTTTACAACCATTCCACCGGATGATTTGGCGATGGTTTCAGCACCAGTGATATCGGTAACTGTAATGATGGTGTTGTTAAATGAACATTTGATGTGAGCTACGCCCCAAATTCCGTTTGCCATAGCTTACTCCTCCTCGTTTCCAGCTACTGCTGAAGCTATCTGTGCCGGTCTTTCAGCGTGTGATTCGCTGGTGAGTGGTGAATTTCCATAATAGTCAATGTTCATCTCATCTTCCTTTGAGATAAGTACACTTGGAACTGTCACTTTCTGCCCGTTAATAGCAATGTGACCGTGTGTGATGAACTGCCTTGCCTGTTTTGGAGTCCTTGCCAGACCAAGCCTGTAAACCTGTGTCTGCAGCCTGCGCTCAAGGATTGCTTCTGTCTGAAGTGCAAGAATATCATCGATATTCGCATCAGATGGAAGAATTGAGTATCTTCTCAATCTTTCAAGAATCTCAGTGGATTCTGTCTTGAGGTGACCTGTAAGTTCACTGTCTGCAAACTCAGCAGATTCTGCAAGAATCCTACGTGCATCTCCTCTGTATTTTCTCAGGATACTGACTGCTTTCCAGAGTTCCTTCTTGTTACGGAGACCGTACTTTTTGATGAGCTCTACTTCAGTGGCCATCCTGGCTGCCTGCCATGGATGTTTTGGAGTGTCGTAACTCTTTCTCTTTTTACCTGGATATCCCATAAGATCACCTTAATTATTTCTTCTTGCTTACGCCGATGGTTGAGCCACGCCTTCCTGTGGACTTTGTTCTCTGACCTCTGACCTTAAGGCCTCTCTCGTGCCTCATACCACGGTATGCCCTAACCTTCTTAAGGTTGTTCAGGTCTTCCCTGAGGGTCATGATGATATCCTGGCCAAGGAGGTGCTTGTCGTCACCTGTCAATGGGTCATCACATCTGTTAAGCATCCAGGTCGGGATGTTCTTCTCGAAGTTTGTAATTGCATCATCGAGTTTTGCAACATCCTCATCGGAAAGATAACCGATAAGTTTTTTCGGGTCAACACCCGTGCTGTCAACTAGAATTCTTGATGTCCTAAGGCCAATACCGCGAATACCTGTCAGCGCATAGATCACTGGCTGACTTCCCTGAAGGTCAGTATTCATGATACGGACTAAGTGTCTTATTTCTTCATCTGCCATTATTTTTTCCTCCTTAGGGACGCAAGCGTCCTGTAGCCCCGAAACATATGCTTCGACACACCCCGGTTATTAATGGGGCAGGCAATTCTAAAGATTAATAGAATAACTCGCCTGTATATACTATTTTTCTTATTTAACGTTATTCATTAAACAGGAAATAGCGAAACAGGTGAGCACTCACTAGAGAGTAATTACTTAAATACTTTCCTATGGAAAAAGATAACCGTCTTCAGGATCAGAGACCGCAGGATTCAATTTGGCCATTGCTGTACGCATTTTTTGGAATCCGCATTTACTGTAGAAACCTTCTTTCCCCGGAACTGAATAAAGGATAATATTTTCCACAGGCAGTTTATTGCATAGCCTGTCAAGCATTTCTTTTCCGATACCTTTGCCCTGAAATTCAGGCAACAGAACCATATCATAAATAGCCGCCTGATATTGTCCATCACAAAGAGCCCGGCACATACCCACAACTTTCCCGGAATCTAAAGCAATTACCACTGCATAGCTTGCCTCAAAGGCCTTACGGAGTTGAGCAGGATCTCGTTTCTTTCTGCCAAGCGGAGCCCGTTCAAACACTATGGAAGCTTCTTCCCAATCTACTCCTTCCAGGTCATCAGCAAATACGATATTCTGCTGGTTTAAACTATTCTCATTCGCCATTACTGATTGTCAGCGTTTTGATAATGCTTTGTTCAAATCCAGTTCAAGGCCATTCAGCAGTTCCTTTGCCACGTGATCAGCTATTCTCTTGTTTAAGCTTTCAGACGGATGCACCTGATCAAGGATACTATTGCATGCAGGACATTCCATATACTCCAAAAGTGCCATGCTGTCATCTGCTATATTGGTATACAGAACTGTAATTTCGGCCCCACATTCCGGACATGTCACAACTGTACACCCATCATCATTGACATCCATGTTTTCTTTTATGCGGAATACATTTACTTCAGACATTATTATTCAATCCTGTTTATGAGTTATCGGATAGTAGATTTCAATAATATATATATCTGCTACTAATTAGAAACAATAATAAAATCAGAACAATTTCAGAAATGTGCAAGATCAGATAAAGCGCTGAGAGGGGGAGTTCATCACCCAATTTAAAGCCTAACACCTCACTGAATTATAATATAGGAAATGTAGGATGTGAAGTTTTCGACTTCACTCAAAAAAGAGACCTATTCCTTTTAGCAGACAGAACAAAGAAAAGATATTAAAAGATAAATGTTTTGAAAAATATATAATCACGCTGAAGCCATGGAAATTGTATAATGAACTCAAAAAACCAGTAAAAAATTATGTTAAATCTCTCGAATTAGAACTCAATCAACTTACATCAAATTAATTGATTCCACACTATACTTATTTATTGTCCATATACGTGTGTCTACAATGAATTAGAGTAACAGGATATTCGGCTTTGTAGAAATCCTGAAATTATGATCGATCGTAGGTCATGAGTAACTAGATCAATCCCGAAGGGTACGGCGAAGCCGGCGTTTTCCCATCATAATAAAAAAATAGGGCCCTTACAGCTTCTTCATTCAGCCAAGACTTGTAAGTCCTTCTTTTTCCTAATGCCGATGTTTACAGTCATCCCCACTAAAAGTACAGCTAAAGAGCAGTATTTTTGAACAGATCTCTTCGTATATCGATGCAAATTCTCCATAGAGTAAGCTTTCTTCGCCAATTTGAACACATCTTCGATGATAGATCTTACTTTTCTGAAGTTTTTCCAGTCACTTATCAGTTCCTTGAACTTTGCAATGATTCTCTTATAAACACTAATTTCAGCATTAGTATCCCTTTTTGAATCGAATATGTTCAAAGGATATGCCATCATATTGAAGAGCTTCCTGAAATTACAATTCTTGCGAGGAAATATCAGTGGAACAACCTTGAACTCTTTTATGGAGATCGCATAGTTTTCATAGGAATAATAGCCTCTGTCCGCAAATATAATGTCTCCTGCTTTTGTTATCCTTTTTCTCTTCAGTTCTGAAAGAATCATAGGATAGATCTTAGGTTCCGCTACATTCGCTTCATTGATAAGAAATGCTAATGGTTTGAGCGTGGAATGATCCAGAGCAAGAGTCAGTTTCATTCCTATGAAGAATCCTCTGTGAGTTGAATGGCCCCATTTGTATTCTTTTTCTTCAAGACTTTTCTTGCTTATTTTTTTTGCATTCCAGTTAAGTTGGAGGTTTATATCAGTACTGTCTATAATTATGCCTCTTGAGCCTCTTTTTCTCTTAGGGCATGCATTATTCAGAGTGTCAATGATAAAACCAATGAATTCTTCAGGGTCATACTTGCTCAGAGTTGAATAAATTTGGTTTTCTGTTAATACTGTATTTGTTTTTAGAAATCCCCTCAAGCTTTCCCTTTCTTCGATCTCTCTTACAGAGGTTATCTAATTAGCTTCCAAATACCTCCATTCTAATTAGACAAACATTTTCAATAAAAGCTTCCAAATGAATTTCTTTTCTCAAACCCATTCTGTATTTCTGTAAGTACAAGTAACTGATACGCTACAAAATTCAGCAGAGAGTAGAGCTTTCTACTCTCTGCTCTGATTCTTCTTATATCGAACTTGACTACATCTTTAATGTGTCCGTGCTTTGATTCGCATTCTCCTCTTTTCTTGTATAGCTCATAGAACGATTCATCCCTCATATTTTGATTACGTAAGTTCATCCCAACCTGTTTAGACATTCCAATCTCATATAGGAATTTTAGTTTTTCTTCAGTACTTGCAAGTATATTCCCACCCAGAAACCACATTTTATTTACCCAATGATCGATTTTGTCCATTTCGCCCTCTTTGCTGATCACAGCATTTTTTGGATATGCAATAACTGGCCTTGCATTCAAATGATACCAGATATCTGCATGATTCTTGAATGCTTTATAACCCGTATCTGCAGAATACATGTCAATATCAGCATTCATTTTCTTCAATGCTTGAATGTGTTTGATGAGTTCATGAGTATCTCCTGCTTTGCCATTTGTATGTGTCATGAACACGGGATAAGTTCCTACCATCGTGATATGAGCTTTGTCCATCTTGCATTTGTAATGAGGATTATAATCCGCATATTTATCGTATCTTGAAGCTTCAAGCGGAGTTGAATCGATCTTAGCTTCTTTTATTTGAGCAAGTTTAAGGATTCTTTCTCCAACTAACATCATTATTTCAGTTATTCCATCTTCTCCTAATCGATATTTTACAAAATTATGTAAGGTCTTTGATGAAGGAAGTTTTACAACACCATTGTTATCGCAAAAAGCGAGTAGTATTGCCTCTTCTTCTGTTAATGAGGCGACAGTTTTCTCATAAGATAACTGCCTGAAACACATAACAATGAAGAGTTTTATCATTGAGGAAATGTTATATTTGTAATGCCAACTTTTGTTGGCATACACAGTACGCTCTAAGTACTGTGAAATATCTTCTATGCAGAGAAAGTGCAGGAATTGGCAAATTGAGGCGCTTTCCCTGTTCAGATAGTTTTCAATAGAGTCCTCAAATTGGACTCCTCCATACATCATTACTTTTTTAGCCATGAGGCGGGCCAGATTTATGCTATTTATAGCTGCCGCCCCCCCCCAAAAAAAAAAGATAGATGATGAAGATGACGAAAAAAAAGGATAAGCTTTTATGCCGAAGATCTAATTAGACGGCCTCTTACAACATAGGAGATATCACTTGAAAAGAACATGCTCAGAAGAACTATTTTTATGGCAGGTATTGATTTTTGGAGGGGCAGAATGCCCCTCCTTGAAAGAATCTGTCTGGTTGCTCTTGAATCGAAAACATTTAGTATTTCAGATAACAATTTCCATTTGTAATCTTCGTTTAGTGGTATAAGCGGGGGTTGCATAATTAATCGCCAGAGGAGGATAATACGTCCTCCTCAATAAATATTACGATTTTATTCGGCTTTAATTTGAATTTAAAAACTAAATAGGATGTACTTTTCATGGGGCAGTAAGATAAACTCTGTATTTAGGTAAAAAAGGAATTATATTGCTGTAATTAGGATATAATCTCAGAGGACCCTATAAAAAAAATAATCTGCAAATCCTCTGTATTTTCTTCGCAGGACTTATGTAGAGTTCTCAGAAAGCCTGTACCAATTTTTGTAATTATCTTCTGTGCAGCAGCATTGGAATGTGCCGCCTTCGGCGGATAGCTACTTTGTTTTTAGTTTATAGGTTGTTTTTTGTCACTAATAACAACAGGATTTCTACAGAGCCGGATATTCCATATTATTCTTTATTTCCATTTATTGTTGGAAATTAAATTTCAATTTATCTATAAACTCTGGACTATTAGGAGCAAGATCAGGCCATTGTCCCTCTAATTCTTTGACTATCTCATCGCATGTTTGTTCGATTTTCTTCTTTTCTTTTTCTTCAATTATGTCAAAATAAATATCATATATAGCGATCAGATTTGAAACCATTAACATCAAACCTGTTCCAAGGATATCACCAACTACCCCTTTTTTCGATTCAATATCCATCATTAAACCTTTTACACTCGCATGGGCAAAATTTGATAATTCATGATAAAACATTTCAAGCTGGTCTTTCTTTTCACCACTATATAGTATGCTTCTTACGGTTTTTGGACCGAGCCAGTTATACTTCTTTTTTAGATCACTTTCTTCTTTGGGAGTTAATATCCCTAATTGTTTTTTATAGAATAGGCTGGCTTCGATTTCAGTAAGATAAAGTAAATAGATTAGAGTTATTCCTTCAAAAACAACTCTCAAATTCAAATAGCTAGAATTAGCTAATCCCCTTAAAGCTAACTCTTCAGTAGCAATTAAATAATTACTATTTCTCAAAAATAAAAGAGAAACAAACGACTGAGGACCAGAAAAGGATTTTCCCGTTACTTTACTTTTCTCTAAAAATTTTAATTGGAGGGATTCATTTAAACATAAAGATGTTTCAATGCCAATGTGAAAGACACTAACCATATTTGCATGTGTTGCCAAATTATCATTAATTCTAGCTTTAAAGATCGAATCAATGTATTCATAGGTTAACTTATTTTCATCTAGTTCCATTTTCATCAATTGAACTTTAATATACTTTTAACTTTCTGACTGTGATTTTAATCAATTTTACCCATCATATTTTTATTCTGTGGCAGCGTCTCACATTTGCTGTAAAATCCCTATACCTCTATATGTTCTTATTCTTCTATAGATAAATATCGTCAAATAAGAAAGAGCGATTGCTCGCTCTCCCTCTTCTAAGAACGGTACGTGAAAGTTTCCCTTCATACCGCTCAAGCATTCTATAACCTTTTGTGTATCGGGCAGCAGTTATTCTCTCTTTTTTTTTTGTGGCATTTAGTATATATAGTAACTAACAACATTACTTCCTGTTCCAATCAACTCAAAATTCTTAGGTTTGGGGTAGTTATCCTTTCTCCGAATTCTTAGATACTCCCTTCGCCATTCGAAGTATTCCTTATCTAGATAAGGGTTCTTGTCCCGTTTTATACCGGGATGTCTGATAATCTTCGTATCCGGGACGTGCTTGAGTTCATAACTTCCAGTAGAAAATACCCAATTCCTTGATCCAACCCTATGCCAATATCTATTGGCAATCCACCAATGGGATTTATCAGGATGTCTCCTTTTAGCCCATGTCCAGAGCATATTCCACAACCTGTAATCAAGTTTGGAGAATACGTCCTTAGAAACAACTGTTTGGTGATATACAGCCCATCCGGTGATAATTGGATTAAGCTTTCGGATGAGAGATTCCTGTGACCAGGCCTTACCTTTCTTAATTACATCATTAATATTCTTAGTGATTTTATCAATGGATTTCCTGGAAGGCTTGATTAGAAGTTTTCCTTTATATTTTCGGAAATTCCAGCCCAAGAAGTCAAATCCATCATCTATATGGGACACAAGAGTCTTCTCTGTTGATAGTTCCAGACCCTTCTCCTTCAGGAATGATGTAATCAATTCTGCAACGTCTTTAGCTACTTCTTCTGAATCCGCGGTGACGATGAAATCGTCTGCATATCTCACGAAATTGACTTTATGAAGGTTATATCTTTTATTGATAGTTCCCTTCATGTTTGTATGATACTTAGCAGCTATTGCATTTTCAATGCCATCTAAGGTCATATTTGCCAATATCGGGGATATGATACCTCCTTGTGGAGTTCCTGCTTTACTGGGATTCAGATGTCGGTTATAAACAAACCCTGCTTTAAGAAATTGCTTAAGTATTGATTTATCCATTGGGATATTGGCCAGTAGCCAATCATGGTTGATATTATCAAAACAACCTTTGATATCCCCTTCAAGCACCCATTGAGCAGAATGTTTCTTGCTCAGGCACTTAAAAGATAGTTCACAAGCATCATGAGTACTCCTGTTCTGACGGAAGCCAAAAGAACACTTGTCTGCTGTTGTTTCTGCAATTGGGTCTAGTGCAAGAGCATGTAACGCCTGCATTGCTCTATCGTGCATTGTAGGAATACTTAGTGGTCGTTTCTCCTTCTTCCCATATTTCTCAATGTCAGTACTTCGCTATTTTTCCCTCCTTTTTCTCCTTACCGCTATTCATCTACCTCAAACACCGCACTACCAATTGAACCCTTAAGTTTCTTCTAAACCATTCCTCAACAAACAGGATAAATCTGTCAAACCTGAACCTATCCTCATCAATTGTTTGAGGACCTCGTTTTACAATCGTAAAATGCTTTTTCTGAATTAGGAGCCATGTATTTCTAAGCAGGAACGATACCAATGTAAAAAAGTACCTGAAAGTAACGTTCCTTGTCGATGTTCTGGGTTTGACTATATTCCTCATCCTGTAAGACGATTCGATTGCAAACCTTCTTCTATAGACCGTGCTAATCTTCCGGGGCTTCCAGTTGATCCCATAAACAACAAAACCAAGGTTTTCGCATCCTTTTTTATTCCTTTTACCTTTCATGTACTTGACATCAATAACGATATTTAGCCGAACCTCTTTCTTCTGAGGATTCTTCATAACATATTGCGAATCCCTTGCCTTTCTACCAATAAGTAGTCGTTTGATCACGTTTCCTTTTTTAACTATAGGAGTAATATGAGGAATGTCTTTGTTCTGTAAGAACTCAAAGACATCAACAGAGCTAAACTCTCTGTCCAAACAAAGAACCTTGATCTTAAGATCAAGGTTCCCTATCAGATCAACGAAATAAGCGAGGTAATTGATCTTTGTTTCACTTCTTTCTACTGGAAGAACGGATATAGTGAACCTCTCATTCTTGTTTATGATGGACAATGAAATATATGAATAGAAAGAGTTTGTAGATTTTTTTGCCTGTCCACGTATGACGTAGTTTTCATTGGATGAATCAGTTTCTCCATAGTAAGGGTCATTTGTAAAGTCAATAGCAAACTCATACTTTTTCTCAGTTTTTAGAGTACTAATAGGACCTTGAAGTAGAATCTTTGCATTTAACCGGATTAGTTCTTCAAGATCCAATTTATTGAGATGATATCTTGTAGATGTTTCACAAGGAATGTCTTGATAGTGTTTCGACATGGAATGAACTGAACTTTTTTCTACTGCCATACATATAGCAGCATAAAATAGGTCTTTACAGGTAAGAGAACCATTGATATTAATGGCGATATTATCAGTAAGAGGTTTTAGAACAGCATCGATACATTGTTTTGGTCTTAACTCGACTTTAGAAGGGGTGCTGGAATTGAATTTTAGAAACGACATATGGCGGCGTTCTCGCCGCATATAAAGCTATCGAAAGGCACTACTTTGTGACCGAGAGGAAAATTAGCAAACTACTGAATGTAGATTCTTCTCATTGGTTTTGCTTTGTAACTCTTCCCGGATAGGCTCAGAGCAGCTTTCATTTTGGATAAAGGTGTTGTCCACGTTTTTCCATCAATTCCTGCTGTCCTTTTACCCTTATTCTGAGTCACTTTCTTCACTGCCAGTAACCTGGCATGGAAGGAGTTTGTGAGTAAATATTGTAGTCGTTTAACTGAATGCCACTTTCTTTGTCTAACCGCTTTTGCAATTCTGGTTTGCAGCTTATTAACCTTCTCATTGACTGTTTTCCAGTCGATGTCTTCCCACTTGAGTGGGTATTTGACGTCTGTAAGCCTCTCACCCGAGGGTATCGTTGAATAACTTACATTCATAAGTTTGCCTCCATTCATGCAATAGAATACCTACGGTAAGTCAGCATCCTTTCGGATCAAGGCAAATTTTGAACCTCTATGCATCTCATTACAAGATGCCATTTGCTTTTTACCGTTTCCTATATCCCCTGTACCATTGTTGTTTCTCGCGAAATTCCTACCCGTTACCGGGAGCACGTGGGACTTACCAAGTTCCATATCATGAATAATTGTGAATACGTTAGAGGTCATCTGTAAGCCGGGAACCATTTGTCCATTTCCTATAATATGAAACAAGCTATTATAGTCTGATTCCGTACCTTTTGGTTCAAGTGTATCAGTCTAATTTCACTTGTCATCACTGACGACTCTTATGATGCTTCAACTTTCGTTTCCTCATAGTATTCTTATCCTAACAGATTGTTTGAGTTAGACTTCCAAATTTCTCCATATTGTCCTATGAGCTTCACACCCTGACGTTACCATCAACGCATGTCATAGTAGGATCATCCCAAATGGAAGGGATAGCGTTTCCGCAATTCAAGGTATGGCTTCTTGTCGCACTGTTTCCTGTTATCCATTCTTCATTGATGTCTATCAATATTGAGACTGCAAGTCTCAACAGCGACTCGTCATTAGGGAATGCCCCAATGACCTTACTTCTTCTTTTTAGTTCCTTGTTAATCCTTTCTAAGATATTCGTATTCCTTATCTTCCTCCAATGCTCTTTTGGGAATGCCTGATAATTATGAGTGTCAAAGTGGAATCTTTCCAGTGTTTCAATGGCTTTGTAAAACCTTCTTTCTTCAAGGAATTCAACTATTTCTTGCATCTGTGATGGGTCCTCTATAGACTCCTTTATCATCTCTGCCACTTCTTTCTGATGTTTTCTGGGTATAGTTCTTAGTACAGCTCTGATCAAATGAACCTGACACATCTGCCAGCTGGATCCCGGGAAAGAAGATGTTACTGCTTTTTGGATGCCCTTGTGTCCATCTGATATAATCAGTTCAACTCCTCTGAGTCCTCTATTCTTAAGGTCACTGAAGAGATCTTCCCAGAACATTGCGTCTTCTCCATCTGCGATTCTTGCTCCCAGAATTTCCCTGTGTCCATCTTTCCTCACACCAGCAACAACAAACAATGCTTTGTTCTTGTACTGGATACTATCCCTTATCTTGAAATAGGTAGCATCAACGAACAGATACTTGATCTCTTGTTCAATTGGCTTGCCCAGGAATTCCATCACCTTTTCATCCAGTTCCTGGGATATCCTGGATACCTTTGATGCAGAAATGTTCTCAACTCCAAGTTGAGATATTATATGTTTTACTTTTCGTGTCGATACTCCCTGAAGATATGATTCAACAATCGCATTCTCTAAGGCTTTTTCTGTTCTGGAATATCTTTCAAAGACCTGGGTCGTAAAAGGAACATCACGTAACTGAGGTTTTAGTAATTCCAGTGTGCCATGTCTGGTTGTAAAGGATCGATTTCTATAACCATTACGTTGAGATTTTCGTTTATCACTTCGTTCATATTTTCCTGCACCAGATTGCTCTAAGGCTTCAATTTCCATAACCTGGTTCAAGAACCAGGTTATAAGAGTCCTTACAGCATCTTCGCTATCGACAAAATAATCTTCTAATAGGTTATATAGGTTCATGGTTCTGTACCTTCTTAGTTAGCTTCAAACATTCTAAAGAGGTACAGAACTATCATATTTTACAGCAAATTAGTTACGCTGCCATACCATTCTTTTTGTGTTTACCAAAAACAGCGGATAAATCAAGGGTATCGTAAAGCCAATTCATGTGTCATCGGTTAAGAAAAAAACAAGTCAAATGATGCTGTTTTTCTAACATCAACGATTCTGACTGGATTCCTATCGCAAACTAGATCTATATATACTCGACTGCCAATATTTTATTGTCTGAGGGGACAATAATGACAAACGATCCACAAATCATCGAGAAAAACCTTTGCAGTATTTTCTCTCCTGATTGGCTACGCCAAACTGCACACGAAACAGGTCTTGTAAAACGGGAACGAAAAATCGATCCTATGATAATGTTTTGGGTTCTAACCTTGGGGTTTGGTGTTCAGCTCCAGCACACTTTAGCTAGTCTTAAACGCAGTTATGAAAAAGCAGCTACTAAGAAAATAAGCGATGGTAGCTGGTATGAACGTTTCACTCCTGAGTTGGTTGCATTTCTGCGAGCTTGTGTTATGCACGGGATAGAACAACTTACTCAAGAACAGAACAAACATCTTTCGGAGAAACTCTCCCAATTCGAAGATGTACTGATCCAGGATAGCAGCATTGTTCGACTACATAGTTCATTATCTGAAAAATGGCCTGCTGCAAGGATAAGAACGGTTGCTGCAGGTGTAAAAGTAGGATTACTGGTAAGTGCAATAGCCAATGAACCAAAAAATGTAGCTCTTTATGCCGAAAGCACTAATGAGTTGAAGACATTGCGTATGGGACCATGGATCAAGAATAGAATCCTCCTTATTGATCTTGGATTCTATAAGCACCAGTTATTCGCAAGGATTCAGGATAACGGCGGATATTTTGTGTCCCGGTTGAAGAATAATGCAGATCCTCTTATCGTTAATGTTAACAGCACTCATAGAGGTCGAAGTATCGATGTCAAAGGAAAATGCATAAGTGAAGTGTTACCTCATCTGAAAAGACAGGTTCTTGATGCAGATGTAGAAATTTCTTTTAAACGTCGAGACTATAATGGCAAGCAGAAGAACGACAGTGAAATGTTCCGAATGATAGCGATAATGAATAAGGAGACAGAAAAGTATCATACATATATTACAAATATCCCATCGGATGTACTGGACGCAGAAGACATTGCGAAACTCTATGGAGCAAGATGGGACATTGAATTAGTATTCAAGGAACTCAAAAGCAGGTATGCAATGGATGTTGTGAATACAACTACAGTACTTCGCTAATTTTAACCACTTAAGTCATCAAAATGCATTCGATAGCTTTATATGCGGCGTGAACGCCGCCATATGTCATTACTATCATTCAATTCAAGCCCTCATTCTAAAGTTGAATTAAGACCGAAAAAATGCATTGACTCTGTCTTAAAACCGCTTACAGATAATATTGATATCAAAATCAATGGTTCTCTTACCTGTAAAGACCTATTTTATGCTTCAATATGTATGTCCATAGAGAATAGTTCAATCCACTCTATGTCAAAACACTATCAAGATATCCCTTGTGAAACATCTACAAGATATCATCTCAGGAAACTGAATCTTGAAGAGCTTGTTCGAATAAATAATAAAATCCTGCTTCAAGGTCCTATTAATACTCTGAAAACGGATAAGGAATATGAGTTTGCTATCGATTTCACAAATGACCCTTACTATGGAGGAACTGATTCATCCAATGAAAACTATGTGATACGTAGTCAGGCCAAGAAGTCAACAAACTCATTTTATTCATACGCTTCGTTATCCATAATAAACAAGAACGAGAGATTTACTATATCTGTTCTTCCAGTAGAAAGAAGCAAAACAACAGTCTATTACCTCAACTGTTTTATTGATACGTTAAATGATCTAGATCTAAAGATCAAGGTTCTTTGTTTGGATCGAGGGTTTTATTCTGTTGATGTTTTTAGATTTTTACAAGACGAAAAGATTCCTCATATTACTCCAGTAGTAAAAAGAGGAAACAAGATCAAGCTACTACTTATAGGCAGAAGTGCAAGATCTGCTAAATATGTAATGAAAAATCCTCAGAAGGAAGAGGTTAGTCTGGATATCGTTATCGATGTCAAGTACCTGAAGGGTAAAAGGAACAAAACAGGGTGTGAAAATCTTGGATTTGTAGTCTATGGGCTTAAATGGAAACCCAGGAAGATCAGTAGTGTATACAGAAGAAGATTTGCTATTGAATCATCTTACAGGATGAGAAATATAGTCAAACCAAAAACATCCACAAGAGACGTAACTTTAAGATATTTCTTTGCACTGGTATCGTTCCTGATTAGAAATACATGGCTCTTCATTCAGAAAAAGCATTTTACGATTGTAAAACAGGGTCCTCAGATAATTGATGAGGACAAATTCAGATTTGATAGATTTATCCTGTTTGTTGGAGAATGGCTTAGAAGAAAGATGAAGATTCAGTTGGTTGTACGGTGTTTGAGGTAGAATGATTGCGATAAGGGGAAATGGGAGGGGAAATTAGCGAAGTACTGAACTAATAAAAATATTGGCATTGGTCATAAAGCATAGCTATATAGTATGGATGAATATATTTGTTTATGAATTGCCCAAGATGTAAAAGTTCCGATTCCACAAAGAATGGCATAGTTGGTGGACGTCAGCGTTACAGGTGCTCCGGGTGTGGATATAATTATACTGTCGAAAAGAAATCAAAAGCAGAAACTTATACTGTTGAAGGGTACAACAGTATATTCAGGCATTTTCTGGCAAGGTTAAGAAGGAAGTCAAAGTGCTATACCAAGAGCATTGAAATGCTAAAGTATTCAATCATTCTTTTAATGAAATACAGGAATAACGAGTTATCTATATTTAATTAACAATGCCAAAATATTGTTGAAGCATACATATGGATAGCAATGCTGACACTTCTTGTTAGTAGAAGGATATATACGATTGTGAGAAGCAACAATGAAAAAGAGATGAAGTTAAGGTATACACAACTTCGATGGAGCACGATATTCTCAGAGAATGCTAACAATCAGCTTAGATTGATATTGAAATATTGTGGAATAGAAATGTCACTTGAAATGATAATGGAGGTATATTCAAGTCAGGCATTAGATCCGCATGTCAATAGACAACGATTTAGAGAGGGATGGTGGGCTTAACCGATGACACATGAAAGCCAATTTACAGCCAGAATAGTTCCGATGGGAAAGCATATATTCTCATTAGGAATAATCTCATATGTTCTTAGTTTTGTTTGCATTTTGACTGTCAAAGTTGGGTTCTAAGAGACTGTCGGAAAAGTCGGTTTGTATGAATATCAGGATTAATTATAGCAACAATTGTTAAGTACACATTAATTCTAATTTTCTTTAAGACGACTATTGATGCTGATTTTATTATAGTTCCAGACTATTTAACTCTGCTCACATGTCAGAAATTGTCTTGTACGGGGATTTTTTCGACAGTCTCTCTAAAGAAATTAAAGTCTTTATTCTTTGCGACTCAAAACATTAATAATAATTTTTCATTTGAGATAATACTTTTATAATGTTACCAATGTAAAATACCCCTATGAGATTCCGTGCAGATTCTCAGCTGGTTAAAAGTTTGTTAGTATTGATTGCAATCTACGCTTCCCTAGTAGTGTTAATTGCATCGTATTCAATGCTCGTAAAGACAAGATAAAAATATAGAAAAGAGGTACATGTAGCATGATATCATAAATTAATTTTCAAAATAAAATGAATAAGAATGAAGCCGGAAATTAAGTTGCATATGATTCGTGCTTGTATGGTTCTAGACAGTGAACATATTTGAATAGGTGAACCCGGCTTCAGCTGAAGTTAAGGCTTCTGACATATAAATAAGGCATTTTGCATATGATGTATGAACTTTAAAGATAATGTACATCATAATACAATAATCACAAAAACTAACATTCCCACGATGCTGTTTTGTCTGATGAATGTCTAGGCCATTTATCATAGCATTTTATTTCTTCTTTTAAGGCATCTCTACCTAAACCGAGTTCGTAATGCAGATCTATTACAAGTTGTGCCGGGCATGTTAGTAGCATAAGTCTATCTTGAGCCCCAGTTATATGTGAATCGTAATTTGCTTGTGCCTGTACTTGAATCTCAGTACATACTTTTAGCACCAGTTCAGCATGCCATATAAGAGCATCTGCCATCGCTTTTTTTATTGAAGCAATATCTACCTGTTTATTCTCAATAGATATCGCGAGCCTTTGAAGAAAAGCCAGATATAGTTTAATGTGCTGATGTTCTGTGAGACCATCTATCACCTTTCCCTCGTAATATTTTACACCTTCCGGCATTGGATATACAAAACCACATGCAATGGAATTAATGAACTGCTGCTGATGAGTAGAGACTTTTACTTTATTCTTCAGGAAGGAAACTGCCTTTCTATGAGAAATGAAATCAATGGAGTAAAACTCTTTGATAAAATCAATAGTTGTTTCTGTCTTTATTCTTTTGTTATCCTGGTGTCGGTTATACTGAATCGTAACAAGTCCTACAAATAAAGTGATTATCAGGCCACCAAAACCAACCAACCCTAATAATCTGGATCCTGCATCAGCCTCACTCCAACACCAACAAATATCAATCAAGTTAAGTATGAGAGTAATCAAGTTAAGTATGTGAATCATCTCACTCCACCCATTACTTGCTGCTACTATTTCATCTACTTTAGTAGCAACATCCCATATCCCCCATTCTTTATCCGTCTGGATAGTAGCTATTTAAGGATATGAGAGTCCGGCTATTTAAACTGTTTTAGATAAAAGTGGAGAAAAAATCTCAAGGGACGCATATATTATATGAAGAAGAATGCTAAGAGTGATAGGCCATTTACTATGAATGCTCATAATAGAGAACACTTGGAGATGTGGAGAAATTGTTGATTGATTATTCTCCCAATTGTTGAGCATCAGGAATAATCAAGATGGATAACGAAATCAAAATGTTCTATGATTTGATGGCAGAAAGAACTGCCGATGAATGATATAGTGAAGAGATACTGAAACCGACAATAAATGATTTTATCTCATTATTACCGACAAATCCACAAGTTCTTGACCTCGGTTGCGGACCGGAACATGAGAGCATGAGATTGAACCAGGCAGGAGCAAAAGTTATAGGTATTGATTTCAGTGAAAAATGTATTGACATTGCACGTCAACGTTGCCCTCAATGTAAATTTGAAGTAAATGATTTTCGTTTTTTAGATGATATATATGGAAAATTTGAAGGCGTTTTTGCCTGTGCATCATTGGTCCATATAAATCCTGAGGAATTAGGAGATGTTTTGAGTAATATACAAAAAGTACTGGTTGATGGTGGCTATGTTGCTATTGTTATTGTTGAGGGAGAAGGCATCAATGAAAAATTCAGTATACTAGAAGTGGAAGGGAAAAAATTGAATCGGACTTTCTACTTATATACGCGAAATTACCTGCGTGAAGAGGCTGAAAAAGCAGGCTTGGAATATGTCCGTGAAGGCTATCTTGATGAGAAACTAAAGAGAGATGGCTGGCGGAACTATCTGTTCAAATCCGGATGGAGAAATGAAAAATAAGAACTTTATCAGGACAGAGAACAAAAAATATCCTCATGCGTCATCGGTTAAGAGAAGAATCGTGATAAATAGCATGTAGTTTCATAACTTCATCAAAAACATACCAGTGATAAAACCAGTAGTATGAGATTACTTAACAGTTAAATTCTGTAAGTTAAGGTAGTTGTTATTGTCCAAAAACATTAGCAATAAGTAAATAAAACTCCTTAACCGAAGACACATGAAAATATCCTACATGAAGCAATTTGTTATGTGGAGTTGTGCTCTATTGTCAAAAACTAGAGAGCTTGCTCAGTATCTTGTGAGAAAAAGAGGAAGAAACAACGACATCGTGCTTAATTATGGATATTCTAAGGAAGTCTTTTCTTAAAACAGTTCTGACACATATGTTTTAGTTTGAAGATTCCAGCACTACTTAATGTGATTTTCTCATTCTGCATCCAGCAATAACAATATGAAACAGCATATACAATCAACGTCACGACCACAAATGAAATGAGAGCTAACACTGGATAAGGATTAGGAGATTTTGGTAATCCTGCCAGATTTATTAAAGAATTATAGTAGAATCCAAGCGAGAGCACAGAAATTGAAAACAAAAAACCTATGCATATACTTGCCTGAAGCTCAGGTGAATTAGTTATTTTCGTGGCCTGCTCCCTCCTCCACACGAAGGTGAGTTCAGTATATGAAAACTGTTAGATACTTACATATAATAAGGTTGGTGCTCAAGTCAAAACACTCTAGAATTATTCCTTACCATTATTTAACCTCTTTTGATAGTGGCTAGTTAAGAATATGAGGGATCGGTTATTTAAGCTGTTTTAGATGAAGGTCAAAATGTTTAAAAAATAAAATTAGGTTGAGAGTACCATTCCATATGATCTCTCAAGATTTAATGCTGTCACAGGTTTGATTTTGATATGGATGAACCTGCTTCATTTCAATTGTGCAAGCTTTATTAGATAATACTACATATACAATAATCATCTAATACATTGGAATTATTCCACGGGTGGCATCAATGGATTTTAAAGTAGACATTGATATCTTTGAAAATGATATACAAGAGATAATCTCTAAGTTTGAAAGAAAACGGGGCTGTCAAAAACTTTGGTGTTAGAGCAATTCTTCTTGGATAGCATTTTCCCATAAATTGTAATACTGACTAATTGTACATTCTTATGATCGCGTTTTCAAATAATCAACCCAATTCATTCATTTGCATTATGTAATTGGTAATTGCTCAACCCCAACAAAATTGACAGCCCCAAGAAAACGAACGGATAATAAAAAAAAAGCCTACTATGTCGTTGTTTTTGGAGCTTTGATATCTGCTGCGACTACTATTCTGATAGGTCTGTCTACAATATAGGTTGATTTTGGTAAATATTTTACTACATTTGCCCTCATTATGAGCAGTTTTCTTTCAGTACTCAATGCGTGGGACGCTCTTTTTAATCATAGAAAACTTTGGATTAATTATACGGGTGCTTTAGTAAAACTATTAGGCCCCTTTCAAAATGACATTCATTTCCAGTTATAAAAATCCTTATTTTCTTTATATTGATATTTATTTAAACTCCCCTCACTAAAGTACATCATCTAATCCGTTTATTTAATAAATTGTACTATAATAATGAATCATTATGGCATTAAAAGTTTAATAGCCCTTTATTCCCATACTTTTTTGTTTATATGAAAACGCAATCAATAGACGGTCTTATAAAACTTATAATATGGAATGAATTTAGGGGAAATTGACACTTTATTTTCCAATTCAAATATAAATAGTCTTTATTTTGAAAATTAAACAGCTTTAAAAATGTACTTTTTGTGGGGGAGCACTTACAGCATATTTGCAATGAAAAATAAGGCATGTACTCCCTTTATTTGAGTGTCAGTTCTAAAGGACCCTAAAAACTATATGATATTGAAACCGACTTAAAGCATTTGAAAGTGATGTCACCTGAAAAAAACGAAGAAGTAGTAAATCATTTGTATAAGAAATATAAATTCAGTAGTTTGCTAATTTTCCACTCGGTCACAAAGTAGTGCCTTTCGATAGCTTTATATGCGGCGAGAACGCCGCCATATGTCGTTTCTAAAATTCAATTCCAGCACCCCTTCTAAAGTCGAGTTAAGACCAAAACAATGTATCAATGCTGTTCTAAAACCTCTTACTGATAATATCGCCATTAATATCAATGGTTCTCTTACCTGTAAAGACCTATTTTATGCTGCTATATGTATGGCAGTAGAAAAAAGTTCAGTTCATTCCATGTCGAAACACTATCAAGACGTTCCTTGTGAAACATCTACAAGATATCATCTCAATAAATTGGATCTTGAAGAACTAATCCGGTTAAATGCAAAGATTCTACTTCAAGGTCCTATTAGTACTCTAAAAACTGAGAAAAAGTATGAGTTTGCTATTGACTTTACAAATGACCCTTACTATGGAGAAACTGATTCATCCAATGAAAACTACGTCATACGTGGACAGGCAAAAAAATCTACAAACTCTTTCTATTCATATATTTCATTGTCCATCATAAACAAGAATGAGAGGTTCACTATATCCGTTCTTCCAGTAGAAAGAAGTGAAACAAAGATCAATTACCTCGCTTATTTCGTTGATCTGATAGGGAACCTTGATCTTAAGATCAAGGTTCTTTGTTTGGACAGAGAGTTTAGCTCTGTTGATGTCTTTGAGTTCTTACAGAACAAAGACATTCCTCATATTACTCCTGTAGTTAAAAAAGGAAACGTGATCAAACGACTACTTATTGGTAGAAAGGCAAGGGATTCGCAATATGTTATGAAGAATCCTCAGAAGAAAGAGGTTCGGCTAAATATCGTTATTGATGTCAAGTACATGAAAGGTAAAAGGAATAAAAAAGGATGCGAAAACCTGGGTTTTGTTGTTTATGGGCTCAACTGGAAGCCCCGGAAGATTAGCACGGTCTATAGAAGAAGGTTTGCAATCGAATCGTCTTACAGGATGAGGAATATAGTCAAACCCAGAACATCGACAAGGAACGTTACTTTCAGGTACTTTTTTACATTGGTATCGTTCCTGCTTAGAAATACATGGCTCCTAATTCAGAAAAAGCATTTTACGATTGTAAAACGAGGTCCTCAAACAATTGATGAGGATAGGTTCAGGTTTGACAGATTTATCCTGTTTGTTGAGGAATGGTTTAGAAGAAACTTAAGGGTTCAATTGGTAGTGCGGTGTTTGAGGTAGATGAATAGCGGTAAGGAGAAAAAGGAGGGAAAAATAGCGAAGTACTGAATTTGGGATTTTTGCATTATATGACATTTTCTGAGCTAGTACATAGAGGAGCCGGCTCCCCTATGCTCCTTATACCGAAGGATTGTTCGACGTATGACTTACTGATTTATATCAAAAAATCTATTTTAGGTTTTCTCATTTTCAATATGTCTTTGAGCCTGCAAATTTACAAAACATACATATTAAATATCTTTGCTTTTATTGAGTAGTAAACATTTAATAAATATTGCCCAGAAACATCAAATGTCAAGACAGGTATTGGAAAATGATTAAAAGAAAGGATGCATTTACTTATTTTTGTGTGTTATGTGCATTAGTGCTATGTACATTATTATGTGTAATACTAATGATAAATAACAGTACGTACTCTTATACAAAATCAAATATTACATACACAAAATTGAGTACTAGTTCATACATAAAATCTAATTATAGTTCATACACAAATCATATGAAAATCACTATTTGGCACCCTGATAATTGGGATGTTACAAGTGTTGACAGATTTATCACAGTTACAAATCCTGAAACAGAAAGTAGTGTCAGAGTGTTTGAAATTGTTTCTAAGTACAAGTCTCTTGAGGATGCAGTAGAGGATACCACTCAAGATCCTAGTATAGGCTATATTGTCACTATAAATGGGTGTCAAGCATACGAGAACATGATTCGCGATCATAAATATGGTGGAAGAAGTCTGATAATTTATGACGGAAAAAAGTTTATTGCTGTGACTGGAATAGCTAAATTGGAATATTATAAAGAAGATAAAGAAATCATTAATACTATAATAAATTCCATTAGTGTGAATTAGTGCATTATTTAATGAAAGCGTTCTTGTGAAGCTATTGCTTTATAAGTGGAATGAATGCGTGCCGTTGAAGCGCTCCATGCACCTATGTGCAGACTAGTAGTCACAAAGTAGCAACCCAATAGCCTGCAATCCATAACAATAGGAAAAATGAAAGCGGAAGTCTGCACAGATACTACAGACCTGTTTAATTTATTGAAATCAATAATTACTTAAAATGAAAAAGCATGACCTACAAATAGTTATTAACGTGTGGGGGTATCCGTATGAGTAGTTCAATTTATTATTTAAGTGATTTATTGCCATTATTACCTGTAATTGTTGGTGGAGCATTAACTATTATAGGTGGAATTGTAAGTAATACTGTTCTAGCATCACGTAATATCAAAAACGAAAATCGTGCCCTTCGTAGGGAAAAACTAGAAGAGATTTATTCATTGAATCAATCATTTTATGTAAGCCTACGAAATCAAAGTACTTCTTTTGCGGACTTAAATGATTTGAAAGTTGCTGAATCTAATTTTAACAGAATAAATATGCTGGCAAATCTGTATCACCCTTGGTTAAAAGATGATTTTAAAGTGCTTAGATTAGCTTACCATGAACACATGAAAAGTGATTTACCAGATAATATAACTATTGGGGTTTTAGAGGATAAAATCAAATGGTTTTTAGAAGAAGTGGAGAAAGGGTTCACAAAGTTCGTATAAGTAGCATTTGAATTGTAATCTCATGATAGAAAGTATCTTTTTAATTGTTTTTTGGATTTGTTATATTATTGAATACAAACTTCCAGATATCACGGAAATTAATGATAATAAAATCTAGTTTTCACGGGTAGTCCATTAACATAAAAAGCCCAAAAACAATTTGTAAACAATAAAAGATGAGCTTGTAAAAAACAAGCTATTAAGTTATAATTTCCACTAAAAAAAATTGAGTGCGCCGACCGGGATTCGAACCCGGGTTTAAGGCTTGGAAGGCCTCAGTCATAGCCACTAAACCACCAGCGCAGTTTGGACACCCAATACAGTGCTTTTTCCAATATAATCTTTTCGCCTGATAATGAATATAAGTCCGGGGCTGTATTTAAAAAAGGAGGCATTCACAGAGAATACTCTTCTCGAAGCTCCTTTATCCTGTCTCGAAGTTCTGCCGCCCTCTCGAATTCAAGATTCTTGGCGGCAAGGTGCATATCAGCTTCAAGATCGATGATAATATCTTTGATCTCGCGTGCCGAAGCGTCCTCGGCAATAGCCATAACACCGGACGTGGGATGGTATTTCTCGCCCTCCACAAGCTCCTTCTGCAGAGCCTTGCGGATAGTTGTTGGCGTAATACCGTGCTTCTCGTTAAACTCCATCTGGAGCTTACGGCGCCTTTCAGTTTCGTTAATAGCACGCTCCATAGAGCCGGTCATATTGTCAGCATAGAGAATGACACGTCCTTCTGAATTTCTCGAAGCACGTCCGATGGTCTGGATAAGCGAGCGCTCCGAGCGCAGGAAACCCTCCTTGTCAGCATCCAGTATTGCAACAAAAGCAACCTCTGGAATATCAAGACCCTCTCGCAGCAGGTTGATTCCTATAAGCACATCAAACTCTCCTTTTCTCAAATCCCTGACGATCTCTGCACGTTGAAGAGTATCGATATCCGAATGCATATAACGCACCCTGATACCCAGTTCCAGAAGATACTCCGTCAGATCCTCGGACATCCTCTTGGTCAGCGTCGTCACAAGAGTCCTGAATCCCTTCTCCGTAACCTTGCGGATCTCACCGATGAGGTCATCCACCTGATTCTCAACCGGCCTGACAGAAATATCAGGATCAACAAGACCAGTTGGCCTGATGATCTGCTCCACCACAGCCTTGCTCTTCTCAACCTCATACTCCGCAGGGGTTGCAGAAACATAGATCACATTGTCAAGTCTTCTTTCAAACTCATCATAACGAAGCGGCCTGTTATCAAGAGCCGAAGGCAGCCTGAAACCATACTCCACCAGCGACTGCTTCCTTGCCCTGTCACCGTTGTGCATTCCACGAATCTGCGGGATGGTCACATGCGACTCATCAATAACAAGAAGATAATCTTCAGGGAAGAAATTAAGCAGGGACGATGGAGGCTCACCGGGACGGCGGCCGTCAAAGTGCCGGGAGTAATTCTCAATACCGCTACAATAACCAAGCTCACGGACCATCTCCATGTCAAACTTGGTCCTCTGCTCCAGCCTTTGAGCCTCAAGTAAACGATTCTCCGACCTCAGCACAGCAAGCCTGTCATGAAGTTCAGCTTCAATTGTGCCCAGCGCCTTGTCAATATATTCTTCCGGCATAACGAAGTGCTTGGCAGGATAGATGCCAATAGTATCCCCTGGAAGAACTTCCTCCAGCGCTTTTCCGGTAACCGTGTCAAAATAAGCTATCCTGTCTATCTCATCACCAAAAAGCTCGATCCTGATTCCCTCCTTCTCCTGTGCAGGGAAGATCTCAATAGTATCCCCACGCAAGCGGAAAGTACCCTGAGTAAAATCAACATCGTTTCTCTCGTATTGAATATTGATCAACGACTCAAGGAAAGCCGGCCTGTCTATCTCCATTCCGGGGGTAAGCATAACAGACATAGCCCTCCACTCTTCAGGAGAACCCAGGTTGTAAATACAGGATACACTGGAAACCACAATCACGTCTTTGCGCTCCAGCAAAGACTTGGTTGCCGAAAGTCTCAGCCGATCAATTTCTTCGTTGATTGACGCATCCTTTTCAATGTAAGTATCAGTTGTAGGCAAATAAGCCTCAGGCTGGTAATAATCATAATAACTGACAAAATACTCCACAGCATTATCCGGGAAGAACGCCCGGAACTCCGAAAAGAGCTGCGCTGCAAGGGTTTTGTTGTGAGCAATAACCAGAGTGGGTTTCTGCACATTCTGAATTACATTAGCCACAGTAAAAGTTTTCCCGGAACCCGTCACACCAAGCAAAGTCTGGTGCTTTTTTCCTGCAAGCATACCCTCAGTTAGCCGGGAAATTGCTTTGGGCTGGTCACCCTTTGGACTATACTCCGAAACCAGTTTGAAAGGACGCATCAATATGTGTATTGAGCCAAAAGCGTATAAACATATTCACAGACGGATTGCATGCGTGTTTCATTTAAAATAACCGAATCAGACTTGTTAACAATATCACTGCGTCACCACACTATTCACATGAATATCAGGAAATACAACAGCATCAGCACAATTGCCAGTATCATCAATGTCCTGGCACTCTTGTTATCTGAACCGATTATAATCGGAATGGGGCCTAACATGATGAGACCGCCTCCCCTTACCTCTGTTTTATCAGAAACCGGACTATATTCATTACCACCAGATGAAGAGTAAAAGGAACCAGAATTTGCTTTTAAAAAGTATTCATCTCTTTTTTCTGTGTTTTTAGAGTTAATTACACCTGAAATACAAATTAACGCAAAACCAACCACTATCATAAGCATCCCACTGACAATCAAATAAGTTCCAAACATCAGAACTTCCTCCTCGCAACAAGATAGATCAATGCTATAAGAACGCCTGCCCAGAGCATTGTAGACGTGATCTCAGGAGATGAACCAAAAGCAATGGGAATCGGACCTATCATAATCAGGCCTCCAAAAGTTCCACTGCTATTGAAAGAAGAAACTATCATACCAGCAAAAACAAGGAAAAATCCAATGAGCACGAGTAGTGAACCCAGTTGTGAAAGGTCCTGTGGTGAACGCATGAGAATCTGTATGTCAAAAGTCTGTTAAATACCTGACAGTGGTTTACAGAAAAACAATGATAAAATAGGAGATCTAAAATCAAAAAATCAGTACTGGAATCTGTAATCCTGTGGCATTGATGCCATCTGGTCAATGCTCATTTCAGATTCAGACTCAAGCTCGTCTGCAATGTAGCGATATTCACGTTGTGTCCTGTTTCCTCTGCGGGCAAGAATATTCTTGCGGAACATGCGTGAGAGATATGTAGACACCGTACTCTGTTTTATTTCACCGTAAATGCGCTCGTACTGCTTCTGTATATCCTGTGATGAGAACCAGATTCTTGGGTATTCATACTTAAGGAAAAGTTCCAGACGCTCATTGATAGTTAGTGAACTGTCATTCATCCTGTCATGAAGTGAAGGAACCTTGCGCTGTGGTGCTGTCTGACACTGAACCTGTGCAGAAGCTTCAATATAAGGCACAGCCGACCTCACCTGTTGGTTAGGATTCATTGTTTGGCGGACCGTAGGTGACAATGGTGGTGTCGGCTGCCCATACCCATATTGCTGGACCCCCGCAGGAGGCAGTGTATTGGGTTGTATATATTGCGGCGGCAATTGATAATCATTTAGTGGATTTGGAACACAATTCTGCCCTAGCTGTGGCACATAAGCCTGCCTGGACTGCTGTGCCTGCGGCAACACATGCTGTGAAGGTATCTGTGTTTGCTGTACTGGCAACTGTGAATACTGTTGCTGGTATTGCTGTGACAGATCAGCCTGCTGTGCTGGCTGTTGAGAAATCATAGGTGGCTGCTGCTGAACAAATTGTGGTTGGTATGTATTATGTTCAGCGACATTTACCTGAGAATTAGTAGAATTAACAGATGATGCTTTCTGCATCGGATTAGATGAATTGGACGAAGGTTCGGAAATAGTACTAGTTTCGTCTGCATATATGTTCAAGAATGCCTCCAGGCTATGCCTGTCAGCATACTCAAACTCGGCGCTTGCTTTTTTAGTGCCATCGTCGTTGATGATCTCAAGCCGAACCTTCATCCTTTTTGCCTCTTTGCGGATCCATTCATCCCCTCAGATATTGATGGATTCACAAAACCATTTATCCCCTCAGACTCATGGTATTGCTCTTTTAATCTTGATCCGTTATCTTGTGAATACATCAGGAACACACTGTTTCTCTGTGCTTCACAATTACTTACATGGTTTTAATATTATATAAATATTTGCTCTAATAATCGTCTGCACTTGTTTTGAAGTGAATTAAAGCAATATTAGAGCTTTATTTCCACATCAACGCAATTAACACAAACAAAACAAATCACATGATTTGTCAACAATAGAACAACTGCAATAATAATAGATAAATATTTCGTTCTTTGTCGAATTTGGGTAGCAATAAAGTGTAGGATGCAGGTTAAAACAGATTATAAGACATTATAATTAGAATTAAAGGTCTTAAATCAGTTAATGCATGAAATTAGCAGAGATAATAACACAAACAGTGTTTTTTGTGAATAGGTCTGAAAATTACATTTAACCCGTACAAAAGAAAATGACTAAAAACAAGGATGCTGCAAGCAAAAGCACGGTCCATTGATGCAGTTGGTTTTATATCTGATGATACCCATACTAAGTCCCTATGTCAAATAGCAGTGCAGAATCACCAATTGACAGCATTAGTTCAAAAATCAAGACGCAGATAGAGTCTGACAGTCTTGACGAAAAAGATGTAGAATCATTACTTCACGAGATCGAATTACTTAAAGTCAATAACGAAAACATGCGGGCAAAATTGCTTGAATCAAGCATGCTTGCAAACAATTACCTTGAAGAAACAAATAAGCTCAGAAGACAGATAGAGCAGCTTACAACCCCGCCGCTGTTCATCGCCACAGTTATGGAGGTGGATAATGGACAGGCACTTATCAGGCAGCACGGCAACAATCAGGAAGTTGTGACAAAGATCCCGACCAACCTTGATGTGGAGGCAGGCATGAGAGTATGCGTGAATGCCGCATTCTCTATTATATCTATAATATCCAGAGCCGCCGATGTACGCGCGCAGGTCATGGAACTTATTAATTCCCCGGGAATCGACTATGATATGATAGGCGGCCTTGATGATGTGTTGAAAGAGGTTATTGAGTCTGTGGAACTGCCGCTACTTGAACCTGAACTATTCGAGAAGATAGGCATCGAGCCTCCCACAGGTGTGCTGATGTACGGCGCCCCGGGCACAGGAAAAACACTCATTGCAAAGGCAGTTGCCTCAAGAGCAAACGCCACATTCATAAGAATGTCCGGTTCAGACCTTGTGCAGAAGTTTGTCGGCGAGGGCGCGCGTCTGGTCAAAGATGTGTTCCAGATGGCCCGCGACAAGTCCCCATCCATCCTTTTCATTGATGAGATAGATGCAGTAGGTGGCATGCGTACACACGACGGCACAACAGGTTCAGCAGAAGTGAACCGTACAATGCTTCAGCTTCTTGCCGAGATGGATGGTTTTGACGCAACAAAGAATGTCAAGGTTATTGCTGCAACCAACAGGATAGATCTTCTTGACCCTGCGCTGCTCCGTCCCGGACGTTTTGACCGTGTGATCGAAGTTCCACTTCCTGATGAGAAGGGCAGAAGCGAGATATTCAAGATCCACACCCGTAAAATGAATCTTGCAGATGATGTGGACTTTGATAAACTTGCAAAAATGACAAATGCTCTCAGTGGCGCCGATATAAAAGTCATCACAAAGGAAGCAGGTATGTTCGTCCTTAGAAGACGTGGAGAAAGCATAACCATGCAGGACCTTCTTGAAGCATACGAAAAGGTTGTTTCCGAGGAAGAAGAACAGAATACACCACACAGTATGTTTGCATAAATCGCAAGCATACACCTCTTTCACTCAAACGAAAGATTAATATGCTTTGAGTTACTTTCAAGGGTGCTGATAAGCAAAGCAGATTGCTCCGATAGTGTAGCACGGCCAATCATGCAGGACTCTCACTCCTGCGACTGGGGTTCGAATCCCCATCGGAGCACCAAAATTTTTTACTTTAATTTTTCATCGTTTTTCTAATCAAAATATCACCCTTACCACAGTTGCAACAATGTTTGTATATTAATATAGTAATATGCTTGACTATTTTGAATATATTGTGTATGGATCAAACATGGAAAAAAAGATGTTAAGAAAAATGAATGAGAGCCATCGCCACGCCCATACCCACTAATGCCGAAAAAGAGAAAGTGACCCTTGAAATCCAACCGAATGTATACAAGGATGAAATTGAACAATTCATTACACCCTGTGCCCAGAATTAAGTTATTTACGTAATCACAACATACTAACATTTAGACTGAAACTGGCCGAAGGGTTAAACGTGATATATCAATATTTACATGAGAATGCAGCTCTGATACTAACAGTCCTTCTAATACCATTAGCAATAAGATATATTGAAAAAGAATATTGGAGCAATTTAGCTAAAAAGAGAAATGTATGGAATTCCTTTATAACTAAAAATAAAAATATCCGAAATTGTTTTAATAAGCATGCAAATGTTGAAGAAATCACAGATATAGGAAGCTTTACATCTAGTATAACATGGCTAATTTTATTCATTTATTTAGGATTTGAAATAATAACATTAGAAAAAATTCTTAATTGGATAGTTACTACAAACAATTTACCAGAAGGACAGGATATTGAAACCGTCAAAATGATTATTGTATTTATTCTGTCCACACCATTGTTTTTCTTTTATAGATTGATGGATAATAATTTAAATGGTATGAATGAAAATAATTATCAAAAGAAGTATTCACATATTAAAATACTATACGGTGTTTGTATATTATTTTCTGGAATACAGATTTTATTCATATTAGTCAGTTTGAAAGAAGAAATACCTGCAATTATGGGTCTAACAATAATTGCATCAATTGCTATAGCCACCTATTCAACTAGAAAATCAGCATCATCAAAGCTAAAATACATTATTAATGATATATATCCATGTGTCTTCGGTTAAGGAGTTTTATTTACTTATTGCTAATGTTTTTGGACAATAACAACTACCTTAACTTACAGAATTTTACTGTTAAGTAATCTCATACTACTGGTTTTATCACTGGTATGTTTTTGATGAAGTTATGAAACTACATGCTATTTATCACGATTCTTCTCTTAACCGATGACGCATGAAGTATTATCACTATTAAATTAAGAATCGAATTTAAGAGACTCAAGGAACGGTCCAGATTTTGATTTGCAAGCACCAAGCAATCCTGTTCATCCATTACATCCTGATTATTCACAGATGAACTGACAGTCGTCTCGGAGTGAAGCATTGTAGTGTTATTTGCCGTGGAATTATTGTAAAGGCTGCTTTCATTTGAGATTGAAGAGACTGGATATGATAAAATAAGGTAACTATTCAGCCCTCCTTCTCCAATAAAGCAAAAATCAATATACTATGACTTCATTCTAACTTTGATAATAAAAGTTCTGTTGATCTGAGGGGATTCGAATGGAACGAGAAGAAATACTTGCGGTTTATGAAGCTGGTCCAGAAGCAGTAATAGAACTTGTAACTCGATTACTTGGAATCATTGAACAACAAGCTCTCCAAATTGCACAGCTTGAAGAACGTGTCAAGCATCTGGAAGAAATGCTTGATAAGAATAGTTGCAATAGTAGCAAACCACCTTCTACTGATTCTTATGCACGGAAAAAACCGAAGGTAAAAGCTCAGAGAAAAAAGAGTGATCGATCTGCTGGTGGACAAAATGGTCATCCGGGTACTACACTGAGAATGAATGATGAACCGGATGAACTTGTTGTTCATCATATAGACAAATGCATCAAGTGTGGGGGATCGTTAGTTTCTGTGTCCCCTGATTATGAAAGAAGACAGGTCTTTGACATTCCTCTAATAACCATCAAGTGCATTGAACATCGCTGTGAGATAAAAAAATGTCCTGAATGTTCTCATATGAACAAAGCAGTTTTTCCGGATGGTGTAACTCAGCCAACTCAATATGGTCATCGAGTTAGGTCCTTTGCAGTTTATTTGCACACTAACCAGCTACTTCCCTATCAGCGTGTTGTCAAATTGTTCTCTGATATTTTAGGATGCAGGATCAGTCCTGCTACAATAGTGAACATCGAACGCAATTGCTATGATAAACTTGAAGCATTTGAAAGCGGAGTGAGATATCTCCTGAAGCAATCTCATGCTATCAACCTTGATGAAACAGGTTTAAGAATAAACGCATCCCGTAATTGGCTTCATGTAGCAGGTACTAAGAACCTCACATATTATTTTGTACATAAAAAAAGAGGGTCGCAAGCAATGGACGCCATGGGTATCCTGCCAGGTTATACTGGTGTTGCAACACATGATTTCTGGAAACCGTACTACAAATATGATTGCCAGCATTCATTATGTAATGCACATCTGTTAAGAGAGTTAACCGGAGTTGCTGAATACAGTGATCAAGAGTGGCCAAAGCTAATGGGTGATCTGTTGGTGTGCATCAAACACCAGGTAGATAATGGTCTTTTAGATACTGAACTAATTCAAAAGTTCAGTGAGGATTATGATCACATTACCTGTTATGGAATGAACGAAATTCCTCCTGATCCGGAATCAGATGTGCAGTCTAAAAAACGAGGACGTAAGAAGCAAACTGCAGCAAAGAACCTGCTGGATCGGTTCATGAGGTTTAAGGAGGATATCTTGCGGTTTATGTACGACCCGGACGTTTCGTTTGATAACAATCAGGCGGAAAGAGATATCAGAATGACGAAGGTACAGCAGAAGATATCAGGTACTTTCCGTAGTGAACAAGGGGCTAGAAATTTCTGCCGCATTAGAGGATACGTTTCTACTGTGAACAAGAAATCTCTATCGGTTATAGACTCGATTAGTGAAATATTCAATGGGAATCCACTTGTTTATTTATTGCAGAATTGAGCGTAAATAGAGAAAGCAGCTTGGTGGAAATGAGATAGGCTGAATAGTTACAAATGGACTATGATTTTCCAGAATTTAATATTGTTCTTGCAGGAATTGTTGCTTTTCTTGGAACAATTGCAGCTTTTAAAGAGTATATAAACAAAATATTTCAAAACCCATTCGAAATGGACCTGAAGAAGTGCTTGGAGTCACCTGATTATACCAATTATGTAACATTTGTTGAAAAATTCCACGATGACTTTTCTAAAGTAGTTGATGCATATTCAAATAATTCCAAAGTGTATATTTTCATAGATGATCTCGATCGCTGTGAAATACCAACAGCTGCAGATTTAATGCAAGCAATTAATCTTCTTATTGCTAACGATCCAAATCTTGTATTTATAATAGGTATGGACAGGATGAAAGTAGCTTCAGGCATAGCCGCGAAAAACAAAGACTTGCTTCCCTACCTTTATTCATCAAATCCATCAAACAAGTATACATTCAACGGGGATCTTCACTTGTTTGGTTTGAACTATGGTTATGAATTCATGGAGAAATTTATTCAGGTTCCATTTTCAGTTCCAAAACCAGATAAAGTAAATGTTCAGAATTACATAAAAGAACTTCTTCGTCAAGAGCCTCAAAAACAAAATGATAGTTTAGTGACATTGGTAAAACGGGGCTGTCAATTTTGTTGGGGTTGAGCAATTACCAATTACATAATGCAAATGAATGAATTGGGTTGATTATTTGAAAACGCGATCATAAGAATGTACAATTAGTCAGTATTACAATTTATGGGAAAATGCTATCCAAGAAGAATTGCTCTAACACCAAAGTTTTTGACAGCCCCAAAAAAAGGATAAGCTTTTATGCCGAAGATCTAATTAGACGGCCTCTAATTGGTAATTGCTCAACCCCAACAAAATTGACAGCCCCTAAACGTGTAGAGATTTTAAATTTGTGTTTCGACTTTTGTTTTTGTGCTTCGACTTGCAACGCTGGATGTGAGAATTATGTTTGATCAAATGAATCTAAGTGTTGAAGCAGTTCTCAAATACTTCAGAGCTCAGGGGCTTGGATTAAAATACGGCCGCAATTACTTCATTGACAAATGCGTTAAAGATGGCATTCAGGAATCATTAATAAAGTATATGGTCGGCCACTCCAACGGTTCAGTACCGATGACTAATTACCTGGATTAATTGAACAACTCCACAGTGAGTTATAGGAAAGTCATGCCTGTTTTGATGAAGGTGATGTTGAGTTAATGTAAACTAGGTACTTTATAGGATTATTATTGAATGGTATTCAAACCTAATCATTTGGTTCAATAAATTCCACAACCTCATAATCAATACTATTCAAATCAATTTTGCCATAGCCCTCTTCTTCTAGCAACGAAGCAATCATAGATTTAAAATCATGAACCTCTTTTTTAAGAGCTTCATACATATGTGGATCCTCTTCAGGAGATACATGTTCTTCAAGAGCGGTAGAAAAATTATAATTTTCAGAAGGTTCGTATTGAATTTCTGTACCGTCTTTAAAGTAGAGGTCGATGTCCAAAATATCTAAAAACCAAAGTTTGAAATTTCTTAAGTTTACATGGACATGTTCAAGTGCGTTTTCCATGTCAGTATTAGTATTTAATTTTGAATTTATTATATGTTCATCGTATCTACTTATGCCACCATCATTATTTCCCAAATGTACAATTGGTAGTGTATTAATTGGAGATATGTCAATTAGTTTGTCGTAATTTAAATCACTTAAAGCATATATTTTTAATTTTTCATAATCGATTGAATTATCATCAGGATTATAAAAGCCCACTTTTAAAAAATCCATCAGTTCTTGCTGTTTTGACCAAAATACTAATTTTAAATTATCAGCCTCTATTTCTATTTGTGAAGAGTCGAGTGCAATAAACTGTAAATCATGCAATAAATTTTTCTCAGCATAAAGGTCATTTATTAACATTGGCCATCTGATACTTATCGCAACAAATTTTGCAAGTTTTTCTGAAGTCCACATCTTGTCGATTGGTAGTTCATTATGATGATAAAATAATCCAGTTTCTTTTGCTATGTACGACTTCAAAATAAATAAATTTAGAAATTGTTTAATTCTGCGTGGGTTTTGGCCCAAAACACTGGATACCATCAAAGTAATTTCAGTTATATCTTTGTTTTGTCAACGGCGGAATAAAATTCCTCATTTTCGGCGGTTTAAAAATCCCCAAATACTAATCCTTGAGAAAAACTCAAGGATTGTGGATAATGCTGAAAACAGAGGTGCGACAAGAAGCTGAATTATGGATTGCTGTATGCTATCCTATTTGCTCAGGATATCCCTATTGTAGCATGCATTTTTTGGTAACAAATTTGTGTGAAGCCTGCGAGACAACGTGGAAAGACTGGAAACCTAATTTTGGTCAATCTGCAAGGGAAAGACTATCATGGAGAAACGAAAGTTGAACTATCGTAAGGGTCGTAATCAGCGACAAGTGAAATAGGTTGATACACTTGAACCAAAAGGTAAGAAACCGGATTATACTGGCTCTCTGCACGGTATAATGAGCAAAACGAGTGTTTCCGGCCTACAGATAACTCCTAAAATGGTCATATTATCCATAAATTTAGAACTTGGTAAGTCCCATGTGCTCCTCAAAAAAAAAAAAAAAAAAAAAAAAAAAGAGGTAGGGACTTCGTGAGAAGGAACAATGGCACAGGGGATAGAGGAAACGGTAAAAAGCTAATGACATTCTGTAATGGAATGTATAGAGGTTCAAAATTTGCCTTATCCCGAAAGGGAGCAGACTTGCCGTAGGTGTTCTATTACATGAAAGGAGGCAAACTTATGAATGCAGGATACTCAACGACACCATCAGGTGAGAGGCTTGCAGACAATTCAATCCCGAAATGGGAGAAAATCGACTGGAAAACAGTCGAAAATAACGTTAATAAGCTGCAAACCCGGATTGTAAAAGCAGTTAGACAAAAGAAGTGGCATTTAGTTAAACGGCTACAATACTTGCTTACCAATTCTTTCCATGCCAAATTACTGGCAGTAAAGAAGGTAACACAAAACAGAGGTAAAAGAACAGCTGGAATCGATGGAGAAAAATGGATAACGTCCAACTCCAAGCTGAAAGCTGCTCTGGAACTGTCAGGTAAGAACTACAAGGCCAAACCATTAAGAAGAATCTATATTGAGAAGCCAGGGAAGAAGAAAAAACGACCATTGAGCATCCCTACAATGTCCGACAGAGCGATGCAGGCATTATATGCCCTAGCTCTAAACCCAATAGCAGAAACTACAGCAGACAGAATATCCTATGGATTTCGGAAATATCGAAGTTCACAGGATGCACAAGCTCAATTATTTGTATGCCTGAGTAAAAGAAACTCTGCTCAATGGATTCTGGAAGGGGACATAAAAGGCTGCTTCGATACCATAAATCATGAGTGGCTCCTGAATAATGTCCTTATGGATAAGTCAATATTAAAGCAATTCCTTAAAGCTGGCTATGTGTACAACAGGCATCTGAATCCCACCAAAGCAGGTACTGCGCAAGGTGGACTAATATCTCCAACTTTGGCTAATATCACTCTGGATGGTATGGAAAATGCAATAGCATCCAAATACCATACAAACAAGAGGGGAACTATCAATAAAAACAGATATAACCCACATAAAGTCAATTTTGTGAGATATGCAGACGATTTCATCATCACTGCCGATTCAGAGGAAGTAGCTAAAGATATTGCTGATACTATCAGACTATTCTTAAAGGAAAGAGGACTGGAACTATCTCGTGAGAAAACCCTTATTACTCATATAGACAATGGGTTTGATTTCCTGGGATGGAATTTTCGGAAATACAGCGGTAAACTCCTAATCAAACCCTCGAATAAATCTATTGAGAATATCACAAGAAGTATAAGTAACGTGATTAAGAACGGCAAGGCTTTGTCGCAACGTTCTCTCATTAAGAAACTCAACCCTATTATCACTGGATGGAGCGAATACCATCGCTCAGCAGTTGCTAAAGAGACGTTCAGTAAGCTTGATTTCAGATTATGGAATATGCTATGGACGTGGGCTAAAAGGCGACATCCGAACAAATCTCACCAATGGATAGTAAATCGATATTGGCATAGGATAGGGTCAAGGAACTGGGTATTCTCTGCAGAGGGGCTTAAACTTAAAATCTTCTCGGATACGAAGATAATAAGACATCCGTGTATAAAAATGGATAAGAACCCCTACGTAGACAAAGAATATTTCAAATGGAGAACAAACTATCTGAGAAAGCAGAAACAAGTGTCGTTGGAGTAAGTGTCACGAAAGTCTAACAGCCGCCTGATACAGAAAGGGTTATAGAATGCTTGAGCCGTGATGAAGGGAAACTTTCACGTCCGGTTCTTAGAAGAGGGAGAGCGAGCAATCGCTCTTTCTTATTCGACGAATGGTTAGTGATACAAGACTTAAATTCGCAAGGCTTTAACGTAAGTGAGATATCCAGACAAACCGGTTATGACAGAAAAACAGTAAAGAAATACCTTGATCTGAAAACTGTGCCTCAGGCACAGAAACGTGAGGGAAGAGGCAGCAAACTTGATCCTTACAAACCTTACATTCTTGAGAAGCTCAATAGCGGACCTTATACTGCATCCCGATTATTTCGTGAAATAAAAAAAATGGGTTTTGATGGCGGTTATACAATTGTTAAGGATTATGTGAGAGAAATAAGGCCTAAACAGGCAGTACCTGCGGTACTGCGTTATGAGACAAAGCCAGGTGTTCAGTCTCAGGTAGATTGGGCAGAAATGGCATCAATAGAAGTTGGAGAAAAGACATCAAGAATCTACTGTTTCAACATGATACTGGGATATTCCAGGATGAGGTATATCGAATTCACCCTGAGCATGGATACTGCCACCCTCATTCAATGTCATATCAATGCTTTCCAATACTTCGGAGGATGTACACAGGAGATCCTCTATGACAACATGAAACAGGTTGTCATCAAAAGAGCTTTAAAGGCATCGAATTCACAATGGAACTCACAGTTTGAGGATTTCTTCAAGCACTATGGATTCATCCCACGATTATGCAGACCTTACAGACCTCAGACAAAAGGAAAGATTGAAAATACTGTTGGGTATGTAAAACGGGATCTGTTCCTTGGAATAAATTTTGTATCAATGAACGATCTGAATGAACAGGCTCTCAAATGGCTGGAAAGGGTCAATTCTACCGTACATGGGACTACCCATGAGATTCCACTGGATCGGTTCAAAATCGAGGAATTACTGCCTCTTAACCAACATCCTTACAGGATGGTCAGAAAAGAGAAGAGAATGGTTTCAAGAGACTGTTACGTTTCATATAGGGGGAACAAATATTCTGTTCCATATAGATTTGCAGGAAGATTATCTGAGGTACATATAGGAGAAGGGAAGTTACAGATCTATGTTGATAATGAACAGCTATGCGAACATGAGATCATTCCTGGAAATAGCAGAGTGGTCAGGAATAAAGAACACTTTGCTGGATTATTAAGTGAGATACTAAAACAGAATTCACAATGCAGGAAACCTCCTCAAACACCTGTCAGGATGTCTGATGTAGAGGTTGAGAAGAGACCTCTTGATGTTTATGATGCATTCTGTGAAGGGGGTTCAGCATGAACCCTCTGATCTATGACAGATTACATAGTAACCTGTTGTATCTGAAATTGAATACTGTGGAGCAGACATTAGATAATTATCTGGAACTTGCTGCAAAGGATGGTAGAACAACAATGGAGGTTCTTGATCATCTTTTTGAGCAGGAAAGAATACACAGGGAAGCTGATGCAATTGAGAGAAGAACTAAGCTTGCTGTGTTCCCGATAAGAAAAACACTGGATGAATTCGATCTAGATTTCCAGTTATCAATTGATAGAGCTGTTATCGATGATCTGGCTACTCTGAGATTTGTTCACAATGAAGAGAATGTTGTACTGCTTGGTCCTCCGGGAGTGGGAAAAACACATCTTGCAATTGCCCTTGGAATGGAAACTGTAAAAGCAGGTTTTTCTGTTTATTTCATCAATGCAGGAAACCTTATTGAGAGGTTGAAAAAGGCAAATAGGGAAGGAATTCTTGAGAAGAAGCTCAGGGAATTCACCCGATACAAGTTACTCATTATCGATGAAATGGGCTATCTCCCTTTTGATGAAGAGGGTGCTCATTGCTTCTTTCAATTGATATCCAAACGCTATGAAAGGAGTTCTACAATCTTTACTTCAAATAAATCATATGGTCAGTGGGGTGAGATATTCCAGGACAATGTGATTGCGTCTGCTGTTCTTGACAGGATATTACATCACTGTACTACGATCAATATCAAAGGTGAAAGTTACAGGCTAAAGGACAGGAGAAAAGTGGGATTGCAAATAGGGAAACTGTAACATTTTATTATGTATGTAGGGGGGTGTAGAGTTAATTTTATATCAAAAGGTGGGGAATTTTATACCGCCGAAAGTGGGGAAAATTAAACCGGCGATGACAATCGGTAAGCATTGGAAATGAAATTGTACCACCAAAGTGGAATTATCAGTATTGTTGCCCAATGTAATCTCATAAGCATTATTGAAAACAGAGCTACAAATGGAGTAAATGCAATTACTAGTGTCATGTCACGCCTTAATTGTCGGATAAAGGCGTTTCAATTTAACTCTTGCATCAGATGTTGTAAATTGCCAATTGATCTTGCTGCATCTCTCATTCCTATATGCTTCCCAAGCTTTTATTTCGTCAATCAGAACTTTTTTATCTCCAATTCTACGGTTTAAACATTGCTTGTTTAGTACATTCAGCTCAATTTCTGCCATATTTAACCAGCTTCCATGTTTTGGAGTAAAGATCAATTCAAATCTATCAAGAAGTCGTTTTGCTTTCTCTGGATGAAAAGTTTCATAAAATGAGCCTGGCACATGTGTATCGTAATTATCCATGACCAATGTAATCCGTTCTGCTGACTTGTATTTTGCTGCAACTTTTTCAATGAACTGTGCCCAATCTCTTTTAGTTTTGCGTTCTGTTACTTCTACGATTCTTTCTCCTGTTAAAGGTTCGCAAGCTATGAATATGTTGCAAACACCCTCTCGTCGATATTCATAATCATATTTCTCTGGCTTGCCAAATGAAGCAGGGATCCTATTTCTTGTTTCAGATATCAATTGTTTAGGTGATTCATCCATACAAACAACAGGAAACAAAGCAGAATAAGCACGCTTGTAGACATCTAATACCATTTCCATCTGCGCGACAAAAGAACTGTTTTGTTTGGGCGGGATTACCCAACCTACTTTTTTCCAGGGTTTAAGTTCGTTTTTTTAAAACTCTCCTTATTGATTCGTATGAAATGCTATCTATGTATTCTAATTCGACTACTTTGTCCGCTAATAATCGCAATGACCATTGACTATGACCATGTGGTGGATCGGAACAACTCAATGCAATGATGTGTGCTTCCAGATCACCATCAATTTTCTTTTCATAGATTCGTTCATTTTCTTTGCCATGTAATGTAAGATCGAGGCCATCTTCAACAAACCTTTTTTTCACACGGTCTATTTTCCTCATACTAACATTAAGGACACTAGAAATTATCTCATTAGTATGCTTTTCTTTCTGATATTTCCCTTCATCACAGTTTAGCAAAATTAAGGCATTTTGATATGTTTGAGATTTGTGTTTTCCTTTTGAAACAATGGAATCTAATTCATTTCTTTCCTCTTCGGTAAGCGTGACAATGTATTTTCTTTGCATATGCTCTAATTGGATATTAAGCGTAATAAAGATCACGTCATTTTAACTGTGACACGACACTAGGATACCTTTCAGTATTTGACCATTGTATATCTGTCCTAAACCCGGAACAAAGAATGAAAGAACTGCAGCTACACCAGGACTCTTCGTCACAACCTTCCCGGTCACATGTTGTGCAGATTCGAATGGAATATTTATCTGCTTACCGCAGTGCTTGCACCACGTCGCATTGTCTTCTATCTCTTTTCCACAGTTAGAACAGTACGTCTAACCACCTCTATGCACCCATCATTCAATATATAAACAAGCATTCAACGGTCTGATATTTAAGTTTTTTTAAATGACTATGAAAATAACAACTTGACATCAATGAATGAAAAAACACTAAGTATAGTTCCCTGCAGAACCAATCATATTTTCACCCGAATTAATTATTGTTTTTCCTAATTCATGGTTTTCAAAGAAATTGATGCCATAGAAAACCACCATCAACACTATAAATGAAATGACAAAAACTAAGCCACATAGGTTTCTAAAATCTTCTTCATCGAAATATACCCCAATCATCATGCCAATGAAGGAAAAAATAACAATCACAACTAGCGGAACTAATATTATTTTGAAAATTGTGTATAGGATCGTCAAAGCTAGAACAATAAGTATAAGATAAACCCAAGGATTATCTGGATATGTGCTCCCCCTTCTGCCCATATTTTTCCCTCAAACAAAATACAAATACCGTCTTTCCTCATTAAACGCCAACAATCATCTCTTGATTTTTCTCACTGGAAGCCTCTTGTTAACTGGTTTCTGATTGTTCTTGTCAATGAAATGAAACCAAGAACCAAGTCCTGGCAACAAGAAGAGATTGCCATATTCTGTCATATCTGCGTTTCCTGTAATGGAACCTATACCCACAAACACGATTCCAGCGACTACGAGTAACCCGGTTATACTTTTAGGTTCATAGTTTACGTTAAGTTCACTCAATATACCACTCCATTATGATACAATTAATCCTGAATTACGATTTCTACAATTGCTTCAAGAATCCAGATACATCTGCCAATTCGTAGGGAGGAAATAATAACCGACCAAGTCAAGAGGTAGAATGCATACGTCATTAAAAAATCAGTAAATATCCAGACTATTGAAAGTATAGTTGTCAAAGCTAACCATCTTATTGTACTAAAGTAGACTACAAATATAGTTTTGTAATGTTTGCTTTTCCTAAGCATTTTCAACTTTTCAGATTCAGAAAATGCAAGTATTACCGATACTCCTGTAATAACAAACCCAAGAAGTGTTCCTGCGATACTTGCTAAAAGCGAGTAAATATCTTTTTTGTTAAGTATTAACCAAGAATCCACACCATCGGGAAAAATAATAGGAAAAACAAAATGAAAAATTGCAATGCTAAGGATGATAGAAATAATAAATTCATAAAACATGAATCTTTCTTCGTATTTGTCCTTAAATTTACTCATCTTTACTTACTCTTTTATCGTTCTATTAATCTCTGGTTTACAGTCAGTATATGCTTGGTGTATTGCAGCATACATGGCATTAGAATTAACGGTTCGATGCTTATCATCAATTGTAATCACCTGTTTTTCACTCATGATATATTCTTGTAATAAGTCAAATGTTTTGTACTCATCGAGGGTAGTGTCTAATGCATTGATTTTCAATTTATCCACTCCTTCTCTCACCTCAGAAATTCCTAGCCATTTTTTCAAGTTGTCCACCAAAGGCAACTTAATATTATCTCTTGAATACCTTGGACTTTTAAGCACTATTTCAATCATTTCGGAATCACTGGTTTCTTTTAATGCGTCAAAAGCAGCAGATAGATGTTTATCTAATTGTTTAACAAATGCCCCCATATCCCTCTGGGCTGCAAAAGAAAATGATCTTATTTCTCCAATGTCGTGGATTGTTTCCAGTACATCTTTTTTCATTAATGGCAACAAAATTACATCATCAACAATGTCTGGGATTTTTCGTGGGATGTACCATTTTAAGCTGCTAATTCTAGGTCCATAGTGATTGTATTCAACACCAACGACATTGTTAGGGAACAATGTGAAGTGTGTTGGTTCATATAACCCACTTTTTGGAGGGATATTTAGAGGTGTTAAGTTACCATCGCATTCTATCTCAGGAAGCTCATTTTCCCTTCTCGTACCCATTCTTGCGCGGATGGGGCTTTGGTGCGAATCCACATACATTGCCCATTTGTTTCCATTTTCTAAATTATAGTAACGGTCTCCGTTATTAAATGATAGCTTATCAATCTCTGCAAAAACATCGGATGCACTTACAATTATTCCATCCATTTTCATAATCAATCTGTAAAAATAGATTTTTTTAGTGATCTCTTTTGACATCGTAGAACCTTCTGATTACATAGCTTCGTGCCATATAGGCAACCTTATTTTTTAGAGCCGGGTGGCATAATTCTTGGAGATGATTTTATCTTTGGGTTTTTTATTGTATTTTCTGCGGCCCGAAGTGCTTGATATAGTTCATCAGCTGTTCTCATTGCTGCTTGTGGGTTTTCTGCTTCTTCGCTTAAAGAAATCTCAACATCATCGATACGTTTCTTAACTTCTACTCGAGTCATATTCATCGCCCTTCTGTTTAATTCCATTGTATCCTTTTTCGTTTTATTTTCAATGCCTGTCGAAGTAATTCACACTGTTAATTTTGCCAAAAAAAATTACTCGATAATGTGTTCTACTTTGATAGCTTCGTCATCCGTTTTTAAAGACCTGGCTTTTTCTTTTTGCTCGAGTTTATATTTCCCAATAAACTCTGCCAACGCAATGCTAACTAGATCAGACATACTTCCAAAATTACCAGATTCTACGAGCATTTCCGCTTGTTCACGTATATAAGGACTGACACTAGCAGTAATTAGCGGTTTGTTTCGTTTAGCCATTGTATTAACTATTGCAATTACTGCATATATACCATATTATAACAATAGTTATTCATAAGTAAGACAATAGCATAACAATTAAATAAGCCAGCAACTAATTGCAAATTGTAAAACTATTGCAATACTATAGTTTTGCATTAGAGGAGCTAAACATGGAAAACGTTACGATTGCGTTCAGATGCCCTGTAAAACTCGCTGAAAAAGTTGATGCGTATATCCAAAATGGTGAATATATGAATCGGGGAGACGCGGGGCGTGACCTCCTAAGATTAGGAATGAAAGTGAAGGAGATTGAGAAGAATGAAACGAAACAAACCATTATTGACGACCAGCATATCCCCATTAACTGAAAAACAGTTAGATGTGCTTGTTGGAAGTCATCACCTGTTTTCTAGCAGGTCAGATGCAGTAGAGAAAGCAATAGGCATGTTGTTCTGTGCAATCAACAGTTCGAACCTCTGTGACTGTGCAGAGCAGTACGGAATAAGCTTGCACGGAAACACAGCCGGACAAACGGCGGTGCAACAAACCCGAAAATATACAAGGTCACAGCTTCATCTGAGGTATCACTCTATGGAAATGTGAACGGAGACAAATGTTTCCACATCAAGGGAATAAAGCTTCTTTCTACGAATCCTGTCGATGTTGCTCTCCATTATGAGGAATATGTAGATGGTTCCTGGCATGACCTTGGTCTTGCATTTTCTGCAGACACCGATGCATACCTCGAGTTCAAAGGAAGCCCTGCAGCAGGTGAACCATCCAGCCAGGATTGGAATTGGATACCTCTCGACATTCCTGTAGATGCCACACCCTTCAGGCTGAGATTAGAACCAACTGGAGAAACTACCCTCAAAGCACAGGTAGTGGAAGAGTGATTTTCTAATGCTTTCTAGAAAAACACTTTTATTGTTTTTTTTAGTCGGGATGATGTTTGTGGGTAGTGCATCCGCAGTTCAAAGTGGGTTTCTGTATGGCTTTGATTTCAATGATAGTGATACTCCCACTATAGCGGAAAAACTGAATACATCTAATTCAGATATGGCTGTTGTTGGTGGAAATTGGTCTGAATCTGGGAGTTTGTATTTCAATGGTACAAATGGAGTATATGGACAAATACCAAATTCTGCAGTAAATCAAATAACTGGAAACCTGACAATATCAGCCACATTCAATCCAGAAGGATACAATTCCCCTGTAATAATAAGAAAATCCAATTCGTATTCTTTACAATTGTATTCTAATCTTGCACGTTTTTCAGTATGGAATTCAAGCAATGTTGAACACTATGTGACTGCTTCAAGCACATTTGTAGATTTGTATGAAACTCATACAATCACAGGAGAGTACAATGGAACTCATCTTAACCTTTGGATTGATGGTATTCTTGATAATTCAATAGAATATTCTGATGGTGTAAAGGTTTCTACGAATTCACTGTGGTCTGGTGCTTTATCCTCTGTAACTGGTAAGAAAACAAGAATGTATGATTTGTATATCTATGGCAAAACAGTAGATGATCCAAGTTCATTTTATACAGAAGCAACTGGTGAAATGCCTGTAGAAGTAGATGGATATGCCAGATTAAGAACAGATTTCATGCGTCATCGGTTAAGAGAAGAATCGTGATAAATAGCATGTAGTTTCATAACTTCATCAAAAACATACCAGTGATAAAACCAGTAGTATGAGATTACTTAACAGTTAAATTCTGTAAGTTAAGGTAGTTGTTATTGTCCAAAAACATTAGCAATAAGTAAATAAAACTCCTTAACCGAAGACACATGGAATCTGGTCGCATTCTTTGATGTTTGTGTTGATCCACTCAGTGAGTTCTGGATCATGCTTGGTATCTTTCAACCACCTGAAGAAACGCTTGATCGTCACTTTGTACCCTTGTTTTGTCCAAGCCTTGCGGTCGGATCTCTCCACATCGGCAACTATGCGATAAACATCAGTCTTTGTCACATCATCGAAGTCCTTATCAAACCAATTTGACAATGTGTTCAGCTGGCTCAGATACTTGAGGATCCTTGCATCTGACAATCCCTCAGCATAGAGGACATGAATAAAAGAGAATATCTGATCCTTGTTCTTTTGAGAATAGTTTGCTTCGCGGATTCTACGCTCAGCATTTGCAATCTTCTTTTCATAACCATAGAAACTCATACCACATACCTTCACACCTTGACATATATTTGAAATGTAAGCGAAGTGAAAGTATAGGCTTTAAAATGAGTAATAAGCGCCGAGAGGGGGATTCGAACTCCCGAGGGGCTGATGCCCCACAAGCTTTCCAGGCTTGCGCCCTACCGCTAGACTATCTCGGCACACGTGTTTTATTGTGGTTTTTCTGGCTTGCTGTGCCAGCCTTGCGGATAAGTGCCAGCATCCATTATTACTCTTTCGGTTGTAGCTACAATCCCATGGGTATTTTCGAGTATTTCCCCGCTATCCATGACCGCTTTGCAGAGTGCCACACCTTCTCCTTTTAAAGTAAACAGACAGATATCATCATTCTTATTAATACTGGAATCAAGACTTAACACACCGGGCACTGCAATTGCCGCACCACGACACACCGCGTCCACTGCACTGTCACGAATTACAATTTTAGGAAGATGTGCAAGACCTTCTTCCATGGGCCTGATTACCTCACGCAGGAAACGTTCATCTCCATCTTCTTTCCAGAAAACATAGGCATCTTTAAGATCCTGCAGTGTCACCAAAGTATCCTCCCTGAAAGGACCTGTCTTTGTCCTGCGAAGCTCCTGCATATGGGCACCACAGCCAAGGGCAACACCGATGTCATGGCAGAGTTTCCGCATGTATGTACCTGCCTCACAGCCAACCCGCATAAGGACAGATTTGTCCTTCACATCAAGAACTTCCAGGTAGTAGATATTCCTGACACGTACTGCACGTTTTACAGCAGAAATAATAGGTGGCATCTGAAAAATCGGACCAGTAAAGCCCTTACATACCTTACGTACCTTTTTCTCAGGAACCTCCTCATGCAAAGTCATCAGGCAAATATATTCCTTACCTGAAAGACGAAGTGCTGCAACTGTCTTTGTGGCCCTGCCAAGCATGATTGGAAGCACACCTGTTACTACAGGATCAAGTGAACCTGAATGTCCTGCCCTGTTTAGCTCAAGAATATCCTTGACCCATGCAGTGACCTCATGACTTGTCGGACCTGCGGGCTTGTCAAGATTGACAACTCCCATTTCAACATACTGCCTCATTGGACGATTTTCAGGAGCACATCCATGAAGAGGACTTGTCGTTGCTTCTGCTTTGTGAACTAATTCCCTTTTTTGTTCAGAAGGTAAAATACCTGATTTCATAAGAACCGCCAGACTCCGGATTAGAAGTCAGAACTATTATCAATGGCACATGAGATAATCTTTGTTATCTGGAACTGATCCCATTTTTCAGAATCAATTACAAGATCATAAGCAGAAAGGTCATTGATATCAATGCCGTAAATTGTTTTATACCTGATTGCCTCGGAAGCTTCACGCTCTATTGTCTCAGCAAGTTTATCCTCAAAAGAGCTCCCTTCCCGGCTGACAATTCTCTGAACCCTGACATCCACTGAAGCTTTTATCCAGAATTTAAATGCCTTTTCAGCCATATGACCTGCAAGCCTGCCTTCAAGAACAATATTGTCACGGGTATTTGCAATCTCCTTCTGGCGTTCATCTATTTTGAGATCTATACTATCATCTGATTCAGCCAGTTCACCGAATTCTGCCAAGGTCATATCGTACTCATTTGCCAGAGAACGGAAAACCTCTCCGGCAGATATCATTTCGAGATTATACTTTTCAGAAATTAAACGGGATACGGTAGTAGTACCGCTTCCCGGAAGACCGCTTATAGTAAGTAGCACTTAGACTCCACCGACATCAAGAGCCTTTCTTATCAGCTGACTTACAGCAAGTGAAGCTATGAAATACCAGAATATCCAGTGCTGGAAAGGACCGATAAGAGGATCGGTCAGTATCTGCTCCCCCCAGAACGGGAAAACAAGAGAAGCAGCTTCGTGACTTTTGATATAATAATAAGCCCACATGAACAATGGAAGAGATATCACACTGATGTATGCCATTGGCTTGAACTGTTGTTTTGACATCTCCATCTGGTCCTCCATCATCTCCTTGCGCTCTTCATCCATCTTCTTCATAAGAGCAGTATTATTGGAGAGTTGGGCTTCTCTGTACTCCTTCTGAAATCCTTTCATCTTTTCCTGAGTATTACGCATCAGATCCCAATCGATAGTGTATTTCTGGATGAGCGATGCATAAAGAGCAGTAATAGAGGCCATTATGAAAAGGACAATATGAAAATTACCTGCCCCAAGAATAGTCACTACCGGATCCATGATCAGACTCATGGACCTACCGAGAGAGTCCCTGAAGTCCTGACCAAGTATCATGATACCGATCATAAGGGAAATACCAAAAGCCAGCAGGAACTGATCCAGCTTCTTCTTGAATTGTTCTGTAACCAAAAGATAGCCTCTCTAAATTAGTTTATTTGAATTGATCCATTATCTTGCAGATGTCTGCAAATACAGTATCAACCGCGCCAGCACCATCTACATTCACAAGAAGTCCCGCATCACTATAATAGTCAATGAGTGGTTTTGTCTTGTCATTATAAACTACGAGTCTCTGACGAATTACTTCTTCCTTGTCATCATCTCTCTGGTAGAGTTCTGCACCGCATGCATTACAAATTCCTTCCCTCCCAGGAGGATTGAACATCACATGGTAACTCTCACCACATGCGCAACTGCGGCGACCACTAAGCCTTTTTACAAGCTCATCATCAATAACCTCTATGTTAATTACCGAATCCAGAGGTTTGTTGATCTCTTTTAGAATGCCAGTTAGTGCATCTGCCTGAGGAATTGTGCGTGGATAACCATCAAGCAGGTAGCCAGAGTCACAATCAGACTCACTAAGTCTGTTCCTGATAAGGCCGATAAGAACCTCATCAGGCACCAGTTCACCCTTGTCCATGTACTGTTTTGCCTTAATACCAAGCTCAGTTCCATCACGGACATTTGCTCTTAAAATATCCCCTGTGGAGATATGCGGAATGTTATAATGTTTTGATAACTCCTTTGCCTGGGTGCCTTTGCCAGCACCCGGTGGACCAAATAATGCAATATTCATATTTACACCTGTTTTTATTCCTGTCCGAAGAAGGATCTTACCATCGGATGCATTTCCATCATCTGCTCAGATGCTATATCCTCATACAAACGATATACAATACTTACCGTAAGCAGAAGACCAGTACCACCTGCGCCTCCAAGTGTACCTAGCATACTTGCAACAAGCGTCAGGAAACCGATGAAAGCACCACCTATTACAGTCACCTTTGGTATATATCTGATCATAACTTTCTCAATACTTCCTATGTTCCTTCTGAAACCTGGAATCTGCATTCCGGAATTGAATATCTTCTTGGCTGTTGGTTTTGCACCCATTCCTGTTGTTTCGATCCAGAACAGAGCAAAGATAATACCACCTACAATAAGGAACACAGCATCAGTTAGCACATGGAGGCCTATCTGCCAGACAGCAGGAACAGGAGCGCCATAACTGGTGAATGATTCCCTTACAAGAGAGGGTATCCAGTCATAAGGACTGTGGATAGGAGCCAGATAATACATAATACCATTAATAGGCGATGATCCGCTAAACTCACCAAGGAATGTGATTCCCCTGCTGCTGAGCAGGAGACCTACCATCTGTATATTTGCCTGTAATGCCCTTACAAGAATCATTGGCAGGACTGAAGCATAAATAAGCTTTACAGGGAACTTGCCTCTTGCACCCCTTACTGCACTGTGTGCCAGAGGTATTTCGATACGCGTACTTTCAACGTATACAACAAGCAGGAAGATTACCACAGTACTCACAAGAGCAAGGATACCACCGGTTACCAGAATGGTCAGAATACCACTCGCACTGGAGATAAGACCAGACAATTCCCCGCTTTGCACCAGGTATATCCATTTAGGGAAGAAACCTGTAGGGAGACCTGATGTATCTGTTGTCCAGTTAAAGAGACCTGTAACAATCTGCTGGGAAACACCGGCAACAATGAAAAGTCCTACACCGGAACCAATACCCCACTTGGAAACGACCTCATCCATGAAGAGGACCAGTACACCGCCTATGCAGATCTGTATAAAGATGATAAATGTGATAACTCCGGTATTAACACCCAAGGTAGATGCGAGTGCTTGATCTGGCTGTATATACCCACCAGCAATCTGTGGCAGAGCCTCGAGTACTATCATTACAAAGACCATAAATTTCTGGGCACCCTGGAAGAATGCCTGGTCTGATGGATTGGACATGTCAAGTTTAATGACATCTGCACCAACCAAAAGTTGAAGGACAATGGATGCGGTAACAATAGGACCTATACCCAGAAGCATCAGAGAACCCGAAGCCCCGGCAAAAAACGCTCTATAGGATTCGAAAAGATCTATCGAATCCGCTGACAATCCAAACAGCGGTACATTTGCAAGTGCAAAATAGAGCACAAGAATTCCAAGCGTCCACATTAATTTGTTTTTAAAATGGACATGCCCCTCCGGACTTGCAACTGCAGGCAATTTATTAAAAATTGGTTCCAAACTATCCTTAAGACTCATTAATTCCACCCTTGAATGGAAAAATCCATGCAATTTTTGGTAAAGTACACCTTAATGGATTTACACATTAATAAATATACACCCTTTAAATTGCGATAAAAATAAAAATAGGTAATGCCAGATGGCATTACTCTTCTAGTTCTGTGCAAGATCCTCCTGCACTTTCAATCTTTTCTTTTGCACTGGCAGAGAATTCAGCTGCTGTGATAGCGAGCTTCTTTGATACCTTACCTGATCCAAGAACCTTGTCAATATCAAGGACAGCAAGATCGATGACATATGTGCCATCCTGAAGTTCTGCGAAACCGTCTTCAACAAGCTGATCTGCAAGTTCATCAAGCTCACCGACGTTAACAATTGAAGTATCATTTAAGACCTTCAATGGACGGGTAAATCCTCTCTGGTGTCCACGGCGGTATCCCAGTAGTACTGCACGGGAGAAATGGTGTTTGTTCTCACCACATCTACCCCTTCCACCACGGTTACCTGCACCACGTCTGTTCTTGGTTGTTCCGCCACCGCATGTGCGTGAACCTCTGAACTTCTTTGTGTTGGTTTTCTTTGATGTCATGGGATTACCTCATTTTCTTCAACAGTTTGTTGATGTCTTCACCATGGTTACCCAGTACACCGCCCTGCTGGACTGTTCTCTTCATACCGGAGTGACCCTTCCTTGGTGGATGGAGCCTGAATACCGGCTTGAGCTTAGGAACATCTTTAAGGGTTGCATTACCGTCACAGACAGCCTGTGCAAGAGCCTTGATGGAATCATAGTCTGTATTTTCAGCTATATATTCCTCAGTGAGCCTGTCACCGCCTTCAAGCCTTCCACGGTTTATAAGCATCTCTGCAAGTGTGTCAGCATCAATGACACCGTATGCCACGTAGTCCTTTACTTTCTGGATCATTCCTGCATTGTGAGGATTGTCAGCAAGGAGGACACAGTGGTTAACTTTGTGCAGACGGATCATCTGAAGGGTATCCTTGATGGTTCCCCTTACATTGACGTCTCCGCGCACTCTGACCAAAGCGTACATTATTATGCCTCCTTATTCTCCAGATTAGCAGGCATTCTTACAACACCTGTATTCTCAAGTGCATTGAATGTAGCTTTTGCGAAGTTCAGGGTTGTCCTGGTGGTACCTTCTGTCCTTGTCCAGACATCCTTGATACCTGCCTTCTCAAGTACTTTCCTTGCAGTATCCCCTGCAGCAAGACCAAGTCCGCGTGGTGCTGGTTTAAGTTCAACAAGAACACTGCCTGCCTTGCCCTGTACCTGTGAAGGTACGGTGTGCTCAAGACCGCATGCGCATTCCCATGAACCGCATCCACGCTTTACCTTAATGATGTTGATCTTTGCATTGCTGATGGCCTTCCTGATTGCAGGTCCGACCTGAACATCCTTTGCCTGTCCAAGACCGACAAATCCGTTTCCGTTACCAACAATGACTGTTGCTCTGAACTTAACACGACGTCCGGAGTCAGTCATCCTCTGGACCATGTTGATATCAAGAACCTCATCCTCAAGATCAGGTAACAGGATATCGATTATTTTAGATTCCCTGATAGGAAGACCAGACTCTATAACTTCGTCCATGGAAGTGATCTGCCCTTCTTGAACGAGTGTTCCGAGTCTTGTCTGTGGAACCCATTCTTCTTCATATTGATATGCCATGTAATCACCTAGTTGAACTCTGCAGAGATCTTTTCCTTAACTGCATCGAACAGTTCAGGCAGATTTGAGTCTTCCATGTACTCTGCTACGTGTTCTCCTCTTATTCTCTCATCTGAAGGAAGAACAGATGAGTCATGAGGAATCTCGAATCCTGCATCTACGATGCCTTTCAAGGTTGCATATACACGTGATCCGGATGATGATGCCTGGAGTCCCAGATCGAGAACACCGTAATCATATCCCTTGCTCAGTGCCCTGTAACCGAACAACAGTCCTGTGAGATACGCTGCTGTTGTATTTCCGGTTGGTGCATCGTACCCGTATTTCTTAAGTTCTGTTGAAAGTGCAGCTGAAAGGGTTACATCCCCTTCAGGTTTTGGAGCTACAAGCTGGACCTGCATGTGCCTTGAACTTTTACGTACTACCACACGGTCTTCCTTTGAAAGGAGTAACCTGAGTCTCTGGTGGTAATCAGTACGCCCTTCTCTTCGTCGCCTGAAAGCAACTTTGTATTTGGGTCCTGTTGCCATGATTATTCCTCGTGCTTAATGAGCTTCTCTGACTCAAGGTGTGCTTTAAGGTGAGCTACACTGCGGTATTCTCCACCCTTTGCCTTGCGGTAAACCTTACAATAGGTTGCCCTGTCCAATGAGCCATCTTCACGCATCTGTTTGAGTTCCTTTCTCAGAGCACGGATCTTCTTCATCCACTGCTCTTTGCGAGGATTGCGCGCGCCCTTTTTACCTTTCCTCTTACCGTGTCCTTTACGGTGTCCATACTTACGCTTGGCATCTCTTACTCTTGCACGACCACGGCTTACACCCTTTACAGGAATAGCCTTGATGCTGCCAGCTTCAATGAGTTCACGGACATCAGCCCTTGTGATAGCCACTGCGATATCTTCTCCTGCTTCAGGGTCAAGCCATACCCTGTTAACGCCACAACCAAGTACTTCAGAAGCGATCCTTTTCTGGTTAGTAAGATCAGTCATTCTGTTCACCTCTTGTCGGGTTGAGTACCTTGATTGAAAGCTCTGCAGCCTTTGCCTCAATAATTGCCTTCTTTCTGCCACCGACCTTTGCAGCGACCCTGATTGCCTCTGTCTCCACATTGACATCGTCAAGCTGTGAGATTGTGCAAACAAGAACTTCTGCATATCCGGATGGGTGTAAGCCCTTTACAGCAGCAGGACTCCCGTAGCCTACCTGTGCGATAGCGCCCTTTGCCCTGATGCCCTTGCGCTGTTTACCCTGAAGACCTCTTGGACGCCTCCAGTTGTCATCCAGACGCTTGTATTTGTGGCTGTCTGTTCTTTTGAATTGAGGTTTTTTGTGCTTCTGGACTTTCCTTACCTTAAAAAGGCGTTTAGTTTTATCATCCATTCAAATCACCTACACTATCTTCTCCACAGTGTATATTCCGTCCTGGAATACACGAGGGTCGAATCTCTTGATTTTGGTTGTCTGCTCGATGTTGGCAGCGGTTTGGCCCACGTCTTCCTTGTTGTTACCTGTGACAACAACCTCATCACCTGAAGCTTTTACCTTTGTCTCTCCAAGTATCTTGGCAGCCCTTGGCTTTTTCTCTCCAAGGAAGTTGTTGATCATCAACCTGTCCCCTTCAACCTTAAGCTGCATAGGGAAGTGAGAGTAAACGACCTTCATGCGATATTCGAATCCCCCGGTGACACCTTTGATCATATTTGTGACATGGGATGCAAAGGTACCGACCATTGCTTTCTGAGTCTTTTTCATGACTGCTGAGTCCACAATGACCTCTGAACCTGCAACCTCGATCTTAATACCAGGGTACCAGAAATTCCTCTCAGTCTTGCCTTTTGGGCCTGTGACTGACAGGAGCCGACCCTGTATTGTAACGGTTACACCTTCCGGGATTTCGATTGTTTTCTTTATATCTTTTGCCATGTGACATCACATCCATCAGTACACATATGCAAGTAACTGTCCACCTACGTTATTCTCACGAGCCTCGTACTGAGATATCACACCATTTGATGTTGTCAGTATAAGTGTTCCGAAATTCTTTGCAGGAAGGAACTGCTTTTCCCATCTTTCAAAGTCAGCAGCACCTACTGAATAACGTGGTTTGATAGCACCACACTTGTTGATCCTACCAATAAGTTCTACCTTATAAACTCCCGCTTTTCCATCTTCAACAAACTCGAATTCACCGACATATCCGCGGTCCTGCATGACCTTAAGTACGGTTCCAATGAGCTTTGATGCGGGTTTTATGATACATGAATCTTTACCAATTGCCTCGGCATTTTTTATTGTAGACAAAGCATCGGCAAGCGGATCTAATAATACCATTTCTTTCACCTCACGTATACTTCTCAAATCCCATATCGTGGGCAACTTCACGGAAGCAGTGTCTGCAAAGGTAAATACCGTATTTCCTTACAAGACCCTGTTTTCTTCCACATCTCTTGCATTCACTTGCTCCTCTTCCAAAGCTCTTAGTGGTTTGAACCATTTAAATTACCTCCACGGAGTATGTGTCTTTGAAGAAAGCAATTGTATCCTCTTTTGTAATCCTGTGAGAAGTTGGGACTTTCCTCTTGACTATCCTTCTCTTGTTGATCCTGTAACCCGGGCGGTTTACTACAACATTGACATCCATACCAAAGATACCGATGTTCGGATCATACCTCATCCCTGGGAAATCAGTATGTTCCTCTATTCCAAAGGCAACATTCCCGTATTTATCGAATTGGGATGATCTGAGCTTGCTCTCTACAATATTAAGTGCTGTCTTAAGGAACTCTTCTGCACGGCCAGACCTGAGTGTAACCTTGCATCCGATTGGTTCATTCTTCTTGATACCAAATGCCGGAAGAGTCCTCTTTGAATAAGTTCTTACAACTGTCTGTCCGGTAATCTCACCGAGAATGCCTTCAGCATCGACAAGATGCTGACCACTTTCGCCAACACCCATGTGAACAACTACCTTTTCAACTACAGGTGTTCTCATCGGATTACTCAACTACCTCACCACCTAATTTAATCTCAGGCTCCTTCTCACCGATTACAACTACAAAGTCCTCGATTGTCTCAAACTCATAGTCACCGGAAATTGAGACAGTGTTGTGCCTGGAACTTCTTACAGTGTTGATTTCCTTGATGGTTCCGATCTCTCCGGTATGTCTCCCACCGACGATCATAGCAAGGTTACCTACCTCATATTTGATGTGCTTGACAATTTCCTTGTCAGGCAGTGAGAGGATAAGTGAATCCTTTGTCTTGTAGTCGTTAGAACCTACAAGGTTTGTACCGTCGTTAAGATTAAGCTGTATAGCTCCGGCCTTTAATATGGTCTTACCATTGATTCTGCAAAGCTTGTTTGCATTTGTATCCTCAAGCTTGTGAACTTCAAGCCTTCCCTTGCGGTCCAGAAGCACACGATATGCCACATTCTCAAGGGGGATTGTAATTACATCCAAAAGACCTACAGGGAACCTGAGGTCCTTTCTGATAATACCATCAACAAGCACTTTACCTTCGGAAAGAATACGCTTTGCTTCTGCACGGGTATCTACAATACCCAGCATGTCCCTGAGAACTACACCCAGAGGAATGCTCTGCTGCTTGTTATGTGGACCTGGCCTTGTTGCTGTGATCCATTTATTGGATTTCTTTGATATCTGCCAGCTGTTTGGGACAGATATTCTTTTCTGATGTTTGCCCACAAAATCACCTGTTACTGATAACTTCTTCTCTGCGTTTGTCCTTCAATTCAAGGGTTGTGATCGTCACATTTGAAGGGTACACCGGTCTTGCAACCTCAGTCCCGTCTGCTTTGGAAACTGTTACACCTTCAACAACGATGGTACCGTGTTTAAGGGAAATTGCTTCAACCTTTCCGGTTGTCCCTGCATGGTCGCCACGCATAAGTTTTACTGTGTCGCCAACGACAACGCTGGCACTGCGGGATCCATACTTTTCACGGAGGTCCTTTGACAGGAGAGCACCCATATACTTCTGCTTGATGTGCAGAGGAGCTGTATATCTTGCCTTCCTCTGTTTTCTTGGCTGATTTGATACCATTATTCACACCTCACATTACCATAGATGCTGTTGTACCGATCTTTGGATACCTCTCTGCAGCCTCTCTGGCAACAGGTCCCTTAAAATCGGTTCCCTTTGGGATTCCATCCTTGTCTACAATGACAACTGCATTGTCTTCAAAGGAAACCCTAAGGCCATCCGGACGACGAAGCTCCTGCTTCTGGCGTACTATCACTGCAAGGAGAATCTGTTTACGCATCTCTGGAGTTCCTTTTTTCACAGAAACTACGCACATATCGCCTATACCTGCCCTTGGGTGTCTGTTCTTTACACCTCTGTAGCCCTTTACGGAGATAATCTCGACTACACGTGCACCTGTATTGTCCACACAGTCGATCTTAGCACCGGCGTTAAGTGCACGTGGAACGGTAGATCTGATTCCCCTCATTCCTGTGCCTCCGCCTTGATGACTACATATGATTTTGTCTTACTAAGAGGCCTGCATTCTGCCACTGTCACAACATCTCCAACCTTTGCATCAATGCATGGAGGGTTGTGTGCGTGGATCTTGGATTGCCTCTTCTCGTATCTCTGATACTTTTTGATCAGCATTTCATGTTTACGCTGGATAACCACTGTCTTGTCCATTTTATTGCTGACAACAGTCCCTACAAGGACCTGTCCGCGAACCGGAAGTTCTCCGTGGAAAGGACAATTGACATCATCGCACTCCTCTTCGGGAGCAGGGACATCCAATCCAATATCTTTAACCATGATTATTACCTCATGTGTACTTTTCTTATGTTCTTTGTTCTGTTCTCAGGTTGTGAGAGCAGAAGGTTTCCATTCACTTTGACATACCTCTCAGCATGTTTACCGGACAGGTGGGCAGGTATCTGAAACACAAAGGTTGTATCGTTTTTTTGAACCATTTTCTCAGCTCTTTCCTTTGTCTGAATTATCAGCATATTTCTTGTTTCGTCGACCACTTTTCCACTTATGGCTTTTAGTGCAGGGTTACTTGACTCTGCAATTTCCACCTGTAATCCGATTAGTTCATGGAGGACCAGATTTGAAGGAGTGATCTCCAAGTCAGATCTCCTTCATTTCCTTCTGGACGGTCTTTATCCTTGCAACGGTCCTTCTGAGTTCCCCAATTCTTCCTGGGTTGTCCGGAGCACCACCTGCGGATGAGAGAGCACGCTCACGAATGAGCTCATCCTTCATCTTGTCAAGTTCGTCCATTCTTTCTTCCGGAGACATATCCCTGATCTCGTTCATACGGAGAATTGCCATTGCTTATCCCTCCTTGTGAACACGTGCAACAGGGTGCCAGTAGTCATAGCCTTCATGTTTATGCTGCCATATACCGTCAACCAGCCTGCGCTGTTCATCTCCGAGATCCTCTACCGGAATTGAATCATCAGCTTCTGTTGCCTGATCTTCGCTTGCTTCTTCTTCAACTCCTTCAGCTGGAGTTTCTTCAGCAACCTCCGCTTCTGCAGTTTCTTCAGCAACCTCCGCTTCTGCAGTTTCTTCAGCAACCTCTGCCTCTGCAGTTTCTTCAGCAACTTCTACTGTTTCCTCTTCGTCAGCAACCTCGCCTTCTGATTCCTTGTCAACAAGTTCTGCAACATCAGCCTTTGCAGCTTCTGGTGCAACTGCCTCTACAGCCTCGTCCACAACATCTGTCCTTATATCAAAAGCGTCAGGTAATACTGCACCCGGAGGAATGATTCTTACTTTACATCCAAGGGTTCCCAGCTTCTTTACAGCTGTTGCAAAACCCTCGTCTACTATATCATCAACAGGTTTTCCAGCGTGCTTAATGTATCCGTCAACGAGTTTCTCAACCCTGGACCTTGCACCTGTAAGTTTTCCTGAAATAACTATTTCACAGCCCAGTGCACCGGAGTTCATAATAGCCCTGAGGGTATTATGACCGGCTTTTCTGAAATACCAGCCTCTTTCTATGGAAGAAGCAAGGCGGCTTGCCATCATCTGAGCATTAAGTTCCGGCTTCTTTACTTCCTGCGCATCGATCTGTGGATTGTCAATATCATACATCCTGTCGATGTCACGAGTCAGTTTGCGGATGACCTTACCAGCCTTACCAATGACCATACCTGGTTTTTCAGCATACACAGTTATCTGGGTACCCATTGGGGTACGGTTGATTTCCATACCGCCATAGCCTGCTCTGCTGAGCTGTTTTGCGAAATATTCGTTCATTGAAGCTTTTACGTATCCTTCCTGAACGAATTTCTTTTCTATTGCCATTAGCGCACCTCGTTCAAAATAATCTCAACGTTCACAGTCTCTGTGTTACTTGGACTACCACGTCCGCGTGCCCTTGGTCTCATACCGTGGATCACACGTCCGCGTTTTGCAGCAACATGTGCAATGTACATGTGCTCCGGGTCAAGTCCCTTGTATTCAGCATTGCTCCTGGCATTCTCCAGAATCTTGAGGAATGACTCAGCAACCTTTACAGGATACCTACCGCTTGCCATTGGACCTTTTCTGTGACCTGTGCCATCGCCGTGCCTCTTGAAAGGCACTGCCTGTTTCATGATCACTACGTCTTCAAGGTACCTCTGGGCCACACTTGTACGCATACCTTTGATCGCCCTACCGAGTTCACGTGACTTTTTCGGAGAGATGTGAAGCTCAGAACCCATAGCTTTAGAACTTGTAGCCGGGTCCATTTCAGTTGAATATCCAATTCTTGCCATTTATCTCACCTTACTTAAGTGGCACAAACTTGCTTGAACGGGTTGCTCCTACACCAGCGCTTCCGTGAGATACTCTTGAGCGGGTTGGTGCGAATTCTCCGAACCTGTGTCCGATCATTTCAGGCTGAATCTCAAATGCCACAAATGACTTGCCGTTGTATACTTCTACAGTTTTGCCGACCATATCAGGGAAAATAATAATGTCCCTGTAGTGGGTCTTCAAATTGTCTTTACCATCTTTAAGCTGCTGGACAACATTCTTCCTGCCTTCTGTGTAGCCCCTTTTAAGAGTGCGGCGCTCACGTGCAGGAAGCATACTGATGAACTCATCTGTGTCCAGAGCCACGAGTTCTGCTACCGTCTTTCCACGGTAGGTAAATTCACCTTTTCGTTTTGGTAATCTTGATGATGATTTTTTTGCCATGTATTAGCCTCCGGTTAACGTTTTCCGGTCCTGCGTGCTGCTATCTGACCTACCTTACGTCCAGGAGGTGCGTTCCTTCCAACTGTTGTTGGCTTACCAGGATGCTTACGGTTACCTCCACCATATGGGTGATCAATGGCGTTCATAGCAATACCTGATACACGAGGATACTTTGCAGCTCTCGTCTTCATCTTGTGGTACTTCTTACCTGCCTTGAGGAAAGGCCTGTCCACCCTTCCACCACCAGCAACGATACCAATTGTTGCACGGCATTTAGGATTTAACCACTTCATCTCACCTGATGGCATCCGGACAACTGTCTTACCACGGTCGTGGGAAACAACTGTTGCATAAGTTCCTGATGCACGTGCGAAATGTCCGCCGTCATTTGGCTTGGACTCAATGTTACAGACTGGAATACCTTCCGGGATCTCTGCAAGGGGCAGGATGTTACCGGGTTTGATCTCAGCTGAAATTCCGCAGGCTATCTCGTCACCTACTGCTATACCTTCAGGAGCAAGGATCAGGCGCTCTTCACCGTTCTCAAAAGAAACTTTGACAACCGGTGCTGAACGAGCCGGATCGTGTGTAATCTCAACAACTGTACCTAACAATGTGCCTTCTTCATCGACACGAGGGTGTTTAAGTGCAGCTTTATACTTGTGTGATGGAGCCCTGTACGTAGGTGTTCCAGCACCCCTGTTTTGTGATATAAGTCTTTTACCCATGTTAATTCACCTCACATCAGACCTATTCTGGTCGCTATCTCATGGGCTGCTTCTGTGCCTTCGAAAGTAACGATAGCTTTCTTCAGACCTTTCATTGTGCTCATTGTACAGACTGATAAAACAGGGAATCCGTACATCTTCATTACATCGGCCTTGATCTGCATCTTGTTTGCGCGGGAGTCAACAATAAACTGGAGTTTGTTGTCATCCAGCAGCATCATTGCCTTTTCAGTAATAAATGGATATTTGATGACGGTCATTCGAACATCCCTCCAATTGAGGATATTGCAGATTCAGTCCAGACAGTCAGTCTACCTGCATGTGTACCTGGTGCAAGAACTTCAGCATTCAATGAGTCTACTGAAATTACATCCACACCTGCAAGGTTTTTTGCAGATTTCATGATAGGACTATCACATGTTGCAACAATAAGAAGACTCTTCTTGTTCTTGAATCTCCTTCCTCTGAGCTTACCTTTTCCTGCACGGATGTTCCTGCCGTCCTTTGCACGGAGTACATCATCATAAAGACCTGCATTCTGAAGGAAGCTGACTACATCCTTTGTCTTTCCAACGTTCTCAAGTTCATCTGCAGCGACGAGTGGAAGCTGAGCTTCGAACCTGTGACCACGTGCCTTTACAAGATCCGCATCACATGTTGCAGCGATTGCAGAGCGGACAGCCATGCGCTTTTCCTTCTTGTTGACCTTTTCAGTCCTGTCTGCTTCAGGCTTTGGTGGATGTGCTCTCCTACCGCCTACTGCCTGAGGAATTCTTGCTGCACGACTTCCGTTAGAAAGCCTTGGCAACTGGGCGACACCTCTGCCTGATCCCCAGGAACGTGCTGATGTATCCATACCGGAGTACATCCTCGGACCATATGGCTGGTACCTGTCAGACTGAGCTGAAAGAACTGCCCTTTTGATAAGGTCAGGTCTGTATACTTCATCGAATACCTCAGGAAGGTCAATATCTCCCTTGGCATTTCCGGATAAATCTATAATTTTTGTTGTAACCATTCAGTTCACCCCTGCTTGGACTGTGTGCTTACGTGAACAATTTCCGGTTCACCCATAGCAGGTACTTTTGACCTCATTGGATCTCTGAGTCTTACAAGCCTCTTGGAAGGTCCGGGAATGCTTCCCTTGATAAGGATATATTCACCACGTACAAGACCATAGTTGATGAAACCGCCTGCTGGGGTAATCTCATCTCCATCTTCGCCTACCCTGAGGATACGCTTGTTGTACTCTGTCCTCTGGTGGTAACCCATCTGGCCCATCTGTGGAACTCTCCAGCTTACTAAGGAAGGGTGGAACGGACCGAGTGTACCGATCTGCCTGAGACTTCCCTGACGTGAGTGCTTATTCTTCGCCAGATTGATACCCCATCTCTTTACAGGACCCTGGGTACCCTTACCTGTTGTGATAGCTGCTACGTCAACAAAAGTGCCTTCGTTGAAGACATCAGTAATCTTTATTTCTGAACCAAGTACGGATTTTGCATACTCGAGCTTTGCCTTTACGTCAGAGCCACTTACTGCGGTTTCCATGATATCAGCGTTCTTCTTTGGAACACCGGTAAGCTTCTTTGGTAAAGTATAGGTGATGACCTTAATGTCTGTGACCTTGCCTTCATCAACCATGCCTTCGAGCTTTGCAAGGGCTTCGTCGGTGTTTGACTCCTTAGGAAGCACAATTGTCTTTCCAAGGCTTTCATCAAGATCAGATGCCCATGCCTCGGAGAGTGACCTTTCGCCACACGTGGAGTTTCCGTAAGCACGGATTGCAGCAACACGTACAGCAGGAGTTTCTACAACCGTTACAGGAACGGAAATCTCCATACCTTCTGTGAGACTGTTCTTGGTATCATCTATCATTACCACATGGGTCATACCTACTTTATAGCCTGCAAAGTCCTGGAGCTTTGATTCCCCAACAGCTTCAGGCCATGAGTTAAACCTTGGTATGTGGCTTTTTGCTCTTACGCGTGGACTGAAAGCGAGTGATCCTCGTCTTGGTCTGTGTCCTTTTGCCATTATTATTCTCCTAATTTACACATTTTCTTCTTGTGGCAGGTCTATGCAATTTTGCATGGACCAGTTTACGCGAGAAAAGTCAGCCAGGAACCGCTATGAAAATGAAGTGACATGATACGGCGGACTCCACGTACCCTCATGGTACGCATTCAACGCCAAACCTGTACATACATCCAGTCATCACGGACCATAGCATGCCATAGGCATTACTGGTGGTCGTCATCTCGAAAAGATTTAAACATCCCAGTATTTTAACACATTTTTGTGTAAGCGGGCATTCGTGGAGAGGCCCATTCATACTTCATGTTAAATCCGACTTTTTCGCACTGTAATCTTAAGTACAGTCAGAGTTACATTTTCCAATGTAATCTAACGCTGCGCCATTAAAGGGATAGATTATATATAAACCCTTTGCAAGAATAAAGGACGAAAACAACTAAAAAAATCAGCAATGAACAAACTAAATTGAATAATTTGTATTGTCATATAGAGCTGACTACTATAATAGAGTATTCACCAGGATTCGATACATAACATAAATACACAGGTACTGAGTACAGTATTGTAAGTAAGGAAATAAGTTCCAGACAGATATATAGTATAAATAGATAGCATGCGTTAGGTACTTTTATAGAATGTGGCATAAAAGCACACAATAATTATGTGTATATTATAATGGAGTGAAAAAGTGGAAATAAAAAAAGCTGTGATACCTGTTGCAGGCATGGGAACAAGATTCTTACCGGCAACAAAGTCAATGCCAAAGGAAATGCTACCTATTATCGATATACCGGTAATCCACTATGTAGTAGAAGAAGCCATAGCATCAGGCATTGATGACATAATTTTTATCACAGGCCGAAGTAAACGTTCAATAGAAGATTATTTTGATGATTCTCCTGAGCTTGAGAGTCATCTGCGCCAGAAGAACAATGAAAAGCTTCTGAAAATAGTGCAGGACATATCATCAATGGTAGACATACATTATATCAGACAAAAAGAACCAAATGGATTGGGAGATGCCATTCTCACAGCTAAAAAACATATAAATGATGAACCATTTGCAGTTCTTCTTGGTGATGATATAATAGTAAATAAAAAACCCTGTACGAAGCAACTTATTGATAATTTCATGAAATATGGTCGCTCAACAATTGCTGTTGAAGAAGTGCCAATGGAAAAAACCGGAAGTTACGGAATTATTAAAGGACAGCCACTTGAGGACTCACTCTATATACTTGACGATATCGTAGAAAAACCTTCACCGGAAGAAGCTCCTTCAAATATTGGTGCAATCGGAAGATACGTATTCACACCCGAAATACTTGACTGCATCAAACAAACGGACAAAGGCGTAGGTGGGGAAATTCAGCTCACCGATGGAATACGTCTTTTGAATGAGAAACAAAAAGTCTATGCATACAAGTTCACAGGCAAACGCTATGACACTGGCGATAAAGTAGAATACGTAAAAGCAGTCATTGATTTTGCCCTCAATAAAGAAGAAATGAAGGAACAGATAAAAGAACATATCACAGGCTTAGACCTGTGAAATGTTTTATATGGAAATTACAAATATATGTACATATATATATATACGTACATATTTGTGTGTGTATGCATATAAAATTCTAAATTATTGTGAAACCTTTTTCACAACTTTCCTCACAGCCCTTCCCCTGAAATTCACACCACCGACAATCAGGACACCAGGTTTGCGTTTTATCACTTCGGAATAATCCCCATCAAACGTGGCGATTATACTCTTATTTGCAACAACATCAACACGGCCACCAATACTTACGAGTGCTTTCAGGATGACTTCTATCTGTGAAGAGGTTGCAGAGTCTGCAACCCTTATAAGATGTGTTTCAATAGCCATTACAATTTCTTCCTTGAAAGGGATTTTCCTGTAGGGCTGATTCGTGCAGCTGTGCCGGTTATTGACGCAACAGCTGATTTGGAAGTAGTTGGATTCACAACTTTTCTTCCCGAAACTGCAGCAAACTCTGATTTTGAACTTGCAACAACAAGATCTATAGCAGCTCCAATATCCGCATAAATACCAGCTTCAACAGACTGACCTATAACTGTACCTGCTTTCAAAGAATTTACCTCTTCAGTTACTTTGCCCAAAGACAAGCCAACGTCACCGAGTGACTTTTTAGCAGTGGCAAGAGTATTGCCAACCACATCCGGAACTTCAATGGATGTTATTTTTGAAACTACAAGATCTACCGCGTCACCGGATTTTGCAACCGAACTACCGGAAGGAATCTGTGAAAGTACAGTGCCCTGTGAAAGATCACTTTCCTTTTCTACAATTTCACCCTGTTTAAAACCAGCTTCTTTTATAGCAGCAAGTGCATTCCCAAGTTCAAAACCAACTACATCAGGCACATCCTCAAGACTTGATAATTCAGGTTCTTTTGACGAGGAACTGATGGTGAATTCCACTTCACTCAGATTATCTGCAGGTATCAGGTCATCAGCTTTAGGCAACTGGAAGCGTAGATCATTGCCATCCATTGCAATGTTAGTTTTAAGTTTGACATTCATGGAACTGATACTATAATTCACCCTTGAAGAACTGCTTTTAAGAGAGGTTTCCATTTCCCCGAGAGAATCACTGAATGCTTTTACAAGATTTGTAGATGATAATTCTGATCTGGTACGTGAAAGCATTTCAAGTTTTTTCTCAACTTCAAGTTTTTCATTAATTATATCTTTCACGCGACTTTCGAGTATACTATAGTCCTGCTGTAAAGATAGGTTTTCTTTTCTGAGCTTTATAAGTTCATCTTTTTTGGAAACAATCTCTTTATTAATAACTTCAAATTCAGATTCAATGGCTTCAACACTTTTTTCAGCCAGAAGATAACTTTTTCTTTTTGATGCAGCCGTAGTTGCTTTATTTAACCTGTCAATGTTCTGTTTTAGTTCTTTAACATCAACCATTCCAATCCCCCGATTTTACTCTTCAACCGACCTGTAGGATGGTGGCACAGATACTATTTTAGCTTTCAGAACACTTGAGCCTTCTACATCATAAGAGTTAAGTGACTTATAAGATGCATTCAAAGGTGCAGCCTTAAGAACACGTTTATATCCGCGAACACGACCCCTTGAATCTTTTTCTTCTTCATATGACATGGAAAGAGCCATCTTAAGCTCAACATCCACTTCAGGCAGGTGATACCATGTAGCTTCCAGATTGTAATCTTTAAGTGCTTCATCGCTGGATAGCTCTATCTGAGTGGCGATTGAGTTCTTATCCATTGCTCTTTGAGTCTCTGCAATTGATTTACCCATTTCAGCAAGAATTGTTGAAAGCGGACTGACAAGAACCTCTTCTATATTTCCATTACTAGTGGATGGCAATATACTACCTCCGGATTATTTTGAAAAATAGATGATCAATGCAGGAACTCCGCATTGATATCAACTATTTACTTTACTCTGAAGAACCGCTCTCTTTTACCCTTACGGTAGGAACTGCTCTTTCAGGCGCAGGCACTGGTTTCAAGGTAGTCCTCAGAAGACTTGTACCTGATTCATTGAAAGTGTACTTTGACTTATATGTTGCATCATAGGTAGATGTGTATGCAACATTAGTAGTGTTCTCATAACTTGCCTTTGACTTTCCAAAGAGAAGACCTGCAAGTCCGCCTGACTTGTAACTTCCCTTTATCTTGGACTCATTGGTAAAGTTGAATTCTCTGCCATATTTTCTTTCTGTTGAGTATTCTCTCTTCATTGAGATCGTCATTTTAACCTCAATAATAGATTCGGTAAACTCATAAAAACGTGGTTCAAGACCATAGGTTAGCAGGGACATTGGTTGGTCATTGGTAACTACATTACTTGCAGTTACGTTACCATCCTCATCCACTGTTTCTTCTATGTAGAGAATTACACTTCCAGCCTCTAGTTCTGTTTCTGCAAGGGCCTGTGCAACATTGACAGAATTCATATCAAGTGCGGTTTGACCCTCGGCAATGGCGAATGCCATTTCTTTTATCATGTCCCCGAAAGGAACATCTAATAGTTTTTGACCAACTGATACCATATTTTACCCTCCAAAATTTATGGTGCAATATAGTATGGAACAATATAATTTAAAGACTTTGCTAAAAATAACAAAGTAAATATAAAATAGATACCTGAGTAAGTCTGCACATACCGAAACAAACAATATAGTTATTAAAATAAAAACCTCGCCATAATAACTATCAGTACACACAATCAAATGATAGAAAAGAGAAGATTCAATCAAAGAAGGAACAAAAAAACTACATTATATCTTCAATATGCACAAAAAAAAAAGAAGAATGAGAATATAACTAAAAAAGGGGAGGGAAAGAATGATAAAATCATCCTTGAGTTACGGACCTGCCCATCTCAAAAGCCTTTACATTAATATCAATAGTCTTCTGCGGAACAAGTTCCTTTACACACCCAACCAGAGTATCAACAGAAACCGGCAGGTAGTTTGAAACTGCACCCACCATGACAACGTTCATGGATTGTGGATGACCTGCCTCTTTTGCAAGCTCAGTTGCGTTGAAAGCTTTTACCTTGTGGGTTCCTTCGAGTCTTGCAATAATTGCATCGACATCAGGATAGGTACACTGTCCGGAGGTCACAGTTACCGGAAGAATCGGATCGGTGTTTACTATTATAGTACCATCATCAGAAAGGAATTCCAGATACCTGAGTGCCTCACTGGGCTCAAGAGCAAGCAAAACGTCAGCACCTTTCATAGGAATCATGGAACCGAGTTCACAACCAAGCCTGATGTGATTTACTACAGAACCGCCACGCTGTGCCATTCCATGTGTTTCTGCTGCACGCACGGATATATTTTCCTTCACAGCAGCCTTGCCAATTATATCTGATGCAAGGATCGTACCCTGTCCGCCAACACCGGCAATGACAAGATCGAATTTAGATATTCCTTCAGCACTCATTTCTTCACCTCCGCGATGGCATCAAACTTACACAGGGCTGCACATACTCCACAACCTGTACACATTACATTGATAGATGCTTTCTTTGTAGTTGTATCGAACTCGATTGCCGGACAGCCAAGATTTACACAGAGTTTGCATCCGACACACTTCTCAGCATCGATTGTAAATGGTTTCCTGCGAATGCCAGATCTTTTTGCATCAATGACACAGAACTGCCTTGTAATGACAACTGATGTCCCCTTGTATTCCTTTGCTCTTTTGAAGACCTCTTCTGTTTTTTCAAGGTCATATGGGTCAACTGTTTCAACAAACCCGGCACCCATGCCCTTACATAATTCCTCAAGAGAAACTTCAATGGTTGGTTCACCTGTTGCAAGCTTACCCATTCCGGGATTTGGCTGGTGACCTGTCATTGCAGTTATACGGTTGTCTACTATAGTTACTGTGATGTCCGCTTTATTGTAGATAGCATTGAGAAGGCCGTTCATTCCAGTGTGGAAGAATGTTGAATCCCCGATTGAGCAGCAGATAGGTTTTTTCTCTCCTGCCTGGTACATTCCACTTGCTACGGTTATACTTCCACCCATACAGAGTGTTGTATCAACTGTGCCACTCTGGATTCCCAGTGTGTAACATCCGATGTCACTTGGGAAGATGGCATCCTTGCCGTAGACTTTCTTCATGACATGGAAACTTGCCCTGTGAGAGCATCCCGGACACATGACAGGAGGGCGCATTGGAAGATCGATCCTGCACCTGTCGTAATCAAAGTCTTCTGCAACCTCTGCCGGCACATCCGGCCTTTCAAGCTCAAGGACTTCTGCCAGAACATCAGCACAGATATCAGTGTTCAGTTCATAAATTCTTGGAACCGGACCTGGTATCTTGCCAACTATACCTACAGTTGAACCAGTCTGCTGTGCAATTATCCTGACCTGCTCCTCAACTATTGGCTCCATTTCCTCGAAGATGATTATCTTCTCCGTGTTTTCCATGAGAGTGCGAATCTTATTCTCAGGAACAGGATAGGTTCCGATCTTGAGGAATGATGCGTTAATACCCTGTTTGGTGATTGCTTCTTTTGCATAGACTGAAGCAATGCCTGATGCTATGACTCCGACCTTTGCGCTATCTATGAGCTCAAGGGAGTTCCAGGGTGAGTTCTCCAGTTCTTCCTGCATTATTTTCTGAGATTCAAGAATACGAGGGTGTTGTATCCTTGCATTCTTTGGGACCATGACCCATCTTTCAAGCTCCTTTACGAACTTTGCTGCCGGTCTGGTCTCTCCCACAGGCCCGAGTTCTATGTCAGATTTACCGTGGGAGATACGGGTTGTTGGCCTGTAGATGACAGGCATCTGGACCTTATTTGAGAATTCGAATGCGTATGGGATCATGTCCTTGGCTTCCTGTGGTGTGGAAGGGTCAAGACATGGTATGAGTGAGAATTGTGAGTATCTGCGGGTGTCCTGCTCGTTCTGTGACGAGTGGCATGACGGATCGTCTGCAACGATAATTATCATGCTGCCCTTAACACCTGTGTAGGCAAGTGTGAGTAACGGGTCTGCTGCTACGTTCAAACCGACATGCTTCATTGTGACTACTGAACGCACGCCAGCCATTGCAGCACCTGCTGCCACTTCAAGGGCAACTTTCTCATTGACCGACCACTCTACATAAAAGTCTCTTTCCGACATTGCTGCCAGTGTACCGATGATCTCAGAGGAAGGTGTTCCGGGATATCCAGATATTACCTGCCCGCCTCCCTCTACGATACCGCGTGCAATTGCAACGTTTCCCAGCATGTACTCGCGTGTGCTCATGTTAATCTCCTGCCAAGTCATACTTAATGATTATTGATAAATATATCTGGAAGAATGTGGCATGTTAGCATGTGTCAGTGCATGGTGATTTGGTATGTTTCTAAAGGATACTGAATATAAACTCTAGCCCCATCACAATACAATTTACATTAATTTTAATGTAACATAAATCTGCTTTACTTAGAAGTTCAATTGGAATTCTAAGTAAAGGGTCCTTTACTTAAAATCGGGGCTGTCAAAAACTTTGGGGTTGCAGAGCCTGAGCTAATTAATAACAATAAATATATATTATGAAAGTGAATATAGTTTTGTGACAAACTATATTATATCCACTTTCAAATCTCATATTAGCTCAATTCAACTTAAACTAAGCGATTGCATTTCAGGCATTACAAGCTTTGAAGATGCTATCACATCTCAATTATCTTCAACTGAAAATAGGGATATTCACAATGAGAAGGAGCTTGTTCTGCATGCAGACAATCATTTTGACCTCCTTTATCCTTGCTGTCCTGTTTGTGGTTCCAGGAAAGTGATCAAACAAGAATATTACAAACGCAAGCTAAAATTAGCAGAGTTTGGAAGTCAGGTCATTTATGTTCGAAGATACTATTGCAAAATTTGTTCTAAAAAATTCACAACACCTCTTGATTCAATTGTAAAAAAAGGACATCAATATGCCCGAACTTATGAACGCTGTATAGAAAAAACATACGAGACTGGTTATTGTTCATTCAGACATCTACAAAAAATCTTCACATCACTATATGATTGTTCTCCCTCTCACCAGACAATTTATAACTGGATTGCAGAGTCAAACAGAATATCAGTATCAAGCGATGATAATCTTTATTCTGGATACTATTGTTATGATGAACAATATATAAAACTGAATGGAAGTCGGTTTTACAGGCTCAGTTTGATAGACTCTGTCCTGAATAAACCAGTAAAAGAAAAAATTATGACAGATCTCGAATATGCTACTGTTAAGGGTTTTATTAAAAATGCAGTAGCTTCTAAGCCTCTTCATGCCATTTCAACCGACCACCGAAGAAAATACAAATCAATTATGGATGAACTAAAAATCAAGCATCAGCTTTGCATATTTCATCTGTACAAGCTTATTGGGAAAGATGTGTATAAAAAACTAAAATCAAAATTTATTGGCCCCAGGGAAAAGATCAGCTTATGTTTGGCATTTACAAAGATCAAGGAAGTATTTAGAACATACGATATAAATATCGCAATCAACAGACTTCAAGAGATAATCAGTAATATAGAGGAGATTCCTCAATTACTTCATAAATCAATAGATAAAATTGTAAAAGACTTCGAAAGGTTGACTTGGTTTATGGTGGATGAAATGGTTTCAAAAACAACAAATCCTATTGAGAACTATTATCGACAAACGTTACCAGATTCATTGAAAAGGATATTTAAAACACCAGATGGAATGTTGAACTATTTAAGCGTAAAAAGAGGATATTGGGAGGGGAACATATTCAAAAAAGTTTAACACCAAAGTTTTTGACAGCCTCTTAAAATCATAGATTATAAATACATTAAACTGAGAATCAAATTTATGACAGCAAAAATTGATAATTTGAAGCAAAAAATCGAATATATGCAAAATACCAAAATAGGCAATTCAGAAGAAACTATCCGTGAAAAAGTAAATCGAGAACAATATGACAAGTGGACAGAAAATCATGTAGAAGCCATTGTAAATACTGTTTTGGCAATGCGTCAGAACTGGAATAAAATTGCAGAACCACGTTTTTTGAAATATCAGGAAAACTATCATCATATATCCACACTGGAAAAAATGAACGAGCTCATTGATTCGATGGATGAAAAAGAATTCTGTGATAAAGTACTTGGATTGAATATCTCAAAGGACAATTATTGGCGTTATAATATGCTGAAAGATATGGTTAATGCATTTATAGAATACCAAAAAGAAAATGGATTAGAATCTGACAACGAAGCCATGCTAAAATGGGCAAAGGAATTTGATTACTCTAATGAGAACGACCAAATAATATGCATTAACAATGTAGGTCTTGCTACTGTCCAAAACTTGAGAATGTGCCTTGGAATTAATACAGTAAAACCTGATGTTCACGTCAAAAACGCTTTGGAAGAAATCAGACTTGGAAATGAAATTCAGATATGTGAGTTGGTTTCGGAGTTGACTGGAATATCCTGCAGGGATCTTGACCAGATATTCTGGCTTTGGGGACAAAACAAATCTGAATAAACATTTGGTCAATTGATCTGCTATTCAAGAGTCCTATAGTGGGTAAGGAAGTTAAAGAGAAACAAATACATTCTATAAAAATATATACCATTGTAAAGCTAATACATCGTACCATAACTTAACTATCCATATACAAAAAAATAAAGAGTGATTACATAATGCGTACTGCAAATCCAGCTTTGAATAAAAATACATTTCGCGATTTGATTTCTTCTGAAAACGTAATGACCCTTGAAGGAACTGCTAACAAGTCACTCATTTTGCTTGGTATTTTACTTCTTACCGCAACGTACACATGGGGACTGGGAGCTGAGAGTCAGGGCTTAATTATTATAGGCGTAATCGGAGGATTAATTACAGCCATCATTACCGTTTTCAAAAAGACCGCATCAGCTATTACTGCTCCCATATACGCCGCATTTGAAGGACTTGCCCTTGGAGGCATATCATTCTTTTTCGAAACGATGTACCCGGGAATTGTTTCACAAGCAGTTTTTCTTACAATAGGAGTATTCTTTGCGCTTTTGTTTGCCTACAAATCACATATCATCAGACCAACTGAAAACTTCAAGTTAGGCGTATTTGCTGCTACTGCAGGGATTGCAGTTGTTTATGTAATTAATTTTGCAATGGGTTTTTTTGGAAGTTCTATACCCGTACTTCAAATAGATAATGCAAGTCCCCTGAGCATTGGTATCAGTCTGGTCGTTATTATTGTCGCTGCACTTAACCTTGTACTTGATTTTGACTTTATAGAAAACGGAGTTGAAGCCCATGCTCCAAAATACATGGAATGGTACAGTGCATTCGGACTTATGGTAACGCTTGTATGGCTCTATCTTGAAATTCTTCGCCTGCTTGCAAAGTTGAACTCACGGAGATAGTCATTTGCTCTGCCAACATAATCGACAAATATAAAACCAAAGAACTATGTGCAATACCTCTATAGTATATAATCTTACATCACTCTTTTAGCAAACCCAAGGTGGTTTATTCATGGTTCTTGAAATTGAAGAAAAGGTCATTGAGGCAAAAAAGGCATCCATCATTCTTGCAAGTGTCAGCACAGACACAAAGAATGAAGCTCTTGAAGCAATGGCACAGGCACTTGACGATAATCGCGATAAGATACTCGAAGCAAACCAGAAAGACATTGAAGCGGCAGAGAAGCTGAAAAGGAAAGGAGAACTTTCCCAGGCTCTTGTAGACAGGCTCAAGGTCAACGACAGCAAGATTAGCGGAATGATAGACGGAATCCGTGACGTCATCCAGCTTGAAGACCCGGTTGGCAAGACTATGGATGCCCTTGAACTTGATCAGGGACTCGAACTCTACCAGGTGAGCTGCCCAATCGGACTTATCGGAGTAATATTTGAAGCACGTCCGGATGTAGTGCCACAGGTCATGTCCTTATGCCTTAAAAGTGGGAATGCTACCATATTCAAAGGCGGAAGCGAGGCACTCAATTCCAACCGTGTGATCTTCGATCTGCTCAACGAAGCGGCAGAAGCTGTTAAAGGAATGCCAACCGGTGCATTCCAGCTAATGGAAACAAGGGAAGAGGTAAACGATATCCTCAGCATGGATGCATACATCGACCTGCTTATTCCAAGGGGATCAAATGCATTTGTCAAATACATGCAGGACAACACCAAGATCCCGGTCCTCGGACACGCAGACGGTATCTGCCATGTTTATGTTGACAATGAAGCCGACCTTTCAAAAGCATACGAAGTCTGTTTCGATTCAAAAGTACAGTATCCTGCTGTATGTAACGCAATGGAGACACTGCTTGTAAATGCAGAGATTGCTGACAAGTTCCTGCCAAAGATGGCAAGAATGTATGACGAAGCTGGTGTCCAGATGCGCTGTGACGAAGCATCCTTTGAGATACTCGGACAGATAGACTTCCTTAAAAGCATAGCCAGAGCCATTGAAGATGACTGGAGAACTGAGTACAACGACCTTACACTCTCCATCAAGATAGTGGAATCAATGGATGAAGCAATCGAGCACATCAACAACTACGGTTCACACCACACCGATGGTATCATTACAGAGAATGATCTCAAGAAGAAGAAATTCACTGACCTCATCGATTCATCCAGTGTAATGCTCAACGCATCAACCAGATTTGCAGATGGTTTCCGTTACGGAAAAGGAGCAGAAGTGGGAATCAGCACTAACAAGATACATGCACGTGGTCCTGTAGGAATGGAAGGACTTCTCATCTACAAGTATATATTAGTAGGCAACGGAGACAAAGTTGCAGACTATGCCGGAGATGAAGCCAGGAAATTCACTCACCGTAAGCTCAACAAGAAAGTCGGTGATGCAGTTTCCAGAAAATAAAAAAGGGAAGATAACACTAAAACGCGCAGGAGCATCACTTTTGTACGACAGGAAAGAGCTCTTCAAAGATGTGAACAGGATCGTTGTAAAGATTGGAACGTCATCCATCAATACCGAAGACGGAAAGCTTAACCGGCAGCTTATGGAGAACATGGCCGCACAGGTTGCTGAGCTTCATGAAATGGGAAAAAAGGTAATCCTTGTAAGTTCAGGAGCCATCGGTATTGGTATTGACATCCTTGATTTTGACACCCGCCCTAAAGAGATACCGGTAAGACAGGCATGTGCCGCTGTCGGCCAGGGTGTACTCATGCAACATTGGTGCGACTCCTTTGCAAAACACAATCTGAAGGTAGCTCAGATACTCCTGACGTACGAATCATTCTCAAACAGGCTCACCTATCTCAACCTCAGGAACAGTATTTCCACTCTGCTGAGCTATGGTGTGATACCAATCATAAACGAGAACGACAGCACATCAGTTAACGAAATAGAAGCAACATTCGGTGACAATGACAAACTTTCCGCAATGCTTGCCAGCAAGATGGAAGCCGATCTTCTCATTATCCTTTCTGATATCGATGGCCTTTATGACAAAAATCCAAAGCGCAACGATGATGCAAAACTCCTGAGCCTCGTGGAAGAAATAACTCCTGAGATCGAAAGCTACGGAGGCAGTCCCACAAGCATGAAAGGTGTTGGTGGCATGAGGACAAAAATAGAGGCTGCCAAGATATGCTACATGGCAGGCTGCTACATGATTATCGCTAACAGCGCCACTGGGAATGTGATTACAAAAGTGCTTGCCGGAGAGAATATCGGAACACTATTCCTTGCCAACCAGGAAGTCCACAAGAACAGGATCCGCTGGATACTGCTTTCAAAATCATGCGGTGCTATTGAGGTCGATGCAGGTGCAAAAGAAGCAATACTTAACAGCATGAGCCTTCTGCCTTCCGGAGTGATTGGGGTTGACGGTGACTTTGACAGAGGCGAGATTGTAGAACTGGTCTGTGAAGGTGAAGTCTTTGCAAAGGGTATCACTGATTACACTTCCAAAGAGCTGGAAAAAGTTAAAGGTCAGCACACAGACACAATAACAGATATTCTTGGTTACAAGAATTATAACCACGTGATCAAGAAAGAGAATATCGGAATTTGCTAATCTGGATTTCTCTAACCGGAAAACCATAGCAAACTTTTTTAATATTAACTTTATTACTTTTTTATAACTGGTTCCCGTTATAAAGTTTCAAATCCCAGGATCAAAAATGGCACTCGAAGAACAGGTACTTAAAAGGATCAAACCGGGTCCTGATGAAAAAGAGAAGTTACAGGAGGTTGCTTCTGAACTACTTGCAAGAGTTAGTACTATTGCAAGAATAAAAGGAATAGAAGGAATCACACCAAAGCTGGTGGGTTCTGCAGCCAGGAACACATGGATATCAGGCACACACGACCTTGATGTCTTTATATCATTCCCTGAAAGCGTGAGCCGTGAAGAACTGGAAGAAAGCGGCCTCCTGATTGCAAGAGAGGTTGCAAGGAACGGAACTAATGTTGAAGAACGCTACGCAGAGCACCCTTACCTTAACATGCATTACAAAAGCTTCGATGTTGATCTTGTGCCCTGTTTTGCTGTTAAGTCTGCATCCGAGATCAAATCTGCTGTTGACCGAACACCATTCCACAACGAATTCATCAAAATGAGCATCCCCGGCAGAGAGGATGATGTACTCATGATGAAGCAGTTTATGAAAGGCACCGGCACATATGGGTCTGAACTTCGCACACAGGGATTTTCAGGTTACCTTACCGAACTCCTTATAGTGCACTATGGCTCGTTCCGCAACCTGATACGCAATGCATGCGACTGGAAACCGGGAATTACAATAGACATGCTGGAACATGGGACTCTCAAGCATGAAGACCCCCTGGTTGTCGTAGATCCTACCGATCCGAAAAGGAATGTAGCAGCGGCACTTTCCCTGAACCGCTTTGCCCAGTTCATCGATGCATGCAGGACTTATTCTGAGAATCCGTCTGAAGAGTTCTTTTTCCCAAAAGCGAAAGAACCTATGTCAGATGATGAGATTAAAGACATGATGAAATCCAGAGGTAGTTCATTTATCGCAGTTAGTTTCAAAACACCTGAGCTTGTGGATGACATATTGTATCCGCAGCTTGATAAAATGGATCACTCAGTCCGTGCACTTCTGGAAGACTATGATTTCCAGGTCCTCAACTCAGAATACTATGCAAATGAACACTCCATAGTTCTTGTTGAACTTATGTCATCAGAACTACCATCTGTAAAAAAGCACAGAGGACCACCGGTATGGGTAAATGAACATGCCAGGGGTTTCAAGGAAAAATACAGCAACTCAGATGATTTATTTTCCATGTACATTGAAGACGGATTCTATGTAGCGGATATCAAACGCAAATTTACAACTGCAAGGGAACTGCTTCAGGAAAGAATGCAAACCTGTTCACTTGGAAAACATCTCGGAAAAGCCGTATCCGAAGGGTTCACAATACTTGAGAACAACGCTATTCTGGAAATAAAGAACCCAGATTTCAGGTCATTCATGAGGAAATGGGAGCAAGGTAAATAGCCTGTGCCCATGATACTGTATTTTGATAAAACTGGATAAAGGAGAGAAATCTGATTTAAAAATCAGAGCCCTTCAAGTCTTTTCTGATAGAAGAAATACTGTTGTGCGTAACCACAATAGTGTCCAAAATACATTCTTCCCCAATTACCGATCTTGCTTTTGGTTGCATTCCCATTGAAATATTCATGGTCACCATATACAGTTTTCACAACCTTTTCAACATGAGTGTCCACCGGAAATGCCTCCATTTTTTCAAATGCAAAAAGCAGAATGCAATCCGCAACCTTTTCCCCGATTCCTTCAAGGAACATAAGTCTCTGTTTGGCTTTCTCGTAGTCCACTTTGAAAATATCACCGAGCACCAGATTGCCACCTTCAACATGCTTTGCAGCTTTTATCACACGACCGCCCCTGAAACCAAGTTTGCAGGCCCGGAGGTCTTCGTCACATGCATGAACAAGTGCATGTGGCTCAGGAAAACTGTAGTAACCGTCTTCGATCTCTTTACCGTAGTTTTCACACATCTTAGAAATTGCACGCTTGATGTTAGGGATACTCCATGCAGTTGCGAGCATGTAGGAAATAAGACACTCCCATGGGTCCTGCCTGATGAGACGCAGGCCCATGTACTTGTTTATAGCTTCGTCCATAAACTCATCCTTGTTCACTTCCTGAAGAATGGAATCCAGGTCATCATCAAAACGGAAGTAATTCTCAAAAAAACCTTTCGGCAGGGAGCAGTCTACCAGAACCTCGCCACTGTCCTTATCCTGCTGCAACCTCGCAACATGACCATTCACAACCCCGGTCCACCAGCCATCAACAAGGTCCCAGCGGAATACCTGTCCACAATCAAGAGTATAATCAAGATTGAAATTCTCTGAAAAAAGAGTGTACATGTCAGGAACTGAGTTCAAGCTCCCTTAAAAAAATGGCGGCTGATATTGTGTCCCCAAGTCCCACAGTTGAGACAGGTTCATCGCAAATTCGTGTAGGAACAATGGTTACCTGATATGAATCATGTATTCCACATACAGTACTGCAGTTCCATTTATCCTCAATATGCTGTGCAAGTCTTGCAGTTTCCTTTTTGCCAAATTCACTTTCAGGAATTTCGGATGCAATTTCAAGCAGCGTGTTCCTGTCAGCAAGTTCACCCGAACATGCAAAAGCAGCAGCACATCCGGCTCCAAAGTTCATTGCCTCGATAATAATTTCAGGGTCATCATCATTCATGCAGGATACCGAAACAACAAATTCCCTGGTATGTACAATCATCCTGCAAAGCCCTGAATCATTGCATAGTGAAATTGCAGCATCTGCAATTGCCACTGAATCCATTTCAAGAATAGGTTTTGGACCAATGCCATTTAAACCTGCAAGCATGGCAAGTTCATCCTCGTTCATTCCTATTCTATCCACAACTGATGAAAGCCTGGAGAATGCGTATAATGCAATGTCATTCGCTGAAAAGTGACCGAATTCAACATGGATGTGCAAGTCCTTGCGGATGTCTTTCCAGCTTTGAAGTTGCCTTAAAGATTCGTCAAGCTTATCTTTATACCTTGAACCTTTAGCAAAATTATCCTGAAGCATATGGTAACCGGAGATTATAGCTCCATTCATTTCCAAGACATGATTTAATGAATATTTCCTGAATTCTTCATCCATATGAAGCTGGAAGTTCAATGGATCATATGTCGCTATGAATCGGTTTTCCCTTGAAACTGTGAACTCCTGTCCTGAAAAGGAAAATACATCACCCTTTCTGAAATCAAAAACGAAGTGGATTAGCTCCGGTTTGCTGTTGATATTTTTCGGAAGTATTGTTTCCAGTTCTGAGCTTTTGTAGAGTTTGCCTTCAAATGGATGATAAATAGATTTTTTAGAAAAGAAAGAAAGCTGTAACTTTGATAAACTTGCTACATTGGGTACAACTCTGGAAGCTCCAAGTTCTGAAAGAACGTTAGACATTATTCCCATATTGCCGCCCATTCTCATAAAAGAACCATCAATAAAGGTCTGCTTTATCCAGCCGAATACTCCTGAGTCTTTTATCATCCACTCTGCGCCTGAACCTTCACACATGCAGGTGATAAGGCCTGCAAGAAAATCAGACTTTGATGAAATTGAACCTGGCGGCAAGGCGAGTTTTTTTTGGAGCTTCACTGAAAATGTTGAATCACCCGCATCTAATTCTCCTATCATGCGGGATAATTCACTGCCATCTATATGGAAAATTGAATCAATATTAGCATTGTAGGCACAGAGAATATTCATTGATTACTCCATTACCCTGCATATGTTTATTTTTGGCATTTTTGCCAGTAAAGCAATGAATGCACCTGCTGAGATAGCATCTCCGATTCCTACAGTTGCAACAGGGTCTTTTACAACCTTGGAAGGAACGATTATAAGATCATGATCCAGCGCACTTATGCAACCGTCCTCGAAATCTGCGGCAGAACATATGTTACTCCTGACGAGGTGTTTTTCAAGTTCTATAAGGTCCCGGTAACCCTGATCATAAACCGGCACACTAAGACCAATATCTATGTCATCGATACTTTCAATGTTGCCCGTTGCAGCCTGTGTAGCTGCTACGGCTGATGCGAATAGTAGTGCCTGACGATGTGCATCGGCATCAAGTGGATGGTCTTTTGAAACCACACATATGTAGAATCCTAGAGAATGGATATGCACTCTCTGAAGCTCCAGTTCTTTGAGTAACATTGCTGCGCCTTCGTAAAGTGAAACTATGCTGTTCTCACCTTTATTGATCACAGAATATGCAAGTTCCTCGTAACCAAGGACATTGAGAGCGTTTGCAACTTCCACGGTGTCAAGACCAAGAGATGTTACGTGCTTTTTCACAATATCTGTGAGTAGAGCTTTTCGGATGACCTTGTTCTGTATGGATGTGAATTCCACATGAAGGCGCATCTGAGGATTGCAGCCTTTCAGGCGTTCTATGACATTGACAGCACGTTTCACATAATCCTTGTATGTGGTACCGTCATCATATTCTTCCTTGATCATCTGGTAACCTGAAAGTATGGCTCCGTCTATGTTTTCCCTTATACCGGAAAGTTGCTCATACATTTCAGGATTCATATCAATGCGCAACCATTTAGGCCTTGATGAAACTATAAGGCGATTATCTCTTGGAACTACAAATTCTTCACCTGAGCATCTGAAACGTACACCTTTTGAGAATTCAAGTATCCAGTTTATCTTGGGTTTCTGATCCGGGTCATATGCATCTTTTGGATGCTTGAGAAATAGTTTTCCGTTCTCTATTACAGGATGTTTAAGGTTAGGAGAATCTACAAAATATTCAGACTGATCCTTTGATAACCAGGGAACATAAGTTATGACATTCTCTACGCCAAGATTTGCAAGTAAGTTTGAAATTATTCCCGCCTGACCACCCATGCGTGCAGAGTCAAAGACCATGTTGTCCATTAACCATTCATGAAGGTCGGAGGTATAAGTCGGAACTTCGGCAGCCTTCCCGTCACGCATTGCGATTATAAGTCTCGCTAAAAAATCTGCCGGTTCATTGATCTCACGTGGATATGCGATTATTTTCTCTCTTATTTTTTCAAATCCTACAATCCTGATGAGACTTTTAATGTTCTCTTCCCGGACATGTTTCATGGCATCAACATTGCTGTTATAAGCCACAAAGACACCCTGCACGTTCAAAAGCTCACTCTTTACGTTGGAAACGGCTTCAACGTAGCGTTTCTCCCATTCCTCAATCTCCATTATTTCACCCAATTGATATTAATTATGTTTAGAGAGTATTTATAAACGATGGATGAAGGAAATTGAGATTTTTGATGACCAGGCTTTTTTCATTTTTTCAATGATAATCGAGTAAAGCAAAAAAGAAAAGACTGGAAGAAAATTGAAAATTAAATTTCCAATTTTCTTTTTAGAAGTACCTAATATATAGTGTTAACAGTGCCAGCTTCTATACTGTAATATCCATCTGATGTTCCATCATTAAATCTGAAGTTATATGATCCTGAAAGTAATTCCATACCATTGGTGAACACTTGCCAGCCTCCAGAATAATATTGAGTGCATGTACCTGAATCCGAAATTATTTTACCGGTTAAAAATACTACAGTTGAATTAGTGCCAATATCCTGATACATGGTATTAGAAGCATGTCCATAGTTCATTCTGAAATTGTAATTGTTGGGTAACAATTCCATATGGGAGCTACCATTGACAAATGTTCCAAAATCATACCAGCCACCAGAATAATATTGAACAGAACCATTGTTCAGCAAATTACCATTGCTATCCCTTAATTCAACAGTTGTGTCGACTGTAGAGAAAACAACAGTGGAATTAGTTCCGATATTCTGGTACCTGGTGTTAGAAGCATGGTCATAGTTCATTCTGAAGTTGTAATTATTAGGTAACAATTCCATGTGAGAACTACCATTGGCAAATGTTCCAAAATCATACCAGCCACCGGAATAATACTGGACACTACCATTGTTCAGCAAATTACCACTGCTATCCCTTAATTCAACAGTTGTACCGACTGTAGAGAAAACAACAGTGGAATTAGCTCCGATATTCTGGTACCTGGTGTTAGAAGCATGGTCATAGTTCATTCTGAAGTTGTAATTATTAGGTAACAATTCCATGTGAGAACTACCATTGACAAATGTTCCAAAATCATACCAGCCACCAGAATAATACTGGACACTACCATTATTCAGCAAATTACCACTGCTATCTCTTAATTCAACAGTTGTATCTACTGTAGAGAAAACAACAGTGGAATTAGTTCCGATATTCTGGTACCTGGTGTTAGAAGCATGGTCATAGTTCATTCTGAAATTGTAATTGTTAGGTAACAATTCCATGTGAGAACTGCCATTGACAAAAGTGCCAAAATCATACCAGCCACCGGAATAATACTGGACACTGCTATTATCCAGCAAATTACCATTACTATCCCTTAATTCGACACTTGCATCAACAGTAGAGAAAATAACAGTGGAATTAGTTCCAATATTCTGGTATTTGATATTAGAAGCATGGTTGTAGAACGTTCTGAAGTTGTAATTTCCAACTGGTAGCTGTTTGCTAACTTTGCCATACTCATCAGTAGTTCCAAATTCCTGCCAGCCACCATCATAGTATGTGACAATTCCTCCTGTGAGAGGCAATCCCAAACTATCCTGTAAATTTACAGTTACAATTCTTTCACCGCTTGATAAAACTATTACTTCCAGAGTATCAGTTCCAATCCCGCCGTCATCATCTATCACAGCCAGAGTAACGTTATAGGTTCCATCATCCGAATAAACATGTTCCGGAGTCAAGGTATCTGAAGAATTACTGCCGTCACCAAAATCCCACACGATTGTATGAGTATCGAAAGTACCGTTATCACTGTAGTTTCCGAAGAATGAAACAATATCGCCTTCGTTGACAAGTTGATCAGAACCGGCAACACAGACAGGAGCAACGTTGTTGACAGTTACTTCCAGAGTATCGGTTCCGATTCCACCGTCATCATCAATTACAATCAAAGTGACGTTGTATACACCGTTATCGGCATAAACATGGGTTGGAACAAGTACATCAGATACATTAAAGCCGTCACCGAAATCCCATACAATTGTATGTGTGTCGGCAGTACCGTTATCACTGTAGTTTCCGAAGAATGAAACAATATCGCCTTCGTTGACAAGTTGATCAGAAACGGCAACACAGACAGGAGCAACGTTGTTGACAGTTACTTCCAGAGTATCGGTTCCGATTCCACCGTCATCATCAATTACAATCAAAGTGACGTTGTATACACCGTTATCGGCATAAACATGAGTTGGAACAAGTGCATCAGATACATTAAAACCGTCACCGAAATCCCACACAATTGTATGTGTGTCGGCAGTACCGTTATCACTGTAGTTTCCGAAGAATGAAACAACATCGCCTTCATCAGCAAGCTGGTTGGAACCGGCATCGCAGACAGGAGCAACGTTGTTAACGGTTATTTTCAGATTATCAGTTTCGATTTCCCCATCCTCATCAGTTACAGTCAAAGTAACGTTGTATACACCATTATCGACATAAACATGAGTAGGAGCAGGTGTACCGGATACATTAAAACCATCGCCGAAGTCCCAGGCCCAAGTTTCTGCATCTGTGGACAGATCAGTGAACTGAACTGACAGCGGTTCAAAACCTGAAGTTGTGTTGGCAGAGAAATTGGCTTGCAGGTCAGCCTGTTCGAACTTAACAGTGTAATTCCCATCAATACTTCCATTACTGTAATCCAACAGGAATATTTTACCGCCTGACAACCAGCTATTCTGCACAGGAAGCTCACTGTGATCTAAAGTTCGTACAACTTTTTCAATCTGGACTTCATTGCTAAACGGATCATCGATTGAAGCTATCATCCACTCATTGGCATATGTATCCAGACTGACGTTCAGACTTGCACTGGAAGTGTTATTTCCAACAAGTGCATAGTTTGTATTTTGAACTGTTGTGGAAACACCGCTAGATGAATCAATTAGTGTATATTGTTCTCCATTAAGCTTACTTGCCATAATGTAGTCATAACTCTCCTCCATTCCATCTACAGAACCCTGGATAATGTATGTGTTAATTTCCCGTATCAGGGATGTTGCCTCTCCACCGAGTTCTGCATCGTGGGTGTATTCTCCTGAAAATTCGGTAAATTCCCCATCAAGAGTTGTGACCATATCCCACGCAGCAATCTTACTTTCTCCCGGAAGGATATTACCAAAATCAACTGTCAGAGAATTACTTCGTGATTCACCCTGTAACTGGCTTCCAGTTATCTTGAAATCAATCAAAAGACCTGAGAGATTTTCATAAATGAAAGGCTGTGATGTTTCAATTGAAAAATGGTTTGCTGATCCATAACCATCATTCGTAGCCACAACCATCAATTTGAAAGATTCATTAGCCTCTACATTAGCAGGAATACAATAATCAAGAACCATTTCCGGGGAAGGAAGTACAGTAAATTTGAAACTTTCCATTTCCATTTCATATGATTCCCCATTGATACTGTAGGATATCGTTGTTGAAATTGTATAGTTCTCTCCTTCAGTATTCGTTCCACCGGTACCTGTGTTAGGTATTATTAACCACTTTGCAGTTGCAGATGAAGAGGGAGAAAGTACTCCAGACCCATTTATAGCGTTTATACCACTCAATGTAGGAGTTTTGACAAAGAACATATCATTAACTACGGTTCCATTCTGTCGAATATTCAGATCTAAACTGACATTTTCCCATTCATCATTGAAATCTTTATTAGTGACTGCTGCATCAAACAGGAAGGCTTCTCTCTCCATGAATACATATTGAGGGATGGTTATCTTTACTTTCACATGCGCTGTTTCACTCACTATGGAATATGGATTATCAATGAGCAATATAGGAGTGATATCAGGCCAGATGATGGTTCCCTCATCAGATTCACTATCATCTAAAGTTGAACTAATTGCGTATGGAAGACCTGCGGTAACAGAAATCATCTCTTGATTATCATAGCTAATCTGTGTAAATGAATAATTAAGCTGTGTAGAGCTATTAGTTGAGCTGTTAGTGGAACTATTAGTAGAATTATTATTGAAAATATTAATAAGACTAATGGGACCACTTATGGACGTTTTAAATATAGGAATTAACTTCAGTTCCGTGTAATAGGGCGAGGCAAGATTCATATAATTAACATCATTTTCTGTAACATTGAGCCCCATCTCTCCATATAAAAATCCAAGAACACCACCCCCAATCGATGCACCTACCAAAGTTAAAGAGGGATTGGAAAATGATGTTTTGCTGAGGTCCAATGTAGCTGTCATATTTGGAGATATTACAGGAGTGTCAAATTGGCTTGTCCAAACAGTTACATCAGCAATATTATATTTTGATAAACTTTTAATTAAATCTTTGCTAATTGATTTTCCAAAATTTAAAGATATGCCATAACCAGGACTTAAGACTATATTTCTCTCAGTTTCCAGATTCTGTGCTGTCACAAAAACAGTATCTATTTTTTCAGTTATAGGCAATTGTGCTTCTGGATCCAAAGTGTCGTCAATAGATTTAATCCACATACATGAAGGAGTCACTTTTAAATTAACGTCAGTAACAATATTAACATATACAGGAATCCGCACTGCAGAATCAGTTGTTACTTTTCTATCATTGACATAGTGAACATAATTATTTGTGATGTCAAATTGTCCTATTAATTTTTCGGATTTAATCGCAGATTCGTTAATTTTGATCTTGAAAGGAATCTTGACACTGCTTCCTGCTTTGAGACTATCAATATTATCCACCAGAGGTTTTATTGTCATTTTTTCATTGGAGGCTTGAACTATTGAAACATCGTAGGAAGATAGAAGTGCTTCATAAGATACTGTAGAAATTGATACATTATAAGCAGATATAAGCCCATAATTTGAAAGCTCGAAATAACCGGAGATTTCTTCACCGGGTTCCAGATCGTAAACAAGCTTCGGAGGGGTAGCAACAACCACAGGTATCGGAACATCTGTTTCAAATGTTCCATTCAGGATTACCTGATATGTATCATTGATAGTTACAGGAGTGATTGATGAATAGTAATCCCCAAATACCATCATAAGATTTACATCAATTTCATCTGCTACCGGAGACGGTTCAACCTCTAAATATCCTCTTTGAGGAAGGGTGTTTGTTCCCTCAGATGATATGTCATATAAGTATTTTCCAACTGTAAGGTTTGTAAAGAGGGCATTACCTGAAGAATTTGTGCTGCCATAATAGTCATCATAGGTTTCTTCGTTGAGAAGTATGATATTTGCATCAGGGATCTGCCTTCCAATACTGTCGGACACATTGAAATTTACACTTCCAGAAGGAAGGTTTGTGACATATAGAGTCAGATCGATCTGCACATCATCATGGTTGTCACTGATTACCCGAACTGTATCGTTGTAAGTTCCCAGACCAACATTGTAGGAATTCAGGTTGATATCAAAGGAGAAGTTTTCACCAGACGGAATATTTCCTAAATGAGTATCAGTGGTTATTGTGAACCACTGGCTTCCTGAATATTGTAAAGTTACATTCTCTAAGTTGCCATAGCCACTGTTATACAGAGTCATTGTCTTTGTTGCGGTCTGGTTTTTGTTAAGGCCAGCTTCAATATTTTCAGGCTGACATTCTAAAACCGGGGTGTCTGAAAACAGATTCACAGTCAGGTTTGCCGTGCATTCTGTTTGATTACTGAATATATGAACTTCAAATGTTGAATTTTCAGTAACCAGTGGACCTGCCTCTATATTCAGCCAGATCGGAACACTTTCATCGGGAGTAAGCTCGGATGGAAGCGATCCGTTCAATACCAAAGCCACGTTATCTGCAGGGTCAGTATCAGTTAAGTTGATGAATAGACCGGTCAACGTTGTATCACCCAGATTGCTTAGCTCTAACTGGATACCATGTGTGGAATTTTCACACATATCTACTGTGGATGAAATAGGGCTAAGGCGAAGACCATAAATCACGAAGTCCGTGTTTGCAGATCTTCCTATTCCATTATTAGTTACATAAGCATCAAGCAAGTATGTACCGGCTTCATTGCTTAGAGGTTCGAAATCATATGTGAAATTACCGGCTTCATTGGTGATAACAGTGTATGAACGCTGGAAACCATCAACATCCAGCAGTAAACTGACTGAAGTGTTTACCATTGGGGTTCCATCTAAGTATTCAGCAGAACCATAAATTCCAACCGTTTCCGCACGATCATGATACTTACTGTCAACATCTACATTGACAGTGAAATCATCTGAAACGCCAATCTGCATACTTGCATTTTCTATGTTACCGTTTCCATCATTGCCTGTTACTATTGCGGTGTAGATACCCTGACCAATTGAACCGGAGTTTACAGTATAACCAAATTCATGTAAATCAGGATCATATTGCATGCCAACCGGACCGAATGCAGATGTAGAATTGTTATATGGATATAACTCCAGACTCATGTTCAGATCGTCAACAGAAAGATATTGTGAGAAATTGTCTGCTGAAAATGCGATTGCTGTGAAATTAATATCCTGACCTGTTATGTATGCACTGGATTCGGCATATGACTGGATTATGTATGAACCTGTCTTGAAGAATATGACAGATTCATTGAAGACAAGTGTGCTGTTATAAACCGTTGCGGTTGCATACCATACACCATCCGAATCACTTTCTTCTACAAAGTATTCCCCACTTAGATTACCATTTACATTCGAAAGGAAAAACTGTTCAGACACATTTCCGGGTCCTTCTAATTCCACATAGCCCGAAAAACCATCAAGATTGAATTTAGTGGTATTGTCCCTTGCTTCAAGTATGAAATCTATACTGTCTCCAGCCTGGACCATACTATAATCACCTGGCTCAAGGAAACTGACAGAGATGTTTGAATCGGTAGTACCATTCGGTATATCTACAGAATAATCACTGATGTTATAAATTACTACATAGCTATCATTGCTACCGTATCCATCGCCTACTGTAAATTGAACATTATACCTACCACAATCATCAATCTGAGTGTTCCACGTACCCACACCCGTTGAAGTATTGAAATCAGTAAATAAGTCTGTTCTGTTACATGAGAAAATTGCAATATCATTGTCCAGATCAGTGTAATTAACATCCACGTTGATGGTTTCAAGTTCCACGACATTAACGGATGATGTTAATCCAGAAATTGTTACTGGATTATTTGCAAGTACCTGATAGCTACTTACCGGTGCTGAGAGCAATCCATAGGTTGCATTGTAACCGAACACTTCAATTGTGGACATACCATGGGCAGAGATTGAAGTATCATTTATAGTATTGCTTACCGTTCCGTTATGCCACCCATCAGAAAGACTGACATTATATGAATCTGCATCTATGACTGCATCCCAATCCCACTGCATGTAAGTATTCATGTCAGTTGCTACAAGACCATTAAAGGATGCAGATCCTTCTGTTATGATGTAGGTCAGTTTATTGGAACAGGATTTCCTGACCAAGACCCAATCTGCTTCAATAATAGAATTAGTAGCATAGGAAAAAGCAAGCAGGTAAATTTTGCCGGAATCCTCTGGTCCCGGGCAATAAGTCTGGTTTGATATCTCGGATGTTAACGTCCCATCATGCCATAATCTTGAGCTATTATTGTGGCTGGATAACGAAATTGTTTTCCAACTGCTGAGAGGGATGAAAGATGATGTATAAGTACCATTTCCATTGCTTTTGGAACAAAAATGCTGTCTGTCAGGGGATGGAAATGTATACCTGAATTGGTAAATATAATTATCAGTAGGGTTCATTACACCCCAAGTGTTTGCAGCAAATGTTGAACCAACACCTATTTTGTGATAGTCATTGCTACCCTCTGTAACCTTCGCACGAACCTCAAATATATTATCAAATGAATAGGCGTTTTTACTGATTAACTCAGCAAAATCCTTATCATTAGAAGTGCTAGCTATTCTTACTATTCCATCAGATTCAGATACTGTGCCCCCATCAATATATGATTGCCAAATATTGGAATCTATACCATTACTGAAATCATCAAAGAACTCAAATACTTCATCACCATTAGATTCTGATTCAACAGTAGAATTACCATAATACATTTTGATAGTTGCTCCACTTGTTACCTTTATCTCAGGTACCTTCACCCATACCTTTGCAGAACTTGAGTTTGTCATTGACTCTATCCAGTATGGAATCGGTATGCTGTATTCATCCGTGAATCTAAGATCATCGAAATCCGTTTGCATCTCTGGTTCGTAGGTAATAGTGAAACTCATCTGGTAATCTGTCAGAGTTCCATCAGAAGACGGCGAGATGGTGATGATTTTGTCATCGCTGAAACTAGCCTCATCAATAGTTTCTGAAATCGAGTATGTAGGTTCATTGAAAGCATGCTGCCTAACTATGACATTATCCCATTTCTGCGTGTTCCATATGTATTGGTCTGACGAACGCAGGAAATAGATATACGAATCATAGTCTACGAGATTATGCTCTACATTTTCTGCCACCATTACGTCATCCACATATAACGTCACATTTTCTTTATCCATTATAAGATTGAATTTGTGTGAACCTGGATTATCAGTGGTGTGATATATTGAAGTTGATGAGCTATCAACATATGAATTCACATTAATAGCTGCACCTGTACTTCCATATCCATCCAATGGCTGACGTATAGCTATACCATTATCAGGTACATAACTTCCTCCACAATATTTGTGAGGCATCGTTGTATCATTTGAAAAGATAAAACCTGAGTACCACCATGCACCTTCTCCACTTGATATGACCTGATCTGCAGAGTATTCAATCTCTAACGGTGTACTTTCAAAATTAAAAGAATCTTTGGTCTTTGCGTATGCATCTGCCTGCACAGCATATGATGGACCTCTGGCACTTACTTTTAGTTTTCCGTCTTCCGTAACAACATCGCAACTCCCCCCATCAGGAGTGTTGTAGGCCGTGGTCCACTTATCTGTGTCAAGAGAAGAAGAAAAATCATCAAAGAACTCAAATACTTCTTCACCGTCAGATTTAGAAACTGCCGTCGAGTTTCCATAGTACATCTTCACAGTTGCCCCATTAATTCCATTAATCTTTGGAACCTTCACCCATACCTTTGCAGAACTTGAATTTATCTTCTCTTCAATCCAGTAAGGGAGCAGAATTCCATCCTTGTCAGTGAACCTTATATCGTCAAAACCAGTTTGCATCTCTGGTTCATAAGAAATATCAAAGCTTATCTGATAGTCTGTCAGGGTTCCATCAGCAGATGGAGAAATACTGATAGTTTGAATATTACTGAAACCTTCCAGTCCTGAAACTGTAGATGAAATCATAATTGAAACAAACATGCAAAATACAACAAGTAAAACTATCTTTAATATTTTCATAATACCACCAAGCGTATATTAAATAGTACCACCGAATATAAATTAATTTTAAATTATTCAACATTCGTTCATACAATAGCAATATAAATGCTGGATAAAAACATTAATATTACTTTTAGAATTAATTGTGCAGATTTACTATAAAAATACATAGTAGTATATGAATATTTTTATAATAGTCTCGGGAGTTATTAGCTAGAATGGCAATATTTCTAGATAAAAAAGATAGATCTGTCAATCAACAATCATATCAGATGGGAATTTATCCATAATAAGCATCCTAAAGTTCTTTAAAAATAAAGATAAAGACCACTACTGAATTGTAATCAAATTGATTTATATACTCAGAATCATTGGATGTTAACGGTTATATCACAATACATGCGTCATCGGTTAAGAGAAGAATCGTGATAAATAGCATGTAGTTTCATAACTTCATCAAAAACATACCAGTGATAAAACCAGTAGTATGAGATTACTTAACAGTTAAATTCTGTAAATTAAGGGAGTTGTTATTGTCCAAAAACATTAGCAATAAGTAAATAAAACTCCTTAACCGAAGACACATGTATCACAATATGGTACCGTTGCCTGAGATTTAGGCCCCTTTCAAAATAACATTCTTTTCCAGTTATAACAATCCTTATTTTCTTTATATTAGTATTTATTTAAACTCCCCTCACTAAAGTACATCATCTAATCCGTTTATTTAATAAATTGTACCATAATAATGAATCATTATGGCATTAAAAGTTTAATAGCCCTTTATTCCTATACTCTTTTGTTTTTATGAAAACGCAATCAATAGACGGTCTTATAAAACTTATAATATGGAATGAATTTAGGGGAAATTGAGACTTTATTTTCTAATTCAAATATAAATAGTCTTTATTTTGAAAATTAAGCAGCTTTAAAAATGTACTTTTTGTGGGGGAGCACTTACAGCATATTTGCAATGAAAAATAAGGCATGTACTCCCTTTATTTGAGTGTCAGTTCTAAAGGACCCTACTGAGATTGTACCTGCTGAAGAAAAGCGTAGTTAAATCAAGTTCTCGATGCCATGAGCCACAAATAATATTCTACAAGAGATTTTATAATTGGGATTTTACCAATACTAATTGAGAAGACCAGCCGTTTCATCCATGCCAAGCATGATGTTCATATTCTGTATAGCAGCACCCGATGCACCTTTTCCAAGATTGTCCAGACGTGAAATCACCTGAATCTGCTTATCGTTGCCATAGATATAGATGTCAGAATAATTGGTGTCATTACTTCCCTGAACATCGAAGGCATTGTCCACAAGGTCATCAGCCTCGTCAACTTTGTGTACCCGGATGAATATTGAATCACCGAAATAATTCTGGTAGATCTCATACAGGTCCTGTTTTGTCACAGTTTTTTCCAGATCCTTCACTGACAGAGGTAATGTGACCGCAAGTCCCCTTGGGAAATTAGAAACAACCGGCATGAGAATAGGATTTACATTCAGACCGGAACGTACCCTGACCTCAGGAACATGTTTATGTGTCAGACCAAGCGCATACTGTCTTGGAGCTTTGTAAGCTCGTTCTTCCGTGGTCTCGTATGTTTCTATCATCTTTTTTCCGCCACCGGTATATCCGGTGATAGAGAACAATGGGACTGCTGTATCCTTTGAAATTATACCTTCTTCTACAAGAGGATAAATTGCAACTACGGACGCACTTGCATGACAACCAGGATTGGAAACCCTGCTTGCTCCGGCTACATCCTCCCTGTGTTTGGCAGAGAGTTCAGGCAACCCGTAAGCCCATGAATCATTTGTACGGTTGGCTGTGGATGCATCAATGATCCTTGTGTCAGGATTTGTGACCAGACTGACGGTGTCTGCAACAGCTTCATCCGGCAGGCACAGGAACACCAGGTCTGCCTCATTAAGCAGCTTGGTTCTCAGTCCCCTGTTGTGACGTTCCTCATATGGAATCTCAAGTATCTCTACTTCCGGATGCTTTGCCAGACGCTCGTTTACCAGTAAGCCGGTCGTTCCATGTTGACCGTCCACATATATCTTGTACATTATCTTCCTCAAATACCCTGATAGATTATATGATTATTCTATATTTCGGCTATGAAAAATCATCTATTAGAAAAAAAGGTCAAATTTGGGCGATGACATACTATGAAATAAGGAGAATTGTATAAAAAAATATAAATATCTAATACGTAATTGTAGGTTAATAATGAAAACTGTTCAGGCTAACTTAGGAAGAATAACTCATAAATCATTTGGAAAAGAGAAACCTTTTGGGGTAATATATGAAGGTCTCAAGGGAGAAACTCCAATTTCTACTCAATCATTTTTTTATCACCTTAGAAATGTGGAGATTCATACGGTATCTGACAATGTTGTTATTTATGGGGAGTTATATAAGTCCAAATTATCAGCTGAGCACCAAGTATTAGAGAAAGATACATTAACATATCATCTAGAAACAAATGACGAACTTTTTTCAATAAGTAGGTTTGTTATTTTTACAGACCTATCTATCGTTTTTACAAGCAGTTCCAAAATCGAAGATGATGTTTTCATTGAGATGATGAAGAAACTTTACCATATTAATGCTCAGCAGCTTTTTTCGAAGATAGAAATACATTATAGAAGAGAGGATTTCGATATTTTTGAAAGAATCTATTCATATTCTAGATTAATTGAAGTTGAGCTAGTAAATATTAGGAAATCAAATCCAATTCCAAAACCAACTTTCCAGAAAATTGAAGCTTTTTTAGAACGAGAAAAAACTGATGTCCTTAATGCTAAATTTAAATCTGAAAAGTCAGAAGGACTAGCACGCGACCTCGAATCACACATAATGAGTGGTATTTCAATAGCAGATAGTGCATATGGAGAAAGTATAATATTAGGTCAAAAACCAAACGGAGAAATTGAAAAAATCAAATCGAAAGATAAAGCAATTCGCAAAAGAATTCCATATATTGATATCACAGAAAAAACAGAATTCATTGCTGAAATTATACAACTATTTGGTGAATACATCTCTTCAGAAGATGAGTTAATTGATGATTGATTTTATAAAAAAATATAAGAGCAATATTTTTCGTGACCCTGGATTATATCTTGCATTGTTACTCCCGATGTTAACTTTGTTTTTATTGAAATCGTCTGAAAAAGTAATCAATATTGATAGAAAAAATATATTCACCACATCTGTAGCAATTATAACATTATCAATTGGTTTTTGCTATCAAGCATTCAATTCATTAAATAATATAGATACTAAAGATCTATTCTACAAAAAACTTTTAAAACTTAATATATTAGATGAGGTTAGATTTTTATATAGTGCTAATATATTCATAAATGTTGCAAACATCATAGTTTTAGTATTATTCAATATTATTACATGGTTTAAAATTGTTGATAATTCACAACTTCTCTTTTTAGCATTACTGCCCTCATTTACTAGCTTGTATGCACTATCCGAATTTATTAATTATTACAAAACAGGAGTGGGACTAAAAAAATATAAAATTGATTTCGAAAAAATCCATATCGACGACGATTAGCATTTCGAAATTTTGTTAGAGATACGAATCTCAAGTAATATACCAGTATCAATAAAGACCGCTTATCTTACATTTTTTAAAACATCAAGTCGTGTACTCAGCATTGATCCTGACATAATCATACGTCAGATCACAACCCCATGCTGTTGCACTCTTATCACCCATGCCGAGGTCGGTGATAATATAAATTTCATCCTCTGCCATGATCTCTTTTAATTTAGAGAGAGTTTCCTCATCGTTCCTGACGACCTCACCGTTCTTTACAAGCTCCACAACCTCGGTTCCTGCTGAGAATGAAAGAGAGATTTTTTCGGGTACAATATCTGCACCTGAGTAGCCTGCCGCAACTACGATACGTCCCCAATTAGGGTCCTGACCGAATATCGCGGATTTTACAAGCGGAGAGCGGACAATTGCTTTGGTTACAAGACGGGCATCCTCTTCTGTTGTTGCTCCTGTTACCTTGGATTCAATGAGTTTGGTAGCACCTTCACCGTCAACTGCAATCATCTTTGCCAGTTCCGTGAGAATGAAGTCAAGACCTGCCTGAAGGTCATCTATCTCAGGAGTGATGCCGGATTGTCCTGTGGCTGTTACAAGGACCATATCGTTAGTGCTGGTGTCACCGTCTACTACTATCATGTTGAAACTCTTGTCAACGGCTACTGTCAGGCATGACTGTAATACATCAGGGTGAACTGCTGCATCGGTGTAAACGAAGGCGAGCATTGTACCCATGTTTGGCTCGATCATTCCTGCACCCTTGGCAATTCCTGCTATGCGGATGCCACAGTCCATTTCGATTGCAATTTCCTTTGGAACTGTGTCGGTTGTCATGATGGAGCGTGCTGCACTCATGCTTGCATCGGCATCCTCACCCAGTGATTCAAGAACTTCATCAATGTGAGCAGTTATCCAGCCGGTGTCAAGTTTTCGGCCTACAACACCTGTGGAAGCCACACCGATAAGCTCCTCATTGACATCAATTTTTGATGCGAGAGAGGAGGCCATAATTCTTGCATCGGCAAGACCCTGGACACCTGTGAAGGCATTGGCATTGCCACTGTTCACGATTACACCTGAAAGTCTGCCAGTCTTTGAGATATGCTCCCTTGTTACTACAAGAGGAGCTGCAATGACCTTGTTCCTGGTGTAAACTCCGGCAGCGTTTCCTTCTGCCTGAATGATTGCCAGTCCCATCTTACCGGGTTTGATTCCACCGGCACGCACGCCTTTTACAGCACAGATACCGCCTTCAATGAATTTCATGATATGCCTTCTACTCGCTTTGAATATGATTTTGTAATTGTAATTGTTATAGTTAGAATTTGGACGAACTCACAATTGCCCAAGACCAGCGATGATGTCACCACGTGTTACTATGCCCACAAGCGTGCCGTCCTCATTTACTACAGGAAGGCGGTTGATCTTGTGTTTGCTCAGGATTGTGGCGGCGTCCTCGATGAATGTATCCGGACCTACTGCATAAACACCCTTGGTCATTATTTCTTTGATAGGTTTTGAACCAAAGTCCTCAAGCATGTCCTTGGTCTCTTCCCAATTGAGTAGCTCGCGGATTGGTACTTCGATGACCTCAAAAGGACTTGGAAGCCACAGACCGCCATGTTCAGGAACCTCAAGCAGTGCGAGGATGTCCCCCTCTGAAACAATGCCAACTACCTTGCCGTCATCCACTACCGGAAGACCACTGATCTTTTCCTGCTTCAGGAGTTGTGCTACCTCCCTGATTGGAGTGTCCGGGGAGCAGATTACAACTTCAGTGTTCATTACATCTTTTACTTCCATGATTATACCTTACTTTACTATGATATTTCAGGATTTGCACATCAACTGAGTGCAGTGTTCCACATAGTATATGATTGTTTGAATATAGGGTGAAAAAGTGGTTGTTGGGGTATAATGGTTGCGCTTTGTGTGGCGATTATAGAGAAATATTATTTTGCAGACTATGACAGAAAAGGAAAATATAGAGAATAATCTTCAGAGCCTCCCCATGATAATTTCAGCAATTCTTATCGCTTCTTCCAAGGTGTTTTCATCATAACTTTCGACATGCACACATACCCATTCATAATCAGATGTGATAAAAAATAGTTCAGTTATTTGCCCCACTTCTTCTATCTCTTCTTCTACCTCTTGGACATCATAAGTATTTTCAGGCATGGTTATGTGGAAACAATTTGTTCCTATTTTCTGAGTACCATATTCCATATTTTTGGTAAAAACACTTTCTGCCATACCCTTCCAGTCCAAGGAAAGAAATTTGAAATCGGATTCTGGATCAGAATCGTATCTGAATATTTCATAATATCCAGAATATTCCCCATCGTCCCAATTCCTCTTTTCACCTACAATTCGAAAATCGAGAGAAGGAGGTTCACGAGTTACGTAATCACTACCTAAATCAACGTAATATATACCAGCACTTTGGTTATACTGGATAAATTCATAACTAGTTTCGGTATAAAATTGGGTATCATTTGAAACAAAATATAAGAAATTATTCCATCTATCATCCATCAAACCCCTAACATCACTTTCATGGAGTATAAATCCAGAAAACTGGATAGATTGTGAATCGTTTTCCACGGGAAATGAAGCTTCAGAATTTCCTTCACTTTCACCACCTATGCAACCTGAAAAAAGGAAACATCCTATTATAGCAAAAATAACTAGTATATTTTTCACATCAATCAACCACACAAACTTTTCTGACTGAAATGTCTATGAAATGATATGAACTTGTTGTTTCTATTTTTAGACCGTAAGTTTTCTACATGAGTTATGAAATCTAAGAAGTAATTCTAACAATATTCTGTCTGAAAAATGCATTTTACCCGTAAAACTAATTCGACCATTCTAAATAATGAAAATAAGTTAGAACCAAATTTCCTATTTGTTCAATTATTCGTTTCTTAATAAATGGAAAAATGGTTTCAAAAACCATCCTCACAAACAAATCTCAAAATCCAAACTATGTCGGCTATATACTTCCTTTTTGAACAACACAATCTACTCAATTTAATCAGCTTTGTATTCTATAATCACTTCCGCCGCCCAATTGAAGAGCAACTCAGAGAGTGGTTCAAACTCAGACTGCACCACAGAGGATTGCGTTTTGACCATAATACCGGTTTGCAGTATTTCCCGATCCCGTGGACCCAGTACTGGGATAAGCTCGCTTTTGAGTTTTACATAAGTTCCCGTTTGGTCATAATGAATCGCCTGTATGGCGAAAGAAGCTGCTTTATACAGGGATTTCAGCATCTTCGCATCTTTCTCATGCACCATATTATGACCACACACATGATATATGTTGCAGGTTCCGATTCGGATAGCGCGATGAATGTCTTCTTTTTTAATCGTCTTCAACAGAAAGCCAATGTTCCCATAAATCGGCGTAGTGTCATGATAGAACTGGAAGAAATCGGATTTTTCCCAATTGACCAGTTCCTGCCTGCCGGAGATAAAACCACATGCCATCTCCCGGTTAGGAAGTGTGTCCAGAACAGCACTGTATGCCTTTAAATCCTGCACATCCACACGGTCGAGTATGACAACCGCATCAATATCACTGTCCTCCGTTGCTTCACCTCGCCCGCGGCTCCCCTGAAGCCCGACAAACACCAGTCGGGAACCAAACAGTGATTTCACCTTTTCTAAGTATTCTTCCATCCATGTGTCAATATCAAAGCTCATGCATTGCCCACATATTCGATATTTTACAGAGTATATCATCAAGTCCCGTGGAAATAAATAATTTCCTCAGATTAGCAAATACACCATGACTGAGTGCACCAGATAAAAAAATTGATAAGAGGATTTGTAACATCGACCGACTCCGCAACTACCCCACTGTTGTCCTTTGTTGCGATGAACTCAGACAATGGATCTGAGGAACTAAGAACAAACTTAACTGCAGAAATGTTTTATAGATTACAAGAAATTATTATTTAAAGACTTGTGATATATATGACAATCAGGAAGAGAAAAATTGTACGATTGATATTAGTTGCTTTATTTACCAGTGTTTTTTTGATTGCAACTGTAAATGCTATTGAAAATGATACAAATGCATGTTTTGAAGAATACAAAAATGACCCGGAAATATTTGCCTGTCGTGGAAAGCTTCCTGATGTAATGGATAAAGAATGGAATAACTCGATCAAGAATTGCTGGATGAATCTCACAAGAATGGGAAGATCTGAATTTGATAGTTCTTTCAGAGCCATAGGTTCTAGAGACAGAGTCTTAAATGTCTATCTGAGTTCAGATTATCAGGATGAGATCGATGATGCAAGAATTGACAAGATTTACAATATAATAGAAAACTACTGTGAAGAACAAGAGGGCATCAATGAAGTACCTGTGGTTTTCCTGTGGCAGGAAGATGAAATATGGTATCCTGAATATGGTCATGAAAGTTTTGAAAGGATACAGAATGAATCATGGCTTATAACCACAAGGGGAATAGTTCCTGAAATAGATGAGCTCAGCGAGAAAATAGCGTGGACAGACAAGCTCACAAAAATCACAGAAAATGTTGAAGGAATGGAACAATATTATTATGGCATGTACGGGGACAGAACCGTGTATGGGTTTGGTGCTCACCTTAACGGATATATTACAGTAGAATTCAATTCAGAAAGTCCGGAACTGATTAACGAATCTGTAATCAATGATATTTATCAGATGATAGATGAGACGGCTGAAGAAAAAGGAATTAGTGACGTGCCTGTGGTCTTTAGATGGTCAGAAAAAGACATAGAGGAAACAGAAGATACACCTGGTTTTACTTCAACGATGTTAGTTCTGGGACTTGCGCTGGCAATAGGAATCAGGAGGGTATGATTATGTTAGGGAGAAAAATCAGAGGAGCATTGCAAATTGCACTACTTGTTACCCTATTACTAACTGGCACTGCATACGCTTTTACGAGTGATCTTGAAAACGATACACAATTCATAACAACCAGAGGAACAGTTCCCGACACAATTAATCAGGAATGGGAAAATTCAATTATTGAATGCTATTTTAATTTAACAAAAAACAAACCTTATTCCCAGTTTGATATTTCTATCGCCGGCTACGGTGCTCACCAGGATAATTGGATTGAAGTAGAACTGGACCCGGCTTATCAGGAAGAGATTAACGAAACAAGAATAGATGACATATACACAAAAATATCCAGTTATTGCGAACAAAATTACAATCTCAGTGAAGTTCCAATAGTCTTCATGTGGACAGATTCCGGCTATTCTCTGCCTGATCTGGGACAAAATGGTTTTGAAGAAGCAGAAAAAATAGAGGGATTTATAGAAACCAGAGGAACAATACCGGAAATAACTGAAAGTGGGAAAAAGAGAGAATGGTATGGTTTGCTATATGCAAATGCCCCTGTGTCAAAAATTGAGCAGTACATGATTTCAAATGGGGGTCATGTGGTGAGTTTTGGAGCTGATATCAATGGATACCTGATCGTTGAATTTGATACCACATACCAGACAACTGTGAATGGGTCAACAATAAACGAGATGTATGGACTTATCGAATCTCATTACAAAAATGCAGGTATAAATGAAGTACCGGTAGTTTTTGTTGGAGGAGTGGAGATAGTTGCTGATGAAGGGGAGGCACCTTCTGAAACAAATATATTACCCGATTTCACATCAACAATGCTGGTATTCGTACTTTTCCTGACAATTGGATTGAGGAGAAGGTAATAAAAATCAAGGATGGAAAAAATCCATTCACCCACCTCTTTTTAATTGCCGTTTTGACTAATATCTGTATACTTTACTGTAAGCTATAATTACAAGTACGTCGAATAATGAACTATGCATTTATACTGATCCTTTTAAATATGGTTTGGTAAAATTTCCATTAGAAGAAATTAAGTACTGTGCAGTACGCAAACTTAGTCTATTGCGCGATAATAGGATCGGGGCAGTTCATGTTGGAGGGTCAGGTTATGGATCTGGAACTAATATCCCAGCAAATGAATTTATTGCTAAAGGTAACAATATAGTTGAAGTTGAATTTAATAATGGTAACAAGATAAAGATTGGCACCCAAAGTCCTGATGAGTTGGCTAGAGTACTATCAAATGGTACGAATTATAGACATATGGATTCAAAAATAGAATCATGCAACTCACAAAAGCAATATCTTAAACTTGCATATATGATTGTATTTTGGATATTATTTGCTGCTGTTGCTTATTACATATATAGAGAATCTATATTCCTTTCTAATTTGTGAAATATAGCCATAACAAAGCTAAATTCATTCAATGGCATAATGAAAAATAACGTTATTATACATAATTTTTAAGTAACTATGAAACTATTACAATTGTAAATTACTAGGTAAACTCTATGACAATATTACCAAATAGTCAATCAATAAACATAAAAAGACGAGGTTAGAAAGAATGGCACTATCCATAATTATTATTCCTGCATTAATAATTGTTTTTATATTAAGCAAAAGTATTGTAATTATCAGGCCAGTTGAAAGAGGTCTTGTAGAACGTTTTGGGAAATACATCAAGACCTTTGGTGACGGGCTGCACTTTATCATTCCTGTTGTCGATACTGTGAGAAAAGTAAATGTTACAGAGCAAATGGTTGATGTCCCGGAACAGACCGTAATCACGCAGGACAAGCTCAATACAAAAGTAGATGCTGTTGTCTATTACAAAATACATGATGTAAAATCAAGTGCATACAACGTAGATAACCACCGGGCCCAGCTTACATCCCTTACAAGAACAACACTCAGAGCTGTAATTGGTAAAATGACGCTTACCGATGCCAATGAACAGCGAGATGAAATCAACAGGCGAGTCGAAGAAGTCCTCACTGAAGAAACAAAAACATATGGTGTTGAAGTTCTCAGGGTAGAAATACAGACAATTGAACCACCTCTGGATGTCCAGGAAGCCATGAATGAAGTCGTCAAGGCCGAACAAAAGAAAACAGCTGCAGGTGACCTTGCAACTGCTAAAGAGATTGAGGCAGATGGTTTTAGACGTGCAGAGATTAAAAAAGCGGAAGGTTTGAAACAGGCTGCCATCCTAGAAGCAGACGGAGAAGCAAAGGCCATAACGGTAGTTGCCGAAGCCGAAGCTGAAAGAATAAAAGTTGTCAATGAGTCCATTCAGAAGTACTTCGTTGATAATGCTGTTGATTACAAGAAATTGGAATCAATGGTTGGCGCTCTGAAAGACGGAACTAAGATCATCGTGGGAACTGACACTGAACTGGTAAATGTGATTGGCGATACCGCCGGAGTAGTGCCTTTGCCAAAAAAGGAAGCACAGGTACAGAGTGAATGAAAGGATGGCAAAAACCATCCTTACTCACAAATATCAACCTCTCACAGGACGCACGTAATTATACACTCTTATGGCATCTCCCTGTGGAGCATCATTTCCATAATCATCAGTCACTTGTTTGATCAATACAGCCAGTTGCAATAAGTGAAATGATAAAGAAAAAAAATAGAGAGAATATTATTGATAGTCTCATAGAGAATACCAGTATTATTCAATTAAAAACCAAACAATGATGTTACTTCCATTACCACACTGGCAACGGTGTACTTCACCGTACTTGTAACACCTACCGGTTCTACAACTATCTCACCATTGTCCTTTGCTGCGATGAACTCTGACAACGGGTCTGATGAACTGAGAACTGACCTCACGGTGAATTCATTGGTACCTACAATCATGCTTGCGTCAAAGTCATCGTCCTCATCAATTTCTTCAAATGTTGTGATAGCCGCATCTTCTGTAATGGCTTTAATGTAGACCTCATTTCCATCATCGTCCACTATTACAAGCTTTATTTCCTCATCACCCAAAAGAGTAACAAGGTAAGATGGGACTGCAGCCACATTATTGTTGTATTCATCAACATCACTTTCAAGATCATCTACGATGTCCGCACTTGCTACTGGCATCAGCATTGCCAGCAGCATCAAAATAACCATTATTTTTTTCATCCGCTTACTCCATTCCTCATTTTCATTAAATGCCCATTGCCTGAATAAATTCAAACCAGGGAATTTGTATCCAACTCTTACTGACATACATTAATGTAATAATTCTAGTTATACTTTTTTCTCGGCATGAGAAATATTATACAAATGTGTACATTTGCACACTATAACTGCATTAAATCATCAAAAAGTTCATTGTCAAACACAAAACAAATTACAAAACCAAAATAAAAAGAGTTGCACACAAAATAACAAAAATTAAGATTCAGTCCTGAAATGTCTGAACAATCCAGTCTTTTATCTCATCCCGAATCTGCCTGAAAACTTCAAGTTGTTCAGTATCTGAACCTGCAACTCCTACCGGATCTTTAAAACTCCTGTGCATTAGTTTTTTAGCCCGGGGTTGATCACTTCTGATATTTACACCTGCAAGTTCCGGTGTGTTGCAGATAGGACATGCCTGTTTGGCTTTATCACAGACCGTTATAAGGATATCAAACACAATATCCTGATATTCACTCAATTTCTTGGAACGCTGGCCGGCAATGTCAATATCTATTTCCTGCATTACCTGAATTGCACGTGAATCCACAGCAGTAGCTTCCACACCTGCACTGTACACCTCATAAGCACCTCCATAGATAGACCTCATTAACCCTTCAGCCATCTGTGATCTCGCAGAATTGTGGTAGCACACAAAAAGAATCTTCTTTTTATCCTGTTTCTCCATTATAATCCCATCTCCCTTCAAGTACGCATCTGGAAACCCATCAATATCAAAAAGAAAATTAGGAAGGAATCATAATTTGTCAATGTCTTCAACAAATTTCTCTATCCTTTCCCTGATCGAATCCCTGAGTCTGCGTGCCTGTTCCAGTTTCTCCTCCTTTGTTCCGGTGAAGGTCTCAGGATCCGGATACGGCCAGTGAAGCTGGGTAAATGGCTTTGGAAAAAGAGGACATTCCTCTTCATGTGCCCTGTCACAAACTGTTATAATATACTGATATAGTCTTCCTTCCTTGAAGCAATCCCATGCAGATTGAGGTTTTTTAGTACTTAAATCAAAACCTTCCTCTTCCATGACTTTTAGCACCAGATCGTTTATTGGCTCAGGTTTGTAGCCTGCACTTTCAACTTCAAACCTTTCACCGCCAATCTTTTTCAGATAGGCTTCGGCGATCTGACTTCGGCCACTGTTACGGATACATATAAAAAGGACTTTAATTTTGTTATCATCTGACGTCATTGGTAGAATTGTCAGCAGTCAGTAATATAAAGTTAATCTATATAGAATATAGAGGATGAGATTCAAAATAACTAATTTTTTGCAGCTTGTATCCGATTACCTGTCCATTGAAGGATTTTTACCAAATACTTTTTCAGGAACACATAGATTCGATAGCCTATAAACAAATCCAGAATAAATGCAGCGGCAAGTACCAGTTCTAAATTATCCATAATTAACTCCATATATTGATACATATTAATATACACTTGATTAATATATAACAATGTTGAGCCGAAATATATAGTCAAAAAAGATACAAAAGTAGCTTAAAAAACAGGAAAAGAAACTATTGAGTAAAAACAAGCATCCCGATTATCTTGTGGATGGTCTGTCAAAGAAGATATTTTTACCTTTAACGCTCAACGGCATTGCCATTGCAACATCTGCATCGATCATATCGAAATAGCATGCTGCTGCCCCTGCAGAATAGAGAATCCTGTTATCAATACACAAATCCTTTGCCCTGGCAGCAGCAGAACCTATTGCAATTCCCAGGTCCATATACTTGATCATACAGTGCGGACCTGTGAATTCCACCTTCACCTTTTTGTACTTAACCATATCGGCACAGGTCTCAAATCCACATGCACCACAGTTAAGCGAACTTGCCCCTGAAGGTTTCAGACCAATGATTAACAGGCAATCAGAATCTCTCACATTCTTAGCATCCCTTATCAGGAATTTCAGACCTTTGGTCTCACTGAGTTCCTCCATCTTATCAGCAAGTTCCATTCTGTTATCATCATCAAAAAGATACGTCACGATATCATCGATACCCTTACCTTTAGGTGCTGTTCTTGCAGCCACAAGGATGGTATTTGCAAGCGTTTCAAGTACTTCAAGTTCAGGATTTACTTTCATAAAAGAAAAAATGCTTCAATGGTATTTAGATATTCACATAAAATGAGATGGACAAGAACGATTCCTGCCCGAAAAGAGTTTATTTTGTATTCTTAATTCTGCCTTACTTAATCGTGGTGATGACCGCCATCGCTTTTGTGATTATGCCCGTGTCCGTGCTCATCGTGGTGTTCATGACCATGCCCGTGGTGATGCTCATTTTTATGATGATGTTCATGGTCATGGTCGTGATCATGATGGTCGTGTGTGGAACTGACCTTTTCAAAAGACACAGCTTCCTTTTCCAGAGTACTCTGGATGCACTCATCCACGATATGCACAAGCTCCTCCTGCGAAAGTTTGGTAACAGCACTGAGGAACTTCAGGTGTTCTTCCCCGTCGCCTTTCTCATCAAGAATCTCAACCACAGGTTCACCCTCTGAAGATGTCAGGCTTCCCTTTACAAGGCCGGAAGATGACTTGAAACTTATCTTAACGTGACCCACAAAGTCAGGATTCAACTCCTTTACTTTATCCTTGATATTCACAAGAGTATGAACCAGCATATTTGTAACCGCATCAACGTCCTTGCCATTGGAAGTAATGGAATATTCGCCTGCATAGCTTCCAACACCAGAAACTTCCATGGAGTTCATATCCTCACGTTCCTGATGCAATTCACTTTCACCGGTAAGTAAGTCCATAAACCTCTCGAACTTGTCATCAGCATTCTTTGCGGAGAACTCCACAACAATAGCATCAGGATTTATTTCCAGTGCCTTCTGCGTAGAAGCTACAATTGCATCCTTGTCAACAAGATCAATCTTATTGATGCAAACAATCTCTGACTCCTTGATCTGGTTCTCAATGAACTTTGGGATCTGGTCCCACTCTGCACCAAACCTGCTGGCATCGATAAGTGTAACAACCGGTGCAAAGGAAACTTCACCAAGGTCCATAAGTTCAATATGCTCCTTTATCTGAAGTGGGAACGCAATTCCAGTAGGTTCGATGATAACAACATCTGGATTATAATCCTCTATCAGGGTATCCAGGGTTAATTCCATACTGACTTTGAGCGAACAACATATACAACCACTTGTAAGTTCTTTTGTCACAAGTCCGCTGCTTGAAATGGTCTCACCGTCCACCCCAACCTCACCAACTTCGTTGACAATTATGGCTATCCTGTGACCTTTATCAATGAGATGCTTACCAAGATTCCTTAGAGTCGTTGTTTTACCGCTTCCCAGAAAACCGCCTATGATTATGACTTTCATTTTTTCACCGTGGATTTAAACATTATACCCGTTATTCCTGTCTGTAATTAGTGTGGGTTCAAAAGCAAATGTATCCATTAATCAGCCTACTTAACTAAAAGCTTTTTGAAAGCTTATTTCTGATACAGGAATGCCAGGCTATAATTAGAAAATAATTAGACGGTGATCAGACAATAATTACTGATTCAAAGGAAGGCGAATATGAACCGTCGTTCCTTTTCCTTCTTCGCTGCTGACGTAAATATCACCCTTGTGATCCTCAACTATCTTCTTACAGATATACAGACCAAGACCGGTACCGCCATATCTTCTTTTCACGGAAGAGTCAACCTGGTAGAAACGCTGGAAAAGCATTGGGATCTTGTCATCAGGAATTCCGATACCTGTATCCTCCACATCCAGATACATCGATCCTTCGGAAACATGAGCTGAAACTGTAACTTTGCCACCATCATGCGTAAACTTCACCGCGTTGTCTATTAAATTCACAAAAACATCCATCATCTTATCGCGGTCAACATCAAGTTGTGGCAGGTCAGATGGAATATCAGTGATAAGTTCTATGTTCTTACTTGCAGCCTGAAGTGCAAGGTCCTGAACCGAATGCTCTAAAATATCCTTGATGTCAAGCGTTTCAAAAGAATAATTCAGTTTACCGGATTGTGCACGGCTGAGATATAGCAAAGAATCTACAAGCCTGCGAAGGCGCTCTGAATTCCTGAGAACCGTCTCCACAGCCTTTTGCTGCTGCTGGTTCACATCACCCAGTGTCCCGTCCGAAATAAGCTGGCTGTATCCCTGAATGGAGGTCAGCGGGGTTTTAAATTCATGACTTACGTTTGAGAGAAACTCATCTTTCATCCTGTCCAGGGATTTCAATTCCTCGTTTGCCTGTGAAAGTTCTTCATTGGTCTTTGAAAGCTCCTCGTTGACCCTGGAGAGTTTTTCGGCATACTCACGCAATGTATCTTCAGATTTCTGGCGCTGGATGAGCTTCCACATTCCTTCCATGAACAACGTAAGCTGCCTGACATCAGTCTTATCGTAATCCATGTCCTTATTGCCAACACCGGCTACGCCTACGATATTTTTCCCGTCAAATATTGGAATGCTCATGTAGCGTATGAGTCTGATATGTCCTTTGGGATAACCATGTTTTAGCGGATTGGGCGCATCGAAATCATTTACAACCACAGCTTTTCCCTGCCTGATAGGTTCGCCCCACAGACCCGTTTCCTCGATCGTATACTCAAGTTTCTTACCCTTCACCCTGCATTTGTCCATAATGCTCTGAGACCAGGAATAGATTGTAAGCTTTGTACCGGAATCATTGAGGAAAGCAAGATAACCTATCTTACTCTGTGTCAGCCTCACAGCTTCTTCCTGTACGAAATCGGCTACGCTCCTAAGAGAGAGATCAGTAACGTGGCTGATCTTCAGCAGTGCTTCAAGACGCGATTCGTCAAGACGCAGAGCTTCTTCTGCTTTTTTACGAATGGAGACATCCCCGTAAATTCCAATGCCCCCAAGAAAAGTGCCATCGTCTGCAAGATTGGGACTAAAATCAGCTTTGAGATAAAGATCTTTGCCACTGATAACAGTATGATATCTGCCTTCAAAATGCCCGTTTTTTCTTGAAAAGACATCTGATATGGCTTGTTTCATTTCATTATCCTCTATCTGTCTGACCATGTTAAAGCCAATGACGTCTTCTCTCTTTTCCACACCTATGATCAGAAGGAATTTCTCATTGCAGTGCGTTACAATACCTTCTGCATTGAAATGAAAAATCCCGACAGGAGAATTCTCAAATATCAGGCGGTATTTCTTTTCAGCTTCAAGTACAGCATCTTCTGCTTTATGTTTTTCAGAGATGTCTTCAAAAACACCTATGCCACCAAGGAAAGTACCATCTTCTGCAATATTAGGACTGTAATATGCCTTGATGTAAATTGTAATATCTGTGGAAACGGTGTGGTATTCTCCTTCAAAGAAACCCTGTTTTCTTGAAAGAGCATCATCGACCGCTTTTGTCATATTTTTGTCTACAATCGACGCTCCAAGATCAAATCCAATGATGTCTTCTTTATTTTTGAGTTCCATTATTTCCAGGAACTTTTCATTGCAGTGTGTGATAACTCCTTTTTCGTTGAAATGGAAGATTCCAAGCGGGGAATTCTCAAAAATCAGACGATATTTCTTTTCAGAAGCAAGTGCAGTTTCTTCTGCCCTTTTTCTTTCCGTGATGTCTATAATGATACCTTGGTAGTAGGCAGGATTCCCTTTTTCGTTTCTTATAAGGTGTGACCTTTCTGTAACCCAGCGTACCTTGCCGGATTTTGTCATAATGCGGTATTCCTTTGAGAAAAACATCTTCCCCTGAACTTCAAGTTCAGAGACATCACTACGTACGTAATCAAGATCATCGGGATGGACTATGTCGCCATAATCCACCTTTCCGGAAGTCAGGTCCTCAGGAGTATATCCGAACTGGGAAATGTTCTCAGAAACAAACGCAACCGGCCAGCCCTTTTCAGCACTCCACAAAAAAGCCACAACAGGACTTTTCCTGTAGATATCTTCCAGTTTTTCTATGGACTTAAACTTGTCACGCAGTGTTTTATGATCGATGGTTTGCTCCACAAGTTTGCCGATGGTGCCTATCATGCCACTGTAATTTCCCTCATCATCTGTAAGAGGAAGCAGAAATCCACTATGATAGATGAACTGACCATCCGGTTTGATAAATGGAAAAACGTTGTAACTTCTTGATTGCAGGTCTTCTTTTACTGCCTTGAAAACATCTGCGAATCCGGGGTCTTCACCCTCAATGCTTTGTGGGATAAAGTTTGTCAGTTTCTTTCCGCATACATCACTTTTTGACAGGCCGGATATAGATTCCATGCCTTTGTTGAAAAAGACTATTTTGTCATTTTCATCGACAGCCCAGAAACCTGTCCACACATTTTCAAGTATCTCATCCCTGAAATACTGACTCCTGCTGACCGGTTTGCAAGATGATGAACTCTGAAGCAGGGTCCACCTGCCATTCTTCTCAATAATGGTCCCGTCATGCATGCTGATAAGTTCGATCATTTCCATTCTTGAGCGTGCTTCAAGGAGAAATGCAAAAAGACCGGTGATCTTTTTTGTCCTTACAAAGCCCATGGCCTTTTTTTCATATTCCACGAAACTTTCCCAGGAATCACCATCTACAATTGTGAACTTGTCAACGATCCTCAGCCCATTGTAACCTTCGGCCATTGCAATATTGTATATCTCCTGCCATTTCAGGAGATCCATGTCAGAAACAGAGCCTTTTCCGGCAATGTAACATTCATTGCACTCCGAAAATATCAACTGCCCGTTCTCAACATACCTGTCAACATCAAGTCCTGCATCCTTTAGCAGGTTTTTCACATAATCAATGTCAAGCTGACCTGCTATACCCCAGAGACAACACTCATTATTCCTGAGTCCCGCATCAAAAAAAGAAGCAACAACACCCACAAGTTGATCTGTGGTATCATAGAGCATGGAAAATGAATTACCCTGTGTCAAATCCTCTGCAAAATTGATATCTGACTGGATACTCTGTATAGTAATGCTGTAACCCCACTAGTATGATTGTGAAACGAGATGTCGTTATCAGAACAACATAAATTAGTTCACTATTACTGTATCCAACTCTTATATTAAAGTAATTGGTTTAGTTAACCCTCATAGTGTATCCTGTATATCTTCCCGGCATTATCATCACTGACAAAAAGCGAGCCATCGTCTGCAACTATCACATCAACAGGTCTGCCGTTTATTGTTGCAGCCTTAAGCCACCCAGTTGCAAAATCGTTGACCTGGAGAGTGTCCATATCAATGTTGACTATCTTGTATCCGGTAGGTTCCTGACGGTTCCATGAACCATGATAGCAAACGAAAAGGTCACCTTGATATTTTTCAGGGAACGTGTCATCATCGTAGAATGTCAGGCCAAGTGGCGCGGAATGGGCCTGAAGATCAACTAAACTCTGAATCCTGCCACTGTCATTACATGGGTTTCCAATATACTCGCTATTGTTAAAATCAGTGTCAAAGATATTCTTACCATAGCATTCAGGCCATCCGTAATCACCGCCTTCAACTATCAGGTTGACCTCATCAGGCGGGGTGTTGTCTCCTAGCCAGTCTCTTCCGTTCTCTGTTGCATACAACTGCCCGGTAACCGGATGGAATGCCAGACCGACAGAATTGCGAAGTCCACTTGCAAAAACTGTGAGGTTGCTTCCGTTAAGGTTGCTTTTTAATATAGCTGCTCTCATTTCATTTGACTCATCACAAACATTGCACGAAGAACCTATACTCAGGTAGAGTTCACCATCATGAACCTTGACGGTCCTTGTATAATGACCGCCTGTGGGAAGATTATCTATCAGCACTTCAAGACTGTCAGCATCGGCCTCAAGATCACCATTATCATCCCTTACACGAATGACACGACTTTCCTCTGCAATGTAGTACCAGCCATCATAGTAGTCAATTCCATGCGGATAATCGAGGTCCTGAATGAAAACCTGTAATTCATCGGCAACATTGTCATTATTTCTGTCCGGCAAAATGCCTATGATTCCCTTATTCGGAATAGAGACAAAGAGAAGACCATCTTTTATCATCAGCATGCGGGGACCAGGTGACGGACCACCTAGAGAGAGCAGGGTGCTTCCAAGGTCATCAGCATAAACATCTATAGCAAAACCTTCGGGTAATGCTACTCCCTCAACTTCCGAACCTGTAACTGTCGGGCGAACCCCAAGATAATTGGCAGACAGGGCAAGAACTACAATGATTAATATGAAAACAAGAACTATCCACCAGACTTTCAGACCTGAAAATGATCGTGACATGTGCAACCCCTGTTTATTGTTGGAATCGGGGAAATAAAAGTTTTGGCTTTGTAGAAATCCTGATTATCTGAGTGACACCAACATTGCTCTATTCCATGCCCACAAAAACAGTCTGCAATCTAAAAACAAAGTAGCCGTCCGCCGAAGGCGGCACATTCCAATACTGCTGCACAGAAGATAATTGCAAAGACTATTGCATTTATATAGAGACTTCTACAGAAGTCCTGAGAAGAAAGTACAGGATATTTGCAGATTATTTTGTTTTTTCTTGTGGGAAAACGCCGGCTTCGCCGGACCCTTCGGGCTCACTCAAATTATTCATGACTTACGATAAATCAGTTTCAGACTCCTTTTAAGTTCTAATGGCAGGATTTCTACAGAGCCAAAGTTTTTGCAAGCTTACTCCGGACTATCCGGCCAGACCCATAACATTAAATAAATTAAAGTTTTATAACTTTCTGTAATTACTGAAAGTTTAAAAATTTAGAATGCAAACCGGTGGCAAAATGAGTGGAAAGGACGACTCAACAAAGAAACAGGAATGGCTCAAGAAGCTGGAAAAAGAAGGAAGATTGAAGGCAAATCCGACTGAGGATCATAAGATAGGGCTTCAGACGATGCAAAACCCCACACGTCGTAAGATCCTCAAAATGCTGAATAATAGTTCGCTTAGCGTTGTGGAGATAGGGGATAATCTGAACCTAAATGGCTCCATGGCAAAGTTTCATGTTGAAATGCTGGAAAATGCACTTTACGTTGACAGAGTAGAGAACAGTGAGCCTCTGAGGTATGAAATATCACCGAGAGGAGAGGCTTTTCTTGAGAATGTGGAGGAGACTGAATAATGAATAATCAGGACAAAATTGACGAAATAGACAGGAAGATCGGCTTTTCTACCATGAAACAAGCCATAATGGAAGATGGAGCAATAGACAGCAGAACCAAGAAACTCCTTTTGATTGCAAGTGCTGTTGCCGTTGGTTGTGATGCATGTTTTTCAGCCAATAAAAAACGTGCAAAGGATGCAGGAATTTCAGACGATGAAATCAATGAAGCAATTGCTGTAGCCTCATTGATAAAAATGAGTTCAGGTCTTAACTATATGTTGAAAACGGTCGATGAATAAGAGAGAATAGAATTGTGAGCTAGGGAGAAAAAAGCAATTATTCTTTAATCATTTCTCTGAATCATCTTTTGACAATTCTGACCCAGAATAACCTTTTATAAAAAATACTGGAACTGGTTAGTTCCAGTAGTTTTTCATAGAAAACATTATAGGCGTGGACTCCATGACTAAAATATCGTATTTTCGCATATTTTCGAATATCCGGCAATTTCGATATTGAGGCAATTCCATGGATGACAAAGAAGAAAAAACAGCAAAGGTAACATCTCTGCATTCGGACGATGAAAAAGGGTGCGATTCAAGAGAACGATGTTCTTTGCTTTATCCTAATACAAAAAGGGAAACCAGAGCTGTATCCTGGATAACTTCTGATCCTGAAAGCCCTAAACAGGAATTTACAGAACTCATAGCACAGAATTTAAAGTCTGAGGGGTTTGACGAGATATCTTCAAGAATTGTCGGAGTGCTCTTCATAGAACCTGAAGAAATGTCACTTGAAGAAATATCCATTGAGACGGGATACAGTTTATCAGCCGTCAGCACCGCTATGAAAAACCTTTCTCAGTTCCATATTGTAAGAAGATTCAAAAAACCCGGTTCAAAAAAAGCTTTCTTTTTCCTTGACAAGAATCTTGCGGCTATCGGCGCACAGGCACTCAAAATGAAATACGACAGCGTGATCCTTCCTTCAAAAAAGATGCTACCGGGTATTATTGAAAAATACGAGCGTGACGTATCAGATAAAAATACAGGTGAACTGGAAATAGTCACCCGTTATTACAGGCAGATAATGAAGCTCGAATCAATTGTCGAAAAATTCCTTAATGAAATGGAAAACATCGATACCGATGAAGAGTAAACTACCGGGTTATTATTTTCACCCCGCTTACAACACTATTATTAAGCAGGTGGTTAATTATACATTTCTCTTAAATTAAATGGATGGAATAATTAATGGATGGAAAAAAACAGATATACTTAGCAGGGCCACTATTTTCACAGGCAGAGAGGGATTTTAACGTACTGCTCAGGGACAAACTGGTTGAGATGGGATTCTCTGTTTTCCTGCCACAGGAAGATGGTAAGGATACCAAATCAGGCCGTATGGAGGAAAGGCAGAAAAACATCTTTGATAACGACGTCCGGGGGATTGATGGTTCTGATATTGTACTGGCAGTGCTTGATGGTGGCAGTGACGTGGATTCAGGAACAGCATGGGAAATGGGTTATGCCTATGCAAAAAGAATTCCTGTCCTCGGACTTAAGACCGATTTCAGGACATTCGGTGACGAAGGTGTCGTCAACCTGATGATGGAAATGGCGGTTGAAGCACTTGAAAGAGATATAGATTCCATTCTCAAAGTACTTGAAAGCTACCTTTGAAACAAAAATAAAAAATAAAACAACTAAATAACTGGATATTCATGTCAGGTAATAATTATTTACCTGAGCATGCCCCTTCTTTGAAATCTTTTTCTGTGATTTCACCATAAGGCTTGGTTTCTGTAAATATCTGGCCTTCAAAAGCGTAGACTTCAGCACCTGTCACCCATGCATCATGAGGAAGACCTGCTTTTATGCATGTGTGATTCAGGAACTCGATTTCATCAAAATTATTCTCAGGAGCGACCTGTGGTAATAGCAGACCCTGCCTGTAGCCACTTTTTACAATAAGTCCATGTCTTCCTATTTTAATTGAAGATGGCAGGTCCTTTGGAGCAGCATCAACAAGCTCAGGTTTTGTGAGTATGGTCACTTCAACTGTAATCTCATCCAGTTCTTCTTTTCTCACCGGAGGGAATCTTGGGTCACGGAGTGCTGCTGACAGAGCTGAATCCGTAACTGCATGCCTTAATGAAGAATCCGCGTAAGGATGACCTATACAACCCCGAAGGTCGTGACCTTTAGTGAGGGTTACAAAAACACCCCGTATTTCGTCAAAAATATCAGGGAGCTGGATCTCCGAGCCATCCATCATCTCGCCTGTTCTCAAATATAATTCAATGGCATCCCTGGCAAGCTGCACAGCGGACTGACCTTCGGTATCTGAAAGCAATTTTACCCCTTCGCTCATGAATAAGACTCCTTTTGCTGACCTTTTAGCATCAGCAAATCAATTTAGTCCTTATCCGTTAAGTCTGTATCGAGTGGCTGCAGCCTTAAGAGCTTCAATTCCCGGCAACTCTGCTCCTGCAAGGTAATCGATACATGCACCGCCACCGGTACTAAGGTGAGAGAATTTTTCTTCGTAACCAAGGTTTCTCACTTCAGCGGAGATGTGACCACCACCTGCAATAGAATATTCAGATTGCACAGCCGCCTTGATAATCTCGTGGGTTCCAAGTGCAAATGGCTCAACTTCAGAAAGACCGGCAGGACCATTAAGAACCACAGTCTTTGCAGCTTTAATTTCATCAGAAAAAGAAACAATTGTCTCAAGACCAATATCATTTATCGGGAGGTTTCCGTCAGGCAATTCACTCACATGAGCTTCTACTCTTTTTCCACCGTCATTAAAAGCAACATCAGTAGGAAGTCCGATCTTACCATTGAATTTTGCAAGGACCTCTTTTCCTCTTGAGATCTGGTCAGTGTAACCCTGTGATTCTATAAAATCCAGGTTTGGGGAACCAATATCCACACCGGATGCTGCAATCATTACGTTTGCAACAACACCTGTTAAAAGCACTCTGTCAGCACCACCATTACTGAGCACATTCTCAGCAACCGTCAGGGAATCATCCACCTTTGCGCCGCCAAGTACGAAGATACACGGACGCTCGCCACCTTTCACACCCCTGTCAAGTGAAGTAATTTCTTTCTCCATGACACGTCCGGCACCAGTTGGCAGGGTTTCAGTAAAGCCCATGATGGAAAGATGACTTCTGTGGGAAACAGCAAAAGCGTCATTAAGGTAAATATCAATCAAGGGAGAGAGCTTTCTTACCATGTGTGTGGCGGAGTGTTCTTTTGCAGGTCTTTTTATGCTTTCTTCAGAATAGAACCTGACATTCTCAAGTAAGATCACGTCTCCTTTTTTCATGGAGGCAATGGAAGAACGCGCATATGTTCCGAAAATATCGTCCACATACTTTACTTCCTTGCCAAGATACTGGGACATAAGTTGAGAATGCGGTTTCATGGTTGTAAAATCATTTTTACCTGCACGGCTCTGGTGAGCCAGAAGCACAACCTTTGCGTCCTCAAGATCTTTTATGGTAGGTATGTGGCTTTTAATTCTCATATCATCGAGAATATTATCTTCAGTATCCATTGGGGTGTTCAGATCCACCCGCACAAGTATGGTTTTACCGTCTATATCAAAATCATCAATAGTAAGATAGTCCCTGCTAGTCAAAATTCCATCACCGCTTCTTTTAACCTGAATGACCTGATCAATATAGGATTATATAGAGTAAATAAGTTCACATAAGTATATAAATGACATATATTGCCTAATTTTTGTCATAATGAATTAATCTTATTATACCTTTTCCATTAAGGGAAAAAAGGAGAAGGCAGCCAAAAACTAATATTGATTGCCTTCTATTGCAAAGTGGTGATCTTATGAAGATACTCGGTATATCAGGAAGTCCTAAGCCAGGCCAGAATAATGACACATTAATCAAAGAAATGCTGAAAATCGCATCTGAAAGAGGTTTTGAAACTGACGCTGTGTTCCTGTCCGAATCAAAAGTAGCCCCATGTACTGCTTGCGGAGTTTGCGCAAAAGGAGAAAAATGCGTAATTGATGATGACATGCAGCCGGTCTATGATAAACTTGTAGAAGCAGATGCAATTGTAGTTTCATCCCCGGTCTACTTCGGAACCATGACAGCACAGCTTAAAGCACTCTGTGACAGGAGTGTAGTCCACAGAAGACAGGGATTCAAGCTTAGCAACAAACTTGGTGCAGCAATGGCAATCGGCGGTTCAAGAAATGGTGGCCAGGAAAAAACAATCCAGACAATCCACGAGTGGATGCACATCCACGGAATGATAATTGTCGGTGATGGGGGACACTTTGGTGGAATTCTCCAGAAACCTGCTGCTGAAGATGAAGAAGGAATGAAAACAGCAGTTGACACAATTAACAAAGTCTGCGATGTTCTTGAAATGATGAAGAAATGAAATATTTTCTTCATATCTTATTCTTTAATTCTACATTTTCCCGGTTTTATCTGCTCAGCTCATTTTGAATAATTTCACAAAAGCCCACAATAAACCATATAAACAAATTAATACAATTTATACTTAAGACATATTGTCTCTGTGGGTGTTATCATGGGAGAAAAATCAGACCAGTCTCAAGAAAGCGAAGCCGTATTTGAAGCGCCTGAAGATTTTGCCTCAAATGCAAATATCAATGACCCTGATGTTTACAGAATAGCCGAAGAAAACCCGGAAGAGTTCTGGGAAAAGAATGCAGAGAACATTGAGTGGTTTAGTAAGTGGGAGAAAGTCCTGGAATGGGAACCTCCACATTCAAAGTGGTTTGTCGGAGGGAAACTCAATGCGTGCTACAATTGTCTTGATGCTAATCTGAAAGAACGTGCTGATAAGAATGCACTTATCTGGGAATCTGAAGGCAGTGAGATTCGTAAATATACATACAGTGAACTGCTTGATGAGGTCTCTAAGTTTGCAAATGTTCTCAAAGACCTTGGGGTCAAAAAAGGAGACATTGTTACAATATATCTCCCAATGATACCTGAAGTCATCATTTCCATGCTGGCATGCGCACGTATAGGCGCGCCACATAGTGTGGTTTTTGCTGCATTTTCAGGAGAATCGCTTGCAACCAGGATCGGAAATGCAAACAGCCGGATTCTTGTAACATGTGACGGGTACGCACGCCGTGGAAAAGTAGTTGAACAAAAGAACAAGGTAGATGAAGGGATTCGCTCCTGCGGACTTGTGGACAAAGTAATAGTTGTCAAACACCAGGAAAACAACGTTCAGATGAAAGAAGGACGGGACCTCTGGTGGCATGATGTTATGGAGGGGGCAGACACTTCATGTGAACCTGAAGTCATGGATTCTGAGGACATGCTCTTTTTGATGTACACCAGTGGTACAACAGGAAAACCAAAAGGAATCGTCCATACCACCGGCGGATACATGGTTGCAACCCATACCACCAGCAAATTCATCTTCGACCTGAAAGAGGAAGATGTATACTGGTGTACCGCAGATTGCGGATGGATCACAGGACACTCATACATCGTTTACGGACCGCTGGCCAACGGTGCCACTCTTGTGACCTACGAAGGTGCTCCTGATTATCCAGATAAAGACAGGTACTGGGACATAGTTGAAAGACATAAGGTAACAATACTTTACACTGCGCCAACAGCCATCAGGACATTCATGAAATGGGGATCATCATGGCCGCAGATGCATGACATATCATCACTCAGGCTTATCGGTTCTGTGGGTGAACCCATAAATCCCGGTGCATGGTTGTGGTATCATGAGAATATCGGGCTTGGGAGGTGTCCGGTTGTCGATACATGGTGGCAGACTGAAACCGGCATGATAATGATATCAGCACTCCCGGGTGTCACAGAAACAAAACCTGGTAGTGCTACTTTGCCATTCCCGGGAATTAAAGCAACGGTTCTTGATGACAACGGAAATGAAGTTGCACCCGGAGAAGCCGGTTATCTTGCAATTCTTAATCCCTGGCCAAGTATGGTGCGTACAGTCTTTGGAAACGAGGAGCGTTTCATTGACACCTACTGGAGCAAATGGGATAATAAGACATATTTCGCAGGTGACGGAGCAAAGAAAGACAAGGATGGCTATTTCTGGATAATAGGCCGTGTGGATGATGTCATAAAGGTTTCAGGGCACCGCATAGGAAGTGCAGAGTTTGAAAGCATTATGGTGTCGCATCCTTCAGTAGCCGAGGCAGGAGTTGTAGGAAAAGAAGACGAACTCAGAGGCGAGGTAATCTACTGCTATGTAACTCTCAGGGCTGGAGTTAAAGAAAGCGAAAATATCAGGAAAGAGCTCAGAACCTATGTCGAAAGGAACATTGGTCCCTTTGCCCGCCCAAAACAGATAATCTTTGCAGACGATCTTCCTAAAACAAGAAGTGGTAAGATTATGAGGAGAGTCCTCAAAGCAATCGCAAATGAAAAAGATCCCGGGGATTTGACAACTCTGCAGGACCCGGATGTTGTAAAGGCGCTAAAAGAAAAAACAACAAATCTGGAAAATTGAGTGCGGATAACTAAATATGGTAATTTGAAGAAAAAGAGATGATAAAAGGAGAAAATATCTCCTTTACTCATTTAATTCTACACCGATACTTTCTGCAATTGCAGTAATATCCAGATGATTTCTCAAAAGCTCGGTGACCCTGTCAAGCTTAACCTGCTGTTTTATATGAGCATGACCAATGAGGTTTTCCATTCTCTCAATAGTGTTCATGGTATCACCACGTACAAGAATTACAGGGATTCCTGCTTCTTCCGCACTTGCAAGAACAGCACCACTTGGGCGCATGTTACCGGTGAGAATGAGACATTTCACTCTTGAATCAATTGCAGCCATCTGTATATCTGCCCTGTCACCACCGGTGATAACAACACTGTTTGGCTGGCGTCTGAAGTATTTTATTGCAGAGCCGACTTCCATTGCACCTACAAGATAGCTCTCAACAAGCTGATCCAGTTTATCAGGAGCTACAAGGACCTCTGCATGCAGGTCTTCTACTATCTCGGAAATGAATACCGAACGAAGGGTATGGTCTTCGTAGATGACACCGAACACCTTTATTTCTTTGCGCTCAAGGAAAGGAACAACAATCTCAGTAACCCTGTCTTCCATGTTGCGTGGAACTTCATTGAGAATTACACCTGTAAGATTTGCTTTATCACCAACAATACGCACGTCACAGAGTATCCTGTCAATTGCATTTATAGAATCAAAGCGTGTGACAAGGAGCATTGGAATTCCAAGTTTAGATGCAACTTCAGGGTCTGAAAGTCCATACATCGAACCGCCACCGATACAACCGGTACCTTCCACGAATACAACATCTTTGTCCTTTGATATCACAGAGTATGCATCAGTAAGTCTTTTATCAAGATCTTTTTCAACACCTTTCAGTGCATCATCTATGAGACTATCTGTCAGGTGGATAGGTGTTACATATTTTGCAGGATCTTCAATTCCCAATAAAGTCTTGATACCTTCGGAATCTTCATCCGTAAGCGAACCGTCCACATCTATCAGGAGATTACCTACCGGTTTCATATAACCGATCTTTAAAGCACTTTCCTGGAATATTTTCCCCAGACCCATACATATAGAGCTCTTACCAGAGAACTCTTCTGATGAACTAACCAATATTGAAGCCATAATTACCATCTCCTTACTCATTTAAGATTCAGGGTGAACCTGATATCCATTGCAACACATCCCTGACCTTCAGGCATTACCATTAAAGGATTTATTTCAAATTCTAATATTTCCGGAAAATCCGTAACAAGCTGTGACACTTTCAGCAGTGTCTGAATTATTGAGTCGGTATCCGATGCCGCCTCACCTCTCACACCTGCAATTAACGGATAGGTCTTAATTGACGACACCATGTGTTTTGCCTCCGCCTCTGTGATAGGAGCGACTGCAAACGAAACGTCTTTCAGGAACTCAACATAAGTTCCTCCAAGTCCAAACATTAGAAGTGGACCGAATTGCGGGTCCCTGTCCATTCCGATGATGACCTCTTTTCCTCCGCTTATCATCTTCTGAAGCTGCACACCTGTGATAGTGGCATCAGGCATGTAGTGCCTTACATCCGACATCATGGAATTGTAAGCACGTTCCACATCATCTGCATGCTTGAGATTCAAACGGATACCACCGACGTCACTCTTATGTGAAATGTCAGGTGACAGGATCTTCATGACAATCGGATATCCCATATCTTCTGCCACTTTGACCGCACCCGGGAGAGTCTTTGCAATTCCCGAAGCTACAACCGGGATATCATATGCTTTCAGTATATCCATCGATTCAAGACCATGCATCCTTCTTTTGTTTTCAGATGCTGCATCAATGAATGTTTGGGCATATTTTCTGTCCGCTTCAATCTCTTCAGGTTGACCACGTTTGTGATTCTTTATCGTATAATATTTGCAGAGGGCATTCATACTTGCAACTGCCCTTTCTGCAGAAGAGTAGTTGGGAATTCCATATTTGTTTAGGATTTCTTCTCCTGCTGCAATCCTGCTTCCACCTGCAAAGTTGCAGAGTATCGGTTTTTTAGAGTCCTTGATTTTTTCTGCAACCTTTTCGGCAATTCCCGGAACATCTGTCATTGACTGGGGTGATACGAGAACGATAATTCCGTTTACGTTTATGTCATCCAGAACAACGTCAAGAGCATGTTCGTAAAGATCTGCACCTGCATCCCCCAGAACATCAACCGGATCATAGAAATTAGCAGCCGGTGGCAATTTTTCCCTTAATCGTTCCACGGTTTTCTCTTCAAATGAAGCTATTGAAAGACCGGAATTATAGCATGCATCGGCTGTAAGGATACCAAGACCACCTGCGTTGGTGATTATGGCAATATTTCTGCCTTCCGGCAGAGGACAGACTGAGAAAGCACGGCTGTAATCCAGCATTTCCTCAAGAGAATCTGCACGCAGTACTCCACCCTGTTTGAAAGCGGCATTATATGCAGCATCAGAACCTGCAAGTGTACCGGTGTGTGATGACACGGCTTTGGAACCAACTGAGGTTCGGCCTGACTTTACAATGATGATCGGCTTTGAACGTGACACCCGCTCTGCAATCTTTATGAATTCGGGACCGTCTTTTACACCTTCAAGGTAAGCCGCGATAACTGCTGTTGACGGATCGTTCTCAAATAACTGCAAAAAATCATTTTCCGCAAGTACGGCTTTGTTTCCAAGACTTATGAATTTGGAAAAACCAACTCCAATTCTTTCAGCCCAGTCCAGAGTTACAGTGCATATAGCACCTGACTGGGACATCATGGCTATGTTTCCTTTGTATGCCATGTTGGCCGCAAAAGATGCATTAAGTCCTGAAGCGGTATCAATTATACCCAGGCAATTTGGACCAATTAGATTAATTCCGTATTTTTCACATAATGCTATACATTTGCGTTCAAGGCGTGCACCTTCTATGCCGGCTTCCTTAAAACCGGCGGATATGATGATGATATTTTCAACACCTGCCCTGCCACACTCATCAATGGAACCGGGCACAAACTTTGCCGGAACCACGACTATTGCAAGGTCGACCTTTGTTTCAGGCGGGACTTCCAGTATGTTATGATAACACGGAAGGCCTAATATTTCATCAACGTTAGGATTAATAGGTATGATAGTGAGCTCACTGTTCTGCATCAGATTTTCAAGTACAGCTCTGCCTACTTTACCTTCTTTCCTGGATGCACCGATGACGGCTACAGAATCAGGATTGAACATTTTCTCGAGCATGATTTCTCCCTGTGATTATTCCCTTTTTATTAATAATGTTCAATAATAGATAAAATTAAGGGAAAATGTGAAAAATAAGAAAACATTCCTCCTTAGAAGAAAAACCTGAAGCTACTGCTTTTGCCTTTCTTTTATTTCAGCCAGTTTTTTCTCATAAATTGCTTTATAGTCGGCATTCCTGATCTCATTCAGTTTTACACCGAGGGCAGCATAGTCCTTATGCATGGATTCAGAACTTAATCTATGAGTAGTCCATTCTGCTGCATTTCCCATTCCAAGAACAAATGCATTAATTGCCTTATAATATCTTCTCAGGACCGGGGATTCATTCCTTGAATGATATCCAATTGCAGAACCTATCAACAGAATGCCCACAATACCTACCAAGAAGATACTCGTGTTGAAAGGACTGACGGGTTCCTGTTCAAGTGCCTTGGTCATTATTTCTGCATCTGTTGAAACATCACTTACAGAATTCAGGCCAGCATTACTTTCATATGTTACCTGTGTGCTCTGTGCTGTAGATTCAGGAACTGAATTGCTCAGGGCCTGACTGCTACCTGTGCTCACAATTGCAAATGGTGAGAATCCGGGAGTCTGGGCCTTGAAATAATAATTATTAACATCAGTACCGATTCTGGATGTTTTCAGTTGGTTCCATGAGCCACCGGAATACCTGTAAAGCCTCACAGAAGACTGGTCGGCATTGTTTTCCTCAAGCCACTGTTTTGAAACCCTGAATGTAATCTCTGCTGATGAGAAATAATTTCCGGAATTAAATTTGGTATCACCTACCCATATGTTGATATGACGGTACACATTTCCGGGTGGGTTTGTACTTACAAGAGAAGAACGGTCATGAAGAATCTCAATTACCGTCTTCACATGACCTGCTGCCTTCAATGCAGTGAAACTCAGTGTATCAAGATCATTCTCGGAATTTGGGAACTTGAATTCTATTTGTGAACCCTGTGTCACATATTTGATAGAATAATCTTTGTACGCAACATTGTTATAGTCTTCAGCACCGCTGGAGGCACCTCCTCCTCCGCCACTACTGCTGTCTGACGATGAAAAGCCACTGTAGTCTGTAGCTTTTGTGTTATCGACATTATAGACTCTTATAGTTATAGCCTCTGAGTCGTTTAGTTCACCATCGGTTACATGGAATTCCACCGAATAGGTTCCCGACTGGTGATAACTTGGCACCCAGTGAAAAAGTCTTGTTTCCGGATCAAAGGAAGAACCAGATGGTTTACCGCTGGCATTATAGATAAGAGGATCATTGTCAGCGTCTGTTGCATTTACGTAGAATTCAAGAGTTTCGTTCTCATAAACGGAATGCGAACCGATAGATTCTATTTCCGGAGGCATATTGGTAGGATTTACTCTCACATGAACAGTTGTACTGTCGCAAAGATCGCCATCTGTAGCATTGAAAAGGATGTTATATTCACCACTGTCATAATAACCGGTATCCCAGACAAATGTATCCCCGATAATTTTCCCATTATCAAACTCAGTAGAGAATGACACAGAATCACCATCAGGGTCACTGGCACTGAGATTAATGCACACCTGCTCTGTCTCGTTTACCTCGCACATGGGCATTGTCTCAAATAGTGGTGCACGATTTACGTTTTCAACATTGATGATAACAGTGTCAACAGCTGTGTAAATCATATCGGACGCATAGAATTCAACAGTATAACTGCCTGATTGTTCATATGTTGGAGTCCACGAGAAAGACCCCGTAGAATTATCAAAGAGAGCACCATTTGGCAAGTCTGAGACCGTATAACTCAATGTGTCATTATTGTCTGGATCAGTTGCGTTCAAAATGAACTCCAGAGGGTCATTCTCTTTCACAATTTGGGTTCCCGTATGAACAATACTTGGTGGACGATTCGTATTTCCTACAGCAATGATAGCTGTCTTTGAATCGGAAAGCTGACCATCAGATACTGTAAAAAGAATATAATAGATACCACTGTCATCTGATCCGGGAGTCCAAGTGAAAACATTACCTGATATATTTCCATAACTAACATTCTTGGAGAATATCAGTTCATCACCGTCAATATCCACAGCTGTAAGGTTAATTGTAACCGTATCAAGCTCATTAACAAGGAAAAGAACACTGGATATCGAATATAGTACTGGAGCAGAATTTGACCCTGTAACTATTATCTCAATAGTCTGACTTACTTCTAACTCACCATCACTGACAGTGAAGCTCACATCGTAATTGCCTTCGTCTTCATAACCAGTGTTCCATGTAAAAATACCATCCTGCAAAGAACCGAATTCAAAATCCGTACTGATTTCCAGTGGGGTGTTATCCGGATCAGATGCATTCAAATCAAGGTACAATGTACTGTTTTCAGCAACATATACCTGAAGAGGGATGTCTATTTGTGGTGGCCTGTTGATATTTGCAACTGTGATTTTTACATTTTCAGTATCCTGTGTCTGGCCATCTGAAACTGAGAATAAGACGTTATGTATTCCCGCCTCCTCATATGAGGGAGTCCATGTAAAAGCACCAGTTGAAGAATTTATTATGCAGCCTTCGGGAGCATCGGTTACAGAGTAATAAAGAACGTCTCCTTCATCTTTATCATTTGCCTGAAGACTTACCGTTAATAACTCATTCTCATCTACAAATAAATCTCCGACAGGATAAAGCTCAGGAGGACGGTTGACATGATACACAGTTATGGAGATCGTTTCAGAATCCGAAAGTTCACCATCACTAACACTGAAAGTTACATTATGAGTTCCTGACTGGTCATAATCAGGGTCCCAGACAAATTCCTGTGTATCTTCGTCGAAATCTGCGCCGTCGGGTATTCCGATAGCTGAATAAGCAATGTCATTTGAATCAGGGTCTGAACCTGACACTGTAAACCTCAGTTCAGAACCTTCATCAACTGTTTTATCTCCAATAGGAACAAGTTCAGGAGCGCGATTTACTGAACCTACGCTAATAGTAACAGTTTCAGAATCAACAAGATAGCCATCACTTACATAGAAAGTAACGGAATAAGTACCTGAATCCTCGAAATCCGGAGTCCAGCTAAATTCACGGGTTTCCGGATCAAAGTTTGCATCCCTTGGAACTCCGGTTGAATAAAATATCAATGAATCGCCATCGTCATCATGTGCAGACACATTGAATGTAAGTTCTTCACCTTCATTTATCTGCTTGTTGCCGATATTATCAAGAATTGGATCACGGTTCACATGATTCACAGTTATGAAGACCGTTTCAGAATCATTTAATGAGCCATCGTTTACTCCAAAAGTGACAGAGTACGTGCCTGATGCGTTGTAATCAGGTGTCCAGCGGAACTGACCGGTATTATCATCGAAATTAGCATTTATTGGTTTACTCTCAATAAAATATGTAAGGTCATCCACATCCGGGTCAGTTCCGGTAACTTTGAATGAAAGCTCTGAGTTTTCATTTATTACCTTGTTTCCTATAGGTGCAAGAACAGGCGGACGATTCACTGAGCCTACTGTAATAATGATGGTCTCCGAATCATTGAGATCACCATCACTTACTGTAAAAGTTACTTCATATGCACCGGAGGCATCATAGCCAGGGGTCCATACAAAACTACGGGTATTGGCGTTGAAAACTGCACCACCAGGAGCATCTGAAACGGAATAACTCAGGGGATTACCGTCCGGGTCACTACCATTTATCACAAATGAAAGCTCCTCACCTTCTGAAACATTCATGTCCCCTATTTCAGACAGTACAGGAGCACGATTCGTGTTCAGAACATCTATGGATATGGTTTCGAAATCGGAAAGAGAGCCGTCACTGACAGTAAATGTTACGTAGTAACTGCCCTCCTGCCCATAATCCGGGGTCCAGGTAAAAGTATGGTTATTCTCATCAAAATCAGCTCCATCGGAGAGTGCAGATGTTGAGTAAACTAGTGCATCCGGATCAGGATCAGTAGCACTTATGACAAACTCAAGTTCCGAGCCTTCATTGACAGTTTTATCTCCTATTGGCACAAGTTCAGGAGCGCGGTTTACCAGACCAACGCTGATGACAATCGTTTCTGAATCTGAAAGGTTACCATCACTGACGTTGAAAGTTACGGAATAAGTGCCAGATTCACCATAGTTCGGTTTCCAGGTGAATTTCCGGGTAACCGGGTCAAAATCTGCAGTATCCGGTACGCCTGTAGCAGAATATGCAAGAGGATTTGAATCAGGGTCTTCAGCACTCACAATAAATGATAGTGTTGTATTTTCATCTACATTTTTATTACCTATCTGATCCAGAACCGGAGCACGGTTGGTATTATCAACATCTACTGATATAGTTTCAGAATCAGAAAGATCACCGTCACTTACAGTGAATGTTATCGAGTGACTGCCTGACTGCTCATAGTCAGGAGTCCAGCTAAAAGTAAGAGTGTCTTCATCAAACTCTGCGCCCTGTGGGAGAGTAGATATAGAATAACCAAGATCATTCAGATCAGGATCAGTAGCAGTTATGGTAAACTTAAGTTCTGAACCCTCGACAGCAGTTTTGTCACCTATGGATGCGAGTTCCGGAGGACGGTTGACAGAACCAACGCTAATGGTAATTGTTTCAAAATCAGAAAGATTACCATCACTTACATTGAAAGTTACAGCATATGTTCCTGAATCGTCATAGCCAGGTGTCCAGGTGAATGTATGTGCAGATGTATCGAAGTCTGCACCATCAGGAATTCCAGTGGCTGAATAAACCAGAGAATCATGATCGGAATCTGTGGCACTAATAGTGAACGAAAGTTCTGAACCTTCTGCAATAATCTTGTTTCCGATTTCCGATAGTATGGGAGCACGGTTGGTGTTCTCAACATCTATGAAGATCGTCTCTGAATCCGAAAGAGAGCCGTCACTTACTGTGAAAGTTATCGAATGACTGCCTGACTGCTCATAGTCAGGAGTCCAGCTAAAGGTGCGAGTGTCTTCGTCAAATTCTGCGCCCTGTGGAAGGGAAGATGTAGAATAAGCAAGATAATTCAGGTCAGGGTCGGTGGCGTCTATAGTGAAGCTGATTTCTGAACCCTCGACAGCAGTTTTGTCACCTATTGTGACAAGTTCTGGAGGACGGTTGACAGAACCAACGCTAATGGTAATTGTTTCAGAATCAGAAAGATTACCATCACTTACATTGAAAGTTACAGCATATGTTCCTGAATCATCATAGCTAGGTGTCCAGGCAAAGGTACGTGTAGAGGTATCGAAGTCTGCGCCATCAGGAATTCCAGTGGCTGAATAAATCAGAGAATCTAAATCGGGGTCTGTGGCATTTATGGTGAATGAAAGTTCTTCTGCTTCATTGACTGCCTTGTTACCAATAGAATCCAGCTCGGGAGCTCTGTTGATATTCTGAACTTCAATGTAGATTGTTTCAGAATCAGAAAGGTCATTATCACTCACAGTAAAAGTAAAGTTGTATGTTCCGGAGTCCTCATAATCAGGTATCCACCTAAATTCATGGGTAATGGAATTGAAACTGCCTACCTGGGATGGATTTGAGAATGAATATACCAGACTATCCTTATCATGATCAGTGGCTGTTACGATAAAACTAATTTCTGAATCCTCGTTGACTGTAATGTTGCCTATCGGTGCAAGGACAGGAGCAATGTTGACATTATTAACGACTATCTCCACAAGTTCACTGTCGCTGAAAGTACCATCACTCACTTCAAAGAACAGATTGTGGGTTCCTGACTGGTTATATGTTGGAATCCATGAGAACTGACGTGTCTGATCACTGAATGATGCACCGGAGGGAAGCCCGGATGCGGAATATGTCAGAGTGTCACCGGAATCTTCGTCAGTAGCATTTATGGTGAATGAAAGATGGTGGTTTTCATCTACGGTTTTTCCTCCGATGTGATCGAGGACAGGTGGTACATTAGTATTTCCGACAGCAATTTTTATACTTTCAGTATAGGAAAGATTTCCATCTGAAACTGTGAAAGTCACATCATAGATGTCACTATCTTCAAAACCAGGAGTCCAGGTGAAAATATTGTTAACAAGTGTTCCGAAATCCACGCTTTTATCATAATTTAGTGTATCACCGTCGGGGTCACTTCCATTTATTTCGATAATCAACTCTTCGTTTTCGTTCACCAGTTTATCAGATATAGGATCGATATATGGTGGACGATTGGTATTGCTTACTGTGATAACAACAACATCCGAATCAGAAAGATCACCGTCGCTTGCAGTGAACTCTGTTGCATGAATGCCAGATGAATCATAATCAGGCGTCCACGTGAATATGTTGTTTTCCAGATTGCCGAAAGTTGCATTGTGGCTATAGTAGAGAGAATCTCCGGTGTCCGGGTCATTTGCTGAAAGGGTAATGACAACAGAAGAGTTTTCTGCAGCAGAATATGATTCAGGGAGAGAAAGAACTGGAGCACGATTGATATTGTTAACAGTAATTATTGCAACTTCAGAGTCATATGCAACACCATCACTTGCGGTGAATTCAATAACATAAACCCCTGCTTTTTCATAGTCAGGTATCCACGTGAAAACATTATTATTCAGGTTTCCAAAACTAACATTGCAATCATAATCGAGAGTATCTTCAGAATCTAAATCCTCTGCGTCAAGGGAAATTGTGAGCAACGAATTCTCATCCACCGTATAAGAACCAAGAGGTGAGAGACTTGGAGCACGATTGACGTTGTTCACTGTTATAGTAACAACTTCTGTATCAGAATCAGGACCATCACTTGCAGTGAATTCAACAGTATAAATGCCAGCAGCATCGTAATCCGGTGTCCAGGTGAAGATATTACCGGCCACGTTACCAAATGTAACGTTGCTGGAATAAGTCAGATTATTGCCATCGGGGTCATTAGCCGACAAAGTGATGGAAAGAGGGGTATTTTCATTCACCACAACATCGGCAATTGGATTAAGGGTAGGTGCACGGTTTGTATTTTCAACATTAATAACTACTATTTCAGAATCTGAATCAATTCCATCACTTACAGTGAATTCTACAACGTGAATTCCGGCGGAATCATAATCAGGTCTCCATGTAAAAGTATTAGCTGAGAAATCACCAAACGTAGCGTTAGTTGAATAAGTCAAATTGGCATCTATATCTGCATCGGTGGCAGAAAGATTTACTATTAAAGTATCATTTTCACTGATGAATTGTTCACCGATTTCTGACAGAACAGGAGCATTGTTGACATTGCTCACAGTTATAATTACTATTTCGGAATCTACGAGATAACCGTCGATGACATTGAATTCGACAGAATAAACACCTGAATCATCTGAACCGGGCGTCCAGCTGAATAAAGTACCTGAAAGATTTCCAAAGCTCGCGTTTGTAGAGTATGTAAGACTATCTTCCGAGTCTTCATCGTTTGCTGAAAGTGAGATTTCAAGAAGGTTATTCTCTGATACAGATTGCGGACCGATTCCGCTAAGAACAGGAGCACGGTTGACGTTGTTCACTGTTATGACAGCAATTTGTGAATCAGAATCAACACCATCATCGACAGTAAATTCGACAGCATAAATGCCAGCATCATCAAAGTCAGGAACCCAGGTGAAAACGTTATCTGATATATTTCCAAACGTAACATTGGATGAATAAGTCAGGTCATTGTTATCAAGGTCACTAGCTGACAAATTGATTGAGAGAGAGTCATTTTCATCGACTTCAACATTACCTATTGGAGAGAGAATCGGGGGACGATTAGCGTCTTCTACATTGATAACTACAATTTCCGAATCAGAATCATTGCCGTCACTGACTGTGAATTCTGTAACGTAAGTCCCTGAAGCATTATAGTCCGGGACCCAGGTGAAAACATTATCTGACAGGTTACCAAACGTGGCATTGGTATAGTAACTAAGAGTATCATCTGAATCGTAATCTGTAGCAGATAGGGATATCTCTAGAGTTTCTGTTTCATTTACATATTGTTCACCAATCTCCGAGAAAACAGGGACACGATTTGCGTTTACAACAGCTATTGCGATTATTTCCGAATCCGTGAGATTGGTAGAAGAAGCTGTAAATTCCACAGTGTATTCGCCTGAATCAGAATAGCCGGTAATCCAGGAGAATTCGCCTGAACTTTCATTCAATGTCGAATTACCTGGGAGATTATCCGCCGAATAAACTATAGAATCATTATCCTGATCGGTTGCTTCAATCACAAAGAAAAGAGTCTCAGTTTCATTCAGGGACTTATTGCCTATGGAATGAAGTTCCGGTGGATTGTCAATGATCGGAACTTCTGATGCATTAACAAATATGGTCGCATAAGTAAAATCTGATGCATATCCGTCTGTAACAGAGAAATTTGCACTATGGTTACCAGCATCAGTTTCCGTTGGCGTCCATGAAAATGATCTGTTACTGGAATTAAGAGAATATCCTACCGGAATTCCTTCAACATTAAAACTCAGGTTCGTATCATCCTGGTCAGTTGCACTGAGGAAGAAATTCAGGTTTGAACCAACATCCACTGTCATATTTTCAATATTATCTATTTGTGGCGGGTAATTTACTCTCACAGAACCATTCACAACATAATCCGCAGGAAATGAAATAGTATCATTTGAAAATGACACATTCCTGAGTACTATATCATAATAACCACTGGTTACTGATCTGAACATCAGGCTTGCAACACTAAGTTCTTTTTCGCTTGAAAGATTATCAAACTCCAGTGTCATATTGGCAAAACCTGTAGAATTATCAAGGTAGAATTGAGTATATGATACTGATGATGAACTGTTTCCATCCATATCATCTATCAGAATATACGGACTATTAAAAAAAACATCCAGAGACAATAGTCTGATATTCGTTATGTTGTCAACAAAAACCGGTAAAGAAAAAGAAACTCCCGGATTAACAACAGTGGACCCTATACTTACTGTCTCATTTGAGTATGCACTTGCAAATACCGACAACAGCAATACAGACAAAGCTATACTTATGAAAATAAAACCTATTTTTTTACATTTTTCCGTTCCTTTAGGAAACATGCTTTTCCCCCAAAGCATTCTTAAAGGAGGATGAGACTGCCTTCTAGTAGAACGTTTTTATTGGTGTACCTTTAGAGAAGAAAGCACTACCACCCACCATTTAAAATTTAATAGCTCATCGATTATAAACTTTTTTTAATTACATCGATATAATAATTATAGATGGACATAATTCAAATATAAGATATGTCAATGGATCAACAAGTCCAAAAAAATAGTAGATGCCAAAACCAGCATCACTTTTTCAAACGTCTGTATCTTTTACCATCAGGATTACTTATCTGAAGATACAATTCCTCATAATGACCCCTGTATCTATACCCTGCAATCGCCACCGCAGCAATCATAATACCTGCAACCAGGAATAGCAGTATTCCTTTGCTGCTTTTTTTATCCGGGGTTACTTTTCTCCCTACAGGAACAATTTCATCACCCATTGACATAACTGTTGCATTTTCAGCAGAGCTGTTCTCACTCAGAATTGTTTCGGTGACCTCAGGGACAAGAATAGCAAAGGGTGAAAATCCCGGCGATTCTGCCGTATAATGCAAATAATCTCCTTCTTCGCTTTCAAAAGAAGTCTCCAAAAGCGCCCACTTCCCATCTGAATAGCGGGAAAGAACTATTGAATCCGGCTCAAGATCATTAGAATTCACCCATGATTTTTCTACCTTGAATCTTATAACTACATCTTCAATGACATCGGAAGGGAATTTTGAATCGCCCATCCATATATTAAGATTCCTGTACACATTTCCGGAAGGAGCAGAGTTTACAAGAGAAGAAGTCCCTTTTAAAACTTCAATCAATGCTTTTGTCTGGCCACCGTTCCGTTTGCAGACAAAACTTATGGATACTATATCATTAGCAGGTTCATCAAACTCGAATACAGTTTCCTCATCCTTCATGACATATTTGAGGGCATAATCCTTGAATTCTATATTCTCAAACTCTTCTCCGGTATTCTGTGAACCTCCACCACCCCCACCACTGCTCCCAGAAGACGAAGTTGTTCCACTGCTGGATGAGGAAGGTTCTGTTACTGTTATAGACACAGTTTCATAATCTTCCTGAGAACTGTCACTTACATAAAAACTTACAGAATAATCGCCCACCTGATCCTCATCAGGTGTCCAGCTAAATAACCCTGAAGAAGCATTCAGAGTAGCGTTTAATTGAACCAGAGAGTCCAGACAAGTATATTCCAGAATATCATCCAGATCAACGTATTCTAAGGATAAATAAAACTCCAGAGTTTCATTATATTCGATTTCCTTTGCACTCACAGGATTAAACTTTGGAGGCATATTAACATCTGTAACTGTGATACTAGCAACTGTACTGTTACTCAAACTGCCATCAGAAACTGTGAATAGAACATCATAGGTCCCGGCATCAGTGTAATCAGGATTGCAGATGAAAGTGTTACCTCTTATAGTTCCAAGACTACTGTTTGTGGAAAATGTAAGATCATCGTTATCTGCGTCTGAACCTGAAAAATTGACGTATAATATGTCATCCTCTGCAACTGTTTTGTCTTCAACTGAATCAATTACTGGAGCACGATTGACATCTGAAACAATAATATCAACAACCCTATAGCTGGAAGAATAACTGTCCCCCACCCAGAATACAGCATGGTACTCACCTGCTTCTTCATATGTAGGTGTCCAGGTAACATTTATCATCGAGAAACCGGGGATAGATACGGATGCGGTGTCTGGCAATCCTGTTGGCTGGTAAAATGCTAAAGAATCACCTTCTTTATCTTTTACTGGTAATTCAAATGTCAGAGTGGAACTTTCATTCACATACTGAGTTTCAAGTATGTCTATTACAGGAGGAAGATTGGGGTCACTTGCAACTATTGTTATTTTGGCTGTTTCTGTATCTGATCCTGTGCCGTCGTTTACTTTAAAAGTCAATGCTTTTGTGCCGAGTTCGGTTGGATTTGTCCAGGTGAACACACCTGTTGAGGCATCAAGTGTTGCCCCATCAGGTAATGTAGTAATGTTTGAGTAGGTGAGAGAATCACCATCTGCATCAAATGCATTCAATTCAATTGTAATGTCATCGTTGGCCTCGACAACAGTATCGCTAATTGGATACAGGACAGGAGACCTGTTCACATTTGAAACATTTACGTCAACACTCCGGGTCACTGATGACTGGCCATCACTTACACTAAATACAATTGTGTGAATTCCCTGATCCGAATATTCGGGTGTCCATGTGAAAATATTGCCTTCAATGATTCCGTAAGAAACGTCTTTGTCAAACACAAGAAGGTCGCTGTCATCATCTGTTGCGGAAAGTGTTATTTTTAACTCTTCACTCTCATTTATCGTGGTAGGGGATAAGGATGAAAATACAGGTTCACGATTGACATTGTTCACAGTTATTGTGATGTACTCAGAATCCACATTCGATCCGTCAGATACCACAAACTTTGACAGGTAACCGCCAGCCTGATCAAAAGTGGGAGTCCACTTAAAAACACCTGTAGAGTTATTCAGAACTGCACCAGATGGCAAATCTGATGCAGAAAATGCAAGGGAATCATTGTTAGAATCTGTTGCAGAGAGAATAAATGTTAGCTGGCTGTTCTCATTAACTGAACGGTCTCCGATCACTGAAAGTACAGGAGCATTGCTTGCTGCTGCAACTTCCGGAATTAAGAATCCCATAATAATGAAAAAGAGTAATAACAGTCCGGATAAAGTAACACAAGTACCTGCATTCCTGAAATTGCTCAAATTATCGGCTATGTATGAAAGCCTGACGTGTTTAAAGATAAAATCCCCTCCATGAATAGACTTTATCTTGGTTTTTAATATAATAAACTTAATTGAATATGCTTTTTACAATATATTCCTAATCAAATATTAATATCGAAAAAGAGAAAACTGGCAGAGCAGATAAAGAAGATATGCCCTGCCAAATGGGAAGAATTTTTATTTTTACTTTCTGATACGCCTGTAACGCTTTCCGTCAGGATTTCCCAGTTGCATGCGCAACTTGTCATAATAATCTTTGTTCCTGTAACCGAATATTCCAACTATTGTCAGGGCAATCAGACCCATCAGGACAATTACCGGCACAATTGAAGACTTACCTTCTTCCTGAGGGGGCTCTGTTGTCAGCTCCATCTGGGTCATGTCTTCAGTAGACATCATTGACTCTGCATCCTGTGGATTTCCCTCAGTAAGTTCAGCAGATGGCTCTTCCACTACTTCAAGCGTCGGATCAACACTTGAAATTGCAAATGGTGAGAATCCGGGTGTTGTAGCTATGAAGAAGTAATAATCTTCATCCTCATCCTGAACTTCAGTTGGCAGTTCGTCCCAGCCACCGGAATACCTGCAAAGTGTAATTGTGGAGATGTCAATCTCATTCTCGTCGAGCCACTCTTTTTCCACCTTGAAATTGATCTTTGAGTTGCCTATAGCATCTGAAGAGAGCTTGGTATCCACACCAATATTCATGTTCTTGTAAACAATTCCCGGTGCATCGGATTCAACCTGTGAGGAGGTATCATATAGCATTTCAATTACTGCCTTTACCTGCCCACCGTTGAGCTTTGGTGTAAAGCTTACAGAGACAATGCTGTTATTCTCTTTGTTGAATGAGAACACGATTTCAGTATCCTTAACCACAGATTTCAGTACATAATCCTTGAGAAGGATATTTTCATATTTTTCGCCACTGGAGAGAGAACCTCCACCGCCGCCTCCACCGCTGCTTGAGCTGGAACTTGAACTGCTGCTTGAAGAACCAGAATCAACGGTGATTGTCACGTTCTCTGTAACAGTATCTTCCCCATCTGTTACTCCAAACAATACATAATAAGTTCCTGCCTCGCCATCTATTGGAGTCCAGCTAAAATTGCCTGAAGTAAATGTAGCATTTTCAGGCTTATTGGCTATTGTGAACGTAAGATCGTCACCATCTACATCACTTGCTGTGAGATTAATTGTGAGTTCTTCCCCTTCGTCAACACTTTGGGAACCTATTGTATCAAGTACAGGTGGCGCATTTACATCATTGACTGTTAAAGTGGTGTTTGAGTAACTAGTTACAGTACCATCGGAAAGTCCAAATTCTATGATATAAGTTCCAGAATCGTAATAATCCGTATCCCAGGTGTAAACTCCACTACTTGAAAGTGAACCTGAAGCATTACCGGTGTTATTAATCCATACAGAGACAACATCATCTGTATCCTCATCATATGGATCCAAGTCAATTGTCAGAGTATCAGTTTCATTTATCTCATAGCTTGAATTCAATGTAAAGTGTGGAGCTCTGTTAACATCCAGAACCTTTATTGGTACTTGGAGTGTATCAGAATACTTCATTTCATCCTTTACAATGAACGTTACGGTATAATTTTGTGCTTCCGTGTATGAGGGAGTCCAACTGAAAGTTATTCCTGTAGACGTAAATTCTATAGTTGATGTTTCTGGATCTCCTGATACACTATAAGTCAGATTATCACCGTCTGCATCATTAGCAGTTACAGTGAATGTAATATATTCTCCTTCATTGATAGTCTTTTCACCGATGAGGGTATCAAATACAGGAGCACGGTTTGTATCATTTACACCTATGACTGCCATCTGAGTATTTGTAAGATTTCCATCACTTACTGTGAAGTTAATGTAATGAGAACCCTTATCCTCGTAAGTTGGCATCCAAGTGAAAACATTATCATCCAGGTTGCCCAGACCTGAATCCTTTGTATAGCTCAGTGGACTATCGCCATCTGGATCAGTAGCGTTTAGGGTGATTGTAACGAGTTCTGTTTCGTTTACTGATATACTTTCAATATGATCTAGAATTGGTGCCCTGTTGGTATTTGCCACAGTAATGCTAACTTCCTGATAGACTGTTGCCTCTCCGTCTGATACGCTAAAGTTGCCAGTGTAGTCACCTTCCATGTCATAATCTAGTGTCCAGGAGAAATCACCTGAATCGGAATCAAATGTTCCTCCTGGAGGAAGATCTATTGCACTATATACAAGAGAATTATTGTCTGCGTCAGTTGCATTGACATTGAAAGACAGAACATTGCCTTCACCTACAGTTTGATGTTCAATTGGAGTAAATACCGGTGCCCTGTTAACATTTGTTACATTAACAGCCACAACAACGATATCATCTGCTGAGCCGTCAAACACCATGAACCTGATGTAATGCATTCCTGCTTTATCAAAATCCGGAGTCCATGTAAATGTGTGATTGTCAAGAGTACCGAATGTTGCATTGTATGTGTAATGCAGGGTATCATTATCCTGATCTGTTGCTTCTACATCCAGTGTCATCGTGCTGTTCTCAGCAACAGTGACCTCTTCAAATACAGGGAATTCAGGGGCTCTATTTGTGTTTTCAACTGTAATTCCAACTTCCTGATAAACAAGATGTTCGCCGTCAGTTACACTGAAATTTGCAGTGTATTCTCCCTTCATATCGTAATCCGGAATCCATGTGAAATTACCAGAACTTGAATTGAATTCTGCTCCGGAAGGAAGAACTTCTGCATTGTAAGTAAGAGTGTCATTATCTGCATCAGTCGCATTGACATTAAAGGAAAGTTCCTGACCTTCATACACAGAGTGTGCGCCGATTACCGCAAACACAGGAGCAGTGTTTACATTACTCACAGTGATTTCTACAAGCCGGGAATCCTCAGAGCCGTATCCATCTGATACTGTCAGGACAACATAATGTGTTCCATTATCTGACGAAAGAGGTGTCCAGCTTGCCATACCTGAAGCATCGATATCAAAGATAGTAGTATTATTAGAGGTAAATGTCGGACTGTCATTATCCAGATCGGTATAATTTACATCTATATACAGTGTGTCTCCCTCGTTGATTTCATAATATGAGGAAACATTAGTTATGCTAATTGGATTATTCGGGATCTGGACATTGTCTTCAATTCCGGATGAGAGCGTGGAACTTGAAGCATTGTAAGCATAAACCGTAATGTTTGACCATTCATGAGCATTCAGATTGATGGAATCATTAAACTCTGAATCTGTTATATTGTACCATGTACCATTGCAGCTCACATTATATCCATTAGTTACATTTCCAATTCCTGCGTCCCAGTCATGGAGTACCCAGAAGTTTCCGGTTGTATTGATGAAGTTAACCGGATTTGCCGGAGTATATTCTGCTACTTCTACAGAGCCTGCTTCATTTACAGTAATGGTCACATCTTCTGTATCAGTATCCTCTCCATCAGTAACTCCAAATGTTACATCGTAAGTCCCATTTTCACCAGCTATCGGGGTCCAGCTGAAGTTACCGGTGGAATTATCGAAGGTAGCGTTTGCAGGCTTATTTGTAATAGTGAATGCAAGTGAATCGCCATCTGTATCGGTTGCATTCAGTGTGATCTCAAGGAGTTCGGACTCGTTAACTGAACGGTCTCCTATTGGGGTAAGAACCGGAGCGCTGTTGCCTGCAACGACAACATCACCGACTGTGACCCTGACATTTAGAGAATCGGTAGCATTGCCATCAGATACACCAAAAGCCAAATTATATGTTCCGTTAGCTGAAGGAATCCAGACAAAAGTCTGGTTCCCGGGATAGAAATCAGCACCATCTGGCAATATGGAATTATTGTAATATGTAAGTGGATCATCGTCTGCATCATTTGCAGAAATAGTGAAGTTTACAGGGCTACCTGCAGTTGTATTGATATCATCAATTGTATCAAACACTGGTGCAGAATTACCTGGTACAGGAATTGTTTTTACGTTTACTGTAATTGTAATGTTCTCTGAATCTTCTTCGTAACCATCAGAAACTGTGAAATTTACAGGGAAATCCCCTGTCTCGCCTACTACAGGCGTCCAGCTGAACTCACCTGTGGATTCATCAAAGGTAGCATTGCCCGGTTCATCTGACACTGAGTACACAAGATCATCATTATCTGCATCTGCTGCACTAAGTGACAGTGTCAGAGTTTCTGTTTCATTAATAATCTGATTTCCGATTGCTGCAAGAACCGGAGCAGTGTTTACATTAATCTCTCCATTGCTGACAGCTTCACTTGGAGAACTGCTGTCAGTCGTAATAATCTCCACATCCTGCAATTCCATACTGGAAGTTCCACTAGCCAATCCCTCCATTGCCACATCAACTACCGGAGTGTTAGCTGTTGTAATAGAATCAAGTCCATTAAGAATTATAGCCACTTTACCCGAGCCAAGGTCGTTATAACTTACAGAGTGACCCGACATTACGGTTTCATTCAGACTAATATCCTGTAGAGAAACTATACTCCGATTATACTCCAGAGTCATGTTTACTCCGGTTACATTCTCACAATTAGCAAGAGAAATAACCACATTGGCTATATCGCCATGTATGACCTTGTCTGAACTGATTGAAAGTCCTATTTCTGAGCTCGCACTCGCTACCAGCACCGGGTTAAATATCGATAGAACTATAGATATCGACAATAACACCCTGATATAATTCAATACCCCGTTTTCCTTACTGTTTTTCATAAAGGGATGCATACTCTCACCCTTGAAATATCTGCGATCTGAGTCCGATATATCATATACTTATTCTTGAGCTGTACACAACCATAAATACAACTACGTTTATTGCTTTGCGGACATTCAGCGGTATCACTGATGCCCCCACATTACTCCACGACTATCAATATATCCTGATATATTATAAAAGTATTCAATTTCCCCGATTTTATAAATTTTAAGCAATTAATATACTAATTAATAATATATTAATAATTTATAGGTTTGAATACAACAGTAATGTATTGACAACTACATCACAAATAATTCTAATAATAGATAAGAATAGTGATTCAAAAAATATATCTATAATGTACATGTTACACCAGCCACCTATTATGAATTGAGATGAAATCTTTGGATGAAAAAACAGCCTTCCAAAAATTCAGGCAGAATACGTTCCAGTGGCTTCACACAGAGTCACTTATCTCAAACTCACTTGCAGTTATCATCGGGGTTCTGACAGGACTTGCCATAGTATTCTATGATACCCTGCTGGAATTTAGTCGAAACTCCTTTTTTGGGACGGCCTCACATACAACAAGATACTTCATAATCCTCCTGCCTGCAATCGGAGGACTTTTAGTAGGTATTCTTGCTTATTTTTTCATAAACACAAGAAGATATGACATCGAAGAGATAATCGAAGCAACCGCCCTTCGTGGCGGAAATATGTCAGCTCGTAATGCTTTCCTTGAAGTCCTGGCATCTATAATATCCATCGGATCAGGCGGGTCAGCCGGAAAGGAAGCACCTGTTGTTCTTGCAGGGTCCGGGATTAGCTCTGCTCTTGCAAATGTACTGAAGATACACGGGAACAGAGTAAAGGTACTGATTGGATGTGGCGCTTCAAGTGGTATTGCCGCAGCATACAACGCACCTCTTGCAGGGGTAGTCTTTGTAGTAGAAGTCATTCTGGGAGAAATTGAAGCAAGCAGTTTCATACCAATCGTTGTGTCAGCAGTGTTTGCAACAATTGTCTCAAGTCTTGTTTTTGGTGTAGAGAACATAGGAATCGCTTCTTATGAATTCGTCGATCCTCTCCATGAATTTATGCTATATCTCCTGCTGGGAATCATAGCAGGACTCACATCTGCACTTCTGATGCGTGCTCTTTTCAGTACTCACAAAGCCTTTGATTCACTTCAGATTCATCCTGTAATAAAACCAGCAGTTGGCGGACTTTTTGTAGGGCTTATCGGATTTTTCTATCCACAGGTCTTTGGTGTCGGCTATGATGTAATAACAGATGCCCTCAATGGCAATCTCACATTACAACTTATGTTCCTGCTGATATTTTTAAAGATCATCGCTTTTTCATTTACCATGGGTTCCGGCGGGTCAGGTGGATCAATCGTACCTGCACTCTTTGTAGGAGCGATGATGGGAGGGAGCTACGGATCAATAGTCCATGGATTATTACCTGATGTTACAGCAGAATCCGGAGCTTATGCCCTTGTTGGAATGGGGGCAGTCTTTGCAGGAACAAGTCGGGCACCGCTTGCATCTATCCTCATTCTTTTCGAACTGACAAGGGACTATAATATGATACTCCCGATTATGCTGGCATGTGTTGTCAGCAATGTTGTTGCCAGTTCCATAAACTCGGAATCCATATTCACAGAAGGACTTCACCGCAGAGGATTTACCATCCGCAAAGGCAGGGAAGTCGACATTATGGAAGCGCTGCTTGTAAAGGATGCTATGAAACATAACGTGCAGACTGTATCCGAAAACAAGAATGTAGGTGCACTTGTAGCACTCATGCAGTCAAGCAGACACGCAGGCTTCCCTGTCCTTGATTCCAATGGCCAGCTTGCTGGTATCGTAACTCTCAAAGATGTCAGGGACAAAGTAGGCCATGACGAACTTGACAAAACTATCACTGAAATATGTACCGCAGATGTTGCAGTAGCCTATCAGGACGAAACTCTGAACACTGTACTTAAACGCCTTGCAGCAAAAGATATAGGCAGACTCCCGGTGGTATCAAGGTCAGATAGCAACAAACTGCTGGGAATAATCACCCGCAGTGATATTGTAAAACTCTATGACAAGAAGATACTGGATAAGGTCCAGAGGCTTCAGAAAATGAATCCTGAAAAATAAATCTTCTTGATGAAATCCAAAACCTGTTGCCAGGGGTTGTTGCTATAGTTAGCACGAAAATATCATTTCTCAGCAACGATTCGACCCAGAAAATAACCGGGTGTCGCATCATAGATAAGCACACGACATGTAATTCCGGGACGTAAGTCACACTCCGGAATAACAACCGGTTTGTACGATAAAGTCCGTGCCATCATGCCTTTTTGTTTTGCAGGTTTTGACAGGAAAACTTCCACTTCCTTTCCAGTCATCCCTTCACGGGTAGCAAGCTTCACAGCCTCGCACACCTCATGAAGCTCATTAGACCTGTTCACAATGATGCGGGAATCTATTTTACGCATGTCCCACGCCTTTGTATGAGGACGGGGAGTAAAACGGGAGATATTCACCTTTTCCGGCTTCCATTCCTTTACCCATTCAACTGTCTTTTCAAAATCCTCATCGGTTTCACCAGGATAGCCTGCTATAATATCCGTAAAAATAGTCATGTCAGAGAAGCGTTCCCTGAATGTCCCGATGATTGTGTTAGCCTCTGAAATAGAGTGATACCTGTTCATATTCTTCAGGACATCATCTGAAGCAGACTGGATTGGGAGGTGAAGGAACTTGTATATTCTCTCATCCTCAAATGCATCAAGCAGGTCATCAAGAATAGGAATTACTGAGAACGGATTCATCATTCCCACACGTATCCTGTAATTACCGGGAATCCTGCATATCATTTTCAGCAACTGTGGAAGTAAGACATCTTTATCAGTTCCGTATTGTCCATTGTCCTGAGAAGTCAGCCATATCTCACGACAACCTTCATCAACCGCTTTCTGGATATCCTCAACAATGTCCTCCGGTTCAAAGGAAGATAGTTTTCCGCGCGCAATGGTCACAATACAATAAGCACATGCATAGTTACATCCCTGGGATAATTGGCAGATATGTATATTGGAATTATAGCGAATTCTTGGAACACTCTGGAATCCCTCCGGTTCCCCCAGGAAGAGTTTTACACTACCACCTGTCAGTTCATTGCGCGAAAGAGAATCGAGAACCTGGCCTAATCGGGATATTGAGTTCACACCCAGAACATGAGCGTCAGGGTTCTGGTGCATTATGTCTTCTAGCTGCACTTCAGGCATGCAGCCCGTGACAACAACAGATATTCCTTTATCACCAAATTCCCAAATCTTATGGAGAATTTTCTGCTCGGTGCTGTACTTCACAGTACAGGTGTTAATAACAACAACTTCGGCATTGTTCTCAGGGACAAGTTCATGTCCTCCGTCCCTGACGCTCGCCTTCATAATTTCGGCTGATGCCTGACTGGCAGAGCAGCCGTATGTAGAAATATGTACTTTCATTTTAAGATAATAACCCCGATCAGGCCATTCTGAGAGGGTTCTTCTCCTTGTCATGGATATAGATGGTGTCAGTGAACTTTACAACACCGGAACTACCCATTGTAATACTGTGAACTCTGGCATCTCCTTCACCGAACAGACTTACGCCCTTCAGCAGGATTCCGGGAGTGACTCCGGTTGCAGAGAAAATAATATCCTCACCGGGAGCAAGTTTGTCAATGCCCATGACATCGTTGATATTGTCCTCGGTGATACCCATGGTTTCAAGTCTTGGCATCTTTTCAGCCTTTTCCTCTTCTATTTCTTCAGGTGTGCCGCCATTTGCAACAGTTGGAAGAACAAGCCTTGCAAGCATCTTACCACCAAGGATCTTCATGGCTGCAGCGGTAAGAACTGCTTCACCTGAGCCACCTGAACCAAGAACCATGTGAATTCCGGAGCCACGGATGGCAGTTGCAATTCCAGGCATCAGGTCACCATCACTGATGAGATTTACCCTGGCGCCAGTCCCCCTGATCTCTTTAATTTTGTCCTTGTGTCTTTCCCTGTCAAGAATAACCACAACAAGCTCATCAATACTCCTGTTAAAAGCCTTTGCAACGACCTCAAGGTTCTGGATAACGGGTGCATCCAGATCTATTTTTTCACCAGGATGAGCATTTTCATACTTGACAACCTCCGGACCGACAACGATCTTATCCATATAGATATCAGGTCCGTGGAAAAGTCCATCTCTCTCTGCCATGGCCATTACTGATATTGCGCCAGGAATACCATCGGCAGCGAGGTTTGTTCCCTCAAGTGGATCGACTGCTATATCAACTTCAAGGTCGCCTTCGCCTGTACCGACTTCTTCACCAATGAAAAGCATAGGTGCTTCATCGCGCTCTCCTTCACCGATCTTGATGATACCTTTCATATCAAGACAGTTCAGCATTCTGCGCATGGATTCAACTGAAACCTGGTCAGCGTAGTTTTTATCACCACGGCCCATCTGGTAAGAAGCTGCAATTGCTGCTGCTTCGGTGACGTGTAAAAGTCTGGGCAAAAGGGAACATTCTATTGGTCCTGCACATTTGATTAAAGCTTCTGCGGTTTTCGGATGAGGCATAGTTATCTTTTCCTTATCGGTTTCTTTCATGAATGATTATGTAGCACATGTATTAATGTTTACTATATTAGAGTTGCGAAGGCTTTGAGTATCAGACTTACAAACCCTATTTTAATATGTCAACAAGCGCAACTCTTTCCAGAACCAGTAAAGGAATACAGTCTTTTCCCACTGCCTCAATTTCCTGTTCTGTTATGGAGAACTGGCTGGCAAGGGTTTCATTTTTGCTTTCAGAATAATTGATCACGGGATTCTCGTTCACAATTTCCATCAGATCCTGCAATGTAAGGTCAACATTGTCAGGTTCACCCAGAACCACAAAAACCACATTCATATTTCCTTCACGAACTCCCATGGAAAATGCTTCTTCTATCTGTCTTTTTCCCGATGCATACCTCATGATCTCCACGCCGGTATCCCGGGCCACATTAGATCCGTTCTTCACCGCCCTCAGGGCTTTTTCAACAGCAAAAGCAATGTGTTTTTCACCTGCGATTTTGTCTGCATCCATTGCCTGCACAACAGTATTATGTAAAGAAGAGATAGATGCCAGCTCTTTCAGAAAAGCGGGTACATTTTTGATAGATGCAGAACCACCAATCATCTTGAATTCCATATTATTGAATACACGGCTAACCGAGAATAAGCGTAACGGTCAGAACTATAAAGATATATTACTCATAAGCAAACCGTTTTGTGTAACTGGTTAACTTTATCATATGTTGGCACAGATAATTATATGGAGATGGAGTCATGAACGAATATTGTGAAAATACATCTGTTGTCAGACGGCGTTATCGTTGCCTTAATTGCGGCTATAGCATGGAAATTCTCAATCCCTGCCACAGCTGCGGTGAAGGAGAGTTCAGATGTCCCTTTTGCGGGGAAATAATGACGAAAAAATGGTAACTAATTGGTAATTGCCCAGTTATCTTTTTACATGAATAAAGGCAGGCTTCAGAAGCAAACATTACGGAACAATACTTTGCCGTTTCCGTGTGTTTTATGTAGGTTGTTATTTATTACCACATCAAACACTATTGGAAATAAACGATTGGTGGAGTTTTCATCCGGCATCTAAGTGCTTCATATTCATTAGGATCAATGGATGCTTCATGAGTGAAAGCTTCCTCAGGATGAATACAGAAAGTTAATATTTGACCTTATTTAAGTTACTATACAAACTCTTGCGGTTAATTACACCCGGTGTGAGAGGTGCTGACAATGGAACAGGATTATGATCCACATGGAATAGAAAACAAATGGCAAAGCCGTTGGAATGAAAGCAGGATATTCGAACCAGAGCCTGATGAAAGGGAAAAATTCTTCATAACAATTCCTTATCCATACTTAAACGGCAATTTACACGCCGGGCACACAAGAACATTTACAATAGGAGATGTCATTGCCAGGCACAAGAGAATGCTTGGTTACAATGTGCTTTACCCGATGGGATTCCACGTTACCGGAACGCCTATTGTAGGACTTGCAGAACAAATTGCAAACAAGGACCCCCAGACAATGGATGTTTACTCACGTCTTCATGGCATCCCTGAGAACATCCTTGTAACGCTTACAACACCTGAAAGCATAGTGGACTACTTCAGTGTGGAAGCTGAAAAAGCAATGCGTGCAATTGGTTACTCTATTGACTGGAGACGCAAGTTCACAACAACCGATGAATCATATAAGAAATTCATTGAATGGCAGTTCAATCTTCTCCATGACAAAGGTCTTATAGTCAAAGGAGCACACCCTGTAAAATGGTGTCCAAACGACAACAACCCGGTGGAAGATCACGATATCCTCCATGGTGAAGAAGCCACAATCGTTGATTTTACACTTGTTAAATTCACTTATGACGGCATGGTACTTCCATGTGCTACCCTCAGACCTGAAACCATTTTCGGTGTTACAAATCTATGGATCAATCCTGAAATAGAGCATGCAAAGATCAGAGTTACCAAAGATGGAAACGAGGAAATATGGATAGTCAGTCAGGAAGCTCACAGGAAACTTACTTTCACAGACAGGGAAGTCGAGTTCATAGAAAACATCCCTGGAAAAGAGCTTGTGGGAATTAAAGTTAAAAATCCACTTTCAGGAAATGAAATAATCACACTTCCGGCATCTTTTGTCAAACCCGGAAACGGCAGTGGTATTGTCATGAGTGTGCCTGCACACGCGCCATACGACTATCTGGCACTCAAGGACCTCTATGACAAAGATCTTTCAGAATATGGAATTACAGAAGACCTGAAAGAAATAAAACTGATATCGCTGATCAAGGCTAAGGAATTCGGGGAATATCCGGCAGTTGAAGCTGTGGAACAGCTTGGCGTTAAAGACCAGAACGACAAAAAGGCCGAGGAAGCAACTAAGATGGTTTACCGCCGCGAATTCCATGGCGGCATCCTTAAAGAGAACACAGGCAAATATGCAGGTGTTGCTGTCTCCAAGATTAAGGACATACTCACACGTGACCTGCTTGATGAAGGCATCGGAGAGGTATTCTATGAATTCAGCGAACCTGTTGTATGTCGCTGTGGAACTAAATGTGTCGTAAACATGGTAAAAGGACAGTGGTTCCTCAATTATTCTGACCCGCAGTGGAAGGCAAAGGTCTACAAATGCATTGAGAAGATGGATATCATCCCTGAGGAGATCAGGGTTGAGTTCAACAACAAGGTAGACTGGCTTAAGGATAAGGCATGTGCCAGGAAGAAAGGCCTTGGAACAAGACTTCCATTTGACACAAACTGGCTTATCGAATCCCTTGGTGATTCTACCATCTACATGTCATATTACATAACTAATAAGTTCTTTTCACAGGGAGTTAATGTAAGCCAGCTGAAGCCTTCACTCTTTGATTATGTACTGCTTGGAAAAGGTACGGTCCAGCAGGTAGCTAAAGATACAGGACTTTCAGTGAACCTCATTGCAAACATCAAGTCTGACTTTGAATACTGGTATCCGGTTGACCTGAGATCATCAGGTAAAGACCTTGTACCAAACCACCTGTTATTCTTCCTCTTCCACCACGTTGCTATATTTGAAGAGGATAAATGGCCACGCAGCCTTGCAGTCAATGGATTCGTATCCCTTGAAGGGGAGAAAATGAGCAAGTCCAAGGGACCAATACTTACCCTTATGGAAGCTGTGGGTAACTATGGTGCAGATATCTCCCGTATGTATATCCTTTCAAGTGCCGAGCAGACACAGGATGCTGACTGGAAAAACGTAGGTGTTGAAAGCGCAAAGAAACAGGTTGAAAGGTTCTACAAACTTGCAACGGAGATCATTGATTCAGGTGCAAGCTCAGGAATTGACGGTGATCTGAAACTTATCGACCGCTGGATGCTCAGCAGACTGCAGCAGTGTGTCAGGGAAACTAACAACGACATGACGTCCATTAGGACAAGAAGCGCACTCCAGAATGCATTCTTCCTGCTCTACAACGATGTTAAATGGTACCAGAGAAGAGGTGGAAGCGCACTGCTTTACGACGTACTGGACGTATGGGTACGCCTTATGGCCCCGTTCACACCACACATCTGTGAAGAACTGTGGACCGCGATGGGCCATGGTGACGGGGACTTTGTATCCCAGGCAGCATATCCAATATTCTGCCCAAGGTTCGTTGACAACGATGCAGAACTTGCCGAGGAACTCATGTGCAGCACACTTTCAGATATTGAAGAGATCATCAAGGTCACAAAAATGACACCAAAGATGGTAGCTCTTTATACCGCACCTGAGTGGAAGATCAAAGCTTTCAAGATGGCTCTTGAGATGAAGAATGAAGATAACCTCGACCCTGGAATGCTTATCAAAACACTGATGGCAGATCCGGATAACCGCAAGCACGGCAAGGAAATACCAAAATACATCAAGCAACTTGTGCCTGATATATCAAGCATGAAAACAGAAAGATTTGAGATGCTGCTTGGAATGACCCTTGATGAGATGACAATACTCAAAGAGAATATTGGCTGTCTTGCAAATGAAATAGGTTGTACGATAAATGTATACAGTGCCGATGAACCGGAATACGATCCGGAGAAAAAGTCCAGGTTCGCAGCACCACTCAGACCTGCAATTTATCTTGAATAAAATGCTGGTTTTTCAACCGGTGTTTTTTCTCATTTTCTTTTTTTGTCATTGTTGTGTTAAAATATACGATAAATATAAATTTGAAGCCAATAAAATATGATTAATTGTTGAGCATCAAATGAACGACAGAAATCTGACTCCGGATGAAAGCAACAAAGTTAAAGTCAGGCTTGCAGCCAGAATATTCCTTGTTTTCATAGCACTCAGTTTCCTGCTGGTTCCCTGTGCAGGTGCCAATTCCACAATGGAGCTCAAAGTCGGAGTCCATCCGAATGAGCCACTCATCTCACAGGATCAGAACGGAACAATCATCGGGCTTTATGCAGAGATACTGAAAAGTATAGCTTTAAAAGAAGGCTGGAAGCTTGAATATATTCCAGGAACACTCGAACAGAACTATGAAAGGCTCGATAACGGCAGTATAGACATCCTCCCTGCTGTTCCTTATAGCCCTGAAATAGGGCAACACTATATTTTGACATCTGAAGCTCCTTACACAGATTGGGGAATTGTTTACACATACAAAGGTTCCGGAATCAATTCCATGAACGATCTTAACGGGAAATGGATAGCGCATGTGGATGACATATTCTATGAAAACTTTAATGCAAGTCCGGGAAATGGGAATACCAGTTATGTATTTATTGAAGCTGAAAGTTATCTGCAGATATTTGAACTTGTGGAGAGGCGTGAAGTTGATGCCGGAATAATAGCAAGGTCATCCGGAGAACTATACGAAGAACAATTTAATCTGGAAAATATCCCCTTTGTGATCTCCCCGACAGATATGGTCTTTGCAGTATCTGAAAATACCGACCCGGCTGTCAGTCAGATAATCGACCAGGACATACGCCAGATGGTTCTTGAAGACGGTAACATACACTACCTCTCGGAAACAACAGGTGATGAGAGCGAAGATCTTACCACATGGGAAAGTCCCTCATGGCTGAAGTTCTCTGTTGGCCTGGGTGGCGGACTTCTTCTGATATTTGTAATATTGAGTCTTACTCTCAGAAACAGGGTTGAGGAGAAAACCTATGAACTGAATTCAAAGAACAGGGAACTTGAGATAGAGATAAGAGAAAGGAAGATTGCTGAGGAAAAACTGAAGCAGTACTCTCTTGACCTGAAGAACTCAAACGAATTGAAGGACCTTTTTACAGATATACTCCGGCATGACCTCATTAACCCTGCAACTGTGATTAAAGGGTATGTGGAATTCCTTATCGAAGTGGAAGATGAGCCCGGAAAAAAAGAAGCAATGGAAGCCATCGAAAGGAACAACAAAAAACTTATCGACCTTATAGAGAATGCCGCACATCTCGCAAAGCTTGAGACCATGGATGATATGACCTTTGAGAATCTTGACCTCAGGGAAATACTGGAAGAAGTAATAGACCACCTCATGCCAAAGCTTGAAGAGAAGGAAATGACAATCACTTTCAAACCCTCCGGCAACTACCCTGCAGATGTGAATACAACAATAGAAGATGTATTTTCCAACCTGGTCAGCAATGCTATTAAATACAGTTCGTCAGGGACTAATATCGACATACTTGTCAACGATGTTGATGACACATGGGAGATAATGATCTCTGATGAAGGAGAAGGAATTCCCGATGAAGAAAAACCATTTGTTTTTGACCGCTTTAAAAGGGCACACAAGGTGAACATAAAAGGCACCGGTCTTGGCCTTGCAATCGTTAAGCGCATAGTTGACCTTCATGAAGGGTCAGTTGAAGTCCTTGACAGAACTGACAGGGAAGGGACGACATTCAAAGTAACATTGCAAAAGACGAAGATATGAAAACACGGACACAAACACTTGAAACATCTTTTTAATACAATCCTGGCCTGCGATCATCAAACACAGGAATCTCATTTCTAATTTTAGTCGTTTTTTCAAGATCAATATTTCCAAAAATTATTGATTCATCATCACCAGCTTCTTCCATTACATCCCCCGTCTGGCTCACAATTAAAGAGCCTCCAAAGAATGAAGAATCAGGACTCTTTCCTACTCTGTTACATGCAATGTGGGGAATCTGGTTCTCAATTGCTCTTGCAATGGTAAGTGATCTCCATATATGACACCGGGGACTTGGAAACTCAGCTATCGTTACAAGAATATCAGAGCCCATTGAAGCAAGTTTTCTGGAAATTTCAGGAAAACGTATTTCATAACAAATCTGAAGACCAATTGTCAGTTCCCTTTTTGGAAGTCTGATCGGGTGAATAGAATCCCCTGCAGAGAAATAATGCTTCTCCCGCTTGAAGGGATGTGTCTTTCGATAAGTACCTGCAACATATCCGTCTTCTAAACAAACACCCAGATTGTAATATTCTGGTTCCGCAGAAGATGACTGTTTTTCAATAATGGAAAATATCATTACACATTTGTGTTTCTTTGAGAAAGCACACATTTCTCCGATAGTCTCTCCTTTTTCATCTTCACCTGACATTTCCATATTGTCATAACAGAAACCAGTGGAGAAAACCTCAGGAAAGACCAGGATTTCCGCACCGTCAGAAACCGCTTCTTTTGCCATGGATAATGCTTTATCAACATTGGATCGTTTATTGCAATCTGATATACCCATCTGGATACAGGCTGCTTTGATGCTGTTTTCATTATCCATTAAAAAACTCCTCTGCATTTCCAGTAAACAAAAATGTTTTCGGATATACCTCATTTTAAAATGTAAGGTTTGATGTCAAGGACAGGAGTCCCGTTTACTGCATCAAGTCCTTTTACATGGAGAATATTACCATCCACTTTAAGAAGCTCTACCACCGTAACACCAATTCCATTTGGCCTATTCGGACTCCTTGAAGAAAAAACACCGGCCGTTTTTCCATCATACCTGCGCTTCTGTATCATGGAAAAACCTTCTGAAAGATGGAAATGGAAAAATACCTGTATCTTTTCAAAGTCAGTGATGCTATCCAGACCCTCTGAATATTCATTCTTAAGCACGATCAGGGATACAGTATCTTTTTTCCCCCTTGCAGAAGCAGGGTCATATATACTATTACTGATGAAGCCGATAGGATGCATTACAATAGAAATATCATTGTTATTTTCAGACATAGTCTTGAAGTGAAGTGGACTTTGTTTTCGGAATCAAACCGCTGAGATCAACTGAATTTCTAAGTATCCTGAGAAGGATGCAATTTGAATGCTTAAGCACGCTTTCATTTATTGTTCCAAGCTCATAAGCGGGCTCTCCGGTAGTAACCTTTAGTTTGGTTATTCCGGCAGCATACTCCTTTGGACTCTTTTCCGCAGGTTTTAAGACGCAATCCGGCGACGTTAGATAATCACTCAGGTTTTTTGCACTGATGCCCATACGTATAAATTCCTCCTTGAAAACCGGCCTTTCAAGAGTCCTTGAAAGTACGTAGGCTGCAACAGGAATCGTAAAAGCAGATTCCAGGGACTTTATGTTTTCAGCTATAAGGGAATAAATATCACCAGTATCCGCCTGCTCGATCTCTACAAGACTATACACCTTTGAAGGAGGAATCTCAACTTCATTCAGCTTTCTTAGATCCTTAAGAGCACGCAGATAGCCTGTCATTACAAGACGATGCTCATCAATACCTTTTTCCTTAAGCTCTCTTGTGACACCGCTAATGGAAAGTTGCCGGCCTTTAAGGATATCGTTTACTAATAAATAGATGCTATCAGACATAATGACTGTATCATAGTTGATAACAAACCTGATATACTTGCCGGTCTCTTCCAAATATAATTTAGTTTAAAACAGGTAGCTTTAATAGGAATAATGACGTTATTTGAGTCCCCTCTTATGAGGAAAGAAATGTGTAGTTATACGGTAGTAGCCTTTGTGGTTTTGAGCCGGCATATAAAAACGGTATTCTCCTGTGATCTGCATGCATCATGAACATCAGAGATTCGTCTATGTCTCCATGCCAGTTGCAGGAACCTGCACCCTTTGCCAGAATTCTGAAACCCATTAATACTACAATACCAAATAATTGCAATGCAGTCAAATGCTGAATCAAGCATTGCTCATCGTTTGTGCATATTTCAGAGGACTGGATGTGCTTACCCATATTAACCCGGAACCCTACCCGGCCCATAGAGGTTAAAGGCAGGTCTGTAAGCAATCTTGTTGTGACCCATGCACTCCATGAGTACACAAAAGAACAGGTTTGAAACACGCCTTATTTCAACCGGGAAGGCGGAAAGACCAGTACCTGTTTCGAAACATTATGAAACCACAACACATTTATTAAGTTTAACCTCCATATGATAGGTACTAAAAACAGGCAACATACAGGCAGTATTTTTCGCATTTAACAGCGTTAAAAGCCTGATTATGCCTGTTTTGCACCTGGTCCGTTGGCTATCGGGGTAATTAAATGAGTAAACGAACAAGAATTATCAATGATCCTTCCGAACTCGTACCTCTGCTTCAGGTTTTTGGATCCCAGAGACACAAAAAAGTATTTGATGCGCTTCTGAACCTTTGGATGACAAAGGAAGATCTTGAGGAGCTTTTAGGAACCGATGTTACCAAAAGCATTAATATACTCAAAAAAAGTGGTCTGATAGAAAGTCAGTGGCATATGCCTGAACCTGGCAAAACCCCTGAAAAAGAGTATCGTACATCCTATTCTAAAGTCCAGACGAATTTCCAGTGCTCCTTTGAGGATATGAGTGATATAATAATGCTCACTTTCATGCCATATGAAGAAGTAAAGGATGCAATTGAAGAACTTGAAATACTGGTGGAGCAGGGTAATGACTCAATGAGCAGTCTTACCAGAGCGTTGAATAAAAGTCCCCTGTATATCCGCGCAGTTGCCCGCAGGTCCGATAAGCTTTCTGTTATGGGACAGAGACTCAAGTTCCTTCAAAGCGGAGAGGCAGAATGATAGAACTCCTGCACAGTAAAAGTGGTATCACTAAATTTCAGATCCTGATAGAAGTTGCTGCACATCAGCCAAATGTAAGACAAAAGGAAATTGCTGAAAAGATCGGAGTTACCCCCCAGGCAGTCTCCGAATATATCAAGGAACTGGTTGCAGAAGGCCATATATATTCAGAAGGCCGGGTCCGGTACAGGATCACAAAGCAGGGTGTTGAATGGGTACTTGAGAATGCTGCTGACATGAAGAGATATGCACGGTACGTGATGAGTGATATCATCAGCCATGTTTCTACCTGGACTGCAATTGCAAGGGAAGATCTTGAACAAGGTAAAGAAGTCTACCTCAAAATGGAAAGTGGCTTGCTCTATGTGAGTACTACCGATGTTACAAATGCAACCGGTACGACGATCTCTGCTGCAAAGAAAGGTGAAGATGTAGGTGTTACTGATCTGATGGGACTTATCGATCTGGAAAATGCCAGCATTACCGTATGCAGGATCCCAAGAGTTGAAAGAGGTGGCTCACACAATGTTGATGTGGAAAGACTCAGGGCACTTGCGAAGTCAAAAGCATATATTGCCACAATTGGTGTGGAATCCCTGATTGCCCTTAGAAGAATAGATCTTGAACCGCATGTGATGTTCGGAGCAAAGGAATCTGTTATTGAGGCTGCATATCATGGACTTTCATCGCTTGTTCTGGCCATTGATGAAGAAGTGCCAATCATACTCAGCAGACTTGAAACCGAGAATCTGGAATACGAACTTGTTGATCTTACCATACAATAATCCGGATGAGGAAACATGAAGATCATTGTCATATCAGACACACATTCAAATAGTGATAGTGTTCCTGCTTTTCTGTCAGAACTTTTTGACGGCTATGAAATGATCATCCATGCAGGGGATTTTGATACTCTTCAATTTTACAAGGCACTCGAAGCAACCGGAAAACTGAAAGCTGTGCACGGCAACTCAGATGAGCCTGCCGTAAGAGAGATACTCCCTGAGAAACTTGTATTTGAAGTTGAAGGTGTTAAGATCGGAGTAATCCATGAAGCTTCTCTTTCTATTGTTGACAACACAGCAACCAGATACATGGCGCTTGAAATGGGAGTCGACGTACTCGTGTTCGGCCACCTGCACAGACCAATTATAGAAAAGAGTGATGTTCTGCTGATATGTCCGGGGTCACCGACAAAACCGCGTATGTCTGACCCCTGTGCAGTTGAAATGGAGATTGAAAACGGTTCAGTGACAACAAATATTATTCCTGTAACCGGACAATCCTGCGGATATATTGACTTTTCCCGCAAACTCGGGGAAAATGAAAATTGACCATCTTATTTTTGCCCGTTTACTGTTTCGGTCTTAAACATTACACCGGTACCCTTCAGTGTCATCTGAATCTTATCGGTAAAACGAAGTATATCACCCAGATCTACATTATTACCCCAGTCATAGACATAATCATAATTTCCCTGGACAGCCTTAAATCCAAGAGACATAAGACTCCTGTCTATTTCTGATGGCAGGGCACCATTGCTATTGAACCAGAGTACTAAATAGGTTTTCATAACACCCACTATATTATCAATGCTGATGTTACTTATGGGAGTTTTGGTCGAAAACACTCAATTTTAGCAATGTTCCAATAATTACCAATAATCGTTAAAAAATAGAAAATCAGGGGTATCACCCCGATTATTTCAATATGTTTCCTTCAGGGACTTCAATGCCTGAGAAACCATTGAAGAATAATGCTTTGTATCGGGATCGTAATATTCCTTCGCCCTCTGGGAATTTGGAGATGCACTGTCCAGCGCTTTAATTCTGTCAAGAGTACATTTTGCGGTTTCGATGACCCACATATCCCTTGTCTGACCATCGACTATGTGAAGTGACTCCGGTCTTACTGATGTAAGAACATCGCCTTCGTTGGTTGTGTAAGTACTTGGCTTTCCAACAACTGCTACAAATGCAGGAGTATCACATTCTGCAAGGACCTGTGCAGCTTCCGGCTGGTACTGACCTGCATATATCAGGAACGAACCGGTCGGATCGGTCACGCGGCCACGCCAGTATTCAGAATCGGTACCTATGTCTTCTTTTTCTATAAGAGTACCTACAATGAATACCCTGTTCACCTTAGCACCGGTAGGTGTCAGAAGATACTGAGGAGCATACTGGTCATCGCCATCCTTAAAACTCAGGTTGGATTCCCTGAACTCCTGTGCAAACATTCTTCTGGCAACTTCCCTTGTATAGCCAGCCATCTCAGATCACCTCTGCAGCTGCAATGAGCTCATCCAGCTCAGAAGCATCATATGAAAATATCGGAGAAATGGTTTCGACAATAAGATATCTATCTACCCTTGAACCACTCACACAATAATATCTTCCCACAAGCGAATCTTTCATTTTCTCAAGGACAACTCCCTGATCAAGAGCATCTGCAGCAAGTGCAATTGCACTTTCCAGAGTTATGCCGGTAATCTCTTCTGTAAGCCCCCTTTTAAGGATGGTATCCTGTATTGAGCTTCCGTCGTCTATGACTGCCTTGATGCGAAGGTCATATACTCCATCCACTTTGCCGTGTTCCATGCATGCTCCCTTTGTAAGGGCACGGTTGCATTCAGGACATCTCTTAATCAGTCCGGAACCTGATTGTATGTCCACCATTGCACCTTTGAATTCCACTGTCGCATTACCAACCTCAATGTCTTCATCAAGAGAGTCTATGGAACTGCTTTTGTTAACATTGATCTGAAATTTACCGTTCCATTCGTTCACAACCACATTCTTCAGAAGATAACTTTTTCCTTCTTCAACAGTGGAAACACCTGCACTTTCCCATATTGTGAACTTGATAGTTCCGGTTTCATCACCAATAAGACCTACCTGGGATATGGACTCATGTGTATTGTCCCATAACTGGACGATCTTTCCCCTGATATTTGCCCACTTACCATCGTCCACATCGGAAACGTTGATGAGAGGTGATTCTGTCTGTCCTGTGTAGAACTCATTCCTCTTGATGTCGTATGATTTTAAAAAGTAGTTCACAACACTTCTGCGTGCTTCTTCCTTTGGCACCTTGAACTTGTGGATCATTTTGTCAAGACGCTCTTCAATTTCCCCAATTGGGATCTCCACTCCAAGTTCGCTGAACCTGGCACTGATTTCCTGTGCTAATTGTTTCATTTCAAATCCTCAAGCCTCTTGTTTGTATCTTCTTATGGAGAGGCAATACTCTGTATGCATCCGGCATATATAACCTGATTCTAAGCTAGGTGAAAGTAATATATAAAAGAATATTGGATGGTAAAAATAAAATCAAACATTGGAAATAAAAATTTAAAATGAGATGGAAACAGGATAATCCTTCAGGTTTCCATATCACCTGTAAAGTAAATCAGCAACCTCCCTTGCAGCATCGTCCTCGCCAATGACTGTCACAAGGTCATCGTATTCAAGAACAAGGTTACCATTGGCAATGTAGGATTTTTCACCCCTTCTTATCATCAATAGAAGACTATTCTCAGGGAGGTTCAGTTCCTTGATAGCTTTGCCTGCAACCTTTGGGTTGGTGACCCTTACCTCAAGAATTTCGCCTTCTTCCCCAACCTCACACATTGAGAACATGGACGGTTTTCCCACCATATTATCGAGCACAAGTGCCGTGGTCATCTGGGGGCTCATGGACCTAATGGATAAATCCCAGAATGCATGAAGGTTCTCAACATTGTTGACCCTTGCAACTATCTGGTCTTCCTTCAGGTTGAACTTGCTCTTTGCGATCTGGGAAACCAGCAGGTTAGTATTATCCTGATCCGTAGTGGCAACTACATATTTTGCTTTCTCAATGCCTGCTTCCTTCAGAACATTGATGTCCTCAGCATCGCCGTGAACAACCCGGATCCCCTGCTTTAGCAGGCGCTGGCATTTATCCTCGGAACTGTCCACTACAACAACATTCTCGCCTCGTTTCTCAAATCTCTCGGCCAGGATCTTCCCGACCTCTCCTCCTCCGATAATAAGAATTTCCATGGGTATAACTCCTAAAAGATTAGCTACTCTTCTTGCCAGGGTCCCGGTCATTATGACTGTAATAATAACGGTAAGGAACACAAGTCCTACCAGCATCTGCCCACCTAATATGTTCATTGAATCAAGCTTGATGGCAAAGTAGGTCGCAATGGACGCCGGGACAACACCCCTTGGACCGATAAACGATATAAACATTTTTTCATTGGTCCTCAGGCTGGAATTTGCAGTTGATCCGAAAACAGCTAGTGGACGAACCAAGAATATCAGCGCCAGTACTACAATGATACCATTTACACCTATTCCTATTATCTGCTCAAACTTGAGCATGGCTGCCAGCAGAATAAAAATTATCGACAGCATCATCATCACAAGATCGGATTTGAATTCTTTCAGAGCCTGCTTATGAGGAATATTGGATGTTCCGGTAATAATACCGAAAACGGCAACTGCAAGTATACCGGATTCATTACCCAGAAGCTCGGAAAACACATATGAGAACACAACAAGGGTAAGTGTGAAGAATCTGGCAGTCTGATCCGTAACAAGGGAACCGCTTGAAAGGAAGCGCTTGAGTATATTCCCACTTATCAGACCAATAACAATGCCGATGATAAGTCTCTGCAGGATGAAAGATACTGCACTGAAACCATCAAGCTGTGAGACTATCCACTCGAACATGAACGCGGCAAGGATTACACTGGCCGCATCGTTGAAAACGCCCTCTATTTCAAGAATCTTCCCAACTTTGTGATTTACATGTATGTTCCTGACAAGCGGGGTTATCACTGTAGGACCGGTTGCTGCTACAAGTGCTCCGAAAAGTGCTGCAAGCTTCACGTCAACACCAAGTATGAAATATGTGACCAGGGTAGCACCTGCAAATGTAATTAGAACACCAATTGTTGTTAGTTTGAAGGCAGTTTTCTGTATTGCACGGATATTCTTTACATCAATGTGCAGACCGCCATCAAATACGATAACAGCAACAGAAAGCGATACAATAGCCGTAAGTCCGTCCCCGAAAGTGGATGGGTCAATGAAGTTCAGGACTTCCGGACCGACAAGTATCCCTTCCAGCAAAAGAAACATGATTACTGGCACCTTGAAGTATTTGCTGAGGGTCTGTGCAACCATACTCATAAAAAGGACAGAAACGACTATCTCCAGGAAAAATATTGAGTCCACACTTATGCTCCGGGGTTATACAAAATATTAGATTGTGCTTGATTCATTAATTATTCAGTATGTAATAATTATCTGATAGAACTATAAATATAAAACTCTAATGCAAACCCTTATCAAAAGACAAATTTGGGTTCGGTAACTTTGAGACTGTAGGAAAAGTCCCCGCACAAGACAATTTCTGACATGTGAGCAGAGTTAAATAGTCTGGAACTATAATAAAATCAGCATCAATAATCGTCTTAAAGAAAATTAGAATTAATGTGTACTTAACAATTGTTGCCATAATTAATCCTGATATTCATACAAACCGACTTTTCCGACAGTCTCGTTCAAGCAACGTTAACTGGAATTGTGATTAATATCAAGAGATTTGTTAAAATGTGTGACAATAGTTGTAGAAGCTTAGGTTAAAATGGAAAAAATAATGAATAGAGAGTATGAAATTCAAGTGGATATTGATGGGCTATCTGGCAAAAGTATCAATCAAATGACTAATTCTCCCAAAAACGAGTTCATGCTTTAATATTTGCGCTTTTATGAATTGAATAAGACTTTATCCTGTATTATCCGACAGTCTCATCAAAATTCAACGCAAATCAAGGGAAAAAATTGCTTAACAAAACGAATACAATTATCTGTATATTCCCAAACAACAACCACAGATTAAAACATTCTTTCCATGAAAGGCGAATATGAGATACATATTCCAGACCATTCATTGTTTGCATTTCAACTTCTTTTGTTGGCGCTTTATTTTCAAATGTCACAAAATATCCCCTATATCTAATTAAGATAGATAATTATTGAATATAAACATATAAACAGCAAATAGCAGAAAAATAGTTGCAATTACAATAGCAAATGCAAAACAGAGCTTAAAGCATTCTTTCCACGAAATACGGATATCGGAAACATGCTCCAAATCCCTGATCGTTTTCATCTCTATTTCTTTTGTTAGAGTTTTGTTTTCAACTTTCATGCAAATTCTCCAGTCCTAAGCAACTTAAAGTAACTCATAAAACTAGATTACAAAATCAATATGCTTGTACACAAAAAGCACATATTATCATAAACACGGGTATCTCCACTATAACAAATGAGAACCACAGCTTGAAGCAGTCTTTCCATGAAATCTGGATATGAGATACATGTTCCAGACCATTCATTGTTTGCATCTCAACTTCTTTTGCTGACGTTGTATTTTCAAATGCCACATAACTCCCCCTTACATTATACATTTGGAGTACCTAATTAGTTATTGAATAAACAAATATAACAAGCAGTATTAAGAAAATTGTCATTACAATAGCAAATGAAAAACACAATTTAAAATATTCTTTCCACGAGACATGGACATGGGATACGTGTCTGAAATCGCTTATTGTTTTCACTTCAACTTCTCTTATTGGTGCTTTATTTTCAAATTCCATACTACTCGTCCTAATCCTATGATTCTGTAAACAATTCGTTGAATTGAATGCAAAAACAAAGCAATCCAAATAATGCAATGTTTTTCAATTACTTTTTAATTTGTTGCTTAAATTTTATTCTGTTGTATTCATATTTATAAGCTATCGTTTTACTAAGAGTTATTATCATAATAGATAACAAGATACATACTATGATTCTATTTTAATGAATTTTTGACTCAGATCATTAAAAATGTACTTAAAACCAAGACGGATGATTATTGGCCCTTAGAAATCCTAAATTCAAGTGATTATGTAATCCAATAAAATTCAATATGTCACCCTGAATGAGTATCACTTTTTCATAATTGCAGATGTTGATAGTTATTACAATAGGTATTCTACAGCGCCTTAATTTCAACAAATTTAAAAGATAACTTACTCTTTAGCGCCAATCACACAACAATTAAAATAGAAAAACGTGATAAAAGGTACTAAAAGATAAAGACAAAACTAGAAAGCTGAGTGATATAAATGGCCTTAATAAAAGAAGAAGATATTAAAATTCCACTGGACGTACCACAGGGTGCGCGTGAAACATATATTAAGAATTATATGAAAATTACATCAAACAGCGGAAACATGATGCTTTTTGCAGGTGATCAGAAAGTCGAACACCTCAACGATGACTTTTTCGGAGAGGGTGTACCTGCAGATGACAACGATCCGGAGCATCTTTTCAAAATAGCTGCAAATTCAAAGATAGGTGTTTTTGCCACACAGCTGGGACTTATTGCAAGATACGGAATGGACTATGCAGATGTACCATATCTTGTCAAAGTCAATTCTAAATCATATCTGGTGAAAACAAAGCAGGATGACCCATACAGTGGCCAGTGGTATGATATGGAGCAAGTAGCACAGTTCCGCGATAACAGTGGCCTCAACATTCTTGGTATCGGCTACACAATATACCTTGGAAGCAAGTATGAAGCTGAAATGTTTCACCAGGCTGCACAGTTGATCTACGAGGCACACCAGTACGGAATGATCACTGTTCTCTGGATATACCCAAGAGGAGAAGCGGTTGCCAACGAGAAAGACCCACACCTTATTGCAGGTGCCACAGGGGTTGGTGCATGTCTTAACGCAGATTTTGTAAAGGTGAACTATCCAAAAGCTGAAGGAATGCCAACCGAAGAAGCATTCAAGGAAGCAGTCCTGGCAGCCGGCAGGACAAAAGTCGTTTGTGCAGGCGGTTCCAGCGATGATCCGAAATCATTCCTTGAAAAGCTCTATGCCCAGATCCATGTCAGCGGTGCATGTGGTAATGCAACCGGAAGGAACGTGCACCAGAAATCCCTCGACGAAGCAGTTAGAATGTGTAACGCAATCTACGCCATCACAGTCGAGGATGCATCCGTTGAAGATGCACTTAAGATATACAACAACGAATAATTGTTTTTTCGCATGGTTTAACCATGCCTGCTTTTTTATTTATATTTCAGATCAGTTCCTGCTATTTTGTTCTGATAAAATCCAGATCCAAATGGCAGTAATAAAATAATATATATTATAAGTGATTATATACCTCACAAGCGGAAATTCATTTCCAGATAAATAAAAACGGGCTCATCATGGATGAAAAATCAATCAACCTGAGGAAAGAAACATATACAAAAAGGATTGTGACGGACACAATCCTGCTTGTGACAGGCATTATCTGCATAGTATTTCTGTCATTGATAACAGACCTTTCACGTATTTTTTCAGATATCCCATGTCCGTTTGACGACTGGAAAATGGGTCAGATAGTGATAGCTATCACAGTTATTATGGTAACTTCTTGGGTATTTGCATACAGGAGATACAAGGATATAAAGGACGCAATAAAAGAATTCAATTCAATTGATGCCATTAAAGAGGAATTTATTGCAAACCTGCGACATGAACTCAAAACTCCGCTTGTACCCATCAGAGGTTACTCTGAAATTATATATGAAGGAAAACTTGGCGAAATAAACCAGAAACAGAAAGAAGCACTTAAAAAAATGATAGATTCTTCAGAAAAGCTGGAGAGACTCATTGATTCCCTTATCTTTATAAGTGTTGCAAAGTCTGGCGATATCGAGTATTCATTTACAACACTCAAAGTTGATGATATTGCAATGGGAGCAATTGCGGATACAGCTGACCAGCTCAACCAGAGGGAGCAGAAAATTGACATTGAAATCAGGCCTGAACTTCCCTATCTGGAAGGTGACAGGAAATATCTCAAAGAAGCACTGATCCAGATACTGGAAAATGCCAGCAAGTTCAGTCCGAACGGACAGAATATACAATTGATAATCCACGAAGGTTACAAAAGCCTTCACATAAAAGTTATCGACAAAGGAATTGGAATACCTGAGGACGAACTGGAAAATATATTCGCAAGGTTCTACCAGATAGACGGCTCTAAGACAAGACGTTACGGAGGTAACGGGCTTGGACTACACATTGCAAAAACAATAGTGGAAGCCCACAGGGGAGACATCTGGATTGAAAGTGAACCTGAAATTGGGACAACTGTTCACATAAGATTGCCTACTCCGGAACACGGAATTAAAAAATAGGCTCTGTCGAATTCTCTGTACAAATGCAATCTTCCTGGAAATTATCTTCTGTGCAGAAGCATAGGAATATAGATCAAAAAAATAAGAAAATACATGACAGAAATAGCTGCAATTGCAGCTATTTAGAAATTAATTGCAGGTATCATCGAAATCGAATCCAAGCAGGAATGTACCTGTGCCGTGAAGATTCTCAAGTCCCATCTTCTCCTTAAGGTACTCATCGCTTGGAGGGGACGGGGAAGCAAGTATTACATTACAGGCCCTGTCAACTGCCTCTACTTCGTCACATGATTTCGGAGGCAGCACAACGATAAGAGGGTTGTTCTTGACATCCATCTTTTTGAGAACACTTGTATCATATATCACAATGTTACCGATAACAAGCTTATCCCTGCATGTTTTAACTTCTTCGAGTTTGGCCTCATCATCAATATCCTGACCAACAACACAGCCATCGTGCATAAGAATAACATTCGGACCTTCCGGCCAGCAGAAATCCATGTTAGTAGTAAAAGCAAATATCACATCGTTCTCCAGAACTGCTTTTACACCCTTGTTATCTCCTCTGCCAAGTCCCATGAGAGTCATTTCATCAGCTTTCTTCTCAAGTTCCCTGATTATCTCCCTGTCATTTTCGTTCAGCAGGAGAGTGTTTCCTACACCCTGCATCTGAATTATACTGTTTTTCACATTATCTATGATCTCATCGTGTTCCATAAATACCCCTTCATAATATGAGCTAGCAAAGCAGATGTATCAATAACTCTTCAGGAGTAATATTCCGGAATATTTAAGTATGTCGCATTAAAACCGATGCAATTTCTAACCCATACTTAAGTCAGGATGCTAGTGTATTACTTTAAATACCCCGGCTCTGGGTTCATAGAGATGTCCTTTTGAAAGTAACATTTTCAATGTGGAATCTGCAAGCTTTTCCGGTATGTCTCCAGACATTGCCCGGTTAATAAAAGCAATATATTCAAATCCATTGCCACCATCAAGCTCCTCAGCAATTGACTGGACCTTGGCTTCATAATCGATCTCTTCAGCTTTATCTTCGGTTTTTCTTATAGAACAGAGGACTTTCCTGATATCTCCTTTAAGTGAATCATAATATTCTGCATCCTTGTGATAGTAATCAAGTGAAAGACACATGCCAGCTGCAGAGGATTCAGAAACACCGGTTGCCAGTATCCTGTCCATAAGTTTCCCTTCTCCCGTATCAGATGAAAAGAACCTTTCAAATTCAACAAGACGATCAAGCGTCATTTCGGCAGTATCAACTATCCACCTGTCCCGAATGGATTCATCAACATAATTGATCTCTTCCGGACGCAGAGATACGAAGACTGAACCATCACCCGGTTCGTATGAACGAACCTTTCCAAGCACCATTACATAAGATGGAACCTGTATCGTTGACAGGAACACAGATGCTTCCGGCTGGTAGCTCCCGGCATAAATGGTGAAAGCTCCTGTAGGATCGGAAATGCGTGCTCTCCACAATTCCCTTTCACCGCCTTTCTGTTCAGAGAGACGATCTACCTCAGTAACAACGCCCACAATAAACACCCTGTTTACCTTAATTCCTGTGGGGCTTATAAGGAAGTTAGGGGAATAGATATCCTGATCTGAGGAGGAAGATGAAGAATATAAATGGAAACGAGAATCATTGAACTCCCTGGCAAACAGCCTGTATGCAACTTCTCTTTCAACCATTACTCATCACATCCTGCATCCATTCTTTCCAGAAGTCCCTCAATTCGTTCATCCACGTTATTCCCAGGGACCCATACAGACCTGGCAACAAGGGATACACCAAATTCATTTCTGGATGAATTGCCCCTGGCTGCAAGATATTTACCTGTGAGAACCTTTTTCATATCTTCAAAAACAGCTTCACCGGAGAGTGAACTCTGTGCCATCTTTTCAGCATCATTCATACTTTTGCCATAAACAGCCTCAGAAAGTTCCCTGTTAAGCATCAGGTGAACCGCGCCGGTTCCATCATCAAGAATAGCTTTTATGCGCATGTCAGTCAGACATTCCACTTCACCGTGAGAACGACATGAAGATTTCTGTGTTACACGATTACATTGAGGACAGCGCTCAATAAGTCCCGAACCTGACCTGACAGATATGATATTGCCACTGACAGTCACATCGAACATTCCTTCCTTTTCAAGAAGCTTTTCAATGGCAATAGAAGAACTTGCCGTGCTTACAGATTCCATTGTAAATGGCAGTTCCGACACATCGGATAGTTTCCCGATAGATGTTGTTTCTGTAAAATTAATGGATGGAAGTCCCCTGAATACTCTCACAGAAGCACCTTCAAATCGAATATAATCACCAATATCCGGTCCTCCCAGAGGTACCCATGAAGTGAACGGTAGTTTGCCTGTCTCATCTGCCAGGACACCTTCAGTAACAGTCACTTCTTCACCTTTGAGTGTTATCTCGCGGTGATACATCTCCACAATCAATACCACAGAACTCACAAGTACATCTGCGGGAACAATGTCACCAAGTTTCTTGAGGTTTGAATGGGACATTTCTTCTGAATCAGGAAGTTCATCGTCCTGAAGATAAGTTATCGTTGACCTTTTTCCGAAATAAAGTTCCGGCCTGTTATTCCAGAGGCGAGTATAGGCATTTTTGATACTTATTGCATCTCCGGGCTTTAAGGACATATCGTCCCAGCATGTGAAAGAACAGATGCCTGTTCCGTCACCAAGTGTTCCTGAAAAAATGGTTTTCTGCTCGCCCTGTATCGACACTGTTTTTTCAACAATATCAATAATACGCCCAAAAATTTCTATTCCATTTAATCCCAGGGAAAGGTCCCTGACGTTTACCGTGCTAGATGACACTGAAAGGTACTTAGCTTTAATCATCTTTTTTGCTTCATCCAGAGGAACCCGGTATTTCAAAAGTTTCTCAAGCTCTCTGCTTATCTCTTCCCTGCTAATGTTTCCAAGCGCCATGGTTAATTCATCAATATGTGGCGCGATTTTTTCGTCCATAGGGATTCTCCTTTAATTGAAGTTTCCATAATTGTATTTCCTGATTGGCAATAAAGATAACTTAACATATAATTGTATAATCAGGAATGTTTATGAACGTGCAGATTACATATTTATAAACAGGTAGTTGGAACTACCGTTTATCAAATGGGGGTAAAGAATGCCAAGACTAGCTATAGTATATCTTAGTACTCAGGGAAGTACTAAAATGATGGCAGAAGCCATTGCGAAGGGTGCACGTGAAAAACATATAGATGTAGATATAGACAACTTTTATGAATGGGACCCGGCAGATGTTGCAAAATACGATGCCATATGCATAGGTTCCTCCACATTCTATTACACAATGCTTGAGCCCATAGCTAAATTCCTGGACAAACTGATAGACATAGGAATTGAAGGGAAATTAGGTGCAGCATTTGGATCTTATGGATGGAGTGGAGAAGCACCGGTGCAAATTGCCGAAAAGCTCAGAAAAGCAGGATTAGAGGTAATTGACCCTGTATTAAGAATACAGTACATACCAAATGAAAAGGATCTGGCTGAATGCATCAGGCTTGGAAAAGACCTGGCCATAAAGATGAAAAAGAAAGATTAATGGCATCTAAGCCCAAAACAGGAAAAAAATCCAAATGACCCTGAAAAGACAAATAAGCTTGATTTAATTTGGATTTTTCTTTAAAAAACTATATATAGGTTATTTTGCTAGTTGTTAGAGGAAATCAAACCGGATTCAAAATAGAATTCATATGAGAGGATATTTATGACGATAATTCCATTTGCACCTATTGAGAGAGTAATAAGAAATGCCGGAGCACAAAGAGTAAGCGAGTCTGCAGGAATGGCACTTACTGCCATACTGGAAGAATACGGACTTGAGATCTCAAGGGAAGCCATCAAACTCGCAGAACACGCTGGGAGAAAAACAGTAAAGGCTGAAGATATCAACCTTGCAAAAGAGATGCTGGGAAAATAATCCTGGAAATCTCCGCTTTTTACTCTTTGGACTTTGAACTAATATTTTTATCAAGTCTATTTTTGTAACATCAGCAGCATACAATTCTAGCTGAGGAAGTCCACCAGACCTATTCCACCCAATGTGACACTGCTCACGATTATACCTGCAATAAGTACTCCTGCAAGTATTGCCGGAAAAGCATGCCGGAATTTAATACCAAAAACAAATGCTGCAGCACACCCAGTCCACGCACCGGTTACAGGCAGTGGCACTGCAACAAAAAGTGTCAGGGCAAGTGTACCGTATTTCTCAAATCTTTCTGAATGGTTACGATGTGTTCTTCCAAAAAGCCATGAAAAGAATTTATCGAATATAGGAAAACGGCGAAGATAAGTGGAAACAGGGTCCAGAAACAGGAGCAAAGGTACAACAGGAAGCATATTACCCGATACTGCAAACAAAAATGCAGACGCAGGACTCATTTCATATATTCCAAGTGCAATGGGAATAGCACCTCTCAATTCAAATATTGGCATTGCACCGATTACCATGGTTGCAAGCCAGTGAGGAAAAGAGGAAAGTAAATCCAGTACTGTTACTTCAAGACTCAATTACATTCCTTTCCCGATAGTGCAAAGTGTGCCAGTAGACATTCAAGCTGTATTCTTTCGTTGGCACCTTCAGTTAACCTGAAATCGATCTCACCGATGACATCTATCAGTTCAACCATTTTCTTCTCAGGAATATCTACCTCAAACATTGCTCTGTATATCTGACCCACAACATCCTCTCCGGAAAGACCCTGCTCCAGCAAAAGGCTGTCAAGATGTTTTCGGGATGCACTGAAGCTTCCTTCCAGAGCAGTCATAATAAGTTCCTTGACCTGCTCGGGACGTGCTGTGGCAGTGATCTTGTATATTGCATCCTTGTGGATTGTGTCAGCAAGAAGAGCTGCTGCCTGCAGAGCATTGATAGCTTTTCTCATATCGCCCTGTGCAACATACGTGATAGCATCCACACCATCGTCTGCAATGTCCAGGTTCTCATTATTAGCTACAAATCTTACACGTTCTGCCACAGATTCATCTGACAACGGACGGAACCTGTAAACTGCACACCTTGACTGGATGGGCTCTATGATCTTGGATGAGTAATTGCATGAAAGAATGAAACGACAGTTGTTGGTGTAACGTTCCATGGTACGTCTGAGTGCTGATTGTGCATCGGATGTGAGTGCATCTGCCTCATCAAGAAAGATAATCTTAAAATCCGCACCGCCAATTGGAGTTGTTTTTGCAAAGTTCTTGATCTTTGTCCTGACAACATCAATTCCACGTTCATCAGAAGCATTAAGCTCTGTGAAGTTCTCACGCCATGAGTCTCCAAAAAGCTCGCGTGCAATAGACACGGAAGTTGCTGTTTTTCCAACTCCGGGAGGACCTGAGAACAGGAGATGTGGAAGATTTCTTGTTTTAATATAAGATTTCAGCCTTTCAACGGCCTCTGTCTGGCCAACCACATCGTCGAGCTTAAAGGGCCTATACTTTTCAATCCATATCTCTTCTTTAATTTCAAACCCTCCGCATAGAAGTATGCATACCTGCATTAATAGGAAGATGTAGTTTTTTAAGTTTTCGTAGATAAAAAAAGATTTAGCAGGATTATGCCGAATGACATCCTGCTGATTTTGTATTTCTGTGTATTTTTGATTTTACTGATAAATCATCTTGTAAGCGTAACTGCCCACAACAGGGATCTTGAGCATTAAACCCTTGTATGCCATTATGACGAGCACAAGTATGAAGAATAATGCACCAAATCCAAGGAAATCGGCTATGATCCAGCCAACGTATGGTATCCATCCCACGATGAAGATAATGAGTGAAAGCGGGAGGAATATCAATAATGACTGCATGGCATGGAACCTGATGAACTTGTTATCCGGCTCAATGAGCAGGAAAATTATCCCTGTGATCCAGAAGCCCACATAGCTGAGTGCTGCTAAAATGTTCTCATTCAGGCCTAACTTTGTCTTATATGTCATATGATCACCTTATAGCAATACTGTTCTGTGGACATTTCTCCACGCATATTCCACATGCTGTACATTTATCCTGGTCTATCTCCGCAAGGAACCTGGTTACCTTGATGGCTTCCTCAGGACAGTTCTTCTCGCATATCTTACATCCGATACAGCCAACGGTACAGGATTCCTTAACTGCCTTACCTTTGTCATGTGACATACAAAGTACATGTACCTTTTCAGTTTCCTTTGCAAACACAAGTATGTCATTCGGACATGATGCGATACAGAGTCCACAGCTTGTACACAGATTCTTGTTCACATGAGGAAGGCGGTCCTCACCTATGGAGAGAGCACCGAATGGACATGCGCGTACACAGGTACCTCTGCCCATGCACCCGTAATTACAGCCTTTTTCACCGTCTGATAGCATCATGACTGCCTTACAGTCTTCAAAACCAACATACTCGAAACGGTCAACACAATTAAGGCCACCGTTACACCTGACAAATGGATACTGTTCCTCACCTTCTGAGACTTCCTGCCCCAGTATGCCACCAATTTCTTTGGCAACATCAAAACCACCGACAGGACATCCTGTAATTGGTGCGCCTTCGTTAACCACACGTTCTGCAAAGTCTGCACAACCTGCGTAACCACAGGCACCACAGTTAGCCCCGGGGAGAACTTCAACTATCTCGTCAACCAGAGGATTTGTCTCTACCTTGAATTTCTTTGATGCCACTACAAGCATGACACCTACAGCCAGTCCAAGACCACCGAGGATAGCACCTGCCTGTACGAGTAAAGTTATCAGTTCGCTCATATTGGAATCACCCAGAAGTAATTAACAAAAGCCAGAGAAAGCATTGTTGCGATGAAGAATGCCTGTGGCAGACCCCTTATTGATGATGGGATGTTCACAAATGTTGATCTTTCCCTTATACCGGCCATCATAAGCATTACTACAGTGTATCCAAGACCTGCTGCAATACCGAAAACAACACTCTGTACAAAGTTATAGCCTGAACTTTCATTGAGAAGTACCGCACCCAATACAGCACAGTTAGTTGTGATAAGTGGCAGGTAAATACCCAGTGAGCGGTAAAGTGAGGGAATGTTCTTCCTCACTACGAACTCTACCAGCTGCACAAGTGCTGCAATTACAACAATAAAGCTGATAAGATCAAGGAATTGCATATTTGCAGGCACCAGAATGTAGGTGTAGATCAGGTATGACACCGTAGAAGCCATTGCCATGACAAACACTACCGCCCCGGACATTCCCGCGGCACTTTTAACATCCTTGGTTACACCCACAAATGAACATAATCCAAGGAACTGGATCAACAGGAAGTTCTTAATGAATATACCATCCATAAAGATTGAGAATAATGCATCTTCTGCCATGTTATCCACCTCTCTCCAGTTTCCTTGCTTTCTGATAGTTCACGATTCCCATAAGCCCTCCTATTGTCAGGAAAGCACCTGCAGGCAAGATCATTGTGGTTATCGGGTAACTGAGTGACAGGTTGATAATTGTGTAGTCAAATACTACGATCTGTCCTGTTCCAAGGAGTTCCCTGATTCCACCAATGAGCATCAGTACAAGTAAGAAACCTGTAGAAATACCAAGACCATCAATGAACGAATAGAACACATTATTTTTATTTGCATACGCTTCTGCACGGCCGATGATGATACAGTTAACCACAATCAGCGGAATGAACACACCTAACGCCGCGTACATGGGCGGGAAATACGCCTGCATTATCATTTTTACTATTGACACAAAGGTCGCTATAATGATAATAAATATAGGAAGCCTTACTGTGGAAGGAATCTGCTTCCTTAAAGCCGAAACGAAAATGTTTGAACATACAAGTACGAATGCCGTACCTGCTGACATACCGATCGCGTTCTCGACTGATGTGGTCACTGCCAGTGTAGGACAGAGGCCCAGAACAAGTCCGAAAATCGGGTTGTCTCTTGTAATACCACGAATATATTCACTTAACGGGTCCATAATATCACCCCTCTGCCTCTTCAATTTCACTAATTTTTGTATTAAGCGCATCTACAACGGCCTGTGAGGAAATTGTTGCACCTGTAATTGCATCTATGGAACCACCTGCACTTGAAAGACCTAGTGATGCTATTGGAATATCAATAAACTGACCCTGGAAATCGTCCTCTACGATCTTGGCACCAAGTCCCGGAGTCTCTTCGTGACTCAGGACATCCATGCCACGGAAAGTACCAAATGCAGAGTCCACACCACCTGCAACAACAAGTGGTCCCTGTGCACCGGCCTGCTGCTGGAAGAATGCATAGCCAATGATGTTACCGGAAGAATCCTGTGCGCGATAATAAAGTACTACGGGATTGCCATCCTCATCAACAGTGTCCCCATATACTTCTTCAAAATTACCACTTGCTTCCGGAATAAGGTCTCCGAGAATCTCTTTTTTAGAATTGGCTTCATTTATCTTAAGCTGCGCACTTGTAGGAACGTAAGTAATACCTAACAAAAGAGCTGCCACTACGGATATGAGAACAATTTTTCCAATTACTATGGCTGTATCCTTATTGGAGTCACTCATTGTTGATCACCTCGAATTTTAAAGATGACGGAACTTTATCCATTATACGCCTGTATACTTTTTCTGCACAGGACATTGTACCAAATGATGCAGGCATTGTATTGATCTCAATAAATGATGCTACACAGTTTGCAAGGAATATACCGTACAGCAATCCATCAACGTAGTTAGCAAAGTAACCATAGATGAATACAAGTACACCGCATGTAATTCCATAAACGATACGTCCCTTTTTAGTCACAGGAGATGTTGCAGTGTCCGTTGCCAGGAAAAGTATTCCAAAGAAAACAATTCCTATCATTGAATATGACAGCTCAGGACTTGGACTGAGGAATGTAAACATCTGTGACATGTACATCAATGGGTTCAGACTACCTTCATGGATAAGAGCCATTACACCGGAAATGAAAAGCAGTGTCTGTGGCAGGATTACCATTGTTGCAAAGAATGCGAGTGGAACTCTCCAGTCAATGTACCTTTTATAGATAAGATAAACACCGCCAATGAGCAGTATAGGAGAAACATCCACCATCATACCTGCACCGTGTTCAAGTATTATGTCAGAGAACTGACCAATATGAGGAATAGATACAGGAGTCATGAATCCTGCCCATGCACTTCTGGTAAATACCCAGCCTACAAGAACAGGATTGAAAATGTAAGAGCCGATCCCACCAAACACATGTTTTCCAACAGTTATTGCGAAGAAAGCTGCAAAAACAGGAATCCATAATGGAGCTTCCGGTGGAATAAGTAATGCCAGCATAAGTCCCATCATGGCAGCATGGCCATCTGAGACTGTTACTTTCTGCTTGAAAATTGTCTGTATGGCAAACTCGGTCACCACAGCAGACACCACTGATGCAACAATGATACCGAGGGCAGGGATGCCGAAGAAGTATATTGCTGCAAGACAAAGTGGGAGCAGAGCAATCATTTTACTATAATTTAATGTCTTGAAATCTAATTTTGTTTTCTTATGGGGAGGAGCTGAAATTGTATATGTCATTTTTACTCACCTCCGCAGCCACATCCAAGTTTAAGATTGGATGACTCTTTTGCTGGCATGTCTTCGTATGCCATTTCAATTGCATCCTTTGCATACCTGATCAGCTGTAATATTGGTATCTTGGAAGGACAGACAGCTGCACAATCACCACATTCAATGCAGTTCTCAATGTGTATCTGCCTGCATTCGTCAAAGCGACCCTGATCTGCCATCACAGCAAGGCGACTTGGTATCAGTTCCACAGGACAGACATCCACACAACGTGCACAGTGGATGCATTCTATTGCTTCGTCCCTGATAACCTCTTCAGGCTTCTGGATAGATATCCTGGTTGTTCCCTTTGTAACAGGGACCTGATCAGTATATTGTGCCACACCAGTCCTCACACCATTGGCAATTATCTTACCGATCTCACCTGTGTAACCGTATGAATCAATAACATCCTTAAATGGTGTACCAATTCTTACAAGGATATATTCCATCTTGTCGGAAACACCTTCAACTGAAACAACAGTGTCATAGAATGGAACGCCTTCATGAACAGCATCATAAAGTGCTTTTGCAGATTTAATTCCACAAACAGCAACTCCCACGTCAGTTGGATCACAGCCGATTTTGACATTTCTTCCTGTTACCCTGTAAGTAAAGAAATTAAGGATCTTTTTACCAAAAATGCGCTCCTGAGAAACAATAACAATGTCGGAATTCTGATCATTGAAATAATAACCCAGCTTTCGGCTTCCGATGAGAGGAGCTACTTTTAGTTTTTTCTTGTTAACTTCAATGCCCTCAAATGCATTGATGGATTCCTTATCATCTGTCCTAAGTACGATTGCACCTTTTTTAGCACCTGCCGCTTTCATCAGAAGCTTTAATGCGTCAACCATCTGGGATGCGTAAGCACCTGGTGTTTTGAAAGTTCCGCCAATCCATTCGGATGATGTTGCATTAATAAGTACGGTATCTATCTTCTTGCCTTTTGGCCTCAGGACCGCATGTGTTGGCATTCCGTAATGCTCAACAATACCTGATTCCTTGATGAACTTAGCAAGTTGTTCAGACTTAACATCCTTACATGCGGAGAATGGAACAGACTCATTGCTGTCTTCAGGCTGGATGACAACACTCATTACTTTGTTACCATCAGGATGAGCAGATTCTTCAATCGCAAGAACCTCGCCACAGACACTTGAATGAACCGCAGATGACTGATATTCATTGCAGTCACCGATTTTCTGTCCGATCAGAACCCTGTCGCCTTTTTTCACAAGGGGTTCACAGACAGCTCCTTTGTGCTGCCTGAGCGGAATAATAACCTTTTCCGGTAATGTCTCTAATTTTTTGATTTCCACATTATCAACTCCTTAGAATGCAGGCTCCCTTTCAACTTCTTCGGGTTTTGCACCCTTTACGGATACTTCAATTGTCTTTGTGGAGAAATCAGTTTCCGGGTCACTCATTGCCGGGTCCTTCTCATATCCGAGAGCTGTCCAGTTGATAGCTGTTGCAGTGCTGCCATGACAATCTGCACACACAAGCGGACCCTCAAGACCTACAGTCGAACTTGCAATATTGTGACTTACCTGATAGTACATCTCAACATGCCTGAGAACTGCGTTCGGATAATCCGGGTTTCCATCTGCGTCTCCGTCATAGGCACGAATTTCATCTTCAGTAACTACCCCATCACCGTCTGCATCTGAACTCAGGACATCAGCCGGATTTATCGGATCGCCAATGGATGAGCTGTTATCAGGATCAGCAAGAACTTCGGAATCAATTCCTTCATCCCACCAGATACCTGTAATCACATTAAATGGCTTAAGCAGTGAACCCTTGGCCTGTTCCTGAACTGTCGGCAGTGCATCGTAATAAACACCAGAGGACCATGAGATAGTCGGAGCGAATTCTGAGTCATAGGTTACATCTTCACGGACACCGTTCTGCCAGCTGAATGACTTCAGCACAGGAGTGCCTGTTATATCTGAACCTGGCAGTGCCGGGATGTGACATGACTCACAACTTACTGTTTCAAGGTGACCGTCTACAAGTGCACCGTGTGAAATTCCCTCGTGACAGCCTGATGAGTCACATGCCATTACGCCAAGTTCAGATTCCATATGCACGGATCCGGAAGTAAACAGGTATTCACGACTACTTATATTGTGTTCCTCAGTTACATGACATTCCTGACAGTCTACTGAATCGTGGACATCATAAGAAGCTGAATCTTCAAGGGTCCATGTGACAGCAGTTGTTGTTATGTCACCTGAGTGACAATTGTCACCACAAAGTGCCTTGCCTGGTGCACCGTTTACCTCATCATGGACTTCAGTTACAAGTGGTAATGGCGCCAGAACATCAAGCATGTAGCTTGCCATATAAAGAGCATCACTCTGTATTTCTTCGCGGGATTCTTCAATTGCTGCCTCATTGGCATTTTCGAAGTCACCTGAAGCTATACTTTCTGCACGTGCCTCAAAGTCATATCCTACCTGATTGTGGCAGATCATACAATCAACATCTACTCCATAATCTGCCATGTAGCCACCCCCGGGGTGCACCTGTCCGTATGTTGCAGCCATTGTGTCTTCATCAATGCTGTCAACATCAACACCATACTCCATAATTGAGGTCCACTTTTTCATGTCCTGCTCAACATGGGATGACACTGATACTTCCTCGTATACTCCTGCGTGACAAACACTGCATGAACTGTCAGACCATGTCTGCCCGGTCATATAATGAGTGGACATAGCTCCATTACCGGTGCTTCCTACATATGCATATACACCAGCTGCAGCGAACATCACAACGAGGATACCTATAAGAATTACATTTAATTTAGCCATAATTTGCCCCGTGTCAGTCCTCTGCAACTTCTTCAAGCTGTCTGATCACAACTACTATGTTGTTTCTCAGGTCCTGCTCATTTGTTATTTTCATGTCATTAGAAACGTATTTGCTAATCTCAAATGACTTTCGCACTACTCTGACATTGAAGTCAAAAACCTTATCAAGAAGACCTTTTTGAGGGGTCACTCCTAAAAAGTCCACATCCATATGATTGCCAAGTACATTGGCTTTAAGTTCAATTTTATCCAGAGGAGAGCCGGGTTTTATGTAAATAATATGATGTTTCACAAAACCAAAGTGCTTCTCTATACCTCTCCAGCCGTATTCTTCCATTAATTGATGAAGAGCGACAACAAGGTACTTATCCTTGCTTGAACTTGTTCCCGTACCTGATCCTGTGCTGGGATTGCTCATTCTATTACTTCCTTTGGATGAATAAATAATTATTAACAGAAGGATATACACTTCCTTCCTATCCGCGGTACATAGGTTTAATATTTAATTATATCTTTTCATACAGCATGAGGTATAAAACTGTTGCCATTGTACTGATAGCGATTTTTACAGTATTATTAATGATAGATTATGTACAGGACATAGATTCACAGAGCCTTCCTGAACAGGAAATATTCTCACAAACCAGAAGCCTGATGGACACTACTGTGACTATCACAGCAGTAAGTTCCAATGAAACATCTGCTGCTGAAATAATTGATCATGCGTTTGAAAAAATGAACTATGTTGATGAATTGATGAACAACTACGACAATAGTAGCGAAATCAGTACTCTCAATAATGAAGCTGAAGTAACTAATGCTGATCCTGAACTGGTGGATGTGATAAGTCGTTCCACATATTACTCTGAAAAAAGCAGTGGTGCCTTTGACATATCCATCCAGCCAATACTGGACCTGTGGGCCAGCAAGTATGCACCCGGCGGAACCAACCAACCTCCTACGTCAGATGAGATCAATGAGACCTTGAAACTTGTCAATTATTCAGCAATAATGATTGAGGGAAACAATGTTTCCATGAATAACGGAATGAAAATAACCCTTGGAGGCGTGGCAAAAGGATATGCTGTGGATGCTGCAGTCGAATCAATGGTTAATGATGGAATCATTTCAGGATTTGTAAATGCCGGTGGTGATGGCAGATATATAGGTACAAAACCTGATGGCAGCCATTGGAGAGTAGGACTGCAGAACCCTGATAAAAGTGAAGAAGCTGTCACTATTATGAATATCCGGGATGTTGCAGTGGCAACCAGTGGGAATTATGAAAGGTATTTCAGTGATGAAGCAAAGGTCTCTCACATAGCAGACCCACGAACAGGATATCCTTCAGGTAACCTGATAAGCAGTACTGTTATTGCAGAAACTGCAATGGATGCAGATGCACTGGCAACATCGGTGTTCATTCTTGGAGAGGAAGAAGGAATTGCAATGGTTGAGGAACTGGAAGGTGTGGAATGCCTGATTATAACAAATAACAAGGAGATAATAAGGTCTTCAGGATTCTCGTCTTATGAAGTGAATTAAAAACCTATTAAGAATTACCTGCATTACTGCAGACTGGCCTCATGAAGGTCCTCATATATAGGACCGTTCGGGGTCAATGTACTCTTTTTTAATTTGATGGACCTTACATCCATATGGCCGATCTCAAAATCCTTCAGCTCATCAAGCAGTTCCATGAAATCTGCTTTTTTCTTTTTAGGAAGATATTTCACTCTTGCCAGAGTAGCATGGGCACTAAACCGGTGAAGAGTAGGTTCCAGCTCAAAAGACGAAAGGGATTTTTCAATCTGCTCATAAAGGACATCGAAGTTACCGCCACAACCCAGCCAGATTACTTTGGCAAATTTAGGTTTTGGAAATACACCGATGCCTTTTACATGGGAACTGAATGGTCCACATTTTACATTGTCAAGAGCCCTTGATATATCAGGAATCTTATTTTCCGGTACTTCACCAAGGAATTTCATAGTTATATGTACCAGTTCAGGATTGACAAATTTGAACTTGAACTCATTGAACTTCAACTGAATTTCGGCAATCTTTTCATGCAACTCCACAGGGAGGTCTACCGCGACAAAAGCTCTCACCACACATATCACCAATTATCATTTATATTGGGGACATAAATTAATATCGCTGCTAAACATGTGTTATTTATAAAATGAGCAAATATATTATCTTATGTTTCAGTAGTTTTATTGTTGATACAAAACAGAGGGGATAATTTGGACAGTGCACAGGTAGTTGTCAACGCTGCTGTCAAGCTTGCAGAAGAGCTGAAGTCAAAGGCAATAATCATTACAGGAGAAGCTGATTTTGAAAAGCCGGACACACCCATTCCTCTATATTTTGCAAGCAGCAAACAAAAGAACATAATCGATCATCTGGTTGCAAGCAGCAAAACAAAGGAAGAGAAAACAAAAGAGATACTGGATAAGATTGGCCAGCAGGCTTCCGGAAAGATCGAACATGTGGAGAACATCTCCGCAATTGAATTCATAATGGATGAGATTACCGAAGGAAATGTTATCGGCATCATCGAAAGTAAGGATTCGTATGCTATTGTTGTCCATAACCTTGAAGAGAATACTATTGTAAAGAAAATGAAGGAATGTGACGAACGAGTTGCTTCCTATATCCTGCGCGCTATTCTGAAAATCGCTTTTGATATTTCCAACACCGGGCGCGAAGGTAAACAGATAGGTACTGCCTTTATTGTCGGAGATGTGGAAGAGGTCATGATGCGTTCGCACCAGATGATCCTGAATCCATATGCAGGACAGGAAGACTCCGACCGCGACTTAAAAGATAGAAAAAACTGGGAATCGGTGAAAGAGTTTGCTCAGCTTGATGGCGTATTCGTCATATCGGAAGAGGGAATGGTTGAAGCTGCCGGAAGATACCTGGATGTGGATGCCAGAGACATTGATGTGGAGAAAGGACTTGGAGGGCGCCATGTGTCTGCTGCCGCAATTACAAGGGACACTGTATCCATAGCCATCACAGTCTCACAATCAGGCGGAGTTATTCACATATATATGGATGGGAAAGAACTCATGTATATCGAATCAACCGAGAGAGCAAAACGTCTGAACTAACACACAAAACAATAAATAAAAAAGAGTTGGCTGGCATAAAGCCAATCCAACATTTTACATTATAATTTTTACCCTTTAAACCTGTGTTTTCTAACAATTAGAATACAGGTAACTTAATGAGTTTACTGCCGACCTCATCCATAACCAGGGCAACGCCGAGGTAGAGTGATGAAAGACCAAGCAGAAGGGTGATTATTGCTGCTACTGGCAGGACCGCAACCATACCAAAATTAACGATTGCAAGAGTGAAGAATGTCAGGTCAAGGAATACGAAAACGATCGTTATTAACTTAACACCGATTGCCAGTGTGACAAATGTCAGCAGAGTTGCGATGATTCCCCAGAACAAGAGGTACCATCCGAGTGATGTTGCAAATGATGCATCTGTAGGCATTACAGATCCAAACAGGCCTACACTCGTTACAAGCAGAATGTATGCATATGAGAACCACCACAGCGCAAATGCTGTAAATGCTGTCGCAGCGAAGGTGTCTCCTTTCTTCCAGAGCTCAAGACCTGCGAAGAGCTGAGCAAAACCACCGAGAGTGATTGCCATTGCAATTACCATTGCAGCATCTGAGAACATACCCATGTTCAAAAGTCCTGCAAATGTTGCTGCAAATCCCAGACCAAGAAAACCCAATGGGGCAGGACTTGCTGTTGTGTCTTTAATTGTTATTTCTCCTTCCATAGTTTATCACTTCCCTAAGATAAATTGGATAATTGTCATATAATATTCAAATTTTTATAATTGTTTATGCTGATCTTAAATCTAAAAATCAGAAATTCCTGTCTATCAATTCTTGTAATACGTAACTGCTTGCTACCTCCATCAAGTGTTACCTATTTCACCTCCAGATAAGGACTTTAAAGTAGAAGTATATATCATTTTTGATTATGATAAAATGGGATATAAGGTAATAGAGCTTTTTTTAAAGAACAAAGTGATTTGAAAGTGTTAAAAGTAATATAAAAATAGAATATGGCATTTTTAGTAATAATACACTAAAAAAAACCTATTAAACTTATAGAGGATATAAAATATAAAATATAAATACAAAGAAAGATTGCTGTTTGTGGATTGTGCACATAACATACAAAATAACCGCGGAAACTATATATATAATGATACCAGAGTTTGTTGCTCTTTCAACATATAAAACAACGACAGAACCTCATTTATTAAATATTAAAACGAAGCAAAGCAGCGATTCCACCAAGCGCAAGCAATTTCTGGCCAGGTTCAAATATTGTGCTGAAAACTACGATTTTCCCCTGAGTATGCTCTACTGATTGCAAAAATGAATCGATATTTCCTTTTTCACGTTCAACCCTCAGCATCTCATCAGCAACCAGAAGAGTATCTATGGCACCATAATCCAGAGCCAGTTTCACCTCTTCCAGACCGTATGCAGCCTTGCCATCCAGAGCAATCTCTTTTAGGAGTTCATCCATTAAGCGGGATTCGCGCGCAATACGGGATTCTTCCATAATCCGGTCCACAGCACCACGTCTGAGAACTTCCTGGAAACCCGACATTCCGATAGATGCAGTGTCCTCTGTAACAACACCGGATGAAAACTCAGGTTCTTTTGATTTGAGATATTTTATGAAATCGTCTTTCGCAAAGCCAGGGCCAGCAACCACAATAGCTTCTGACTCTGAAGCAGCATGTAACAACTGGTCAATAATTTCCTGGAAGAATACCTCCCTGAGACTGCCTTCGCCCTTCTTTCCCGAAGACTGGCTTATGTGAGAATACAACTCAATACCATAATGGCGCACAAGGCCAATATCCGCATCTCCTTCTTCAACAGCAAGAATAACAACCTTCGGACGTTTGGAAGAAGCTTCTGCCTCATTGATGCGCTCGATCTGGTCCTTTTTCCAGTTTTTAATTATTGAAATGTCAACGCCTTCTTCGACATTAAAAGTATGATAATGCCCCGTATCCATGCCCTGTTCTATCTGGCCATGAATCCTCAGGCGATTTGAAAACTTATGGAATTCAAGCTCTTCCACACGTATACCAAGTCTTACAGTTTTTTTCTCAGCTTTTTCAGGTCTCAGTTTATCTGAAGAAGAATCTGCTTTTCTTTTAGTAAGAGCAAATATGAGGTCACCTTTCTCTATAATATACTTAAGGTGCCAGAGGTCATCCAGTGTTTCAGGAACGATCTTTATCTCACCTTCTCTGCCTCTCAGGTTTCTCTTTACGACCCTCATGTCCACACCTTACTTCACACCTTTATATCAGATTCACCCGGTGGAAGCACCATTGCTATTTTGTCAGGTGATGCAATTTGCTTTACGAAATTTGTATCTTTCAATCTCTCAACATATATCTTGTATATCTTTTTGGCAACATCGTTCTGGTTATATTTACCAGGAACAACTTCCACCACATGCTGACCATTTTTGCGGATAGCAGATGTCGGACCGCCAATAACCCTTGTGCTTCCTTCAAGTTCAAGACCAACGGCAGCTGTAACCTGAACATCCCTGAAATAATTCCTCTCACCACGTATTACAAAGGAACCTTTCTTAAGGAATTCACCGGTTTCCGGTGTCTTGGAAACCTGCTCAGGTTTTATCCAGTAACAGTCGCCGCTGAACTGGCCTGACTTCCATACACTTGAATAGGAGACTACAAATTGTGCAGTCTCCTGCAATGTTGTTTCGGGCACTTCATTGCCCATTGTCTTAATAACTGTAATAGGAGCACCAGGGTTCTGAGTATGGAATACGATGTCACGCTTTTCCATGTATTTCTTTACGATTTCCTCATTGCTGTCAGCATCCCTGCCTGCCACCACCAGAAAATCATCTGAGGACTTGAACCACCTGAAGCGCTCATACCAGTACTTTTTGGTATTGACCTTGCGCCTGCTGGAAACTTTTTTCTCCCTTTTCTGCATGGCAAGTTTAGTATCCTCTATAGCTATCAGGGCACCATCCTTCTTTTTGGTGAGCTTCTTTGCCTTATCATAATATACCTGTGCATTCTGGGGAATCGTAAGTTTAATATCTATGGTGGCTCTGGTGCCATCAAGATTGAGAACAATATTCCCTTCCGCTGAATTGATATTCTCTATCCATTTTGCAGCAGGAACAGTATCTTTTGCCTTTTTCACAATGGATTTAATTTCACCCCATGAATATCCTTTGTCACGAGCCTGCTTCAGAATATTCACAATCCCTTCGATCTCAACATAATTTGCGTAGATCGCTTCCGCAATGCGAGTCTGTTTATCCGCATCCTTTGTGAATTTCTTAATGGCATCTTCCTGTTTCTGGAGACGGCGGGCAAATACGTCAACTTTTTCTTTCTTAACTGCAGTAACCTGTTCCTGAACAGATTCAGCAGCAGCTTTCCCGAAGAACTCATCCAGAGCAGCATTAAATGTAGGGAATGATTCTTTTTCGTGACCCTTGTATATAGATAGTTCAAGCGGAAGCACATCAAATGGCTTAACTTCGCCCTTGTCCTCTTTTTTCACAAGACAGGGTTTAAGGTCGCCTGATAACAATGGTTTAAATAAATCCTGAAGAGCATCAATGATAACCCGAATTCCATCCGGACCGATTTCTTTTGCAGGTTCTGACTTATTGACCCCTGCCCTTGCACATACTTCTTCTGCAAGGACTCCACCAAGATTGAACCTTGTGGCAATCGTTCTCACAACATCAGCATCAGATGTTGCAAATGCACTTTCAAGATCGCTCGCTGTGGCATCAACCGGACTTATCTGAGCCTCAGGACACTGGTAAACTTCACCACTGCGTATCCTTCTTCCCTTAAAGGTCACCGGTTTCATCGGAAGGATGATCTTTCTCTCTGAGTCAAGAAGGACAATATTTCCCGGAGAGAACAATTCCACAACAAGAACTGTTTCCACTCCACCACGTACAACTCCGATCTCAAGTATCCTGTCAAAATCATACTGCTTGATAAAAGTAATACGTCCTGCCATGATGTGCTTTCTGAGCATCATAGGGAACGATTGTGGAATTTTAGGACTTGGACGAATGTGCTTGCTCATATGAGCACGCTTTCCTGCCTCGATCACAAGGTTATCCCTGCCTTTTTCATAGACAAAGAGATTAATCCTTATTTCATCAGGTGCAGGCTGGTAGATCTTAGCTATTTTAGCATCTATTATAGATGTCTCACCAGAGCTTAGCTCAAGGGCAAGGGCAGCTACATCAGCACTCGTCATTTCCTTCTTCATGCGTGGACTATAATGTAGACGGTGACTATAAGGTTTATGACGCGTATTAGCTTGCAAAATGGAGGCCATGTTAAATTGTCACTGTTTCCAGATTGACAATTAAAATAAAATCGATACTTCTATATAATATCAGTTCTATTAATTTTTATTGCAGTTACTGGTTGAGTACAGACAACATAAGTTAAACCTCAAGTTGATTTATGTAAAACGCCGGTAACCTATGGTATTATTGGTCAGCTCCCCACTCCCCATAAACCCACACTAAACTATTTTAAACTGACCAGTAATACCGTATTTTCTATTCTCCGGGTATCTCTTGCATTGTTTTGTGTTTGGGACAAGCCTTCGTACTATTTTATATAATATGACTGCGGAAGTATATGTATGGCTAATTATTACAATTAGTGTGGGAATAAAAAACAAAAGGCGTCGTTGTGTATTCACTCGGCGCCCATTCATCTGATAATCCATATAAATCTGTCAGAAATAAATACCTTCAATTGAATTGCCAATGATTACCATATAAGCTCATAAGTATAATCCAAAACCGTGAATTTATATACTTAATTTCCATTGTAAGCGCTGAAGTCGGATTGAGCGCTAGTAAGTCTGTTCACTGATTAAAGAGATTTCTTTAATCAATCATCATCACCTTTCTATCCGACTTCCATAAAATATGCGTAGCTGCTGACTTTTGCATAGGAATCAAGCTCTTGCAAAAGTCAGCAATCCCCATATTAAAATCAATATATCAGGTCACTTTCTGTTTTTAATGATGAATTTGAGCAAATCTGACCCCATGTGCATTTCTTCACGTGTCATTTTTGCAATGATTTCATCTTCTGAAAGACCATTTGCCTTGTATTCATCGATGAGATCATAGATCCTTTGAGACACTTCGGAGTATTCAGTAATATCTTTCCTATGTCCCCAAACATCCCCCTCAATGAGTTCAATTCCCTGCATTTCAAGCAACATGATGTTAGAATTTGAAATGGTTTTCTTATATGATGTAGGGATGTGAAGTGCCTTCAATTCAGGACACCTGGTAATTAATGTCAGAATATCCGTATTTGATGGCCTAAATGCAAGATGGATTATTTGTTCATTCGGACTGAGCGATTCAACTTCTTCTTTAGAACTTACAACTCTTATTTTCATAGTCAGAACCCAATGTACGGTTTATAAATATATTGCAAAACTGTAGAAGAATACAAAATACTTAAGCTTATTGTATGTACAGTTGATACAGTAATCCAAAAATGAAAAAAGTTTGAATAATATCATATTTATGGTGCATGATAATGTTCGAAATCGTTCTGGGTGTGTGGACTCGTATACAAAATTATCCGGATTCAAGATAGAATATGAACGCACAAACCAATACAAATGATGTTCGTCACAAACCCTTATGACGCATAAAGCAGATTAAATATCAAAGCAGGATTATAAGATAGGAGCTACAGGCATCAGATGAATGAGAGAACTAAACAGTTTGTAGTATCTGCTTTCCAGAACTACTATGCAACTGCAGACATAAAGTTACCACCGGATTTCACTTCCAGAGAATGGGGATTTATTGAGTTTACCAGTGGTCAAGATACTTTCATGAAAAGACATCGTGCTTTTGGGTCAGAGGGAGAACTCCATGATTACCTGCGCGGAATTGGCCCTGCACATGCCTATTATTCAGTTGCATACTACGAATACCCGGGTGCTCCTAAAATGAAGGAAAAGAACTGGCTGAAAGCCGATCTCATTTTTGATATTGATTCTGATCACCTGCCAGGAGGAATTAATTCTTATGCTGACATGCTTGAGAAAGGAAAAAGGGAAACACTGAAACTTCTGGAGTTCCTGATGGATGATTTCGGATTCAGGGAAGATCAGGTGCATGCAGTATTCTCTGGAGGCAGAGGATATCACTTCCATATCAGCGAAGAGTCCGTACTTTCCCTTGGAAGTGCGGAGAGAAGAGAGATCGTTGATTATGTGAGTTCAAAGGGATTGAATCTTGAAAGGATATTTACCAAGAAAGATATTTCAGGTGATGCCGGGGCAGAATCTGCCAAAATATCGGTTTTCCCCTCTGAAGATGACGGAGGTTGGGGAGGACGAATAAATCGACATCTAATATCGTATCTCACATCAATTTCAAAAAATGAGAATGCAGTAGACATATTAACCGGATTCGATGGTATTGGTAAGGTTAAAGCGAAAAAGATTATTGATGTATTCCAGGATGAATCAAGAGTTGCTGCTTTAAAGAAGGGGAAAATGGATGCACTCGGCGGTATTAAAAAAGAACTTCTTGAGACTATTGTCAATCAGGGGGTTGAACAGATGGCAGCGTGTGTTGATGAGCCTGTCACTGCAGATATTAAACGACTTATTAGACTCCCGGGTTCACTTCATGGAAAATCAGGTATGAAAGTTACTGCATTATCTATTGATGAACTTGAAACTTTTGAACCTCTAAATGATGCAGTGGTATTTAGTGATAAGTCGGAAAAAATAAAAGTGATTAAACCTTTTGCTGTGCAGATGAAAGGTAAAGACCTGATGGTCGAGGAAGGCGTACAGGAAGTTCCGGAGTATGCCGCAATATACCTTATGTGCAGAGGTGTTGCAGAATATGGACGGTAATGGGCTAAAGAACGTACTGAGAGATGAAGGAAGTTCTACACTCAAATCGCTGCATCCTGGCTTTTACAAGGATGTCGAGAAATACCTCAAGGAACTGGAAGAAGAGATATTCAAGATCGATAATCCCCGTTCAGTTGAGTCTAAAATGCTTGACAACGAGTTACAGAGTGCAATTACCGATATAGAAGTAATATTTATACGCCGTATCCGCAAGATAATAAGTTATGCAACAAACAATGCATTTTCCAGTATGCCACCTTCACAGGATATGAGCAAATTATTGCCGGAAGAGAAAAAGGTTTACGATGCAGTATTGACTGCGATTAATTCTGCGCGTGCTGAATTACTGGTGCCCATTCTCGATCCCCAGGCGGCGGAAAGCAAGAGTAAAAAGGAAGCATCAGAAAGCAGCAAGGTTGATACTTCTACCATTACTGAAGAAATAGGAGATACTAATGATGTTGACCGTCCTGAGCATATGGATGCAGACATACCATCTGGAACCAGCAATAAAGATGAAATAGGCAAAAGTAATATAAATAAAGAATTCGTTGTTGTGCGAATACTGGAGGACCTGCCTACTTTCAAGGCTATGGATAATCGCAATTATACATTACATGCCGAAGACGTTGTTGTTTTGCCTGCCCTGAATGTAAAGGGACTGATCAAACGCAACGTGGCACAAATGATTCTTTAAACTAATAACTTATCAAGGTGAAGATATTGAAGATTCCAAAGAGATTCAGAACACACTGCCCTTCATGCAAAAAACACACAGAGCATGTTGTTGAGAGAGTAAAAAAGGGTAAGGCATCAACACTTACACGTATCGAGAGACAGAAGAAACGCCAGACCGGAATTGGAAACAGTGGAAAGTTCTCAAAGGTTCCTGGTGGAGACAAGCCAACAAAGAGGATATGGCTCAGGTACAGGTGCACAGAATGTAGCAAGGCACACCAGAGACCATGCTTCAGAGCAAAGAAATTCGATTTCGCAGAGTGATTATTATGATTAATAAACCAAAAAGCAGATTCTTACGCGTAAAATGCAATGATTGCGAGAACGAGCAGGTAATTTTCGGCAGTGCAAGCCGCAAGGTAACATGCCTTGTATGCGGAAGGACACTTGCAGAACCTACCGGCGGCAAGTCAACAATCACAACACACATACTCGAAGTACTCGAGTAGATCAAAGTGATTTATAATGGATGATAACAACTGGCCTGAAAGCGGGGATTTTGTTGTCTGTACCGTGAAGAATGTTACTGATTTCGGTGCATACACAACCCTTGAAGAATTCGGTGGAAAAGAAGGTTTTATCCACATATCGGAGATCAAGGCCGGATGGGTCAAATACGTAAGAGACCATGTACGTGAAGGACAGAAGGTAGTCTGCAAAGTTCTGAACGTGGATTCTTCACGTCGCCACATCGACCTGTCCCTTAAAGATGTCAACGAGCACCAGAAACGTGCAAAGATACAGGACTGGAAGAATGAACAGAAGGCATTCAAATGGCTTCAGTTCGTTTCAGAGGAAACAGGAACCGGCAAGGAAGAGATGGATAAAATCAAACCAAACTTGCTGGAGAGTTTTGGCAGTCTTTATTCTGCATTTGAAGAAGCAGCCATAAGTGGCGAAGATGCTTTTAACGATGTGAAAATGAAGAAAAAGATTGTCACAAGCATTGTAAAGGTTGCTCAGAGTAATATTAAACTGCCATTTGTAGATATTGCCGGATACATAGACCTCAATTGTTACATGCCCGACGGAATAGAGATCATAAAAATGGCTCTTGAAGCAGGAAATGAAATTGAGGAAGAAGGAGTTAAGATCGACATCAGTTATACTGGTGCACCAAGATACAGAATCAAGGTGATTGCTCCTGATTACAAGAAGGCGGAATCCGTGCTGAAAAAGTCTGCGAATGCAGCCATTGCTACTATTGAAAAGCTTGGTGGAAAAGGCGAATTCCACAGGCACAACGACACCGTGAAGGTGTGAGATTCCTTGGGACAGAAGATCTTCAAATGCAGGAATTGTGGCAGATATACTCTGGATGTAGTCTGCCCGCAATGTAGTTTGACTACAGTGAGGCCGCAGCCTGCAAGATTTTCCCCGCTGGATCCTTATGGCAAATATCGCAGGATAGCAAGAAGGGAGGGACACCTGTGAAGGAAATAGAAGTAATACGTGTGAAAGAGGATGTGCAGCTAAACAACCCGGTGCTTATTGTAGGCCTGCCGGGAGTAGGACATGTCGGGAAACTTGTTGCTGAACATCTGGTAGAAGAGCTTGAAGCAGAGAAGCTTCTGGAAATATATTCACATCATTTCCCACCACAGGTTCTTGTTGATGAAAACAGCGAGATACAGCTTGTGAACAATGAGGTATTTATCTGCCACACAGAAAAAAACGATATTGTTGCATTAATCGGTGATCATCAGAGTTCTTCAACTGAAGGTCATTACAAACTTTGCACACTTTACCTTGATCTTGCAATGGAACTAGGAGTCAAGAGAATATATACTCTTGGAGGATTCCCTACCGGACAACTTACTTATTCTGATGAAGTACTCGGCGCAGTCAATAACATTGAACTTGTTGAGGAGCTTAAGGAATACGGAGTAACTTTCAAAGAGAACGAACCGGGAGGAGGCATTGTAGGTGCATCAGGACTTCTGCTTGGAATGAGCAAATTCAAGAATATAGATTCAGCCTGCCTTATGGGACTTACTTCCGGGTATCTTGTCGATCCGAAAAGTGCACAGTCACTTCTCAAAGTCATATGTAAGATATTTGATATAGACATCGATGTCGGTCCACTTGAAGAGCGTGCCAAGGAAATGGAAAAGATAGTTGCAAGGCTCAAGGAAGTCGAACAGCAGCAAAAAGGCATGCCTGATATGAGTACCGTTAAAGACGAAGATCTGAGATATATTGGCTAATAAAATGCTTATCAATGCCGATCTTCACCTGCATTCCAAATATTCGATGGCATGTTCGAATAAAATGGAACTGCCAGTAATGGCAGAAGAAGCAGCGAAAAAAGGTGTAGATCTGGTTGCAACAGGGGATTGCACCCACCCCGAGTGGATAAAGGAAATAAAGAAGGCATCTGTGGATGACGAGACTGTATCCATCGGAAAAACTAATTTTATAATCACTACTGAAATAGAGGATAGCAGCCGCGTTCACCACTTGTTGCTGTTGCCCTCAATATCCAAGGCAGAAGAACTTACAGAGAGAATCAGCGGATATTGTAACCTTGCAGCAGATGGCCGTCCGACTGTAAGGCTGAACGGTTGCGAGATTGCTGAGATAGCAAAGGATGTGGAAGCACTCATCGGCCCATGTCATGCATTCACTCCCTGGACAGCTCTTTATGCATATCACGATTCACTGGAAAGCTGTTATGGAGACATGACTGACTATATTTCATTCCTTGAACTCGGACTCAGTGCTGACAGTGACTATGCCGACAGGATAGAAGAACTTCACAGACTTACTTTCCTCTCAAATTCGGATGCTCATTCTCCATGGTCCAACAAACTGGCACGCGAGTTCAACCAGATAAATGTCCCTGAAGTATCCTTTGAAGGACTTAAAAAAGCCATTCTCAGGGAAGAAGGCTATGGAGTCACATATAATGCAGGTTTCTATCCGCAGGAAGGTAAATACAACGAGTCTGCATGCATCAAATGTTTTACACATTATCCACTGGAACAGTGTCATGAATTGAAATGGAAATGCAGCAACTGTGGTGGCCTCATCAAAAAAGGAGTAAAGGACAGGGTTAATGAGCTGGCAAATTTTGATACTCCGAAACATCCCGAATACAGACCTCCTTACGTTCACCTGATGCCCCTTTCAGAAATTATTATGACCGCACTGGGACATGCCAGCATTAATACAAAAGGTGTCCAGACTGCCTGGAACAGCCTGATGGAACGATATGATAATGAACTCAATGTTCTCCTGAATGCAGAAATCGATGATATGGATTTCCTGGACAAACGTGTATCGAATGCGATACTTGCCTTCAGGGAAAAGAAACTTATAATCCATCCGGGAGGCGGTGGTCAGTACGGCCATATCGAAATTCCTGAAGAAATTGAAAATAAGGATGAAATTCCTCCTAAAAAGAACCAGAGTTCCCTCTTTGACTTCTAGAGTTTTCCTCGATAGCTTTTTAAGATAGTACAGCCTTCAAATCCAATGTGCCGAGGTGGCAGAGCGGACTAATCCGCCGGCTGTTTTGCCCCGGAGTCCAAACGCGACCGGCTCGAGACCGGTTTCTCCGGAAGGAGTGCTTGGGTTCGAATCCCAACCTCGGCGTAAAAACTATAGTTAAAAGCCCAACACTGTCACCCTGCTTGTTTTCAAGTTATATGCAGGGACGAGGTAGTAGTAGATATGGGACTATACAACTATAAGAAAAGTATTCAAACTGCTGAACAAAGGATAATAGAAGCAGATTATTCACAAAAGAACAAGGACACTATTTTTGCTTTTGTGAACGTATTGTACGCAGAGGGTCTTTCCGATGCAAGAATTCTCAAATATTTTAGTCAATTGAAATACTCAGCAAGAATTTTGACAAGGATTTCGATGAGATTACAATGAGCGATATGTATCGCTTTTTGGCAGAGCTGGAAAGATCTGATAAGAAGCCATGGACTAAACAGGGATATAAGGTCACAATCAAACGTTTCTTCCGCTGGCTCAATGGTGGGAAAGAGCCAGAAATGACCGAGTGGATCAAAACCCCTATCAAACAATCTGATCAGATGCTCCCAGAGGAACTACTTACAGAAGAGGAGTGTATGAGCATGATTGACTGTGCCAACCATCCACGAGATAAAGCAATTGCTGCAAGCTGGTATGATGCTGGCAATCTTCATCCTTTGTCTCAAGGTTCAGGTTCTTCCTGGCAGCTGTGAGACTTTCCATTGCATTGTCTCTTCTCTGCTCTTCCTTGTATGCCACTATCTTTGCGGTGGCGATCTCATCGGCTTTGCTTGCCACAAGCTCCTGCACCTTTTCCAGAGGAACGGATGTGGCCTTGTCCTTTTCATATGAAGCGACCACTTTTTCGAGATCATTAACCTTTGTTTCAAGCTCTGTATTAGCAGCCTTCAGGTCCTCGATATCCTTATCTTTGGCTGCATTGTCCTTTTCGAGCTCAGCAAGTTTTTCATCCGATGAAGAGTCTTCATCGCTGTTAGGATTGTCTTTGTTATTTGTCACAGGATCACCTGATGCGATGATTTTGAATTGATGAATGTTACGTACCGCTACCTTTCCTTCCTCTGCAGCTGCTATGTTCCAGGTTGCCTGCTCCCATGCAGGATTCTGGACAAGGGTCAAGGACCTGGCCTGGACTTCGCTGGCCCAGTTATCATCGATAGAATCGGCCAGAGAATAGACACTCCATGTGTTTTCCCAGGTCCCGTCCTGAATCTTTCTTTCAGCCACCGAATCAGTTACTGCTGCTCTTGCTTTGATCTCAGATCCTTCACGCCAGGCATCGACAATCCTGCCGATCTCAGCATTCGGATCCTCAGAAAAGTCACATTCGTGTGGAGCATCCCGTGGGCATATCCGAAGCACAGAACCTTTGAGAGAAGAGATGGCATTATCTGATTCTGAAAATGGAATTCCCCATCCGTTTTTGTTTATCTCGCCGAGTGGAAACGCAGTACCTTCAATAGTGATAGCCATCGGCATTAAAGTACAAATACAACAGGTATAAAAAGATTATACAACTTACTTTGTATAATCTGATCTAAATCACTATTTGTAACCTAAAAAAGCAACCTATGAAATTTATTTTTTCAATATCATGAGTTAATTCTCATATTTTTAATTTTTAACACCACATCGAAGGTTTTTACAGGACATAGCTTGGCCAAAAAGTCCCTGCTCTGTGGTCAAAAAAGGTAGTTGATAATATGTAACTATTCAGCCTGATAAAAACACCATCAATCACAACCTTTACATAAATTTGAGACGTAAATTTTATTAGGATTATTTATTTTGATTGTTGCTATTGATTGCTTTTTTGATTCTTAGGTTGGTAGTGAGCAAACATCTCCGTTTCGATGAAATCAGTATATATAGACCGATTGTGGCAGGCTGAATAGTTACGATAATATAATGATTTTTAGTGTGCTTATTCTTAAAATGGGGATTTCTATAGGATTCACCTTTAAAGTTTTCAAACGATATACATATATAATAATCATATTATACATTATTATTTATCACTGTGGATACAGTTCTCGTAAAAAATCCTCCTGACAGATCCACAATACAATGGTATTTCAGTAAACATCACAAGCACAGAATACCGAGACAAGATCATGAAAACAACATCACCAAACTCTCATACACACAAAAGCAATATTCACGCATCAAAATTCAAGCACAGCATTCTGAAAATATCTATTTTGCTGATGCTTTGTTTATGTCTCATCATACCTGCATCAGCAGCCACTTACTCAGGCGGAAGCGGTACGATTGGAGATCCTTATCTTCTCTCAACCGATAGTGATATTGATACACTGTCAACAACTTCTGCAGATTGGGGCAGTAACTTCACAGTAACACAGGACATCACACTTGCAGGGAATCACACTCCAATTGGTAATTCCAGTATTAAGTTCACAGGTAACTTTAACGGAAGCGGATTTGCCATTCAGAACCTGACAGTTTATCGGACTACTAACTATGCCGGATTCTTTGGCTATACAAATACCGGTGCTAACATCCATGACCTTGGAGTAGAAATAAGCTCAGATGGTGTAATTTCAACAACTGGTGATTATGTCGGCGGTCTTGTCGGATTTAATGATGGCGGCACAGTAACCAACAGTTATACCACTGGAAGTGTCACAGGTGATGATCGTGTCGGTGGTCTTGTCGGGTGGAATAGTGGCACAGTGACCAACAGTTATGCTACTGGCAATGTTACTGGCAGTGGTAATAATTATGTTGGTGGTCTTGTCGGGTATAGCGAGGGAACTGTGAGCAACAGTTATGCCACTGGCAATGTTATTGGTATTCTGTATTCCGGCGGTCTTGTCGGGTGGAATAATGGTGGCACTGTGAGCAACAGTTATGCCACTGGTAATGTTGATGGAAGTGATAAAATCGGTGGTCTTGTCGGGTATAATACCGGTGACGGCACTGTGAGCAACAGTTATGCCACTGGTACTGTTACTGGTAGTGGTGATTATGTCGGTGGTCTTGTCGGGTATAGTTCCGGAACTGTGGCAAATAGTTTTGCCACTGGTAGTGCCACAGGTGGTACGTATGTCGGCGGTCTTGTCGGGTCTAATGGGGGAACTGTGAGCAACAGTTATTATTCCGGCGTTCCGGTTGCTGGTGCTGGAACTACCTCTTCCTTTGCCAATTTCACCAGTTTCACATTCATTTCAGGAAGCTCTGGTTTGAACTGGAATGAAAGTGGCAATAATATCACAACAGCCGATAATTCGGTTTTTGTATGGAAAATAATAGATGGCTATACCCTTCCGTACTTCCAGTATCAGGATATTCCTGCACCGCTTGCACCATACGTAGAGTCCATATCGTCAAGTAGTGGTATCAACAACAGTGCCGGAAGTACATCATTCCTGCTCAACGTTACAGGATATAGCTTTAACATCACAGATACTGTCTTTGTAAACCTGACAATGGCTGGTCAAACTCCGATAAATGGAACAATTGACAGTAGAACATATACTACGATCAACACTACATTCGATCTGACACAGGCTATTGCCGGTGACTGGTCACTATATGTCATCAACCCGGACGGACAGACCTCAATAGCGCAAAACTTTACAGTTCAATCACTTTTCATATCAGGTACACCTGAAAGTTTCACAAACGCCAGCGGTGATTCATGGGTGAACCATAGCTGGAGTGCAGGTTCTGGAGATGTAACTGATTCTTATAACGTAAGTTATAACGGAACCTGGCAGAACAGTACGATAACCAGTTTGAATCATACCGGACTCACTGCTCATGCTTGGTCCAACATCACAGTCTATGCATACAATGCCACGGATTCCACACTTTCAGCAGGAGCCAGCGACAACGTTCAGGTTCCGAACCACGATATAAGTATTCTCAATGTAACTGACATTACGGTCAGTGAAGGCGAAAATGTCACCTTTGACATTAACTTCACAGATGCAGACGGCGATACCCCGGTATTTGGCTGCAACAATAGTGCTCTGTTCGATACTTTCAACACAAGCACCGGTGAAGGTTTGTGGATAACTGATCTAAGTGATGCAGGGACCTACTACGTTGAATTCAACGTAAGTGATGGTTATGGATCAGTCGATTCACAGGTAATGAACATCACCATAAACGACGTCATAACACCGGTCGCCGATTTCAATGCAAACACCGTAACAGGGTATGCACCACTTAGCGTACAATTCACAGACAATTCCAGCAACATTCCAACATCCTGGTTCTGGGACTTCGGAGATGGAACTAATTCCACTCTGCAGAATCCTGCTCATACCTACAGTGCAACAGGAACCTATAATGTAAACCTGAATGCAAGCAATTTTGCTGGAAGCAATCTCAGTAGTAACATGACCATCACAGTGACAACAACACCAAGTTCTGGATCATCAAGTTCAGGAGGAAGTGGAAGCTCTGGAAGTCTGGTCATCCGTGAAACAGATACTGACGAACCTGCTGAGAGTGCAGGTGAAGACAGTACAGAAGAAAAAAGCACAAAACATATCGAATCCGTGAGTTTTGAAGCAGACGCAAACGGCGAAACCCTGAGTGATGTAACTGTCTGGTCAAATGAAGAGACTGCATATCTAAGTGTCAGTGCCGGTACAAAGGTTACTGATGCATCTGGTGGTTCTGTTAGCAGTATAAGGATGGTGGATATTCCGGTATCGGATATTCCTGTATCGGATGTTCCTGAGATGGATGATGCGATGGCCTTGCATGCCTATGAATGTACACCAGACGGTACAACATTCTCTCCGGCTATTAGCCTGACATTCACACTAAGTGAGGAAGAATGGAAGCAATACGGAGAAAGTGCAAAGGTCGGCTGGTACAATGATGATACCGGTGAATGGGAGATCATTCAGGGAACAGCAGATGCCAGTACAAGGACCATTACAATCCAGGTATCACACTTCAGTACATATGCTCTCTTTGGAGATGATGCCGGTGAACCTGTGACCGATATACAGGATACCGATGCGCAAAGCAGTACATCCTCTTGGCTGTTGGTCTTTTTGCTTCTGGTAATTGTCGGAGGAGCCGGGTATTGGTATTATTTTACACAGGTAAAGAATAAGGAGTAATGCCGTATAGATACGGCATTTTTTATTTTTTATTGCAATATATGCATGGTCTTTTTGAAAATAAGTCCATTCTTTTTATTGTTGAATGTTAAGATCCATTCTTTTTTCTATTATGTATGTGGGCATTGATCTTTCAAGTCATAATTTTTTCGATTTAATGCCACTGTTATTTTAATATTACTGTATAATCAATTACTTGCAATATTTGATACATTTTATTATATCAAAATTATTGTACCTATATAAGCATAGCATTTATTCTATATTGTGCAGGTAATATTAATCAACATCCTCAATATGAAAATAGTTATAGATGAGCCCGGTAACTTCAGTAATTATCTAATTTTGAGTTTAAACCAAAAAAAAGACTCTTCTTCTTTTAACAAATTCAGTACTTCGCTATTTTTCCCTCCTTTTTCTCCTTACCGCTATTCATCTACCTCAAACACCGCACTACCAATTGAACCCTTAAGTTTCTTCTAAACCATTCCTCAACAAACAGGATAAATCTGTCAAACCTGAACCTATCCTCATCAATTGTTTGAGGACCTCGTTTTACAATCGTAAAATGCTTTTTCTGAATTAGGAGCCATGTATTTCTAAGCAGGAACGATACCAATGTAAAAAAGTACCTGAAAGTAACGTTCCTTGTCGATGTTCTGGGTTTGACTATATTCCTCATCCTGTAAGACGATTCGATTGCAAACCTTCTTCTATAGACCGTGCTAATCTTCCGGGGCTTCCAGTTGAGCCCATAAACAACAAAACCAAGGTTTTCGCATCCTTTTTTATTCCTTTTACCTTTCATGTACTTGACATCAATAACGATATTTAGCCGAACCTCTTTCTTCTGAGGATTCTTCATAACATATTGCGAATCCCCTGCCTTTCTACCAATAAGTAGTCGTTTGATCACGTTTCCTTTTTTAACTACAGGAGTAATATGAGGAATGTCTTTGTTCTGTAAGAACTCAAACACATCAACAGAGCTAAACTCTCTGTCCAAACAAAGAACCTTGATCTTAAGATCAAGGTTCCCTATCAGATCAACGAAATAAGCGAGGTAATTGATCTTTGTTTCACTTCTTTCTACTGGAAGAACGGATATAGTGAACCTCTCATTCTTGTTTATGATGGACAATGAAATATATGAATAGAAAGAGTTTGTAGATTTTTTTGCCTGTCCACGTATGACGTAGTTTTCATTGGATGAATCAGTTTCTCCATAGTAAGGGTCATTTGTAAAGTCAATAGCAAACTCATACTTTTTCTCAGTTTTTAGAGTACTAATAGGACCTTGAAGTAGAATCTTTGCATTTAACCGGATTAGTTCTTCAAGATCCAATTTATTGAGATGATATCTTGTAGATGTTTCACAAGGGATGTCTTGATAGTGTTTCGACATGGAATGAACTGAACTTTTTTCTACTGCCATACATATAGCAGCATAAAATAGGTCTTTACAGGTAAGAGAACCATTGATATTAATGGCGATATTATCAGTAAGAGGTTTTAGAACAGCATCGATACATTGTTTTGGTCTTAACTCGACTTTAGAAGGGGTGCTGGAATTGAATTTTAGAAACGACATATGGCGGCGTTCTCGCCGCATATAAAGCTATCGAAAGGCACTACTTTGTGACCGAGTGGAAAATTAGCAAACTACTGAAATTTATATTAATTTAAATACCAGTTACAAAGTAATCCTAAATCCTCCAACACTGAACATAATCTGTTTGTTATTATTGTTGAACGCTTTTTAGATTTATTTTTGAGTCCTTCAGTATTTGAGTATAGATTACTAATAATATTTTGAAAAACTAAACGTACATCCTCTTTTTCAATATCTCCATTGTATAAGTCTAAAGACAATGAAACGATATCATCCGATCCTAGCATTGTAATTTCTTTTATGAACGTTTCGTGGAAATTATGAGAGTCTAATGCATTGATTTCTATACCATCAAGATTATCATTTTCTTGTCTAAGCAATTCAGATATTTTTTTATTTTTAATAACTTCAAATAGATTTATATCTCTGTCTAAACCACTGATTACCATTTGTTTTTCAACTGGGACATAATCACCAACTAGCTGTGTAATGTATTTTGCAATATCTAAGTTTTTGAGATTAATGCTCCCTGGCAAATTATTATCATCAAGAATTCCAAAACTGTATTTAGATGGTGATATCCTTTGTATAATCAACCCACTCTTCAAATTTGGCTTTGCTTCAAGTAGTATCCTTTCCATATCTTTCAAAAATTCATCTTGAAAATCAAGAAAAGATTGCCCTTCTTTTAAGATACCTATACGTGCATTATCAGCAAAAGCTACAAAATCATATTTTGGACGAATTTTATACAGGATATAATTTTTAGATATTACTTTCTGTGTTTTCTTTCTGATTCTATCCTGATTACTTTTTTCAATATCTAATTTAGAAAGAACATCTACCAAGGGAAGAAGATTTCCATAACCTTTTTTAATCATAATAATATATGCACCAAATATTTGGGAATCAATGGCTTTATCCACAGTTCCAATATTGACGTTTGTAAACGTCTCTTTTATTATCTTTATTAATAGTTGGTAATTGTGTGCTTTTGATAGTAATTCTTTAGTTTCTTCATGTTGCTCCTTCATCAAATCAATCATTAAAGACATAGTATTATCAAACCATCTACCCTCTTTTAAGTGGGTACGTAGATGGATGAAATCCTTTTCATTAGATTTCTCTAAATTTGCTTTTATTTGATCAATATTAGTAATGAGATCATACAACGAAATCAGACTTTGGCCATTGTTTTCTTTATATTTCTCATGATAAGTTTTAATAATAGCTGTCGAGTGGTTGTTTCCAGAACATTTACAAGAGATTTCACGTAACAACATTTCATCGTGGTACTTTAAAGAGATAGATGCTCTTACAAAACCATCAAGAAATTCTCCAGAATAATAGGATGACAATGCTATTTTTCCTATTTTATATGATAAACGAATTATTTGATTTTCAAATTTATCATCAGAATTTTTTGTCTCGTTTACTACAAAAGGAATATCAGGATATGTGTTAACTTGAATATTATTATTAGCTAAAAACTCAACATAGGAGAATAAGTAACTTGAAAGCCTGATTGATTTTGAAAGTAAATTATTAATTTCCGAAATATTGAAGTTATCATTAGCTTTCAAAACCGATGTAATATCCTTAGAAGTATATGTGTTAAAATTTCCCATTTCAACAAGTTTGCCACTTGAGATTAGGATTTGTGATAATGATTCAAATTCATATTCCAATCCGCTTATTTTCCAAAAAAGACTCTTAGTATCAAAACCATTGTGTTCTCCATAAAGGAGTAATATGATTTCTTTTGAGGCTTCAATGTTTTCTTGTTCTATGTTTTTTGATATTTTTTCAGCAATGCTGTTTTTCCAATAATCTTCTGTATCCATTAAACGTATATCTGCAGGAACTTGACCAGTTACTTTATTAAAATAGTTCACATTAACAGCGATATTATAATAATCCATAGCGGACACAAAATTATTGACCAACTGCTCATATTTAACTAAAAGATTTATTTCAGTATAAACACTTTTTATTAATGGGATCGATTCTCCTGCTATCAAAAGAAATGAATTTAAAATATCTTTAGTGGTGTTGATATGAGATTGTAGGGTTCCACGTTTTTCTATCGAAATATTTGTATCTATTTCTGGGATTTGCAGCTCTTTCAATGATTTTTTATTACCTGATAAATCGTTCAACTCTACTTTAGTTTCAATATTATTCTTGGTTGATAGTTCTATTATTGACAAAAGCAATGAGATCATAATTGATAATTGACTAAATAATAGTAGAAAGATAATGTAGTCATTCGGAACATCGGTGTAAGTGCAAACGAAGACACTTAAAACAGTCACTAACGCTAATATGACAAGAGATACAAGATACTTTTTGAAAATTGATTTACTCACGTTTTTTACAGTAGAAATTCGATTTTCAAAAATATTTATCGATGATTCAAGTTTTTCTGATGCGGAAATAACTTGGTCATTATATAATTTTTGATTTTCTATGGATTTCTCATTCAAATCTGTAATTTTCTCTTTAATCTGCGTTTCCGCATCAGTTTTTGAAAAATCGATGGCTGCATTCAAAGATATAATTTCAGAATCAATTTCTTCTTTTTTTGTAGAAGCCAATTGTTCATACTCTGTGACAATTCCAGTAATATCGTTTATGTTTTTTACGTCATATCCTATCTTTGAAACCAATGCATCAATTTGCTCTTGAGTTGTTTTTGTAGCTTCGCTTATAGGTATAGTATCTTTATTGTCTTCCTTTTTATTATCTAATTTGTGAGAAATGAGCTCATCACCATTCACATTTTTTACATTATATTCTTCTTTTATACATCCCTAACAACCTACACATCTTTCATGTGTATAACTATTTTCAATAAAAATTCTTACTTATGTATAATTTCTTAGATATCATATTTTAACCGAAGGAGGGATAAGTCATTTTTGGCTTATATTAAATCCAGTTTTTAGTAAATTTGGAATAATTGTATTCATCAATTATTTTGAGTATTGATTTTTCTGACGGAAATTTGTAGTGTTTGATATGCTCATGTATTATTTGTGAATACTTGCAAAATAGGAGATATTTATCATCAGGATTATTGCTATAATACACCCTATATTTCTTTGCAATTACAGCATCCCATAGCGGAAAAAAATTTGGAGCTAAAAGATGAAGTGCTTTTACTGTTGATACTGCACTTTTTACACCGTCATCCCCCTGAAGAGCATTATTTAGTTCGTTGAACAATTTTTTAATATTCTCATCATCCTTATTTGATAATGAAGTGATAGTTCTGTTATTGAATTCTTTGAGATTATCCATATTATCAATGATGCAATCTTCGACTCTTTTAAGGTTTAATCCTTTATGGAATCTGTAAAACTGTTGATTCCACGATAACAGCAAAACTCCGATAGCATCAGTCATACCTTCTGGTTCTTCCCAATGGCTTTTCATGTGCGACATTGCAACTTTATACATAACATCTCTAGTTTCACACGTTTCAAATTCAGCACATGCTTTTGAGATATCTGCATTGTTTGGTATTTCTATTCCGGGCGGTAATATCATACTTAATAATTAAATTTATAGGATAAAAGTATTCTTTTTTATTTTAATCATTTAGCTTATTGAATTCCGTAGATCCTTTTAATATATTATTTGCCAAATGTAAAAATAGAAAACAATATATCTAATTGACTAAAAAGAGTGCTTTTGATATATACTTAAATGGTGATAAGTGTGAATATTAACGATTTTATAGATGAGTTTTTTATTAATGCAGAAAAAATGGGTTATGAAATTGAAAGTTGCAAACTGGGAGAAGCACGGGGTAAAAAGCAAATAGATTTTGGAAATAAAAAACTCCATGAATTACATATTCGTAGACTTTATCCAATGCTTATTGAAAACGGAATTAACTTTTCATATGAATCTTTTAATGATGTTGTGCCAGGAAGACCGTGTGCTGTTAAAGGATTCAGAGAAATCAGTGCAACTGTTCTTAAATAAAGGGGTGGTTGTAATTGACTGCTATCCCTCTATCTCAGCAACATATAGATTATTTTCCATGTGTCACCGGTTAAGAAAAAAAACAAGTCCTATGATACTGTTTTTCTAATATCAACGATTCTGACTGGATTCCTATCGCAAACTAGATCTATATATACTCTACTGCCAATATTTTATTGTCTGAGGGGACAATAATGACAAACGATCCACAAATCATCGAGAAAAACCTTTGCAGTATTTTCTCTCCTGATTGGCTACGCCAAACTGCACACGAAACAGGTCTTGTAAAACGGGAACGAAAAATCGATCCTGTGATAATGTTTTGGGTTCTAACCTTGGGGTTTGGTGTTCAGCTCCAGCACACTTTAGCTAGTCTTAAACGCAGTTATGAAAAAGCAGCTACTAAGAAAATAAGCGATGGTAGCTGGTATGAACGTTTCACTCCTGAGTTGGTTGCATTTCTGCGAGCTTGCGTTATGCACGGGATAGAACAACTTACTCAAGAACAGAACAAACATCTTTCGGAGAAACTTTCCCAATTCGAAGATGTACTGATCCAGGATAGCAGCATTGTTCGACTACATAGTTCATTATCTGAAAAATGGCCTGCTGCAAGGACAAGAACGGTTGCTGCAGGTGTAAAAGTAGGATTATTGGTAAGTGCAGTAGCCAATGGACCAAAAAATGTAGCTCTTTATGCCGAAAGCACTAATGAGTTGAAGACATTGCGTATGGGACCATGGATCAAGAATAGAATCCTCCTTATTGATCTTGGATTCTATAAGCACCAGTTATTCGCAAGGATCCAGGATAACGGCGGATATTTTGTGTCCCGGTTGAAGAATAATGCAGATCCTCTTATCGTTAATGTTAACAGCACTCATGAGGTCGGAGTATCGATGTCAAAGGAAAATGCATAAGTGAAGTGTTACCTCATCTGAAAAGACAGGTTCTTGATGCAGATGTAGAAATTTCTTTTAAACGTCGAAGCTATAATGGCAAGCAGAAGAACGACAGTGAAAAGTTCCGAATGATAGCGATAATGAATAAGGAGACAGAAAAGTATCATACATATATCACAAACATCCCATCGGATGTACTGGACGCAGAAGACATTGCGAAACTCTATGGAGCAAGATGGGACATTGAATTAGTATTCAAGGAACTCAAAAGCAGGTATGCAATGGATGTTGTGAATACAACTAATAAAAATATTGTGGAAGCATACATATGGATAGCAATGCTGACACTTCTTGTTAGTAGAAGGATATACACGATTGTGAGAAGCAACAATGAAAAAGAGATGAAGTTAAGGTATACACAACTTCGATGGAGCACGATATTCTCAGAGAATGCTAACAATCAGCTTAGATTGATGTTGAAATATTGTGGAATAGAAATGTCACTTGAAATGATAATGGAGGTATATTCAAGTCAGGCATTAGATCCGCATGTCAATAGACAACGATTTAGAGAGGAATGGTGGGCTTAACCGATGACACATGGATTATTTTCATGAAAAAGCTGATTAAACTAGTGCAAACAAAACAGGAAGCATCTGTATTTTGTGGAAGGAAACAAGCTTGTTGCTTAATCCACAATTCATATATAAGTACAAACCCATTTTAATTGTAGACTTTACTTTTGTTGAGGGTAAAAGAAATCTGTTGTACCCACAACGCATATATAAAGAAAAATCCTGTTTTACTATGTAGGCTTTTAACTATATTGCCGGCCCCCAACCTCGGCGCCTGTGATACAATTGTATAGATTATTTTCACATTCAAGTTGCTTGAAAATATTTGTATGGACAGCTTTCTCTTTCTAACTTAATTGTACTTATGATCCACAAAACAATTTCGATATATTTATAATTCTTTATGTGTTAACTTACATATCTATTTACATGTGTGGGATTTATATGGATTTCATTGATGAAGTTAAAGCATTAGCTGCCAGAGTACCGAATCTAATAGACAATATCCAGACGGAAGAAGCGACAAAAAACGCACTTGTTATGCCAATGATAAATATTCTTGGCTACAATGTTTTTGACCCTACGGAAGTAATTCCTGAGTTTACTGCCGATCATGGCACCAAGAAAGGTGAAAAGGTCGATTATGCAATTATCAAAGACAATGAACCCATTATGCTTATAGAGTGCAAACCATTCGGTTCTGATTTAAACACCAATCATGCATCACAATTATTCAGATATTTCAATGTCACTTCTGCAAAAGTAGGCATACTGACAAACGGCACAACGTATAGGTTCTTTTCAGATCTGGAAGATGCAAACAAAATGGATGATAAGCCTTTTCTGGAAATAGATCTCCTCAATCTCAAAGATGAACAGGTCGAAGAACTGAAGCGCTTCAAAAAAGAACGTTTTGACATTTGCGAACTTGAATCAGTAGCAAACGAATTAAAATACACCAAAGAAATCAAGCAGATTCTTTTGAAAGAGATGAACAAGCCATCTGAAGATTTTGTTAAATTCTTTGCCAACCAGGTATATAATGGTCGAATCACCCTCAATAAACGCGATCAGTTTACAGCTATCACCAAAAATGCATTCAACCAATTCATCAACGACCGTATCAATGACAGGTTAAAGATCGCAATGTCAGACAAAGAAGACAATACTCCTGTTGACATCGAAGATGATATTGAACCTGTAGATGATGGAATAGTTACAACTGAAGATGAAATTGAAGGTTACCACATTGTAAAAGCCATTTTACGTGAAAAGGTTGCACCTGAAAGGATTGTTATGAGGGATACAAAGAGTTATTGTGGAATCCTTTTGGATGACAATAACCGCAAACCAATATGTAGACTAAGATTCAACAGGTCTCAGAAATATGTAGGAATTCTCGATGAAAACCGTAAGGAGATTAAGCACCCTATCGAAGAATTGAACGATATTTATGCTCTTGCAAGTGAAATCGAAGCTGCTGTTAAAAGGATGGAAGAGCAAAAAGACGAGTGAGAGAGAAGCTATTAAGATCAGGCATGTAATCGAATAATTTTTTATCTTAACTTAAAAATGAGATTTTTGTAGCAAGTAGGTTGGTTAAATGGTTGATTATCAATTTGTATCTTTGCAAGACATTCTATTTTTTGGCATATTTTCTCCCATTGAACTATTATAAGTTTGGTTCTCTTCAACATCGTGTGGGTAATTTTAACAACAATGTCTTATTGCCTATAGAAAATGGGTGATTCTCCACATGATAAATACAAGCTGAGATTTTATGAATCCCTGTCATGTGACACTATCCATACTTATATCCCGGATATGATCCGTAAATTTGGAACAGATTTCCAATGTAATCCCTTTCAAATTTGCCCACTCGATGTTGTGGAGATCCTCTTCTTTTAAATCTCTACCTACTGATATCGCGACAATATCTCCTATTGATTTAACTTCCCAATCCTCTGGAATCACTCCCAGCTCTGTCTGCTTATATCCCGCAGGTATGCTCTCAACAGCACACTCAGAACTCATGCGTACTTGCCTCCAATTCGTCCTCAATCTTCTCCAATTGCGCTTTTAATTCTGCCTTTGACGGGAGGTAAAGCTGATATTTCGGGGCGAAGATGTTGGCTTTCTCTGGCAGGGTAAGCTCAACCAGTGCATCATTCTTGCGGCGGCAGAGGACGATACCGATAGTTGGGAGTTCATCATCGGTCTTTACATGGCGATCAAAGTAATTCACATACATCTGCATCTGACCGAGATCCTGATGGGTGAGCTTGTCACGTTTCAGGTCGATAAGAACATAGCAGCGCAGAAGTCTGTTGTAGAATACAAGGTCAATGTAGAAATGGTCGTTGTCGAAAGTGAAGCGTTTCTGGCGACCCTCGAAAAGGAACCCCTTCCCAAGCTCCAGCAGGAACGTTTCCAGCCTGTCGATGATAGCAGACTCCAGCTCGTTCTCAGACCAGCAGGGCTTCTCCTCAAGTCCGAGGAATTCCAGCACCAGTGGATTTTTGATAAGGTCTGCCGCCTTCTCCACCACAAGTCCCTCTTCAGCAAGCCTGCGTATCTCCTCTTTGTTTCGACTAAGAGCCAGTCGTTCATAAAGCGAACTTGATATCTGCCGTTCCAGCTCACGCACACTCCAGTAGTTCTGCGTGGCCTCAATCTCGTAGAACCGGCGTTCATCAGCATTTTCAACCGTCATCAAAGTCACATAATGTGACCAGCCAAGAGTAAAACGACCAAGCAACTCCGTCACAACATTCTGCCATACATCTGCTTTTAAAAGACTAGCTTCAGAAATCGCAGAAACCGTCTGCGGTATTGCCAGATTACCTTCCAGAGGGAGTTCTGTTTTATCGATCCCAAATTGCGCAGACATTGTCTGCGAAATCTTTCTCTGCATCAGGTAGAACTTACGACACTGTTCAAGAGTCCTGGCAGAAAAGCCCCGTCCAAGTTGTTCTCCAAGTTCACCGGACAACTGCTTGACCAGACCAGCACCATACTCTGCCCTGTCAGATCCGTTCTGCTCATACTCGACTATATACCATCCAAAAAGCCAGTTGCGTATCACCAGATGTATATCCACAGAGCGTCCTGCACGCCTCTGCATCTCCTGATGGGTCTGCGTACAGAGATCTACCAGTTGCTTAAAACCGTAATCATTATCCAGACTCATAACCTGAACCCCATCCTCTCCAGATGCTCATTCACCTTAGCCTCCAGCTCAGCCACACGTTCGGTCATCTGTGGCAACGGAGTCTCATACCTCTCTGCCAGCTCCTTCACACGCTGAGTAAGAGACTGACTAATACGGTCCATCTCTCCATGGATAGCAGTATCCAGTGCAGAGAGCCATTTGTCATCCACTACAAGCGACTTGACATCACCCTCAGTCAGCTTAGGATAATAAGCATAAGCTTTGGAATCAAGAGCTGTTTCTGTATCCTTGAGCTTCTTCTTCAGGTCAGTTTCATCTTTGGACAAGTTCAGCCATTCATTGAGTGCATCGGCCTCTTCCTTTGCTTCCCTGTCACCTTTTATCCCTTTCAGGCGAGCAGTGACACTTTCCAGCTCGGCTGTAATCTCGTCAATAAGTTCCTGCTCTCTTGCAAAGTATCGAGCCACGATAAGCTCCCTGGGAACTAGGTCACATGCCCAGCCTTTGTCCTTCTCCTTACCTTTCTTGTCCTTCTCGATAATGCGATATGTTTCAGCCTTCCAGCCATCAACAGAGATCATATAGCAGTCATCCTGCATGGTCTCAGACCAGTAATCCATCAGGTGCTGGTACACATCATAGTGATTGATCAGCGGCTTACCTGAGTAATGTGCAAGCAGATCCTCGGATAGTTCGGCTATTAGTTCCTTGGGGTGACTTTCAACTTCCAGCTGTTTTAACCTGTTAGATGTTCTCTTTCTCCACTGCGTAAAGTGATCATTCATCCCATCAATGAAAGCAGCAAACTCCGGGTGCTCATAGATCGTGGATTTAATGGCTGATTTGTCCACAGTAAGCCCTAGATAGCCAGGTCGCATCTCCCTGAACAGAGCCTCACGAAGCTGTGGACAGACATCCCAGTAACGTTTGAGGGCATCAATATCAGCACAGGGAATACCTCCATGCAGGTGTCCTTCAATATCCTGGAGATCCTCAGCCTCCTGTGTGTCAATGTAGCGTGGTAGGTTCAGGTTGAACTCGTTCTTCTCTATCTCATCAAGGCTTACCATCCGTGAATATTTCAAAACCTCAGTCTGCTTTGTGAAAACGTCAACGATCTTGTGAATATCCTGGGAACGAAGGCGGTTCTTGGGTCCATCCTTCATAAAACCTGCACTTGCATCGATCATGAAGATACCCTTACGCGCATGAGCATTCTCTTTATCAATAACAATAATACAGGCAGGTATGCCAGTACCGTAGAAAAGGTTCGCAGGAAGGCCTATAATGCCTTTGATGTAGCCCTTTCGAACAAGATTCCTGCGAATATCTGCTTCAGCATTGCCACGGAAAAGCACACCATGTGGAAGGATACAGGCGCCTTTACCAGTGCTCTTGAGTGAACGTACAATATGCAGCAGGTAAGCATAATCTCCCTGCTTGGCTGGTGGAATTCCAAAAGGCTTGAAACGCTCATATTCATCATTCAATGGGCCAAGTCCGGTACTCCAGCGCTTATCACTGAAAGGTGGATTGGCCACAACATAATCAAATGTCTTGAGTATCTCCCCATCCTTAAATTCAGGAGTGGTCAGCGTATTGCCCTGAGCAATGAGAGCCTCAGGATTGTTGTGCAATATCATGTTCATGCGGGCTAAACCGGATGTTGCAGAGTCTTTTTCCTGACCGTACAGGGTGATCTTTGTCCTTGCCTCGTCTGCAACCTTCAAAAGCAGTGAACCGGAACCACATGTTGGGTCATAGGCAGTAGTTGAGCTTGTTGTTTCTGCCAGACGGATGCCAAGGATCTGCGCTATGATACGACTGACTTCGGCTGGTGTATAGAACTGGCCTTTACTTTTACCGCTCTCAGTTGCGAAATGTCTCATGAGATACTCATAAGCATCTCCAAGAATGTCATCTCCTTCTGCACGGTTCTTGGAGAAATCAAGGCTAGGGTTCTCAAAGATAGCTATGAGATTGGTGAGCCTGTCCACCTGTTCCTTGCCACTTCCAAGTTTGTTGGTATCGTTGAAATCCGGCATGTTTGAGAGTTTGTTTGCATTGATAAGGGGAGCTATTATCTTTTTGTTGATCTGGTCACCAATGTCCGGTTTGCCTTTGAGTGCTACCATGTCCTTAAAGCTTGCACCGGATGGGATGCTAATGGGGGCATAGGGCATGTCTGCGTACTTATCGCTGACATATTTAATGAAAAGAAGAACGAGTACATAGTCTTTGTACTGGCTGGCATCCATTCCACCTCGAAGTTCATCGCAGCTGGACCAGAGAGAAGAGTAGAGTTCTGATTTTTTTAGGGCCATTTCATCACCAAGCTCTCATTATGTGAACATGGGTGTTTTCAACAATGTTACAAGCAAAAAAAGGAGGAAGGAATACGTTGTTATCTCTCATGATGTAACCTGATTGCATATTATGAATAAATATGCTATTAAAATGATGATGTATCTTACTTTCGGAGATACATTTTAATTTTCTTCTGAAGTATCTCTGTTAAAGTATAAAATATTTATTTTTTAGTTTTGATTGTTGTTAGTATAAGTGTGTAAAAAACAGTGGTTTACGAATATAATGTAGGAAAAGAATAAGGATATAACCTTGATAAGTGGTCACATAATGATGGTTTATTAGATGCTTTGTTTCCTGTTGTTTGTATGGATGAATCACCTAAACAATTGATATCTGAAACAAGAAATAGGATCCCTGCTTCATTTGGCAAGCCAGGGGAAGAGATAATAGAATCCATCAATAATGTTAGAAAAGACGTATGGAAGCTTCGTCTTTCTAAAAATACTACAGTCCATTCACTTGGTGTAGAGCAATTTGAAACAGTCGTTACTAATATAAGAAAGATAATCAGCTACACTGCATCTGCTGAACAAGATGCAAGACCTTACTATGCCTCACCACTTTCCACCGGGTCTGATTACTCAAAAAAATGCAGATTTGGTCAAACCTTCAGAGGGAGTTATGGAATTACAATAGAGGTACCAATTGATGAAACCTTATCGCCAGATGGAACTCTTCCCCTTGGAAGAAGAATTAGTGAACGAATTATCAAAAGTTTAAAGCTTGTTGAAAAAGAAGTTGAATTTGGAGATGTAGAACCCATATACAAAGATAGTATCAATGGAAATCTTTGTTCCTTGTTGATAGAGTTGTTAAAAGTATCCGAAGGAGACATTGAATATTCAGCAAATCTATCACCACTGTATGAACCATCAGATGAAATAAAAGATATTTCCACAGTAAACATAAAACACGCAAACATTGCATACTTAAAGGAAGTATATGATAGGATGCATAAAGATACAGAATTAATACCCGATGTTACAATTCAAGGGGTAATCACTGAGTTAAAACATGAGTTCCAAGAATCAAATGAGGATTCTGATTATAATATTATTATTTCTGGAACGCACGACGGTTCCAATGACCACGATTATCATGTTACTCTCAAAAAAGATGACTACATAAAAGCATGTCATATACACACTACTAGTATTGAAAAGAAAAAAGAGCCTGTCGAAATTACAGGAAATATACGCAGAACTAGGAAAAGATGGTATATTGATTCATATACTACTTTTATAGAGATTGGAGACATACGCGCTCACAATGCTAAAAAGGATGAGCTCCAATCTGAATTAGGCAATTATTCATCAGACATGTAATGTTATTTTTTCAATCTTCAAACCATCTTTTTTCCAGCACCATTCAAAACAGCGTAAATAATAGAACCCTCATATCTTTAAACAGCTACTATCCAAGGATAAAGAATGGGTAAATATGGGAACACAGATATAAAAGCTGCTGAAATCTGAGTAGTGAATAAAGGTGAATCTACCATCAAGAAATCTGACAATTTCTTTTCATATTATATTGGCCCTAAGAGCCATGTGGCTATGTAGTAAAGGAATACTGCCCATAAAAAGAACAAAACTCTCTCTTTCCATTTCTTACGGTTTTCACCTTTCTCTATATAAATGGGACCAACTACAAAGAAAATAAAGTTCACTGAAAATATTACTATTTGCGTGTTAGTGATTCGCCCAACAATGGGAAAGCTCCATTCCGCGTTTCCAGGTATAGATAGTATCATCATCATTATTTGTCCGATTAAAAATAATCCCCCTACAAATAGAATCCCAAATGGTGTTAATCCCCCTACCAACCCATGTCGCTTATATAATCGTTTTTCCCAGCTTATGCCGAATGTCTTTTTGTACCATCTTTGAGATAACACAATTACGGCAAACAAAAATACGAAAGTAAATAGGAAATGTATATCCTGATCGTTCATGCATACCCTCATGTCTTCAAAAAGTTGCAATATTCCCCATCAAGTTTCCTCTAAGACTTTGAGTAAAAATCCTATTTGAGACATATCTTGCTGGCTTTGAAAAACTCCTTTAATGGTTTGAAATTTAGAAGTAATATTTTATATAATTTATTAATATATAACTATGATTGATTTCAGGTTTTTGATCGATCTTGGATATTGATCTGTAGATCCTGATATTGCATATTTCCAACCTTTCCCTGAATGAGCCTTCATAGTAAATGGTTTATCGGCTTCATTAAATATCGGCGTCTAGTCAGTAGAGTTATAGAATAAGCATTGTACTCTCTTTTATTGCTATATAGTTACCAGTAGAAGTCCCTGAAATAACTACATAAACATTATATATTCTTTTACCAATGAATCCTTTATTTCCATATAGGGTGGTAAAGATGAAGAAACTATTAGTTTTGCTTATTCTGATAGGAGTGCTTGCAGTTGCTGGATGTGCAGGAAATGAAACTTCCTCAAACGGAGCAGAGGATGGATATCAGGATGATGAGTGGCTTCAAAAAGCTGATTTGTGGCTATATACTATGACACTTAGTGCCGAGCGTCTGGATGAATCTGTATCAAGTCTTGACTTTAGTAAAATAGAGGAGGATGCGGCACAATTAGAATCAACTTGTTCCAACGCGTTGGAAAGCAGTGAACAATACAATGTTTCTCCTTCCCTGCAGAATGCAAAGTCAGAGTATGAAGCAGGTATTAAAGACAACATAATAGCTGCTAAAGCACTCCAGTCTGCGGCGAAACACATAGACAGTGGCGATACAGATGCAGCAGCAGCATCGCTTGATGTAGCATCATCATATTTCGAGAGTGGAAGCAAACATGTTTCTGCAGCTTCAATAAATATGTCATGATTTTTGCTTGCTTAACTACTTATTGAAACTCAAAAATGCTGACTGTGTACTGAATAAATAAGATAGTAGGTCGTAATGTCTGCATGGAATGATGAAGATATCACGGTCGCATGCAATAGGGTATTTTGCCAAAACTATATCAATGATTTGGCAAAATTAATATACTATCGGACCTTATGCTATAGGTAGCATAAGGCGTGTAGTATTATGGCAAAACCAATAGAATTAGGACTAGTTTTGGAAGGCGAAGATGCTAAGGAGTTCTGGGAAAATGAGAAGAAGCCAGCAACTCGTGAGCAAATTGAAATGTTCAGGCGTGCTCAGAAAATATCAAGCAGAATCCGGTCTTAAGCATGAAATATGAAAATTCCGGACTCTGATTTATCGATAAGATTACTTTCAAAACGGGTGGATCTTTCCTCTTTTTGTTGTACTAACGATGATCTTAACGATTTTTTAAAGAATGATTCACTAAAAAATCAGGATGACCTGATAAGTAAAACCTATTTATGTTATTATCAGGAGCATCTTGCTGGTTATTTCACATTGACCACTGACACATTACGGGTAAAATATGTTGATGATTCAGACTGTGTGAATGACTTTATATATCCCCAATATCCTGCTATAAAATTGGCGAGACTTGCCACAGATATGCGATATCAAAAACGAGGTATAGGTACATACATGCTATTGGGTGCAGTAGGTTTAGCCATAGAAGTTTCCTCAATTACTGGTTGTAGATACATCACCGTGGATTCTAAACCAGAGTCTCTGCAGTTTTATATCAAGCAGGGTTTTAAAGAAGTAAAAGGTGGGCCAAAGAGGGAATACAAACCATTGTATCTAAACATGTATCCGATTATAGAAGGACTTGAGCCTACTGAGTCACTTGATCCATATGTCGAATCCATTTGATGACTTTGCATAATCATTTAATGCAGCTTAAATAACCGACCTCTCAAATATAGCTACCACCCAGAAGGTTAAATGATGGCAAAATAATGGATAAAGCCCTTATTGCCCATTTTTCATCCGGACTTGAACAGATAGTTCCGCCAGCCATCTTTCTTTAGTTTCTCATCAAGATAGCCTTCATGGACATATTCCAGGTCTGCTTTTTCAGCCTCTTTGAGAAGGTAGTTTAGGGTATATTGATAAAACGCCCGATTCAATTTTCTTCCTTCTACCTCCAGTATACTGTATTTCCCATTGATGCCTTCTCCCTCAACGATAACAATGGCAACATAGCCGCCATCCACCAGCACTTTTTTTATATTACGCAATACTTCCCCTAGTTCCGTGGGACTGATATGGATCAATGATGCACAGGCAAAGACACCTTCAAACTTTCCATATGCCTCATCTAAAATGCGGAAATCTTTTACATCAAATTTGCATTGAGGGCAACGTTGGCGTGCAATATTAATACATTTTTCACTGAAATCAATACCTGTAACCTTTGCTCCTGCCTGATCCAGTCTCATGCTTTCGTGTCCCGGACCACACCCAAGATCAAGAACATGTGGATTTGGTGGTAACAATGAGATAAAATCATTTATCGTCGGTTTCAGTATATCTTCACTATACCACTCATCTGCAGTTTTCTCTGCCATTAGATCATAGAACATTTTGATATCGTTTTCCATCTCATTTGCTCCTGATGCTCAACAATCGGAATAATAATCAATCATAATTCTTCTCGCATTTTCAACATCAATCGATGTCACCAGCTTCAAAGGCAAAAAGATCTTCAGTTTTTGAAGCAAGAATCCTACTAAATAACCAATAATGATTGGCATGAATTGTTTGATTATGTCCATTACATCCATAATAATTTCTTACTAATATTGCTTAATTGTCATATCATGTTAGATATTCATAATTTTCACTCATAGTTAGTGTTATCCATAGATTATTTCTTTACTTATAGACAATAATACTAATTTTAATAAAAAAATTATGTTTCGTATGACTTAGTCCAGTTTAAAACATGAGAGAACCAGCTATAAGAGCATCTGAAATATTAGAGAAAACAAAGGAGAGCACCCGGAAGGAATATGACACCTGTCCCGCTTCCTGGAAAATGAGCACATCAATCTGGATGAACATCTATAAGCTGAGACAATTGCCACAATCGTCATCCAAAAGAACTTAAATAGTTACAAAACCAACCACTAACCAAAAAATAGTGGTCATGTTATGAAATATACAAAAATGTTATTCACACTATGTGTGTTGTGCACATTGCTTCTTTCCGGATGTGTTGAAGATACGGGTGTAAGCTCGGAGTCTACAATAAATGCGGAATCGGCTGAAGATTATAATATTGCGGCTGCAAACAATGCCTTCGCCTTTGACATGTATTCAGGGATTGTAAATACAAGTGAAGGAAACATGTTCTTTTCTCCTTACAGCATATTCACAGCAATGGCAATGTGCTATGATGGTGCCGAGAGCACAACCAAAGAGGAGATGTCAAATGTATTCTATTTCCCACTCAACAAAAATGTACTGGAAATAAGCCTGATGGGAATGATTGAGCAAATTAATTCAGATAATGAAAATTATGAACTTGAAACTGCAAATGCCCTGTGGATTCAACAGAGCTTCCCGGTAAAAGAGCAGTACATTTCCAACGTTGAAACATACTACTATGGAAACGTAACAAATCTGGATTTTGTAAGCCAGCCTGAAGAATCAAAGGAAACAATCAACAATTGGGTTGCAGAAAAAACAAATGATAAAATAAAAGACCCTATCCCTGATGGAGTGATTAACGAATATACCAGGCTCATCATCACAAACGCAGTTTACTTCAATGGTAAATGGTTAACCGAATTTAACGAAGGAAGCACCCACAAAAGGGATTTCTACATTTCTGAAGATGATGATAGCAATGTAGAGACCATGTATACAAAGCAGTATTTCAGTTATTCAGAAAGCTCAGATGCGAAGATGTTGGAACTACCATACAAAGGCGATAATCTCTGCATGTATGTTGTCCTCCCAACTGAGAATGACATCGAATCCTTTGAAAGCTCATTTTCTGTTAGTGACTATGAAAGTCTCAAATCCGGCATGGATTCTGAGTATGAAGTAAAAACATGGCTACCCAAGTTTAAATTTGAGTCAAGGACCGAGCTTTCAGATCAGCTCATCCGGATGGGTGTAAGAGACGCATTCAGCGATCAAAACGCTGATCTGTCGGGAATTTCAGATAAATATCTGAAGGTATCAAAGGTACTCCATCAGGCTTTTGTTGATGTTCAGGAGAAAGGCACAGAAGCAGCTGCAGCGACCGAAGTGGCAGTGGAAGATGAAGCTGTAGATGTTGAACCAATTCCCGAAAGGGAATTCAGGGCAGATCATCCTTTCATGTTCTTCATAGAAGACAAGAGGACAGGATGCATTCTGTTTATGGGCAAAGTTGAGAGTCCCGAATATGAGAAAACGGACTGATTGTGTTTCCTCTAATATTTTCGCATCAATGTTCCATCTTGCCAATTTATCCATATCCCGAAACAAGCAACTAAAGACATTAGGGCATGTTTTTATATAATTGCGTACATAGTTCATAGTGTGCAAATTCTCAACACATAACCAAACTAATTAGCACAACCATAAAAAATAGTTGTTCACTGCGTGGGAGATAAAATGATAAGTAAGTGTACAAAAGGAAGAATGAAAAATATCGAAAAGATGCTGGAAGAAGATGAAAAAATCATTGAGGCAGTATCCGGTGTTGTTAACGGAACATTGTTTGGGGAGAAAACTGACAACCTTGACGGCGTACTCGTACTGACACCTGAAAGAGTCTTATTCCATTATAAGCGGAAAAGTGGATTTTACCGGTCAAAAATATATCCACTGAAAGAAATCAGCAGCATAAACTTTGAAAAGGGAATCCTGGGATCGAACATACAGATGCAGAACAGCATTAGCAGTCTTAAAGTCACACTGATTCCAACAAATGAAAATGCAGAAGATTTTGTCAGGAAAACCAGGTCATACATCACAGAAATAGCAAACAACAATGTGTGCCAGGTCACATGCAGCCATGACGTGATTGAACAGATTAAAAAATTCTCCCGCCTGAACAAACAGGGCGTCATAACAGATAACGAATTTAGTGCCAAGAAAAAGCAACTGCTGGGAATATGACATAAAATAACATGTATAGCTGTATTCTTACCGGATAGCTGCTATTAGTCCTTTCACCCAACACCGATAAAACACATCATTTCTGCATAAATATTTATATACTTGTTAATGAAATAGAAGATAAGGATATTAATCCCACGGAGGAATTCCCGGAATCTGAAGAACATATGAAGCTTTAAAAGCTTTCGACATTATAGCTGAGATTGCAGGGTAGCAAACTAGTAACATATTTAACCATTTCTGTGCAGGGAGTAGGATAACTGTAAGTTTAATAATGCTTACAGAGCTGTTTAGTTCCGCTTTCAGGTTCTTCAAAGTGCAAATATCTAAAGAATAAAGCAGAGGATATCCTTTAATAAAAACAATAATTATCTGGCGGTTTCAAAGAGGATGACATCGAAAGAAAATATACCGGAAAAAACACTTAGTGAACCGGATTACAAAGCAATAATTAAGAGTCTCAACCAAAAAATTAACGATCTCAATGCCAGATTGGAAATTTCCGAATCGAAGCTCAAGGAAACAGAGGAGTTTTATTCAGACCGGCTCAACAATCTCAACGATGTTCTTTTTTCTGTAGATGCAAAAGGAATCTTTACTTACATAAATCCGGCCATTAAAAACATAACCGGTTATACAATTGAGGAAGTCCTTGGAACCCATTTTACAAAGCACGTGCATCCCGATGATATTGGTGGTCTTCAGGAAGATATAGAGAGAACAGTTTCAGGAGAACACAAGCCCTATATGTTCAGGATAGTAAAAAAAGATGGAAAAATAAGCTATGTGCACACCACATCCAGGCCCATTATAAAGGATGGAAATTTTGTAGGCATCAATGGATTAATGGTGGACATTGCAAGACTCAAACAAGTTGAAGTAAGACTCAAAGAAGAAAGGGACAGGGCACAGAATTACCTTGACATCGTAGGAGTCATTATACTTGCAATTGATACAGAAGGCAATATCAAACTTATAAACAAAAAAGGATGCGAAATATTCGGAGAAGAAGAATACCAGCTTGTATCACAAAACTGGTTTGATATATATTTTCCTGAAGAACTGAAGGAAAAGGCGAAAAAAGAATACAAAAAAACCATAGAGGGAGAAATACCATTCAAATCTTATTTTGAATCTCCCATAAAAACAAAAGAGGGAGAACGGATATTTGCATGGCACAATATAGACATCAAAGACGGAGAGGGAAATGTTACGGGAATGTTGTCTTCAGGAAATGACATCACTGAAAGGAAAAAAGCAGAACAGGCGCTTGTTTTTGCAAAGCTTATATCTGAAAATGCAAATCGTACTAAAAGACAGTTCCTTTCAAATATAAGCCACGAACTGAGGACTCCCCTGAACCTTATAATCGGGTACTCGGACCTTTTATATGAAGACTATGTGGGTACAACAAGCAAAGAGCAAAAAGAATACCTGGAAATTGTCAAAAGAAGTGGGAACAGGTTGCTTCTTCTCCTCAATTCAATGATAGACCTGTCAGCAATTGAAGAAGGAAAGAGAGAACTGGATTTAAAAGAGTTCTCTGTACCTGTTATAATAAATGACATAAAGAACTCCACACTTCCCATGGCCAAGAAAAAGCAGATCGCACTGCATTTCTGTGTTGATGAGGATATTAAGACAATAAATGCCGACAAGAGTAAAATCAAAACCGTGCTGTATAATCTCATAAACAATGCCATAAAGTTCACTCCGGAAGGCGGAAATATTGATGTCAGCGTTGTAAAGGACGATGAGATGCTCAGAGTCTCAGTGAAAGACGATGGAATAGGTATCGAAAAAGAGAACATCAGTAAATTATTCCAGCCATTCTCACAGATAGATTCATCACTTAATCGTAAATTTGAAGGAGCCGGGCTCGGTCTTAGTATCGTAAAGGAATTTGTCAGGATGCATGGTGGGAACGTGCGTGTTGAAACCGAGATAAATAAAGGAAGCAATTTCAGCTTTACAATTCCAATGGATACTGACAAAAATTAAAAACTGAACTGAAAAATCGCTTATTGAGCATCCTTTACCTTTACGGCAGTTCCGTATGCCAAAAGTTCAGCTGCACCAGCCATGGTCTGGGAAGTTGTGAATCTTACATTCACAATTGCATCAGCATTAAGCTGTTTTGCATTTTCTACCATGCGTTCATAGGCCTCTTTTCTGGCCTGAGTCAGCATATCAGAATAGCCTCTGAGCTCACCCCCAACAATATTCTTTAATCCTGCTGCGATATCACTACCAATATGCTTGGCACGTACAGTATTCCCAAAGACTACCGATATTATCTCAAGTTCTTTTCCATCTATTCCATCTGTTGTAGTTACTATCATTCATTCACTCTCCATGAATCACTTTACTTAGCGTAAAAACAAACGTACTGCCTTTATCCGGTTCACTGACAGCAGATATACTTCCACCCTGACCTTCAATGATGCCTTTCACAATGGAAAGGCCAAGTCCGCTTCCCCCTACCTTGCGGGTGGATGTGCTATCTATCTGGTAGAACTTATCAAATATCTTATCCAGCTCTTCAGGACTCATGCCGATACCATTATCACTTATACTTACCCTGACTACGTCTTCTTCTTCCTGTACAGTGATCCGGATAGTGCTATTTTGTTTACTGAACTTCACAGCATTGTTAATGAGATTCACGAAAACCTGGATAATCTTATCCTTGTCCGTACAGACACCGGGAAGGTCATCCGGGAGCTCCACCAGAATATTTATATTTTTCTCATTTACCTCAGTAGAGAGCATCTCAAGGGAAGTATGAATCGCTTCCTCAATATCCACAGGCTCCTTATGGAATTTCATACGACTGGACTCTATCCTTGATATATCCAGAAGATCATCCACCATCCTGGATTGTCTGTCTATGTTCCTGATTATAATATCAAGCATCTTTTTTCTGAGCGGGACATTACATTCCTCACTTTCCATGAGGAACTCACTTGAAGTCCTCATGGCAGTAAGAGGAGTTTTAAGTTCATGTGACACAATGGACAGGAATTCCGTTTTCAGGCGATCCAGTTCCTTGAGCTTTTTGTTTGCCGCCTTCAGGGATTCATTGGACTCTTTCAGCTCCTGGGTTTTCTCGCCTACCTCGGTTTCAAGGCTCTTGCTCCAGTTATAGAGAATAATAACAACGAAGGAACTCACAAATATAATAAACATAACTGAAATCACTGCCACAATAAAAAGTTTCAGGTATACGGAAACAATCAGCCGGTCCACATCCGAAGAGGGACTTGTCAGTGCCAGTGACCATTTCTGATTGTACCATTCAATCGGAGAATAGGACACCAGCTTCTCTTCATAAATAGTCCCGTTTTCAAGGAGGAAGTATTTTCCGGTACCTTCAGTACCGTTGGTCTGTGTTGCAACAATTTCCTCCAGGCCGGAAGCATTGGAGCCAAAGATATCAGTATAAAGAACACCTCGCTTATAGTTCTGATTTCCTTCATAAAGTATCCGGCCACGGTCATCAATAAGATATGCATAACTGGATGAATTTGATTCTACTACATACCTGTCTTTCAGATCTTCCTCTATGATAATAGCAATAAAAGTACCTCTGAACTCATCTCCCTCATAAACAGGAACCCATATGAAGGAACCATAGTCACCCTCCATAAGCCTCAGAGGTTCTGTTATGTATACATCCCTGCTTTTTTTCACATATTCAAAAGCATAAGACTGATTATTCTCATAAAGATTAAAACCCAGTGGAACAAAATCTTCCGGATAACCTGATACTATTGTCCCGTTTTCCGAGACGTACTCAACCACATAGAACATTCCCGCAATATCATAGACACTTTTAAGATCTGATCCAAAATTGTCCGGAGGAACACCTGTATCTTTTTTAGCGATGAGTTCCAGAAGAGAGACCCTCTCATTAAGGGTTTGTTCAATACTCCCGGCAATGTGCCTTGCCAGTAATAACTGTTGATTTTGGTATTGCTCCTCAACAACGGACCTGACCTCAATATTGGTCCTCATCCAGAGAAAAAAGATGGAACTTATCAAAAGCAATACTATTGCAGCAAAAAGAATGAGGTTCCATTTGCTTTTGCGGTTCCACATGGATCACTCAAAAATAATCAGGCTTCCTGCCTTCGCAGGACCATCTTTACGCGTGCCTTCAGTTCTTTCAGGTTAAATGGTTTGGTTACATAATCATCTGCACCAAGTTCGATACCTTCAACCTTATCGTCTATCTCTCCGCGAGCTGTAAGCATGATAACGGGAATATGACGATACACATCATCAGATTTTAACTGCCTGCAAACCTCAAAACCATCAATTCCGGGAATCATCAGGTCAAGCAGTATTACATCCGGTATTTCGGAATGTACTTTATCTAAAGCCTCATGACCATCCTTTGCTTCAGCAACATTGTAGCCTTCAGCTTCCAGAGCAACTTTCAGTGCCATCAGGGCATCCATCTCATCATCAACAATGAGAACCTTCTGTCTGGTATCAGACATGCTTTCCAGTGTGCTTTCTACCTGATCCGCAGATATCGACAACTTTTCAGCAATTTCCTTTACGGTTATCCCGGGATTTTCCTCCATAAGAGAAAGGATCTTCCCACCAATGCTTTCTGCCTGCATGATAATTCTACCTGAAATGAGCTCATAAAATATAGTCGGATGATATTATTAAAACCTTTCTAAATATGAAAGGGTTTCTGTTTTTGTGAACAACCTGTCCGATAAAAGAAAATCTTATAAGACATAACAGATTATTAAATTAGGATATTAATGGATGCGCTGGAAGAGATATTTGGAAAAACGGCCCAGATGACGGTTCTTAAGAATCTCATCGCACACAAGGAGGAATCAACCTATCTTTCCGGGATCGCAGATGAAACCGGTTTGTCACACTCCAGCGTTGCAAGGGTTATAACTCCACTTATCAAAAGTGATATTGTTATTGAAAAACCCCTCGGTAAGCAGATAAGGACATTCAGGCTCAATCTTGATAATGAAAAGACAAGGCTTATACTTGATTTTTATAACCGTCTGAATGATATGGACTAGGCTTTTTTAGAAATACAAATAAAAAAGGCATGTATCCGATATCTGTTACTTTGCCTGCTTTTCAGACTTTCCCAGCATTCTTTTTGCAAAATCACCGGATACAGCAGCCAGCAGGTTCAGTAAATGCAAAGATACAAAACCCACAAAGATACCTGATGCTGAAATAAAAATTGCCTGGGAAACTGAACTAACTTTACCTATACCTAATGCATAAAACACAGGGGTAAACAGCATTGTGAGGGTCAGGCTTAACAGAACCGTCATGATTACCAGCGAAAATACCCCCAGTGGGAACTTAATCAACAAAAATATAAGAGCTTTCCAGGTAACCGGACTCGTCACTCTCTGCACAAACCGTTGAAGGATATTGCTATTGGAAAATGATACAGGGTACATGGAAGGTATCTCGACTCCCAGCAACCATACTGCCATTTGTCGTTCAAATGCTGCAATCTCCCACCATGCCACAAGGACAAGTAAGAGAACAGGAACCCCAACCCAGAATATTAACAGGCTGAAACCGAAGGAAAGACCGGAAACCAGGAATATGAAATAAGCAGTGCCCAGGGGAAAAGAAAACAGGAGGTACAGGATATTCAGGTAAGTCTGCTTTTCAAAAGCGACATTTACGAATTTGTGAATAACGCCACCTAACTCTGCCATTTCCTTCTACACCTACAAACTTATTATATAGCCTTCATAATTTGTTAATAGTCAATGATTCCTGACTACTGTCGTCTTTCCATGATACTAATTTCCGGAATCAAGTCCCACATTCCTGAATCCTTTTTGGCCTTCTGATAAAGAAGTATATCAGGGCACCAAGCACATGCGTGAAAACAATTATGATAATCCAGATCAGCTTGTCATTACCTTCGGATGGTTCTTTTGTGGCACAGTCAATGAGCATCCACAACCAGAACAAAGTCCCGATTATCCCAAATCCAAATATAAATATGAACATAAAAAATGAAAATGCTACACCAAACATATCGAACATCTTAATACCTCCTTAATACATCTTCCAATACCCTCATAATTGTTATTCATGACGGAGTGCATCTACCGGATTCATCTTTGCCGCCTTGTTGGCAGGATAAATACCTGCAAGCAAACCAACTACTACTGAAACCAGCATTCCACTAAGGATCATAGTAACCGGGAATACATATGGCAATCCCATAACAGTATCCGCCGCATATGCACCTACCACACCAAGTACAATACCCAGCACACCGCCAAATAGTCCAACAACTATTGATTCCACCATGAACAGGGACAGGACCTCATGATTTTTGAAACCAAGGGATTTCATTATGCCTATCTCACCTGTCCTTTCTGTTACCGTAACAAGCATGATGTTCATGATACCAATAGAACCGACTATGAGTGATATCAGAGCTACCGATGTCAGCAGTGAGCCCAATACAGCGGATAACTGGTTAACTTCTTCCAGAATCTCACCCTGGTTTGTAAGGCTATACGGTTTAGAATCCTCGTTGTCAAGATCCCTGAAGGGAACACCAAGGTCCCTTGCAAGTCTCTTGTCAATCTCATCGGTTACATCGCCAATAGATTCCAGACTTGTAGCGGCTGCAAAGTAACCCCAATAGTAGTCCTGACCCATTATTTCGTTCATTGTTTCGATGGGGATGAAAATTCGGTCATCAGGTTCTATGCCACTTTGTATGAATGTTGTTTCAGGGCTGTCAACAATACCTTTTACCTTGAATTTCTGGGTTACAACTTCACCATCAGGTCTTATGAAACTAAGCTCGATGGTATTTTTGTTAGATATCTTGCGGTCGAATTTATCATATGCAACATCATGACCTATGACAGCCACATACTTGTCCTTGTCATTTATGAAAGTGCCACTTTCCATCCGGATATTACCAACCTGTTCATAGTCCTCGGAAACTCCCTGCACAGTTATCTGTCGGGAAGTTGAGAGATATGTAACTTCAGCAACCTCCTGACTCAATGGAGAAACTCCAACAATACCAGGAGTGTTTTTTATGATCTCCATTTCAGAATCATGAAAAAGATTTGAGACCTTGCCCTCTACTATTATGAAATTGTTACCTACAGAACCAATTTCTTCTGTAAAGTACTGGTTAAAGCTGGCTCCCAGTGATACATTTGCAATAACTGCGGCCACACCTATGACAATTCCAAGTGTTGTCAGTGCAGACCTCAGTTTAGAGCTGCTGATACTTCCTACAGCCATCCTGAATGAATGTTTCAGACTCAGCATAATCTCACCTGAAACCTCAATTATTGTTCTGCTTTCTGCGTTTCATGAACACAACCGCAGGCACACCAAGCATCAACAGGATTGCAATTGCTCCAACAGCAATACTTGCACCGCTGCCTTCCTCTTCAGTACTAAGTTTCACATCACGGACAGCAACTTCAGTATTGTGTTCGTTGATTCCGTTTCTGTATCCCACAGTGATAGTTACAGGAACAACTTCGTCTGTGAGGTCTGTTTTTGCGTCCACTTCAATGGTGAATAGCTCATCAGAATCCATTGCTCCGACAAAGTATTCTTCCGGAGCGAAATCAACACCATCAGCACTTAACTTTACACTTACAGAACTGAGTGAATTTGGGTGCATATTGGCAACATCGAATTCAAGAGTTCCTTCTCCATTTATAAGCTCCATTGGCTTTGAAGGAATGACCTTCACAGAAGCCGAATCAACCTGTACAGGAATTCTCCAGTTATTGTTGTACGAGTGGGAATTTCCAACCATGGATAAGTCCAGATAATAAGTGCCATCTGTCACATCGTCTGCAACTTCAATATTGTAGCTTAATGTAATAGAGTCCCCGGGACCAATCACACCTGAGCCTGTATAGCTCTCACTTGTAACATCAATGCCGTCATTTCCCTGAAGCACTGCAGACTGGATACGTGCATTTGTATCATAGTCCTCACCATCAATGGTTACAGAATTTTCTGTTGCTGTATTAGTTAAAGAGAAACTGACTGTACCGATATCTCCCGGCATAAATACCACAGGATCACAGGAGATATCGGTTAGTTCTATGGTTCCTTTGCTGTCAAATGTGCTGGAACCGACGTTTAAGTCAAAGGAGGACTTATACCATGATCCACCCTCATAGACCTGGTAATAGACATCAACTGTGCCTGTGCCTACCTTTGCGCTCTCGTCCACAAATAAGCGGTACTCGTGTACCGCCGCATCATCGGGAGATAATATACCTATGAATTCCACAGCATTTTTCGGGGAATCCAGTGAGAAAGGATATTCAGGCTCCATCTTAATGGAAACTGCATCTGCACGTCCGAAACCTGTATTCTCTATCTTTACCCTGACGTCCACATATTCACCTATCTGAGCCGGAAAAGGCTCATAATCGATTATATCGACCTTCATGGTAGGTGCCGAGTCTGCAGAGACCGGGATAATGGAAAAAGTACTTAATAAAGCCATGCAGAGTAAAATGTAAAATGATCTTGTGATCACCTTTTCAATATCTGAAAGATTTATGAAATTCATGAAAAACCACCTCAATTGTTGCCGATATTACCGTCCATTATATGGACAACTCTGTCAACATACTGCTCCATTTCAGGATCGTGTGTTATCATTACTATGGTACGTCCTTTCTGATGGAGATCAGAGAAAATGTCCATGATCTCAACACTTGTTTTGGAATCAAGATTTCCCGTGGGTTCGTCTGCAAGAACCAGAGAAGGATCATTTATCAGCGACCTTGCTATTGCAACTCTCTGCCTTTGACCACCTGATAATTCCGCAGGCTTGTGTCCTGTACGGTCATCGAGACCTACCAGTTTCAGCAGGTCTCGTGCCCGACCTGACGTGTCCATTCCATTTTTTGTATTGGAATAAGTTGGAAGGAGGACATTCTCATAAGCACTCAGGCGTGGTATGAGGTTAAAATTCTGGAAAACAAAGCCTATCTCAAATCCCCTGAGCTCTGCAAGCTCATTATCTGTGATGGCGTTTGTGTCTTTTCCCATAAGCATCACTTTGCCTTCTGTAGGCCTGTCAAGACAGCCAATCATATTCATTAGTGTGCTCTTCCCGGAACCGGACGGACCCATGATAGCCACAAATTCTCCTTTTTTAATACACAGGTCAATTCCGTGAAGTATGGGCACTTCCATTTTTCCCAGGAAATAACTTTTCTTCAGACCCTGAATATCTATCACATCATTAGTTTCAGGGTATTGTACTTTACAACCAGCCATAATAATTCACCTTTATGTACTCAACTCGACTATTTATCGACAAGTTAGTCAATGCGCAGAAAATACTTAAACGTTTCTATAAATCGACGGGTTTGCATATTCAGTATGCACATATACTTCTAAATAGACAGAATAGCAAAAAAAGGCCTGACGACCAACAAACCAATTACAACTTATTCATGTCGCAGAGCTTCCACAGGATTCAGATTTGCAGCTTTGTTAGCAGGATACACACCTGCTATAAGTCCTACAAATACCGAGATGAAGAAACCCAGGGATATCAGATAGAACGGGAATACCGGAGTTATACCTAGATATACTTCCACAATATAAGAACCAACCAAACCAAGAACCGTACCCAGTATACCACCGATCACACCCACAATAATGGATTCCATAATGAAAAGTACAATTATATCCGGTCTGGTATAACCAAGGGATTTCAAAAGGCCAATCTCACTTGTCCTTTCAGTCACGGTGACAAGCATGATATTCATGATTCCAATAGAACCTACAATCAATGCAACAACAGCGATCAGCGTAATAAGTATAGTAAAAGCGTTTGTCAGGGAATCAAGCTGCTCAATGATCTCCGCCTGATTGAATATTCGGTAAGGCTTTGCATCATCATTATCCAGATCCCTTGTAGGAACTCCAAGTGCCCTTGCAAGTCTTTTATCAACTTCATCAGAAACATCCTGCACGGATTCCGCAGAACCGGTCTTAGCTGAAAAGCCACTATAATCTGTGACGTTCAGCATTTCATTCATGGTTGCTATCGGAACATATATCGTCACATCACGGTCCGGACCACCGGTAACAAATGTGTTGTCCTCACTTGCAAGAATACCTTTTACACGGAACTTACGAGTTATGCTTGTACCATCGTCACGCTTGATGGTAATATCGATGTAATTCTTCACAGAGATATTTTTGTCAAACTTTTCCGTCGCAACATCTTTGCCGATGACTGCCACATACTTGTCCTGATCTGTGAGGAAACTTCCCTTTTCAACTCCCAGATTGGAAATATACCTGGCGTCTTCCGACACGCCCTGAACATCGATCTGCCGGGTCGCTGAAATGTAAGATACTGCTGCCGTCTGCTGATTGAATGCCGAAGCACCCTCGATCCCCGGAGTGTTCCTGATAAGTTCGAGTTCTGTGTCATAGAATATGTTGACATCCTGACTGTAGATAATTATGAAATTGGAACCAAGGGAACCAAGCTCATCGGTGAAATACTGGTTAAAACTTGAACCAATGGATACGTTTGCAACAACAGCGGCAACACCTATGATAATACCCAGGGCTGTTAAGGTGGATCGCAGCTTTGCGCTGCTTATGCTTCCAAAAGCCAGAACAAAAGCATATCTCAGGTTTATCATTTCAATCCTTCCTCAATGCTTCAACAGGATTCATCCGGGCAGCTTTTCTTGCAGGATAAACGCCTGCCACAAGTCCAACCATTAATGATACGAAAAATCCAAGGAAGATCAGACTTGCTGGGAAAACATCCGGCACATCAAGAAGCTCATTGGCTATTGAGGCAGCTCCGATCCCTGCAATAGTTCCTATTATACCACCGATCAGACCAACGATCATGGATTCGATAATGAAAAGTAAGAGGATATCACGCTCATTGTATCCAAGAGATTTTAGAAGACCGATCTCAGGTGTCCTCTCAGCAACTGTAACAAGCATGATATTCATTATTCCAATAGAACCGACAATAAGTGATATCAGAGCCACCGAGGTCAGCAAAGAGGATAAAGCCGTTGAAAGCTGGCTAGTCTCTTCCAGAATCTCGATCTGGTCAAACATAACATAGGGCTTTGCATCATCATTTTCAAGATCCCTGCTTGAAACTCCCAGACTGCGTGCAAGTCTTTTGTCGATCTCATCCGAGGTTTCACGGACAACTTCAAGGCTCTCTGCCTTTATGAAAAATCCCCCGTAGTCATCCCTTCCGAGAATCTCATTCATTGTATCGATAGGGATAAAGACACGAATTTCAGGTTCGACACCTGTCTGGGCAAAAGTCGTTTCAGGATCAGTAATCACTCCTTTCACGATGAAAGTTTGTGTTACAACGCCGCCATCCTCACGTCTGAATGTTATGTCTATCGGATTTTTGATTGATATTTTCTTGTCGAATTTCTCATAGGCAACCTCGGCACCTATTACAGCAACGTAGCGATCCTTGTCAGTAAGAAAAGTACCTGAGTCCAGCCCGAAGTTTGCAACTTCATCATAATCCTGCGTCACACCCTGGATGTCTATCTGCCGGGAAGTCGACATGTATGTGACCTTCGCCATCTGCTGATTGATCGGAGAAACACCTTTCACACCCGGAGTGTTCCTGATCACTTCAAGATCTTTGTCAAAGAAAACATCAATATTCTGGCTGTAAACCACTATGAAATTCGACCCGACGGCTCCGATCTCATCATTGAAATACTGGTTAAAACTTGCTCCCAGGGACACGTTGGCGATAACTGCCGCTACACCGATGATGATTCCAAGGGTTGTGAGGGCAGACCTGAGCTTTGCACTGCCAATACTTCCCAGTGAGATTCTGATAGCCTGAGCCGGACTTAACATGAAATGTTCATCCTGGACTGCCTGTCTATTCTTTCACCTTTTTATCCTTGTTCTTCCTGTAAAGATAATAAGCTCCTGCTCCGACAACCACCAGCAAAAGTACTAACAGATAGACACCTGAACCGCCACCATTTTCCACAACATGGTGCCGGAGCTGACGAGTGGTTATCTCTTCAGTGTGTTCGTTCAGGCCATTCCTGTAATCTGCAGTAATCACAAGATCAAGAGGGAAAGTTATGCTTTCTGAAACTGCTTTTGCTTCAATCTCTATGGTGAACAGCTCATCAGAATCCATAGAACCAATGAAATATTCAGAAGGAGAGAACTCAACACCTTCTGCTTCAAGTTTTACGCTTACGGATGAAAGCTCGTTGGGGTGAATGTTAGCAACATCGAATTCCAGTGTACCTTCTCCGTTTTCAAGATTTAGCGGCTTTGATGGTATGACCCTTACAGAAGAAGAATCTACTTTGACAGGGATTCTCCAGTTGTTGTTGTACGAATGTGAACTTCCGACTATCGAGAAATCAAGATAATAAGTTCCATCGGGAGTATCGTCTGCAACCACTACATTGTAAGTCAGGTCAACAGATTCTCCCGGGCCTATCACGCCATTTCCATAGTAGGTCCCGGTGGTGACTTTTATCCCTTCAGTTCCTTCAAGGGAAGCGGATTGAATCCTGGCATTCGTATCGTACTGCTCGTCATCAATTGTGACAGTATAATCTGTAGCACTATTTCTGAGTGTGAATGAAATTGTACCCTTGTCCCCTGGCATAAAGACTTCCGGCTCCTTTACCATTTCTCCTACAAGCTGTATCGTTCCTTTGCTGTCAAAAGAACCGGAACCAACCCTTAGCTCAAATTCTTTCTTGAACCAGGTCCCATCAGGTTCTTCCTGAACCCAGACCTCAAACGTTCCGGTTCCCTGCTTTGCACCGGAATCGACATAGAGCCTGTATTCATGAACCGCTGCATTATCAGGAGTCAGTATCCCTACATTAACAATGGCATTCTCACTGCTATCTACCGAAAACGGATAATCAGGAACCATTTGTATGGAAAGGTCATCGGCTTTTGCATAACCAAGGTTCTCCACCTTGACCCAGACACTAACATACTCTCCAATCTCAGCAGGAACAGGTTCATACCTGAGCACACTCACTTCAAGATCAGCACCTTCTGCAGCAGATGCAATGAACGAGAGAGATAAAACCAAAACCAAGATCAGAGATATTCGCAACACGACCGATGCAGCAACATTTATTTCCTTTTTCCTATTCCCCAACATAACAGTTCCTCATTTTAATTATTGTCAATAATTCCGTCCTTAAGATGGACAATCCTGTCTGCATACTCTGTAAGATCAGGATCGTGTGTGATCATAACTATTGTTCGTCCTTTCTCATGCAGATCAGAAAATATCTTCATGATCTCATCGCCGGTTTTTGAATCAAGATTACCCGTGGGTTCATCGGCAAGTATGAGAGATGGATCATTTATCAAAGCCCGCGCAATTGCTACCCTCTGCTGCTGCCCACCCGACATTTCAGAAGGTCTGTAATTCATACGTTCTTTCAGGCCAACCATTTCCACAAGATCCTTTGCTTTTTTGCTGGCATCCACTCCGGGTTTTTTGTTGGCATAAGTAGGAAGCTCCACGTTCTGAAGTGTTGTGAGTCTTGGAACAAGATTAAAATTTTGAAAAACAAATCCAATCTCTAATCCCCTTAACTTTGCAAGTTCAGGATCAGAAAGTGTGTCAACATCCTTACCCATCAAAAGAACCTGTCCACAGTTTGGCCTGTCAAGACAGCCGACCATATTCATAAGTGTGCTTTTTCCGGAACCCGACGGACCCATGATCGCAACGAATTCCCCCGGCATAACCTTAAGGTCGATACTTTTGAGGATAGGCACATCCATGTCACCTACATGATAACTCTTGCAAAGATTCACAAGCTCGATCACAGGTGTATTTTTCCCGTCATTCTGACCACGAGCAGGTTTTGCATCCATATTTGTCCCCCATAAAAGCACACATGAAAAGCAATATTCTTCCCGGAAGGAAGAGTGCATCCGATACTCTAAATAGTTCGGGGTTTAACTTATAAAAAGGTTCCTTGCAGAAAAATACAGAGAAGTGAAGAAGTGTAGTTCAAACTGGAGACCATAGGGCAACATGAAGAAAGTATTTGTGACAAAAATAAAAAAGTATAAATATTCTTAATCCTATGTTTACTGACTAAATATCGTCAGGTTTGAATATCGAGAAATGCGCCTGAGGATGTAAGACCGGATGTGGAAAGGATGTTACAAGTACTAACCAACCCTAACGGGTTTTTCAAAAAAAAGATAACTGAAAAAATTGAGTGGAAAAATCCATTTATAATTATGGCATTTATGGCCGTAGTAGGGACCATCACGATCTATACTACAATGATGAGTACCATGCAATCATTTATGGATATGGATTTTCTTGGTGCTGCCGGACAGGCGATTATGATAGGTTTCCTGATAATTGGTTCCATAATAGGAGTCCTTTTTTCATGGATACTTTACACAGGTATATTCTATGTCATTTCTGTGATATTCCATGGTGAGGGAGATTTCAAAAGACTGATGGAATTCGTATCTTATGGTTTTATACCAAATATAGCAGGTTCATTAATATCCGCATATTATACAAGCAAAGTATTCTCAAATATAGACTTTGCATCGATAACAGACCCGCAGGCGTTGCAGGACATGATGTATGCAGACCCTTCTATGAAAATTGCAACTGCATTGGGAATTATCTTTACACTCTGGAGCGCAAACATATGGATATTCGCACTTCAGTATGCACGCAACCTCAGCCTTAAAAATGCAGCAATAACTGTTGGAGTCCCAATCGGATTGTCGGTGCTTTATACAATATTAACAATGTTCGTACTCAGATAAGGCAAAAACACGCAAATTGGGTGGAATAATGCTGGAAGTACTGACAAATCCTGAATCTTTTTTTGGAAAGAAGATCAACGAAGAGATCGAATGGAAAACACCAATAGCAATCATTGCACTTGTGATAGTGGCAAAGATCATGAGTTCATTTATACTCACAGTCGGAGCAGTTGGGTTATTTGATGGGCTGGGAGAAAACGGAGTGGGTGAATTTGTATCTATTATGCTCATAGTCAGATTTGTTATCGGGATTTTCGTTGCTATAATTGGTACACTGTTATGGTGGCTCCTGTATAGCGCACTCTTCCATGTTGTTTCTTCAATATTCAACGGCGAAGGGGATTTTTTAAGAGTAATGGAATTCGTATCTTACGGATTTATTCCAAAGATATTCAGATCAATTCTGGAAGTCCTGTATGGAAACGAATTACTGGCAACAGTTGGAAATGCCATCAATAACCCCGGATTATCCGGTGAAGCTATTATAGCGGACCCTACTTTAAAAATAGCCCCGGTGATAATAATTATCTTTACACTATGGAGTGGGTATATATGGACTTACGGACTGGCTCATTCCAGGAACATAAGTGTTAAAAATGCGGCAATTCCGGTTGCAATTCCTGTTGTTCTATCTATACTTTATACTCTGTTTCAATTCAGACAGATACTCATGTGGTAAAAATATGATAAAATTAATTGTTCTGGCCATGGTCCTTCTGGCCACATTCTCATTTACAGCTACTGCGACAACTGAGATCAGACCTACACTAACTCTGGATTATAGTATCGAACCTGAGGTATTCATGCCTGGCGATATGGGAACAATAACTGTCACATTAACCAACATGGCAACCGGCGAGATATATGTCGAAGAAGATAATGAGACATTGGATATGAATTCATATATTGCAAGTGCAAGTCTTGACGGCAATAGTAATCTGAAGATACTGGATAAAGGTTATACTGACGTAGGACTACTTGGTCCCGGAGACACATTAAAGCTTACATTCAACGTAAAAGTCATGGAAAATATTACAAACGGTGTGCATTTCGTTGACCTGATAATTGTCGGTGGTAGCAACATGTACGACCTCAACTACCGCATCCCCATAAAAGTAGATGACAGGAATGTAAAGGTTATAATGTCTAATTTCCCATCAACCCTGATGAACGAAGTTTCAACCGTCAGCGTGGATGTCGTGAACAGAAGACCAAATGATGTAACCAGCGTCATTGTAACCCCGCATGCAGAAGGCATGACATTCAATCCGTCGGATTATTTCATTGGCAGTATCCCTGAAGGAAATAAATCCACAGCTACCTTCACATTCAATACAATGTCTGACAAAGAAGGCGACATTAACGTTTCATTTACAGCATCCTATTTTAACGGAGACAACCTTCATAATTCCGACACTGCATCCAAGGAAGTAAGAATCATAAAGCAATCTCCACTTGTTTTCACCGGAATAGAGATTGAAAGCTCAGGAAACAGATACACACTTTCAGGAGACCTGAACAATTTCGGCATAACAGATGCAAAGAACGTGTTGGTATCAATCGAAGACATTGAAGATATCAAGCCCCTACAGCCTTATGCAAGCTATTTCATCGGAACGCTGGAAGCAGATGATTTCAGCAGTTTCGAGTTAAGTGCACGTGTCACATCGGAGAACGTTACCTCAATCCCAATCCTCATAGAATTCAGGGACTTGGACAATGCATACACTGCAATCACCCAGGAGATTTCACTTGATACGGCACCAGGAGTCTCATATTCCAGCAGTGATGACGAAGGTAGTTCACTCGGTCTCTGGCTGGGTGCTGGTCTTATCGTAATTGTAATCGTAGCTGTCATGGGCTACTCCTGGAAAAAAAGGAAGGATGAGGAAAACGAGGAAGAACAGGAAGCTGATGATGAGGACGAGTATCCTGACTACATGGACGCAGAATACGAAGAGGATGAATTTACAGAATGAGCGGTGCTCACATGCAGCAATCAAAATCTCCCACGGATGCTATCAGGAAGAAAAAAAGAGTAGCATCTGCAAAATCCGGAAAAACTGTAAAGAAAACGCCATCTAAAACACATCCTATTGTACAGTTGCAGAATGTAAAACGCATATACACTCTCGGAGAAAACAGGATACATGCACTAAACGGTGTCAGCTTCGCTATCAAAAAAGGTGATTTTGTAACCATCATGGGATCATCCGGTTCTGGAAAGAGCACACTTCTGAACATGATAGGATGCCTTGACCTGCCCACATCAGGTAAAGTAAAGGTCAACAACGTGGATCTTTCAAAACTTGATGACGACGGCCTTACTGCAATCCGCAGAAACAATATAGGATTTATTTTCCAGCAGTTCAACCTCATACCCACACTTACGGCACTTGAAAATGTAGAAATACCGATGATATTTAACGGTGCATCTCCTGCCAGAAGGAGAAGAAAAGCTCTTTCTGTGCTTAAAAAAGCAGATCTTCCGCTTGAATATGCCAACCATAAACCGAATGAGATGTCAGGAGGACAGCAGCAGAGAGTTGCAATTGCAAGAGCACTGGCAAACAATCCACCAATACTGCTTGCAGACGAGCCTACCGGAAATCTTGACACAAAGACCGGTAGCAATATTATGGAATTACTTCGTGAATTGAATGCCGCAGGAACAACTGTCATTGTTGTCACACACGATCCGAAACTGGAAGAGTATGCACATACGACCATCAGGATACAGGACGGAGAGATCATAGAATGAAGATAACAAAGGAACTCTCCGGGTTGCTGAGTAACAACATGTATGCTGAACTGGCAAAAAGGAACCTGAAACGACAGTCTGTGCGCACTGTGCTTGCAGCTATCGGAATAATTATTGGGGTGATTGCAATATCCTCAATGGGAATACTTGGGAACAGCCTGAAGCTTTCTGTCACGGAATCTTTTGCGGATATAGGGGACAAACTCATAGTTTCACCTGCACCCGGAGAAGATTACATAACAGACAAACAGATAGATCAGATGAGGAAGGTAAGTAACATTGAAAACATAATACCTGTTTCCACCAGTGGTGAAGTGATAGAATACAAAGACGGCGGGACTACATACCAGACCTACGTTTCGGTTTATGATATCAAGAAAGAAGACCTGGAAAAACTTGTAGAACTGGAAGACGGACGCTTTTTCAAACCGGGGTCAACCGATTGCGTGGTTGGATACAGCGTTGCGGATAATATGGAACTCACCCTCGGGCAGAAGATAGAGATCGATGATAAGAAACTCCGGGTAGTTGGAATCTTAAAAGAAAGAGGAATGGGGTTTGACATCAGTACTGACAGTGGTGTTTTTACATCCGCGGAAATGTATGAAAAACTTTATCCTGATGAAGACGAAGGATATGATCAGGTAATAATCATAGTCAAAGACCTCGATGAGATAGATACTGTTTCCGATGAGATAGATGAACGTATCAACAAAAAGGATGAACTTGTCACCGTTTTTGCCACGAATATGATAACTGAAAGCCTTGACGATGTTTTTAGTTCAATTTCTCTTTTCCTCATGGGAATTGGCTCCATATCATTGCTTGTTGCTGGTGTGAGTATACTGAATGTGATGCTCATGTCCACAATGGAACGTACAAAGGAGATTGGTATCATGAAAGCCGTTGGAGCTTCAAGAAAAGACATTCTCAAGATGTTTCTGCTTGAAGCACTGTTCCTTGGAGTGATCGCCAGTACGGCAGGTGCCATACTCACAATCTGTGGCAGTTACCTTGTAATGGAACTACTTGTCAGGAACACCTCATACCTGTTCACTCTATCAAGCATGTTCTACGTTACAGAGGGATTCTTCTTCGGAATTGCCACAAGCCTTGTGGGAGGTATGTATCCTGCATGGAAGGCTTCGAGAATGAAACCGCTGGATGCGCTCAGGTATGAGTAAAACGCACTATGATAAAATTAGCAAAAAATATCAGATTTCATTATTGCCACTATGTTGCAATAAAATCCAGGGAATAAGGAGACATGTATCTATGAATATAAGATTTCAGTATGATTGCTCAAACGTTGATTGGGACTCTGTATCTTCAATCCTGGAAAGTGTTCAGATGGCGCATTTTGAAGGAGACGTCCATAAAACTGCATTTGAAAATAGTTGCACAGTTGTATTTGTATATGAAGACGATAAACTCATCGGCTTTGGTCGTGCGATCTCAGATTATGCATATCAAGCAGCTATTTATGATGTGGCTGTATCAAAAGCATACCAAGGCAAAGGTTTGGGTAAAATGATTGTCAATAAGATTATAAAAAGCATTCCACAATGTAACTTCATATTATATGTCTCCCCTGGCAAAGAAGGATTTTATGAGAGTCTGAACTTTAAAAGGATGAAAACGGGGATGGCGTTATTCAGGGAAGCGGACAAAATGCAGATAAAGGGTTTTACTGAATAAATCATGTCACTTTTTTGGATAATAACTTCTGTTTGACTTTTTCTTGGGTAAGTTCCCTGATGGCATCTCTGGCTATCCATCTGGCAGCAGGACAGTCAACTAGGAGAATCTCTTCTGCAATCTTAAGTGCCTTTGAATAAAGGAAAGAATTGCTCAAACTGTGAATCCTCTGCTTTTTTATCACTCACGGCAAGTCTTGCCATCATTACACCCGGACCTTTTTACAAACTCCTCGTCACCATGGCTCCATTCTATGGCTTTATCATAGGCATGTAAGTGGTCCTCAAATAGGTTCATGCAACACTGATCGCATATCTCCCGGTAATCGAACTCTTTTACCCACTCATCCATCTGCTCCCCTGTTACCTGAGAAACATCATCTACCATGCTTGCAAGTACCCGCGTTTCCTGAGTGTCTGCTTCCCAGAGTTTCATTGCAAGCTCATGGTTTTTGCCCGGTCCTTTCACAGTCCTGCGCAGCACCGGTATGGAGACTCCATATGCTTTCCCGGGAGTAATACCGTACCTTGCCATTCCTTCAATTGCTTCTGAGCAATAGTCAGTATGAAGATATTAATTAAGCTCACAGATTGCTATAAATAGTATCAAAAATAACTTAATAAAATACAGGAGCCCTTATATGAAATCTGCTTTTTTGCCACTTTCAGCCATGTTTATGGCACTTCTTTTAGTAATGCCTGGTTTAGCACTTGATTGTTCATCGAATGAATATGATGTGACTATCACAAATGTCTACTCTGACATGGAAACCTGTGACATCACATTACAAAGCTCAGGAACCGTTAGTGGACTGGAACTTGACATGGTTCTGGAACATTCAGGTGATGTGCTGGACAGCAGGAGTTTTACCATAGCCAGCATCACATCCAATTCTGATGTTACAAAAGCATTCAGATGGGATACTGATGACAAGAGCGATGGAAAATATACAGTGACAAGCACCCTGAAAAAAGATGACTGCACAATCTACGAAGACACGTACAGTTTTGTGAATGGCAGGCAGACTATTGCAAGGATCACAGTTGATGACCTTGTACCGAACTCACAGGGATTCAGTGTGATGATCACACCTTTGGAGGCTGTGCTCGTAGATATTGAATACATGCTTATGGATGGCTCCGATGTTATTTATTCCGGCTCCGAGAAGAAGGTATCTGCAAGTACAGTTCCTCTGGAAGTAACTGAAGACTGGAATGTTTTACTTGAAAATAATAAAGATTACAGCGCAAGAGTGAAAGTAAAACTGTACTCACCGTCTGTCACTTACATCGCATTGACAGAGGATTTCACTGCAAAAGATGATGTTTTCATCAGTGATACTTACGAAGATGATATAGGGGCAAGTGCTACCATCGATGGTATCTCACAGGTTCCGTTTAAAGGTTCAGTAAGATTTACTGTTTCCCAGACTGACGTAACTGCTGACAATGAACTCATATCCGTTGTTGAAAAGTCGCCCGTTATCCTTAACAGTGATGATGAAACTGTGGAAACTATCTGGGATGAGCGCCTGACAACCGGAGAGTATGAGCTTCTCATTGAAGTCATTGGCAATGACGGTGACATTCTGGATGTTGAGGAAAAGATAATCGAGTCCGATTATGAACCATCTGTGAACCAGACAAATACAAGTCCTGAACAGACCGGACAATCTCCTGGCTTCATGTTACCTGTTTCACTGGTTTTCGTTGCTATTGCCGCAATAATAGCCGGAAAGAAAGAACACTGAAAGGTGTAACCGATGCGTTATGAATTGTTCATTGCACTTCGTCATATTAGAGCAAGAAAAAGGCAGACAATTCTATCGGTTGCTGCAATTGGCATTGCGGTGATGATCCTGATGGTATCCCAATCATTCATGGCAGGATTTACCCAGGAGCTCTACAGTAAAACCGTAGAAAACCTGCCCCATGTTGTTGTTTCCCCACAGGATGATGAAGACTATGTTCACCTCTACAAGAACATTGTTGACAAAATAAATAATATTGATGGCGTTGTTGCGTCTTCTCCCTACCTTACCGGAGAAGCGTCGTTTAAATTCAAGGACAACACTAAAAATGCAGCGATCAAAGGAATAATAGCCTCCAGAGAAGATGCCGTTTCGCACACAAAAGATGACATCATCAAAGGTAGCTATGATGAACTGACATATTCTGACAGGAGCATCATTATAGGAGATAAATTCGCAGAGGACATGGAACTTGATATCGGAGACAATGTTGAAGTTTCATTCCCAAACTCAAATCCGGTTTCTCTAAAAGTTGTTGCTATCTATGATACAGGAACAGCGCTCGATGAAAGTCTTACATATACTTCACTGAAAACTGCACAGGATTTCTATGATACTGAAGATGTCATCAATGGAATATCCCTGAGACTGGCTGATTTTAACCGGGACAGAGAGACCGCACAGATAATCGAGGACTATGGTTACAATGCCGCCGGATGGACTGACAATAATCCGGAGATACTGAGGACCATTGCTATTGAGACTGTTTCCAACAATGTGACACTGGGATTCATTCTTCTGATTGCTTCTTTTGGGGTTGTCAGCACTTTGAATATGGTAGTCATGAGTAAAGTGAAAGAGATAGGCATTTTACTGGCAATGGGCGCCAGTAAGTCAAGTATCAGAACTATTTTCCTGATCGAGAGTGGAATGCTGGGTTTTGGAGGAGCTGTTCTTGGAACTGCAGCAGGTGTGGCACTGGCACTTTCAATTGGCAGTTATCCGCTTCCTGAAGGCGCCTACGGAATTGATACGATTCCCGTTGTTGTCAGGATGGGAGATGTATTGACTATAATTACTATTGTCTTCCTACTGAACCTGCTGGCAGGACTTTATCCGGCACAGAGAGCAGCAAGTCTTGACCCGGTGGAAGCGATATCTACACATTAAACTGGATTACAGGGTTCTAATTATAGACTGAGCCCCTGTACCCCATTATTTAGTTGTACCACGATATACCATTAAATTTGCAATTTGCAATTTTTCTTTTTAGAATCAGGTAATATGCAACTTTGAATGTAGCATAAAGATGGAAATAAAAATAGAAGATCGGTTTTGAGTAAAAACCACCCTTGCAAACTACTTCTTTGTTGTCTTCCAGGGAATCATCTACAAACTTTACAACACCATGCGACTTATCGACTTCCAGAACAGTGCCCTGTGGAAGACGGGGACCTATGACAACAACATCTTTTTCCATACCGTCATCGGCAAGGCTCCCTTCGATAAAACCATAATTGAATATTGTTGGAATCGGAGACAGGAACTCTTTGACAAAACGAGAACCCTGACTAGAATCCTGTTTATTGTATTTGAAAAAACTGTATTTTGGCGTCTCGATAACAACTCTCATACCAACTAATTGATACGCTTAATAAATAAAAAGCATAGGGGATGCGAACGGGCAAAGGGGGTTGAATGCACAGGAATGGTGACATTGGAGTGGTAGTGGCTAGAGAGATACCAAGTAATAGACCCGTTCGCAATTATACAAACGACTTATTAGAATATAAACGTTTCGCACATATACGAACAAACAGTCGTGTTTTTATTATGAAGATAGAATATATTCCTAAAGTAAATAATAATTTGTTCAAAAAAGCATCAGTCACTTTCAATTGCTTCCACAGGATCAAGGGCAGCAGCCTTTCTTGCAGGATAGACTCCTGCAACTATGTTGATGAAGAATGAGAAAACTATTGCATAGGCATAGTTCATCAGGTCAGTTTTTAGTGGAAGTGTCGTCAGGCCAAAGTACATTTCCTGTGGCAGATCGATCTGGTATGATGCCAGTGCGGTGGAGGCAAGATAGCCAAGTACGCAACCCAGGAGCACACCCATTGTACCAAGCATCAGCGATTCCAGCAGGAATATTACTGTGATATTTTTCTTTGACGCACCCATTGCCATGAGCATTCCAATCTCTTTTTTCTTATCCATTACAACAGTGAAAAGCGTGTTTGCAATTCCAAAACCTGCTATCATGTAGATAAGACCGTAGTAAAGCCAGACAACAACAACCTGGGTGTTGATTAGACCAAGTATCTCACTGTTGGCCTCAATCCAGCTTACGGCATCAAGGCCAGTTTTCCGGCCTTCTATTGAAGCGGCAATAGCATCCGCCTGGAATGGATCTGTAACCCTTACATTGATCTTGCTCGCAACCCCATTCTCCTGGAAGAAATCGAGAGCAGAATCAAAACGTACATATGCAATACTTTCATCACTGGATGTTCCGGTATCAAATATCCCGATAATCTTAAATGATCTGGTCCCAAAACCGGGCATTATGATATCAACCTTATCGTCCATTACAACTTCCAGATCTTCGGCAAGCTTGTCACCAATCACAATTCCGTTGTTACTTCTGCTGAGAGAAAAAAGGTCACCTGATACAATGTCGTCTGATATTCGCATCACTTTATCCTCGGCAGCAGGGTCAATGCCATTGAGATTGATGCCTTCGGCATTGTCCTTGTGACTTATGGCAACCTGCCCTACAAATACAGGCGACACTGCTTCTATGCCATCCATTGAGGCTATCTGCTGCGAATGATAACTGTAAAAGTGCACATAATCTTCCTGATCATCTAAAGAAGTGATCACAATATGCGGTGAGTTCTCCACTGTGGAATCAATCAGTTCCTCGGTAAAACCGGTCATCATTGACATGAGAACTACAATAACAGCTATGGCCAGAGCTACCGCAAATACTGCAAAGAACGTGAGTCGCTTTCGTGCACCTATGTGCCTCAGGGCAATTCTTAATTCAAACATTGACCAGCTTCCAATATAGAAATGATTTGACTGTTATTATATAACTATTTATGAAGCTATGGGAAATAAAGAAGATTAAAACTGGATTTGTAGTTCTGTAGAAATCCTGTTTGTCCGAGTGACACAAAAATCGCTCTTTTTCATTTCACAAAAACAACTTGAAAACAGTCTGTAATCTAAAAACAAAATAACCATACGCCGAAGGCGGCACATTTCCATGCTGCTACAAGAAGATTATTGCATTTATACTGAAATTCTACACAAGTCCTGAGAAGAAATACAGGGCATTTGCAGATTATTTTGTTTAATCATTTTGGAAAACGCCGGCTTCGCCGGACCCTTCGGGCTCACCCAAGTTATTCATAGATTACGATAAATCAGTTACAAACTTCCTTAATTTTTTAATACCACGAATTCTACAGACCGATTTGTGAGATATTATTGTGAAAACTCATATTCACTGATGTGCAAATGCAAGCTCAATCCCAATCACAGAATAAATACCAGCCTTCGCCCAGTTGATCTTCTTACCTAAACCCGGCTTTTCCATGATCTTAGTCCCTATCATTCCGGCAAAGAATGACACTATGAAAAAGACCACAATTGCCTGTGCAAAGAACACTGCACCCAGGAATATCATTTGCAGAGGGATGCTCCCTGAATTCGCATTTATGAACTGGGGCAGGAATGCTAGGAAGAAAAGGGAAACCTTGGGATTTAAGATATTCATGAAAATGCCTCTCCTGTAAAGCAATGACAGGTCCTTTTCTTTTACAGATTCAAGTGAGGTAAGGCTACCTTCTTCACTAATTGCCTTGTAGGCAAGGTAGAGGAGATAAATGGCTCCTGCGTATTTCAGGAGAGAGAAAGCCACCGCAGAACTATACAATATCGCAGAAACTCCAAGTGCTGCCGCAGTTGTGTGGAACAGCAGACCGGTGCACAGGCCTGTAGCAATTGCCATTCCTGCAGTCTTTCCATGTGATATGCTCTGGGTGAGCACGAAAAGAATATCAGGGCCAGGTAGGAGTGTGAGAGCTACCGAGGCTGCGATGAAGTAGAAGAGTTGTGTGGTTTCTATCAATTTGTCACCTTTTCCAGAAAACATGTCATCTGACATAAAATTGCCGATGGACAGACATCCATATTGAAATAATAATAAATCTAAATTTAATGAAAAGACTTATTAATAATTCAAATGATAATTTGTTTGATAAAATATAGTGGAGATGCTAATTTGACAGAAACCGTACCCTGTGATAACATAAAGAGTGACCTTGAATATGTAAATGCTATCATTGACAGGCAGTCCGGCAGAGAACCAACTCCTGATGTAAAACGTTTTCAGACACAACTGATGTATAAAAAGGAACTCTGCAGAATGCAAAAAGAAGAGTGAGCCCAAGTATTCACATCTTTAGTGAACTATATCGTAAAAATACGAAACTTCACAGGACAGCTCATAACTGATTTTTAGGGGCAGGTCCAAAGATACTGCTGTATTTATTCAATGTTTATTAATGCTGTTTTACATATATTGATTTTAGAAGTTTCGTCCGACTCCGGCCAGCTAAACTATAAATAAAGCTTCCTATTATGAACTATCCAGTTACTGACCTTATCCGGAGGAATTTTTATCAAAATACCGATACCTTATGGAAAAGAATTCGTAGACCTTGAAGTGGAAATACCCCATGAGGTCGTTTCACCTAATTTTGTTGAAGTCGGAGCTGAGTCGGAAGTAATAGACGAAGCACTAAACAATCCTGTTGGGATGGAATCCCTTGAGGAGTTCATGAAAAACAGCGAGAAGATATTAATTCTTGTAAATGATGCAACAAGACCAACTCCTACTGCAAAGGTCCTCCTGAAAATACGTGACAAACTCAGGGAGCATGGAGGCGTAAGATTCATGGTTGCTACAGGCGCTCACAGAGGACCAACTGAGGATGAGTACAGATACATCTTCGGTGAGCTATATGACGAGTTCAAAGAGAACATATTCGTTCACGATGCCCGCAAGGATGAGGATATGGAATATCTTGGTGTATCCAGCAACGGAACTGAGATGTACCTCAATAAGATGGTGAATGAAAGTAAGAACATCATTGTCATCGGAAGTGTTGAGCCTCACTATTTTGCAGGTTATACAGGAGGAAGGAAGGCATTCCTGCCGGGAGTAGCTTCCTATAAGACCATCGAGATGAACCACAAACATGCACTCTCAGAAGCTTCACAGCCACTGGCTATCAAAGGAAATCCTGTTGCAGAGGACATGGAAGATGCAATGAAAGTGCTGAAAGACCTTAACGTATTCTCAATTCAAACAGTTCTAACAGCAGATCACGGACTCTATGCAACCGTTGCTGGTGACATTTTCAAATCATTCGACATTGCAGTTGAGAAAGCAAAAGAAGTATTCTGTTCAAACTGCAGCCGCAGGGGCAATATTGTACTCACCGCAGCACCATATCCTATGGATATTGACCTCTACCAGTCACAGAAAGCACTTGAGAACGGCAAGCTTGCACTGGAAGATGGCGGAGTCATCATTCTTGTATCAAAATGCAGGGACGGCGTAGGAGACGATACATTCCTGAACCTGCTCTGTTCTGCAAATACATGCGACGAGGTCATGTGTAAGATTGATGAAGGCTACAAGCTCGGATACCACAAAGCAGCCAAGATGGCACAGATAGGAGTTTACGCTGAAATGTGGGCAATTTCAGACCTGCATGATGACACAATAAAAATGGCAAAACTTCAACCCCATATGGATATTCAGAAAACATTCAACAAGGCTATTGAAAAAGTGAGAGAGCAGGGTAAGGAACCGTATGCTGTGATTTTGCCACAGGGTAGCCTCACCGTACCGCTGCTTGAATAACCAAAGCCTTTTACTTTTTTGCTTACAAAATAAACGATTTAAAAACAGAAAAACAGAGAAGGCAAGTTTGAACTGTAATCCAGTTCAAATCTGCATATAACGTGCTGCTTCTCCAAGGTCCTCTTCAATCCTGAGAAGCTGGTTGTATTTTGCAGTACGTTCACTTCTTGCCGGTGCACCCGTCTTGATAAGGTCAGCACCGATTGCAACTGAAATGTCAGCGATTGTTGTGTCTTCGGTCTCAGCGGAGCGATGGCTTACAACAACGCTGTAACCACTGCGGTTTGCCATATTAGCTGCATCAAAAGCCTCTGAGAGGGAACCGATCTGGTTCACTTTAAGCAGAAGTGAATTTGCTGCACCCATTTCAACACCCCTTGCAAGACGGTCTACATTTGTGACGAAGAGGTCATCTCCAACAATGAATGTGTCCCATGCATCATTTGTCAATGTTGCAAAATCATCAAAAGATTCCTCATGGAATGGGTCTTCAACAAGAATAATTGGATATGACTCGATGAGCTCAAGGTAGTAATCAACAAGTTCAGCCGGCTTCAGGAGTTTACCATCGATAGAATAGGTTTCCCCGTCAAAGAACTCTGAAGCTGCCGCATCAAGACCAATAGTTATCTCGGACTCTGTGTATCCTGCTTCCTCGATAGCACTTACAAGAGCATCAAGAGCATCGTGGGTCATCTCAATAGATGGTGCGTATCCACCCTCGTAACCGACATTTGTTGCTGAGCCGCCATATTTTCCTTCGAGGATCTTACCAAGTGCATGGTATGTCTCTGTACCCATACGCAGCGCTTCGGAATAGGTTTCTGCGCCCTTTGGCTGGATCATGAATTCCTGAATGGAAAGCGCATTTCCTGCATGTTTTCCACCGTTGAGGACATTCATTGTAGGAACAGGAAGAGTATATGCACTTATGCCGCCAAGATAGCGATAAAGTGGCATGTTGAGTGAGTCTGCTGCTGCCCTTGCAACTGCCATGGAAACTCCAAGGATTGAATTTGCACCTAGTTCCATCTTGTTCTCAGTACCGTCAAGCGCCAGCATAAGGCCATCTATCTCACGCTGCTTCCTGACATCCATACCCAGAAGCTCTGCTTCTATGGCGGTATTGACATTGTCAACCGCATCAAGTACACCCTTCCCAAGGTAGCGTTCTTCCTTGTCGCGCAACTCAAGTGCCTCATTACTTCCTGTAGAAGCACCGGAAGGAACACTTGCCCTGCCAAATCCGGATGAAGTAAAGACATCTACTTCAACTGTAGGGTTTCCCCTGGAGTCAAGAATCTCACGTGCGTGAATCTTTTTTATCTTATAGCTTTTGTCATCATCAATATACGGCATCCTATTCCACCTTTGACTTGGTTTTACACCTAGTTTGCAATTACTGTATATATTGTTACCGTTCACTTCATTTCTAGTCACCGCTTGAATTGCGTAATTGTAAACATATCTGGCTTAATAAAATTATATTGACATAAATTATATAAACTTAAAAGTATTATAGTAAGCAAATGAAAAGCGGAGATCCTGATCTTTTAAATGGAAAAGGCTACGAAATAATTGAACTATTACAGGGACTGGAAGTACCCAGGACCGAAGCCATCTCTATTGCATGTCTTGTATGTGGAAAAGAACTTACTTCACAGAACATTGAACAGGCATCGGGCCTTAGACAGCCGGAAGTCAGTATAGCTATGCGTCCTTTAAGAGAAAGAGGATGGATAGAAGAAAGGAGTGAGAAAAAGAATACTGACAAAGGAAGACCTGTCAAATATTACAAACTCATTGTGCCTTTTGATGAAATCGTCAAGACCTTTGAGTCAAAGGCTCTTAGAAAGAACATGGAAATGGTTGAAGCCCTTGAACAACTCAAGGAACTCAGTAATAACGGGCAATAGACATCTGAAACCGGAAACTGCAACAAAATTGTTTTTTCAGCTTTCATCCGGGAAACTAACAGGAGCAAAGCCTCTATCCGGATCAAAAATCCTGCTTGCAGAGATTCCGCATATCTCCATGATAAAGATCTCTACAACCATGAAAACTTCACTGCTTTCACGCAGACATCCTGTTTTTACAGAGTCACCACGACCTGCTGCTGAATGAAGATGTACCTTTGGTTTACCGGTCTCTGTTTCCCGGAAGATATTACCAATTCCTATAAGCTCATGCACATCTTTTATCCGGGCCCACTGTGGATCAGGCGGAACAACATTTTCTTTCGGACCAACCACAAGACTGGCCTCCTTCACAGCACCGAGCATCATAAACATTGCTGATTTTATGTTCTCTGAGATTGCAAGACCTTCAAGTTCCTGAAGAATGTCGTCGCCCTGATCCAGGCGAACAGTAAATACCCTTCCTATGTTACCCTGTGAATATTGCATACTTATGGGATAATACTTCCTTATAGTTATATACTTGCTGTATTATGAAGTTAATATTGAATCGGACATAAGACGATGAATACATGTTTTAAAATACATGTACTTCTTCTAAAATCTGTCCATTTTGAAATATAGTCCATTTTGTTTCATCTTTCACTCTTCCAAATATTATATGAAATCCATACAAATATCCAAATTCATATATGGATGTTAAAAATTTGAGAACATCGTGATCTTTTTTGACATCTAATCTATTGTTAGTTCGATTCCACTTTTTGAGTTCAAAACAAAGATAATTACTATTCTGCCCAATACCTCTTTTGTGAATTATAATGTCGGGAACTTTTAGATGCTGATTACCATCTTCATCTGATATTAATTTCTTTTTGGATTCTTCAACTTGTGTCACAAATCCATTATCATCTAGATAACACGTGATAGTATTATCATATTCAACATCTACGTAATAATTATCAAATTGGTTTTGAAGATACATTGCAAATCTGAATTGAATGCATCTTTCTTGTACGCCTTCCTCATTGTTTCTTTCAAAAAGAATCTGATCTTTAGTATAAAGTTCAGTTAGGCTGTTTCTTATTTTATTTTTAATATTGATCAATTCAGTGCACATAGTACCTCATCAAAATAGTTATTGTAAAAGGTTAATAGTTATCACTTAAATATCTTCATGCAGAAAATAGATGTAAGTCCAAAAATATAGAGAAAAGAAGAAAGAGAAAGTATTTAATGAGATTTTATGGGCTCTGTAGAATTCCTATTGATATGAGTGACACAGATATTTCTCATTTAAATTTCCACAAAAGCAACCGGTAAACTAAAAACAAAGTAACCATCCGCCGAAGGCGGCACGTTCCAATGCTGCTGCACAGAAGATAGTTACAAACACTATTGCAGTTATGCTGCGAACTCTACAGATGTCCTGCGAAGGAAGTGTTTTAGTGTACTATGCAGATAATTTTGTTTTGTCTTTTGGGAAAACGCTGGCTTCGCCGGACCCTCCGAACCACCCTAGTTATTCATGGTCTACGATAGAACAGATTTATTGACATGACAAAAACGGTTTAGTTACCTTAAAGGTTTAATGGCAGGATTTCTACAAAGCCTTTTTATGCTACCATCTTTTTTGCCAAAATATATTTTAAACAGAATCCGATGCTATACTCCCGTCAACTATTCTGATGATACGATCGGTTTTTCTGGCCATTTCCTCATCATGGGTAACAAGAATAAAGGTTTGTCCCCTGTCCCGGTTTAGTTTTCTAAGCAGTTCATATATCCTGTCACTGGATTTAGTATCCAGATTTCCGGTTGGTTCGTCACCTATAACTATTCCGGGATGATTTGCGAGGGCTCTTGCAATGGCAACTCTCTGGGCCTGGCCGCCGGATAGCTGGTTTGGACGATGATCCATACGTTCCCCCAGACCGACCTCTTCCAGAAGACCAGCTGCGATCTTTTTAGCTTCACTTCGTTTCATGCCACCAATGAGAAGAGGCATCATTACGTTTTCAAGAGCATCAAAATCAGGCATCAGATGATGATACTGGAATATGAATCCTAAGACTTCATTACGAACCCTGGAACGATCTTTTTCAGACATTTCAGTAACAACTTTTCCATCTATGATTATACTTCCGGAACTGGGAGTATCAAGAATACCTATCATGTGAAGAAGGGTACTCTTTCCAGAGCCGGAAGGACCAATTATTGAAAGAAACTCTCCCTTTTTGATATCAAGGTCTACATTGTCAAGAGCACGTACTTCAACTCCGTCCATATAAATCTTAGAGAGACCCCTTGCCTGTATAATGAAGGAACCATTATCATCAACCAAATAAAAACCTCTGGTAACTTTATTTGGATTTAGACTATTTCAATGTATTTGATTTCAGAGGATTATCAGAAATCTGGATAACGAAAAAAAGAAGAAGAAATCAGTAAGACGGATCCATTCCGTCTATCTGTGAAAACGCGCGGTCTACTTCTTTGACTGTGGCAACACGCTCTTTCTTGTCACGTTCGTATTTGATTGCATCCACTGCTATGGAATATAGTTTCTCAAGTTCAGATGCGGATTCAAGCGTGAGCACTGCAAGTACCTGAGGAAGCTCACCACTCCTTACAACAATACCTTTGAATACATGACCTACCGCACTGGATAATTTCTCAACTTCCGTTGATATTTCATCTATGCTGAGGCGCTCCTTGTCACCCCTTATAATAACCATTGCCCTGCTGGCTTCCTTGTAAACATCACTTGAGAACAGGAGACCGGAAGGGGAAAGCGCTTTCTGGATTGCACTTCTTACAGGCATGTCTGTTTCCGCTTCATAGAAACCAATTGTTGCAAGTCCCGCACCGCCATTCATGACAGTCTTAAAGTCACCAAGATCAGTTACCATCATCATTTCACTGTCCAGTGCGTCAAGCAGGAACAGAAGACGTTTGGCAACCATGTCATTTATGCCATTATAGGCAGACTCTACATTTCCGCCCATTTGTTTCAGGAACTGGTTATCAGCAAGAATTATACCATCAGCGCCACTTTCGCGGATATCCCTTAAGCAGAAAGCAGCATTTTGAAGATAAAGAGTGCCTTCTTCCCTGAAAGGAAGGACAACTACTGCATATACAGGGTAATCAAATCTTTCCTTTAATTCCTTTACAAGCATTGGAGTAAAGGAAGAACCGGTCCCGCCTGATGCAGATGTGATAACAAAACACACATCAAAGTTGCCTCTTTCCTCGATCTGCCGCATAATGTGGGTCTTGTTCTCTTCAAAAACATGTTTACCAACATTTCTGTTGGCTCCGACACCATGCAAATGAGGAATATGAATTCTGTCCTTAGCTTTTGTGAATTTCATCTCCTTGAGATCATTCACTGCAGTGTTGATAGCAATGGTCTGCACATTGCTTTTGTATTTTTGTTGTGAATAGAACTTGGCAAGACGGCTTTTTTTACCGAAGGCTTCTCTGTTTATAGCATCCAGTATGCGGTTTCCGCATTGACCGTTACCAACGATGAGTATGTTGAGCAAATAATTCCTCCGAATGATAATATAATTATAATCAGATAAATCTTGTGATAAATCCTGCTTACATTAACTGTAACTCTTGTATCAGAACTTATATTGTTTGTGCCTGTAATAAATCCATCCCGCAATAGCACCAATAATTACCAGGGGTAATACATAGATATATATAGGCTGCTCGAAAAGATAGTCGTACTCCCCTTTAACAACATAAATTTTGTTTGTAACAGACTCCGATGCAACTTCTTCGAGTTGCGCATCGACACCATTGTCAAAAAGATAACTGTTTTCCATGGAAAGTGTATATGTTCCAACTTCGGCAGCTTTTAATGTGAAAGTAAATTCTTTCTCCTGCTGTACACCAAAGGATTCAAGATAGATAGTAGGAACGCCGGATATTACCTCAATATCGGAACCACTCTGGAATTCCAGACCATCCGGAACTATAAAAGTAACCGTCGCAGCTGTTGCCGGAGCATCGCCATTATTCTTTATTATGATGGTACCCTGAATATCCTCATTCCGGTTTACAGTATACTTATCAAGAGTTGTTGTAAATTCAAGATCAGCATTTACAAGGTCTTCACCTGCGTTTACAATCACTGTTGGTGAATTTGAAGATGCATCATCAAAATCCAGGCCTGCTTCATTCGTAAAACTTGCTGTTACCGCACTCAATGAAAATGTACCGGCTTCAGTTGATTTCAGATCATAGACATATATTTTTTTAGGAGAATCACCGTCCTCCACATCAATCTTCCCTGGATCGCCAAGAATATTGTCAACTAAAATAAATTTAGCTTGTTGAGGATCTGAAAAAACAACATCCACAGCATCATCGTCACCGGTATTTTCAACGGTGACGGTCACACGCACAACTTCGCCAACGTCGACCTCTGATTTATCCACAGATTTTATAATCTCAAGCTCAGGTGTTCCGGAGTATGTAGCATACTCGTGCCCTCCGTCAACAACGCTGCTCTCAAAGAGGTTACTTACACGATAATTATTAACGACAACAGATACCCTGACTACAGGAAGCGTACCACTACTAACAGATATGAGAGTAACTGTTACTTCTGCATCACCTTCAAAATCAAATTCATAGGAATCATCTTCATTTATAAGAAAACTGTCTACCTCATCACCATTTTCATATACATAGAACGAAGCAGAATCAGCACTTGGAAAAGCATCTGTCACGTCAATTACGAAATTATTCAACTGGTAACCATCACCTGTTGTAATGGTACCATTATAAATCTCTACTGCCGCAGCATTTCCTGCCAGTGCCAGACAGAAGAAAACCATGCACAAAGAAATAGCCAGTAAACGAGTAACTCGGATCATGTTTTCCTCAAATAAACAGAATTTGATTTTGTTTTTCAGCTAAAATACGCAGTTATTAATATAAACCTTATGATTACGGTTGCTTTTGAAATTTATGTAAAAATCAATACAATAAATTCAGTTCATTCCTTTTCTTCGGTTATTTCAAGACTAACATCTATCCATTGTGACCTGTGAATAAGCGAACCCATGGAGATAACATCCACCCCTGTCTTTGCATATTCTTCCAGATTATCCATGTTGATGCCCCCTGAGACCTCAATAATAATGTGTTCAGGGATTAATGAACTTTTCAGGAGATCAACTGTCTTTACTATATCATCAGGAGCCATGTTATCGAGCATAATAATATCCGCACCGGCCTGCACTGCTTTGAGAGCATCCGCAGACGATTCTACTTCAACCTCTATCTTCTGGGTAAAACCTGCTTTTTCCTTCGCGGATGATATGGCAGCTTCCACACCCATCATCTTCACGTGATTGTCCTTTATCATGATGGAATCCGTGAGGTTGAACCTGTGAGAGTCACCGCCCCCTGCAATGACAGCTATTTTCTCATACTTGCGAAGCCCGGGTGTTGTTTTTCTTGTACATGCAACCCTTGTATTTGAGTGCCTGCGCACTATGTCCACACATCTGCTCGTGTTAGTAGCTATACCACAGAGATGTCCAAGGAAATTCAGAACCAGCCGTTCAGTCCTGAGAATTGAAAGTGAACTACCTATCAGAGAAAATATTACATCGTTTTTCGATATTCTGTCACCATTAGAACAATCAGTGGAATATCCTATCCCAAAATAATCAAAGAAGGAAATTGCAACATCAATTCCTGCAAGGGTGCAGTCTTCTTTTGTGAAAATAATGGCTTCTATGTCGTGATCAGGAACAAGTTTGCATGAAATATCATTATAACCAAGGTCTTCTTCCAGAAAACTTTCGATCTCGTGTGTGTACATCATATTATCTGTGAATATGTGTGAAAGGGATTTATATTCTTTCAGCATAATAAGCAAAATCTACTTAACCAATCAATATAAGCAGTAATCAACAAACTCTAACTCTAGTATTCATACTTTGATTTTCAGGGATCTAAAATGCTCAGGATAGGACTTATCGGCTGCGGAACAATAGGTAGCAGCATATGCAAAGCCATTGATGACGGAACTATTGAAGCAGAGCTTACAGCCATTTATGACAGGCATATTGACGATGTTGAGAAACTCCTGTCCACTTTAAAAAGCTCAAAACCTCAGGTAATAGAGGCTGCTGAAATGGTCAAAAAGGTGGATCTGCTGGTTGAGTGTGCCTCACAAAAAGCAGTTTATGAGATCATACCTACGGCACTGCACGCGCATTGTGACGTAATGATTATGAGCATTGGTGCATTCTCCGATGAAAATCTGTACAGGACCATAGAAGAGCTTGCAAGAGAAAACAACTGCAAAGTGTACCTCCCATCGGGTGCCATTGCAGGAATCGATGCTCTTAAATCTGCCTCTGCAGAAGAAATATATTCAGTCACACTCACAACCCAGAAACCACCCGGAGGACTTGCGGGTGCTCCCTATATTATCAGGAACAATATCGATCTTGACAAAATCACCGGCAAGATGATTATCTTTGAAGGACCTGCCAGTGAAGCGGTAAAAGAATTTCCCTCAAATGTAAATGTAGCTGCCACTATTAGCCTTGCAGGAATTGGTTTTGATAAAACCACAGTTAAGATAGTAGCAAATCCTGCACTTACACGTAATGTGCATGAAATTGCCGTGGAAGGTTCTTTTGGCAAATTTACAACAAGAGTTGAAAATGTTCCATCCCCGGCTAATCCAAAAACCAGTTACCTGGCATCCCTTTCAGCCATAGCGACCCTGAAAAAGCTGTCAAATCCCATCCAGACTGGCACATAATCTCAACATTAATATCAACATAATACGCAGGATAGTTTTACTTCCCTGCAAGCAATTCAAATTCAAGGTAATGATCTCATGCAGGATATCCAAAAAACCATTGACAGGATACTGAAATTAAAAGAGGAATGCAATGCTGTCATCCTTGCTCACAATTACGAGAGAGGAGAGATACAGGACATTGCAGACTTCACAGGTGATTCACTTGGCCTGAGTATACAGGCAACTGAACAGGAAGCTGATGTAATTGTTTTTTGCGGAGTACACTTCATGGCAGAAAGTGCTGCCATCCTCAGCCCGGAAAAAACTGTGCTGTTACCGGAGATCCATGCCGGTTGTCCGATGGCTTCAATGGTGACTGCCAAAGCACTACGCACAGAAAAGAAAAAATATCCTGACGCTGCAGTGGTCTGTTATGTGAACTCTACAGCAGATGTAAAAGCTGAGAGTGATATCTGCTGTACATCAGCAAACGCTGTGGAAGTTGTGAACTCTCTTGAAGAAGATGAAGTACTCTTTGTCCCTGACAAGAACCTGGCAGACTATGTATCAAGGTTCAGCGACAAAAGAATTATTCCATGGAATGGCTACTGTCCAACCCACAACCAGATACTTGTCACTGATGTGCTCAGAGCAAAGAAAGAACACCCAAATGCAGAACTGCTTGCACACCCGGAATGCAGAAGAGATGTCGTTGACCTTGCAGATAAGGTATTCAGCACCACAGGAATGGTGGATTATGCCAAAAGTGCCGGCGATGAATTTATCATTGCAACGGAAAGAGGAATCATTCACAGACTGCAGAAAGATAATCCAGGCAAGAAGTTCTACAATGCATCAGAATTCACTGTGTGCCCTGAAATGAAAGCCATAGATCTTAATTCCTTATTGCTTTCACTTGAGAATATGCAGCATGTGATCACAGTCTCTGAAGACATCAGTGCAAAAGCAAGAATCTCACTTGACAGAATGCTGGAAATCAAACGTAACAGGTAAACATTAAATGCAGGCATATGTGAAACTTATGCGATCAGGCAACTGCTTTATGGCAGCTATTGCCGCTCTTGTAGGAGTTTTTATTGCATATAATATAGTTTCAGCCAGCATTTCGCCGGATTCTTATTCCATTACATTTCCCATATTTGATTCCTTAAAAGTGTTTCTTGTAGTTTTCTTTGTCACAGGTGCAGGAAACGCCATTAATGACTATTTTGACATTGAGATAGACAGGATCAACAAACCTGAAAGGCCAATCCCTTCGGGAAAAATAGGGCTGAAAGCAGCACTATGTTTCTCACTTACCCTTTTTGCAGCAGGAACAGTAATCGCAGCATCAATTAACACAATCTGCGGAATCATTGCACTCGTAAACTCGCTACTGCTCATATATTACGCGAGCACTCTCAAACGTACAGCACTTCTTGGAAACATTGCAGTGGGTTATCTCACAGGTTCAACTTTCCTTTTCGGAGGAGCTGTTTTCTTTGAACATGGAGGAATTAAAGGCGTATTTGTCCTCTTTGTACTGGCAACCATGGCAACAATCGCCCGTGAGATAGTCAAGGATATAGAGGACATTGAAGGCGACAGGGAAGACGGAGCACAAACACTGCCCATAATTATCGGCCCAAAAAAAGCAGCATATCTGGCATCACTTATCGGGCTTGTTGCAGTTCTGGCGAGTCCCCTTCCGTACTTGCAGTCATTGATGACAATTCGTTATCTGGTTCTTGTATCCGTTGCAGACATTCTCTTTGCAGTTGCTGTTTATGAAATACTTGGGAAAAACGACCCTGCACGTTCATCAAAAATGTTTAAGATGGCAATGGTCTTTGCACTTATTTCATTCATTGCCGGGGCATGAAAGGATTACACTTATTCATCCTGATCCAATACTACATTTTGTACCACATTATCGGAATGCTTCAGGTATTCCTGTAATATCATAGGAAAAGTGCTGGCAGGTACAAATCTTACACCAAGCTCTTCAGCCCATTTCTGAATTCCAAAATCGTTGGCCACCACTGCAGCATCCAGTTCCTTTGCAAGTATAAGCACATCTATATCGGGAGCACTGTCCAGAATACCATAACGAAGAGCTGATCTGTATTTGTTCCTGAACTTTCCGATATGCCCGCCAATAACCCTTCTTTCAATATCAGAACTAATGTCCTTCCGGTGCTCTGCTTTTGATTCAGTAAGAAGACATTCGGTTGAAGCATCCCATATCGTTTCTTCCGCAATTGCCATTCCTTTATTGATGCGTTCCCGCATGTGTGACACATATTCGTGGAATACTTTTGATGGAATCTGAACATTATATCTATCAGGAGCCTTTTTTACAAGCCACGTGTCGATCTTTGCTATGACATCAGCATCACAGCCATTATTGTGGGCAAACTCATGTAACTCCTTATAAACTGATGGAAAAGGCACATAGCAACTTATACCCAGATTTAATCTGGAGCTGGCTATTAAATCAAGAACTTCGCGTATGCCATCACACATACTATCCTGTTCCAGCTTTTCTCTTACCTGAAGATCGGTCAATGCAGTAGTATCAAGAACAAAACGCTGTCTTAGCATAGAATTACCTCATAAATATCCAATCAACCGGATTATTCCATATATAATTGGGCAGAATGAGTTTAAAGTATTTTTGGTAGTCGTTAATGTACGCAACCTTACATTGGGCATATGTCCATAGATTGCAAACAAATAGTAATAATAACATATTGTATATTTTTATGAATGTTATATAATACAGAGTTGTAACTACAATAAAAAGTAGAAATACAAATCACAATAGCAACAGCCATTTATCCGGCACTAGTCCCTGAATCAAGAGTATACAGGTAGAAAGGATAAATTAATCTCAGACATAAAGAGTCTCGAGAAATAAAAGATTCTAATTCTAAAAAACGTTAATACTCCGGAAGTTAAAAAAGAAAAAGCAGCATGGCAAATAATGCTGCATTTGATTATACTTTTTTAATGCTTAGCTAAGCCTGAATTTTGCTGCTCCCTATATAAGAACCTGTTCAAGCTGCTGTGCAGATGCTGATAGTTCCTGCATGGACGCTGTTTGTTCCTGCACTGAAGTTGATGTCTGTTCTTCAGCAGCGGCTGCGATTTCCTGAACGCTCAATGACATGTCGTTCATTGCAGTGGAAACATCCATAGCCATTGCAGACTGGACCTGAGCTCCGTTTGATATCCCGTTTACAGTTTCAGATATCTGTGTTGAAGTTGCAGTGACTTCTTCAGAAGATGATGAGATTTCTTCTGCTGTGGAAGCCACTTTTGAAGCACCCATCTGGACATTTTCCTTGTCTTCCAGGTTCTGGAACCTTGAATCGAGAGTGTTGCCAATAGCTATGATCTCGTTCATATTGTCATTCAAGTTCTACATAGTTGTCAAATGCTGCCTGATAGCTCAAAGCAGCCGCCTTAACATCATCTGCTTTGACAAACCTGTCATCAACACCCTGCATTCCACTATAACAACTATGACCACAATAACCAACAAAAACAGTGAGCAAAAGCAAGATTGCGAATGAACCTGCAGGTGTCATCGCCGGTTTAATTTTCCCCACTTTCTTTTAAAATCATTCAGCATCCATAAAAACTCCATAACATATTGTAGGGTTTGCATGAGATAGCCTAATATAAAAGAACTCTTTCACTTGTTCATTTACCACATTTTATGTTCAAATTAGGAGCAAATATAAGTTCATAATATACAAATTGTATATATATGCATTGCACCAGCAAGATACTTCATCTGCCATAGAAAACATGCTTGGAATTTCAAAAAAACAAACTGCTGTAAATCCATTTTGAGGGATACATATCTGTTAGCAAAAACTAATTGTTCAAAAAATAATACCCATTAATATCGAAAACCGGATGCACCTAATAAATATGACTTGAAGAAGAAGTAAATTAAACTATTTTAGTCCGGATATCGTAATATATATATTTATCAAACAATATCGCCATCAACATACATAAAAATACACCGCCAACCATAATTTATAATAATGAATATATAGCGCAACTTATATATTTAAAATGCGTTATTTATATTATGTGTTATGATGTTGCACTTTACTATATACCACGTACTTGAGAGATAACCATGAACTTCGAAAAAATAAATCTTAAAACAAAATTAATTTTATACATTGTTGCGAGTGTCACTATCCTAATGGCCGTAAGCACATATGTTATAGTGGATAAAGTTACAGAACAGGAAATGACCATGGCTTATGCTGAATCTGAAAGTGTTGCAGAAAGCTATGCATTCCAATATGACAGTGATATGCGGTCTAATCAGATGCTGGCTCAGACCATGGCTACCACCATGGAAAACTACGACAGCGGGAACAGAGAGGAAATAAATTCTGTTCTTAAAAATCTGCTAGAAGAAAATCAGGGTCTTCTGGGAACGTATGTTGCTTACGAACCAAACGAGTTTGATGGAAGAGATTCAGAATATGTAAATAACCAGGGACATGACACTACTGGAAGATTTATTCCCTACTGGAGTAGAAGCGGTGGTTCTGTTGCTTTAGACCCACTTGCGGGTTATGAAACAGATGATTATTACCAGCTTCCTAAAACCCTGAAGCAGGATGTCATACTTGAGCCTTTTATGTATGACGGAATTATGATGATCAGTTACATTTCCCCGATAATCAGGGACGAGGAATTTGTGGGAATTGCCGGTGCTGACGTATCTCTTGATTATGTCGATGAAGAGGTTTCAAAAGTTAGTATCTTTGATACAGGCTATGCATTCATGGTCAGTAATACAGGTCTTTTTATGTCACATCCAACTGAAAAGGGATGGGTAGGCACAAAGACACTTGCAGACTTTAATAATCCTGAAATCGACAAAATGGCAGATGATATTAAAAATGGACTTAGTGGACATATTGAGGTTATTGACCCTACAACCGGAAAAGATGTTGCTATGATATACAGCCCTATTGAAACTGCTGACTTTGCTTTTGTGCTGACGGTACCACAGGATGAGATGTTTGCAGGTGCAATAGGACTCAGGAATCAATTAATAATAATTTCAATTATTGCTATTATTGCAATGGCAGGAATTGCTTATCTTATCGCACGTTCAATCACAAAGCCTATAGAGAACATCGTTGATGATTTTGAAAAGATATCAAATGATGCACTTGAAGGAAAGATTAACGGAAAAGCAGAGACTAATGTAGGCATTGATTTTGAAGCAATACCAAGAGGGCTCAATGAGATCATGCATACAATGAATAATATTATTTCAGATATAAGCAAAAATTCAAATCTCATTGCAAGTACATCAGAACAGATGTCTGCTGCAATTGAGGAAGTTACTGCTACATCAGAAGACGTTTCAAAGACAATAACAGACATTGCCACAGGAGCAAACGAACAATCAGCTAAGACTGATGACATTTCCCGCGCAATGAATGACATGTCACAAAATGTTCAGGATATTGCCACAAATGCGCAGGTGTCTGCTGAGATCGCAGGTGAATCCAGTGAAAAGACAAAGGATGTTGGAAACAGGTCTGAAGAACTGATGAGACAGATGGAAGAAATCCAGAAGACCTCCATGGAATCTGTTGATGCGATAAAAGGACTTGAGTCTAAATCCAAGATGATAGGAGAGATTGTCAGTCTCATAACCAACATCGCAGACCAGACAAACCTGCTTGCTCTTAATGCTGCTATTGAGGCTGCAAGGGCAGGAGAGCATGGAAAAGGTTTTGCTGTTGTGGCTGACGAGGTACGCAAACTTGCAGAGGAGTCAGGAAATGCAGCAAACCAGATATCTGGTCTTATCAGCGAGATCCAGGTTGAGACTAATGTTGTGGTCGATTCTGTTGAAAGAGGAAACACTACTGTCCATGACGGTGTAACTGCACTCGATGAAACTGTCAAAGCCATGAGAGATATTGTAGAAGGTTCCGTCAAGGTTTCAGAAATGGCCCAGAACATTGCTGCTGCTGCGCAGGAGCAGTCTGCCAGCATTGAGGAGATCACTGCTTCCATTGAGGATGTGACATCCATATCCCAGGAGACAGCAGCAGGAACACAGCAGACTTCCGCATCTGTAGAACAGCAGAATGCTTCCATGCACGAACTGGCACAAAGCTCACAGGAGCTTGCAGGCATGGCAGTAGGAATGCAGGAAATGGTTAGCAAGTTTATACTTGCAACCGAAGAACGTGTGATGCATGAAGATGCACCGAAGAATATACCAGAATTAGAAGAAAATAAAGAGGGACTCTGATTGTCCCTTTTTGTATTTTAGATTTAAACGTAGAGTTATTTCATTTTATCCAGCAAGTTAGAAACTTTTTTTCGATTAATTCTAACGTCTGCTACTACACGATCATAACTTGTGCCTTTTATAACTAATGTTACCTCTTTGCCTTCGATCAATTTCTTTAAATCGTTTTTAGCTTTGATTCCACCTTTTTGATTTAATTCTGGTGCATTGTAATTTGCAATTCTCACTTTTACAAAAGTGCCTATTTTTGTTGTCACTTCAAAAGTATCGCCATCTATTACTCTTTTTACAGTCCTTCTCATATACTCACCTGAACACCCTCATTGCAACACTTGCTGCGCCTAAAAGACCTAATGCAATTCCTATTGTAACTCCACCGCCTATTGCAAGATTTCCAATACCTTCTGAAACTTGAAGATTTTTCAGTGCAATACCTGCAATAATCAAGGTGCCTACTATTCCCGATCCGCCAAGACCAGCGAAATACATTTTTTGAGTCATTTTGAATCCTCTAATATTTTAGTAGGAGATTGTATTAAAGAATAATAAATATTTTTAAACTTATTAAGTATAATAAACTTAATAGACTAAGTTATTTAGATAGCATTAACATATTTATAAGAAAAACAGACATATTTTGTGTAGATGAAAACTCCTTTAAGAGTACACATATGCGTTGTAGGGTACGAATTAGATAGAATAAGTCAAGCTGCTATTGACCAAAAAGCAGACAAAGTAGTTTTGATAACCCAAAAAGAAAATGATTCTGGTAGAGATTATTTTATTGAAAACAGACGTAGAATCATTGACAAAGGGATTGAAGTCCAAGAAGAATTTGTTGATGATATAAGGGACTTACCTCATTTACTTAGAATTATCAAAAAAGTAATTGATAATGAACATAAAGAAAACAGCATATTCATAAATATATCATCTGGAAGTACACTTTCTGCAATAGCAGGAACCATAAGCTCAATGATGTTTGAAAAAGAAAGAAAAATCATTCCTTATTATGTGAAACCTAAAGCATATAAACAAGATATTGATGAAGAAACTGGCCTTAAACCACAAACAGAAGGAATTGAAGATATTAAGAAAATATTGACATTCCAAATGCAACTCCCATCAAAGGAATTAATGATTGTGCTTAAATACCTCAAAGAATAGGAAGAAAAAGGTCACACAGTTACAAAAAAGGATTTGATCGAATTTTCAAAAGAAGAAGAGCATTTAAAGCTAATAAGAGAGACAAAAAGGCACTTGGCAAATAAAATAAAGGTAGAAAAACAAGCTGCCGATGATAAAAACAAAGAAGATAAAGAGAAAGCCAAGGATTACGCGTGGATTAATCAAAATATTATAAGAAAATTAAAAGAAGAATGGAATCTAATTGAGATATACAAAATTGGAACTAACGCTTGTGTCAAATTGAATGAAAAAGGAAAAACAATGTTAGACTACCTTGGATATTAAAGTAAGTTGTCCAACAATTCCTTTCACTGATACGCCCTTTCATCAATATCCTTTTCTTCCTCGTTTGCTGCATACATTGCAAATGATTCTGCAGCCTGCTCATAGAGATTCATGGTACTGCGCGAGGTTGTTGGTTTCACACGGTTTTTGGCTTTGAGGAAATGATCATAAGTAATCTTAATTCCGTCTGCTTTTTTCAGAGCTTCTTCCTGACTGAGACCCGGAGTGATTACTTCACGCAGAGCCAGCATTGAAGCTTCCCGACAGATGGATTCCAGATCAGCACCAACGTACCCTTCGGTTATTTCTGCAAGTTCTTCCACATTCACATCTTTTGCAAGAGGCTTGCCGGCAAGATGGATGTTGAATATCTTTTCACGGCCCTGTTTATCAGGAGGACGGACGTATATCAGGCGGTCAAATCTCCCCGGGCGCAGAAGTGCCGGGTCTACTATATCAGGACGGTTGGTGGCTGCGACTATCACCACATCCTTGAGTTCCTCCACACCATCTATCTCGGTGAGGATCTGGCTTACAACACGCTCTGTTGCGTGGGCATCCACACTTGAACCACGTTCTGATGCCATGGAATCGATCTCATCGAAGAATATTATGGTTGGTGCGGCCTGCCTTGCCTTGCGGAAAGTTTCACGTACTGCACGTTCGGATTCCCCAACGTAGCGACTGAGGAGTTCCGGTCCTTTGATACTGATGAAATTTGCCTCGCTCTCAGTTGCAACGGCTTTTGCAAGCATTGTTTTTCCGGTTCCCGGAGGACCAAAGAGCATGATTCCTCTTGGTGGTTTGGTGTTCACAGTTTCAAAAAGGGAAGGATATTTCAGAGGCCATTCAACTGCTTCTGCCAGTTCTTGTTTTGCCCCATCAAGGCCGCCGATGTCATCCCATTTCACATGAGGGACTTCCACGAAAACCTCACGCATGGCCGATGGCTCGATGTTCTTCAGAGCTTCATCGAAGTCTTTTCTGGTGACTTCGAGCTTTTCCATGAACTCCGGCGGGATCTCATCTTCAACATCATCGATCTTAAGCTCAGGGAGCAGCCTCCTGAGGGCGTGCATTGCAGCCTCTTTACACAGGGATGAGAGGTCAGCACCTACAAAACCGTGGGTTACTGCTGCTATTTCCTTTAGCTCAAGGTCTTTTTCAAGAGGCATTCCCCTTGTGTGAACGTAAAGAATCTGGAGCCTTCCGTCTGAATCTGGAATTCCGACCTCAATTTCACGGTCGAACCTTCCTCCACGGCGCAGGGCTTCATCAATGGAATTGGGACGGTTGGTGGCGGCTATGACTATGACCTTGCCTCTGGATGCAAGTCCATCCATAAGTGAGAGTAGCTGGGCAACTATCCTGCGCTCCATTTCCCCGACTACTTCATCTCGTTTTGGAGCGATGGAATCTATCTCATCTACGAAAATAATGGTTGGAGCGTTACGCTGGGCTTCCTCGAATATCTCACGGAGCTTCTGCTCGCTTTCACCATAGTATTTGGAAACGATCTCAGGTCCGCTTACGGATATGAAATTGGCATCGGTTTCGCTGGCAACCGCCCTTGCAATCATGGTTTTTCCAGTTCCCGGAGGACCGAAGAGCAGGACTCCTTTTGGAGGATCGATGCCGAGCTTGTTGAATAGTTCAGGGTGCTTGAGGGGAAGTTCTATCATCTCACGCACAAGTCCGAGTTCACGTTGCAGACCTCCGATATCCTCATACGTGACCTGACCTGCGGCAGATTCTGCTATGGCTGCTTTCTCACGCAGGTTGATCTTGGTGTTGCGAGTCACTACTACCGGACCTGAGGGTTTGGTGGCGAGTACTACAAAAGAGATGGGATTATTCACTGTCTCGACACGGATGCTCTGTCCTTTTGCAACCGGACGACCTTCCAGTATCCTGAGTATGAAACGTGCTCCACCTACAAGGTGAGTTTCCCTTGTCGGTGCAAGGGTGATTGCTTCTGCTTCCACGACCTGCACTTTTCTTAGTGTTACTGAGTCATCGATACCCACTTTGGCGTTATTACGCAGGTTACCGTCTATGCGTACTAGGTCCTTGCCTGCATCTTCAAGATAACCCGGCCAGACTATTGCATAGCATTTCTCCTTGCCCTTGATCTCGATTATATCGCCACTTATAGCACCGATCTTTTGCATGAGAGTCTTATCGAGCCTGGCAATTCCCCTGCCTGCATCCCTTGGATAAGCCTGACCTACTTTTACAGTAATCTCATCTGTCAAGCCATATCACCACAGGACTGTTTTTGAATACGGTATCGACGGTCGTCATCAATAATATATTCATCAGAAGTATGATTTAACGTTTTGTGAGGGTTTTTGTTGAGTAGGAAGAATGAATAATTCGTGGGAATTAAGAGATCAAGGATTTTCTGAAAATGCAGCATTCCAAGCAAGACGAGCACCTTTTGAAAGTATGTTATATCCCTACCTATAAGTTATAATTAAGGAAGTCTAAAAAAGAAGGTAGTAGGATTAATCCTCAAAGCCTGTCTTCGATGATTTTAGCAATTCTGATTGCTTCATCTTCACTTTTGTCTTTTTCACCAATGATGCCCACATTTAATAACACATTGTTATTAGAGGAAAGAGCAGCTAAATTAACTGCGGATTGAGTATCTGATACCGATGAATACATGTAAAAACAATCTTCCCCAATGTTACAAGTTCTATGTTCTACTCCTTGCTCTTCATAATATCTCTTCCTGTCATAAAAAGTAAATTCGAGTCCCATATCAGAGTCATACATCATTATAGAATAGGTCACCGTATGCCCTGTTTCATCGCTCCACGTGGCTGCTTCTCCTACCTTGCGGGTATCGTGGGGTAAAATACCTGTATATAGAGTCGGCTCAGCAGGAAATTCAAAATATTCACTTTTAGAAAATGCATATAATGTATGATCATCGAGAGAAAGATCAGGAACATCACTTGGCTTAATTACCAAATCTGGAGTATCACCTGATTCCGAATATGCTTCAGAAGAAAATGAAGTGTCGGTAGTTCCTTCATCTTCGTCACCAACACAACCCACAAAAAGTAAACACGTTATTACAATACAGATTACTATTATTATGTTTTTCATACCAAACCATCTCAAAAATACACATTAACTTCTGATAAACTTTTCATTATATCAATTTGCCGTTTTTTGTTTCTTTTTTAGGTTATCACTTGTTGCCAAACAATAAAATGTGTAAACTGCACCTCTTCTGCTTCAGGTATAAATCACAGTCCACACAATTGCAGTCATAACCACATAACAAACAATAATAACAAGCTAGAGCGTAAAAAAGCTGTAAAAAAAAGAATAAAAAAGAAGTAACCGAAGTTACATCTCATTCCTTAGCTTCTCGACAAGTTCTGCCTTAATGACAGAAGTTCTGTCGCCGCCGCAGACCATGCCGCGAACACCGATGATGTCAGGCTCAATGCGCCTGAGTGCAGGAAGGTCCTCGAACTTGAGGGTTCCGGCAAGTGCGGAAAGAAGTCCTTCCTTGCGGATAGCTGTTGTGAACTTAGTAAGCTCTTCCTCGTCCATGAACTCAAAGGTTGAGCGGCCGTCCTTGATACCTGTATCGACCATCACAACATCAACGCCTGCCTTTGCGCCGATAGCCGGAAGGAGCTGTGGGTTGATTGAATTGATACGCTCGTAATCTGAGTAACCTGATGCAACAACCTTCTTCTCAGCATCGTAGTTCTTTACAGCCTTTGTGATGTTAGTAAGCATTTCAAGAGCCTGTTCCTCGGTCTGGACGTCATAAAGACCGACCTTGATATAATCTGCACCTGCAACTGCCGCACCAAGAGCTGCAAGGGATGCAGTTCCTGGCTTAAAATTAAAATCACCTATCGTCGCACTGATCGGCTTCCCGGAATTAATGGATTCCTTCACTGCACTTATAATCCACGGGAAGTTTGCACCAAGTGAACCTTCTTTAGGATTCTTCACATCGACAATGTCAGCACCACCTTCATATGCTGCAATTGCCTCTTCAGGGTTGATCGGACTGATAAGTAATTTCATTATATTAACCTCTTTTTTTATAGCATGACAGATGTATCAATTATATATGTTTCGTATCATCTTCGTTCTCGACATATTCAACAAGACAGTAGTCCATGCACAGGGTGGGGATCGTAGTGAATACAAACCCATCCACTTTTCAAGTCACATATGCAACACATCCGATGCAACACAGATCGTAGGGACCGTAAAACCAGCAGAGGTCTACATCGCAGACCTGAACCTGCTTGAGAATATCGGCAAGAGGGAAAAGAACTTCGATATCATACAGGCCGTGGCAGAATCAGCAAAAGTAATGCTTGACCCCGGCGTAACATCAGTCTCAGAAACCGAAGACGTAATGGACATTGTACAAACCGTCATCCTAGGAACCGAGACCGCCTCACTTGAAACAATAAAAGAGGCAAGCAGGCTGTACCCTGGAAGAGTAAGCGTCAGTATCGACAAAAAACACGGTAAGATACTCACCAACGACCCCACAATGCCCGATGAGCCGCTAAAGATAGTAGAACTCCTCAACGACTACGAACTTGCAGATATCATAATCCTCGACCTTGACAGAGTTGGTACATCAAGCGGCGTAGACTCACAATTCTTAAGTAAAATCGTTTCTATCTCAAGGCACAATGTGCTTCTGGGTGGCGGTGTAAGCAACATGGAAGACATTAAAACTCTGGAAGATATCGGAATAAAGGGCGCACTTGTGGCAACAGCATTGCATAACGGCTCAATTCCACTGGAAATGGTAAGACAGGTTTCAGGGTAATATTCCAGAGTAATATTATATACAAATAAAAATAATGTGAACAAAGTTGAATTCACATTATTGAATTCGGATTTAAATTAAGTTCAAATTTCAATTATCGGTGTAATCATGGCAGACAAAGATGAAAATGTAGAAATAGGCGAGAACTATGGAGAAATTAAGATGGGAGCAGGCTGGTTCCTGACCATCACACTTGCAACAAGCGAGAGATACGAGAACGAATACATAGAGATCGCAAAGGAAAGAGGCGGACAGAAAAAATCACGTTTCAACCTCAACCCTAAATACACAAGAACTCTTGGAGAAGCTCTCATCAAATTCGCTGATGAGAACGGACTTGAGTAACCATTACGGTTACTCCATTTTTTACTTCATTCAGCTATTTTACCGGAACTGATTCCTATCGAATACTTTGCTCACCTAAGCAATTTTTTGTCTGGAAACATATATAACCCAAGTTTGACAGTTTTATTTTTGGTTAACTGAATATCCCTCTTTCTTGTTTCTATTCTAATCTCTATGTTTATCTTTTTCTTCTAGTTGATTGCTGGCATCTTTTCTTTCTTCCATACTTGTTTTTATAATTTTATCCATTTTTTGCCTCATTAATTTGACAGTACCACATAAGTCATTAGGTTGTGTTTTTTCTGATTTTTGCCCATTTTTTGGACAAGGAATTTGACAGTATTGTTCAATCTTCTAAATAAGCCTCTTAAATCGATTTGATTTTGTTTCCAAGCAAAAAATATCCAAAAATAGCTTAATGGAATTTGACAGATGAGCATTATTCTTATGAAAATAAGGGCTCAACGGGTAAATTTAGACCAAATTTCCTAGAAATTGCCTCCACTTTAATGGAAAAAACGATGAAATCAGAGATTTTCGCATGAAATCATTTGAACTGTCAAATAGCTTTTCCTGACAAAAAAAGGAAAAATAAGGAGGAAAGAGAAGACATTCTCTTCATGAAAGAGTGAAAACTGTCAAACTTGGGATATAATCCTGCAAACAAATTATTAAATGTGAGAACATGGGAAATTTGTCTTCAATCCCGAACATTGTATTAGAATCGTTTCGTAGCCCACTGAAACAAACAGATATCGTCCAGAAGGATGATTCAAAAATAAGTCTTAAGGCATCTTCAATTTATAAAGATAAGACGTTTAACACTCATAGTACTCAAGGAAATAGGAATATCTCACTTCCACCAACATTTAAAGTAGCATTCATTGCAGTGTCCGTAGCTACAGTGCTGGCATTTATAACAAATTTGTATATTGCTTTCACATATCCTGAACTCACAGAAGCTCAAAATAACGTACTATCTATTTGTGAGAATATTGTCACTACTGGTTTTGGAGCCATAGTCGGTTTACTAGGTGGAAAAGCTGCTTAAAAGCTCAAAATCAACATATAAATCCAAATTTTCAAGTCAATATGCAACACAGATAGTAGGTACTATAAAACCGCTGGAAGTCTATATCGCAGACCACAGCCGTTGTGGATTCACAATTCTTAAGGAAAATAATTTCAATCTCAAACCACAATGTGCTTCTCGGCGGTAGCGTAAGCAATATGGAAGACATTAAGACACTGGAAAATATTAAAAAAATGGGTATTGTTAATTAAATATAGATAACTCGTTATTCCTGTATTTCATTAAAAGAATGATCGAATACTTTAGCATTTCAATGCTCTTGGTATAGCACTTTGACTTCCTTCTTAACCTTGCTAGAAAATGCCTGAATATACTGTTGTAACCTTCAACAGTATAAGTTTCTGCTTTTGATTGAGTATGAATCTCCTTCGGAAGGAACTCTGCATATGCTCTCCAGTGATCAGTCATCACTTCTCCAATCTCTTTTTCCTTTAACTTATCCCAGAGTTTTTCGCCTGTTTCTGTTCCCCTACTACCAAAAGAGCAGTCGATGAATTTTTTCCCATCTCTATCAACAGCAATCCAGATCCAGCAGTAGTTTTTTTATTCCCGATGTATGTGTGCATCTCATCTAATTCTACGACAGAGATCTCTTTTTGACTTTTTAGTTCCTCTAATTCACTGCCAAATTGCTTGATCCAGTTTTGCACGGTAACATGGCTAACATTTAGAAAACGTCCAATTGAACGAAATCCTAGTCCTTCAAGGTATAATTGTAAAGCTTGTTTTTTCACAGACTCAGGGTATGCTGTTGATTTCTTTTCGACAGTATAATTATATCCACACCCTGAGCACCTGTAACGCTGACGTCCACCAACTATGCCATTCTTTGTGGAATCGGAACTTTTACATCTTGGGCAATTCATAAACAAATATATTCATCCATACTATATAGCTATGCTTTATGACCAATGCCAAAAAATGATTCAATATTTTCGGTAAATCTTACTCCGGTGTCCAACTTCAATAACAAACACAACCAGCTTATCATCCTCAATACTCATAATCGCGCGGTAAGTACCAACTCTTAATGAATATAAAGGTGATTTTGGAAAGCCTTTGAGTTTCTTAACATGTGTTTTCGGATTATCACTGATCTCTTTGATAGATAACACTATCTTTTGAGCAATATCTGCAGGGAGGTTTTTAATATCCTTCAGTGCCCCTGAAGAATACAGGATAGTATACATTACCTGAGCCCCAGCTCAGCCTCGACTTCTTCCTGTGTGTGATATTTCCCACGCTTGAAGTCTTCCAGTGATTCTTCGATCCTTTTTAGTGTAGAGTCACTAATGGGTTCAGAATCATACGCCATATCAACCAGACGTGAAACTACGTCGTTATATGTTTCCCTGGGAAACAGTTTCAACTTGTCAAGGTTATCCTTTAGCTGAGGATTGATCTTTATGGTTGTTGTCGCAGTCATATACCGTAGTATACGCGAGTATACTATTTATTGATAATCCTGATTATAAAGAAAACTAAACTATGCTGGAAACTATCCTTCGAGCAACGAAATTATCGCATTCAGAACAGCCTTCTCAATCTCATCCACAGCCCTGTCGGTATTGATAATAACAAACCTCTCAGGATGTGCTTCTGCAAGCTTCAGGTAATTTGCCCTAACTTCCTCAAGGAAATCTATTTTCTCAAATTTGGTCTGCTCACCACGGTTACCGCACCTCTTAACTGAGGTCTCCGGGTCAATATCAAAAAGAACCGTAAGGTCAGGGTCAACTGTCCATCCGTGGTGTATCTGCTGAATCCATTCCATTGGTTCAGGGAACTTACCTTTAAGAGTCACAGCCTGATACGCATACCTGCTTCCTGAATACCTGTCTGAAATGACATTCTGGCCACTTTCAAGCGCAGGCAGAATAAGTTTAGAAATGTGTTCCGCATGGTCTGCGGTGAAAAGCAAAAGCTCTGCAAGGTCATCAGTATCCGAGTGAATTGCACGGTTTACAGCATCGCCGATCCAGCCGATTGTTGGTTCTCTTGTGAAAACAAAATCCTTAAAATCAGGATTTGAGCGCAGACGCTCAGTAATTGTAGACTTACCGGAACCGTCGATACCTTCCAGAGTAATGAGTTTACCTTTCATTGACATCAACAATGAAAGCAAAGGAATACTATTTAGAATTTGTTCCAGAGGAAAAAGAACAAACGAAGTTCAGGTCCTTGAAACATCTTCACTTCCACACTGTGGACACTTCACCGGAAACATGTCCGGATTTTCCATAAACACGAATTCACAGGTATTGCATCTGAAATAAACTTTATTCGGGTCATATTCGTCCATAATCAAGCCTCATGGAAATATGTTTTATCATAATAAATATACTAATCGGTTGGATAAATCCATGCAGCTCACATAAATTGTTCAACACCGCATATCCGGCAGGCATATATGCAAAGGAAGTAAAATTTCCAGAGATAAAAAATGACCACCATCGGAGTAATCACCAGAGGAAAATACGGCAACAGACTAATTGAAACGATCCTCACAAAAACGGATCTTAAAGTCGTTCAAATAGCAGTCCCCGAACTGCTGCCAGAGTTCATAGACGAGCCAGAGGAATTCCTTGAAGGACTCAACATAGACAGCTCTGTATTCGATTCTGAGATTGTGATAACTTACTCCCTTCATCCGGACCTCACTGTTGCAGTGGCACACATGGCAGGAAAAGCAGGTGTAAAAGCCCTGATAATTCCAGGGGGAGCTTCAAAAGCACCAGTTGTGGAATTAGAAGGGTTAGCCAAAAAATATGGAATGCTCATAGAAGTAGAAGACATTTGCTGCACCCTTGAATCCGAACCTGAAACCGAAGAACTCTGCAAATACCTGTCAATACCTGAAGTTGAAGTTGACATCGATAAAGGTATAATCACTTCGGTCAAAGTATTATGTGGGGCACCCTGTGGAAGCACATGGCACATGGCAAAAGAACTTGTGGGAACTAAAGTGGAAGATGCACCTGCAAAAGCCGGACTCCTGATACAGCAATACCCATGCCGGGCTGTCAGGGGTGGAATGGGTGGCATCCACGAATCAGGCGACATCCACAAAAAAGCCGTGGAAGATGCCATCAAAAGAAAGAGAGAGATATAACCCAATGGGATAACATGAACAACATCCAGATAGCTGAGAAGTTCAACCACATGGCAAGAATGCTTGAATTTAAAGGTGAAAGCCAGTTCAAGACACGAGCCTACACAAATGCGGCACGCACAATTAAAGGACTTGATGAGGAGCTTCAGGTAATTCACAAAGAAGGAAGCCTTGAAGATATCCCAGGAATTGGTAAAATTCTCAAAAGCAAAATTGTGGAAATGCTTGAAACCGGGACTTTTGAAGCCTATGAGAGAACGATGGATGAAATTCCCGCAGGAATTATTGAAATAATGAGTGTCCCTGGAATTGGCCCTAAAACTGCAAGACTGTTCTATGAAAAACTCGGGGTGCAGACCGCTGATGAACTCAGCAGGGCCGCAAGGGAACACAGGATTAGAAGACTTCCACGCATGGGAGATAAACAGGAAGAGAAAATACTGCGCTCCATCATAAGGCAAAAAGAAGACAAAGACCACGGGAGACATCCTTTTGTACTGGCAAAGGACATAGCCAGGGAAATTACAGATATTCTAAACTCAAGCCCTTATATTGAAAAAGTGACAATTGCCGGAAGCCTGCGAAGAAAGCAGGACACGGTTGGTGATATTGATCTTATAGCCATCTCCAAAGAACCAGAGAAAGCAATCAAATGTTTTACTGGAATTGAGAAGGTGGAAGAAGTACTGGAATCCGGAACAACTAAAGCAGCCATCATTTATCCCGGTAATTTCCACGTAGACCTTAGAGTTGTAAACAGGGATGCCTATGGCTCCATGTTACAACATTTCACAGGTTCAAAAGAACACAACATCCACCTTAGAAAGCTTGCACTATCAAAAGGATACAGCCTGAATGAATATGGACTGACTGATGAGAATTCAGGTGAGATTACAAAATTCAGCAGTGAAGAAGAATTGTACAAAAATCTGGGACTTGAATATCTTACACCCGAACTCCGGGAAGATAAAGGCGAAATTGAAGCCAGCCTCATGGGTAAACTTCCCCGACTGATAGAAAGAAAAGATATTAAGGGCGACCTCCACGTACACACTAACTGGAGTGACGGTGCCAACACCATGGAAGAAATTGCAGAAGCTGCTATCCAGAGAAGATATGAGTACATTGCCATCACCGACCATTCACATTCAACAGGTGTGGCGAATGGTCTGTCAGATAAGAGGTTACTGGAACATATCGATGCCATTAACAAGCTCAACGAGAAATACGATGAGATAAAAATTCTTTCGGGAACAGAATGCGATATAAAAGCAGACGGCAAGCTCGATTATAGTAATAACCTGCTGGAACAACTTGATATTGTGGTCGTAGCCGTGCATGCAGGACTTAATCAGGACAGGAAGAAGATGACTAAAAGAATAATCTCTGCCCTGGAGAACGAGCATGTGGACATTATGGCACATCCAACCGGAAGGAAGTTTGGAAAACGTTCACCTTATGACGTTGATATGGAAACTGTTATCCAGGCTGCAAAAGATAATGAAAAAATTCTCGAGATAAATTCATCTCCCTGGAGACTTGACCTGAACGACATTAATGCAAAGCGGGCAAAAGATCGTGGAGTAATGCTTGCAATCAATACAGATACTCATGCGATCGACCATCTGGACAACATTGAATATGGAATTAATATGGCAAGAAGAGCATGGATTGAGCCTGATGATGTGCTCAATACAATGAGCCTGAAACAAATTTGTTCAAAGCTGGAAATTCAATAGATCGGGCACAAGTGCTGCCCGATCCAAAAGTCAGTATTTCTAAGCAATGGGTGGAAAATCAGAAAGTTGTCCTATATCAGTAAGAACTATTTCCGGAGTGTCATTGTACAATATTGCTTTCCCGGTAACATAAACATAACCTCTTCCGTAACCTGAATAACGCTTTTTAATAAGCTGAAGCAGAGGAGTCTTTTCTTCATCTGCGATATCCGGTATCCACAAATTGAACTTGTGATATATTGAACCTGCAAAGATCAATGCCCCACCGCCTGTCCATTTATTTATACCGGATTGAAGATCACAAAGTACTGTGATGGTTTCCTCTTTCTCCGCTGATTCTTTTATGGTTTCATGGTCCAGCCTTACAGAAAGGACACCTGCATCAACACCGGTTTGGCGATAGTCATCAAGAACAAGTGATCGAAGTGTCCACCATGGCAATAAAGTACTATAATCACGAGTCGTCCCACCGGCATTTGTGTCTGCATTCCAGATGTTCAGATTGTGAGCCTGCGCATTAGCTTCAGCGATGGTGAACTCGCTGTGATACACTCTTGACCTGCCATACTTTACAAAGTAAGGACTCCATCCTTCTTTTACAAGTTTCAGATTGTAGTTCTCATCTCCTTTGTGGACATAGCATAACAGACGACCATAGTTTCCGCGGTGTTTTGTCAGGCATATGTGCCCAGGATCATTGGTATCAAATTCAATATCTACGTGAGCCAACTCATCCTCTGACAATGTGAAATATTCTTTTGCCATTGCAGACGCAGCCTGTCCTGCCTTTGTAACAGGTTTTGAGCTTCCTGCATGGCTTTCCTCTGTATCTACATCTATAAGTCTGAGGGATTCCTCATTCCCATCTATCACTACTTTTATAGTGTCTCCGTCCACTACTTTGGTTACCTGAAGATTTCTAATTCTCGTCCCCATTTGATATTCCCCGTGCTATATTTTGATAATTAATCTTTGTCTGACCTCTGATTCAGAGATTTTTTTACATCTACATAAGTATTAACCATAGTACATAATAATTTTTATGAGCTTCGTTTTCTACTAATTCTAAGAGATCACGCATCCTATCTGAATACAGAAGATGTCTCCTGAGCCGAATTTGCAAAAGCATGCGTGTTATTTATTTCTAACACACTCGTCAGCTTAAAATAACATATGTTAGATATAGTTAACTTGTAGCTCAAAGGAAATTTGATAGGAGATTAATAATAATGAGAACTGAAATAAAATACCTGATATTGATCCTTATCTTTGGGATTGCCGCCGTTGCACTATATTCCCGTGACGATATGGTTGGAGGAAATATGATGGTAGCTGTCCTGATAGGATTAGCAGCAAGTTACATTGTACGGGAAATAATGTTCAAGGATAATATGAAAAAGGATGAAATGGTCAAAAAAATATCAGGCATGTCCTCGGATATTGCATTATTCATTTCAGTTATTTCAGTTGGAGCATTGACATTGATACTGTATTTTCACCCGAACCTGCTGGATGCGTTCGAAGTACTGGCAATTATACTGGCTGTCATGATGGTATCAAAAATCACTCTTCAGCTATATTATACAAAAATGAAAGATGATATTGGATTCTAGCCAGAACGACCATATAATACACAACACAACGGGGGAGCAAACTGAGAACCAGAATAAAAGAACTTAGGTCAGAGCTGAATCTTACCCAGAAGGACCTTGCAGACAAAGTTGGAGTTAGAAGAGAGACCATTGTCTTTCTGGAAAAAGGAAAGTATAACCCTTCATTAAAACTTGCATATGATATAGCACAGGTTTTCGGATCAAATATCGAAGATGTTTTTTTCTTCGATGATTAGTTCGGCATTAACAATCTCTGTTGAGCATGAATTTTATACCAAGTTCTGAAAATATGCTGGCAGGAACTTTCCTGCCATTGCTATTTATCAGAATGTTACTTGTTCTGTAATTTAATACGCTGTGCAAGGATGCATTTTCCACCCCTGTGACCACCCAGAGGGTTGAAGGTCGTTCCAAGAGAATTCATACACCTTGCCATTACAGCAGCACCACGTGCAAGACCATCATCAACAAAGACCACATGCTCTTCTATCTTGTTGTTAATGCCAAGCTCATGCAGATATTTAAGGATCAGCTTTGGTTTATTTCCTGTGATACCGGCTCGTCCGGTGACACCAATTGCGCTATCTTCGAAAACAAGGCCTTCATCCTGTGCAACCTTAACAAGACGCTGCACAACACGTGCCATTACTTCATCTATGACAGCGAACAGAACCTTTACGTTGTGCTTCTCATATATCTCAGCGCCAAGCTCTGCAAGTTTATCCAGATCTGTGCCATTCTCACCTACATCACAGCCGATGAGAACAACATTGATTGCATCGGCAGCTTCAGAATTGACTGGAACACTACCGTATCTTGTACGGCCTTTTGGAACTTTTTCAATAACAATATAGTTCAATATTTTCTCAGCGTATTCGTGTATGACTTTGCTTTTCAGTTTCAGCGCAATACCATCAAGTGATTTGCCATCGAAAATATCAAGAGCAGTTCCTTTTTTAGAATCAACCGTCCCGGTTCCCTTAATAATTGTATCAGGAATTGCACCTGCGTAACCACAGAAGTTTCCTATGGTTTTTGCATACGGAAGGTCAGGGCTGATAATCCTTCCATCAAGGGTTGTACCGAAGTCCATTGACATACATGGGTTACGGAAATCAACATCCACCCACTTTGCACCTTCCTTGATTCCGGCGGTTGCAAGCTCACCTTCCATCTCATTGGCAACAATCTCAACACCTGTTGCACCAACAGGAGGAGTTACACTTGCCACAGCACCGTCAAATATGACCTTCTCAAGTTTGGAATATTTCTGGAACCTGTCAGGGATATTTGAAAGTGACATTGGGGGAGTCATTCTGTTTGGTGGTACACCTGCCAGAAGACAGCCGTCTGCCAATGCCTTGATGAATTCTCCAACCTCATCAGGTGAATCAAATCCCGCTACAACACCAGTTGAACGGACTACAAAATGAATGTCAGTCTTAATGTCAAGGTTTGCTTCTTTCACAACACCAAGTAAAGTGTTTTTTACCAGTTCAGCAACAGACTCCCTTGTGAGTTCAACTCCGTTCAGTGTTTTTCCAAAAACCTCTTCCCCGGGTTTTGGAGGACGCACATCCCTTGTCATACTAACTGATTTTTTTACAAGTCTGGTCTTACCATCTTCCAGGTTAGTTGCGGTAAGAATGCACTTTGTGGTGGTGTTACCCACTTCCACCGACGCTACGATAAAATATGATTTTGATTTGTCCTTTAAGTCGAGTAAACGGACTGAAGGGCTTTCTGCGATTCTTGGTTTATGTGACATTTATATCCCTCAGATGTAAGGCTGAAGTTTCTGGATGATGTTCTGTTTCGGTACGGCGCCAATAACTTTATCGACAAATTCCCCATTCTTAAATATCAGCATTGCAGGAATGCTTGTAATTCCAAACTTGACCGCCGTCATTTTTTCCTCGTCCACGTTCAGCTTTCCGAAAACGACCTTTCCCTGCATTTCAACGGCCAGTTCGTCAAGAACCGGGGAAAGCATGCGGCATGGACCGCACCAGGGTGCCCAGCAGTCCACAAGAACAAGCGGATATTTCGATACGAACTCATTAAAGGAAGCATCATTTATAGTCACAGGGTTTGAAGGATAGTCCTTCTTCTCCAGAGACTCTTGCAGTTGCTGCATTCTTTTCTGCCTGATAGATTCTATATCATCCATACGATTCACCCTTTTGAATAATATAATTTACAGATATTTAACTGTGAATTAACTGTAAACACGATTTAATATAGATGTTTTAATTCTTCCTACTATCTATCTTTAATGCATTTAAGTGTTTGTATGGTTGTGCACTAACTCAGCAACACCATAAGAGAAAGAGCAAAACAAATAAACATTCAAAAGATAGATATTTAAGAATAATAATCAAATGGAGATAAGCAAGGACAATTCAGGATAGAACAATGGCAAAATGGACTGTAGAATTACTGCTTGAAACAGACCCTCAGGACTTTGAGGTTCTGCTTTCACGACTATTTTCTAAGATGGGATACCACACGGAGCTTACCCAATACTCCAGAGACAAAGGAATTGACCTGATAATCCGAATAGAGAATTTCGGATTGATCCACACATGGTACATCCAGGCAAAAAGATACAGAGACCCGGTTGGCGTTAAAGACATCAGGGAATACAGCAGTCTCCGCTACAGGGATCGTGTGGATGGTGTCATTATTGTTGCAAGTTCATCTTTTACAAAAGAAGCTATGGAAGAAGCGGAACAGCACAACCTCAAACTCATTGACGGTTATTTGCTTGTTGAGATGCTGAACCATTACCTGCCAGATGAATGCGCAGGTTCCGAATTACAACATGCGGATAATGCATCATCAAAACAGGAAGAAAAAAATGCAGGAGCAATTCTTAAGAGAGGAGAACAGGTTCTCGCCAGTGAAACTGTAATGCTGAATAACGAAAAATTCACCATTGCAATCACTAACAGGAACATATTTCTGGAAAGAATAAGTTCCGGTCTTTTCTCAAAGCGCTCTGATATCGAAGAACGAATAGAACTGAAAAAACTTTTGGGAGTGCACTGTGAACCCAGCAGAATGATTCTTGTAACTGGTAACAAGAAACTGAAATTATATCCTCTGAATTCCAGAAAACTGCAGGTCATTGAAGAAATACTGGAAAGCATGCGTCCTGAATATGTCAGGGGAGAGCACCTGATACTTTCATCCAGAAACGGGACTGAACTTACTTTACTCACAAATAAGCGGCTTCTAATAATGGATATTTCAGGAAATACTGAACTTGAAGTGTCTAACAAAAAAATAATTGGTGTGGAACTTAAGGGAGGATTCCTGAAAAAAGAACAGCTTGTCATATCCGAGGATTCAGGCAACATGAAAAAACATTCCCTCGTAGTTGGAAATCCTGCTAAATGGAAAGAAATGATCGAACAATGTGTACGAACTTTCTGAATGAAACCCGATTCTTCACAAGCGTGAAACCTATATAATTAGTATTCCTTATAAAATATAGGAGGCTCAAAATCATGGCAACTGAAGTAATCAAAATCGAAGGCATGATGTGCGGACATTGTCAGGCAAATGTGGAAAAATCCATCGGATCCGTAGCGGGTGTCAGTGAAGTGAAAGTTGATCTTGCAGCAAAGCAGGCAACAGTGACCTTTGACCCTGGTGTTGCAAGTCTCGATGCTATCAAGGCAGCAGTAACAGATGCAGGCTACAACATTGTAGCCTGAGATTTGAAAAAGCCTTTTATCATTCTTTTTCTTTTAAAAATGAAAGCCAATATCAAAATCTATGGCATGATGTGCATGCATTGCCATAAAAGCGTCACTGATGCAATATCAGCTCTTGATGGAGTGAATTCTGTCGAGGTAAGTCTTGAAGATGAAAATGCTACGGTTGATTTCGATCAGGACACAGTCCGTATTGAAGAAATCAAACAGGCAATTATAGCCGCAGGATATGATGTAGGAGAAGATGCCTGCACAGTTCCCGTTGCAGATGAAGAAAACGCGTGTCCAATCATAATAGAGGATGATGAGCCGGAAGATGGAAAAACTAAGCCAGGCTCGGTGAAGGAACTTGCATTCAAAGTGTCAGGAATGCAATGTTCCGCATGTTCCCAGAACGTAGAAAGAACATTAAAGAAGCTTGATGGAGTTGTGTCGGCTTCGGTTAACCTGCCAATGGAAAGAGCATCGGTCAGTTATGATCCTGCGCTTATCAGTCTTGAGAATATGGAAAAAGCCATAGATGGAATTGGTTACCATGTTATCAGGGATAAAGTTGTACTTGAAGTCGGTGGCATGAAGTGTGCTGCATGCTCCCAGAATGTTGAAAAAATCCTGAAACGACTCAAAGGTGTCAGTTCTGCAAATGTAAATATCACAACCGAAAGGGCACAGGTTGAATACAATTCATCACTTGTCTCAGTTGATGAGATGAGAAAAGCCGTTGAAGGTATAGGATACTCTGCATCCTTGCCGGCTGACAGATATGAAGCTGAGGACAGTGAGCAAAAAGAAAGAGAAAAAGAGATACGCAGTCAGAGAAACAACCTGTTGATATCCATTGTTATTCTTATCCCTATAATGCTCGGTAACATGAGCAACATGTTCCCTGCATACTTTGGTTTTGTACCTGGCTTTTTTTCAGACAAGAACCTGCTGTTCCTGCTGGCAACCATTGTAATGCTTTTCCCGGGAAGACAGTTCTTCGTTGGAACTTATAAGGGACTGAAGCATGGCGTCACTGACATGAACCTGCTCATTGCCACCGGTACGGGAGCAGCGTATGTTATCAGTATAGCAGCTACCTACCTGAACCTCGGTCCCGGTTACGAGCATGTGTATTATGACACTGCTGTGATGCTTATCACTTTCATAACCCTTGGCAGATATCTTGAAGCAAGGGCAAAGGGAAGAACGTCTGAGTCTATCAAGAAGCTCATAGGACTTCAGGCAAAGACTGCACGCATCATTGTTGCAGGTGAGGAAAGGGAAATTCCGGTTGAGGATGTGCAGGTTGATGACATTGTTTTTGTCAGACCTGGTGAAAAAATACCGGTTGATGGCGTTGTTATAGAAGGTTCTTCTGCAATCGATGAATCCATGATAACTGGAGAGAGCATACCTGTTGAGAAAAATGTTGAGGATATGGTCATTGGCTCCACCATCAACAAGTCAGGAGCACTCAAATTCAGGGCAACCAACGTTGGTGCTGACACCGCCCTTGCAAGAATAATCGAACTTGTGGAAAATGCCCAGAACTCCAAAGCACCGATACAGCGTATTGCCGATGTTGTCGCAGGTCATTTTATTCTTGTTGTTCACGTAATAGCACTTGTAGCATTCTTCTTCTGGTACTTCATTGGATACGAAGCATTCAATGCTGCTATCAATTCAGGAATTGAAAGCCCATTCCTGTTCTCACTACTCATCTCAATCACAGTACTTGTAATTTCATGCCCATGTGCTGTTGGACTTGCAACTCCTGCCGCTATCATGGTCGGTACTGGAAAAGGTGCCGAAAATGGAATACTTATCAAAGGCGGGGAAGCCCTGGAGACAACACTGAAGATAGATACCATTGTGTTTGATAAAACAGGAACCCTGACAAAAGGCAAGCCTGAACTTACAGATGTAGTACTGAATGCCGCATACGATGAGGATGAAGTGCTATCTATCGCAGCAAGTGCAGAGAAAGGCTCTGAGCATCCACTGGGAGAAGCTATTGTTAAAGCTGCCGAAAGTAAGCAACTTCCCTTAAAAAACGTCGAGCATTTTAATTCAATTTCAGGACATGGAATTGAGGCAACAATTGATGGCAGCAGAATATTGCTTGGAACCCGCCGGCTTATGGAAGACAACGGAATTGATGTGTCTTCTATCAATGAAAATATGGAAAAGCTTGAGTCCCAAGGCAAGACTGCCATGATAGTTGCAACAGAAAGCAACATTATAGGACTTGTTGCAGTTGCGGATACGCTTAAGGAAAACTCAAAGGAAGCCGTTGAGAAACTTCAGAAAATGAACATTGAAGTTGTAATGATAACCGGTGACAACCGAAGAACTGCCAATGCCATTGCTTCACAGCTTGGGATAAAGAGAGTGCTCTCAGAAGTGCTTCCCGGAGACAAAGCTTCGGAAATCAAAAAGCTTCAGTATGAAGGCAGAGTTGTTGCAATGGTGGGTGACGGTATCAATGATGCACCTGCATTGACACAATCAGATATCGGTATTGCCATGGGAGCCGGAACCGATATTGCAATGGAATCAGCTCAGATTGTCCTGATAAAGAACGACCTCAGGGATGTACTGGCATCCATAAGACTTAGCCGTTTGACCATGAACAAGATCAAACAGAACCTTTTCTGGGCTTTGGGTTACAACAGTATCGGAATTCCTCTTGCAGCTGGAATTCTTTATCCTTTCATCACAAAGATTGTGATAACTCCCGAACTTGCAGCAGCATTCATGGCTATGAGTTCTGTATCAGTTACGACCAATTCACTGCTGATGAAGAGAAGCAGGATAAAATAGAGGAGGAGATGAATGCATGAACAATATTTCAGAGAATAAAGGGAAGTATGCTTTTATTGCCAGCGTTGCCTCTTCACTTGTGCTTGTGGTTATTTTTGCGGTGCTCTCCTTCACAGTAAATGGTTCAAGAGATGTTCCACTGTACAGTCAGGTGGATATTGTTGCAGGTATGATCTTTGTTTTCATTCTCAGTATGATAGTGGCAGCTTCTGTGTGGCCCGGAATTATTGAGAGAAGGATGCGATGATATCCGGCAGTTGTGACTATTTTTATAGATGAATTCCCTTATCAGATAATAGAATGCTAATTGTTACTGATGATTTTACATTGAGAGAATGGAAAGAAAGAGATGCAGAAAGTCTGGCGTCTATTGCAAATAACAGAAAGATAGCAAACAACCTGAGAGACGGATTTCCTCACCCCTATTCAATTGAAGATGCAAAACAGTATATTTCATCTGTCAGGATGGAAGATGCAGACTCAAAACAGATTGCCATTGAAATTGACGGCAGAGTTGCCGGAAGTATGGGAGCTTTTTTCAAGGAAAACATATACCGGAAAAATGCGGAAACCGGATATTTTCTGGCTGAGGAATACAGGGGCAGGGGAATAATGCCAAAGGCAGTCAGATGCATGACACAGTATCTTTTTGAGAACTATGACATTATCAGGGTTTATGCCCAGCCATTTTCCAGGAATACAGCATCCAGAAGAGTGCTTGAAAAAGCAGGCTTCAGGTGTGAAGCAATTCTTAAAAACAATGTAATCAAGAATAACGTTGTACAGGATAGCTGCATATACGCTATTCTTAAAGATGAGTTATAATTTTAATTCGTTTTTGAGAGATTATCCCTCAAAATCAACATGAGGATTAATATCACATCCGGTACATGGCAGGCACATTGTCTCAAATTTATCTGCTCGCAGGCCGTATTCATCCAGTTTCTCTTTCAGGAAACGGTTGAGATTAAGCAACCTTTCGGCAGATGGTCTTTCTATTGTAACCTCACCTTCACGCAGAGGATGCTTTGCAGCCGCTCTGAGGATCGGGACGACACCGATGGAAACAAGTTCTTCAATTCCTTTCATTGCAGATTCATCTGTTTCTCCAAGGCCAATAATGACATTGGAACAAACCTTATTCTTTCCAAATACCTTCACGCCTTCCCCGAGGGCATCAAGAAGGTATTCAAGGTCCTGGTCAGGACATAATTCTGCGTGGAGTTTACGATCCATTGTCTCAACATTGTATTTAAGCTCATCAGCGCCTGCAAATTTCAGCCTGCAGGTTGAATCTTCGGTTGGATAGACTGAAACTCCGATTGGAACGTTGTACTTTGCTCTGAGCCTGCGGATGAGTTTTTCAGCTCTTTCAACCTCGTCTTCGGCTGATATCTCCACACCGGAAGTAATTGAAATTGCTTTCATCCTGCCGGTTTCATTGGCTTCTGCTATCATCTTAAGCATTTGATCCATGCTCTTGACTTTTCCGTTGAGTTTTGGAACCGGGCAGAACTTGCAGTCAAAAATACACTGCTCACACATGGTTATGAACGCCTGGTCAGGACAGTGGATAAGTTCCTCTTCGATAATCCCTCTGGCAATTTCCACTCCGTATTTTCTTATTACAAGCTCCTCATCTTCCATTTTAGCTTCCAGAGGGGAATTTTCTTTTACAGCGAGACGGACACGGTGTCCTTCTGAATTAAAAAAGAAAGCAATGTTTCCAGCTCCGGGTCCGGCTGTGGGAATAGTTAACCAGTGGATAAGCGATGGGTCCATATTAACGGAACCCACTGAGATTAGTTGAGCTTTGGTTTCTGCGTTCATGTATGCTCCGATACCAGAATCATGGTCGTTTTTAGTAGTATAATAACTTAGTTTTGCAGGATATACTTTATTGTTACCCTGAAAAAGGGAGCTTCCTGACAAGAAGAAGAAAAGATCATTATGTTTTTACCTGCTGCCTTAACAAGGCATAAATACCGGTATTTTTATAAAGAGATGTGCTTGTAAAATGCTGCATAGATACATAAAACCCGGATTTGAGATGAGATAATGGAACAGGCAACAAACAAATATCCAGATAAAGTTGGTAAACAAAATCCAGAAAAACCAATTGATGTCTTCGACAAAAAAGATGAAGACAAACATCTAGATAATGTACTGGAATCTCTGGGAGTGATTGTCTGGTCTGCAACATATCCTGAACTTAAGCTAATCCATATTAGTCCTCCTGATAAGATTGTTTCGGGCCTTAAACCCGGTCAGACAATAAGCTCCGGTGGAGTCTTACAGGACTATGTGCATTCAGAGGACATGATAATTCTGGATAAGGCAGCAAATGAAAGGGAACTTCAGGATGAAGCTCATGCAGAATACCGGATCGTGCAGGATAACAGAAATATTCGCGTGGTTCACGAATATTCATGCATAATCTATGACGAGAGCAAAAAACCGGTGTATGTGTGTGGAATTATTACAGATATTACAAACCATGAACTTTCTTGCCGTGAAAGACAGGCAGAAGAGAAACTGGCTGAAGCGACTATCCGTAAACTGATATTTTTTGAGCAGGCTGACGACGGGATAGTTGTCCTTGACAAAAATGGCAGGGTGCTTGAAGTGAACCAAAAATTTGCGGATATGCTTGGTTATTCCCAGGAGGAGCTTATGCAGATGCATGTCTGGGATTGGGACGGACGGTGGACAAGCGAAGAACAACCGGAACAGTTCTTTAAAGGACCTTTATCCAGCTATGAACCGGTTGAAAACATATATTTTGAGACAAAGCACCGCCGTAAGGATGGCAGTCTCTATGATGTCGAGATCCGTACAAATGCAGTGATCATAAAAGGAGAAGAAATGTATTTCAGTGTATGCAGGGATATAACAAAAGCCAAAGAAACTGAGAAAACACTAAGGGAAAATGAGGAAAGATTATCCCTTGCAATAGAAGCTTCAGGACTGGGTTTTTGGGATCTGGATATAGATGCTGATCTGCTTTATCTTAGTCCCGCTGTGTACACACTGCTAGGTTACGATACAAAAGAATCATCATCTTTTCACGAAATTATAACGACTTTTTTACATCCTGATGACAGGGATAGCTTTATTAAAGCTGTAGAAGAAAGCATCGTGTCACTGAAACCAATTTTTATGGACTTAAAAATCCAGAACATATCAGGGGAAACAAATTGGGTATCGGTAAGAGGAAAACCAATCAACATAGACGAGAATGGCAGACCACACCATATTACGGGAATACTTGTTGACATAAGCACCAGAGTACGTGCAGAAGAAACTCTTTTGTATGCAAGGGCGGCGGCTGATGAATCTAACCGCATGAAGAACGAAATGATAAGGAACATCAGCCACGAGCTCAGGACCCCTTTGATCGCAGTGCTGGGTTTTTCGGATGTGCTGCTTAACGACAGCGATAACTTTACTGATATACAGAAAAAATTCCTGAAAAATATCCATGAAAGCGGCAATAATCTTGATGATATGATAGAAAAGTTCCTGGAACTGGTACATATAGAACAGGAAAGCGTGGATACTCTAAACCTACAGTCTGTTGATCTGAACAAAATAATCCGTGGAACCTGTGACCTTCTTTCGGCGAAAGCATCAAAGAATAATATTAATGTTGATATCGCCATAGATGCAGTTCCTGACACTGTTATTGCGGACCCGTATAAACTCAGAACAATACTTTTCAACCTGATAGAGAACGCCATTAAGTTTACTGAATCAGGAGGAACAGTGAAGGTCGAGTCAAAAACAAGCGATGATAATATATGTTTTTCAGTAACTGATACCGGGATTGGAATGGAAAAAGAAAAAATTGAAGCTATCTTTGAAACATTTGTCCAGTTAGACGGGTCAAATACCAGAAAATACGGAGGAACAGGACTTGGCCTGGCCCTGGTAAAAAAACTTGTTGAGGCTCATAAGGGCCATATCAGCGTCGAAAGCCATCCGGGAGAAGGTAGCAATTTTTCTTTTACTATACCATTTGAATTTGCGGAAAAAAGGATGAAAATATGAAATATTGTTGATCTGGCCAGCCATGATTATTCCATTGTTTCCCTGAATTCATCCAGACCTACACGGTCAATCACGTCACCGAGTCTTTCTCCTTCCTGAGCATTCTCACGATAGTAATTCACGGATTTTTCAAGCACATCAAAAACCACATATCTGTCTGACGTTCTGAGCAGCATATCACCCATGCGTGGTTTTTTACCTACTTTCCCACCGACAAATATTGTGAATCCCTGTTCCTGATTCTGCATGGCATCTTTACGGCATGCCCTGATGCATGAACCACAGGACACGCATTTGTCCATATCCTGATAGAGGCTTCCGTTTTCGATTTTTATGGCTGATGAGCCACATGCTTTTTCACATGCCCTGCACATTACGCAATTCTCTTCCACAAAGACCGGTTCACAGAATCCCATGATACCGAAGTCGTTCTCCTGGACTTTAAGACAGGATGCAGGACAACCTGTTATGGCGATCTTGAACTTGTATGGCACAGGTTCTGCAAAATAGAGGGCGTCTATTTCTTCACATATCCCCTGACAATCGATAAGTCCACGTTTACATACGCGGTCTCCCTGACAGGCGACTACAGCACGTATTTTCTTTCCTGAAGCTCCGGGACCGATGTCACTGGAATCCATATCATTTCTGGCGGCTTCGGTATTGTCCAGATGGACGAACGGAATTTCAATTCCCTGACGTGAGGTTATGTGAATATAGCCTTTGCCATAACGGTCTGCCGCATCTGCAACTGCCCGCAGGTAGTCGGATGTCAGATTTCCACCTGCAGCATGCAGGCGCATTGAAAAGAAATCTTCCTGCCTCTGGGAAAGAAAACCTTTCTCTTTAAGCAGGTCTTTATTTGCATTTGATTTTACCATTTGGGTCACTCTATTCCAGTTGGTATTTTCCTGAATATACCATGAAATGCACATTCAGTTATCTGAAAACAAATTTACCTGATATTACGTATTGTGTAAAAACATTGTGCTCCATATTTTTTCATAAATAATAATTATAACTAATAATCATTACGCTGCGATCCATCATGATTATTAAATTCAAATTTAGTTTTATACAATAAGAACAATATACAGATTTATACTAAGGACATCCGCGATCCTGGGAGATTAAGATGCCTATCGATCCTATCTGTAAAAACAAAGTGCAGGAAGACACCTCATATTCTGCTGATTATGCAGGGAAAAAATATAGTTTCTGCTCGTCTGAATGCAAAGATAAATTTGATATTGTTGAAAAAAGAGTTGTGCGCCTGAAGAGATCCATTGCTGAAAAAGAAAAAATTTCTTTTGGAAAACTCAGGAAAGAAATCATCAAGCCGGGAATTTGTACTCTTTGCGGTGCATGTTCTGCTTCCTGCGATTCTATTGTTATCAAGAATGAACAACCCACGCTAGTAGACAAGTGTACGGCGTGTGGTGTTTGTTACAACCAGTGTCCAAGGACGATTACAACTGAGACCGGACTTGTTGGTAAACTGCGTAATGCTTACTGTGCGAAGTCTGCGCTCCCTGAACTGAAAGGACAGGACGGGGGCGTTGTAACTGCTATGCTTGGTTATGCACTGGATGCAGGGCTTATCGACTGTGCCATTGTAACGACAAAGTCAGAAGAAGAGCCATGGAAACCTGTTCCTATTGTTGCAAAGACCTATGAGGATATCCTTGAAGGTTCAGGCAGCATTTACAGCCACAGCATGACTCTCAAAGCTTTGATGGACGCTGTAAAAGAAGGCATGAGAAGTATTGCCTTTGTGGGTCCGAGCTGTAATATCGATGCGGTTACAAAGATGCAGAAAAGTCCGCAGGGTTTCCTGCACCATTTCATGAGGGCAAATATCCTTAAAATGGGCCTGTTCTGCATGGATACTTTCTACTACGAAGGAATCAGGGAGTTCGTTGAAAGCAGGGATATGAATCTTGCTGATATTGAATCGATGAAGATCCGCAAGGGTAAATTCGAGTTCCAGACACCTGATGAACTCAAGGTGTTCCCTCTTGACGAGTTTGACCAATACAGGAGCAGTTCATGCAAATACTGTACGGATATGGCTGCTGAGAATTCAGACATCTCATTTGGCGGCGTTGGCACAGCTCAGGGATGGACTACTGTGCTTGCACGTTCCAGCATAGGTTATGAATTATTCAACGAAGCTGTGGACAACGGATATATCGAATCACGCCTGCTTGAGGAAAAAGAAATGAAGAACGCCCTCAACCTGGCAAAGATGAAGAAGATCCAGATGTACTCCATCCATCGCAGAGAAAAATTGTAAGTAATTCCTATTAGTTTTGATTTATGCAACGACTTTTTATAATGTTGTTGCCAAATATTTTGCCATGAGTGAGGCAAACTTATCGCTGATAACTTCTGTCAGCAAAAAAAAGGTTATTATCTGTTTTATCGGTTTGGGATGGAGTTTTATTGCACTTATTGCTGCTACAGCCATAGGCATAGTTAGTTATCATGAAGTAAAATATTTGTTCTGGGGCATATCAATAGGTATTCCAGCAGGGGTGCTGCTTATATCAAACCCAAATACTCCAGGTATGAATGCTTTGGATGAAAAAAAGGCCATTTCAGCAATTGCAGTTACTTTTGCTGTCCTTGTAATTGTGGTTATAGCAGCCATGTTGCAGGGAAATATCTGAAGACGATGGGGTCTAGTAGATGAGAAAGCGATGTTCAATGGTGCGGGAATCGAGGATATTGAGACTGAATTACTTGTGCTTGTTGTATTCAGTGTAGCTGTTTACACAATAGCTGTATGTGGGAGTGAAAAATAGAATTAACAAAACATCTATATTATTAAGTACTGAAACACAATATCCTATCATGGCCTCCAACGATTACGTACATGGTTATTCCGAAAGAGAAGCATCCCGCCTCTGCGACCAGGCAAACACACTTGAAGAACTCCTGCACAGCGATACAAAGTATCCGGCAGGCAGCAAAGTACTCGAAGCCGGATGTGGCATCGGTGCACAGACAGTTATCCTTTCAAAGAACAGTCCTGATGCACGTATAACTTCCATAGACATATCAGAAGAATCCCTGAATCTTGCAAGAGAACGTGCTGCCAGTGAGGGAGTAACAAATGTGGAGTTCCGTGTGGAGAATATCTTCGGCCTTCCATTCGAAGAGGAAAGCTTCGACCACATCTTTGTCTGTTTTGTGCTTGAACACCTCAGGGAGCCGGTCAAAGCACTGGCAAGCCTTCGCAAAGTGCTCAAAACCGGTGGTACAATCACGGTCATCGAAGGCGACCACGGCTCATGTTTCTTCCACCCCGAAACAGAGGACGCAGTTAAAGCCTGGAACAGTCTTATAGAAGTACAGGCAAGGCTCGGTGGTGATTCACTAATTGGCAGGCAGGTATATCCGCTTATCAAACAAGCGGGCTTTTCAGATATTACAGTTTCACCCCGTATGGTCTACAGCGATTCCAGCCGGCCTCATATGGAGGAAGGATTTGTTAGAAGGACAATTATACCGATGGTTGAAGGCATCAGGAAAGATGCCATTGAGATGGGAATTATTGATGCTGAGGCTTTTGACATGGGGATTGAGGGTCTGCACAGGACAGCGGCGGAGTACGGGACGTTCAATTATATGTTCTTTAAAGGTGTGGGTAGGAAATGAAGTCAAAGAGGAAAAACAATATCATGTTTTTCCATCTGTGATTTCGAAGTCTCTGCCAATTAGTTTCTCCATGAGATAAGCGGTGAGGATAAACAATGGCAATGAGACCAGTGCCTTAAGAAATGTGAACTTTGTTCCAAGGTAAGCTATCTCTATTCCCAGCATCGGCAGTTTCATGGATGAAAATGCTCCGAGGTAAATGAAGATATTCCTTACAGATGCACCTTTTTTGTGAAGGATGTATGCAACAGGAAATGCTCCGTAAAGCGGGCCTGCCTGCAGCATTGCCAGCAAAATAACCAGTATAATTCCTTTTACTCCTGATTCTCTGCCAACGTGTTTCTCAATAATTTCCTTTGGGAACCAGGCATCAAAAAGGCCGATAAGAATAAAAAGGAATGGAAGGAACGAGACTATTTCTATAAAAAACAGATTGAAATTGGAGTCTATTTCCATACCGGGTTTGAACCCTGTAAAATATGAGGATACGGAAAATAGTACGAATAGAATGAACCAGATGTAATTTTTTAAATGTTTGTTCACATTAACCACCCTATAAAAAGACCGATGAGCATTGCTGAAATAAGGTTTAAGAGATTCCTTAACAGTGATGTTTTCCTGCCAAAGTACTTGATCTCGATTGGTAATGTGACAACTCCCACCATCATTAATGAAGTTATAAAAACAGCAACAACAGAATATGCAGCACCCTGATCGAGCAGTGCGGAAGCTAAAGGATACGAAACCAGTCCGGGAATAAAAGTTACAGAGCCGGTCAATGCAGCAATTACAATACCTTTCCATCCGGAGTTTGCACCAAGGTATTGCATGATAAGATTATCCGGAATGAAGAAGAGGACTATGCTTACGATAATCAGGATATTGATAAACTGATAAGAGATGTTGTAAAGCATTTTTCCGCCTTTTTTCAAACCGAAAATCGTTTTTTCCCTGTCAAATATATAAGACAGAACTAAGCTCAAACCTGTGAATGAACCTAAAATTAAACTATTACCAAGCATCATGTTTTTACCTTGACTTTAAGCCAATAATTTCGAAATCGCAATGTACTGAAAAATAGATACAGGAATAGAGGCTTTTTAAAAATCCCCCACTTCCTGTATAGTTCGTATTTAATTGTCTTTTATTTCTGCGAGCTGTTCATCTACTGCAGTAAGTTCCTTTTCAAGCTGGTTTTTGTATTCTTCCAGATGTTCTTGCTTTTCTTTGGAAGATACGTAGCGTCTGAAGGAATGTCCGCATTCACATTCACATTCACAGGCTGATCCATGTTTCAGACTGCTGAAACTTCTTTGATGTTCTTTTTGTCCGCAACACATGTTATCACCTTTTACTTTATGTTACATACTAACTATTAATTGGAAAGTATTTAATGTGTCAAGTTTATAGAAACATAGGCAGTAGTGAAAAGGTAATCAACTATGAAGAAAGAAAGTAATGTGCACTGTGAAAATGTTCACTGTGCAAAAAAGGGTGGAGATAAAATTTGTTTATGTCCTCTTGATGGTGTTATCAATGTGATTAGCAAAAAATGGGCATTGTTCATCATCTGCACCATCGGAAACAGTGGTAAGATAAGATTCAATGGAATTATGGACAATTTAGGAAATATAAGTCCAAAAACCCTGGCAGACAGGTTGAAAGAACTGGAGGATTTCGGACTTATCATGAGGGAAGCTTTCCCGGAAATACCTCCAAGAGTGGAATATTCATTAACCGAAGACGGATTCGAGGTCAGGGATGCAATGAAACCTTTGATGGAGTGGGCATCCAAAAAAGAAGCACAGAAGAATGGATGAACAAATACTCTTCATTCTGACCTTTTTCATGGCTTTTTCCAGTAAATAATAGACGGATGAAGCATCCCTCAGTACCCTTCTTTAGAGCGCTTGGGTAAATTTTGGAATGTTGTTACTGCCACATAACCTCCGGGGGCTTCCTGCGGGGAATGCCATATATATCATACAGGGGATTTCCGAATAATATTGCATAAGCGCTTTTCCTTCCTTCCGGCAGGCCAAGTTCTTCCTGTAGAGGTTTGTAATTTGTTGCAGCTGCTGCAACAAAGCCAGCCCAGCAGGTGCCTACTCCAAATGCAGGAGCTGTGATATCAAAATGAGTGAGGGCGATTATGCCATCGACAGGTGCAATCGGATTTTCTTCAGGAATATGGGCGAAGAGCAGATGCGGAGCATCCCGGCAGACGACATCATGGCCATGTTCCCATGCTGAAATAAATGCAGGTACGTAGGCACTCATGGGATGGGAAGTGTTCACAAGGCTTTCCATCCATTCGATTGTGAGTCCGGCAATCTTCCTGACTCTTTTCGGGTCATGGACAACAAGCCACTGAACCGGCTGACCATTAGTTCCTGACGCAGCGTAGCGTGCAATGTCAAGGATTTCAAGTATTTTCTCCCGTGGTACAGGGTCTTCTGTAAAATGCCGAACAGACCTGCGTTTCTTAAGATAAAAGCCAATATCCTCTATAGAGAGATCACCGGCACCGGCAGGCAGGATAACTTTCTCATCCGGACGCAGGTTCAGAAGCAGCGCCTGAGACGGACAGAAAGCCTCGCAGTGTCCACATTTAATGCAGCGAAGTACGTTTGCTTCCTGCACCTGTGGATGATTTGACTTTTCATCTAATTCTATGATGCCCAGCAAACATATCTTTGTACAAATACCGCAGCCTGTGCATAGATCCTGATCAACGATGATGTGGGTAATGAGTATCAACTCCTGATAAAGAGTGGATATGCAGATACATAGCCGGCTCTTTCTAAGACAGGTTGAAACGCAACATTCATTTACTTTTCTCTTCCAGAATGTTTCCAGTTTCAAGACAAACCTACCTGCAAATTCTTTTGCTTTGTCGGGTTTTCCTCCACAATGGCATATATTGTGATCATTTTACCGAACGAGGATTTCATGGCACTCCCACATCACTTATCGCAAAAGAAGCAGGAGTGGCAACAGGCACTCTTTTTCACTATTTTAAAACAAAAGAGGAGCTCATCGACATTCTTTATCTTGAAATAAAGAAAGAATCAGGAACCGTGCTGAGCAATGCAGCAAATTGCGGAGATGACTGTAGAGAGAAACTTGACCATATAACTCAGGCACTTGCTGAATGGGGACTTGAAAATTCCCGGAAAATATATTTCATGCAGCAGTTCTGCTATTCGCCATTTATCTCTTCCACTGCCCATGAAGAAGGAACTTCTAATTTTGCATTTCTCAGTGATTTTATCAGGATAGGAATACAAGAAGGCTGGCTACGGGACCATCCTCCGGAACTCATACGCTCTATCGTGGCATCCGGCCTGATGGATGCAGTTCTTGCCGCTGCACGCGAGGAGGAGGAGGAAAAACAGCGCGATGTTTTGAAACATTCCATCGACCTGATACTTTATGGCGTTCTGAAGTGATCTGCGTATTCCCTTTAATCACAGGAAGTACAAATTCAAAAGTGCTCCCAACCCCTGGCTTGCTTGACACCCGGATGCGTCCGTCCTGCATTTCTATAAACTCCTTTGCAAGAGCCAGACCAAGACCGCTTCCCCCCTGGGATCGGGTGAGAGTAGGTTCCAGCTGCACAAAAGGATGGAACAGTTTCTTTTGTTTTTCTTCGGGAATACCTATACCATTGTCTTTTATTGCAAAATGCAGATCGCCATTTTTGTTTTTTTCAAGGATAATCTGTACTTCTCCTTCTTCATGAGTGAATTTGATGGCATTGTTTATGAGATTAAGAAGTATCATTTTGAGTTTTGAACGGTCAGTACATATTGTTTTAATGCTCTGGTCAATCCTGAATTCCATAGCAATATTTTTCTTATTTGCAAGTGGTGCAGATATCTGCCGGATATCTTCAATAAGCGTTGGTAGCGAGAATTCTGATAATTCAACTTCCATCTTGCCATGCTCTATTTCAGAAATCTGGATTAAGGACGTAATAAGATCAAAAAGCTTCAGCGCAGCACTATTTATGTTTGTTATGTGTTTTCTCTGGACAGTGGAAAGAAGTTCAGTTGGGTGATTCAGCAGGACATCCGAGAATCCCATAATAATACTCAGGGGAGTCCTCAGTTCATGGTTAATTGTGGATATGAAATCCCTTTTAACATAAGCTGCATTCTCCAGCAATAGCTTTGCTTCAACCTGTATTTTTTCTATCTTTTTGAGCTCGGTAACATCACGTATGATTCCTGCTATTTTTTCAGGTTCATTGTTCTTTCCTGAAATAACATGGGCATTCACAGAAGTATAAATGGTTTCATTGTTTTTTGTTTTAAATCTCAGAGTATAGTTGTTCACAGAGCCTTCATGTTTCAGTTTTTCGAGTATGGAGCTTCTTTCCTGTAACGACATATAAAAATCAGATGAATCATGGCCTATCAATTCTTCGGGTTCAAATCCCAGATGATCTTTTGCAGACGGACTCATGGTGATAATCTTGCCATCCATTCCCGTTTCAAAATAGATGTCGTGTATATTTTCAAAGATAGTCCTGTATTTAATTTCATTTTCTTTGATCTCTATTTCTTTACGCTTATGCTCACGAGCATTCACAAAAACATCTCCCATCAGGCGGAGTACATCCATATATCCGGGAGGCCAGACCTTTTTTTCCATAGAACTCATGAACAGGCAGCCGATTACATTTTCCCTGTAACTCAAAGGTACTGCTGCCATGGAAACAGTGTTTGTTTTACTGAAAAAAACTTTTTCATAATTTGCTTCAGACGGTAGTTCCCGGATATCCTCGAGAAGTAGATGTTTTCCCTTAAGCAATTGCTTTACTAGCCATGAATCCGTGTTTATTTCACTACTGTCAAAGTATTCATTACAGTATTTTGTATTTGCTGTGCACCAGTGGTGTTTCAGAATGAGACTTCCTTCTCCATTCTCTGACATAAAAATCAGTACTTTATCTGCACCGGTGACTTCCCCTATCTTTGCAAGGGTATTGTCTATATACTCATCGACTTTTTCGTAGTCAAGACCAATAAAACTGGTCGATACTTCTGAATGCAGCTTTCCGAACGTCCTCATATCCTGAAGTTCTTTCCAGCCCTTCGAACGGCTAAGAGCATGGCTTATGAAAGAGGTAATAGTTTCAATTACGATACAGGAATCATCAGATAGTTTTTCAGAACAGCAGGAACCCAGAACCAGTACCATTATAGTTTTTCCTTTGTCCTTTACTGGTATAACAAAAAGCGACGTCGTATCCTCACATGGAAGCTGACCATTATTAAACAGAGATTTTTGTACAGGACATGCAAAACTATAATCATCGGAATCTAATAAATTGAGAATATCATCTGATAAATTGATTTGCCTGCATATTCCCGTTTCTTCTTTCATTTGCCATTCCGAAGCAGCAAGGATCATCTTTTCTGCTTTCTCATCAACAAGGAATACAGCACCCATATCTACTTCATCCAATCGGATTGCCTGGCGAAGCAAGATGGAAGGGACTTCCTGTGGATTGGACACCGAGCTTATAGCAAGGGTCATATCGTGCTGTATCAAAAGGTTTTTTGTCACGTATTTCTCCGTTTTAAAATAATTTTATACATTATATATTATGAAAGGATCCTTTTTTCTATTTATAAAAGTTTCTATATGATGTAATATTTAGAAATATTTACCAGTTGTTGTTCAGAGTATTTCTAAAATATCACTATGAATTTTCAAATTAGTGTAACCTGCAGAACAATCTAGGGAAATGCTTAAAGTACTGAAAATTCGAGTAATTGCCGATGAATGTTTTACTTGTGGAGCCAGATTATTATACCCGGTATCCTCCCCTGGGTCTTATGAAACTTGCTACTTACCACCGTTCATGCGGAGATTGCGTTCAACTGGTGAGAGGGACGACCGATAACGTGGATTTCCGTCCCGATATTATAGAGATCACATCTCTGTTTACCTATGCATGGAAACCAGTCCACGAATCCATCGATTTTTATCATAAAATGTTTCCGGATTCACAAATCAAAGTCGGCGGAATTTATGCTTCATTGATGCCTGAACATATTAATTCCGAATTTCCTTTTGTAAATGTCCACAAAGGATTACATGAAGATGCAGAAAAATGTATACCTTCATATGATATTCTGAAAACTGTTACAAAATGGGAAAAGTGGGATGCCTCCATATTATTCACATCAAGAGGATGCATAAGGAAGTGTCCTTTTTGCTCAGTTCCAATGATTGAAGGTGAGTTCCGTCAGGTAGTAAAAAATATAGAGAAATATATACATCCAGGTCATCAAAAAGTAATTTTGTGGGATAACAATTTTCTTGCATCCCCTTACTGGAAAGAGATAGTTTCAACTCTCCAGCCACTGGGACTGGAAATTGACTTTAACCAGGGACTTGATGCAAGACTTATGGATGAGGAAAAGGCATGTGTATTGTCAGATCTGAAAATGCCGGCTCTGAGAATGGCCTACGATTTTCCAGATGAAAAGGAAGCCATCGTAAAAGCTGTTGAAACACTGCATGAAAACGGAATCAGGAAACGTAAAATTATATTTTACAATCTTTACAATTTCTATGATGACAGAAAGTTAGCAGGAGATAACCCCGAATCTTTCTTTTTACGTGTAAAAGAGGTGTTGAACCTTGGTTGTGTTTCCTATCCGATGCGTTTCGAACCCATGACTTCTCTTAAAAAAAATAAATTCATATCTCCCCTATGGACTGCCGAAGAGCTTGAAATGGTGGCGAAATCCCGGAGAGTTATCGGCTATGGGGGCGTATTCCCTCCTTACAAAGGTCTTTTGAAGAAGATAAATAATGCTTCAGGCTTCAGGGAAGGATTTGAATTATATCCGGCTAAAAAACAGAAGAGATAAGGAGTTATCCGGTTTATTGATTAAGAAGGATTTTCAATCTTTGCTTTTCTCACTGATCTGATTAAAACAGGAATAAATGAAGTGACAATGACCCATCCTCTGCTTCAGGAAAGATCATAGTCAAGCCGTACTCTTATAGGTTATTCTCAATTACCCGTTAAACTGTCCAGCCAATCCTGAAAAGGAGTCAGTATCGTGGACACTGACTCTTCAGGGTTGCCTGTTGTATCTGATACCTCATCATCCTTAACAGAGGAAGAAGAATCATCATAAATTGTCAACTGTTTTCCAGATGCAAAATACCCTTCTTTTGAAGCATTCACTATGTAGGTTCCTGATTCTGTTATTGTATAATTCAGACACCCTTTCTCATCAGTAAGGCCAAGTTCTCTGCCATCCATGGTTATAAGTGCATTTTCTACAGGTTGTGACATGGACGTAACCACTATGTTGAGTTCTTTCCCGGGTATGTTGTATTCTTTAAAATCAATGGACATAATCTCATCAAACTCGCTGAATCTGACAACAAGCAATTCCTCTCTGACACCTTTTGTAATGAGCATCCTGCTTCCGTCAGGACTCCAGCCATCAAAAGAATATGAGCAATTATCATCAGGAGATACCTGAGTTATTCCGCTGCCATCTGAATTTGCAATGCATACTTTTGTAATATACCGGTCACCTGCATAATCACCTGTTTCAAATGCAATATAATCACCGGAAGGATGCCATGAAAATGTCCTGCCAAGCTCAATATCATATTTTCCACATCCATTGGCATTTATTATGTTGAATGCCGTTGCAATTTTATCGCCATCTGGACTCCAGGAGGCTTTTGATGTCAAATAGGCATATATAGAGTCATTTTCACCAAGCAGTTTCTTATTTGTACCATCAGCATCTGCAACATAGAGACCGGAAGAAATTAAATCCCCATCTCCAAAGGTAGAGTTTGTAAACAGCATTCTCCCATCCGGATCAATAACAAGATAATCATCTAAGCTGCCGGTGGTCATTTTTGTAATTTTGCTATCATTCAGCCGCACGACATATTGTGAAGAGATTCCATCCCCATAGCTCGAATAATAGATCATGCTATCATCCTGACTCCAGCCAACAAGCCTGCTTACATCCGAAGCAAGCTTTTTAAGGCCACTTCCGTCATGTTTATCGACAATCCATAACTCCTCTCCAGCAAAGGCTATCATGTTACCTTGATGATTCCACATACATTCATCCATACTTTCTTCAATGGAACTGTTGGTTAGCTGGTTCAAATAGGAAACGTACTGATCAGTCACATACAATTGATCATTGATTATCACAGCTGCATCTGTCCCATCAGGTTCCCATTCCAATCCATGTACACGACCTATGTCTGTAGAATTCTCCCTTATGGAATCCACCCTGGACAGACCCGTACCTACAGATCTTACGACATCACCATCAACATCTGCAATACAGACAATTCCCATGCCTGCTGCCCCTACAAAAGTTTCACCATTTATGACGATAAAAGTATCGTTCACGCGGACAACATTTGCATTAAATGCGAACCTGTCACCGTCAGAGTTCCACCGGGCTATTTTGAAATCTTCATCTGCTAATGCTACTAATTCCAGTGACTTCTCCATTGTGTTATTTCTGGTCGCTATGATCTCTTTGGGCTCAGTGCCATCTGCGTTCACAAGATACATTGCATCCAGTTCTGGCTCACCTAATGGAGCATACCTTGTCAGTACCAGAACCTGACTGCCATCCGGGTTCCAGGAACAAAGCAGGGATCTGTCCGTATAAGTAACATTTTCGTCCATGGCAAGTTTCTCATAATAAGAATCTGTTACATTGGAAATTGAAATTATATCTGAAACTTCAAGAGAGTTTTCTGTTTGTTCTCTCAGTGCAACCGATGTTCCGGCTGCACATATGACCGATACCAAAAATAACATGAGTAGAAGGCTGAATTTGAACTTCCGGTTCATCGTTGATCCTCTATTATAATGTTGCTGCAAGTACTGAAAAGAAGGAAATTTATTCTTAATCAGATTAAATGCACATTGTATGTTTTCTTTAAAGTATAAAGGAATTATGGCCAATGTTCAAACTGTGCCTGTGAAAGGGGATTGAGGTCTAAAGTTGAGATAATTTGGAACAGACCTGCAACTATATACGAACCCCATAGTTACTTTTCAGTATATTTTAAACATAAACTATATAGATTATTTTTAAATATAAGAGACTTTATTCTGTTCCGTGCAACTGAACTTATTAAATAAATATAAAAATAAAATGTCAGTGTGTATTTTCGTACTTGGTGGTATAATATGAGAAGGTGTTTGTATGGCTAATCTGTTGGGTTTAATTATGGCTGCAGTTACGTTTCCGGGGATTTATCTCCATAACCTGAGTCGTAAGTTATTCAGTGAAAGAGTTAACGTGCCTGTTGAGGAGGCGCAGTATAAGGATTTGTACATTATATCAGTGACTCCTTTTATAATAAATACTGTTGCTGCCATGCTAATGTTTGTACTGGGTTATTATCTGATTGAACATGAATACATCCGTCTTTTTTTCAATTGGCTGGGTATTTCTTTTGGCATGCATGCTTTTCCAAATAATGCAGATGCAAAACATATCTGGAACAGATCACAGAATGTGTGGCGCGAAAATCCTCTGGCTTTGATTGGATTTCCCTTTGTGATAATTGTTTTTGCAGCAAATTTACTGAGAGTTGTCTGGTTTGATTTGATATATGCAGGATTGTTGTATTGGTTTACAGATTATATGGCAAGCATGATTATAAGTTAAGAATAAAACATAAGGGTGAGCAGCAATACAAAATTACCCTTTATCACTTTTGATGGTGGAAACACATCCAGTTACCACCGACCAAGACTATTAAGTAAATTGTTGTCTAAAAAAGTATCAATTGTTTTAATTAATTGAAATAGCTGTCCATATCCTTTGCTAATTCTTTTAATGGATGTGAATTAGCGAAGTGCTCTGACTGATGCGATGTCACAAGTATGTTCCCAAGCTTTGTTGCTACGTCATATTCACCCAATGTTTGATCAAGAAATAAGAATCCTACACCTAACCATAGGTCATGTTCAGCTTCAGTAAAGTCATTAAAGAACAAAATAATACCAACTTTGTCCGGTGTATGATCTTTTATCAATAGATAATAAATGTCTTCAACATTTATTTTCTTCCCTCCATACACCAGATCACATGGATCTCTTCTTGGTCTAAACTTTACAACAGTCCATTTGTCCATCTGTGGTGCAGCAGAGTAAAGTTTCTCAACAGCCGGAAAAGCGGAGTCAATCCCATCGGCACTTAAAACAAACTCTCTTTTTCCATTGACTAGTGATCCAAATTCAAATACAACATCCTGATTTACCTGCATTAGTTGAGAATGAAGTTCTTTGAAGACAGCATCCTGTTCTTTTTCAAAATTCATCAATCTGTTTTCGTTCTTCTGGAACCATGACCAAAATTTTTGTTCTTTGCTTTTAAAAAGAGAAATCATAGAATCACATCTTATAATATATTAGTTGCTAGTAATTGAGACTGATGTCTACTCAATACTCTCTGAAGAAAAGTTGGTTCACTTTCCCCGATCACATCAAGAGCATTTATTGCTGCTCTTTTTACATCTTCAACAGTACCTTCTGATGTATAAATCACAGTAAAAGCAGTAGCTGACCAAAAACGCCCTTCTTTTGATGAACATATACCTTTATCCAAATTAATAGACATGAGTTCCATTAACTGTTTATTTGGTCTGAGTTTGGATGCACGAAGCCAACTTCTAAGTCTTTTGAAATCATAACCAACTAAATTGGTATCCATGCGTCATCGGTTAAGAGAAGAATCGTGATAAATAGCATGTAGTTTCATAACTTCATCAAAAACATACCAGTGATAAAACCAGTAGTATGAGATTACTTAACAGTTAAATTCTGTAAGTTAAGGTAGTTGTTATTGTCCAAAAACATTAGCAATAAGTAAATAAAACTCCTTAACCGAAGACACATGAATTGGTATCTATCTGTGACCACTTAGTACAACATTCATATGCAGCAAGGAAATCATGCGAATATCTTTCTAAAATATGTCCATTTATTTGTAGTGAATAGGCCATTCCATAATTATCATCATAATTTTCCATAGCATAATCAAGGAGTTTTATTGCTTCAGAGACTTTGTAACTATCGCCTGTAGAAGCAATGTTGTAGGATTTATCAACACAGTTTTTCATTTTATGATAATCTAAGGGAGACCTCCTAAGCCTAACAAAAAACTCTTGCTTTATATTCTCATCCCATTCATTTGACAATACAATTTCAGATAGTTTCATGATAACAAATAATCTGCAAGAATATATTACATTTACTAAAAGAGTTGGATGTTATATTTCTATTCAAATGAAAAATAGCTACCCTTTATTCCTAACAATCACAAACCCATTAACCCGATTCCCAGTCCTCGTCACAAACGCATCCCTCTTGAAAAATTCAACCTCAAACCCATTCTCAATCAACAAGAACACCAGTTCTTTCTCAGTAAAATGATGAGCAGTATAAGCAACCCCGACGGCATTCCCATCATAAGCTAAAAATGAACCCTCTTCCTTAGTCACTGGCAAATCCCTGAGGTAACGTTCACGATAGATTTGCAAATGCCACGAAGGAATTGTTTTGTTCCATCTGAAACTGCAAAACGCTTCACATGGCTGATTTTAGTCATAAACTAGTAATTTATTAGGTCGATAACTAAAATTATATAAAATGAAGTGAACTATAGTAAACATACCAAGCAGAATTCATGTGGTCAAATAGGACTAAATACTATGAAAAAATCGATACTTCTCATTTTCCTGATAGCAATACTGATGTATTTGGTGTATACTGTATCTGAAGGGGAGGATGATCCAACTATATCTTTTTCTTCTGTTTCTTTTGAAGAAAATGTTTCAGACATGGAATCAGAAGATACAATAAATGCTGTTCCTTCAAATATTCTTTCTGAAAATATCAGTAAGGATTCAGTTCCAAGGATACAGCAGGAAACGGCTGACAAAAAAGAACTCAGAGATTTTTTTCAGGCTAATCCTCCTGAAACGACAGGTGATTTACGGGTTCAGGAATATGTAACACCATACGCTGATGCTGTGCAGGACTATCTTAGGGATGAAAATGTACATGATGCAGATGAGATATATAAGACTGCGGTTTCATGGATATGGGTATCTGATGCTACCCTGAACGACCAGCCGGATGGATGGCTCACTCCTACGGAGTTTCTGCAAGATACCCCGGACTTCGATTCAAACCCTGTGTCAGGTGAGATCGTAAGCGATTGTACCGAACAGGCTAATACTCTTGCATCGTTACTGATAGGCTCAGGTGAATATGATGAAGAGACCTTAAGGGTTGTTATGGGTCAGGTGACCAGCAGTAATGTTAATGGTGGACATGCATGGGTCGAAGTCTACGAAGATGGGGAATGGTTCCCTGTGGATGCCACAATAGGTCCGCACTATGACGATGACCTTGAGGAAGTGGTCTATCCAGAAAATTACGAAGACATTGACTTCGATTACTTCCGGGATGAAAACTACTCTGTGGTAGATCTCTGGTATTATTATAACAATGAATACATCATTGATGTAAGTTCAGGCACAGGAGATGCACCTGATTATTGGTATTCAATTCCTTCCAGTTATTATTGATTTTATTGGTTTCTTATCTTCTTTCTCTTTTTCCCAACCACAACAAACCCATTAACCCGATTTCCAGTCCTTGTCACAAAAGTATCCCTTTTGAAAAACTCAACCTCAAACCCATTCTCAATCAACAAGTACACCAGTTCTTTCTCAGTAAAATGATGAGCAGTATAAGCAAGTTCCCCGGTCTTCTCATCATAGACTAAAAATGAACCCTCTTCCTTTGTCACGGGCAGATCCCTGAGGTAACGTTTACGATATATTTCAGAATGCCACGTCTGTCCGAAATCAGCAATATAGAGATAACCATCCGGTTTAAGGACACGACAGGCTTCACGGACGATTTTTGAGCGGTCTTCTTTTGAAACTACAACCGTGAGGAAAGCCTGCATTATAACAACATCAAAACTTTCGTCTGCAAATGGAAGAGCAACGGCTGTGGCCCTTGCAAATGCAGGAGTTATCAGGATTTCATTTTTTATGGCAGCTCTTGCAGTCATCTCCAGAGCATCGTGGTTAATGTCGATGCTTGTGACCGGAAAGCCATGTGAAGCCAGCTCAATGCTCACATTTCCAGTGGCACATGCAACATCAAGAATATGGGCATTGGGTGATGTGTACCTGAAGATAACCGGATCAAGTGTGATTGTCGCCGGAATGTCCTCGCCTTCAACATCAATCCACGGGTTTTCATGTTTGCTCATAATCCCACAATACTCCTTGAAATAGGTAAAGATAAACAAAACGAACTTAAGAGGAGGAAACTTATGTGGCCTTAGCGGAAAGTTCGCATTCTGCCATATGTCTGCACTCGTTCATAACAGGCCTGGGAATCAGTTTTATGACCAGTATCAAACCCAGAGGAATAAGGATAATATCATCAATTGTACCCAGTATCGGAACAAAACCAGGAATCAGATCTATAGGACTTAAAATGTAAATTGCAACAAAACCCGAAAGTAACCTTATGTAAAAAGGAAGATCAGAACGCTTACTGACAAGAAAAAGCGTCTTTGTATGCAGTTGTACCTTGTAGAACCTTTCCTTTAACAAGGTTTTCATGATTATTTTCATGATTCCCATAGATCAGACATCCGAAATAGCAGGAACTTTATTAATGCATATTATGAATCCACGCCTTAAATATCGGTCGGACTGAGATCATTCCACTCTGCATCCATAAAACACTGAAGAACCGGATATGTTCTTTCCCTCGGTATTCTTAATGCCTGAATTCAATTTCCTGTGGATTATACGGTTTTGAGAACTTTGATTCAACTTTCTGACGATGCAATGTATTATAGGCACAGAACGGAATCACACGTCCATCGGGTGTGGCATAATGGATTCCACAACGCTGCACTCTTTCAAGGTCAAGATTGTACGGGTCCTGAAAATGCATTGCACCGAGGAACAGGCTGTTCCTGTGAAACGGACGCAGGGCTTCAGCGGTGCCTTTTTTAAAGAAATCCATCAGTAGCTTTGTAACATCTATAGAGTCAGGAGCAAGGTCCTTATCAATGAAACCGGAAATTTCATGCAGGGCCACACTGGTAAGAGCAGCTTTTTTCAAGCCGGAAGTGCTGTTATTCATCTGGAGAGTCACTTCATCAAGGTATTCAAGCAGGCCGTCAACATCTACAAACCGGGTAATCGGGATCAGACGGTTTCCTTCTTTAAAGACATAAATGGCAGCTCCACAATGAGGATGCATTGTAAATTCAAAAACCGGTTTATTGAACATTGCTTCCACAAACTTTGAAACCGACACCACAGAAGGTATCGGATACCAGTCATCCCTGCATATGGCACCGTCAGTCTGCTCTTCTACCAGTGCAATGAAATCAGGAATAGTAATACGCTTTTCTTCCCTCTCTGTCTGGTCAATACGACCTGTAAAAGAAACAGGCTGGAAATTGACACCTTTAACAACATCAAGCCTCTCTGAAGCGAAATTTATAATATCCCCTAACTGGTGATCGTTCACACCTTTTTCGAGAGTCGGCACCAGGGTTACGCTTGTAAGCCCGGCTTCACGGCAGTTGTTTATTGCAGCGTTTTTCACAGGAAATGCATTGAATCCACGCATTTTCCGGTACGGTTCCTCTCCCACGCCATCAAATGACAGATACACCGTATGAAGTCCGGCCTCCCTTAATTTTCTGGCAAACTCCGGATCTTTAGCGATTCTTACTCCATTGGTAGCGATCTGTATGTGCAGAAAATCAAGCTCTTTTGCCATTGCAATAAGTTCCGGTAAATCATCACGGACAGTAGGTTCACCACCTGAGAACTGGACAGCATAGCATGGAACAGGTTTCTCATTCCTGAGCATAAGCAGCATATCCTTGATCTGTTCTGTGTCCGGCTCATAGATAAAACCACTCTTTTTAGCATTCGCAAAACAGACGGAGCAGTTCATATTACACCTGTTCGTCACATCAATATTTGCCAGAATCGTGCCTGTTTTGTGCTTCCCGCATAAACCGCATTCTAGCGGATGAGAAACACCTGTAACCATGGGATTTGAAACACCCTCACCTGAGACATGCCATTTATCAAACTTCTCATAAAGCCCGGCATCTCCCCAGTACACATCCCTGAAATAACCATGCTCAGGACATGATTTTTCAATAAACACCTTCTTTGCCTCTGCAAACACTTCAGCATCTACAATCCGGAGGCATTCCGGACAGACAGAAAATGTATTCTTAATATGCGTTCTTCTATTTCCGTTTATTGTGTTCTTTTCATTTACATTCTGGATTTTATTTAATATCAGATTTTCATCTGTTGTAATTTCAGTGACCATTATGGTCCCCCTGTATTGTTTCTATGTAACAGGAATATAATTGCTATTAAAGCAATTAACGAATTAAAATAAAAATAAAAAAGCAAATAGAATACCTGGATCAGTCTCTATTTGCCATCATCAACGGGACTGGACGCATCCCATTCGGTATCCGCAAAATGCTTGAAAATCTGTACATGCTCCTTCCCACCGTACCAGGTGGCATTTAGACTAATCGGAACAACATCATCATTGATAGTAATAACAAGAATTTCCTTATTATCTATAACCAGTATCCCACCTTTAAGCGGGCTGGACGTTTTTGCATTACTGTACGCCCGGACCTGAGCCCCGGGGAACTCTCTGACAAACTCCTTAACATGTCCTTTGTCACGTCCTGTGATTTTGACAATCACGCCTTCACTTATCTTTTTCTGGACAGTATCTTTTATGCTATCCATTATAGGATATACCTTTGTAACTTCATACAAAGAAGGGTATGAGGAAGCAAACACAATCTCTTCTCCGGCAGACTCCAGCATCAGGGTAATCTTATCATTGACATTTTTCACGCCGCTTATATTCCAGACCGAGCCTTCTTCCTTGTCTCCATCCTTCGCATGGTATATGTTCTCAAGTTGGTCCCCTGAGAATTCAATAGCTTTTTCATAGTCCGCCTTCAACCTGTTAATCAGTACTTCCGGTGGCAGTGCCTTATAGCGCATAGGTTTGGTATTCTGAGTCTCGATAAGTCCTTTGTCATCGAGTTTTGTAATCACACCATAAACTGCGGAGCGCGGAATACCTGAAAGAGCGTGGATATCCGCAGCCGTGCCACTTCCATACTGCGTAAGTGCAACCAGAACCTTTGCTTCATAAGATGTGAGTCCCAGTTGCTGAAGTGCTTCTATCAGTTCGTCCATCATAATTACTTACCGTAGTCCTTTTATTTGTATTTCTCAATGGTCATACTTTATCCCTGTTCATTATCATTCTTCTTTTCTTTTATTCCTGGACCGCAGGTAGAGAGGTGTGCCAATAATACCCAGCAGAAATACAGCACCTATCAGGATATTTCCATTCAGACCGGACTGTGATGGTCCTACATCCACCGAAGCCTTCAGGTCATCAGAATATTTACTGTCATCATGTTCATCAGTATATTTCACTTCAGTGTTGATTGCGTAGGATTTTACCGTTGCATCATCTGCCACATTCACTTCAAAGGTTGCTGTCTTTGAATCACCCGGATACATATCACCAAGGTATGCTTCATCGTCTGTGGTCGTGAAAGGATCAACGACACTTATCCTTGCAATACAGTCGTATGCAACATCATCGCCTGTGTTTGCATATGTAATATTGACGGTTTCCTTGTCACCCTGCTGAAGATTAGATTCTGTCTTTATCACCTTAAAATATGGTTCATCTTCCACAACAACATCGAGATACATTGTCTGGTTCATATCCTCATACCAGTAATAGGTATCACCGTATGGCGGAGTGACTGCAGAATCTCTCTGGTACCTGTAGGTTACATAGAGCTTCAGTCTGTAGGTGCCTGCCTCTGCATCATCATATACCTCTATAGGAAATGCCGCTGGTGATGAAAGTGACCTGCCGGAGCTTATCGATCCCAGGAGCTCAGTATCAAGTTTGATGTCTATAGGAGCATCAAGGTCCACAAGTGAAAGTGTTGCAGTTATCGAATCAGCCGTTGTGATCGCCCTGTCAGATGCAAGTTCACTTGACATAAATGACCTGGTGAGTGCCTCGCCGATCTGGCCATCTCTGAAATCATCCTCGATATTATCGTCATTTGCTTCATAACCTGTGATCTGGCCATCATTCATGAGGTTCACATACAGGATAGCATCGTCTCCCCTGCCAAATGTATCATCACATGCAAGGTTTGCTACCAGATGAGGAGAACCGTAAACATCGTAATAATCATCTGCGATCTCTGAAACAACGCTGTCATCTATAGTTGCCAAAGCAAACTGTACACTACTGAGCAGCAGGATAGCTGCCATCAGCATCCTTGCATTTTTGAGGGATATCATATACTCACCTTGTTAGATTCAATATGTTTTTCACTTGTTTTGCGTCCTGACCTCCAGAGATCAAGGTTTACCATGATAGGCGGCAGGACAACAACGGTACTTACCAGCGAAAAAGCCACGGCTATTACCGTTACTTTTCCGAAGGCACTTATCATAGGGAATGAGGATATTATCAGGGCTGAGAAGCCGAATATCACAGTGGAACCTGAAGCAATAATAGCAGGTCCTATAGAAGATGCGGCTGTTTCCAGAGCATCATAGGGTTCCAGTCCTTTTTCACGTTCCTCGAAGTAACGCTCAAGCATAAGTATCGTGAACTCTGCACCAATACCAATTGCAAGAGCACCAAGTGTGGCTGTCAGCGGATTGTATGACATATCGAGGAGGTACATCACACCTCCGATCCATCCGGTGACCATAACAATTGGCAATATGGTGGCCAGAGCTTTCAACCAGTCCTTGTAGATTATCAGCATACCGAGGAAGATGATGGCCATTCCAAGATAACCCATCTGTGTTCTTCCGGATGTGAGAGCATCTATAATCGACGTGGTAGTAACTTTTGAACCGGTAACTGTTACCGAGACTCCTGCCGGTGGAATGTACCATTCCAGGTCACTTTCTACCTGATCGATAGTACTGGAGATCTGTTCGGAAGAGAGGTCTTTATCAAGATCAAGATTGATGACTCCCATGTTCCCGCCTTCGATGTACTGGCCAGTAACTGCCGAAGACATGCTGTCAATAATATAGTCAACAGTGTCTTCATCAGTGGGTATGGAACCATATGCGGAATATATCAGCGAAGCAATGCTGCCTGAATCCGTAATATGACTGTTGTCTTCTACTTCCCGCTGCGAGAAATCAACCATCCATTGCAGGACATCAGGGTCCTTTATGTCATCGGCCTTGACAATGATATTGATCTGGTCAATACCGCCCATGACACGGGTCAGTTTTTCAAGATTCTGCAGAGCAAGCATATCCTGGGGAACAAAGTCCTTTGTGTCTGTCTGTACACCTACTTTCTCATCGGCATAAAGGCCTGAAACTGCAAGTATGAGTGCCAGGGAAATTACGATAAGAGGCCTCTTTGCCGAGAACATCGATACTTTTTTGAGAACTCTGCCGATTGCCGTATCATTTGTATTGACCTGTTTTTTTGCCGGAATATTTTTTCCAGATGGATTACATGCCTTTTTCTCATACCGCCTGTCCAGTAGATACAGTATTGATACAAGGACAAACATGGATGCAATGTAACAGAGTATTACTCCTATCAGGCTTATTTTTCCAAAGTCCTGTATCATTGGCACGCTGGAAATGAAAAGGGCGACAAATCCAAGGGAAGTGGCTACTACTGCTGTGCCCACTGCAGGACCTGTGTGTTTTATCGTATCAATGACGGCCCCTTCTACGCTCTCGCCTTTTGCCAGTTCTTCTTCAAGACGGTTGTGAAACTGGATAGCATAGTCCGCTCCCAGTCCTATCAGGATCGGGAAGACTGCCATGGTTGCCATTGTCATGGGTATGTCCATATAGCCCATTGCCCCGAACGTCCACACAAGACCTACAAGGACTACCGGCAATGGCAAAAGACACCATCTTACATGATGGAAAACTACCAGCAGGGCCAGGATCATCAATATAAATGCAAGCAGGAGCATGCTCTGAAGACTTGAGCTCATTTCCTCGGACATTGCGATCAGGAATGCAGGATCTCCTGTTGCAACCGCTGTTGTGCCTGCAGGGAAATCTACTGTATCGAGTGCCCTGTTGACCTGATTAAGAACTCTTTTCTTGTTATCCTCATCAATGCCGCTGGTCATCTGGACCATAATGATAGTATGCGTGCTGTCAGGCAGGAGCTGGTCAACGTAGGCAGATGGAAGCTGAGCGATTATTGCCTGTATAGTATCATCATTTGGTATCTCATTTCGACCGGTTACAAAATAAGCTGCATCCTTTACGAGTGATGCCATACTCATAACGGTTTCAACATTCTTATCTGTCCCTATGATCCCGTCAAAATCATCGATGGTTTCCAGAACCTCAGAATCCGTTGCATCATCGGAATCTACGAGCACCAGCACAAGGTCATTACCAAAATTCTGTTTGTAAAGATGATCATAGTTCAGATAGATATCCGAATCCTTTGATACGAAGGTGTCTATTCCGCTTTTCTGCTCTATCAGGCCTGCACCCTGAATTGCAATGATTATCAGGAGAATAGCTACGAGAATTATTCCTTTGGGCCATTTCTCAATGAAATACCCTATTTTTCCATAGACATCTTTTGCAGACATGATATCTGTTAGTATGATATTACTAACAATATAAGTACTTGAGTACTAACAGCAAAGTGTTATTATGAAAATAAAAACTAAGTGGATGAATCTATAAATGAGCTCAATCATGTGTGCAATAAAGTAAGGTACTAAATCATCTGAAAAAAAGAGATATTCACCTAACTTGAACAGACACAATGTGCTTAACCAACATTTTTAATATAATCGCCTGCTTTTCTAAGACTTAAATTATTACATATTATAACTATACCCTATTTCAACTAGAGGAACTTACGATGATCACTAAAGAGGAAGTAGAGCACGTGGGCTGGCTCGCACGTATCGAGATCGATGCAAAAGAATCCGATGCGTATGCAGAGAAGCTCAACTCCGTACTGGACTATTTCGGGCAGCTCGATGAGGTAGACACCGAAGGCGTAGAGCCAACATACCACGTAGCGGACATTGTGAACGTGTTCAGGAAAGACGAAGTCACAGAATCGATGCCACAGAAAGAAGTGCTTGCAAACACCGAACACAAGCAGGAAGGCAACTTCAAGTCTCCAAAGATCATGTGAGGTGGAAAAATGACAGCATGGACAGACATTTCAGGCATCAGACAGAAAATTGCAGACTCTTCTGCCGAAGAGGTCACAGCATCTTACATTGATACCATCGGCAAGAGCAAGATAAATGGCTTCACAACCCTCTGGGACGAGGCTATCAACACAGCCCGCGAGATAGACTCAAACGGCCACGAAGGACCACTTGCAGGCGTACCCATCGCAATCAAGGAGAACATATCCACAAAAGGGCTCTCCACAACCTGCTCATCAAAGATACTTCAGGGATATGTGCCGCCATACGATGCACATGTAATTGAGAAGCTGAAGGCAGCAGGCGCAGTAATCATCGGAAAGACGAACATGGACGAATTTGCCATGGGAACTTCCACCGAATCAAGCTACTACGGACCAACATTCAACCCATGGGACATGGACAGGGTTCCCGGAGGTTCATCCGGTGGCAGTGCAGCAGTCGTTGCAGCAGGTGAAGCACCAGTATCACTTGGTTCTGACACTGGAGGATCAGTCAGGTGTCCTGCAGCATACTGTGGAGTGGTAGGACTCAAACCAACCTACGGATGCATTTCAAGGTACGGACTTATCTCCTACGCAAACTCACTGGAGCAGATCGGTCCTCTTGCAACAAACGTAGCAGATGTCGCAACCATCATGGATGTTATCGCAGGCTACGACAGCAGGGACAGCACATCGATCAACAGGGAGAACACTTACAGCGATGCCCTGAAGAACGATGTGAAAGGCATGAATATCGGTGTTCCTGAAGAATATTTCGGAGAGGGCATCAATGAGAATGTCGAAAAGGCAGTATGGGACTCAATATCAAAGTTCGAGGACATGGGAGCTACCTATGAGAAGGTATCCATGCCACACACAAAATATGCCCTTGCATCATATTATATTATAGCCATGAGTGAGGCTTCATCAAACCTTGCACGTTTCGATGGTACAAGATACGGATACCGTGTCGATGGTGATAACTGGCACGTAATGGCATCAAAGACCCGTGCAGAAGGTTTCGGTGACGAGGTCAAACGCAGAATATTGCTCGGAACCTACGCACTTTCAGCAGGTTACCACGACAAATACTATCTTAAAGCACTCAAGGTAAGGACACTTGTAAAGCAGGACTTCGATAAGGCTCTGGCAAATGTTGACGTGCTCATGGCACCAACCATGCCTGCACCGGCATTTAAGATCGGTGAGAAGATAGATGACCCGCTTTCACTGTACCTTGCGGATGTCAACACAGTACCTATCAACCTTGCAGGTGTACCATCCATCTCAGTTCCATGCGGACTTGCAGACGGAATGCCTGTGGGGCTCCAGATAATTGGTAAGCACTTCGATGAGAATACAATCATTAAGGCTGCTTACAGCTTTGAACAGAATACCGATCACAACAAGGCAAGACCTCCGGAGGTGGCATAATGGTATACGAGAACCCTGACGGAGTAAGGATCGGACTTGAGGTTCACGTCCAGCTCAACAAGCTCAACACAAAGCTGTTCTGCGGCTGTTCCACAAAATACCATGACTCTGAACCAAACACACACGTATGTCCGGTATGTCTCGGACTTCCTGGTTCCCTGCCGGTCATCAACGAAAAGGCAGTTGAATATGCAATAAAGATCGGGCTTGCACTTAACTGTAGCATTGTGGAGCAGACCCAGTTCCACAGGAAGAACTACTACTATCCGGATCTGCCAAAGGGATTTCAGACGACCCAGTATGATTTCCCCATTGCAGGAGAAGGAAAGATCATCATTGAAGGCGAGGACGGAGAACATGTAGTTGGTATCACCCGTGCCCACATGGAAGAAGACCCCGGAAGGCTCCAGCACATGGGAAGCATTGACAGGTCCAAAGGTACACTCATCAACTACAACCGTTCAGGTATGACACTTATCGAGATTGTCAGCGAGCCTGATATGAGAAGCCCAAAGGAAGCAAGACGCTACCTTGACAAACTCAGGAGCATACTCGACTACCTTGATGTATTTGATGGTGACCTTGAGGGTGCAATGAGGGTCGATGCAAACGTTTCCGTATTCTGGGGTGACCGTGTTGAGGTCAAGAACATCTCATCCTTCAAGGGTGCTGAGAGGGCTCTGCTCTATGAGATAATGAGGCAGAAGAACCACATCAGACGTGGTGGAGAGATCACCATGGAGACCAGGCACTTCGACGAAGCAAGAGGTGTGACAATTTCCATGCGTACCAAGGAGGAAGAACACGATTACCGCTACTTCCCCGAGCCTGACCTTGTACCTCTCAGAGTTGCAGATAGGGTACCAAAGGTACGCGAGACACTGCCGGAGCTTCCTGATGCAAAGAGAGAGCGCTTCATGGAGCAATATAGTCTTGGTGAAACCCATGCGAGAGCACTGACCACCGAAATAAAAGTGGCTGATTTCTTTGAAGAGGTCGCAGCAAAAGTTGATCCAAAGGATGCAGCAGTGTGGGTATCTGACACTCTGAAGGGTGAACTCAATTATCGTGAACTTAGCATCGATGCTTTCACTGTAGAAGATATCGTAACCGTTATAGGACTAGTAACAAGTAACAAAATCACTGAACAGAGTGGTGTTGAAATCATACGCACAGTTCTTGACAACGGTGGAAAACCACAGGAAATTGTTGAGAAGAAAGGACTTCTCAAGGTGGAAGATGACATCGTTGCAACAGCAGTGGAAGAAGCAATTGCCGAGAACCCGGAAGCTGTGGCAGACTATCTTGGAGGAAAGGAAAAATCCCTAAACTTCATTGTGGGCAAGGTCATGCAGAAGACAAAGGGACGTGCCGATGCACGTGAAGCAAGGGAGAAAGTGCTTGCAAAGATAAATACTTAATAACAATGGGGGGAAGCCCCATTTACATCTTTTTTACTGCTTTACCATTCATTGTTTTCTATAAAACAAATGATAACTTGGTTCATTCATGTCTTTGAAGAAACAAATATGTCAGATAATGCACATCATCACCAATATGTGTTGATTGTTTACCGCGATTTTTTCATTAATCGGATGGTAATTTCAGATCGTATGTTTGTAGGATTCTATCAAAAAATCATTTTGTAACTGTTAAATACATTGAGTTACGAAACATTATTTAGAAGGAACATAATGGAGGGTTATTCATTCAGGTTCCTTCATGCTTTATTGTTAAATGGTGGTAAAATGAGAATCAAAATGGATAGACACATCTGTATTTTTGTCATATTATGTTTTATATTAACAACATCAGGAACAGCTTTGGCTGAAACTCCAATAGAAGAATGGAACAGAACACTTGGAGGTACGAACTATGACAGTACCTGGTCTGTTCAGCAGACAGAAGAAGGAGGGTACATAATGGCTGGTGTCACTCACTCTTTTGGTGTGGGCTATGCAGATGCGTGGTTGACAAAAACAGATTCAAATGGAAATGAAATATGGAATAAAACATTTGGAGATACAGGTTATGATGCAGCCAAATCAGTTCAACAAACTTTTGATGGAGGATACATAGTTGCAGGTCGCACCAACTCTTTTGGTGCGGGCAGTTATGATGCCTGGCTGATAAAAACAGATTCATACGGAAATGAGATCTGGAACAGGACGTTTGGCGGTATAAATTATGATGAGACCAGATCCGTTCAGCAAACTTCCGATGGGGGATATATACTGGCTGGTCAAACTAAATCTTTTGGTGAAAGCAATGGTGATGTGTGGTTAATAAAAGCAGACTCAAGCGGAAATGAAATATGGAACAGGACGTTTGGCGGTATAAATTATGATGTAGCCTGGTCTGTTCAGCAGGCAGAAGAAGGATACATAGTGGCTGGTATCACAAATTCTTTTGGTGCGGGCAGTGCTGATGCATGGTTGATAAAGACAGACTCCAGCGGGAATGAAATATGGAGCAGGACATTTGGAGGTACCAACCCCGATACGACCAATTCTGTTCAACAGACATCAGATGGGGGATATATATTGGCTGGTTACACAAACTCCTTTGGAGCTGGTGATGCATGGCTGATAAAGACAGATCCAAACGGAAATGAAGCATGGAACAGTACTTTTGGCGGCGCAGATTATGATGAGGCCAGATCTGTTCAGCAGACAGAAGAAGGAGGATATATACTAACTGGTGTCACAGACTCTTTTGGTGTGGGCAATGATGATGCATGGTTGATTAAAGCAGACTCTGCCGGAAGCGAAATGTGGAACATGACATTTGGCACTGCAGACTATGATGAAGGCACTTATGTTCAGCAGACAGATGATGGAGGATATATACTGACTGGTGAAACGGACTCTTTTGGTGCAGGCGATTATGATGCATGGTTGATAAAAATAAAAGTCATCGTCAATTCCCCTCCTGTAGCCGATGCAGGTGGTCCCTACACAGGTAGTGCTGGAAAAGACATCGTTTTTGACGGATCGGGCTCTGACGACACCGATGGAACGATTTCCAGCTACGAATGGGATTTCGGAGACGGAGATACTGCTACAGGTGTATCCCCCACCCATGCTTATGCATCTGAAGGAACATACACATTGACCCTTACAGTAACAGATGATGAGGGAGCTACGGATGTAGATACCACTACAGTAGATATTGAGGCAATTGAAAGTCCTGATCCCGGAAATCCAGCCGAAGAATGGAACAGAACATTTGGAGGGACAAGTTATGATAGAGCTAGATCTGTTCAGCAGACATCCGATGAAGGCTACATAATAGCTGGTATCACAAGGTTTGGTGCAGGCAGTGATGATATGTGGTTGATAAAGACAGACTCAAACGGAAATGAAATGTGGAACAGAACATTTGGAGGGACTGATTTAGACCAGGCCGATTCAGTTCAGCAGACGTCCGATGGAGGATACATAATGACCGGGCGCACAAGATCGTTTGGTGCGGGCCATATTGATGCATGGTTGATAAAGACAGATTCAAACGGAAATGAAATGTGGAACAGAACATTTGGAGATGCTAATTCGGACTATGCCTGGTCTGGTCAGCAGACATCCGATGGAGGGTACGTACTGACCGGGCAAACACAGTCTTTTGGTGCAGGTAGTACTGATGTTTGGTTGATAAAGACAGACTCCAGCGGAAATGAAATGTGGAACAGAACATTTGGAGGAACTTATTCAGATTGGGCCTATTCTGTACAACAGACGTCCGATGGTGGATATATAATGACTGGACAAACACACTCTTTTGGTGCAGGCAATGATGATGCATGGTTGATAAAGGCAGATTCAAACGGAAATGAGATGTGGAGCAGAACATTTGGTGGGGCTGAGAGTGATCAAGCCTACTCTGTTCAACAGACATCCGATGGAGGGTACATAATGGCTGGTTTCACAAGATCGTTTGGTGCGGGTGTTTATGATGAGTGGTTGATAAAGACAGATTCCAACGGAAATGAGATGTGGAGCAGAACATTTGGAGGATCTAGTTGGGATCAGGGCCGATCTGTTCAACAGACATCCGATGGAGGATACATACTAGCTGGAGTTACGGGATCTTTTAGTGTAGGCCATGATGACGCGTGGTTGATACAAACAGACTACAACGGAAATGAAATGTGGAACAAAACATTTGGAGGTATTAGTAAAGACCAAGCCTGGTCGGTTCAGCAAATATCCGAAGGAGAATACATACTGGCAGGTCAAACTGAGTCTTTTGGTGCGGGCGTTGATGATGCATGGTTGATAAAAATTAAAATGATTGACAACTCGGCACCAGTAGCTGACGCAGGTAATCCCTACACAAGCGTTGTCGGCGAAGCTATTGCTTTTGATGGTTCTGGTTCTGATGACACCGATGGAACGATTTCCAGCTATGAATGGGATTTTGGAGACGGAGATACTGCTACAGGTGTATCCCCTACCCATGCCTATGTATCTGAAGGGACATATACAGTAACCCTTAAGGTAACTGATGATGATGGAGAATCGAATACTGCTACAACAGAAGCAACAGTTTACACTGATTGGATCAAAAACGGAGAAACTGTAACCATTAGCAGTGGTGATGAACTCATAATCCACAGTGGTGAAACTTTCGTAATCGAGAAGTATGGTAATCTTGTCATAGAATCAGGTGGAAAACTTACCGTTGAATCCGGTGCTGTCATCGATAACTACGGTACCATTGATAACCATGGAACCATTGACAATTATGGTATCATCAATAACTTCAGCAACGAGACTATAAACAACTATGGAACTATCAATAATTACGGAACCATTGATAACTCAGGTACTATAAACAACTGCAACGGGGTTTTCACTGGCAATGCAGTTATTGGCAATTCAATAGAAGAAAATGATCCCGAGCAGGAAATTCCGGAATTCCCGAGCATTGTACTTCCTGTAGCTGCAATACTTGGTCTGGCACTAATATTCCAGCGTCGTCAAAGAAAAGAATAGTGCATAAATTAGAACATCTGAATAACCAGATGTTCATTCTATTTTTACTAAATTAAAGGTGCTTCGGATCAACATTCACCAGGAATGCCTCACCACGGGGTGTAAGAACATAAGTTGTATCGTCCTCTTTTTCGATGTAGAGCGTATCCACAAGCATATCGAGGTTCAGCCTGGCCTGCACATCATTGAGATCGAACTTTTCCTTGATCTCATCATAGGTCATTTTTCCTTCACCCAGACTTTCAACAATGTGCCGGCGAGTAGGATTCTGCATAGTTCTCAGGCCTGCCTTATGATCCTCAGTAGGGTTCTCCTTAAGCTTGCCTTCCTTCTTTGCTTTCTCGTGCCACTTTTCCCATCTTGCCTTCAGGCCATCATTTGGTCCAACGCTATCAAGATATTCCTCACCGCGTGGTGTGATAACATAAGTATCCTCATCTTCTTTTTCAATGTACAGAGTATCCTCGAGCATCCCCAGGTGCAGTTTTAGCGGCATGTCATCAAGGTTGAACTCAGCCTTTAATTCATCAAATGTCATCTTCTTTCTATTCATGCTTGTGATGATATTCCTTCGGATAGGATTTTGCAGGGTCTTCAGTTTTGAATCATGATCCTCTTTTGGGTCCCTGTTAAGCTTACCCTCCTCTTTCATCCTCGCATACCATTCCTTCTTTCTTTGTTCCAGATCCTTTTTTGACATATCCATCGTTCATTATTAATGATGAAACTTGATAAATACTTAGTCCTGAAAAAGAGAAAATTAGTAGCAATATTTATACAATAGAAAGTAGTGTCTGGATTATCCAATCAGACATGAAAAGGGGTCAGGATATGCCAAAACAATTATATGTTTTGAGCATCATGTAAGCAGCCTATTATCCTAATTACATATTATAATCATTCAGGTGAAAAATAATGGCAAGATTTCCAGAAGCTGAAAACAGAATACTGTCTAAGAAGATTTGTATGAGCTGCAATGCCCGCAATGCAGTACGTGCAACAAGATGCAGAAAATGCGGCGGCAAAAGCCTGCGCATGAAGTCCAAGGAATCAAGAGGCGGCTGATCGTTCTTATGCAAGTGGAAGAGTACCTTGATAAGATCGCTGAAAGCGAAGGTACAGTTCACTTGACACTTATCGACCCTGCATCACAAACTCCGGATCAGGCAGCTGAGATAGCTTATGCTGCTGTGCTCGGAGGAACCGATGCCATCATGGTCGGTGGTTCCACCGGAGCCGGAGGAGTGTTACTTGATCAGACACTTCTTAAAATAAAAGAAAAAACAGATAAGCCTACAATACTATTCCCGGGAAATGCATCTGGTGTCAGCAAGCATGCTGATGCTATATTTTTCATGAGCTTGCTCAATTCCCGTGATATCAGTTACGTCACTACCAATCAGGCAATGGGTGCTCCAGTCGTTTACAAGAGTGGAATAGAACCCATCTCCATGGCATATATCATAGTAGAGCCAGGAGGAACTGTTGGTTGGGTAGGCGATGCAAAGCTCATACCAAAACGCAAACCGGAACTTGCAGTAGCTTATGCGCTTGCAGGAAAATATCTTGGTATGCATTATACCTATCTTGAAGCAGGATCAGGTGCGGATTCACCAGTTACTCCGAAAATGATAGGTGCGGTCAAACACGTACTCGGAGACAACAAACTGATAGTTGGCGGAGGAATACGTGATGGTGAGGCTGCAAAAATGTGCTCCCTTGCAGGAGCGGACATGATTGTTACAGGAACTATCCTGGAAGAGAGTTCAAACGTTACTGCTAAGATAAAAGAACTGGTTTCAGCCATAAAGAAATAATTGAAGGATTTTCTTTTTTTATATATAGCTAAGTTTGTCTTAGTTACCTTCAGACCGAAATAACCCATGGAGGTTTGACAATGCTTGAAGTAAAGGATATTGTTAAAGAATACCAGTTAAATGGTGAAAGCAAAAGAGTTCTCGACAACGTCAGTCTTAACGTTGCAGACGGTGAGATTCTAGGAATTACCGGAAAAAGCGGCAGTGGAAAAACCACAATTTTGAAGATACTCCGTGGTATTGAGGACTTTGATTCCGGTTACTTCGAGCTAAACGGGGAAAGGATAGAACCAAATCCAGACAAAGAAAAAGTAAAATTCCTGACCCGTAACAGCGCCATACACCTTCAGCGCAATTTCGGACTCTGGAACGGACCTGCTATTGAAAACATTGTCCGCAGGCTGAACTTCCTGGCAGAAGGCCATGAAGGATTACCAGAGCCTGAGTCTCTTCATTATGATGGTATTTATGAAGAAGCAATGTATTACATGCGTCTTGTCAGGCTGGATCACAAAGCAAAGCACTCATCCAACCTGTTAAGCGGTGGCGAAAAACAGAGACTCATACTTGCCCGTCAGCTTGCAGCGAAACCAAAACTTCTACTCCTTGATGAACCGGTAACAATGACCGACCCCGGTACTAAACAGGAGATGCTTGATGTTATTAAAGACGTCAGGAAAGAACTTAATATTCCTATTATTGTTGTTTCACACCTCCCGGAGATTCACCTTTACCTTGCAGACAAGGTCGTTTACCTTGAAGAAGGGAAGGTTGTCGAAACCGGGGAAGCTAAAGATGTACTGAAACATTTCCTAAAGGATATCAAAAAGCAGACCCCACTGGCAGAAATCACCAGCAAGGACCCTATCATAAAAGTAAGAGGACTTTCAAACCGCTTTGCACTCCTGCGTGTCGGAGAAGTCCTGAAATTCGAAGACCTTTCCCTTGACATTAACAAAGGAGAGATAACTGCCTTTATAGGACCATCCGGTTCCGGAAAGACAACACTGCTTAAAATGATAGAAGGCCTGAGGTATCCTAAAGAAGGCGAAATCACATACCTGCATGAAGGAAAGTGGCTCAACATTATCGATTTTACCCTGCAGCGCCTGGATCTTCGCAGAAAGATGAATATTATGCACCAGGAATTCACGCTGTCACCTCATTCCACAATAAGAGATCAGCTTGCATTCAAACTTCGCCTGAAAGGTGAAGGTTCACTGGAGTATGCCAGGGAAAAAGCGGCTGAGCTTGGAATTTCTGATGAAAAGCTTGATACCCTTTACAGGCTTACTGAAGTTACCGAGGAAGAAAAAGACAAGACACTCCGTGAGATAGGCTTATCCATAGATGTTTACGCTAAACTCTTCCCCACGATCACCAAAGGTACAGTAGATACTCAGGCAGCAGAGGTTTTTGAAACTCTTGACCTTCCAATGTCAATCCTGGACAAAACACCATACCAGATAAGTGGTGGAGAACATGTCAGGGCTTACATAGCACTGGCACTTGTCACAGGTCCTGAAATACTCATGCTTGACGAACCATTCGGTGACCTTGACCCTGTAACTCTCAGGGATGTGACCAATTCCCTGAAAAACATAAACAGGAAGTTCGGTACTACAATTGTGTTTGTAAGCCATCACACTGATTTTGTAAAGGAAGCAGCACACAGGGCCATTCTCATAGATGATGCAAAAATCACCATGGATGGTAACCCTGAAGATGTCTGTCAGAAGCTCATAGAGATGAGCCACGCAAAGTATCTCGAACATGACCTGCATGAACTTGTAGACAATTAATCACAATGGCCTTTTGGCCTGTAACCCTTTTTTGCAGTCAGCATTTCTGGTTCCAGACGCAGTCCTATTTTCAGAAGAAGATTTTTATTCTAACACCTGCTAATTAATCATTGGAGGTTTAAAATGAAAGACGTTACAGACATCACAGAAGTCATGAAAAAAGTTGGTCTTTTTGGAATTGGCTTATGGGCGCTTACAGAAGAGAAGATCCAGGACATTACTGATGATCTTATCGAAAACGGGGAGATCAAAAAGGAAGAAGGGAAGAAGTTTGTCCGTGAAGTAATGGATGAACAGAAAAAGCAGAAGGAAGATATTGAGAAGAAGATCTCATCCAAAGTCCAGGAAACCATCAACAAGGCAGATATTGCAACAAAGGACGAAGTCAGGGAACTTAAAGACATAATTGCAAGTCTTGAATCAAAGATAGACAAATTAGTAGACTCCGATAGTAAGGAAGAAGACCTTTAAATCTGGAAAGGGGGAGTGCCCTTCAGCAAAGATAATAACCTCTTTTTAAATGTATCAAAGGCACTTTATTCTTTAACCAGCGTGCAGAGGGAAGGAAATCCCGAAGCTATTGTGGAAGAGTGGAGCTTTTTTCCACTCAGCCCCTGTACAGGTGACGTCCTGGACATTACCGGCAGGACCGGACCTGGCGAAAACATCACCATGGCCGTTTCATTTTCAATTAATGTGCCGGTTACAGGTAACAAATACGAGCACCTGTTTGAGAAAGTTGGAATTCCGGGAGGAAGCAATAGTTTTCAGGTCATGGCACAGAAAGTCAGTGACCTTAATTTCATTGTTAGGATGTTCGTTGATTTCAAACGCAGTTTTGATGCGGAGGATGGAATTGCAAAATTCTATGAGAAGAATGTCCCTCACGGAACATATGAAATAGTCATTAATGGAAATGCAGTTGGAGGCGAGAAGAATGTCAGACTGGATTTTCTGGCAACACAGACCATTAAAGCCGATGAAGCAGGTCATTTTCACCAGAAATATGACACCTGCACGTTACCGGAAGGAGACTTCACTGTAAAGATAGGTGATAGTGAAAAAGTGATTAGTCTGGCAGATGAAACAAAAGAATAAGAGAAACTAGCGGCCAAAAATGGAAAAGGGGATCACAGTCCCTTTGAGATCATCAGCTTGATAAAATCAGTTGATTCCATTACCGGAACGCTGTCAATTAAACAGACATCAGACCATGGAATATTGAATTCTGCGTATGCCTCATTGCTTTCAGCCTCATAAAGTATGAAATAACGTCCTCCGTTGAGGTCTACCCACTGATTGATGACGTTTATTCCTGCAGGTGGTCTTAGATTCTTAAAATGTTCAATAACCTTATCATTATCCTGCGGGTCCCACGTACTCATATCGAAAAATAACATATTTTCTCACTCCTTTTTATTCTGGCTAACAAACCAGTTTATTGCTGGCAAACATAATCAGACTTCCGGAATTATATAATTGTCCCTTTAATTTAAAAGTTGAATTATAGCGGTCATGAACAGGAAGAAACTTGTAATATATTATTTTATGCGATAATTTAATAATAAAGCCAGTACAAATGAATAATACATCCAAACAAAAGAATCAAAGTCCAGAGCCTTATGAAACAGAGAAAGATCCACAGGTATTCAATGATCAGGAGATATGGAAAGATCATTGATGCGCTCATAAAATATGAATTCGGCTATATTGTAGACCGAATGGGCCTTCGCAATCTCAGGCCACTAAGGTCGCGTATCAGGAGAAGGGAAAAAGTCCTCAAGGAAACTGATACCGTCCCGACGAAAGCCAGGATGATGCTGGAAGAGCTTGGCCCTGCCTATATAAAACTTGGACAAATTCTCAGCATGCGTCAGGACCTTATACCTCCTGAATATGCAAATGAGTTCTCAAAGCTCCAGGACGATGTCCAGCCATTTGGAATGGGTGAAGTGGAAAAGCTCATCAGGGAAGAACTTGGTTCTGAAACGAAAGATCTTTTTGGGTATTTTGAACCGGTACCCATTGCAGCAGCATCCATCGGGCAGGTTCACCGTGCAAAATTAAAAAGTGGCGAAGATGTTGTTGTGAAGGTTCAGAGACCAGGCATAAGGAAGATAATAAATTCCGACCTGGATATCATGTACAGTATTGCATCTTTTGCAGAAGAACATCTTCCGGAAGCAAGACTGTACAAGCCTGTTGGAATTGTAGAAGAGTTTGAACGCTCCATAAAAGCTGAAATGGACTACACCCAGGAAGGCAGGAATGCCGATCATTTTGCACGCAACTTCAGGGATAACCCACGGATATATATTCCTAAAGTCTACTGGGACTGTACCAGTACAAAAGTGCTCACACTTGAATTTATAGATGGGGTCAAAAGCAGTTCTTTTGAAGAACTCAACAGCATGGGAGCTGACAGGCAGGGAGTAGCCATTGATGTCCTGAAAGCGTTCATGAAACAGATATATGATGATGGTTTTTTCCATGCTGACCTTCATCCTGGAAACGTATTCATCATGAAAGATGGCAGGATCGCGCTTCTCGACTTTGGCATGGCAGGATTTTTGTCCCAGGATATGCGCAACCTGCTAATCGATGACCTGATAGCCATTACAAGAGGAGATACAGTCCTTTACATTGAGCTTCTCAGAGAACTGGGTTCTATTGATGAGAACACGGACCTTTCGGCACTTAAAATGGATATCGATCAGTTGATCTACAAATATTATGGCAGACCTCTGCGGCAGCTGAACACTGCACTGATACTTGAAGAAATGATCAACCTCCTGAGGAAGTATCAGGTAAGAGTACCATCTAATATCGCACTGCTTTCCAAGGGAGCAATGACTGCAGAGAGCTTTGGAAGCCTTATGGACCCGGACATTAATCTTGCAGTAATAGCAGAACCTTTTGCAAAGAAAGCAATAAAAGACAGACTAAGGCTTACCAATATTGCAGGAAGCACATATAGGGATGCCAGTAACTGGGCACGGGTCCTCCATAAAGCACCGATAAAGATAGGACATATACTTGACATTGCAGAAAGGGGATACCTCAAACTGCGTTTTGATCCCCACGGATTTAACAGGGTCGTATCAGAAATTGATGCTGCAAGTAACCGTCTTTCATTCAGCCTTATTATCTCAGCCATAATAGTCGGTTCATCGTTTATCATACAAACCGGCATGGAACCGCACATATGGGGAGTCCCCCTGCTAGGGGTTATCGGTTTTCTCATGGCAGGATTCCTTGGAATGTGGCTTGTTATCTATATTCTGAGGACCGGAAGGATATAAGAAATAAGAAGAGATATTTATCGCACATCTTAAATAGACAAAAATATAACTATACGCCGTTGAAGGTTCCTTCCACAAACATCTTCGGGTGAAAAAATGACAGATCCAAACGTTGAAAGAAAGCTTGTTGAGATCATGCGTATCATTAATGAAAACGACAAGCCTTTAGGTGCACGCCTTATCGCTGATGAGCTCCATAACCGTGGTTATGCAATAGGAGAAAGGGCCGTCAGGTATCATTTGCGGATACTGGATGAACGAGGCTTTACCAAGAAGCATGGTTACATCGGGCGCACTATAACTGAACGTGGGAAAAAGGAACTGAATGATGCGCTTATCAGTGACAGGTTCGGTTTTGTTATCACCAAAATAGAGGAACTGATCTACAAGGCAAACTATGATCTTGAAACCGGCAAAGGAAATGTGATAGTCAATATTACCAACATCGATAAGAACGACTATGACAACGCTACTGATATTATAAAATATGCCATGGACCATGGTGCTACTATCAGCCCGAGAGTTGGAATCCTTGAGGAAGACACTGACCTTGATATTTATGTCCCGGATGGTAAAGTTGCAATCGCAACTGTATGTAGTATAACCTTTGATGGATTGCTCCTGAACAATGGGATTCCTGTTGTACCGGTTTTCGGGGGGCTCATGCAGATGGAGGATTATTCACCTGCAGGATTCCTGGACCTTATATCATACAATGGAACATCTATTGATCCTATCAAGATCTTCCTGAGGCGAAAAGCAACATCCATTCTTGAAGCCATAGACACAGGAAACGGAAAGATGCTGGCAAATGTCCGACAGATTCCTGCATCAGCTGCCACAAGAGCGGAAGAAATACTAAAGGTTGCAAATGAACATGACATTTCCGGCCATTTGAGCATAGGCGATCCCGGGGAAGATGTACTCTACGCACCGATTGAAAGAGGAAAAATAGGAATTCCCGTAATGGTAGGAATTAATTCGGTTGCTGCCGTTGAGGAAGCGGGCATGCAGGTAGACACTCATCCTGTATCTGCAGTTATGGAATACAGCAAAATGAAAAAGCTCTGAAGAGCTTTCAGTTTTTGAAACTTACTTTTTTCCTTTATGCTAATTGGGATCCGCTGGTAGCTAATTTTAGCTGTAAGCTTTATTTTGGGATTTACCCCGGATATTAATTTTTAAAAGCTAATGCTGCAAATATATTAGACCATAACCTAAATATATTAATAAGTATTATTTTTATAAATGGTTATAGAGACCGTTTGCCCATTAAAACTAATATTCAGCAATGGATAATCACCACCAGGCATTATGGAAAAGGGAATCAAATGGCAGTAAAATTGCTAGTAACAATGTTGCTAATCGGAGTTTTTTTGATAGGGATGTCGTATAGCGTAAACAGATACGAGGGAGGCATATTTCCCCCTCAGGAGAACTGTAATATTACATTTGAACAGGCACAACAGATTTCCAATAACAGTATCATGATACCGTCCTACCTGCCTGAAGGATATGAGATGCAGAGCATGTGTTTGGTTAATGGCACATCGTCAGGCCCGGATTTTAGTGGTTATTCCCAATTGACCTATACAAGCGTAAATGGTGCTTTTTTTGTAGAGGAGGACTTCTCCGGGACAAAGGAATTCACTTTTGAAGCCCCGGCATCAGATGATGATGTCAAAGTTGAAAAACTGACAATCGGTGATCATGAAGGTGAACTACGGATACTCCACAATGAGACAAGGAAGGTCTCCTGGGATGCTGATGGTATTAGAATCTCGGTTTCATCCCATAACCTTGAAAAGAATGAACTGGTGAGAATTGCAGAGTCTGTGAACTGAAATGAGGAAGTAGGTAGAATGAAGCTAAAATTATTGATTGCATTAATATTACTGGGAGCTGTTCTGTTATCCGGTTGTACTGAAGATGATATAACAGTTGAAAAAATCACAGAAGAAATGCAGGAAAAACAGGATGCTCTGGACGATTATTCTGCCACTGTCCGGATTGAGGTCACCGATGGAAGTGATACACAGGTCATGATGTACGAGATACTGCAAAAAAACCCGGATAAATCTAAAAAGACCATGATACTTCCCCAGGAAGAAGCCGGAACAATAATAGTTAATAACAGTGGACAAAGCTGGAGATATGATCCTGAAGACGACGTATACCAGATATACGACGGACCTGGAATGCCCGGAGAAGATGACCAGATTGACTATTCAGGTATAATTGAATATTACCTGAATGAAGCAGATGTAAGTTTTGTGAAAGTTGAGGACTATGAAGGTCGCAAGTCATATGTGCTCCTTTCTAAGATAAGTGAAGACAAAAGCAGTGACTGGTATTACCTGGCTCCTGAACTAAAAGTCTGGATAGATAATGAGACATGGATGCCGCTTAAACTGGAAGCTACCGACAACAAGAAATACGGATTCAGGGGAGTGATAGAATATCACGATTTCAAAGTCAATACAGGAATTGCAGATGAAGAGTTTGAGGTTCCTGAAGGTATAGAAGTGGTAATATCAAAATGGTATTCAGACCCACAATATCTTACACTGGAAGAAGCCAGCAGAATATCAAATTTCGAGATACTTACACCTTCCTACCTACCGGAGGAATATGAGTTATCAAAAGTGCTTGTTGATAATGAAGCTTACAAGGCGGCCGGTGAAGACGGTACTTTTGTCTTAATTACATATTCAAAAAGTGGAGAGTCCGCCATTTATCTCTCTGAAGAGTTCAATGAAAATAAGAATATCGTCAGGGTACCCACAATTGCATCGGATGAAGAAACTGAAAGAATTGAGATTAACGGAAAAAAAGGAGAGTTGACTGCATATATCTATCATGACAGTATGCTAGATATGGAAGTGAACGGTGCCAGAATAGTAATCTCAATGTATCCAGGCGACAGAGATGAATTGATAAAAATGGCAGAGTCAATGCAATAATCAGGACATCTAATCATACAGGGAGCTTGCAGAGGTCCCCTTTTTGTTTTTAATTAATAGTAAAACAAAAAGAGTCGTTCCAATCTTTTCTGTATATAGGGAGGAATTGCCGCATAAACAGTTCCACATTGTCAGTTAAATTGAACTTTTTTGTGATATTAAACCCTTGCCCCTGTAGTGGTCGTGAACATGGCGTAAGTGCATGAATATTACAGAATTCTTTTTATATTATTATATGCTAAAAATATATATTGTGTGGGATTTACAATTTTTAGCCTGATTTAGTTGCTAAATACGACTAACTATTGCAATAAATTGTAAATATGTATGTTTAAATTGATGGAGTTATAAACTTAAACCGAACTATTTAAATAATATGAAGTCTACACATAGCATCCGTCTTCCTATGAAGACGAAACAAAGGTGTTACTCATGTATGGAATATCACAGAAACTCAATTCAAAGATGATCTGGCAGGTTTTACTGCTAATGAGCGTCATTTTTATGGTATTTATAGGTCCAGCGTCAGCTGAAACAGTCGAAGAGAATGCAGCAGGAATTGCAGATCTCCAGACAGCACTCACATTTATGTGGCTTTTACTGTGTGGTGGATTAGTATTCTTCATGCACGCAGGTTTCTCACTGGTGGAAATTGGTCTCACCAGAACAAAGAACACTGCTAACATCCTCATGAAGAACTTTATGACAATCTGTCTTGGTGTTATTGTCTACTGGCTTGTAGGATGGGGAATTATGTACGGTGCAGATGCAGCAGGAATTCTTGGTACAGACCAATTCATGCTCATGGGTGCAATGGACAATGCAACATGGAACGGATGGTGGTTCCAGATGGTCTTCGCAGCAACCGGTGCAACAATCGTATCTGGTGCAATGGCTGAGAGGACAGATTTCAAGTCATATCTCGTTTATACAATTCTTTTAGTCGCATTTATTTATCCTGTATACGGACACTGGGTCTGGAGTGGTTCAGGAATTCTTACAAGCGGTTTCCTTGTCGATGCAATTGGAGAAACATTCCACGACTTCGCAGGTTCCGGTGTAGTACACTCAATAGGAGGATACTCAGCACTTGCAGGTATAATGATCGTAGGTCCAAGGATAGGCAAGTTCAAGAACGGAAAGGCAGTAGCAATTCCAGGTCACAGCCTTCCACTGGCATTCCTCGGTACACTCATACTTGCACTTGGATGGATAGGATTCAACGGTGGTAGTACCCTCGATGGAAACGACCCATATGCAAACCTCGTAATCGTCAACACATTCCTTGCAGCAGCTGCAGGAGCAATAATGGTTATGATTATCACCTGGATAAAGACAGGAAAGCCAGACCCATCACTCACCGCCAACGGTATGCTTGCAGGTCTTGTAGCTATTACAGCACCTTGTGGTTCAGTTGCAAACTGGGCAGCAATCGTAATAGGAATCATTGCAGGATTTGTAGTATATGCAGGTGTAATGTTCAATGAAAACACACTCAAGCTGGATGATCCGGTAGGTGCGGTCGCAGTACACGGATACTGTGGCACCTGGGGAGTTATCGCAGTAGGCATCTTCGCACTCGGACAGGGTGACGGTTCAATGCTCGCAGACGCAGCATACACAGCAGCTGGTGCAGGTCTTCTCTACGGTGGAACCGCACAGTTTATGATTCAGGTAGTTGGTGCAATACTTAGTATAGTATGGGCATTTGGAATCTCATTCATAGTCTTCAAGATAATCGATGTCATTATCGGACTCCGCGTATCTGAAGAACACGAGATCGCCGGACTGGACGTAGTAGAACACGGAATCAGTGCATACCCAGAATTCATGATCATAAAGGAGTGATGTGAAATGATGAAGATTGAAGCAATCATAAGGCCAACAAAGATCCACGAAGTCAAGGATGCCCTTGAAGAAGCTGGATATGAAAGTGTCACTGTGACCGATGTAAAAGGTCGCGGTAAGCAGAAGGGTGTAATGCAGCAGTGGAGAGGACGCAAGTACTGTGTTGACCTGTTGCCAAAAATAAAGATGGAAATTGTAGTCAGTGAAGAAGATGCCGACAAAGTCGTTGACATAATAATGAAGACAGCAGCAACCGGTTCCATTGGAGACGGTAAAATCTTTACGTACCCTATAAGCAAGATTATCAGGATCCGTACAGGAGAAACAGACGGGGAAGCACTCTAAGTGCTTTCTCTATCTTTTTTTATTTTTTTAAACATTACAACCATTTCAAAATAATCACCGTGAGCCCCGGAAATTCAACATAAACCTATTGTAAAAGGACTCTGCAGTCCAGTTGTCACAATATAGCACTTCCATAGTTTCGGGGCTCTTCCCTAAAAATACTGTTCTTTTTTTAAATATAGAATGCAAATAGAACACTCTTAGAGTCTATTATACCTTGATTTTGCGACCTTTTTCAGTAAGTACTACTTGAAATTCACAATCACTTTGAGACATACACTCAAGAATTCCTTTTTGGAACAAGAATCCAAGAATAAGAAGAGCTTTTTCACGACTGACTTCCATGATTGAAGGCAAACATTGATCTATTTTATTTATTTCATTTAAACCAAACATAATAGACTGCAAGTCAGAATCATTTTTGTTTAATGCTAAACTACCTACCAGTGGATGGAATATTACTCCAGAATCATTAGGTGATTCTGAAATAATTTGTACATCCTCTAGCCTAATACAAGGATATTCGGTCTCAGATTTTAGATAGGAAACTACATCGAATATTAACATTTTTTCATTCCCAAGATCATCCAAAGCAGGTTTAATATCTGAAAAATCCCAACGAATAGAAATTTTTTCAGATTTAAAATTGATTATAGATTTAAGATGATAATAGTATTTTTGGAAATCATTAAGATGCAAAGATGAGATGGATGCAAAAAAATGACCAAGATATATAAATCTCAAATCGTTTGAAATATCACTTGCCTCATCAATTAATTCCACAGAATTGTCCATCGCTTGTTCATAATGTTTACTCAATATATATAGCTCAGAAAGAGATGCTTTTGCACATAAAAAATCATCATGCGTTATATCATTGAATTCAAATATTTTTAAGAAATAAGAAATTGCTTCATCATATTTTTTGGCTTTTGTTAGAGAATTTCCGATTGATAGTCTTGGATTCAGATAAATCTCATTTTCATTTAACGAGATATATATATCCAATGCACGTTCATATGATTCAATAGCTAGGTCAAAGTCATTAAATTTCAGCAATAAGTCCCCTTTTAGTAATAATGCCTCAAGTTCTCCCCTCAAATGACCTATCTGTACATATGTTTGTATTACGTTATTCAAACACTCTAACAAACTACCAATATTTTTCACATGGTTTATATTTAAAGCATATGTATGAGCAACATCAAAACTAGTAACTGTCATATCAAACAAATCATTCCGTAGTTCATATATTTTCAAAGCCTTTTTTAAATAGAACAATGATTTTTCAAATTCCCCTATTCTTCGATATATATGAGAGATACTTCGAGAAACAGCTGCAACTTTTTTTTCATCGTCGCAGTCTTCAAAAAAACTAAGAACTTCGTAGAAAGACTGTAATCTTTCATCATCATCCATATCAGCAAATTGTAGACTGTTTGCTTTAAAAGCCATTTCTCTTTGTTTATCTTCCGTGGATTTAAGAATGCTCTCACACAATGCCTGATAATATTGAACTTTCTCTTGATTTCCTTTTTTATGATTGATGGCTGCAAGCAACATATAGGGATTTAATAAATTATCGTGCATACCTATTTTTTTGAACATAGATACAGCTGCATTTGCATAATGAATACATTCATTGTAATCACCCTTACGTTCATATAGTTCTGCAATGGCCATATTTGCCCTTGCAGACAGATATATCAAGTTTGGTTGCGTTTTCCTTTTGTTAAATGTAATTGACTCTTTTAATTGTGATTCCACTTTTTCCCAAAAACCTTTTGATATAAAATTGTCAACATGACCAACCAAAACACGTGATGATTGTTCTTTCATTCCTGCCAGTTTATAGTGATAAACTGATTCTAGAACATTTTCCAAATTTTCAGTGTCCTGCAAATAGTATCCGGCTGCATTGGCATGGTATTTTTTTAATGTTTTTGCTTTTCCGATATCCCCCATACAGAATTCTCGAATAATATCATGAACTTTGAATTTATTAAACCCAAGTTCGTCGACTAAAAAATTGTCAATTAATGAATCTAATGTCACAGTTATATTGTTAAATTCATTAACACTGTCAAATGCATCAAGAGTTTCAGCTATTCTAAATACAGAAATTGTTTGCAACAATAATTTTTCTTCTGAATTAAGAGAGTCATACACTTCTTTCTCAAGGTATTCATGTGCATCCTTTAAAGCCAGAGGTATTTTTTCAAGTAATTCTTCTGCATCTGTATTATTGGCAAGTATGCAAAAAAGATTTAAATATTGAGGATGACCATGAAGTCTTTCATGCACTTTTACAAGAACGTCATGATTGGGGGTTAAAAATCTCTCTTTTAACATTTGTTCTGTGTGATATATATCCCAATCATCTATTTTTATAATAACTACTTTATTGTTCTTTTCATCAATTATATTGTAAAAAGCGGGTTTTTTTCTAGTTACTATTATAATCTTTGATTTTTGTATATCTTTTAACTGAGATAATAAGGGATCTAGTTCTCCTTCGGCCTTATGATAATCATCAAAAAAAATCGCGATTTTGGAAGTATTCAATTCATCTCTTAATAATGAAATTAAAACATCATTGTCATATCCAAAATTATCAAGCGAATTGGACATCCTTGGTCTGCCCTTTCCCTTTAAAAAAAGAGCCATTTTTTTGAGTACTGAACTCAAAGTACTGACTTCACTTAGATTTTCATACCAATAAACGTCATAATCATCTTTTAGTTTTTCAGCAAATTTAACCGCAACATATGTTTTACCAATCCCTGCAATTCCTTCAATGACTATTATATTTTTATCCAAAGAAAATGATAATTGGTTCAGTTCTTCATTGCGTCCGATGAATCCTTTTGTCTTAGGCAATTCAGTAATTACACTAGAAAATGGACGAAAAAACAGTTCCAAAATATCCGCCGGTATTTCATCTAAATCAGGATTAATAGTCAATTTTTGTTCTAATGTAATATCTAGGCCATATCGTAATAAAATAACCTGAACTTCTCCTATGGTTTCATTAATAGGTTTAACAATCAATTCATTCATTATTTTATTACCATTGTCCACATCAGGATAATGACAATGTACATTAATTGTAGTTGAGTTCCCAGTAGTAGTAATTACAAGAGCACTTGTGTAATGATGTTTCAACCATTGAAGAACAGAAAAACTGGGCATTTCTTTTTCTAAAAGCTCATAAACCTGACCGGGAGCTCTCTTGTAAGTAACATCTAATTCATCAGCTACCCTTAATAATGCTGAAAGAAGACGAACGCGCATAGGATCATTACCAATACCAGTATCGTCATATGATTCAGAGTTAAGGTCTGTTTTTCTATGGCCCTCGGAGACTAATCTTATTATGTCTGCCTCATAATTATCTAATTTCAAAGTTTTAGAGTGGTCTTTTATAAAACGACCACTTCTTATGTGATGTTCATCTCTAATTAAATCTTGAACAGAATATGGACGATTTTTAGCTTTTGAGATACCTTCACATTTAGAGTTGTCGTCATCATACTTTACTTGCATTCCAACATCATGCAAATAAGCAGCTGAAAGTAAACAGAAAATTTCAGCATCATTTAGTTCTATACTTAAGCCTTCAACTAATTTATTGATTAGATTGATTACATTCTGAGAATGGTCTAAACCATGTAATGTATAATATAAGTGATTCAACTCACCTTTTGACCATATTTCTTTTGCTTCTTGCTCTATTATATTTAATTTAGAAGCTAAGTTTTCATCTAATTTACTCCTCAAATCCATTAAGACATTAAAGAAAAGTAATACATATTAAATTTGCCTATGTGAGAGGCTGTCAAAAACTTTGGTGTTAAACTTTTTTGAATATGTTCCCCTCCCAATATCCTCTTTTTACGCTTAAATAGTTCAACATTCCATCTGGTGTTTTAAATATCCTTTTCAATGAATCTGGTAACGTTTGTCGATAATAGTTCTCAATAGGATTTGTTGTTTTTGAAACCGAGCCTATCTCAAAACTCTCTTGAAACTTTTTCCAACATAGCAGAAAAGATGCGATATCCAGTAGTCCTTTGAAAACCACATTTAGTCTTTCATATCTGCTTGCTATTTTCCTGAACCCCATTTTCAACCATGCAAAGAATCGTTCTATTGTCCCTCTTTTCCTATATGACTCATATTCAAGTCTTGTAGGTCTTCCTCTTTTAGGATCTCTCCGATTCCTGATATTGATAGGAATATTACTTTTTATCGCTCTTCGTCTCAGATATTTCCTTATAGGTATCTCATCATAAGCCGAATCAGCAAGTACTTCCAATGGTCGAGTTCTTGGTCTTCTTTCAGTTATGACCTTGATATTTTCCATGACTTCAATAAAGTGGTTTCTGTCATGCTCCTTTCCTGAAGCTATCTGGATCGTCAAAGGAAATCCTTCACAACTTACACAAACATGTATCATTATCCCATTCCTTTTTTTGTGTCCATTGTATTCGGAATTTTCTCCCTTTTTTTGTTTCTATGAAGCTACTATCAACACATACAACATCCATAGAGAACTTACCTTTCTGGTAAGCAGAATCCCGAAGGGATTCCATTATTTCATTCCATACTCCTTCCTCAGACCACCCAACCTTCTCCAGGCAGTTGCCCTGGAACCATAAATTGCTGGCATATCTCCCCATCTGCAACCAGTTATCAGGACAAAGAGTATACCATTGAAGACAAATGGAAGATATCTGTGGCAGATCAGAGAGACGGAATACCCGATGCTGACAAAGAAGCTGTATTCACTCGTTTTAACCGGCTGCACAAGGAAAATATAAAAGGCAGTGAAATTGGACTTGCTATTGTCAAAAGAGTAATAGAACTACATGGAGAAAGTGTGGATGCTATTGACAATCTGCAGGAAAAGGGTAGTATTTTTTGGTTCACCCTGAAAAAGGCTCCTTAATGAAGAAGACTGCTAAAGAGAAAAATAGAAAAAATCGACCCGATCCCAGATGTCCTTCATTCCCTGGAACCTTTTCATGTGTAACTAAATCAATTGCTGCAAGCATTTATAATATGGTTATATTGTTTTTGGTTTAGATAGATAGTATATCCTTCGTTGCCACGGCAATGATATTATAAAAATATAAATATATTGCCTTGACCTGATGACATTGCATTTCAATCCTATTTTTGGAATATTGGCGTATATAAGTATTTGCCTTGTTTATATGAAAAATACGACTTTTAGTTGAAAATGGACAAAATTGCAGGACATCCTCATCAAAGTTGAAATGTCTAATGAATAGCCAGGAGAATGCTGTTTTCCTTTAAAATTTCAATAACATTAAGTGAATCATATAGATTAATTTTATATATGATTACCTAGTACATAGGATTCCGTTGTACGATACAAATTACGCAGCTCCAATAAACACACAATCGTACAACAAACCAAACAAGAAAAAACACATCAAATAAGTACAGAAGGAAAAGACCATGCGACAAGTAGCAATATACGGAAAGGGCGGAATCGGAAAGTCAACAACAACTCAGAATTTGACAGCAGCACTCGCCACCATGGGAAAAAAGATACTGTTAGTAGGATGTGACCCAAAGGCAGACTCAACAAGAATGCTTCTTGGAGGTCTTAACCAGAAGACAGTACTTGACACCTTAAGATCAGAAGGCGATGAATCAATCGATCTTGACCTCTTAATCCAGCCAGGGTTCGGAGACATAAAGTGTGTAGAATCAGGCGGACCAGAGCCTGGTGTAGGTTGTGCAGGAAGAGGAATTATCACCTCAATAGGACTCCTTGAAAACCTTGGTGCATACACAGATGATCTCGACTACGTATTCTATGACGTACTCGGTGACGTAGTATGCGGAGGTTTTGCGATGCCAATCAGAGAAGGAAAGGCACAGGAAATCTACATCGTAGCTAGTGGTGAACTTATGGCTATCTACGCAGCAAACAATATCTGTAAGGGTATCAGGAAGTACGCAAAGGGCGGTGCACGTCTTGGCGGAATCATCTGTAACAGCAGGAATGTAGATGGAGAACGTGAACTCCTCGAAGCATTTGCACAGAGACTTGGAAGCAAGCTGATCCACTTCGTACCAAGAGACAATATTGTCCAGCGTGCAGAGATCAACAAGAAGGTAGTAATCGAATTTGCCCCTGAGAGCCAGCAGGCACAGGAATACCTTACACTTGCAAGCAACATCGAGAACAACGATCTGTTTGTGGTCCCGGAGCCACTTGAGATGGATGACCTCGAAGCAATGATGGTAGAATTCGGAATTGTTGAACTTTAAATTTAACCTGAGGTGAAAAAACAATGCAGATGATCCGTGCAATTGTCAGACCAAACAAGGTAACTGACATAGTAGAAGCGCTTGAGAAGGAAAGCTTTGTGTCCCTCACCAAGTCCGATGTATTCGGAAGAGGTAAGCAGAGAGGAATTCACACAGCAGAAGTACAGTTTGACGAACTTCCAAAGACAATGCTCATGCTTGTTGTCGAAGATGAAGACAAGGAAAAAGTCCTTGAGGTCATCAAGACATCAGCTCACACAGGAAAGTACGGAGACGGTAAGATCTTCGTAAACCCAGTCGAAAGCGCATACACAATCCGTACAGGCGCAAGCGGACTTTAAACCCGCGGAGGGATTCTAAATGAAGGAAATAACGGCAATCATCCGCATGAACAAGATGCACAAGACACTTGATGCACTTGATGGATGCGGCTACCCCTCATTCACCGTAGAAAAGGTGATGGGCCGTGGTAAGCAAAAGGGATTGTGCTTTGAATTTGACCCCCCGCTTCCTGAACAGGAAGAAACGGACCTTACACATGTGCCATTTGTCCCAAAGAGAATGTTTACAATTGTTGTAAGTGACATGGCAGCAGAGAAGGTCGTACAGAAGATAATCGAGATCAACCAGACAGGTCATGCAGGAGATGGGAAGATCTTCGTAACTGACATACCTGAAGTTTACAGGGTCAGAACCGGTGAATCAGGAGAAATGACTGTAGGGAGGAATGCAGAATGAGTTCTGAAGTCGAAAGGTCACAGCAGGTTCTTGACGAAATGATGAAGGTCTACCCTGCAAAGACTGAAAAGGACAGAAGGAAGCACTTTACAGTAAAGGACTCCTGTGAAGCAGAACAGCACATCGAAGCCAACGCCAAGACAGTACCTGGTATAATGACAAACCGTGGTTGTGCCTATGCCGGTGGAAAGGGTGTGGTAATGGGACCTATCAAGGATATGGTACACATCACACACGGACCTATTGGCTGTGGATATTACACATGGGGAACCAGGAGAAATATGGCCAAGGCAGAAGATGGCGGTGACAACTACCTGCAATACTGTTTCTCAACAGACATGAAAGAAACAGATATTGTATTCGGTGGTGAAAAGAAGCTCAAGGAAGCAATTGATGATGTAATGAGAATCTTCAAGCCTGGAGCGATCTCTATCTGTGCAACATGCCCGGTAGGACTTATCGGTGACGATATTGAAGAAGTAGCACGTAATGCAGAAGAGGATTATCCTGGTTTGAAGGTACTGGCTCTTCGTTGTGAAGGATATAGAGGAGTAAGTCAGTCAGCAGGACACCACGTTGCAAGTAACGTAATTATGGAACAGCTGATCGGTACTGAAGAGCTTGAAAACCCAACACCATTTGACATCAACATCTTTGGTGAATACAACATTGGTGGTGATCTCTGGGAGATCAAGCCCCTCTTTGAGAAGATCGGCTACCGTATTGTATCAAGTTTCACAGGAGACGGTTCATACCACAACCTTTCAAAGGCACACCAGGCAAAGCTCAGTATCCTCCTCTGTCACAGGTCAGTTAACTACACTAACCGTATGATGGAAGAGAAGTACGGAGTTCCATGGCTCAAGGTCAATTACATTGGTGTTGAAGGAACAAAGAAGTCACTCAGGAAGATGGCTGAATACTTCGACAACGAAGAACTCACAAAGAAGACTGAGGAAATAATTGAAGAAGAAATGGCAAAGATCCAGCCTGAACTTGAGAAGTACAGGAACAAGCTTCAGGGCAAGACAGCATTCATCTATGCTGGCGGTTCCAGGTCACACCACTACCAGAATCTCTTTGAAGATCTTGGTATGAAGGTTACGGTTGCAGGATACCAGTTTGCTCACCGTGATGACTACGAAGGCAGACAGATCCTTAAAGGCATGAAGGAAAAGGCATCCAGTGGAATTCTTGAAGATCTCCACTATGAAAGAGATGAGAACTTTACTCCAGCCATCAGTGAAGAACGTATGGCGGAACTAAAGGAAAAGCTCGGCCTTATGCAATATGAGGGAATGCTTCCTGAAATGAAGGACGGCACAATAGCTGTGGATGACCTCAACCACCACGAGACTGAATTCCTTATCAAGGAATTAAAGCCAGACCTGTTCTGCTCAGGAATCAAGGACAAGTACTGGGCACAGAAGATGGGAGTCCCATCCAGACAGATACACTCCTATGACTACAGTGGTCGTTACACCGGATTCTCCGGCATACTGAACTTTGCAAGAGATATAGACATGGCAGTGAACAACCCAAGCTGGAAGCTCCAGAAGACCCCATGGAAGGGAGCATAAAGGAGGACCAAAAATGTTAGATTATACACCAAAGGAAGATGTCCGCAGAGACGCACTGGTCGTTAACCCTGCAAAGATATGCCAGCCAATCGGTGCAACATATGCTGCACTGGGTATACGCAACTGTATGCCTCACAGTCATGGATCACAGGGATGTCTTTCATACCTGAGAATGGCACTTACAAGGCACTTCAGGGAACCAACAATCGGTACAACCAGCAGTTTCTATGAAGGAACTGCCGTATTCGGTGGTGCATCAAACCTTAAGAAGTCACTTTCAAACATCGAAGCTGTATACACACCTGAAGTTGTAGCAATTCACACAACCTGTCTCTCAGAGACAATTGGTGACGATGTCAATTCAATTATAGAAGATGTAATTCAGGAAGAGTTAATCGACCCGTCTATCAAGCTCTGTGCAGCATCAACCCCAAGTTACGTGGGTTCACACGTAACAGGTTACGACAACATGGTAAAGTCATTTGTCACAACCTTTGCACAGAAGACAAAACCAAATGGAAAGCTCAACGTAATCCCTGGATTTGTAGACCCGGGAGACATTCATGAGATCAAGAGATTACTCTCCATCATGAATATCCCTGCAATCGTGTTCCCTGACCAGACAGATGTCCTGGATACCGGAATCGGAATGGAAAGAGGACTGTTCGCAAGTGGCGGTACGCCAATAGGTGACGTAGAGGACAGTGCAAACTCCATGGGAACCATTGCACTCTGTGGAATGGCAGGAGGCGCAGCAGCAAAGGTATTCCAGAACAAGTTCAAGATGCCAGTACAGATCGGACCTGCACCAATAGGCGTACGCTTTACAGACAGGTTCGTTATGAAGGCAGCTGAGCTTGCAGACGTGGCAATCCCACCTGAACTGGAAAAGGAAAGGGCAAAGATCGTTGATATGATGACAGATGCTCACCCACACTTCTATGGAAAGAAGGTAGCCATATTCGGTGACCCTGACATAATAGAAGGTCTCACAAGCCTGGTGCTTGAAATGGGAATGGAGCCAGTTGTAGTCCTTACGGGATCAGTCAGCAAGGCATTTGTGGAAAGAGTTTCTGAAATGGTACGCCCACTGTATCCAAACTCACAGATCCTTGCAGAAGCAGATCTATTCACACTCCACCAGATCATAAAGAACGAGCCTGTAGACATGCTGATCGGTAACACCTATGGTAAGCACATTGCTCTTGCCGAGGATATCCCCCTGATCAGGGTCGGGTTCCCAATCATGGACAGGGCAAACCTGCACCACTTCCCGGTCATGGGATACGCAGGAGCAGCTCGCATGATCGAGTGGATAGGAAACACATTCTTGGACATCAAGGACAAGACAATTCCTGAAGAAGAAATAGAGGTCGTTCAGTAACGACCTCATTAATTATTTTTGGAGTGAGAACATGCCAGACATTACAAGCGTGGTAAACACGCTGGATGAAAGAAAGCCATACATAGAACTGAAGCAGGCAAACAAGACTGGAGAACTTGCATGTGATAGCACATCCATTGCCGGTTCAATGAGCCAGAGGGCCTGTGTATATTCAGGAGCACGTGTGGCACTTAATCCCGTAACCGATGCAATCCACCTCGTACACGGTCCTATAGGTTGTGCAAGCTACACCTGGGATATCAGAGGAAGCCTGTCAAGTGACAAGGAGACCTTCCGTACCAGTTTCTCAACTGATATGAAGGAACTCGATGTTATATTCGGTGGCGAGAAAAAACTCTCAAAGAGCATTGACGAACTGGTCGAGTTATACAACCCACCTGTCATCTTTGTCTATTCAACCTGTATTGTCGGAATAATCGGCGATGATCTCGAAGCCATTTGTAAGGAAGCAACCGAAAGGGTAGGAATACCTGTTATCCCTGTTAAGTCAGAGGGATTCAAGGGGACAAAGTCCGACGGATATAAGGCAGCATGTCATGCGCTTATGGAAATGGTAGGAACAAAGGAACCTGAGTTCACATCTGAATACAGAATAAACATACTCGGTGATTATAATGTGGCTGGAGATGTCTGGTTAGTAAAGCCCCTCTTTGAGAAGATGGGAATACAGGTAATCACTTCTATGACAGGAGATGCGACGGCAGATAGCATCTCAAAGGCACATGTGGCACAATTGAACCTTGTGCAATGTTCAGGTTCCATGACATATCTCGCGAAGTGGATGATGAAGGAATACGGGATTCCTTTCAGAAAGGTCAGCTATTTTGGAATAGAGGACCTAGCAATTGCACTTAGAACAACTGCTGAATTCTTCGGTTCAGAAGAAATGATGAACATTGCAGAAGAAATAATCGAGCAGCAAACAAACAGAATAATGCCTGAAATTCAGGAAATCAGAAGCAGGCTTGAAGGGAAGACTGCAGCAATTTACATGGGCGGGGCGGCCAAGGCATTAACATTGATAAAGGGCTTCCGGGAACTTGGAATGGAAGTTGTTATAATAGGAACACAGACAGGAAAGCGCGACGATTACAAACAGATAAGTTATCAGGTAAAGGACGGAACCGTCATTGTGGATGACGCAAACCCTCTGGAACTTGCCGACCTTATTGTCAACCAGAAGGCAGACCTTATGGTGGCGGGTGTCAAGGAAAGGTTCCTGGCTTACAAGCTTGGCGTTTCTTTCTGTGACTTTAACCATGACAGAACAATTGAATTTGAAGGTTACGATGGTTTCCTTAACTTTGCAAGGGAACTTGATACTTCAGTCAACAGTCCTGTCTGGAACTACGTTGGAAGTAAGATAGAAGGGGCGTATTCGGAAAGCAGTGGGGCAGACTGCGGAGCCGAAGATGAGACAAAGATAACAAACAAGATAACAGGGGAGAGAAGTATGCAAAAGATCGGTCCCATTACATTACAACAGGAGCCTGTAGCATGAGTGAACGTAACTATACTACAGTTAATCCATGTATCATGTGCCAGCCAATTGGCAGTGTAATGGCATTTAAGGGAATAGAGGATTCAATGGTTCTTTTACATGGGTCCCAGGGTTGCAGTACCTATATGAGACTGCACCTTGCACACCATTTCAGGGAACCTGTGGACATTGGTTCAAGCTCACTAAGCGAAAAGGGAGCCGTGTACGGCGGAAGTGAGAACCTGAAGAAGGGACTTAAGAATCTCATATCACGTTACAATCCAAAGGTAATCGGTGTCTCAACAACATGCCTTGCAGAGACAATAGGTGATGATATCACACGTATCATAGCTGAGTTCAGGGAAGAGGAAGGAGTTGGCCATGAAAGGATTATCATTCCTGTCCCGACTCCAAGCTATGAAGAGAGTCACAACAGCGGATATATCAAGGCTGTTGAAGCTATTGTCAAAAACTTTACTCTTGAGGATTCAAAGAAAGAGATATTCAACAATAAGCTTAATGTTGTGCTTTCCGAGAACATCTCACCTGAAGATACGAGGGAGCTTAAGCACGTATTTGACAGTATTGTAGGGCAGAACTCATACATACTCCTCCCTGATATCTCTGAAACCTTTGATGCTCCTATGACAGGAGATCTTCATAAGATACCTCCTGGAGGAACGACCCATGCCGACATTGCAGACATGAAGAACAGTGCTGCAACCATCGGACTGGGAATTACTAATGACAACAAAGCGGTCAACTACCTTGAGCAGACTTTTGATATCCCTTCGCAGAATCTGCCCCTCCCGATAGGGCTTGAGTACACTGACAGGGTTTTGGCCGCATTGTCCAATATATCAGGAACGGAAATTCCTGATGAATTCCAGAAGGAGAGAGGAAGGCTTATTGATGCCATGGTAGACTCTCACAAGTACGTTTACGGTACAAAGGTTGCGATCTATGGCGACCCGAACAACGTGCTTGGAATGCTTTCCCTGGCGCTTGAAAATGGAATGCACCCAATACTTGTGGTTGCTTCCAGCAAGTCCCCGAGATTTGCTGAACAGGCCATGGAAAGAGTAAAGCAGGTAAAGCCTGACTGCGATGTAACAATCCTTGAGGATGTTGACTTTGATACCTTCAACGACGCTGTCCAGAAGGCAAAGCCACAGATGATGATTGGCAACTCAAATGGAAAGTACATTGCAAAGGAAATGAACATCCCATTGATTAGATTCGGGTTCCCAATCCATGACAGAGTCGGTGCCCAGAGATTACTGACAATCGGATACAAGGGAGCAATGCGCATGCTTGACAGAATTACCAATACTATCCTCGAAGTTGAGGATACTGAATTAGCTGCGAAATGGTCTGAACCGGAAAGCTACGTTCCGCTCGGCGAAAGTAGCTTTCACTCCGCAGAAGCGTGAAGAGGAGAACAAGAACGTTTGAAGGAATTCGGCGCCCGTCTGCCGAATTTACCTCTCTTTTTAATGAATGAATTCACTACCTCTATTCTGAGTTTCTGATACGGTATATGTTTTGTGTATAAACAAACGCAGGCTGAGTTTCTGGAGAACTGAAGAATAGCTCCCTTTCTCACCAGGAGATTTCTGTTTTTAATTCTCTTCCTATTAGCATCGTACCAGTACTTTTCGACCAGAGAAACGTTACCTGAGAAACAGAACTCACTCAACTGGTTTAACATCGTTGCAAGTAAAGCATGAGTATAAGCATACCTGCTTCTTATTATCCATTCAATATCTTTCAGAGAGTAATTCCTTCTCCTTCCTATGAATGAAATCTTCAAAGTCACTTCTATATTTCAGAGTACTTGGATGTGAATTAAGTTTCTTAATTTGGTACTTAAACATGAAATAGTACATTGGCCAAACTAATACAAAAAAGAAAACGGGAAAAGATAAAACAAAACAATATCGGTGCCATGAAGAATCTGGAGGGCATACATTCCATGAAAAATGTGATGTAGCAAAAAAACATAATATCAGATATATAAGCTCCCATTCTCTAAATCCTTTATCTACATCCCATATTAATTTAGTTTTAAACCCTTCATTTACAAAAGTTACAATAACCGAGTCAAAATACACATACTTATTTTTCTTTTTTTTATATGTATGTACCCTGATTTCTGAAATATTACCTGTATTTCCAATTCCTTCTACAGGATCGTAATTTTCATAATCAATATCATCATTTGACTCTCTGCCAAGTTTTATTGTTTTGTGCCCCATTGTCCAGTAAAAATCACAAATGGCGTACACTAACTTCTCTTTTTGTATTTTGGTTGTGAGTTCTAAAACTGCTTCATTCATAATATCCTTCCAAAGTGTGTACGCCATTTTTGTTTATTGCATCTGGGAACCTGATGCCTTCCCCGTTGCCCACCACTCCATTAACAACCTCATATAACTATATATGATTATCACCACCAATCCCCGTTAAGGTATGCTTCATAGACTGCTTCCCAACTGCCATACTGCATTTGGATCATTTATTATCTCCCAATCGTTTTTGATATCATACGCAGTCCATCCGTAGTCAATTGCAGCTGAACCTACTTTAACTGCAACCGCAGCAGCAGCTACAAGACTGGCCACTTGGGTCCGAACACATTGATGTATTCCCCCCACTCTCCGTTAAGGTATGCTTCATAGACTGCTTCCCAACTGCCATACTGCATTAACAACCTCATAGCGCTTGAATAATCTATATGCGGGTATCGTAATCCATCACCCAGTCTTGTTCCCTCAGCAGTGTTTTCTTCAACCATCCCGTCTAGGCCTATACCTAAAATTTCACTTCCCGCATACGAAGTAGAAAATAAAAGCGCTTCGCCGGCAATTTCATATAAATCTTTGTCAATACTTTTTTCAACTGGACGAAAAGCTCCTCTCCATTTCTCTTTCTTAAATCCTGCTTTTATAGCAGAAGCGAATTTTTTGGATTTACTAATTTTAATGCCTAATTTGGCCAATCCCCCGCCAGTGATTGGGAGGGTAAGAACTGCTTCGGCCAACAATCTTTCAGTAGGCATGTTGGGGTCATTGTTATTCCAAGCTACTACTGACTGATACAATTCATAATATGACCACGCGTTTAATACTAGCATCCCCGCACCAATTAGTACAGGAACAAAAACAATATGCCCGCTCGGATCAACATACTTCACCGGATTGTTCAAAGAATAAGCATACCTGTTCAGGTACTGAGGATTATACGGATCAGGCAACATCGTATCCGGCTGCACAAAAACCCGGTACTCCGGCGAATAGTAGCGTGCACCGTAGTTCATAAGCCCGGTGTCAGCATCATTCTCCTGACCGGTAAAACCATACTTCTCCAAACCGCTTGACTGCACCTGACCGTACGGATAGTACTCGGTGCGCTCGACCTCTGCCCCACTCTCGTTAATCAGCAAAGTGGTACTGCCAAGATGGTCCGACAGGTACCATTCCATGTCTCCGCCTGTCTCCTTCGCCACACGCTCGTCATCACGGAAGAAGTAACGTGTGGCAGTATTGTCGTCATCCTCGTAGAACTTGTTGACGTAGTGAGTGAAACTATAAGCGGAGTTCAGTTTCTTGACCCTCCGCCCGCTCGCGTCGTACCAGTACTTCTCCACAAAAGAGCCGTTACTTGAGTAACGGACCTCGCTCAACTGGTTAGCATCGTTGTAGATGTAAGTGAAATCTCCATCCTCAATCAGATTTCCATTAGCATCATATTCGAGGTCGTTTCCGTTGTAGCTCACAGGCGCATGGAATGGCATCATTGAGTATCCGTAAGAGGAAATTGTGACGCTGTTCTCGTCCACCTGCCTGATACAGCCGTAGCGGTCATAGGTGAACTCACGTTGATATGTTAGGGTGCTGTTGACAGACCTGCCTGCACTGGTCAGCCTGTCAAGGTCATCGTATCCGTACGTCTTCACGGAGTTGAGAACATTGTCTTCGATCTCAAGGATATTACCTACGTTATCGAAATCGTAGTCCAGGTCCTGGAGACTCTGGGTGTAGATCCTGTCCAGCAATAGCTTTTCAGTGTCGTAAGTATAGTTCGTAACCACGCCGTTGGAAAGTTCCTTTGTGGTTAGCTGGTTTCTTGCGTTGTAGTCAAGGTTGTCCACGACACCTTCAACACTCTCCAGCAGGGTCTGCGCGTTGTAGGTCAGGTTGACGCTGGAAGCATCAGGATAAGTAATCCTTGTGGCTCTGTCCATGCTATCATACTCGTAGGACGTGGTGTAGATGTAGTGAAGAAGACCATATGACACAGTCTCGTTCTCTACACGATAGCGCAGGTCGTAGTCGTAGGCTGACGAAACGCGACCCTTGGTAGCCTCCGAGAGTGTACCGTTGTACTCAAGGTCGTAGGTGAAGCCAACATCATCGTCGTTGGGGTAGTCGATTGCCGTGATCCTGTCCAGGGCATCATAGCTCATGCTTGTGGTAACTCCCCTGGCATCGGTCTGGTTGATCAGGTTGCTGTTGAGGTCATATTCATAGGTCCAGTTACCCATGTCGGGGTCGCTCATGGATGTTTTGCGGCTGAGGGAGTCGTAGGTGAAGTAAACACAACCTGCATTGCTGAAACTACCTAATTCAGAATCTGAGATGACATATGTAGGTTCATTGAAAGCATGCTGCCTAACTATGACATAGTCCCATTTCTGTGTATTCCATATGTATTGGTCTGACGAACGCAGGAAATAGATATACGAATCATAGTCCACGAGATTATGCTCTACATTTTCTGCCACCATTACATCATCCACATATAACGTCACATTTTCTTTATCCATTATAAGATTGAATTTGTGTGAACCTGGATTATCAGTGGTGTGATATATTGAAGTTGATGAGCTATCAACATATGAATTCACATTAATAGCTGCACCTGTACTTCCATATCCATCCAATGGCTGGCGTATAGCTATACCATTATCCGGTACATAATGGCCTCCACAATATTTGTGATGCATAGTTGTATCATTTGAAAAGATAAAGCCTGAGTACCACCATGCACCCTCTCCACTTGATATGACCTGATCTGCAGAGTATTCAATCTCTAACAGTGTACTTTCAAAATTAAAAGAATCTTTGGTCTTTGCGTATGCATCTGCCTGCACAGCATATGATGGACCTCTGGCACTTACCTTTAATTTTCCGTCTTCCGTACCAACATCGTAACTTCCTCCATCTGGAGTATTGTAGGCTGTGGTCCATTTATCTATGTCAAGAGAAGAAGAAAAATCATCAAAGAACTCAAATACTTCATCACCATTAGATTCTGATTCAACAGTAGAATTACCATAATACATTTTGATAGTTGCTCCACTTGTTACCTTTATCTCAGGTACCTTCACCCATACCTTTGCAGAACTTGAGTTTGTCATTGACTCTATCCAGTATGGAATCGGTATGCTGTATTCATCTGTGAATCTAAGATCATCGAAATCCGTTTGCATCTCTGGTTCGTAGGTAATAGTGAAACTCATCTGGTAATCTGTCAGAGTTCCATCAGAAGACGGCGAGATGGTGATGATTTTGTCATCGCTGAAACTAGCCTCATCAATAGTTTCTGAAATCGAGTATGTAGGTTCATTGAAAGCATGCTGCCTAACTATGACATAGTCCCATTTCTGTGTATTCCATATGTATTGGTCTGATGAACGCAGGAAATAGACATAGGAATCATACTCTGTGAGATTATGCTCTACATTTTCTGCAACCATTACATCATCGACACATAATGTCGCATTTTCTTTATCTACTACAAGGTTGAACTTGTGAGAACCAGGGTCATGGGAGGTATAATATATTGGAATAGGAGAGCTACCAACATATGATTGTGCAATAATAGCTGTGCCTTCATTTCTATATCCGTCCTGTGGCTGGCGTATAGATATACCATTATCAGGTGTATAAGAGCCACCACCTCTTTTGTTAGGCATAGTTGTGTCATTTGAAAGAATAAAACCTGATTTCCACCACACACCCTCACCACTTGATATAACCTGATCTGCCAGATATTCGATCTCTAAAGGTGTATTTTCATAGTTAAAAGAGGATTTTGTCTTGACATATGCCTCGGCCTGCACAGCATATGCCGGACCCTGGGCACTTACTTTCAATTTTCCGTCTTCCGTAACAACATCACAGTTACCTCCATTTGGAGTATTGTAGACAATGGTCCACTTATCTGTGTCAAGAGAGGAAGAAAAATCATCAAAGAACTCAAATACTGCATCTCCATCTGATTCTGATTCAACAGTGGAATTACCATAGTACATTTTGATAGTTACTCCGCTTGTTGCATCGATCTCAGGTACCTTCACCCATACCTTTGCAGAACTTGAGTTTGTCTTGTCCTCGATCCAGTACGGAAGCAGGACTCCCTTTTCATCGGCGAATCTAAGATCATCGAAGTCCGGCTGCATTTCAGGTTCGTAGGTAATATTGAAACTCATCTGGTAATCTGTCAAGGTTCCGTCTGCTGAAGGGGAAATAGTGATAGCTTTGTTATTGCTGAAACCCGGTAGTATGAAACCTGATGAATAATTGGACTCTGTACCACTATGACCTGCAGTCTGGGTGTCCGGAGTTATTTCGATTAGATTGTCCATCACATCATAACTGTAGGAAGTTACGTATGTTTCACCTTCATTGAACTCATAGACCTTTACGATGTTCCCGAAAATATCACGGGTTAGTGTTTTGTCAACACCATTCTGGTTAGTGATAGTGGTGTTCTCAAGCTCGTAGTTGTAGGTAAGGGTAGTGTTGTCCGTGTTCGTGAAGACGATTGGTCGGCCGATGGGGTCATATTCGTAGGTTACGGAAAGGCAGGAATGGTTTGTGTAGTGTGGAACCTCTTCACTTTCCACAAGACCCAGTTCGTTGTATGTGGTTCTCTGGGTAATCAAGCCATTTTCTCCTTCATATTCTTTATAGATTGGTTGACCAAAACCGTCGAATGACTCAACTAGACTAAAGTTTTCACTTTCCCTTTCCTTTGTTTTTGTCAGAATACTTTCAGGTGCTACTCCGTCTTGATAATAAATATATTCGATTGACGGAGAACTAACATTATCGTAAGGTCTCACAACTTTTGTTATCCTGTGCATATCATCATAGACATATTCAGTTGAAACCCCGTTGCTGTCTTCTATTTTTGTTACCCTGCCAGCATCGTTATATTCATAGTATTCTTTTTGCCCCAAGCCGTTTTCGATTGAAACGGGATATATTTCATTTTCATCATATCCAATGTTTTCTGAAAAGCCTTTCGGATTGGTTATCTGTATAATATTTCCATAGTTATCATAATCATACAGAACGGTAGGGTTATCACCCATGTCATTCCATGAGACCGATTTTGAGAGCTGACCTTTGTTTATGTTGCTATTATCACTTGAGTCGTCATAATAGTGCCATAATTCGCTCTTGTTTACATGGTTTGAGTCTTCCAGCCATTCATGAGTTTTTTTACCGAGGATCCATGAGTCCTCTTCATTGGCATATTCGTAATTGAGATATCTCTCATCGCCAATAATATCCGTATCACCATAAGCGGCTATGGAAAGAGGATTCCCGTAGTCATCATATTCCTCATACTCGATAAAAGAAGACCATCCTGTTGAGCTCCCAGGATTTTGTGACAGCCCGTCAAACTGTGTAGTGGACTCCGAGTTCAATAGAATAAGGTTGATACCCGGATATATTTGCTGACCGGTATAATTCATCTCCGACAAGCTGTAAATATTTCCATCTTTGTCCCACACTTCAGTGTGATTCTTGATTCCTTTGAGTGCCGCGTCCTGATGGAAAAAATGTTTAGTAACAGAATAGTTGTTTTCAACAGTAACCTCGCCGAATCCTCTGAATTCGATATTTTCAGGTAGATCGAAGTACTGCATTCCGTTTTTGTAAGTGTAGTTTGTTATGGAAACCACATTTTTGCTACCTGAAATTCCATTGTCTCTAATTGCCTGGCTTGTAACCCACATTTTTGAAAGCAGGTCTGGAATGTCATCATCACCTGTGTTATCAAATGTTGTAGAGGGTGCATATCTGATGTTCGTGATTCCTCCCGCAGAATGCTTGATTTCCTTAAGCAGACCAGGTGTTCTGTAGCCTTGCGTAGTGTCATTGTTAGTATTTATCCACACATCAGATTCTTTGAAAAGATCGGTTAAGCCATCTCCATTCAAATCTGCAAAACGCGTTCCAGGATTGAAACTATAATTTGCAAAATAAACCGGTGGGTTCCACGTATTGTCTTGTTCCCACCCGTCGCCTGTATTTATCCATGCATCATATATTTCGGACCCGTTGTCATGATAGTCGTAGTATCCTCTAATGATGTCTACAAGACCATCTCCGTTAACGTCTGCTAAATTTGCACCATAGTAACTTGACATTATCTGTATTGGTGGCACCCATGAGCTATCCTGTTCCCAGCCGCTGCCATTGTTCAGCCAGCCATTCGTAGCATTGCCATCGTTTTGGATGATATCAGCTAACCCATCCCCATTAACATCTATAATGCGTCCTCCGGCATCACTTCCGTTATTTGAAAGAAGCACGGGTGATTTCCATAAGTCATTCTGTTCCCAACCAGTGCCGTTGTTTATATATGCACCCCAGATATATGTCCCATCACCCGCTTTATACCCTTGTAGCAGGTCTGGTAATCCATCTCCATTAATATCAGCAATTCTTACGCCTTCATCTTTTTTATAGCCTATACGTATTGGTGGTATCCATGAACTGTTTTGTTCCCAACCTTCGCCTGTATTTATCCATGCAGAATCACTATACTCACCATTCTGAATGATATCAACTAATCCGTCTCCATTAACGTCTGCCAGACGTGTTCCCGCATCTTCTGTAAAGTTTCTGAAATATGTTGGTGGTGCCCATGAAGTTTTCGCTCTCCAGCCGTCTCCAGTATTTAGCCAGGTCATAAGCTCCAATTCACCAGAATCCGACCTGAAACCTATAAGCACATCATCCAGGCCATCACCGTTAACGTCTGCAATTCTTTTTCCCCGATCCCCTTCAGCAAAAGAAATAGGCATATCCAAAGAAGTTTGTCCCCAACCTGTAAGGGAATCATATTCAAAAATAGTAGGTGGCAAGGTACTGTCATGTTGGCCTGTTTTTTTAATTGATGTTAAAAATAATTTTGATTGCTGGTATTCATAACCAAGTTCATATTTCCAGAGGACAACTCCATTATTAAGGACAGAAATATTGGAAATAAGCTTTTTCTCGTTTATCTTGTTACTATACTCATAGACAGAGAAATTATGTGTCTTTTCAGTAAAATTAAAGTGTACCGCAGAAAGGCCATCGTTGTACAAAATTCTATCAAGATATGTGCTTCCGATCTCCCCTTCTTCAGGGTTTTCGACATAAATATATATTATTTTGTTTCCGTTCACATCTTCTATTTGATCGAGCCACCACTTACTGATATAGTTTCTTGATTCAACGGAGTTTCTTTGTTCCGAATCATCGTTATAACCAAAACGATATTTCGTTCCATCCGGCATTTCAAGAAGCCAGTAATCTCCAAAAGAATTGTTACCATTTGCCTTTTTAGTAATTCTCATAAATCTTTCAGTTTCAGTGTGGTACGAGTCATCGTCAGCTACATAAACAAGCTTGCTGGAAGAACCATCCAAAACAAGAATAAACCTGTCATCACTAGTGTTGTTGCTAGTGTATCTGGTATCTCTTACAATACAGTTATCATTTAAAGACCATCCCACGCCCAGCGAACCATAAGTGCCTCTTGAACCCATGCTGCTGGAATAGGTGAGAGAAACCCCTGGCTCAAGGTTGGCTCTCCCCCTTACAGTTTCAATTGGGTATTTATAGACAAAAGAACCGGTAAATAAGCTTGTATCAAAGTAATTATTATCGATTTCAAGGGAAGGGTTAAGGTCGTTTTTAACATTTGAGAATGGATCAATATCCTCAGCAGGTTCCGAAGATAGAGATGCAACTTCATTTGGTAACATAGTCTCAGTGTTATCAGTGTCTTTGCTTTCAACTATTTCTTCTGGAGTTTTTTCGCTTTCTTCTCCCTTGTCTGCAGAGTTAATATTATCATTTTCAATTGAAGCAGAATCCAGCTGTGAATCTCCTATATCCACATCTTGCTCTGCATCTGCGTTTTCAAGACAATATACATTTGGCGTAAGCAATACTACAATCATGAAGATTGCAAGCAATTTTTTGATCTGAAACGAAATATTTTGTAGCATAATTAACCTCTCTTGAAATAAATGAATGAATAAACATGACAAACATATTTATTATTTTCGATTTATACTTAAAATATTACCAGTTATATATAAATAAATCACAAAGATACGTGGAAAGAAAAAGATATCAAGAGGATGTTGTTGCTTGAAGAAAGAATAATAGTTGTTTTTTATGTTAAAAATCACATAATATATTGCAATGTGAATTATAATAATACCGAAATTAATATATGTAATAGGATTATGCCAATATGAGCTTTTTTAAATAGGCTCTCTCGAATTTTTGGTATCAATGACCAGATACAGTTAATTATTTACACCTGTACTTTATCAAAAAAATGACTTGTCTCCCACAACCAAATTCCATCACCATAGCCCTATCTTTTTTATTCAGACTTTAAAGCGGTGCTTCAACCTCAATTTTCCCATTATAGTCATAAACATGTATCCGAGTATTGATAGTAACCGGAGACATCATGCCCTGTACCTTCATCAGGAAGTCTATGTGAGTTTCGATTGAAATGATATGATAGCTTTCATCGTCGATAAGGTACTTCACATAATATTCGCTCAGCTTCTCACTTCCCTGTAAATCCAGCCCCACTTTGTCAGCTTCCTGAATTAACGTTGACTGATCAGGAATTGCTGTAAGGATTATGCCTGCATCAGCCCTTTCCATACTGAGATTTGTGGATTCTTCGAGAAGGAACTCGTTCTGTGATAACTGGTCATTGCTTTCCCAAGTATTATCATCCAGATTTCTGGATTCCCATATGCCTTCATTTTCTCTCATGTAAGCTTTCTCATCAACCACTATCATATCAATGGACTTTTCAGGTGAGAAGAAAGTGATATTCATCTCCTGATCATCGTAACCAACATAGCCATTTCCTTTAAGAGCAGAGACCGAGTCTCCAAGAATAGTGATGTTGCTGCTCATGTCAAACTGATAGGAGCTGATATCCTCTGAGACATGTATAACTCTTCCTGCAAGCTCATAGGGATCATTGATCTCCCTGTATTCCGCATAATAAATTATACCGGACAATGCCAAAATGAAAATAATAACAATCGCAGCATAAAGCTGCTTGTTATCAGTTCCTTTTTTTCCTGATGACAATCAAACCACCTTTGTGTATGTAGATTACCATCTGCTTATTATTCCTTTTTCCTTAACACTACAAAGCCAGCAACCAGCAATGCAAGAACGATGAGTGCAGGCATCCAGAACAACAGGGATGTACTTTCAGCGGGCACAGTTCCATCTTCTGTTGGAGTTGGCTGAATATCATCCTGTGTATCTTCAATATCTGATACCGACTGTTCGCTTTCCTCATCAATGACAGACATGTAAGAAACCAATGGATCTTCATCTTCAGAATCAATGATACCATCACCATCGGTATCCTGATTGAATGGATCGGTTCCCATTCTTCTTTCCATGAAATCATAAAGACCGTCACGGTCTGAATCCAGGGGACTATCATCGTCACTATCTGTTTGCTCAACCGTTTCAGCCCTTGCAGTTCCCGAAAGTCCGTAAGTGCTGAAGTGGGATACATTAGCCCACATGTAGCCTTCGTATTCCTTAGCGTCAATGACGTCGTTATCTGTGTTGATACCGATATTGTGTACCCAGTCCATGTCAGTGCTCAACTTTTCCCACTGAGCACTTTCCTCATTGTACCAGACCATTGAGAGAGTTGATTCGTCAATATCTCCGGCATCGTTGCCGTCAAGGTCTCCTGTCCTGTCAAGGTCACGACCAGTGTAGTAAACCACAATCAGAGCACGCTCTATATTGTTGATAGTCTCATTCATGACATTTTCACTGACATTGATGTTGAGATATTTAACACCAAGGTTGCCAGATAACAATCCAAAGCTCAGGTTATGAGCAAGCTCATCTTCACTGTATTGAGTAAGCTCAATAGACGGCTTTACAGGAGTCTTAAGTCCGACCATCACATAAAGTCCCATCTTATCAATGGCATCTGCCCTGAATTCACTAACATTGTCCTGATATTCCATTTCTCCTGAATTGGTCTTGAAGAGTTCAAGAACTCTGTAATGGTCATTTGGATACGGATGTGAAAGCATGACAACAGTCTGGTTATCTGACCAGACATCATATTCCACAGCAAACCTGTCGTAATCCGATTCCTGCATTTCGGAAAGTACATCCGGTGATACTGAGGCAAGTATATTCATGGTGATATTACCTGCTGTTGTATTGTCGGTTCCGGGTCTTCCTACAAACAGGATGTTCTCCATATCAGAATAGTTTCCAATTTCTGCAGGCTGGAAAACAGTCACATTGGTGTACTTTTCAAGGTTTTCCACCAGCCCAGGGGAGTCTTCATCCTCATCATAGCTGACCCAGATATTCTCAATATTTGCTGCAAATGAATATGGATCTTCAGAGTCGTTCAAACCATTGCCATCAGTATCAGGGTTTGTTGGATCTGTTCCGTTGTTGAACTCGAACATGTCAGAGAGACCATCACCATCGGTATCGTTGTTGTTTGGATCCATCCTGTTATCGACTTCCTTACCGTCAGGCAAGCCGTCGCCATCGCTGTCGTTATTCTTTGCACTGGTATTGTACAGGAGTTCAAGACCATCCATGAGTCCGTCACCATCGGTATCTGAATTGTTAGCAGAGCCGGTTTCATTCACTTCTGCATTATCGAACAGGCAGTCACCATCTGTATCAGGGTTTCTTGGATTGGAACCAAAGTCAAACTCTTCCCTATCGGTCAGATCGTCACCATCAGTATCCTTCTTTGTAGGATCGGAATCAAAGTCAAATTCTTCCTTATCGGTAAGACCATCACCATCAGTATCGACTACATTCGGATTGCTTCCAAAGATAATCTCGGTATAATCATCCAGTCCATCACCATCAGTGTCATAGTGAGTTACATTCGTTCCGATTGTGAATTCCACATAATCACTCAGGCCATCGCCATCGGTATCAACTACACCAGGGTTGGAAGAGCAGTTATACTCCTGGAGATCATTCAGGCCCTCAAAGTCCGTATCCTCTACAAGAGGCTCACTTTCCACATGAACGGTGTACGTACCTGATTCATTTGTAAAGGTCACATCCCATCCTGCTGTTTCGTTGTTATCGAACAGACCATCACCATCAGTATCTGTAGTATCGGATACGTTACGTGGGGGAACATCTGTTATCTGGGAGAATTTCTGTATGCGATCTCCACCAGCGGATAAATAAGCAGAACCTTCACTTACATAGACATTCTCATCCTCATCAATTGCAATGCCTGTGGGATAAATGAATTCACTATCATTAAGTCCATATTGTCCCCATCGGGTTATGAAGAAACCATCTGAGCTGAATTTCTCAATATGACTATTGCCTGTACCAGCGACGTAGACATAACCATATGGATCAACCTCCAGTGCCTCAGGCCATGAGAAATTGTTCACAAGAGAACCTTCACTGCCCCATCTTTTTATAAATGTTCCATTCGGATCGAACATGAAGATTCCATTATTGTACCAATCATACCCATCCGTTATGTAGAAATATCCTGCAGGGGAAATTGCCATGGTTGAGAAGCTATCAAATACTGTGTCCCCACCAGTATATGACATATTTCCTATTAGCTTTCCACTTGAGTTGAAAATATCAAATGGTCCGCTGAATATGTAGCCTCTATTGTCAACTGTGATACCACGATAATCACTGTAACCTGTACCATTCCATGAACATATGAAATTTCCATTGGAATCGAATCTTTGAACCTGAACGGGATAATTTACGAGAACATAGATATTATTATCCTGATCTATGTCAATATCAGCCAGCAAGGAACCATCTTCCATAGAAACATTCCATTTATCAATGAAATTACCATTGGAATCAAATTTCTGAATGCGATGGTTACCTGAATCTGCAACGTAGACATAACCTTCTGAGTCAACTACAACTCCTCCTGTGTTATCAAATTCACCGTCGCCTGCGCCTGTAGTACCCCATTTAGTCTCGAAATTCACATAGGTCATATATTGAGGATCGGCCACATCAGCAACGCCGTCACCATCGGTATCTGCTGACATTGGGTTCAGGAAACTCCAGTATTCCATCTGGTCATCAATGCCATCGTCATCGCTGTCAGCATCAAGAGGATCAGAGTGAACTGTCATGTTGAAAGACTGGCCACTATAGTTGAAGCTGATCTCCCAGCCATTAATCTCTTTATAATCTGACATGTTATCATTGTCTGAATCAGAATTTGTCAGGTTTGTGCCGTAGATAAGTTCCATCTTATCGCTCAGACCATCGCCATCTCTGTCAGAACGTGTCGGATCGGTTAAACTTTCATTAAGCTCAAATGCATCACTCAGACCGTCACCATCAGCATCCCATGACCAGGGACATGGATCTACACTGTTGTTAAGACCATCAAAATCACGATCCTGTGTTGATATTTGATACCAGCCTGCAAAGTCACCTATGTTTGCCGGAAACACATCAAAGTAAAGCATATCTACCTGTTCGCGCATTGTTCCGGTTTCGTTAACCAATGAATACTTGTAACCATTCCAGAAATCCCATTCAATTTTACGATCTGTGTACACGACATTATAATCTGCCTCAAACACAATTGGAATTGGGAAGTTTCCTGTTCCTGATTTTGGCTTAATCCAGGCACCAACCTCGTAGGTTGTGTTCTTGTAATCAGGGTTGGATTCAAATGTTGACACCTCATTGCTGAAGTCACCATAATCGGAACTCCAGTAAGAAATTGGCGTGGCACCTTGCATCCACCTTCTGATCTTGTAATGAGGAACGATATAACTATTCTCCACATCCTGCCAGGTACCTGAAGATGTTTTCGTTATCGTTCCGTTAATGTAACTCCTGAAAGTTACCCTGTCACCTGCACTCAAACCGTTATTATCAGGATCATTCGTATCAAGTGAGGTATTAATGACACCAAGTGAACACTCTGTATTCGGATAGGTCTCGTGGAACGTACTCACTAAACGTGCCACCCAGTCAGACACACCAATTCCGAAGAATCCGAGGATAAAGTCCGCCAGGGCCACAAGACCGAGAATGATACCGCCTACAAGTGCAATTATCCACCCGACATAAGGTATGAAACTACATGCAAAAAGAATAGCACCAATTGCAAACATCACAATTGCATATCCTGACATAATTGAAGCATAGACTGCACCCTGCAAAGTACCTGTATTTGACCAGCCTTCACTCATGGCGATCTCAATGAAACCCCATATAGCAAAAGCCAGATCCAGTACAAGCCCGATAACCAGTGTAATTCCACCGATCACAGTGAAAAACTTACCAATGCCACTAACACATTTTGTAAAAGTATTGGCAATTTTCATGGCTTCACCCCATCCTTTGCCAATGATATTCACAAGCATGTACACCCTGTATGTGATTTCTACAGTGTTTGCAACTACATCTGCCAGAGTTGAAATAACAAAGAAACTACCACCTACCCAGGATTGAATACCTTTAAGAATTTCTATTGTTTTCTGGTCACTGAAGTCTATCAGCGTATCGCCAATAGCAGTCACCTTTGATTCACCTGCATTCCATACAACCGAGAGAGTCATTAAAGCAGAACGCGTATCCTCGTCAGCATTGATCGCATTACACCAGCCATCTATTTCGTTTGACACAGATTCACTTTCTGCCACAGAATTGTCTGCTGTGTTAAACCAGTTAGTCTTGAGAGTCTTTAAGGAAATAACAGGCTCACTACGCATGTCTATTGAGATATCATTACCAACCATGTATGAGTTGGTTCCAAAATCAGACAGATCATTTTTTGAGAAATCATTCTGTAATGCCGCAATGATCGGAAGAACACTATCTTCCGGCAGAGAATCAAGTGCATCAGGTGTTAGTTGGGTGGTAAGGCCTTTTGTTCCCAGGTCACGGTGTGCAAAACTCTCTATGTCAGATGATATAGTAATATTATGACTTACAAGCTCCTGTGGCATATCCTGAACGGTGGACGAGTTGTTTCTCAGGAATGAATATGCCATCACAAAGTTGCTTGCAATTGTCTGGTTAAAATCGTCAGTGTAGAAAACTCCAACGTCGCTTCCATAGCTTTCTTCAACACTGAAACCTGTAAGAGTGAAATTTTCCCTGTATGATACAATGGTGGTGGTGTCTGTAATTATTGTAACATTGTCCTCATCCAGACTGTCAGTATTTGCCTGTACAAGCCACAGAAGGCTTGCATTTACATGAATATCAGTAGTATTTGACTGTGGGTAGAACATCTTTCCTGCAAAGGCAGTTTCTCCCCCAAGACCATTGACCTGGAAAAGTGGGACATACGCTTTGTCACCGGAAATACCTATTCCATAATCTTCAACGTCGTCCTGATCTGGGACAGAATCCATTGTAAGCTCAAGCAGTGGAACAAGCAGCAGATCATCCTTGGAATTATCAAGATCCTGCATGGTGCTCTTGTTGTCGTACGGCCAGTCCCATTCCGAGTAAGCCAGCCTTATGTGTTCAGATACTTCAGGAAGAAGCTGGAAATCCATGTAGACAGGATTACCATTTGTGCTTACATCAAAGCTGAAAGTATCAGAACTGACAGAACATGCAAAAGGAGAAGGATCTACATTATCCTCTACACCGTCGTCGTCATTGTCAAAATCCCATATGTTGGAAACACCATCGGAATCCACATCAAGGGAGGATACGTCTGTGACTTCAAAATTATCAGGCAGACCGTCATAGTTGGAATCAACTTTCAATGGGTCTGAAAGATAGAGAACAGATTCATTATAATCGTCAAGCTGGTCAAAATCAGAGTCAGTATTATTAAGATCAGTTCCAAGGACAAGTTCAACGGAATCAGGCAAGCCGTCACCGTCCGAATCAGTTGGATCAGTTGTCAGGTTAATAAGTTCCAGAACATCCAGACCACTTCCAGACGGAGTTTGTGTCTTTAGCTGTGACACCATGGACAGAGCCATGACCGCATCCTGCGGCACATAAGATTCTTCTTCGTTACTGTACAGATCTTCATTAGTTGCCGCTACAGCCGGATAAAACTGGGCCCCTAATAACGTGATAACAACAATTACTTTAAACAGAGTAGATAAACTAGTACTAGCGTGCACCGAACCACCTAAAATAAAGGTTACTTGCACATTATATATGTGTTTTTATTATGATTATAATAAACGAAAAAAAGATTACATATTTAGTGAACCCACACAACCTCAGGCTCTTTCTTTTCACTTTCATGGCATTCCTTTGAAGGATAACCAAACACAATAGGTGCAATAACCCTGTAATCAGGCGTGATGCCAAGTTCTTCCAATAGTTCAGGATTATCCTGAATGAAACATCCTGTTCCTATCCAGCAACTTCCGATGTCCATAGAATGGGCTGCAAGCATCATGTTCTCGGCACACAGGGAACAGTCGTAATCCGTAGTAAAGCCTGCATTATTACCAAGAACGATTATAAGGACCGGAGCATCATAGAATATACTGAAATTATCATCTGCAAGCTGTTTCTTAAAAGCAACTGCTGCATCGTTAGTAGCGTCTCCAAGTTGTTCCATCAGACGTGGTTTGCAGTGGTCGGACATTCTCTTCATCATTTCATGGTTCTTAACAACAACAAAGAACCATGGCTGGCTATCAAAACCTGAAGGAGCATGGACACCTGCATCTATTATGGTTTTGATATCCTCATCACTTACGTCCTTCTCCGTGTATTCACGGACACTTCTTCTGGTCTTTATGTTTTCAATTACAGTGTTTTCTGCCACTCCCATAAATTCACTCCCATTTTCCTTTTCAGTTCTTATTTTTTGACTCCAGGAATTCCTTCAGCGATATCTGCGGTAAGCTATCGGGGTCCTCCACATCCTTATGGACGTAAAGTCCGCACCAGCAACGCCTCATCGCATCATAGTGTTCCCGGTGGAACGGAATACATGGACACACAAGTTCCATGTCATGTTCCCTTTCACCTGTAAGTCCCTGACATGGACAAAAAGGGCTGCCCTTTTCTTTTTCAATATTAACTTCCTGTTCAAGCAGGAATTCAACCAATTCCCCGTCAGGACTGAACTTGTACCCCATAGGGGCCACAACTTTTGAGAACATGGCCCTCAGTTGCTCTTTTCGCTTCTCGTTATTCATAGAGATCAAAGCCCAAGTAATGCAGCGTATTTGTCAGGATTGTAACCAACTACAATCTCATCGTCAATCTTCACAAAAGGAAATGACATTTCAGAGCCGTGTGCGATACAGTCCTGTCTTATAGCTTCTTTGGTCTTATCATCCGCTTTGTCATAATCAGTATATTCAAAGGGAATATCATGTTCCCTGAAGAATTTCTTTGCCCTCATACACCAGGGACAGGTACTCAGGGTATACAATACTACTTTCTTCATTTACCTGCACCTTCCATATTTAAATTTACAAAAACACTTTCTTCCATAAGCTTGGTTTTATAGACAGGTACCCTGATCTCTTCTGCATCAAGGAATTTGCCTTCACGGACATCAAATCTCCAGTCATGACAGGGACATTTGATCACGTATTGTTCAAGAGTTCCTTTTGAAAGAGGACACTCCATATGTGGACATTTGTTAGACATTGCGAAAAATTCACCGTCGATCCTGAGAACAAGTACTTTGTTACCTTCGATCAACAATGGTTTTTTTTCACCGTTAGCAAGTTCATCTGCCTTTAGTGCAAATATCCAGTTATCTTCCTGTTTCATAGATAGATTCCCGCTATCATGCAAGGACAGATATGTTTCCGTCCTTTAGCTGTGTTTCATATACATTAACCTTAATCTTGTCTGATGCTACATATGCCCCGGTAAGCAGATCAAAGGTCCAGCTGTGACAGGGACATTTGATAGAATGGTCCACCAGGGTACCTCCCTGCAGAGGACAATTCATATGAGGGCAACGATTCTCAATGGCAAATATCTCCCCGTCAATGCGAATCAGGAGAATTCTGGCACCCCCTGCTTCTACGGGTTTCATATTGCCTTCTTTCACATCATTTTCATTTGCAACTACTGTCCATGAAGTCATCCGTACGCTCCATATCAGGATTTAAAGAAGGACAAGTATTTCACCGTCTTCGACCTTGTTCTCAAAGACTGAAAGTGATTCGTCCTCATCTCCGAGATATTTACCGGACCTTATGTCATATTCCCAGCCATGACAGGGACATTTGAGCACATAGTCTTCACTGAAAGTACCTTTTGACAAACGGCAGCCCATGTGTTTGCATTTCCCGGAGAGGGAATATACAGCGTCATTCTTCCTGATAAGAAGTACTGGTGTCCCTTTTACCCTTGCAAACTCCATACTGCCTTCTTTAAGGTCATCGTCATTTATAGCAAAGAACCAGGATTTTTCCGGCATTTATATCTCCCTTAATTATTCAGGGATTCAAAAATATAAATAGTTGTCGTGGAATAAAAAAGATTACAGCAATATCATGTATTGCTACTACTCCTGTGCTGGAAATAACGATATTCTTTTAAGAGAAGGAACGTGCTTATGGCGGCAGCCATGAAGTCAGATATTGGAAATGCCATCCATACTCCTGGAAGATCAAAGTGATGTGGCAGAAGCATTACCAGAGGGATCAGGAATAGAATCTGGCGGCACATTGAAAGGAAGAATGAAGGTCTTGCTCTTCCAAGTGACTGGAAAAACGTTGTTGCTATCACATTCAGACCTATCAAAGGACTTGCCAGTACCATGATTCTCAGAGCTGATGCTCCGCTATTGATAAGGTCAGCATCAGTACTAAACATGCTGAAAAATGTTCCCGGAAATGCCGACAACAGAATAAAACCTGCCAGTCCGAAGAGAGTGGTTATCAACAATGATGTTCGAACAGACTCATTTACCCTTGAGTATTTTTCTGCTCCATAGTTATATCCGACTATTGGCTGAAGACCATGAGAGATACCTATGATAGGCATAAGAATTAACATAAGCAATTTGCCGGCAACACCAAATACGGCTATTGGAAGATCTCCACCATATATGGAAAGAACATTGTTCAGCACAAGCAGCATGAGACTGTTGGATGCCCCCATTACAAAAGAGCCGAATCCGATCATTGTTATCTCTTTTATCAGATCAAATTTAAGAGTGAAATTTGTCAGTTCCAGCTTGAGAGGGCTTTTACCGCTCATGTAGTAATATAGAAGATAGATGGTACCCAGCAGTTGTGCAAGTACGGTTGCAAGCGCTGCGCCTTTTACACCCATGCCAAATCCGAACATCAGAATGGCATCAAGGAAAATGTTCAGGACTCCTGAAAAAACCATGTTGATCATGGCAACCCTGGAGTTCCCTTCAGCCCTTACGAGATTGTTAAGAACAAAACCGAAGGTAAATGCCAGTGTCCCCTGAAGGATCACAACAGCATATTCTTTTGCGTAGACAAGATTATCCACTGTGGCACCGAACAGGTTCAGTATTGCATCAACATTAAAAAAGAACAGTATCTGGAAAATTACACTGAGTATCAGTGTGTAGGAAAAGACATTTCCAAGTGTCCTTTCAGCCTTGTTGACATCCCTGGAACCCAGCATACGTGAAATTACCGAGGAACCACCAACACCGATACCGATTGATATAGCCATCATTAGCATCTGCAGTGGAAAAGCAACAGCTACTCCTGCAATTCCAGGTACACTCTGATCTCCAAGTGCTCTGCCCACGAAGAATGTGTCAACCAGGTTGTAGAATGCCTGCACCAGAAGACCGATTATGGCAGGAGTGGACAATTTCCAGATTAGCTTGTTGATACTGTCAGTACCTAAAAACTCACTTTTTTCATACATGATGTTATCCTGATAGCTAGTAGTTGTTTTTCATTTATTTTGATGAAGTTCTGTCAAATTCCATAAGAGTGTCCCTGGATTTATCGAGGAGTTTCCTGAAAATTTGTTCCTCATCATCGGAGAAATCTGAAAGTAGAATATCATTCCATTCCTGAAGAGCACTGTTTATCGCCGGGATAACTCCCCTGCCTTTGTCAGAGATGGAAACTCTGAATATACGCCTGTCGTTCTCGTCTTTCTCACGATAAACATAACCTTCTTTTTCAAGTGCTGTAATTGCCCTGGTTGCCGTAGCTTTGCTACATTTGAGATAACGTGCCAGGCATTCCTGAGAACAACCATCTTTATGCGAGAGTGTAAGCAGGAATGCAAACATCGGACCTTTCAGGTTGTATGATTCAAGTGCGCTCTCGATATACCGATGATTGTGCGAAAAGATGTATGCGATCTTTGCACCGATTCTTTCAGACTGCTTCATATTATTCCCATTTCAATTAGTTTCATGTGAAACTAAGTGGTTTAATGTGAAACTAATATATAAAGCTAATCTATATGAAAAATAGAAATCATAAACAATTACTAAATACGACAAGGATTTTATAAGTGTATTACATTTCCAATTAATGATACCTGAAGAGTTTTTTCCATGCCAGAAAAGAAAAAGCCCCTAACAATAGCCCTTTCGTTGTTACTCTTAATGTCTATAGTTCCAGGAGTGATGACAGATGTCTGGGATTTCGTATCTCCTGCAAAATCACTTGACGAGCTTGAACCTTATAAAACATCTTGTGTGGAAGGCAGTGGTGTGGAAAACATTGATATTTCACTGATGGAAAATTTGTTGTAAGCAGCACACTTGGGATGGTTAACCTATGGGATACAGTGGATCTCGACTTACTCTATGGTTATCATGTAATGAATGATGAAAGCGGTGCTACTGTAAAACAACGGGAACCATACTACAACCTTATAGATATTGAGTTTTCGATACCAGGTAACTATTACTTAGTAGGTTCAAATAGCGATTATCCGTATTATAAAGGAAGAACAGCATCACATCTGACACTCTACAACATGACACATAGCATAGGTGTTGCCAGCAGAACTTTCAGAACGCACCAGATAAACGATACTCTCATAGAAGACACTGCCATTTCCCCTGACGAAACCACCTATGCTGCCTGTACGGAAATGACTGCAAACCCTGAGAATTGTACAATAACTTTATGGGATATTGAAACTGGTGAAATTGTGAATTCAATTACAAGTGACAATTACAAAGCAACTTCAATCACATTCACACCAGATGGAAAATATCTAGTTGCAAGCTTTGACAACAGTATCAATCCTGACAGAATAGTTGTTTTTGATCTGGAAAATGGAGAGATAAACAGGACGATAGAGGAAAGGGCGGTTGCTGATCTTCAATTCTCTGATGATGGAAATATCCTTGCAGCAGGTAGTATCTATCGCAGCGAGGTAATTGTCTGGGATGGGCACTCTTACGAGGAAATGTACCGCTTGAGAGGATTGGGACTTTCACCTGACAGCACTGCACTTTCACGGGATGGAAAATATATCATGGCTATGGACTATTCCAGACTGATCGTATGTGATACCGAGTCGAAAAGAAAGATTGTAAGTGGCAGACATCGAAATATTGATTTTGTAGATTCATTCTCATCAGGTACATTCTCAGATGATGGAAAATATCTTGTAATAGCATTGGTAGTAAAGAGAGGTTCTGAATATACCAGACAGCCTGATTATAACTCAGGAATGGTCTTTGTTTATGATTTTGAAGAAATTTTGGATGAGTATAATTCATAAAACTATTGGGAAGAATAATAATTTTAATAGGTATTCTACAGAGCTGAAAATCTTATCTTAAACAAGAAATTGATGTTCAATAATGTATAAATCCAGATCTGATAATTCTTTTTCAACATTGTTTTTTTCCTCTTTATTTACCAGCGATATAACATGACTTCTCCCTAGAACATTTCTATTAACAAGATTTGCATTTTCCAGTATACGTACATTTTTTGAAACACATGTACCGGAGACATGCAGCTCTTTTGAGAGTTCTGCTATGTGCATGTCTTTAGCAGAAAGAGCTTGTAAGATCTTCAGTTTTATTCTATCTGAAACGACCATAATGACACCCCCGGATATTCTAAATAATGTAACTACGAGAAACTATATTTTGAACCTCGTTCTCAAATAGCATGTTTTTGGACATGTACAATTTATAACTAAGATATACTCAACACTTTTAGCTTCATAAAAAAAACAGGCACTTTTTTCAAAGTGCCAAAAATGTCTTTAGAATTTCCTTCTTTTCCAGAATCCGAGATATATAGCTCCTACTGCTCCTATCACGAATATTGATGCAAAAACATCTGAACTTGAGAATGACGGACTGTTCGTACTATCGGCGTTGTTTACCGTTTCCTGCGTCATCTCATAACCTTCGATGTAGCTGTCAGAAGTGGATTTTCCAGAATCCTGTACAGGTGTATCAGAATCGATTCCTGCTCCCCCCGAATCTGCCATCATGGTCTGGTTGGATGAACCGGAGCCTGATGCCATGGCTCTTTGGACAGAGTTCAGTGAATCATCATGTACCTGTTGCACAAAACCATCTTCATTCTGTTGTACTTTGAATTCATCCCTGAGGGTAGCTTCATACATTAATTCATTGTATTGTTGCTGTATTTCCGGGGTGACTCCTGCTGCCTGCATATTACCATCTATAAAATCAGCCAGCTGTGCATTACCACATGTGTGGTGACAACAGGTAACACCATTTTCAACAACAGATTCTACATACCTCTTAACAAGGTCATTCAGGACAGCATCTGAAGCATCCCAATATGGATTACCTTCAGCATCCGTCTTCCTTGCGGTCTCGATCATCCTGGCCATTATTGACTGGCCAGAGTATGGATTCTCGGTCTCCAGGAACTCATCAATTCCAAGGTCGTACTTGTCATTGAAGTAAACCTCGTATATCTCATTCCAGTCTGAATCTGTGATGAGATTAGGGTTTGTTACATCCCATCCCCAGAGATACTCAACCATTTTAACCATCTGGCGGGCTCCTGCATAGTCGCCTTCCATCATACCGGTTATCCATGCTGGATTGAAGTCACGGGCACGCAGTTCTGTTCTCAGAGCCTCTGTGAGAGTCATGATCTCAAGACCATCCAGATTTTCCTGATTGGCTATATACAGTTCAGGTGTCTCGCCTGTAAGCGCCCTGATTGTAAGCCCGATACTTCCCAGATAACCGTAGTAGCCGTCACCATCAAGAAGTCCAAATAGATTTGATGAGTCACTATGGATAGCAGCATCAACATCCATCAGATTCAGCTTGAACAGGTCTTCATAACTTTCGCCCCACATACCATTTCCATAGGAATAGGATGACGTTGATGATGAACAGGTCAGCAAGTTTGGATTCATTATCCCATGTATCACTTGCTGCAATTGCATCTTCCATTCCGTTGTCATAATTACCGGGTGCTTCACTGAATATCCTGCATCTTGACAGGTACTCTGCCTGACTTTCATTGTAACCCATCTCAATGAGCTGTGCTTCCATGGCAAGGGAATTGCATCTGACATAGTTGTTTTCACAACTCTCATTGAGCTCTGCAACCATGCGAACTGCCTGATCTATCGATTTAAGCTGGAAGGCGAATGTATCCCTGTACAGCCCGGAAGAGTGAACAAGCACATCGATCCTTGGGTGGTTCATATCACTCAAGCGGAATGACAGTAAAACCGGTAATACTTCCAAGCTTATCTCTTGTAGGTTCTACTCCAAGAAGTGAATAGATCTGAGCTTCCATAAGTCCTTCATGACGCAGTGTTTCCATAGCCCACAGTACATACGAAACCTTACTTGGATAATTATCATGGGAAGCCTTGTAATCCTCTGCCAGCTGGTCTGCAAGGAGAGTACCCATGATATAGGTTTCTGGATCAGGGAATCTTCTCTGGTCAAAGCCATAGAAGTTCCTGCCGGTTGGTAATGCATCCGGATTACGGACAGGATCGTTTCCTGGTCCGGGTTCAATATACTCCGCATCAAGTGCCGGAATGTCTGGTTGATCTCACGTGTCGTCATGGCAATCTTATCTGCATACTCAATTGCCAGTTCAAGATCAGCTGTTATGGTACTTGAATCGTTAAGACCAAGAATCTCATCCTGGGCACTTACAACATCCGTACCGTTGAGTAATGTGGCATTCAAAAGCAACAGTTGCATTAGATCATCGGCTAATCATTTCCATATCCTCTTCTGTCGCCGGTATCCGGTAGCACAGCATAGATATGGTCTGATGAAATCATCTCCCAGCATTGATGTGATCATACAGACAAGTTTCTCATCCTCAGGTGCAACTCCAAAAGTGTGGACACCGTAAGGCATCAGTGTTTCTTGTAAGTGTATGGAGATATTCATGAACGGCATTACTGACAAAGTCATCAAACTCGATCATCTGTCATATTGTTCATTTCAGCCACTTGAAACACCCAAGATCATGTTCCAAGACTGAGGTTATCATATAGCTGTATTGTACTGTTACGATACAATTGCACGCATAGTAGTTGGCATCATCCTCAGTAGTGTACTGGTGTATCTTGTCATGCAATGGGTAACCAGATCACCATAGATGCCTGCTGCCACAATCGGTGGTGTCAGGTGGTCGATCATTACTGCATAACCACGGTGTTTGGCCTGACTGCCTTCACCAACATTGTCCATGATGTATGGATATATGATAGGTGTGTCAGCCGCACATATTGATGGATAGTCATATTCCCACAGGCCAATCTCTTTTCCAGGTGACCATTCAAGTGTACCATGTGTACCAAAGTGGATTATGGCATCTGCATCATATACCTCATTTATCCAGTAATATGCTGCCATGTACTGGTGGGTCAGCGGTATTGATTCATTGTGATATATGAGTGACTCATCAGAGAGCTTGGCCTTGGTTGGCTGTGGTATGAAGTTGACATTTCCAACCTGTACCGTTGGTATCACGAAGTATTTCCCACTTTCGTTCTCATATACCATGATATCCTCCGGGAGCTTCACCCCAGAAGCTTTCAACTTCATTCCCTGACGGATTCCGGCAAGGTGTTGTACCATGGCAGGTAATCCTCAACAGGCATCAGGGTTGCAAGGCCGGATTCAACGACTTCTCAAGTTCTCCCGGGAGCCCATGCATCCAACATTCCTGCTGGTCGATGAACAGGTCAATGAACTCATCTGCCGTTTGGTATGGTGTCATTACCAAGGTCGTAACCTTCTGCTTGCATCTGCTCAAGCAGTAATGTGAAACTTGAACCGATGTCAAGGTAACTTGCACCAATATTATCTTTACCACCATCATGGTTGTAATACAGGATACTGACCTTCTTATCCTCATTTGCGGTCTTTCCAAGTTCTGCCCATCCTATCGCACGGTCACAGAAGTATTCTACCTGTCCATGGATCGGCTGGTAATATGCCTGGTTTTCATTTTCAGGATTCGTGCACAAGTCCGCTTATCCATGCGAAATCAAGGCATCCGTCAAGTTCAGGTTGTGTAACCATAGCAGCACGGGACATCCTATACTTAGTTCCATGGGTGCTGTTTATAGAATTCCTCTGGTGTTGTGTATGGATCCTGTACTCCCTTCAGTATAGGTACATTGTATTTCTGAAGATATTCCACACCAGTATCCGGCTCCTCAATGTACAGGCGGAAAGACTGTAAGGTGAGTATTGTATCTACGAGTACCCTCATCATCCTTGACAAAATAATCAACATCCTCCATACATACCATATTGGTACTGTAGATAACGTTGCATCCTTTAGATTCAATATATCTTATTATTGCATCATCGGTTGTCAGGAAGATAGGCTCTTTTTGAATTTCATAGGCTATGATTCCAATTGTAGGTGCATCGGGGTCGTAGATATGACCTATCTTCATCCAGTTGCTGTTTGTATACCAGTCAAGGTACTCGGTACTGTCCTCGAAAACAACTGGCCAGGCATCCGGATGATATATGCCGTCATCAGGGATAGGTGGTTCACCAACTGGAGTCATAATCCGATGTAGACATCAAAGATCTCTGCACCAATATAGCGGATGAGATTCTCCATATTTGTCTTTTCCATCTTTGTCGAGATATTCTATAATTACATCGTGAGGAGGATTTTGGGTGTCCACGGTGTTCAATCCATATACATCCGCAGTGTTCCCAAGGCTGATCTCTGTACCACTGTCCTTTGCAGCGGAAAGAACGCCTGACAATTGTGGCGATATCAGCGCCCTCCTGTCATATACACCAATATTAAATCCTGGTCTGAAGCATCGGTGAGGTTTGCAACTGCATCTGCTGGGTGTCATGATGTTCACGTTGAAATTATCAAGGATCACATCTCTCTCATTAGTGACCTTATCAAGGTAATATAGATTGGAGTCTGCGCCTACAATGAAAGTTAAATTCAGTTTCTCCTTCAGCAACACAGGTTCAGGAATCGTCTCTTCTTCCCAGAGTCCTGAGAACTTCTGCCCCATGGATATTAGCATATTCTCCATGTTTGCAGCTCCTCCCTGTATCCAGTATCTTTCAATATCTGTGTAATCATCAGAATACAGGTCAACATTTGGAAGGATTATATCAGAAGAGAGGTTGTAACCAATGATCTTCGCACCGCCTGCTTTGGCACATTTTATTTCCGGGGACCACTCGTCAACAAAAGTTTTGTTATATGACTCAAGGAAGATCACTCCATAATCGGAGAACACAAAGCCATCAGGAACTGGATTAGAAGGAGTGAATATCGTTATATTGAGATTCTCAGAGATATTGCTATTATTTGCCGCATTATTCAGGGAAACTCCATTCAAGTCTGTTCCCAGGACAAATACAAATTCGTTGAAGTTTACCTCATGGTTACTCAGGATAGCAACTTTCAAAAGAGTAGGAGTGTATGATGCAAGATGAAGTAACAGACTTTCTGCACTCTTCAGTCTCAAAGACTCATCATTTTCTGTATCATATGAAACACTGTAATAGTTTGCAATAGTGTTATCTTCATCAGGGTCTGAATCATAATCAAAGTAAGAAGGCACATCTCCCCATGGGGTGTATGCTGTAAAGCGCAGTACCATTATCATGTGCTGCTTTGCAACTATCATTCACTGTCTGGGGGAAACCATAATCCGGATGGAAACCCTGAAAAATAATCACATCCTGTGTTTCCAGGAAACCGTTTGTCAACTGCTGTCAGCAGTTCATCACTTGCTACAAGACCACTACGAATCGGAATGAAAGTATATTCAATAAGGTCACTGTAAGCATTTGTCTGACTTGCTGTTTGCAAGTTCATCACTGAAACCAATCCAGGTTATCTTTGTGCACATTGTGAGATAGATGAGCAGATTTTCCGCATTTTCCAGTCTCACGGATTCTTCAGGTGAATAGACCATATCGTTATAATAAGTATCAATGGTGCTGTTGGTGGTACCATTTGAATTATAATCGAAATAGGAAGGTGGAACATTTCCATGCTATGTTATAAAGAGCAGTACCTTGGTCATGTGCTATCTCAAAAGCGTCAGTTACGGTGACATTCCCCAATTAAGAAGGCATAGCACCTACACAAAGAATAACATCTTGAGTTTCGAAAAAACCACTTTCAGCAGCATCTACAATCTCCGGACTGGTTCCACCAACACCGCTATCATAGTAATTAATAAAAGTATACTCAATGAAATCACTGTAAGCATTTGTCTGACTTGCTTTCTCAAGTATTTCACTTGGCATATAGGAGATGTAAGTTACTTCTTTGTGCATTGTGAGATAGATGAGCAGATTCTCCGCATTCTCCAGCTTCACTGATTCATCTAATGAAGTATTAATCATATTGCTGTAATAAGTATCAATGGTGCTGTTGGTAGTACCACCTGAATGATAATCGAAGTAGGAAGGTGGAACGTTTCCAGCTATGTTGTAAAGAGCAGTACCTTGATAATGTGCTGCCTCAAAAGCGTCAGTCACGGTGACATTCTCTAATAAGGAAGGCATAGCACCAATACAGAGAATAACATCCTGAGTTCGAAAAAACCACTCTCAGCAGCATCTATAATCTCCGGACTGGTTCCACCAACACCGCGATCATAGTAATTAATAAAAGTGTACTCAATAAGATCACTGTAAGCATTAGTCTGACTTGCTTCCTCAAGTATTTCACTTGGCATATAACTTACATATGTAATCTTTGTTTTCGGTTCTGCTGCCGATGCAACACTTGTTAGCGCTACCATCAACAATATACTTAATACTAATATCGATTTTATTTTATTTTGCATGTTATCACCCGATAACTTGCGGGGCATTTCGATCACTTGCTTGGCGGCTGTATCGAAATGCCCACCGTCTTTTTATTACCTTTTTTACCAACTACTTATCAATTAAATTTACATGCAGATATATTACTTGTATTATTATATAAAAAAATTAACCGGAAGTCGGGATTTCCTCCTCCTCAGCTTCTTCTTCCTCTTCCTCAGGTACGTAAACAACCCTTCCATCCGCTAACTTGTAAGCAGTTCCCAGTGCTTCACCCTGACCACCACCAATCTGATCGGTCATGTTCAGAACCTCAAGAGGTTTGCCTTCTTCCTTAATGATAATCTGCATATCCTTCTGCCCGGGGTTTTTCACAAGAGTTATATCCTCTGTAGGATTGAGAAGTTCAGGCATCTGGTATGACATAACAAGCGCCACAAGTAATGCAACCGAAAAAAACCATGGCAATATCAAAAAGGTTGGCAACCCCTGTTAAGGGGTTCTGTTCATCCTCATTATTTATGAGTCCTGTCCGTCTGTGCCTTCTTCCACTCCTCTTTGTCACTCTTCAACCTCCAGTGTGTCAAGGATATAATCTATATCAGCCTTATCCTGCCAGTACCATCTTTTCCTGACCTGAGTAAGAACATAACCAATTGTTCCTGCGAAAAGTCCGATAACCGTTGTAGCAAAAGCAATCATAAGATTATTTGCAAGCTGCTCGATGTTACCCCTGCGAAAGACCAATAAGTGCCGGGCCCAGTGGGATAAGAGTACCCATAAGACCAAGCATAGGTGAGATTGTTGCAACGATCCTGGTCTGTTCCAGCCTCTTTGCCATCTTTATCTCATATTCCTGAGAAAGCCATTCAATGGCAGGTAACATATTCTTTTCCAGATGGCCAGCTGCAGATTCTGCAAAGCTCATGACCATAAAATTTTGCTTAATATTGCGAAGTGACTTTGCTGCTTTTCCGAATTCCTGAGAACTTACATGTTCTCTCACAGCATTGCAGCAAAGTTCAAGGTTTTCAATATCTCTGTGTCTTTTAGAATATTCAGAAAGGAATTCCCCTATCAGCATCAAAGAAAATACCACAAGCAATATGAGAATTATAATTACCGGGTACAGCAGTGATGCTGAGAACGTGTATAAAATACCAAACAACGAAGAAGTAGCATCCATTTTTATTGACCTCTTATGCTATTAAGTGCATAGCCTCCGATTACGAATACTGACAATATCAACAAAGGAACTATCTCGAAATCCCCACCGCAATTCAATTCCATGCTGAGTTTCTTTGCTTTGATGTAAGCAGGAACTATTATTGCACCGAGAAGATAGAACAGTCCGAGGAACATCATTGCAGTTCCAAGACCCTCAGGAGTCTTTTTCATTTTCCTGAAGACAAAAGTTGATGATATTACTGAAATGAAGAATACAAGTCCTACAATTACTCCGACTTTCCAGCCGCTTACTTCAAGGGTTGATGCCAGTATCATGCATGATACAAAAAGAGCTGTAAGACATACAGGACAGGGGACGGATATTACAAGGAAAGTCTTTTTTGACACATCGCAACCGGAATTCCATTTTTTCTGTGTATAGATTCCTGCAGCAATGAGAACAAGTGCAATGAATACGTGCAACGTCATTCCAAGATTTGCAATCTTTTCCAGATATGACTGGTCCACCATTTCCACAAGACTGCCAAGAATAATGGAAATTACAAAATAACCACCAGCAAGGATCAGTACTTCTTTTTTCTTTACCGTCGAAAAGCCACATCCAACACCGGTCTTTAGTCCGAAGATGAAGATGCCTATCAGTATACCGATTACGGCAGCATATACGTAGCTCATTGAATCCCCCTATAAACTGATTGTGTGTACCAACAACAACTAATAACTAACTACTGTGCATTGTCCCATAAATTGTATGTACGAAATAATCAAGTGAATCCATGGTGTAGTCACATGTATTAATATCAAAGCGATTACTGTTAGCTTATTAGCTATTATATGCTAACTCTTTTTCTTGTAATAAACCTTTCGGATTTGTTCTGCAAAAAACAAGAAACATAAGCTACAGGAATATTCAATGTGCTGGGATATTGCGTATAAATATGATGGCATAAAGTATTACATATTCCCATAGTCAGTAAAAGAATATGTTCATTGTAATTATTACGTGTTGAAACATATAATATTAATAGCGATACATTTGGAGAGTTTTGTACAGGAGTTCATTTCAAAAATATCCATATTTTTCATACAATAATTGTATGAAGGGATATGATGGAGTTCGTAGAACTCTCAGATAATCAATGAAAATTTATTAAGCCACATTTACCACCTCAACCAATAACTGGAAGAAATGAAAGATGATGACCGAAAGATCATCAATGCATACTCTTTGTCCTGATAACTGGTTGCAGGTGGGGAGGTATTCAAGCAATTTATGGTTCCAGAGCAACAGCTTGGAAACGGCTTAAAGGATGGTCAGGGAAGAAGTATGGAATAAAATCATATAATCTCAAAGAGATTCCGCTTACCAGAAAGGCAAGTTTTCAATGGATATTGTATGCGTAGATAGCAGTTTCATTGAAACAAAAAAAGAGGAGAAAATTCAGATACAATGGCCACAAAAAAGGAATGGGGTAAAGATGTCAACGGCGGTTTACTTTTCCTCACTTTCGTCGGTCTAAAATTCCCCACCTTAAGATATAAAATTACCCCCCCACATACATAATTAAATCTTACAGTTTTCCACTCTGCAATCCCAGTTTTCTTCTGTCCTTGAGCCTGTAACTTTCACCTTTGATATTGATCGTAGTGCAGTGATGTAATATGCGGTCAAGAACAGCAGAAGCAATAACATTGTCCTGGAATATCTCTCCCCACCGACCATACGACTTATTCGACGTAAAGATAATAGAGCTCTTTTCATAACGTTTAGAGATCAGCTGGAAAAAACAATGAGCTCCTTCCTCATCAAATGGGAGATAGTCCATTTCATCAATTATCAGCAACTTATACCTTGTAAGATCCCTGAGCTTCTTCTCAAGAACTCCTTCCCTATTTGCTTTTTTCAGTCTCTCAATAAGACATCCTGCATTGATGAAATAGACAGAGAATCCTGCTTTTGTACTCTCCATCCCAAGAGCAATTGCCAGATGTGTTTTTCCAACTCCAGGGGGACCAAGCAGTACAACATTCTCTGCATTATGGACGAATCTCAGAGTAGCCAGATCCTCAATGCCCCTCCTTTCAATTGATGGCTGAAACTCAAGATCAAACTCCTGAAGTGTTTTTCTCACAGGAAATACAGCAAACCTTGTCCTTCTCTCAATTGCAGCAGCTTCCCTGTGTTTTCTCTCCTGTTCAAACAGATGATCAAGCACCTCTATTGTAGTTGTTCCATCCCTTGCTGCAAGTTCAAGACAATTATCCAGCAACTGCTCAACTGTATTCAGTTTCAGACCCAGCAGATTGCTATGCAATCTTTCATAGATAACGGGGTTCATGCTGAACCCCCTTCACAGAATTCATCATAAATAGCAAGTGACCTCTTCTCAACCTCTATATCCGAGAACTTGATCGGTATCTGAGCAGCTTTTCCGCATTGTGAATTCTGCTTTAGTGTCTCGCTTAATAATCCCTGAAAGTGTTCTTTAGTGCGGATAACTCTGTGATTTCCAGGAACTATTTCATGCTCACAGATTTGCTCACCATCAACAAGAACCTGTAACATTCCTTCTGAAATGCGTATATTGGACAATCTCCCTGCAAATCGATATGGAACGGAATATTTATTCCCTAAATAAGAGACATAACAGTCCCTTGCAGATTGACCAAAATTAGGTTTCCAGTCTTTCCACGTTGTCTCGCAGGCTTCACACAAATTTGTTACCAAAAAATGCATGCTACAATAGGGATATCCTGAGCAAATAGGATAGCATACAGCAATCCATAATTCAGCTTCTTGTCGCACCTCTGTTTTCAGCATTATCCACAATCCTTGAGTTTTTCTCAAGGATTAGTATTTGGGGATTTTTAAACCGCCGAAAATGGGGAATTTTATTCCGCCGATGACAAGAGGGTCTGAATATACCAGACAGCCTGATTATAACTCAGGAATGATCTTTGTTTATGATTTTGAAGAAATTTTGGATGAGTATAATTCATAAAAATATCTTTGAGTACTAAAATTTGAAAAAAGGTAACTATTCAGCCTACTCATATCAGCCGATTGATGGTGATTCGATTTAATCCCAGGTATTTAGTCCTAAATTAAGTTACAACAAAAAAAGCAAGTATTAGGCACAGTCAAAATAAACTCATCACTCAAAATTCACGTATCAACTTTTTATCATAATGGTTATCGATAGTGATTCTACCAGGCTGAATAGTTACGAAAAAAGAAACTAAAAAGGAAAATGGGCAAATAATATTATTTGTCCTTTCGGAATGAGCAAACTTTTGAAATTATTTGCTGATACAAGCCATAATCAACAGACATAGAATAAGCATGATTGAAGTGAAACCCGATGTAGTTCGTGTAGAATCTTCGTTGTCCTGTGTGCTTTCATTCTTTAAGTCTTCTTCTACAAATGGAGACTCAACTGCTATTGTGTTATCGTAACCTACAGTCCATACAAAAACAACAGGTACATTGCTTACTCCTTCCTCTTCAGCTGCTTCATCGATTGTCTGGTATATTTCATCAATCACTGACTCATTTACTTTTTCCGGAGTAGCCGAATTAAGACCTACCTCCAAATAACCATCAATATAATTTCCAAAACTGAGTAAAGGGCCACCAGACGATCTAAAATAATTGTTTATTTCTTTATTTCCACGAGCACAGTGAGTAAGTAAATCAAGCCAGTCTCTTTTCTCACTTGCATCTGTAATTACAGGCATAGTGCCTTTTGAAGCTACAAACCCAGAACTGTTTGCGGCTTTTTCAAATATCTCTGGACCGTAATCAGGCAATGGCATATCTTCTTCATCTTCATCCCACATGAAAACTACCGGGACATCATTTATTCCACAGTTCTCTTCACAATAAGATTCAATATTCTGGTACATTTCATCAATTCTTGAGTCATTGATTTGCCCCTCATAAGCAGAGCCGATGTACACATTTAATATGTCATTGCCACCTCCAAAGCTATTAATGGAGCTGTCAAATTCAGAATAAGATGGACCAACTTCTTTTGTAATATTTAACCAGCAGTCCCTCATTGCATTTTTCCATTCCTGATCTACAGTATCAGGTGAATTCCCTCTGCCAGCTATGAAATGTGAATCTTCTGCGTATTCTTCAAATGTATCGGTTGCTGCGCTTGCATAGCTAATTGAGAGAAATGCAACTAAGAATAGAATAAGCAAGCTTTTCCACATTTTGTTTATTACGAACATTGAACCACCATAGAAACCATAAGAACAAATTATACTACGAGCATACTGAATAATGTTACAAACATATGTTTAATTCTATTCACTTTAGTGCTAAACATATGAGTTTGTACTAGAGAAAATGTCTTTGTTGGTACATAAACATAACTAAAATCTGCAGTTATTATTTAATAAAATAAAAAAAGAAGAAAATGCTCAATTATAACTGGATGGTGTTTCACCCCAGTCATCTGAAGCATCTTCTGTTCCTGAACTCTTGTCCTTGAAACATTTGTTGTTGTAATAGCATCATATTTCTATGACAGAGCAATCTTAAGTTTTGTTTTTGCTTTAACTTACTAGCTTATTCGTATCTCAGTGCATCGACCGGCTTCATCTTTGATGCGTTGTACGCAGGTATCACACCTGAGAGCACTCCAATAACCACTGCAATGGAGATACCCAGTAGCATCAGGTCCGGAGCAACGGGCATGCCCATGGAAGAACGCACCATACTAATTCCAAGAAACGGTAGCATGGATGTAAGGACAAGGCTTAATATAATACCGAGCACACCTCCTACAAAACCCACAAGTGCAGAGTTGAAAAGGAATATCATCATAATATCCTTATTCTTGGCACCTATCGCTTTCATAGTACCAATCTCCTTGGTCTTTTCCAGCACGGATGTAAACATCGTGTTTGCAATCCCCACAGAACCTACAACAAGCGACACACCTGCTATTGCTCCAAGGAATATTGCAAATGAGGACATCATTTCACTGAAAGATTCTGCCATTGACAATGAATCTGAAACACTGAAATCACGGTCATCTTCATTCATGACATGCCTGGAAATCATGAGTTTTTCTTCGATATCAGCTACAACTGTTTCAACGTTTTCCATGTCATCGGCTTTTACAACTATACTGTCATATACATCCGGTTCTGCATCATCAATAATATCTACTGCAGAATCAATCGGCATGATAATAGCTCTGTCACTTTCACCTTCTGCAAGTATACCCACTACTCTGCAGGATCTGCCTTCAATAGTAAGTATACGGTTCAGACCTATCTCCTGATCATACATTTCATGAGCTATCCTGTAGCCAATGACAACAACATTATTGTCAGTGGTCTCTAGCAATCTGCCGGATTCCAGCTCATATGTCACAGTATACTGCCATACCTGGGGATCAACCCCGGTTACAGAAAGATCTGCCGTTTCGCCCATGAAGTAGACTTCCAGACCACTACCTGCTATCTGACCATAGATGTAGTCAATATTCTCTACAAGTTTTATTGCCATGATGTCTTTGTCAGTCAACTCTGCATCCGACGAGCTACCACCACCGCCAAACCCACCGCCAAACCCTGACATTGCCCTTGTATAGCCTGGGGAAATGATGACAAGGGTCAGATCCAGATCAGCTAGCCTATCTTCCATATCAGCAGTCATGCTGTCACTTAGTGCCATAATGGTAACAACCGATCCGACACCAATGACGATACCTATTATGGTGAGCCAGCTTCTGATCTTACTATGGACCAGGATATTGATAGCAAGCTTAAGATAGGTACTTCGTCTCATTTTTGTTCCTTCTTCAGCATCTTCCTTTTAAGATTCTTGAGCTCTATATTAAGTGGAACATAGTTGCCTTCTTTGAGCATCTTCTTCTTTCTGTAATTAAGTCCTACAACTGCAACTACCAGAATCACAGCAGCATACAACACATAGCTGTTAGATGATGAGCTTTGGCCTCCGGGCTCACCACTCATTCCAGCTACCATTGTGCCACCGGTAAGTTCTTCGATCTGAACTGCCTTCTCCACGGTGTGCCTCTGTCCTGCAGAGTCTGTGTATTCGATATTAACAATAAGCTCTCTCTTTGATTCCATTCCTTCCTGCATGGACCCCCTATCTTCTTCTGTCATCTCAGAAGATTCTGCATTGGCTGTGCCGGATGAATCTTCACCCATTGAAGGCATTAAATTTGTCTGGCTTATTGAGAATGATGTGATGGTATAGTCACCTTTCTCAAGGTTACCTACAATTGTAGATGTGCTCCCCGTAGCCTTGAAATTATCCTGCTCAGGTATGGATACTTTTACAGAGTAAGCTTCATTGTTACCCACATTTGCAAGTGAAAGAGAAACTTCTCCTCGATCACTTTCAGAGTAACTCAGGTCAAAGTCAGTGGTGCCGCCCACAAACATTCCGGCTTTTGTGGATATTTGTGTTGTATTGGAATTATAATCCTGGAATTTGAGTGAAATATCGAGCTGGTAAAGTCCAGGGTCTGCATTCACATCCGCCATTACAGAATATACTACTGTAGCTGATTCATTGACTCCAAGGTAATTTATGTACTTGGTGTTGGATGAATATACAGGAAGTATTGCGCCTGAGGATTCATCCCATGAGATTTCCATATTTTTGAGTGGAGATGAACCAGTGTTGGTTATGACAAACTCAAGGGGTTCCACAGTTGCAACATCTATACTGGAATCACTTATTGTGACGATCTGTGCATACTCTTTACCCTGCACTTCAACTTCAAGGGTTGTAACAGACTTTGAATCGGAGTCGCTGTCACTTACTATTATATCTACATCATAGGTACCGTCTGAAATATCAGAATCTACCTTTAACTTGAATTTTATAAGTGTTGCATCTTCCTCGTCCTGGCGGGCTTCAAGGAAAGAAATGGTTTTTGTCAGTGATTCACCGGATACCTGTGAAAAAGGGTATTCAGCGTCAACACCGACTGTTACACCAGAAAGATCATTGTTTCCTTCGTTCTGGAGACTAACTGTTAGTTCTACTGTTTCACCTGGTCTTGCAGGATAGGGACTCTGTGTCATCAGATCCACATTCACTCCTGCAGCCCCGGCATTCATGCCTGCTGTTGCATTTGTTATTGGTAACAGTAACAATAACATTAATAATAAGACCTTTTTCATTTTTATCACATTGCTTCACGCTTTATTATCTCTATATTATCGACCATTCCGTCTTTGATATGAACCACACGATCCGCATATCTTGCTAATTCAGGATCATGGGTGATCATTATGATTGTCTTGCCTTCTTTTTTGTGAAGGTCACTGAGGAATTCGAGAATATAATTTCCTGTTTCACTATCGAGGTTACCGGTTGGCTCATCTGCAAGGATTACTTTCGGATTCACTGCAAGGGATCGCGCAATTGCAACCCTCTGCCTCTGTCCTCCTGATAACTGTGAAGGCAAGTTGTACTTTTTGTCCCCTAGACTTACTACATCAAGAAGTTCAGCTGCCCTTTTCCATGAACAATCAGCATCTGCTTCCTGAAACTCAAGAGGTAGCATCACATTTTCTATAGTATTGAGTGTTGGTATCAGGTTGAAGGTCTGGAATATGAATCCAATTAGCTGACCTCTGATCTGAGCAAGTTCGGATTCTTTCATTGTGGAAATGTCCTTGTTGTTGAGTTCGACAATCCCCTTGCTTGGAAGATCAAGGCAACCCAGCAGGTTCATCATTGTACTCTTACCGCTTCCGCTGGGACCAAGTATGACTACAAATTCACCATGCAGGATCTCCAGATCAATACCTTTCAGTGCTGCGAACTCGACCTCTCCCATTTTGTAGATCTTCCAGACATCTGTCAGACGCATGAGAGTATCAGGAGTGCCATTTTGCAACTGTTTTTCTTGTTCAGTATTATTGAGATTCTCGTCCATGATATACCTCAAATCATTCCCGCGTTCGTTTTTATATAAACCAGTAAATGTTGTTATTCAAATATAATTGTGTTCTCTAACGTTACACTGCAAGTAACACTTATTTGTTCCCATGCCCTGCCGGAGATATTCTGGTCAAACGGCTCACCTGTTCTGGATCCAGTTTCCTGCACAGAGAAGAAACTACATTAACAGACCCACTTGCTTCTTTTTGTTCAGCAGAAATACCAGTAGCTTTTTCTTCAAACGTTGTTTCCATACCAGCATTCATAATTCACACCTCTGTATCGGATAAGAGACACCTGAGGATAGATAACAGGTGTCCCTTATACGAGTGGGGGTTTTGGTTGTTGGTACATTGGTGGCACCTGGCTGGATGTGGTAGGGGTTGGTGCCACCTTAGCTTGGGTGGTCGCCTGCCAGCTCACTGCTGACAGGCAATCCTCTGATTAGCAGTTTTAAATAAAAGCATACTTATTTGAAAAAGAAACAATAATCGCCATAATTAGCCATTAAAGCTTTATAGAACACTTAATAGAGAATAGATGATTCATAAAAAGAATAAAAACTTATCAGAATATTATTTCGGCAATAATACTTATTTAAAAGAAAATGACGCAATATTCACATAAAAGACAATTTCAGGAAATACAGGAACAATCATGATGGCTATTAACCAAAAAAAGAAACTTCACTTCTCAGATTCCACCAGGAAAAGAACGTTCCCACGCCCTTTCTTGAATTTCTGGATCTTGCCCCTCTTTTCAAGATCAAGAAGCATAAGGCTTACTTTTCCTTCTGAGTACTTCAGGCGCTTGCGCATATCTTTCTGCGTCATTCTCCCGCCCTGGGATTTCAGAATGTCCAGTATTTCCTGAAGGTCAGCCGGAACAGGGTCATCTGAAATTACAGGTTCCTGAACTGGAGGTGGTGATGGCTCTTTGTCTTCGGCCACCGAATCCGGAATAACGACCGGAAGCGCTTCATCAGCAGATTCTACGTCTTCGGGACGGGGGTCTGTTAATCCAACTGCTTCCTTCTCCACTCCTGGTGAACTTATAGATTCGGTCTCTGTCACTGCCGCTTTATCCTCAGCCAGAACAGGTTTTTCTGTAACCTTCGGAGTAACTCCTGAAACCTTATGATGGACTTCTTCTCTCCTTACAGCAGCATACCTTGGGGTTTGAGGCTTTTGTTTCATCTGGGAGAGAAGAAGAACAAGAAGAACAAAAATAAGCAGTATGGACCCATAAAGAAGAGAATTACTGTTAGCATCAGATGAAACCTCTCCAGCAGAACCTACGGACTCAGTGTCGTTGGAATAAGAAGGAACCAATAACAGATCAAGAACATAGCTGCCTTCTTCTGAAATCGTTATTACATCCTCTGCATAATAAGTAAGCTGATCATCTTCATAATAACTTGCAGTAATTTTGTATGTACCATTTGTCAGTTCAAAGGAATATACGCCATACTGAGCCACCATTGACTGTGCCGGTGTTGAGTTCACCTCAATAATAGCGTTATCAAGTGGTTCAAATGTGCTCCATTCATAGGCTACGCCGTGTACTGTTGCAATATTTGCCGCAGATCCAATACCCGTCAGCATCAGGATAATTGCAATACAGCAGATATAATTTATTGGTTTCATATCACGCAACCCTGTTCCTTTTTTAACCGTCTCCAATATATCAGTCACTCTCAAATATTGGAGTCATCCATACGTTTTCCTTGTTTTCTGAAAGACCGTCATTGATGTGATAAGTACCATTACCTATAAGTTCTGCTTCCCCGCTTCCTGTGACTGTCAGGGACATCCGGTCTGCCATAATAGCAATCGTGTAGCCGGAGCCAGACATGGAAACATTTCCTGTAACTTCAACATATGATGCCATTGAATGTGGCATAATCAAATCAGCAGACTCCCTGTCAGGAGATAAATCCTGTTTATAATCAGCATTTATATCGATAACAATATCGCCGTTGAAATCAACTACTGAGAATTTTCCTTCTGACAGGAAAAAGCTCAGATTGGTGTCACCTGAAAAAATAGCAACTCCGCTTCCCTCAGCACCGAGTGTATTATTTTCGAGCATGATTGGACCGGGAAGATATTGCTTGATCTCATAAAGTATTGGCTTTAACTCAGAATTAGCCAGGATTATACTTTCCCTGGAGAGTTCCAGGTATTTCTGCATTTCTGCCTCAGAAGAGGCATTGTTTGCCATTTCAAGATAAAATCCGGATTCTGAAACAATAGTACCATAATTAATGATCATGCCCTTGAGGTCTGAAACATTGTTTCCTTTTTCCTCCAGTTTTTCAGTAGCGTTTTCAAGTCTCTGAACCATTGACTCAGACTTCTTGATATTATCTCCGAGGAAACTTTCCTCATCTACCGAAGAAGAAAAAGAAATCGTATGTGCAACCACAATAATTCCTCCGGAGGATGAATCCATCCCTATGGGAGGGCTGGAATGAACTCTGTGATCATCCGGCCTGTCACCAGAATATTGCTGTGCATCATCAGAATCAGCCATCCCTGAAATAACAACTAGCAACATAAGGAAGATCAATACTGCAAGAGGCATCTTTTTCATTGATGATCACATCTCAGGAGCAACTAACTATAACTGCGTATCTCTGATTTTACAACAGGTAACAGGTATCATGTGCCTTAAACGTTTTCTATGATTTAATTGAATGAGTTTATATAAAAAAGTAGCTGTATGGGACGTTCAAATGATCAGAGAACGGCAAGAACACAGATACAGGGCAATCAAACAAATGATAGTCAAAATCACCACTTGAAGTCTTTTTTCTCCTGAACATAATTAGTATCGTGATGGAGGCCATAAGTATTTCCGGAATCACATGAAGAAGAACCGGGGAATTTGTGCAAGTTACCGGAACTAAGTTGCCTTATACAACCTGATGCGACATATCCCCGGTCGGGATAAATGGCCTGTACACGGGTTGCTTCCTGAAGCCTTGAATAGATGAATTGTTTTAAGGCATCTTTTATATCAGACAAAATATTCACCTTTTTTTAGTCCGTATCGGTTAAGAGATGCCCCGGATAGGAGAGGCACCTCTTAAGCGAGGAGGGGGTTGTTGGTACAGTGGTGGCACCTTAGGCTGGATGTGGTTGGGGTGTTGGGTGCCACCTAAGTGGGGTGGTGTCCGTCAACACATTAGTTGTCGGACAATTCACAAATTGGTAATTTTAAATAAAAGCATACTTACCGGAAAGAAGAAATTTTAATATTATTCAATTTTAAAACTTTATAGTGCTTTTAAATTAAAAACAAACCACCAATATTGCGTTTAAAACTTATTAAAGTATGCAACAACCTTTAAAAACATACATACTTCCTGTTGATACTGAAATTTTGCAAAGTCATAGCATGAAAGTCCATACATAGACACTTCCATGAAGAAAAAGAATATAATACGCCCAAAAATAAGTCACCTGCTAACTAATGACTTATGAAAGATAGTGATGCAACCTGCACAGGAGGTCACTTCCATATTACACTACCATCCAGAAGTGGTTTCATCTTGATGTTATATGGTTTCGAATATAGGAGATAACCAGACTCCTTCCTTCACTGTATCGGAGTTATCCAGATAGTAACTTCCATTACCATAGAACTGGATCTCTCCAGAACCGATTACGTGGAGAACGGTATTGTCACCCATAACAGCGATTGTCATTCCTGAACCGGACATACTCACATTACCCTGCACATCCACATATGAAACGATATTATGGAGAGCTTCATCAGAGGAGGATACAACGGCCCCTGCTGCCATTCCCGGAACCACCAGTTCATCATCGTCTATAACCATATCACCTTCAAAGTCTACAGCAGAGAATTTTCCGGAAGATAAGCTTAGATTGATACCAAGATTACCTGACAGAACGATTACTCCGCTTCCTCTGGCATCAAGGCTGTCGTTTGCAGTTATCTCAACCGGTCCTGGCATATAGTTGTGCATGTCCACAAATATCCTTTTCAATAAGATATCTGACTGGACCATCTTATCTTTGGATAATGCAACATATTTCTGCTTTTCTGAAAAAGAATCTGCACTATCTGCCTTTTCAAGATATAAATCTGCATCGGAAACCAGCGACGAGTAGTCTGTGAGCATCTTTCCAAGATCACTTACATTGTTTCCTTCACTTTCCAGGCGTTCCAGGGAATCCTCAAGACGAAGAATAATTTCATCAGATTTCTGAATGTTATCTTCCAGGAATACCTTTTCATTATTATGGGACATCTGCTCTTCCGGAACAGAGGACGGAAACTCAGTATACAGTTCCCTATAGACGTATTCCGGCTGCCCGGGAGGCAATTCACTGTTCTTTCCGCCACCAGGATGACTGCCACGATCAGACAAACCCGATATTAGTACCATCAATATGATAACAAACAGTATTACAAGTGGCAACTTTTTCACAGATATCACCTCATCTTATTATTCTCCTGTTGTGGTATCCTGTATAGCATATTGACATCGTATAATGCACCTTGACGTTTTTGAATTTTATTACTCAGGATTGGAAGATTAAAATATAAACATACTTAAAGGGAAAAGTATGATTATATACTAAAGAAGAGCCAGAACAAGTTTTTAAGCTTTATGAAGCTTTTTAAAGATGAAAATACGAATTTAAGATAATATTGAAAGTTGAATTGTATTTTTAAACAATTGATGTTATTATTTATTAGTTTCAATGCCATTTGAGGCATATTTAGGAAGGATAACTTCTGCAGTTTTTCAGATGTGCAGGAGTATAGCTGGTTGTCTGGTTGTGACATGTACCGGACAGACATAAAATCGCTCAATATGTAAGTTTGAGAGTCTGATGCTCCCGCCATACGCTTTGAAAAGTAGTAGTAACCACATAAAAAAAATCATAAACTAATCGCAAACATAGCGAGCTATTGGTAATATTTCGGCTCTGTAGAACTGATTAATCATGGGTCATGAATTACTTGAACAATCCCGAAGGATCCGGCGAAGCCGGCGTTTTCCCACAATCAGAAACAAAATAATATGCAAATACCTTGTACTTTTTTCTCAGGACTCACGTAGAACTATAATTATAACTATAAATGCAATAGCCTTTGTAATGATTTTCTGTGCAGCAGCATAGGAATGCGCCGCCTTCGGCGGATGCTTGCTTTGTTTTTAGCTTGCAGATTGTTTTTGTGGACATGAAAAAGAGCAATGTTTGTGTCACTCATAGAAACCGGAATTCTACAGAGCCAATACTTCCCACTGATACTACCTATTACACAGACTAACTGCTGGCCATAAGCAGGTGACTGATAAGTGAATCTGAACGTACAGTTGGATTTTAAGTGTTTCAAAGATTCCTTTTACGAATAAAACTTTATTGAAGTTTTATTTTTCAATTTGGAGAGACAATTTGACTTCTTTTTGTTAAGTATCCTTATATTTAAGCCTGCAAATCTGGAAAATGTCAGAAGCCTGCCAATTATTGAGACAATAATTTGACAGGGCAGAGAATAAAAAAGGAGATAAGAAACAATGAAACACAAAATCCTGAAAGTACTGGCCTGTATTTCGTTAGTAGCAATGGTGCTAAGTGCTGTGACACCTGGCGCCTTTGCTGATGAATCAGGAACAGCAGATGAAGCTAAACAATTCGGCAATCAGAAGATGGGACATGGTCCACATGCTGGGCCGGGAATGGGTTGCGAAGGCATGGCAGTTCCTGTCTTTGACACCGAAGATGAAGAGATGGAGTTCCTTGTAGAGAGAGAAACAGAAAACACCAACCAAAAGATCGAAATGCTCGAAGGGATGCTCGGGAAAATAGATGAAATCGGTGATAAGAACATCACAGAAGAATCAATTGAAGAGCGGATATCTGAACTCGAGGATTTACTTGAAGACATCGAAAGTGCGACAACACTTGACGAGCTCAAAGAAATCCTGGAAACTGCCAGGGAATCTATGATAGTGGGGAATCCGGAAAAAGGTGGAAGACTGGGAATGACAAAGATGGAATTCGATTCAGATGATGAAGAAATTGAGTATCTTGTAGAAATGGAAACAGGACACATCAATAAAAGAATCGAAATGCTTGAAGAAAAGCGTGCAAACACTGACGATGAAGACGAAGAAGCAGAAACTGAAAATCAGATAACTGAGCTTGAAGAGCTCCTTGAGAACATCGAGAGTGCAACAACACTTGATGAGCTCAAAGAGATTCTGGAAGAATACAGGGAAAACAACCCCCGCCCAGAAGGACACGGAAGAGGGCACGGAAGAGGGCACGGACCAATGGGCCCTGCTCCGGAACCTGGGGGAGAGGTAACTGAAGAATAAGAAGAAAAGGAACAGTCTGTGAAATAATCACTACCACCAACCTTTGAGATAGGATTTTTCCTATCTCATAAATTAGAATTAAAGGAGTTTTAACATGAGAAGAGAGTTAACGATATCATTTACTTTACTGATGATAATGTTCAGCACCACAATACCGGGAGTTTATGCACTGGAAGACAATGATTCCATGCAAATGCCTGCAATGCCAGATGATGCAGATTCAGCTGAAGAAAGAACAGGGATTCTCAGCGGACTGGTCAACATGATCAGGAGCTCTTTTGAGAGCATTCATCATTAAACAAATTTACCCGAGGTTTGAGTTATCCTGATCCTTCCGACTTCAGGCGAATGTATTTCTGGCATTTCTGTTTTTAATTAAAAAACATTTCTGAATAATTACTATTTGTTTAAATATAGTATAAGATAAATACTCCTATGACAATAATAAATAGGAGTTACTATAAATACCATGACACTGATTAACACAGTCAATCATTCCTTATTGAAAATTACCAAAAACATTAACATACAGTAGATTATGGTAATATCCTATTATAGCAGGAGAAATGTCATGAAAATTGCAGTACTTGGAGGCACAGGTAATATAGGCAAGGGCTTTGCACTGCGATGGGGCCAGAAACATGAGATAATTATTGGTTCCAGAGAGGAAGACAAAGCCAAAGCGGTTGCATCAGAATACAATGAAATACTTGAAAAATACGGCCATAAAGCAAGTATATCAGGTACAGGTAACAAAACCGCCGCCAAAGAAGCAGAGATAATTGTTATTGCCATCAGGTATAATCAACTTGCTCCTGTAATGAACCTGATACGTCCGGTTATTGAAAATAAGATTGTCATTAGTGTTGTTGTTCCAATGGAAAGGAACATGTGCTATATAAGCCCCGGCAGTGATTATCCAAGAGAAACCATAGAGAGTAAAGACTTCAACACCGAATATTTCTGTTTCTCAATGCCTGAACCCGGAAGCGCCGCTCAGGAGATATTCACCATGATACCTGACAGCACCGAACTTGTTGCAGCTTTCCACACAGTACCTGCGAAGAAACTGGCAAACCTTGACATGGAACTTGATTATGACATAGGCGTCTGTGGTAATTCAATGCATGCAAAAGAAATTGTTTTTGGTCTGGTCAGGGACATATCAAACATGAGACCTCTGGATATCGGTCCCCTGGATGCTGCAGGAATGATCGAATCTCTCACACCACTCCTAATCAACGTTGCTGCAAGGAATAAGATGAAGGACGTAAGTCTGAAATTCGTCTGATACTCAGGCTTTCAAAATTTCCATAAACACATCTTAGTTTAGCTTAGATCTGGCTCTGTAGAAAAACTCTACTTCTCCTGACTTACTTTTCAAATGAGGTACTTTAAAACCGATCCTATTATTGGGTGTACCTGAAAAATTGTCCATGATAATAAAAAAGAGAACATTTGCCTGCTTCAGCAGGCAAGTGTCATTTTAGATCTTTTAAGTCATCACATCGGTTGCCCATATCGCCAGTACGAATTAATAGTCCTTATTTCACTTAGCGAGAGAATATGCCCTGTTCTTGGAATCGGAGCGCTATACTGCCAATATATCATAGCATCCTGTACCTCATCAAGCGAAATATACCTGCCATTCTCAGAGTCCCAGTCGTTCCACGGATTCCAGTCATCCATGACGTAAACCTCAGAATCTCCGCCAACTTCAGTTGCATTCACTCCATAAGCAGAGACAGTGCCTGAAATGTTGTACATGCCTCCTGTGAGGTTAGCAGGCACTGTGACGTTGTATATGACATTCCGACTCTCATTGCCTGAGATAGTAGAGGACCAGACCCATTCAGCTGTCCGGTTCTTGAATGAACTTTCATCATCGCCTATATTTGTTATATTCCATCCTTCCGGAGATTCTTCATCCAGAAGAAGAGCTTCTATGCTCTGGTCGGGACTCATCTCAACAGTCACTGTAAAAGTACTGTCCGGTGTGACGTTGTAACTGGAAACTGTCCTGTTGGCAGTGATCGATGCCATGCTTTTTTGTGATGACTTCGCATCTTTGTCTCCAGATGACTTATTGCAAATATCATCATTAATCCAGCAATGGATCAAATATTGAAGTCTGGTGGTTGTTACCTCCGCTCCGGTAGTGCTAATAGGTAAATCATCTAACCAGTAATGTATAGCGTCCTGCAGTTCATCTGTGGTGATCAGAGCACCGTCATCGGAATCAGGATCGTTCCACGGGTTCCAGTCAGTATGTAAAATTGTATAGGGAACAACATCAAGATCTTCTATCACATATGAAATGTGGGAATATACTGGATTACCATTACTAGAAGCGTGCAATAATCCTACAATTTCAATAGAATCATAACCCGTGATTTTGAAAACAGGTGACCCACTATCACCACTATCTGCAGATGCTTCTGATCCATCTATCTTGCATTGATGATAAAGATAGCCACAATACAGGTTCCACATCCACATATCATCATCAATAATCGTTCCTCCTTGCAATCCACTGACCTTGCCAGAAAAAAGCACATAATGGTCTTCTACAGCATCTGCATAAGATTCAACTTCAAAATTTGAGTATAAATCATTAGGATTGTAAACTTCTGGTAATACATCAAAAGTAGAGTCACATGGAACCAAGACAGAGTCCGAATATTTCAGGTCACTCAGTTTTGTTGCTTTTCCTAATTTGTAGTAATCATTCTGATAGTCATAGGGTTGCCATATCTGATACTGAGTACTTTTCACAACATGCGCTGCAGTTACGTAACCAGTATTACCATATTCATCAATTGCAGTAAACCCTAATGTACCCATACCGGTATCTCCAGATTCATTAATATGTATCTGAGCCCCTCCAATAGCAGGACGAAAGGTACTCCATAGATCTGCTTTAGCAATACCATCACATTCTAAAAATGGACTTGCAGGGTTAATAAAACATAGGATGGAAAGAGATAAAAGCATTAATAATTTACAAGTATTCAAATCTAATCCCCCTTCATTCCATTCTACTGATAAAAAAAGCCAGAGATAATATAACGATTACAGAAGTAAAGCACAAACCTGGTACTTTGTTGCTTGCCTTATCGATATTTACCGGAACTGAAAGTTCAGTGTCGCTTTGACTAACACCTGTTTCTGTTAGCGGAACAGCAGGAGCACCAAGTTCGAAAACCAAGGGAATATCCTCAATCCCTGCTTCTTTTCCTTTTTGAAAGTGCACTTCATATATTTTATCCATTATATTGCGATCAATACTGTTTTCAATGAATTCAGCATGAGTCAATTTTTCGTTTTCCAATAATTCATCTAATGTTGTGGTTTTTGGATCATAATCATAGTTTCGATATATATTCCACTCAATCATAATATAATCATCTGTAGCATATCCACCGACAATTGAGTCACCACCATATTCAATCAGATTATCCGAAATATTTATACTGTTTTCATTTGCAGTTTTTATCATTAGATCCGTTGTGACAGGTGTCTTATCATCTAGGTGTTGTTTAATTTCACGTTCTTTAACGATCATATCATCTATAATACTAATATACACCTTCTCTATTTTATCGCTAAATTCCTGTTTTTCCTCTTCACTCTTGAACTCAGGTATTATTCCATAGGCAACAACAAAATATTCATTTGACATTTTCACATCGTCAAACCCAACCCCTGGGTATACGAAAGTATCCGAGGAACTGCTTAAATTTTCGTTTGCACTTCCAATGCCCGTACCACTAGCTAGTAGTATAATAACCAGTAGTGACACAAATTCACTCATCAAATTATTTTCCACTTATTTCACCTCTAGATTTTTTCCCAGAAGGCAAAGTAAGCAAAGATTCATGTTGCATCAAAGCTAAAATAGCTTTGCCTTCAGGTATAAGGGATATCATTCGATTTTCCAGATTGCTATGATATCCCTACACATTATTTCCAATGTGATTGTAATTTTATGTTAATTCACAGTTTGTGAACCGTTTTGGCTTGTATCTCATAAAAAGAATAATAATTAGCATTGTTGCATATCCACCGACCAAATTTGTCGTATCGCCTATCTCACAGTTCAAAGAGTATGTCACTATAACTACAATAAGCCACAAAAAAAAGCCTATTAGATAACTCTTGATGAGAAATAAGTATTTTTTTTTAATTTTTTCATCAATTACTTTTCGTGCTGCAAGGTACGTAAAAACATAAACAAAAACGAACAAAAGTCCATATTTCATCCAGTAACCTATCTGAGAAGAACCTGCTTGATAAGTGAATAATGCTGGAAATGCTATCAACAAATCGTTTATATGCAACACATATACAAAAAAGTAGATTAGTCCTCCAATAACTATCCCTGCATATTCTTCAAAGCTTGCTTTCCTCTGTTTCATTCACTATACCCCCATAACCTACTACTATTTAACAGAAGAACTGCTCTACATTCACCCACTTTTTCATATTATATAAAGAGATCAAAGACATAGTTGCCATTATACTGTAACCATATACAATCATTAAGGGCGTATTGCTAATTGGTATAAATCCAATACTGAACAAGTAAGTTAATAATGTCACAATAAACCATAGACAAAAACCAATTATAGAACCCTTGATTACGGCAAATGAACCTATTCTTTCAAATTCAGAAATGCTGTCTCCGATTAAAAGATACTGTCCGGATATCATAAAAATAATTAAAGGACCAGTCACCAGCCAAAGTGTGAGTGTATTGAAAGAATCAATATTTAGATAAATATTGATAAGAAATAAGACATAAAACGTGACTAAACCATAAATACAGTAACATAGTGTCCCTATAATACCCCCTGCAAAAATTGCGATTAATCCATCAGTATTTACTTGCTTTATTTTCATACATCATAGCCCCTGCAAATCACTTTAATCCGCCTGATATACGCCTTTTTCATGTACAAATATACCAGCAAAATTGTAAACAAACCTCCACTAATATTTGCATTGTAACCTACCTTAACATCTAATAAGTATGCTAAAGTCAATACAGCAAGCCACACAAAAAATCCAATTATTGAACTTTTAATACTCACTACGTACTCTGTTTTTCTCTCTTCATCAATTACTTTCCGTGCTGCAATGTATACAAATGTAAAAATGAAGAAGAACATAGGTCCAAGTTTTATCCAATAACCCATCTGAGAATAGCCTTCTTGATAAGTAAATAAAACAGGGAATACAATCAACAAATCGCTTATATTTAATAAATATATAAAGGAGATTAGCGTCCCTACAATAATCCCTTTTGTTTCTTCTTTGCTTGTTTTTCTCAGTTTCATGTACCACACCCCTGTAGTCCACCCCTATTTGCCTGCCATAGGGGTTTTTAGTATACAAATTTATTAGCAAGGTTCTCATCTAATTCAACAATGAATAATATTGATAATTTATTGATGTGTTGAAAACTTAATATTTTATTTTGTTGTATTGATATTTATAGACAGAACTTTCACTAAGAGGTATTATCCTTGAAGGAAACAATATAAAAATCATAGTTTTATTCAGATGATTCTTTGGCTCAAATCATTAATAATTGCAGTCAATAAAAATGAAATCTTAGAATGAGAAATCCCCAAGATTTCAGATTACTATAAAAAGAGGGTCCTTTTGAACTAACACACAAACAAAGGAAGTACACACTCTATTTTCATAAAATACCCTCCGTTAATACTACCCCATAAAAAGTACGTATGAATATCAGATTAATTTTGTAAACACGGATTATTTAGATGTGAATTTATAAATAAATCCGCAATACAGTTAAAATTAAGTTGTAATCAGATTTTTAATATTGAAGTCTACGGGTATTGTTTTCATGAATAAAAGAGAATCATGCAAATAAAAGAATAATATTGCTTAAAACTCAAAATAATACATATTTGCATGATTAAACAACTAATACTCGTATAATAATATTTTTTTATTTATTATAACTTGTATAGGCCATGCAATAAGGAAAAAAAGCTTTTTAAAGCTAAGAATCGATGCTATTTAGAAAGGGGCCTAAATAAAAAAAGAAAAGTAAGCAATAAGCTTACTTTTTTTATCCATCAAGAATCTCTTCTGCAATATCCCTGTATGCTTCCATGACGTAGTCTATGCCTGTGACTTTTGCAGCTTCCTCAGTAAGTGTCATAAGATCCTTACGTGAGAGTGTAGATGTGTTAAATCTTCTGGAGCCCGCCATGAGTTGCTGGAGTCCGACCTTTGTTTTCTGCGCATAGGAATAGATACCTACAGCACCCAGTGGGATCTCCTCTATCTCACTTCCGTAGCGCTCTTCAAGTTCTTCATAATGCACAAATATTTCCTCTTTTCTGTGGCCGAATTCGGATACGGTCTTTGGAAGGCTGTCTTCATCGAGCCATTTTCCAATGTTCTTACCCACCATTCCGGGAATCATGAGTCCACGTCCCATGCATACTGCCTTGAAATATGGGGCACCCATTGCCATTACCTTGTATATTCCATCTTCTGTAGAGAATCCGCCTGCCATAGCAAGATCGGGTACTCTTTTACCCTTGGAGCTGAGCTTTTCTGCAAATTTGTAAACAAGTGACTGAAGGTAAATTGTTGGTGTTCCCCATTCCTCCATCATTGGCCATGGGCTCATTCCGGTTCCACCTGGTGCACCATCATAAGTTAACAGGTCTATCTTTGCATCGGAACTGTATTTGAGTGCCATTGCAGTTTCTGCCATGGAATAAGCACCGGTCTTTAAGGTGATACGTTTAAAACCAAGGTCTCTTAGCCTGTCACATTCTGCATGGAATCCTTCTTCAGTTACAAATCCAAGTCTTGAGTGTCTTTCAAATTCTCTTATTGCACCAACCTTGTAGGCTTCCTGTACTGATGCAAGTTCGGGATCAGGTGTTACGATGTAGCCTCTCTTTTTGAGCTCGATTGCACGGTCAAGTTCCTTGACCTTTATTTCTCCACCAATACATTTTGCACCCTGTCCCCATTTGAGTTCAATGGTGTCCATCCCATGTTTGCTGGAAAGGTATTCTGCAACACCAAGATTTGTGTCTTCCACATTCATCTGGACAAGCATTTCACCGTAGCCGTCGTAGAACTTCCTGTAAAGTTCAATCCTGCGGTCCATCTCCGGGGATTCAGTGACAAGTCCGTCAGCGCCTCTCTTAAGTTCAGGGTCTATACCACAGACATTTTCACCGCATACGATGGTAATGCCTGAAATAGCTGCACCGATTGCAAAGTGTTCCCAGTTTTTCCTTGCAATATCCGTAGAACCCAGTGCACCTGTGAATATTGGTACCCTCATCTTGACTTTCTTGTCCCATCCGTATTCAGTTTCAGTACTGACGTTTGGGAATCTTGCTGTTTCAGGGCCAGGTACCATATCATCTGGCATGCCGATTGCTCCGACGGCGTATCCCTGTATATTCAGATGTGAATAATCAATGGGGTAGTCCTTGTCCGCACCGGCAGTTACCTCTCCGAAAGGTCCGGGGTACAGGACTTCACGTCCCCTGAAAGAAGATTTAAAAATTTCACAATTGCCACGACATCCGTCCACACAACGTGTACAGAGTCCTGACATCGGTACCACGCTCTTTGACCTGTTAAAGGTCTGAGTAGCGTCATTTGAGTTTGGCCTCCTAAGGTTACCCATGCTTTAGTTACTTCCTCTATTTTTTAAGATACTATTTTTCAGGCCGGTCTTCCTGCCTCCGACCTTTTCCTAACCATCTGGAAAGCTAATAGTAGGATAACGGTTGGCTTATGCGCATATATAAATTTATTTATTCAAGGTAATTTTCAGGGCACCAATATCGCTAACCAGCAGCTTACTGCCGACTATTGCCATTTATAGTTATTTGTGTATAAACCCAAAAAAATACAAATAATTAATATATGTTTTGCCCTAGCTTAATAAATTATATATTTTATCAATAGCAAAAATTAAGATTATGATTCCGAGTATATTCAAAAATATTAATCTTGCTTGTAACATTTCATCTATGTCTACAGCAAACTATAACTTCATGAACTTAGATAGCCTAAAATAATTTTGCATTGCATGTGCAAGATATAGAGGAAGAATAGCAGGCGATTAAATGATAATTTGCAATAAGGAAGACGTTATCAAAGCCATTGAAACTAATAACGTGAAATTCATACGTTTGCAGTTTACGGACATACAGGGAGTAGTAAAGGATGTTGAAATCCCTGTAACCCAGATAGAAAAAGCATTGACCACAGGAATATCCTTTGACGGATCATCCATAGAAGGTTTTGTCAGGATCGACGAATCGGATATGGTCTTAAAACCCGATATCAAAACCTTTGCGATACTCCCCTGGAGTAAGGACAAGGGAGGAGTTGCCAGGATTATATGTGACATACATATACCTGATGGAAGCCAGTTTGAAGCTGACCCGCGCTATGTACTCAAAAAGGTGATGAAAGAAGCCGAAAATATAGGATTTTCATTGAATGTGGGGCCGGAACTGGAATTTTTCCTTTTTGAAAAAGTTGATGGCAAGGCAACAACTATGCCTCATGACTATGGCAGGTACTTTGAGTTCGCACCAACCGACCTTGCAGAAGATATTAGAAGAGAGATCGTGCTGACACTAACCGACCTTAACTTCGATATAGAGGCATCACACCATGAAGTTGCTTTCGGGCAGCATGAGATTGATTTTAAGTATGGCGACGCACTGGCAACAGCAGACAATGTGATGACATTCAAATATGTTACAAGGACCATTGCAAAATTATACGGCCTCCATGCTACATTCATGCCAAAACCAATCGCATCGGAGAATGGTTCAGGCATGCATGTGAACCTGTCCCTTTCAAAGGGTGAAGAAAATGCATTTTACGACCCAAATAGAGAAATGCAGATCAGTGACACCACTAAACAGTTCATCGCAGGTGTTTTAAAACACATAAAAGCCATATCATGCATCTCAAATCCACTTGTGAATTCGTACAAGAGACTCATTCCCGGATACGAGGCACCGGTTTATATCACGTGGTCAGGAGCAAATAGAAGTTCCCTTATACGTATCCCTTCCGCAAGAGGAAAAAGCACAAGAGTTGAACTCAGGAGTCCTGACCCATCATGCAACCCATACCTGACATTTGCAGCCATTCTTGCAGCCGGACTTGAAGGTATCAAGAACAAAATGGATCCAGGTAAAATGATGGATTACAATGTTTTTGACCTGACAAAGCGGGAACGTATAGAAAGAGGAATTGAAACACTGCCTTCGACCATCAGTGAAAGTGCAGACTATCTGGAAAAAGATGAACTTCTAAAGGAAACTTTTGGTGCACATGTCCACGATAATATCCTCCGCCTTGCAAGGGCAGAATGGGATGCATACAGGACCCAGGTACATGACTGGGAAATTCAGCGCTACCTGAATACAATATGAACACGTATATGATGCAAAACACTAATATAGCATCAGAGTCTCGATAAGAGAGCTCTTCCTGAAATCCTTATCATCGCGGAAAACGTTGAAGAACAAATATCTGATTAATAAGTTCTGAAAAGTCGGACCGCTTTGATTGAAAAAAGACAGGACACGAGTGCCTATTGCATGGTTAGGAAGAATAGAGGAAGTGGATAGGCACCGTGTCCATAAACATTATTTTTTCGTTTTTATTTACTCCTCTGGCATTCGTTCAAGCTTCTTTTTGGAGAGCTTTTCAACCAATTCCAGATTTACATCATCGTTAAGTGACAGTTTTCCATTGTTAACTGCACTTTCCACAAACTGCTTACCAACAGGGTTGCGTACTATCAGGGTTGTGTAACCCTTTGAACTGCCAACTGAACCTGCAGACAGATCAGCATCAAGAGCCGTAAAATCAGTACATATATGGCATCCCGGACGTACACAATCATCTACATCCTTCAGGGAAATCACTGTCATACTTCCATCTTTTAAGGTAATCTCAAGTTTACCCTTGACGTCAAAGTGGATGATATCCAGAGGATCGATCTTGCGTTCTGTGATGAGTTTGTCCTGTACGAGTTTCTCATAGTCGAAAGTCTCTGTACAGAATAGTCCCATTACAAAGCGGATATTTTTCCTGAATGGACGCAACAGGTCAAGGTCGCTTTGCCTCATCTGCCTCATGGCCTGCGTAACACATGGCACACCCACAACTGCGATGTTGGTGAACTTGCGTGTCATGACAGCTTCCTTGAGGGAAGCTACAAGTGGAACCCACCAGTTGTAACGGCTTCCTGCCTGGTGAACCAGTACATCAGTAGAAGTAATTACAGCAGACGAAGGTTTCAGTGTCCACTGGTCTTCAACAACTGTGACAACCGCATCGATCATGCCTTCTTTAAGTGCATTGGTAAGTATTGCTGTAACAGCGCCACCACTCTGTTTTCTTGGAACGTTCATCTCAGCTTTTGCTGTGGTGATGGTAAGGTATTCACCAAGAACCTCTGATGGTGCTTTTTCATTCCTCGGGCATACTTCATAGCATGCACCACATGGAACCCCGTCGTTCACATCCTTACAGTAACCACTGTTGAGAGGATGTGTAGAGTCCTCTCCTATTTCAAAGTAAATTGCATCTGCCGGGCACACAGCCACACATGCACCACATGCTGCACATTTGCTTGTGTCCCAGATTTCTGCTTTAAGATCAAGATAATTTTTGCCTGCCATATCAATCACTCCCATGTGTATTTACCTGCAAATGGTCTGGCGCTTGCAGGAACTATTTTTGAATAGTTAGTGTCCAGGAAAGGTTTAGAGTCAATATCAAACCTTTCACAGAATTCCTTAATCACAGGAGTTACATTTTCCAGGTCTTCTTCAGTAAAGTCGACTTTCATTGCCCCTACACCCAGCAGCTTTTCATTTACATCACCGCGGATTATAATTTCCCCGCCGTGAATTCCACTGCCAATTCCACGGTCCTGAACTGCAGGTTCATGACCGATACCGAGTACAAGAATAAGACCTCCTGCCATGTATTCACCAAGGAATGCATGGGACGTGCCCCCTATCACAAGAATAGGGCGCTTGCTCTCGTACTGTTTCATATGTATACCGCCACGATAGCCTATGTTTCCTTCTACGAAAACCTTGCCGCCACGCATACTGTGTGCTACTGCATCTCCTGCACTTCCATGGATAATGAGAGAACCATTGTCCATTGTGTTTCCGGGTGCATGTTCTGCATCACCGAATATTTCACATTCCGGACCACTCATGAACATTCCAAGGTCACCGCCAGGAACACCATTTACGGTGATCTTTGCATCACCCCTAAGACCATTGCCGATGAAACGCTGTCCAAGGACATTGTTAAGGACAATCTCCTTTACACCGGAAGAAATTGCCGCACGAATCTGCTTGTTAAGAGGGGTATAGTGCATACCTTTTGCATCTATTACTAAAGGTTCTGCCATTTTCAGGCCCCCATTGACTCAATCTGGAGTACATCAAGTAATCCCTGGTCAAGCATATATCCTCTCAGGCGGTCACGGTTGCCGCGCAGACTTTCAATGCTGTTAAGACCTGCTGCACCCATGAGCTCGCTCAGTTCAAGCGTCCATGCACGGATGAGGTTTGCAATATTTTCTGCACCGACATCTGAATCAATACGACTGACAAGTTCAGGTCTCTGGGTTGCAATACCCCATGGACAGAGTCCACGGTAGCAGTTACCACAAACACGGCATCCCAGTGCAATAAGTGAAGCAGTTCCAATATAAACTGCATCAGCACCAAGTGCAATGGATTTTGCAAGGTCACCACTGTTGCGTATACCACCACTGGCTATGATAGAAACCTCGTTTCGTATACCCTGATCGTTGAGCTTCTGGTCCACTGCAGCAACTGCTGCTTCAATTGGCATACCTACGTTGTCCCTGAATACCTTTGGCGCTGCACCTGTACCACCCTTGAAACCATCAATTACAACTGCATCTGCAGATGATCTTGCGATACCTGCTGCAATTGCAGCTACGTTGTGTACCGCAGCGATCTTAACGAATACCGGCTTTTCCCAGTTTGTCGCTTCCTTAAGACTGCGCACAAGCTGCGCAAGGTCTTCTATACTGTAAATATCGTGATGGGGAGCAGGACTGATTGCATCAGAACCCAGAGGGATCATACGTGTGCATGATACATCTGCACAGACCTTTTCTCCAGGAAGGTGACCGCCAATACCTGGCTTTGCACCCTGACCTACCTTGATCTCAATGGCTGCACCACGTTCAAGATAGTCGATATCGACACCGAAACGTCCTGATGCGATCTGGACTATTGAGTGATCCTGATATGGGTAGATCGCCTCGTGCATTCCACCTTCACCGGTTCCCATAAAAGTTCCGGTCTTTGCTACTGCCTTTGCAATACTGAGCTGTGCAGGAAGACTGATAGCACCATAGCTCATGTGACCCACCATAATAGGAGTTTCAAGTTTGAGATTGGGGGTCAGTTTTGTCTGGAGATCAATGTCTCCGTTGTTCTTTGTAAATTCGAGTTTCGCAGGCTTCTTTCCAATGTATGTCCTCAGTTCCATTGGTTCCCTGAGAGGATCGATACTTGGATTTGTTACCTGGCATGCGTCAAGTAACAGCCTGTCAAATATAATAGGATAATCAACTGCATTGCCCATTCCCGCAAGGATGATCTTTCCTGTACGTGCCTGATTAATAACATCTTCACGTGCCTCGACAGTCCAGAGAGGGTGGCTGCGATAGTCAACCGGCCTTTCCTGCAGGCTGATGGCATCCCTTGGGCACATGGAAATACAGCGGTGGCATGCAGTACATTTGCGTGAGTCTATGAGGATCTTGTCATCCTCAACTCTGTAAACGCCATAGGAACAGTTATCGACACAGCGCATACACTTCATACACTGATCGCGGTCGATGCTGATCTTATACTTTAGTGGAACACTTCCAAGACTCATTCGACAACCCTCCCGATTACAGGCTCGCCTGCCCTTGGCATATATATTGTATCTACATCAGGGTCCATTGTACGAATTGCTGCCTCTTCACTTGAGATGTAAAGTTTTGAACCGTTCTCCCCTACAATAAGTGGACGCAGCTTTATCCTGTCAGTGAAACCTACAATTCCGTCCTTTGTTGCAACAACGATTGCAAATGGACCGTTCATCAGAGCAGGGCCATATGTAAGACGGAGTGTCCTCATGAATTCTTCCCTCTTCTCAGGCATCTCATCGATCTCATCCCAGAAAGAAGGAGCAAGTGCCTCAACTACCATTTCTGAAGGAAGACCGTGTTTTCTGCCAAGAAGATCAAAAAGATAAGCTACTACTTCTGTGTCTGTTAACATTGTACACTGGTAACCGTGACCTTCAACATACCTACGGTTTGTACCATAGGATGTTATCTCACCATTGTGGACAACTGACCAGTCAAGCAGATTGAATGGATGAGCTCCTCCCCACCAACCGGATGTGTTTGTTGGATACCGGTTGTGAGCGAGCCATATATAGCCCTCATAATCTTCAATTCTGTAAAAGTTAGCTACATCCTCAGGCCATCCTGATGCCTTAAAGACTCCAAGGTTCTTACCGGATGAGAAAACAAGAGCACCATCTACCTCTCCGTTAATAGTCATTACAAGATGTGTGACATTGTCATCGTCAGGATTGGTTGTGCCAACCATAAGGTCAGCGAAAGGTTTGAAGAAATATCTCCAGGGTATGTGTTCTTTTTTAAGACCTGGCTGTTCATATGTCGGGATCTCTTCCTGGTGGACTATCCTTCCCCACTGTTTCAGTATTGCGTCAACCCTGGTCTTTGGTTCTAACAGATTATCAAAAAATACGTGGATAGCATAGCAGTCTGCATAGTCAGGATAGATGCCATAAGCTACATATCCTGCGCCTTCTCCACTTCCTCTTTCATCCATCAGACTCAATGCTCTTTTAATATGAGAGCCGTCCATTCTGGACATGGTCCGATCGATTACGCCTATAATTCCGCACATGTTGATCACTATGAGTATTTAGTCTTGGGGCTATGAGATAGTATTTACCTGATATGAACTTAACCATGCAAAAATCCACTTCAGGATAAGCCCGGTTTTTCGTGAACAACCTTTATTCACGTTTTAGCAGCCGGAAAAAGGTGCTGCCTGAAATATGTTGAAATTGATTGAAATATAAAGTAAAAGTAAGGGGAATTTCCCTTACAGTATGCTAAGGTATGTGTCGAGTTCCCACTGGTGGACCTGAGCCTTGTAGTCATCCCACTGAGCGGTCTTTGACTCGATATAGTTCTCGAATACGTGTTCTCCAACTACTTCCTTGACAAAGTCGCTGGCAGCCATAAGGTCAATTGCTTCCTTAAGGTTACCTGGCATGGATTCGATACCTCTTGCCTTTCTGTCCTCTTCTGTGAGCTGGAAGATGTTGACATCGGTTGATGGACCTGCATCCATTCCCTTCTCAATACCGTCAAGACCTGCACCGAGCATTGCAGCGAATGCAAGGTATGGGTTACATGCCGGGTCCGGACATCTGAGTTCTACCCTTGTACCAATTCCCCTTGATGCAGGAATTCTGATAAGGGAACTACGGTTTGATGCAGACCATGTGCAGTAGATAGGTGCTTCATATCCAGGCACGAGCCTCTTGTATGAGTTTACTGTTGAGTTTGTGATAGCAGCGAACTCACGGACGTGTGCAAGGAGACCTGCAATGTACTGCTTTGCAGTTTCTGAAAGCTGGTCTGGTGTGTTTGGATCGTAGAATGCGTTTTCTCCGTCCTTCATGAGGGACTGGTTGGAGTGCATACCTGAACCGTTTTCTCCAAAGAGTGGCTTTGGCATGAATGTTGCATAATAGCCCATGTGTGCTGCGATGGACTTTACAACATATTTGAATGTTACAATGTTGTCACATGTGGTAAGCACATCACCAAATCTGAAGTTGATCTCATGCTGTGATGGAGCTACCTCATGGTGGGATGCCTCGATCTTGAATCCCATGTCCTCAAGAGCGAAGTCAATTGCTCTTCTGACATCCTGTGCCTTGTCAAGAGGTGTAAAGTCGAAGTATCCACCCATGTCTGTAAGTTCTGTAGTTGGATGACCGTTCTCGTCCAGTTTGAATAAGAAGAATTCACACTCAGGACCGATGTTCATTGTGTAACCCTTTTCTGCTGCCTTTGCAATTGCCTGTTTGAGGACATATCTTGGGTCGCCTTCAAATGGCTTGCCGTTTGGCCTGTATACGTCACCAATGATACGAGCAACAGCGCCTTCCTGTGGTCTCCATGGGAGAATCCTGAAGGTGGTTGGGTCTGGCATGAGGATCATGTCGGACTCTTCGATCCTTGTGAATCCTTCAATTGATGAACCATCAAACATTACACCGTTTTCAAATGCACCTTCGAGATCTTCTGCAGGGATCGCCCAGCTTTTGATCATACCCATTGTGTCGGTGAACTGGATTCTTATGAATTTAACATCGTTCTCGGTTACAGCCTGTAACACTTCTTCCTTTGTTGCTGGATTTGCTTTTACCATTTTGACAACTCCTCTATTCACTAAGGGGTGTGGTAACCCATTACCTATCAAGATATATATATTCTTTTTGGTTTTGACAGGGTAATAATAACCCACTCCATAAAGAAAGATAAAACCAAAGATTCCTTAAATTTTCCATCTAAAGAGATATAAAATTATGGTAAAACATATTTTGGATAGTGACTGTCGAGACATAGACAAAATATACAATTATCATTATTTTTAGAGAGCTCTTTTCAGAGGGAACAAAAATGCAAGGAAAAAGAAGTATTTACCGTCGGTTGCCGCAACCCCTTACAATACTTGCGGAAACTTTATCATTCTTGCAAAAATACTGGATTTAAGAAGAGTGAGAAGTACATGGAAAGTAGAAACGTATCTCAGACAGACATTCTTGCTCAGCTCAGGAATGCTTCCAACAGCGCACTGAAATGCATGCAGTGTGGAATCTGCAGCGGAAGCTGCCCCTCAGGGAGACATACAAGCCTGAACATAAGGAAAATTGTAAAAAGAGCAGCTAAAACAACTGATATACTGAGCGATAAACAACTCTGGATGTGTACAACCTGCTACAACTGCCAGGAAAGATGCCCCCGTGGAATAGAGATCGTAGATATATTACTGGATATCAGAGCCATATCTGCAAATCATGGAAAAATCCTCCCTGAACACAGGAAAGTCTGCGAAATGCTGCTAGAATACGGACATGCGGTCCCCATTGATGATGAAAACAGAATGAAAAGAATGGCAATCGGACTGGAAGAAGTCCCGGAAACCGTACATAAATATGAGCAGGACCTTGAAGAAGTAAAAAAATTACTGGAATCTTGCGGCTTTGATGAACTTATACTGCTGACAAAGACAGCTGACTTGGATGATGAACTATGAAGAAAGAACTATCCCTTTTCCTTGGCTGCCTTGTTCCAAACAGATATCCCGGCATTGAACTGGCAACCAAACTCTGCCTTGCAAAACTTGATATCGACTGCGCAGACCTTCCCGGTGCATCATGCTGCCCTGCACCTGGTGTATTCAGATCATTTGACAGGACAAGCTGGCTGACCCTTGCAAGCCGCAATATAGTACTTTCAGAACAGATGAACCGGGACATGCTGACAATATGCAATGGTTGTTTCAGCACCCTTGAAGATGCCAACCGCAGTATAAAAGAGGAAGATACCAGAAAAGAAATCAACAGCCACCTTGCAAAAGTCGGAAAAGAGATTAAAGGTGAAATTGAGGTCAGACATATTATAGAGTACCTGTACCAGGAATACGGCCCGGAAAAATTGAATTCCTATGTGGAAAGACCACTGGATATAAAGGTCGCTGTCCACTACGGTTGCCACCTTATCAAACCTACAAAAGACAGAGGACTTGGAGGGTTTGAAAGACCTGTATTCTTTGATGAGCTAATCACCGCACTTGGTGCGACTAGTGTGGACTACCCTGATAAGATGGCATGCTGCGGAGCTGGAGGAGGAGTCCGTTCTGCAATGAAGGAAAAGTCACTGAAAATGACAGAGGCAAAGCTTTCAAAAATACAGGAGGCAGGCGTTGACTGCATAGTAAACTCATGCCCTTTTTGCCACATGCAGCTTGACAGCGGCCAGGATGAGATCAAGGAACTATCAGGACCAGATTTTGAAATACCCGTGCTCCACTACACACAACTTCTGGGACTTGCGCTGGGATTTCCGGCAGAGATGCTTGGAGTAGATACTGATATTGAAAAGAACAGGAAACTTATGGAATTGCTGAATTCTCAGATTGAATCCTGAAGAATTTGCTGAAAAGAATTGAGTTCAGTAAAATTTCCCTGCGAGAAAGCTTTTTTACCAATAACTTTATGATATAGGATGTTATTACGAGAGTAACTCAACCTGAGCGTGTGGCCTAGTCAGGATATGGCGGCAGCCTCCTAAGCTGCAAGCCGGGGGTTCAAATCCCTTCACGCTCGCTACTTCTCTTTTTAACAATTTCCGGAGATCGATAATTGATAATAAGAAAGGCCAGTGTTAATGATATTCCCGCAATAAAAAGCATCATAGATATTTATGCAAAACAGGAGCTGATGCTCCCACGCTCACTGAGTGAACTGTATGAGTTTACCCGGAGCTTTCATGTGTGCGAAATTGAAGGGGAAATAGCAGGCTGTTGCGCTCTTCAGGTTAGCTGGGAGGATATGGCAGAAGTATTATCATTTGCAGTAAAGCAGGAATACAGGGACACAGGTATAGGAACAAAGCTTGTCAAAGCCTGTCTGGAAGAAGCAAAAGATATTGGAGTAAATGAAGTATTCACACTGACCTATGCAGTTCCTTTCTTTGAGAAACAGGATTTCAAAATAATAGACAAGCAGATGCTTCCGCACAAAGTATGGACAGGATGTATAAAATGCCCTAAATTCCCCAACTGCGATGAAGTGGCAATGATGAAAAAAATATGATCCGTTACAATTCGCTTTAACTAAGACTACAGGGATTTTTCAAAATAAACAGTCCTGTTCTCTTCTTCCACAATGGAAAAACCACTTTTCAGGTAGATAGAGACAGCCTTTTTTAAGGAAGAATCCGTTTTGAGCTTTATCCGCGTAAAATTTTCTTCCGCATATTCCATTGCCTTTTGAAATAGATCAGAGCCAATTCCCCTGCCGCGATAATCTTTTCTGACATACAGCCTTTTGATCTCACAAACATCCGGATTCAGATATTTAACTGCGGAAGTGCCCACGATCCCAGTATCTGAAAGACAAAGGAAAAAAGCGCCTCCTTTACCATAATAATTACCTGAAATGTCATCAAGATCAGAATCCTTCAATGGATCGTATTCAAAACCTTCCCCTGAAAGCACATCTATTACAAATGACCTTGCAGCAGAGGAATATTCAGGTAAGAACGGTACTATTTTCATTCAAGATATTCTCCGGGATTTTTAAGGAAATCAATTGCCAAAGAGTAAAGCAATTCCACACCACTCAGCAGCACATCCTCGTCAATGTCAAAACTGGAAGAGTGATTCATTTCAACTATTCCTTTTTCTACGTTTTTCGTTCCAATTATTGCATACATCCCGGGAACTTCACACAGATAATAAGCAAAATCCTCCGCGCCGAAAATTGGATCCGGATGAGTATTCACGTTTCCAAATTTCGTTTTTAGCAACCTGCCTGCCCTTTCTGTAAAAGCGGGATCATTGACAAGAACGGGATAGCCACGATAAACATTCAGGTCATATGAAGGAACTCCTGCCATTTCCTTCTTTGAATATGAATCCATAAGCGAATCAAGCAGATCAGACATAATCTGTTCGATGACATCAATATCATTGTCATCAAAAGTCCTGAAACTACCAACAAGTTCGAGCTCATCAGGCGACCTGTTGAATTGTTTACCGCTATTCACCGTGCCAAATCCGAGCACATGCACGGAAGTATCCACCTTCCGGGAAACAGCAGGCTTTAAAGATGAGATGAATTCAGCAGCAATCTGTATGGGATCAATACACATATCAGGTAACGCATGATGGCCACCCTTCCCCAATATCTTTACCGTGAAGCGATTAGAACTTGCCATGAAAGGACCCGCGCGGACGTTGATCTGGCCGACATCCACATCACCGAATATGTGCAGACCAATGATGGCATCCACAGATTCCAGGCCGCCTTCTTCTATAACCCTTAACGCACCACCCGGAGGGACTTCTTCTGCTGGCTGAAAGATAAATCTCACTGTGCCACAGATTTCTCTTCTCTTTTCCTTCACCATGCGAGCAATACCCAGAACAATAGCCATGTGCCCGTCGTGACCGCACCCATGCATTACACCAGGATTCAGAGAGATATAGTCCTCATTTCTGGAAGAAACTACCTCATGTACCGCAAGAGCATCGGTATCAGAACGTATGGCAATGCATGGACCGGGAGAGATGCCGCGCACTTCTGCAATTACACCAGTATTGGCAATTTTACTGCAATCAATCCCGAGTTCATCCAGTATGGACATTATTCTTGCCTGCGTGCCATATTCATGAAAACTGAGTTCAGGATTTCTGTGGAATTCTCTTCGGATATCACGTACCCATTTTTCAAATGATTGCAAACTCTATCACCATTTATACGGACATATTCAAACAAATGTAGAGACTGGATAAAATCACAAGTAGACATGTTGCCGAAGTATATATTAGATTTTATTAGATTTGAACTGCAAAATAAAAGTAGGGTTCTGTAGAAATCCTGTTGATATGGGTGAAACTTTGCTCATTTTCAGTTCCACGAAAATAACCTGCAAGCTAAGAACAAAGTAACCATCCGCCAAAGGCGGCACATTCCTCTGTTTCCGCACAGAAGATAATTGCATTTATACTTAGATTTCTACAGAATACTTGCAAATAAAATATTCCTGAGTATTATGCAGATAATTTTGTTTATTCATTTGGGAAAACGCCGGCTTCGCCGGACCCTTCGGGATTTATCGAGTTATTCATACCAGATAGATCATATTGACCTGACAAAACCGATATACTTTTCTTAAATTTTTAATGGCAGGATTTCTACTGAGCCAAAAGTCGTACCATTTTTATGTGAAAAGGCAATTACCTGTACAGGATTGAATACTAACAGGAAGGCTAAATATGACAAAAACAAGACTCAGGGATTTCCTTGTAACAAAAGATGACTGGATCTTTGCAGTTTCCGATTATTTCCACCCACACGGTATCAGGTCAACACTCAGGTATGTGCCGGATGAAAATGGAGAGCGTGAACTTGACGGAAAACGCTACAAGAAATATGATTTTGATGTTTCTTTTGACTTTATGCGCCAGAACCGTCCTGAATGGGTAGAAGATGTACATGTAGTCCCTGAAGATCAGATCAAAAAAGTACTTCCTCCATCAAGTGCCATAGAAAAATGGTATGGTGTTGACAGCAGAGTCACAGTTGTCGTTGACACGCTTGAAAAAGCAGGTATTGGCAGGGACATGATGGGAATTACAGGCTCCTTGCTTCCCGGACTTCAGAATGAAGGCTCAGACATTGATTTTGTTGTTTATGGAGATCAGTGGTTCGTTGCAAGGGATACTATTGCAAAAGCAAAGACAGAAGACGGACCTATTGAGGATATCGATGATAACATGTGGAAACGCATATACAACAAGCGCATCCCTGAGATCTCATTTGAGGAATTCACAGCCCACGAGAAGAGAAAAGGAAACCGTGGAATGGTTGAAGGAACTTATTTTGACCTTCTTTTTGTCAGGGACTGGGAACAGATCAAAGAACCTACCCTAAGAGGCGAGGACATTGGCACCATGAAGATAGAAGCAAAGGTCACTAATGCTGATCTTGCGTTTGATGCACCTTCTGTGTACAAGGTGGATCACGATGAAATAGATCATGTACTCTCATACACACACACTTATGCAGGACAGGCCCTTGCAGGAGAGACAATTGAAGCTCAGGGTGTTGTGGAGCAGGTAGGAGATATCAAAAGACTTGTAGTTGGTACTTCCAGAGAGCCAAAGGGCGAATGGATTCGCTCACTGACACTGCTTGAAAAAGAAGGACTTATCTGACATATAAGATTAAAAATTGAAAATTTATATTAAAAATACATAAAGGCGGTTTAGCCACCGCCTGTTACCTGGCCGATATCATATCCAGCCTCATTTTCAGCGTTGTAAGAACGCATGTAGGATTCTGCCGCCTCTACGGATGTGCGCTCCTTCATTTCGCCTTTGAGCTCACTTTCATCTGTGATGACAAGTACCTCCGGCTTATAGAACAAGCCAGTACTGTCAAGCAGTACCCAGATACCTTCTTCATCTTCTGTAAGATCTGTGACTCTTCCCACAGTACCTGTATTCAGGTATCTGACAACAGACCCAACTTCAATGGGACTGCCATCCATACTCAAAGCCTCGATCTTTTCTGAATCGTCCACAATATAACTCCTGTAATCTTACTTCTGAAGATATATGGAACCTGACATTAATAGTTAAGCATCCTGAGATATCTCCAGACGCAGGTCTCCAAGGCTTGCAACCCTTTCAGCAAACGCATTGTGCCTGTGGATACTCTCCTCATTAATCTGCTTAATAGTCACAACAGCTCCATCCGGCAGGTGTTCAAAGTCCTTGACAACATTTTTTGCCATGGTCCTGACACAGTCCTCAACAAATTTCGGATTATTATGGGCAGTCTGGACAACAGTTGCTTCATCTGATCTTTTAAGAAGTTCAAATACGCTGGAACTCATTGATTTTTCGATGATCTCAATGATTTTTTCAAGAGAAACAAAAACATTCCCAACTACCTCAATAGAGATTACACCGCGACCACGCTGGTTATGTGTTGCCATTGGAACCCTGTGAAGGAACTCTGCAATATGCTTATTATCAACACCAATGTTTTCCAGTTCCTGTCTTGCGTTGTCCCTCATAATCTCCTGGGCACATGGACAGGCGGTCATTCCTATAACTTCCGCACCGATGAGCTTCTTGACTTTCATATTGTCCACATCGTCGCGCATTGCGGTTGCTTCAGCAAAGATATCCACAACTTCCTGGCATTCCATCTTTGTAGAAGGGGATTCTCTTTTGAGAACATACTCGCTTTTCAAAAGTACTTCTGCGCGGGTTGCATATTCATGACGCTTCAACAGACTCTGTGCGACGTCACTGCAAAGCTGCTCGATCTCATAGACGGGCATATTAACCGCCTTTTCAAGAACTTCATCTACCGCCTCAAAGTTACGTGAAAGATTTGCACCTTTCAGGTGTGAAGGAAGATCTACGAAAATATCAAATGTACATATAAGGATGACCGGACGTTTGTCCCTCCTTTTTATCTGTACGAGTTTTTTAACATTAGTAACACCGACACGTGTCAGGTTAATTGGTATCTTAGGCCTGTTGGCCTGTATATCTGGTAAATTGACAACCGGGACTTCCATAATTATACCTCTAAAATCAAATGTAGGAGGAGGATCCGTTCTGCGAATGCAGATACCGGATAGTAATTATATCATGGTCAAAGGGAGTCATCACATGTAAATGTTGTGTTATCCCTTCAAAATAGTAAAAGAAAACAAAATAGAAATACAGGAACATACAAAGTTATAATATGGCAACCGCTTGTATAAATAGTATAAATTGCTGACGGTTTACAAAACAAGTAAACTTGACGTGTTGCCACATACCGCTCAGAGAGCAGGCACTACTTTTTCAAAATAATATAAAAATACACCCATATTCCGACCTAATAATTGCCTGAAATTACAGTAAATGCTACAAAACAAGAACAAAAGACAACATTAAAAGAAAAATATATATACCTTATATACTAAATACGGTTAGCAGAGGTAATCGCATAATGATTACGAGGTGACATCATGTCTGAAACAAGAAATTTTGTGTTAAGAGACAAGAAAGGAAATGAACACGGGGTATTCACTGGAAAGCAGCCAAGACAGGCAGCATTGAAGGTGGCAAACAGAGGTAAAGGTAAGAAATCAAAGCCAGAGGAGATCAGACTCCGCGAGCGTGGAACAAAGAAAGTACATGTATTCAAAGGATGGAAAGAAATTGTCAACGCACCAAAGAACAAACCTGACTGGATGCCTGATAAGATCAACAAGCCTTTTGTAAAGAAGGTAGGCATCGAGAAACTAGAAAAGGTCTGATTTTCATAAAGGACCCATACTCTGGGTCTTTTGTTTTACTTTCCCTACCTACATTTCATTCTGCAAATAAGCATATTTTTAGCAGCAACTATTTTTAAATCAATTAAGCATATTAACAGAGAGCCCCGGCTATTATTTGATGACTAGCCGATCCGGAAAATAATCACAGGTAAGCATCATGACACTTAATAGAGAGAATGTACTGATCGAAGCGTTACCATATATAAGGGATTTTCATGACTCTATTATGGTGATCAAGGTAGGCGGCCACGCAATGGTCAATCCTGAAGTAATGAGCGACATCATACAGGATGTTGTTCTTTTAAGATTCGTAGGAATCCATCCCATCATAGTGCATGGAGGCGGCCCCGAAATTTCAGAAAAGATGAAACGTATGGGCAAAGAATCCCAGTTTGTAGGTGGCCTGCGGGTAACAGATGATGAAACTCTTGAGATAGCGCGCATGGTCCTTGTAGGGAACATCAATACTGAAATCGTTGCGCTCATTGGTAAACACGGTGGAAAAGGAGTGGGACTTTCAGGCAAGGATGGAAAAACCATTATCGCCAAAAAAAAGCCATCACAGAAGGTCATGATCGAGGATGTGGAACATGAAGTTGACCTCGGATGGGTGGGCGACACAGAAATTATCAACACAGAACTCCTTAATATACTCATCAAAGAAGACTACATCCCGGTAATCTCACCAATTGCCATGGATATTAATGGAAAAGCCCTGAACATAAATGCAGACACCGTTGCAGGCGACATCGCTGCTGCGCTTAAAGCTAAAAAACTCATCCTGATGACAGACGTCCCCGGTCTTCTGAGAGACATCAACGACAAAAGTTCACGCATATCAAGAGTTGCCATAGAAGATATAGATGATTTGGTTGACAGTGGCCTTATATCAGGCGGTATGATCCCTAAAATGAGAAGTGCCGCAACATCAGTCACTAGCGGTGTCGAAAAGATCCACATTATCGATGGAAGTGTCTCACACTCAATATTACTTGAGTTGTTCACTGACACCGGGATAGGAACAATGGTATTTAAAAGGGGAGATGAGTGAAAACTCATCTGATATTCCATTTTAAAATTAAAAATCAATCAAGGACCGGGCTGCCGAAGGTGTGGTCCTCTAATTCCAGAACCTGCTCCCAGAGATCTTTACAATCACATGAAAGATGCTCAAAGCATGATAAGTCCTGCGTCAATGAGAACAACCTGATCGCATCGGCAACATCGTGACTGCATTCTCTGCAGTTATGTGGACCTCTTTTAGCACCTGCACCAACCGGATCAGATGTGATTATCATATCAGGGAACTCTGCCTTTGTCCTCTGAAGAATGTCTACAATGCTCCAGAGCCATGGCGGACGATATTGTTTCCTGTCCCATAGATATTCCACATAAGTACCACGCTGGACATTGCAGAGATTGATTGAAAATGTGTCAGTGTACTGTGCTGCATCGCGCACAGTCCGGACAATATCTTCCAGTGCCTCTTTCTCTGAAAGGAAAAGAGGTTTGAGCATGAGATAAGATTTTACGGTTGCGCCATTTTCCCTGGCTGCAACTGCGGCATCTACAAAGTTCTGGAAAGTAAAGCCTTTGTTGATGGATTGCCTGCGTATGACATCAGAACTTGTCTCAAGTCCCATTGCAACCTCAAAGTCTGTGTTCTTAAGAACTGAAACACAGTCTTTCACATTCTCTTCGGTCACAAACTCCGGGCGAGTCTCTGCCAGCACTTTGACTATTCCCTCATTGCTGTCCAGTTCTTCAAGTATCCTGTGCCTTACCTCAAGAGGGATTTCCTTTGTGTCAAGGAAACTGCCTGAAGTGAATATCTTGACCATAAAACGGTCAAAATCTGAAGTCTTCCTCATTGCTTTCTCAAGCTGGGCCATCAGGTCATCATCTGAAGGAACGTCCTGTGCACTGTCATAAACATAACCGCACATAGTACAGCCGCCAGCCTTCCCCCACCAGCACCCGGATGTCTTGAAGATAATAGTAATTGTGTCAATTTCACCGGATTCAATGACATCCTTTCCAGTCCATGAAGCTGCAGGAACATCTAAAGGGGAGGGTTTTACCCTCTGACGATTTCGAATATCAAGAACTGCTTTGTTAAGTGACATTTGTCTTGCTCTGCTTAATAATTAATAATTGTAAAATTACTCGAATTCAATTGTTGCAGGTGGTTTTGGAGTAAGATCATAGAGAACCCTTGCAACAGAAGGAATCTCTGCGGTGATCCTTGATTCTATCTTCCTGAGGACATTCCATGGAAGTTCCATTGCCTCTGCAGTCATTCCATCCCTGGAACCAACTGCCCTTACAGCAACGATCCAGCCGTGAACTCTTACGTCACCTTTCACACCGGTTCCCTTACCGACAATTGCGGCAAAGGTCTGCCATGGGTGGAACTGTTCTACGAGTTCTTCCTCAACAATTGCATTGGCTTCCCTTACAACTTCAACAAGCTCTTCGGTTACCTCACCAACGATCCTTACTGATAGTCCGGGACCAGGGAATGGCATTCTCTCAGAGATCTCGTGTGGAAGTTCAAGTGCACGGGCAACTTCACGGACCTCGTCCTTGTAAAGGTCATCTATAGGCTCTACAATTGCCTTGAAGTCCATAACTGATGGAAGGCCGCCTACATTGTGGTGGGACTTGATGCCCCCTTCAGATTCAATTCTGTCCGGGTAGATGGTCCCCTGAATGAGATATTCAGCTTTGAGTAATTTTGCTTCTTCCTCAAAAACACGGATAAATGCCTCACCAACTGCCTTGCGCTTCTCTTCAGGATCATCGATGCCTGCAAGTGCTGAAAGGAAACGGTCCTTTGCATCAACAACTTCAAGGTTCATATCGGAGAATATTTCCTTTATTCTCTCGGTTTCCCCTTTGCGCATAAGACCTGTGTCAATGTAAATTGGTGTAAGTTTGTCACCGATGGCACGGTGTGCAAGTATTGCACAGACCGAACTATCAACACCACCGGAAAGTGCTATGATAGCTCTGCCATCGATCTGCGTCTTGATCTTGTCTATTGCTTTAGGAATGAATTTGTCTACTTTTACCATGAATGAGAACTCCGATTATAAGATTACTATGGATTTTACCCTGAAATAGTGTTTCGTACATATTAATGCTCGCCCGGAGATAAGAGCCTTGCCGGAGGAAAAATATAACTGACTTTAAACATAGTCCTGATTTTACAAAACTGCCTTAAAAAAATATAAATTCTACATTCGATAAGGGTTCAACTAAGAAAAATTGTAAAAATCCATACTTGAGATGATATCTTCAGGATTTCCTCTTACGATTACCATATCACCTGAACAATTTCGAATCCATATAGCCAATTATTATTACTATAACTAATATATATTTGCTAATTGGCTTAAGTTATATATAATAAATCATATTTTTTTATAACCCAGATATATTTACTGAAAAACATAACATTTATTTGGTTATCTGGGTTAGTATAAATAATTGAAAATGGGATATAAATGGTCAAAAAAAGCATAGGGTTATTGGTTAAATTTTTCCTGATAATGGTATTATGCACTCTAATTGCAAGTGCAGACCAAACAAACGATTCTGACAAATACACTTTTGATAATTACGGCGGCGAGGTTTACACCCCGGAACCAATGGAGTTTGGTGCGAACCTTGATGGCACTGGACAGATCAGTGTCATGACCGCAAGTGACACTCTGGAAAATCAAACTGAAAGGAAACACGTACTGCTTCAGTTCTATGAAATTCCTAATGATGAACAACTGGGAGTGTTAAAAGAGTATGGAGTGAGGCGCGTAGCTGTTGCTGCAAAATACACGTATATTTTTTCAATGCCTGCTGATTATACTGCTGCTGACTTGCCGGATGATGTAGGTCTTCGGTGGATGGGGAAAATACTTGTTGAAAACAAGTATGAAGGTTTAAATGTGCCTGATTATGCAAGAACAGAAGATGGACAGGTAGAACTGGAGATACATTTTTATGAAGATGTTACATCTGAAGAAGCACAAGTCGTTGCACAGAAATATTCTACAATCACTCCTCAATTTTATCACCAGATCCACATTATTTATGATGTTACTATCAATGAAAGTAATATCACTTCAATAGCAAGTGAAGATATAGTTCAATTTGTTTGCTTCCCTGCGTCAGAAGACTCTCCAACAGATGCTAAACAGTCGTCTGGATTCCAAGTTATTTATGGCGTTTTCTTTCTAACAATTGCTTTTTTCTGTTTAAAGAGAAGGGGATCCAATAATGAATAAAAAAATTGGATCTCCACAAGATTGAGTGGGTAAATTTGAACGGGATTGCATTGAAAAATCTATTCCAATTTACTGATCATATCTAGGATATCAAAATTTATAGTGCCACTTGACATGGATTCCAAAAATATCAGCTTATATCTATAATGTGGTGAATCACCTATTTGCCATAGAGTCATAAGACATTGTCTTTAAAATTACCCACACGATGTTGAAGAGAAACTTCTATTTTAATATAATATAAACAAATATAGTGCCGGAATTTTCATTTAAATAACAATACGAAGAAAAAAATAGATGAGAAACATTGTGGGAATTAGTCTTACTGAACATAGTTTCTTACCCTGATATATTCTCAGAAATTATATTGGAAATGTTGGAGAACAGGTGCCATTAATGTGGCACATTATACCATCAGGGGGAACAAAAATGAGAAAGAGCCTGTTGTTTGTTATTTGTTTATTGATCCTGCTTGCAAGTAGCGCAAACGCCTTTGACAATTGTAATAATAATTGCGATTGTAACTGTGGATGCGATTGCAACGGGGAAATGATCTGTTTTGATGATATGAAATGCGGAGAGGATATAACAGACCAGTTTACTGGCCAGGGAGCAACATTTGAATCATCTGTGGTTGCCTACAGAATGTTAGGCAGTGAAACTGCTTATTCATCAGAAAAAGTAACAGTAACCTTCGACCCGGAAGTCTGCTGTGTAAGCATGGAAGTAAACAGCGTCTACGGAGTTCAGATTATAGCATATGACAAGGACGGAAACGTAGTTGATACCGCTCAGGGAGGGATATTCTTATGCCCTAAAATTGTTGAGTTATCCGCAAAAGGTGACAGTTCTATCGCATATGTAACGCTCACTGCATCTTCTCTTAAAGATATGTGCAATCCTAAATCAAACTACATCAGCACAAAATGTTGCACATATAAGGATTGGTTGTATATAGACAACCTGAAATTCTGCAAATGCCAGGATAATGAAATTCCTGAATTCCCGGGCATTGCCATTCCAATGATGGCTATAATGGGACTTGCACTTGTAATGCAGCGCAGAAAGCAATAAAATAGGGAACGATATCATGGAAAACAGCCCTCCTGTTTTCCCACTGAAATCATTTATTATCCAGGGTACAATGCATCAGAATACTTTCGCCCTGCATACCTGAAGATTAAATACATCAGTAACATATATTCAGGAAAAACAACTATGGTCTAAAGATGCACGAGACTCTCCGCAAGTACTTCGGTTATTCTGATTTTCGTCCTTTACAAAAGGAAATAATCAATGATGTGCTAAATGACCGTGATACCTTTGTCCTGATGCCTACAGGCGGAGGAAAATCTCTTTGTTACCAGCTTCCTGCACTTCTCAAAGACGGCATCACCGTAGTAGTTTCGCCACTGATATCCCTTATGAAAGATCAGGTTGACAGCCTGAAAGAGAACGGCATTGATGCGGCATACCTCAACAGCACACTCAAACCTGCACAGTCCAGGCGTATTTATGACGAGCTGAAAAGGGGCGAGATCAAAATTCTCTATCTGGCGCCTGAGAGGCTGACACTGTCAGGAACCGTCACACTTCTGAAAAGTCTGGATGTAAGTCTTTTCGCCATTGACGAAAGCCACTGCATATCTGAATGGGGGCATGATTTCAGACCGGAGTACAGAAAACTCAGTATGCTGAAAAAGAAGTTCCCGGGAATACCTATTATTGCCCTCACTGCCACCGCCACTCCAAAAGTAAGGGAAGATACCATAAAACAACTCGGTATTGGAAATTGTGGCATATATGTTGCGAGTTTTAACCGACAGAACCTGTTCTATCGCGTGCGCGCCAAGAAAGATACCTATAACAACCTTTTGCAGTATCTCAGGAAAAAGAAAGGAGAAAGCGGGATCATCTATTGCCAGAGCCGCAGGACCGTGGACAGCCTTACAAAGAAACTTCGGAAGGATGGATTCAATGCGCTCTCATACCATGCAGGACTGAGTGATTCCCAGAGAGCAAAGAATCAGGAAATGTTCATCAAGGACAGAGCTGACATTGTTGTTGCCACCATTGCATTTGGAATGGGTATTGACAAACCCAATGTCCGTTTTGTGATACACTATGACCTGCCCAAAAACCTCGAAGGATACTATCAGGAAACCGGAAGAGGAGGACGAGACGGACTTGAATGTGAGTGTGTGCTCTTTTTCAGTCGCGGTGATAAGTACAAGATAGAGTATTTCATCAAACAGAAGGGAAAAAAGGAAGAAAGAGACATTGCAATCAAGCAGCTCAATGAGATGGTAGACTATTGTGAAAGTAACATTTGTCGTCGAAAAGTGTTGCTTCGGTATTTCGGAGAGGAAATACCGGAAGACAATTGTGGAAAATGTGATGTTTGCCTTCAGCCTCGCATAGAGGTCGATGGAACAGCAGAAGCAAGACTGATTATCAAATGTATCCAGGACCTGAACCAGAGATTTGGTATGACCCATGTTGTTGACGTGCTTACCGGAAGCCGTGCAAAGAAGATAACAGACAAAAAACATCACCTGCTCAAAAGTTACGGGCAAGGCGATGCACATCCCAAGAATGAATGGCAGGATATGGCCCGGGAAATGGTCAGGCAGGACGTTATCAAAGTAGAAGGCGCACGTTATCCGCTTCTTAAACTAAACAAGAAGAGCATGGAAGTCCTTGATGGAAAAAGAGCTGTGAACTTTACCCGAAAAGTTGAGGATGCTCAGACAGATTACGAGCCGATTACAAAAGATGCCAATGATGATGAATTTGAGGAAGAAAACAAGCTGATAGTTCACCGCGGGATCAGCGATGACCCTGACAAGATCCTTTTTGATAAATTAAAAGAGCTCCGCATATCCCTGGCACAGATGCAGGATGTGCCGCCTTACATTATATTTGCTGATACAAGTCTTCGCCAGATGGCTGCCAGAAGACCAACTACAAAAGAAGAAATGCTGAAGATCACAGGTGTTGGCGAGTACAAGCTCAGGAAATATGGAGACATGTTCCTCAAAGGGATTGCAGAATATCTGGAAACACTGGAAGGATCAGGTTCGAGTACTGAAAAAAGCAAAGTCAAAATTTCCGTAAAAAATGAAGTTAAAACAAAAGTTTCCGGAAACAAAATCCAAAAACCACCTCTTAAAAAGGAAATTGTGCTTAAAGCGCTGGATGAACTTGAAAATGATCTTATCAAAAGCATAAAAGATAAACTGGGAGGCACCTATTCAGATGATGAAATAAGGAATGTCTACCAGTCAGTTATCAAAAGGAAATGATAGACAGATCATTAAGCATAGTTTATTCACAGGTATCAAGAAGGTGTCTTTTTGGACGAACCCTCTGATCACCGGGATGAATTGGATTTACTTTTGCCTTCTTTTCACTGTCATTTTTATTTTTGTTCTCAGGTTTCTTTTCTTCCATTAAACCCATCTCCAATTAATAATCTGAAAGAAATGGTATTAAAACCTGATGCAGAACAGAAGTTAAAAAGAGATAAAAAGCAATTCACATCATCATGAATTGCATTGTCAGCTGGAATATAAGATCCCCATAGACAACAGCAGTTATAAAACCAGCTGTAATCGGGACCATAAAAGGCAAACCCGGGGTAATCCACACGCCATCTTTTACCCTGCCTTCTTTTTGATATGCTTTCAGTTCTTTGATAACATCAGAACTGATTTCCGTACCTGACCTTGAAAACCTGAATTTTACACCATCTTTTGTTTCCTCATAAGAATCAATCATACGGAAATGACCTTTTTCCAGTTTTGATATCGGAGCAATGTATCCTATGAACATGTAAAACGGACGTTTCAGAGATTCAGATGGATTTTTCATCAGGTTGTACAGGAATAATCCAAGTGGAACGATCACAGTAAGAATCACCGAATTGCCAAATACACTGAAGGCAAAGATATCGATTGGTGGAACACCCCTAATAGGAAGAATTGTTGAACCCAGCTCTATTATAGGGAACGTTGGGACTATCAGTGAGATGACCATCAGTATCTTAGCATCGGCACCGCCAAAGGCACCGAACTGGAAAAGGATGTACACAAAAGCGAATATGAACAGGAATGACAGTATGTTGCGTATCAGGTACGGGAAACCATAGTTCATCAGGTCATACATGATGAATATGAATCCCACGCCGAACATCATAAACCATACATCATTGGAAACACGCCGGGTTTTAATATCCGAATAACAGGAATATAACAAAAAAGGCATACATACCAGCACTTTTAACAATTCGATCATTTCAGTGTTTCTCCCATTTTTTAAGATTCATGACTTCAGATAATGTCGCACCTCTGCGAATTTCTTCAAAGAGACGCTGTTCGGTCTTTTCAACCTCTTTAGCGCGTCTTGCAATTTCATAGGCGCGCTCTTTTGGAATAACAACGACTCCGTTGTCATCACCTACAATATAATCACCAGGATTTACAGTCTGATTGCCGCAAACAATTTCAGAATTTATTTCACCGAACCCTTTGGGTTCTCCTGCGTTTGGCACATTACAGGTGGCAAAAACAGGTAATCCGATCTTGCGAACTTCATCGATGTCTCTCACAGCACCATCGATGACAACGCCAGCAACTCCTTTGTTAAGACAGCTAAGTGTTGCAAGACCGCCCCAGGGAGCAACATGCCTGCTTCCATTATAGATGACAATCACATCTCCTTCTTTTGCCTCATCGATTGCCTCAACCGCTTTTGCCCAGTCTCCCTTGAAGGTCTGGACAGTTACCGCAGTACCAATCATCTTTTTACCTTCCATCATCGGGATGATATCCTGCATGGCACCTTTTCTGTGCATGGCATCGGAGATATTAGAAGTGGAAACTGTTTCAAGTATTGCTCTTATCTCATCATCTCGTGAAAGTCTGGTAACCTGTACTGTTGTGGGTAAATCTACGCTTTCCCTGATGGCTCTTGCAGAAGCAGTAACATCGGATGAACGGACAATATTTCCTCCGACAATGACAATATTGGCACCAGCAGTTACGGCCTCAGCACATGAACCGGCATTCAGGCCGCCTGCAATTGCAACCGGGATGTTGACCTTTTTGACAACTTCCTTCATGATGGAAAGAGAGTCCAGACCCTCCATCTGCTGATCGATCCCTGCGTGTACGTTGATATAATCCACGCCCAGCTTTTCCACTTCCACGCTGCGGGAAACAGGGTCTTTTGCAGATATCAGATCAGCCATTATCCTTGCACCGTATTTTCTGGCTGCGCGCACTGACTCAAGTATCGTGGAATCATCTGCACTTGCAAGCACGACTATGATATCAGCACCGGCCTTTGCTCCCATTTCTACTTCCATGGCACCGGTATCAGCTATTTTCATGTCGGCAATGATTGTTTTCTCAGGGAAGGCGTCCCTTAGTTTTCTGATGACGTCCATGCCCTCACTTTTAATGAGAGGGGTTCCGGCCTCAAGCCAGTCTGCACCGCCTTCAAGAGATTCTTTTGCTATCTGTATTGCCCTGTCGGTTTCCAGGAGATCAAGAGCAACCTGAATAATTGGTTTATTAGGATCAACTTTGGACATACTTACACTACTAAAATACTTGAAAACCTATAAATTTAATCACGTAAAAATTAATAATGTGGAATTATGGGAGAGAGAATGAAGAAGAATGAAGAAATTTCCGCCAGAGAAAGGGAGAAACTATTGAAACGTCTTCACAGTGGTCTTTTCTGGGTAGGAGAAGAAATTCCCTACAAGATTGTGATCGATGGAAATGAGATGCATTTACATGAGATAGTATGGGAGATAGTAAACAAGCCCCGCATTGAGATAAGTGATGTGGAAAGCATTGATAGACTTCTGGAGATACTGTACACAAAAGAAAAGGAGTATGAAGAAGAACTTGAACATGGACATGTTAATTCAGATGAGGCAAACGAGATATGTGAAAAGGCTGCAGGTGTTCGCAGAGCTATTATGGATCTAAAAGAACTGACAATATCAACTAAAAGAAAGGCAATTTTCAAGTGCAGACACATTTGTGATGATGTTGAGACCTGCGAATGGGACTGTCTTGCCGAGGATCTGAAGGACAAGTCCCGGACTAAAAAATCCTGAGTTAGCAGGCAAATATTATATCCCATGTAATGCCTTTAGTAGACGATGAAATTTAAGGACCAACCTGTCATTTCGATGAGGGAATTCTCCAGAGAGATGATCGACCATATACTTACTGCTGCTGAAAAAATGGAGCCGATCGCACGCGGAGAAGAGAGGTCGGACCTGCTTTCCGGAAGAATTCTTGCAGTGCTTTTTTTCGAACCAAGTACAAGAACCCGGATGTCTTTTGAAACTGCGATGCTCAGACTTGGAGGAGATGTTTTGAACCTGGGGTCTGTTGACGCCAGTTCCATTGCAAAGGGTGAGACCCTTGCAGATACCATCAGAGTTGTTGACGGTTATGTGGATGCCATCGTAATTCGCCATCCGAAAGAAGGTGCGGCGCATCTTGCATCAGAGTTCTCCAGGGTGCCAGTACTTAATGCAGGCGACGGTGCAGGCCATCATCCTACTCAAACCCTGCTTGACCTTTATACTATCAAACGTGAAAGCCACCTTGAAAGCCTGAAAATTGCACTTGCGGGCGATCTCAAGTACGGAAGAACTGTTCACTCATTGTGTTACGCGCTTTCACTTTACGGTGCGCAGATCACCCTGATATCCCCTAAAGAACTGCGTATGCCGGAAGAGATCATCAATGATATTATCGCAAGAGGAGCAAAGATCAAAGAAGTAGATTCGATTGAAGAGGCCATCGGGGATGTTGATGTACTTTATATGACACGCATACAGAAAGAAAGATTCCCTGACCCTGCTGAATACCACAAGGTTGCTAACAAACTGAAGATCACAACTGAAACATTGAAAGATGCTAAACCTGAACTTAAGGTAATGCACCCACTTCCCAGAGTGAATGAAATACATAATAGCGTGGATGATACACCACATGCATGCTACTTTAAACAGGCATTCTATGGGGTTCCTGTGAGAATGGCATTGCTTGGACTTGTGTTGGGAGCGATAGAATGACCGATATTGAGACAGAACTCAGAGTTAGCAGGATAGAGAATGGTACTGTTATTGACCATATCACTGCGGGCAAGGCTCTGAATGTATTAAAGATCCTTGGACTTCCTGATTCATCAAAAGGAGTTGTGAGTGTTGTGATAAACTCCAAAGGACGATATGGGAAAAAAGATGTGGTTAAAGTCGAAAATCGTGAACTCAATGTAGAAGAGGTAGACAAAATAGCACTTATATCCCCTAATGCAACTATCAATATCATACGTGATTTCAATGTTTCCAGCAAGTACAAGGTCCACATACCCTCTTTTGTGGAGGGAGTTGTGAGTTGCATAAATCCTAACTGCATCTCTAACAGCAATGAACCCATCACATCAAAATTTGCTGTTGATACCGAAAAAATATTCCTTAAACTCAGATGCTACTATTGTGGAAGAGTGATCTCTGAAGATATTGCAGAGCATTTGCTGTGACGCCGGTTAAAAAATAAAAAAGGAAGAAACGTTTGGAGGTAGTAACAATGGCACCAAGGCTTTCATGCTACAATATAGATTATATACTGACAAATATATAATAGTGATGAACATTGAACACACGTTATCATTCAGTTCTATGTGCACAGTTCCCAGCAACTGCGCCACAAATGAACACATGTTGGCCAAAAAAAAGTTGGGGTTAAAGTCCCAGAATATCCTGCATGGTATAAAGACCAGGTCCTGCATTGCCTATCCAGGCTGCTGCTTTAACTGCACCGCCTGCGAAAGCCTGTCTTGAATGCGCCTGGTGTTTTATCTCTATTCTCTCACCATCACCTGCAAAAAGAACAGTATGATCTCCAACTATGTCTCCGCCACGCACTGCATGGATACCTATTTCTTTTCCACGGGGTGCAACACCTTCACGGCCATATACGAATTCCTTGCCACCAAGAGCTTCACTGATAACGTTAGCAGCTCCCAGTGCTGTGCCGCTTGGTGCGTCTTTCTTATGCATATGGTGAGCTTCTATGATCTCTATGTCCATATCACCGAGATATTTGGAAGCTTCTGCAAGTATTTTAAAGAAAACATTTACTCCAACCGAATAATTCGGAGATATGATTCCTGCAACATTGTTGCTTATAATTGAGTATTCTATTGTCTTTTTCTGCTCAGGGGAAAGACCGGTTGTTCCAATTACAAGACTCACACCGGCTGACGCAGCCTTGGGTGCATTTACAGCAGTTGCATTTGCAATTGTAAAATCGATCAGTACCTGGGTCTTTGACTCTTTCAGGACAGATTCCATGTCATCAACGCCAGATATGGGGACTCCCAGAGAGCCCATCTGAGCTACCTCACCGACATCCTTGCCGATGTTCATAAGATCAAAGGCTGATGTCAATTTGAGGTCATCAAATCTGAGGATATTATCGATAATGAGTTTCCCCATTCTTCCTGAAGCACCTGTTACACCAACATTTATCATGCAATGCACCCCAGGTTGCGAAGAGCATTCTCAAGTGTAACGCTGTTCTCTTCACTCAGAGGAGCAAGAGGAAGTCTTATATTTCCACTTGAAAGACCTATAAGTTCAACTGCACGCTTCACAGGAATTGGATTTGTTTCTGTGAACAATGCACGGATGAGTGGTGCCATCTCAAAGTGAAGCTGCCTTGCTGTTTTAAGATCACCGGCATTAACTGCTTCGTAAAGCTTTACCATCTTTTCAGGAACGATATTGGCAACAACTGAAATTACACCGGCGCCGCCCAGAGCAAATATAGGATAACTAAGTCCGTCCTCACCGGAAAGAACAGTGAAATCCTCGCCAGTTGTTTCTTCGATTATCTGTGAAAGCTTGCCAAGATTTCCACTGGCTTCTTTTACAGCAACAATATTTTCTACCTTTGAAAGTTCGACTATGACATCCAGAGGCATGTCCTGTCCTGTACGGGAAGGAACATTATATAATATGATAGGGATGTCGGCAGATTCTGCCACTTTCTTAAAATGAGCAATAAGCCCTGCATTATTGGGCCGGGTATAATAGGGAGATATTATAAGAGCGCCATCCGCTCCCACGTCTGCTGCGTGCTTAGTAAGTTCGATTGCTTCAACTGTGTTGTTCGAACCAGTGCCCGCTATAACAGGAACGTTCGCACAATCGATACAAAGGTTAATCAGTTCTTTATGCTCTGCAGTTGATAGTGTTGCAGATTCACCGGTCGTACCACAGGCAACGACTCCGGAAACGCCACCATCTTCCACAAACTTAACAATATTTCTGAAACTTTCCGCATCAATGGTATTGTCATTTGTAAATGGCGTTACAAGAGCAGGCATAACTCCTTCGAACATGGGAACATCCCCTCTCCAGAAACCTTCACTCTCTTGGCCTATGTGTCATCTTTCTTGTTACGTAACCTGCTACACGGTTTCTGATCACTTTGCTCTCGATGGTTGTATACTTTGTCACAAGGTGCTTGTTTGTGTCGAAGTCTGTTGTAAATACGTTACCGTGGTTTTCAGCTAAGCGAATTGCGATTCTCTTGATATTGGTTTGTCTAATATTTCCCATGATAATTCTCCATTATTATGAATCAATTATTTGATGAAACTTTATAGTAGTAAATTGTATCGGGGTTATAATAAATACCCTTACATTTATACCTTTTGGATTACAGGAACTGCACCAGAATACTTAATTATATATCAGTTTTTCCCAGAAAACGATCCATTGCACCCGCGTTATTGAAAACACGGTCACGGGGGCCTTTTTGATTGAAGAACAAACCGATAAGTACAACGAGAAGACCCAGATTAGGGTTGAAGGTTGTGAACAGAACTCCCAGAAGAGCCAGAGTAGATGCAAGTATACCCTTGATAGCTCCCTTGCGATACGAATCAAGCCTGGTCCGTTTATAGATACGGATATCTCTCAATGTGAGAAAGAGAACGACTGCATAAGCAACTATTGCGAGATAAATATACATTATTGCACCGGGTACATTACTTTAATATGACTTCCATGGTCCGTGATGTTATATCAGGGTTCCGTTAGCCATAAGCAAAAACGACTTTGTAGAAATCCTGCCATTAGAAATTTAAGAAAAGTATATCGGTTTTGTCAGGTCAATATGATCTATCTGGTATGAATAACTCGATAAATCCCGAAGGGTCCGGCGGAGCCGGCGTTTTCCCAAATGAATAAACAAAATTATCTGCATAATACTCAGGAATATTTTATTTGCAAGTATTCTGTAGAAATCTAAGTATAAATGCAATTGTCTTCTGTACAGAGGTAGAGGAAAGTGCCGCCTTCGGCGGATGCTTACGCTGTTTTTAGTTTGCCTGGTTTTTTGTGGAACTGAAAAAGAGCAAAGTTTGTGTCACTCGTACAAAAAGGAGTTCTATAGGGCCCAAAAAACAAAAACCGATATATTCAATATAATCAACAAATATAACCATATTTGAATAAAAACATCATGGAGACTAAATGGATAACTCTGGAAGAGAAAGGATTACGCTGCACATTGATATGGACAGTTTTTACTCCTCAGTTGAAGTAAGAGAAAAACCGGAACTTAAAGGACTCCCTGTAGTGGTCGGGTCAGACCCAAAAGGCGGCAGTGGCAGAGGAGTTGCAAGTACCTGTTCCTACGAAGCAAGAGCATACGGCATACATTCCGGCATGGCAATTTCAAAAGCCTACAAACTATGTCCTGATGCCGTATACCTCAGAGTCAACATGAAGCTCTACAAGGAAGTATCAGCAGAGATAATGCAGACACTTCGTATTTTCGCGGACAAATTCCAGCAGGTGAGTGTTGATGAAGCGTACCTTGACATTGGAGAGTCGATTTCGGACTATGAATCTGCAACCTTGCTTGCAAAGAAGATAAAAAGTGAGACTCAAAGACTTCACGGACTTACATGTTCCATCGGCGTGGCTCCAAACAAAGTAGTTGCAAAGATCGCATCCGATTTTAACAAGCCAGATGGCTTAACTGTTGTAAGACCTGAGGACATACAGGATTTTCTCTTCCCCATGCATGTATCGAAAATCCCGGGAATCGGCAAGAAAACCCAGCCAATTCTTGAAGAGTTGGGAATTGAAACAGTAGGACAACTTGCAACCTGTGATGTTCAGTTACTGATATCCCGTTTTGGAAAATACGGAGTTGTAATGCACCAGCTTGCAAACGGCATTGACACGCGGGAAGTAAAGGAAAGAGAAGAAGTCAAATCCGTGAGCACTGAAGATACGTTTGATGAGGACATCTCCGACCCTGGTAGAATTGAACAGGTTTTCAAAGAACTGACAGAAAAAGTCCACACATCAATGATGAAAAAAAGGTTCCGGTACAGAACTGTGACAATCAAAGTCCGTTATGAGGATTTCAGGACATACACCCGGGCAAAGACCCTGAATGCTGCGACCACTGATAAAGAAGTTATCACAAAGAATGCCCTGATACTTATGGAAGAGTTCATGGGAAAGGGCAGGTTCAGGTTACTTGGAGTAGGAGTTACAAAACTTGAGAAGATTGATGAAAGGCAGACTTTTTTGAGTGATTTCTATTAATTATTCTGCCAAAACCATATCATGTTAGGATTTTCTAAGAATACAGAGAACGTGCAAACAAGAAATAGAGAGAAATTATGCTTTTTAAGAGAAAATAAGCAATAAAATAACATATTTTTGATTTTAATAATCAATAGCACAGTTAAAAGTTAATAAAACATAAATTATCTAATAATATTTGAAATAATCAATTTATCGATGATTATTTATTCTTAAACCTTACAATATGGCTTGAATACACTATGACGTGTGTTCCAAAAATTAGAGGGTTATACCTTATGAAAGAACGACCTAAAGAAAACCAGAACAAAGAAAAACAAAAATCAAGGACATTGGGACCAGTCCCACACCTGGAAGAGCATGTGAACCCCGATTGGTGGAAGAAGATATTCAACTCACTCTACCTGAAGACCGATGCGGATATCGTAGAGGATGCAAGCATCACCAGACAGGAGACAGACACCTTTTCTTCAATACTGAAACTGACACCTGAAAGCCATGTGCTTGACCTGTGTTGTGGACAGGGACGACATACACTTGAACTTGCCAGAAGGGGTTTGAAGAACCTTGACGGTCTGGACAGGTCACACTACCTTATCCAGAGAGCAAAGAACACTGCTAAAAAAGAAAGTCTTGGTGTCAAATTCAAGGAAGGGGATGCCAGGAAAACACCATACACAACCGATTCATTCGATGTTGTGATGCTCCTTGGAAATAGTTTTGGTTATTTCGAAACGTCTGACGAGGATCTGAGAGTTCTGAAGGAAGTAAAAAGGATACTGAGACCCTGGGGAAAGGTGCTTCTTGATGTGGCTGATGGTTCATATTTAAAGGAAAAATACCAGCCACGTTCATGGGAATGGATAGACAAAAATAACTTTGTGTGCAGGGAGAGATCCATTTCTACAGATGGGGAGAAGCTCATCTCCAGAGAGGTTATTGTCAACGATACATCAGGAGTTATAGCAGACCAGTTCTATGCAGAACGCCTCTACACCACTGAAGCACTGAAACAATTGCTGAAAAAAGCAGATTTCACGGATATCGAGATAGTTGATTCCATCAATTCACAGACACTGAGAAACCAGGATCTCGGAATGATGGAAAGGCGCATTATTGTGACTGCAACGGTAAGGAAAGAATGGACCCCTAAAAAGAAAAAGGCTAAGGAAGCAAAGAAAAATGTGGTTGTAGTCTTCGGCGACCCGAGGAAGAACGATTCACTGAAACCTTGTGGTGTTTTTGATGATGATGACATATACACCATTGACCAGCTTAAAGGCGGACTCCATGAGCTTGAAAACTATTCTTTCAAATATCTGGATAATCATGATACGCTTCTCACCGACCTTGCAAAGATAAAAACTAAAACTGATTTCATTTTCAATCTCTGTGACGAGGGTTATGACAATGACCCCAAAAAGGAGCTGCACGTGCCTGCAATACTTGAGATGTTTAACATTCCTTACTCCGGCTCCGGACCACAATGTCTGGCATTTTGCTATGATAAGGCACTTGTGAGAGGTATTGCAAAAGACCTTGGAGTTCCGGTTCCTGAAGGTATAGTTGTTAAAGGTGAGGACACCCTGTTCGAGCTGCCAATGGATTTCCCGGTTATCGTAAAACCGAACTTTGGAGACTCCAGTTTCGGACTAAACCAGCACAGCGTATGTAACAGCCGTGATGAAGTTGTCAGGGCAATCTATGACATCAGGGAAGGACTTGGTTACGATAAACCGATACTTGTTGAAGAATTCCTCACCGGAAAAGATCTCAGCATAGGAATCATAGGCAACCCGCCTGAGAACTATACAGTACTGCCGCTTACACAGGAAGATTACTCAGACTTACCTGAAGACCTTCCAAAACTCTGCGGATACGAGGCTAAGTGGATACCTGACTCACCTTACTGGAAGATCAAATCCTCACCTGCCTACCTTCCAAAAGAGACAGAAGAACTCATTATCGAGTGCAGCCTGAAACTTATAAACAGGCTGGAATGCCAGGACTACACACGCCTTGACTGGAGACTTGATGCAAAAGGCAACCCTAAACTTCTTGAAGTCAACCCCAATCCCGGCTGGTGCTGGGACGGACACCTTGCAAAGATGGCCAGAATCGCTGACATCTCATACAGCGATATGATAGCCATGATACTCAAGAGTGCAGATGAGAGGATTACAGGGCAGAGATAGTTATTAGAAACATGAATTTGTGCCGGAATCCGGCACCTTCTTTTTCATCAAATACAGACAACCCAAATGTAATTACAAAAAATATTTCAAAATATGGAATGATAATCAATCATTTAAAAAATCATCATCAATAAAATCACCTTCAATTGGTTTTATCAAATCTTCAAGTTTATAATATATAGGAGTTAATGTTCCTCTATCTCCATAATAACCCACATATGAGCCGACTATTGTGGAATATAGACCACTTTTATTCAACCTAGTTAAAATTGCATTTATTTCCTCAGAAGAAATAGATAATTTAGAACTAATTTCTGCAATGAAAGCATCCCAATAAATACTAACTTCTTTGAGAGTTAGCTTTCCATGAATATTGCGATGCTTCTTCTCATATTTAGACAACACAACAAGTATCCACAGTTCCCGAGAACTAGTTTCATTTAACATGTTTAAATATTCTTCATATTCTGTGACATTGTATAGCTCACTACTTTCAAAACTACTGGAGAGGAGATGAGCAAAATATTGATTTTTCTGCCTCTGAAGTGACCTCATCGCTGCGTCGTAAGTAATAATAAAACAATGAACAAAAGGATCAGATTGAGCAATTTTATCCTCAAATCTTATTTTACCACGACTAAGCTCATCCATAAATACCTCCCTCCTCTCATTTTGAATATTAGTAAGTGAAGTAATCAATGAACTATGCGCAGCTGCGAGAAGCGGATGCATTTGGGATGCTGCCCCGATTGCAGGATTTGTCAAAATTTTCTCGATTTTATCATTCATTGTATTGTCCATAATATTAGCCCCTTGTATAAAAAGAAGTAAGAAATACCAAAAGAAAAACAGAAATAACAGATTATATCAAACAATTTTAATGAAGATCATCAACATTCCAACAATAACCGGCTGATGCACCAGATAGATCAACAGTGACTTTTTTCCCAGATACTCAAGCAACCCCACAACAGCATTCCCTTCGCAATCACACATCCTGAAACTTCGCTTGTAATCAGGATACAGGCTGTTTCCTGCATAAATTCCCAGAAGGACAAGCCCGAACCAGGGAATCAGCGGGAAGTAATCAAGAGTGTAAAAACCGTGTGGTTTCAGACCTATCCAGAGAAGCCATGGATAATCAACATAAGCAGCATCCATTGGGATTCCTGCAAAGAGCAAGGCAATACCTGCGAGTAGATTGAACCATCTGTACTTCAGGAATGGATAGGAAATGATAATTGAAAATCCTATCAGGTGAAGTATTCCAAAGTAAATCGTGCCGCTTCCAAGGAATATTGTGGTTACAAATGTTATCACAAGACCCCATCCAAAGATTCCGGCACCTCTTTTCAGATTGTGAATGAAGATTTCTTTTCCAGGTCTGGAACGGGATGCTCTGGAGTAGCTTAAAGTGAGGGAAACACCCACTAGAAAAATGAACAGAATAGCTGCGCTTCTCCCCATAACTACAAGAATACCTGAATGCATGTCGAATTCAGAGATGCTGAAAAAATCAAGATCAAAAAAGAAATGATAGGCAACCATCAGAACGATTGCAATTCCTCGCAGGGCATCAACTTCAAAGAATCGTTCTTTTGGATTTACATCCATTGCTTACCTCAAAGAAAAATCACTTTTTCTTCTTTTTCTTGTCTTTGTTTTCCTTAAAAACAGAACCAAGATGCAGGGCGTATGCTCCATCTTCCTTGAAGGCCATTACGATCTCCTTGCGATCAAGCAGGGAATCGAGGTTCAGTTCATAAGAACCGGGACCAAGGATACGCACGGATTCAACCCTCTCACCTTCCTCTTCAGTGACACTTGAATCTTCCTTCTCAACACCAAGGATGTCATCAATCTCACGGATTATTTCTCCTGAGGACTGTTCTCCTTTTGTTTCAGAAGAAGTTTCATCAATGACATGTTCCTCTCCGGTATCCTGGGCTTTAGAATCTTCTGGAGATTGCTGCTCAAGCTCTTCATCCTTGACATAAAGGAACTTATTCCAGCCACAATTAGGGCATCCGCTAAGTATTACTGAAGCGCCGTCTACAAAGATAGATTCACATCTTGTACACTTATGAGGCATGATCCACCGAATTAAATAAGCATCATGATATATTAAAACACTTGCGATAAGCTGCTTACAGATATCGCATCCTCACTCTTCCAGATATTTTCCGATAAGAGGATCGAGTCTTCTCTTAGTCTTATATGGAATCATGGATGGAACTGTTGCGATAGCACCCATCAGAGCATCCTTACACATACAGTGCTGCTCAAGACTCAGTTTATCCAGAGTTGACACGATTATATCCTTTACAGCAGCCTCGTTCTTCATCGCATTCTCAATGACAGTCTCGATTGTGACATCTTCCTCATACCAAACATCGTAATCTGTCACAGTAGCGATCATGGAGTAGCAAATCTCAGCCTCACGTGCAAGTTTTGCCTCAGGAATTGCAGTCATACCAATGATGTCGAAACCAAGTGATTGATACACACGAGACTCAGCACGGGTTGAGAACTGCGGGCCTTCCATACAAACGTAGGTTCCACCTTCCTTGACGCTGTAACCCTTTGAATTGGCAACATCGACTATGGTCTTTGAAGTTTCAGGACAGAACGGGTCTGCAAATCCCATGTGGACAACAATGCCATCCTCAAAGAAAGTTGATGGTCTGGATTTTGTACGGTCATATATCTGGTTTGGAATAACGATGTCCAGAGGTTTGAGTTCTTCTTTCAGACTACCCACAGCAGATGCAGCGATTATGCGCTTCACACCGAGTTTCTTAAGAGCGAAGATGTTTGCTCTTGAGTTCAATTCTGTTGGAGATATCCTGTGACCCACGCCATGTCTTGGAAGGAAACAGACGCCTACATCACCATGCTTACCAACTGTTATTGAATCAGAAGGTTTTCCAAAAGGAGTGTCAATATCAACATCTTGTACATTATCAAGCAGATTGGCATCATAAATGCCACTTCCGCCTATGATTGCGATATCAGCTTTAGATTTTTCCTGCATTGTATCACTCGTATTATTCAGCAAGTTTCCAGTACTGTTTTCCATCCTCGTTCACAGAGCATACAATTTCCCTGCGATGCATTTCTTCCAATATTTCCGGAAGCCTGCCCGGCTGTGCGATCTCAAATGCGAATGACCCAAGAGAGTGATACATATAGAGACCATGTCTTATAGAAGCAATATCCCAGAGTTCCTTATCCTCTTTTGTCATGAGGGTTGAGATGATATCAGTCATGTCTTCAATGAAATTCCATGGGAAAACAACCCATGCCCATTCTTCAAGACGTTCTCCTACAAAATCAGGATCATATTCAGATGAATCAAGATACTGTAGAGCTGCTGTCTTTACTTCCTTTGGACCCTGTTCATTTACATATTCAAGAGAATGCATCAAACTCTTACCTGTGTCTGCAATGTCGTCAACAATAAGGATTTTCTTTCCTGCAACAGCATTGTCTGCAAGAGGATATTTGATCTGTGGCTCATCACCTGCAAGTGCGGTTCCAAGGTAGTGCTCGATCTTAAGACTTGTAAGGTCATCAAGACCAAGGAAATCACATAACACACGACCTGCAAACCATCCGCCTCTTGCGAGGGCAACTATCATGTCCGGTTCGTAACCTGAAGCTTTCACTTCGTTTGCAACTTCTCTGCACAGGTCGTAAATGTAATCCCAGTTTGTAACTACACATTTGAATTTGTCAGGTAAGGCCATGTTATTTCTCCAATTAGTAAAACTAAAGATGAAACACTATATTTAGACAGATAGAAGATATAATTTACCTATTTATGTATCATGTACCCCATTGTTAAAATGAACTCACACGCAAACTATATGAACTATGAAATAGTTGATGGGGGAGTACCCTTCCAGAATAAACATCAATCTCCGAAGCGGGGTGGGGTAGCCAGGAGATCCCGACGGGCTCATAACCCGTAGACCGATAGTTCGAATCTATCCCCCGCTACTTTTCTAACATCATTTTGATTTAAACATCAATTCGTGTGTTAGAACCGTATTCTGGAAACATACATATATAGTATGCAGACATAGAAGGATTTGCTTTACAAGTTAAACATCAATCCCCGAAGCGGGGTGGGGTAGCCAGGAGATCCCGACGGGCTCATAACCCGTAGACCGATAGTTCGAATCTATCCCCCGCTACTAATTCTTTTTTTATCATATTTTAAGTCTTATTTCAGCCAACCGGTTTGAGTAATCCTAATCAAACAATTTGACTTGACATATCTGTCTGCAATTCGAGATGATTTCCACAACAGAATTAAATATGAACTCCCCATTTATTAGAGCAAAAAGAGAACTGAAAAAGGAAGATCCTTAAATGGTAATGGATAAACTCGGGAATTCCCTGCAGGATGCCCTTAAGAAAATAGTAAAATCCGGACGTATCGATGAGCGTACCGTAAATGAGGTAGTCAAAGATATCCAGAGGGCTTTGCTTCAGTCAGACGTAAATGTCAAGCTTGTAATGCAGATGTCAAAGCACATCAAAGAGCGTGCACTGAAAGAAGAAGTACCCTCAGGAATGAGCCCCAGAGAACACATAATCAGAATTGTTTACCAGGAACTCATCAATATCATCGGTAAGAGTACCGACATCCCACTCAAACCACAGACCATCATGATGATAGGTTTGCAAGGTAGCGGTAAAACTACCACAACATCAAAACTTGCACGCTACTTCCAGAGGAAAGGACTGAAACCCGGTGTGGTTTGTGCTGATACGTTCAGGCCAGGTGCATACCAGCAGCTCAAAACCCTCTGTACCAAACTTAACGTTGCATTCTACGGAGAAGAAGGCAACCCTGATGCAGTAGGCATTGTTGAAAGAGGACTCAATGAACTCCAGAAGAACGATGTACTCATTGTGGACACTGCCGGACGCCACTCACTTGAAAGTGACCTCATCACAGAGATGGAAGAAATACATGCCGTGGCTAAACCTGACTACAAACTCCTTGTTCTTGACGGTGCAATTGGTCAGCAGGCAAGCGAACAGGCACGTGCATTCAATGATTCTATCGGAATCTCTGGTGTTGTGATCTCAAAACTTGACGGTACTGCAAAAGGTGGTGGAGCACTCTCCGCGGTTTCTGAAACAAATTCATCCATCGCGTTCATTGGTATTGGTGAAACACCTGAAGACCTTGAAAGGTTTGAGGCTGACAGGTTCATCTCAAGACTTCTCGGAATGGGTGATATCAAGAGCCTTATTGAAAAGGCCGAGGAAGCACTCGGTGGAGAGGACTTTGACATGGAGTCAATGCTCCGTGGAAAGTTCACTCTGAAAGATATGTACAAGCAGCTTGAAAGTCTCAACAAGATGGGGCCAATGAAGCAGATCATGCAGATGTTGCCACTTGGAGGAATGGGAGCAAAGATTCCTGAAGATGCATACCAGGTAACCGGTGACAAACTCGGACGTTACAGGGTTCTGATGGACTCGATGACAGAAGATGAAATGCTCAATCCAAGAGTCATCGGCAGTGCCCGTATCAAGAGAATTGCCAGAGGATCAGGCTGTGCTCCTGAAGATGTCAGAGAGCTCCTGAAATATCATAAGATGATGCAGACCGCCATGAAAGGATTCCGTGGTGGAAAATTCAATATGCAAAAAATGATGAAGAAAATGGGAATGTGAGGATTAATAATTCTCACATACTTCAAAGAAATTCATTAACAACTGCTCTCCTTTTTCTGTGTGAGCAACTTCCGGATGCCACTGTACCCCAAATATTGGCCTTTCTTCATGCCTCATGGCCTCACACTCACAAATGTTAGATCTTGCAAGCTGAGTGAAGCCTTCAGGCATTCTGACAACTTCATCTGCATGTGAAGCCCAGACAGAGGTCTTGGGACCAAGTCCTTTAAGAAGATCATCTTCTTCCACGATCTCAACTTCTATGTCTGCATAGCCACCGGAACTTCCGGAACCAACCTCACCCCCAAATGTCTTTGCGATCACCTGATGTCCAAGACAGATTCCCAGGACCGGAAGGTCGATGCTTTCTACATATTCGGAGCAGATCCCGGCACGTTCCATTGTAGGACCTCCACTGAGTATTAGCCCGTCAGGTTCTTCTTCGAGGATTTCTTCTACTGGAGTGGTGTTGGCGACTATCTTTGTTTCCATGTCCAGGTCCCTTACTGAACGGTGAATAAGGTGGCAGAACTGCCCGTAATTGTTGATAACAAGGATTTTTAATTCTCTCATGATTAGCTTCCCTGAATTTGTGTAGTATGATTGTTAAGGTAATATGCGCAAGATTACTGTGAATTCCAGTATTAATATTGCCGTTATAGTAATTAACCATATAAGAGATTTACACAGCGTAAAACAGCAAACAAGAAATTAACGAAACATACATTTAAGATTTTTAGATATTTATGCTTATGAATAATGTTAAGTAAAATTAAAAGTAAATTAAGTAAGGGAGAGGAAATTTAATATAACCCTTTACATAAAAATCTCATTATTGCGATAGCATATATCATGAGGCACAAAATTGGAAACTAAATTCACAGGAATAGACGGCTTCGATGAGATACTGGGAGGCGGGATCACTGCCCCTTCCACCATACTTATAGCAGGTAACGCAGGTAGCGGGAGAACTATACTTGGAGTTCAGAGCTTATGTGAAGCGGCGCATAATGGTGAAAAAGTACTTTATATCTGCATAACCACCCAATCAGAGAATTCTATCAGGGAAGCGTTATCAGAATATTCATTTTACCAGGAAAGCCTCAGTATACACATATTCAATGTCAGCTCTGTTGAAAGAGATCCACTGACAATGCTTGTAGAATTAGGGAACATTGTCAATTCCATTAAACCTGACAGAATACTCATCGACCCAATAACCCCTATTGGGTTTGGTTTTCCTGAGGCTGAAAGAAGAAGGTTCATCTACTCACTTAACTCAGCCATAGTAGAGTGGAATGCCATTGTTTACCTTACGGGGACCATGTCAAAGTCCGATGTATGCAGGTCCGTGATAAGCGATGTTACAGATGGCATCGTATATCTGTCCCAGGAAATCCAGAGACGGGGAAGCAAACGCATGATCACGATAATCAAGATGAATCGTCCCAATTATCTTGATGGCGAACATACGTTCAGCATAACAGGCAATGGAATTGCCATATATCCCAGAATAACTGCCCCCGTTATAGAGGAACCTGAAAAGGTCAACAGAATCAGTGCAGGCATTCCAAAGTTTGATGAATTGAGCAGAGGTGGCCTTTTTGAGCTATCATCCGCGTTAATAGCCGGGAATACCGGTACCGGAAAAACACTATTTGGGCTCAGTTTCATTGTAGAAGGTGCCAGAAACGGGGAACCAGGAATTATCAGTACTTTTGAGGACAGCCCGGCCGAGCTAAGACGCTATGCAGCAAGTCTTGGGCTTGAACTGGAAGAACTGGAAAAACAGGGACTGGTACAAATCATCTACACACCACCTTCTGAGATCAACGCCTGCAGGCACACTATAGAACTTCGCAACCTTATTCAGGAAATGGGAGCAAAGAGAGTTCTGCTGGATGATATCTCAGGTTTTGATTATGTCTTTGATACCCAGGTGGCAAAAAGAGAACATGTTGCCAACTTGATACGGCTTTTCAAGAATATGGGAGCTACATCCATGTTCATTAGTGGCAATATGGCGGCAGGAAGTAATATGCTCCAGACAGAGATACCTGTGTCCTCACTTGCAGATGTACTGATACTTCTCAGGCACATAGATATTGGCAAAGAAATCAGAAAAACCATGTCCATCCTGAAAATGCATGGCAGCGACCATGAAAAACACCTTATAAGCTACGACATAACTTCTAATGGAATAAGCATTGGCGAGTTCCTCAAAGATATGTAATCTTTGTTTTTAATTCGTTTCAGCCAGTTGTACAAAAACTTTTATATATTACACCGTGCTACTATGTCACATACTAACATGAAATTAAAACCATACATTAATGTACTAAATAAGACATTGGTGTATAATTAATCAAACTTATAGAAGGCGAAAGTAAATGTCAGAAATTGGTAAAAAGATCCGTATCGAAAGAATCATGCACAGAGACAGCAGAAACATTGTGATAATTCCAATGGACCACGGGATATCCGATGGACCTATAAAAGGACTCATTGATGTTGCAGACACCATCAACAAGGTTGCAGAGGGTGGAGCAGATGCAGTTCTCATGCAGAAAGGTATTGTTAACCACGGTCACAGAGGATACGGACATGATGTGGGGCTCATAGTCCACATGAGCGCATCCACGATTCTTGGCCCTGATCCTAACAATAAGGTTCAGGTATGCTCTGTTGAAGAAGTTATGAAAATGGGTGCAGATGCGGTTTCTATTCACGTTAACGTCGGGTCTGAAACTGAAGCAGACCAGCTTCAGAAACTAGGGAGTGTAGCTGAGGAATGCAACTACTGGGGAATGCCACTTCTTACAATGTTGTACCCACGTGGAAAGAACATCAGCAACCCACATGACCCTGAACTTATAGCTCACGTTGCAAGGGTTGGTGCAGAGCTTGGTGCAGATGTTGTTAAAACACTATACACCGGCAACCCGGACACATTCAAAGATGTAGTGCAGGGATGTCCTGTGCCAATAGTGATTGCAGGCGGACCAAAGACAAATACCGATGAGGAATTCCTCCAGATGATAGAAGGTGCCATGGAAGGAGGAGCCAGGGGTGTTGCGATCGGCAGGAACGTATTCCAGCACGAAAACCCTACCAAAATTACAAAAGCAATTACAGAGATAGTGCACTACAAAAAGTCAGTTGAAGAAGCACTGGAAATGCTGGAATAAACTACGATTGTTTCCTGTGCTTGCGGACGTGCTCATTATGAATAACAAGATTATCTGGATTAAAGCCGATGAAGGCAACTGGGATGAACGCAAGGCTGTAATTACTACCGGAATGGAATCCGGTGTGGATGCAATTATGGTTGATGCTGCTGATGTTGAAAAGGTCAAAGAGCTTGGAAATGTGAAAGTAGCAGCTTTCTCCTCAAACCCTGTTGAAGGTGCTGAAATTGTTGTAGTTGGAAAAGGTGGGGAAGGAGACGGAACAAAGCCATTACCACCAGACTACGCTGGTTCCCTTGACATTACAACAGCTCTTCGCCTGAAAGAGAAAGGACTCAAGGTTGCAGGATACGTCGTAATCCAGAACAAGGATTACGAGAACTTTGCAGCTGAAATGGGGAGCATCTGTGATTATCTCGTTACGATAGGTACTGACTGGCAGGTAATTCCACTGGAGAACCTCATTGCAGGACTTCAGAAGAAGAATGTGATGCTTCTGTCCGGCGTCCAGAATACAGAGCAGGCAAAGCTTGCCTTTGAGACAATGGAACACGGCACAGATGGAGTAATGCTTGACACAAAGGACCTGAGTACGATCAAAAAAACTGCAGAAGTTGCAGAAACAGCTGGTGTCAAGAGCCTTGCAATCCAGACTGCTGTTGTCACAAGGGTCGAAGCCATTGGCATGGGCGACAGAGTTTGTGTAGACACATGCAACCTCATGGTCAGAGGCGAGGGAATGCTTGTGGGTTCCCAGGCAAACGGAATGTTCCTTGTGCACTCCGAATCCGAGGAAAGTCCATACGTTGCTTCACGTCCATTCAGAGTAAACGCAGGTGCAGTTCACGCTTACATCAAGGTAGGAGAGAAGACACGCTACCTTTCCGAGCTAAAAGCAGGCGATGAAGTAACAATTGTAGATAGTGACGGAAAGCAGAGAACAGGTGTAGTTGGTCGGGTCAAGATCGAGAGAAGGCCACTCATTCTTGTTGAAGCGGACTTAAGCGGCAAGATAATCAAGAACATTCTGCAGAATGCAGAGACAATTAAACTCGTCACAAAGGACAAAGAACCAATAGCTGTAACAGATGTCAAGGTTGGCGATGAGATACTTGTCCACTCAGAAGATATTGGTCGTCACTTCGGAATGAAGATTGAAGAGACAATCATCGAGAAATAAATGTGAAGAAGAGATATCCAGGAGCGATTCAATGGTAAAGATAGGAAACTTTGACCTTGATGAAAAGCCCGCTATCGTTTCAGTGATAGACGATGACCCGGCAGAGAATGCAAAAGCTGCAAACTGGCTGGGTGCAAATGTTCTTGAGCTGAGGCTTGATCTCCTCAATTTTTCAGACCTTGAAGAAGCTAAGAAGACCATTGAAAGAATAAAAGTGAACACCAACCTCCCTTGTATTGCAACCAATAGATTACAATCTGACGGTGGTAAATGGGAAGGTCCTGAAGATGACAGGATCAAATTATTAGTTGAGATTATGCCTTTTGTGGAAGCTGTAGATATTGAGCTTAGCGCAGATGAAGACCAGCGCAACAAAGTCATTGCAGCAGCAAAAGCAGCAGGAGTGACTGTAATTGTATCTGCCCATGATTTTGACGGAACACCTTCCATAGAGATTATGAAAAAGATACTCAATCATGCACATGAAGCAGGTGCTGATATTGCAAAACTGGCTGTTATGGCAAAATCAAAGCAGGACGTGCTGAACGTTCTTCAGGCGACTGCTGATATGGAAAAACCAGTATGTACCATCGCAATGGGTGAAATCGGCAAACACAGCCGTATCGTTGCACCATGCTACGGTTCACGCCTTACATATGGAGCAATAGCACAGGCTGTTGCACCGGGACAGATCAAGATACACGAACTTAAATCAGCTCTGGAGATTCTCTTTTGAACACAGTTTTCGGCGTATTCGGTGACCCGATAGCTCATTCAAAATCACCCGATATGCATAATGCAGCTTTCAGGGAACTTGGCATGGAATGCACATACCATGCTTTCAGGGTAAGCCCTGAAAACCTGAAGGATGCACTTCCTGGAGCTAAAGCCATGGGTTTTGGCGGAGTTAATCTTACAGTTCCGCTGAAACAGGAAGCATTAAAGATAGTCGATGCTGATCCACTTGCAGCAGGCATCGGTGCAGTGAACACCGTTGACTTCAAGGACGGAATGATTGGCTACAATACCGACGGACTAGGAGCAAAGCGCAGCCTTGAGGAAAAAGGAGTGAAGATAAAGGACTCCAATGTACTGATAGTAGGTGCAGGAGGAGCTTCAAGGGCTATCGCATTCCAGTTTGCAAAGGACGGAGCGGACATCACCATAGCCAACAGGACCGAAGAAAAGGCTATCGAGCTTGCATCCGGTGTGTCGGCAGTCGGTAATGCAAAAGGTTGCGGACTTGAGAATTTGAAGCAACTGATTGCAGATAGTGATATTCTTATCAATTGCACCACCCTTGGAATGCATCCAAAAACCGAGGGAACAATAGCAACTGCAGAGGATATGCATCCTGATCTCACGGTATTTGATATTGTTTACAACCCTCTGGAAACCACCCTTCTGAAAGAGGCAAAAAAAGCCGGTGCTAAAGTTGTCACCGGTGAGATGATGCTGGTCTACCAGGGTGCAGAGGCATTCAAGATTTGGACTGGTGTTGAGCCACCAATTGAAGTTATGAAGAAAGCGGTACTGGAGGGCTTTTGAGTTTGAAAGTCCTAATCATAGGCGGTACCGGTGAAATGGGACAGTGGTTCACTCCTTTTTTTAAGAACCACGGTTACGAGGTTGTTGTCTGGGGCAGCAGTGGGAAAGTTGAAGTTGCTGAACGAATGGGAGTTGAGTTTGCCAGCGACCTTGATGCTGCAATAAGCACCAGCGACATTGTTATCGTAACAGTACCCATCAATATAACCGAGAAGGTTATCAGTGAAACTGCACCTAAGATGAAGAGTGAAAGCCTGCTTATGGATTTCACATCACTTAAGGTCGGACCCACTGAAGCCATGAAGAAGTATGCTCCCGAAGATGTGGAGATACTTGGTACCCACCCCATGTTCGGACCATCCATACCAAGTCTGCATGGACAAATTTTCATTCTAACACCCATCGAAGGACGATGCGATAAATGGTTCCCAATTATGCGCTCACTTTTTGAGGACAACGGAGCACACATCGAAGTTATCACTCCAGCAGAACACGACAGGTTCGTTTCCGTTGTGCAGGGACTGACACACTTCGCCTACATCACCATCGGCACGACCTTTGATGCCCTTGATTTCAGCGTGAACGAATCAAGGAGGTTCATGAGCCCGGTCTACGACATCATGCTTGATTTCGTTGGCAGGATAATCGGACAGAACCCATACCTCTACGCATACATCCAGATGGAAAACCCGGAAGTTCTCAAAGTTCATGATGCCTTCATGCAACAGTGCAGTGAGATGTCCTCCATCGTCAGAAAAAAGGATGTTGAAGCCTTCACAAACAAAATGAAGGATGCAGCAGTGCATTTCGGAGACACCGCATCTGCACTTCGTAGATCTGACAAGCTCATAAACTCAAAGATCGCCGAATTTGACAGGCTGCTGGATTCCATTGGACAGGAAATTGGTGTCAGGCACATCTATTCAGGTGTAGTGCACACAGGAATTGTCAGGAAAGTAAGTCCAAGAGATGTGGTTATTGAATGTGGCAGTAGGATGGTACCTCTCAAAATAGAGAACATCCGTCTTTTGGATGAAGAGGATTTGCATGAGTGGAAACTCGAAAACCTTGAGCATCAATTAAGAGACATCTCGGTGCTGATTCCAGAGGGCGCTGATGCTGATGTTATTATGGAACTTGTTTCCTGTAATGATGACATCGTTTCAATTGAGATAATTGACAGGTATGAGGGTGTTGAGGGAACTAAGCGACTGAGTGTTACATTCCGTGTAATGATAATGGGTGATGTTGAAGCTGAGAAGGTGCATCGAAAAGTTGAGAGACAACTGACAGGGATTGGTTGTAGTATCCGTGGATAAAATCATCCACAGTGTTCTTAATACATCCAACTGAGATAGAAGTGCTTGAACTACGATAAATTCTGACACGTTTATGATGTGACTTTATCGTTTTTCGTTATCAGTATTATATGCTTTATAGGCCTCTTTCAAAATGACATTCATTTCCAGTTATAAAAATCCTTATTTTCTTTATATTAGTATTTATTTAAACTCCCCTAACTAAAGTACATCATCTAATCCGTTTATTTAATAAATTGTACTATAATAATGAATCATTATGGCATTAACAGTTTAATAGCCCTTTATTCCCATACTTTTTTGTTTTTATGAAAACGCAATCAATAGACGGTCTTATAAAACTTATAATATGGAATGAATTTAGGGGAAATTGATACTTTATTTTCAAATTAAAATATAAATAGCCTTTATTTTGAAAATTAAGCAGCTTTAAAAATGTACTTTTTGTGGGGGAGCACTTACAGCATATTTGCAATGAAAAATAAGGCATGTACTCCCTTTATTTGAGTGTCAGTTCTAAAGGACCCTAATGCTTTACCAATAATCCCAAATTCTCTCAAGTTCTTGTTTGTAAGCCATTAGAGCTTCATTTCCTTCAGGATTTCCTGTAAAGTTCCTATATGTGCTCATATAATCGGTAAAGAACCTTTTACCAGGCATATTGTGAGCTTTGCTAACAACAAGCGCAGTTAGGAGAGGCTCACCATTTTTAATATTTTGTTTTGAAATCTGATCAAGCAGGCTAATTAATTCAGTTCTTGTTTTGGCACTAAAAGATTCACCAAGATCACTCACGATTTCACCATATGTGACCACACTTTTTTCTTTTGCTTTGCTTATAAGGTAATTATAGACGTGGATATAATTCATACCTCGTACATCCCCTATTGCAGAATAAGACTTGGATTTGGATGAAACTGAATAATCCTGATAGTAAGATTTGCTTTTGTCATCACTTATAGATTCATGATCCATATTTCCAACATTGGATCTCTGAACAACAGAATCTGTTATTTGAGTCACTATATTGTCACCATAATGATAGTTGTGAACCACAGAAGAATCAATCAGACCTTTCTTCTTCAATACCTCTATGGCTTCTGAAGCATATATTCTTGTACTTCTATCCGAATCATTTAACGTCTTTTTTAAGGACATTAGCTCAATTGAGTCTGAAGTAGAATCATAGATGTCTCTTAATGCTAAGTTTCTCAATGCATATGCAGCAGCTTTACGACAAACAACATTATTATCAGATAACAAAGCAACTAATGGAGAGATAGTAGATTTATCTACTACTCCTTGTTCTGCAAGATGAGCGATTGCAAATGCAGCATTATAGACTACTTTATCATACCTGTCATGCAATTTTTCAGAAAATAAGTTGATTGCTTCGTCAGCAAAAATACCACATTTAATAAGTGCTTTTAATGCAAATGTTGTACTCCAACGAATATTTGAATCATGCCCAAATGATAAAGCAATTAATAGTTGCAAAGATTCTTCTTTGTAAGCACCTTTTTCTGCCATATCCCCAATTGCAAATGCAGCCTGAACGCACACATCTTTATTCCCATTAGATAAAACTTCATTTATCTTATCAATAACAGTGTAGTCAACAATTCCTTTTTTAGCTAATAATGATATTGCTTTTAGAGATTTTAATTGAGTTTTAGGATTGTTTGAACTGTGAAGTATGCGGACAATGCTTATGATATCATCTTTATCAGTTAACTGATTAATAGTTGGCATAATATATCACTAGAAAAGAAAGTATCACCGTACTCTCTGCATTTCATAGGTAGTCAATTTCTGCTTTTTTAACAAAGAATCAACTTGATCCCTCACTTTCGAATGAGTATCCAGAATCACATCATTGACATTATTTTTTCCAACATGCTGCGAAAAACAAAGAAGATTATAATTCTTAGACCACTTTCTTGCTTCATCACAAAGGACTACTGAATCCCGACATGGAGTTACACCCAAAAACAATGAATCTTTACAACAACACACTTCACCAAACTTTTCCAAATTGAAGAACATGTTAATTGCAATGTTGTATCCATAATCTTTGTATTCAAATGATTCAGCATAGAATTGATGCATCCCTGTTGTTGGATATTCATCGATGATAGCCTCATCTATTTTTTGTAAGAGAACATCATTTAATTTTTCAACTGTGCTTTCTTTTATCTTGATTAATTCATCTTCTAATATCACTTAACCCACCTTTGTTTACCTATCAATTAAAGATATACATTCAGTATCCCACTAGACTTTGCCCGTAATACCAATTTGCTTACGAACAACATCCAAACAGTATATGTCGATGATATAAAAAAAGGTTTCATTTTGATATTATCTGCTGATAATACAAAATAATAAAAAAGTGTATGAATAAGCTGAAATGGAGGTGACTTTAAAGTCACACCTTACTAACCAAATCCTCAAGTGCAGCCTTAGGATCAGCAGCCTTCACAATACCTGATGCCAGCAGAACGCCAACGGAACCAAGTTCAAGAGCTGCTGCAAGGTCTTCGCCTTTTGAGATTCCTGCGCCGCAGAGAACCTGTACTGCAGGGTTGATCCTCTTTACTGCATCAACTGAACCTGTGACTACACCGGGGTCTGCTTTTGATACAGGGATACCGGAGCCGATAAGCTCTGGTGGTTCAACTGCAACGTAATCAGGACCGAGTGCTGCTGCTGCGGCTGAAGTTGCTACGTTGTTTGTGCAGACTATTGTCTTGAGGGCTGCGTCCTTTGCGGTTGTGATGGATGCATCGATGTTTGCAAGGGTAAGACGGCATTCGGAGTGGTTGATAAGGGTTCCAACTGCGCCTGCGTCTTTGATGGACTGAACAAATGCATGTCCTGTAAAGCTGCCTGCTCCGACGGGGTCAAGACTCTGTGCATAGACCGGCAGGTCGACCTGTGATGCTACACGGTAGATGTCACAGAACTGTGGTGCAACACCAATTTCAATTCCGCTGTCATCTGCAACTTCTTTACATGCCTGTGCAACCTTTACGGCGCCTTCGCCTGTACCCTCAAGGTATGTTTTGAGGTTCAGGACAATTAGTGTAGAACTCAAATTAAATCTCTCCAATACGAATTTAATGTTATTAAGGGGAGAAAGAGTATAAAGGTAACTGTGAAAACGGAAGATCAGGCATTCCATGGCATTCCATAGCATTTCAAATTAGCTTTTTTATTTGTTTATGATGGATAAGTCTATAAATATTACAAATGTGTATAGATACGTAACAACATGCATACAATCTACTCAGGGATATTTAATGGATAAATCTGACTTTAAGCACATACAAGAGATGATCTTGCAAGACAAATTCATTGTTTCAGATCATGCAAGGAAAAGGATGTTCCAGAGAAATATCACAACAGATGAACTAATCAAGGTTGTGAACAATTCAAGTATTATTGAAGAATACCCCGATGATATGCCATGTCCTTCTGTTCTTCTTCTGGGTTTTGCAAACAACGAAGCATGTCATGTTGTAGTAGCAGATTGCACTGACCATGCAAGGATAATAACTGTTTATTACCCGGCAAAAGATAAATGGATTGAAAACAAAATAAGAGTTGGTGACAAATGATTCCTGATAGATGCAGTTTTTGTAAAGGCAGGTTAATTAAAGGTAAGCATGAATTTGTTGTAAAAATAGGTGGAACCGTGCTTTCAATCAGGGATGTTGATGCTTTTATCTGCGAAGAATGCGGAGAAGCATATTATACACCCGAAACTTCAAGGCGAATAGACAAAGTTATGACTCGTTTTCATAATTCAACCCTGCGTGTTCATCCGCTTGCTGCCGGAGAAATTAGCCTTAACGAGATAGAGGCTGAAAACTGTTAGGATTCGGTTATTATTTATTATCGATGATGCGGTGCTGCCTGCGGCGGGACTGTAAATCCTTTTCTCAGTCTGAAGACAATCCATTCATCAATGACCTCTCCGAGATTTTTTCTGCATTCTTCAAGAGTACTGCCTGTGGCCCAGACACCTTCTAGTTCAGGAACTTCACCATAATATGGCTCATCGTCCTCTATTATCTCATACCTGGCTTTCTCAAGAGCTGCATGAATGTATTCAATAAGCATTATTACACCTGTTATTTGTAACTGAGAATGTGTTCTCTGCATATTAGAATATCTGCAAATCAAAAGAAGAGAAAGAAAAAGAAGAAAAGAGTGTGGAAATTCCACACGCTTAGAAGTCGGTCATAACTCTGAACTGGTCGATCTCAGGGTTGTTAAGACCTTCAATGAATTTCTCTGCGACCTGCCTTACATCCTTTGCGTTGGTGATTGCTCTTCCGACTACAAGGACATCTGCGCCTGCCTTAAGTGCCTGTGGCATTGTGTTGATACGTACACCACCAGCCACTGCCACCAAGATCTTTGGTGAGAGTGCCTTGATCTCGTCAATATTGCCCCATGCGTGCTCTGTTTCCTCAATGTCAATTCCACGGTGGAGTTCAACTACATCAGGAAGTACGTCGAGCTGCTTGAGAACTGCTACAGGGTCGTCACAGTTGAGTGTGTCCATGATAGCATAGATACCTGTCTTGTGAGCTTCCTCAATTGCCTTGTTCATGGTTGCGATAGGCGCAAGAGCTGAAACGACGATTGCGTCTGCGGTTGCATCTGCTACCATACGTGCCTCGAGGTTTCCTGTGTCCAGGGTCTTAAGGTCAGCAACTATGAATGCGTCAGGACGGATCTCCCTGAGCTTGGAGATAACATCAACACCATAGCGCTTGATAAGAGGAGTTCCTGCTTCAAGGATAACGTGGTCGCTCTTTGGAATCTGTTTGACAATGTTCTGGATAACAGGAAGGTTTGGATTGTCAAGTGCAACCTGAAGGTATGGTGGGTTCCAGAGTCTGGATACCTTGAATCCCATGATTGCGTGTCCCATTCTGTCCTTCTCCTTAAGGACTGTGTCGATGTCAGGGAAGCCATCTACTGCACGCTTAACTGCCAACTTTGTAGCTCCGTAGTTGTATCTGTAGATCCTGTTGTAATCCTTTGCTTCAGGGTGAATGAAAACACTTGCAACAACTACAAGATCCTCAACATCAAGATCACCGAATGCTCCCTCTTCAAGAGCATCTGCAACAGCCTTTGCAACAGCTGCCTGTGCAGGACCGAAAATCTGTGCTGCCTGACCCATATTCTTTACAGTTACCTTTGGTACGATAAGTGTTGCAGGTTTTGTTGGAAGGTTTGGACGGACAACTGAAAGCAGAGGTGTGTGACCTGCTGAAAGCTGTGTTAAACCATTTGCAAATGCCTGACCCACAGGACCGTCTTTGTTTCCGATCATAAGGTCAACGTGTGCGAGTTCTGGTTCCTCGCCGATTAATGCTTCTCCTATTAGTAACATGATTCTCACTCGTATATGCTGGATAAATGTACTTGCCTATATCTAATAGTATTTTATGAGTAAATTATACTATTCGTTAATATGAAATTTATCACTGCTCGTGCAAACTAGCCCTTTATATATTAGACTTATGCATGGACATGAGATTTGTGCTTTATATAGGATATGGCAATAAATAGTTTGTTGAAACTCAGGTTTTTTGTTTGGTTTCAGAGTATCCTGAATAGAGAATCCTATTGAAATTATGCGTAGCCTTGCTATTTTAATCAAATTTATCCAACAGTTTTGAATACACCAGTTCCGTATTCGGAGTAGCTATGTTAAGCTCAGTTCCATAACGAATAACAGTTCCCCCGAACAGGTCACCTTCGTTTATCTTTCCTTTAAACTCTACATCCCGCTGGAAAGATGTTTTTGTCTCATATGGAAATCCCTTTGCTTTTGAAAAAGAAGTTTCTACAATATCGCGGACTAAAGGAACATCAAGTTTTTTAGCTATTTCCTCAATTTCAGCCATTATTGATTTTGTCAGTTCACTCAATTCAGGACTATCTAATATTTCACCCAATGTTTTATCATACGCAGCTGTTACCAGTCCGAATGCAGCTATGAATATATACTTCGACCATATCGATATCTGGACAGGACCCTCCCATTCAAAGTCAATCGATGAATCATTCAGCAATAATAACAATGCCTCCGGATAGAAATCAGGATACATAGGGTCCTTTCCCAGTGATATTTGACAACTGCCACCTTTTTGATAAATAAGCCCCGGACTTTCAATGTGGGTACCAACATAAACACATGAAGGTAAAACAAAGCCTGTACTCAGTTGCCTTCTTATCCGTTCATAGATATCAACACCATTTAACAATGGAAGAATAACAGTATTCACATCGGATATTTTTGCAATTTCACTAACTGCGTTTTCCAGGTCATACGCCTTTACCGATAACACAATAATATCACATACTGGTAAATCATTAACATTATCCGTACACAACTTAGGAAAAACGTTTATTAGCTCTTTACCTCCGGATTTTTTCAATGTTAAACCCTGTGAATTTATGGCATCTTTGTGAGGACCACGTGCAACAAAGAAAATATCGTGTTTTTCACTGAAATTATTCGTCATCAGAGCCCCAAAGTACCCTCCAACTCCTCCAACTCCAAAAAAACAGAAATTCATATGCTTTCACCCGGTACTTTTTACACACATTGTTTTCCTTGATTAATCAAGTATTGACGGAAGTTATCTGATTCATCCTCAGATAATCTTCGGACAGATATCATCCATAATGCATTCATCACACTTCGGCCCAACCGGCCTGCATACATTCTGACCGAACAGAACCATAAGCCCGTTTATATCCTTCCAGTCCTCTTTTGAGAGCACTTTTTCAAGCTCTTTCTCGGTTTCATCAGGTTCCGAAGTCTCAACAAGCCCCATGCGATTGGATATCCGATGAACGTGAGTATCAACCGCAATGACATCCTGCTCAAATCCATAACCAAGTACACAGTTCGCGGTCTTCCTGCCAACCCCTGGAAGCTTTAAAAGCTCATCCATGCTGTCCGGAACAACTCCGTCATAGTCCTGCAGAATGATACGTGAAATATCAATTATACGCTGGGATTTAACCCTGTAGAAACCCACTTCTTTGATGATTTCCTGAATCTCTCCCACGTCAGCCTCTGCCATTTCCTGAACAGTTTCAAACACGTGGAAAAGCTTCTGAGTCGTCGGAATGGTTACCTCATCCCGGGTTCGCTGGGAAAGCACAGTGGATATCAAAAGATAGAAAGGGTCTTTATTGATGTGGAAATATCCGTTAGGGTATAATTTCCACAGCCTTGAGACTACATCTTCAACATACATCAGAACAAAAAGAAACTTCAGGATATAAAATGTTTTGTAACCAAACTCGTTGAAATAAATTGCCGGAATTGAGGTATGTAGATTATTTTGATCTGCTAAGAACAGGGAACGTCACATGAACAGTAGTACCAGAGCCTTCATTACTTTCCACCCAGATATCACCATTGTGTATGTCGGTTATCGTTTTACTGACATACAAACCCATTCCGCTTCCGCCGTATTTTCTGGACTTTGAGGCATCTATCTGGTAAAAACGTTCAAAGATATTGTCAATTTCATTCTTTGGAATACCAATTCCGGAATCAGCAACAACCACATGTATATTTTCGTTATCCTCAAATGCACGTATCAATATCTCAGATCCATTTGGGCTGAACTTGACAGCATTATCTATAATTGACCTGAAAAGATAAGGCAGATACTCCACATCACCCTTCATCAGGGGCAAATGCTCCTGGAAATCAAATACAATGAGAAGGTTTTTTTCCTGGGACCTGAATGAGAAATAATCAACTACCTTCGTGAGAGTGTCCTCTATTCTGATAGGGTCAAGTCTGTACTTTACTTTTCCTGATTTGACTATACTCATATAGATCAATGAATCCATAAGGAAACTCAAATGATCATACTTATCAAGAACAGTTTTCATTGCATCTTTCTGTTTGGAATTAAGAGGACCCAGCACCTCGTCATGTACCAGTTCACTATAACCTTTTATAGAAATAAGCGGGGTTTTCAGTTCATGGCTCAGGTTAGATATGAACTCATCTTTCATCCTCTCAAGAGTTTTTAGCTCTTCGTTCACCTTTGCCAACTCCTCGGTGTACAGGCTTATTTCCTCCTCTGCTTTTTTGCGCTCCGAAATATCACGGGTCGCACCAAGGAAGAACTGGAAATCGCCCTCTTCATCAAAAACAGGATTTACAATGGCTTCGGTCCATATTATGGAGCCGTCTTTATGATATTGTTCAAGCTCAAAGGTCTCAGAGTAGTTTCCTTTCCCTTCCAGGAGCTTATGCCGGAAATTATCCATCGCATTTTGTAAAATATTTACGTATTCAGGAGGAAATATCTCATCGAATGATTGCAAAGCAACCTCTTCCGGAGTGTAACCCCTGAGTTTGAAAACTGAAGGACTGGTATATGTGAATTTACCTTCTTTGCTCAGGGTCCATATTACATCGTTTGCATTTTCAGCAAGAATACGGAATTTATGTTCACTCTCCCGCAGTATCCTTTCAGCATTCTTTCGTTCGCTAATATCCCTCACATTACTCAGAAGAGCGGGGTTTCCATCATATTCTATGATTCTCACACCCATTTCTACCGGAACGCGGGTGCCATCCTTTTTCTCACAGGTTACCTCAAACCTGCTGAATTTGTTATCCATTGCATCTGCAAGTATTTCCTGGCATCGATCATTGAATTCGGAAGCCAGCAGGTCATATTGCGTCATCTGCCGCAACGTATCCACTGGATAACCAAAAAGGTCTGATGCTACTGAATTTACATCTATAATATTACAGTCAAAATCAAAGATAATTATAGCATCAGCAGCGTTTTCAAAAAGAGCCCTGAATTTGGATTCAGATGTCTGGAGTTTAATTGTAGCAATGCGCTCCTCAGTAACGTCAGAACCGGAACTGAGTATTTCAGTAATATTTCCTTCAGAATCTTTAAGATAAGAATTGTTCCAGTGTATTATCCTTTCGTCCCCGGCTCTTGTCAGAATACTGTTCTCATTTATTCTTGCAGATTCCAGATTACCATCTGATATATTTTCAAAAACCAGAGATACTTTTTGCCTCTCTTCTTCAGGGATGACAAGCTCTATCCATTTTTTACCTTCAAGCTCCTGTTCAGTATATCCCAGCAACTGGCAGCATTTTTTATTTGCAAGCTTTACAGTACCATCACGATTAAGGGCAACGATGATGCACCCCGCAACATCAAGATAGTTCTGCACCCTGTCCTTTTCACGTTTCAGTTCATCGTAAAGCTGTTTATTTTTGAGAAGAGTACGGACACGTGTTAAGACCTCCACCCTGTCAATTGGTTTTACAAGAAACTCGTCCGCACCTGCCTCGATTCCCCGTATTCTGTCATCTTTTGAAGAGAGAGCAGTAATGATGATCACAGGGATGAATTTAGTTGATTCACTGGACTTTATCCTGCGACATACTTCATATCCGTCCATCCCCGGCATCATTATATCGAGTATGACAAGATCAACAGGACCTGATTCCAGAATTTCAAGAGCTTCTTCTCCACTATATGCTCCGCGAACTGCGTGATACTTTGAAAGAAATGTTTCCAAAAGCTTAACATTCAGAGGATCGTCATCAACGATCAAGATTTTGTATCCGGTTTTTTCATCCATTTTAATAACCCTGAAAAAACAAATTTGTGTGTACTTAACTAGGTGGCAATTTTATGAATGTAGTAATGACTATATGAAATGGAATTTTACAGTTAGTGAGCAAATGTTACATACGTGTATATACAACTATTAATATATAAATGTCATCAACATATTAAAACTGTTTATTAAGAAAAATGACAATGGGAGATGAAAATTATAGAGATCTTTTCTGTGCTGATAGAAGAACATGCCTTAACCGGCCTGTTCATTGCAAGTTTTCTTGCGTCCACCATCCTCCCCATAGGTTCAGAAGCTTATGTGGTTTTGCTGATCAGTAAAGGGTTTAACATTCTGCCAGTAATCATGGTAGCTTCTGTTGGCAATTACATGGGCGCATGCACCACATATTATATCGGACTAAAGGGCAGAAGTGACATTATTGAAAAATACTTTTCAATTTCCGATGAACAACTTGAAAAAACTGACAAACTGTTTGCCAGATATGGGTCCTTTATGCTGCTTTTTACATGGGTTCCGATCATAGGTGATGCAATTACTGCAACCGGAGGAATCATGAAGCTCGATTTCAGGATATTTTCTTTTTTTGTGTTCATAGGAAAAACAGCGAGATATATAGCACTGGCATACATCACGGCAGGAACCCTGATGTTTTTCCGGTAAAAATAGGTTTTGATGTACACAATTTACCTGTTTTAAGCCATAATTGGGTCTTAATTGTTCAAACTAATGAAGTGAAAAGGATAAAGTATATATACGGATCCAGAACATATAAATAAATATATATTACCAAAGATAGCAAAACATTCCGGGAAATGACAATGGCAAAATTAGAAATTGAAGAAAAGACACTTAAGCAGAATTCTTTGCTTATACCTGTTGCAGTAGCCTTGGGAACCTTGCTGGCAATCATTGCCTATACGTATCTGCCAGATAACACAGCATTAATAACTATCTTTTCAGGTGCGATTATAGCAGCTCTGATAACTTATGCTTTTTTAAAAAAAAAGAAAGAGCAGTAACCCATAACACAGGCAACGACAGTTTTATAGACACGGACACATAATTAATTCTGCTCTTACCAGGGCTCGTGGTCTAGCTGGTCATGACGTTGCCTTCACACGGCAGAGGTCGCGAATTCGAATTTCGCCGAGCCCATTTTTTATCTAAAAATCGATGAAATATATCCCAAGTTTGACAGTTTTATTTTTGGTTAACTGAATATCCCTCTTTCTTGTTTCTATTCTAATCTCTATGTTTATCTTTTTCTTCTAGTTGATTGCTGGCATCTTTTCTTTCTTCCATACTTGTTTTTATAATTTCATCCGTTTTTTGCCTCATTAATTTGACAGTACCACATAAGTCATTAGGTTGTGTTTTTTCTGAATTTTGCCCATTTTTTGGACAAGGAATTTGACAGTATTGTTCAATCTTCTAAATAAGCCTCTTAAATCGATTTCATTTTGTTTCCAAGCAAAAAATATCCAAAAATAGCTTAATGGAATTTGACAGATGAGCATTATTCTTATGAAAATAAGGGCTCAACGGGTAAAATTAGACCAAATTTCCTAGAAATTGCCTCCACTTTAATGGAAAAAACGATGAAATCAGAGATTTTTGCATGAAATTATTTGAACTGTCAAATAGCTTTTCCTGACAAAAAAAGGAAAAATAAGGAGGAAAGAGAAGACATTCTCTTCAAGAAATAGTGGAAACTGTCAAACTTGGGATATATGGAGACTGTCGGAAAAGTCGGTTTGTATGAATATCAGGATTAATTATAGCAACAATTGTTAAGTACACATTAATTCTAATTTTCTTTAAGACGACTATTGATGCTGATTTTATTATAGTTCCTGACTATTTAACTCTGCTCACATGTCAGAAATTGTCTTGTGCGGGGACTTTTCCGACAGTCTCTATATGGTAAACTATCTGCTCAATAGACTCGTCTTAGTATTCTACAATTTCAATTTTTTCTGCTCCGCAAATTGAACAACGTTTTACATACTTGCGTTTACCAATAATCGGTGTTTTTGCATCCCACCAATCAACAATCATAACTTTTTCATCTATTATGAACCAGTTGTGATACCTATTAGAACCACAATTTAGGCTTTCGAGTATAGGGCTCAGTATTTTGCTTGTGTGCATCAAAATATGTAAAAGAATGAAAATACAGCAAAAAACAAGAATTAGATAAAACGGATTGTATCCAAAAGTTCCTATAGTTGAATTAGCATGCTTTTCCACCTTCAATAATAAGAAAAATAACAGCATGATGACAGTTGAATCTATAATTAAAGTTTTTATTTCACTTTTAATTTCTTTGTATGCACACTTTTCTAAAATATCAAGGCGTTTTACGATTTTAAGTTGATACTCTTCAGGGTCTTGATTATATCGGACAAAATTAGCTTTTATCAGGTTAATTTTCCTTTCAACCATTTTGCTTGTAAGATTATCAATCAAAGATGACACTTAAATTTACCTACCACATTGAATCCAAACTTCACATATTACTACTGTTTACAGGAAGAGAAAAATAAAACTCGCTGCCTTCACCAACAATACTGTCCACCCACACCTTGCCATTGTGCATTTCTACAAACCTCTTTACAAGGGCAAGCCCAAGACCGGTCCCAGCATACTCATTTGTAGTGTACGAATTTAGTTGCCTGAATGGCTGGAAAAGCTTGGCCTGGTCCTCCAAAGAGATACCAATTCCTGTGTCCCTTACACAGACACGAAGCATATTTTCCGAAATCCCGGAAATAATAGAAACCGTTCCTTTTTCAGGAGTGAACTTTATTGCATTGCTGGCAAGATTATAAAGAACCTGTTTGAACTTCGTTCTGTCTGCATGGATTTCCTCAATATTCCCGTCAGTGTCAATGACAAGTTTTATTCTTTTATCCATAGCCAGAGGGGACAGGAGAGTATTCACTTCATCAACAGCATCCGATGGTGAAAAATGTTCATAAAGAAGTTCCATTTTCCCTGCTTCCACCTTTGAAAGGTCCAGCACATCATTGATAAGTTGCAGTAAATGATTACCAGCATCCAGAATGTGATCAACATAATGGTCCTGTTTTTCGTTCAACTCACCAAACATTTTATCTTTTAAAATATCAGAGAAACCAATTATAGATGTAAGAGGGGTTCGCAGTTCATGGCTCATGGTAGCCAGAAATTCATCCTTACTGCGGTTTGCAGCCTCTGCTACGATTTTCGCATGCAGCAATGCACCTTCAGCTTTCCTGCGCTCTGTGATATCCTGAATAGTACCCATAATAGTATTTTTTTCTACATCATACTCAGCAACGGAATGAACATCACGAATGGCTCCATCGTTTTGCCTGGCAACCCTGTACTGTACATCATAAGGAACGCCTTGTTCGATCAATTCTCTTATGGCCTCGTCCATCATTGGGCGATATTCAGGCAAAACTACTGCCTGTACCTCTTTAAGAGGGTAAATAACATCATCAGTACCATAGCCATAAATCCTCTTAGCCTCATCAGAAGAATCTACCATACCGGAATTCAAATCTAACTCCCAGCTTCCTATATGGCCTATTTTTTGAGCAATCCTTAACTGCATATTTCTCTTGTTCAGTTCGGATTCAGCCTTCTTGCGCTCGGTTATGTCATGAGCAATAGAATAAAGAAGCTGCTGTGAATTTACAATAACCGGACTGCTGTATACTTCCACATCACGGATCTGGCCATCTGCAAGTTTGTGCCTGAAAAGGAAATAATTTCTCTTTTCATCAACTGCATTTTGCATCTCCTCCAGTATTTTGTCAGGAGGCAGGATATTGATGTCGTGTATTTTCATGCGTGTGATAACTTCAAATGGCCAGCCATAGTAATCACAAGCAGCATTATTTGCATCAATAATATCAAAATTCTCAGGATTTATGAGCAGAGTGACTGCCTTATTATATTTGAAAAGCGAGTGATATACGTCACCCTTTTCCATGAAAAATTTATCAGTGGTACTCAGATGAGAAATATCAGGAGTGTCTGGGACTGTCCCTGCATTTTCAACTGAATCATTCGGCGGGATTTTATCGAAAGTCTGAGAAGAAAAAGAAGAAGAAGAAAAAACATCAATTTTATTATTGGGACAAATATCATCATGTTCCTGTCCTCTATTACGCCTCGTACCTTCCATATTATCATTCCCACAAACCAAACATGAATCATCCATTGTCAATATGCCTGAAATCAGACTCCAACGGAAGTTCCTTTCCAAGATTAATATTTGCAAGTCATAAGTTATAAAAGTATTTTGTTTAGATGATACTAATGATGGAATTAAAACAGCAAGTATGTCGGAAGGACGATTTCAAAAAGGAAAGCAATTCTGATAACGTTGTAACACAAAAACAAGCAAACAAACGGATACAGGCAAGAATACAAAAACGGAGAGGATATAAAAATCAATCCTCTGCCTGGAAATGCCACTGACAGTCATCATGACTGTCGTTTGTCTGAGAATCAAAATCCTCTTTGTAATGAGGAAGATCTGCGCTTACATATTTAGGGAAAACAAGAGATATCTCTTTTTGGTAAGTGGTACCATCAGGGCTTAAACTTACTCTGAACAACATTTCAGGCCTATTCCCTTTCTTTACAAGATCCGTACTGTTCACATCATTCACTCCTTCTAATTACATATTTCATATAGTCTCTTCAGTTTCCTATTCCAACCCCTGATTTCATGGGAGCGGGAATATGGAAACATCCGCAAACTCACCATACTATATTGTAAGCTAATAGATATAAATTAATTGGTTTACAAATATTAATTTTTAACTACCATATGTATCCATACCACAAAAATAACACAAACAATATATCCCATAATGCAAACCTAAAACCATGGCCCTATTATCCAGAAACGAACTCAGGGAATTAATAAACAGCGAAACATCACTTGTTGAGAATATGATTGATACTGAGACACAGTTGCAGCCAAACAGTGTTGAACTAACTCTCAAGGGCATCGAGACATACATCAGTTCAGGCGCAGTTGACTTTAACAATAGCGAAAGAGAAATACCTTCCACTGAACCGGTAGAATTCGATGGGAACGAGTGGGCTTATCTTAAGCCCGGTGTGTACAAGATAACATTCAACGAGATCGTCAACATCCCGCTTGACAGGGCTGCAATTGCAAGACCAAGGTCCACCTTACTCAGGTGCGGAGCAAACATAGGAACTGCAGTATGGGATTCGGGATACCGTGGAAGAAGCGAATCCATGCTGGTTGTCTACAACCCACACGGATTCAGGCTGAAAAGAAATGCACGTGTAATGCAACTAATGTTCTTTGACCTGCACAGCAAACTTGAAGAAGGATACTGCGGACAGTACCAACATGAGAATCTGTGACATCGTAACACAATCTACGTTAGGGTTATCTACAATTAAAGCAATCACGCAAGCATGAGTGAAATAGGCAAATCTGTCAGGATGGAAAGGATTTTCGATCGAAATACGAAGAATGCAATCATCATTCCAATGGACCATGGTGTGGGTGCCGGACCTATAAAAGGAATCATTGACCTGCCTGCTGCCGTGAACAAAGTCGCAGACGGTGGAGCAAACGCAGTTCTCGGGCACATGGGTCTTCCAAAACATGGCCATCGTGGATACGGAAGAGATATAGGACTCATCATCCACCTCTCAGCTTCAACTTCACTTGGACCTGATCCTAACCACAAAGTCATTGTCACAACAATCGAGGAGGCTATCAAAGTAGGTGCGGATGCAGTATCAGTCCACGTGAATGTTGGTGCTGATGATGAAGCAGAGATGCTCCAGGATATGGGATATGTCGCCCGCCAGTGCGATGAATGGGGAATGCCCCTGCTTGCCATGTTGTACCCAAGAGGACCTAAAGTAACTTCCGAACATGATGTTGAGTATGTAAAACATGCAGCAAGGATCGGAGCAGAACTCGGGGCAGACATCGTCAAGACAAATTACACCGGCGACATTGATACATTCAAGGAAGTTGTAAGCGGATGTCCTGTGCCTATTGTAGTTGCAGGCGGTCCCAGAATGGAAACTGAACAGCAGCTTCTGGAAATGGTATACGACTCACTCCAGGCAGGAGGAAAAGGAGTTGCTATTGGAAGAAACGTATTCCAGTCAGACAATCCTACAAAACTGGTGTCACACATTTCCAAGATCGTACATGGCGGAATGACACCGGAAGAAGCTCTTAAATAATAAGAGCACTTTTATTTTTTAAAGTGTATAATTTGAACTCCAGTGGAAACGAAGGGGTTTTGTTTAATTTTCACAAATGCATCCTTTTTTGACGTGTGTAATCTGACACAGAGCCGGTGCTAGCTTAAAAAATATAAGTGGGACTAACATATCTTTAATTCACTCAAAAATCAATGTTAGAAAATTGGATAGGAAGAGCAAGGTCAAGTGTTGAAATGACCAATTGAATCATATTTTAGATGGTGGTACGATATGATATGATTTGATTGAGATTCGACCTTGCTCAAACATACAATATATGAACATGCATATAATTATTGTGATATAAAAACAACAATATATGTCCATTGTTTCAAAAAATCTGACCACCGGATTTGAGATTGCTTTCGTTACCATTAAATGTAATGGGCATATCGATGAACTCATAAGAATCATAAATATAATCAAATCATCGAGGATCATTCATGGATAAATATGAGCAGGTAATAGAACTGGCCAAACGTCGCGGATTTTTGTGGAACTCCTTTGAGCTTTACGGAGGTACCGCTGGCTTTTACGATTACGGGCCACTTGGAAGCACCCTTAAACGCAGAATTGAGCAGATCTGGAGAGAGACCTATGTCGTACAGGAAGGTTTCATGGAGATCGAAGCTCCTACGATCGGTATTGAAGAAGTGTTTGTAGCATCCGGCCATGTTGGCGGTTTCTCAGACCCGCTCTGTGAATGTAAGAAATGCGGAGAAGCTTTCAGGGCAGATCACCTTATAGACAAAATAGTGGACTGTGCTGATACACTGCATGTCAAAGAACTCGACAAAGTAATCTCAGAGAACAACGTCAGATGTCCTGAATGTGAGGGAGAACTTGGAGAATCATATGAATTTAACCTTATGTTTAAGACAAACATCGGCCCCGGTACAGGAAGACAGGGATACATGCGTCCTGAGACCGCACAGGGAATGTTTGTGGATTTTTTAAGACTTGCAAGGTTCTACCGTGAAAAACTCCCATTCGGTGCAACACAGATCGGAAAATCGTACCGTAACGAGATCTCACCAAGGCAGGGAGTTATCAGACTCAGGGAATTTACACAGGCTGAAGCTGAGATTTTCATTGATCCTAACGACAAGAAGCATAACAACTTCAGCAGGTTTGCTGACACTGTTGTCAACCTTTACTCTGAGGAAGCACAGCATAAAGGTGTTATCGAGAAAATGACTCTCGGCGAAGCAGTTGAGAAAGGCACAATTGCCCATGAGTTCCTTGCCTACCAGATAGGACTTACAAACCACTTCCTCCAGCGCATTGGAATTACAGCTGACAAGCTGAGGTTCAGACAGCACCAGAAGGATGAGATGGCACACTATGCAATAGACTGCTGGGATGCAGAGATAGAGACTGACAGGTTTGACTGGGTCGAAGTTGTAGGAATTGCGGACAGGACAGATTATGACCTGAAAGCACACGCTGCTGTGAGCAAGACCGAACTCTCAATTTACAGAGAATACAGCGAACCTAAGATGATTACCCGATTCGTTGTCAAACCAGACATGGGAAAACTTGGTCCACTCTTCAAGGGCAAGGCAAAGGCCGTTGCAGATGCACTCAAGGCACTTAGCCAGGCAGAACTCGAACAGGAGTACGTCACCGTAACAGTTGACGGAGAAGAAGTCACTGTACCAGGAAATATTGTAGAATTTGCAGAAGAAACTGTCAAGATAAGCGGAGAGAATGTTATTCCTCACGTTATCGAGCCATCCTATGGCATTGACAGAATATTCTACTCAACCATGGAACATGCATTTGAAGAAGAGATAGTCAGCGGCAGGGAAGAAGCTGAGGATGAAGAAGCAGAAGCAAGAATCGTCCTGAGATTCAAGAAGGAAGTCGCTCCTGTACAGGTAGCAATTCTTCCACTCCTTACGAGGGAAGAACTCATCAACCCTGCAAGAAATATTGAAGCTCAACTGAAGCAGAAAGGTCTGCTTGTTTCCTACGATGACTCAGGGACCATCGGAAGACGTTACAGAAGAAACGATGAGATCGGGACGCCCTACTCCATCACAATCGACTATGATACACTGGAAGACAACACCGTCACTATCCGGGACAGGGACAGCATGAAGCAGGTCCGTGCACCAATTGACGGAATTGCCGACCTTGTTTATGAAATGATTTACATGAACAGGGATTTTGGGAGTGCTGGGAAGGCACTCTAAACTCATTTTCTGGCTCTGTAGAAATCCTGCCATTAAAACATTCAGAAAGTTTGTGAACTGATTTGTGGTAAGGCATGAATCATTTGATTGATACCGAAGGATTCGGCGAAGCCGGCGTTTCCCCATAAGACAAAACAAAAGAATTTGCATAATGCCCCAGAATACTTTCTTCACAGGCCTTCTGTAGGTTTCCCTGTATAACCATAATAATTTGTGGATTTATATTCTGTGCAGCAGTATTGGAATGTACCGCCTTCGGCGGATAGATACTTTGTTTTTAGCTTGAAGATTGTTTTTGTGTTCTAAATCACGGAATACTTTCACCATGCTTAGCTCAGCTTTAAAAGTATGAAGATAGTATATATGTCAAGGCCAGGACTGGAAATATGCCGGAACATATCAAACACCATTTGATAGAAGCAGATACTGTTGAGCAACGGCTATATCAGCTTGACCTGGCAGGCAAGGCTCTTGATGTTTCCACACTTGTGGTTTTGCCAACCGGACTTGGAAAAACCGTTGTATGTCTTCTTGTCATGGCTTCCCGCCTTGAGAAACTGGGCGGCAAAGTAATGGTACTCTCGCCCACAAAACCTCTTGTGGAGCAACATGCGTCTTTTTTCAGAAATGTGATGAATATTCCGGAGGAAGAAGTGCTGACATTTACTGGCAGTGTTAGTCCTGAGAAAAGGTCAGAACTCTGGAAAACTGGCAGGATAATCATTTCCACACCACAGGTTATTGAGAATGACATACTGACAAAAAGAATAAGTCTTGAAGATGTTACCCACATTACATTTGATGAAGCACACCGCGCAGTTGGAAATTACGCTTATACCTATATTGCAGAGAAATACTTTGAAACTGCAAAGAATCCCCTTTGTCTTGGTATTACCGCAAGTCCAGGAAGTTCTGATGAGAAAATAGCAGAGGTCTGCGAGTCACTTCACATCGAATCGGTTGCTGTAAAAACAGAATCAGACAGCGATGTCAAACCATACATTCATAAAAAAGAGATCGAATGGAAGCGTATAAACCTTCCTGACAAGATGAAAGAGATAAAAGACCTGCTTAACAAGGTTCTTGAAGACAGGTACAAGAAACTCACTGAGCTTGGTTACCCCATATACAATAAAAGATTTGTCTCAAAAAAAGACCTTCTTGGATTGCAGGCAAAGCTCCAGGGAGAACTCAGGGGAGGAATGCCTGAGACTTCAGTTTACAGCGCAATTTCATTGCTCGCAGAGATACTAAAAGTGAGTCATGCTGTGGAAATTACGGAAACACAGGGACTTGAAGCGCTCCGTATGTATATTGAAAGACTTGACAACGAAGCAGGTTCAAAAAGCGGGAGCAAGGCATCAAAACGTCTTGTTGAGGACCTTTACATCAGGCAGGTCGTGTACCGCCTGAAAGATTGTGATATTGAACATCCCAAACTGGAATATGTCAAAAAAATAGTCAGCGATGAGCTTGAGAACAAGCCACATTCCAGAGTTATTGTTTTTGCCAATTATCGTGACACCGCCGAGATGCTCACAAAAGCACTTGCAGATGTTGAAGGAATAAGACCTGTTAGATTTGTGGGACAGGCATCCAAATATAAGGATAAAGGACTGACACAGAAGCAACAGGTTGAGATTATAGAGCAGTTCAAGGCCGGAGATTATAACGTGCTTGTGGCAACCTCTGTTGCAGAAGAGGGACTTGATATTCCATCCACAGACCTTGTGTTGTTTTATGAACCTATACCCTCTGAGATCAGAAGTATCCAGAGAAAAGGACGAACCGGAAGAAAGCATGAAGGTCGTGTTGTTGTGCTTGTAACAAAAGGCACCAGAGATGAAGGATACTACTGGAGCAGCCTTTCAAAGGAAAGGAAAATGCAGAACAACATGAGAGAGCTGCAGGCTGCCATGCCGGCAAGGAAGAACAACTCAATTGAAGAAGAGTTCATGCTGGAAAGCAACGTGAAGGACCAGAAGACATTGTTCGAATACGATGACAACAGTGATGCTAAACCGGAAAACAAGGATAGTATCAAAATTATTGTAGACCAGCGCGAGATTCGTAGTTCTGTTGCCCGTTCCCTTGACAGAAATGGTGTTGAGATTACAGTAAACACGCTGGAAGTCGGGGATTACATCCTGAGTGACCGCATTGCAGTGGAGAGGAAAGAGACACAGGACTTTGTGGGTTCGCTCATTGAACAAAAACTGTTCGGGCAGATAGTCAATCTCTCAAGAACTTATGAAAAACCAATACTCATAATAGAGGGTGAAAGCCTCTTTAATTGCAGAGGAATAAATCCGAATGCTATTCACGGAACCCTGGCATCAATATCACTGGATTTTGGAGTACCAATATTCCATACACGCGACCCGGAAGATACTGCTGCCCTTTTGCAGCACATTGCAAAGCGAGAGCAGGTTGATGAGAAACGAGAAGTGAACATGCATGGAAAAAAGGCGGCAGCCATGCTGCCGCAACAGCAGGAATACGTCGTATCTTCCATATATGATATCGGTCCGAAGGCTGCCAGAAATCTTCTGAAGCATTTCGGTTCAGTGGAAAATGTCATGAAAGCAAGCTACGAGGAACTGTTAGAGGTCAACAACGTCGGACCTAAGACTGCGGCAAAGATCAGAAAGATAATCGGCAGTGAGTATAAGCGCTGATTATAATCAACTAATAAATTAAAAAAGGAAAGAAGAAAGTGGAAAATCCACTTTGAACTCACAGATCACTTCATTTTATTCATGATATCCATGCAGCGCTCGATCATATCAAGATGATCAGATAGCCTTCTTACATCTGTCTCATCCTGCATTGTGCTTGCAAGTGACACCATTTTTCTGATAAGCAGGGTTTCCAGTTCAGGAATTGATGCCGGAACAGATGGAGACTGTTTTACAGGAATCTCTTCACGCTGAGGCTTTGAAGGTGTTGCTTCCGGAACTGCCGCAACTTGAGTTTTCTTTTCATCTACCGGAGAAACTTCAACCTTAGGTTCCGGCTGAACTGGTGAAGCAGTAGGAGTTTGCATGCCTGGACGTGGGTCCCGGACATCATCACAGACCGAACATAGTACCCTTCCTTGATAGCGGAAGAGGGGAGCACCACAATTCTCGCAATGTTGTGCAAGCATGGTTCCTCCAATCTCAAGCATCCTGGATATTTTCTTTATATTTTCATCATCAGTGTTTGACATATTATCTCCTTTTTCTCAAAACCTATATACCAATGAAAGTCTTTTTATAGAATATAATTATTTAGGGATGAATTAAGTAACCCTATTTTGATTTCAAACTTATCAAGGTGATCCTACATGTCAAATTTTGATCAAGTCATTGAAGAATGCAAACAAAAGTTAGAATATATCGCAAACGATAATTCAGTACCAAGGAACATTAGGCGTTCTGCAAATGATATACTGGAAACGTTAAGCAAAAAAGATGAGCCACTCTTTTTGAGGACATCATCAAGCATATCCATTCTTGAGGATATCAGCAACGACCCTAACATCCCTGTCCACACAAGAACACTCATATGGGATGTTGCAAGCCAGCTCGAGACCATTCCGGTTGACGAGTAAAACGAACAATCTAATTGTTCGCTTTTTTATCTTTTTTTTGAAGAATGCACAGTTCTAGTTCCAACAAAATCCCACTGTTTTTATCTGCGCTTTTGAAAAACTGTTTATATCAAGCTGTAAATGAACTAAAGGATTGGAATGATCTACAATATATCCTGCAGCATTAAAGACAGCTTTGAGGAAAAAGACAAAGCAAGAGAAAGCAGCCTGGTAATTTCCAGGGATGTTGTGCGTAACTGCAGGACAGCAATGTATAGCATACATAGCAGGGATTTTGATAAAGCAAATTTGCTGATATCCAGATCCGTGGAAATGATAGGAAAAATGGACACATTGCTTGCGGATCATCCTGACATATACTATTCCGGTTTTCTGGAACACGCCCAGCAGGAATTCGTTGAGTGCCTTGTCGTGTATAACATACTTGGTGATGAGGATAAAGAGATTCCCGGACCTCAGGATCTTAATGTCAGCAACGTCGCATACCTTAACGGACTTGGAGATGTTGGCGGGGAACTAAGGCGTCACATCCTTGACCTGATAAGAAAGGATATGCCTGAAAATGGAGAAAAATACCTGGGCATGATGGAAGAAATATACAATTGCCTCATGATGTTTGACTATCCTGATGCCATGACCAAGGGACTCAGGCACAAGACTGATGTCACCAGGTCAATTATAGAGAAGACCAGAGGCGACCTTACAAATGCTATGCGCCAGCAAAAGCTGGAAAAGGCAATGAAGGAATTTGAGAATAGAATTAATTAGTTAATCAATCAGTCAGAATTAAGCCGTCTATTACGATTTCAAGATTACATATTTACACACATTACGAGGAATATACATGAAATTTAACCCTGATGATATTAAAAAAGCAGCAAGCGAGGATTTTGATGCTGCATGGAATAAGGGTAAGGATTACATCAGCGAGTCAAAGCTGAATGACCAGTACCCACACATGACCATCAAATACGGCAAACCACACCCGGTTTATGACACTATCTCAAAGCTCCGTGATGCATACATGAGAATGGGATTTGAGGAAATGATGAACCCACTCATTGTTGATGAAAGAGAGGTCCACAAGCAATTCAGTCATGAAGCACTGGCTGTCCTTGACAGGTGCTTCTATCTTGCAGGACTCCCACGTCCAAATGTAGGTATCTCAGACGAGCGTATTGCTGAGATAAAGGAGATACTCGGAGGAGTTGATGATGAAGCTATTGAATCTATCAGGAAAGTTCTTCATTCATACAAGAAGGGAGATGTTGAAGGAGATGACCTTGTGCCTGAGATCGCAGCCAGCATCAATGTCTCAGACTCACTCGTTGTTGAGATGATCGATCAGGTCTTCCCGGAATTTAAGGAACTTATTCCACAGGCAACCAAGAAGACACTCAGAAGCCATATGACTTCAGGATGGTTCATCAGTCTTGCATCTGTAATCGAGCGTGCAAACCCACCTTTCAACTTTTTCTCAATTGACCGCTGCTTCAGAAGGGAGCAGGATGAAGATGCGGCACGTCTTATGACCTACTACTCTGCATCCTGTGTGATGATGGATGAGAATGTAAGCATCGACCACGGAAAAGCAGTTGCACAGGGATTACTTTCACAGTTCGGTTTTGAGAAGTTTATGTTTAGAGCTGATGACAAGCGCAGCAAGTACTACGTACCTGACACTCAGATAGAAGTTTTCGCATACCATCCAAACCTGGTTGGTTCTAACACAAAATATTCTGACGGCTGGATAGAGATAGCAACCTTTGGAATCTACTCACCAACTGCCCTCTCTCAGTATGATATACCATATCCTGTGATGAATCTGGGACTTGGCGTAGAAAGGCTTGCAATGATACTCCACGATGCAACTGATATCCGTTCACTCACATACCCACAGATAACTCAGTATTCTGAGTGGAAGATGACTGACAATGAGCTTGCAAAGAATGTCCATATTGTAAATGTCCCTGAGACCCCTGAGGGCATGGATATTGTAAAGGCTATTGTGGCTGTATGTGAGGAACATGGATCAACTCCAAGTCCGTGTGAGTTCCCTGCATGGGAAGGTACGGTCAACGGAAAGGCCGTGAAGGTCTCAGTTATTGAACCTGAAGAGGAAACAAAACTCTGTGGACCTGCTGTGTTCAATGAAGTTGTTGCATACAACAATGATATTCTGGGTGTGCCTGACAACAAGAAGTGGAGAAAGGCACTTGAGAACCATTCAGCAAGAACTGGTGTAAGATTCCTTGACGCATTTGCCTGCCAGGCTGCAAAGGATATAGAGAGTGCCATTGCAAACGGCGAGAGCGAAGTTGAGACAAGAGTCAGGATCGTGAAGGTCCCTTCAGAGATAAACTTCCGCCTTGAACCGCTGGCACAGCGCTTCATCACAAGCAACAAGAAGAAAATTGACATCCGTGGACCTGTGTTCACTACTGTGAGGGCAACTATTGAATAATAGCGAACTGGATTACTGGTTCGATCCCTCTTCACGCACACTGGAGGAACTGCGAGTCCTCCAGAAAAAGGCCATTGAGAAGTTAAGTCTTGATGATGGTTTTGGAAAGATAGAAAGGATAGCAGGTGTGGACTGCGCATATTTTGATGATAAAATCGTCTGTGCCATGCCTGTTCTGGACTACAATACCCTTGAAATTATTGAAAAGAAATACATCGTACAAAAGATTGCTTTTCCGTATATTCCAACGTACCTGAACTTCAGGGAAGGAAAAGCCATTGCATCTGTTTTTATGAAACTTAAGAATATATGCCCCTTTCAAAATGACATTCATTTCCAGTTAGAAAAATCCCTATTTTCTTTATATTAGTATTTATTTAAACTCCCCTAACTAAAGTACATCATCTAATTCGTTTATTTAATAAATTGTACCATAATAATGAATCATTATGGCATTAAAAGGTTAATAGCCCTTTATTCCCATACTTTTTTGTTTTTATGAAAACGCAATCACTAGACGGTCTTATAAAACTTATAATATGGAATGAATATAGGGGAAATTGACACTTTATTTTCAAATTAAAACATAAATAGCCTTTATTTTGAAAATTAAGCAGCTTTAAAAATGTACTTTTTGTGGGGGAGCACTTACAGCATATTTGCAATGAAAAATAAGGCATGTACTCCCTTTATTTGAGTGTCAGTTCTAAAGGACCCTATAAGAATAAGCCGGACATTATAGTCTTTGATTCCTGCGGCATCAACCATCCGATCAAAGCAGGGATGGCAACTTATTTTGGAGCAGTAATGGATATTCCCACAGTTGGAGTTTCCAAGAAAGTCCTTTGTGGTGATTCTGAGACGCCTGTTGAAGTTGGAGAATCACAAAAGCTGAGGTATAAAGATGATCATGTTGGCTGGCTTCTGAAAAGTAATAAACGCAGCAACCCTATCATTATAGCACCCGGGCACAAAGTTTCAGTTGATAGCTCTCTTGAGATCGTAAAACACTGCCTTAAAGGGTATAAACTTCCTGAACCTACAAGACTTGCACATATGTATGCGGCAGAAGCTAAGAAAGAGATTCTTGAACACGAAGACAGGGATTGAAATTATGAACCCATGCAGAGATTCAAATTATCCTGATTATCCAAATCATCAAAGTTATCAAAGCTACCCGAACATTGAGGCACTCATGGAGGAAGGTGAGCCGGTGTGCATTTCTCTTTGTGAGGAGGAAGGAGAGAATTCAGAGATGCTTTATTGTGAACTCGTTCATCTGGCACGAAACGGGGAATCTTTCCTGATAGAAGACCAGAGATGCAGACCTGGAAAATTCATACTTGGTGTTAGTGAGAACAGTCCGGCAAACTATTACCTGAAATCCAATCGCTACAAAGACGAAGAGACTGCACAGAAGACTGTTGAGTCGCTTCCGAGGATTGAAAGGGAGTACAGGTCAATAAAAATGGAGCCTCATGGGAAAAATAGCGGCAAATTCGATGTTCTTTTGCTTTACCTGAAACCTGAAAGTGCCATGAAGATTATTCAGGCATATGCGTTTCATTTTGGAGAGGGAATTACTTCAAGATCAATTGGTGCGGCATCCATATGCGGAGATTGTACTGCAAGGGTGCTGAAAGATGGGATTGGTGTTTCCTACGGATGCAAGGGTTCGAGAAAACACAGCGGTTATGCTAATGAGGAAGTCCCGGTCGGAATTGCATATGGTATGCTGGAAAAAATAGAAGAGGGACTGAAAACCATCCCTGCAACATTTGATTGATTATATCGATTGTATTGAATCTACTGATTCCATTGATCCTACCTATCTGGCGTTGTAAAGTGGAATTTCTTCCGCATCTACTTTTGTGACCTCACCGATGGTGTTGTTCAGGACTTTCCTGACACGTGCAGTGCATTTAGGGTCAAGCTGAAGCCTGAGGCTTGTGGTTTCACGTTCCTCGTAAAAGGCTTCGTTGCTCTGCATTACGCGGTGGGTGGAGACCTGATGCCTTACCAGTTTTGCGATTATGCCCATGCTGCCGCCTGTGAGGTCCTCGGCACTTGTGTGGGTCAGGAACAACATCTCACCTACGTTCATGCGCAGTGCAGCCAGAAAGTTGTTAGGACTCCTGATCTCTATGGACAGGAGCCTGTTTTGTCTCAGTTCTGAGATAACACGCTCAGATATTCCTGTTAAAGCAATATATTCCATGTTATCACCCGTACATTGGGAATTCTTTTCTTCCACCTGCTGTGGGTTGCTCGGTTGTCCTCACGTCTTCTGCGAGTCTCTGCATCTCGATCTCGATCTTTTCTGCCTGTTCTATGAGACCTTCGGTGTTGATCTTGTAATCATAAAGAAGGTTCAGAACATCGATCACTACTGCTGCTGCCCTTGGATCAGGGTTCTGGCTCATGGTTGAGCCGAGCAGGCTTATGGCAGGAATTTCGCTTACAAGGCATTCTCCCATGATACTGCCGGAGATTCCTGAGATTGTTCCCATCTGGAATAGTTCTACTTTTTCCTTTATTTTCTCCAGCATGTCCGTGTTGGTGGCTGCACCGAATACTTTGTGCTCCTCGCTCATGGTTGCTATTCCCGCAAGGGATACGACCTCTTTTACATTGATTGCTTTAGCCCATGAGACAAAAGCTTTGCTTATGTCATATGCAACTACAGGATTGATTGGAATGTCAGAAACCACCATTACCATGCCATACTCTGTGCTTTCGTAGATCCTGACTGGCATGTTGATGAGACCTTCATAGAGAACTGCTATAGGCGGAAAATGCCTGGAATCTATGGAACCTATATATTCCATCTTAAGTTCGTCTATTATCTGCTGGCTGGCAATGTTACCAACTAAACCTATACCCGGAAAACCCTCTATTAATACAGGGTTTTCAGTCTGTATCTCTGTGGTCATGATCTTTACATTATTGTCGTCATAATCTGTTTCAGCCAAACGATCACCTTTTAAAATACAACTTAGTAAACTCCCTATATTAATATAAGAGTCAGCTTATAGATAAGAGCATCGTTTGTGGAGAGGGATTTTTGAGTATTGACGTTGAGTTTTATAGGAGATACAAATAAAGATTTTAAAAAATGGCTATGAGTTAGTCTGAATAAAAGAATAGAATCAAGAGGTGTTTTCATCCATCCTTTTTCTACAAATTTTTTCAATTTCTAATGCATTTGATATCCCTATCATATTTATTGCATCAGGAACATATCTTTGTTGACGAGGACCATATTTTCGATCGAGAGTGCTAGAAACCATTCTACCAGTTATCATCTGCAAATGTATATTCCCGTTTTCAGTATTCCCACTTACCTTGATGTCTCCGGAAAATTGCTTCCAGTCAACAGATCTTATTTTACCTTTTCTGTAACTCACTAACCTTGTAGGTGTTCCTACAAAATAACCACCCTTTCCAAATAAAGAAGAAATGCTCCATCCTAACATTCCAATACCAACTAAAACAAATATTAAGGGGAATAAAGCATGGAATAGATCTATAAAACTTGCAGCAGTGAGAAATTCATTTGAAGCAAAATTAATTCGATTCAGATCTGCTGAAAAGGAAAGTGCAAGAGGAACACTGATAAAAAGCCAAAAAATTGCAACAACTAATCGAAATAATGCCGTACCAAGTGACTCCTTACGTTTAGCTTTTACTGCAAAATCTTTCGTTTCAGAACCAATGGTAAAAATCAAGTCTTGTGGCAACGAAATATTTTCTATCATTTTTAAACCCTTTATCTTAATTATATGTATTATTCAAATTAAAGCATACAATAATGAAATCCGCATATACATCATGTATTCCTTTTCAAGAGAATAGTTAAAATGAATATACTTGTCACGGTGAATATGGAGCTAAATTCAGGCATTGATTTTTGCCCGGATAAAACTCGCTCAGCTCTTAAGAATTTAATCGAAATAATGTATATTCCTCAGTCATTTACAACCAGTCAATTTATAATAATACATGTAACCTTATTGGAGTAAGGAGTGGTTATTAAAGAAGGTTTCGATGTAATATTATTATAAAAATATAGGTAGATTTGTTTCGCAGAGATAATGAAAATTAAAGAGTATCCAGGTTTGTCTTTATCGAATTAACATGAAATGTGGGTTATTAAATGAAGTTCTGCTTTTTTGACTTACCTATATCCCAAACCCAACATACAAACAACTAAATTCAAACCGCCGATCACTACCAGACACCCGAGAAACAAACCTCACCACAAACATTCTTATCACATAAAATCAAGAAATCATCCAACTCCATATCACAAAATCACGAAGGCGATAACATGGAAAAGAAAATCACATACTTTGACGATGTTGGAAAAGAAAACACAGAAGAAGTCATGAAATTATCTGCAAAAAGAGCAGCAGAGCTTGGAATAAAATACGTTGTGCTGGCAAGCACAAGCGGGGAAACTGCACTTATTGCAGCAGAAGCATTCAAAGGACAGGACGTCAAGATCATAGCGATCACACACCAGTACGGACTTAAGGAACCTGGAAAATGGGAAGTCGATGAGGACAAGCTTGCAAAGCTCAATGAGCTTGGTGTTGTAATGACAACACAGTCGCACATGTTCTCAGGTGTTGAGCGTGCAATCCAGAAGCGCATTGGTGGTGCAAGCCGTGCTGATGTCATATCCGACACATTAAGAGCCGTATTTGGAAAAGGATTCAAGGTCGCTATTGAAAGCGCAATGATGGCAGCAGACTCCGGTCACATACCAGTATCCAAAGACACAGAAATAATAGCAATTGGCGGAACCAGACAGGGAGCTGACGTATCAGTGGTTCTCAGGGCTGCCCATTCCTTTGATTTCTTTGGCAATCAGATCCGAGAGATCATAGCAATGCCAAGAGCTAAGGAAGAGCCAAAATAATTACGAAATAAGATTTTTAAAAATCAGTTCTTCAACGGGAACAAATTCCCATTCTTACTTTTTAACATTATCTTCGTCTTTTTCGGGTCCACTGTTTTCTTCTTCAACGCTTGATTGCATATTCATGTATAATGTAGACTTCATGAAATAAGCAGTCAAAAGAACAAATGCAACAAACAGGGCAACACCGATCAGTATCGCAGAAAGAGTATCCATGAAAATAAAAGAGAAAAGATAAGTACCTCAGAGGTACTTACTGTGGCTTCTCGTAGAGAGCTGTCTTGGTCATCAGGTGGCCCTTCTTTGCGTGTGGCTGTCTGAAGACACTGTCGTTTGCCTTTTCGATCTCTCTTGCTTCGATTGCCAGCTGTGCTGCTGCGCGCATCATCTCGTGACCTGCTGCAGTTGTGAGTGTAACCTGCTCGATCTCCTTCATCATGAAGCATGCCGGGAAGTTGATCTTTGCGACCATGTCAGCCATGTGCAGAGCTGCAAGACCCTTTGCCTTTGCGTATGGGTTGTTGAATCCTGCTCTTGCGATGCACTTCTCTGGCTTTGCGAGGATGTGTGGAAGTTCAAGATCCTTACCTTCGTCTGCCATTGCAGCGAGCTTGTCAAGTTCTTCCTGAATAAGTCTTACAACACCGCAGGTTGAAAGGACCTTCATTGCATCTGAGTTAAATGAAGCCATCTCGACAGGGTCAAGGAATTCTGTCTTTGCACCGATGAGTGGGTCAACGGTCATAATGATGTAACCAAATCCAGCTTCTTCAAGTGCTGCACGGTCGTCCTTCTTTGTTGGACCGTCTGAGATAACAACACATGGAACGTCTTTGTATATCTCACGAGCTGCGGTTGGGCCTGGTGCGCTTGAGTTAGGGCTGATCATAACGTAGAAGTCAGCATCGAATTTTTTGAGTTCTTCTGTTGCTGCTGCCTCGTCTTTACCCATTTTAGGACCGGTTCCGAATACACGGACGGTAATTCCTTCTCTTGCTGCGATCTCGTCCTGTACAAGGTCGATGACCTGGCTCATGCCTAAGTTACCTAGCTTTATGAATCCAATCTTTGCCATGTAAAATCACAGTAGTGCAATGGACAGTGTAGCATATATTACTTTTGGAATGATACCGCCACAATCCAAAAATGAGTGAATAATCTGGAAATAAAGTGAAAAACGAGAACATATAATAGTATCTTTCATTTTGCTGAGTTTTCAACTTTTAATTTGCATTAGCCTTATTCAGCCTTACCCAGAAAGTACTACCTTTCTCCGGATGATTACTTTTCACACCAACACTGCCATTGTGAAGAGTTACTATCTTGTGAACGATGGCAAGACCAAGACCTGTCCCTTTGATCCCGCCTTTTACCTTATCAAGCCTTGAAAAACGTGTGAAGATTAATTCTCCATCTCCCTCCGGGATGCCCATTCCATTGTCTTTCACAGCAACCTCCCATTCATCTCCGGTATCTGATATACTTACAACAATATGGCTACCTTTTGGACTGTACTTAATAGCATTAGAAACAAGATTCAAAAATACCTGTTCAATAATAGGATTTACCATTGAAGGGTAGTAACTTTCAGCCTCCAGGCTGATTGTCATCTCGTTTTCCCTCAATTTCAAAGAAAAACTATCAGTAACTTCCCTGAGAATTAAACCCAGGTCATGTACTGAAAAATCAAGTTCATCAACAGAATCCAATTTTGCAAACTCTGCTGCCTCTTCTATCATATATATGAGATTACGATTGCTTTCACGGATATTTGAGAGCATTGACCTTTTAGTCTTATTGGTCTCCAATCCAAGCAGAACCGAAGCAAAACCATTTATCTGGGAAGCAGGGTTCAAAAGATCATGACGCATTATATCTGCAAATAACTCTTTGAGTTCATTGGACTCTTGCAATTCCCGGGATCTTATCTCAAGTTCCTTTACCAGCTCCCTGAATGCATGACCATAGGCCACCATGACCTCTACAAGAGGAACTGAAACAAGCAACGTGCATTCCATGACGTCGTCTGTGGAAAGATCAACTATCAACTTTCTTACCGCTCGCTCATGCATCTCAACAATCTCATCAGGAGGAACACCATACCTGACAAGCTCAGAACCAAAATCCTTTGACCTCAACAAATACTTTTCTTCCTGAGTTGAGACATAACCTTGCAATATCCCATAGTACCGCTCATTGATATTGGATCCAATAATGATACATCACCTCATCGCATATACCAGTAAGGACATAGCATCAAACGGACTCACGTGGTTTTTTGTCTATCGGCCGCAGGAGTACATGTTGATTACCTTTGATAGATATGAATACTGGATAGCTACAATATGTGTATTTGATAGATGATAAATATATATAGAATAGATTAATATCCAACACAATATATAAAACCTTATATTACACACTCCGCATTTATGATTAACTTCCTCAAAATAGAAATGCTGTAAAATGCATCTATCGAAAACCTTAAAAGCAATGTAGCGTATTTCAAATCAATCTCGGCACTTAAATACTGTTTCAATGCGGGATTCAAATTCCAGGTTTGATGAAGTGAGTCGTACCAGCAACAATTCTGATAGGGTTAAATTAATAGTTTTTGATATGGACAGCACCCTTATAGATGCTGAAACCATTGACGAACTAGCAGAGGCCGCAGGAGTGGGAGACAAAGTCGCAGCCATTACTGAAAGTGCAATGCGCGGAGAAATTGATTTTTCCGAAGCTCTTCAGCAAAGGGTCAGGCTTCTGGAAGGACTACCACTTGAAAAGGCAAAGAAGGCTCTTGCCAGAATGCCTTTCATGCCAGGTGCGAAAGAACTGGTTTCTTACCTGAAATCCCGAGGATATAAAACTGCAATGATCTCAGGTGGCTTTACAATAGCTGCTGACCGTGTTGGAGATACACTGGGAATGGATCACGTGGTTTCAAACGAATTACTGACTGACAATGGGTGTCTTACCGGAGAAGTTAGAGGTTTACTTACGGACCAGGGCTCCAAGGAGTTCGTTCTGGAAGATATCTCTGAAAGATATGGAATAAAACCGGATGAGTGTATAGTGGTTGGCGACGGTGCTAACGACATATGCATATTCAAAAGGGCTAAGTTTGCCATTGCTTTCAATTCCAAACCGATTCTGCATGAACATGCCAATATTGTCATTACAGAAAAGAACCTTGAGGCAGTAATACCGGTAATCCAGTCGCTGGAATCCGATTAATGCCAAGTATCGTGCATTAGAGATGCATGAAATGCCAGCTTTTTTGCTGGACCGGGAGGATAATAAGGAAATGATTAAAGAACTGAATGAGAAGAAGACTGAGCTTAAAAAGCAGTCTGAAGAATATAAGAAGCAACGTAACGAACTTAATGCAGAAGCAAGTACACTTGCGGCAAAGCGTAATGAGCTGAACAAAAAAACAAAAGACCTTATCAATGAAGCACAGGAATACAAGACTCTTCGTGATGAGAACAACGAGAAGGTAAAGGAGAACAAAGCACTCCGTGATGAGGTCAATAACAAGGCTAATGATTTATTTGCCAAGATAGACCAGATACGCAATGAGAACAACCTTGGTGGTCCTTCTATCAAAGATATCCGTAAGGAGATCGACAGGCTGGAATTTGCACAGCAGACAGAGGTACTTACAACCAACAAGGAAAGGGAACTGGTCAACAAAATCACTGAACTCCAGAAACAGTATGTTGTAAAGAAACAGCAGCTTGAAAGCAATGATGAGCTCAAGAACCTGCTGGCACAGGCACAGGAGATCAGGGACGAGGCATCCACTTATCACACTACACTTTCAGAGTACGCACAGAAGGCACAGGAATATCATGACAAGATGATCACTACCTTCAAAGAGGCTGACAAGGTCCGCGCAGAATCTGATGCTGCTCACAAAGAATTCGTTCAATTCCAGGAAAAAGCTGACGAACAGCACAAACTCTTCATCACGGCTCAGAAAGAGATCCGTGAGATCGACAAGGAACTTCGCAAACTCAGGAAGGGAGATGTCGATGGCAAGAAAGAAGCTGCAAGAGAAGATGCACGCAAGGATGCAGAAGACATCTTTGACAAATTCAAGTCTGGTGGCAAGCTTACTACAGAGAACCTTATGGCCCTCCAGAGATCAGGTTTCCTGAAATAATCAAATTAAAGAGAAGGGTGTTTTTCACCCTTTTTTCATCTGTTTTTTATTAATTAGTTCGTGGTGATTATTCGCTTGCAACTGGTTCGTGAAGTTAAAGTCGATTCAAACACTAAATGATTGCAACAGTTTTTGTACAGCAGCGAATATTTGCATTGTTACCAGTTTGCAACCTGATTTAGCGTAGTTCATGAATAACTCGAGGGGCTCGGCGAAGCCGGCGTTTTCCCACAAACGAAATGAAATAATCTGCATAATACCCCCACAAAATTTTCATTGCAGAGCTTTTGCATTATTAGTAGTATAACTACAATGATCTTTTGAATTATATTCTGTATGGCAGTACAGGAATGTGCCGCCTTCGGCGGATGGGTATTTTGCTCTTAGATTACAGATTATTTTCATGGAACTGAAAAAGAGTAAAAAAGAAGTAATCTCAGCGTTCAAGCCCGAGATGATTGATCCTGAATGAAGAATCACGCATAAGACACGGACCTGAACAGAATACGGGATCAGTGTATATCTTTTTCCAGATAGATTCAAGGCTTTCCTCGTGAATGTTACCATATGGTTTCGGCATGCATGCACATGGGAGCACATTTCCTTCCGGAGTGACATGAAGCCATTTCCTGCCTGCAAAACATCCCATTTTTCGGATTATCTGAGGTATCGGGAAAACACGAGGGCCTTCTGCATGGGATGTTCTTTCAACAAAATCATCGAACTTTTTCAGGTCTTCCGCTGAAAGCACTTCCTTCTCATGACCTTCCCACCTGCCGGTCGGGACGATCTCATAGAATGAAAGTTCATGAACTCCAAGTTCCTTTGCAAGTTCGTAGAAATCATCAAGTTCATCAACATTACGTGGTGAGAGGACTACATAAATTCCAACCAGCAGACCTGCGTTAAGTCCGTTTTTGAGAGCATTTACAGCTTCCCTGAAAACACCCGGCCTGCCTCTCATGTAATCGTGCCCTTCTTCATTGGCGCTGTCAAAGCTTACACTTAACATAGAAAGACCCGCATTTTTGAGACTCTCTGCACGCTCCAGAGTCATTCCCACACCTGATGTGAACAGCCCGGGAATTGCACGTGACTGGTCTACATAGCTGATGAGCTCTTCAAGACCGTCATAAAGAAGCGGTTCACCGCCATCGAAGATAATGAGTGTGGTGCCAAGGTCAATTGTCTGGTCTATAACGCTTTTTACAGTAGCAGGGTCTAACCTTGCTTTATTCTTAGTGTCAGGAAGAGCGCAGTGTAGACACCTGTTAGGACACTCTTCTGTAATTGAAATTGTAATTTGTTCAGGAACATATTTTCCCCTCATGGCTTTCATCTGGCTTGATACAAGCCTGTCAAATGCCTTGCTTGGTATCGGAGGCATCCATGTTGAATAGATAAGCTGATCTTTTTCAACCTTTGAGGGCTTTGTGTCCTCGAATATTTCCATCATATCCGCTACAAACGAACCCATTACTGAGGATGCGATACCCGAAGTCTTCATCCTTACCCGGTTATTTTCAACCTGAGCATATACCTTGAAAAGTGGGTTCCTGTAGAAATAGTATTTTGGTTTCATCACTACTTGTTCCTGAAAATGGCCCTGTATGAAAATATGGAAGAGGGATTATTCTTCAGTATCATTTTTGATACCTGTAATGCCTGATTGAAAGGACTTCCGCTAAGAACTTTCAGATCTTCTCCTTCAAAGACTTCCATCATCCCATCGATCTCTTTGTCAGTCATCTTCCTGAGAGTCTCCATGGCGAACCTTCCAAGATAGTATTCTGTCCTGTAAGCTGCATTCCAGCGTTTCCTGTATTCGAACAGGAAGCTCTTTGAAGTATTGCCTTTTGATATTGCATCGGCTGCAACATCACCGCACATCTGCCCGGCATGCATTCCATAGCCAATTCCTGATTGTGCTGCTGAACCTCCGACTATCATTACACCATCAGCTACAAGTTCACCCGGAATTGCAACAATCGGGTCACCGCCGACAGATTTGCTTATGATCTTCACAGCATCCAGACTTTTAAGTTCCTTGAACTTTTCAAGCCATGCATCAAAATAATCAGAAACATCAGTACCATGTCTGCGTACATACATTCCAAGTGTGGCTCTGTTGCCTCCACATGGAGAGTACGTGGACTTCCACCCAGGGGCATGGTTACCTACATAATATTCAAAGTAATCCGGTTCACCTATTCCTTCAGCTTCGATCTCAGCTTCAAGGGACCAGGCAATATCCTGAGTATGCTTGATCGGCTTCATTCCAAGAAGTGCGGCAACCCTTGAGTTTATTCCATCGGAGACAATGACAAGTTTGCATTTTATCTTGCCTTTTGATGTGCTTACAATGAAGCCTCCATCAGTCCTGAGAACATTGAGAACTTCAATACCGAAGCGAACGTCTGCGCCTGTATCTTTGACTTGCTTAACATAGAATTCATCGAATTTCTTCCTGTCAAGGAAATAGGCATCGCCTTCAAAAATTACATTCTTCCCGGAAGGTGCGATGATATAGGCGCCTTTGAGGTTCTTAATTACATAACTCTGGTCTACTTCTTCTCCTGTCCTGTCAAACATTCCTTTGAAAAATGTGTTTGCAGGATGAGTGGGTACACCCACAGCTTCCTTTTTGTCGAGAAGTATGACCTTGCAGCCTTTTGCCGATGCATTCCTGGCTGCCATGACTCCCGCAGGGGAAGCTCCAATTACTATGATATCTGCATCCATTCTTAAACCTCTGAGTTGCCAATCGAAAACTAATCTGTCAATCAAACTGAAATTACCAGGATATTACCACAGGATACCGGAATATGCCGGTACGAGTGTGCAAAGTATTACATCAAGTATGAGGGAACCAAACATTATTCCTCTATATCTGGAGCCCTGAAGGAAAAGTCTTCCCCCACGCTGCTCTGTCGGATTCTTTATGAAATCAAATGACTGGATTAGCATCCACCCGCCTGCAAGTAATGCACCTGCAAAGTAGATGGGACCGATCTCTGCTGTAAATCCGATAGCTATGGAAGCTATAACACCTACAGTCCACATGAAAGTAACGAATTTTGATGTTGCAGGAATACCGAATGTCACCGGAAATGTTGGTGCTCCTCTGGCCCTGTCGCCTTCTACATCCCTTGCCACACCGGAGAGTGTAAATCCCCAGTCAGTGAAACACATCATAAGGCCAAGGAAGATTGCAGGTAGTGGGAGTATTGAACCGTAATCTGGTGTTTTTAAAAATCCTGCGGGATCAAAGGCAAGCCATATACCTATGGGCACAAGCCCGTATGCTATTCCCACCGGAACAAAACTCAGGAATGTCATTCTTTTTGCGAGCTTTGAGTATATACTGATGGTCACAACAGCAATTACAAGAACCACAAATGATTCAGGATTCAGGTAAAGGGCTGCTGCACTGGCAACCAAAAACAGGAATCCTGCATATTTCATCGCCTGGTCCCGCGTGAGCTTATTAGCTACTAGCGGACGGTCAGGCAGGTTGATCGTGTCGATATCGATATCACAGCAATCATTGTAAACGTAGGAACTGGTGATAGCTGCATAGCCGCCTATCACAGCGATAATGAACATTATTGGGTCCGGCAGAGCCCCTATTGTGAGATATGATGCCAGTAAAGCACTGGCTGCAGGCAGGGCAAGATCCATGTCAGAAATTTCCGGCCTTAACATCTCAAGATAAGGATTTCGTGTTTTAGAGCCTGAAGTCGAAACCAAGTATATCACCTGTAGATTATAGGTTCTAATCTTCGGTATTGTATATTAGTATTAGGGTGGAGATGGAAAACGGTAAAAGGCATACTTCATGAAAAAAGTTTTTACACATGAAATTGCAATTTTGTTCATGTGTCTTCGGTTAAGGAGTTTTATTTACTTATTGCTAATGTTTTTGGACAATAACAACTACCTTAACTTACAGAATTTAACTGTTAAGTAATCTCATACTACTGGTTTTATCACTGGTATGTTTTTGATGAAGTTATGAAACTACATGCTATTTATCACGATTCTTCTCTTAACCGATGACGCATGCAATTTTGTTATGAATGACAACAGACCATAAAATTCCAAAGGAGATTGATCGATACTTTGCCACTCTCTCCAAAATATATGAACATGATGGTTCAGAAAAACTTCAAAGACTAGTTGTTAACGCTAAAATAAGTGTGCAGGCAGAGTGGAGTTATAGATTTGAATTTAATGAAGATTTTTTTGGTCATGCTGTTTACTTGCATTTACCCGCCTCATTGTACGCAACTTCTTTTGTTAAAAAAGAAGAATTACAGAATAAACTGAGAGATGACTTGAATTCAATCCAACACGTCAAAAATGAGTATATTGATGAAGTTTTTTTAGAAATGGATGTTCCAGAAGAAGTTGATTGGAGAAAAGAGTCACAGGTACAGTTAGACAAAAAAATAACAGTTTCACCCATAGATGAAAGACGTATATGGAACAATGGTACATTTAAGTTGTTCCTTAGTCACAAAAGTGAAGTGAAAAAAGAAACCGGAACACTAAAAGAAATTTTAAAAATGTATGGGATTTCATGTTTTGTAGCACATGAAGATATAGAACCAACAAATGAGTGGCAGGAAGAAATAGAAAAGGCTCTTGCATCAATGGATGGATTCGTTGCTTTACTGACAGAAAACTTTCATGAAAGCAATTGGACAGATCAGGAAGTAGGTTTTGCTTTTGGCAGAGGAATTCCTATCATCGCCCTGAAACTTGAAAGGGACCCATATGGATTTATTGGCAAATTTCAGGCATTATCTTGTACTTGGGAATCTGCTGCCACAAAAATTGTCAGTATATTAATAAAATATGAAAAAATGATAGATGCTTATGTCAATGCAGTAAAAGACTGTGAGAATTTCGATAGCGCAAATGCTCTTTTTAAAATAATGGAAAACATTACAAGTCTTTCTGAAAAGCAAATTTCCACCTTAATATCCGCTTTTAATGACAATGAACAAATAAAGCATAGCTATGGATTTAGTGGAAGAAGATCACGTAGCAACCCGTATGGCTCAAATTCATACAACAATGAAACTGGACTTGTTTATCACTTGAATAGACTGAGTGACAAACAGTACGAATATGCAAAAATAGAAGAGAAGATTACAATTGATAATCAGGAACATTCTATGCATGTAATGAAGATTCGAGAAAAACAGTAATTATTTCCAAATACCCCTGTTCTTCCGTTTCTCAATTAAGTGAGGGGTGAACCTTCCCCTCAGCAATCTCCCGAATCCTCCGAATAATCGAAGCCAATCCATCAGCTCTCGCCGGAGACAGATTAGACTTCAGACCAATCTCTTCAATGAAATACAGATCAGTGTCAAGAATCTCCTGAGCAGAACGCCCATTCAGCACCCTGAGTACAAGAGAAATTATCCCTTTGGTTATCATGGCATCGCTGTCATACTCGAAATGCAGTCTGCCACCATTGGTATAACTCCTAATCCAGACCTTTGACTGGCAGCCACTTATGGCGTTCTCCTCGGTTCTGAACTCTCCGGCCATGGTCTCAACCTCTTTAGCCGAGGATATCAGGAGTTCATACTTGTCAAACCACTCAAGTCCCTGAAACTCCTTTATGATCTCGTCCTGAACAGTATCACTCATGAGTGTATCATCCTGACTTTCTCTATGCCTTCAACCAGCATATCTGCATCTTCCTTTGTATTGTACAACGCAAAACTTGCCCTCACGGTACCTTCAACACCCAGAGACCGCATCAACGGCTGGGCGCAGTGATGACCAGTTCTGACAGCGATTCCCATCTTATCCATAATCAGACCGGCATCATAGTGATGGACACCATCCAGATTGAATGAGATAGCTCCGCACATATCATCGGTGTTTCCATAGACTGTCACACCGTCTATTTCAAGCAGCCTTTCCCTTGCATAAGAATACACCTCATGCTCGTGTTTTTTTATCTTACTCATGCCAATTTCCTGCATATAGCCTATCGCTGCACCCATGCTTATGGCTCCTGCGATATTCGGTGTGCCTGCCTCATATCTCAGAGGAGGCTCCAGATAACTGGTCTTTTTGAGGGTAACTTTGTCGACCATTCCCCCACCGCCTCTTGCGGGCACAAGATCGCTGAAACGTTCGCTGGCGTACAGTACTCCCACACCGGTAGACGCATACATCTTATGGCCTGAGAAAACAAGAAAATCACAATCAATATCCTTTACATCTACAGACATATGCTGAACAGACTGGGCTGCGTCTACAAGAACCGGAACTCCGTGGTCTTTTGCAATATCAGTGATTTCTTTAATGTTATTAACAGAACCAAGGACATTGGAAACATGGTTTATTGCTACTAATTTCGTTCTGTCAGTAATCTCCATCTGGTCGGTCAGTACATTGCAACCTTTATCCATGGGAATTGTTCTTAATGTGGCTCCTGCCATCTGCCAGGGTACTATGTTTGAGTGATGTTCCACACCAGTAATCAGAACCTCATTCCCCGCTAGCATCGACTTTAACGAACATGCAACCTGATTGATGGAATCAGTCGTACCGGCAGTGAATGCCACTTCACCCGGATCACGGGCACCGATGAAATCACCTACTTTCTTCCTCGCCGCCTCATATTTCTCACTTGAAACTTCACTCAGGTAGTGAACTCCCCTGTGGATATTGCTGTAATCCGACCTGTAGAGCTCAGAGATGGCATCGATAACGCAGGCTGGTTTTTGGGATGTGGCAGCGTTATCAAGATAAACAAGTCCCTCTCCATAGACCTTTTTTTCAAGTATCGGAAAATCCTTTTTTGTATCTATCATCTTTTCACCATTTCCACAAGTGAGAACCATTTCCGGTCATCGGTAAAGATCTCCTCCACATCAAGCCCGGCAGCATCTGCCAGTTTCGCAATGTCATCCTCAGTATATTTGTGGGAGTACTCGGTATGGATCATCTCACCTTTCCTGATTGTAATCTTTTCATTTGTCACAGGGATCTTTATCACAAGATCCCTCTTCGCCCTCAGATGCATTTCAATACGTGAATATTCCCTGTTGAAAAAAGACACGTGCTCAAAATCACCGGAATCAAAGTTAGTTCCCAGATTATCGTTTGTGACCTTCAGTATATTCTTGTTGAATTCGGCAGTAATTCCCTTATCATCATTATAGGCCTTTTCAATAACATCGATATCCTTCACCATATCCATTCCCAGGATCAGACGGTCATTAGCATTCATTACTTCACCGAGGTTTCCCATGAACTCCATCGACTTTGCCTCACTAAGATTACCTATTGTACTCCCGAAAAAGCAGAAGAATCTCTTCCTGTCACCAGGGATCTTTTCCATATGCTCAAGGAAATCAGCAGTGATTCCATGTATCTCCATTTCAGGATATATTGCATGAAGATTACATGCGGATTTCTCAATAGCCTCCTTACAGACATCTACAGGATAGTAGGCCATAGTAGCACGAATATCTTCCGACACTTCATCAAGGAACACTGATATCTTAGAACAATCACCACTTCCAAGTTCTACAATATCACAATCATTAAGCTCATGTTCCAGTTTCCTGGCAGTAGATGCAAGAAGGGGAATTTCAATCTTAGGAGGATAGTATTCCTCCAGTCCGGTGATCTGCTCGAACAACTCCGAACCGCGATGGTCATAAAAGAACATGGAAGGAATTGTTTTGGGATCGGAACGCAGACCTGCCAGCAACTTATCCCTGACAGAACTTTCTCCTTTCTTTGGCATGAAATTCTGAATTATCATCACTCCGGCACCCCAGTCTCAAATGGAAGGTCATTATTACTCCACTCAAACCATCCACCATCAAAAACAGCTGCCTTATCCCAGCCCATCAGCCATGCGTTGAAAAATGCTTCACTGCCCCTCCAGCCAGTCCCACAGTAGAAAGCATTGCGCTTATCCGGAGTAATACCTGATTTTTTCCAACCTTCTGCAACCTCGTGGTATTCACGCATTGTATGGTCAAGATTCCTGTAGTTCTCCATATGATACGCATCCGAACCACAGTCACCGAACACTGCCCCCGGAATTCGGCCCTTCTTCTCGATGTAGTTGTAACCGCTCACCTCCCCAATGTATTCACTCCAGCTCCTGACACAGACCAGATTATTTTCAGGAGAGGAAAGGATATCTTTAGCTCCCTCAAGGTCAACAACAATCTCAGGTTTCTGAGGAATATCGACTCCGAAAGAAACACTGGCATTTACAGTTGGAACTTTAGTAATCTCATAGCCGGAATCCATCCATGACTGCAGACCACCATTAAGTATCCGGACATCCTTTACACCGGCATAGAGCATTATGAACGCAGCCCTCATCGCGCCAAGGTGACCTGCACTGCTCCCGGGGAATTGGTCATCATTATTTGGAAATGAAAATCTTCCGTAAACTATCACGGTGGTATCATGAGTTATGCCTGCATTTTCCAAGGCTTCCTTCAATTCTTCAGGAGAACGACGGTTCCATGTCTCCGTAGATTCAAGAGAATTAGTATCCATGGATATTGCTCCTGGAATGTGTCCTTCATCATAGTCCGAAGGATTCCTGTAGTGGACATGACACACTACGAACTCGTTGTTGTTGAATTTCGCAGCACCCCCCGTGGTGATCAACTGGTTTAACCATCCTGCTGAAACGAGCTGCCTGTATCTTTCAAGATGCTCCATTGGCAGGTCCCTCCCCATCCACTCGGAAAATGAGTTGAAAAACGTTACATCAGGATAACCAGCCTTTTCAAACTGTCCTGCAACCTCTTCTACCTGTTCCTGATCATACCCATAGATCACAAGGGAATCTTCCGGCAGAATACCTTTGTTCCTGACTATCTCTATCCAGTCGATATAGTGTAACCATTTGTAGGGCAGCGACTTTGCACCTTTAATGTGGCCACCTTTTGCTTCCCCATTCTCCTTCCAGCCATTATAAGCATCAACAGACCTTATGTCTATCAGCTTACACTTATCGATATTTGCCAATAGCTCATCAGTTAAAATAACTCCCATGAAGCTACATTTGTTCAACTCTTATATGTAATTAAGTATTGGAAATAACAGTTTCAAGTAAGAACAAAGCTAAAAAAGTCCTATATAAATGCATACTATTTGTGCCCAAATAAAGAGTTATAAATAGCATAAAAATATTTATAATTATGCCTAGCTTGGTGGTATAAATATGATAATAAATTACAAAAAATATATAAAGATAGTTGCATCTTTAGCAATTTTGACACTTTTTATGGGAACTGCTTCTGCAGTGGCAGCAGCCGACCCGGAACCAACTGTGTCCGTAGATGTCAGTGGACCATATTCAATGAACATGGGAAATGAACTTACACTCTATACTACTGTTACTATTACAGATCTGCCTTCTGAATGGTACGATGTTTACAGCGATCCGGATCAGTACGTAATGGCCACAGGAGGATTTCAGTGGGATCTTAGTGGAGATGGAGTATATGACAATACAGAACTGGATGTAATTGATATTAGACTGAATGAAAGTACAGTAACCCTGATTATGGAAAGTGAGATCAAGACTGGCTACTTTGCAAATCATGAAACAGGAGTATATGATATAGAGGTATTGGCAATCGTTTCCATAGAAGGTGGACTTGATGGAGAGAATGAAGGTTCACTTATAATGTTTGAAACTGGTGAAATGTACGATGCCACAACAATAGAAGTTATAAATCCAATCATTGCTGATGCAGGCGGCCCATATTCAGGAATGACAGGTTCACCAGTTGCCTTTGATGGAAGTGGAAGCCGTGACACAAGAGAACTGACACCAGCATCAATAGGAATAAATATGGTTCCAGTATCCGAATACGGAATAAGAAGTCATGAATGGGACTTTGACGGAGATGGAGAATATGATGATGCAAGAGGTGCCAATGCACTATATGTTTTCACAGAACCCGGAACATACAAGGTAAGTCTTAAAGTCACAAGTTGGGACGGAATTGTAGATATAGATAATGCAACTGTTGAGATCGGAGCTGCCAACCCTCTGGTAATAGACATTGGAGGACCATACTCCGGAATTGCAGGAAACCCTGTAACCCTTGATGCAACAGGAAGTCATGATACCAGACAATTCTTGCACCCTGAAAGTGCATCGATATTCATGATTGCAAAAGCATCACCTGTGATTGGAATTGAATATTACCTATGGGATCTTAACAATGATGGTACATACGACGATGCTCAGGGAAGTGTAGTTCAACATACCTTTGCTACAACTGGGAGTCATCAGGTAGGTTTGAAAATTATAAGCTATGATGGTTTTGAAAAGACTGATTGTACAACTGTAGAGATTAAAGGATCATCAAGCAATGAAGTTCCTGAATTCCCTACAATTGCACTCCCAATAGCAGCAATCATAGGACTTGCATTCGTCATGCAGAGAAGAAAAGACTAAACTGAAAAAGAATGTCTGAATAACAATTGATTCAGATATTCCCTTTTTTATTTTAAAATTAATTTTTAGTAACAATATCATCTTAGCTATGTAGATTCCCTTCGGAAAGCTAAACAAAGTAAGCATCCGCCGAAGGCGGCACATTACTATACTGCTGTACAGAATATAAATAAAATAATTATTGCAGTCATGCTGATATTTCTACAGAAATCCTGAGAAGAAAATATTCCAAGGTTTATGCAGATTATTTTGTTTCATCTTGTGGGAAAACGCCGGCTCCACCGGATCCTTCGGGTCCACTCTGCTTATCCATAACCCGATAAATCATATTGATTAGATAAAAACGACATGCTTGTCTTAAATTTTAATGGCAGGCTCCTACAGAACTATCCATAGTATTATTTTCACAGTCGATCGCTCTTCGGTGGAACTACTGTAACGTTGTCCATTCCACCGAGTTTCTCTACCAGAGGATGTTCGAAACTTTCTTTCATAAAGAAAGTGTAGTTTGCCTCTGGATTCAACTCAATCAGCTTTATGGTATTAAGAAAAGCAGTTTCCAGAGACTCATAATCAGGTGTCCTTACAACCTCTGCATTGAATGGATAAACTTCTGCAAGATCATGCGGATAAGAGCCGAATGGCGGTTTGAACACCATGACAGTATCATACTCTTTATCCTTCTTTGTAGGATATGGCCTGATAAGAACTGAGCCTTTGATGGTGAGCCTTTCAAGCTGTTTGTTGAAACGAAGAACTTCAGGTCTCTTTGCAGATTCCGGTCCGCAGTAGAAGAAAGTGGATTTTGATGATGGGTCACACTCCTCCAGCCACGGAGAATAAGTGTACATCTGCTTTAAAGCTTCCAGCATTCTCGGATGTGAGCGGCAGCGCTGTTCTACAAGCTCCAGGAGGTTGCCTTCCCATATGGCCTGCTTAACCTCTCGCACCTCCTCAAACGTAACATAAAGATTGTGCCTTGCAAGAAGTTCGGTACAGTTGTGGGCTTTTTTAAGCTCCTCTGCTGTGTGTGCCACACATACAGGACAGGAACATGGAAGATACTTTAGTTTATCCACATGATATGTACCTCTCGAAGTTATGTAGCGCCTGTCCTTTGCATAGAGTGCATAGGCTGCCGAGTCGAAAAGGTCACATCCCATTGCAACAGCAAGGGCAAACATCATTGGATGTCCGGCACCGAAAAGGTGAACTGGCGCTACCGGGTCAAGTCCCTTCTTTGCAGATGCTATGACATCAACAAGGTCTGCATAGCGGTAGGATTCCATGAGTGGCACCACTGCGCCAAATGGATAAACATCAAAACCTACGTCTGAAAGCTCACGTGCACATTCTTCACGGAGATCTTTATATGTGGCACCCTGTACCGGGCCGGCGAGAAGCATACCTCCCTCTTTAACAAGTCCTCTTGCTTCCTTCAGGCGCTCTATTGTGATGTCCATATCTTCCTTTGCTTTCTCATGAGTAACATCGGGGTGTGTAGGAATATCCAGAGGGACACCGATGTCTGTTCCAATTTTCTGCTGAAAATCAATTATCTCCTTGTTTGTAACTTCTACCTCACCATAAACAGAAAGCTGGAATGAGCCGGAATCGGTCATGATCGGTCCGTCATAATCGAGTAATGCATGCAGACCATCTTTGAGAGCTTTTTCTCTTAGCTCATCCTTACGGTAGATAATATATGAATTTGTGATAAGTATCTCAGCGCCAAAATCCTTCATTTCAGAAGGTTTTATGGTCTGGATATTCGGATTGATAACAGGCATTACGGTAGGAGTTTCCACCACTCCGTGTGGCGTTATGAGTTTCCCGATACGCCCTGCTGCATCCTTGTGTGTTATATCGAATTGTGACATGAGCCTGTAGATGAGGTTAAGATATATTTAAGCTTCCTCTGAGGCAATTGTCGTAAAGCATAATGGAAAATAACTCAGACAATCCAGAAAATTACTATATCATTTATAATGATTCAGGCATCATTATATAATATGTACGAACTGCACACACCCGTTGATATCAAGGCTGTAGCTAAGTACATAGGATATTATCTTCTGGCTTTTACATTCGTACTTATCGTTCCAATGATGGCAGCAGTCATATTTCATAATTATCAGGCTGCCGGTTATTATGGGATTACTGCAATGGCAGTTTTTATTTTGGGTTCTTTAATCTACCGGACTCTGCCGGACTACGAGCTTGAAACAAAGGAAGCACTCATTATTGTTGCTCTTGTATTCCCAATATCAGCACTGTTAAGCGCCATACCCATGTCATTGTCAACAGGTATGCCGCTGTTTGATGCTTACTTTGAAAGTGTCTCGGCAGTTACAACAACCGGACTCAGTGTTGCTCCTGCTGATGTAGGACCAGTTTTCCTTTTTGCACGTTCATGGGGACAATGGGTAGGAGGAATAGGAATAATCCTTGTGGTCCTTTCGGTTCTTATCAGTCCCGGGACTACGGCATACAGGATATACAAAGCCAACTACGGAGATATGAAAATAAAACCAACTGTGATATCCACAACCCGTGCGCTTGGCAAGGTATACATTTTGATTACACTGATATCTATAGTACTGTTGGTGTTAAGCGGGATGTCACTTTTTGATTCTATATGCCATGCTTTCTGTTGTGTTTCAACCGGAGGTTTTTCAACTCAGGCTGCAAGCATTGGTGCATATCAGGGAAATCTTATACCTGCTGCTATCAGCATATCGTGTCTTCTGGGAGCAGTAAGCTTCGTGCTTTATCCTTACCTGCTGAAAAAGCCAGAGAAATTTATCCATAATAAAGAACTAAGATATTTTCTGGCACTTCTATTTCTTGGGTCACTGGTGTTTGCATTTACACTTTCAAGAGAAGACTTTGAATATAATTCCATCAAAGACAATTTCTTCCAGATAATCTCTGCAGCAACTACGGCAGGATTTTCTACGTTCGACCTGTCCATACTATCTGAAGCATCAAAAGCAGTACTAATATTCATGATGTGGGTCGGTGGGAATATGGGATCAACTGCAGGTGGAATAAAGGTTTTCAGAATTCTTTTGCTCTTTAAAGTAGTTCATAACGTGCTTATCAGGTTATTCCTCCCAAGAGAGACTATAACTCCCATGAAAATAGAGGAACATGTTATAGAAAGCAAGGAGATATACAATCTGGTTACATTTATGCTGCTTTATACAGTGATACTTATAGCTTCAGCATTTATTTTCATGCTTTATGGAGTGGACGCTACCAGTTCAGTATTCGAGACATCCAGCGCCTTAAGTACTGTAGGACTTTCTGCCGGGGCAACTGGTGCTGCAATGCCTTTTGTGCTGAAAGCTGTGCTGATAATAGACATGTTGTTTGGAAGGATAGAGATAATTCCGTTGATTCTGCTTTTTATGCCAAGTACATGGATTAAAAGAAAGAGAAATAATAAGAGGATGGTAAAAATATGAGAGTCATTGTTATAGGTGCGGGTTCTCTGGGGATACATCTGACTAAGAATATGATAGAACTGGGAAAGGAAGTCATACTCATCGAAAAAGAAGAATCAATAGCCAAAGAGCTTGCTGAGACTCTGGATTGTACGATTATCAATGCAGAGGGTACAAGACCTGATATTCTGGAAAAAGCGGACATTTCAAATGCGGATGCTATTGTTGCCTGTACGAGCAATGACCAGAATAATATCCTTATTGGTTTGATTGCAAGGGATGCAAAAGTCGGGAAGATCATACTCAAGATCGACGACAAACAGTTCATGGATATTGCTAACAAGCTTGGTTTCTACTATATGATCAACCCTTCAAGTATCTCGTCCAGATACATAGCAGATGTACTCAGAGGAATAAACACAATAGAATTGAGTAATCTGGTGCGCTCAAACGTCCGTTTCATGGGAGTTATGGCTACCGATGATGTGATCGATAAGAAACTATCTGAGATATCACTGCCAGAGGATAGCGCATTCATAGGACTTTATCGTAAAAGCGATTTCATCCTCGCTGGGAAAGATCCGAAATTGCGGGAAAAAGATGAGGTAATCATTGTTACAACAGCTGATCAAATTAAGGCTGTTAACGAGTCTATGGGCAGGAAAATAGAAGAGTAATATCTTTTTTTATTTTCTAGCAGTGGTTTGTGATAAATTCTGTGATGCGATTAGGACGCATGCATATTTAGACTCAAAAACATTTTCATTTAGAAAAACCCTATAGCTGATGCTATCAGATAATAATTCAGTTAAAAAAGGTAATAGTTAGTATAATGAATGAGCTGGCAGCGATCCATATTTCCCAAAGACTCTCGTACTTAAGTACAGTATGGAACGCTGGCAGGCTTATCTTCTGTGTTCGGGAAGGGTACAGGAATTACCCTGCCGCTATGGCCGCCAGACTCACTCATAATGAATTGATAAAGGTAAAGCCAAGGTCCGGATTCGAACCGGAATGGAATCGCTCTGCAGGCGATTGCGTAGCCGCTCCGCCACCTTGGCAGTGAGCGATTTATGGATGAATCCATCATATATATAGCTTACCTCAAGATAGTGTATAAAAGCATGCACATATCAGATTTCGCCTGGACAAAGCAAGACGAACAGGCACGGATAGTTAGTAGCCGCAGACTCAACACCTCGTTGCCTTGGTGCTTACATCCCGACCCTATCAAACCGGTCTTGTACCGGAATCCTTAACGTGGTCTCTTTTCAAGTCAGATTTCGAGCTTAGATGCATTCAGCTCTTATTCCTTAGCGCGTAGCTGCTCAGCGATGCCCTGTCGGACAACTGATACACCAGTGGCGCCGCTACTCTGTTCCTCTCGTACTAAAAGTAGCTTACCCTCAGACCACAGACACCTCTAGTAGATAGTAACCGACCTGTCTCACGACGGTCTAAACCCAGCTCACGATCTCCTTTAATAGGCGAACAACCTCACCCTTGGCCGCTGCTGCACGGCCAGGATGGAAAGAACCGACATCGAAGTAGCAAGCTGCCGGGTCGATATGTGCTCTTGCCGGCAACAACTCAATTATCCCCGGGGTAACTTTTCTGTCATTTTTGGCTCGCACCAAGCGAGCTCAAAAGTTCGCTAGAACCGACTTTCGTCTCGTCATCCACTACTGTGCTGAATAACGTCAGGCTGACTTATGCTCTTGCACTCTTCAGTGGGTTTCCGACCCACTTGAGTCAACCATTGTGCGCCCTTGATATCTTTTCAAGGGCGTCCCGCCCCAGGCAAACTGCCCACCTATCGGGGTCCTCCTCTCGGAGTGAGGGTCGTAATTCTGGAAGGGTAGTGTCCCAATTGCGACTCCATCGATGCTGGCGCACCGACTTCGACGTCTCCTACCTACACTGTACATCCAAAATCACAACCCAACGACAGGCTGCAGTAAAGCTCCACGGGGTCTTCACTTCCCCCTAGAGGTCTCTAGACTGTGCACTAGAAAGTAAGCTTCACCGGACTCTGGCTAGGGACAGTAGAGCTCTCATTGATCCATTCATGCGAGTCGCCAATTAAGCGACAAGGTACTACGCTACCTTAAGAGGGTCATAGTTACCCCCGCTGTTTACAGGCCCTTCGTCCCGTTGAACCGGGGTTTCAGGTACCTGCACTGAGCAGGATTCAGAGATCGTACTAGCCCTTACGGGTTTGCGATCTCCTATGTTGATATTAGACAGTTAGAGCTCTCTTGTCACTGCGACCTGCTGTCTTCACAGCAGGCACTCCTTCTCCCGAAGTTACGGAGCTAATTTGCCGAATTCCCTTAGCCAAATTATTCCGACACGCCTTAGCCTTTTCAGCTAGGGGCACCTGTGTCAGTTCTCGGTACGGACCCATGACTTCCTTTTCACGGGTTCCCGGGTGCAGCCAACTTTCGCCATTACAGATTCGCCTGCTTCTCGCCATTACGGCTCTCCACAGGATTCGCTGCTTAGACGGCGCGACAACGCCGCTTGGCCTGCCCAAAAACGTCAGTTTATTGTCATGAGGTACAGGAATATTAACCTGTTTCCCTTTTGGCGTACTCGAATTACGGTACGTCTTAGGACCGACTAACCCTCGGCTGACGATCATTGCCGAGGAAACCTAGCCCCTTCGGCGGTTAGGATTCTCACCTAACTATGCTGTTACTATTACCAGGATTTTCGTTTCCGCACGGTCCACAGGACTTCACAGCCCTGCTTCTGCCCGAACGCAACGCCTTTCTACGAGATTACCTTGCGGTACTCCGTGGTATCGGTGGTCGACTTGAGCCCCGTCCATTTTCGGGGCCCCAAACCTCGACTGGTGGGCTGTTACGCACTCTTTAAAGGATAGCTGCTTCTAAGCTAACCTTCCAGCTGTCTAGGGCTTAGGACGCCCTTTAGTATTAACACTTAGTCGACACTTAGGGACCTTAACCACGGGCTGGGTTGTCTCCCTTACGGACTACAGGCTTACCCCAGTAGTCCGGACTCCAACCTTCTTCGACGACGGTGAGTTTGGAGTTTGACAGGCGGCTGAGGAATTTCTTCCCCGGGACCACCAATCAGTGCTCTACTTCACCGACTATCTCCGGTCAGGTCATGCTACGACATGTTTCGAAAGGAACCAGCTGATGCCGGGTTAGATTAGCCTTTCACTCCGAGACGCAGGTCACACGAATGATTTGCAGATCAATACCGCTTGCGGTCCTCCACGTAGCTTTCGCCACGCTTCAACCTGCCCACGCCTAGATCACCCGGCTTCGGGTCATATCCTAATGACTCCACGCACTTGTATACGTCGCTCCTCACCTTACGGTTGCGAGCATGTTGCTTTCGCTTCGGCTTCCCTTTTAGGTTAGCCATTGCCATTTGAATATACTCCCTGGCCCGTTCTTCAAAACGTAAGATATGACATTGGCAATAATGCCCGTACTGCAGCCTCGCGGCTGTTTCCTTCGCATTAAAGATCCTTTAACGCCATATCGCTCCATCGCTTCCAGGTTTCAGGCACTTTTAACCTCCCTTCTTGGGGTACTTTTCAGTTTTCGGTCACCCTACTAGTTCGCTATCGGTCTCAAGAAGTATTTAGTTTTGGAAGTTGGTGCCTCCCAAATTCACGCGAGAATTCCAACTCACGCTACTCAGGTTATAATCCAGATCCTTTGATTGTTGTTTACGTGACTATCACACTCTATGGTCTAACGTTCCAGAAAAGTTAAACTTCAATCAAGTGGGATCTTTAGAAAAAACCTATAACACCACATCTCCCACATGTTACCAGTGGGATTCAGTTTGAACTTTACCGTGTTCATTCGCCATTACTAACGGCATCTCTTCGATTTCTTTTCCTGCCCCTACTAAGATGCTTCAATTCGGGGCGTTCCCGATCAGTATTGATCAACACACAAAATGTGTTAGGAAGACCCATTAGGAAATCCTGGGTTCATAGGTTCCATGCACCTACCCCAGGCTTATCGCAGCTTGGCACGTCCCTCATCAGCTCTTGAGCCGAGCCATCCACCTGAAAGCATAATTACCAGAGTCCATCTCACTTTGTCCAGTGAGCGTCTGATATATGCATGCATATACACGATCTCATTGCAGCTGTTGTTGCTTCAGCCGCTTCATCCTTCCCCGGAGACATTACTCTCCAGGTGCACTAATAATGGACTTGCAGGGATTCGAACCCTGGGCCTTCGCCTTGCAAAGGCGACGATCTTCCAACTGATCTACAAGCCCATAGAAGATCCTAACACTTAGAATCTTGCCTTTTTTCTTGAATCTGACAGTTTTTCGATTTCTGACCGGTAAGTGGTGATAGGCTTTTTGCCTATCTTGCTTAGGAGGTGATCCAGCCGCAGATTCCCCTACGGCTACCTTGTTACGACTTAACCCCCCTTGCGAAATTTAGGTTCGAATACGGCACTAGTCCATACCCTCACCCATACCTCACTCGGGTGGTTTGACGGGCGGTGTGTGCAAGGAGCAGGGACGTATTCACCGCGCTATATTGAAACGCGATTACTACGGATTCCAGCTTCATGAGGGCGAGTTACAGCCCTCAATTCGAACTACGGGCGGGTTTATGAGATTACCAACCCCTTTCGGGGTAGGGACCCATTGTCCCGACCATTGTAGCCCGCGTGTAGCCCTGGAGATTCGGGGCATACTGACCTACCGTAGCCCGCACCTTCCTCTGGTTTAGCACCAGCGGTCCCCACAGAGTACCCATCATCCCTAAGGATATGCTGGCAACAGTGGGCACGGGTCTCGCTCGTTGCCTGACTTAACAGGATGCTTCACAGTACGAACTGACGACGGCCATGCACCTCCTCTCAGCGATTCAGGTAAGACCTTCAGCCTGACCTACATATTGCTGTCGCCCCAGGTGAGTTTTCCGGCGTTGAGTCCAATTAAACCGCAGGCTCCACCCGTTGTAGTGCTCCCCCGCCAATTCCTTTAAGTTTCAGCCTTGCGGCCGTACTTCCCAGGTGGCTCGCTTCACGGCTTCCCTGCGGCACCTGAAACGGTCGCACCGTCCCAGACACCTAGCGAGCATCGTTTACGGCTGGGACTACCCGGGTATCTAATCCGGTTCGTGCCCCCAGCTTTCGTCCCTCACCGTCGGACCCGTTCTGGTAAGACGCCTTCGCCACTGGTGGTCCCACAAGGATTACAAGATTTCACTCCTACCCCTGTAGTACCTCTTACCTCTCCCGGTCCCAAGTCTGACAGTATCCCCCGGAAGCCTAACAGTTGAGCTGTCAGATTTCCCGGAAGACTGATCAAACCGGCTACGGACCCTTTAGACCCAATAATAGTGGCCACCACTCGGGCCGCCGGTGTTACCGCGGCGGCTGGCACCGGTCTTGCCCGGCCCTTGCTAACACCTGCTGTTTATACAGGTGGACAGCCAACATAAGATGCTGGCACTCAGTATCCCCTTATCGCGGTTCCCCGCATTGTAAAGATTTCGCGCCTGCTGCGCCCCGTAGGGCCTGGATTCATGTCTCAGAATCCATCTCCGGGCTCTTGCTCTCACAACCCGTATCCGTCGTTGGCTAGTAGGTACATTACACCCACTACTACCTGATAGACCGCAGATTCATCCTAAGGCGCCGGAACTTTGAATCACAGAACATTCCAGTAGCTATGATTTATCAGGTATTATCACCAGTTTCCCGGAGTTATGCCTGACCTTAGGGCAGATTATCCACGTGTTACTGAGCAGTACGCCATGTTTACGAAAAACATTTGACTCGCATGGCTTAATCGAATACTGATAGCAGTGACCTCTGGCAGGATCAACCAGAATTGATGTTGATCACACACAAAGATTTTAATTGGAAGTCATTTAGGAATCAGTCGGAAAGAACTCTCTTTGAGAGAATATTTCCTATTTGCACATAGTTTGGTTAATTCCTTATTTTATAGTTTAGTAGTTATACACTACCGGTCAGAATTAACCGAACTGCCAAATCCAACGTCAGACAGAAAAAGCTTCTGTCTCCACTTGTAAGGCGGTGATTGTAAGTGTTTTCGCGCGATTTGCGCGGACTCCTTCAAAGGACACCATCGTATATATACTTTCCGAATCAAGAGATTCGGAGGCAAAGGATGGACCTTTGAAGCAACAAGACACGCACCCTTTTCCACTCGGATTATTTACTTTGAACTTTATCCTATATGGAATTTTCGGCGTAATTATCAATCTGAATAATCTCCTGCCAATCAGGCAGAAGGTATCAAATGAGCCTCCAAATCATGTTGGAGGGAGTTCATACATTACAAACATACCATATAAAATTAACGTATTTAATTAATTTCAAAAAAATAATAAAGAACCCGACTATACCCATAATGTAAAACACAAGCAGAACTACGCAAGTTTTAACAATAGAAGTTACATAGCTGTACTAAAAAACCGTATAACTTGCAAAGAGGAATCAATCTGCAGAACAAAAAGAAGATTAGTAATGCGGATACTTCAGAAGTTACAAGAGTCCGCACACCACGCAGGGAAAACAACGAAATCCTTGCCACTGTGGAAAGCATGCTTGGTGCAAATCATGTTAAACTGAGATGTATGGACGGAGTTGTAAGAATGGGAAGGATTCCCGGTTCCATGAAAAAAAGAACATGGATACGAGAAGACGACATCGTTATTGCAGTCCCGTGGAACTTCCAGAATGAAAAAGCCGACGTAATATGGAAATATACTCGTCCACAGGTAAACTGGCTGGAACGCAAAGGATACCTGAAATAAACCCACAGAACATGAAAAAAGAAGTAACAAAGAAAGTCAAACGCATTGACACCCAGGTCGACAAATTGCGCATGAAGCGCAAAGATACAGATACACTAAAAGTAAAAGAGAATGTATTTGACGAACCCACTTTGAAGACCCTTTATACATTATCTAATAAAGGAATAATAGAGGCAATCGGAGGATCAATCAGCACAGGAAAAGAAGCAAATGTATTCCTTGCTGAAGACAAAGAAAGAGACATAGCTGTGAAGATATACAGAATGTCTTCAAGCACCTTCAATTCAATGGAGGATTACATCCTTGGAGATCCACGTTTCAGAAATATCAGGCATTCAAAACGAGACATAATATTTGCATGGACAAAAAAGGAACAAAGAAACCTCGTGCGTGCAAAAGAAGCAGGCCTTAAGGTGCCTGAACCTATTGTGGCAGAACGCAACATTCTTGTAATGGAATTTATGGGAGAAGAAGGAATATCCTACCCTCAATTAAAAGACTACAAAATAGAAAAAGAAGCCGCAAAGAAAGCATTCAACATAATCATCAATTACATTGATCTCCTGTACAACGAAGCAAACCTTGTTCACGGAGATCTAAGCGAGTATAACATACTTATAATCCCTGAAACAGAAGAACCCGTGTTCATTGATATGGGACAATCAGTAACTAGGGAACATCCCCGTTCAATAGAATTCCTGATAAGAGACATCGAGAACATAGCACGCTATTTCAAAAAATATGGCATCCGGGAAGATCCACACCAGTTGTATACATCAATCAGGAACAAAGAACCGAAAAACGAAGAAAATGACCTATAACTTACAAGGTAGATTATAATGACACACATCAAAGTTCCTAAAGACAGAGTCGGCGCAATAATCGGACCGAAAGGCCGCGTCAAACAGATAATAGAAGAGAAATCAACAGCAAGACTGGACATTGACAGTGAAGAAGGAACTGTAGAGATCATACCAGGAGATGATCCGGTCGGGGCCATGAAAGCAGAAGACGTAATAAATGCAATCGCAAGAGGATTTAACCCCGACAAGACGTTCCCAATGTTTGATGACGACATGCTGATGCTTGAAGTTATTGACCTTTCAAAACATACCGGAACACAAAAAGAACTGTTGCGTCTTAAAGGAAGGATCATAGGAAAAGGCGGCAAGACGCGAGAAATATCCGAAAGGTTATTAGGGGTGAAAATGTCAGTTTATGGAAAAACAGTAAGCATAATCGGCACCCCCGAACAAAATCAAATAGCAAGAACATCCGTAGAGATGCTCATTGAAGGAGCAAATCATGGTAGTGTTTACAGCTATCTGGAAAAGAAAAGACAGGAATTGCTCCAGTCACAGCTTGATTATTACTAAATTACAACAACTATTTTGAGATATACCACTAGTATATCTCACCAAAAATATTAAAACTCTGAAGCCCTAATTACTATCGGTGGACAGATGAGAGGATATACCAACAGTTCCGAGATAAGAACATACGCAGCTTTTGTACTGATTCTGCTCCCCACAGCAGCCCTTTGCTATAAAGAACACCTAGCACTGGGAGCAATAAACTCCCTTGCACTAATGATTATCCTTTTTGCCATGCTTTCAGGCTCGATTGTTGAGGTACCCTTGTTTACAACGCGATCCAAAAAACCGGAACAATTATTCAGGTATGCACCGATCCTTGAAGACATATATTCAGTCCCTGTTGTAAAGGAACTGGGTATCGGAAAAGAAAGAGTATTTAAAACTACAATAACCGCAAATCTTGGCGGTGCAATAATCCCCGCACTTGCAACAATATACCTCCTGCTGACCCAACCTAATAACACAGCACTGGAAATAATGCTCATCGTAGTTGTTGCAGTAAGTCTTCTTTCTGAAATGTTGGGAGGAATCGGATTACTAGTACCTGATTACATAGGTCTTATAGCAATTCCGTTCTCACTCATAGTCTCACCGGAAAATGCCGCATCAGTTATATTCATAGCAGGCGTTGGCGGAATACTGACAGGAAACATAATCTCAGTGCTCACATTCAACAAAGAAAAAACAGGCAGCGCCTTTATCAGTATAGGCGGCGCTGGTAGTTTTAAAGCAATATACCTGACAACAATTGTTGCCAGCTTAATCTCATACTTCATCCATTGAAGTGCCAAGCCTCTCAGCCCTGCGCTTTTCGATCCGATCCTGCAGAACCTTTGAAGGGATATTAAGAGCCCTGTATTTGGCTATGCCATTATTGGTGAACCTGAATGGCTGAGGAGTGTGGTCCACACGTGTTGCCCTCATTTTCTGAACTGCCATCACAGGCATAGGAGTCGTATCAATATCGTTTGTCTGAATGAAGTCAAGGAACACAACTCCATCCCCCAGGAAATCAAAATCATCATATTCTTTTATTTCTATTCCATGGGATTTCTCAGTAACAAGAATAGCAGTAGTCATATTCTTTTTTAGCAATCTATGGAGACCACGCCATGAAGTTGAAGTACGGAAATCACTTGGTGCCGTAAGGACATTCATAGAATCAAAAACAATTCTCTCCGGTTTGTGTGAATCTATTATCTCCATCATTTCCTCAGACGTTAACATAGAGATACCAAATATCTCCAGATAACCATCGTCAATATACTTACCAACATCCCATCCGAATCTTGCAAAGTGCTGAACAAGCTGTTGCGCCCTTTCCTCAAATGAAAAGAAAATGCAACGCTCACCATTCTTTACACCTTCCATAAGATATTGCATTGAAAAGGTAGTCTTTCCAGTACCAGGAGGACCAGTCACAATAACAGCAAAACCTTTTGGAAATCCACCTTCCAGAAAGTCATCCATTCCGGGAATACCAGTTGTGACTCTTTTAATGATACGATCAATGTTCTGCGTGTCAAGCTTGGCCTTAAAACGTGTAGAATCAAGATTAAGAAGTGCCTTTTCAAGCACAACATTTTTTGCACCAAGTTCTTTCTCGTACCTTTCGAGAACCTTTATAGCATCCGCGCTTAACGTAGTATGAATTGGGAATTTGGTTTTCATCACACCACCATATGTACATAATAGGGGATTATATATTTAAAATGTTATGGTATTGTGAACATATAATCCACATTATGAACACAACTTATTCTGATGTCTCTGGAGCAAAGCCTTTGCCCGGAAGGAAATTACCGCGACCTCTTGATGCAATGAGATCACCGTCCCAAACAAGTTCACCGCGCGCAATGGTGTATTCAGGAAAAATACCATCCATACCTTCATAGGGAGTCCAGCCACACTTGCTGTGCAGATTGTCGCCCTTGACCTCGGTAACATTAGAATGATCAACTATAATGATATCTGCATCATGTCCTTCTGCAAAAAGACCCTTTGAAAAACGATCAAGGCCGAATATCCTTGCAGGATTCTTACTTGTTACATCTATCATGCGCCCAAGCGGAAGCAAATTCCTTTTCACTGCAACAAGCATCAACGGAATCAAAGTTTCAACACCCGGGACCCCGGAAGGAGCACTTTTGATATCAGTATCCTTTTCAGTCTCGGTATGTGGTGCATGGTCTGATGCCACTACGTCAATGGTACCGTCATTCAGAGAGTTAAGCAGCACCTTAACACTTTTGCGGCTCCTCAGAGGAGGATTCATCCTGCCAAATGAACCAAGACGATCCCAGTCCTTGGTGGAAAGAAATAGATGATGAGGTGCGGCTTCACTTGTTATCATTGGAACGCCGCTCTCTTTTGTATCAATATAGCGTTCTTTACGCAAAAGCCCCACAGAGCCCATGGCACTTATATGACAGAAATGAGCTTTTGTTCCGTTCTTGCGTATAAGTTTTATTGCTTTTTCAACTGCAATAGCTTCACAATAGTCCGGACGAGCGCGAGAATGAGAGTCAGGAGCATAATCATTCTTAAGGAAAGCCTCACATTCAAGCCTGATCTTGTCATCTTCCGCATGGATACATGCCAATGCACCGAGTTGTTTTAGCACAGCCAATGCTTCATCAAGACATTTTTCATCAATATTGAGAGCGCCGGTGGATTCCGCCATAAAGATTTCACCAAAAGCCGTGGCGCCACTTTCCCATAGTTCAGGAAGTTTCTCTATGTTGCCGGTCACACCGCCATAGAGTCCGAAATCTACTATAGAATTACGATTTGCAATCTTCAGCTTATCCTTGAATGTCTTTTTATCAATGGTCGGAGGAATGGTGTTTGGATGATCAATGACAGTTGTGATCCCACCTGCCGCAGCAGAGCATGAACCTGTATACCAGTCTTCCTTTTCAGTTAATCCCGGATCACGGAAATGAACATGAACATCAATTCCTGCAGGAAGCGTGAGTGCTCCCCTTGCATCAATTACCTGATTCAGCCGTTGAACGTCGATTTCTTTTGCAATACGGGATATTTTTCCATCATCAATAAGAACCTCTGCAGGCTGAAGATAATTGTTGACAAAGACTTTGGTGTTTTTGATTAGAATATCAGGCATATAGCCCTATATTCGAATAAAAGTATATGCCCTTTATGATAGTATTAGCTAGCGGAGCCATAAATATAAACTATATAGATATATACTGGCTATATAACCAATATACTAGTCCTAACAGAGTATAGCAATATATATTGTATTTACATAACTCTTATGTATCGATTTTGTAATGGTTCACTGACAAGTAAAACAGTCTTAGAAATAGAATGGTGAACCAAATCATGATATCAGGAAAATTATTGAAGAACATTACAATCTTTTCTGTAGTAATGGTAATTATCGCAACCGCATTCATAGGAATCGGCTGTGTTGACAATGAGGATACAAGCTCAACAGGAGAAACACCTACAGGTGATGCAGGAGACATGGCTGAAAGTACAGTTTCAGGTGAGATCAGTGTAACAGGATCAACCACCGTACTGCCACTTTCCACACTTGAAGCTGAAGCATTCATGAATGAATACCCGGATGCAATTATCACCGTAAAGGGTGGCGGATCAGGAGTAGGAATTGCTGCATTGCTTGACGGAACTACCGAGATCGCCCAGGCTTCAAGATCTATTAAAGATTCAGAAGTAGAAGAAGCTGAAAGCAATGGAATCGAACCTATGGAACACGCTATTGCATGGGACGGAATCGCTGTTGTTGTAAACCCGGAGAACCCGGTAACAGAAATCTCTTTTGAAGACCTTAAAGGCATCTACACAGGAACCATAACCAACTGGGCAGATGTAGGTGGAGACGACCTTGAGATCAGTGTTGTCGGCCGTGACAGTTCCTCAGGAACATATGAATACTTCAAGGAAGAAGTTCTCGGTGATGATGTAGAATTTACAGAAAATGCACTTGCACTGTCAGACAACGGGCTTGTAAAGGAATCCGTAGTAGGTAACGCACAGGCAATCGGATACATCGGCTATGCATACCTTGATGAAAACGTAAAGGCACTTGCGCTTGATGCAGCAGGGGATGGCACTCTTATAGAAGCTACCGAGGAAAATATAATGAGTGGAAACTACCCGCTTGCAAGACAGCTTTTCTACTACACTAATGGAGAACCAACCGGACTTGCAAAGGAATATATAGACTATGTATTCAGTGAGACTGGACAGGATGTAGTCTCAGAATCCGGATACTTCCCAGTAAATTAAGCATCAAACCACTTAGAGGATAGATGTTAACCAGAAATCTTAAGGAAAAGGGCATAGAATCACTGCTTTACGCATCAGGAGCAGTGGCAGTGATTGCCCTCATCCTTCTTTGTATATTTTTATTCAAGGAAGGGGCACTCCTATTCAAAGATTATTCAATTACCAATTTCATAACCGATACAAGATGGTTACCAACAGCTAAAGAACCACAATTCGGACTCTTACCCCTGCTTCTCGGATCATTTGTAGTAACCTTCGGTGCAATATTGTTCTCAGTTCCATTAGGACTGGCTGCAGCGATATATATATCTGAAATAGCAGATCCTAAAATTGCAAACATCATGAAACCTATCACAGAAATACTCGCAGGAATCCCATCTGTGGTGTACGGTTTTTTTGGTCTGGTAATACTTGTACCAATTGTTCAGAAAACGTTACAACTCCCCACCGGGCAGACAGCACTAACAGGTTCCATTATGCTTGGGATAATGGCGTTGCCTACCATCATATCAATATCAGAAGATGCCATAAGCTCAGTACCCAGAAGTATAAAGGAAGGATCACTTGCACTTGGGTCCACACAATGGCAGACTATTTATAAAGTAACATTTCCTGCAGCCCTTTCAGGAATATCCGCGGCCGTAATGCTTGGGATTGGAAGAGCTATTGGTGAAACCATGACCGTTATGATGGTTTCAGGAAACTCAGCTATAATTCCAGGATTCCCTTCAGGTCTTTTTACTTCCGTAAGAACAATGACAGCCACAATTGCGCTGGAAATGGGAGAAGTACCTCAGGGAAGCGATCACTTCCATGCACTTTTTGCAATAGGTTCTGTACTTTTCATAACTACATTCATCATCAATATAATTGCAAATTACGTAAAGCGGAGATATAGGTTCAACCTGTGATAACCATGTTATTCAATGCAAAAACTAATGAAAAAATAGCATTCTCGCTATTAAAAATAGCAACAGCCATGGTTATTGCCTTTGTTATAATAATTCTATATGACATAATATCCAATGGATACAGTGCCCTGAGTATTGAGTTCATCACTGAGGCTCCAAGAAAAGGCATGACAGAGGGAGGAATATTTCCGGCAATAGTAGGAACGGTCTATTTGATATTAGGTTCAATGATTGTCGCACTCCCACTTGGAATCCTGTCAGCCATCTACCTGACAGAATATTCCCGCCCGGGAAAAACAACATGGGTAATTGAAATGGCAATAAGTAACCTCGCAGGTACTCCATCCGTTGTATTCGGGTTGTTTGGACTTGCGGTGTTTGTCAAGTACTTCGGATTTGGAGATTCAATTCTTGCTGCATCCTTAACACTTGCATTATTGATATTGCCGGTCATTATAAGAGCCAGCCAGGAAGCCCTTCTGACGGTTCCAAAAGAGTACAGGGAAGCTTCACTTGCTCTTGGAGTTACTAAATGGGAAACAATAAGGAGAGTGGTTCTCCCTGCTGCAATCCCGGGAATAGTAACTGGTGCAATACTCGGAGTAGGAAGAGTTGCAGGAGAAACTGCGCCAATTCTACTAACCGGTGCTGCATATTATTACCCAAGACTTCCAAGTACCATATTTTCACAATTCATGGCACTCCCATATCATCTTTATGTACTCGCTACAGCAGGAACCAGCATTTCCCAGACAAGGCCGCTCCAATATGGTACGGCACTGATACTGCTTGCATTAGTATTATTTGTAAATGTGATAGCAGTTACCGTCAGATCTCACTATCGCAAAAAACTCAAAAGATAATTAATCAGTCCATTTTGACATAAAATCAAGAGGATAACATATGCCAGAAACTTACGAGAACGGTACCGAAATTGAGGTAAAAAACCTTGACCTCTGGTATGGAGAGAACCATGCACTCCATGACATATCAATCGATATCCCTAAAAACAGCGTGACTGCCTTTATTGGCCCTTCTGGGTGTGGAAAGTCCACATTTCTCAGATGCCTTAACAGGATGAATGATCTTATTCCCAGTTGCAGGATAGAAGGCCGCGTCAATATTAGCGGAGAGGAGATATACTCCAAAGAAACAGATGTTGTTGATCTCAGGAAAAAAGTAGGAATGGTTTTCCAGAAACCAAATCCATTTCCAATGTCAATATTCGACAATATCTCCTATGGACCAAAAATTCATGGCATGAGTAAAAAAAAGATGCCAGGAATAGTCGAGCATGCGCTTAAGTCAGGAGCACTCTGGGAAGAGACCTCTGACAGACTTGATGCTTCTGCCCTGGACCTCAGTGGTGGTCAGCAACAAAGGTTGTGTATAGCAAGGACACTTGCAGTTAAACCTGAAGTAATACTCTTTGATGAACCTTGCAGTGCACTGGACCCAATATCCACAAGCAAGATCGAAGACCTTATTCTCGAGCTGAAAAAAGATTATACAATTGTCATTGTAACACATAATATGCAACAGGCTGCCAGGATATCTGACTATACAGCTTTCTTCCTGCTGGGTGACCTGATAGAATTTGGTAAAACAAACCAGATTTTTGAGAATCCACAGCAGAAAGAAACTGAGGATTATATTACCGGCAGATTCGGGTGAAGTTATATGGCACGTGATCAATTCCAACAAAATATGGGGACGCTTAAAGAGTACATTATTGAAATGGGAAAATTGTCCAATGAAGCAATACTTGGATCAATCGAGGTACTCAAAACACATGACGCAGAACTGGCAGACATAATCTACCAGGGTGACGAGATAATTGACGATTTTGAACTGAAAGTCGAAAAGTGTTCCACCCAACTGATAGCACGTCAGAATCCAACCGCAGGAGATATGCGACTGATAATTTCCTGTTTCAAGATAGCAATTGATCTTGAAAGAATGAGTGACCTTGCAGTAGATATTGCAAATGTTGCCAAATGCATGGGGAATGAACATACAGAATCCCTGGACAATATACTGAAGATGGCTGAAATATGTGATGAGATGCTACAACAGACGATTAAAGCCTTTGAAACGCTTGATCATGAGCTGGCAGCATCTACTGCCCTGAAAGATGAAGATGTCGATAAAATCTTTTACGGAACCCAAAACAGACTTATTGAATTGATGATAGAGGATAAAGCTACCATTACCAATGCATCACATCTCTTGTTAGTACTCCGCTACTTTGAGAGATTTGGGGATCATGCATGCAATATTTGTGAGAGCATTGTATATATGACAACAGGCCAGAGAGTTAACCTCAATTAACAGGTTAAATTCAACTTTAATCCGGATTCAGGACTTCGATTCGCTAAAAAGCCTGAATCTTCACTTTTTTGTAAAAGAGACACCATAATTATCTGAAAGAGCGATGTCTCGAAAAGGGATCAATAAGGTGAAAACACCTAATGAACAACGAATTATATATAATAGAAAGAATCTTTATAGGCAGGCTTCCTGAGATTTAAAAGATATCAAAATACATAACTATTGTATAGAATTACAATAAGAAATAATCAAATATTACAACCAGGGTGGATAAATGACGCGTACAAAATACCATGAAAGTCTTGACATTTTGAAAAGAGATGTAAAAGATATGGGAAAATTGGCTACTGAAGCCATTGATAATTCAATAAAAGCTCTGAAAGAGCTTGACAAAGAACTTGCAAAAACAGTCATTGATGGAGACCAGCCAATCGATGATTATGAAATGAAAATTGAAAAATCAATATCCCAGATAATAGCACTTCAGAGCCCGACTGCAGGAGACATGCGATTTGTTACATCCTGCCTCAAAATAGCAATAGATATCGAGAGAATGAGCGACCTTGCGGCAAACATTGCAGAGATCACGGAAAGGATGGAAGGGGATCATGTAAAACCTCTTGTCGATATTCCTAAAATGGCAGAAATTGCTAGCATTATGCTTGAACAGGCAATGGTGGCCTTTGAAAACAGCGATGTAGAACTTGCTGAAGCAACTGCCAAAAAAGATGATGAGATAGATAGCTTGTTCCATGCTATTGAAAAAGAGCTTATTGATATGATGATAGAGGATGACAGTATAATCACCAATGCATCACACCTGTTATTTGTGCTTCGCTATATTGAAAGAATAGGCGATCATGCATGTAATATATGTGAAAGTATAGTCTACATTGCCGATGCACAAAGAAAGGATCTTAATTGATACCAATACTGGAATTAATTAAAAATCAAACAGTGAGCTCTGTGATTTTTTATCCACAGGTGTTTGCTGAGTTTGTACTTCCGTTTGCTTTTGCTCGAACTTTTTAACAGGAGATTCTTGCGGCTTGTCTGAGAAATCAAATAATCCTTTTTGTTTTGAGTCATAGTCAAGGTTTGCCATATCCACTCCAAAAACGCCCAGAATTCGCTCAACGGGAGGCAACAACTGCTTTTTGATGTAATAGTCCACATCAATCAGAATATTGTTTTCCCTGACGTATTCAGGGTCTTCAGCACGATTCACAAAAAGGTCCTTGCCTGCTATTATCACAAAAGGAATACGTTCACCCACCGGAGGAGGAGTTCCTGTCCTTTTCTCTATTTTTTCAGCCACAGTCAGATGTGGCTGTTTATTTTTATAACTGGAAGCTTTCTTGGAAAACATGCGAGTCATGGTCAGGTCTTCTATGATATCAGAGTCTTTCCGAACATCGATATTTCTTACACCATCAACTACACCCCTGACATGTTGTACAGCAGCTTCAACATTGCCTTCTATAAGAACCATTTCAAGGATACGATTAAGAGTCTTGGAAGTTAGCTCACACCAATCCCTGCGAACCGTTTCCATACCCTTTACTTTTATACCGCCCTTCCATTCATCCCCTGAGCGTTCAAATACCCATAATGCATAACGTTTTTTTGCAATGAAAAGAGCACGTTTTGCAATGGATTCAAACTCCAGTTCCATTGGGTCAGGAAGCGAAGCTGAAACAGTTGCAGCAATCTTACTGCCTAGCAATCCTCCATCGTCAAGGGAAAAATCCTGTTTAGAAGTACATTGAACAAAAACACTATCAGTATCGCCATAAACCACCGACAGAGATACTACATGATCATCAGGCTCAATAGATGGCAGTTCCTCAGTAAAATAAGCGGACCCGTCTTTCAGGATAACTTTGCTTATGCCACCGTTAATAAGGGCACGTGTGTTGAGAATATTTTCCCTGCCAAAACTGGTTACAGCATTTGCAAGGGTCAGACTATAAAGTTTTGCACGGGTGTACCCGGAATAGCCGTAAAAACTGTTAAGTAGAATTTTCAGTCCAAGCTGTGTGGCATCAAGGACGCGATATTCTGCATCATCCGTTGCATTTTTCATTCTTTTCTTGGTCTCTATCCTTCTCTGCAGCAAACTTTCAAGAATCGAAGGCATTATGCCTTTTGAAACATCTGCAGAAACAAACTCACCACCAGAAGGTGGAACAATTGTCTTTCCCTCATCGGGACGATCCTGCTCAACAACAGTAGTATAACAGAGGTTGTGAGCCATCATAATGGTAGGATAGAGGGACTTGTAGTCGAGGATCACGACATTCTCAAGCAGGCCCTTTTTGGGTTCCAGTACCTCGCCGCCTTTCAGGCCTTCGCTGCTACGATTTCTCATGGCAACGAGCTCATCAGCCGGTTTTGGAGGAATCACCCTGCCCTGCCTACCATATTCTCTCAAAAGGAGATTGTCAACCATTGAAGTCTGACCACCGTCAACCACTTCCTGAAGAAGAGAACCGCTAACCTGTGCTACCGCAATATGTTTGTCAAAAAGACGAAGCTTTAGTATAAGTTCTATTGCAAGCTCTGAGTCCCTGCGAGCATAATCGATGAACTTGAGGAGTTTTTCACTATCATCCCGCCAGTATTCTTCCATCTCAGAAGGAGCAACATCCAGTTTTTCCATATCCAGAAGCTCTTTTGCTACATTTCTCAGAGTGTAACGTTTAAGGCTATATTGACTTCTGATAAGTGGTAATGCATCAACTATAACTCTCCCAGGAATTGATACCATTGTCCTGTTACCGATCTTACGGTAACTCAGTACTCTGCCATCGCGTCCTACTGTTGGTTTTATGGTTTCTCCGGAATTGGAAAGAATAGCTACCCTGTCTGCGATATAAGGAATGTCAAAATCATTTATGTTGTAACCGGATACGATATCCGCATCATATTCCTGAAACAGCTCAAAGAAACGATTGAGCATCTGAGTCTCAGAATCAAAACTCATGACATCTTCATCTGCACCTTCCACTTTTTTGGACACCAGCACAAGAGTATCATGTCCTTTGAATGCAGGACTGAAGGACATACTGATCATGATGACAGGAGAAGTCTCAGGAACAGGCATCGATCCATCAATAGGAAGGCATTCGATGTCAAACGAAACATGCTTAAGTGGAGCTATGGAGAGCTTTTCAGTTTCTTTGAGAGAAGAAGCTGTAAAAACGGAGTCACAATAAATATGATCATAAGAGAAAGGAGTTTCAGAAATCTCCTCTGCTGTAACCCAGCCCATACCATGAAGGTCATTGTCGATCATAAAACGGTTCCTGAAAAGTATATCTGTTTCATATACCTCCTTTGCACCGGGAAGTGTTAGTACCTCATCACGTATCTCAGGAACATTGCGAGGTTCCATTGTAGTAATACATAGCATTGGTTTCTTTGAAACCTGATAACCTACAGGTTCGAATTTTGGAACAATCTCAACCTTTTTGATTACATCAAACCTTTCTCTCAACATGCTGGAAAGCTTGTCAAGCTCACCTTCTGCATTCATATAAAAGTAAGGTTCGAATCCCGGTACAAAACAGCAGACGCTCTGGCCGTCTTCAGCTCTGCCAAAAAGACGGATCACAGGACCGCTTTCGTGTCCAATGTAATCAGCATCCAGTATCTGAAAGTTCATGACTTTACCTTACAGGCTTGCAACATATATGCTTTGCGTTGCAGTAAAATAAAAATAAGAAAGAGTGCCCGGAGCGGGTTTTCCACGTTTAGTTTAGCCCTATGTGAACACTTTCACTTCGCTAACTTTGCCTATTTTACCTATCGGCACTATAGGCCTATGTGGGCTGTGGTGGAGTTGACCGCCTGCAAAGAAACGGCTCAAGATGGTTAGTCTTGTTGCCACAGCCCAGTTAGTAGTTAAATAGAAACTTATATATAACTACTACGTGAATATTCCCTTGTTCGATTGGTTATCGAACTTATCCGGCTGGTTACCGGGTAACAATACTTGGAGTTGAAAAGAACATGCAAAGAAATACTGTAAGTGTAACTGTTTTTAGCATAGTTGACAAACCCAATAGCGTAAGCTCTCCTCACGGCCACCGGTTACGACGTAATCAGAGTGTATCAGCCGTGGGGGTGTGCTTGTGGGTGTAAGTCAACGTTCCCGCGAGATTGCAAACCTGATCTACATTGACAATCCTGACCTTTTAGAGCATGATGCAAAATTCGGTTCAGATTGGAATAAACGTGTAGCTATAACCATACTGCAACTTGCGGGGGTGCCTTTCTAAATGGCCCGTACTGCTTATTCAGTTAGGCAAGATAGCCGTGGATTAAGTATTGCTCTACCTTCTGAGGTCGCTGTGAGTCTTGGAATCGTAGACATGCAGGGTAATCTGATAACACCGATGGTACAATTTGGATTTACCCCTGACAAATCATCTGCGACTATCTCGCCTTTTAAGCTGTAAAATGTCAAGCGTCCTTGAGAACCAATCCCAGGAACTCTGGGAAATGGTCATAAGAGGCCGTGAGGCTGAAAAACAAAAGCATCAAAGACAATTAGCCAAGTATAAAGACTCTGGCCTAGATTACGATTTCGAATCAAGAGACCAGTTTAATAAACACACATCAGTCCTGAATAAAGGCAATTTTACCGTTCCTGGCCAAGGCCAAAAGCCTGATTACTGCGGAGCTTCCTTTTTAGGTTACATTCATGAATCCGGTAACAGTGCTGCTGAAATTCATCATACATGTAAATTATCCCGGTGTCCTTCCTGTAGCAAAAAGTGGGTAGATCAACAAGTATTCTATAAATCACTAGTCCTTGAACTGTACTCTCGTTTCTGTGGTTCTCGTCCCTTCCGTGCTGTTTCTTCAATTCCTGATGATAAAATATTAACACTTGATTCCCTGCGCAAAACCCGCAGAACTGCCAAAAACCGTATCAAAAAACAGGGTGTCTTTGCTGGATTCTCCTTAAATCATCCATTCAGAATAATTAATGAAGTAAAAACCGCCATACGTGTTTTACGTCCTGGCGTTGGTTCCGGTGGCATGTGGTCATACATCCTTGAACCTTCAAACATACCTGAAATTAACCAATATCTACAAAAAGAAAAATACTTTACCTGGCGGGATTGTGTTAAATTATCCCCTCACGTTCATTACTTGCTTTTCCCTGGCGATCAGAAAATAACCGGTAATGCTGAGATTGTAATAACAAAGCTCATTACCGAATGTGAAGACGGTACAAAAATCATAACCTTAGACCATGTGGAAGATATTGTATTACATCTCCGTTACCTTTTTACTCACTCTGAAATCTTAATAAATGCTGGTGACTATCGTTCTGATCCAGCCGGGTTTTTTGGAGATCTCTTTAACTGGGACTTCACAGAACACTTTACAGCAAATGAAATAATGCAGGTCCAGGCTGAAATATTAGAAGTTCTAAACCGTGGCCGAGATAAGCCTTATACACTTGATGAATCCGGAGAACTCACATTCCTTTCAGAAAATGAAAATAGCCCCACAATGCGCGAACGTGGGTACATTCCAGTACATGAGTACTTGGCTTATGATCCAGTTTCCAGAGAGGCACAAGATGCCTGGTTAGCATCAATCAAAAATTTAGATAATCGTTCTTATTGTGAGTACCTGATAGACCTTTTCGAACGCTTGAAAGATTCCAGGTTACCTGGTAAAATGAAGCGTTTATTCACTTCAAGAACTTTGTTTTTCGATTCACAGGGGAATGATGTTGTCCTATCTTCTCCCCCTGATAGCTTTGCTTTTGTAAAAATAGAAGATTAAAGAGGTTTGGCATATGAAACAAGTAAATCAAAAATTTGTAGATCTTCAACAGAAACATATTGATGGTCTTGTATCCCAGCGTGATAGATTCGTTAATTACCGGGATGAGTCCGATGATATCGTTGAATATCGTGTTTGGCAAAGTGAGATAGATTACATAACATCAGAATTGAAAGACCTTGGAGTGATAGAATGATCTCCATTCTTAAGCGTTGTCCAAAATGCGGTGAACCTATCCGGGTATTCCTTGGTGATGATCTGGTATATTGTGAGAATACCGACTGTGATTCTTTATTCAGAGTCATAAGGGACGGTGACAGCATAACCCTTCGTCATTTTTATTGTAAGAACAGGCCTGAGAATGAAACCATGTTAGATATGTTTGTCCAGGAGCTGTTAGTTTGAAAGAAGGTACTATGAATGATTTTAGAACGTCATTGAGATATTTTGCAAATACTTCCAATTGTGTTTTTTTTTGATTCTATTAAGTGCGTGGATGGTGGTATTGTTGAGGTTACAATCGGTAATTTACATGGTAGTTTCAATGAGGAAGAAATGCGTTATTTGATGGATGGTTTTTTTGAGGCCAGGTATTATATTCGTAATGGTGCGAAAATTCCAGCTGATAAAATGTGATTTTTCAGGAGCTGTTAGTTTGAAAACAGAAACTCACATTACAATTAAAAACGGTTTAGTATGGGCATTTGCTCTTGTTGGTTGGATTTTTATGATTACAGAGGCTCATAATTCATACTACGAATTGGTGAACCTTCCTATGGGGATTGCACCACCTATTCAGGTAGTGGTATTACTCATGCTTCAGGTTGCTTTTTACAGTTTTTTTGTTTTGTTGTTTCTTTTTGAACTTATTTGTCAGTTAATTGATTATATTAAAATATCTTGGTGGTATCTGAGTGATTTCATTTTGTAATAGTTCGATTTTTAGATGGAGGCGTTTTTATGTTGAATATACTGTACCCTCTCAATCTCGTCTTTTCACTCGTTGTGTGATGGCGTTTAGTATATATCACCTTAAAAGGCAAATTGATCGGACGCACGGTGAGAATTGTACCATCTGCCGTTATAAACTTGTGTGATTGGTGTAAGAATGAATGTCATAGAATTTGTTGCATATTGTGGAGTTTTGTTATCAATTTTTTCATCTTTGGTTCTTGGTTTCAGGATGAATTTTATATTATTCACTGCATATTGTGGAATTGTGTTTTCAATTTTTTTAGCTTTTGTTCTTTCTGTAAGAATTAATCTTATAGAGTTTGTTGCGTTCTGTGGAATTGTATTATCAATTTTTTCAGCTTTTGTCCTTTTCGGATCTATTGTTTAAAAAAAGGAAGTGATGATATAACACCGTTACAATTTTTGCATTTTATTAATCCTGATGCTGCTATTCTGGGTGGTATTATTGGGTTTTTTATTGTGTTAGTATTTGCAATGGTTTTTAGACTAATCGGAAAGGATGCCCTTAGTAAATAATCAAATTATGAATACAACCTATCCTTCAACCCATCGGGCATGCCTTGCGGCGAGTACAAAAACTTAGTACCTGAACTTTATGTGAAGGTACGGTTTTGCCGGTACGCTAGAGCGTTTCGTTCTAAGTTGCAAGACTAAGAAGGCATCCTGTTTCTATTTTCCTTTCTTCCTAATCCTCTGGACCGGAACCCTGTGCGGAGCAAATATTATTCAATGAATAATTACTCTAAGTTATTTTCTCTCTTCTGTTGTATTCAGGACCATGTAATAATCTAAATTCTGGGTGGGGGAGCTCATGAATACACAGTGAAGGACTTCCGAAGGAACCCGAAGGGCGGTCTAGCAGACCGGTCCGCAATCGTGTATGCAATGAGCGGGGGGTCCCGAAGGGAGGGCACACCTTTTTGAAGGTCCCTTGGACCGTCTCCTTCCTTCGAGATCTCCTTGCCTTAATTCCAATAATTCCCTTAATTCAATCTTAAAAAATAACTCAAAATCACTTATTTCGATTTCTGGTCCTGAGTGTATGATTAACAAAACCGCATCCTGTTTCTATTTCCCCTTCTTCCTAATCTATTTTTGTGTGTGTAAGTAAACTTACTAGAATTTCATCCTTAAATACCTCGTTTTTCTAACAGCTTATTACTCGAAGGAGGGTAACAAACTATGACTGAAACAAACGGAAACGGTAATGGTACCGGAAATAAACTTACAGTCCCTTTTATGGGCGGCCAGATTACGATTAAGGAAGGCGGTTCTTTCAATGATAAGGATGGAAAGCTTGTAGAATACGGTCCTGTTGTTGATGTATCTTCTATTGCTGATACAAGGAGACGCGTAGAACCTGCCATATTTAAAAACATGGTTGAGGCTGTATCCAAGCATCCTGAAGCAATGAAAATGATTATCTCTCTTTCCTAACTCCCTTTTAAGAGGGTCACATATGCCACTTTGTAAACCCATTCTTTTCTTTCTGACCCTCTTATTCCTTATTACTCCTGTCAGTGCTGATGAACTTGTAACTAACGGTGGTTTTGAATCTAGTCTGTCAGGATGGAATCTTGAAAGTTCTTATCATCTTTCTCTTACATCTGGTAAAGCGCATACGGGGATTTACAGTCTTGCAATTGGAAGTCCAAATACAGGGTATGCAGGTATTTATCAGACTGTGGATTTTACAAATGTTGATAATTTAACTTTTTATGCTCTCAATTTTCAAATTCTTTATAGCGATTCAATTAGAGTTTTTATAGATGGTGCGGAAATTGGTAACACTGGATACATACCAAAAGACGACCAGTGGCATTATTATGAATTTGATGTTTCTGCGTATGAAGGAAATCACGTTTTATACATACGTCGTCAAGCTCCGGGTGGTAGTTATGGGTTTTATATTGATGATGTTTCCGCTATTTCTGTGGAACCTGTATCTAATGACTATGTAGACTTTGTTCTCGATGAGTCACTACCTGACAAATGGGTAGATATCGATTACAGCATCGATAACATGCAGGATAGCTATACTGAATATGATGTCGGTTATACCATTGAACATGAATACAAATACTTCTTAAGGTTCGATCATGAGGGTAGACCTACATCCCTGCCAATTACCCTGGGGGAATCTTCAGGAACTAAACAATACAAAGTCCCTCATTTTGATTCATATCCTGATGTTGTTGAGGTTCAATTAATAGAAGATTATGGTGAGTACCAGGTATTTTCCGGACTTCTTACTGTTGTTGGTGGGTATAGTACCTATCTTGCTACTGACACAATCGCTGTGACAACAGGTGCCAACAACACAGGTGAACTGCCTCTTCCAGTTGTTCCTGAAGAACCTGACAATCCAATACTAGACCCTATTGAATTGCCTATTATTCCTGATTTAGGAGGAGATGAAACAAATTTCTCATATAATTCTACTTATCTCCCTGGTTATTTCGCCTATGTAGATTCGTTGGGAAATTATCTCTTTGAGCCTGTAGAAAATGGCTTCGAATATCTCATGTATCCTGTAACAACCGTTAACAGCTCCGTAAGTAACGCTACCGGATACTTTATGGAATCATCCGCAGAACTGGAAAATTACAACTCAATAATAACCGTGATTTTTGCACCCATTATTAACAGTATGCCGCCAAAAGTCCAGGCCGTTGTAACCTATGATCTAACCTGGCTTTTGATAATAATGATATTCAAGAGGAAATGAAACCATGAGTCTTTTGGATATTGATTTTAGCCAGTTCTTAAAAGAGTTGATTTATGCAATAATCTACCCATTAGTTGTTATTTTCTACCATCTGCTTAAAATCGTTCAAATAGTAATCGGTGCTTTTGTTGGCCTGGTAAATTCCATTTTTACCCTGTTTAATTCCATTTACTCATTTATCAGTGATTATCTAACCTTGATGTTGCCTTCTGTTTGGATAATACTAATCCTTGTCATGCTGATAATTGTACTCTTATTGCGTATATACTGGTTCTTAAAAGACGTAGAAATACTGGGGAACAAAATATGAGCGAATCGGCGTTTTTACTTGCTGTAGCATTCTTTATCGATGTAATAGGCATGTGCTTTATGGCTATTGACAGTTGGGTTCTCTATGAGGGGTATTCAGTCCTTGACTTTTTTGTTGCTGTTGATTTAGTCTCAATAACTCTGTGGGGTATTTTCACATTGATAGATGACAATTCGAAAAAATCAAATGGTGATGATTAATGACTACTTTCCAATTATCTGATAATTTGTTTAATGCAAGTTCTGCAAGCTCGTCATATCCCTGGGGACAGCATGTAATTATTGCTCTACTGCTTGTGATTGCATTTTGTCAAATATTACAGACTTTCTACTTAATTTACAGGAGGACTTCAAGCTATGACTAATAGCAACGTAATGAATATTATTACTGATTTTCTGGGAACACCAACAAGCGACGTAGAAGTTATTATCTTCATGCTTGTAGCTGCTTGTTTTCTAGTCCTCATGCTTGTTAGTGTTCTCGATATTTTCAAACTCATTGCTTCACATTTTGGACATGGGAGGAGGTGAAAAACGTATATGGGCGTACAAGAACAACTTGACAATCTTACTATAGTCATTGTATGGTTTATCGGTCTTGTCGGTGACGTAATGGCTTTATTCTTAGAAATGCCGCTTGTAATTTTTACTGCTGCGGTAGTCGTTGGTATTGCATTTGCAATGGTTCGCAAGTTCTTCAAGGCAAAGAAATAACGTTGGGTCATGTGGAATTCTTTAGGCTTTCCGATCAATTGCCTTTAGGGTTCTGCATGGCCACAACCCTACTTTTTAGGTACTAATTATGAATCCAATCTTATTTTTAATCAGTTTGATTTACGTTTACTGGGCTCCACCCAGAGAAGGAAAAACATACAATGTAACAGCCAGAGCACTAGAAAAAATGGAGGAATTTCACAAAAGAAGACTAAAAGACCCTGACTTTAAAGGCCGTGTATTTGCCAATTATCCCATTTTGCACTCAAAACTCGGTTTCTGTGATGTGTGGGAACATGGTATGGAAAAATGGCCAATATATGACAGTTTCATAGTAATTGATGAGGCTTACAGATCCTTTAACAGCAGGAAAACAAAGACATTCACCGATGATGAACACCTGTTCTTTAGTACTAATGGCCATAACGGTGATGATATTGTTCTGATAGCTCAACATCCAAACAGGATTGACCTGGTAATCAGGGAAATGACAGATATCTTTTACCTGATACGTAAGGTTGAGATACCCCTTATTAACCGTCCTCTCTGGTTCAGGCTTGATGGTTACCTGACCATGGACGACTACAAAGAACGCCATATGCATAAAGATGCTCTTTATCGTACTGACCGTACGAGATTTTCTAAAAGAGTAGGCAATGCATACGATACTCATTATTTCCGCAAACCTGCAGATTATGAGCCAGAAATAATAAACTGGGCTGATAAACTCGGTGTGGATCCAAATAACTGCAAACCTAAAAATTCATTCTTGCAAAACACTATCGAACGAATAAAAAAAAGATTCTCATCCCCGGAGTTGGTCACTGATGAGCAATGACATAGTACTCTTCCAGGTACTCTGGGATTTATTCTCTTTGTTCCTCTCCGGGATATCTGACAAAGTTCGCTCATATAGGAGGCGATAAAATATATAATTCAACTCTGAACACTTCAATAGCACAGTATGGAAGTGATTTTTTAATATCCAATGGTGCCGTGTTTCTGTCACATGCCTTTGCTCTAGAATATGTTAAAGTAATTCTCTTCATGTTCCTGATGGGCTTTACCATGGGATGTGGCCTTACTTCAATATTCCTGATCTATTCAGATGACATAAAAGTAAAAATCAATTCGGTTCTTCATAAAGGTATTGGAGGTGTTTGATATAAAAATTGGTAGTGATCTTTACGTCAAAAGGGTAATTGTTGTATTGAATAAAGACGATGAAGCAAAAATGATTAAATGGCGTGATATGTTAATGAGCAATATGGATGTGCTTAGAAACAAAGATGCTTCAGAGCTGTATGTGTTCTTGGATGATATTTTAGATAGTTGAATTGTCCTTATTGTACAGTTACACTATTTTATTTTTAAATTTGATTTTATTGTTACTGTTTTGCTTGTTTTTGTTTTTGCTTCCTCCGGAACTGTTGGCCAGTGCAGCTGCAGAAAGATCCAGGAAAAATGAAATTTGCCGGATTGTACAATTCTCCTGCAGGGAAAAATTCAGAAAAATGTGAGCTTTTAGTCCAGGCCACGCGGGGCTTTAGCCCCGCTGGCCCTATGCTCCTATTCCGAAGGAAAGAGCGACACGAAAGAAGAGAGAATCAAACACCAACACTACTGTATAAACGATTGAGATAAGTTATTTTGTTTTGGTGCTATGCACCTTATACCGAAGGATAATCCTACGTATGAACTAACGACTAATACCGAAAAAAACTTTCTTGTAATGTTGATTGTAAACCATTGCCATCTCAGGCCTAAGTTTACATTAAGTTAATCTATTTCCTTCCCATTGAAATGATTCATTAGGATCATGATAATACCCTTCAAACTGGCTCGGATATAATTCCGGGTACTTTATATTTTGAATAGGTATGCAGTAAATCTTTTTTGGATTGAAAGCTGCTCCATCCAATCCGAGAACTATAAAGCAGGGTATTCTATTCAAAAGAGCATATCTCATGTATCTGCACATTTGTTTGTAACTTGACCATTTGTACTTATTTTCAAATAGGTCGGATCTGTATTTACATTCAACATAAAAATTATGACCTGTAGCAATATTTCTAATTAAAAAATCGGGCTTCATGTCTTCTTCATGAAAACCTTTTTTTATTCTCATAAGGTCTTCCGTTTTGCTGATGATCTCGAATTCTTCTTCATCGAATAACTTTTCGATGAAATGTTCGAACTGATCCCCTTTCAGTTCGTTTAGTTTCTTCAGTTCTTCTGTTTTGTATCTTGTTGGTCTTTTTGATTTGTTGTTTTGACGTAGGTAGAGAATGAGTAATATTATTCCTATTGGTGGACATAGTAATGTGAATAATATTAAAAATATTATTATTATTGCCTGTTTTTGTCCTTCTTTTTCGTCGTCTGTCATTTGATTGTTTTTTGATGTACCACCATTAAAAAATGTTTTGTATATAGATTATGTGAATTACCTAGACTACTTGTGCTTATACATAAAACCATGTTTATAACATGATTAAAGAGCGTCTTTCAGAATCTTGGCAACTTCCGGGTCCTTCTCTACAAGCTCCATCAGAGCAATAGCAATATCAGAACGCTTCTTCTCTACATCAACAGCAACATCAACCGTAAGAGCCATCCCGCACCTGGAACAAAAGTCAGACGTTGGACCGTTAACCTGCTTACAACGTGGGCATAATCTCGTTGTAAGTTGCGGCATGTCGTCCTCTTCCTTGACAATGCCATGCATTTTTAATATCGCAGTATCTGTCTGTTTTCCTGACATATGCACGTAAATAGCGGCCATCTTGGAATCCTGTGTCCATCCCAGGTGCTCCTTCATCTGAGATTCTGTAAGGTACTGAGCTAGATTTGTGCTCCTTGAATGCCTGAAAAGATGATTATACACTCTTTTCTTTATGCCTGCCTTCTCTGCTATCCTCTTAATCTGCATTCTGAGAGCTGCATAGTTAAGCTGTTTGCCTCTTCCCCTTATTCCAATACCAACCCATAGGTATGATTCCGGATCGTCTTTATGGGGGTGTATATCAAGCCATGCAGCAATGTACGGTACAGATGACACAAGCCTAATTCTTCTCATTCCTGTTTTACCATCAACAATAGCAACAGCACCATACCTATCAAAAACAATATGTTTAATCTTCAGGTTTCCTAATTCTCCGGTTCTGCCCCCTGCATCCCAGAACAGTGCAATAATGGCCTTATCCCTTGGATGAGCTGCGGCCTGAATCATTGATATGATATCTTCTTCGGTGAGTAGTTCTTCAGGTAACTTGGTAGGATTCTTAATTTTGGGATTGATCCATTCTGTATATTCTGGGTCCTTACCTCCATTCATCCACCTAAAAAACCTCTTAATTGCAATCAAATAATCATGCTTTGTGTATTCCTTGCGGTCTGATTTTGCAATTGTCTCGTATAATATCTCAATATCTTCCCTGGTAACTTCACTAAACTTAAAATCATGCCACTCAGCCATTACGTTTAATTGACTGACATATTTCAAAATACGGGGTTTCTTCAACCCTTCCAAAAAAAGAGATCTCTCAAATTTGAAGATCAGTTCTTTATTCTCCTCGCAATAATCAGCTTTACGAACTCGTTCTTCAGCAGTAGAGAGCATTTTATCATAATCATACAAAGGCATGATACACACATCGCTATAATTGTTAAAAGTCTAAACCTAAGCGAAGTGAAAGTGAACCAAATTAAAAGTAGAATGCCCGGAGCGTGACTCGAACACGCGACCTCCAGATATCTCAGGAGATTTTGGACGCACGGAATTTTATTCCCTATGAGTCTGGCGCCCCAACCAACTAGGCTATCCGGGCAGTGCAGCACCTAGTAGGATTAAGTCATATTAAAGCATATCGATTGAAAGAGATACTGTCTAAATAATAAAAAGTGGCCTGAAAAGGATATTGACCTGGATCAATATCCAGTAGATTCGGCCAGCGCAAGTAATACATCTGTATTTTCTGTTGCACCACTTACAACAAAGACAAACTTACCATTATTCCATATGTAAGTATATCTTCCAACATGTTCCGTTCCGACTGTTGCATATTCAAGTATTCGTACAGCAGCATGCCCATTTACAGATACATTAGTAAATCTATCACCAACTGCAAGGCTCTTGAATTCTGCTTTGTACATAGTTATGAAATTCTCAGCAGATTCATTACTGCTTGTTTCAATGATATCAATGTAAAGGTCTGTGGAGTCCATATACATATAGAGACCCTCTAATCCCCCAAGAGTACCATCTATGGATACGTAATCATCGCCTACGTCTTCAGCAGTCAGGTTGCGGATACCAAGTAACTCGAAATTTTCAGGAATATCATCCTCAGGAATAAGGTCAGCAATCACTGCAGAGTCATTTATAGTATCTACTGAATCCGAAACATTATCTGCAGCCTGCACATCTGAATTTGCACTGTCTCCCGGCATCACATCTGCCGAATCTGAAACATTATCTGCTGGCGTATCGGAATCTGCAGGAGATTCATCTGCAACTTCATCCGTGCAACCGGACATAGACAATACCAAAAGACTTAGAATTAAAACCAAAATGATTTTTTTCATGGTTACACCTCTTGAAATCATTATTTTAATAACAAAAAAAGAGTGCAAGAAGGGATTAACCCTTCTTCATTTTAGATATTTAGTTTCTTCTGACGAGGTATGCTACTGCAAGAAGACCAGCTACTGCAAAGACTGCTTCGAATCCAGGAGTATCAGGTTCTTTCTCTCCTGGTTCATCAGCAGGTGGCTGCTCAGTATCATCGCCAGCAGGTGGCTGCTCAGTATCATCGCCAGCAGGTGGCTGCTCATCTTCGCCGCCAATTACATCAGTACCATTCTCACCAGGTATTTCTGGTTCTTCGTCATCATCACCAGGTGTTACTTCTGGTGCGTCACCGATTGTTCTCTCGACGAATGGATAGTATCTGAGTGTAGAGTTGTCTGCTGTCTTGATCTTGAAGTCTTCTGCAAGAGTGATTTCCTTGTCTCTTGAGAGAGTGATTGTACCTGAGTTCCTCATGATAATTGAAGAACCTACTTCATCGACCTCAAATTCTCCAAACTCATCAGATGTTTCAATTTCCATGATGTTCTCGTAGTCTACAAGCCAGAGACCTTCGACAACAGCAAGGCTGTCTACCTGGCCCTGGAATACATCAGTGATGAGTACCCTGAAGACAATTACATCGCTCTGGTCACCGACATCAACATCGTAGTCCCAGGTTGATTCGCCATTACTTACATCGATAACTTCATCTTCTACGAATTCTCCGTCCTTGGAAAGTTCCATCCAGACCTTGTTACCATCTACATCGATCTGCTTTGCGGTAAGTTCATAACCACCAGCGAGCTCGAGTGCGGAACCGGTTCTGAGTGTGTACTTGTCATCGGTGTCGAGAAGGAGTTTTACAAGTTCCCCTGCATCACTGTCATCTGTTGCAACATATTCCTCTGCAAAAAGACCAATGATTGGGAATGAGGTGTTTGTTGAAGTGTCAGTGTTATCTGTCTCTCCAGCAAAGTCTCCTTCATAGTCAGACTGAACAATTGTGGAAGTGTAGGTCATCTTGTCTTCATATACAGAAGTACCAGAAGTAGTAACATTAAGTTCTTCTGAACCCTTGTTGTCATCAAGATCATACCAGAATCCAGCAAAGTCGTTAGTGGTCCATATCTTATCACCTGTTGCGATTGTACCTCTTACCTCATAGGTACCTGCTTCAGTGTATTCCTTTACAAGAGAGAACCTGAGGTCACCAGCATCAGAATCTGCTGTTACGAACTTAAGTCCTTTTGCAATTTCGACTGTTTTGTCATTAGAGAGTGTGATGGTACCTGAGTTCTTCATTTCGATTGTGGAACCTACGGATTTAACTTCAAGTTCTCCAAACTCATCAGATGTTTCAATTTCCATGATGTTCTCGTAGTCTACAAGCCAGAGACCTTCGACAACAGCAAGGCTGTCTACCTGACCCTGAAATACATCAGTGATGAGTACCCTGAAGACAATTACATCGGACTGATCGCCGACATCAACGTCGTAGTCCCAGGTTGCTTCGCCATTAGTTACATCAATAACTTCATCTTCTACGAATTCTCCGTCCTTGGAGAGTTCCATCCAGACCTTGTCACCTTCTACATCGATCTGCTTTGCGGTAAGTTCATAACCACCAGCGAGCTCGAGTGCGGAACCGGTTCTGAGTGTGTACTTGTCATCGGTGTCAAGAAGGAGCTTTACAAGCTCTCCTGCATCATCATCTGCGGTTGGAACGTACTTATCAGCAAAGAGACCAACGAGTGGGAAAGTCATGTTGTCGTCACCAGTTACGTCAGTTTCGCCGGCAAAGTCAGCTTCGTAGTCAGCCTGGACGATTGAGGCGTTGTAAATCAGCTCATCTTCATCAATAGCGTTTCCGGTAGTTGTGTTTACAATTGTGAGTGTTTCACTTGCAAGGTCGTCATCGATATCATACCAGAAACCAGCAAAGTTTATGCTGTTTATTAAGATGGTGCCGTCTCCTGACTGCTGGCTGATGATATCTTCAAAGTTAGTACCATTGAATATGGAACTACGCACTTCTACTGTTGCATCTACAGCTGTTGCCGGCACTACTAATGCAGCAAGAGCAAGAAGAGCAACTAATGCGATTGTTGTAAATCTTTTCATTATTTTCCTCCGTATTTATTCATATTAAAGAGTGAGAATCAAAGAATAAAGCGAATTTCGCCCTATTAGTCTTCTGACCACAGACAAACATTGGAGTTCGTCCATTGCCGAAGGAGACTTCATCACCCTCCTAATCCCGTCATATTGGATTACAAGTGTTCTATTAAACAATTGCCGTATTAAATCTTTTGTGGTCTAAATCAGAACAATTATCGCATTGCATTGGCAAACATCGATGCATTCGACGGTAAATGTCGAACTCGTTTTGAAATGCAGAGGGAAAAACAGGCAAATCATGAAATTAGCTTCGCAAATCGTCGATGTGAAAAATTGATTTTTCGCAAAAAATGGTAAAAACAATGTCATTAAAGACGAAATAGTTCAACATATTTATATATGTTATTACATAAAAGGGACATGAAAATAAAAGTCTGGCAATATCCATAAAATTTTCGACATAATCAATGAGGGAATTACCAATCATTAGGAGTGAAACAATAAAATGTTCGATGGTGCAGTTTCTGAAGAAATATCAATGGATGACGAAACAAATCGTGTCAAAACCGGCATTCCCGGTTTTGATGAATTATGCGGCGGCGGCCTTATACGTGACAGGACATACCTCATATCCGGTACATCCGGTGCGGGGAAAACAAATTTCTCCATACAATTTATCTATAACGGAATTACGAAATACGGAGAAAACGGAATAATTGTGGCAACAGAGGAAAGACCCGAACAGATAAGGGAAAATGTCCTGAAGTTCGGATGGGACCTTCAGGCGCTTGAGGATGAGAATAAGCTTGTAATCATAGATGCATGTTCCACAAAGATTGGCATTCCTTCCCAGGAAAAATATGTAGATGTCAGACCTTTTGATATCAGATCCATGATGGACCAGATTATCGCAACGCAGGAAGAGATCAACGCAAAGCGTGCACTTGTCGATTCCACGACATCGGTCAGTTTTTATCTGCAGGACCCTGCAAAAATCAGGATTGAACTCCTGAAACTCAGTACCACACTAGAAGTAATCGGCCTGACTTCCATGATGACATGTGAACTCATTGATGAATCCAAACCATCCCGCTTCGGAGTGGAAAATTTCGTCACTGACGGTACCATAGTACTATATTACAAGAGGCATGAGAACGTGAGGATGCGAAGTATGGAGATATACAAGATGAGAGGGTCCGACCACAGCAAGAAAATTCACCCATATGACATAACTCCCGGAGGATTTGTGATCCATCCTCACGAAGAAGTATATTCAATGTTCTAAATGGTCAGAGGTCCGGATACATCTCTTCATGGCCGCACTCTACACATTTATAAATTGCAAGCGCGCGGCCAAAATGATCATGCCTTTTTAGTACAGGGTATCTCCAGCGATTCATTTTTCCTTCGCAAACAGGACATCTGTAATTCATCTATTATCACCAACAGGTAATTATATAAAAGCGTATATTAAATTAACGAATAAACAATTATCCATCCCATAAAAAACCAGAGATAAAATGGACAAATTGAAACATACTTCATGTGGTATCAAAGGACTTGATACAATTCTCGGGGGCATTATGTCACCCTCAACCATTCTGATAGCAGGGTCATCCGGGGTAGGAAAGACTATCATGTCACTCCAGATGCTATCAAATGCCTCGAAAAACGGAGAGAAGACCCTTTATATCCCAATCACAACAGAGAGTTCCGAAAAGCTGAAACTTTACAATTCAACACTTGATTTTTACGAAGATTCATTTGAAGTCCACCCAATAAACAGACAGCTGGCAGAGAAAGATCCACTCACTACATTAATCGAGATCGGAAATATACTGGAATCAATAAAACCGGACAGATTGGTAATTGATCCTGTAACTCCACTGGGATATGGTTTCATTGAGCAGGAAAAAAGGAGATTCTTCTATACCCTTGATTCCATGCTTCAGGAAAGGAGTATGATAACATTTCTGGTAGGAGAACTGCTCAAATCCGAGATACATAACTCAGTGATCAGCTACCTGTCTGACGGAATATTATATCTGACCAGAGAGGACAGAAATGCAAGAGCGGATCATCGCATGGAATTTATAAAAATGAGAGGAATTGATCCGGGCATGCGTTCAGAGATCACTTCTCACAAATACCTGTATGACATAAATTCATCAGGTTTTACTGTTTATCCACACCTCAGACCTGAAAAGAAGATTAATCTTGAAGACAGCCGGGTTGAAACAGGAATTCCGGGGCTTGACAGCATGTTTGAAGGAGGATTGTTCCGGTACAACAGCCTTCTGGTTGCCGGCATCCCGGGAACCGGGAAGAAACTGTTCGGATTACAGTTCATACTTCAGGGACTGATAAATAACGAAGCTGCAATGGTCGTTACCTTTGAAGATACACCCCATCAAATGATACTTGATACCAGAAGAATGGGATGGGATCTGGAAGAATACATCAACAAAGGACTTTTACATTTTATCTGTACCAACCCCAATCAGGTATATCCGGCAGAACACGCCGACAGAATCAAAGAGATTACAGAAGAAAACAATATAAAAAGAGTCTTTTTTGATGGAACCAACCATATGGAAATATCCATTCCGGACATACTTGAACTCAGAGGGTACCTGTATTCCATAACAAGTTACCTGAAAAGCAAGAATATCACTTCACTTTTCACGACAGATATTGCACCTTCGCAATGCCCGGGAAACGAAAAAATAGACATATCATCAATTATGGATTCAGTGCTCATATTACACAATTCCAAAGCAAGAGACCGCAGATACATGTGTGTTACAAAATCCAGGGGCACCAAACATAAACGTTCGATCAAGGAATATGCAATCACCGAAATAGGGATTAAGCTCAGAACAGACACACTGATATGATCCTGGTGGAACACAAAATATAAAAAAGGGAAGAGCAGTTAAATGCTTTGCACCTTGCGCTCCAGGGATTCACCTAATTCTGTGAGCATGTACATATCCGATTCCTGAACTATCAGCTCTTTTTCGATTAACTCTTCAACTATCCTTTCTACTGAAGGACGGGCAATATGCATGTTCTTAGCAAGTTTTCCAGCATCAAGCTGATGTTTGGAACCTAAAAGAGCAAGCAATTTCTGACGATTTTTATTACCAGTTACAAATCCAATCAATTCTTCCATTTTCGACCTCCTATGTGCATATTATTGTCCAGCATGCTATATATTACTTTTACATGTTTAGATCATGTTGATGCGACCCATACAGCTGAACATGTTATACAAAATCCGACAAAGGATACTTTTATAACCAGTAATGCCTATCTAAGGGTGGCAGGCTAGTCTGGGTAGGCCGGCGTTACCTGTAACCCGAAATCGCCGATACGCGGGAGACGAAGCCTGAAGAAGATGTTTGGACCATTTTCAAACCTGTAATTTCAACTGAGAAACCCCGTCCTGCTTGGATGACGTTGATATAGGTGCTTACTGGAAAGCATGTACTTGTATCTTAACTGTGGGAACCAGCCCAGGCCCGGAAGGGAGCAGGCCTACCATAGACAATCGTCGCTTGGAGGGCTGCGGGGTGGAGAAGAAATTTCAGACCACCTGATTATGAAAAAAGCAACGACTTCGGGCGTGCCTGTCACTTAAACCCGGAAAACGTTAAATACCTGAATTACATTTAGGAACGAACACTACAACAAGACGAGATAGCCAAGCCCGGTATGGCGCAGGATTGCTAATCCTGTGGTGCTATGCGCCTCGGGGGTTCGAATCCCCCTCTCGTCGTTCTTTTTTAAACACCAAAATCACAGAGTGAATATAGTCATTACGCCAGTGGCAAAACACATAATAGAATAAAGGAGAGAATATAGTACAATGTCTGAAAAAACAGTAATTCCTTTATTGAACAAAACAGATGAAGAATCGGAATCAAACAGCAATGCTTCCTGCTCATCATGCGGAGGTGGATGCTGCGGAGGGCTTGGCATAAAAGCCGGCTCAGAAAAAGATGTAGTATTCAGAAACGTATTTCTCTATTTAGCCATGGGTGCAATAATATTTGCTGTGGCATATCTGGCAATGAAATTACTCTCATGGATTAATCCATGATCATTCATTCTTTTCTTTATCAAAAGGATATCTTTTGATATTACCACAAGTCAGGCAGGTCATTATAATAGTTTCGTCCTTCAGGCGTACCCTTGAGTTGTTTCCCGGTACCAGCAAAGAACCACAATTTTTGCAAAAGCTTCTTTTAAGCTCGGGAGGAATACTAATCCTGTGCCTCATTCCAATTTTACGTGCAAGTGCAACATATCTTTTGCTTTTCTCAGAGTTCTCTGAGAACTCACTTTTTGCAAGGTTGAAAAGATACTCTATCCGCTCCTGTGCAATATTCCGAGCTACTGCTTTGTTCTTTCTTCTTGACCTGGCCATGAGTAAGCACCTGAAACTAAAAGAGTAAGACCTCAGTGGACGGGAATTTTGATTTTATTGTGTTTACAAATTCTGAGGTGTCAATGCTCATTGCGTCTTCATAGCACATAGGTACTATAAAATCAGGTGAAAGTTTAGTTAGTGCATCTGTTGCTTTTTGGACATCCATAATCAAGTCATCACCGACAGGCAACATTACAATATCAGGAGAAAGAACTGCCACATCGGCAATATCACACGAATGTCCCGTATGATAGATACGAAGGTTACCTAAAGTGAAGAAGTAACCTATACCATCCCCGGAAATACGACGTGGGTCGCATGAATCATAGGCAGGAAGAACTTCAATATCCACCCCCCTTATACTGAGATCGCCTGTAAGGGAATCACCTTCCATTACCCTCCTGGCATCTCCTGTGAACTGCAAGCTCATCCTTTCAGGAATAAGAGTAGTACAAATAGATTTACGAATCTTCCTGATTGAATCCGGATCACAATGGCCAAAATTTTCGTGTGTAATCAGAATAAGGTCGGCCATGTCCTCTTCTGGAATTTGCTCATCGGCAAGTCCATTTGGGTCAATATAAATTACCATTTCATCGGACTTTACCATGAAACCTGCATATTCCAGCTTTCTTATCAATACACCTTTAATTGTTATATCAGCCAAAGTATCACGCCTTCAGATCAGTTTTTATGATATATGATTAGATTTCAGCCATTATTAGTCCCAATACATAATATACATAATTTGTAAGAGACCAATACTAAGATTAATACTTCGTCCCAAAAGAATACATCATAAGCATTAAAGCTACTGAAAGAAAAACAATACACATAACACCTGTATTAAAACACATTAAGTATATAATGCACAGAAACTGACCGGATAGACAGGATTACAGAACATGAAGAAGATAAACATATTATGTTCTGCTGCAGACGCAGCAAGCCAGAACATAAAAGAACACCTCCTTCAAAATGCGTACTGGGAAAAAATAGGGCAAACACCTGATAATTGGAAAGAACTCATTTCAGTTTACGATAATCCGGAAATGAGAATACTGGAGATCGAAGGACATCATATTTACGAGGATGGAATCGACGAAAAAATGAAGATATGCGGATATGATACTGACCTTATAGTCGTAGCTTCAAAACACAAGAGCAGTGATGGAAGATCTGTGCTCACTGCCCATTTTACAGGAAACCCGAATACCGCAGATTTTGGAGGAAGACCAAAGGAACTCTCAGTAGCTGCCCCGCATATGCTGCGACTAATACTTCGAAATATGAAAAAGCTCTCCGAAGATGAACATTATGAAGTGAATATGGAGTCCACCCACCATGGACCGACTGATCTTAAAACCCCAATGGTCTACGCAGAAATAGGAAGTTCAGAAGACCAGTGGAATGACAGGAACGCAGGCGATATTGCATCGAAGGCCATACTTGAAGCTATCAGGGATTTCACATCCCGGGAAAATCTTAGCAAATACATCCCGGTGGCTGTTGGGTTTGGAGGGGGGCATTATGCATCCAGGCAAACAGAACTGATACTGGACGCAGAAGTTACGTTTGGACATAATTTCCCTGATTATCAATTATCTTTTGTAGACAAAGACATGATAGTGCAAGCTTTTGAGAAATCTGATGCTGATTTTGCATATTTTGACAGGAAGTCCATGAGTGCAAAAGAAAGAGAGAGACTTTCCGTCCTCATCAATGAACTGAAGCTAATATTACTAAGGGAGAGTGACATCAGAGAGATTGAAAAAATTCCATGGTATTTGTTCATGAATATTAAGAACAGGTGCAATGGACTGTGCCCTGATGGAAAATTCAGAGTTACAGAGGCATTCATGTCACAAATCGAGAAACCCAAACTAAATGTGAGTGAAATTGATGAAGGAATCGTCCAGTATAGCATCAATGAAGAATTATTTCAGGAAACTGTTAAAGCTAGCAGAAGGCTTACCGAAAAAGTGCTTGCACGCTGTGCGCCCATCTACATGGAAAGAAATAACGGAACTCTTTCAAATACCATATTAGGAATAGGGAATGATACTAAAAGTGCTATGCAGAACGTTACAAATGAATGCATTAAAATACTAAAAGAGCATTATGAAATTAAATATATTCCTGATGATAATATACTTTGCATCATCAGTGAAAAATTTGATCCAAAAGCAGCAAAAGAATTAGGAATCCCTCCCGGGCCAATGCTTGGGGAACTTGCAAAAGGCAACCCAGTAGTATTAGAGGGAAAGACCATCACGCCCGAGATGGTACACAAAAAAAAGATAAAGCGTATCCAGTTATCCGATTAAATATAAATAATCATACCTGTAATCCAATATACGATTTTCATTTGAGGGAGAAAAAGAATGAGATCCATAGTAGAAGAGGCACTTGCAAGGTCTGAACAGGAGGCAAACATCCGCAGTTCACCTGCAGCAAGCCCCGAGCACAAAGACATAAATGCAGAATTAGAGGAGATGCTACTCCAGCTACACACCAATATCAAAGTGATAGGTTGTGGCGGAGGAGGCTCCAACAGTACCCAGAGAATGGTCGAAGAGGGAATTAAAGGTGCAGAGTTCATTGCGGTGAACACTGATGCTCAACACCTTCTGAATATAAGGGCAGACCAGAAGATCCTTATTGGCAAAAAAAAGACCAGAGGACTTGGAGCCGGCAGTCTTCCACAGATTGGCGAGGATGCCGCCCTTGAAAGCGTCGATGAGATAGCAGCCATAGTAAATGGCAGTGACATGGTATTCATTACATGCGGACTCGGCGGAGGAACAGGAACAGGATCAGCACCAATTGTAGCAGAAGCTGCAAGAGACGCCGGTGCTCTTACCATTGCCGTTGTAACACTGCCTTTCAGTGTAGAAGGACAGGTCAGGAGAACAAACGCAGAAGCGGGTCTTGAGAGACTCAGAGATGTTGCAGACACTGTTATTGTAGTCCCAAATGACAAGCTCCTTGAAGTTGTTCCAAGGTTACCACTACAGGCAGCATTCAAAGTTTCCGATGAAGTCCTCATGAGAGCAGTAAAAGGTATCACTGAGCTTATCACAAAACCAGGTCTTGTTAACCTTGACTTTGCCGATGTCAGAACTGTCATGCAGAACGGTGGCGTGGCAATGATCGGACTTGGTGAGGCAGATGGTGAGGTAAAAGCAGTTGAATCCGTACAGAAAGCACTGCGGAGTCCACTTCTGGATGTTGATATATCCGGTGCAACATCGGCACTTGTCAATGTCATAGGGGGACCTGACATGACAATTGCGGAAGCAGAAAGCGTTGTACAGGAAGTCTACAGCAGGATCGATCCTGAAGCAAGACTTATCTGGGGTGCTCAGGTCAATGATGAACTTGAGCAGACTGTGCGCACAATGATCGTAGTCACCGGTGTGAAATCACCACAGATATACGGCCATGGCGGCGCAAAGAATGTAACCAGAAAATACGGAATCGATTTTGTTAAATAGAATCTCCCCCTTTTTTAACATGACTTACTTTCGGTGGGATGGCGATTCACGCGATCCAATCGAAAGGTATTTTATTAAAGACGTAGTTTTGATGGCGCTATATACAGCAGACATTAAGCTCTGGGATTATACGGCTTCAAAATATAAGCATGCATTATAAACGATTGTAATCGGTTGTGAAGTACTTTGGCAGAAGATTCATTTAATCTAAGTAAAATCAATAGCGCTAGCATAAACCAATCCCTGAAGACATATTTAAGGGTACTCAAACTCACAAAGAAACCCTCAAGAGAGGAATTCCTGACCATAGCCAAGGTTGCTGGTCTGGGAATCCTTGCGATCGGGTTTATAGGTTTCCTTATATACGTCCTATTGGTGGAAATGCCCAAATGGGTGTAATTATGACCGCAGAGTCAGTGATATTCGTAGTAAAAACAACTGCGAATCAAGAACGATCAGTAGCAAACATGATAACACAGTCTGCAAGGAAAGAGCATCTGGACATCAGAGCGATTCTTGCACCCGACGAGCTGAAAGGATATGTGCTTATTGAAGCTGTGTCCCCAGGAGATGTGGAGCAGGCAATACAAACAGTTCCTCATGCCCGTGCACTGGTTAAAGGTCAGTCTTCTATTGAGGAGATATCACATTTCCTTACACCAAAACCAACCGTCACCGGAATCTCAGAAGGTGCTATCATCGAGATCACATCCGGTCCTTTCAAAGGTGAAAAGGCCCGTGTCAAGAGAGTCGATGAAGGCCACGAAGAAATTACGGTGGAACTGTTTGACGCAGTTGTACCGATACCTATAACTATTCGTGGTGATACTGTAAGAATCCTCAGGAAAGAGGAAGAAGGAAATTCCTGAAAATATTACATTTATATTTAACTCAATAATTTAATTCAATGGTGATATTCAAATGGCAAGTGTTGTTGAAGCATTGGTCCCGGGAGGAAAAGCAAATCCAGGTCCGCCACTCGGTCCTGCCCTTGGTCCTCTTGGAATTAACATAAAAGACGTGATCGACAAGATCAACGAGAAGACAAAAGATTACAATGGGATGCAAGTCCCCGTTAAAGTAATAGTAGCAGATGACAAGAGTTTCGAAATAGAAGTCGGAACCCCACCAACATCTGCACTTATATTACAGGAAGCTGGAATCCAGAAAGGGTCCGGTGAACCTAATACTATAGTCGTAGGAAACATTACTATTGCACAGGCAGCAAAGATTGCACGTATGAAGAAAGAAGATATCCTTTCATACGACCTGAAGGCTGCAGTGAAAGAAGTACTTGGTTCCTGTGTCCCAATGGGCGTTACTGCTGAAAGCATGCCTCCAAGAGAATGCCAGAAAGCTATCGATGAGGGACAGTTTGACGATGTACTGGCACAGGAAGCATGGTAACCCCGTGCTTTGACCAATAACTTTAATATAAATACTGAATATTGGTGTGCCCAACATAGACAGAGTGATGATCATCTGATCTGAAACTCTAGACACAGCCGTAGTAGACCGTTAAAGGTCCTGCCTGAACCATGAGTTCGCACTACGGGAGGTAAAGAATGGCAGACGAAAATATAGTAGAAACTATTGAGAAGTTATTAGCAGATTCCCCAGAGAGGAAATTCTCAGAGGGTATTGAACTCGCTATTAACTTAAAGAATCTGGACATGAGTCAGCCTAAAAACCGTGTTGATGAAGAAATATTACTTCCGCACGGACTGGGTAAAGACCTCAAGATCGCAGTATTTGCGAAAGGTGAGGTTGGCCTTCAGGCAAAAGATGCTGGCGCAGAGATGGTCTTCTCTGAAGAAGATCTTGCAGAGATGGCAGATGACAAATCACGCGCAAGATCAGTTGCCAATGAGTTTGACTTCTTCATTGCAGAAGTTCAGTACATGGCACAGATTGGTAAGGCACTTGGTGCTATCCTTGGTCCAAGAGGTAAGATGCCAACTCCATTGCCACCAGGAAAGAATGTAGCAGATCTTATTAACAGCGCAAGAAGCTCGATAAGAGTAAGATCAAAAGATAAGCTTACTTTCCACGTATCTGTTGGCCGTAGAAATATGGAAGTCCAGAAACTTGCAGAGAATGTAGAAACAGTCCTTAGCAGAGTGGAAGGTGCCCTTGAAAAGGGCAAACATAACATAAGATCAATTTATGTTACATCCACCATGGGAAAATCAGTGAAGGTGATATAATATGGCAGAAGAACACCACACAAGCCATATTCCCCAGTGGAAAAAGGACGAAGTTGAAGCAATAAAGGAACTCATCAAGGAATATCCAATATTCGGTGTAGTTGGTATTGGAGGAATTCCAGCAAAGCAACTTCAGAAGATGAGAAGAGACCTTAAAGGCAAGGCTGTTTTGAAAGTCTCAAGGAACACTCTTATCAGAAGAGCACTTGAACAATCCAGTGAAGTAAAGGAAATGGAAGAGTACGTAGACGTACAAACCGCCCTTATATTCACAGAACAGAATCCATTCAAACTGTTTAAAACACTGGAGAAAAGCAAGAGCCCATCTCCTATCAAAGCAGGTGCTATTGCACCTAATGACATCATTGTCGAGAAATGCGAGACATCATTCCCACCAGGCCCGATACTCGGCGATCTGCAGGCAGCAGGAATACCTGCAGCTATCGACAAAGGGAAAGTGGTAATCAGAGAGACAAAGGCCGTAGCAAAAGAAGGCGAAGCAGTTTCACAGAAACTTGCTGCAATGCTTACAAGGCTTGAGATCTACCCAATGGAAGTAGGTCTTGACCTGAGAGCAGCTTTTGAAAGCGGAATGGTCTTCACACCAGATGTACTGGCAATCGACGAAGACAAATACTTCTCAGACATTGTGCTGGCAGCACAGCAGGCATTCAACACATCCGTGTTCGCAGCATACCCAACTGCAGACAATATCAAGACACTCATTGCAAAGGCAACAACAGAGTCACGCAACCTCGGTGTCAACGCAGTGGTACTGGAACCGGGCATTGTCGATCTGCTTCTTGGAAAAGCACAGTCAGAAATGCTCTCAGTTGCATCCATTGCATCTGCTAACAATGAAGAAGCAGTTGACGATGAACTGAAGGAAACACTGGGTGCAGCAGCAAGCGCAGCCTCAGCGGCTCCGGCAGAAACTGTTGAAGAAGCAAAAGAAGAGAAGGAAGAAGAACAGGAAGAGGAGTCCTCAGAAGAAGACGGCATGGCCGGACTTGGAGCACTCTTTGGATAATCAGAATTTACAAACTACAAAATTTACATTGATATAAATAAAAGGTGATTTCACATGGAATACATATATGCAGCACTTTTACTCTACAAAGCAGGTAAAGACATTACAGAAGAAGCAGTAACTGCCGTACTTCAGGCAGCAGGCGCAGACGTTGACGATGCACGTGCAAAGGCACTTGTAGCAGCTCTTGATGGCGTAGACATCGATGAAGCAATGGCAACCGCAGCAGTAGCAGCAGCACCAGCAGCAGGCGCAGCACCAGTAGCATCTGACGCACCAGCAGCAGAAGAAGCAGCAGCTGAAGAAGAAGAGGAAGACGACGGTGCAGCAGAAGAAAGCGGCATGGCTGGTCTCGGAGCACTCTTCGGATAAACAACCTGTTTTCTTGTCCGCCTTTGTGCGGGCAAAAATTCTTTTTTTAATCAGCTTTCCTGAAAAGCTGGCATTTTACATAGGATTTAATATATACCTCATTTTCAAGAATCAGATTATTATCCCTGCAGATATCAGGATAATGATTATTCCAGCTTTCAGCAGTTTCCTTGAACATAAAGAAAGGAAGCATCATTACCGTATCCAGACCAAGAATTGGTTTTGCACAATCAACAATCGCAAAACAGGAATTATTCTTTAGCACACGGGAAACTTCCCTGATAGCACCCATTCTTACTTCTGATGTTGTTTCACAGAACGCCACAGAGGTAACTACAAGATCAAAAGATTCGTCTGCAAATGGTAGTAGGTCCATTGAGCCCCGATACAGATTCGGAGAAGTACCTGATTTTGAGCCTTTCAGAGATGCATAATCCAGCTGTGTGCCAGACAGGTCAAGTCCATGAATGTTAACATCCCCCCCTAGCTGACGGGAAACTGCGATACCTACAGATTCAGTCCCGCATCCCAGGTCAAGGACAGACATTCCATTTTCAAGCGGCAGGGCTTTAGCTACCTGTGTATAATAAGTACTACCAAAACCGAGGATGGTTGCAAAGAAATCATAGTGCTTTCCGCCAAAGACCCACCCAAAATTATTTCCCTTTACATGATTCATCGCCACACCCCTTTTAGTCTTTAATTAAGAGAAACAAACAAACAAACAAACAAACAAACAAACTATCTCTTAACTCCCAATAATTAATATGAAGCTAACTATTAATAAAATATGCAATCATCTGGAACTAAAACAAACCAAGCAAATAATCATGAATTCTGCACAAACATAACTGCAAAGAGGAATATTGCACTCATGAAACCAACAATACCCATTACAGGCAGGTATCCATCACCACTGGTTGCAAAGTACGAAGATGCAAGAAGAATTCCAAGCAGGAATACATACTTTGCAATGGAATCAATTGTCCTGTATTTTCTGATCTCATCAGTTTTCTTTTCAAACCTTTCAATCCTGTAACCCCTGATGGTTTCAATAACATCATTGACACCCTGTGGGAGTTCCTTGATAATTTCCAGATACCTGTCACCTTCAAGCTGCAGGTATTCAAAAGCTTCAAACGGTGAATAACGCTTCATCAAAACCTTCATGATAACAGGTTTGGCATTCTCCAGCAGGTTGAATCTGGGATCAAGTTCAAGACAATTGGCTTCGACGAGGATAAGAGCCCTTTCAAGTGTTGAGAACTCAGTTGGAAGAGACAGATCGTACTTCAGACCAAGGGTTGCATAATTATCACTCTGGCGTTCACCGGATGAGTAATTCTGCTTCGATATTATGTCATCAAGATCCAGCTTGAACCGGCGTACATTGATATCTTCCTTGTTTACTCCCGTGATCTTCATAAATGACTCAAATACAACATCCAGCCTCTTCTTGTAAATGCCATAGAAAAGATTGAGCATATTACGTCGAAGTTCATCATCAATAGTACCCACAGCACCAAAATCGATGTAAGCGATACCATCTTCCTGCAGAATTATGTTTGAGCTATGAGGATCAGCATGATAGAAACCATCAATATAAACCTGTTTCAGGTAACTTTTACTGATAATATCAGCATACCATTTTTTCTTTTCAGCAGACACGTCTGAAAGTTTTCTGATGGTAACGCCTTCCATATAATCCATGACAAGGACATTCTCATTAGAAAAATCATCATAGATGTGCGGAACATGAACCTCTTTTACATCTGCAAAGTTCTCTTCAAAGCGCCTGATATTTCTTGCCTCATTACTCAGGTCGAGCTCGCGGCTGAGAAGCTCACTGAATTCATAAAGGAAACCATCTATATCGAAATTCTTCCCAAGACCAATGACCTTCACAATAAGAGGTTTGATGTCATTGAGTATTGCAAGATCAAGGTTTATTGTATCTATAAGATTAGGTCTTGTTATTTTTACTGCAACCTTCTTACCATCCAGTTTTGCCTCATAAACCTGGGCAATTGAAGCGCAAGCTATTGGCTCAGTATTGAAATCATCAAATATCTCATGAATATCAAAATTAGAATGCTCAAGAGTCTCGTTGATCTCCTCGGTCCCAATGCTGCAACTAAAACCCTCAAAAGCCACCTTCATAGTATCAAAGTCAAGAGGATTCACATTATCCTGAAGGTTTCCCAGCTCCTCTATATATATAGCAGGAACAATGTCGGGCCTCTTACTAAGTATCTGACCAAGTTTTATGAATGTTGGCCCCAGCTCCTCAAGAGCTTTTCTGAGTTTTACAGCATTTTCCCTGTTCCTGGAATCCAGTACACATGGATTTCTCCTGTTGGAAACATAGTATTTGTTAACCTCACTGTAAATAAGGCTAAAAAGGTTGTACTTTGAGAATACCCTGAAAATAGTAATGTACCTGCGGAATTTCCTGAACATCGATACTATATTTGTGTTGTTAGTAGATATAGATTAGCGTAACTATCTCTTACCGTTGCGATGATGATTGTACGAATTCACCACATCAGATATCTCTTTATGAGTATGCTCATGGATATGCAGATGAACATAACCTTCAGTTCCTTCAATTGTTTTTGTGAGTATTTCTACTGCCTCATCAAAAGATAATGGGAGGTCCCCTGATGAATAACCAAAGCCTGAACCAATCCTTGCAGCCAATGGTAATTCCGCATCTGCATCAGCCATAGGATCACCGTCACCAAACCAGGATTTAATCTCAACCTCTGTGATCGTTTCCTGAACATAGACACGGTGCGCCAAAGCTGCAGGAATACAGATAGTAAAAACTATACTTGGTAAAACCAGAATTTTATTATTCTTAAAGAATCCATAATTTTAAACCTCCCTGTCCAGCAGTAATAGCTCTGGCCTGACTTTAAAACGCAAATCTTTTTACCATATGTGAGGATAAAAAGGAGAAACAATCACGGATAATTCCCATGACAAAATATTCACCATTCATTGCTGCAAAAGCTGTCTGGCAGATGCATATCAAAAAACGTCCCTTTGTGTTGTCCCATGCCATTAACTCCAGATGCAACATGAAGTGCTCATTCTGCGAGTACTGGAAAACAGAAGGTGAAGAGATGAAGCTTGAGGATATCTTCAAACTTCTTGATGAAGCAAGGGACTTTGGAATTGTAGTATATAATGCCTGGACAGTGGAGCCACTTCTCAGAAAAGATCTTCCTGAAATACTGGCTCATGCAAAAAGCATTGGAATGGTAACATCACTCATAACAAATGGGCTTTTGCTTGAAAAAAGGACAGATGAACTTACAGACCTTGACTATCTTTCTGTTTCTGTTGACGGGACTTCCAGTTACAAGGACATCAGAGGTGTTGATCTTGAAAAAATCATGCCAGGAATCCGAAAAGCAAAAGACAAGCTTGAAAACCCCCTTTTACTCAACTGTGTAATTAGTGGGAAGAATCTGGATGATATCGAAGAACTCATCACAATGGCAAATGACCTGGATGTGAAAATATCATTCGAACCTATGTATGAGTTTCAGGGAATAGAGAATGATACATGGGACAGAATGGGAATACGTGAAATCTCAAAGTACCATCAGGCCGTTGACAGGATAATTGAGATGAAAAAAGAAGGTTATCCGATAATAAACTCCTATACATATCTTAAAATGGTCCGTGATCTGGACCCTGAGTTTACGTGCCATGCAAATGACATCATACTTGACGTAACAGCAGATGGCAGCATCGAAAACTGCAGGGTTCATCGAGAGCGAATTGGACATATCAGCGAAGGTATTGCAAATTTCTGGAAAAGGACAGAGAACCTCCGAAAAGAGAAAGCACGCAATTGCCAGAAATGCCTTTTCTTTGGTTATGTCGAGAACAGCCTTATGTATAATTTCAATACTGAAGTTGCAAGACACTATGAATGGATGTGAAATTCACCATAATACAACCTGCAATGATTTTAATATAATAACCCACCAATAATAATATAGAATAATTGAAGGTGATCACCATTACACATATTGAAATCTGTAAGAGACTAGCAGTTGTTTCTGTCTTTATTCTCATAACACTATTGCTTGCAGAAACCGGAAATGCAGAAACCATAGTTGCATTTGCACCTTCTCAGCTCAGTGTTGAGGAAAATGAAGAATTCACGTTAGATATCATAATCGAAAGTAGTGTAAACGTATCCGGCGCTGAGATGGAACTGGTGTACGATCCTACACTTATGGAAATTGCATCCATAAAAGAAGGAAACTTTTTCAAGCAAGGCGGAGAAAACACGATATTTTCAAAGGGAACTATTGATAACGAACTTGGAACTGTTACCAATATTTATTCCGTAATAATGGGAGATGACATGATGCTTGACAGGGATGTTTTTGCTACCATCACACTTCAGACAAAGGACAACTCCGGAATTTCCGAACTTGAAATGAAAAATGTAGTAATTACCAATTCCGCAGGAGATAATCTGGACGCAACAATAACCAACGCAGAGATTGCAGTGGGAGACGTAGAGATAACCACTCATGAAAGCAATGGAGAAACTGAAGAAAAAAGCCCTGCAACAGGCCAGAACAGTGCAATATTTGCCATAGTTGCAATGGCATGCGTATATGTTGTCAGAAAAGTAAGGAATTAAGACCGCAATCAGAGACTGCCCATTATTCCGATACGGATACTGTTTCCATTTGTCAGGTGAAGTAAGCGTGATGCACTACCCTGATTAACAGAAATTTCAAAGAAACCATGGCTTCCCACCAATGCAACGATTCCCCATTTAGGTACGTCACTGTAGATTTTCATGAATGGCATTTGCCTGCCGGATACTGACAAAATGGTTCCCGGTTCTATTTTATCCAGAAGCTTTTCGGCAGGAATATTGGTGATTATGTTACCAAAATCATCCACATACACTACAATTGCTTCGATGAACTGTTTTTCGATGGTATAGCCGGAAAAATCAAGATCAACGTAATCATCGGTTTTGCTGGCAATTTCCTGAACGTCACGTCCCGCAGATAGATGAGCAGCAGCTGGAGCGAATATATCCCTCCCATGAAATGTTGAGGAAATACTCTCCGGGAGAATTCCGTCCTGAATTTCATAAACCTGAAACTCTCCCAGAAGCCTGGCGCCAGGAATCAGAAGACCATTATCCGGACCTACAAAGCACTGATCGCCTGCCCTGACAATAATTGCCTTGCGGTCAGTACCTACTCCCGGATCAATCACACCCACGTGAATTGTTCCGGGTGGGAAATGCCTGACCACCGAATAGATAGCAAAAGCACCTGCCCTGATGTCAATGGGAGGAACTGAATGACTAATGTCAACAATTGTAGCATCAGGATTTATGCTAAGTATAGCACCCTTCATGGATGCAGGATAAAGTGTTCCGAAATCAGTAGTGAGGGTAATTACTGACATAAGATATTTTTTGTCTGTTTTGATATAAATAAATACTCAAATCGTTCTAACAACAAAACGTGTTCAGAACAAGAACAATCAGCAAAAATGCTGTGTTATTCTTCATTTTTTTGAGGGTGCGTATCGCCTGCTTAGGTTCTGAGACCCACTGGATTATAAAAATATCAAGAAAAACAGGGAAAAAGATATTTGTGTAGATACGAAGAAGAAAAAAGAAGAGAAATAATGCCCGGTGGCATTATTTGCAAAGGTCGTAGTTCTGGTTTACGATTTTAAGAGCGCAGAAGTCACCGCACATTGTACATGCATCCTCATCACCTGGTGATCTGCTGTCCCTGGTGCTCCTTGCAAGTTCAGGGTCGAGTGCGAGTTTGTACTGTGCTTCCCAGTCAAGTTTTGCGCGTGCTCTGCCCATTGCGAGGTCAACTTCACGAGCTGTGTTTGGATACTTGACCATGTCACCAACGTGTGCTGCGATCTTTGAAGTCTTGACACCTTCGACAACATCTTCAAGGTTTGGAAGAGCAAGGTGTTCTGCTGGTGTTACGTAACAGAGGAAGTCACAGCCTGCTGCTGCTGAAGCTGATGCACCGATTGCTGTTACTATGTGGTCACGGCCTGCACCGATGTCTGATACAAGTGGGCCAAGCATGTAGAATGGCTTTCCATCACTCATTGCTTTCATGAGCTTGACGTTCATCGCTACTTCATCCAGTGGTACGTGACCTGGTCCTTCTACGATAACCTGAAGGTCGTACTTATCGTGTGCTTTCTGTGCGCATTCGGAGTTAATAATAAGCTCCTGTACCTGTGCCCTGTCTGTTGCATCTGCAACTGCACCTGCACGCATTCCGTTTCCGGTTGAAAGGGTAACTTCGTGTTCCTTGAGGATTTCACAAAGGTAATCGAACTCTGCGTAAAGTGGGTTTTCCTTCTCGTTGTGCAGCATCCATGTGCTCATGAATGCACCACCACGGGAGCAGAGGCCGCCAAATCTACCGTGAGCCTTCAACCTGTCAAGAACAATGTTGTTGATACCTGTGTGGATAGCCATGAAGTTTGTACCGAGCTTTGCCTGTTCCTCGGTTGCGTGCCAGAGGTCGTCCTCTGTCATGTGGACAATGGAACCATCTCTCTTTGCTGCTGTGATGAATGCCTGATAGAGTGGAACAGAACCTACTGGGAGAGAGATTGCATCACAGACTGCTTTTCTGATACCAAGGAAATCTCCACCGGTACCAAGCTCCATAAGTGTATCTGCGCCTGCTGCCTCTGCTGCTTTTGCTTTTGCAACTTCCATGTCAAGATCAACGATATCTGATGATGCACCAATGGATGCGTTTACCTTAGTTGTGAGACCTTCACCCATACCGCAGAGTTTTATGTCCCTGTATGGTGTCATTGGGATTACAATTCTTCCTGATGCGATACCGCGTCTGATGAACTCCGGGTCTTTACCTTCGATCTCGGCAACGATCTTCATCTCTTCTGTGATCTTACCATTTTTTGCATCTGTAACTATTGTCATTGTTTATACCTCAAGTGTTGATGTACCTTACAATAACCAAATTCTATTTAATATTTGTCAAAAAATAAACTTTAGATAAAGTAAAGTTAACTTTATAGATGCTGATTACTCATTAGATATATCGTAAAGATGATAACAAATACAGTCAAAAAATCAATATCAACCGACGTTGCTGACCCACGCAACCTGACGTATCCCAAATATGAATGAAAAAGAGAATACAAATAAAGTTGATTTGTTTTCTTGTAAAATAAAGTGGAATTACAGGCCCGAGTACTTTCAGCCAGAGATTAGTCCGACTCTCACAATCAGTCATCTTCGTCTTCAGTATATTCACTGATCCTACGGAGCATGCGCATGTTCTCTCTGTGGAGAGTAACCATAAGATCACTGAGCATTCCAAAAATGAACATCTGAAAACCTGCAACTACTAACAAGGTTGTAAGTATGGTCATTGGAATACGTGTAACACCATGAAACCACTGATGAACGACAAAAGCACCCACAAGAATACCAGCAAGGATAAAAGCACCGCCAATTATTCCAAAATAGAACATCGGATTGTGAAGTTTTGCCATTTTATAAATAGTAGAACTGATTCTCCATCCATCTTTAAGTGGATTCAACTTAGTAGCACCTTCCGAATGTCTTGCCAGATATGTTGTCGGAACTTCCTCAATGCGCAGATCTTTCTTCACACTTTCTATTGTAATCTCAGATTCTACCTCAAATCCCATTTTCTTGAGCTCAAAGGACTTGATGGCCTTCTTATTAAATGCCCTGTAACCTGTAAGAATATCCTCAAGCCACACACCATAGGCCATTCCGAACATCTTGTTTATTACCTTATTCCCGAAAAGGTTGAGCCGGGTGAATGCTCCTTCTTCGAAATCCACAAGCCGATTACCCATAACGTGATCTGCTTTGCCTTCCAGCACAGGACCAAGCACAGCATGAACATCCTTTGCAAGGTTAGTCCCGTCACCATCTGCCATGACAACGTAGTCCTCTTTGATAAGCTCAAAGGACTGCTTGATAGCCTGTCCTTTTCCCTTGCCGGTCTGGACAACTACCCTGGCGCCTTCGGCCTCGGCGATTTCACGGGTTTTATCTTTGCTGTTACCATCAATTACAAGAATATTATCAAAGCCTTCAGAGCGAAAATCCCTGATGACCTGACCAATGGTAGCCTCTTCGTTTAAAGTGGGCAACAAAATACAAACATTTTCGTTTGACATTGATATATAAATAGAAATTAAAGGTCTTAAAGCAGACCCATGCTGTCAAGCTGCTGCCTTACGACTTCAACACCCTGTTCACAATTCTCAGGTGATTTGCCGCCGGTGACCACAAGCTTTCCGGAACTGAAAATAAGTACTACGACCTTAGGATCGTCAATGCGGTAAACAAGACCAGGGAACTGCTCTGGTTCGTATTCAATGTTCTCAAGACCAAGTCCGATAGCAATTGCATTGAGGTTCAGGACTGCCCGAAGGTCTGCTGACGCAACAATGTTCTGCACTGTGATGTCAGGGTCTTCGATAGTTTTGATGCCGATGCCATTAAGCTTCTTAGCCATATTGCCTATGACAGTGTGAACATCATCCACATTCTTTGCACCGGTACATACTACTTTACCGGAAGTAAATACCAGAAATGCGGCTTTTGGGTCAGAAACACGGTAGACAAGACCGGGAAATTTCTGTTTGTTATATTCCGCGCCCTCGAATTCAGCTTCTATTTTAGTAAGATCGAACTCCTCAGCAAGCTTGGTAGATGCGACCACATTTTCAATTTTGATGTTGTAATCTGACATAGTTTAATCCTCTTATTTAAAGCGGGCTAATATTCAACAATTCAGTATATAAACTTATACCCTCTTGTTTATATAGGTTTTTAAGGAACTGATAAAATGGCAAAGGTTTTAAGACTTTTTGTATGATATTTAATACTAATACCCCACCTCAGTCATCTTCTAACTTTTTGAGACCATCAATAACAGCATCATATTTGCTGCAAACTCTTTCTATTAAGTCCCCTTCCATGCCTTTATGTGTGGGTATCAAAATGTCAGCACCTTCTGAAATCTCAACGCCCTCACTTGATTGACCGTAGTCAGGGGCAATAACAATCCCGGTAGCAGATACTCCAAGGCGCAGGTCGCTGACGATGCGCGCAACCATCTCAGTGGCTGGCTGGACTTTTTTACTTATCACAAGAGCCCTGGATACATAGCGCTCCTTAAGCTCAGTTATGGACTCAATGCTTGAAGTTGATGTATCCTCAACCCAGACATTTTCGAGCAATTTAATAGAATCAATAAGATCATCGAATGTAGTGGAACTAACCTCTATAATCTCCCCGTCATAATACTTACTGACCTTCTCAAGATAGCCTTTTGAAATAATCAGCTTGTAAACATCTTCAAGCTCTTCCAGTTCAGATTCAGTCGGATCATAGGCATTGATCACTTTGTATTCTTTTATGCCGCATAACTGCATAAGAGACTCATACATCGGAGTAACACCGATGAACCGTCTTCCAAGCCACTTGTTAAGACCACTCTGCCCACTCTGGAGACGTGAAAGTTCGATAATCTTCTTTTTAACAATTTCAGGGTCATTTGATTCCAGACCGAAATAATCCGCAAATAATGAAGTAGTCTGCAGAATCTTCGTTCTTCCGTGGGGAAGCGCTTCAACAAAACCTCTTTCCTTCAACTCCCTGATATGATCGTAAGCAGAGTTACCCCTCATATCAACAAGATCAGACTGCACAAGCGGCTGGTGATAGGCTATCATGGAAAGTGTGCGCAACATCGGTGCACTCAATTCCTTTGGAGCAAGAGGTCGAACCGCATCAGTATATTTGGGCTTGACCTGCATAACATAACGTTCACCAAGGTCCAGAACCTCAAGACCTGTTTCCCTCTCAGCATATTCTTTTACAAGTTCAAGGGCAACAGGAATAGCTTTAGTTTTGTTTTTACCGATCAGTTTACCAAGGGTTGTAGCATCAAGTGCACCACCGGCAGCAAAAAGAGCTGCTTCAATAACTTCCTTGTCACTCATAGACAAAAGTACACCTCTTAAACAGCCTCAGTTACATTTACAATATTACAAGCTTCGTCGCATGGATATACATATAATTCGCCGAAAAGTTCCTTCTGGGCAAGCCAGACTTTCTTTTCGGTTGCAAGGAACAGCAATGAAACATAGGTCATGATATTCTCAGACCTGTCATCAGTCATAAGATCTGAAAGGATAACAAATTCGCAGTCTTCAAAGGATTTTTCCAGCATTTCACCCATATCCCTGACACGCCCGAGAATGTCCTCTTCGTGGGCAATCCCAAGAACGTCATCAGTGGTAACTGCTGACTTTTCCTCAAGTTTGCGGTGAACACTGCGGTCTTTCCTCCGGGTTTCCACTTTCTCAGCCTTGCGCAATTCAACGATAAGCTCCTGAAGCGTAACGGGACGGGTGGCCCTGCGCCTTATTGGGAGTTTTGGAACCGGATATTCGTCAACTTCGTAGAAATCCAGCTCAGTATCAAACATATCAAAGTGGTCATCTTCCTCTTCTTCCTGAACGATCCCGGTGGATTTCATTCTCAAGAGGATAGCTGCATAAAGGAGAGTCCTGCCGGACAAACGCAGGTCAAGCATCTGCATGACCTCGATGCGCTCAAGGAACATGTCAGTGACGTTTACAATATCAATGTCCCAGGGATTGATAGCACCGTCCTTTGCAAGGTTCATGAGAATCTCAACAGGTTCGCTGAGGACATCTTCCGGGAACTCCAGAAGGGATTCATCCACACCCAGGCTTCTCAGAGTATCAACAAACTCCTGGTCAATGGTGCATGGTAACGAAACATCAGCTATCTTGGCAATATCGACTGCCTGAACCATTTCCATATCCTCTGCTATTTCGTTCAACGTAATTTCACTCCCGTTATACTTGTAATGTTATTTTCCTGCATTGCAACACCGATTGTGCGCTCTGCCGCTTCGATCATTGGTTTTCTCAGGGACACAACAATAAACTGTGCATTTTTAACTGCCTTTTTCACACGCTGTGCAACCCTTCCGGCATTTGCTCCATCAAGGAACATGTCGATCTCATCGAATGCATAGAAAGGTGCCGGCCTGTACTGCTGGATAGCGAAAACAAATGAAAGCGCAGTCAAACTCTTTTCCCCTCCTGACATGGCTTCAAGACGCTGCAGGGTCTTTTCCTTTGGCTGTGCCTTAAGTGTAAGACCACCTGCAAAAGGGTCATCATAATTATCAAGAACAAGCTCTCCAATTCCATCAGAAAGCTCGTGGAAGATTTCCCTGAATGGCTCGTTGATACCATTGTAAGTTTCCATGAAAGTGTCTTTTTTGAGCTGCTCGTACTGTTCGATGCGCTCAAGGATCTGTTCCCTTTCAGTAGAAAGCGTATCACGCCTGCTCACAAGTTCATCAAGCCTTGATTCGACTTCGTCATATTCGTCAATGGCACGCATGTTCACTGGCTCAAGACGTTCCATTGCCTTTTCAATAGAAGCAATTCTTGTGCGCACAGTCTCATAATTAGGAACCTCTTCAGTTTCCTCAATTCCACGCCTCTGAATCTCTTCATCGAGCTCAGTAACCTGTTCATCAAGGGCTTCCTTTGTTGCTTTAAGAGCCATCATCTGCCTGTTGCCTTCGTCGAATCTAACCTTGAACTTATCAAATTCTTTCTTCATGGCAAGGTGCTTATCATGAAGCTCAGAACGTTCCTGCTGCAATTCTTTAAGCTCATCAGCAAGTTCCATTTCACGCTGCTGCTTTTCCTTGAGCGATTCTTCAAGTTCAGTGATCTTATCCTTCAAATCAGAAACACGCTGCTTGTGAGTGTTCTTCTTCTCATCCATGGATTTGATGAGTTCCCTGTTCTCCTCAATCTTATTAGATGCATAATCGCGGTCAAGGTTCAGGGCATTAAGAGTGGAATCAATATCTCTCACACGACCATCCAGGCGCCTGACCTCTTCATCAAGCTGCTCAGCCTGCCTGTTGAGTTCAGGAACTTCGGAGCCTTCCAGTTTCCCTTCCAGGACTCCAATGTCCTTTTCAAGCGAAACAACAAGTTCTTCCTGCTCCTGCTTCTTTGTGAGTGTTGCATCCATTTCGTCCCTGAGCTGCTTGCGGGCTTCCTCGATCTCTTCAAGTTCATGGCTCTTGGCCTCAATCAACTGATCAAGACGCTCGCCTCTGCCAGATATCTCTTCAAGCTGCATCTGCTTCTTGGAAATCTCCTTGTCATGCTCGTGGATCTCGCGGTTGATCTGTGCCACATGACCTTCAACCTGATCAAGTTTCTTGATAGCATTGCTGCGTTTGGAATCAAGCTCAGTTATCTTTTCAGCGATCTTCACAAGTTTATCTTTTTCAGATGCTGCAAATGAAAGACCGGATTTCTGCTGCTGGGAACCTCCCACCATTGCACCGCTCTTTTCAATAACTTCACCTTCAAGTGTGACCATTCTTAAGCCACCCATCAGGCGACGTGCATTGGTAAGAGTGTCAACGATCAGGGTATCCCTGAAAACATACCAGAATGCAGCCTCGAATTTACTGTCAAAATCTATGAGGTCTATTGCATAACCAATTACACCTTCCCTGTCAGAAAGATTCTTGTACGGCCTGCGAGCTTCCATTTTGTTCAAAGGAAGGAAAGTTGCCCTACCTCCGCGCCTTTGCTTCAGAAAAGAGATAGCTCGTGATGCATCCTCATCATTTTCAACAACAACTGCCTGCATACGCCCACCGGCAGCAATCCCCAGAGCATTTGAATACTTCTGGTCAACGCTACCGAGTTCTGCAATAGTACCATATATTCCCGGCAGGCCGTGATGCTTTTTCTCGTTCATCACCATGTCTACAGCTTTAGAATACCTGCTGTGGTCCTCTGCGGCTCTAACACGAACTTCGATTCTTGCATAATCGTTCTCATGCTTTCGAAGCTCGTCTTCAAATTCTTTTACAATAACTTTTAACTGGGAACGTGTGAACTCAAGATCATCCATGTCCTTTGTCAGGGCATCGATCTTCTCATTAAGTTTATCAATATCATATTCTACGGATTTAGTGTCGCTTCCTGAAGATTCCGCTTTAGACTTCGCATCAGCGATCTCACTTTCAATATCCCTTGCTTCAACTGACTTTCTTCTCTGAGAATCGAGCAGGCGGTCTTCCTGACGCATGAGCTCGTTCTTCTCATTCTTCACTTCTTCAAGACGGGATTTGAGCTTGCTTAGCTCATCACGAGTCTGCGCGAATTTAGCATCAACATCAGCGATCTTGCTTTGCAGGAGCATGCGCTCTGTTTTGCGCTCGGACATCTCAGCAAGGATGCTTTCCTTACGCATTGTCTCTTCAGATATTTTGGAATCCAGTTCCTCAAGCTTGCCTTTGATCTCATCGATCTCCACAAAGGCCTTTCTTCTTCTGGATTCAACATCTTCCATATCTTTTTCTGAGATCTCAATGGAATCCACGCATCTGGAAACTTCACCGCGGATGCCTTCTATGTCTTTCTTGACCTGGATCTGCTCATCCTCACCCATTCTCTGGATATTGAGAGTCATTTCCTCAAGTTCCTGCTCAAGTTCATCCACAGAAACTCTCCTGGCTTCAAGGTCAACTTCCAGTTTGGCAAGAACTTCATCTTTTGCCTCGATATCACCGGCAACGTTTGTGAGCTCAACCCGGGCATCCTTAAGCTTTGCCAGCAAAACAAAGCCTTCAAACTTCATTTTCTCTTCTTTCAGGGACTGGTATTTGAGAGCCTGGTCACGCTCGGTCTTTAATTTTGCGAGCTGCTGACCTACCTCTTCTATTATTATGTCGACCCTTTCCACCCTTTCACGAACTATCTCAAGTTCGCTGAGCGCACGGTCTCTTTTATTGTCAAATTCAGCAACTCCGGCAATCTCATCTATGATCTTACGCCTCTCAACGGGAGTCATATTTATAATGCGTGTAACGTCTCCCTGCATCACAACATTGTAACCTTCAGGAGTTACACGGGCTTTAGCAAGATAAGTATGAACATCACCGAGGCTTACTGCCTTGCCATTAAAATAGAAATAACTGTAATATCCGGAATCTGTTTCCCTGATCTTTCTTGTGATGGATATCTCATCTGCATCAAAAGGCATTTCACGGTCCTTATTATCAAAACGAATAGTAACCTGGGCAAAATCAGGTTTTTTGGAGCCTTCACCATTATAGATAAGGTCAGTGAGCTTTTCAGCTCTTAAGGTTCTTGAACTGGAAAGTCCCAGCACAAAGAGAATACCGTCTACTATGTTGGATTTACCACTGCCATTCGGACCGGATATGGTAGTGAAACCATCAAAAAAAGGTATCTTTACCTTTTTCCCGAAGGATTTGAAGTTTATAAACTCAAGTTCCTTGATATGCACGCGATTCCTCTGTTTTTATGAAAAGATTATTTTTTTCGGGCAGAAGTCATTATTACCGCATCTTCTTCCTCACGCGCTTCTATGGACTCGTAATCAGAACCTTCATCATTGCATGAATCTGCCTTCTCTTCTTCAGCAACGATATAGTTACAGGAATCCCGTTCCTGGCGTGATGTCCTGTTGAGTCTCATCTTGCGTTCGTCATCGGTTTCCGCAATGATGTATTCGGACTTAGGTTCAGGTTCAGGCATTTCTGGCTGCTTCACAGAAGGAACCTCTCTTACATTAAAACGCATATTTGATGACTGTGAAGTGGGGCCTTGCCTGGAAACTGGCTCGGGTTCTGCTGATCTGATGGACACTTTTGGGCTTGACTGGTTTACATGCGATGCAGGTCCTTTAGGAACTGAGGGGCTTGATGGAGGAAACACCGATGAAGGTGATACACTTTTAGGTTGGGAAGCATTAGGTGAAGTTGAAACGGGTTTAGGTTCCGGCCTGTAGACTCTGGGACTTGTGAGTTCAACAGGTGCTGCCTCTGAAACTGACTTTTTAACCCTGGGTGCGGGATCTGGTGTAAAATTAGGAGTAAGATTTGGTGTGGCGTTTGGCTCAACTTTCCTTTCTTTTGAACCAGGGGGCTCTTTCAGTGATCTGATCATTGATTTCTGGTCAAGAAGCTCATCCATGATACCATTAAGATTACTGTTTATGGACTGGACCTTACGTTCAAGCTGAGCTATACGATTATTAAAATCAAGGTCGTTCTTGAGATCACTTCTGATCTCACGGAGTATAGACTCCCGGAGATTGGTTTTAATATCGTCTAATTCTGCTTCTTTTTCCTTGAGCTGCCGCTCAAGGCGTTCAATGACAAAGTCCCTGTTTTCAGTGTTCATGAAAAGCCTCGCAAATCCATTCAGTCCCTCATCGCTGTTATGCGAAAATACCACGTTAATATATGGATAAAAGTATAATATACCTTATGGTCGTCTCTTGTATTTTAATTCAAGCAATAAATAATTATTTAATTAAATCTGCGATTCACCGGTTCCAATGAGCAGTTTATCAGATAATTGCTATCGGCAATTACCGGGCAAATATGGCAGAATTATTTGTAATAGGATCTTTTTCAACTGCAAACACATGATCCGCAGAATCAATCAGCGATTCATCATGAGATACAATGAGAATCTGTGCAACTCCAATATCCCTCATCATGTCTACAAGTTTAATGAGCTGGTGCACATGCCCTCTATCAAGAAAAACAGTTGGTTCATCCATAATCAGTGGAGGAAGTCCTTCCCCTGCATGAGTGGAATTTCCAAGTGACAGCAGGCGATAGATTGCGCAACGGAGCACCAGATTAAATAGTGCCCTCTCTCCACCGCTGAGAAGTTTAGGTTCAAGAGCAGTTCCATCCTTCTCAAAGACAGTCAGGTTGTAATCAGCATCCAGAGTAACATGAGAATACGCGTTATTGGAATACATGAATGTGAAGATCTCATTGATAAGTTTATCAAGTGTCTGGATATTACTCGAGCGCAGCTGAGCCCTAATACGCATATACATACTCTCAAGGTTCTCCGCATCTGAGTACACAGCCCGCAGGAAATCACCTTTATTCTGAAGCACAGTAAGACTCTTTTTCATATCATAAAGCCGCTTGCGGTCATTCTCAGCCATACCAGCCTTCTTCATAACCTCATCTTTTTCAAGCTTTAGCTCATCGATCATGGAATTGATATTCTCAAAAGCAGCAGCATATTTCTTACTCAGGACTTCCAGTTCCTTCTTATCGAACTCACCAATACTCTTATCAACATCCGCAAGTGACTGCTTCTTTTCACCAATCTGAGCATCAAATAAAGAGACCATTTCCTGAATGCCTTTTATCTTGTCATTCAGTTGCATAATCTCAGAGTTCATCTTCTCTGACTCCCCCAGAGCTTTCTGCATTTCCCTGAGCAAACCAAGTTTTTCAAGCACTGAAGCATGCTCTTTCTGCACAGACTCCGCTTCTTGCTTAATCTGCTTGATTGCAGCCTGAGTTCCTTCAAGAGCTTTCTCCAGAGATTGCTGACCATCCAGTAATTCCTTAATTCCAGCCTCATCATCCTTTATGCGGAGGCTGTACTCCTCAATTCTTTTTTCATCACGTTCAATTGCTTCCTTTTCAGCTCCAATATCCCGGAGAACAGCATCAATCTCAGACTTGCAGCTCCTTGCGGACTTTATCTTCTCAACCCTTGTTTCGGTTTGCTGGACCTGCAACTCTGAAAGTTCAGATTCCAGCTTTACCAGCGCCTCATCATCATCAACTGTGGACTGTTCCACACAGGAACCTTTCAGTTCCTGACCACAAGTAGGACATTTTCCGGCTTCCAGCAGCTTTTTTGATTTTTCAAGCCGGGCTCTCAATTCCGATATCTTAACCTTCAGTTCAGACTGCTGACCATGAAACCTTTTCTGCTGGTCATTTACAAGATCGAGCACATCATCAATATTTTCAAGTTTTTCAAGACTGAATCCAAGGGAAGAAACTTTAGAGACTATCTCCTTACGAGTACTCTCAAGTTCAGCGATCTTAAGTTTATGATTTTTAGTTTCGGCATGAACGGATTCTATTCTGGATTCCACATCCTTTATTCCATCCTCAAGAGTCTTTACCTGTTTGTCAGCATCTTTTACTGATTGGCCCATATTTAGAAGGTCTTTCTCAGCAACAGCTTTCTTACTCTTAACTTCAGCCAGCCTGTCACGAACAGAGCGCTCCTCCTCATCTGTTTTAGCTACAAGGAAATCTATTTCCTTTGAATCAACAGAAAGTTTTGATTCGATCTCAGAAACACGTGTTTTTTTCAGTTCCAGAACTTCCTTTCGTGAACGAATATCCTTTGAAAAAGTATCAATCGAAACAAAAGAACGGGACTTACGGTCTTCAAGTTCCTTTATCTGCTGCTGAACAGCAGCTTTCTTAGATGAAAGTTCACTTAATTCTGACAACTTTTTTGTGACCTCATCAATAAGACTGCGTGCCTGGTCTCTTTTTTCATTCAGGGAAGAGATTTCCTCATCAATCTGCAAAGACCTTGTTCTCAGGGTTGCCAGCCTTCCGCCAGGGTCTGAATCTTCAAGAAGCTGAATTTCCGCATTCATCTCCTTGATACGTCTTTCATTATCTCTCTGGTGCCTTCCTACACCAACCCTTGCACTTGAAGCTCTCTCTCTGTATTCCTCAAGTTTTCCAAGTTGCAGCAGGTCATCTATCATTTTCTGGCGGTCTTTTGGCTTGGAATTTATGAGCACATCGATCTCACCCTGCCGGATATAAACACAGTTCCTGTACGCCTCTTCATCCATGTTCAGAAGTGAAGTTACAGCTTCATAGGTCCGGGTTGCCTGATCGAATATAATCTCTCCGTCTCTCTTAAAAACTGATTTGGTGTTGGAAGCACGCCCTTTTTCAGGATCGTTCCTGAAAGATTGCTCTATAGAATAATTATGACCATTCTGCTCAAATTCAAGCAATATTGATGCCTTGATAGCACCTTTTGTAATGATATCAGAAAGGACGAATTCCTTATCCAGCGTCTTGCTCCCGAAAATGCCTGTAAAACATGCCTCAAGAAGACTGGACTTTCCACTTCCGTTTACACCTGAAACTACAGTAACTCCATCCTTGAAAGAAAGGTCAAGCTCTTTGTAGCTCCTTATATTCTCAACTTTCAGGCGTTTTAGCATCACAGGTAATCACCCAGATTGTACTGTCGTGGTTTAGGAGTATCTTCATCCTTCTTATTATCAGAAGAAGACTGCTTTTTAGATTCTATTGATCCTGTTGTAGCTTTTGGTACACTGGAATCATCGTCAGTATTTTCAATCTCAGCATTTTCCTTTTCTTCATGCTGAGAGGAAACTTCAGGAACTTGTTCAGTTTCTGAATCGGAAATTGGAGTTTCACTAATAGACTGTAACTCCTGTCCACCAGACTCTTCAGAAAACAGTTCATCAACAGGAACCGAAACCGGAAAAGGATTTGAAAAATCTATTTTTTCCAGAAGCTCACCAAGTTTAAGTTCCGCCTCATCGCCCATCCTGGTCTTGGCTATCTGGGAATCCCTTATCATATCATCAAGAAGTAAACCCCCTGATGTGAGATTCATCTTTCTTATCTCTTCCTTGATAACATCATCAGGGTCTGAGAAAACCACTTTCAGAGTAGGATCATTAAGAGTATCGGCACCTGCTCTCTGGTCCTTTATTCCCGGAACCAGAGCTCCTCTTGACAGGAGGAACTTTTCAATTTCACTAAAATCAAGCCGGGCTTTCACATCACCTGAAAGCTCAACAAACACGACCTTATCATGAATATCGTGTTCCATAATAGCATTAAAAACATCTTCAATGGCATTCGGTCCTTCAACCACATTTACAGGAATGAACAGGAACTCACGGGTAGGAATAATCCTCTTGCTAATCTCAATACCGCTGTCCTTTATTGTAACTATATTATATGATCTGGGCTCGCGTTCGGATGTGCTGTTCCTCTCCGTACTTCCCGGATAGGTAACCCATGTGTCATCAACCTTGATGATCTCGTACTTGTGATTGTCACCAAGAAGGACCGCATGTATATTAAAAGGAATTGAATCGATGACTTCTTTTATATCCCATTCACCAAATGCGAATGGTTTTACGAGCTGGTGCATCACAAGCAGATTATAACGTGCATCAGTATCTTTGCCATCGAATACGGAATAATCAAAAAGAGGTATCTTTGTTTTAGCTACACTATCTATGCCGTAAATGGCCACATCACCAAGCAGGCAAGGCTCGTTACTGAGTCTGGTTACGAGTCCCATACTGCTGTAAAGGTCAAGCCACTGGGTGTTCTGCTTGCTCTCGTGGTTTCCTACTATCGCAAGCAGTGGAATATCAGCGTTTTTTAGTCTCGAAAAAAGTCCCATTGCATCAAGAATATCATCCAGTGTGGGATTACGTGAGTCAAACAGGTCGCCTGCATGTATTACAGCATCCACACCCATATCAACAGCATCATCCACCACAGCAGAAAAAGCATTCAGAAAATCCTTTCGGCGTACATCGCTATGATATTGCCGGTATCCAAGATGTGTATCCCCTGTGTGGATTATCCTTATCTCATCCATCAGGGATTATGATATGTTGAATAGAATATTAATTGTTTGGGGTGCATTGACGAGTAAAGGCCCCAGTCACATATTGCGAATGCATAAATACCAATCAGGAAAACTAAATTATTGTTGCATCAATTTTAACATATAATTTTTATATTATACCTCTCATATATACGAGCGATGATCGACGAAAAGGGTCAAATTGCAGTTGACTTCCTGTTAGGCATATCGTTGTTTCTCATTGCCCTGACCTTTACGGTACAATTCATACCGGGCATGTTCATGTCAGGATCAGCTGGGGAAAGCAGTCTGGACTATACTGCATACCGTACAGCTACCATTCTGGTAGAAGACACCGGATGGTGGGCAAATAGTACAAGCAGTGGAACTGACTGGGAAGATCACCTAAGCAATGTCATGAGAATAGGACTTGCAGTTGATGACGACCCAGGTTCAAAACTGACGAACAGTCCGAACATCATATCAAGAAACAAGACATTGCAAATGATGAATCTTGACGAGGACACACTGGTTGAGATGCTGGGACTCTATAATAATATAGATGACACTCTTTTTGCCTATGGTTACAACATTTCATTCATACAGGATGGAAACGTCCTGACGCTGAACAATACCAGCATCATCAGAGGACAAGTTGTCCCTGATTACATGGAAATTGCAAAAAGTACACGTATCGTTCTTATGGAAAAAGGTACCATTGCAAGCTTTACAGGTGATGAACTTACATACAATCTGACAAACACTGCCGCAACCATCATTATAAATGGTTCTTTTGAGGAAAACATTACTATCCAGATCAGCGACCTGAATCTGACGGGTTCATCTCCGATGTTCCTTAATGCAAGCCTGGACGGTAACACATTAACACAACCATCAAATTACACAGTCTGTAAAATGGATGGATGGGGCAAAAATTCCTTCAACGGATCACTGTCTACAGGAGATATTCTATCTTTTAATTTTGATAAAAAACTTTTCAGTCCAGCAACTGAATGCAGACTTGATCTTGAATTCAGTAATGTAAGTATACCTTTCCCAGGACCTCCTTTTGCAGATTACAACGATGCAAACAGCACTCATTACGAACCTGCCTATCTTGTTGTGGAGGTGTGGTAATGAACGATAAAGCCCAGTTACATACTCTTGAGGGTTTGGGTGCGGCTGTACTGATGACGCTTACAATACTTACCATCACACAGAGTACGATGATTGTCACACCACAGAACGAGCTTGCAATTGATGTGCATCTTGAACAGATAAGTTCCGATGCACTTACTGTCATGGATATCAACCCTGTGGATTCAGACCAGTATAACCTGACAGAATGTATTGCAAGCTGGGACATGAACAGAGCAAACTACACTTCCGATATGAACGGGAATCTGGATGAGCTTGATGCCGGACTTCAATATCTATTACCGGACACCTTATACAATGTAGATCTGGCATACATTGAAAGTGGAGATTTGAAAGTGGATAATGCCATCATCAAAGGACCCGCAGGAAAGAATGCAGTAGTCACCAGACATTTTGTAACTCTCACAAACGAAACTGTGTCAGAAATGAGTGGTGCATGGAATCTTGGAGACAATGAACTGAGAGTGGTTGAAGTGAGGTTGACGACATGGAAGGTCTGAGAAAGGACACAACCGGACAATGGATAGCACTTTCAGGCCTGGTCATATCGCTTATAATCATAGGACTTGCCGTACTGGCAAATCAGGCAGTTCTGGCAGGATATCACTCATCCAACGCAGCCCTTGAATTCCCAAAGGAGAACATAAGGGAACTTAACCTGCATACACGTGACAATGCACAGATGATAAGGGACATGTCATTCTACATGAACAGCACGACCAACGAAACAATTCCTGCGGCTTTTGGACAATTGTTTGACAATTACAGTATTCAAATGAAAAAACTCTATGCTGTGCATGGTGAAGTCGTCGATGTTTCCCTTGTATCAATAAATTCCACATCCGGGAACTATACCATGGACGATATTGACATGGTGCTTGTGAACATCACGTACGATGATGGAACAACTCACTATGTAGCTGAACCGGAGCTAATCGAGGTGAATAAATGAAACGGTTCTTTGCTGATGAAAAAGGAGTTTCACTTCTCTTTGAATACATTCTATTCTCGCTTATATGCATTGGTTTTTTTATGATTGTAAGTATCAACTCTGATGAGATCTTCATGCAGAAGCCAAACGAAGTTGTGATGCAGAACGAGATGAGTGACATAGGGAATATGATGAGCACAATGATTACGGATATGTACCTCATCCTTCCGGCAAACGGCAGGATCGATACAGAGTACAATATCCCTCCAAAAGTAGGCACTGAAGGATACATAATCGAAGCAGATGTCGATTCAGCGGGTGGTCAGATAATAGAGGTTGTCTCATCGGATTCGGGAAAGAAAGTAAGAGTTACAATCGCCGGAATTGGTAATACCATGTCAATCGAAGGTACTGTAACAAGTAGTTCAACAAATCATATGATCAGCTATGACTCGAGAAGATAGAAGAAATGCAGCAGTTTCCGAAACACTTGGATATATCCTTTTGTTTGGAATTGTAACCCTGTCCATGGGAGTAATCTATGCAATAGGATACCCTGCACTGCAGACAAATATGGACGCAAATGTATTTGAAAGTGCAGAACAGAACTTCATTGTGCTTCAGAGCAATATGGAGAGGGTGGCGTTTGACCAGACACCTGTAAAAGTGCTTAAATTAAAACTCCAAAGCTCATCAATTGCTGTTACCAACGATTCTTCCATATCTGTGACAACAAGCAGTGGCGACTCATGGAATTATACGACCGGAGAAATTGTATTCTCAAAAGATGAGAAGACAATAACCTATGAGATGGGAGCCGTTTTCAAAAAATACCCACGTGAGGCCACGGTTATGGTATCTGAACCTCCAATATATGTCACATCATTTGAAAATACCAAAGTGACTAACATAGGCATTGTGTCTGTGGATGGGAATTCACAAATGGGTGGAAAAGGAATTGCCACTGTAAATCTTAGACATAACTCAAGCAGTATGAATATGAGTTCATCAACTACTGATGTCAGTGTTATTATAAACAGCAACCATGCTTACAAATGGGAAGAATATCTTGATAAGATGGATTTCTCAATCGACAATGTGACCTCATCAAGCGTTCATGCGCACATTAATGATACAATGCTTATTATGAGCAGTCACTCCGTAGATGTTGACATATCATAAGTTTAAAATCCGGTTTAATGGAAAGAACCGGGTCTTCTTTTTTCTTTTAATCATTATTAGGGTAAAACCTGTTCTGCAATAAGACGGTAATGTAGCTGCACATGTATTGCTGGCAAAGATTCTTTTCAGGATTGATTTCTGCAACAACCAGACAGTGGAATTTATGACAACTTTCCTGGCCCGGACAAGACCAGACAATTGAACTGATTATAATCATTAATGAACAATGGAATAATATATCAAAAAAAGAGAACAAGCTCCGGTTATTACCGGAGATTCTAACGGCACAATTACACCTAAAAAAAAGATCAGCTAATGCTAATCTTTCCTTTTGGCTTAACATATAGTGTTGTACTATTTACCAGAACAGCTGTATCATTGGAGTTACCTTGATTGTAAGCATAAGCAGTAATGTAGACTTTCCCGGCAATAGAGCTGGTGAAATCGACATAGTCTGACTCGCCTATAACAGTTACATTAATAGGGTTTCCATTGTTTCCACTATTATAATTATCTGTAAAGTACCCAATATTACTATAAAGATATACGTTTGCATAGCTACTACTGCCATTTACATTAATCACATCCAAGTAAATATTAGTAGAGTTATCAATCTCGATAGTATTTTTGTCAATATCAAGTATCAAAGTCTGCATTTCAGAATCAAATATTTCTGCAATACTACCACTTAGACTGGTACTTCCACCACCACTCACTTGAATTTCAATAATCTGGCCACTGAGATCTGTATATGTAATAGTGGAAGTCGGCATGATAATTGGCACATAACCTGCTCCATTAACTTTCATCTGATACCATATCCCCCATTTATCACCTGCACCCATATTTGGCAACTGCCATTCCAGAGTTGAAGTCGAATTAGACGTAGTAATAGTAGGTTCGGCATTACCCGTAGGGGGTGCCGTTGGTGCTATAAAGAATGTCTCATTACCGGTCGTAGAATTGCTACTACCTGATTGATAGGTTGCTTTTGCAACTGTCAGGGGTGTTATGTAATTGTACGGCACATTGATATCAAGCACAGGACCACCTGCAGAGAAATTCGTTATCTGCATGGCAATTCCCTGGAATATTTCTTTCAGGACACTGGAGTTTGGTGCGAAATAATATTCACCGCCTGTGATTGTTGCAATCTCCTCAAGAATCGGATCAACCTCTGATTCACTGTTACCGAATCCTACGGTATAAATCACAGTATCGTTGTTCTTTGCCCTGTATGCTTCTTCAAGCAATGAATGATAACCTGCGTTGTCAAGTCCGTCTGTCATAATGACGATAGTGGAGTTTCCATCTGCAGATGACAATTCGTTATTAGCAAGATAAAGACCTTCGTCAATTGCTGTAAGACCATCGGCAGTAATAGTATCAATCGCGTTTTCCAGATGTGACAGAGAATCATTATCAAAAGTTGAAGTTACACTGCCCGTCCATTCATTCCATGAAACAGGAGTAGTTACAGGTTCCTGATCGGTATCACTGAAAACAATGTCAAAACATTCATAATATCTGGTAGATGATGTTTCAACTTCCGTAACAATATCCCAGGAAGAACCGTCCCACCTCTGGATATTAAGATCATTGTAGCCATCTGATGTCATTAGGAAAATGCCATCTGACGAGGGGTCTGGAGTCAACTGTACCCAGCGGGTGTAAGCACTTCCAATGCTGGATGCTGAAGACTCGGAACTCCATGAGCTGCCATCCCATGTGCGATATTTAGGAACTGAATTAGACTCACCCCAGACTACAATACCTGTGCCGCTGGACTGTTCAAATGCGAGGTCTACGGACCTTCTGCTGTATTCATAGACATTTGTTTCAATTTCCTGGATATTTGACCAGGAAGAACCATCCCAGACCATAACATGAATATCATAATTATTATCCAGTGTTGCCATGAGTATTTCATTGGAGTATGGATCAGATGCCATCTTGGTCCAGTAAACACGTGCATCAGGATAATACACATCATTTGCGGAGCTCCAGGATGAACCGTCCCATATGCTATATCTCACAGAACCTGTTCCCATATCTGCCCAGGAAACTATTGCTCTACCAGAATCCTGTTCATAAGCCACATCATAGCACTGGTAACTTGTTGCTCTGGCATTATTTGTTATAGACTCAGGATTACCCCATGAAGAACCATCCCAAACCTGTGCTCTTATGTCTCTTTCATCATCGAGTGTTACAAGTACCATTTCATCTGAGTCAGGATTTGCCTCCAGTCTCACCCACCAAACATCACCTGAACCTGAATTCCCACTGTAAACTGAAGAATCGGAGCTCCATGAATTTCCATCCCATACACGATATCTGGGTACACCGTCATTTTTACCCACGTCCATATAAGCTACGATGGCATCTCCAGAAACTTGTTCATATTTCAGGTCAAAACCTTTCTGCCCATAAGAATCCAAATTGCCTGATAGCTGGTTGACACTTCCCCAGGAAGAGCCATCCCATACCTGAACGTTAACATCATAACTGTCATCAGAAGTTGCCATTATTATTTCCGAATTACTGGGGCTGGATTCAAGAACCACATAAGAAGGCCTTGCACCAATATAATTGGCAGAGTCCTCCGAGGACCAGTCACTGCCGTCCCATGTCCTGAATTTCGGTGTTCCACCACCACTTCCATCATCATAGTAAGCGGTCATTACTGTGTCTATCCCGGTAGTGGAAACATCAACTGTAAACTCTGTATCTGCCTGGACACCAGCGCCTTTGGATACGTCAATGTTGTATGTTTCTCCTGCAGAAAGCAGTGATGAAACCACACAGTAACTGGAACCTGAAGATGAGGAAAGAACATCAATACCATCATAGAGAGAGACATTTACTGTGGAAGAATCATCCCAGGATACGTTGAATACATAATACTCATCTGTGTCCGGTGTGAAATAGCCAACCCATGTACTGTTTGCAAGCACATAACTTGTCTGTGTATCACTGGAAACCACATCCTCATAGCTATAAAGTGCAAGTCCCGCACTGTCGCCTCTTGTTTCATCAAAACTTGACATAAAAGCATGTGAGGACAATTGAGTTGCACTTTTCTTGTCGATGTAGGTTGTGATTGTAAAGTCTTCAGAAGAACTTCCTGTCACAGTGACCGTCCAGTTACCTGTCTCTACTGTGTCCCCATCGTCATCAGGGTATACATAAGACAGAGGATGAATCCATATATATTCAGAAGCGTCACCTGGATAATAACCAGTAGTATTATCATATGCTCCATAAATGACTCCAGAAGGACTTGTCAATTGAATAGAGAAATCGTTGCTACTGTTATCCCAATTGAGCTGAACTTTAAGATCATTAATGGTTTCGTTAATGAAGATAGTATTTTCATAAGGTTCCATTAGATCGAATGAACAATCATATCCACTACCATCCAGGTCTACCTTATCAGAATAAGACTGAACTGTGCTTCCGTTCCAGACTATTTCTACATCCCGTACAGCATTAGAATAGCTACCACCATTGATCACTGTATAATAATCGTAGAATGAAACTGTATTACTGCCTGGTTGAACATCGCTTGAGATGTCATATTCATAATCCTCCCACTGTCCATCTATACCTGTGTTTGAAGAAGGAATCAACACAAAATTATTGCCATTTACTTTAACTAGAGCCTCACCTGCACTTGAGCCGCCGTAGTTGGAACCTGCATTAAACACCGTATCCAGATCTTCTCCTTCAAACCTGAGTGTTACGTTGTCCACAGAGGATGGAATTGAAAGTGACCCATGGAAAGTGTAATCATAAGGTGTGAAACCTTCAACACCATATTCTATCTCGGATACATCGTAATCACTAAGTTCCTGGGAAATCGTAGCATATATCTCACTGAGATCTGAACTGCCCGGTGCATTGTAGTAAGTACCGCCTGTCTCTGATGCAATGTGGCGCAGCAGGGCTTCATCAAGACTGCTTCCAAGACCTATTGTATAAATAGTCACACCATTGGAGTTTGCATATGCTATGGCACCCTCACCATCCTGATCATCACCGGCATTTGTTTCTCCGTCGGTGAGAACGATCATTACTTTTCTGGCACTTGAGCGACCATAGTTTATGAGAAGATCATTTGCATCTGCCATACCTTCACCCATAGCAGTTGATCCACCGTCAGATATTGAATCTATTGCACTCTTTACAGACACTTTATTGTCATAAGCATTAAGCAATGTCATACTTTTATCTACACTACTTGAACTTGCAAATGAAACAATACCAACTTCTGAGTTGGATACGAGATTATCTGTGAACTCTTTTGCCGCATCTCTGGCATCCTGAATCGGCGTACCTGACATACTGCCGGAACGATCAATTACAAGAACAACATCCAAAGGACTTCCTGCATAGTAATCCGGGTCCATACTACCTGAGCGGTCAAGAACAAGCATTGCACTTGCTGCAGGTCTTGTAATCGGTAGCTCACCTTCTACGGAGATTTCAGTTGTAATGTTCACAATGGAACCTGAACTTACTGAAAAAGGAGTAACATTAAGTTTGACACTCAGGAAAGGTTCGGCTTTGACACTGACGTTTGTAGACAATGAAAGATTTCCACTGTTTGCCAGAATAGTGGCATTACCTGAAAAGTTTCCAGTGAATAAACCATTAATACGACCATCGGAATCAGTTGTAGCGTTTATTAGATCAGTGTCATTGTATCCATCGATGGAAAATGATCCCACTGTTGTGTTTGTGTTGTTGATGAGAACATGAATATTTGGAAGAGAGTGCCCCCATTCATCAAGTGCAACCAGTACCAGATCAGATTCATGATTACCACTAAGATCTTGGGATAGGACCGTACTTGGGTTTGCATAAAAGTCCATTGAGTAAAGGGGACCAGCTGTGAAATAGAGAGTTGAACTGTTTGTGAAATTCGTGAAACCGGATTCATTTTTATACGTTGCTGTTACTGAAAGGGATTCGATGTAAGGTGTCGGACCTACGACAGTGTCGGCACTCCCCTGACTATTCAGTGGCACAATTACAGTACTTCCACTGTCAGTTGTAAATTTGACCTGTTCTTTAATAGGAGTTGAAAGTGGGAAAATCGGATTTAGGAATTGGTCCACTGGTCTGGCTGAGAGTGTATAATAGTCCTCATTGTTTGAAAGTGAGGAATTTGGCGTGTAGCCTAGGAAGAAATTGTCAATTTCATCTGCAATGCCTGTTATGGTAACATTGTGTTGTAGTGTGGTATTCAGAACATTGATAGTGACAACGTTTCCACCTGCTTTTTTGTCGGTTGTGAATACGTTTGGAACTATACCACTTGGATCAGTGGTACCATTGTAATATGCAAGACTGGCTGAATTGTAGACATTGGGACTGTTATAAACAGTATCTTCAGGCGGCGTTATTGAGAAAGTGATGTTAATATTTTCAACGGGGTTATAATATGAATCATAGACTATTGCAGAAATGTTGGAGCTGGTATTCACAGTGTATTCCTTGTTATATATGACCTTCATAAGCCCGGGTGAACCTGGAACAATGTTCAGGTATGTGGTATTTGTGACGGAGCCAACTGTCGAATAAATGGTAATATTATCAGCAACTGTGGAGTTAAGAGTCAGGAGGAAATTCTCTGTTGGGTCAGGAACATATGTTACGTTCCTGTCTTCAGAACTCACATTCAGATAGGAAATCGTAGATTCATCTACTGACATCTCCAGGTCATGCAATGGGATACCAAAGATATCTTTTACGACTATGTTGAGGCTAACCGGTGTGCTGTAATTGATATTTCCAAACACGTCGGTTGGTAAGAACGTGATATTGGTGATATTACCTGCGGTGTTCACATAGGAACCGGCATGGACTACAATAGATGAAACAGGAAGTGGCGAGAAAGATACATTTGTCTGGTTGGAAAAACTGCCAACACTGGCGTTTATGTGAGCATTCCCCGCTTCTGTGGAGTTTATTGAGATTTCTGCTATTCCGGAAGTATTTGAATACACCGAAGCAGAATTGAGGACACCAAGATCCGTCGTGAAGTTGACTAGTGCATTATCTACAGGAGTACCGTTGTCTGTGATAATCACGCTTACGTTTATTGCATCACCTGCATCTGTTTGCACATCGGCTGTGAGAAAATCTACATCCAGCGCTAAAGCCGATATTGAAAATATTAGAAATATAGATGATATGTATATCATTTTTTTAAAATAGTCCATGGAAATACCTCAAACTCACCCTTTTTTACCAACCGTGATCGAAATAGATTGTTTATTAATTTGATAGTCTACGTATACGTGTTATATGTATATTAATTATTATATAAGATACTTAGTATAGTACATGCACAGTGTTTTTGAAAGTCCTGGCTGCACCACGAAACACTTAAATCCTACCCATCCATTAACCCATTTCATAGAGGTTAAACTCATGAAGAAAGCAATCATTGAGACTGATAAAGGAAATATTACCCTGGAACTGTTTGAGAAGAACGCACCAAAGACTGTTGCAAACTTTGAGAAGCTCATTAAGGAAGGATTTTATGACGGGCTTACTTTCCACAGAGTAATCCCTAACTTTGTAATCCAGGGAGGATGTCCAAAAGGAGACGGAACCGGCGGACCAGGATACTCTATCAAATGTGAGACAAAGAACAACCCACGCAAACACGGAACCGGTTCACTTTCAATGGCACACGCAGGTAAGAACACCGGTGGAAGCCAGTTCTTCATCACACACTCCCCACAGCCACACCTTGATGGCGTACACACTGTCTTCGGTCAGGTAATCGAAGGTCAGGATGTCGTCAACAAGATCAAGGCAAGAGACAAGATGAACAAAGTCACTGTTGTTGAAGAATAATTATTTTGGATTGGCAGCTTTTGTGCTGCTGGTTTCTTTTTTTAGCTGGCATCAATTATTTGTAAGTGGAATTGCTATTAGAATATGGGAAATTATCATAGTTGAATTGTTGGAAGAAAAAGGTTATTTGGAGTATGAAAAGTGGAAAGATAAATTAAGGGAAAATTGAATGAGGTTAAAGGGTTAACTAAGTTTGAGGATTTAGAAGAATAAAAAAAGAGATTATCAGTAACAATGCATCTTTTTATCATCAACCGGCTTGCACAAGTTTGCAACGTCTTTGATATCCTTTGTTAATCTACTTATGTCGTTAATTTCATGTTTCATTTCATCCTTATTTGACAAATCATGTTGTATTGTTTGAGCAAATATAGAACCCCATGCAACAAATAACAATAAAGCAGATATTATTTTTCCAACAGACACCTTATTCGTAATCCACAACATAACTTCCAGTCCATAGAACAATGCCAACGCTATTAGCATTACATCTGGAGATGGAGCTATAAAAATATCCATAATAAAAACCAGAATCAAACCATATATTATAAAAGATATTACTGGAATCGCTCTTGCGCCTATTAACTGCCAAGTACTTAGCTTGTATTTATGACCAGTTTTATTGTCTATTAAATAGTACATGTTGATCCACATTTTATATTTGATATATGTATTTAACAAATTAATTCAAGTATCGATAATTCAATTTATTGGTATATAATAATTGGCATTTTCTTTTATCAATTTATCTATTTATTATAATGTGTTTTTATTTAAATTTTTATTTTAATTCTCATTATCTTCATTCATTTGTACAATTTCAAATCTAGAATCAGAATTGTTTCTAGGTACAAATCGGTATAATATATTGATTATCGATATTGCAACTAACGAAAGTAAAACAGCAGGATGTGCCCACTGATGGAGTAAAGATGAAACCATCTGGTTTTCAAAACCTAAAATATGCGTTATATATTCAATCAAATAAAAGCACACTAATGCAAAAATAACTATTAACGTATCTGTAAAAATACAGAAAGCAAGCAATATCGCTTCCTCCGCCTGTTGTTTGAGTTCCTCGATCATCTAATGCGCCAGTATATCAATAAATTATGTTCATATTTAATACTTTTTATATTGATTTTGTTTCATTAACAAAAAGAAATTTATAAATACTAATCTTAAACCCATCGTTCCATAAGCAAATCCTTTTATTCATTGTAAATACTCCTTAACTTAACAGTATCACTATCAGGAAAATTACTTATACAAGAAAAGGGAAGTTAAGCGTTGTGTGGCCAAGAACATAACGCGTTGCTGATGGATATTTGCGTAAAGTTAGACTGGCTGCATTCAGGAAGGTATTAACCCATGACACTTAACAAAAAACTAATTCTGGCTATTGCAGCCATTCTTACTCTTGTGGTATTTGTAAGCGGCTGCGCAGACACCAATGAAGACTTAGAGACTGACGTAAATACCGATAGTGGTTCAGGTGAAGTGACAAGCATCACAGTATCTGCAGCAGCAAGTCTTACAGAAGCATTCACAGAACTTGAAAACGCTTTTGAAGATGAGAATCCTGACATTGACGTGAACTACAACTTTGCAGGATCAGGAACACTCAGGATGCAGATAGAAGGTGGAGCACCTATTGATGTGTTCGCGTCAGCATCACAGAGCCATATGAATATATTAAGCAACCAGTCCTTAATAGTTGAAGATTCAAGACAGGACTTCGCATCAAATTCAGTTGTACTGATAACACCTATTGACAGCACACTGGGCATAACAGAAGCAGAAGACCTCCTGTCAGATGATGTTACGACAATAAGCATCGGAAACCCTGAAACCGCTCCAGTTGGAAAATACACAGTGGAAGCACTAGAAGAAGCAGGTCTCTGGGATGAACTTGAGTCCAGGACACTGCTTGCAGATGATGTAAAGCAGGTGCTCGTATACGTTGAAAGAGGAGAAGTTGATGCAGGATTTGTATATAGCACAGATGCAGCAACGGCAGATGAAGGAACCATCGAAGTAAAAGCAACTATTCCAACTGTAACCCCAATCAGTTATCCGATAGCAGTAGTTGCAGGCTCTGAGCATCAGGACGAATCACAGACATTTGTAGACTTTGTCACATCTGATGAAGGAATGGCAATACTTAAGTCCTACGGATTCACAGCTTAAAAGGAAAAAGATATGTTCGACCAGATTGGATTTCCACTGTTAATCACACTGAAAATTGCCGGTCTGTCCACATTGATTGTGGCAATAATAGGCATGGTAATATCATACATACTTGCAAGACGTGATTTTCATGGAAAATGGCTGGCCGACATTATTGTAACCTTACCCCTGGTACTCCCGCCTACAGTAACAGGATACCTTCTGGTAGTTCTGCTTGGAAAAAAAGGAATACTCGGGAGCATTTTGTACAACCTCACAGGATGGACAATAGTATTCACCTGGCAGGCAGCTGTTATTGCAGCTTTTGTCGTATCTCTGCCACTAATGGTCAAAACCACCACAGCAGCCATAGAAGCAGTGGACAGGGAATACGAATATGCGGCTTTTACCCTTGGAAGAAAAGAGCTTGATACTGCACTTTTTATAACTCTCCCGCTTGCCAAAAAAGGTATTCTTGCCGGAATAGTCCTCAGTTTTGCAAGGGCAGTCGGTGAATTTGGTGCAACACTTATGTTTGCCGGAAATATTCCCGGAAGAACGAATACAATGTCTATTTCAATTTACAGTGCATTCCAGGCAGGAAACAACAATCTTGCCAATATACTGGTTATCATACTGATAGTAATGTCTCTGCTTTCAATGGCCATAACCGCAAAAATCATCAATAACTGGAAGATATGAGGTGGAATTGTGGGAATTAAGGCCGATTTCAGAAGAAGATATTACAGGAAAAAGAGTGATAAGAAAAAGGGAATCGAAGCCATTTTCACGCTTGATGCCCAGTTTGAAGTTGGTGATGAGCTCGCGGTATTTTTCGGACGTTCCGGCTCAGGCAAGACCACTGCCTTGCAATGTGTATCCGGTTTGCTGGAACCAAACGGCGGTAAAATAGTTGTCAATGGAACTGTGTATTTTGATTGCCATAAGAGAATAAATCTCCCTGTACAACAACGCAGCCTTGGCTATGTATTCCAGAGTTATGCTCTCTTTCCGCACATGGATGTAAAAAAGAACATAGCATACGGACTAAAAGAATGGGATGAGGAAGAAAGGGAAGAAAGAATCAGAGAAATGCTCCGGATGCTTGAGATAGAAGGACTCGAAGATAATTATCCCTCACAGCTCTCAGGCGGCCAGAAACAAAGAGTTGCACTGGCACGTGCGCTGGCACCAAAACCTGGCATTCTTTTACTGGACGAGCCTTTTTCAGCACTGGACAGAGTTGTCCGCATGAAACTCAGGGAAAAGATCAAAGAGATACAGAGAGAGCTGAAAATACCTGTACTTTTTATAACTCACAACCATGTTGAAGCCTTCACAATCGCTGATAAGATCGTTGTGTTTCACGATGGTCGTGTGCAGCAGATGGGAACCCCCGAAGATGTGTTCTATCATCCAGAGAACAGCCATGTTGCCGAACTTGTGGGTGTCACTAACATATTTGAGGATTCTGTTGTGTTAAAAAATGATGAAATTGAAGGAACCATAACATTAGCTTGTGAAGATATGGAAGTTACTGTAAAAAGGCCGGAACGCAAGATAAAGGAAAAGTTATCCTGGGGAATACGGCCTGAGAATCTGCGCATCCTGCCTGTAACTGATGATGATGCAAACCAGGAGAATACATTTCAGGCATGTGTGAAAAGCATTGTGAACAAAGGATCAAGCAAGGCTCTTGCTCTTGAAGTTAAAGAACAGGGCAATTACCTGATCGCTGAACTCGGTAATCAGTCCTTTGAAAGTATGAACCTGAAAATTGAAGATGATTGCCTTGTTCGCATTGAAAGAGACAGGATAGTCCTTTTCTAAAATGTCATAATGATTATTGTTTTTGAATCCACCGTCCATATACCCTATAAGCTTGCTTCCGGGTATTTCCAGACTTGCTTTGAGGAGTGTATATAGAATTCCTTTTTACCATCAGACATGCATATAGCATTATTTAGAATTGTAAAGGAATACTATGAAATGATATGTGATTACGATACATATAATTGCGAGAAAAAAGATTGACTCCTGCCTTAATAAGAATATCCAATAAACTTTTAAAGTTGCATCGCCTTTTCTGTATGAAGAGATGAAATTCATTGAAAGGCTTTTTGGAAAAAAGCAGGAAAAAGAAGAATCTCATTCAGCTGTTTTTGAGTTCAGGGAACTTGCTGCAATTGTAATAAATGAGTCTGAAAAACAGGAAAGGGAACTCAAACCTGTTGTAAAGGAGAATTATGATTCAATAAAACAGGCATTAAAGGAACTTGAACTCCTGAAGAAAGAATTACTTGCAGCAGAGCCAATTGAGAACGTCAGCAAACGTGGGGAGAAACTTGGAGACTCCAACAGGGACAATGTTGCTAATAACCTGAAGCTGGTTCATGATAAATTAAAAGTTCCCGGGAACACATCACCTTTGGAAGCTTCTGAATTTTACAAGGAAGCAAAATCAGTTCTTAAAACTGTTCTTGATAACACCAGTCGTAGTCTTATGTATATCAAAGCTCTATACCCGCAGGAACACCAGAAAATCAATCAGGGTCTTGCTGAGCTTGAAGATGCCCTTGATGAACTTTACTCCTCAATAATGCAGGGAATCAAAAGGATTGAAGACTTGCAAAGAATCGCATCGGGAATAGAGAACATTAAAGAAATAGAAGAGGAAATGGATACAAGCGCTAAAAAAATCCAGGAACTTCATTCAAGATACGAATCATCAAAGGAGAAACTCACAAAAGCAGATTCGAAGCTGTCAGAACTGGAGAGTGGCGAGGAGTTTGAGAAGGCAAAACAGCTGAAAAATGAGATAAAAGAACTTGATACGGAGATTGCTGATGGCCAGTCCGAAGCCAGAAGATTGTTCACACCTCTTTCAAAAGCTATTTCCAGAATGGAAAAGCAGGATGATAATGAAAGATGTGTGCTTTCACCAGAGAACAGGGAGATACTCCGCACAATAAAAGAGGAACCTGCTGCTGCAATTCAACAGGACCTCAGTCCGTTCCTTGCCGAACTCACAAACCGGATTGAGAGTGGGGAACTTGGACTTAAAAGTCAGATGTGTGAGAAAGCCCTGAAGCAGATACAGGTACTTAGTGACAGGAAAGTAATATCATCGCTTGTTCAGCAGAGAAAAGAGCATCTTGAAGAGAAAGATGAACTTCTTACTGAACTGAATGGCCTCAGTATCTATCAGGAAAAAGAAGATATTGAAAAAGAGATGGAGAAATTCAATCAAAATGTGAAAGATGTAAACAACGATATCGACACAGAGAGCAAGCACCTGTACAACCTTAAAGAGGAAATAGAAATGGCAAAGTCATTACTCCTTTCCAATGTGAGAGATATTTTTGGTGACGAAAGTGAAATCAAGTACAATGAATGAACTTAAACCTGTTTGTTTTTCTATTTTTATGTATCATTCATTCCTGCATCATACTGCTGATTTCAGAATAAAAAAGAAGAGATCAGAATGTTATTCCGATTTCTTCATTTTAACAACTAAACCCAGAACTGTGACCACTATCAAACCAGATATAGTCATTAATGTGCTTACAGGATTATCCCCTGATTGTCCAGAATCCTGTGGAGCATCCGGCACGATATTCTCTGAAAATGCAGCTTCTCCCGCATTATCCGAAGAAGAGCCTGCGTTAACCTGACTTTCTCCTGAGACATCGGCACAGATTATAAATGGTGAAAATCCTGTTGTTGTTGCTTCAAAATAGAAATATTCATCATCTTCACCTGTAACTACAGTTGGTAGTCTATCCCAGATTCCATCGGAAAAATGCTCCATGCGGATATTTCCTTCACCGAAGTCATTAGATTCAAGCCATTCTTTTGAAACTGAGAAGGATATTTTCGCATCACCGATGCCAGATGAGAATTCTTCGTCACCAAGGAGAATTTCCATTCCCTGATAAAGCGTCACTGTTGATGGTGCAGGAGAACTTTCCGGAAATTCATCAAGAAGGCTGACACTTGCCATTACGTAACCTTGGTTTATATTAGACTCAAAGCTGATCTCGTTTACCGGAGTAGAACTATCTGTGAAAACATATTTTACTTCTGCATCTTTTCCAACAAAACGTACACTGGAATCAGTTGCAACGATGTTTGACAGAGATGATTTGCTTGTGGCTATTTTTACACGAATTCCATCATTATCGTTTTGATTTGAATTATCGTCCTGGTTTGCAGGTTGAGCACCATTCAAAGTTAATGGAAGATAATCGATATTGTTTCCATTATCTGTTATCTCATACGCATCACAGAAACCATCCCCAACGGAGTATTCGGTCTGGCTCCAGCCTGTTCCAGCAGGGGTTGCCCAGAAGTTTCCACCAAGATAACTTCCGTTGATGATATTGGTTCCTGATGTTCTTGTGATGTTCCAATCGTTGGAAGTTCCTCCTGAAACATAGACATTGTTGCTGTTGTTGAAATAGTTGTTATATATCTGATTATTGCTGGAACCGGTTAGTCGTATTCCATAATATTCATCATCGCTTATATTGCAACCATAAATTGTGTTATTATCTGAAGAAGAGAGATAAACACCATATTGATTATCAGTGCTTGTACAATCTTCAACAGTCACGTTGTTACTATCGTACAAGTATAATCCATAATAAGTAGTTCCTGTTGTATTGCAACTGGATATTGTGTTGTTATCTGAACAAGAATGATAAATGCCATATTGGTTGTCAGTACTTGTGCAATTTTCAATAATCACATTGCTGCTATCGTACAAGTACAAGCCATAGATAGTAGTCCCTGTTGAATTGAAACTATATATTGTGTTGTTATCTGAAGATGAAAGATAAACACCACATTGATCATCAACGGCCGTGCAATTATCAATACTTATATTGTTGCTTTCATAGACGTAAAATCCGCAATAAGCGTTCTCTGTTTCAATGTTTTCTATTGTCATGTTAGAACAGTTCATCAGATGAACAATTCCTGCATTGGAACTGGCATCTATAACCTGATCAGAGCTATTTACAAGATAATATATTGCTTTTCCATCAACCAGATTGTTCGTTTCTACAACATTAACATGTGAATCAAAAAGTGAATTGTAGGTGTTGTTATCCATAGAATTATTGTTAAGAACATTGTTCACTGACTCAGATAAACGTAAGCCATATGTGTTCTCATTAGATGTACAGTTTGAAATATAATTTACCTGAGACTTTGAGAGATATATTCCATATGTATTTCCAGATGTATAGCAATTATCTATTTTGCATTCACTTGATATATCAATGCCAATTCCAATGTAAGAATTCATAACGGTTACATTGGAAATTGTGATTCCATCTGCTCTGATATAAATTGCAATATCAGTTGAATCTGGTGAAACGATTGTGACATCTTCAGGATTACCTGTAGATGAAATAAGGCTGATGTCATCCTTTTTGAAATAGAGGTTTTCAGAATAAGTACCCGGATCTACAGCAATAGTATCACCATCAGATGCAGCAACTAGTGCAGCATTAATTGTTGTAAAATCGGCGCTTCCAGTGCTATTGACAACAATTGTTGAATTGAGAACATGGATGAAAGAAGTTCTTGCAGAAGTATTGCTTCCATAAGAGTTTGATGCATTCAATGATACTGTATAAATCCCGGTTTCTGAATAAGAGTGTGTTGGATTCTGGACTGAAGATGTTGAACTATCTCCAAAGTCCCATTTCCAGCTATCCGGTGAGAAGAGACTTGCATCATGGAAATCTACAGTCTCGTTAACGTGAACGTATCTTGTGCCAGCAACAAATAAAGCCTCAGGCACTTTGTTTTCTGTAGTGAATGCTTTGATACATACATTTGCATTCTGTTCGGATATGTCAGTCCACTGGCTGCCATTGGAACTTACAAAGCTCTGTCCGGATTCTGCATGAGCATTGTCACTATAACCGGATAATACTTGTTCAATAGCTATTGGATAATCATAATTTGGCGTCGTGAATTCTACAACAACTGAGAAATTCTGCCCTGTATTAAGTGAAACATTCGTATCGAGGTTGATAGTATGGTATCCTGCAATTGCAATTGTTCCATTCTGTACTGAGACCGGGCCAGAACTGTTAACAGGACCGGAATCCGGATCCAGGTATATGGAAATATTGTAGAAGGAATTAGAATCTACAGTGTAGAAACTCACAGCTTCAAGAGTTTCATTTGAACTTGCTGTGAAAACATTAGCACCTAAGGCAGTGCTATTATAGTAACCTACACAACTAACCCATCCAAGTTCATCATACTGGTAAATACTGTCGTAATTACTCACATTCTCCGCAGTGTAAAGGAAGTTACCAGTATATGGCTTGGTACCAATTCCCAATAATCCTTCATTATTTCCCATTACTGAATCATAATATGATACATAGTAGTATCCATCTTCTCCCCAATTAGTGCCCCATGAATTCTTGATGATGAACGCTCCATTTCCAGGAGCTGTGGGAGTGAAATTCTGAGCGGAATAATTGTCATCCCAGCCAACCAGAGTCACAGCGTGGTTTGCGTATTCTATTGAGCCATAGTAATAGTAGCTGTTATTATTGGAATCAAAATAAGTACTGCTTTGCATTATGCCTACAGATATTGCTCCATAGTGAGTAAGCACCCATTTATAAAGAGTGTCATTGCCTTCAAAACCAGGAAGGATCATAATTTCCTGAACATGTTTTGCCACAGGAAGATTATCAGGAGAAACACCTGACAAATCGTTGTACGGATCATCTGATTCCACCACAGGACCACTCCATCGGGAATGATAAGCAGCGCCGTAAAAATGATAGCCACCGTCATCATGTGTACGGTCATATCCATCAGTATTGCTGTACACCAAAGTATTTTTCATGTTATTCTCTGAAAAATCCCATGTTTCTGATCTGTTAAAAAGAAGATAAGATTCAAGGGAGGCAATGGCTGAATGAGTCCAGCAGCTTCCGGCCTGAGCCTGATCTCTTACTGCTGTGACACCATTGTGCTCACGCAGGTCATATCGTGCTGGGTATGATACTTCAGAATCCATCAATTCAAGACCTGAAGTCTTAATGGTATCATCGGCAAGCAAGAAATCCATGCTCACAGGAGAAAGATGTGATAGGTCTACAGGAGAGGGTATAAGTCCTGTCGGACGGAACATTTCTTCGTCAAATCCGGTGCCATTGAAAGATAACCGGGTGTTGAGATTTTTAGTAGGTAGTGAACCTGATGATTCACTGAATAATGTCAGGATTGAGATGTTTGCACTTGTGTTACTTTCTGAATTTATGCGTTCCTGCTCCAGTTCTTCCTGATACTCGATGAAAGCAGGATTAATAGGTGCCGTACTAAGTTCAGGTCCACCTGATGTAATGTTAAGTGCATGCTCATTCGACTCTGCACCGGCAGATATTAACGAGGTAGCTGCAAGTAAAATAATAAGACTGATCGTGAATAAGAACTTGTAGAATCTCATGTTTATTTTCATTTTATACCCTCAATATTCTTGAGGAGAATATCAATTACATAGTATAAAAATAAATAATATAAATTTGGCTTTTTAATCAAAACTAGTTAAGCATTATCAAAAAAGAAAGCAAAAGGGTTTTTGCATGTAAGCATGTATACATACGTAACATACCAATATACTAAAATAATTAAAAAAGAAGGAAAATAAACATGGGAAATGATGAATCAAATATGCATAGGCTCAAAGAAGTAAATGAGTTTGTAAAGACCAGCAAAAAAGAGAAGAAAGACGAGAAAAAGAAAGATAAGAGAAACATTCTCGGTCTTAATGACTGAATCTCTTTTTTATTTATTGTGTTACTTCTTTTTCGGAGACATATTTACCAGCCCATGTACCTATATAGATTCTTTTGCTTACAACTAAATAAGAAACTGAACTAGTATGCTTCGAGTAACACGTTACTCATCTAGTGCCTTCCTGAAATATTTCTGAAAAACGCATTGGTGTACGAACTGGGCGCCAAATTGGTTCACCGGCGCCCATACTTCTTATCAGTGTATTTTTGTTAAACCGGATGTCTGGAAATAGATCAAGAATAAAAAAAGACATTTGTAAATTACTATGGCATAGGGCTGCTATTTAAAGAAAAATGTAGATTAAATTTGACTGGATTGTGCAGATTTAATCAGTCAAGGATTCCTTCGACCTTACCACCATCATAATTGCAACGGGTGTTAATTACACCTTGAAGAATAGGCTTGTAATCCGCATCGTCATCCAGAGCCCTGGAAGAGTCGCTTTTCCTACAATTGCTCGTTTTCATTAAATTACTCATTGATCTCACCTCGTCATGTTTGGGTGCATCAATAAGTACAAAGATAATATATAAAATTTGCACAATAATAATTGTAGAACTATAGTAACTATATATTAAAATATAAACTCGCGTTTCAAGGATATATACTCAAAACCTAGCAGGCAATATAATTTTAAAAATAAGAAGCGATCCCGAAGGGATTTGAACCCCTGACCCTCGGGTTAGAAGCCCGATGCTATATCCTGGCTAAGCCACGGGACCGCTAAGCATTGACTGGGAGTGCAAATAGGTTTTCTAGTATAAAATACTATTGTCGGGGCAGACACACTTTATTAATTAGTAGTGTATGTATTTGTGAATACAAATAAATAATAGTTTAACATGAACATTAGCAACTATCATACATATTGACATTGAGGCTTTACGCATGAGTGAATTATTGATCTATTACAACGGTGACTTTGTCCCCAAATCCCAGGCCACAACATCCGTCTATGACCACGGATTTTTGTATGGAGATGGCGTCTTTGAAGGCATAAGAGCGTACAACGGACGTGTTTTCAAGTTACGTGAGCATGTTGACAGGCTCTATGATTCTGCAAAGGCAATTGCCCTTGACATACCACTTTCCAGAGAAGAGATGGAAGAGGCTATTCTGGAAACACTCAGAAAAAACAACCTGGCAGATGCTTACATCAGACCTATTGTTTCAAGAGGTGTTGGTGATCTTGGTCTTGATCCAAGGAAATGTCCGAAACCAAACATCTACATCATCTCACAGGAATGGGGTGCAATGTATGGTGACCTCTATGAAGTCGGACTTACCGGTGTTACCGTATCAGTCAGAAGGAACTCCTGTGATGCACTATCACCAAACATCAAGTCACTCAACTACCTGAACAATATCCTTGCTAAGATCGAGGCAAACGAGAAGGGCGGAGATGAAGCTATCTTCTTCGACCAGAACGGTTACCTCTCAGAAGGTTCAGGAGACAACATATTCATCATCAAGAACGGAAAGGTCTACACACCACCAACAATCAACAACCTGAAGGGAATCACCAGGGCAACAGCTATTGAACTTCTTGTAGACCTTGGAATTGAGACCCATGTCGAGAACCTTGGAATGTTTGACCTCTACACTGCTGATGAAATATTTGTAACAGGAACTGCAGCGGAAGCCGCGCCTCTTGTAAAAGTCGACGGTCGCCCAATTGGTGATGGAAAACCAGGTCCTATCACAAAGAAGATGGTTGCTGCGTTTGAAAAAATAACAACAACTACAGGCACGCCAATCAATCCCTGATAATACAGGACAATAACAGGAAGAGGGAGCTCTTCATTCTTTCTTTTTGTCATTATTTATTCTGCCAGCGTGAGCTCTATGTAATTTGATTTGAAACTAAATTTTTCAAAACATTAATTAGGCATAAGTTCTCTTATATATAATTACAATAATAATTGCTTTTGTTTTACCAAAAGGGATGATAACTGACGGATGAAGTATGGAAATGAGGTCAGAATATGGAATTAGAGGGAAAGAAAGACAAAATAATTCTGGAGAACCTGAAATACCTTAACGATTCAGTGCTTGCAATATTACTTTTGATGCCTGTCACTCTGGTCATCACTTTTGAAGCACTTGATGATACCGGAAGCCTTCGGTGGATCTCCATTGCAACATGGATAGTGTATCTGATGGGACTCTGGTATGTAGCTTCAAGAGTGTTCAAACTTAACAAAAAGCTTATTGAGTATATAGACGAAAAGTAGTCCGACCAGAATGGAACGGAAAGAATTCAGAGAGCTGACATCCGTAGAGGATGCGAGAAAGCTGGTTGGCAACATTAAAGTTCAACCGGAGATTACTGTTTTACCTATTGAAGAAGCTGCAGGACACATAATCGCAGAGGACATACTTTCAGGACTTGATGTACCTGCGTTCAATCGCTCTGTAAAAGACGGATATGCAGTGAGAGCTAAAGACACATACCAGGCAAGTGAACCTGAACCAATTGAACTGAAAGTCACAGGCTCAATACCTGCAGGATGCGAAGACATTTTTTTTGTTGATGACGGAGAAGCAATAGAGATCTCAACCGGTGCACCAATTCCGGATGGTGCTGATGCTGTTGTGATGGTTGAAAGCACAAAACAAATCGGAGACTCACTTCTTGTCTACCAGCCAGTGCATATCAATGAGAATATAATGCGTGCCGGAACTGACATAATGAAAGGCGAGAGAATCCTCAGAAAGAACACTCGCATGGGTTCCCGTGAAATTGGAGTTCTGGCATCAATCGGCATGGATGAAGTTCATGTCAAAGACCTCATAGTTGGGATAATTTCAACCGGCAGTGAATTAATAAGACCCGGTGAGAAGCTTGGAGTGAGCAAGATATATGATGCTAATTCGTACGCTATTGCTGCTGCAATAGACGAATGCGGTGGGACTCCCCGAATGTACGGAATAATACGTGATGATGAGAAACTCATGGAAGATGCCCTTGACAGGGCAATTGCAGAATGCGACATCGTACTCACATCAGGAAGTACATCAGCCGGTGCAGGCGACATCATGTATATGATCATTGAGGAAAAGGGAGAAACTCTTACCCACGGAATTGCCATTAAACCGGGAAAACCTGTTGTTATTGGCATGATTAATGACGTCCCTACCATCGGACTTCCTGGAAATCCGACATCTGCCCTTAGTATATTCAATGAATTTGTTGCACCGGTAATTCATAACTCACTTGGCGTTAAGCCATCATTTAAAACAAAATTAACTGCCGAAGTGGGAACAGTAATACGTTCCGGCGGCAGGGAGGAGCTTTTCCCTGTGGGTGTTGTCCGTGGGAAAGTCTATCCTGCAGATAAAACATCAGGAGCTATTACTACACTGTCCGATGCGGACGGAATTATTGAGATCAAGGCAAACACTGAGTACATAGAACCCGGTTCACAAGTTGAGGTTACTATGTTCGGTAATGTCAGGAGTCCTGACCTGATGCTTGTTGGGGGACAATGTCCCGGAATTGACCTGCTTGAAGAAATGACAGGGCTTATGTTCAGGACTTTAAATATGGGGTCAAGTGCAGGATTTACAGCAATCTCAGGCGGTACTGCAGATATCGCATGTGTCAACATGGTTGATGCAGATGGCAATTACAATTCATCGGTCCTGAAGAGAATGGACCTTGAGGATGTAGTGCTTGTTAAAGGATACGTGCGCGAGCAGGGACTTATATTCACTCCGGATAATCACGTCTATAGTCTTGAGGACATAATCAATCTCAATCTTATCAACAGGAACAGAGGATCCGGCACAAGGGCGCTTCTTGACAGGGAAATTGATCTGCTGGCTGAAGAGAAGGGAACCTCAAAAGCAGAGTTGATCAAGAGTCTGAAAGGATATAATTCAGGTTCCAAGACACACAGATCAGTTTGTGATGCTGTGAAGAGTGGCAAAGTTGATGTTGGTTTTGGGCTTCGGGCTGCGGCTGAGGAAGCAGGACTGGAGTTCATTCCAGTGGCAGAGGATGAGTTTGATTTTGTGATAAGAAAAGATCTTCTGGAAATTGAGGAAATACAGAAGTTCCTCGGAGTATTGCGTTCTGATGAATTCTCAAAGAGATTGCCAGCTGGAATCAGTACTTACGAAATGACCGGTAGTATAATATCCTCCTTCTGACGTTAAACCATATTCAAAAATCAGGAAACCTTTTTTATTTTGACGTTATGGTAGGTTGCAAATGGGATTACACGAGGATATTCAGGAAGTTGAAGAGGAGATCAGGAAGACTCCTTACAACAAAGCTACATCACACCATATTGGCAGACTGAAGTCTAAACTTGCACGTCTGCGTGATGAAGTCGTTAAAAAAGCTTCAAGTAAGGGTGGCGGTGAGGGATATTCCGTCAGGAAATCAGGAGATGCCACAGTTACACTTGTAGGTTTCCCATCTGTAGGAAAATCAACCTTGCTTAACAAGCTTACCGGCGCTGAGTCTGAAGTGGGTGCGTATGAGTTTACTACTCTTGATGTGATTCCTGGTGTACTTGAATATAACAATGCAACCATTCAGATCCTTGATGTACCGGGACTTGTTAAAGGTGCAGCAAGCGGGAGAGGTCGTGGAAGAGAGGTAATATCAGTTGTGAGGAACTGTGACCTTGTTGTCTTTATTCTTGATGTTTTCCAGAATTATCACCATGAAGTTCTCACACAGGAATTGTACGATGCCGGAATTCGCCTTAATCAAAAGTCACCTGATGTTGTGATAAAGAGGCAGGACCGTGGTGGAATTACTGTTAGCAGTACTATGGATCTTGAGATTTCAGAAGATCTGGTAAAGGCAGTGCTGAATGATTATAAGATACACAACGCCCATGTGCTTATCAGGGACAATATCAATGTTGACCAGCTTATTGACGCGGTCATGGGTAACAGGGTGTACATACCTGCGGTTACCGTTGTGAATAAAGTGGATATGGCTGATGAGTTTGTGCTTAAGAAGTGCAAGGAAGGTTACCCGGAAGCAACATACATTTCCGCAGATAAAGAACAGAATCTTGAGGCTGTGAAAGATCTAATCTATGATGCACTTGATTTCATTCGAATATACCTGAAACCACAGGGCGAACCTGCTGATATGGAAGAACCTCTTATCGTCAGGAAAGGCGTCACTGTGGGAGATATATGTGACCACCTGCATCGTGATTTCAGGAGAAAGTTCAGATATTCCCAGGTATGGGGAAATTCTGCAAAGCACCCCGGACAGCGTGCCGGTCTTGACCACGTGCTTGCAGACAAGGACTTGTTGACACTTATCATTGCTAAATGATGAACTTAAGTGCCTTTCCTGCATAACAAATAAGTATTATTATGCATTTATTCAGCTAATCATTGTAGTCCCGTAGGGTAGCGGTCAATCCTTTCGGCCTTTGGAGCCGAAGACTCCGATTCGAATTCGGGCGGGACTACCTTATTCTTTTGAATAGAGATTATTAAACCATGATTACCATCAAAAGAGTTGGTTAACTTTAATTGAAACTAAATGAAGGAGATGTTTGTTCCTCTATCAACTTTTCATAGATCTGCTCAGATGAATAATTGTTGAGATTAATTACATAGCCATTATTCTTTAACTCTGAAATTGATTGAAGGTCATTTTCAACATTATTATCGTGTATTTTGTAGAGACTTCTACTATTGGTATGGTAGAGACTGTCGGAAAAGTCCCCGCACAAGACAATTTCTGACATGTGAGCAGAGTTAAATAGTCTGGAACTATAATAAAATCAGCATCAATAGTCGTCTTAAAGAAAATTAGAATTAATGTGTACTTAACAATTGTTGCTATAATTAATCCTGATATTCATACAAACCGACTTTTCCGACAGTCTCTAATATGAGTGACACAAACTTTGCTCATTTCCATTTCCACAAAAACAACTGCAATCTAAAAACAAAGCAACCATCCGCCGAAGGCGGCACATTCCTATACCGTCATGCAAAAGATGATTCCAAAGATTATTGAAATCATATATATAAATACAGAAGAAAGCAGAGAATGTATTATGGGGTTATGCAGATTGTTTTTCTTCTGATGGGAAAGCGCCGGCTTCGCCGGACCCTTTGGGACCATCCAAGTTATTTAATTTCTACAGAGCCGATAACCTTTGAAATTATTACTTTAAAGCATTCAATGCCAGCGAAATAAGCAGTGCACATAAATTGGCTACATGGCGAAAAAATGAAAAGTAACCAGGACATTCTGGAAATATCCTGCTTACTTTTCAACGAATTTTTTGTTTAATTCCTTCTGACAAGAACTGCACAGAACAGTCCGAGAACTCCGAATACCAGCTCAAAACCGGGAGCCCCTACAGAACTCTCCACACCTGGTTCTTCGTCATCAGAATCAGAGGAAGTATCGCCTTTATCGGTACCTGAAGACTCAGAATCAGTTCCTTTATCATCTTCATCTTCTTCGGCAAGATCCACAACTACCACTTCATCCTCTGGGGATTTATCGGGAACTGCATCAGAAACAGCCATTGTACATGTCTTCCACAATGACATTTTCAGAGTGCTTCCTTTTGTATCCTCAGTTTTAAGATACATACCACTGTAAAGATCAATCATCTCGTCAGGATTAAGAGTTATATCTTTATCAGTTGACATCACAATAGCATCATCGCCGGTATTCAATACGGTACCTGAACCGCTTCCTGCATAATCCGTGCCATCCATCAGGGCAGGCACTTCAAATCCATCAACTTCAAAAGCACCGTAAGTGTCTCCGGTATTAATAGTTGTGACATCACTTATAAGATAAGCATACTTGAAGACAACAAAATCAGCATCTGTTCCACGGAATATGGAATCAACATAACAGTAGAATACAGGATTGTCATCTCCGTCTTTGTAAAGATAAGTCCTCTCAGGTTTTGTCAGGTCTGCGTTACCTGAGATCACATCTGAATCAACTTCTTCGCCATTACGGTTAAGCTGGACCCAGACCTTGTCACCCTCTACGTCAACCTGCTGTACCACAAGAGACCAGCCATCGGCGAGTTCCCACTCTTCACCGGAGAACATTTGTTTCTTGTTATCACTTTTATATTGAACAAGAATCTTTGCGATCTTGTCCGGCTTACATCCAGCAGAAAGGTCGGAAGGGTCCTCAGGCATAGCAACGTAGCTGGAACCGAAGAAACCTAAAAGATAGTACTTTTTAAGGTCAACATCGTCTACAATAAATGTGCTTCCGTCATCGGAGCCACCAATCTTGGTTTTCTTTATCTGTGGCTTGCTGACATAATAGAGGTCACCCTCTTCAACGGTGTCATCAAGCTGGAAAGTGGATGAGGAATTGATAGTATTATTGAAGTAGAGCAACTCACTCGAAAGTCCGGGTTTAATTGCATACCAGAATCCGGGGAAACTATTAGCATCCCAGAAGAAATTGCCGGAATTCAGTGAAGAATCAGTAGTATCATAAATATTGCTTCTTATTTTATACTTTACTTCCGTTACATTTTCACCCGGAGTAATCGTACATGTTTTCCACAATGACATTTTCAGAGTGCTTCCTTTTGTATCCTCAGTTTTAAGATACATACCACTGTAGAAATCGATCATCTCGTCAGGATTAAGAGTTATATCTTTATCAGTTGACATCACAATAGCATCGTCACCGGTGTTCAATACAGTACCGGAACCGCTTCCTGCATAATCCGTGCCATCCATCAGGGCAGGCACTTCAAATCCATCAACTTCAAAAGCACCGTAAGTGTCTCCGGTATTAATAGTTGTGATATCACTTATAAGATAAGCATACTTGAAGACAACAAAATCAGCATCTGTTCCACGGAATATGGAATCAACATAACAGTAGAATACAGGATTGTCATCTCCGTCTTTGTAAAGATAAGTCCTCTCAGGTTTTGTCAGGTCTGCTTTACCTGAGATCACATCTGAATCAACTTCTTCGCCATTACGGTTAAGCTGGACCCATACCTTGTCACCCTCTACATCAACCTGCTGCACCACAAGAGACCAGCCATCGGCGAGTTCCCACTCCTCACCGGAGAACATCTGTTTCTTGTTATCGCTATTATATTGAACAAGAATCTTTGCGATCTTGTCCGGCTTACATCCAGCAGAAAGGTCGGAAGGGTCCTCAGGCATAGCAACATAGCTGGAACCGAAGAAACCTAAAAGATAGTACTTTTTAAGGTCAACATCGTCTACAATAAATGTGCTTCCGTCATCGGAGCCACCAATCTTGGTTTTCTTAATCTGCGGCTTGCTAATATAATAGAGGTCACCCTCTTCAACGGTGTCACCAAGCTTGAAAGTGGATGAAGAATTTACTGTATTGTTGAAGTAGAGCAACTCACTCGAAAGTCCGGGTTTTATTGCATACCAGAATCCAGAGAAACTATCAGCATCCCAGTAGAAATTGCCAGTATCCAGTGACGAATCAGTAGTGTCATATATCGTACTTTTTATTTTGTATTTTACATCCGATGCATTTACAGGCACAATTAATAAAGTTAATATAGCCAATGCAATTAAAATCCCTGATATTTTTTTCATATTAATAGCTCCTGACAGGAAAATCGAATAACGCAACCATTCAGATCAATTCCGCAACAGGTTGCTAAAGGAAATTAAACTACAACAAACTGCAGTGTTGTTTATATAATCAAAGTTGCATTAATTATGATTTTCTTTTATTTTTGTGTTACTAGCATATGGGGGGACAAACAATGTTATGAGATAAAAAGTTATCCATTTGATATAGTAACACTAAACAGTAATATTTTAATACTTATTTGCCTTTATCTGTGCAAACATAGGAATAAAGGCGATAAAATTATGACCAGTATGAAACATAGAACAGCCATCCTGCTTATATTGATACTTTGTGCAACAACATTCATTTCCGGATGTACGGACAGCTCATCAACATCACAGAGTGTCACCACACACGAAGAAAACGCAGAATCTGCTGCAACTGTAACTGTCACAGACGCAATGGGAAGAGAAGTGGAAATTCCCGACACGATTGAAAACGTAATTTGCTCAGGTTCAGGATCACTCCGCCTTCTGACATACCTTGAATCTGAAGACAAGATCATTGCAGTTGACAGCATTGAATCCAGGGATAATCCATATGATGCCAGACCATACGCTCTTGCAAATCCTCAATTTGCAACTGATTACACTGTTTTCGGTGAATTCAGGGGAAATGACAACCCTGAAAAAATACTGGCACTTGAACCGCAGCCTGACGTGATACTTAAAACATACTCAGCATCAGGCTATGACCCGGTGGAACTTCAGGAGAAAACCGGAATTCCCGTAGTTGTCGTAAACTATGGAAACATGGTGACAAACAGGGAAGACATGTACCAGGCCATCAGGATATATGGAGAGGTCATGGACAAGGAAGAACGTGCAGAAGAAGTAGTTTCATTCTTTGACGAGACAATCACAGACCTTAATGAACGAACCTCTGATGTATCAAATGAAGAAAAAACATCATGCTATGTTGGTGGAATTGCAAGAGCAGGACCGCACGGACTGCAATCTACAGAACCAACCTACCCTCCATTCCTCTTCACCAACGCCCTGAACGTAGCTTATGATGACATGGACCTCAGCACCGCTGAAGTTGCCAAGGAAAAGATCATCGAATGGGACCCTGAAATTATGTTTGTTGATCTTTCAACCCTGCAGTCCGAAGATGAGAACAGCGCAGTTTACCAGTTGCAGAATGACGAATCATATCAGCAGCTTCAGTCTGTCACCTCCGGAAATGTGTACGGAGTACTGCCATATAACTGGTACACTCAGAACTTCGGATCAGTGCTTGCAGATTCATACTATGCCGGAAAGCTGCTCTATCCTGAGAAATTCGAAGACGTTGACGTTGAGGACAAGACTGCTGAAATATACACATTCCTCGTATGTGACGGTGACGAAGAACTCGGAGAAGAAGTTGCTAACATGATGTTCAACGCCTTTGGAGAACCGGCTTTCACCAAACTGGATGTATGAAATTACAACGAGAATTGTGAAAATCAGACAAAAATAAAGGAAAATCAAGGGTTAAATAATGGTGAAAGTATTCAGCAAACCAAGCCAAAATGAAGGCGATATCAGTCGTCAATACAGAGAACACACCGGCAGGAAATACACATACATCCTGTCAGGTATCGTGCTTCTCTTTGTGATGATGATATTTTCAATTTCAATTGGGTCTGTTGACATACCACCCATGGAAGTTGTGCAGACACTCTCCGGACATACCGTTTCAGTCAGATGGGACAGCATCATATGGAACATACGTCTGCCACAGGTACTTACTGCTATTGTTGCCGGAGCAGGACTTGCAGTGTCTGGTGTTGTGATGCAGTCAATACTTAGAAACCCCCTGGGTTCACCATTCACCCTTGGAATCTCAAATGCTGCGGCCTTTGGAGCCGCTTTTGCAGTGATGGTGCTTGGAACAGGATCCACACACAGTAGTGTAGGTGATGCAGTTGTCATCAGCAATCCATATACGACCACCATTGTAGCCTTTTTGTTCGCACTTGCTGTAACAGCTATTATACTTGCTTTTTCAAGATTCAGAGGAGTGACACCCGAGGTTATGATCCTCGTTGGTGTTGCAATGGGATCACTATTTTCAGCCGGGACGATGTTCCTCCAGTACTTTGCAGACGACGTACAGCTTGCATCAATGGTTTTCTGGACTTTTGGCGATGTAGCAAGAGCAAGCTGGAGTGAACTGGCACTAATAACCGCAATTACAGTATGTACAATGATATTTTTCCTGCTGGAGAGATGGAAATACAACGCCATTGATGCAGGAGATGAAACTGCAAAAGGACTTGGGGTCAACGTAGAAAAGGTTCGTTTGTATGGAATGCTGTGTGCATCACTTGTGACCGCCATTATCGTTGCATTCCTGGGAGTAATCGGTTTTGTAGGGCTCATCTGCCCACACATGGCTAGAAGGATAATCGGAGATGACCACCGTTTTCTGATAATAGGCAGTATGGTCATGGGTTCACTGCTTTTACTCTGCGCTGACACCGCAGCAAGGGTTATGATCGACCCCTACCAGCTACCGGTTGCAGTTCTCACATCATTTTTAGGCGCACCCACATTCATTTATCTTATACTGGGAGGACGAAAGATATGATTTTAGAAGTGGACGGAGTGGAATTTCAGTACAAAAGCAAAGAAGTACTGAAAAATATTAAATTCGAGCTTAAGAGGAATGAAATACTTTCAATTCTCGGACCAAACGGCGTAGGAAAAACCACACTGCTCAAATGCATGAATGCAATTCTCAAACCAAAAAGAGGAACAGTTCTCATTGAAGACGAGGATGTCCTCAAACTGGAACAGATAGAGATTGCAAGAAGACTTGGTTATGTCCCGCAGCGATGTGAACCTGCAAGACTTACAGCTTTTGATGCGATCCTGCTTGGGAGAATGCCACATATCAAATGGAATATATCAACTGATGATGTAATGATAGTGGAAGATACAATAAAGAAACTAAACCTTGATGAAATGGCGTTGCGTTATATTGATGAGATGAGTGGTGGAGAACTTCAGAAGATAGGTATTGCAAGAGCGATCGCACAAAATCCAAAACTTCTGCTTCTGGACGAACCAACAAGCAGCCTTGATCTGAAAAACCAGCTTGAGATTCTTGACACCGTAAGGGAAGTCGTCAGGAAAGAAAACGTTTCAGCAATAATGACAATGCATGACTTAAACCTTGCATTCAGGTATTCTGACAAATTCCTGTTCCTCAAAAATGGTACAATCTTTGCAGCCGGAAAAATGGAAGATATAACACCGGAAATCATAAAGGAAGTTTATGGAGTTCCTGTGACAATACAGAACTATCAGAATGTTTCGGTTGTTATACCGGTTTAATCCCGGATTAACCAAAAAACAGGAAAATCGTATCAAAAACAAAAGGAGAATAAAAATGCTAACTGATGTGGACTGGGGTAATGTCTGGATAGAACAGATGAAAAGACATCTTGAAAGCGGAAACAAGAAAGAATGTGCTTCAATATGGGAAGAAAAGGAAAGTGCAAGGAAATTCTGGGAGATGTCACAGAGAAACAACCAGCAAAGAGCACGGGACGTCATCAGTGGCCTGAACATAAGTCCTGAATCCAGGGTTCTTGACATTGGTGCCGGACCTGGAACACTTGCAATTCCAATTGCAGAAAAGGTGAAACATGTTACTGCCGTGGAACCTTCAAATGGAATGATAGAAGTTCTGGAAGAGAATATGGTTGCTTATGGAAGAAATAACATTAGCATCATCAGGAAAAAATGGGAAGATATTGACGTTGAAAAAGACCTTGACGGACCTTATGATGTAATAATTGCTTCGTTCTCTCTGGGAATGCCGGATATCCGCAAAGCTGTTGAGGACATGCTTTCAGTCTCTTCGGGACATATTTACCTATACTGGTTTGCAGGAAACACTTCATGGGACGATCATTCGGCGGAGATATGGCCAGATTTGCATGGAACTGAGTATTGCACCACACCAAAATGCGACATACTTTACAATGTGCTTTACCAGATGGGAATCCATCCGAACATGGAAACTTTCACTCTTGGAAGAACTGAAATATATGCGACTCTTGATGAAGCCGTTGACAAACTGTCAAGCCATTTTTCATTGGAAAGTGATGAACAAAAGAAAATACTGGAGCAGTATCTGGAAAAGGCTCTTCAAAAAGAAAACGGAAACTACATTTATGATGCCTGTTCCAGGCGTGTGAAAATATGGTGGAACACACAGGACAATTGATAACTCTTTTGTCCGCACAATTTCAGAAAAGGGATTATAACATTACCTTTTGCCTGATTTTTTTTACAACATCAATCACTTTATCTTTTCTGCTAACCTCAATTGTATAATCGGCAAAAGACCGGTAAAGTCCGGTTCGTTCCTCATAAAGACCATGCAGACCTTTTTCTTTAAGCCCCACCACCCCACGGGTTGTTAGATTTGACAGACGGGAAACAATTGTTCCAAAAGGAACATCAAGATAGATAATAACTGAATGTTCTTTCAGGAAATTCATTGCTTTTTCCGAGTAGACGACACTTCCACCGGTAGCAATGATACAATTATCTTCAAGTTTCATATTGATAATACTCTGTTCCTCGGCTTTCAGTAAAGCAATGTCCCCAAGATCATTAACTATATCCTGCAAATCCTTTCCTGAGTCATCAATAACTAATTTATCCGTGTCGATAAACTCATAACCAAACAGGGAAGCAAGTTTCTGTCCTGCAGAACTTTTGCCTGCACCCGGCATGCCGATGAGTGTTATTCTCATATAATCATCCTGTTTTCTCTTTAAATCAAAAATGAAGGATCAGTTGGTAAGCGATTGTATCGGCGCAGGAATGCGTCCGCCTCTTGAAATGAACTGCTCAGAACTGAAATTGTGTACCGGCATCACCGGTGCACTTCCAAGAAGACCTCCAAACTCTATCATATCCCCTACCTTTGTGCCAGGGGCTGGTATTACCCTGACAGCAGTTGTCTTCTTATTAATCATGCCGATGGCCATTTCATCAGCAATAATAGCTGAGATAGTTGAAGAGGAAGTATCTCCCGGCACTGCTATCATATCAAGACCAACAGAACACACGCTTGTCATAGCTTCCAGTTTATCCAGTGTCAGGGACCCTTTCTGAACGGCTCTTATCATACCTTCATCCTCACTGACAGGGATGAAAGCGCCGCTAAGGCCACCAACTGATGAAGATGCCATTGCCCCTCCTTTCTTGACAGCATCATTCAGAAGTGCCAGCGCAGCGGTTGTGCCGTGTGTGCCACAACTTTCCAGACCCATTGCCTCAAGAATTGCGGCAACACTGTCACCTACAGCAGGAGTCGGAGCAAGAGAGAGGTCAAGTACACCAAACTGGACATGGAGCCGGCGGGCAGCTTCACGTCCCACCATTTCACCCATTCTGGTAATCTTGAAAGCGGTTTTTTTGATACACTCGGAAATGTCGCCCAATGTAGGGTCCTCAAGGGAGCGCACTGCTGAGTTGACAACCCCCGGACCACTCACACCAACATTTATGACGCAATCCGCCTCTCCGATACCATGAAAAGCACCTGCCATGAACGGATTATCTTCCGGTGCATTTGCAAAGACCACAAGTTTCGCACAGCCTATTCCGGAATTGTCCTTTGTCATCTCAGCAGTTTCTTTGATTACCTTACCCATAAGGGCAACCGCATCCATGTTAATGCCTGCCCTGGTGGTTGCCACATTAACTGAAGAACATACTTTATTGGTACTGGCAAGAGCACTGGGGATAGAGTTTATAAGTTTAAGATCACCGGGAGTCATACCTTTCTGGACCAGTGCACTGAAACCACCTATGAAATCAACACCAGCGTCTTCAGCCGCCCTGTCAAGAGTACGGGCAACAGATGTGAGATCGGTTGCATCACAACTTTCAGCAACTATAGCAATAGGAGTTACAGAAATACGTTTATTGATAATTGGAATTCCATAAAGGTTCTGAATCTCATTGGTGGTCTTTACGAGATCCTCGGCATAATACATTATCCGGTCATAGACATTTTCATTGAAAGTATCTATATCAGGATGACTGCAGCCGCGAAGGCTGATACCCATGGTGACAGTCCTTATGTCAAGGTTTTCGTTACTCACCATTTTGATTGTTTCAAGGATCTCTTCAGGATGAACAAGCATAGCAGCACCTCAGATCCTGTGCATGAAACTGAAAGCATCTTCGTTCTGGACTTTTACTTCCACGCCAAGGGATGTGCCTTTTTCAGACATCGCCTGCTGGAAAGCAGCCAGATCGAAGTTATCTTCAGTAACCTGCGCCAGCATTATCATGGTGAACAGGTCATCCATAATTGTCTGGCTAATATCAACTATATTGACATTGTACTTAGCCATGGTCTGGGTGATACCCGCAACAATACCAACTTTATCGATACCAATAACAGTGATTATAAAACGACTGGATGACATGATTATTCCTGCATTTATTAATTTTGAATTGATTTCGGATGAACTCTGAATTAATTTAATAACTATAGAGTATAACTATAGAGTAGCATAATAGATGGAATGCTATTTTGATTTTGCCAATGAAAGTACTTTCGCTAAAGTTTCAATGAGACAACAACGAAAAAGTATATTTGTCAGTGGTAGAATCCTTTTAGAGGATAGAAAAAATAAAAACATTCTGATAGCTTTGCCAGCTTTGTGCAATCAAAAGTTAGCTAATAAGGTCAGTGAGAGAAATATTTGATAATTACAGTAACAGAATATTCGATAATCGAATATATTTTCACAAATATATAATAAGGACTGTAAAAGTCGGATAGGCTTTAAAATCGCTTTTGAACGGGCAACAAAGTATATATACAATTTTCATTATGATAATAATGATGATGGTTTGAACGGCTAAGTTCATCAGATGATTCAAACAATCAGGAGATACAATGGTTAAAATTGTACACGCACAAACTGTACTCACGGAAGATGAACTGGCGGCTTTAAAGAAGAAATGTAATGAGTCGTCGACAAAAGAAGCTTTGAGTATAGCCGTGCAACATTATCTCGAGTGCGAATACACTGACCTCGATGATAAAATGTGGACCAGGAAACTTGAAAAAGTGGTCCAGAAAAAAAAGCAGAAAAAAGTATAGATTTCTGAACAAGAGAGGAACAAATTATGAGCAAAGCAAACCAATTCCTTAAGGAAGAGGATGCAGTATCTCCGGTCATCGGCGTAATCCTGATGGTCGCTATCACTGTTATCCTTGCTGCAGTTATCGCAGCATTCGTATTCGGCATGGGACCACCAGAATCAGCACCACAGGCAAGTTTGAGAGCTACCGCTTCTGAGATGAGTAGTAATTCGGCGATAAAACTTGAACATCAGGGTGGTGACCAAATAATGTTTACTTCCGCAAACACACTTGTAACTATTTCTGGAAATACAACTACAGAAGGAAGTGTAACATATGAGATCACAGGGGATGCTGCCGGATTTGATGCTGGAGAAACTAGGTACATATATTATGACAATAGCAGTGACACCGTGTACCTTGGGAACAGCAGCGTAACCAACATTGATGCGGACATCGCTACATCAGGCGAAACAGTCAATGTTAAAATCATTGATGTCGCAAGTCAGCAAATGATTGGCAATATGGACGTCAGGTTCTAAACACAATAAATAACTAATGACGCACTTTGCGTCACCCTTTTTCTTTTTTCAAAAACTGATCAAATAGATAGATTTATATGTATTACAGATCAGATGTAGTTTGTTAATATTTATAGTAGGTGGCACATATCGATTATGAGTCCGAAAGAAGAAATTCCTGATGAGTTTTAACAATCAGTAAACCACTTACAAAAAAATATACATTTATGGAGATTTATTATGAGTGAAACTAACTTAGGAGTAAGTGAAAACATAGCCGGATTAATAGCCTATGTTTTTGGATTTATTACAGGCATAGTATTATTAGTTATTGAAAAAGAAAATAAATTTGTGCGCTTCCATGCAGCACAGTCCACAGTATTATTTGGGGCCATATTCATAGTGAACATCGTTTTAGGTTTCATACCATTTCTTGGCGGGTTAATAGGATATATTTTATCAATTGTTGCACTTATTCTCTGGCTAATCTTAATGTTTAAAGCTTTCAGTGGAGAAATGTACAGATTGCCAATGATAGCAGAGTATGCAGATAAACTGGAAAGTTCATTCTAAGATTAGTTTCTGCTGATGAAAAAATAGAATATTAAAGACACAGAAGTCTTGAAAATGAAGTGAATGCAGGCAACTAAGTCTGCGAACACTTCCATTATTAGTTTTTATGATTGAATCTTTGTCCAGACAAAATTATTCAATTGACATTCATTTCTGCATTGATCTTTTCTGCTGTAGTGTAAGCGTCATATATCCCGTAAATCCAGACAACAGGATAAGTCAGAAATCCCAGCAAAATAAGCATCAGACCAACATTAATGAACTGGATTAAAATAAAAATTAACCCTTTTCCAATCTCACCATTGTATATCTGGCCAAGTCCTGAAAAGAAAAACGATGCAATTGCAGCCAGACCAGGGTTTTTCAATTGCTGCGGATTAGCCTTTAATCTCACACCACAATGCGGACATATTTCAGCTGCTTTTTTAACAGGTTTGCCACCAACTAGTGCAATACATTTCATCCGACCGAAGTGAATTACTAACCTCTTCCATATTTATATAGTCGTCAATAATACTATATCAACATTAGCATATGAAGGGGCTGTCAAAAACGTTGGTGTTAGGGCAATTCTTCTTGGATGCCATTTTCCCATAAATCATAATACTGACTAATTGTACATTCTTATGATCGCGTTTTCAAATTATCAAACCAATTCATTCATTTGTATTATGTAATTGGTAATTGCTCAACCCCAACAAAATTGACATCCTCCATATGAACTAACGAGAAATAAATCATATCCCGTATATTTCCGAACCTTTTTTGACTTTCTCAATATCCCTTTCTATAACAGACAACCTGTTCTTGTCAACCTTCATACCTGCAAGACTTTCGATAAACCATATGGATTTGACATGGTCATCCGGAGTGAGTTTCCAGTCAGGTTTTTCCATATAGAAATCAATACCTTCAGCATAATGAAGAAGTTCCATCCTCACTTTTTCGGTAATCCAGCCAAGCTCTTCATAATAGGATAATATATCCGGAAGATTGTTGCGACCCACTAGTCCCATCAAAAACTCAAGCCATTCCATACAAAGCTTCATATTACTGGAATTTTTCACAATATTAGAAAGATGTACATTCTGCCCGAATCCCTTGTAACTTCTCGCGCCAAGTTTTTTCAATTCACTTTCCACATATTCAGTTAGGGAATCCATCTTTTCCAGTACCGCAGTGTTTTTCTGCCCGGATTCCTGTCTGAATTCCTGGAACTCTGAAGATACCTTCCCCAGATTATCAACCATGGATGACATTGAACGGGAAAACTCTTTTGAAGTCGATTTTGATTCTTCCTGAGTTTTCTCAATAAACTCAACCCTCGGACCAAAAGCATCGATCTTAGATGATACTTCAGTCAGGATAGCAAATTTTGACTCATTTTCCTGCAATGATTCATGCAACTGAGCCAGAAGAGCAGTGTAAGATTCAACCAGCTCGGAAATGCTTTCTTCGATCTGTGACAGGCCAGACTTCATGGAAGTGTTATCTGCCTGCAAAGCAGCGATAGAAGATGCGAATTCAGAAACTTTGTTTTCAACCTGTGAGACCTTGGAATCAACTGAATCAAAGCGGGCATTGTTCTGGGACAGAACATTTTCACCTGAAGCAGCAGTAGAAGCTACAGATTCAGTAATCCCTGATATCTTATTTGAAAACTCTCCAACTTCGGCATGAATTGAGGAAAATTGAAGGCTCATATCGCTGAGACTCTCTTTCAGTCCTCCCATTTCATTTTCCAGATTTTCAAACTTATTGTCAGTAGTGGTCTTTATGTCTTTTAGTTCCCTGGAAAGCACCTGTTTAGAAAGTTCCACACCTGATGTCGAAGAAGAAGGAGCATGAATAGTTGCACTTTCAGAATCATCTGAAATCGCGTGTGGAATCATATCTGCAACAGCAGGCTCTGTAAATTCAGGGAAAGAATCCCGATCCTGAAGACCAGACTTGTCTGATTCAGACATGTGGCCTGGTGAAGCAGCCATTGTAGCGGCATCAGGTACGGTTTCATTTTCAAATATTTCATTTGCAGAAATCTCTGTATTTGTGGAAGGAACTGCTGCTTCCGCAGTTAACTCATCACTACCGGGTAATACTATATCACTTTCATTGTTATTGTCAAAAGCATCATTATCAAGAAGGTATTCTTCTTTCATTTCCATAACCGGGTTCTCTATAGGAGTGAACTGACGTATATCCCCGATTGTTCCGGCATCTTCATTTTCCATGAAAGGATTCACAGATTCATTGACATTTTCCTCAATAACCGGATTGTACTCATCAAAAGGAGAAGAGAATGAATCAGGATTTCCATTATTCTCCGGTGCTTCAAACGGATTATCACCAAACGGAGAAGTATCCGGTGTAAGCTCTGGTTTTGATTCGACATTGATTCCTGCAGACCCGGCAATGTCAACTTCTTCCCTCATGTCCTCCATTCTCTCAATAAGACTTTTTCCTTTCGTAAGATTTCTAAGGAAATCTTTTGTGATGCCAGATATGCCTTCAAGGTTTTTCTTAAATGACCCCACATCAATGGGCAATTTTACCGTATTTTTTAGTGCGTGTTTTTCCCTGTTCGAAGAACCTGCTTCTGTTGAGATAGGGGCGCCAAACGGATTTTCAGGCTGGACAGCATTCGGAGTTGCAGCAAAAGGATTGGATTCCACAGAAACACCAGCAGATGCAAAGGGATCTGCTAGAGGAACATTATCAGGAGAAGCAAAAGGATCAGTTGAAGGAGCAACATCGGAAGATGGTGCAAAAGGATTCGATTCTACTGGATTGCCACTGGAAACAGGAGAATCTGATGGATGGGCAGTTTCGAGAGACGATTCAAATGGATTGAATTCTACTGAATTACCAGCAGAAGCAAAAGGGTCTGATGGAGGGGCGGTAACCGGAGATGTTACAGAAGGATTGGGTTCCTCTGAGCCATCGGGGACCGTAAAGGGATCAGGTGTTGGTGCTGGTTGTGTCTCTGCCTGTGCATCAAAAGGTAACTGATCGTTTTCAGGCGTAAAAGGCAGAGTCGGTCCTGCCAGTTCAGGTAAAGAGGGCTCTGATGGTTCATCACCGGGATGGATAAAGGGTTCAAATAAGGGAGGAGGGGATCTTTTTTTAGGAGATTCTTCTATATTGGAAGGAGATGACAAGGAAGATGGATCCGAAGGAGGAGTTATTCCACCCTCACCGATTTGTGTGAATGGGACAGGAGAATCAGCGATATCAGACTCATTTGCGACTGATGGAGGATTCATAAATGGTGGTATTTCCAGAGGAGCTTCTTTTTCCTCTGCAGGAGGGGCATTGGGAGGAGTACCACTTAATGCTGAAAGGTCCGGCAGATTACCAAATGAAGGAACAGCCGTTTGCGGTGCTCCTGCATCTGTCTGAACGGAGTCGTCTTCAGATATCTCAATTTTTGCCTCTTCCATTGGTGTATCGGCAAAAGCATTTGCCAGTATATCGGGAATCGGTGGCGTGGGACTTTTTTGATCTCCGGACGCACTTGACTTTGCTGATGATTCCTCTTCTTCGACCGAAGACATAACCTCTGCTACCTTTTTATTCTCCCATGGAAGTTCACTCATAGAAACCAACTGATCAGACGTTTTGATATTATTATAATTGCGAGATTATTATATGTTTCATATTTATATAAGAGTTGCTCTTGACTGAAAAAGAAATATTGCAAACAACTGAAGATTAGAAGAGACTATTTCAAAGTACCTCTTAAATCGTTTCCCAACAGAACATAAAGTCTCCCACAATTTAAAAAATTATGAAAAAATATATCATTTCAAACTTAAATTTAAGTCATCAGCTTCCCCAAAAGCTACTAACAGGTCTTTTAGTGTTGTTGTAGAGCCAAACTGACTCTCAACCATGTTGACAGAAACTTTATTTGCCCACTCTCCTTCAAGCGTTTCAGGTGTCTCCATTGCAATTGTACAATCCCTTATCAAAATTACATTGTAGCCAAGCTCACTCATTTTAACAATGCCCGTGGGTCTGTGTAGGACGCACCAGTTAGATCTGTATCCGGCATAAAGTAAATTAGAGATATTATGAGATCGTAAATACTTATCAAAGCAACCAGTATCTGACAGCCTATTTTCTTTGCCAGTGATTAGTTCTCCATCCAAAGGCTGGCAGTGCTCATGTATATCACGATCATGCGGTACATGTATGATGGGCATATTTTGTTCCCTTGCAAGCTTTAACAGAGGAACAATTTTTGTTTTTACATTGCATTCAAGCCTTATATCATTTGAGCACGCCCAGACATCAATAAGTATCAGCGCTGTTTTATTCACATCAATTTCAAGATGAGAGTACCGATGAATAGAATCCATTTCAGTTGCATTGTTATCAAACCAGACAGGGAGGAAAGTTCTGGTAGCTAGACTTATTTCTTTATTGCAAGCAATTAGATTATTGGGAGCATGAAAATTACCGGATTCTGTTTGCATATATGGTCCTTAATCTAATACCATATATTAATTTTGAAACGGATTTAAGGTAAAAAATGAAAACAAAATTAATTGTTATTTAAAAAGGTTTAGGCGCACGGGAATAATTGAGGGAATGGACGAGAGATAAAGGATGAAATTTGTGCTAAAAATTCACTTTGCTGTGAGTTTGTGCGCCTAATTGTGCATTGTTAGTAATAGTATATAAGTATTTTGTACCACTTCCAAAAATGAACAGGATTATGAGCACATGATGAAATCACTAGGCAGATATGCAATAATATTAAAACGATAATATACAACATGAAACATAAACAGGGATTGATGTGTGCAAATCGCTTGCACAAAAAGTGCAAAAGTAAAATGAATTCATTCGATTTTTATTCTCAGAATACGGGCACTTTTCACGGATTTTTCTACAAGACCTTCAATGGCAATCTTTTTCTCCTCAACAAGCATTGAATCCACTGCCGCTTTTACTTCCGGGTGTATAGGCACAGCCCCGCAACCACCGGTTTCGCGTATAGAAATATCATATGTACCTATCTTTCTGGCAATCTCAATTATCTCATTCTTATCCATAGCTATCAGTGGATGATATAGAGGAAGGCATAGCCCGTAAAGTTCAGCATACATATTGAAAGTTGTCTGCGAAGCTACCTGACCAATGGAAGAACCAGTAATAATTCCAGAGGCGCCTTCGTTTTTCATAATTTCCAGGGCAATACGATACATTGTACGCTTGCACAGGAGACAGGTCTTGTTCTTAGAGCAACTATCAATGAAATCCTGAAGGTTTGCACCATGCGGAACTTCATAAAACTTGAATGGATGACCTGGGCACCATTCCTGAAGAGTTTTAAGACAATCCATTGTGCGGTTATGAGCACGTTCATCATTAAACGGAGTATTATTACAATAAACCGGAATTACCTCGATTCCCCGTTTCATCATAAGCCATGTGGCAACAGGTGAATCAATGCCACCGGATACAAGAGAGATCATTTTACCTTGGGTTCCAAGTGGCAGGCCTCCAACACCTTCCACGGTTTCCGTGAATACATAGGACTTGCTCTGACGCATTTCCACAAATATTTCCCTGCCAGGGTTTGTGAGATCAACTGAAGGCGTCATTCCTTTTGATTCAAGCATCTTCCAGACTGCATCTCCGCATTTCATTCCAATATCACGTGATGAGAAAGAATGGTTGCCAGTGCGCCTTGCCCTTATTGCAAAGGACAGGCCTTCTGATATATATCCGTCAGCAAGTTCTGCACACAAAGCACCTGCTGCTTCAATGGTGGCATCAGTGACCTGCGCAAAAGATGTGGAAACAACACCGAAAACATCCGATGCTGCTTTAGCAGCTCTTACATCATCACTTTTAATGAAAATCCTGCCCCATTCACGGGATATTTTTGAATAAGGAATACCACGATGATCCAGCATCGATGATATGTTCTTTATCAGAATTTTCTCATACCAGTTACGAACGCCTGTGCTTTTTAAGGCAAGTTCCCCATATCGTACAATGATAACGTTTTCCATTGATAAGCAATCAACTTTAGACTATTAAAGGTAATCGGAAAAACTAATTTTGAAAAGATGAGACTGAAAACAGGGCTAGCCTAATTATTCATGACTTACGATAAATTAGTTTACAAACTTTCTTAATGTTTTGATGACAGTCATTCTACAGAGCCTGAATATGAAAAATGTAATAAAGGAAAAAGAGGAAATGAAAAATTAACGTCTTATTGAAAAACCAGCACATTCGCCTGCTGGCCCTGACCACTCTACACTGACATCCTCAACGTTTGCAAGAGCCGGGCCAATGTGCAGAAAATCAATAAGTTTCTGGATAGAGGCAGTTTTACCTTCTGCAAAAACCTCTACTCTGCCATCGGGCAGATTACGGGCAAAACCGGCAAGTCCTAGTTTTTCCGCATTATCTACAGTGAACCTGCGAAAATAAACTCCCTGAACTCTTCCTGTAACAAGTATTGTTGCAGAGGAAATATCCTCTGCGTTGGATAAGTCATCCTGCATACACTTAGATTTGCAGAACAGACTTATAAGAATTTTGGCCTCTGTGAAAGCAGCTTTGCAAGACAGAGCCCCTTGTAAGGCATATCTTCAATTTCCGTTGCAATACGGGAATTGAGTTCCTCAGGAGTCATTTCCACCTTAACCGGCTTCTTTGGCTGAGATTCTGCACGGATGGTCACATTGATAGTTCCACTTTCAAGCTCGCTGTCACCAACAACTACAACGTATGGGATCCATTCACGACCTGCTTCACGGATCTTCTTACCAACTGTATCTTCCCTGTCATCAATATCAACACGACAGTTGAGTTTGTCAGCAACCTCCATGGCATAGTCCATGTGTTTGTCAGCGATTGGGAGTACTCTAACCTGAGTTGGGGAAAGCCAGAGTGGGAGCATTGGAACTCCGCCTTCTTCTGCCTTCATTGCCTCTTTCTCAAGAAGACCATAGATACAGCGTTCTATTGCACCACTTGGCGAACAGTGAAGAATTGTAGGCCTGTTGGCACTTCCGTCTGAATCAATGTAATTAATGTCATATCTTTCAGCATTCTCAACATCGATCTGGACAGTTGAAAGTGCACTTGCCTTTGCAAGGGCATCAACAAAGTTGAACTCGAATTTAAGCACGAAATAGAAGAAACGGGTATCCCACATCTCAACAAGTACCGGCTTGTCCACGGTCTTTGCGAGATTTGTTATGAAATCCTTGTTCTCATTATAGAAATCCCTGGTAAACCTGATAGCAACCTCGAAATCATCTACCTTGATGCCAATCTTGTCAAGGACAGCAATACACATGTTATATTGGTCACCAAACTGTGCTATTGCCTGCTCCATATCAGCACAAAGACTGTGCATATCAGGCATAGTGAAAGCCCTGAGTCTTCTTAAGCCCACAAGTTCACCGCGCTGTTCCTTCCTGAAGCTGTACCTGGTCATCTCAACCATCTTAAGTGGCAGGTTCTTGTAGGAAATTGTCATGTCGTGGTTCATTAGGAACTGACCGAAACATGCGGCGAATCTCAAAAACATCTGTCTCTTGTCAGACTCAATTGAATACTGACGTGCAGGGAACCTGTCAAGATACTTTTTCAGGGTTGGGTGGTTCATATCGTACATCAGAGGAGTTTCTACCTCCATTGCACCAAGCTTTGAAGTTTCCTCGAGTACATAGTTCTCAAGGAGTGACTTCATAAGACGACCCTTTGGATAGTAACGCATGTTACCGGAATCAGACCCAGGTTCATAGTCTGCCAGCTCCAGCCTGCGCATTAGCTCTACATGTGGTGGAGCTTTTTCAACAGCCCTTTTCTTGGATATCTCATAGTCAACAAACTTTCCAAGATTCTCATGACCTGTAAAATCAAAAGTTGTTGCATCATGGAGCTCACCGTCCGGTGTAAGGACATGCCAGTAAGATTTTGCAGTGCTCTCTGCTTTAAGTGCTTCAGAGACAACTTCTTCCTTTGCCACTTCGCCACAAGCAGGAGACTCCTCACCAGTTGATTCCTCAGGAACAATAGAACGTGATAACTCGGAAAGAGGATGACCTTTACAACTGATCTTAAATGCCTTATACCAGCCAAATGGCGCTCTCTTTACAGTGAAATCTCCTGAAAGGGCTGCTTCTATACCTTTAAGGACTTCAACTCCTGCTTTTGGTGAAGAAAGATCGGAACTCAGGTGAGCATATGGATATACCATGATGCTTTCAGCCTTTACCTGGGTAGCTACATTCTTTATCTCTTCAACAGCTTTGGAAATGGCACCTTCTACATTTGCCTCATCGATTTTTTCAACCGCGATGAAAGCTGTAAGAGCTTCCTCAAGTCTTCCCTGTTTAAAGGAATCTTCTATTTTTTCAGCAACAGGAGTGCTTTTTTTCACTTCGTACTCAATATAATCAGAATGGATAAGTAATAACTGCATAAATTCACCTGTAAGATTCTGCTACCTAATTAGGCCAATCCTTATTAACCTTTTTCAAATCACAAAAAAACAAATACAAACCTGTATCAGAATCCTATTCTGTAACGGATTTGGATTCGGCATCATCATTGCAGAGTGGTATGTCCATCTGGGAACAGATGGCAGCATTATCATTTATGTAAACACGATATGCAGCAACAATAGCACCAAGCACTATCGGAGCCAGGAAAAAACCTGCAATACCCCCCACAAAACCACCACCCAGGAATGCAAGGAGAATCAGGAATGGATGGATCTGGGATTTTATGCTTGCAAGATACGGACGCAGTACAAGTTCAGGTGGGGCATATATGACGATCGATGCAACAATAAAGAATACTGACGCACTTTCAAGTCCCTGCTGAAAGTAACGATAAACTGACATTGCAAGCAGGACCATATAACCGGCAAACATGGGAATTACGGAAGCCACGAATATGAGTGCTGATAGTGCCAGTATATGAGTGAATCCAAATGCATAGAATACGATTAAGGACAGTACACTTACTATGAGTGCAGCAGAGGCATTCCCTACAAAAATTCCCTGCAGTATCACATCAAGATGCATTACAAACCGTTCAAAAACAGGAGTGTGTTTTTCAGGGACCACTTTCACTGCTGCCCTGTAAAGGCCTTCACCATCTGCCAGTAAGAAATAACATAGGAAAATTGCCAGAAAGAGATTTATTCCAAACATCACGAGATTGCGGGCATAAGAGATTATTCCGATTCTGCCAAGCAACGGCAGGATAGATGTTGAAATATCCCACACCAATTGCTGCACATCAGCACTATATCTGGCAGGCACGTCGATAGATCTTAAAACATCGAGACTTGTGTTTATTACATATGCCTGATTCTCAAATATCCACACAATCTGACGAAGTATCTCAACTATGCCTGAACCAATGATAAACACAACAGGCACTACGATACATAAAGTTGCTATCAGTGCACTTATCCTTCTGAAACGCCTTAATTTCATAAAAATCGGGCGTGCAATATAGGCAAATACGAGTCCAAGGACGATGCCATCTGCCAGCGGGAAAAGAATGTATGAAAAAAGAAGCAAAAGAAGCAGAACAACTATAAAGGAAGCTATTTCCCATTTTGCGTTAATAATACGTGATATTCCGTCCTTTTCGTTGTAAACCATTTTTACCCTTCTAGATTCTTTTGATTTAATATAATATTACAGCTATTAATAATTCGTCCCTGTAAATTCAATAAATTAAGTAGATTTTGAACTATTAAAGTCTCAGGAAATTATCTTTACAACTTGTTTTCATACCTGAGGACAACACAGGAACCAGTACATTTTCCACACCTAATACAGCTTTCACCAATGCGAACGTGTCCGCCATCAATTGTAATTGCGTTTACCGGACAGGCTTTGATACATATTCCGCACCCTGTACACCTGTGAGCTTTTAATAACTGGCGTGAAGTCTCTGCAAAAACTGAGTCCGCCGAGTCTTTAGTATCAGAATTCACAACCAGATTTCCTGATGAGAAAATCTTAATTGTTGATGAACCTTCACAGACTAGCAGAAGTCCAAGCTCTTCAGAAAACACTGTTTTTCCAAGTATGTTCATTACATCCCTGGTTTTCTGCATGGAAAAACCATGTATTGAAGCTTCAATTGTATAACCTCCAGCCTTGCATGGGGACATACCTGAAGTCATATTAACACTAAATTCTGATCCTGTTTCCGATGCAGACGTGGAAATACCCAGTTTCTCACAGAGTTTTACCATTTTAGGAGGAAGCTCTTTCCATCTCCAGAGCCCATGTTCTATGAAAGATTCTGAAAGACCGTTTTTCTTTGCCCAGTGAAAGAGGAAATCATTCCATTTTTCATATAATTCCGGATGTAATTCTTTGACTCGCTCATATTCTGCGGAAAGCGCTGCCGGACAGAGATAACATCCCACTCTTTCAAAACCGGAATCATAGAGTGGATTATAGTCAAGTTGTCTCCAGTAGATATAAAGCCAGACCTCTATCGCTTTCCAGTCTTTTATCGGAAAAATATTGAGCTGACCGGGTACGAACGGATTATTTTCACTTGTGGAAATGCGCGCCCTCGAAAAAGATTCATACCTTCGTTTTCCATCAACTGTTATGCATGTAGGAGACTTTTCCAGACATTCCTCTATTGCTTCATTGGCAGGCGCAAGCTTGCATATCTTACAGCACCAGCGAAAATCCTTTGCAGGGGGTCCGAATGCATCCACGTTATCCCAGAAATCCGAAACTGCGCTCTTTTCTATCAGTTCAATATTACTGTTTTTGCAAAATTTACGGGCAAATTCCACGGTTTCAGGAAATTCTATACCGGTGTTAAGGAAAAACGCACGGACATCCCTTTTTCCCAGAGCACTCATAGTGAGATCAAGTACCACAAGACTATCTTTTCCACCACTGAATGAGACATTCACAGGAAGATCACGATATTCTTTCTGGTTTGCAATCCCCTTTATGGTATTCATTGCATTCTTGCCGATTTTACGTATATGAGATACATTTGCAGCGATCACATCATCCATAGCAGGAACATTCGGGTTCAATGAAAAAATCTGGGAATCTATTTTCCTGACTCTTAGCACTGGTCCATTCACAGAAGATGCATCTTTTGCATCACACAAAGATACTCCAAACCCTGTTAGATTTCCCGATCTTATCAGAACTATATCGTTCTCCCGGATATCATCAGAGATGGATTCCACAAGGTCGAAATTAATTTTTTTACCATTAAGATGTCTGGAATTCTTTTTTAACACAATCGCTTTCTTTTCCGTATTTTTAAGAAGAATATGAGCGCCCTGCACGGATGGTTCAAAAGCATAATCCATTTTCTGCATATCAAAACGAAGAATCCCGAATACAAGAGAATCAACTATGACCTCATCGGTCTTGTCATCCCCGGGCATCTTGTTCAGAAGCATAATTCGATCACCGAGAGGATCGGCCCCAAATTCATGAATAGAAATATCATGGAGTACTTTTCTTTCATACGGAGAACAGAACCTCACATCTGCCGGTTGGGAAAGATCTATCTTTTTGCCTTCTTTTCCGCAGATATCGCATTTTTTGTCCAGAAGAGGAACATTACATTCCATACACCAGAAAATATAGTCTTTTTCGTTACTGGCATATCTCTTCTGACCCTTCGTTTGAGACACGTCTTTTCCTGACATCCTGTTTCCGGACTTTTTTCCCTTTCTGGAAACAGATGAACTATTCGCACTCTTCAAATGTGACCTGACATATCTCTTGGATTTTGAGTTGGATTTAGATTTGCCGGAAAAAGAACTGCCTTTTTTCATTGATACCATTTAGCGTGCACCAGCTTAAAAAGATGTCCGGGGAAAAAAGAAAAGGGATCCTGACAAAGCCGGAAATAATCAGTTAGAAAGGTATTCGTTTATTGCTTTTGCAGCTACCTTGCCTGCGCCCATTGCACTGATAACAGTTGCGGCACCAGTTACAGCATCTCCACCAGCATAAACATTATCGATGGATGTCTTGCCGGATTCATCCACCACAATTGTCCCTCTGGAATTTATCTCAAGGCCCTCTGAGCCGGAGAAAATCATCGGGTTGGGTGATGTACCTATTGCGATAACCACAACATCCGCATCAACAACATGTTCTGAACCTTCAACAGGAACAGGACTCCTACGCCCGGATTCATCAGGTTCACCAAGTTCCATGCTGATACATTCCACACCATCAACTGCCATGTTCTCACCTTCAAGAATTCTTGTTGGATTGGTAAGAAGCCTGAAGATGATACCTTCTTCCTTAGCATTCTCAACCTCTTCCTTTCTTGCAGGAAGCTCTTCCTCACCGCGGCGGTAGACAATGCTTACCTCATCGGCACCAAGACGCAGAGCACTGCGGGCAGCGTCCATTGCAACGTTACCACCACCAACTACAACGACTTTCTTTCCCCTTTTGATAGGTGTGTCATAGTTGGGGAACTGATAAGCTTTCATCAGGTTGACCCTTGTGAGGAACTCGTTTGCAGAGTAAACGCCGTTGAGGTTTTCACCTTCAATACCCATAAACTTTGGAAGCCCTGCACCTGTTCCAAGGAAAACAGCATCAAATTCAGTTCTGAGCTCATCGAGGGTCTTTATCTTGCCGATGACATAATCTACCTTAACATCAACACCAATTTGCTTTATGTACTCGACCTCTTCCTTTACGATTGCCTTTGGAAGCCTGAATTCAGGAATACCATAAGTAAGGACACCACCGGTATCGTGAAGTGATTCGAAAATTGTAACTGCATGACCAGTCTTTGCAAGATCTGCTGCTGCTGTAAGACCTGCCGGACCGGCGCCGATAACAGCAACTTTCTTACCGGTCGGTTCCGGACGCTGTGGAGGAGTTACACCCTTCTTCCTTTCATAATCCGCACAGAAGCGCTCAAGTCTTCCTATGGCAACAGGTTCTCCCTTATTTGCCAGTACACAGTGTAACTCACACTGGACTTCCTGGGGACATACACGTCCGCACACAGCAGGAAGAGTATTTGTAAGTTTAATTGTTTCAATTGCCCCGTCAAAGTCACTTTCCTTTATACGGGAAATAAAACCCGGAATATCAATATTTACAGGGCACCCATCCACACATTTGGGATTCTTGCACTCAAGGCACCTTGAAGCCTCAGCAAGTGCCTGCTCGTCGGAGTATCCCTGTGCAACCTCATTAAAGTTGTGTGCTCTTTCTTCAGGGTTCTGTAATGGCATTGCCTGTCTGTCAACCATCAGTTCTCACCCCTGCAGGTGCATTTATGATTGTGATTCTCCTGGCACTTTGATTCCTCATTCCTGTACAGGGCAAGACGACTCATGAGGAGATTAAAATCGACCTTATGTGCATCAAATTCAGGTCCGTCAACACAGGCAAACTTTGTTTCGCCGCCAATAGAGACCCTGCATCCGCCACACATGCCAGTTCCATCGATCATTATTGGATTCAGACTTACAATGGTTTCAACACCATAAGGTTCTGTCATTCCGGCTGCCACTTTCATAAGAATAGGTGGACCGATTACAACAATCCTTGCAACCTTCTCTCCACTGTCGAGAATTTCCTTGACAACATCTGTAACAAAACCGTGGTGACCTTTAGAACCATCATCGGTTGCTACATGGAATTCATCACTTGCAGCCTCCATTTCATCTTCAAGGATGAGAAGACTTTCGTTTCTTGCACCGATTACTGATATGACCTTGTTGCCAGCTTCATGGTATGCTTTAACCTGCGGGTACACTGGAGCAATACCCACGCCGCCACCTACAAGAATAACAGTACCAAGTTCCCTTACATCTGCAGGCGTTCCCAGCGGACCCACAAAGTCCTGAAGCTCATCTGAAGAACTCATCTTAGCAAGCTGTTTTGTGGTCTTGCCCATCTCCTGGAAGATTATAGTGACAGTACCTTCTGCAGGGTCGAAATCTGCAATTGTGAGAGGTACTCTTTCACTGGTCTCATCAATACGTAAAATAATGAATTGTCCTGCCTTTGCGGCTCTGGCAACATCAGGTGCCTGGATTTTCATCAGGTGCACAGAGGGTGCAATCTCTTTTTTCTCTATGATTTGGTATGACATGGGATCACATTACACACTTAAAACTTGAATATTCGGCTTGGGGGTATGATTAAGTTAATAGTACTTAAAAATTGAGATAGGGGTCTGCAAGACTCCTGCCAGGCAACCAATGATCCGTAAATGCAATTTCGATTTATTCCCCTATTGTTCCAGTTCTAAAACATCAGTATCATCTCTGTTTTCAAACTTTTTCCTGTTTAATGCAAGGGTTAGCGCCCCTACAAAAACCCCAAACCACAGGGTCCCGAATCTTATCAACAATGCTGCACCTGCGGCTATTGCTTTTGAAATGCCTGTACTTTGGAGAATCCCCACAATACTTCCTTCTGCAACACCAAGTCCTCCGGGGAGCATTGAAACGGCACCTGCCATGGAAGAGAAAGAGAAAGCGAAGGTTGCAAAAACAAGGGATCTGTCGATACCAAAACCCTTCAGCACATACCACATGGCAATACATTCGAATGACCAGGACACGATACTTATTAAAATTGAAATGAAAAGGGGCTTCATTTCAAGCAACGAAAAAGCACTTTCATAGCTTGCATATAAGTGATGTGCGACCCCTGAAACTAGTGGTAATTTTTCCCCGAATCCTATGAGACTGTGCGATAATGACCGGGACTGAATTATAATCAGAAGCATCGCAATGAATGAAAGAATCATAATAAGGACCACTTTCCCGTTATCAAACAGAATGGAACCGGTTGAGGCCAGTATTATAAGGCCTACCACATCCGTCAGGCGTTCAGCAAAAACAATCGGTGCTGTCCTGCTCATGCTGATATTATCCAGTTGTTTAAGGAGATAGGATTTCAGCACTTCCCCCAGTTTTCCGGGAGTTACAGACATTGTAAGTCCGCTAAAAAAGACAATAGCACTGTCCATCTTGCTTACATGTATGTCCAGAATTGAAAGATAGTAATCCCACTTGTAAAATCTTAAAAGATAATTAAGGATTGTGAGCAGAAGAATTAATGGAATGTATTTCCACTCAAAAGCCATTAGCTCAGCAGTTATCTCGTTAAGATCTGCATAGATTGAAATCAGGGCAAATACAAGTACAGCAAAGAGAGCTGAGAACAGAATCTTCTTCCTGAGTTTTTCAATAACTGACATAGCGTCTTTTCCATTTCAGCAATTTAGTTCCTGCATGATTAAGCAATGATGATTTTCTGCCACAGACATCCACATTCCCGGCCAGAATTGATTCCTTTAGGGCCTGCATAGGATCTTCAGCATAAGTATTGTTTTCAACACTTATTTCATTGTAAGCATGTCCTACTTCATTTGAGAAGTGAGCATCACTTCCTCCTAGCATTACCATATTATAGTCTTTTTGTTTTTGCATAGCATATTCCTTTGCAGCATCATTACTTTCATTCTTTAAACACCTGGAATTGAAAACTTCAATCCCATCCACAAGATGAACAATACTTTCTATGTTCTTAAAACGAGAGGAGCGAAACTCATCAAAAGGATGAGGTACCACAACAATACCACCTTGGTCATGTATTTCTTTTATAGCTTCAAAAGGGTCTCTTGACTTGACTTCTTCATTCAGGAACAGACCTGTAATTTCACCTTCTCTGGTCATTAACTCACATCCCACAATTATCCTGAACTTTTCAGTTTCAAATTTTCTGGCTTGCAGAGCCCCTTTTATTGTATCATGATCAGTTACTGCAATACCGTCAAGTCCCCTTGAAATAGCTTTCCTGACCAGTGTTTCGGGCTTCATGAAGCCGCATTTTGGCGAATTATTTGTATGAGTGTGCAAATCGAATTTAAGTGTTCTCAAAATCATCCCTTCTTTCATATAGAGTAAACAGGAGTGAAATGGAGAATGAAGAGTACCATTACCACCCAGATTAACATGCAACTTATCATTCCTTTATCCTTGAATAATAACTCAGGTTCTCCTCCAAAACCAGAAGAATGAACTAAAAAGAGATACCTGAAAAGACCATAAACAGCAAGTGGAATCGTAAGCATCATATAATACCTACCGGAGAAGAAAGTGTACAGGGAATACGATACAACCAGCGATGCAGTTATTATAGTTATCATTTGCTCCAGCATCATTACCGAATATTCATCCAGTATCTTACGATGGGCATTAGCTGTATCTCCCAGCAAACAGATTTCATGCCTCCTCTTACCAAGTCCCAGAAACATTGCCACCAAGAAAGTGCACATCACAAGCCATGGAGAGAATACCACACCTATAGCAACTGCCCCGGCTGCAGCCCTCATCACAAACCCTATTGATATAGTCAGTACATCGATTATTACTACATGTTTCAGTACAAGGGAATAAAGCAAAAATAATGCAAAGTATGCTCCGGAAATTATGCTCAATAGTGGAGTAAGGTTTAATGCTATACCCAATGAAAGCAAAAGTAAAATGATTGAAAGAATGAAGGCGTGACTTCTCTTCAATTCTCCTGAAGCAATCGGACGATTTCTTTTGACAGGGTGCCGCCTGTCTTTTTCGACGTCTACTATATCGTTTATTACATAAACACTGCTTGAGATGAGACAGAATACAAAAAATGCAACTACAGAAGCAAACCAGGCCTCATAGCTGCCAAGATTTCCTGAAAAAACAATCGCAACAAAAACAACAAAGTTTTTGTACCATTGTTTAGGACGCATAGTCCTGAATAAAGCTGATATCATAACTCTCTTTGTCCTTTATAAGATCAATTATTTGCTAACTATGAATATAGTTTTACAATACTCCCATATTACTTTGAAACTACCGTACGATTTAATTATAATTTTTATGTAGGAAGTTGGGAATTTGGCGTCAGTATACAAACGCCTCCAACCACAGATACAACATTTGCATTGGACTGTAACCAAGACAATGCTGTTCCCTCTGGATTTGCAGCATTTATATCGCCAGTCAATACAAAAAATATTCTGTTCGGAGCAGTTTGTTCAACAATTGAATCCAATTCCTCACTGGTATAACCTGCAGATTCTACGAAAGTACCATCGCTTGAATTATTATAATAATGTTCCAACGGTTTTGATATATAACCTGGAAGAGCAACAATTGCATCCCCCTGCTGTGTATTGGACTCAATTACTCTTGACACTTCCCTCCAATCATTTTTCTGTGTTGTTGAATAATAATCAGCTAAAGAGCCAGCTGAAGTCAGCAGTAAGGAAAGAGCAATTAAAGCAGCAAACAATGCCTGTTTTTTGTTAGAATCATTTTTCAATTCCTTGTTTTTTTTACCAGAATGCGAAGTTTGTGAAATGAACAACGGAGGGATTGCAGCAATCCCACGGGCAACCAGTATTAAAAATGCAGGCAAAACAAAAATCAGGTATCTTGGCTGGAAGGGCATAACTGAAGCAAGGTAAAAACTCACAAGAATAGGTAAATTAAACCATATGCCCAATAACAGAGCTTGTCTTTTATTACTTAATAAAGTGGCAACAATACCTACAATAAAAATTATTAAGAAAATAATAGAAGGAGATGATGAAAAATTTGTGAAGCGTGAAAATAATATTGGAATTAAATAAGAAGGTCCAATGCCCCATGTAACTTCACCTCCAACCCTAGATGATGCTTGTTCGAGGAAAACCTGTATCCTAGGAATTATCAGTAAAATAATAACCAGAGTATTTATTGCAAAAAGTCTGAATTGTTCTGCATTCTTCAGCCCTACTGGATTTTTGCTTTGAGACTGTTTGGAAAAAGACAGTTCAGTAAGCAGGTAAAATAGAATCTCTATTGGAAATATAAAGAAGCCGAAATAGTGAGTATAAATATTCAATACGGTAAAAAATGTAAACAATACCCAGTATATCTTTTTGTTATCCTCAACTGCAATACAGAAAAAATAAATTGAGCACAATGATAAAAACATAAGCATTGAGTACATCCTTGCTTCCTGAGAATAATAAATATGCATCAGTGAAATTGCAAGCAGGAATGAGCTGATTAGACCCTCTTTTGGACTGAAGAGCCTAGTGGTTAACAAATACAAAACGGGAACGCTCAAAATTCCCAGCAACATGGAAGGAAATCTCAAAAAAAACTCAGAGTTCCCTGCAATGAGGAAAAAATGGACGAAAATATAGTATAGCGGGGGATGTACATCACTTGATGTTGTTTCAATAATACCGGAAATAGTGTTTGAGGAGATTAGAGAAGTAGTTACTTCATCAAGCCATAAGGATTCAGTACCAAGCTGATAAATTCTTAAAAAAGCAGCCAGGAATGTAATAGCTAAAATGAGTTGTAGTTCAACTTTTGAATTAAAGGAACCTGAAATCTGAGATACAAACTTTTCTGTTTTAGAAACAGACACCTTGATTTCACCCTTATTAGTATCCAGATGAGTCGTAGATGACATAATAATTACCAGATTTATTCATATTTCTGGAACAGCTGTCCCCATTCCGTGTTCATGAATTCTTTTACGCGTTTTTTCCCAACAAGAGGATACCAGAAATAGTCGTGATAACCCGCAGAAGCCATAATAGGTAGCTTGAAAAGAGGAGTATGAAACAGCAAAGGTTCAACAAAGCTGAGGGGACCTTTTCTGAACAATTTGTCTCCCTGGATAACAAGACTTTCACCGGTGCTGAAATGGTAATTAACATCACTGATATCTTCACCTACAACCTCTATCTTGCTGACATCACCTGTACCCAAGCCTTTTCCATCTGCAAGCTGTATCTGATCAATGGACAGGGGATCAAAACCCATCATCTTTGAGCTAATAGCATCAATTGCAACCTGATCACCACTTGCAAGAATATAATTTTTGATTTCAGGTATCATTGTCCTCGGACCTGCCCCGTCTCCACAGACAGTTCCGTCCATCACTGCAAATATACCTGTGTGGATCTCTTTTTGTATGGTTAGCAGATCTACGAGCACTTCATGAATATATTTGTGAGAGTGATGCCTCCTTTCTCGCAGGAGACCTCCAAAAGCATTCTTCAGTGCACCAGTCATGGTAGTATGACCATGTGTTTTCTGAGTGGGTAAATGAAGAACATTGGCCCCTATGAATGGTTCAGGTATTTTGAATCCATCGGGAAAAACCTTATACATTGCAAGCATTTCAGATTCAGGTTTATAGTCAACCCATTTTACGTCAGTCAAAGGAACAAACTCAACATCATACTTTTCGAGAATCGGAAGCCATTTGTTCTGTTTTGCCCCCTTCATTGGTTTGGTTACAACCGTCTTATTCTCCATAGCAACAATATCTTCGTAACCATCCTCTCTCATTGTTTTGAGAACCGCTTCCAATTGCCATGGTTCGGTTGAACATGCAGGAAAGTAAAGTGACCAAGATAAATTGAGTTTGATTATAGTCTTTTTGTCTTTTGGAAGATACTGCTGATAATCAATGCTGCGCATCAAATTACTGTAATCTTCTAGTACAGTATTTGGTGTTGTTTTCTGGACTGCGACTTCTGACATTATATCACCTTTAAGTAAGTAATAATATTTATATTCAAAGTATTAAATTTAGAGTTTAACTATAGCTGCAGTTGCATCACCATTAGTGATTATTTTTGTCTCTGAATTTTTAATAACCTCTAATAAATCAGGATACTGAGTTTGTAATATATAAATGTCAAGGGAACTAGGCAAAACTACAAATCTCTCATTGTCAGGTGATTCTGAATTTGGATCATAAATATCTAATGATTCTATATTTAAGTCAGATCGACCTTCTAAAGATAGCAGCTGATACAAATTCAATGCATTTATCTGCCCACCGCCAATTGCCTTGCGTTTTTCATCAGGAATATAATACAACGTAGCACCGTCAGGAACTTCATTTACAATGTAATCTATTGACTCTTTGAAAGAGGTTTGGCGGTCTGAAACAGTATTTTGATATGAAGTTGTATTGCTTAGTCTGGAAGGAACAGCTAATACCTGAACTACCAAAGTAAAAACAATAATTAAAAGAATAATTTTAGTTAAAAATGGGCCATATTTGTTTTTATCTCTACGAGAACTACGGTGTTTATCAGATGAAATGCTGGATAAAATGTACTTGATATAACTTGCAACCGATACACCAATAAATATTACAAACCCAAGATTTGGCTCTGCAAGATAGGTGGGTTGAACCTTGAGAGATGTAGCCAAAAGTGGCACTAATGCCATAATAAACCAAGCAATACCTACTCGGTGATTCATGTTACCCATAATGAAAGCAAACAATAGAAGAAGCAAAAATATAATCACACTTGACATTGAATTAATATCAATAATTTGAAATAAAAAGAATAAAATGACGAAAGCCACTATGAAGAATATTTTTTTTATCAAGTCTGTGGGCTTTCCGTAGTACTCTTCCCTATTAAAAGCATAAAAATAAAATGGACCCAGACAGGACAATATTATAAGGTAAAGATTGCTAATTTGCCAGGATAGCTCTTGTGGGATATAAAATAATAAACGTTCTTTTATGAGTTCTAATAGACTACCTGAATTTGAAGGAGCAAATGCATTTTGTACATTTAACATGACTAATGCAAGAGCAAACAATGGGATGATATTAATCAAAATCAAAAGTTTTTTGGTTTTATTACTCAAAGGTGAAACGTTCCAGTTATGATACAGATATATTAAATTGACTGTGGGAATTATGACAATACTCGGCTCTTTTGAGAAAAAAGCAAATATAGATAAAATAATCCCAAAATATAAGTTTTTTTGGACCCCATATTTAAAATATTGAATTAAAAAATAAAGAGATGATGTGATAAAAAAAAGTTCTGATGTAAATGTTAAAAAATTAAATTTCCATACAAGAATAAAGCTGGAATCTAAAAACAAATAAAGCAAAACAGCAATTAGTGCAGATAACCTGTCCGCTAAAGATTTAGTTAATAGATATAAAAACGCCATTGAACCTGCAAAAAGCAAACCATTAAGTAGATAAAATCCAGATGCATTTGCACCCCACAATAGGTACCCTAAGGAAAATAATAAATTAACTGTGACACGATAACCACTTCCAGGCCCATGCGTCAACAGGGAAAGAGGGTGACCTATATTTTCAGAAACCCAATATACCCACATAATATCATCCTGATAAGAAAGAAGATAATACTGAGACAAAACCGCACGGATGGGGTTTATCATAGCAAGAATAAATATGAGTGGTATAAATAGGTCAATGCCCCTATAATTAAAATAGCTGCCGCTTTTAGAAGGATTTTTATTTTTTTTTGTCAAAAAACCACCTCCTCTCCTATATATTAATTAGATAATGGAATTTTACAACCTTTTTTAGCAGATTCCAAAGCACTTTCTGCCATTTCCACTGCCCTCATTCCTATGAGTCCATTAGAAAGCGGGTTGTCACGTGACCTTATACAGTCAATGAAATTTTTCAGCTCCTCTCTCAGGGGTTCAGCATATGGTATGGGTATCGTATATGAACCTTCATTCTCCACACTGAAATTCGTCTTACCATCAAAATCCTTTTCAGCAATACGTATATCAAACATCTGTAGTTCCTGAGGCTTGAGATAATCAATCTTTGCAACTTTTTCAGAGCCTACAACTATAAGGTCCCTTTGTTTCCCGGAAGCAGGCATCAACCAGCTTTCAAAAGCATAGGCTGTTGCAGCTCCGAAATCCATTGATATCATTGCTGTCTCTTCAATATCCTGCTGAAGAGTACATCTGGTATCCGCCAAGATGCTTTCAGGATAATCTTTATCCATGAGGTAGCAGAACATATCTACTTCATGTATTCCAAGTGCATATACGACTCCCATATCCTTTCTTGGAGCGCCGAAAGAGAGCCTGTTACTGGATATCAGGCGAATACTACCAAGCTCACCTATATTGATCCTGTGCTTTAGCTCTTTTACTGCAGGATGGTGCCTGAATATGTGCCCTACCATCAATATTTGCCCTGTCTCCTCAGATATCCTTACCAGTTCTTTAGCTTCGTCAATATCCATGGTCATTGGTTTCTCAACAAGCACGTCTTTACCTGCATTCATGAATTCTTTAGCTAGTTGGTAGTGGGTGGGTGATGGAGTAACAATGCTTACAGCATCAATATCAGAATCATCGATTAACGCCTGATGGTCAGTTAGGTAGTCTATATTAAAAGCCTGACTGAGCTCTTTTGCACGTTTTTCGTTGATATCACAAATAACCACACGTTCAAGGAAACCGTCTGAAACCAATTCACTATATGTCCTCACGTGGTTTTTACCCCAGTAACCAGTTCCGATTACCCCTATTCCTGTCATTTTTTCCACTCCTTTATCCTGTCTGCAATATATTCGATCTGCTCTTCTGTTAGTTGCGGATGCATAGGAAGAGACAATATTTTCTCAACGCATGCATCCGTAACAGGCAAAACACAATCTTCTGCCTGCATACATGGCTGCCTGTGAACAGGAACAGGGTAATAAAGACCTGTACTAACACCGTTTTCATTCAGATGTTGTTGTAAATCATCTCTGTTTTCAGTCTGAATCGTGTAAACGTAATAAGCATGTTTAGCCCATTCTTTCTCTGAAGGGGTCTCAACAACACCATTAAGAAGGGACCTATATCTTGCTGCGGCTTTTCTTCTGGCTTCAGTCCATTCATGCAGATGTTTTAATTGAATTCTCCCTACGGATGCAGGCATTTCGCTTAATCTAAGGTTTAACCCAAGCATTTCATGAAGATATTTGTCTGTTCTGCCATGGTCACGTAGCATAGACATTTTCTTTGCCAACTCTTCATCGGATGTCACGACCATTCCGCCGTCACCTGCTACCGTCATGTTTTTTGATGGGAAAAAGCTGAATATAGCCATATCAGCGAGCGAACCTGTTTTTCTGCCCTTGTATTCCGCAGCGTGTGACTGACAGGCATCTTCAATTACAGGAATTTCATATTTTTTGGCAATCGACATAATCCTGTCCATGTCTGCAGGATGACCATAGAGATGGACGACAATTATTGCCTTTGTCCTGCTGGTGATTGCAGCTTCAAGTTTTTCCGGATCCAGCGTGTAAGTCAGAGGATCAATGTCGACATAAACCGGTGTTGCTCCCATGAACTTTGCAGGACTTGCCGATGCAATGAATGTATGCGAAGGCACAATAACCTCATCATCTTGCCCAACTTCTAAACCCATCATCGTAAGGAGCATGGCAGAAGTACCGGAACTAACACCAATCCCATAGTCTGCACCACAAAAAGAGGAAAACTCCTCTTCAAAAAGTCGAAGCTGATTACCTTTGATATATCGCCTGCTATCAAGAACATCAGTTACCACTTTTTTAATCTCGGAATCCACGTACATTTCACTTAGATTGATTTGCATTGAATTTATCCCTCATAAAAAATAAATTGATATGGTAATAGACTTTAAAATATAAATAAGTCATTCAATCCATTCATAAGGTGTTTCAAAATATCCTGCTTCACACTTCATTTTATCTAAATAGCATATGACCCTTGCAGGATTACCATAAGCAAGCACATTTGCAGGAATATCCTTAGTGACAACAGAACCCATTCCAATAAGGCTGTTTTCCCCAATTGTCACTCTGGGCCCTATAGTTACATGCCCTCCGATTTTAGCCCCTTTGCATAAACGCACACTTTTTGCACAATCCTCAAAGCGGGGGCATGGAGGGTGGAGAACATTAAGTATTGTAGTTGAAGGACCTATCCATACATCATCTTCGATAATTACAAACTCAGGAATAAAACAATTGGAATGAATCCTCACATTGTTGCCAATAGTGTTTTCACGCTCAACAACAGAATGTGAACCTACACTTACATTATCACCAATAATGTTATTTTCACGGATAAGGACTCCGTGCCCTGTCTGAAACCTGTTGCCTATTTTGTTTCCACCGTATATGACAGTATGAGATCTAATGACAGAATTATGTCCGATAGAGACCTCTTCTGCCTTTTCTGGATAGCTACCGATTTCAACATAGTCCTGAATAATAGAATCTGTACATATTTTTACGTTGTAGTTAAACATATAACCAGTTCTCTGTATTGAAAATCATATTTTTACTCTTTCAGTGGGTTCCCATATGTGAACATCCCGCAACATATTGAATAAACCCAGAAATAGATAAGCCTGATAAATTATGAAGGAAGATAAAATATTGGGTTTTAGACTGCCTGAAATGACAATTAAAATGATTAAAGCTATTAATCCCAGACCATATAGAGGATTAATCAGAGCAAGGACTGCTGTCCATAAAATAATTGACAGGAAAAACATTGTTGGGACTACAAAGAACATCAGTATTCTTAAAGGGAACACAATTGTCTTGAATTTTCCACAGCTTGCTGAAAGCACATCCCTGTTAAAGAATGTTGCTTCAAGAAGCCTTGTAGACCTGCGTATTTTTTGTCTTCTTTGTTCATAGAATTTATCAGGAACATATTCATAGAACTTTGCAGATGGAACATACTGACACCTATATCCTTTTTTGATAACTGACAATGCCATACTGGCATCATCTGCTCCTCTGCGTGTGTTAAGGATTGAAGAGGCTTCTTTTTTAAATGCAACCACAGGTCCATTAAAACAATAAGTGGAGTGGACCTTGCTTTCCCATGTGCAGATTTTTCCATAAATCGAACGGTAAGCGGCCTCAGAGTTTGAAAAAACCGACTCACCTTTGGCAATAGGAATTAAATCTCCTGAAACTGCGCCTATATCCGGGCTGCTGAGTAGTACTGAAAGTAAATCAGGAATTGTTTTTTCATCAAATAGTCCATCAGCTCCTGTAATAACTACAATATCATTTGATGATTCGTTAATCCCACGATTTATTGCCTTGTTTACACCACTTCTGGGATAAGTTATGACTTTTCCCTGAAGATAATTGTTGTCAATAGCTTTCCTGGCAACCTCGGCGGTTTTATCTTCAGACCCATCGTTAGAAACGATAATTTCCATTTTATCTTTCGGATAGATGTCTGCCAGATTGTTCAGGCGATCTGCAATTGAACTTTCTTCATTATAAGCAGGGATTACGATACTTATTAGAGGATAATTTTCCAGAGGAATTGGCGTTTTTGATTTAGAAGTTAAAGCTGCAATAATATATATGAAGTACACTGTAAGAGGAATTGCAGTTACCATAATGACAAAAAAGATCAATGTTGACATATAAACCATTTTTCACTTGTTCAATTTGCTAATTCTCAAATTAATTTAGATTATTTGCTACTTTAACGTAATAAATAAACCTGATAGTATTAAAAATGATATTGTCATGGCCCAGTATGAGGTTATCTAATTAGCTTCCAAATACCTCCATTCTAATTAGACAAACATTTTCAATAAAAGCTTCCAAATGAATTTCTTTTCTCAAACCCATTCTGTATTTCTGTAAGTACAAGTACAGTACTTCGCTATTTTTCCCTCCTTTTTCTCCTTACCGCTATTCATCTACCTCAAACACCGCACTACCAATTGAACCCTTAAGTTTCTTCTAAACCATTCCTCAACAAACAGGATAAATCTGTCAAACCTGAACCTATCCTCATCAATTGTTTGAGGACCTCGTTTTACAATCGTAAAATGCTTTTTCTGAATTAGTAGCCATGTATTTCTAAGCAGGAACGATACCAATGTAAAAAAGTACCTGAAAGTAACGTTCCTTGTCGATGTTCTGGGTTTGACTATATTCCTCATCCTGTAAGACGATTCGATTGCAAACCTTCTTCTATAGACCGTGCTAATCTTCCGGGGCTTCCAGTTGAGCCCATAAACAACAAAACCAAGGTTTTCGCATCCTTTTTTATTCCTTTTACCTTTCATGTACTTGACATCAATAACGATATTTAGCCGAACCTCTTTCTTCTGAGGATTCTTCATAACATATTGCGAATCCCTTGCCTTTCTACCAATAAGTAGTCGTTTGATCACGTTTCCTTTTTTAACTACAGGAGTAATATGAGGAATGTCTTTGTTCTGTAAGAACTCAAAGACATCAACAGAGCTAAACTCTCTGTCCAAACAAAGAACCTTGATCTTAAGATCAAGGTTCCCTATCAGATCAACGAAATAAGCGAGGTAATTGATCTTTGTTTCACTTTTTTCTACAGGAAGAACGGATATAGTGAACCTCTCATTCTTGTTTATGATGGACAATGAAATATATGAATAGAAAGAGTTTGTAGATTTTTTTGCCTGTCCACGTATGACGTAGTTTTCATTGGATGAATCAGTTCCTCCATAGTAAGGATCATTTGTGAAATCGATAGCAAACTCATATTCCTTATCCGTTTTCAGAGTATTAATAGGACCTTGAAGCAGGATTTTATTATTTATTCGAACAAGCTCTTCAAGATTCAGTTTCCTGAGATGATATCTTGTAGATGTTTCACAAGGGATATCTTGATAGTGTTTTGACATAGAGTGGATTGAACTATTCTCTATGGACATACATATTGAAGCATAAAATAGGTCTTTACAGGTAAGAGAACCATTGATTTTGATATCAATATTATCTGTAAGCGGTTTTAAGACAGAGTCAATGCATTTTTTCGGTCTTAATTCAACTTTAGAATGAGGGCTTGAATTGAATGATAGTAATGACATATGGCGGCGTTCACGCCGCATATAAAGCTATCGAATGCATTTTGATGACTTAAGTGGTTAAAATTAGCGAAGTACTGAAATTATTTCTTTAATTTTTTGTTATATGCCCACAAACAAGCAACTATTATCAATAAACTTAGAACTCCCCCATAAATCAGGTATGTATCCATATCAGAATTGTTTTTTCCTGAACGCGAATACACTACTTCAGGATATTTCTCTACTTTTACAGAAGTGATGGCAATTCCTTTGTTTCCATATCCATCGGTTGCTCTTACCTCTACGTCGTGCTTACCTCCTTCAAATATCAACGTTGTCCCGGAAACAATTTCCCCTATGTTTTGTCCTTCCAGTAAAACCTGTATATGACTGCCATTATCTGAAACATTATAAACGAGAGGAATTATGTTATCCCCATAAATTACCTGATCGCGGGGAGATGTAATTTCGACCATAGGAGGGTCGATATCTTCTGGTGTTGCCAATTGATATACAGCTTCAACTACAATTTCAGTTGTTTTTTCCGCAAGAGAAAAATTAAGTGTCTCTACAGTATCCCCCGGTTTATGATGGAATGGTGTAATTTCAGATTCAATAATTTCCACAGCAGGGATATTATTTTGTATAAAAGGTATATGGTCACTGACACCAATCATACCTAAGTGTCCTCCAATAGTGTTATTTGTGTCAAATGCTGATTTTTGAACGAAGTCTGCAAGCCAGGATGTTTGCTGGATATATGTTACTTGAGATTTGTTTCCATATCCAATTTGATCAATACCGATTACTGCAGTTACATTATTTTTTAGTTCCGGATGCATTTCAATCCACCTCTCGGAACCCATTGGCCAACTATGTTCTGGGAAAGCAATAAAATATACAGTTCTGTCAAGCTCATAGTCTTGTAGAATCCTTGCTATTTCCAAGGTTGCAGCAACTCCTAAGGCAGTATCATCTGCACCGGGACTTGTTGTTGCAGTGTCATAATGGGAGCAGACTATGATTAACTGTTTTTCTAGGTCGTTACCTTGCTTTATTCCCACTACGTTATTAGTGATTACAGGCTCATCACGAATTTCTTCTAATGATGTATTCAGGCCATATGTTTCCATCATGCTTTTTATATACTCCACTGATTGATCAGTGGCTAGTACTCTTTTTTTGTCTATTTTCGTGGCCGAGACAGATTTCGAATATGTTATACGAGGGCCGTAATTTACTATTTCTTCAGTCATTTGTTTTAAATTTGAAGCATTGACTCTCAAATAAGGGGATGCAAGACTAACAGATGTATTTTCTGCACTTGAGATGATGATTGTTGATAATATGCAGATTAAAATAAATGCAAAAAATAATTTTGCGTATTTTTTAACGACAAACATTATTGCTCACCTTTCATTGGGATTTAAGCCAGTTTGAGAATCTTAATGTTTTATTTTCAATATCTTCAATTTCTGCTTTTTTTGTTGATGTATTCATATAATCTGGAGCAAATGTACTATAATTTATAGATTCCTGTTTGATTATTTTTCTGGAAGTAGGGTCATAGATAAGTAATAATGAAGGTTCTTTCAGTTCTATGCCTTCAAAATAGTGATCCGAAGGATATGGAATTCGGCATAAAACAAATTTATTTGTCAGATATGACTTTATAGTTTCGTTTCCCATTACAAATAACCGAAAATATACATCCATCATAAATTCACTATCATTTTTACCAATTATGTTGTATTTTCCTTCATAATCCATGCTTTTATTTTGCAAATGCATTTGAATCAGAATGAAATTGTTTTTCTCAATTCCTGTTTTTATTGCATAGGAGAAATTATCCTCCCATGGCAGATCTCTTGTGGGATCATGTGCTATTGCAATAGTATTTTCATCACTTGAAGCATTTCCTTTGTAATTATTTTCATTTTGGGTAACTGCTGAAAAAAACCATACTGAAAGAAACAATAATCCTATTGAGGCAATCATAAAGATTAGTGAACCTTTTTCTTTGTTCATAGGCGCCTCCAAAAATAGAAACTGTGCCGTAAAAGGCACAGTATGGTATTACCAATGTACATCAATATATGCTGTCAGTTTGACATTTGAATTGCTCCAAACGTTAACTCCATCTTCCGGTGAATCATAAGTGTCCAATAGTTTGTCATCACCTGAGGCAGTGTCATCATCCCAAACCAATATACGAAGACTATTTGCTGCGTATCTCTGGTCTTCCCACTCATCATCAAACTCTTCTTCGGAGCCTACTAGCACTGTTACTGTATCTGTCTTTACATTCACATCACCAGCCACGTTAGTTGTAAATTGTGCATAAAGTTCGCCCGTGTCATCCCAATAATCAGGTGATGTATACAGTTCCACTTCTTGAGGAGTGATATCTATTTTTTGTGCACTCTTAATACTAACATCAGATGCACTTACAACAGGTAAAAGTGCCATACTTACCAGCATAAGTGATGCAATCAGTGCGCCAATTCCTATTTTTATTTTTGCTTTCATTTTCTTTCTTACCTCATTTCAAATTACTCCTGAGGCAAGATTACGCAAACCTTAAACGTTATCAAAGCCAACCATAACCTTGCCTTAGGGCGTTCCGGGGTTCAAGCCTACTCTGCAAGTTCAGTTTGGACCCCACACCACATTATTCTAATGTGACATCTTAAAATTATTTGTTGTTTTATTTAACTATTGTGGCCATCGTTCAAACTGAGTGTGCAAAATATATGATTTATAATTATAAAAGTAATACTTGTGCAGACATGTTATTTTATTAAGTTATCGCACCATATTGTTTTTCATATTACAGCTATCTGGGTCAAATTGTAGTGTATATACAAGAAATAGTATTTTGAAATTAGTTGGAATGATTGGCCATAATCTATATATCACATATTTGTTATCTTCAAGCAGAAGTTTGTTCAAACGTAGAACGTATCTACAGATGATGTGATGACGAGGGGTCCATTACTTGTTATTTCAGTTAAGAAGATCTTTGAAAATAGTATGTATCATTTTTTTGATCGCGTGCAGTTGCTTTATTGTGAGTGCTGAGTGTACTGTGGTTCCTTACAAAGACCGCTCGGATGATATTCCACCTGAGCTGGTGGTTTCAACAGGTTGTGATGGTAATCTTACTTTCTGGGACCTGCCTCTTAAACTCAAATTTATATGGATTGGTTGCACCATCTGGTTTCTCATAGTTTCTCTGGGAAAATTCATTCCTTTGCTACTGGGAAAAGTGGCATGGAGTAAAGGCGAGAAGAACAGGAACAAGATACTTTCATATGTATCTGAAAATCCTGGGTGCTCTGAGAGTGATATTCTTTCTGATCTGGAAATGAAAAGAGGAACATTCAGGTATCACGTTGAAAAGCTCCAGCTTTCAAATCTCCTTATCGCTCTCAGACAGGGACGATTTGTAAATTATTTCAGCAAGGGCCATACAAATGAGAAAGCTCTGCAAACCGTTGGCTCTAATACACAGAGTGACACCCGAAAATGTGTTCTGGAAACTATTTGTAAAGAACCTGGTGTAACCGGGAAGGAATTATCAGAAAAAATAGGAGTTGATAAAAGTACGATTCACTGGCATATCACCCAATTGAAGGATGAGAATGTAATTCGGGATGAAAAAGATGGCAGGTTCAGGAAATATTATCCTGCAAGCAATTTTTCAGCTATTCAGGACAACAAGTTGCCAGTCATGTCAGACTGACCCTTCAGTGCCTTCTTCAGCATCCCATGTGATATCAAGCAGGTCAAGTCTTCCTATTTTTTCAAGCCTGTTGCAGATAAGTTCCCATGCACAGTCCTTTTCCGGATCTACTTCACATTTTCCGTTAACAGATCCGCCACAGGGTCCGTTCAGCAAATGTTTGGGGCACAAACTCTTCGGGCACACACTGCCAAAATAATATATCTTGCATTCACCACACATGGCACAGAGTTCAGGAACGACCTCTCCCTGAGTCCTTCCTCCAAGGGAAACTGTGTCGTTTGACGGATAAACCGGCACATCCACAACGCCGGCTACAATAGAAACACCACTTCCACAGGCCATCACAAGAATAGTCTTAGCCTCCTTTATGGCGGGATTCTTTTCAACAAGTGAATCAAATGAAGCCACACTACAGGCTGCGCTTGGTATAACCCAGCCAACAACATGTATTCCTGAATCTTCAAGACGCTGGCACATTTCAAGAACTTCAGGTTCACCGCCAACGTGTATCTTTGCCGCACATGCATTACAGCCAATAACGAAGATATCATCCTCGTCTTTCAATATTTCAAGTATTTCTTCAAAGGGCTTTGCAGATGAGATGATCATAGTTCCCTCAGGTACCCATGCTCCACATCCATGTCGTTTTCAAGTACTTCCGCAATCATCTCAGCGATTAGCGGAAGATTACGTGCCTGGAATGAGAGCTTATGGACCAGTTTCTCCAGTTGCAATATAGTTCCAATTATGAGTACATCTGTCTTTTCAGTTTCGTGTGATACTGCGTCACGCTCAAGGGCAGCGTCTCCACCCCTTGCAAGGATCTCCTGCTTAATAATCAATGCCTCAGTGGTTGTAATATTGTTCACACGAACAACCTTGCTCACGGTCTTGTTCTTCATGACCTTTGCACCGGAACCTGTGACTTTTATGCTTCTCATGAGATATTCCGCATCATCAGGATGAGTTATATCTGAAATGCTAACTTCAAAGCCACCCTCTTTAACAACCGGCTGTCTTTTTCTCATTGCAGCCGCCACCTCTACAACATCCTTCGTTTCAGGGACATCGTGAGTTCGTACAATGTGTGCACCCTTGTGAATCACGATTGCAGTTGCAGCAAGGCTTCCGTATAGCCTTTTATTTGCCGGTTTGTGAAGTACAGCATCAATGCAGGATTTTCTTGATACTGCTGCAAGCAGCGGCCTGCCAAATACTCTGAGACTCTCGAACTGGTCTATGGTCTCAAAATCAAATATCGGGTCTTTTTCAGGTATCCATTTACCTATCGCCGGGTCGAGAATAAGTTTACTTGTATCTATGCCTTTGGTATCTGCTTTACTGATAATGTCAGCAAGAGACACCATGATCGCATCCATGCCTATTGGGTCACCGGGAACTTCTTCCGATGCCATTACAACAGCAGGACAATCGTACTCAGCAACAACATCCATCATCCCAGGATTTGTTGTAAAACCGGAAACATCATTGATTATGTCTGCTCCATGTTTCAGGGATTCTTTTGCAACGCTGGCATAAACAGTATCAACAGAAATGAGTGCATCAACATTATCATTCAGGAGTTCCAGTGCAGGAATCATACGGTCGAGTTCTCCTTCCTCGCTGATAACCGGATTTGCAAGAGGCCATGTTGAACGGGCACCAATATCAAGTATAGCAGCGCCGTCTTCTATCATCTTTTGTGCAACGTCAAGTAGAGAATCGCTACTAACAACCGAACCTTTGTAAAAGGATTCCTTGCTGAGGTTGATGATCCCCATAAGTCTTACAGGATGCTCGTCACCAACTTTCAAGCCGCATATATCTACATCAACAACCATTATTCAACCTGGTAGTTTTAATCAAAGGATAAATAACTAAAATAGCTTAGTCAAAATAGTATTCAATTAATAAAATATAAGTGTGCTTATCAGCTGTTTGAAGCTGCCATAAGCACGTGTTCCATGAGGATTGCAATGGTCATTGGACCAACGCCTCCCGGAACAGGGGTTATCAGTGAAGCCTTCTTCACAACATTATCAAAATCAACATCACCGTAAACCTTGCCTCCCTTCTCGGTGATTCCTACATCGAAAATCACTGCACCTTCCTTCACCATATCGGCTTTAATGAGGTGCATAACACCGGTTCCGACTACAAGGATATCTGCATCAAGTGTGAACTTGGTCAGGTCATCGGTGAAAACATGGCAAACAGAAACAGTTGCATTCCTGTTGATGAGCATTGCAGCCATGGGTTTTCCAACAACGTTGCTGTGTCCCACAATGACTGCGTGTTTTCCCTGGATTTGCACATCATACTCTTCAAGTGCTCTGATTACTCCTTTTGGAGTGCATGGTACAAGTCCTTCATCACCGATGAGGAGTTTACCCATGTTGTATGGGTGGAAGCCATCTGCATCCTTTGCCGGGTCAATTGCAAGCATTGCAGACTTATCATCGAGGTGTTCTGGAAGAGGCAACTGAAGGAGAATTCCATGTATGTCCTTCCTGGCATTCAATTCCTGAATACGCAGCATAAGTTCTTCCTGTGTGGTGGACTCAGGCATATTATGATCCTCTGCGTGTATGCCAACTCTTTCACATGCCTTGTGTTTAAGGCGGACATACATCCTGGACGCAGGGTCCTCGCCGACAAGTATGGTTGCAAGTCCGGGTGTAACACCCCTCTCTGCTTTGAGCCTGTCAACTCCCTGCTTTACCTGTTCTTCCACTTTCCTTGAAAGGCTTCTGCCATCTATTTTCCTGGAATCGTAGTTCTCTTCTGCCATTATGCAAACACCTGATGTAGTTTCTATACAGCCTGCATTTTAGATTTACTTGTAAACCGGGAATCCGCTGCACAGCTGCTCAACATCGGAATTAATACCGTGAAGGACTGTATCATTGTCAAGGTTGTTGACTACCTCTGCAATGTATCCTGCGATTTCCTTCATCTGGTCTTCCTTCATTCCTCTTGTTGTTGCTGCAGGCGTACCTATCCTGATTCCGCTTGTAATGAATGGGCTTCTGGTTTCAAATGGAATGGTGTTCTTGTTAAGGACAATTCCTGCCTTACTCATTCCTGCTTCAGCTTCCTTTCCTGTAATGTCGAACTTGTTAAGGTTGAGAAGCATTACGTGGTTGTCAGTTCCACCGGACACGATGTCAAATTCCCTGTTCTGGAGTTCCTTTGCAAGGGAATCTGCGTTCTTCACTGTCTGGACCTGGTCTGCCTTGAACTGATCTCCGAGTGCTTCCTTGAATGCAACGGCTTTTGCTGCAATGACATGCATGAGTGGTCCGCCCTGCATTCCAGGGAACACTGACCTGTTAAGGTCCTTTGCATACTCTTCCTTGCACATTATCATTCCACCCCTTGGACCTCTGAGGGTCTTGTGGGTTGTGGTTGTTACAAAATCAGCGTATGGCACAGGACTTGGGTGTGCGCCTCCGGCTACAAGACCTGCAATGTGTGCGATATCTGCAAGAAGGTATGCTCCCACTTCATCAGCTATATCCCTGAATGCCTTGAAGTCAATGGTCCTTGAATATGCTGAAGCACCACAGACAATCATCTGTGGCTTGTGTTCCTTTGCCATTGCCATGAGTGCATCATAGTCTAGAGCCTCTGTCTCCTTATCAACACCGTATGGTACTATATTATAGAGCTGTCCTGCAAAGTTCACAGGGCTTCCGTGTGAAAGGTGACCACCATGTGTGAGGTCCATTGACATGATGGTGTCACCGGGCTTAATAACTGAGAAATAACATGCCATGTTAGCACCGGAACCGGAGTGTGGCTGGACATTCACGTGTTCGGCACCAAAGATTGCCTTTGCCCTTTCAATGGCAAGGTCTTCTGCAATATCTACAAATTCACAGCCACCATAGTAGCGTTTTCCTGAGTAGCCTTCTGCGTACTTGTTTGTCATTACAGAGCCCTGTGCTTCCATTACTGCACGGCTTGTATAGTTCTCTGATGCTATCAGGTTCAGCTTGTAATCCTGACGGTTTGCTTCAAGCCTTAAGGCTTCTGCAATCTCCGGGTCAATTTCTGAGACATAAGACATTGTTATCAACCATTAAATTCGATATCTATATGTTGGACCCCTGCTTCGCAGGGTGTTATAATATTAATATAAGCTAATTTACGTGTGTACTACAATTCGACCTTCCACTTTAAGCTTACCCTCAACGAATAGTTTGACAGCTTCAGGGAAAATCCTGTGTTCCTGTTCAAGTATACGGGCTGCCAGATCGTCAGCAGTATCCCCCTCTAATACAGGAACGCATTTCTGTATAATTATAGGTCCCGTATCCATTCCTTCATCAACAAAGTGAACCGTACAACCACTGACCTTCACACCATATTCAAAAGCCTGCTGCTGTGCATGGAGCCCTTTAAAGGATGGAAGCAATGCAGGATGGATGTTAATTATACTGTTGCGATACGCCACAATCAGGTCTTTTCCCACAAGACGCATGTATCCTGCAAGCAATATAAGGTCAACATCATTGTCTTTCAGGACTTCCAGGATCTCATTCTCGTATTCCTGCTTGTTCTGGTAATCGGAAGGGTCTATGAAAACATCGGTGATACCATGCTTGCGGGCACGTTCAAGCGCATAGGCATCCTCCACATCACTTACAACAACAGAAACCTTTGCGTTCTGAATGTAGCCACTTTCTATATTGTCAATTATAGACTGGAGATTAGATCCTCTTCCTGAAACAAGTACTGCGATGTTGGTAGTCATTGCTAGTTCTAAAAGGTATATCTGTATATTAGGGTTTTGGATTTGTTAATTAGTGCCGGAAATAATAACAGACTAGCCTTTGAAAACAACAATTTTCGGAATCAGATATTGATGTTATGCTTCTTGGTACGCTCGTTAATAAGATCAGCAAGCTCATCTGTGCCGGACAGCTTGTCAAGTTCTGTCTTTTCTATAAGAACCGTATTTTCAACAGTTTCTGACTTGATCTGTCCATTGATTATGAAAACAGATTTAGTCCTTGTAACGCAGGATATACTACTCATAAGATCTGCACGCTTGATCATTGAACTGCTGTATGTGCTGACACCGGTGAGCAGAGTGTCGGATGTATCCTTTGAGATTGCCTTAAATGGTGCCTGACTTGTGGAAACCACCTGGTATCCAAGTGCGTGAAGCATTCCAAGAATTCCTTCATCCGGCTGTGCTTCATTAGTTTTTTCCTGTGGAACCTCAATACTTGTCTTCTTTTCAAAACAATGGAGTATATCTATTGATTTTGCAAGGGCAACATCCAGCAGTTCCTCAAGGTGGAGTACTATATCTATGGATGCATCCATCCCGCCTTCTTCATATTTGCTGATGGTCCTTCTGGAAACACCCAGTTCAGTTGCAAGGGCTCCAAGAGACATTTCGGTTCTCTTGCGGGCTTCCCTGAGCACATCACCGTCAATAGATACATAAAGACCACCAGGAGCTGCTGAAACAAGAGGTGGGACTTCCTCAACAAAGTAGTCGTAGAGAGTCTGGACATTGACTGCAGGAATATCATAGCGCATATAGACTACGCTGTCTTCCAGCATTTGATCCCGGGTTTTCGCACCTGTGAGTACTGCAGTTCCTCCAAGATACCGTGCGAGGCTCTTCATCTCCCTTGCGGTCTCTTCGTTGAGGCCGTCTATGTTAAAAAGTACTTTACAGAAAAGAAGAGTTTCACCTTTTCTTGCTGCAAGATCAAAGCTTCGTGGTCTGATATTGCATCTCTTTGATACAATGAAGCCTGCCTGCTGTAATACATCAATAATCTGATGTATAAGGATCTCTTTTGTCATGACTAAATAGGCATTGTTTGCACATCTATATAAAACTTTTCTATATTTAGACATTAGGAGGAAACACCTTATTCATGATGATTTTTTCTAAAAATATTTTATGTTACAATTATATATCAGATCTGCAGAAATAATGGTGTATATACAGCAATACATAACAAAATAAGATTGCTCGTGCACTGTCTGTTGAGTGAAAATACGGGCACAGAGAGACGCATTACTAAACTATTGTTTTTATTCGGACAGGTCTTTGGCAGACAACCTTGTTCCGGGCATTTCCGCTCCTGAAAAATACATACGCCTTTCAGTTATCCTTATTTCCCTTTTATTTGGCATAATCATATCTTTATCTGCCAGCAGGTCACAGGAAATAATCAATGGTATTGAGAATGAAAAAATAAATCCCACAAGATAATGGACATACTGCCTATGGCCATCCTTTTTCTGGATATTGAGGGTAGTATTTCATGCGTCAATAAAAAAATTCTTGAACTTACCGGATACAAAGAAGAACAGATATCCGGAAATAAATGGCTTGAACTTCTTTTTCCTGAAAAGCTTCAACTGTGACTGATCCATCCGGAGGAATGAATTTGAAAACATTTTCAAGTACGTGTGAAAAGACCTGTTCCAGATAGGTCGCATTTCCACAGATAAAGGGCAGAGGTGAAGAATATTCTATTATAAGCTCAGGAGCATACCTGTTTTTTAAGGATCCGTCGATCACATAATCGAGTACGGTGACAATATCAATGTAATTCAAATGGTACTGTATGTTTCCTGAGTGGATGTTCTGCATATATAAAAGTGAATCAATCAGTTTATGTAACCTTTCAGCATCCTGGAGAATTGTACCCGACCCTTTTTTCTGGTCATCAGTCATTGGGCCCAGATGTCCTTCATAAAGAAGTCTACTGTATCCTTTAATAAGAATAAGGGGAGTTTTGAGTTCGTGAGTTATGTTTGCAATGAACTCATCTTTCATATGATCCAGGGATTCCAGTTCTTTGTTGTTCTCTGCAACTTCCCTTGCATATGATTTAATCTTCTCTTCATTTTTTCTTCTCTGTATGAGCTTCCATGTGCCTTCCATTCGAAGTGTTATCTGTCTGAGAGGTAATTACGAATACTCACATGTCCAGCAGGAGAAATTTTTTTCATAGGAGAATCTTCAGGATAATTGTTTGAGATTATAGGTTCACGTTCCTTTACAACCATGCCCCATAGATTAGTTTCCCCGATACTATAATCTGTATTTACGGGTTTAAGCTCAAAACCAACATAACCTACAATGTTTTCAGTAAGATCAACTGCTTTTTCCAGTGAAAAATCGGGAATATCCCCTATTGGAGTGTGAGTGCTGATTCAACTCTACAAGAGCCTCCAGCCTTGATTCATCCAGAAGAAGAGCTTTTTCAGCGATCTTTATATCTGTAATATCTTTGCCTGATATGAGAACTCCTTCAAACCTGCTATTATCATCCATCAAAGAAAACGCATTCCACAGGACATATTTTCGGGAGTCATCTGCACAAATTATAGGGACTTCAAGGTTTGTAACTGAATCGATCTCACCAGATACGAACTTATCTTAGTAGGAGACTATTTCATGTCTGTAATTTTCAGGAAAAAAAGAATACCCATGTGATTGTTGAAGATACCGGAATAGGTATTTCAAAGGATGAGATGCCTCACATCTTCAAGAGGTTCTATCAGGTAGATGGTTCCCGTACACGCCGCTACGGTGGAAATGGTCTTGGCCTGTATCTTTGCAAAAGTGGGGTGGAGGCACATGGAGACTCCATTCGTGCAGTCAGTGAAGTGGGTAAAAGAACTGAGATACATGTTCTTTTACCAGTCATAGGAGAATGATATTTACAGGGCTTATAAGATTGCTGATAATTTTCTATCAGAGGAATCATTTAAAGCTAATCAATTGTATTTGCAATTGGTCAAATGGGCAGTGAAAACATTAAAATGGTCATTGGAATTGATGACACGGATTCCAGAGAAGGCATGTGCACCACATACCTGTGTGCTCTTTTAAGGGATGAACTGTCTTCTTTTGCACAGGTCATATCAGAACCAATACTGGTGCGCCTGAATCCTACGATTCCTTACAAGACCCGTGGAAACGCAGCAGTCGCACTGTTCATTGAATTTGAGGATAAAGATAAAGTAATCCGGCACGTTACCAATAAAATATCATCAATGGCATGTCTGGATAATGAAAATACAAATCCCGGTGTTGTTTTTGTTGAAGAGAGAATGTTTGATGCCGCCAGAGACGAACTAAGTTCTTTTTTTAAGCGCGCTGTCAAAGATGTCATCACAATAGATGAAGCAAAGGAACTTGCATCCAGGCTTGGACTTGAGTTCCGGGCATTTAAGAATGGGCGCGGCCTGATAGGTGCTCTTTCTGCTTGTGGAGCCATGCTTGATCTAAAATGGGATCACACGTATGAGTATCTTGCTTACAGGGAAAAGGAAGTATGGGGCACAAAACGTGTTGTTGATGACAGTTCCATTTTTGAAGCAGACAGGCAGACATATCCCGATACATGGGATACTGTGGATTTGGTCAACAACATGATAGTATGTGTTCCGCATTCAGGAGACCCTGTACTTTACGGAATAAGAGGAAAAGGTGCGGCTTCTGTTGAAAAAGCTGCTTCCTTTGTAGTTTCCGAGCCTGTTGAACGCATCTGTGTTTACCGCACTAATCAGGGAACCGACATGCATCTGATACCTGTTTCATCGATTAGTGAAATTGAGGAAATGCATTCCTATATTCTGGAAGGAGAGGTTTGTTCTGAACCTGTGACCATCAGGGGCGGGCATACAATATTTACTCTGAAGGATGCGGCAGGTGATATTATTGACTGTGCTGCCTTTGAGCCTACAAAGAACTTCAGGGAACTCGTACGTAAACTGATCCCTGATGACAGAGTGATTGTGTATGGCAGTGTTACTGAAAATACCCTGAATATTGAAAAGATAAAGGTCATAAAGCTGGCAAAAGAGTATGATATTCGAAATCCTTCCTGTCCTTCCTGTGGAAAGCGAATGAAATCTGCAGGTTCAGAACAGGGTTACAGGTGTAAGAAATGTGGTACAAGTTCGGAGATTCCTGAAAAAACAGAAATTAAAAGAGATGTTTTACCGGGCTTTTATGAAGTCCCTCCATGTGCAAGGCGTCATCTTGCAAAACAACTCCTGCGATTTGAAAATGAGGAGTTGCCAGTGTTCCATGGCAGGTGAGTGAACTTACCTTAATAATTTGAGTTCTGCTATTGGAGCAGCTTTCTGTTTGTGCAGGTTTGCATTAATCCTTTTCAGGACTGAATCCCTTTGAGTTACGCTCATTCCCAGAGTATTCTGGGCTACCTGGGGCGTTTCACCTTCAAGTAAAAGTGCGAGGAACCTGTCCACAAGTTCATAGGTAATTCCAAGCTCATCCTCATCTGTCTGGTCTTCCCAGAGCCTTGCAGACGGAGCTTTGGTGATAATCTCTTCCGGAACTTCCATGAGCTTTGACATTTCCCTCACTTCTGTTTTGTAAAGGTCACCAATAGGCTCAAGGTCAACCCCGCCGTCTCCGTATTTTGTAAAGTAACCTAGAAGTATTTCAGTCTTGTTGCCGGTTCCCATAACCATCCCGGACGTGCTGTTGGCATAGTAATAAAGAACTGACATGCGTATTCTGGCTTTGAGGTTGCCATTTGAATGCGAATTAGAATCCGAACTTTCAGGAATTGAGTTCATGTATCCTGCAAGTATTTCTGAAATATCAACAGTCTTGAATTCGATTCCAAGTCTCTCCGCGACTTCTGTGGCATCCAGTACATCCTCGGCAGGTGTCAGGTTGAGTTCAGGCATGTGTATTCCAAGAACATTTTCTTTACCAAGGGCTTCAACTGTCAGGTATGCAGTAAGTGCGGAATCAATCCCTCCACTAAGACCTACAACAGCACCTTTTACGCCTGCCTCTGTTGTTTTTTCCTTGATAAACTCAACTATGATGTCTTTAGCTTTTGAAATGTCCATTTTATCAATCCTGCCGGTTTTTAATGGAGAATGTTTCAATTATATTAATTTATTTGTCTTAGAAGCAGACTTTGAAGCAGACAACTTGATTCCCTGACTGGTTATGCTGTAGTTTATAATCTCAAGTGAGATGTCCGTGTCACGCATTTTAGGAATGTACATGAACCTTTCCATTTTTCCGGTATAGGGGTTTTCCTTTATCATTAACCGAATGGTTCCGCTACTTGAATATTCAGATATCCTGTGAGTGAGTTCATGTGCAGTTGCATCCATTATTATAAGAGATGTCCAGTTCGATTCAGAGAACAGGTAAATTAGTGTATCAAGTTTGTCCCTGAATACGTTCAATTCCTCCCCTATTGAAAAAGTACCCATGTTATCAATGACAACTACCTCTACATCTTCAGGAATTGTGTATTTGATATTGCGTGGGTCGCTGGTATTTGTGATAATATTTGCGTATTTATCCTCCATGCCCTCTATTCTTTTTTCAAGCACGCGTATCATTGTAAGCTGGTTGCTTTCTACGAAGGGCTCAATGTCCAGGCCAACAGTTTTTCCATGCCGCACAATCTTTTCCGGTGTTTCTTCTGTTGCCAGAATTGCACACTTTTTTCCTTCCGTGCATGCATTGTAGATAAAGTGTAACCCAAATATTGTCTTACCTGTGCCGGGTTCTCCAGTTAACAGATATGATTCCCCTACAGGAAATCCTCCCTGTATTTTCTTATCGATATCAGAAATCCCGGTAGAGATCCTTTCCATAATTTACACCACGTTCTCCTTTGCAAAGTTAGGCATCAATAAAATAATTGTATTTCCAGTGCTCACATACCTTATATTATCTATTGCCTTTTGGTGAAAATAATTTAATTCCTTCTTCAGTAATATCGTAGTTAATGGGTTCCAGAGTTATTTTTGTCCCCCGCATTTTAGGAATGAACATGAACCTTTCCATTTTACCGGTGTAGGGATTTTCCTTGAACATCAGTTTGATGGTCCCATAGGTAGAATATTCGGCGATATTATGCGTGAATTCATGAGCTGCTGCATCCATTATGATAAGTGATGTTCTTTTTTGTGCGGAAAGCAGGAACGCAAGCACTTCAAGTTCTTCCTTGAATGTCCTAAGATCAACTCCGATTGAGAATGTCCCCATATTGTCAAGAACGATTACGTTCACATCATCATCAATGATATGTGTCAGGTTGTTCAATGTGTCAATATTTATGCATGTACAACTATCTCCACCTTCTTCCATGTTCATCACCCTCATTTCGAAAAAATGAATCATTGTGAGTTGTTTCTTCTCAATGTAGGGTCCCAGATCAAATCCAAGGATTTTTCCATGCTCTACTATTTTTTCCGGGGTTTCTTCTGTTGCTATCATTATGCATTTTTTACCTTCAAGACATGCATTGTACAGGAACTGCATTCCAAATATTGTTTTACCGGTTCCGGGTTTTCCTGTTACGAGGATGCATTCACCCTCAGGAAAACCTCCCTGTAGTCTCTTGTCCAGGTCATTGATTCCACTGGATATTCTTGACATAGATGTTCCTCTTCACATCTATATGTATTTGCAAATATATTAATTTGTGTAAGAAATAAATACGTCTCCATAGTTCCCTAACAAAGAATTAATCTGTATTCAGAAAGTATCTGCTATTATATGGAATACTACATCGCGGATTCTGCTGTCTTTATTATGGGAAGCGGAATAGAACCTTATAGAATCATAACAATTCCCTCAGTAGTTAATGAACTGAAAAGCAGTGAAGCAGCTATGCGTTTTGATCTTGCACGCGAGAGCGGTGCCAGGGTTGAAATGCCGGAGGATTCTTTCCGTGAAAAAGTTCTGCAGGTTGCCAATGAGACAAAGGACTGTGAGGAACTGTCCCCAACTGATATTGATATTCTGGCCAAGGCACTTGAATACAAAGGGAATTCAGTGCTTCTGACTGATGACTATGCAGTCCAGAATGTTGCAAAGGTTCTGGGGCTTGAAGTAAAGCCTGTGGCCCAGAAAAAGATAAAGGATGTGCTGGTATGGCAAAAGCAGTGTACAGGCTGCCGGAGAAAATTTGATAGTGGTGATGTATGTCCTGTTTGTGGTTCTCCTTTGAAGAAAAGGCGCAAAAGAAAAATATAACACCTCTGTTGATATATTACATATAAGTTAAAGATGGAAATACGGGATTCGTATGAAGAATATTGATAAATTGATCCAGAAAGCCCTTGAATTGCAGGCAAATGGACTTGTTACAAGGCAAATCGCAGATGAGCTTAACGTTTCCCAGGAAACCGTAACATGGCTTCTGACCCGTGCAAAGAAGGAAGATGTCTCCTCTGCACCAAAAGACATATCGGTCAACTGGAGGAACATAGGGAAAAGTGCATTCAGGATGCGACATGTCGGAATTGCCATGTGCGACATGGTGCTCGACACCGTGGAAGCTACCGGCAATGATATTGACCTTGTTGTCGGAATTGGCCTTAGCGGAGTTCCCCTTGCAAGTCTTATTGCAGAAGAGCTGAACACACAACTGTCAGTGTATCATGCTTATAACGAGCAGGGCGATGAATCCAGACTCAGCGGAGCTTTTAGCAGGAATTTTGCAGGTATCAAGGGAAAGAAATGTATCATCGTTGATGATGTCATTACTACCGGAAACACAATGAGGGATGTTGCAACCCACCTACGTAGTTCCGGTGCAAAGCCTCTTGCAATTGCCGTACTTGTGGACAAGAGCGGATCTGAGACTCTTTCTGAAGTACCTGTACATGCACTGGTGCGCATAGTACGTGTAGACTGATTCAATTAAAAGAGAAATTATTGTTTTTCAGTAGGAGTTATTCAACTCCTACAGCTCCTATTTTTTCAACTAATTTGGAAAGCACTTCTGTGCGCATTCCTTCAACGAATTTGATACTTCCAACTACCAGGTGTCCTCCACCATTGACTCCGCCGCCTTTTACTTCTTCATAGAGTTCCCTGACCATCTGAGGTATATTCATCAGTACACCTCTTGAGCGGATAACTGCAAAATCAGGTCCGTATCCTATAGTTACAACTGGTTTATCTTCGTATTTATGACATAGCTTGTCATGGACTTCACCTGAGGTCTTTCCGGGTGGTGGGAATGTAAATTTGTGAGCATGGTTCTCAACATCAAGCACATTCAGGATTGCTCCATTTGGCAGGTCCTGTGCTTTGACATGAGCCATACAGACATCTATTTGCTCAGCGATCATTTCGTTTGCCTGTTCGCAAAGCACATTGACCAGATTATTGTGTATCGTATGGTCTCCAAAGTCCAGGATATCATCAACGATACCTTTTCCAGGATTGAATTTAAGCCAGTATGCTGCAAAGTCAAGGGCTAGTGCCATATCTTTCAGGTGTTGCAGGGTATACTTGTCAGATACAAGTTCTATGTATCTCTTTGCCTCTTCAGCTTCTGAGCGGTCACCAAGTGCAGCTACGGCAGGTAGATGTTTAATTTCGTTTTCAACATTGACATTTATCATACGTGCTACCTCGGTACAGAGCATACCTGCCGTCATACCGAAGTCTCCCCCAACGTGTGCCGGGTTAACATGGGTTAATAGGAATTCATCGACCACATCATCGGGTTGGTGGTGGTCCATCACTATCATCTGGATGCCATACACTTGTGCCTGCTTCATTGCAGCCACATTCTCATTGGAAGATCCATTATCCACACTTATGACAAGAGGCATCTTCTGTCCATGTCTTGCTGCATCCTCAAGGGCGAAGCCGATATCACGTACAACGTCCGTCACTTCATAGAAAGGTGCCTTTGAAGGAGCACGTCTGTAAAAGTGATATTCTCCATCCTGGCCGTTCACATCTTGTATCAGTGGCATGATGGCTTTCTCAATAGCCAGAGCAGCTGTCATTCCATCAGCATCGGCATGGTGGCGCAGGAGGATAGGCGTAGATTTAATAATTGCCTTTCTGATTTCCTTTGCAGCCTTCTTCATGATAGGTCTGAGATTTTCAAGAACCTCACTTTCAACCATGTATTCAATTTCATATGGTTCCGCTCTGCTGTCAATGGCAGCTTCAATACGATTGAGAATCTCAGTTTCCTGTGAACCGGTCAGCCTTTTAAGACTCTGGACCTCAAGCTGGAAACTATCGCCACGAGCTGAAACCTCGCCGGTGGCTGCAACGATCATATCGACTTCAACATCCGGATAAGCTCTCTCACCTGCGCTCTCAAATGCGGCACCGGAGATCTGTCCGCTTTCATCTGCAATTGTGAATATAGTAGGCCCGGCAGTTTGTTTGATCTGTATGACCTCTCCCTGCACCTTTACTTTCTTACCTACCATTTGTGCCATTTCACTGGCAAGCATGATAGGGAGCTTCTTTTCAAGTTCAATGGTCTGGTATTCTTTCAAATTCCTGGGAACCAGATCCATTTTACCTCTTGGTTTAATTTCCTTTAAACTGACAATGACCGGTTCACCGACTTCCAGTGGTCCTTTCATGTTACTGGAATGAATAAGCCCCCTGAGATTAGAATTAAGATCAACGAATACTCCGAAATCGGCAATGTTCCTTACTGTTGAATGGTACATTTTTCCGACTTCAAGCTCATCGAGAGTACACGAGTTGTCAAGTTTGTACACTATCTGCTGTTTTGCACATGAATGACAGACCTCATCGCCCTGATAAAGGCGGTCCATTTCAGCCCCACAAACCTTGCACTTATAAAAGACACCTTTGCCGGAACACGCGGCACATTTCTCCCGCTCTTCAATATCTCCTGTCCCGCTACAGTTGTCGCAGGAAGATCCATTTTTCAAAAAGTTCGCCATATCCTTTTCTGAAAGTTTCATAAGGTCAATGGACTTTGATTTTCCCGTCCCTTTGCACTCGGGGCATTTAGCAGTGCCGGTGACACGATAGCCTTTCCCGTTGCATTCTACACATTTCTCGCTCATTTTATCTAGTCTTAGATGGTGGATGTTGGATTTATGTGTTTGCTTGTATAATTGAGTATAAAAAAGCCGAAATATTTATAGTCACTACTTATATAACCACCACAGCATATCGTTTTTGAAAATTTGTTTGAAATTATTAACATCAAAATCAATCACATTAATAAACGATAAATGAGTTCTATTATCTGTTGGGTCTGAAATGTTATTTCAATAATAACAATGCTTTCATGCTTTCGTGTACATCCCCTCAAACAAGTACTCAGACCCAGCCTTCTATATCTTTTCTATTGTTCCTGTTGTTCTGAAACGATAAGTTTGTACTATTTCTCCACCGGCATATTTTTAAGAAGTAGGCTCTTTATATCTATATAATAAGTTTTCTGTTTATTCTTCAGGAGAGTTGTAAAATATGGCTTTGATCGATATTATTATTCCGTTAGCTGTAGTGGCATTTATCATATTGTCCAAGGCTATCAAAATCGTTAATGAATATGAACGTGTAGTTATCTTCCGTCTGGGAAGATTAAGTGGAGTGAAGGGACCAGGTCTGTTCCTGATCATCCCGATAATTGATACGGTTGTAAAGATAGACCTGCGTGTTATTGCCATTGATGTTCCAAAACAGGCAGTAATCACAAAGGACAATGTAACCGTGGCAGTTGACGCTGTTGTCTATTACCAGGTTATTGATCCTACAAAAGCGGTCAATGAGGTTGAGAATTTCAAGTACGCAACTGCAATGCTTTCTCAAACTACACTCAGGGATGTTATAGGTCAGCTTGAACTGGATGATGTACTTTCCAACAGGGAAGATGTCAACAGGAATATCCAGGAGCAGCTCGATATTTCCACTGATCCGTGGGGTATCAAGGTTACCGGTGTAACCCTTAGGGATGTAAGTATTGATGACACAATGCTCCGTGCAATTGCAAAACAGGCAGAGGCAGAGCGTGAAAAGCGTTCACGTATCATTCTTGCAGATGGTGAGTTCATTGCCGCTACAAAGATGAAAGATGCGGCACGCCTTTACCAGGAAGTACCTGTTGCAATCAAACTCAGGGAACTTCAGACATATGCCGAAATAGCAAGAGAAAAGAATATGATCGTCGTGGCTAATTCCACGGATGTTGCAGAAGTTGCAGCCTTTTCAAAGGCGTTTGTTAAGAAAGAAAATGAGTAATGGAGGAATCATGCTACATAAGTGCCAGTCATACCTGAGCACTTTTCTTTTTTTAACGTTGCTCTTATCTTTTGTATCAGGCAATGCATGTGCTGCAGAACAACAGAAGGTACTGGTAGTGGATATCTCAGATTCTATTACTCCGGTGACAGATGATGTTTTAGCAGATGCTATTGCCTTTGCAGAAAACGACAACTATGAGGCTCTTGTCATAACTCTCAACACTCCAGGTGGCAACCTTGATGAAACAATTTCCATAATGGAACAGATAGCTTCAACTGATGTACCGGTTGTTGGATATGTCTACCCGGAAGGTACAAAAGCATGGTCTGCAGGAACTTTGATACTTATCAGTACCGATGTTGCTGCAATGGCACCTTATACCATAATTGGTTCGGCACAACCGGTAACTGTTACTGCAAGCGGAAGTGAACCTGTAGAAGAAGACAAGATCATTAATGCCATTGTCAAAAGAGCGACCGAGAATGCAAAAATGCATGGTCGTAATGAGACTGCTGCTGAGAAGTTCATAACAGAGAACCTGAATATTGATGCTGAAACCGCTCTGGAGTATGGGGTAATTGAGTACGTTGCATCGGATATTGATGACCTGATGTCACAGCTTGATGGTGTTGAAGTAAAGGATAAGGTTCTTGAAACCGATGGTGCGGATGTAACCTACTATGAGCCATCCCTCAGGCTGGCTTTCATGGGAATTATCTCCAATCCTATCGTTTCATCGATGCTTCTGCTTCTTGGTGTTTATGCCATTATACTTGGAATCTCACATCCGGGTTTTGGTGCTGAACTCTTTGGTGTGATTGCTATTGCACTCGGACTTATCGGAACAGGCTTTGATGTGGATATCGGTGCATTGTTCCTGGTTGTTGCCGGTGTAGCGTTGCTCGTACTTGAATTCCAGGCGCCGGGCTTTGGAATTTTTGGGATTGCGGGTCTTGTGTGCATAATTGCAGGCAGCATACTGCTGGTTCCTACCGATTTCCCGAATAACTATACTCCTGCGGAATTCCAGAGAACATTGATAATATCTGTGGCGACGCCAACAATAATAATCGGTCTTTTCTTTGTGTTCATCATTTACAAGGTGTTTGAGGTCAGAAGGAAGAAACCGTTATTTGGTGAACTTGTTGGCGATATGGCTCTAGCACTTGAACCAATTGGAAACGGTCAGACCGGATATGTTCTTCACAGGGGTCAACACTGGAAGGCACGTTCATCTGACATAATTGAAAAAGACGACAAGGTAACAATACTTGAAAAAGATGGTGTTGTGCTTGTTGTTAAAAAATTAAAAGATGAATCAGAGCCCGAAAATCTGATTGATGATGAGCAGGATTAAAAACAGAATGTAGATTTTGAGTTTTTAATTTTAGGTAGAAAGGAAATCCTTTCTACTTTCTTTTAACCATTTCAACGACGCGACGTTTCTTCTCAATTGCATTAAGAGCTGCTGTATCAATGGCTTTTTTCATCTCTTCAAAGTCACGTGGATTCTCATCACCTATCATCTTCTTGATAGGTGTGTATGCTGATTCTCTGAAGCGTGGTGTGAAATCCCTTACTTCTCCATCAATTATGACCTCTGCACCGGTTCCTTCTACAACTTCTCCAATTACCGAAATATCAACATCTGCGCTTCTGATGGTCTTCATGATGTCTTCAGCATATTCCTCGGGTGCAATGATGAGCAAAGCATCAAGGGAAACTCCAAGATAGTCGATCTCCAGTGATTCAAGCATGTCAAAGACTCTTGGATTGACTAGTTTTCTCATGTCCTTTTCTTCAAAAATAAGCTTGACACCTGCTGTTCTGGATATTTCTTTTGCATCTCCGCGAATTCCACCGTTTGTAACATCTGTCATTGCGTGGATGTGTTTTACAAGGCCGGAATCCAGCAGCTTTTCGCATGCATCAAGGAACTTTATGTTGATCGTCTCATCAACGATATCATGCATTTCATAATAGAGTGCAGTTGTGGATATTGTTCCACCACCTGCTCCTTCTGTCATGAGGATGACGTCTCCTACCTGTGTCTGCTCGCGTGATGTAAGGTCGCTTGAAACGCCAACAGCACCGACTCCTCCGGTCATACGTTCACCGATGACCATGTCGCCACCGATTCTTAATGTGCTGCCTGTTATGAGTGGGATATTTGACAGATCAGCCACCGCAGTGATACCTGCAATGTGGTCAAAGACCTTGCCAACATCTCCGTCATCTGCTACATGTATATCAGAAAGCATTGCCACAGGTCTTGCACCCATGACATAAACATCTCGCAATGCTGCCCTTGCAACGTGGAATCCTGCAAGGAATGAATAATCGCTAAGTCTGGAGTGCATGCCGTCGACTGTAAGAATGACATATTCTCCACCATCGGATTTTACAACTCCTGAGTCGTCAAGGTGTGTGGTGTCCACCACTGCTTTTGTCTTGCCGATTACCTCTGCAATCTTCTCATGGGTATAGAAATCTCCAAGACCTCTGGAACCAACACCGAATTCTCCCATTGTCACACCGGATACGGTGGGTTCGAGTACATCACCTTTCAGGACAAGGGTTGCTTTTGCTTCGGTGATGGTTGCCTGTGCAAGTTTACGTGCATGTTCAGGATTTGTTTTTTTAACTTCCAGTATTCTGGCAGTCAGTTTATCTTCAAGGTCAGACTCATTGTTAGTGAGCCCTCGTTTTGCGTAGCCTTCAATATCCATATTTTCATCCCTTTAGCACATGGCAACAAAGTTCTTCAGTATATTAAGGCCGATATCACCGCTTTTCTCAGGGTGGAACTGGATTCCGATAACATTCCCTGCATCATTGACAATAGCGGCTGCAAATTCTGTCCCGTATTCGCATGAAATAAGCGTGTTCTTATCTGTAGTGTCCACGTAGTATGAATGTACAAAATAGACAAATGAACCTTCGGGTATTCCATCAAAAATAGGATGTTCCTGAGTGATTTTGATTGAGTTCCATCCCATGTGAGGGACTTTGAGTTCAGAGTGTGGAAACCTGAGTACCTGGCCTTTTACAAGGTCAAGGCCTTCAGTGAGTCCACCCTCTTCTGATGTGCTTAACATCATCTGCTGTCCAAGGCAGATGCCAAGCATTGGCTTTCCAGATGCTACATATTTGTCAATGGTTCTTCTGAGAACTTCCACGTTCTTCATCGCATCCCTGAAAGCACCGACACCCGGAAGGATAACACCATCTGCACTTTTAATCTCTTCAGGATCACTTGAAATGATTACGTCCGCACCTGCGTGTTCCAGCCCCTTGCGAACACTTCTGAGGTTGCCAAGTCCGTAATCGATGATAACGATCTTCTTCATGTAAAATTAAAGAATGGTTTTGGTACATGAATGTAACGATGTGGGATTTAGGGATATCATATTTGTTTCTATTGCAATATCAAAAAGAAACCAATCTTCAAATTGAGATTATTTTACAATTCTATTTTACTGCCAAGAAACTTATATCTATGGTAAATCACATCAGTTATATTTAAATAAAATCTATATGAAGCCTTTATGTTTATAGATTACTTTCACTTATATATAATGAAAAATGGAGAATATATTAGTAATCATTATTAATTCTTGAACAAAAAAAGAAATATGTAGGAGATTGAATGAAAATACATACTCTTCGGTTACGTAATTTTCGCAAATTTTCAGATTATACCTTCCAATTCAATTCTCAGTTTACTGTTTTGATTGGAGATAATGCATCAGGAAAGTCATCTGTATTAGATGCATCTTCAATCATGCTTGGTAGTTATTTGCTCAAATTTAATGTTGGATCAGGAGGAAGAAGTGGAATTAAAAAAACAGATGCAAAACTAAAAATTTTTGAAAAAAATGACCAAATCACTCTTGAGCAACAAGTGCCCATATTTTTGACTGCACAGGGGACTTTACATGGAAATAATATAGAGTGGACAAGAAATTTGGGAGATCGCGGTAAAGAGGCACGTGAGCTTATTCAAATTGGTCACGAAGATTTGCTATCTGTTAGTAAAGGCGAAGATGTAAATCTTCCTATTATGCTATATTATGGGACAGGCAGATTATGGGATTATCATCGAAAAGTTCCCGTAGGAAAACCTGAATCCAGAACCGTGGGTTACAGAAACTGCTTAGACATGAAGTCAGATCATCATCTTTTTGAAAAATGGTTTAAACATTTAGAACTTTCAGCTCTACAGAGAAATAAAAATATTGGAACTCTGGAAGCTGTACGCCTAGCTGTTAAAACTTGCATCCCTAAAGCTGAGCATTTTTATTACGATGTAGCTAACGATTCTCTTATAATTGAATTTAAAGATGAAGGTTACTGCCTATTTGGTAATTTAAGTGATGGATATAGAAACATGATTGCTATGGTTGCAGATATTGCACATCGTTGTGCCCGCCTGAATCCCCATCTGGCGGCAGAAGCTGCAAGAGAAAGTTCAGGGGTAGTGTTAATTGATGAAATTGATCTTCACCTTCATCCACAATGGCAGCGCCATGTTGTTAGAGATTTGAAAAAAGCATTTCCAAAAATGCAGTTCATTGTTACCACTCATTCGCCTTTTATATTACAATCTCTTGAATTGGGAGAGGTCATAGACCTTAATAAAACAGATTTCGGCATTACTTTGTCTTCGATAGATGATATTGCTACTCCAGCTCCGAGTGGTGAATATAGTGATAAGAGTATTGAAGATATTGTAGAATATGTAATGGGAGTAGAAGTTCCTCAAAGAAGTCATCGTCAACAAGAAATGTATTCTGTTGCAAAACAGTATTATACAGTACTTCAAGAAGCAAAAGATTCCAATAATAGCAAAAAAGAAGAATTGAAATCTAAATTGGATGAACTATCTGCACCATTTAGTGATAATCAAGCGTATCATGCTTTTCTTGAGATGGAGCGTATAGATGCAGGTTTAGGCTCACAGAAAAGGAAGGGGTATAAATAATGCGCCCTGTTTGTAAGGGAGCTATACCCACTGATGCAAATGGAAATGATGTAGAATATTCCGATTATTCTAATGCAAGAGGTGAACTTGTCAAAAGACTGGGAGAATATTGTTCATATTGTGAGATGCATTTAGATTCATCGCTAGCTGTAGAGCACGTAAAACCGAAAAAACCTAAAGGTGAGACTGAAGTAATCGTGGAACGTGAATTAGATTGGAATAATTTTCTTTTGGCTTGTTCTAACTGCAACTCTACTAAAGGTAATCTGGATGTTGATTTAGATGATTACTTTTGGCCAGATCGTGATAACACTTTACTAGCTTTCAATTACTGTGAAGGCGGTATTATAGTGGCTTCTAATATTCTAGACATGAATTTAATGGGAAAAGCGAACGCAACTATCAAATTAATCGGTTTAGATAAGAACCCACTGAATGATCACACATGTTCTGACCGCCGATGGCTAAATCGCAGGGAAACCTGGGATTTAGCCATAAGATTAAAAGAACGTCTCACAAGAAATAATAATGAAGATTTCCGTGACAGTATTGTTGATTTGATGGAGGCAAAAGGCTATTGGAGCATTTGGATGACGGTATTTAAAGATGATTCTAATATGTTACAGCGATTTATTCAGGCTTTGCCAGGGACTGCACAAGAGTGTTTTAATGAATATGGTGCATTACTTCACCGACATAATGGTCTTATATAATCACGGTTTTTTTATGTAGTGTTTTTTCTGAGTTGGTCAAAGCCACTTATACCCATAGCCCCTCGGAGTTATCTCAAGTACGTTAACAATATCATTCTCAATCGCAAAAATAGCTCTGTAATCTCCAATACGCAGACGATAAAGATCCTGCCTTCCTTTTGTGCCTTTCAGTTTTTTCACATCGTGGCTTAAGTGATCGTTCTGTAATTTCTTAAGTCCTTCAATTAGTCTGCTTTTCGTTTCAGTATCTTGTGAGGTTAGAAACTTACTGGCATGCTGGTGCACGTTCACTTTGTTCAGAACACAGCATTATAGATCAGGAAACCTATGACTCCAAATTAGAAGACATGAAAAACTATATTGAAGAGAAACAGGCAAAAAACTGCTGATAATTCTCTTCAATACATATTTTTTGAACAACTGATATTCTCACTTCCCCATATATCGCACATCGTTTATTGCATCTGCTTATCCCTATACCATATCAAAACAACCCCAACTATACCTGATACCAGCAGCAGTACATCTTCCAGTATCCCAAATCCAAGGGCAGCCGTGGAGCCCATGAATGACCATAGCAGAGGAACCACAAGAATTACTTTTGGTATCTTCGGAGAAGTCCACAACAGAAGTCCGAAAGTGAATATCGTGGTGGGGCATGGGACACCGAAGGTCGGCTGGTACGGGTAGACATGCCCTATGAAATACCCGAACACCGGATAGAGCAGCAGTCCGTACAGGATCATTGCCAGACCTGTCAACCCGTATATATCCTTACTGAAACTGAAGGAAAGTTTCCTGTCAAGCACTCCGTATTTCAGGAACAGAACACCCTGAACGATGAACAGGATACCGAACAGGTAGGAAGATTTGTTTATCGGAGCAAAATAGAGTAGATGGAAAACAGCGCCCATCCAGAACCAGAAGAAAGCAAGTATTGCGGATATAACCTTATTGGAGTATTCTTTTTTACTGAACACCAGATACAACGCTACACCTGCAAGAAGATAGAGGAATACCTGGAAGGGAAAAACATCCGTATTATAGCTTCCAAACATATTCATGAATTGGTCTTTTGTGAAAGGAAAATCCATTACGTACACCTTATTCCTACGCCACCATGCATCTGAAAACATGGATAACGTTTTACATAAATTCAATAATTACAAAAATAAAAGGATAATTAGCTATTTATTCGTATCCGTTTGAGTTGAGTGGCATAAAAATAGCACATATAATATTAGTTCCAGATTTACCATAAAACAGATTTAAATGCAGAGTGAGGGATTTGAACCCTCGCGCCTTTAGTGTAGTCTACAGCCGCACCGTTGCATCGTAGCAAATGGAAGCTCTTTCTAACTCCTCTGCACCAGAGACGCTTTCCATTGTTAGATATATGCTTGCAATAACACTCATTCTAATATCTCCACTATAGAGAAGTTGAGAGCTATATTTGCTATACCAACGCAAACGAATGCAGCGATAATCGACTCTACATTTTGATATATTCTATAAAAACTACAAACAGATAAAATTTACCATTCCACAACAAGAAGTATTAAATAAAAACTCGATATCTTCTTATTAAATGCAGCATCTGCCATCAGATGGCAGAAACAAATAATCAAATGCAGTGAAAGGGACAAAATCACACATGCTTACAAAAAGGATCATACCATGTCTTGATGTTACGCTTGATGAAGAAGGCGGAACTGTCGTCAAGGGAATAGAATTTGTAGACCTGAGAAAAGCAGGAGACCCTGTGGAACTCGCCAAGAGATATAATGAACAGGGAGCCGATGAGCTTGTATTCCTTGACATTACCGCATCACATGAAGGAAGAGGAACGATGGTCAAGGTCATCGAAAGGACTGCAGACGAGGTATTTATTCCACTTACAGTTGGTGGCGGAATTAATTCCATCGATGACATACGCCAGATTCTCAGGGCAGGTGCAGACAAGGTATCTATAAACACAGCAGCCGTAAAAAATCCAGACCTCATAAAAGAATCATCTGAGATTTTCGGTGCACAGTGTATTGTTACAGCAATCGACTGCAAACGCAACCTTGATGTTGAGAACAATCCAGATAAGACCGTTATTGAGCTGGAAGACGGCACACCTGCATGGTACGAGGTTGTAATTTACGGCGGCAGGCAGCCAACGGGAATCGATGCTGTTCAATGGGCAAAAAAAGTGGAGGAACTTGGTTCCGGCGAGATACTGCTTACCAGCATGGACAGGGACGGAACCTATGATGGATTTGACATCCCGATAACAAAAAAGCTCTCAGAGGAACTTGAAATCCCAATCATCGCATCCGGTGGAGTAGGTAATCCAGAGCACATGTATGAGGGTTTCACAAAAGGGAAAGCCGATGCAGCACTGGCAGCAAGTATTTTCCACTTTGGCGAATACACTGTAAATGATGTGAAAGAGCATCTTAAAGAAAAAGACATTCCGGTAAGACTCTGAACTAAACGGAGAAAAATTATGGAAATTTCTGAATTCCAGAAACGCATGTATGACCTTTACGCCCACAACGATAAAAGAAGAGGTTCAGCTGCAACAACACTCTGGCTTGTGGAAGAGATAGGCGAACTTGCGGAAGCCATCCGCAGGGAAGACATGGAGAACATCAGGGAAGAGCTTGCAGATTGTTTCGCATGGATCGGAGCACTTGCAAATCTCTATGATATTGATCTTGAAGCTGCATTTCTGGAGAAATATCCGGACAAGTGCCCCACATGTAAACAAAATCCGTGCATCTGTACGGATTGATTTGTAATAAACCACATACTCTTTTTACTAAATTTTTGGATATCCAAATTAATTCAAAATGTATATATAATATCCTCGCCTCTATTCAACCGGGGATATAATGATACAGAAACGTTCAGTTTATTCTTTCCTCATACTGCTTATTGTTCTGGTTTCAGCAACATCCAGCGGATGCCTGCGTGACTTCGATGAACAGGAAAGCTCTCATTTGGGGATAAGGGACGTTGAGCTCTCGGCAGATAGTGTCAAAAGCACTTATGTCTGGCTCAATGTGACCACTTACGTAGAGAACATGGGTGCTAACAGCGATAGCAATGCAACTGTTGTCCTGAAAGTATTCAACAAAAATACCGGACTTCTTGAGAAGAAGCAGGAAGCGAGGATAGGACCAATAGAACAATGGGAAACTAAGGCAGTCAGCCAGAGCATCAGCCTTCTGAAAAGTGAGGACTACCGCATCAGTACAACCATCATGGATGACGGGCAACTGAGTTATGAAAGAAAGATGATACTTACAGGACTCGACACCCTGCAAAACGACATGCATGACACCGGAATCCAGATAGAGACTATTGACTTCCTAGTGCGAGAGACAAGCTCAAAAGGAGTTGTTATCCAGAATGACATTTATCTGAAGAATGAAGGACTTGAAACTTCCAAGGATTATCGCATACTAATCAAGGCCAGGGAAATGGATGCACGCCTTGTTGCAGATAAGGAATGGATAAGCTCCGGTGAAATTAAGCCGGAAGAAACTTCCATTCGAAGCGTGAATCTTACAGTTCCTGCCGGTTATAATTATGTTGTGGAAATCAGTGTATGGGATGGAAATACCATTGTCAATACAGATGAGGATTACATGCAGCTCAACCCGGAGAAAGTGATTGACAAAGACCAGCTTGTGCAGAACAAGGATATCAATACAGCCGACTTCCTGGTGGAAGATGAAGAGGACTACAACTGGGAATATGATTATGTTGCCGGAGAAACGGCAGACGAAGCAGAAACTCCCGGATTTACAGGGCCAATAGCCATAATTGGTTTTATTGCAGCGCTATACATGGCGAGGAGGAGATTGCAATGAGTGAGGAAAATGAAAGTGTGGAAGTGAAAGAAGAGAAAGTAAACTTTGCTCCTAAAACAACAAAAAAGGAGAAAAAGGAAAAGACAGCTGAAGACCATTTCAGAAATGGTATGCTTGCACTCGTAAGCATCATCATTGCCCTTGCAACGCTTCAGTTGTATTTCTCAGTTGATAGCATCATCAGTACATGGTACGAATACAAATACATACCGATCTTCAGATCACTGTACTACCTGCTTGTAATCATCGCAGGACTATTCATAATGAACCGGTTCTTCCTGAAAAAGGAAAAGAAATAATTTCTTTTCCTCTCCTTTTCTTATTCAACACTCACTTTTTTGCTGTATTTTATCCATTTTCAGTAGTTCTCTAATTTTACCTCTTGAACTCAGTAATGCCTCCCGATAGCTTTATATATGGCGGGAACGCCGCCATATGTCATTTCCACCATACAATTCACGAACCACTTCTAAACTTGAACTAAAACCAAAACAATGTATTGACACTGTTCTTAAACCACTCATAGATAATATCGATATCAAGATAAATGGCTCACTTAGTTCTAATGATCTATTTTACACTGCCATATGTATGGCAGTGGATAACGGTTCAGTTCATTCTGCATCAAAACATTATCAAGATATTCCTTGTGAGACATCTTTAAGATATCATCTCAGGAAACTAAGTCTTGAAGAGCTTATCTTGATAAATGAGAATATTCTTCTTCAAGGTGTTGTCAGCACTTTAAGACCAAAGAAAAAGTATGAGTTTGCTATCGATTTTACTAATGATCCATATTACGGGACAATTGACTCGTCCAATGAAGACTACGTGATACGAAGTCAGGTCAAGAGATCCACAAATTCATTTTATTCGTATGTATCACTTTCGATCATAAACAAGAATGAGAGGTATACTATTGCAGTCCTTCCTGTGGAGAGAAATAAAACAAAGGTAGATTTCCTTACTTACTTCATAGATCTTATTAAAGAACTAAATCTCAATATCAAGGTACTTTGTTTGGATAGAGAGTTCAGTTCTGTAGATGTATTTGAGTTATTACGGAACAGGGATATCCCTCATATCATACCAATAGTAAGAAGAGGAAAAGTTATCAAGCAACTACTTGAAGGGAGAAAAGCAAGGTCTGCTGAATATGTGATGAGGAATGCTCAAAAGAAAGAAGTTCGCTTAGATATCATAATTGATGTCAAGTATCTGAAAGGTAAAAGAGGTAAATGTGGATGTGAGAACCTTGGTTTTGTTGTTTATGGGGTTAACTGGTCTCCAAGGAAAGTTAGTACAGTCTATAGAAGGCGATTTGCTATCGAGTCATCATATAGGATGAGAAATATCGTCAAACCAAAAACATCAACAAGGGACGTTACTTTAAGATACTTCTTTACTTTAATATCGTTCCTGCTCAGAAATACATGGCTTTACCTCCTGAAAATACATTTTACTATTGTAAAACCAGGTCCAATAACCATTGACGAGGATAAGTTCAGGTTTGCCAGATTTATTCTGTTTGTTGAAGAATGGATTAGAAGAAAGTTAAGAATACAGTTAATAGTGCAGTGTTTAAGGTAATTCAATAGTAGTAGGAACAAGATGGAGGGAAAATTAGAGAACTACTGATTTTGCTGATATTTTTGGATCAGGCAACAGTCCCTTATTCATTTGAAGATATTAAGATGCACAGAAGGAATGCATATGAAAGAACTGCCTGAATGGTATTACAATGAATTGATCCAGAAAGGAACGGATTACGAAAACGAAGAAGAAGTCCTGAACTATGACAGGAAGATGGCAAGCATCCGCAACATCCCAAAAGAAGCTGAAACTATGTGTGAACTCATCGACATAGAACCGGAGAATGAGATTCTGGAAATCGGATGCGGAACTGGTGAGTTCTCCATTGAGCTTTCAAAACATTGCAAAATGGTAACTGCACTGGATATTTCACAGAAGATGCTTGATTTCGCAGAAAAAAAGGCAAAATCAAGACAGAGAGAAAATGTAAGGTTTGTCAATGCAGGATTTCTGACATTTGATTCGGAGGATATGAAATATGATGCTGTTGTCACCCAGCTTGTATTGCACCACCTGCCGGATTTCTGGAAACTCATCGCCCTGAAGAACATCAGCTCCATGTTAAAAGATGGAGGAAAATTTTTCATGAAAGATGTGGTTTTTTCATCAGAAATACAGGATTTTGATACTTATTTCTCACAGTTGTTCCGGAATATGCCGTCTGAAACGGATGATAAAGTTGTGGAAGAAATGAAACTTCACATCAAGGAAGAATACTCAACCTTTGACTGGACCATGAAAGGACTTATCGAACAGGCAGGTTTCAGAATAGAGGAATATATACACAAAAATGGTTTCATGGCAACCTATCTTTGTGTAAAAGAAAGTTGATTAATTGATCTGAGTTAATCAAATTAAGTCGTTAACTTAAAAACTTACACCTTTTTTTGGCTCTCCACAGAGCCTAAATTTCATCTATGGAAAATATACAGCGGTTAGAGTTATATCCCATAAATATTTAATAAAATCTTTGAAAAATTAATAATAGTCATGGTCATGAAACTAAAAGTATGAATAGAGTGGTGCTGTTTGTTTAAAACAATACATATAATAATAATTTTATCTTTTATTGTAATCGGAGCGGTAAGTCTCATACAATTTACTCGGTATGAATCTGACATGCCAAAATATGACATATCATTTAACGTTGATGATAATGGCCGCCTGGAGATAGTAAATGGCAGTTATACCGATATAACCAAAATGTCTATTCGTGGATGTAATGGGAATTTAATTGAAATAGATGATAAAGATGAAATAAACGCTTTGATAAATTGTATTTCCGGATTTTCATACACTGAAAACTCTTCTCTGGATGGGCGTAGAGGCTGGGAGTACTTAATTAATTATTATCATGGAAGTCAACTAATATCACAGATCAGCATTATGAATTCCTCCGATAAGTACCATGCTAATATCAATGGAATCCACTATACACCCAATGAATCAGGACTTGGAACATGTTTATCTGATAGATACTATGATGAACTATATGGGTCTGAAGGGAATTATACGGAAGAAGATCATTAAAGCGGTAACAAGCTCCCTTTAAATTTTTGTGGGTACTTCAAACTAGTTCATCGTTCTCTCCATTCTAATTTTATGATCTCTATATGATGCTTTGAAAAGGGGGATTTTTATATACTCTCACCTCATCTGAGCGATTATCATGCTTAACATTCCTGAACTTTTAGCTCCTGCCGGAAACATGGAATCACTGATAGCTGCCGTTGAAAACGGAGCAGATGCAGTGTACCTTGGAATCAAGGATTTCAGTGCCAGGGCATACGCAGGCAATTTCACTATAGAGGAATTCAGGGAAGCACTTGACTTTGCACATCTGAGAGCTGTTAAGGTCTATGTCACCCTGAACACTCTCATCAAGGACAGTGAGATGGAAGAAGCACTTGAGCTTATGTACACCCTTGATGAACTGGGAACTGACGCCATCATTGTGCAGGACATGGGACTTCTGGAACTTGCAAGGGAAAAAGTTCCGTCACTTCCAATCCATGCAAGCACACAGATGACGGTACACAACACAGAAGCTGTGCTGGCCCTGAAAAAGAGTGGAGTTAAGAGAATTGTGCTTGCAAGGGAACTCTCACTTGAAGAGATTTCAAGGATTAAAAGTGAGACAGGAGTAGAAATCGAGGCTTTTGTACATGGGGCTCTCTGTATCTGCTACTCTGGCCAATGCCTCATGAGCAGTATGATAGGTGGCAGAAGCGGCAATCGTGGATATTGCGCCCAGCCATGTCGTAAACAATACAGATTCCGAATGGATGGAAAGGAAATAAAAACAGAAGGAAGCTACCTTCTGAGTCCAAAAGACCTGAATACATCAGAGATATTACCTGAACTCATTAACGCAGGAATAGATTCCTTCAAGATAGAGGGCAGGATGAAGCGCCCTGAATATGTCGCAGGTGTTGTGAGGATATATCGCAACCTTATTGACAGGTTTGCAGAAGACCCTGACAATTATTTTGTTACTGAAGAAGAAAAAGAAAATCTTGAGCAGTTATTCAACCGTGAGTTCACAACCGGATATTTCAAAGGGGACCCTGCAATAGACCTGATGAGCCGTGAAAGGCCACACAACCAGGGAATCATGGTTGGAAAAGTTTCCGGATATAATAATAAGTTCAAAAGACTGGAGATCACGCTTACAAGAGAACTTGAGGTAGGGGATGGGATCGGTTTTGAAGGCAGCAAGAACTCAGGGACCATAGTGAGGGGAATTTACATAGGGAACAGACTTGAGAAAAAAGCAGGCAGTGGAGAAGTTATAACCATTAACTTCGATCAGCCTCCAAAGAATGGAACACCTGTTTACAGGACACTTGATGATTCCCTGATGAAAGAACTACAGGCATCATACAGTTCCCCTGCACCTATACGCAAGGTTCCGGTTTCCATTGATCTTAAGGCTCATATTGGAGAGAAACTTGAACTCTCAATTTATGATAACGAAAATAACACGTCAACTATCATTTCAGATTACGTGGTTCAGACAGCACAAAAAAGACCAACTACAGAAGAAGATGTAAAAAAGCAGCTTGCTAAAACCGGGAACACTGTTTTTGAGGCTCAGGGAATTGAAGTTGATATGCCGGATGATGCATTCATCCCAATAAAAGAATTGAACAATGCGAGAACCGAAGCTACCACAGAGCTGGAAAGAATCAGAATCAAAAAGTTCAGAAGACCGGCACATGACATTAGTTCTGAAATGAAGCAAGAGAAAAGTGAAGAAACAGAGATAACAGATGAGAAGGAAGAAAAAATGATACTGCTTTCTGTTAGTGTTAAAACTGTTGATGCTCTCGCTTCGGCTCTGAAAAGCGGGGCAGACCTTGTTTACATTGATGCTTCACTTAAAGAGCTTCAAAGCAATGATTGGAAATTTATGACAGAGAGTGCTTGTGGAAAAAATATCTCCCTATATCTGCATACACCGGTCATTGTGAAAGATACTGAAATTCAGGATGTTAAAGAAAAGATAAAACTAGCAAAAGAACTGGGATTTGAGGGGATAATTGCAGCGAATCTTGGTGTACTTGAAATTGCACGGGATTCCGGCCTGAAAATCCTAACTGACAGTTCCGTGAATGTTTTCAATAAGCACACACTTCAGGCGTTTACTAAGGAAGGTGTGGACACTGTCACACTCTCAACTGAAATGAACCTTGGACAGATAATTGAGATAACACCGTACGGAGATTGTGAATACATCGTCCATGGACAAATCCGGATAATGGAGTCCGAACACTGCCTCATAGGTGGTGTCCTCGGAGAGAAAGATGAGAACGGTTTTAACTGTGGTTCTCAGTGCAAGAGTGGCAAGTTTGAGATAATTGATGAGAAAGGATACGAATTCCCTATCAGAACAGACTCCCAATGCAGGACTCACATATTCAACTCAAGAGAACTCTGCTTGCTTGAAGATGTGCCTCAACTCATCAAAGCTGGTGTTTCCAGACTCAGGATCGATGCCACAAATATGGATGATTACAATGTCAGTATGGTCACAAGGGCATACAGAGCGAATATCGATGCTTACTACACAGGTGACACCAAGCACATCTGGCAGGGAAGTGACATTAGTGAGTTCCACACCAGAGGGCACTATCACAGAGGTGTGCAATGAGAATATTCCTTTCTGCCTCCATAAGGGGTGGCAGACAGATGCTTTCCACTTACATGGAGATGTGCAATTATCTCCAGCAAAGTGGCCATGAAGTTCTTAGCTGGCATGTTGCAGACCCGGAACTTGAAAAAACGGAATCATTGCTTTCTGAGGAAGAAATATACATCAGGGATATGGAATTTCTTGAAAAAAGCGAGTGCCTGATAGCAGAGGTTAGCACACCTTCAATTGGTGTTGGTTATGAGATATGCAGCGCACTCCAGAGAGGAATTCCAGTGTTGTGCCTGAATGTTCCTGAAGCGAATGTTTCTGCGATGCTTCTTGGTGATAAAAGGATAATCTGTAAAGAGTACCGTACTGTTGATGAAATGAAAGAAGAGATTACTAAATTCCTAAATAATGTCAACAAACTCTAATTTTTTAGCAACGATTAAATACTTATCATTGTAATATAAAAGAGGTGATTATGGTAACCGAAATAGTTCTCCTAATAGTAGCTATTGTAGCTGCAATTATTCTCTGGAAAGTACTGAAAACCGTAAAGAACATGGTGATGAACACTATCGGAGGATTTGTTGTACTAATCCTTGCGGATTTAATATTAAAACTGGGAATTGCATATACTTCCTGGATAGTTATTGCAGTCTGTGCGATTGCAGGTATCCCAGGCGCATTGCTAATTATAATTGCAGAATACACCGGAATATATTCATTCTAAAGACGTGCAATTACTCTTATTTGATGGCGCCTGTGTGGTTTGCCATGAAACTTTTTTTCTGAGACCAGATCATTCATTTCTAAAATTTCAAATCCATCCAGCAGTGATGCCAGTTCATCACGTGTGAAATAGTGATATATGATTCCATTTTTTCTGATGAAAGTATCTTTTTCAACAGACTCTCCGCCGTATCTCATGTCTTCAGTTCCGAAAACTTCCAGCACAAAAACAGCACCCGTTTTCATTACTCTTTTTATCTCAGAAATTGCCTGCTTTCTTTCATCTTCCAGCATGTGCTGCAAAACTCCAAGACACAGAATTGCGTCAAAAGATTTCTCAGAAAAAGGAAGCGATGTTATACTCGAAGCAAGGCATTCAGCCCTTTTATCGCTTTCAACATTGCTTTTTATAAGATATTCCCTGGCTCTCTGAACCGCAGTTGGCGAGACATCTGTACCGATTGCATTGTACTTACGGGAAAGTGGTAAAAGGAATCTGCCGTTCCCGCATCCAAGGTCAAGAATTAGTGAACTGGAAAAGATCAAACCTTCCAGCATTGATATCGACCTGGGACCACCCCAGGTCACATGTTTGTATTCTTCATCCCAGGCAAGAAAATGAGACTTGCCCTGAAGGGCATTGCCCGGGAATGAATTGTTTGTCATAATCAGGGTCAGGGCTTATACTCTGCTGCTTCCTTAAAGCGCATTGCAAGGAAATCCTTCTCAAGTGATGAAAGGAACCATCCTGCTTTTGGACCTGAAGGCTGTCCAAGAACTGAGACATATATTGCCTTAAAGAGTTCCTTTGGATTTACTTCAAATGATGCTGCAGCAACATTCAGCGAGTCAGCGATCATTGTGTTGAGTTCAGTACCTGCTTCCTTTGCTGAGTACACAAGGTTGTGGTAATCCTCGCCATTCAGTTCGCCACTCTTATCCAGAATAGTTGAGAATGAACTGAGGAAAGCTCTCTGGAAATCATTAAGCTGTGAAGTGCTTACCGGAAGCTCTTCCTGCACGCTGAACTTAGCATTGTCAGGTGCGTACATATCAAGCCATTTGCCAACATTTTCAACAAGTTCACGTATGCATTTCTCATTGCTTACGTCGTAACCTGCCCTCTTCACGATATTCATTATCTTATCAAAGTCACCTGCAGCAACCTGATAGATTGTGGTCATGTGCTTAAATGGAATATCTGTGTGGCAGAGTCCTGCTGCATGTGAAAGCTCGATCATCCTCTTATCATAATCTGTTGCCTTGTCACTTGAGTGAAGGCGCTCAAACTCATCCACAAGTGTTAGAAGTGGTAAAGCAGGGTCAAATCTGATGTGCTTTTCAGGCTTTGTACGGATGATAAGGTAACGCAGTATTTCAGGTGGTACCACCTTTAACATATCTGAAATAGAAACTACTACACCGGTTGATGATGACATCGCACCTTTCTTACCCAGCATGATCCATTCATAGACTATCGGATGTGGTGCCTCATAGCCAAATATCTCTTTGGCAATAGCCACACCGGTATCATATGAACCACCTCTTGAAGCGTGGTCCTTACCGAATGGCTCAACTGTAACGCCAAGTGCCTTCCATCTTGCAGGCCAGTCGACACGCCAGGTGAGTTTTCCGCCACCCTTCATCGGGACTGTGCCCTTGCTTGCGCATGAACACTCATAGTCCACAGTCTCTGCATCGATGTCAAAACCAGTTACTGTAGTAGTGTTAACCTTGCCACAGTCATTGCATATCGGATTGAATGGGTTCCATGTATCGACCGGAGTCTTGCCGGATTTTTTCTGCAGAATTGCTGCTATCTCATCCTTTTTCAAAAGAGCCTGCTTGATAGCTTCTACATAGACACCTTCCTTGTAAAGCTCATCCGCCCTGTAGACCTTTGGGTGAATTCCAAGATGTTCAAGAGCTGCAAGGAAAGGTTCAAGGAAGTGTTCGGAATAATTCTTGTGTTTGCCGCATGGGCATGGAATTTCAGAAAGTGGCTTTCCTACATGCTCCTCATAACTTTCATCCAGGAAAGGATATACCTTTCTTAATGGGTCATACGTGTCTGCAATGTAGATGAACTCAGCTTCAGCATCTTTATCTTCAAGGGCTCTGAATGCTACATCTGCAGTTACGACCTCGCGCATGTTACCAATATGAATGTGACCTGAGGGTGTGATGCCTGTTGCAACAAGGTGCTTTTTTCCCTTTGCGAGCACCTCATCTGCTATGACATCTGCCCAGTGTGTAATTTCTGCCATAATTTCACCGATCTATGAATAAGAGTGTCAATCTGAACAATAATATCGTAATTATTGAAATTGCCGGATGACCCGGATTCAGTATCCTTAGATGATTGTTACTATTATAATCTTTGCTTAAGACAAAAATCCCAAAAGGAATCTTACAAGTTTTTTTGTCCTTTTAAGGACAGATTCCTCCCTCATATAATTACAATTCGAAAGGTATTAATAAAAAATTACTATTCAATTAAACATGACCCGCATTACCGAAAATATGCACAGGATCTCATTAAGCACCTCTGAGGATATTTTCAACATGAAAAACCAGCGTGACCCTGAAAGCAATGAGCTCTGGCCATTCCTTGTTGTCCATGCAAATCATGCCACTATCAACAGAGAAGTTGTTGTATATGATGACGAAGGCGTATATCAGGTATATACAAAAAAGGTCATATCTGAACTTGAAAAAGAATAAAGGAAAAATGGTTATTGAAAAATAGTTACCAGTATGTCTTGAAGTTCAGAAGTTCTTCCACTGTATCCCTGTCTTTATCGAAGAACCTGTAATCTTTTATTAGATTTCCATTGTAGCTTACTGTATCTATGAAACCATACCAGTAAACAATCATACCAGTACCATAATTCTCTTCATAATCCCTGAATTGCTTCTTAATATAATATTCATGCTCCTTTTCATCGCCAAAAAGAGCTTTGCTTTCTATCCAGGAAATGGCTACACCGTCAATCTCAATTTCCTCATCCAGCAAAAAATCAGGTGTTTTTAAAAAGCCTTCTTCCCTCAGGTCATCCTCAGACCTGTATGATATACCACATTCATCAAGCCATTCCGCTAGAATGGCCTCTCCCATTTCACCCTTTTCCGCATGCATGTCATGAGCTTTTGGGGAAAAAAAGAAATCAGAATCCAATGCAGCAATTACTTCTTTTTTGAGGCGGCCTTCCGGTTGCTCTTCAAGATTCCTGATAAAACCTTTCTTTGGAATACCCATTTCTTTAAGCAGCATGGAAACCATAAGAGTTGCAGGGATATCGTTTTTCTTTGCAATCTCAACTATGCTTTTGCCTTTTTTCCATTGCCTCAGGTTCCTTGGAGACTTATTCTTCACTCTGGAGAAATTTCTCTTTACCTTTGTAACGGTTTTCTGGTTCAGTATTGAATGGAGGGTACCTATGGGCTGTGAGAAGCGTCGTGACAATTTCTTCACGTCATCTACACTCTCAAGGCTTTCATATATCTTATTGTAGGTCTCAATATCCATTCTCATCTAAATCCTTCAGAATACATTCATTACATCTTTTTCTGGCACAATAGGCTTTTGAATATTCAACTATGAGGGCGTGGTATTCCTTATAGATATCTACGTTTTCGGGAAGTTCTGCCTCAAACCTTTGCTGCAACTGCATATAGTCCCCTTCAATGCCAATACACTTCATCATGCGTGTGGTGTATGCATCTATTACGAACTTTGGCTTGTTGGCGGCATAAAGCACAATACTGTCAGCAGTTTCATTGCCAACTCCTTTGAGAGACAGCATGGTTTTTCTGAGGTCTGTGACAGGCAGGGAAAAAACATTATCCATCCCGTTTTCTGCAAAAAAAGCTGCAATCCCTTTTAATCGGGAAGCTTTTTGCCTGTAGAAACCACAACACCTCACAAGTTCCTCAATAAGCCCTGTGTCAGCTTCAGCAAGTGGTTCTATTTCCAGAAGACCGTGTTCTTTCAACCCCCCAATGGCCTTTTCCACATTGGTCCATTTTGTCTGCTGGGTAAGCATTGCACCAATTACAACTTCAAATGCTGTGTCTGCAGGCCACCAGTATTGCGGGCCCAGTTCATCCAGAAGCAGATCATATGCTCTGCAAAGTATTCCAGTTGTCATAAAACATTAGAAGAATTAGTCCCAGAACTTTTCCTCATAATCTTCCGGGAGATCAAGATCCATTACGTCATCCAGAGATTTTTTCTTTTTACCTTCCTGTTGACCATCTCTGCGGGCTTCAATTACTGTGGTGTCCCTGTCATTTACCACAACCTCTTCCTGATTAACAGGAGACATTGGCTCTTTTGATGAGAGTCCGGCAATCTCTGTGGGAGCTTCCGCAGGAACTGGCTGACGCTGAAGATGTTGACGCTTTTTCGTACTTTGTCCCGGCTCAGGCCAGGACTTTCTTTCAGCAGGAGCTTGTTTTTCATACCTTAAACGTATACTTTCTGCGTAGGTATCTTCCATGGGAGTGGATCTTGAAAGCTCTTTGTGAGTTGTACTGTATCCGATTACACATTGTTCGTCCCCGGTACGCCACTCTACTAAGTAAAGATGGCAGGCTTTTTTCTTACACTGGGAAACTCCGTCTTTGGGACAAACATCGGGCAACGTCATTATAAAACCTCAATATATTAATGTTCAGATACTTCTTAAAGCATTGGCTATAAGAGGTGCCACACTGACACAACTCTGTACCTTTTCTATTGTGTCGGTAGCTATAATATCTTTTACCCCTGCATTGTACAGGCGAAGCACTGCATTTCGTGCAAGAACCGGGTGCACACATGCAAGATAGACATCTTTTGCTCCCTGGGATTTCAGCAGTTTAATGGATTCTGCCATGGTTCCGCCGGTTGCGATCATGTCATCGATAATGATGATATCCCTGTCCATTACATCAACATTCTTTGCCTTGATGGAAACTGAATCACCGGAATGTCTTGTCTTTTCAAGGTAATCGAATTCCAGTCCGACATCTGTAGCTGTGTTCTCTGCAAGGGTTATTGCTCCCTTATCAGGTGAAACAATCAAGGGATTGCACAGGTTCAGTGACCTTATATGATAACCCATAAGACGTGAAGCATCCAGATCGAATGCATCGGCATTAAAATAGTTCAGAACACTTGCCTCGTGTATATTGACTGTAAAGATCCTGTCAGCGTTAATTGTTCTTGCGATAGCTCTTGCGGTTATCGGTTCGCCACTTTTGAACTTTTTATCCTGCCGGGCATAGCCCATGTATGGAATAACCACATTTATGACAGGCGAATCCTCACAGGCGTCAATAAGCTGTAATAATGCAACAAGATCAGAATCCGTTGTTGTACTCTGGATAATAGTAACTTCGTCCACGTCCCCGTCAAGTATGCGTGAATACAGTTCACCGTCAGGGAACCTTGTAAAGTCACAAACAGTAGGCTCAATATTAAGTTCTCTCGCAACCCTTGATGAAAGAGCCTGGGATGCTGGTCCTCCTATAATTTTCAAATAATTTACCTCTTTAAGATTTGATTAATAATTAAATTTGATTAATTGATCAGGGTGATTTGAATGCTTCCTAATGCATCCCTCAAATACATTAGTTTTGGTTCATTTTGACTTTTTCAAGAACCTTTATATTCTGGATTCCAGTAGCAGGATAGTTGCCCATCTCATCCTTTTCTGCGGACTTGACCATATCCCACACAGTCAGCAGGGCAACTGAGACACCTGTGAGCGCCTCCATCTCAACACCTGTTTTTCCCACAGAACGAACCTCTACAGTTGCACAAACGATGTTCTTATGAATTGAAAAATCCACATCCACTTTAGTAATTGGAATCTGGTGACACATTGGGATAAGTTCCGGTGTCTTTTTTACCGCCAGAATTGAAGCCACGCGCGCGGTGGAGAACACATTTCCTTTTTCAACGCTACCCGAACGAATTTTCTCGATGGTGGCATCATTCAGGACAATTTCCCCGGAAGCTATTGCCTTTCTCACAATTATATCTTTTTTACTGATGTCTACCATGACCGCGCGGTCGTTCTCGATATGCGTGAATGTAGCTTCCAATTAATCACCGTTTTTAGTCAATTCTAATATTTTGTCTCTGCAGGTAATCCTCAATAGTAGTATTTAGTTGTTCTTTCAGACTGCGTGCCTCATCAATTGAAAGTTTGAGTATTTCCTCGTCCTTGCCATGACTGACAATTATGCGTATCCACTTTCTTTCAATATCCACACTAATTTTTCTGCTTACCCGCTCCATTATAATACACCTGACATAACATCGGTTATCCGTTCAATTATATCTGTCGCAAGCAAACCATTTCCTTTTTTATCAAATGCAAAGTCGCCTGCTGCACCACTAATAAAAACCGCACATGATGCCGCATCCAGAGCATCATTGACTGCAAAAAAAGCAGCGGTTATTCCGGTGAGAACATCTCCTGTACCGCCAACGGTCATTCCGGCATTACCTGTCCTGTTAAGACGGGTTACTAAGCCATTGGAGATGATATCAACTTTTCCTTTCAAAATAACTGTGATATCTTTATCTGAAGCAAAGCTTCTGACAAGATCCTTTTTAGAATTAAGTTCCTTTGGGATTTCAGAACCTGACAGACGTGAGAATTCAGCAGAATGCGGTGTCAGGATAAATTTGCCCTCACTTTTTAAAGGCAACTTCAATCCAAAAAGTGCATCCGCATCAACAACAGCTTTCCTGCAAAGAGGAAGAAGTTGCTTTACCGTTTCCAGAGTTGCAGAATCTCTGCCAAGCCCCGGACCTATCACAGCAACATCATGAGTTTCCAGAAGATTATTAAGAACCGGAATGTTTGATGGATTTAACCTGTCACCCCGAAGTGGGATTACAATAAGATTTGGAGAAAAGGAAGCAACAGTACCTGCAACATTTTCCGGTACTGCTACAGTTACGATATCAGCACCTGTGCGAAGTACTGCCAGGGCTGCAAGGGCAGGAGCACCATAGTAAGCACCTCCGCCGATAACAAGAACTCTTCCAGATTTTCCCTTATGAGCGTCTCTGTTCCTGCGCGTAAGGGACATAAGATCTCCAATGCCCACATATTCTTCGGCATCTTTGCAAACACCTATGGGAACAATTTTTACCTGACCTGCATACTTTACAGAGTTAGAAAGTTGAAGACCTGTTTTCATCTTGTGGAATGTGATAGTCAGGTCAGCGATCACGCTTTTTACCACTCCCCCGCCATCTAAATCGTATCCTGATGGGGAATCAATAGAAAGAATATATGAATTGGACGAATTGATCAAATCAATTGCAGTAGATTCAGGCTCCCGGGGTGCGCCTTTTATTCCGGAACCCAGTACTCCGTCAACAATAATGTCATTATCCTTCCAACCGGAGTATTTTTCAAGTTCTTTTGAATCTGGAATTTCCTTTAGTTCTGTAAGCCCACTGTATCTGAGAAGAGAATAGTTCTGTTTTGACTCTTCCGTTCTTATGCGGGAAGAGTGACCAAGAAGTATCAGTTTTACATCAAAATTCTCATTCATTGCAAGATGACGTGCAGCAACGAAGGCGTCCCCTCCATTGTTTCCTCTGCCTGCTACAAAAAGGACTTTACCGGAACCGGTCTTAGACATGACCTCACGGGCAATTGCAGCACCGGCATTTTCCATAAGCTGCAAAGGGCTCATGCCAAAAGATACGCAATTAGCATCAATTGAGCGCATTTTAGAAGAAGTGATAGAGAACATAGTTACCTATTTATTCCTTAGTTTGCATTGTATTTATCAGTTAATGTATTATTTCTGTTATTTTATTCAAAATTGTTTTATGCAAATATGACTCTTAACCAGATGGAGGTTATTCTATTAACAACGTTGCAAAGGATATCAACGCAACTGACAAAACTAAAATCAGGCCCACATACCTTATTCTTGGCAGTGGGAGTTTTGGATTTGCATTAGCCAAGGAACTCAGGGAACTTGACAAAGAGCTAATTATCGTCGATAAGGACTCACAGAAGGTTGAAACACTACGTGAGGAAGCATACGAAGCCATTGCAGGTGACGTCAGCGATCCTAACCTTTTTGATATGATCAATACCAAGAACCTTGCAGGTATCCTCATCCTTAGTTCAGACCCCAAGGCAAACAAGGTAGCCCTCAAAAATATCAGGGAAAAGGTATCACCTGATATCTACTGCGTGGTAAGAGCTCCTGATGTAATTAACATGCAGGAAATGGAGACTCTTGGAGCAGATCTTGTGATAATGCCTCCGAGAATGGTGGCGAAATCACTTTCCAGGTCACTTGAGCGCGCAGAGGCAATGCGCAGGGGTAACAAGCTCACACAATGGTTCGAGGAAAATAAAGAGAAGAAACTTGGAATCGTTGTTCATGATAACCCTGATCCTGACGCCATATCCAGCGCCCTTGCGCTGAAAACTATTGCCAACCATTTTGATGTGATCGCAGATATCATATATCACGGGGAGATCGGACATCAGGAAAACAAGGCATTTGTGAATTTACTTGGAATTGACCTTTTCAGGTCAGAAGATGTTGGATTTACAAGCTATGAGAATCTCGCACTGGTGGATTGTTCTATGCCTGGTGCAAATAACTCACTTCCACCTGAAACTCATGTGAACATCATTGTGGATCATCACCCTCTTCCTGATGCGGACATAGATGCAGATTATATAGACATACGACCGCATGTCGGTGCTTCTGCAACAATACTGACAAAATACCTGCAGGAGCTTAATATTGATATTGATAGTGAGCTTGCAACTGCACTGCTTTATGGAATCAGGACCGACACTCTCGATTTTAAAAGGAACACCGATTCTTCCGATCTCTCAGCAGCTTCATATCTCTACCCATTGTCTGACCACGATATACTGGAACAATTAGAGCGGCCTTCAATGTCAATTGAAACTCTGGATGTTCTTGGTGAGGCCATTAACAACAGACAGGTGATAGGAAGTTACCTTCTATCCAATGTGGGAAGCATCCGTAACAGGGACACCTTGCCTCAGGCCGCAGACTACCTGTTAAACCTTGAGGGAATATCCACGTCTATTGTGTTCGGAGTTACTGATGATAAGATATACATCTCCGGCCGCAGCAATGATATCCGGGTAAATCTGGGAGATATAATGAAAACTGCATTCGGGGAAGATGCCGGTGGCGGTCATGCAACCGCTGCAGCCGCAAAGATCCCACTTGGAGTATTCAGTGCTTCAAGGGATCGCCAGACACTACTGAGGCTGGTCAATGAATCTGTTGTCAAGAGATTCCTGTCAGCCGTAGGAGTAGAAGAGACAAATGAGTGAGCTCTTCTGCCATTGTTTTTACAGTGTTTGGCAGGTTGTTATAATCAAAATATACATTAAATAATGTATAACATGATGCATATATAGTAACATGTACGCTTGAAAAGATATAATGTATAATATCATGCAATACTATATATGTTGTCGGAAAATAAGCTTAGTAGAAATTCGGTTTATCTGAGTGACACAAACATTGCTCATTTTCATGTCCACAAAAATGACCGTAATCTAAAAACAAAGTAGCTATCCGCCGAAGGCGGCACATTCCCATGCTGCTACACAGAAGATATTACAAAGGCTATTGCGTTTATACAGAGAATTCTACAGAAGTCCTTGAGAAGAAAGTACAAGGTATTTACAGATTTTTTGTTTCTTATTGTGGGAAAACGCCGGCTTTGCCGGACCCTTCGGGACAACTCCAATTATTCATGACTTATCATAAATCAATTTACAAACTTCTTAATGATTTAATGGCAGGATTTCTACAGAGCCAAAAAATGGAGGATAGCACAACCAGGCACCAATGCACACAATAACATAACATATCATAACACAACATTACTACAGAAAAATCATACATAACCCCCATAAAAGAATACGTAAGAATGCGCATAACTGCATGAACTTACAAAATCATAAATGTAATTTTCAAGTAATACAGAGTTCATACTCCGGTCATAAGTACAATATACCAACATATATGCCTGATTCTTTGTATGTACCGACCTAATATGGCACGGACCGTGTTCAACTTAATTTACAACAGAAACCATGGCTTTTTGACCAGGATTCAGGAATTCCAAAGTAAAATTCTACATAGGTGGTCCATCTGATTAAGATTGAAGCAGGAAGTCGCAATTTCATCACATGGCACTAGATAATACATAAAATGATGTCTATACTTTAATATAACTATTTGGTTTATATCTGCTATATTCATCACCAACAGAGATAATGAGCTCCATATAACTGATAAATCATTAAGACCTTCAGGATAAGCAGATGAATGAGAAACTAAAAGAAATGCTCATCCACAATCTTGAAACAGAACTTAATGCTGCTAAAAAAATAGATGTGCAGCAAATTGCAGATGAGATACAAAAAATTGGATTTCAGTGCCTGATGTGTGGAAAATGCTGCCGGAAAAAATACGGAGACAATCGGGTTGCATTGACTCCGGAAGAAATCAGGAAAATCCAGGAAGAAAGTAAGCTCAAATGGGAATATATAGCAGAACCTTTCACCATAGAAGTGGACTCAGCAGAAGAAGAATGCAGAAACCTTGCAAACGATGGCATGGTCGATGAAGATGGCAATATACATACATTTGGATGGATGCTTCGCCGAAAGGAGAGCAAGGATTGTTCCTTCATCCCTGATAGTACCACAGACAACCATTGTGAGATTTACAAACTAAGACCTTTACTGTGCAGTACTTATCCATTCTACATGGAAGGACTTAAGCTCAACACTTCGGAATGTGAAGGTATCGGGAAACAAATTGGAACACAGGAAAGTTTTGAGCTTGCAGAGCTGGTACTCAGAAGATATATTCTGGAACTTGAGGATACCATCCTCACATATCAGAAGTATACCGGGCTCAAAGCAGGAGAAAATTGCCTTAATATTGCGGAATCCGGGCTGAAGCAAGGATACTTAAATTACATCGTCCATTATAGTGAGGGAAGTTCAAAGATCAGGAAAATAGTCTGAGTTTAATCTGAATTATCACATTACCTTTCAGTTTATCGATTGATTTATAATAAATAAACATTATGCAGGAATAAACATGTCCACTAATAATGAACCTATGACGATCTCTGAGAAGATCTTTTCAAAGGCTGCCGGGAAGACGGTGAAAGCCGGAGAATTCGTACTGGCCAATATAGACAGGGCAATGACCCATGACATCACAGGACCTCTTGCAGTAGAAGGATTCTACGAGATCATGAGGGACAAAGAAGAGAAGAAGGTATGGGATCCAAGCAAGATCGTAATTCTCTTCGACCACCAGGTTCCTGCAGACTCACTTAACGCTGCACAGAACCACATCATGCTCAGAAAGTTCGCAAAGGAACAGGGCATAATCAACTATGACGTTTACGAAGGAGTCTGCCACCAGGTAATGCCTGAAAAGGGACACGTTAAGCCAGGAGACCTCGTCGTAGGTTCCGACTCACACACCTGTGCATACGGTTCACTCGGTGCATTCTCAACAGGTATCGGCTCAACTGACATGGCAGCAGTCTTTGCATCAGGAAAACTCTGGTTCAAGGTACCTGACACAATCAGGTTTGAGGTTGAAGGAAAGCTTCCTGAACATGTCTACTCAAAGGACATTATCCTCCACCTCATAGGAGATGTAGGTGCAGAAGGTGCCAGATACAAGGCAGCAGAATATGCAGGTTCAGCTATCAGCTCGCTTCCAATGTCCGAGCGAATGACCATCTCCAACATGGCCATTGAAATGGGCGGCAAGGCAGGGATCATCGAAGCTGATGCAGTTACAGAGAAGTACCTTAAGGAAAGAATACCAGACTATGAGTTTGATCCATACTGGAAGTCTGACGAAGGTGCAGAATGCGAACTTCACAAGTATGACATCAGCAATCTTGAACCACAGGTCGCATGTCCGCACAACGTAGATAACGTTAAGCCTGTGACAGAAGTTGAAGGTACCAAGGTTGACCAGATCTTTGTAGGTTCCTGTACAAACGGAAGGTTTGAGGATATCGAAGTTGTGGCAAAAATGATGGGTGACGAACCTGTTGCAAAGGACGTGAGACTTCTTATCATCCCTGCATCAAGGACAGAATACATGAAGGTCCTCAAGGCAGGCTACATTGAGCAGTTCATGGAAGCAGGTGCAATGGTGGAATCACCATGCTGTGGTCCATGTATGGGAGGTTCTTTCGGACTTCTCGGTGAGGGAGAGGTCGGACTTGCAACATCCAACCGTAATTTTAAGGGACGTGAAGGAAGCCCCCAGTCTTTCGTGTACCTGAGCTCACCGGCAACCGCTGCAGCATCAGCACTTACAGGAGAAATTACAGATCCGAGAAAGATCTGATCCCCGTTTTTTCTTTCTTTTTTTCAACTGTGAGACCACAAAAGATATATTAAACAAATTTGTATGATAATTCCAGACGTTGGTATAACCAACACTATCCCGTCATATTGTGTGTGGATTACAACCAACGTCACTATAACTGTTTTTGAGCTGTTGATCCTGAAACTCAGCTTACCCGCTTAAAGTGTGCACCATAAAGATGTAATATGATTACCTTCTATCAGGAAAGGATAAATCATGCCTGAAACTGATCTCTCAATACTTAGCGAGCTTTACGACATAATAACAGACAGAAAAGAGAACCCTTCTGAAGATTCATACGTCTGTTCTTTACTCAATCACAGAAAAGGTATTGACAAAATACTGGAAAAAGTAGGAGAGGAATCCATTGAAACTATTCTTGCTGTAAAGAGCGAAAACAAGGAAGAGATGATATACGAATCATCAGACCTTTTGTTCCATCTTATGGTTATGTTTGTGGCCAAAGGAATAACCCTTGATGAGATTACCACTGAACTTAAGAAAAGAAGAAAATAGTCCTTTAGAACTATATTCCCTATTATTTTTATGTGACCAGTTCGTGAAAAACGTCCTTTTTGGAAAGGACACCTTTTGGAGCACCATCATATAATACCAGTATGAACCCAATATTGTGAGTATCGAATACCCTTACAGCATCATAGAGGGATGTTTCCGAATCCACGGTTATAAGGTCGCGAGTCATAATGTCCTTTACCTTTGCAGTCATTTTGCCACTTGCTACGGCATCTGCAATATCTGTAAATGTAACGACTCCAAGAATGGTATCATCTTCATCCATTACAGGTGCACCATGGATACTACGGTCAACCAGAATGCGTGCAGTTTCCTGAATTGTCGCATTCAGACCTATAGAGATCATATCTGTCTTGGCATAGTTCTTAACAGGCTTCTTTGGCAGGGAGATCATCTCATTGATTGAGAAAACAAGAGTGTTCTGGGTATCATCCCTTCCTACGATTTCGCCGCGAACTACCAGTTTGTTTACAGGTGTCGGACCTGCCTGAACAAGGTCACCCTGTTCAAATCCCTTTATGTTACCAAGTACTTTTAACATACCGTGACAAAGATCAGGATGTCTTACTGTGGTAAAACTGATCTCAGCTACTGTTGCGCCGTCCACAAGCTGATCGTTTTTGAAAATCGGGACACTTGCCTCATGATCCATGGCAGTAATGCTTAAAGCTTCATAGGCCTCGCCTGTAGCTTTGTATCCGCCTTTAGGACCAGGGACACCTTCAACGAGCCCGAGGACTTTCAGAGATTGCATCTGATTCCGGACAGTGCCGGGATTCCTGCTAATAAGCTCTGCAATTTCCTCACCTTTAACAGCTCGATCTTTTTCTCTCTGGAGATTGATCAATGCAATAAGAATATCTTTCTGAATAGGAGTCAGTTCCACAAAATCACCGGTCCATAAACTCAAATATAGTTTATAGATACTCTAAGGAGATATATAAAGCATAGTATAGTACCTCCGCAGGTGAGCCCAAATCAGGCAATATGTAAAGATTCTATTTATAGGAACAGGGATTTATATGTTGAAGTGATTTGAAGCCACGACAGGAAGAAACATGATTTTTGAGAAAATTAATACAGTCCAGACATCCGAAGAATTACTGGATAAGGCTTTCAGAAGAGCAACCAGAGCCATGTCCGGAAAGACTATAAGTGGAAGAAAAACAGCAATTGAAGCAAACGAATCAATGATGCTGACTGCTGGTAACATACTTACGGATAACCTGAAAAACATTGTCAGAAGATTTCCTACTTTTGAGAATCTGCCACCTTTCTATTACGAACTGGCAGATGTTATGGCAGGCGTTGACGATATGAGACAATCCCTGAGCAGGCTTGACTGGGCCAGCGCAAAAATACATGAGGTTACAAGGGACCATGTTGGCAAGGTGAGAAAAGCTAGAGACCCTTTGCCTGTCAGAAAACAATGTTTTGGGAGATTGTCATCCATCATGCGCTCAATTGACAAGGACCTTCTTTTCCTGAACGAGTCACGTAACAAGCTCAGAAAACTGCCATCGGTAAGTGATGAACCAACAATTGTTGTTGCAGGATACCCAAACATTGGAAAATCCAGTTTTGTCACAAAGATTACCGGAGCAACGCCAGAGATAGCTTCTTACCCATTTACTACAAAGGGAGTGTCAATCGGACATTTCTTTGTTGGTAATGACAGGTATCAGGTAATGGATACACCAGGTCTTCTTGACAGGCCAATGTCAGAGCGCAATGAGATCGAACTTCAGGCTATTACAGCACTGAAGAACCTCGATGCGGTTGTTCTTTTCATTATTGATGCAACAGAAACATGCGGATATGAGATCGAAGACCAGAAACGTATGCTTGAAGAAGTTCGCAGTGGGTTTAAGTTGCCGGTCCTGGTAGTAGCCAACAAGGCAGACCTGCCACAGTTCAGAGAGCTTGACTTTGCAGACATGAAGATGTCAACTGCAACCGGAGAAGGCATCGAAGAAGTAACTTCAACTCTTATAGAGATGGTCAAAAAAGCTATCGCAGAAAAAGAAACAGTTGAAGAAAATGAGATAACGGATGACTATTAAAGTCATCACAATACTTTTTCCATTATATCAAGAGCTTTTTTAAGATTGTCCATGGATGAAGCGTAGGAAAGGCGTATGTGCCCTTCTCCGCGGTCACCAAAGGCAGTACCAGGGACAACTATTACTCCGTTAGAAATTAGTTTTGAAGCAATTTCATCTGATGTTGTTCCCCTGGGAACTTCAGGGAAAGCGTAGAATGCGCCCTTTGGAGATTCACATTTAAGTCCTATGGAATTCAGACCTTCAACAAGCATATCCCTGCGAGCTTTGAATTCATCACGCATTGCATAGACAGAATCCATCGGGCCTGAGATAGCTGCGTATGCAGCCTTCTGGGCAATGGAATTGGCACATGCCTGCACATACTGGTGGACCTTGATCATCTGCTCGGTATATTCTTTCCTTGCAGCAACGTAACCGATCCTCCATCCTGTCATAGAGAATGACTTTGAAACTGCATTGATTGTAATCACATTATCTGAGAACTGAGCAGGACTTACGTGCTCACCTTCATAGATGAAATGCTCGTACACTTCATCAGAGATTATTGTCAGATTATAATCGTCAGCTATTTCTGCAAATGCCTTCATGTCACTCTTACTCTGCACAGCACCAGTGGGATTTGCAGGAGAATTAATGATGATAGCCTTCGTTTTCGGACCTATACTCTCCATCACAACATCCGGACTAATTGTGAGGTCATCTGCAAGAGGCAAAGGTGTTACACTTCCACCCATAATATGTACCAGAGAATTATAGGATACAAAACCCGGATTTGCTATCAGCACATCATCTCCTGGATTTACCAGGGATGTTATGGCAAGTTCAAGAGCTTCTGATGCACCGGATGTAACAATGATCTCATCCGGCAAGACTTCAAAATTGTTCTGATCTTTGAATTTGGAACTCAAAGCCCGTAGAAGTTCAGGAATCCCCGGACCCGGAGTATAACCTGTAAATCCTTCATTGATAGCATTGATGGCAGCCTGCTTAATGTGCTGCGGTGTATCATAATCCGGCTGTCCGAGACCAAGATTAATAGAATTTGGGCCTGCGCCCTCAAACATTTTTCTTATCCCGGAAATATCAATACCCAGAACCCTCTGTGCGAACTTCGAATCAGGCATGTTATCACTTTGAACTTTATTCGATATTTGTGTGTCTTGACTTGAGTTCTTCTTCTGAGGCTCCTGTTATGAAAATCAGTTCTGCAATAACGGCATCAAGGAACACGCTTGAAGATGTTTCAAAAGAAGTACCAAGAGGAGTAAGATAAGTATATTCACCACGCATGTGACGCTCGACATATCCGCCTGCATCATCCTTTGACCTTCCGGGAAGCGCAATTACAGTATCGGATAACTCACCAAGCGTGGACTCACTGTTGGATGTGATTGTTACAAGTTTTGCGCCTATTTCCTTGGCGACTTTTCCCAGGTTTGCAATGGAACGGGTCTGGCCTGAGCCGGAGATTGCAATCACCACATCACCGTTGCTGACAGCAGGAGTTGTTGATTCACCAACAACATGTGATGTCAGTCCGAGATGCATCAGTCTCATGGCAAATGCCCTTCCTACAAGACCTGAACGGCCGGCTCCCATGACAAATATACGCTTTGCACCCATTATATCTACAAGCATCTGCCTGACAGAATCTTTATCAAGTTCATTGGCAACCTTTTCAAGGTGCTCAGCCATCAATAAAATAGAAGAAGTTAAGTATTTACATTCAGTTAATTGGATTTCTTTCATCAGAGGTCCTCAATAAATCAATCAGAAATTATAAAATCACCTTGCTTTTCTTTTACATCATCCTTATAATTGATGCTTTTAAGCTTCCAGCCTTCAATGGTAACACTTAATCCTTCATACAAACGCATGATATCAGAGTCGTCCCCGGTCCAGTAGCAGTCTAAGATAGTGTCCTTATCTTTAAGTTCTTCGGTTATAGAACCTGCAAGTTTGTAAAGAGCTTTTTTGCTGGAAAAAGGAACATTGAAAGTTGTTCTGTAACCGTCTTTTGACTTTGCATAAGACACGAGAACGTAACCATGGCTCTCGTAATCCATAATTTCATCAAAATCACAAATAAGTTCGAGTTCATGAACTGCCGAATGATCGATCTTGGATATACCGAGAAGTATCCGTCCTATGACCACATCCAGTACCTGTCTTCCAAACCATATGGAAATTTTACCGTAGGTACAAACTACGTTCACATCATCCCTCCCCATCTCAAAAGAAGACAGGGAGAGATTTGGTGATATTTCATATTCTTTACTTAATTTATGACCCATTTATTGCTTCACGCAACTTACTTGTTTGTGGAAATGAGTGCACTGATCATATTGCGATCCTTTTTCAGGGTCTTTAACTGATCAGCAGGTCCGATAACAGTCAGACGCGTCTTAAGAGCATTCTTTTTGAGGATCTTCCCGAGAAAAGATGTGTCCACTTCTGAAGGATAGCTTTCCATTTCTATCCCGGAGAATCCGTCCGGTTCAATAAGAGTCATTGTCATCTCTATAAGGCTTGCCTCCTCTTCAGGACTCAGGCCTTTTTCAAGGACCAGTATCTTTCCGCTTTTTACCTCATCAATAATAAACCTGACCTTCTCAACAGGTGACATTTGAGACAGCCTGTGCTCTGATACAAGATCCATCTGGAAGCCCTGCATAGCGATCACCCAAACCTCTTTGCAAGTTCTTCATAGAAAGTCTCTATGTTCTTTCCTTCCAGAGCTGATATGGAAACCATTGGATGTTGCGGGAAAGCGTCCCTAATAGTTGAAGGAGAAGCTTCAGGAAGATCCACTTTATTAGCAACTATCAGAAGTGGAAGAGCTCTCGCTTCCATGTTACCAATCACAGTCACGTTGACCTGGGTGAAAGGGTCCTCGGTTGCGTCCATGACAAGAATTACACCGTCAAGGTTCTCAAGCCATTTAACAGCCTCAATAACACCTTCTGTTGCTTCCTTTGCACGTCTTTTGGATTCAGCTTCGTCCATTCCCTGTTCCATGAACTCATGGAAATCGATCTTTGTGGCAAGTCCGGGAGTATCTATAATATCAAGTGTGATGGAGCTGCCATTGGTATTGATGGTCACTCCTTCCCTGCGCCTTGCTCTTCTTGTTTCATGAGCAACGTGGGAAACCGAACCCATTGCATCACCGGTCCAGTCTCTCAGTATCCGGTTAGCAAGAGTTGTCTTTCCTGCATTTGGCGGTCCGTATATTCCTATTCGGGCATTCTGTTTTTTGAACAGTTTTTTAAAAAGGCCTGAAAAATTCCTCTTGAACGATGTGATTACGCCCATTCATTCCCTCCATGAAGTAGCATTATATTTTATTATGGATAATTTTAGTAGTATAAACACTCATTGACATATAATTTTTATTATCTGAATCTGCAAATCACGGCTTTTTCGCTTCATACAACCTTTGACATTGCAGAGTTTATTGCAATTTCAGCAATATTTGAGCCGTAATCGCCTGTTCTGTCTATACTGTCAACAACCGTGCCAAGGGCAACTACTGACCCGTACGAATCTATCTTAAGAATAGCAGCGTTTAACTTGTTTATCATTGAAGACATGCGGGCAACTCTGTCAATCACCTGGTTTGCCAGATCCACATCAGAATTGTACAAAGCATCTATTGAATCCTCAACAACCTTTCTTGACATTTCGGATGTTGATTCAATCATTTTCATAATGTCTTCAGGAATGGAAGCATCTAAGGTTGTTGTAACCTTTGCAATCTTACGTGCGTGGTCTGCTATACGCTCAATCGGCCCTGCTGCCATTCTAAGGTCATGATACTCATCTATTGATGTTTCTGCGGCATCAGGAAGCCTTGCACCACGTAATATCGCACGGAACTGTTTTGCAATAAGCAGGAAAAGTCTGTCAACATCATCGTCCCTCTGATCCACGTCAAGTGAAAGATCGGCGTCACGGGTTTTGATTGCTTTTATTGCATCAATGTGCATAGAATTAGAGATGAGATACATCCTTCTTACACTCTTCTTTATGGATATCTCATCCGGGTTCAGAAGATCCTGGATCACCACTTTTTTAGCAGTCTCCTCAATGATCTCAGGTCCAATAAGCTTGTAACACATGCTGCGGATGATGTTCTTCTGTTCCGCCAGTATCCTGTCGGCTTTAACCTCTATTATATCAGAACCTGCAAGATAAGCTGCTATCATGTCCCTTGTGAGCGCGTCACCCATTCTCCCGGTAACATCGATCTGTATCTTCCGGGCAGGAGGAGCATCATGTACAGGATCTATCACCAGTTTGCCGTCAGGTTGCGGCTGTAAAGTCACTCTGCTGCCTGTTTTGATACCTACTTTGTCTGCCCAGGTTTTAGGCAGAGAAATTATATAAGTGGAACCACCTGTTTGCTGAACTTTTCTGGTTTCTATTGAAATCCCTCATTTATGACTATTAATTGTTTAGATATATAGAACACAAAGTAATATATAGACACTTCCCTTTACATAAAAATATATAACTTTGATTATAGTATACACAAATATGGTAGATTTCAGGATAAAACCCGATGATGTGAAGTTTTTGAAAAAAATAATGCCATTCATATGTCTGGCCATACCCTGGGAAATTTATTTTTATTCTGCATATTCCGAGGGCTGGGGAATCAAATTCTCAGTATTCTATGCCAATTTCGACATCAACTACGGGACTATCTTTGTCAGTGTAATCAAGCAAATGAGCATGCTTTCCATAGGAGGATTCCTACCTTCAGCCAGAACACTTGCGTGGGTGCTTGCATCCTTTATTTGCATTGGCCTGGCAGCCTATGAACTTTTTGAAGACAGAATAGAGAATGAAATCAGTAATAAGACTGCCGGATACATACTCATAGCATGCGGTATACTCACACTGATAAGCTCTCTTGCGGTGTGGAACAGCAGCTTCAAAACCCTGCCTATTGCACCTTTATTTTATGGAATCTTCGGATATATTCTGTTGCATGCCGCAAAGGATGATACAGTCCTTTGAATTGATCCTCACTTTAACATCAGCAGGTACAGAGGTTCTGAAAGATATTATTAATGTAGCAAAAGAAATCCATTCTATCAGAATATCCACCATTACCCGCGGTCCTTTTGGGAGAGAAGGAAGTTCTTTCACTTTATCAAGCAAACAGGAAGAAAAAGTTGAAGCAAAAGACCTGTCAAATGGATATACTGACTGTAGGACATCAACTATATAGTTGCATATGGAAATGATTATTTCCTCATTTTCAGAATATTTCAGACAGAAATGAAAGGACAGACCACAACTGTCTGAATTGTAATAAGGAGCTACACACATATCCTTCAAAAGTGAATTACACAAAGGAAACATGTGCAAATCCTGAAAATCATCACTCATTTTATCTACCAACACACACCGTAACTGTGACAATAAAATGACAGATTGTAATAATGTTATTCATGTCTGCCAACTTTACAAGCCTGTGTTTCAATGAAACTATTCGTATATATAGTAAATTTCTATTAACAATAGTTCAATAGGTCTTTTTTTACCATAAATATAATCATCGCCGACAAAAATTATATATGTATAAATAATAATACTATAATAATTATTAAAGTTAGCAAAGATGATGTCAGCAAAGGCATTCGAAATATAGGTACAAGCGAATAGTGCAGGCAATTATAGCTGGTTTGTATTTAAGCCTGGGTAAATGTAGCTGTGGCTTTAGTAGCTTATTAGTATAACATTATACTCAAAAAATAATATTAGATAGTTTGAGTCCTTTTACTGATATGAACTCGAACTGCACAGTAGGACTACCGGGATATACAGTAAAGAAATACAAACAAAACCACAGACAACCACGCATTGGTTCATCGCCAACAATCAATCTTCTTAAAAGTTCCATACTGGTCTCATTTTCCGGAGCTTTAAGAATTCACATTGCTTTCCTCTTGCTCCATATACAGTCTGTTTTTTTAAACTGCCTTGCAGGTGGACTGATTATTTATGCTGTTTACACTTTGGACAGGGCAATGGATGCTGAAGAGGATATTGCCAACCGGCCTGAATTAAAGGGTGCCTCCAGGAAAACAGCCCTTATAATATCACTTATCTGCTTTTTAGCAGGAGCAGCCATACTCACAGCAAATGGCCTTATACTCATCGCATTTCTTCCCCTCATAACAGGCTACCTTTACAGCAAAGGTGCCAGGATAGGAAAATTCAATCTCAAATTAAAAGGTGGACTTGGGATGAAGAACCTTGTTGTCGGTATAACATGGGGAGCTTTCATTGCAGGTATCGCAGGGATCTATGCCACTGGTTTATTTGCACCTGCCATAGTTTTTCTCTATTTTGGCCTCAAACTTTTTATTAATTCCGCCATCTATGACTTCAAGGACATAAAAGGTGACACACTTGCAGGTCTCAAGACAATACCTGTAGTACTTGGACAAAAGAAAGCAAAGATAATGCTATTAAGTCTGCATACCCTGTCCCATATAATCCTGCTCATGTCTATAATTACAGGAATACTGGCATTTGAACCGATAATACTTGGATACAGTTTCATTATCGGACTGCTTTATATCAAAAACTTTGCAGAACCAGTAGAAGTTGAAACCAAAAACAGGCTTGCCAGAAGACTGTTCATGATAGATGGGGAATCAACCACCATAGTGGGACTCAGGACAATTGCAAGCGGACTTATTGTCTGAAAGTTCAGATAGAAGTGATCTTGCGGGATTTTTCCAGATAATGATCGAAAAGATCACTTCCCCACTTTAAGGCAAACTCATCATAGCCTACGAGGTCATCCCTGGGGTCATAAGTGTCAGGATTGAAGAATAAAGACATGGAGAAGAAGACATCCGTTGCCACAAAAGCAAGTTTGACATCATCTATTACATAAAGCTCGGTATGATCTGCTTTCAGGTAGACTTCCAGTTTTTCACGGTGCTCATCCCTTACCTTTTCAAATACGTTTTCGGTTAATATCAAAGAAGTTGGTACTTCCCTCTTAGCCAGACCCACCACAAAATCCGGATATGTGGGTATGAATATAGAAGAAACACCTTTGATGATAGAAGATTTCATTATGTTTTCCACAAAAACCTTGTGAGACTCATAGATGTTTTCTATACTATCAGATACGACATCGCATTCTTTTAAAGATATAAGATTGTTAAGCAAATGAGAAGGTATGTCACCGAGGTAATGTTCTTCCCAGAATGATTCGTTTTTCTCTATTGTCTCAATGACATCCAGAAAAGGTCTGAAATGGTGGATTATAGCTCTACCAATAGGGGTTATTTGATAACTCTTGTTTGTCTTTTCTATCAAATTGTGTTCCAGCATTTCCTTAATTCTGGGAGAAATTTCCGGAGAAGATACTTTAAAATAGTCTCTGATATCGGATAAAGTACACGGCTTTTCTTCAAGAAGGAATAATATGTCCTTCCTTTTTTCCGAAAAAGTCAATATACTTAAGAGCCCCTTTGATTTCAACTTTCCACCTCAATTTATGCTGAGTAATGTATCCAACCGACCAATGAACAAAACCTAGCTAATTGAATATATAAAAGTTGATTAATGTATTATAAGTGTTTTCGCGCAAAAAGCAGCAGAAGATAATTATTATAGAGGAAGTGTAAATTTTAAGTGGCTGGATTGTAACTTTGAGAAGAAGACATGGAAAAAGACAGAACTAATTGGTAAATAAAGGAAAACTTGCATAAAAAATATGGAAACACTTCAATGTAAGAAGTGTCTCATTCCGGTGAATATCATTGATACACCAAGCCTGTTAGCTGTATCAATGACTTCCTGATCCCTTATAGACCCTCCCGGGGAAAGAATATACATAATTCCATTCTCTTCTGCGTGCACGACACTATCATCAAATGGGAAGAAAGCGTCAGAAGCCATCACGCATTTTGAGAAAATATCTTTGCAGTAATCCTCATATGACATATCCGGTTTGTCGCGTTCATGCATTACCTTGAGATTCTCACGTGCTTTTGTTGCAGCAAGCTTTCTGATAGAGTCAACCCTGTTTGGCTGGCCTGCCCCCATTGAAAGCATCATGTAGCAACCGTCATCATATTCATATGCAAGAGTAACCGCATTTGATTTGACACACTTACATGCGTGAAGGGCAAACTCAGATACTGCACGGAGCTCTTCAGGATAGGCAACATCGGTCACACAATCCCATTTGTCGCAGATACCAACATTACATGACTGCTTCAGTATTCCACCGACCACAAATTTGCATGTGTCTTCAACTTCAAAAGGTTCATTCAGTTCAGGCATTTCCAGAAGACGGAGATTTGCACTCTTGTTTTTCAGATACTCAAGAGCATCGGGTTCAAATCCCGGAGCAAGAATGATCTCCACGAATTTACCATTGAGGAATTCTGCTGATTGCAGGTCAAAAACCTTATTTGAGCAAATAATACTTCCATAAGCAGATATTGGATCACAGTCCCATGCAGCACTAAGAGCCTGTAAAAGCGTCTTTCCGGTTGCAAAGCCGCACGGATTGTTGTGCTTTACAATTGTTACCGCCGGGTTAGAGGAAGACAGCTCTTTTACAGTCTTAAGAGCATTGTCAGCATCAATGTAATTATTATAAGAAAGTTCTTTTCCATGAAGTTGTTTTGCATTTGCAAGTGAAGGACCGGTTATTCCATCCTCTTTATAGAATTTCGCACCCTGGTGCCAGTTCTCTCCATATCTGAGAGTTACACCATCTTTATAGCTGAGACGTAATACGTCCTCACCAAGAAGTTCCTTGCTAAGATAAGTATCGATGGTAGCATCATAATCTGCAGTGTGTCTGAAAGCCTTCACTGCAAGTTTTTCTCTTGTTTCCTGGGATACAACTCCTGTTGAACGGATCTCTTTTAAAACGTGCCCATAATCATCCGGGTCACATACAACGCTTACATAACGATAATTCTTGGCTGCCGACCTGAGCATTGCAGGTCCGCCGATGTCAATATTTTCAATAGCTTCTTCAAGCAATACGCCTTCTTTTGAAACTGTTATCTCGAATGGATAAAGGTTGACCACTACAAGGTCTATCATTTCTACTTCTGCTTTCTGGGCCTCTCCCATATGGTCATGGTCATCTCTTATACTGAGGATTCCACCATGGATCCTTGGGTGGAGAGTCTTAACCCTACCGCCCATCATTTCCGGGAAGCCGGTTACATCTGACACGTCCATGACCTCAATACCTGAGTCACGAAGCATGCGGGCAGTTCCTCCGGTAGAGATGATCTGAATGTCCAGTTTCTCGAGTCCACGAGCAAAATCTACAATTCCGGTTTTATCAGAAACGCTGAGCAGTGCTCTTTTTACCAAAAAATCACCGTATAAAGATGGAGAATATATACTAAAAGGTTTCTGGTCAGAATCATGAATTGAACTTCACAACAGGACATACACCAATGCATTCACCACAGTGAGTGCATCTATCGTTGATAATAGCCAGACCTTTTTTGATTTTTATAGCTCTGCTCTGGCACTTGCCCACACAGACACCACAACCACTGCAAAGAATAGCCCTTCTGACAGAAAGCTCCACTTTCTTCATGAGTCTGCGGGCATCCTTATCTGAATCTCCCCTGGCAGTCACACTACCTGATGCAAAGACCTGAGCACGGTTCTCACCGTCAGTAAGCATTGCAACGCCTTCCATGTACGAGGTATTTCCAACAGCTTCCAGCATTCCGGTGAGTTCCAATCTATTAATATCAACTGGACCATCAAAACCACCTTCTGCAGAGATTCCACCCTGCTTGCACGGACGATAGCCAGTGGTCACTGTGAAGTGAAGATTGTGTTCATTCCTGCATTGTGGAACAAGGTTGATCTCTTTTTTCTTTGCGATCTCTTTCAGCTGTGCAGGAAGATCTTTCCACCTCCAGAATCCATGTTTTACCCAATCCTCAGAAAGACCCATACGCTCTGCATATGAAAGCAGGTAGTCGTTGAGCTTTTTCTCCATTTCAGGGTGAGTTTCCTTGAGCCTGTAAAGGTCAGCAACGGAACAGGAAGGACATAGCCAGCAACCTATCCTGTCATATCCTTCACCGTAAAGTGGATTGTAAAGAAGGTCATTCTTGAAAATATATAGCCAGACGTGCATTGCAGTCCAGTTCTGTATAGGAGCAGCCGCTACCTGATTGCCTACCCACGGATTTTTCCAGACACGTTCACTCTTTGCCCGGGTATCGGATTCATACTTTCTCTGACCTATGAAAGTGAGACATCCGTTGTCGTAATTATCATTAATTATCTGGGTGATAGGACCAAGTTTGCATACCTTGCAGCACCATCGAACCTCAACACTTGGAGGACCGAAGCTGTCAACTGAGTCCCAGAATGCTTCGCCTGAACTGATTATATTCAAAGGCTTTCCATAAGCTTCTGCAACATCATGCACATTCTTTACAGTTTCCGGGAACTCAATACCAGTGTCTGCAAACAGGAGGTCGTACTCATCGAGGCACTCACTTACAAGATGCAGAACCGCAAGGCTGTCCTTTCCTCCTGAATAGGATACTGTGACCGGACGGTCTACAGATGAAGATACATTTTTTATGAATTTGTGAGAGCGCTCTATGAAATCACTCATGTAGCTCTCGTTGGCTTTTACAACATCGTCCCAGGTCTGTCCACCCTCCGGGACTGTAAGTGTTATCTTAGCAGGTTCTTCTTTAAACCTTACTTTTACTCCAACACCCTTTCCTCTTTCGAGCATCTTTTCCCCGGTCATTCGGGTACGTCCTACACCAAGGACCTTCCCTTCGTGCGTAAGAACAACTACCTCTTCAGCTTCCAATATAGATGGATCAGCATCCTTTATACCTGGAGCCAGCACACTGGCACCGCCCAGAATGAACTTCTCAGCACCCGCATCAATAACAACCCAGTTTTTCAGAGTCTTGTAATCAGTATTATCAAAAATACGTCTGGCGCCGTTTATCCTTAGAAGAAGTGTCCATTTAAGCTGTTCAAGCTCAAAGCGTATGCTCCCTATGACTTCACCATCTACGATAATCTCTTCCATACGGTCGTCGTAGGGAGATTTGTTCAATACTACCGTGCGCTCGTCTGTGATAAGCGGTGCATTGAACTGTTCTACAGAAATCTTATTGATAAGCTCTATCTCATACGGAAAAGCAGGCCTGATATCTCCCGGAGGAGTGATAGTTACCTGTTTGGTTTTTGTCCCGCAGGGGCATTTTTTTCCAAGCACAGGAACGTTACATGAAGGGCACCAGTAAAGGAGCAGTTCACCAAGGTAAAGAGGTTTGGACATTCTGTCATCCTAGATATTTAAGTCATAAATGCTTTTTGGCAATAATAGCAATACTGACTAATTATAAAGTCTTATGGCGCTGTTTTTAAATAAGTAAACCAATCCACTCATTTACATTATTTAATTGACAATAGCTCAACCCTAACAAAATTGACATCTCAAATCTAAAGTAAGATTTATTATCGCAAGACTTCATCGCAAATATCATAACAGTTATCGGTATCTTCGGGAGATGAGGTATATCAAAGTTATTTAAACAAAGAACAGATAATATCATAATATGCGTTTCAAAGTTATTCTTGAGGAAGATGAAGAAGTAGGTGGTTACATTGTAAGCTGCTCTGGATTACCGGGATGTATTTCGCAGGGCGAGACCATTGAAGAAGCTCTTGAAAATATAAAAGAGGCAATACAGGCATGCCTTGAATCGCTTGCAGAGGATGAACTTGAAACATGTATGGTCAACCCTTCCTCTAAAATAGTCGAAGTGATAGCGTAATGTCAAAGTTACCTATCATTTCCGGAATAAAGGCAATAAAAGCCTTTTCAAAAGCTGGATGGTATCCACACAGACAGGTAGGAAGTCATGTCGTATTAAGAAAAGGTGGGTCTAAAATCACTTTGACTGTCCCAAAACACAAAGAATTAAAACCAGGTCTTTTGAGGCATTTGATTAAGGTATCGGACCTTACAGTTGAAGAGTTTATTGAACTTCTTAAGTGATTGAGGTAGTATCATCGAGGCCGTCTAATTAGATCTTCGGCATAAAAGCTTATCCTTTTTTTGGGGCTGTCAAAAACTTTGGTGTTAGAGCAATTCTTCTTGGATAGCATTTTCCCATAAATTGTAATACTGACTAATTGTACATTCTTATGATCGCGTTTTCAAATAATCAAACCAATTCATTCATTTGCATTATGTAATTGGTAATTGCTCAACCCCAACAAAATTGACAGCCCCCTTTTTTTTCGTCATCTTCATCATCTACCTTTTTTGGCATTGTTAATTAAATATAGATAACTCGTTATTCCTGTATTTCATTAAAAGAATGATCGAATACTTTAGCATTTCAATGCTCTTGGTATAGCACTTTGACTTCCTTCTTAACCTTGCTAGAAAATGCCTGAATATACTGTTGTAACCTTCAACAGTATAAGTTTCTGCTTTTGATTGAGTATGAATCTCCTTCGGAAGGAACTCTGCATATGCTCTCCAGTGATCAGTCATCACTTCTCCAATCTCTTTTTCCTTTAACTTATCCCAGAGTTTTTCGCCTGTTTCTGTTCCCCTACTACCAAAAGAGCAGTCGATGAATTTTTTCCCATCTCTATCAACAGCAATCCAGATCCAGCAGTAGTTTTTTTATTCCCGATGTATGTGTGCATCTCATCTAATTCTACGACAGAGATCTCTTTTTGACTTTTTAGTTCCTCTAATTCACTGCCAAATTGCTTGATCCAGTTTTGCACGGTAACATGGCTAACATTTAGAAAACGTCCAATTGAACGAAATCCTAGTCCTTCAAGGTATAATTGTAAAGCTTGTTTTTTCACAGACTCAGGGTATGCTGTTGATTTCTTTTCGACAGTATAATTATATCCACACCCGGAGCACCTGTAACGCTGACGTCCACCAACTATGCCATTCTTTGTGGAATCGGAACTTTTACATCTTGGGCAATTCATAAACAAATATATTCATCCATACTATATAGCTATGCTTTATGACCAATGCCTAATTAATTACTGCAGCTATAAATCCTCCTCCTTTGTTTTATTCATTGAATCTAGTGCTTTCTGAAACTTCTCCAGTTCATTCTTCATAGTCTCAAATTCATACCGTTCTGTTTTGAAATGCTCTTTCGCTGCTCTTTCCGTTTCGTATTTATCATTTAGTTCTTGATACTCTGGAGTACTTGCAACATCAATTTCTCTAGATATTGTCAGAAATGGTACATATTTCATGTAGATCTTTTTCAACTTTTCTGGATCTCCTTCGTAGTAGTGAGATTTTGACCCGGAAAGTTTGTGTCCCATCATGTATTCAATAAGATCTCCGTCCATGCCTTGATTTTTCAACTGTGTATTGAAGAACTTACGCATATTGTGCGATCTCAATAGATTGAATACTCCAGCCTCTGTTGTGATTCCTAAATCCTCATTCAACCGTTTGTAAGCTTGGATAATATTAGCTTTTGTCATTCTGCGTTGATTTTCATCTTTTGTCTGAAGATACTTTTTGTTGATTTTATTTCTAAGGAAAAGATAGCTTTCTGCAGTAACCTTACGTTTTTCATATTCTTGCTGATCACATTTTTCATTTCCAGCTGGTGGCCTGTTTCTCCATTCAAGATATTTAAGAATCATTTTGCTGGCCTCTGAAGATGAGAAGCTTATAAAATCCGTTCCAACTTTTTGTCTTCTCATATCAAAGGTTGTTATTCCTGTATCTGGGTCATAACCATCATTAAATTGTTTTCATGTGTCTTCGGTTAAGGAGTTTTATTTACTTATTGCTAATGGTTTTGGACAATAACAACTACCTTAACTTACAGAATTTAACTGTTAAGTAATCTCATACTACTGGTTTTATCACTGGTATGTTTTTGATGAAGTTATGAAACTACATGCTATTTATCACGATTCTTCTCTTAACCGATGACGCATGAATCTTGCCTACATAAAAGAAAAATGGAACTTTGGGTTAATGGCCTACCAATATCTTATAGGATTTGTTTTTGTAGATATTCCCTAAACCCAGGAATCTGTACAAAAATCATGCGATCGGTCATCAGTTTTCCGTCTTTAATGTCCTTGTTTGCTTGTCCTATCAACTGACTGGGAGTTAAATCTGTATATCTGCAGTAATGCATGGAGCAGTTAGATATCCTTCCCATGTACTAGGCACTGGATTGACTAAGACGAAGAGTTTTTTTACAATGGAGGCTTGTTTAAGTTCAGATAGTTTCAATTTCATTCCTTGCCTGCAGATTTTGAAAAATCTGCAATAAGGTTAATGTTCTCTTAAAAATACGTACAAAACTCAGTTATTATGATCTCTCATAATAACTTTGAAACAAGTGAAGCCTTCACGTTGCACATCTCTGAAAATTCACAGCTTTCACACAGTGCACTTTCATTTTTGTCCGGCATTTTGCCATCTTTTATCTTTCTTGCACGTCCAATAGCCTTTAAGACCTGCCTTCTGTCATTTGAATGGATATTCAGCTTCCTGAAATGACCTGATTTTGCATAGATAACAAGACCGGATTTAATAGGAATTCCATGGGTTTCTTCCGCAAGCATTACAAAGGAAGTAACATGTAGCCTGTCATTGTTCCAGACACCATTTTCAGGAGCTTTGGATGTTTTTATCATCACAGGAATAAATGATCCATCAATGCTGAGAAGTCTGTACGGAACACCGGTTATATTTAACTTTTCAGACTGAAGATATGGTTCATTATCTGAAGAAGATATCAGGTCTGCAATTCCAGAAATTTCCGGGTATTCAATCTGCTCAGAAAGATTCTCCTGGATCTCTGGCAGATAAGAGCGAACATTTTCAGCTATTTCGTCCATTTTTTCCGGGGTGAAACCTGAGACTTCATCGGGATAGATAATACTCAGGTCATCCACCACCTGCAAAAGCATGGAATCAAAGTCTGTGGATAACACATCGTCTTTTGACGAAGAGACTTTCAACAGCTCAGAATACTGCATAGCCACTTCCTTTAATACAAGGTGCTCTATATAGCTTGGAGAGAAAGAATGGAACTGCTCGTGCCCGCGGCATGAATAATATAATTTCCTTGCGCAGGAAAAATACATGGATAACTCGGACACAGTTATTTTTATTTTTTCGTTTTTAAGAAACATATTTTTATAGTGGATACATAACATACTATAAATAAGCAAATGGTTTGAATCGAAATTTATCGACAATAAACGAACTTGTATTCGTTAAATATATATGGTAATCTACCCTTAGGGATAATAAAGCATGAGTGAAGACGAATCGCATGATATGGTTCGCCAGCGTCTTGCAGAAAAGATGGCAGGCGAGATTACGCTGTCAGAAAAGCCTGGCGAAGCCCTGAAAAAATGGCGATTGAACTTCGAGATCGCACAGACCGACCTATCAGGTTATCTGAGTGTATCTCCTTCGGTCATCAGCGACTATGAGAGCGGCAGGAGGAAATCTCCGGGTACGCTAATTGTGAGCAGAATAGTCGATGCGCTTCTCGAAATTGACGCACAGAGAGGAGGACAGAAAATTCATGCTTATGAGGGGATACTCTTCGCAGACAAGAAGTCCAAGGCCATTTACGCCACCTACGAATACACATTTCCCATGCAGGTTGCAAAACTTGCCAATATCATTGAGGCAGACATCGTAAACAAAGGGATCGAGAAACCGCTTTACGGTTTTACTGTTGTTGACAGTAAAAAGGCTATTCTTGAGCTTTCGTCCCATGAGTTCCAGAAACTCTACGGATGGAGTACTGAACGTGCAATGATATTCTCAAAGGTCACAACCGGCAAGTCACCAATGGTCGCAATAAGGGTCACGAACCTGAAACCCGGTGCAGTAGTCATGCACGGGCTGCGTGGAAATGAAGTAGATCTTATGGCAAAGAAAATGGCTGAGATCGACAGGATACCCCTTCTGGCAACGACAATGGATATTGACGAAATGGTAGAAGCGCTGAAAAAATACAGCGAATACCATGTAATGGAATAAATATCACTAAATGCACATTTGAACGGTGTTAAGATGACTGTAGGGATAGTCTCGTATGGTGCTTATGTACCAAAATATAGAATAAAAGTGGAAGACATCGCCCGCGTATGGGGTGACGATGCCGGAATTCTCAAAGCAGGACTGATGGTCAATGAAAAGGCAGTTCCTGATGTTGATGAAGATACAGCGACTATTGCAGTGGAGGCTGCAAGGGCTGCAGTAAACAGGTCAGGCGTAGATGCGCAAAGAATAGGTGCTGTGTACACAGGTTCTGAAAGCCACCCTTATGCAGTAAAACCTACCAGTACTATTGTAGCAGAAGCAACCGGAGCAACTCCGGTAATGACTGCAGCTGATTTTGAATTTGCATGTAAGGCAGGAACCGCTGCTGTTCAGGCATGTATGGGACTGGTTAGTTCAGGTATGATCGATCTGGGAATGGCAATCGGTGCTGATGTGGCACAGGGAGCTCCCGGAGATGCACTTGAATACACTGCCGCAGCAGGTGGTGTAGCATATATTATCGGAAACAAGGAATCCGAACTTGTGGCCGTTATCGAGGACACATATTCATTTACAACTGATACTCCTGATTTCTGGAGACGTGAGGGAATGCCATATCCGGAACACGGAGGCAGATTCACAGGAGAGCCAGGATATTTTAAGCACGTGATAAATGCTGCAAAAGGACTCATGAATAAGCTTGGAACTAAACCTGAAGATTACGATTATGCTGTTTTCCACCAGCCAAACGGAAAGTTCCCAAGCCGTGCAGCCAAGATGCTTGGATTCAGTAAGGAACAGATCGCACCGGGGCTAGTAGTTACAAGACTTGGAAACACATACTCCGGTTCCTGTATGATGGGAATTGCAGCAACGCTTGACCAGGCAAAACCAGGTGACCGTATATTTGCAACCGCTTTCGGTTCCGGTGCCGGTGGAGATGCTTTCAGCATAACTGTGACCGACAAGATAGATGAGATGCGTGACAATGCACCAAAGGTAGAGGAACTACTTGCAAACCCGGTCTATGTAGACTACGCTACGTATGCCAAACATAAAGGCAAGATAAGGATAGCATGAGGTGTGGAAAATGAGAGATGTAGCAATCATAGGTGTTAAAAACACAACTTTTGGTGAATTGTGGGACCGCTCTTTCAGAGATGTGGTCGTTGAGGCAGGTGTCGGTGCCGTCAGCGATGCAGGCGTTACAGGAGACAAAATCGATTCAATGTTTGTCGGAAACATGAGTGGCGGACAGTTCGTTGAGCAGGAACACATCGGTGCGCTTATTGCTGATTATTCAGGCCTTGCAAAGGACATTCATGTACCTTCAACTCGTGTTGAAGCTGCCTGTGCTTCCGGCGGACTTGCACTCAGGCAGGGAATATACGCTGTAGCTTCAGGAATGGATAACATTGTTATCGCAGCCGGAGCCGAGAAGATGACAGATGTACCTTCTCCAAAAGCCTCATCCGCCCTTGCAGCTGCTGCTGACAGGGAATGGGAAGGCATCATGGGTGCAACGTTCCCGGGACTTTATGCAATGATCGCAAGGATGCACATGCACAAGTATGGGACCACAAGCGAACAGCTTGCACAGGTTGCGGTGAAAAACCACCAGAACGGACAACACAACCCTATTGCCCAGTACAAAAGCCAGATTAGTGTTGAATCTGTCCTTAAATCAATAATGGTAGCAGACCCATTACACATATTCGATTGTTCACCTATTACAGACGGTGCATCTGCTGTGGTGCTCGCACCTGCAGATGTGGCACATGAATATACTGATACTCCAATTTATGTAAAAGCAACCGCACAGGCATCAGATACCATTGCACTGCACGACCGCAGGGATATTACAACTCTGGATGCCAGTGTTGCAGCAGGAAAGAGGGCATATGAGATGGCAAAGATGCAGCCAGAGGACATTGATCTGGTAGAAGTCCATGACTGTTTCACAATTGCTGAAATTTGCGCCATTGAAGACCTTGGATTTGCAAAGAAAGGAGAAGGTGGAATCGTAACACAGAACGGTGAGACCGCGATTGGTGGAAGGATACCTGTAAACACATCAGGAGGACTTAAGTCATGCGGACACCCTGTTGGAGCCACCGGTGTAAAGCAGGCTGTTGAGATCGTCGAGCAACTTCGCGGTGAGGCAGGGAAGCGACAGATTGACGGAGCAGAGGTTGGTATGACCCACAATGTGGGAGGATCCGGAGCGACCGCTGTTGTACACATTTTCTCGAGGAACAGGTGATCATCATGTCAGTACCAAGATTTTGGAGAAAACAGATAGCCAGGTACAACCTTGTGGGTACACACTGCAAGAAATGCGATGAATACTTCTATCCGCCACGTAATATGTGCCCCGGATGCAGGCGTGAAGGTGAGATAGAGGATTACAAATTCTCAGGCAAAGGCGAGGTTGTGACGTTCACTGTGATTCACACTGCTGCTGAAGGTTTTGAAGGCCAGACGCCTTATGTCCTTGGAATTATCAAACTGGAAGAAGGACCAAGCCTTACAAGCCAGATCATCTGTAATGCTGAGAATATAAATATAGGTATGAAGGTCAGACCTGTATTCAGGAAGCTTGGACAGGGCGGCGATCGTGGTATGATCTACTACGGAACAAAATTCGTACCTGCCGATTCAGATAAATGTTAGAAATTGAAGTAAAGACCCGTGCCGACCACCGCCAGGTAAAGGAGCAGTTGTCGGCCATTGGTGCTTTTTTTGTGGGTGTCCAGCACCACTGCGACACCTATTTTAATTCCCCGGACAGGGATTTTGCCAAAACGGATGAGGCACTCAGGATACGCTCCGTCGATGGCAGGTCTGTCATGACCTACAAAGGCAAAAAACTTGATACTCTTTCCAAAACAAGGGAAGAATTCGAGACACCAGTCGATGGCGGAACTACCCGAAGCATTCTGCTTGCCCTTGGATTTCGTGAATCTGGCATTGTCAGGAAAACAAGAGGGGTCTACAGATACGAGAATATGACTATCTGTCTTGACAAGGTTGATGAACTCGGTGAGTTCATAGAAGTTGAAATTTGTGCCGAATCCGACATTGAAGGCCATCGAAAACAGATATTCTCGTTTTTGGGAAAGCTTGGAATTGGAGAAGAGGATTCTATCAGGACATCTTATCTTGAGATGGTTTTGGAAAAACAATGATTTTGATAGTTTGCTGACGTTTTCTTTTTAGAGAAAAGTATCACATTGGAAATTTTTAAATAAATTCATACTCTAAATTAGATGTATGAAATACAAATTTCTGCAACAATCCACAAAGAAGAAGACTGGTACGTTTCATGGTGTCCTGAACTGGATGTGGCAAGCCAGGGTAAAACAGTAGAAGAGACTCTTGATAATTTAAGAGAAGCTGTGGAGTTGGTCAGACGGTCTAAACTGACATACGGAGAGTTCATGGCTTTGTTATGATCGTCTGTACATGCTTACGAAAAAAGAACTTGGAAATGGATTTATCTAATTTATAAATTCTGAATTCTTTTCTTTGGCATTGTTAATTAAATATAGATATCTCGTTATTCCTGTATTTCATTAAAAGAATGATCGAATACTTTAGCATTTCAATGCTTTTGGTATAGCACTTTGACTTCCTTCTTAACCTTGCCAGAAAATGCCTGAATATACTGTTGTACCCTTCAACAGTATAAGTTTCTGCTTTTGATTGAGTATGAATCTCCTTCGGAAGGAACTCTGCATATGCTCTCCAGTGATCAGTCATCACTTCTCCAATCTCTTTTTCCTTTAACTTATCCCAGAGTTTTTCGCCTGTTTCTGTTCCCCTACTACCAAAAGAGCAGTCGATGAATTTTTTCCCATCTCTATCAACAGCAATCCAGATCCAGCAGTAGTTTTTTATTCCCGATGTATGTGTGCATCTCATCTAATTCTACGACAGAGATCTCTTTTTGACTTTTTAGTTCCTCTAATTCACTGCCAAATTGCTTGATCCAGTTTTGCACGGTAACATGGCTAACATTTAGAAAACGTCCAATTGAACGAAATCCTAGTCCTTCAAGGTATAATTGTAAAGCTTGTTTTTTCACAGACTCAGGGTATGCTGTTGATTTCTTTTCGACAGTATAATTATATCCACACCCGGAGCACCTGTAACGCTGACGTCCACCAACTATGCCATTCTTTGTGGAATCGGAACTTTTACATCTTGGGCAATTCATAAACAAATATATTCATCCATACTATATAGCTATGCTTTATGACCAATGCCTTTTCTTTTTCTGTGCTTAGCAAGGACACTGAAAACAGAGATTCTCGTTTTAGGAGATATTTTAGATTGGAGAAGAGGATTCTATTAGGACATCTTATATTGAGATGGGGGTTTGAAACAAATACTGAGAAATAGGAATTTATTAGATAATGTTAAATAACATTATTTAACATTGTTTAATTACAGTGATATAAATGGTTTTAAAGACATTCAATGTAGATGAAGATACATATAAAAAATTTTCCTCTCTGTGTAAATCTCATGGAATGAGCATGAGCAAGCAGATACAGATGTTTATGGAGAGTGTTGTGTCTGAGGAACCGGAAGCAAAGCAGGAATATCTGGAGAAACTCGACAATATCAGAAAAGGAAAGTTCATTCAGGTTGCTGATTTTTCTGAACGTTACGGGTAAAAACAATGGAATATAACGTTGTTGTATCCGAAATTGCCGACAAAAAGTTTATGAAGCTTGCTAAAAAGAATCCAAAACAGATGAGCGTCATCGGCAAAAAGGTTCAACAAATTACCCAGAATCCCTATCATTATAAACCATTACGTGACGATCTGCACGGTGCAAGGAGAGTACATATTGACTCCTCTTTTGTACTTATCTATGAGATAGATGAGGATAGCAAAACAATCAGGATTCTTGATTATGACCACCATGATGTGGTCTATTGATTATTTTGATTAATCCCTTTTTGACAGAACTCTCATATTGAAAATCCTTAAATAAATTCATACTCGAAATTAGATGTATGAAATGCAAATTCTCTGCAGCTATCCACAAAGAAGAAGACTGGTACGTTTCGTGGTGTCCTGAAATGGATGTGGCAAGCCAGGGTAAAACAGTAGAAGAAGCCCTTGATAATTTAAGAGAAGCTGTGGAGTTGTATCTGGAAGATGAAGATGTTTCTATTCCACAGGAAACTACCTTTCTAACTACTACTTTTGAGGTTTCCTATGACAAAGCGTCCTTTCAGCACATGAGATTATGAAAGCTCTGGAAAGTGCAGGTTTTCAGGTGGTGCCTCAAAAGGGAAGCCACATAAAAATGAAGAAAAAAGACGAAGATGGAACTTCTGTTGTTATTATCCCGAAACACAATGAAATAGCGACTGGTACTCTTAAATCAATTATTCGGCAGGCTAAACTGTCATTTGAAGAGTTCATGGCTTTGTTATGATAGTACGCTTCATTTCAATTTTTTGAGCCCTTACTCAAAGGATTCAGGCTTGCATATCCTGCACCCTTTCTTATTTTGGCCCATGTCAGACGCTTCTCTTCAAAGCAGTTTGTCACCATACCTTCATATAGCTCATAGTTCCACATAAAAAGATAAATAATTGACCATTACGCAAATAATATATTTCCTATATGTACAGGTGTTTTTGTGAGTTAAATTAATTAGCACTATTCTTCTGGAATTACCTGTAGACCATATTCATGAATGATAGCATCTATGCCTACGTCATAATACTCATATAATGAAATTGTGTCTTCGCCAATTCCATCCCAACTTTCTTTCCAAGCTTTTTCGAAATATTCCCTCTTAAAAGCTATAATTAAAATATCTCGAATTATACCAGAGTAGTTTGTTGGTATTTTCATGTCCAGTAATTTTTCAGCGTAATCTTCTGGCACTACTTCATCCAATTTTTTTAACGTGTTGATTCCCATATCATTTAATTCTCTAATTAAACCTTTCGAATGGTGATCAAACCTAATTCCTTCAATGATAGGAAACAATTCTTTAAATTTTTCATCCAAATATTGCTTTAATGATGTTGAATCGATTGGAATATCAAAGTTTCCTGATTTTGCTTTTTGTAGAACTTCAGTTGCATAGTTATCAATTGATTGTGAGATATTGTCAAACTCATTATCAGCTAATTCTAAAACTGCCGATAACAGGGAAAATCTTCGTTCTAAATTGTCAGGCAAAACACCACTGTACTTATACCTTCTGTCGTGTTCAATTTCTGCCCACGAGTGTTCGAGAATTGTCCTAAGTTGTATTTCAAATACCAAACCACTAAATTTCTTATACTCTGGTAACAAAAGTCTATTTGATGGCAAAGTAGCAATGAAATGCTCAGATCTATATCCTACTTTTTCTACGCCTAGATCTTCAGTTTTATCTTTATATACTTTTATTTCAAAGTTCTCTTTAATAATAGGTCTAATTAAATCTAAATCTGAACGAACATATGCGATTACTCTTATACCTGCTAAATCATGTACTTCATCAATGCTATAGGAAGAATCTTTTTTGATTTTACGCTCTAGTTTATTTTTTAATGAATCTACGCTTTTTGCACGGAACTCAATATTTAAATAATTGATACACGAATCTTCAAGATTTTCTTGAAGTATTTCTTTAATTTTCAGTGCAAGTGCGGCATAAATCTTTCTGTTACTAGAATAGTCAATCACGCTTTTTTCAAGAGAGCTCCCTTTCACAAATAGTAGAATGCTGACATTCTACATAACTTTACCTAAATATGAGTTAGCTTTCACAAAACACAGTATGCTGAAAGCTAATTCATAAAAATAGTAGATTTCGAATATTCTGTGATTGCTGCAAAAATAATAAATATATTTTCAAGAACAAATATGGAAAGGCAATTTGCCTCCCCCAACAAAAAATCATCTAATACAGGAACCAGGTCCCATATCCTTATCAGTTGTCAGCAAAGAAACTCTCTCACCGGCATCTGCTGCCAGAAGCATTCCCTGTGATTCTACACCACAGAGCTTTACAGGTTTCAGGTTCACAAGAACATTCACTGTTTTACCTACCATTTCCTCAGGGTCATAGTACTCTGCAAGACCTGCAACTACCTGCCTTGGTTCCTCATCTCCGATATCAACCTCAAGACGGAGGAGTTTCTTTGATTTCTTGATCTTCTCAGCGGTTACGATCTTACCAACCCTGATATCAAGCTTTGCAAAATCATCATATTCTATTTCGTCTTTGTATTCCATAATTTCTACTTCCTCAATACCTGCTTCCTTTGCCATTGCTGCCTTTACGCGCTTTGATGATATTGCTTCCATCTCATTGATCTTATCATCTTCTAACTTGGTGAAGAGAATTCCGGGCTTTGCAAGTTTTGTTCCGCTTACAACAGGAACGGTTGCTTCTTCATATGTAACTTCATGGACATCTGAGTCCATACCTATCTGCTTCCATGCAACTTCCATGCTGCCTGGTGTCATTGGTTCGAACAGCAGGATAAGTGCCTTGGCAAGCTGGATACAGTTCTTTACAACCTTTCCGCAGGCTTCCTTGTCTTCCTTAATGAGCTTCCAGGGTTCGTTTGACTGGAAGTATGAATTTCCGTATGATGCAAGAGACATTGCAGTGTCAGCGGCTTTCTTGAACTCATACTCAGAGTTTGCTCTTACTACTTCTTCAATGGTTGAATTGATCTTCTCTATAACCTCAGGGTCGATATCTCCCTCTGGAATCTCACCGAAGTTCTTGAAAGTAAAGAGCAGGTTCCTGTACAGGAAATTACCCAATACACCAACAAGCTCAGTGTTTATCTTGTCCTGGAAAATCTTCCATGAGAAATTGACCTCTTTTGTGTGTGAGGTGTAACTTACAAGATAGTACCTCAGAAGGTCAGGGTGGAAACCATGGTCAAGGTAGTCTTCCTCAACCCATACAACATATCCACGACTCTTGGAGAAAGTCTTGTCCTCGATCTTCAGCATACCTGATGCAACAACTGCAGATGCCTGGCTGTAGTCTGCTCCCTTGAGCATTGCCGGCCAGAAAATACAGTGGTGGTAGATAATGTCTCCACCAATGAAGTGGACTATCGGACAATCGCCTTTCCAGTATTTTTCCCAGTCACCACCGGTTGCTTCTGCCCATTCTTCTGTGAAAGCCATGTAACCAATTGGAGCATCAACCCATACGTAAACTACAAGATCATCGTGTCCGGGGAATCTTACACCCCATTCAAGGTTTCTTGTAATACACCAGTCTGTAAGCTCCTGTTTTATCCAGCCCATTGCATAGTTACGTGCGTTCAGCGTGCCGCCAAGGTTCTCAAGGTATTCCATGAGGAAATCCTTGAACTCGGACAGCTTGAAGAAAAAGTGTTCCTGTTCCTTATATTCGGCAGGACCTTTACAGATTGTACAAACAGGCTCCTTAAGCTCTCCTGGCTCCAGGTGTTTTCCACAACCCTGGTCACACTCATCGCCACGTGCCTGCTCGCCGCAGTGAGGACATGTACCTGCAACGTATCTGTCAGGCAGGAAACGGTCACACTGAGGACAGTAAGCAATCTCGATGATCTTTGGATAGACATATCCCTTTTCAATCAGCTTGTCAACGATCTCAGTGGTACGATTGTGATTTGTTTGGTCATCGGTTGTTCCGAATGCATCAAACTTCACATCCATTTTCTTGAATACTTCATCGAAATGAACATGATACTGCTGTACCAATTCTGTAGGTGTGAGACCTAACTCCTCGGCGTTTACCACAATAGGAGTTCCATGAGTATCGGAACCACAGACAAATGTTGTTTCCTGTGAGTTCTTCTGGAGTGACCTCACAAAAATATCTGCAGGGATGTATGTTCTAAGGTGCCCCACATGCGCCTTTCCATTCGCATAAGGAAGGCCACACGTAACAAGCACGGCTTTATCAGAAGGAATATTTGACATTTATTATCTCCACTAGAAATATTATCAATATATATGGTGTTGCATTGCGTGCAATTATAAAATATATTTCGCTCGCTAGACACAAGGGAAGGTTTTTGAATGTGCAAATACATTTTATACGCGGGATGGACTGAATAGATGAACGGAGATAATACAGAAAAAAACACAGATGATGATAGCGAATATCATCTTTACCCGTATAGTTATGATGAAAACGAGAGTCATGACACTCAAACCGGAAACGACGAGGCTCATGTCAGCGTTGTATCCGAAAATACTGATAATGAGATAGAAGCAAGTGATGAGATTACTGAAGAGGACTCACCTGTAATGATTGAAACTGCCGAACCTGTTCAGGGAGAAGTTGAAACTCAGGCTGAAGAGAATACTTCAAACGACATTGCGAGTGGTGAACCTGTAGATACTGCTTCTGAGACACCTATTAAGGAAGAAAAGGCAGAACCGAAACCACAAACAGAAACAGGGTATAACGAACCATCCAGGGAAACTCCTGTCGTCAAGAAGAAAAGCCGAAAATGGCAGTATATTGCCATTGTTCTGGCTCTACTCTTTATCATCGGTGCAAGTTTTGCAGCTATTTACCAGTCATTCAACGGAGATCTTTACTCTTCCAGCGATAAGATTGCCGTAATCTACGTCGAGGGAACCATGGTTACAAGCAGCGTGCCTGGCGGACTTGGCTATGCAAGCTCCGAAGTGATATCTGACAACATCAGGAAAGCCCTGAGAGATGAGGATGTGAAAGCCATAGTTTTGAGGATTAACAGTGGCGGAGGATCTTCAACAGCCGGTGAAGAAGTATATGTCGAAGTCAAAAAGGCAAGTGAAAGCGGAGTTCCTGTCGTCATTTCAATGGGAAGCACAGCAGCCAGTGCAGCATATCATATTTCAGCACCTGCTGACCTGATAGTTGCTAACCCGTCAACAATGACAGGAAGTATAGGTACTATATGGCAATTCCAGAACCTTTCAGAGTATTATGAGAAGGAAGGAATCGAGTACTATATTGTAAAATCCGGTGAATTCAAGGACATGGGCAATGCTGCCAGGGGTCTTTCCGATGATGAGAAGGAATACGCCAACAAGGTCGTTGCAGAAGTTTACAGCAATTTCGTGGCAGATGTGGCAGAAGGCAGGGATATGAGTATCAGTGAGGTAAAAAGCCTTGCAGACGGAAGAATCTACACTGGCAGGGAAGCAAAGGAACTCGGACTTGTGGATGAACTGGGCAATTTCTATGATGCCCTTGACATGGCCGGGCAGCTTGCAGGAATTGATGACCCTACAATAATTTATATGAACAAGCCAAGCCTTTCAAGCCTGCTTTTTGGCTCAGAAGCTGATGCGCATGAAACTGCCGAACTGGTGTATTATTACGAAGACAGCCCATTTGGATACTTAACCTGATGCAGATGCCTTTCACACCTTTTCATTTAGGACCCGCCTTTCTTCTCGGAGAACTCTTCGAGAAGAAGGTCAACTTTTTTTCTATTTTGACTGGAAGTATGATAATCGATATCCGTGCAACTTACTGTCTGTTTGCAGGCTGTCGGCCTTTGCACGGTCCATTCCATACATTTTTAGCTGCAACAATCATTGGATTACTACTTGCATGGTTCATCTATTCTCAAAGAACATGGTTACAGAAAGTAACTGATAAATTGAGAATTGAGCAGAACTATTCATTTAATTCAATTATACTGGGTTCAATAATCGGAACATGGAGCCATGTGATTCTTGACGCACCTCTGTACACGGACATTACTCCACTCTGGCCTGTGGCAACGAATCCATTTCTCTGGACAATTGGTCCCCTGACAATCTATATGTTCTGTACATTTTCGTTCATACCTGCAACTGCTATATTCATTTACCGATACTGGAAACGAGATTCTAAAAAACAAACGTCATGATCACTTCATTTTCCGGCATTCTTCATGCCTGAAGCAATCAACAAGATGGTCATTTACCATTCCCACAGCCTGCATGAATGCATAAACAATTGTAGGACCCACAAAATTGAATCCTCTCTTTTTCATGTCCTTGCTTATCTTTTCAGAAAGCTCAGTTTTTGCAGGAATTTCGTCCATCGTTTTCCATGTGTTCTGTATTGATTTCCCATCAGGCAGGAATGTTTTGAGATAAGCATCAAACGAAACGAACTCATCTCTGATTTTAATGTACGCTTTCGCATTATTGACAGCAGAACGCACTTTCAGTTTGTTCCTGATAATTCCGCAGTCCTGTAACAGCTCTTCAATTCTCTTTTCATCATAAGCAGCAACTTTCTCGAAATCAAAATCATCAAAGGCTTTTCTGTAATTCTCCCTTCTTTTCAGGATCGTATCCCAGCTAAGGCCTGCCTGTGCTCCTTCGAGTACCAGAAACTCAAAGAGCTTCCTGTCATCATGTTCAGGAACTCCCCATTCTGTGTCATGATAGGCAATTTCATGTTCGTTGGCTTCGGCCCATTGGCAGCGTATTTTCATATCATGAATTGGGCAATCAAATGCTTTATATTTTCTTCCTTTGATGTTTACTTATGAGTGGAACGGGCAAAGAATTCATGGAAAAAACGCAGTATCGGTATCTGGACAGGCCAGACCAGTCAATGGGGCATCCAAATCCTGATCTGGAACTTGGCGCAGAAGAAAGTAAGAGGATAATCGACCTTCCTTTACCACAGGATATTAAAGTCGAGAACATCGACCTCAGAAAAGCAATAGAAAAGAGAACAAGCATCAGGAATTACAGTTCAGAGCCTCTTTCTCTTGAAGAACTCTCCTACCTGCTCTGGTGCACTCAGGGAGTGAAGGAAGTCGTCAGGAATGCCGCTACTTTCAGGACAGTACCATCAGCAGGAGCAAGACACGCTCTGGAAACCTATATTCTCGCAAACAATGTCAAAGGACTTGAAAAAGGCCTCTACAGATTCCTTCCTATTGAACACAAACTCGTGGAGATAAACACTGAAAAAGACATTGCAACAAATATCAGACGTGGGTGTCTGGATCAGCCTTTTGTAACCAGCTGTGCTGCAACTTTCATCTGGACAGCAATTCCCTACAGAATGACATGGAGATACAGCCAGAGAGGTTACAGATACCTGCATCTTGATGCCGGTCATGTGTGCCAGAACCTCTATCTCAGTGCGGAATCCGTGGACTGTGGTGTTTGTGCCATTGCAGCATTCCTTGATGAAGAGATTAATCCTGCAATGGGAATTGATGGTGAGAATGAGTTTGTTATTTATGTTGCAACCGTGGGCAAAAAGTGAGAGCTGAGGAAGCCACGATGAATGCAAAAAAGAATGAAACTTCCAATAATGAAAGTGATAACTACAAAGCTGTTACTAAAGAACTCATGGTAATCCCGGGTGTTGGAAAAAAGATTGCTGATGACCTCTGTAATCTTGGAATCCGCAGTATTTCAGATCTAAAGAACAGAGACCCGGAAAAACTCTACCAGCAATTATGCGATTTTCAGGGGATGCACGTTGATAGATGGCGACTAATTAGGGCATACATTTTTATTAATATAAAAATAACAAGGATGTATGAAACCCATGCCCAAAAAATACAAAAGGGTCTACAAATACAATGCTGTGGAAGACATTGTTGATAATGATAAAGCATTTGATAAGTGGTTGTTGAAGCCAAAAAACGGTGAGAAAGACAAGAAAGCTGGTTCAAGACGGAATAAAAAGTATACAATGAGGATGTACATCCATTTCTTACATGAGAATGGTATGACAGACGCAAACCCTACGTCATTGATTACTCATGCGTTGGCTCATCAGAAAAAGAAAAATCAGAAATTCGTTGATGCTGTTACACCTGATGATTTTGAAGCACTTATCCTATCTGACGACGATGATATTGGCGACTATGAAAAGTTAATACTGGATTTCAAGACACACCTTGAAGGAAGATTGAAAGCGAGCACCGCAAAATCGAACTTCAATCGATTGATTAATTTCTACAAGTTCTATAAGGTTGATGTATCAAATATCGATGTGAGAATAAATGCACCTGTATCCACAAAATCAAAGAAAGCGCCCGACTTTGAACTTTTGAAAAAGGCTTTCCAAACGGCATCGACACGTAACAAGTGTATAATGAGTTGTGGCGTCACATCTGGCATGGCAAGGCTTGATATCACCACTGTAACCTATGGTGAATTTGAAGACGGTCTTCAGACCCTGAAAGATGTTGAAGGTAATCCTCTCCTCGACAGTGCAGGAAACAAGGTTGAGGTCTGCGTAATAGACCGAGGAAGGGAAAAAAACTTCAACGAATATCATACGTTTTTTGCTCCTGAAACGGTAAGATGGATAAAAAAATATTTAGAAGAAAGGAATAATCAATTCCACGAGGGTGACTGGTATGAAACTAGAAGAATATATAAAAAAACGGATAAATTGTTCATCGATGAACGGATTGAGGCCGATTTCAGGGAATCTATTGTGAGAGATAAAGAGGGTAACGTCATCGACTACGACGATTCACTTCGTGCATTCTCGGCAGAAGGAATCACAAAAATGTACGTTAACCTCCGTAAAGATATGCAACTCCCAAACATCGAGGGTGAATACTCTTCCATCAGAAGTCATGCGATGCGCCACTATTTTTCTAACAATTACAAGTCGATTGATGCGGATTACAAGGAGCACTGGATGGGTCACGCAGGCGACAAGGTGAAGGTAACTTACGAGGATTACAATGTTGAGGAAGGGTTGCAATACTATTTGCAGGGACTCGATGGGGTGACCATTGAAGGCACTGTGAATTACACTGACATTACACATCCATCCGTGACCAAGATGAAGTTGCATCATGAAGAGGAAATATCAGATATTCGTGCCGAAATAGAGAAACTCAAGACAAAGGACCAGATTCGCAATGGAATCGATATATTGCAAGACAATACCGGCATGGAAATCGTAAATGAGATTGACGGTGAAGAATTCACAAGCACCATCGACTCTGACAATTTGGGTCTGCTGCTCCTACAAGCTTTCAAATCCAAAATGGACGCTGACCCTACATGGTCACCATCAACGGCATCTGAAGAGGAATTGGACGACATATTTGCTGCTGTCAAAGCTGAAAGAGATACCAAACGTGACCCGGAAAAGCTGAAAGATGACCCTTTGATTCAAGCGGTCATGAAGAAATTAATGGCACAAGAAGAGTGACCCCCACTCTTCCTTTTTTCCTTCTTTTTTTCCAACACTCAAAACTCTTTTTTCACTCCCATAAAACCACCGAAATGATGAGGGCAGTATCAAAAAGATATCATATGAACGAAGGGCTTTCGGTCGCCGCACACCTTCTTAATTTTCTTTGCGAAATACCCCAATTTCACTAAATTATAGTATTCAAAATTATAATTTTAATTTCACTACCTTATTTTTTATATTTCACTCAATATCCGTATACCTGATGACTTTTAAAATTATATTGCGACGAAAAACATTTATATTAGCAAAGCAAATTCGTGCCTCTTGCTTGCGAAAATGTTTTTATACGACTTATACCACACCTACCATTTGTAGCTATAATACTACATTCAGGAGTTGAAAAATAATGTCAACCATCAATACCGGAATAACAGTAGACACAACCTTGTTCAAACGCATGGAAACAGAACGGGGAGACGTACCGAGAAGCAAATTCATACACCGGGCTTTGGAATTTTACATGTCAGAACAGCCGAGCCGGAAGTGAAAACAAGCTGCCCTAATAATGGAGTGGCCGGAATCGGCAATGGTATCAACAACGAATTAGATTCGCGAAATAAAAACATTTTGACGACTTTATAAAAAACACTTAAAAAAAGAGTGCGCCGCCATTGTTCACCACAACAATGGCATTCGAGCGCCGCCATAGAAGTTGTATAACATGAATAATAACAGCACAGAATATAAGCATTTCGGCATCGAAAACAAGACACCTGTCAGCCCTGACGGCGGAACACTGTGGCAATCCCGTCTGAAGCAACAACGTGACGAACAGCAGCAAGAACCGGAAATGGATTTTGCCAGATTCGGCCATATATTGAAATCCGCTGAACCGGTGGTCATCGAAGCAGGTGACATTGTGTGGAAATTTGTTGAAAAATTGAATGCAGTCGCCACTTATATGATTGAATTATCAGCCTCGAAAGACGGTGATATCTTAGGGCTGCGTGAGTTTGAATACGATGATTTGTCCACCCCAAAGAAGAAATGGCAATCCCGTGATGAATTTCTCTATGAAATCGTTCACAATAGCATTCACAGCCTGAAGAAAGCCGACCTTGACAAGCTTTTCGCTGAAGTCAGCATAAAATTCCTCGCCGGAAATGATGGCAAGAATTATGAGACATACAAGGCATTGGACTACATTCGAGCGCAGGAAGGAAAGCACAGGCGGTCAATCTACATCAACACTGACAAACAGGGAAGAGTGCATTCAATCCGTGTGGCAAGTCTGTCACAGAAAATCATGCACGACATCACTTTTTTGACATTGGACGACACACATGAGGTCTTGTATTGGGACAATGGTGTGTACCGGTTCGGCGGCGAAAACATCATCCGACAGCTTGTTCAGCGTGAATTATGGAATGATTCCAGTGACAAATTCAAGAATGAAATTGTATCCTTCATTCAGGATGAAACACTGTGCGATAGGAGGCTGCTGAATCAATCCAGCCACCTAATCAACTTCAAGAACTGCTTGTACGATGTTGACACCGGTGCTGAATATCCACATACCCCGGACTACAAAACGACAATCCAAATCAATACAGTCTATGACCCGAATGCGAAATGTCCAAAAATTGAAAAATTCCTTGAGGAAATCCTTCCAGACGAGAACGACAGAAACGGGACGCTTGAGTTCATTTCGTACTTGTTAATCATTGAAAACAAGATGCGTAAGGCATACATGGGCGTTGGTGACGGAAAAAATGGAAAGTCCGTACTGTTCCACCTTGTCCGGGAACTTCTGAAGGGAATGTATTCCACCACATCTCTTCAGTTGATGGAGAAAGACAAATTTGCACTCGCTGGACTGTATGGCGTGCTAGCGAACATATACAGTGATTTGCCTTCTGAATCAATGGAAAAGAACGAGGTATTCAAGGGTTGCACCGGTCAGGATGAACTCAGAGGCGAAAAGAAATTCAAAGATGAGTTCTGGTTCACACCTTTTGCCCGTCTGATGTTCAGTGCGAATAAGATACCTTGGGCTCACTTCGACGGCAACGATGCATATTTCGATAGGTGGCTGCTTGTGGAGTTCAAACAGCGTTTTGAAGGCAGCAGTGACAATAAGAACCTACGTGAAGAACTCACCACACCCGAAGAACTCAGCGGTTTTGCGAATCTTCTTATCAAGCACCTGAAAAATCTGCTTGCTCGTGGCGAATATTGCAATGAAACCGACTTGAAGGATACAAAGGAAAAATACATGCTCAAGGCTGACCCTGTCCGTGCATTCCTTCTCTCATGCACCGAGGAACCCGAAGAAGAAGGAACACACCTATGCGGACAGAAAGAATTGTTCAATGCTTTCAAACAATTTTGCGAAGAACATGACATCGCAAATATCTACACACAGAAAACTTTCAAAAATAAATTACAAAAGTCACATGGTTTCGCTGAATCTCAATCATGGGGCAATGAATACAACGGTGCAAAAGTATGGCAAGACGTCCGGCTGAAGGACGAGTACCGAGATGTAAGAGAAGTCAAACCAAGTGCAGTGACACAAAATCCTTTCGCTGCGTTGGGGGACATACGCACTTTGCAAAGTAATTAAATGTGACATGGTTTGAAGGAAAGTATATACTTTAGTATATAGGTTTGAAACGTGCATGCTCCTTGCTCTCGAAAATCAGGAAAGTATACACTAAAGTATATACTTCACACCAAGTTTTTTGGTTCACGGCAACTGCTATCGAAACCCAAGTTTTTTTCAAGAAAACAACATCACGGTTTTTCGATAGCAATATACCTTTTTGCCGAAAAAACCCAAGTTTTTTTCCAAAAAAAATACCTATACATGTATAGCGTTTTTTTCCCTTCTTTTTTTTTGATTTTTTCTACACGTGGGAACTTTTTTTTCATGAAAAAAACTTGGGTTTTTTTAGCAAATGAGGGAACCGATACTGAAAAAACGAATATTTTTTTCTTGAAAAAAACTTGGGTTTCGCCATCGGTCGAAGGTGACCCAAAAACTTGGGGTCTTTAGACTGTTTACACAGTTGATATTTTGCTGAAACGGCTATACTGATGCTGAAAATCAAATATTCATTTTCTGTGTGAAAACAGTGTTTCGATATCAAGCAAGCCCTCACAAAAAACTTGGGGTATCTATCCCAAATGATTTTATATTAATTTTATGAAATTAGAATACATGGACAATACACCCAAAACCCACCCACCGGCGTCCAATCAAGAAGAAAACCCCGATACTCAAAAATCCGAAAACCCGAAGACCCGGAGCGTTTTTGATGATTTCGAGAGCGATTTTTGTTGCCTTCGATGAAGACCGGTGGTTCGATTTTCGACCTGTAATTCATCAATTTTTGCATTTCAAAGCAAGGGATTTCCGGGTTTCACCGCATCGAGTGGTGTAAAGAACCCCAAAACCGGTCTTTTTTGCTCATGACGGTCATATTTGAGCCGGTCTTGCCTGAGATACCGGTATACAGATAATATGCCAAAACACCCACAAATTCACCCACACAATATTAATTTATTATACAATTAGAGAAATAATTATACTATTGATATAACATTATATCATCAGTTTTTCCGGTCTTCATATTTCCTCAATTCCGACCGCCGATAGTGTTTTGTTCTCGATTGCCCTCCGGTGTACGGCTTTTTTTTTGCGTGATTTCGAGGGTTTTCATACATTTGACTAATATAAAATCACGTGGCGAATTGGTAACAAACCCGATAATTCGTTGTTGTTGACGCCGGGGAAGCCGATTGATGACGAAAATGTATTTATGTGCACTTTTGAAAGTGTATCTCATGGCAAAAAAGAACTTAGACATACTTCGGACGCTTGCCGAAAGTCAATCAATGACAGCAAGACAGATATTCGAAATCACACGCCATCATTCATACAACGGCTTGCGAAACAGCCTCAGCAGGCTTAATAAGGACGGAAAAGTAGAGATAAATCGTGATGCACAGCCGCATCAGTGGAGCATCACCGGAGCAGGGCGGGACTATTTGAGACTGAAAATAAGCCCTATGCTGCCGTTTTTCATGAAAGTGTTGCCGTATTTGATGGACGAACCAATGACCGAAGACTCATTGTTCCAGACACTTGAAGGGTACTATTCGCAGGTGTATTTCACCGAATGTATGAAATCCATGAGGAAAAAAGGCTATGTTGTGGCTGAAAATGGAATACTTTCAGTGACTGAAGAAGCAATTAGTGAGCTTGGACTATGCACCTTGAGAGGTTGCAAACCATGAAAGCCAGCATAAGCAAGGGCAGTGTGGGTGAATCAGTGCTTCAGGTGCTCATAGAATCGGGTGAGCTTCCATCGTCGGAAATCATCGAATTATCCGGCCACTCGAACACCCGGAGTGTTCAAACCGCCATCAGTCGATTGGTAGGCAAGGGGCTAGTGGCAGTGAATCGCAATCAGTCGCCGCAATGTTATTATATCACGCAGGCAGGGGAGCAAGAATACATCGCCCTGCACCCGGATGCTGATGTCGAATTGAATGATTGGAGTTTGCATCAGGAGCATGAAACCAAGGAGCAAGAAACCGAAAAGCAGGAGCAAGAGCATGAAACACAGGAAAAACACGGAAAAAGCCGGACACCGAAGGCGAATGAAGCACAAAAGCAGGGTGCAGCGGTTGCAATCAAGCAAGGGAACGGAACCCTGAAAATCACGATTTCAATTGAGATTGAGGGAATCCAATGACAGAACACGTGCAAATCCGCATCCTGCGGCTGCTTGAGGAACATGGCGGGATGTGGCGTCAGGTCATTATTGAAAAAACCGGCGACTGCAACGTATATTGGCATCTGAAAAGATTGGCTTCGTTCGGCTATATTTCACGTGAAAAACGAGGCAAGCAGACTTATTATCATCTCACTGCTGAGGGTGCTGAAATCCTTGCAGCTGGTGATTTCAAGGCCATCAGACAGATAGTTCCATTCGTGGACATCGTGACACCTTTGATGTTGGAAATCGATAGACCTGCGACAGTTCAGGAGCTTCATGAGATGATGAATGACCCACGGTCTATGCAGGATTTCAACTCGCTCGTCCTTCATTTGAGGCAACGTGGCTATATTGAGAGTGATGAAAACAGTGCACCACACCGCTATTATCTTACGGAACGTGGCCGGGAGCATGGGCGTGACCCCGCTGAATATCGCCGGAAAAAGAATCTTATGAGATTCCAGTGAAATCCGCACACCGGAGCAGATTCCAAGCAATTAAAAAGCTCAAAATCCGTATACCTGACTTTATATCAGTTCAATTTGGCAAATAATTAATAATATTGCGTTGTATCGGTGATAAAGTCAAAAGCGATGGTTTTGATTAAAGAGGTCTGCGATGAAATCTTTTCGTGACGGAACACTAAAATTTGCCATTTTGAACTATGTTCTTCATAATTCTGGTACAACTAGTCAGGATATTGCTAAGCACGTTCAACATGAGAGTATCAAGACGCTGCGTAGCGAAATTTATTACTTGAAGAGAAGCGGATACATCACCGTAGATTCCAAAACCGGCACACTGAACCATTATTCGACCACGAAGAAAGGCAAAATTCACGCACAAGACCCGCATCGATACAAGCGAATCAAGCAAGAACGCATACAAGCGGCGGTTAGGTCTATTCTTGAGAATGATGAGCAGTTCAGTTCCGAGGTCCAAAAAGAAGTACGTCAGCGCCTTTCAGAGATTGAATCAGGCATAAGGGAAGCACCGCCAATCATTGAGACCGTGGAAACGGAAGCGGATGACAGTGCATTGAAGGCCGAATTGGAATCCAAAAACCTGAGAATTCAGGAGCTAGAGGCCGCTTTGCAACATCTCCGATTGCATAAGGCCAATGTGCCAACCAAGGCAGCACCACCCGAAAAATCGCCTGAAGAGGTCAAGAAAGAGAATGAACGAAGGCAACGAAGAGAACAGCTTTCAATGAGGTATAGAGGAATGTTGCTAGATGCTTCGTTCTTCCACCATTGGAAAGACATGTTTCCCTTCCGTATGAAGCACTTGCAACTATACAAATCAGGCTCAGTTGAAATCATGTCACCATCAAATCCAGAGCACCGAAGGGGTCATGCACGCCGTCCATTGTCACCGAATGAAATCATTGGTGGCAAATATCATATCACAAAGATGACAAAAGCAGGAATAGTCATTCAAGGTATGGGGCTTCCGGGTGGTCAAGCTTCACTCAGATGGTGAACATTAGTGCTCCTGATAGCGGAGTATGACGCAAAGTATCAATAATTGGCAGGCTTTCAATTTTTCACTGGTCACTTGATTGTCCCTCTAGTTTGCGATATTATACTAGTACTAAAAATCTTTTATTAGTATATAAACGTTTGTATTAGAAAAATCCGTACACCGGAAGCCGATTGTGTTTTTAATAGAAATATATATAAAGGAAATACCCTCAATTGAAAATTATGAAAGATAATCATAATGGATGTACTGAAATGCCGCCGGGAATGAAAGACGACACAATTTCATGGATTGAATCGCAGATGAGCGACCTTGAAAGCTATTGGGACGACATCACCCCGGATGAACGTGATATTGTTCTTGATGTTATGGCTGAGGAACTAGGTGACGATTTCAGCAGCGAATTGTCCGAAAAATGGTCGAAATTGTACACCCGGACACAGCAGGAAGAGGAAGCCGAAGAACCGACATACCCGCAGCCAAATCATGAAACCTGTATTGAAGTCATCAAGGAACTGCCAATCAACAAGAAGCGTGAATTAGCACGCCGGTATTGTGATTCTGATGTGTCAGTGCTCTCAGATGTGGGAATTGTCAGGCTGATGTCTGACATGCTGAACGGTGGCTCTTATGCCCGATTTTTCAGCATCAGAGGCCACATTGGACGGAATTTCATGCAGCCGGTCGAGTGACCATATGTTGTTCATATGGACACTGGAATAGCTCGGAGTGCACGGGTTTTCGAGCCTGTGACCAAATACGCATTATTTTTATCTGAGTGGCCAAATATTAAAGGGTCGCATCCACCGCCCGACACCCCCGAAGGGATTTTCGCTCACACTACGGCATCAATCAGAGATTGAAGCCTCCGCTTCCACTCACACACATAGCAGTCAGAATCATAGGAACTAACACATGAAAAACGATACCTGTCCATGCTGTGGACTAGAGAAACAATATACTGAGAAGCCTTTGTGTGTATACTGCCTCATCAGAAGCAACCTTGGGGCATCGAAATTCATAGTGTTCAAGACCATGCTTGAAATGAACGGAAACAAGTTCATAACAGCTAATGACCTGCTCCCGATGGTGAATAATTTCAGGGAATCGATAAGTGTCAAGCCAATCAAATATGAAGCACTGATGAAAATCCTTCGCAGATACTCGCAGCATTACGAATCCTGCAAAGCAAAAGGCTTTGGATACCTTGTCATCGTCCATCGCAAAAAGATTCCGGGCAGCAAGAAACCGGTCAATACATATCGCCTGAGCGCCGAGATGGTCAAGCGTGTCAGGGACTATGAAGATAGATGGATGTACGGATTAGTGATTTCTAAGAAAAATAAGAAGGGGATTCCATTCCTCATGACCGGGGATTATTCCCGGCGTGCAAGAGCTATCAGGGTCAGAATTCAGACCGGGAAGATAGGGTTGTACGATTTCATTTTATTTTTGCAAAAAAAGCACCTGCATCATTGATTTTCTACTTTTTAGAATCCAAATCCTTATATAGTCACATGCAAAACTCATTCCAAAGACTATAAGAATAAGGATGCCGCCGAGGACTAATCATGAAACTCAAAATAATAACAATGGTGCTTATGTTGCTGCTTTTGATACCAATTGCAGCGGCTGCACCTGATGACAATGTGCCAGAATGGGAAATAACAAGCATTAGTGCGCCTTCAGCAGCCGCAATAGATAGCGAGGGAACGCTTTTTGTGCTGACGGAAGACGGAGACCTATACCGAATAAGTGATGGAAGCATTGAAGATTCCGTATCAGGAACAAGTTCCTACGATTGTGACAACACTAATCTTTTCCTTTCTCCTGATGACAGTCAAATCTACTTTTACGATGATATGTTCAGCATTTATGCATATAATACTGATGATTTGTCGCAGGAATGGAACTACAATACCATGTATGATGGCGGAATGTTCGGCAGCAGCTACGGAAATATTGTGGTGGATTCATACGGATACATCTATGTAGAACTGTCCATGAGCGGTTCTACGGTCATCCTGAAGCTCGATTCTGAAGGCAATCTCATTGATGAGTCGAACGGTAATGAAATCCTCACCGGTGCACCCGGAGCACTCACGGCTGATGGTTCTGAAATTTGTTATCCTGAAAGTGACGACGGCGGAATTGCTCACTACGATACATCAGACCTGTCATATTCGTCTACAGATAGTGAATTCCCGGCAATTGAGAGCTATAATAGTATTATTCCAATTTCACTTTTTGACGGTGAACACGCTATGAGTGATGATATCGGTGCAATCCAACACGGTGCAGCTTCAGCATATGGTCAAGCACAGTCGATGCAGTATGATAGCTCAGGGAATCTCATATTCATGGACTATGACCCGACATACACCTATTCCGTGATTAGGTCATATTCGGACATCGAAGGCACACCAACGGAAAATTGGGTATATAGTATGGAAGATTTGTACCCAAATCTCTATTTCGATTCATCAAGCTTCTTTTTAGGCTCAGATAACAGGCTATACATGATGCCAAAAGGCACATCAGGCAATACAGGTCTGTTCTGTCTTGACCTATCAGATGGGGCTCTTGATTGGGCTTATGACCTTGATGATGATGTCAGTGCCACCCAATCCAACAACGGTGTAGTAATCGGTGACGGATTTGTAGTCATTGCCTACGATGGCGGAGTATTGCGATTTGACATTTCGGGGCAGCCACTATATTGTCGAACAGGTGCTTACGATGGCGATTATGGCCTTTCTGCGACATTCAGTCAGTATCAGGATGGAAACTATGGTCACAGCATGAACTTTTTCTACGTAACTCCCGACAACAGCGGCAGCATTGTTGTGAATGATAATGATGGTACAGGTGGATTTGTAGCAGACCAAGGCTTCCGAACCTTGACCGGAAACGTGGATGGCAGCGGTGATTATTACCTCACTATTCAGGGTGGCATTGAAGAAGGGTGTGAAATCATCCTGACGGCTTCGAATTATGACTATTACGACGCTGTTGTGCTTGTTTTTGACGAATCGCTCATGGAAGACCTTGGATATCAGGTCTATGTTGAAGACACTGAGCATGAGCAATTCATCGCTACTGATGGTGATTACACGCTTGTTCTCAATGAATTCAGTGAGGCCACGACCGTCGAATTAGTCGCTGTCACAGGTGGTGGAAGCTCTTCTGCATCCGAAAGCACCACTGAATCCGGGGATTCGTCAAGTGATTCCGGTACTGACAGCATTACCCGGGTGGAAATCACAGAAGAGTTCACAGAATTCATTGAAAGTAGCAATGACCTTCCAACCACATCAACGACAACAGCGACCACGATAATCGCGAATCCGGTCAATTGGTTGGTCATCATCGGTGCTTATTTGGGTGCTTATATTGTCATCAGCTTCAGCAATACAGATGTGTTCTCATCATTGTCAGCAACGGCATTATACGGCACGGTGGGCTGGATTTTGCCGCTGCTAGTGCTCATGATAGGCGTGAATCCATTCCTTTTCAACTATTGGCTGAATTCCGGCTCAGTGCTGCTTGGGGTGCTGGAATTCATGATTGCAGGCGGTATTCTCGGCATATTTTCATTCATACTTACAGGTGATACAAATGGTAAGAAAGCAAACTAGAGCTAACAACTCACGGAATAGAACAGAAGACAACATTTACCACTATCTCATATGGGCTTCTGTAGTCGTTTTCGGACTCACAGCGGTATTGTGGTTCATCGACATCATCAGCTTTTGGAAATCAACAGGCATAGTCATAGTCACAATCGCAATCAACGTCCTGTTCAACATCTTGACAGATGATGAATTCGATGCCGGTAGGCTCATTGGCGGTGTCATTGGTTTTGGTGTCGGTATAGTGCTTGTTGTGACAATCAGCCCGATTACAACGCCGCTTGGCATTGGTATCATTGCATTCACAGCTTATCGCCTTGGATGGTTGGGTGAATCGACAGCAGAAAAGATAGGTGGCAAATAACGCCGCTTCACCATTATTTTGAAGGCTAATTATATTATTAGAAATAAATTATATAAATTATTCAAAATCAAAAAAAGTTTTTCAGTATTAAAATAATAAATAAGAAGAGGGATAAAGCTTTATAACATAATTTTAGTTCAATAAACTAAGATGGTGGACCAAACTAACCCAACAGTTTCAATAAGTTTTCATTGAATTTTTACCTCTCTATAAAAATAAATGAATAATTTTTATCCACCATCTCCGATACGGTTTTTCATAAATAACATGCTGAAGTAATGAGTGTTGGTGTATTATATTTTTAGCTAACAATAAAAATAGAATCCAAAGAATTATAAATTAGAAAAGCAATTTTCCCAATGCAGTATAATGCTGTTTTGGGTACTGAGGACGGGAAAGGAGTACTCCCGTCCTTGCTTTCACATTCGACTTTTGATAATGAACCGGAGTAAATCTTTACTCATATGCATTTCTTCCCGTGTCATTTTATCAACAATTTCTTCCTCAGACATTCCTTTTTCCTTGTATTCATCGATGAGGTCATAGATTCTTTGTGAGACTTCGGAATAGTCGTTGATGTCCTTTCTATGTCCCCATACATCACCCTCAACAAGGTCAATTCCCTGCATTTCAAGGAACATGATACTAGAATGTGAAATTGTCCTTTTGTATGATGCTGGAATGTGCAGTGCTTTCACCTTTGGACACCGAGTGATTAGCTCTAATATGTCCGTATTTGATGGTCTGAACGCAAGGTGGATAATTTCTTCATTCGTGCCAAGTGTGCTGATTTCTTCTTTTGAACTGACTACTCTTATTTTCATGATTTTTGCCCCAATGTATTTGGATTTTTAAGGGTTCTAAATATTTAACTTTTTTGAAATGTGTGTTGTAAGTCATCCATCTTGGCGGTAATCGTCATGGAATATTATATTTAAATGCTTTAAAAAATGTGTTGGAAAACTTTCCTTTAATGGTTTGTAAATGAAGTAAGTACTTAAAATATCAAATCCTCTATATTATGGTAATAATGAACATGAAAAATATAATTTGGATAATAATAGCAATAATATTAGGAGCACTTGCAGTTTATTGTTTTTTACCTGCATTTCAATGAAAACAACCTTACTACATTTATAACACAGAATTAATTAAAAAATATATATAGTTCAAATTAGTATGACTGTCCGTGTCATGCCACCTGTTATTAATCACATGTTAAATACCTGAAAATGCCTAAAAGCCTGAATATGATTCTCGAAGTGCTCAGTGGCAATATCATAAGTTCCCCATCCACATGCATTTCCCAATATTAGATTCTTCAAAACCACATCAGGAAACAAGTCAGATGATTGTGTTTCGATGAAGGACTGGACATCAAGTGAAGTCAGTGCACCGGTTCTTAGCTTCTTTCGGTATTCATTAATACGGTTATAGAGTTCCTGTTCGCTTTTTATTTCTTCATTCATGAAATGTAGTATGCATTCCACATATAAGCTGCTGAGCCATGCATTGTGAAACTATTCACTTGCTTCTATTGGAATGATTGCAGCTTATCCGGCAGGACCGGCAAAAATCCCGCCCGTGGTGAGCAAAACACGGGTCTTTCCGTGTCTTGCCTTCGAGACTTTCGACCCCGGAAATCCAACATTGCAAACATTGAAAAACACATCATTAAGTCGCTGGCTGTTGTTTTTGTGGTTCGGTGTCGTTCATTGTTGGTCGTGTATACAGTGTATGCAGCGTAGTCATTGACTGCATCAACAGCACCAACAGACAACACACCACATTGCTTGCGATTGAATCTTAAAATCAAGAACAAGCGTGATGGCGGATGGTGCGAATAGGCTATATTGGATGCAGGATATATCTTAGTGCATGCCAAAAACTAAAAAATCAATAGTCCCGGAAGGCCACAGTACCGGTGGACTTCCGACCAGAGAAGAATACGAGCGACTGATGCCGATTGTGCTTGCTGAGAATGATGAGCTAATTCGGCGCTTGGCGAAAAAGTAGCCCCATCCAAGAAGCTGATGCTTTCGGAATGTGCTACTAAATGTTTATATACACACAATAAGTCCAGACTTATTGTATGACATCGAAAACAGACTCCGACGCCGCCGGAACAAAGGTAGCATGTTACATTAGAACCAGCACAGAAAATCAAGCTGAATCCGTCAAATTGCAGTCTGAAGAGCTTCAGAGATATTGTCAATCACGTGGATGGAGTATTCACAAGGAATACACGGATTTTGGCTTCTCAGGCAAGAATGATGATAGACCTGAATTCCAGAGAATGATGAAGGATGCTCAGGAAGGACGCTTCAGTATTGTTCTTGTGACCAAGATAGACCGTTTTGCAAGGAGTCTTGTTGATTGTCTTGTGAACATTGAATTGCTGGAATCATATAATATAGGCTTCATTGCAACCTCACAGCCTATTGATACCACTTCCAGCATGGGAAAGTTGACACTGCAAGTCATGGGTGCTTTCAGTGAATTTGAACGCAATATTATCAGAGAAAGGATGGAATCAGGCAGGAGAGCAGCAGAAAAGAGAGGTGTTGTTTGTCATAGACCACGTAAGGTGATTCCAGAAAAGAAGCTCATTGAACTTATAGACAAAAAATTATCTGCAAATGCATGTGCTAAGTTTTTTGAAACCAGCGCAAGCACCATCACAGACAGATTGAAAGAACTTGGATATCAGTATCATAATGGTGAATGGAAACAATGCTGATTGGGTCAAATTCATTCATTCTGACTCTTTTTTTGACTTGATGAGTGGGAATTGCTTCTATTGACTTGAAGCTCTTACAATTGATAATTCAGCTTGATTTTTCACAAATAAATGTCAAAAAACCCGAAAACCTTATCAGGTATACGGGTTTTTCTTATGTACAAAAAAAATGTGTGCTCTATAAGTATTGAATCTTGATAGATGCATGCTCTATGTTTTCAGAGAAGCAGTTTATTTTGCATCCAATGAAGAGCATGACCCTGAACTTCTAAAATGGTGGAACTGGAAAGACTGAGACTTTCCACAAAAACAATCTGTGATCTAAAAACAAAATCGCCATCCGCCGAAGGCGGCATATTCCTATAATGCTATACGGAAGATACTTCCACATACTAGTATTTATACTGAGATTTCTACAGAATACTTGCAAAAAAAGTACAATGCATTGTGCAGATAATTTCGTATTTTCTAATGGGAAAACGCCGGCTCCGCCGTACCCTTCGGGATTGGTAAAGTTATTCATATCCTACGATAGATCATATTAATCTGACCAAACTGACCTGCTTACCTTAGAGGTTTAATGGCAGGAATTCTACAAATCCCAATTTTAATATTCAAATTTCCATTTCAAGACCCAGATAATCCCTGAGAATTGTGAAAGCCATTGCAGGTGGGAAAGCACCGACTTCAGTTATAATAAGGTCGATGTACTCTGCCGGAGTTACATCGAAAGCCGGGTTCCTGACCTTGACATTCGGAAGCTCTTTGAGAATATCGGCATCTATTACTTCATCACTGGAACGATCTTCAATTTCAACCATTTCACCAAGAAGAGTGCGAGGACTGAATTTGTAGGTCTCGGCAGCAACGATCACATTCCTGCGGGCTTCCCGGGCTGCCATTGCAAGCTGGGAAGTACCTATTTTGTTAATGAGTGCTCCGTTAATGGAAATCGAGTCTGCACCTACAACAACAAGGTCAACTTCCTTCATGGTCAGTCTCACAGCGGAATCTACGATAAGAGATGTAGGAATTCCATAATCGTTCAATTCCCTTATAGTAATGAAACCCTGTCTTCGGGGTCTGGATTCCGTGGCAATGACTGAAATATCCTTACCCTGATCAAAAGCGGTTTTGATGATTGAAAGTGCTGCATGGGAATTGCAGTGTGTCATGATGACATCGCCATCATGGATACGCTCTGCACCTATCTTTCCAATCTTACCCAGTGCCTGTTCTGCATTTGTAATGAATTTTTCAGCGTTTTCTGTAATCTCATCGATTGCATCATAAACATTGGTGGCATTGTGCCTTTTCGTAAGGGCAACTGCATTTGGTAAAGAGACCGCTGTTGGTCTGGTATCCACAAGCGTTTTAGCGGCTTCTTCCAGTTTGACATTGAACTCACTCATTGGCAGTGATTTCAGCGTCATTACATAGTCCCTGAGTGCCGCAGAAGCTGCAACTGCAATTCTTCCAGCACCCCTGATCTCCATCGTCTTTATCTTCTCTGCTGTAGTATTCAGGTCGTCCATAGCATCCATACTTATAAGTCGTAGTCAAAGAATTTATATTTAGCCAGTCAATCAATGGTCAAAAACGGAGACATGAAGCATGTACCAGCCTGATTTCCAGTATAACGACAGAATAGTGAGACTGCTTGCACGAATACATGCAGCAAGAGAGATAATTCTCAATACACACGTACCCCCTGCATGGGAACGAAGACTGCAAATCAATAATCTATTCAGACTTACATATCACGCTACGAGTCTTGAAGAAAACAGCCTTTCAATCAGACAGGTAACTAAACTCGTAAACGGGCAGGATATTTTTGGAGATGAGACTGACAAGAAACAGGTACTGAACTTCCTGGAATTAAATCAATACCTGCAGGAAATGGAGAATGAAGAAATTACTGAGGATACAATATTCACACTCCACAAAATAGCCATGAAAAGCATAGTTCCTGATGATGAAATCGGAAAATACCGCACCACCATTGCAGAAGGTTTCATGGAACCTGAGAGAGTGAGATATTGCATAAGGGACCTGCTGGAATGGGCATACGGGGAGGAATCTGATGATGTTTTGCCTGCAATAAAAGCAGGTATTGTCCACTTTGAACTTTATCGAATGCATCCTTTTGAAAAAGGAAGCGATACGATTGCCAGAGCTGTTTCCTCCTACATGCTTGCAAAGAAATTCAGGGAAGCAAAAAAACTGTTTACTGTAGAAGAATTCTTCAACCAGGGGAAAAGGGACTATTTTGAGAGACTTGAAGGAAGAGGAGACAATAAACCTGATATAAACGAATGGTTGGAGTATTACCTTTACGGTTTTGCTCTTAAAATCTCAAGGGTAGAGAATGCTGTACTGAATATCAGTCGTGATTACGGAACCATCGGGAAATATATCCAGACAGGACTGAAAGACCGCCAGCTGGAAGCTATCAGGTTTGCCCGCGAGATGGGAAAGATCACTAATAAGGAACACCAGAAATTATGTGATCTGAGCGTTTCAACTTCAAAACGGGATCTTCAGGAACTGGTTAAGAAAAAGATATTCATACAGGTAGGAAGGACCGGCAGGGGAACTTACTATAAACTCAGGTTTGACCATCTTGATGAACTCATATGAGTTTGGAAATAAGCAAAAAACAGAGAAAAACGAAATTTTGATTACAAACATTCACTGACTATGTTTGTGTAAATCTTGTTCATGAGGGCGTAATATCCTGAAAGCTCCTTGTATATCTCTTCTGCGACATCCTCATGATATGTGTGAGTTGTCATGTTCCTGTCGTCGGTCATGTACAACGCCTGCATGCTCTCAGCCTCATTTATGAGATGCATTCTGAAAGCTTCACGGAAGCATGACTTTGGGGAATTGCATATCACGCCTTCTCTTTCAATGAGATACTCTTTTACAAGTTTCCAGATGGCTTCAAAGGTGTACTCAAAACGCTGGACAGCAGCATCCCGGATTATCATGGAATATGGTTCATCAATGATTTCCTGAAGAGTATCAAGGGCTCTTTTTGCAACCTTGGCTTTCATTTCAAGTTTATACTGCCTTTCCCTTTCCATATTTCTCCCTCATTAAGCACCTGCTGCCTGAAATCCTCCGTAACTGTGGAAAGATCCACAAGATCCACAGTATATGGAATATTCATCTCTTCCAACTCTGCTCTCAAGGCAGTTATCTTTTTTCTGTCAAAACAACCCGAAGGCAGGACTCCAATATCAATGTCAGATGTACTGTGAGCATTTCCCCTTGCTCTTGAACCAAAGAGGAAGATGCTGACATCATCATTTTCAAAAGCCTGAAGAACAGCAGCTTTGACTTTCTGGATGGATGTTTCAAAAACAGATGACTTATCATGAGCCTCAGGCATAAACAGCTTCCCTCAGTATATAGTCCTTTATCTTGAGTTTGATAGCTGTACCCATAATCAATACTTGTTCACAAAGTTTAAATGATTATCCTTGAAACTTGCTTGAAAAATTACAGGCCATACAACAGGTAAGTCATAATATAAGCATAAATGAGAGCTAAAAAGACAATTATCAGACCCCATATCATAGAATGCATCCTGTTGTCTGTTCTGGAATGCATTGCATAAGGGATTGAAACCATCAATGTGTTCAACAGATACATCCCCATATTTTTCAGGGTTGCATGAAGCATCCAGCTATTTCGGCTAAAATCAGCAGAGTAAGAACCTGCCAATGAGGGATTGTCCATTGTTATGAAAAAACCAATAAAGGTACCTGCTAATAATGATAGAATTCCCCAGATGAACAATGACACAATCTCAATGTCCTTCATTGAAGAAAATTTGCGATAAAACAACGTGGCTACCATCGCAGGAATTACAAAAAATGCCACATGAGGATAAGTGACGAACCTGGCTATTGATTCAACAAAAAAACCAAGAATCACAGAAGCTGAAATTAGCAGGCCCAGAAAGAACAATATGACTATTGCCCGGTTTATTAGATTTTCATCTTCAAATCTACTGTTGTAGACCACCAGCAAGTAAATTCCAACCAGTGCCAGAATAATTGTTCCTATAGCCATTGACACATTACATAATTGAGAGTTTATATAAATTAATTTTGCTTGTAGATTCAAAATCAATTTCAATTAAAAGTCACATCGAATTATTGATGTCGCGTCCGGCAGATTTCCAGTTTCTGATGACCTATCTTCATGCGCTGGATGAAAGTTGAAGTAGGAAAAATATGGATTGGCAGGTCTATAGCCTATGCAATTATGAAGAAGTATCCGGATGTTGTGCAAATAGCTGCAAAATAGTTCTTTGAAGTGCGGATTATTATCAGATATTATTCAATATTACCAATGGACTATACAAAAACGAAAGTATCTATACTATATAAAAATATAATATACTCTTTATGTAATTTTTATATAGATTGCTATCAATATACATAGTCACATGCCTTTTAATATAGGGGTGGTACTGAATGAAAATTAAATCAATTATGTTGTTAGCTATTTTGTTAAGTGTATTAGTAATAATACCGGCGAACGCAGAAGAATACTCAAAAGAAGAATATACAGCTATGTTGTACGCATCTGAACATTCAGAAAGCAGCATTCAAATGTTTACAACCGCCGCTGCTCAAAGTTATCCAATACAGATTTCAAATGAATATCTGAATATAGCTACAGGCGGAGACGGATCATTTACTCTCGGGTGTACAGGAGGAGATCCTTCAAACTCAAATGACGATAATAAGATACTGTTGTTTGGACACCCACTTCCATGGAGTTCAGAATCAACAGTCAAAGTAGATGAGATTAACTATGAATATGGAACAGACGGCGTGGTTTTGGAACTTCCAACAAACAATGGTAACTACATCCAGTCATCATGGAAGTATGGAGATATCCGGGTTACACAGACAAATTCATTTGTAACAAACCCGTCAACTGGTCGTGCTGATACTATGCAGATAAAATATCAGTATGAAAACCTTGACCAGACTGAAAGCCATGATGTCGGATTAAGAATCCTTTTAGACACCATGCTTGGTAATAACGATGGAGCACCTTTCCAAGTACCTGGATACGGTGCGGTAACTATGGAACGTGAATTCCTGAAATCCGATGACCAAATACCTGATTACTGGCAATGTTTTGATGATCTAAGTGATCCAACTGTTGTTTCACAGAGTACTCTTAAAGGATCAGAATCAACAGAGCCTGACCGTCTGATATTTGCTGACTGGGGCGATTTTTATTATGGTCATGATTGGGATTACCCTATAACTCCTAGTAAATTAATAACAGGCGATAGTTCGGTGGGGTTATACTGGAATCCAACAAGTTTAGGGCCCGGGGAAACAAAAGAATATGTAACATACTATGGTCTGAGTGAACTTAGTCAGTCCGCTGGTGACATTGGCCTTTCAATTACAGGTCCTGTTCAGCTAGACATAATTGATAATCAGTATTCTCCAAATCCATTTACTGTCGTTGCGTATGCCGAACAGGGTTCATTCAACGTCCTGAGTATTAATCTTACTATTGATCTTCCAGAGGGACTTGAACTGGTAAGTCCGTCCGAGACACAGACGATAGCTCTTGGTAGTGGTGAACAGGATTCAGTAAGCTGGACAGTTAAAGCCCTTGAACAAACAAGTGAGAAGTCTTTAACTTATGCAGTCACGGCCTCCGCCGAAGAAATGGAGGATCAATGTGCTTCAAGAGAGATTACAATTCCTAAAATGAATTCTAATCCTCAACAACCACCACATACTGAAGTTCCGGAATTCCCAACAATTGCTCTTCCTGTAATTTCAATTATTGGATTGGCATTTATATTGCAGCGCAAGAAAGACTAAATTGAACATCTGATTACAGATGTTCTTTTCATTTTTTATTAAATCCCAACTTTGACAGTCAAAATTAATAAGAGTGTTCTTAGCTTTGTTGTATTCGGTTAAAATGCAAACAAAACTAAGAACATATGAGATTATTCCTAATGAGAATATATGCTTTCCCATCGGAACTATTCTGGCTGTAAATTGGCTTTACGATACCCTTGATTTATCCGCTGTTTTTGGTAAACACAAAAAGAATGGTATTGATATCAACAGCCTACTGAAAGCACTTATAAGTTACAAGCTTACAGATAATTTCAGCATAAGTAAAGCTCACGATTGGATCAATCGTGATGAAGTGCTTGACATTTTCAATCTACCTGAATTTTGTGAAAGAACTCTCTACAGGGTTCTTGAAACCCTGGGAAATAATCGTGAAACGATTATTTCCAATATTCAGGATGAAATATTTGCCCGATACGATTTTGAACATACCAACGTAAACATGGACTGGACGAGCATTTTTTTCCATGGTGACAAATCTCCTCTTGGGATGTATGGATATAGCAGAGATCATCGACCAGACAAAAAACAGATAACAATAGGTCTTGCTGAACTTGCTAATCCTATAAATGTTCCCATAGGTCTTACAGTAGAGAAGGGAAATCTACCAGATCAAAAACATTTTGAGAAGACATATTACCAAATCAACAATAGAATGGACCAGGGTTCACTTGTCGTTTTTGATAAAGGAGCTCATAGCAAAGGGAACATTGACTTGATAAGGGAGGATGAGATGCATTACTTAACTGCAAGAAAACTCAATAAGAGTGATGATAAGAAAATTGCAGTATTCTGGGAAGCTTCTCCTGAACTTATCGATTCTGAAAATGGAATATATGGACTGAAAACCATTAAACCAAGCAGTGTTAATTACATGTATTTTTCAGAAAAGCTCCAGAAAGAACAACATGACTCTAAAATAAGAAAAGTTATGAGATTGTTGGAGGAAGCAAAGGAGATACAGAAAGCTATCAGCAAAAACAAGAAGCTTCCTAAAAAATTCAGAATCAACAATGTTCTTGTTGATGTCACTTATTCTTTGCAGACTAAACTGATGGAACTAGATGAACAGGAAGCTATCAAGCTTCTGGAAGAAAAGATAATTACAGGTAGAGAAGGATTTTTTTGCCTGAGATCAAGTCAGAATTTGACACTAAAAGAAGCTCTTCTAACATACAGAAAAAAAGACTCCATTGAAAAAATAATCCATTCCCTGAAGAACGAGATTGAAATTAAACCATTAAGAGTATGGACTGAGGCTTCCATTTATGGTGCAGTGATCATAGGATTCATTGCACAACTTTTCATATCGCTGATGCGATATGAGTTCAATGAACTCAGACATAAGTCTACAAAATTCATCAAAAATAGCCTATTGAATTTGACAGTAACCGTCGATTTTACGGATGAACAATCAAAAAAGTACATTTACGCCAATTTTGATGGGATAAATTCACTGATTTTAAGGCAGAAATGGGTGAAATCGTAGCAAATTACTTAAAATTGTTTAGAGTGTCAAATAGGTTTTCCTGACAAAAATACGAAAAATTGGGTTCAGTGAGAAGACATTCTCTTCATGAAAGAGTGAAAACTGTCAAACTTGGGTTAAATCATACTTTTCTGAAAAGTCATTTTTCTGTTTTAACACTGACACCTTTATAAGTGATATTTCCTATTTTCTTTTATTACAAAACAAAATAAACCAAAGGAAGCCTCACCATGACCACAATCTCATCCATTAACCCAACAACAGGAAAAGTTATCAGCGAAGTTGAAATGCACACCGATGAGCAGGTGAGCCGGATGCTCAAAAAATCTGCTGAAACGTTTGGGGAATGGAAAAGAACTGATATTTCTGAGCGTAATGAGCTGCTGAAGAACTTTGCCGAGATTTTACGGAAAAACAAGGACGAGTATGGAAAACTCATCACCACAGAGATGGGTAAGGTTATGAAGCAGGCTGTTCCTGAAGTTGCTAAATGTGCCACCATGTTTGATTATTTTGCCGATAATGCCGAGAAGATGCTTGAACCTGAGCCTGCGGAAGAAGGTGCATGCGACCAGATGATCCACTATGAACCTATGGGAACGGTGCTTGCAATCAAACCCTGGAACTTCCCTTTCTGGCAGGTTCTCAGTGCAGCAGCACATGTACTGGCAGGTGGAAATGTCATGTTGCTCAAGCATTCAAGTTATGTTCCCCTGTGTGCTCTTGAAATTGAGAATATTTTCCTTGAAGCAGGATTTCCTGAAGGTGCCTTCCAGACAATGATAGTGGATGGAAAAACTGCATCCTCACTTATTTCAAGGGATGAGGTGAAAGCAATATCTTTCACAGGTGGATACGAAGCGGGACAGAAAGTTGCCGAACTTGCAGCCCATAATATGAAGAAATTCGTGCTGGAACTTGGTGGAAGTGACCCGTTCATAATCCTTGATGATGCAAATGTTGAAATGGCTGCAAAAGTCGGAGTTCCAAGCCGTTTCATCAATACCGGACAGACCTGCATCGCAGCCAAGCGTTTCATAGTCATGGAAGAAGTTGCTGATGAGTTCACAGAAAAGTTTGTTGAGGGAACTCTCAATCTGAAGATTGGCGACCCAATGGACCCTGAAACTGACATTGGTCCTATGGTCAGAAATGAGCAGGTCAAAATACTGGAAAAACAGGTAGATAATGCCATATCAAAAGGAGCAAAATCTCTTATAAAAGGAGGAATAATGGAAACAGAAGGTTACATGTATTCCCCAATCATCCTTAGCGGAGTGACAAGAGACATGAAAGTTATGAGAGAGGAAACTTTCGGACCTGTAGCACCGATTATTACAGTAAAAACTGAGGAAGAAGCCATCGAACTTGCAAACGATTCAGAATTTGGACTTGGTGCCAGTGTATGGAGCCAGGAACGAGACCGGGCTATGAGAGTTGCATCAGAGCTTGAAACCGGAATGGTTGGAGTCAACTCATTCTGCACACCGCAGGCTTGCCTGCCATTTGGAGGAGTTAAGAAAAGCGGCATGGGAAGAGAGCTTTCAAGACATGGGTTCCTTGAGTTTATGAATATCAAATCTTTTAAGATTATGTGAAAATAAGAAACGGGTTAAAACCCGTTCACAAAATTCCTCTTTCTTCAAATACTTCCTTCGCTGCAAATATACCATTAAGTGCAGCAGGAAAACCTGCATAAACTGCCATCTGGATTATGACTTCAATAATCTCTTCTTCTGAACAACCGACATTAAGAGCTGCATTTATGTGCACTTTCAACTGTGGTCTTGCATTTCCAAGAGCCGTTAAAGCAGCAACTGTAGCAACTTCACGGGATTTTAGATCCAGCCCCGGCCTTGAATAAATGTCACCAAAAGGAAATTCAATTGTGAATCTGGCCAGATCAGGAGCAATATCCTTGAGACTTTCAATAACATTTTCTCCTGCCTCCCCATCTATTTCTTTCAGCTTTTCTAATCCTAACTCATACCGATCTTTCATTTTACTCATTCCTGTTTCATTTTTTCTTCTTTTCCATGATATTCATAAATCGCTTATTGCTGATAGGATGATGACTGATGATCTCTCCGTTATAAATAATACAAAAAGTTCCGAAAGCACATGGAGAATCCTGAACATCATCATGGCCTTTTAGATCAATTAAAGTGGCATTAATCCCGAATTCCTCTTTTGCAGACTCAAGAATTGCATTCACATTCTTTTCAGTATAAGGACACTGGGCTGAACGTAATACAAAAAGTCCTTCTTTATACTTCTCCAGTTGTTGCTCCATGTTCTTAAATTTAGGATCTGGTGCATCCTCATTGAATTTCAGTACCAGCAATTCAAAATCAGGCTTGGCCCTGTCAACCTCAACAAATCCTTTCTTGATGAAAATATCCTTTTTTGCCATAAATGAGCCTTTTCTGGTGACAACGGAAACTCCGTTCATACCCTCATTTTTTGCTTCTTCGATGCATTCATCTATCAGCATGGAAGCATAACCCTTTCCTTTAAACTCATTTTTGAATCCAACAAAAATACAATGAATAAACATGTACCCATCGGCTTCAACCGGCCTGTGAGCATACTTTCCCGGAATATACTCCAGCATTCCCTGATACAGTCCTTTTTCCGAGATCAGGGCTTTTATCCTCAGCCCCTTTGGATAATAATCATTGAACCAGTCTATCTTTTTTCTGAGTTCAAGATGCTTCTTTATGTCTTTGTAACCACACACACCATATCCTGAAATGTTATCCGATGTCAGGTCTATAATTTCAATATCACTCATTTTTGCACCTCCACTAAATGCATCTTTTAAAATGAATCATTAGAATATTGTTGTAAAGAACATAATATATCTTTTCAAATAACTGTACCTGAACTTACGTAGTTAAAAGTTAAAAATTAAAAAAGAAAAATGAAAGAAACAAAGATTTACTCACAATCATAAGATTGTGCTGATCTTTTAAAGTCCTTGTCTCAGTGAAATCTATAGATAACATTAGATTCCTGATGAACAAAACCCTGATTCAAAACAAAATTTACTTATTCACTTTTGTTTTCTGCAAATCCTAAGATATATCCATTGCAATCCCTTATGTAAAACTCCTGCATTCCATACCATGCAGTTTTGAGATCAACTACAAAGTCGGTTTTTGATCTGATAGCCTGATACAGGGAATCAATATCCTCCACTTCCATGTAAAATGATACGGAAGCACCCTGTTCAAATTCTTTAAGCGGTGGAATGTCTTCTATAATACTGTCAGAACGCTGGAACATCAATTCCACATTATCCAAGCCCATGAGAGCATAGATATAAGTCTTGTTTTCATCAAGTTCGCTATCAATGCTGCTCTTGTCTTCAGGAACAGCCATCAAAACCTTAAGACCCAGAATATCCTGGTAATAAGAAACTGTCTTTCTGATATCCTGTACGGCAAAATTTGGTGTCAGTTTGTTTAATTTCATGATTTACTCTCCTTAATTATCAAAGGACTGCAAAGGACTGTTTCAGGAAAAAATCAACTTTCTTATCTATGATGTCATCATAGTTTCTGATCTTCAAATGCCTTCTATGTTTACCTGTGCCTTCCAGCTTTTTTTCATTATCTGACATTTCTGCACCGTTGTCAAATTCAACTGAAACATGGTTTTTTCTTAGAAAAATACCACAGAACAGTCTTTCATCAATAATGAAAACCAGACCGCCATATTTTATCTCTTCTTCAGCTTGTGGATAGATGCCCATTACAAGTTTTCTCAGAGAAACAATTATTTCTCCCAGATCCCCATTGACGAGTAAAGCCTCATTTACAAAATCATCGATTCTTTGATTTTTCTCCATAATTTGTTATTCCATATATGTGTATAAATAAATTATTAATTTGAATGTATTATTAAACATAGTTGCTTTCACTACCAAAAAATAAGCACAATCTGGGCTATATTTCCTCCATAACAGCTAAGAGTCTCTCCTTTGCTTCAAGGTGAAGTTTCCAGTCTGTGAGCTTCCTTGAAGCTGATGGTTTTATTACGACAAAGCTGTCATTGAAAATAATGTGATCCAGCTTTTTAGGTGGCCAGTTAGCAATGACTTCCCTGATATCCTCTGGTATAAAATTAATATCGTTCTCATTTCTGCCCATTATCATAAATGTAAGAAGCCCCAGGCTATCACTGACATTTGACAGTAGTTTCAAGCTGTTCACCTTTGCAAATGTATTGCCCATTGTTGCTGTTTTCTCAAAAGCTGAACGTATTATTTTTGGAGTTTTGCTCTCAGGATAGCGATAATTAGAGAGGACCATTGGTGGAAAATGAGCATTTCTCATTGACAAAACAAGGTATGGAAACGAGGGGTCATCACCTGATCCAAAGTCAAGCTCTGTAATCCAGGAAACTGAGCCATTGCCTTCTTCTTTTTTATAAACATCTAATACATCAATAGAACCAAAGATGTTATTGAATGATGCTTTTAGTTCTTCATCTGTTTCATCCTGTTTTGTGTAATCGGAGGACAGGATAAATTCTTCCCACTGTCTGTAAGGCTTTCCAAAAACAAAGTATATAAGAACAATAAAGAAAACAAAAATGAGAAGAACTAAAAAAATACTCATATCCTTATTTCTTTTTTATTGTCTTAAAATCATTGTGTCAGTAAAATATATAGATATTTAATATCTCAGCAAAACTATGATTCCGGACAGGCAGTACTGGAAACTTTCTCAGGTCTGATTTTCTTGATTTTTTCAAGAATCTCAGCTATTGGAAAATCAATTGTATCTGAATAGTAGTACAGATCATTGTTTCTTGAAGTTCCGGCACTTCTGATTATTGATGGAAGACTGTACTCCGGTGAGTTTTCAAAATAAATGAACAGACAATCCAGTATTTGGCTGTGCTTTCCACTTTTCCTTACCTTCTTTTCACACTTGACAGAAATGATGGAATCCCAGGGAATGAAAAAAAGATCATTACCCTTTAGAAATATGTTGAAGAACATACCTTCGTGGTTAATAATGATCTGTTTATAAGGATTGAAATAGTTCCTGATGCTTGAGTAGGCTCCACCCAATACAACCAGATAAAACAAAGAAAGCAATACAATTGCAATCAAAGATTCTGTGTTACCACCCGGCAGCTCATTATTAGAATAGGCTTTTATCATCAGAGGAAGCACCACGGTCAGTATCAGCGAAAATAATACTGTTATAAAAACAGTTATCAGGGTTTTGGGCCATCTTACTACTGTAACATCAGAAAAATTGAGCTCCGGGCATGATCTTTTCATATGAGCACTCCTACTTCTCGTATGGTTCGCCGCAACTATAACAATAACCTTCATGCATGCAAATAGTCCCACCGCATTTGGAGCAAGTCCATTTGCTTCTTTCATTCTCCAGAAACACTTCAATGCCTGATTCCTGAATAGTTTTCAGGTTTTCGATAAGATCGGTATGATATTTAGTCCGGTATCTTTTATCCAGACGCTTTAATCTGGCACACGGAAAACTGCCACAATCAAAGCAAAACTGAGATTTGCCATCCTGAAATACCTCGCAATTCTTGATATTGCACTGGGTTCTGCTTATTGTTTTATTGTCATCAGGGCCTCTGCAGCCGGGGCACTTATTCCTTTCCCGTAGGAAAGCCAAACAGACACTGCAGTTGATCCCACATGAAGCGATAGGCAGAGTTTCTCCAAAAGATTTCATAATAATTCTATGAAGCTTATTTTTCAAAACAATTCCTGTAAAATTCAGATTTAGAATTCATTTTTAAAAAGTGGCTTTCTAAGCAATTATATATCATGTCAACTATTATATAAAAGAAGGAATTTGGCTTGTTAAAACCCTTATTCCTAAAATAAACGAGAGGAGTTCCAATTGGGGAAAATAAAGTCTGTAAACCCTGCAACAGAAGAAATGAACGGGGAATTTAGTCTCAATTCTCAGAAGGTTGTAGACCAGAAGATAGGAGATTCCCGAAAAGCATTTGCTCAATGGAAAAACGAACCTCTCTGTGAAAGAACATTTTCCATAGAATGTGTGGGCGAAGTTCTGAGGAACAGGAAAGAAGAGCTTGCAGAGCTCATCACAAAAGAAATGGGCAAACCTATCAGGGAATCGTTGTCAGAGATTGAAAAGTGCGCATGGACATGTGATTACTTTGCCAGGAACGCTGAAAGTTTTCTGGCATCTGAATTTGTGAAAACTGACGCTGAAAACTCAGGATATATTTACGAACCTGCAGGCGTTATACTCAGTATAATGCCCTGGGATTTCCCATTCTGGCAGGCATTAAGACTTGGCATCCCTGCTGTTGCCGGTGGAAATACTGTACTGCTGAAACATGCCAGTAATGTTCCGATGTGTGCTCTTGAAATAGAGAAGATATTCACTGAAGCCGGCTTTCCAGAAGCTGTCTATCAGACACTCCTGATGGACGGCAAAACTGCATCTTCACTAATTTCAAGGGATGAAATAAATGCTGTTTCTTTTGCAGGCAGTCGTCCGGGGGGAGAAAAGGTAGCAGAAGCCGCAGGAAAAAATATCAAGAAATTCATTCTTGAGCTTGGGGGCAGCGATCCTTTCATAGTTCTGGAAGATGCAGATATCGATAAAGTTGCCAAAGCAGCAGTTATAGCCAGATTCCAGAACTGCGGACAAAGTTGTATTGCAGCCAAACGTTTACTTGTTAATGAGAAAATTGCAGAAGATTTTCAGGAGAAATTCATAAACCACATAAGGAATCTCAAAATTGGTGATCCCATGAACCCTGCTACTGATATGGGACCGATGGCAGGAGAGAAGCAAAGAGAGATTCTGGAACAACAGATATTATTAAGCAAAAGCAATGGTGCAAAGGCCATTCTTGAAGGCGGGAAAACAGAAGATAAGGGTTATTTTTACAAACCTGTTGTACTCAGCAATGTAGACAAAATGGCCCCTGTTGTTGTGGAAGAAACATTTGGCCCTGTTGCACCTATAATAACTTTCAATAATGAGGAAGAAGCTATTAAAATAGCCAACAATACTGAATTCGGGCTTGGAGCCAGTATCTGGAGTAGGGATAAGCAGAAAGCTATGGGAATAACAAAACACATCGAAGCCGGTGTCATAACTGTCAATAACATTGTATCATCTGACCCAAGGCTTCCTTTCGGAGGAATGAAAAAGAGCGGAATCGGCCGGGAGATGTACCGCCATGGGATGCTGGAATTTATGAATGTGAAATCCATGAAGGTGTATTAAGAATGAAAGCAAGCGATCTTTTTGTGAAGTGTCTTGAAAACGAAGGAGTAGAATACATATTCGGAGTTCCGGGAGAGGAGACAATCGACCTTACTGAATCACTCAGGAAATCAAAGATCAGATTCATCCCAACAAGACACGAGCAAGGTGCTGCTTTTATGGCAGACATGTATGGAAGACTCACACACAAACCAGGCGTGTGTCTTGCAACACTGGGACCGGGGGCCACAAATCTCATAACCGGTATTGCAGATGCCCAGCTCGACCGGGCACCCCTTGTAGCGATCACAGGACAGTCTGCCCTTGAGAAAACACACAAGGAATCACATCAGTACATTGACATTGTAACAGCCTTCAAGCAGTTCACAACCTGGAACTCAAAAGTTACAAGGCCTGATTTCATACCGGAAATCGTACACAAAGCATTTGATATTGCAGCAGACCGTCCCGGTGCCACTCACATCGAGCTCCCTGAGGATGTGGCTAAAGAAGAAACATCCAAAGAACCAATATCAAAAAAAGCTTATCCTCATATTTGTCTGCTTGATGAAAATGAGCTTAAGAAAGCCGCAGAGATGATAAAGAGAAGCTCAATGCCAATAATCCTTGCAGGTAACGGAGTATTCAGGGAAGATGCAGCCAGTGAACTCAGCAGGCTTGTACAGTTCACAGGACTTCCTGTAGTTAGCACATTCATGGGAAAAGGTGCTATACCTGCTGATGATTGTCATTACCTCGGTTCAATGGGCATCAAGGATCATGACCATATAATGTGTGGTTTTGAGATGGCAGACCTTGTAATATGCGTGGGTTTTGATTACGTCGAATACACACCAAAGTTCTGGAACCCTGACAAATCAAAGAAGATTATTCATATCCATACAGACCTTCCGGAAATTGATGAAACCTATATTCCTGACATACTACTTGTTGGAAGTATCAGGCAGACACTTTTCAATCTCAGGCAGCAATGTGATTTTGAAAAAGAGATGCATGAGAGGTTTCAGAAGGTCCGTAGCAGAATGAAGGCTGAAATTGAGGATTATACTGAAGACATGTCTTTCCCAATGAAACCACAGAAGATACTCTCAGATGTAAGAGATACAATGGATCGTGGAGACATACTCATCAGCGATGTAGGTGCCCATAAATTATGGATTGGTCGCCTGTTCCCTGCATACGAACCAAATACTGTTTTCATTTCAAACGGACTTGCAACCATGGGATTTGCACTTCCCGGTGCCATTGCAGCAAGCATAATCAAACCTGAAAAGAAAGTTGTTGCAATTGCAGGAGATGGCGGTTTCCTTATGAATCTCCAGGATCTTGAAACCGCTGTGAGACTCGATTGCAATTTTGTTGTTGTTATTTTCGATGACTCCAAGTACGGACTCATTGAGTGGCACGAGAAAAAAGCCTTTAACGAGACTATGGGAATTGATTTTACAAACCCTGATTTTGTAAAGCTTGCTGAGAGTTTTGGTGCAAAAGGAGTCAAACTTGAAAGTGCCGAAGAGCTAAAACCAAAACTTGCTGAGGCTCTTGAAGCAGGCGGGGTCTGGCTGCTGGATGTACCGGTTGATTATTCCGAGAATATCAAACTTACAGAGAAATTGAAGAACAATTTCTGTGAATTGTGAAGTGAGGTTAATCCTCCACCTTCACGCCATTCCAGAATGCAACATAATTACTGAAATCCCTGCCTACTTTTTCAGGTGAACCTTCTTTCGGTTCCGCATAGTACCATGCAGCATTCTCATTGACTTTTCCATCCACAACAATATCATAATAACTTGCAAGTCCTTTCCATGGACAGGTTGTATGATAATCACTTTTTCTGAAATATTCCATATTCACAGATTCCGGTGGAAAATAAGGATTTCCTTCGATATTTATCGTATCATTGCTTTCGGCTAGAACAATACCATTCCATGTAGCTTTTAACATTTTGACCACTCCACTTATTTATTGGTCGCCCATGAATTAAAAGAGTATCTCCTGGCAGGGACACCTGTATCATGCTTTAATACTGATTGATGCGCCCTTTACAATTCTTGAAAAGGAAGTCACTCCGGGCAGATAATGGAATGAAAGGAATCTGCAATTAAATTTTAAAAAATTGTATGAGATTGTAATGACCTGTTTCTGTACTCGATTCTTTAATGAGTTTAAAGAACTCAAGGCATAAGGGAAGTCTAAGGACCTCTTTTCCTGCTTTAGTTGCTACATCCATATTTTTCATTGTGAAATATCCATCCAGCATCTTTTATTACCAGTTCACGACTGATAAAACCATCAAGTAAACCAAGTTCCTTCATCATTATATTCGATGCAGCGAGGAACTCATTCTCTGTGACACCGTCAATAAGTATGAACCTGGTAATTGTATAATTACTGTCTCCGGCATTTTATCCCCAGAACACTTTATACGCCAACATTTTTAATTCTTTGTTGCATTAGAGCAAAAAGACAGAAAAATGAGCTTAAAAGATGATTTGAAAGGAAGAATACCTAAAGAGGAACTTAAGGGTTTACCCAATCGCTTCGATATAATGGGAGACATTGCTGTTGTATCAGTCCCGGAAGAACTGGGATTATACAAGGAAGATATAGCCTACGCAATCATGGAAAGGATGCAGAATATCAAAAGCGTGCTGAACAAAGTCTCAAAACTCGAAGGCAACAGAAGAATAGCGGATTTTGAGATTATTGCAGGAAACAGCACTGAAACAATACACAAGGAATTCGGTTTTTCGTATAAAATTGACCTCAGGCAATCTTTTTTCAATGGGAGACTCTCTTATGAGAGAAAACGAGTGGCATCCCTTGTAAAAGAATGGGAAAGAGTTCTTGTGCCTTTCAGCGGAGTAGGACCTTTTGCAATACCTGCTGCTGCATCCGCAGCCAGCCTTGTTGCAATGGAAATTAACAGTTCTGCCTGCAAATCTTTTACAGAAAATTGCAGGCTTAATAAGATTGAAGATAAAATCCATATAATCAATGCTGATGCTAACAGCATACCAAATTTAATAAAAACTGAGTTTGACAGGGCAATAATTCCAACACCCTATGGCATGGATCATTTTCTTGAAACGATTTCTCCACTTGTAAAAGATAGTGGATTTATTCATTTCTACACCTTCAAACCGAAAGAGCAGATTCCAGAACTCATTGAAAGATATGAAGATATGAGATTTGAGGTTCTGTTCCATCGAAGATGTGGTAATGTAGCACCCGGGATAAGTAGATGGGTGTTTGATCTCAAAAAATCAGAAACTTGAAATTTCCGTTTAACGCATATGACACAGGTTTCCATGCAAACAAAAATCATTGTCATCTGACAAGCAGCACTATGACCACTTCATAACTTTATACTGTACGTGTAAGAAATCTTCTTTAATTACTTCATGACTTAACAACTTGAGCATTTGTCCTGACTTTGCTACTTTCCCAAAAATAGTCTCACTATTTTCCCCTGCTATAACAGGAGCTATAATCAAACTAATTCTATCAATTAAACCTTCGTCCAACATTATGTCACAAAGGGTACTTCCACTGTCCATGACGATTTTTTTGATACCGTATCTGTTATCACAGACCTCCAATGCTTTTTTATAATCTACATACTCTTCTCCGGTAATAACATATTCATAATTTCTTTCCCGAAGATAATTAATGTATGATAATGGTGTTTTTTCAGAGATAAGCAATATTATGTCTTTGCAGTACTCTGATCTTCTTAAGACATGCAGTAAGCCTTTAAGAGTTCCGGAAGTGTCAACTATTATCCAGTAAGGATTACAAAACGGATTATCAGCATTTGATCCTATAGAAGGTTTAAGGAAATCTGAATCCTCTTCCGGAGGTATGTCCCCTATAAACATCTCAATTCCGGTTTTAGCTGTAACAGATCCTACCATTGTTGCATCAGGATTCAATGAACTTAATATCTGATAATGTAATTCCAGATCAATGTCAAATCCATTTATTGCTCCATCAAGACTTACAGTATTATGCATGATAATTTTCGGACACATAGCATTCACAATCAAAAGTATGACCGGATACTTATTAATTTTAAACTATGCAGACTGAAAGTATTAGTATGAACTTTAAGAGACCTGTTAATGATCAGTGATTGCAGTTAACCTAGCGCGCCATTTCGTAGATAAGAATTATTTAGAGAAATAAAAGAAAATATCAAAATTGAGTTCAAATGAGATTTGAACCCAATCACATTGATTCAGGTGCACCGATACCAAGTGTATCAAGACCATTTGCAAGGACTATCCTTGCACAGTTTACAAGAGCCAGTCTGCTTGCCCTGATATCATCCTCTTCAGCACTTACCACAGGTACGAATCTGTAGAACTGGTTGAATGCATCTGCAAGTTCCCTGGCATAGATTGCGATTGTATGTGGCTTCAAATCTTTTGCGCAGACATCGACTATGCTGTCAAAGGCTGCCATTTTCTTGATAAGGTCAACCTCGGTATCCTCGGTGAGAAGTGAGGGATCAATTTCCTCTGCAGGATTCCACTTGCCTTCCTCTTCAGCCTTCTTGAGAATATTGCATGCCCTTGCGTGTGAATACTGAATGAAAGGTGCGCCCTGCTTCTCAAAGTCCAGTGCTTCTTCCCAGTTGAAAACTGTTGACTTTTCAGGTGATACTTTCACGATATCGTACCTGACGGCACCGATACCAACCATGCTGGCAACTTCCTTTTTGAACTCATCTTCCATTTCAGGCCTGCGTTTATCAACTTCTGCATACGCCTGTTCTTCTACCTGCTCAAGCAGGTCATCGGCTGAGATGAACTTTCCGCGGCGTGTACTCATGGAACCTTCAGGAAGTGAGACAAACTCGAAAATGACAATTTCAGGTTCTTTCTTGCCTATTGCATTAAGAGTTGCTTTAAGCTGACCTGAAATGAGTTTGTGGTCTGCACCCAGAACATCGATCATCCTGTCAGCACGCTCACCTTTCCACTCATGGTATGCAAGGTCACGTGTTGTATAAAGGGAAGTTCCGTCACTGCGCTGAATAACAAGAGTCTTTTCGAAGCCATAATCTTCAAGGTCTACTACAAGAGCACCGTTATCATCCGCAGTTCTGCCTGTTTCCTTGATTTCCTCAACAATTCTGGAAACTGCACCAGAGCGGATAAAACCTGACTCTTGAGGGAAACTGTCGTGGCTGACATTCATTTTCAGGAGAGTCTGTTTGATACCTGTTACTGCAAATTCCACAGCCTCATCAAAGCTCTTGATGGTTTCCTCATCACCGCTTTCCACAAGCTGCATGCGTTTGTCAATTTCTGCAACCTTGTCTGGTTCTTCATTGAGCAATGCGTTTGCCTTGATGTAAATATCTGCTATTGCATGGTCAGGCTTTTTGGATGTATCGAAATCAAAAAGTGAGAATGCCCATGAAACAATAGCTATCTGACGGCCCATGTCATTAACATAGTACTGGGTCTCAACTTCATAACCTGCCTTTTTTAGAATCCTGACAAGCGTGTCACCGATAATTGAGTTTCGGATATGACCCACGTGAAGCGGACCATTAGGGTTAGCAGAAGTATGCTCAAGAAGTATCTTACCCTCACAGAAATTGCCACCGAAGTTTTCCTTTTCTTCAAGGATGGCTTTCACAGTATTATCAATGTAACTGCGGCTTGCGTTTATGTTAATATAAGGTCCAACCGGATTGATATCACCTATCATGGAATCTTCAGGTAATTCAATTGCTGCGACTATTTTATCAGCAAGCTCCTTTGGATTACACTTTGCCTGTGCAGCCAGCCTGAAAGCTACCTTTGAAGCAATATCTGCATGCTGTGAAGGCTCAAGCCCAAGGTCATCTACCTCATATCCAAGAGAGCCAAGAGCACTATTAAGAGCTTCTTCAACCTGTTTTTTAAATTCAAGGAACAAAATAACACCTACACTAATAATGATAATTAGATCAGACACCGGTACTGAATCTGAGAATTGCTACTATTCCACCAAATGCGTTCAGGAGCTGGGAACCTTCATCAAAATCTGTTGATATGAACTCAACCTGTGTTGCCATCTGGTCGGCAAGTTCTGAGAGTTCATCCACGATGTCCACTCTTTCAAGCAGCTCCAAGTTATTTCCACATACCGGACAGGGTATGTTTGAAGTATCCTCCTCCCCTGGTTTAAAATTACGGGTAATTGCACCTTCATAATCTCCATTGGAGCATTTTAAAGTGAGTCTTTCAGCCCTCAGAGCCTCAGATATCATAAGAACCTCGACTGCTCCTATACTCAGGTTTTCACGGACCTGAGCTTCTCCGTATGCAGCTTTTCCTGAATCTGAAACCAGTTCCGCAAAGAAACGCTGCATAAGTTTTTTCTCAACCATAAGATCCAGATCTGAAAGCCTATCACTGGCAGCGTTTACAATTTCGGAGAGACCTGATTCATCAGTGTATGCAACATCAAAGAGACCAAGAACTTTCTTCTGGATCTCATGGTGCAGGAACTCACCAGACTCGAATTCTTCTTTTGTCGGAGAGGGACCACCGATGAGAACACCTTCGAAGTCCTTGTGATCTACTGTAAGGAAAACATCACTTGCAGCGTCACCAATGCGTTTGTAGAAGTCATGGATTGCAATAAGCCTGAGCTGCTGGAACCTGTGAGCACTCTGACCTCCTTTTCTCTGTTTTCCCGGAACAGTTGAGGTCAGGTTTCTGTGAGTTTCTATGCGCTTTCCTACCAGAAGGCCGACTGTTGCTTCTCTCCTGTCAAGTACAAGCAGACCGTATGTCTTTGCATCTTTGAGCATTTCCTCAAGTGGCTCAAGGAAGAATGAGGAATCGCAATGGTACCTGTATGTGACAATTGGCTGTGGTGGTTCGACTATGCGTGTTTCCATATTGGTCTTGTTAGCGCCTATGTCCACAGCACCTGTGAAAAAAACAATACCGTTTTCAGGAACTTCTACATATCTAAGTCTTGAAAGCAGGGATTCCAATGCACCCTGCACATTATCACGAGTTACTTTTGATTTGATGTTAGCAGCCTGACCGTGTTCGTTCTTAAGCTGGGATGTAACATCAGATATTTGCTTTGTGGGGGGGATATACAAAGAAATGAGTTCAGTACCACGTCCTTTTTGGGCACGTAACTCCTCTAATGATTTTTTGAATTCATATTTTGAATGAGCAGATTGTTCTGACATTGTGTGAATACTCCATTTTAGTAAAGAGATTATCTATATCTTCGATTATTTTGGATGCTTATGTATGCCTTGCTATAAATATAGCTTGTGACAGAAATTAAACGGGAGACTTTGAAATATCGGCATCGTGAACCTCACAGATAAAAATATGTAAGAGGGATGTCATACAAGATGACTTACAGAACCATCTTTTGACAATAAAACAACCCTGCTGACCTCAACATCATCAGCTACTTTGTAACCAAGATGCTGTGCCAGTTCTTCTGAAAAATCCATTACTTCATCATGTTGAGGCATTGCTTCACGTGGAAGTCTCTTACGTGAAAAACCAAGGTGCATATAGGCTTTAACTTCGATGTAATCAGGTTCTGCAATTTTAATGAGTTTTGCATAACCTTCCGGGTCGAACATATTGACGCCTTTTATTAGTGTTATACGAATAACAATCCGTGTTTCCTTACTCTTAAGTATTTCCAGGGATTTGAGAATATTGTCCCAGAGTGCAGGTGATTTCGGCTGGCAGACCTTTTCGTAGGTTTCCCTGTCAGGAGCATCAAGGCTCATGTATAACTGGGCAGGATTGATCTTTTCTATCATTTCAGGAACTGTACCATTGCTTACAACAAAAGTGGTGAAATCCTGTGCTCTGAACTCATCAACCAGTTCATGAAGATGGGGGAAAAGAGTAGGCTCTCCTGAGAGAGATATGGCTACATGCTTTGGATCATTGCCTTCTTTCCAGCGTTCAGGGGGTGCAGAACCTCCAAAACCGGATAAAAGTTTTCTCTGTGACTCAATTGAAGACCCCACTATTTCCACTGGAGAGTCCCATCCAACGGGCATTGGAACGTCTACTTCTGTAGGTCTCCAGCAGTGCAGACACTTCTGGTTACACATAAGAGTCGGGGTCATCTGAAGGCAGCGATGAGATGTGATTCCATAGAATACTGATTTGTAACATTCGCCTTCGTCTTTTATTGACCTGCGAAGCCACATGCATGTCTTGACCGCACTATGACTGCCTGCAAGACTGTAGCCTTGCTTCCTTAACAGGCTTTTAAAATCTGTGATCCCGGATTCATCATCATTGGAATCTTTATTTTTGTTCTTTCTTCTGCGAGCCATCTCTGCGTCTAGTAGAATTTCAGTATATATAAATGTGTGGAAAAGAAGAGATTATCAGGAATTATCTGAAGAGAAAAGAGGTAGCAGACACCGGTCCGGGAATATTAAAACGGACCGGTGCTACGGAGGGGAAACAAGGTGTTAGCTCATTTCAAGAAAAATCACACATCTTTTAGTACTTGTGACTCTTTGCCATCTCTACCATTGCCTGAAGGTTCTCGGTAGGAGTCTTGCTCACAATACCGCATCCAGGTGCAAGGAGACCGATTCCTGCATCCAGTACCTTCTGTGACTGTTCCTTTATAGTTTCAGGTGTCTGGTTCCAGAGCATGTTTACAGGGTCGAGGTTACCAACAATGAGAGCGTTCTTCACGTTTCCTACAGCGGTTGCAGCATCTACATTCTGGTCAACACTGATAGCATCCACACCACATGTTTCCATGACTCCAAGACCCAGGGTTGTGTCACCACATACGTGAAGTACGGTTGGGACATTGAGCTCACGCATTGCATCACAGACCGTCTTGTGGAAAGGTACTACAAACTTCTCGTAGAATTCGTTGCCGATAAGCTGTGGACTTGCGGTTGGGTCGATGATGACCATTGTATCGGCACCGTTCTCCACCATTTTCTTTGCATATGCTACACTGAACCCGGTTGTGAATTCCATGAGTGCAAGACCAAATTCCTCATTTGTCATAATCTCCATAAACCAGTTGTCACCATTGATGTGCTGAGCAAGGGAGAAAGGACCGATCATACTGCCCATTATAGGAAGTTCGCCTCCATACTTGTCTGCAAGTATCTTAATTGCATCACATACGACATTAATTCTGCCGTTGTCAAGAGAGTAACCTTTGAGATTCTCGATATCTTCCATTGTCTTTACAACAGGACCAATCACGGATGGCTGCTGTTCCTGTGTACCGTCTTTGATCTCACAGCCAAAGAACTCAGCTTCTGCGGTGATGTCAAAAGGAACACGTACTGCTTCAAAGCCAATTACAGTATGACCTGCTTCGGCAAGGCTTGCCATCTTTTCAGCGTCGTAGTTTGCCTCAGGCCAGAAAGCTCCACAGGCTTCCATTTGCCCAACTGTTCCGGTCTGGGTAACTGAGACTGCAGGCATCCGGTCAACAGACTGGCCTGTTAATGCGCGTGCTAATCTTTCTTTAGGGGTATATTCAGTCATAGATCTAATCTCCGTATTGTGATTATTTCCAGATTCACTTCACATACATATATATTTTTCTATAAACGGTCGGCAAGATTATATAGCATGATTATCCCCAACGAATGGGAAAGAAATAAATAGGAGATCAAGAAGTGAATTTATTCATCAGTAAAAAACATAGAAATTAAAGACAAAAAACGACTACTAATTCTGTTTATCCCATAAAACAGACAGATCAAAAAATCATAAAGAGTATGAATACATTGAGAATGAATTCAGATATTGATTGAGAATTGGTAATTTTTCTGCAGTCCCGCATTAGCGAAAAATATAAATATTATTTGTTTGAAGCGGGCAAGTTGAAGAATAAAACAGGCAGATAAAAGTAACCCATAGAAATGCAGATTATGTAAGATAACTCCTGATGCAATATTTTTGCATATAATAATTACTACTGTTTCATTCATAAATACAATTCTCCATTAAAAAATTCAACATCAATTGGCATTCTATATATTGAGATACATGAATGAGATAGTACAATATAGTAAAATATAAGTAACAGAAGCAGTTTGTATTTGTTATTAAGATAAAAACTCAAAACTGCCTTTGTTGGCAACTTATTCTTTTGAAGGAGATTCGTCATGCAAAACATCTACAAGTACCTCAAATATGCAATTGAGGGAGAAAAGCGTACAGAAAGAGAGCATGACATCAAGGTATTCAAAAAATCAGAGGAACTGGCTCTGAAATACGGCATAGAGTATGATCCAAATGTTTTTGTTCCTGATGACCTTGAAATGGGAGATGCTGTTTTTGAGGCAGGCATCGAGCTTCTGCACTCAGTAGGAATATTCTGCAGAAGCACTAAAAGAGTTATTAACATCGATGAAGAGGATATACTTAAAGCACTCAATACTACAAACCCTCTCGAAATCGGCAGGCTTAAAGAAAAAGTGGTCGTATCACATCGATATCCTATGATATCTTTTCCACCAATAATTATTGGCGGTCCAACCGGAGGAAGTGTCTCTGAACAAAATTTCCTTTATATCAACCTGAGTTCTGTGCAGGAAAACGTCGTGCAGGGAATCTACAGTGGAGCAATGAACCAGTTTGGTGGGGAATACATACAACCCCGAAGCCCCCTTGAGATGCTTGCTGTCCTGAAAGCATCAAGACATGAAAGGCTTGCTACAAAAATAGCAGGGAGGGAGGGACTGGCAATTCTTGGGCCAAGCACCTCCACGCTTACAACATCATCTTTACTCGTTTCATCTGATGAACTTTATTCAAGTGCAGACCCCCAGGAAGTCTACATGGACGATCTCAAGGTAGATTATGAAACTCTCTCAAAGTGCATCTATCATCAGGAACACGGAAATCACTACATATCAGGGCAGGTTCCTGTTTTCGGAGGAGCTTGCATTGGTTCACCCGAAGGACTGGCAATTATTGACGTGGCAGAGACATTACAATCAAAGGTCCTGGCCCATTCAAGCATACACGCGTCCGGTGCAGTACACGCTAATACAGGCTCATCATCTGCAAAGGAGATAATATGGGCATCCAATCTGGCAGCACTTGGTATTTCCAGGAACATGAACTATTATACTGCACGCTACTACTGGAATGCTGCAGGCATTTGTACCGATATGATGTTCTACGAAACAGCTGCACAGGCAATAGGAGACACCGTCTGTGGCAGGAATATGCTGCTTGGCCCAACCGGAAGACGTGGAAGTGCTCCCGACCATTCATCCGGACTGGAATCAAGATTCATGGGAGAGATGGCACAGCTTGCCACACAGTTGACCCTTGCTGAAGCCAACAGACTGGTAGCAAAGATTTATTCCAGATACGCTGACCGTCTCAATGCTCCCCCTGAAGGCAAACCCTTTGGCAAATGTTACAACATCCGTTCCGAGTACGATGTGGAACCCACCGAGGAGTACCTGTCACTCTACAGGAAGATATCGTATGAGATTATGGGTGATATACCAGGGGAACCTGTGTGAGATCAAAATTAGATCATCTTACCAGAAAATAAAAACCCGACTCGTTTTTTGGATATTTGTCCTTTTTTTGCAAGAGATGCCAGTTTCTCTTCAAGACCATCTATTTTCAAGTTCAGTACTTCGCTAATTTCCCCTCCCATTTCCCCTTATCGCAATCATTCTACCTCAAACACCGTACAACCAACTGAATCTTCATCTTTCTTCTAAGCCATTCTCCAACAAACAGGATAAATCTATCAAATCTGAATTTGTCCTCATCAATTATCTGAGGACCCTGTTTTACAATCGTAAAATGCTTTTTCTGAATGAAGAGCCATGTATTTCTAATCAGGAACGATACCAGTGCAAAGAAATATCTTAAAGTTACGTCTCTTGTGGATGTTTTTGGTTTGACTATATTTCTCATCCTGTAAGATGATTCAATAGCAAATCTTCTTCTGTATACACTACTGATCTTCCTGGGTTTCCATTTAAGCCCATAGACTACAAATCCAAGATTTTCACACCCTGTTTTGTTCCTTTTACCCTTCAGGTACTTGACATCGATAACGATATCCAGACTAACCTCTTCCTTCTGAGGATTTTTCATTACATATTTAGCAGATCTTGCACTTCTGCCTATAAGTAGTAGCTTGATCTTGTTTCCTCTTTTTACTACTGGAGTAATATGAGGAATCTTTTCGTCTTGTAAAAATCTAAAAACATCAACAGAATAAAACCCTCGATCCAAACAAAGAACCTTGATCTTTAGATCTAGATCATTTAACGTATCAATAAAATAGTTGAGGTAATAGACTGTTGTTTTGCTTCTTTCTACTGGAAGAACAGATATAGTAAATCTCTCGTTCTTGTTTATTATGGATAACGAAGCGTATGAATAAAATGAGTTTGTTGACTTCTTGGCCTGACTACGTATCACATAGTTTTCATTGGATGAATCAGTTCCTCCATAGTAAGGATCATTTGTGAAATCGATAGCAAACTCATATTCCTTATCCGTTTTCAGAGTATTAATAGGACCTTGAAGCAGGATTTTATTATTTATTCGAACAAGCTCTTCAAGATTCAGTTTCCTGAGATGATATCTTGTAGATGTTTCACAAGGGATATCTTGATAGTGTTTTGACATAGAGTGGATTGAACTATTCTCTATGGACATACATATTGAAGCATAAAATAGGTCTTTACAGGTAAGAGAACCATTGATTTTGATATCAATATTATCTGTAAGCGGTTTTAAGACAGAGTCAATGCATTTTTTCGGTATTAATTCAACTTTAGAATGAGGGCTTGAATTGAATGATAGTAATGACATATGGCGGCGTTCACGCCGCATATAAAGCTATCGAATGCATTTTGATGACTTAAGCGGTTAAAATTAGCGAAGTACTGAAGTTTGAATTCAAGTCTTTCAAAGTTAAAGGACCCGACCTTAACTTATCTCTAATCATATTAACTAACATATCATTGTAAGCAATGTCCTGTAATTCATCGAAAACCGGATGGTAAATATTGTATGTATCAAAGAATTCTTCAAGACCGGTGAAGAAATATGCAATCCATGCAAAATCGGTCTTTTTATTCTCATTTTGCCATATGATCTCTTTTTTATGAGATCAAAATTGAGGGCTTTGCTGAATAATGTGTACATATCTTCACGGTCTCTTTCTCGTGTGGTTATAGACTTGAAGACAAAGATATCTTCAGGAGAGATCATATATACCGCGATATTTTTCAATTGGAATAATTCATGTGAGCGCTCGATCATGCCTTCTGAAAGTTGTAACCCCCACAGACCACATTGACAAAAATATCCCACCTGAATTGATCGCTGTTTTCAAGTATTGACCTTGCCCCCATTTGTTCATATGAATCTGTAATAACAGGTACAGTGTAACCTATGTATTTCAACGTCTTTTCTATCAGCACCAGATTTTCATCAGACCGTACTACAACATCAATATCCTTAGTAGCAGCTTTGTACTTTTGAAAACTCATCGAGCCGCCACCTATTAGGTAGATATCGACATGCTCTGACAGCGCATCATCCAGTTTTTCAAATTCATTTTGCAGATATTGTTTATCAAATAATTTTGAACTCATATCCATTTTATCCTTTATTCCAGATCCTTTAGCAGACTTTCATATTCATTCCACGGCAGAACAAAATCGCTATTTTTCTTCATAGTTGCAAGATACTCTAAAAGTTTTTCGATATGATTTTCCATGTTATAATGTCTGCCAATCTTAAACAGATCAGCTTGTTCTAACTTTGATGAAAAGGCAAGAGCATATGAGTTGTAAATCGGACTATGAGGATCAATCAAAATCGTGTGAATAAAATAATCTTCAGGTCTGAGATTTCTTTTTGTACAGAAAAAATACGCTGTATCACTCAATATTTTAAGGCCATACTTGTGAAATACATTAATTGCAGTCGGCTGAATTTTGCAATTCTTAACCTCTGTTACATTCATATCAGATTCATTATCAAGCTTGAAGAGAAATTCCGGACCTCTTTGCCATATTAAAACTGATTCCAGCGATATATCCCTGAGTTTTTTGTTTGTCACATACTGCCAGAAATTACTAACGAATTTCCTGACCAACGAATGACGTTCACTTAAAATGTACTTGTTCCCGATTTTGAGAATGATTCCATATTTACCCGATTCACGAATTGCAGATGAAACCGTTCTCCTGTCCAATCCGGTCATTCCAGCGATATCAGCTATTGAATGCTTGCACTCCAATGCACCCAAAACATGCAACGAGGAAGTTGTGAATATCTTATCCCAAGGAATTCTGGGAAATTCCAGAATAATGTCTTTCAATGCCTGAGAATGCAAAGAATCAGAACGACTGACATGAACCTCTTTGCCCTTCTTTTGCCTCACAACAAAACCGTCTTTTTCGAGCGAGTCAACTGCTTTTGATATGGTAGACTGGTCGAACTTTAAGATTTCAGATAACTCGGTGATTGTTGCAGGCTGAGTCAGATTTCTGAATATTTCAATCTTGGTGAAATTCAGCATTATGTACAAAAATGTTCATATGATGTATATAACATATGAATGAAAATGTACACTACAGATGGTACATGTTGTATATGATAATGAATGGCCATTCACAAACTTTATTTGAGACCTAAAAATCAGAGCTTTTCGATAAACATACTTCATCCATACCAACTTTTAACTAAAATTTAGATATCAATTGAACAAATTACTATTCATGGATGATTTTACTGATTTTGCTCTAAACGAAGAATATAAACGCCTTCATTCGGTTGGTGACAAGCTTGCTGAAATCGAATCACTATTGATTGGAAACTTTTTCATCCAATCCAGGACATGCTAAAGCTGATAAGCCAGAAGAAATGAAGGTAGTTACCCTTTCAACATATGCCAGTAAATAAAACAGGAAGTTAGTTTTCTAAGAAAAATAAACCAATCATATTTTAAATCATAAAAATATCAGAAACAATAGTATGGAACAAGACGCCATTCCAAAATTTAAAAATCCTCAAAGACTAGCCTTATTTAAGTGGATCTTTGCAGATCTTTTTTTTATAATTCTTGCTCTACACAGCTATATCACTTTTGACATACACTCATATGATGGTTTGTTTATTATGGTGTCTATAACTGTTGTGCTAACCTCATTATTCTTTATTAGGACAACTATGAAAAACATTAAGGTTCTGGATGAAGCCATCAATCGGAAAATAATGATTGTCCATTGGAAATACACGAATGAAGAATGGTTGGATTATTTATTGCATGAAGAGGATTATCGGAGCAATCAGGGAAGGTTAATGGCTATTTTTCTATCAGTTGTAACTGCGATCATATTTATTCCTTTTATCCTGTTTATACCTGAGGGTAAATTTTTCATGTTTATGGTTATGTTAGGTTTATATGGGCTTTATTTTTTCATGGGTTACATCTTTCCTTCAATTCTGTTCTATCTCAAAAGAAAAAGTGTGGGAGAGGTTATTTTGCTTGAGAAGGGAGTTCTTTTAAATAAAGAATTTCATACATGGGACTTTCCACTGTCAAAATTCAATTCCGCAGAGCTTAAAGAAAAACCATATTTTCATCTGGCAATAACCTATGATTTCGTTGATCGGACAGGACCTAGAAGCTATACTGTAAATGTTCCAATACCTAGAAAAAATACAAAGGATATTAAGAATATAATCTCTAGTTTTAACTAGTTATTTTAATCCGTAGGCTCTGTAGAGATTATCAAATTAGGTCATAATTTCCCCTATTCTAATTTGATGAGCATTTTCTTAAAAATATCTGGCTAAGTCAATCTTCTCAATCTTATTTTGCAAATTCGTCAGTATCATAAACTGATATGCTACAAATCGTACTATTAAATAGAGTTCCCTGCTATTCTTCCGTATTTTTCTCACATCAAAAGTCACTCTATCTTTGATGGGTCTATTTGATCTTTTAATAGGTTGTCTCGTCTTAATCTTTTCCTCAAAATTTTCATCTACCAGTGCCTGATTTCTAAGATACATCCCCACCTGTTTCCGTCTTCTATTCTCATATAGTAATTCCAGTTTTTTTGCTATTGGCATGTGTATCGAACCACCTTTTTTCCACAGCTTGTTGACCCAGTAATTAATTCTTTCAATTGTCCCTTCCATGTTAATTACTGCATTACATTTGGGTGGGATAGTTGCTTTCACTTTCAAGTGATACCATATATCAGCATAATTTTCAAACGAATCATATCCAGAATCCAAAGCATAAGACTCAATATTAATATTGAAATTCTTTAAGAAATCAATATGTTTATCCAGTTCTGGGGAATCATTGGCCAATCCATTTGTATATGTCATGTATAATGGAAAAACTCCTATCAATGTTATGTGAGCTTTGTCCATTTTGCATCCATAGTGTGGATGATAATCACTATGTTTGTCATATCTGGAAGCTTCAAGGGGTGTAAAACCTGTTTTAAGATCTCTGGCTTTAGTGAGTCCGATGATTCTCTCAGCAATCATCCTCATAATATGTTGAAGTCCTTCTGTTCCTAATCTGTATTTTACAAAATGATGAAGTGTTGACCCTGTGGGCAAAAAAATATCACCACTATCATTAACGAAATGAAGAAGCAGAGCTTCTTCCTCTGAAAGAGATGAGATTGTTTTGTTGAACGAAAGATCTCTAAAACATTTGACAATAGTGAGGTTTATCATAGAAGAAATACGATATCTGAAATGCCAGTCTTTATTGGAATAATGGTTATTTCAACATGCTGTGCGATGTTATCAATATTAAGAAAATGTAGCAAGCGGCAAACTGATACATTCTCTTTATCAATATCGTTTCGAATGGAGTCCTCAAAGAGGACTCCTTTGTAAACAGTATAAATATCCTGCATAAGACTTGCCCAATTTATACTATTTTAATCTTTGGAGGGAGCTAACGCTATTTTTTTTGGCGTGGGAAATAGGTCTTATTGAAAAAAGAGGTAGGCTTTTAAATCAAAATTCTAATTTGATGATCTCATTGTATGCTTAAGATTGATATTAAAAATTATCAATTTGTATTAACTGTATTCAATGATGAAACATACAAAACTAGTGTGGTTACATTAAAAAGTTGGGTGAGCCGGCGGTGACAAATCGCCAGCTCGTTAGGGAAGTGATAAACTACGTTATCACAGGGATTCATTGATTTCAGAATGAAAGTCCGAACTCTTCAAGCTTCTTGCGTGCACCGTCGTATACCTTGACGTATTCGTCGGTTGGTGTAACGGTAGCTACATCGTAGCATTCCTGGAAGGTCTTGCCCTCTGGTGCCTCTGCATAGTTGCCCTCGTAAGAGCTTACAAGAGCGTCAAGGATCTTGTTAACCTCAGAAATATCCATTCCTGCGGTTGCCCTTGCAACTTCTCCCATCATCCTGGCTTCCATACCTGTGGTCTTGTCCTGGACAACACCCTTTGCAGCTGCAACACCGGAGAGAATCTCACGGCCAGATGCTGTGTCAGTGATAGACTGAGCTGAAGCTTCAAGCAGACACATCTCTGTACATGGACCTGCACATGGATAGTACTGGTTACCGGAGATAATGTCTGTGAACTCGGAGATGGTTGCACATGTCCATCCTGCAATCATAAGGGTCTCACGGGTGTTTGTGGATCCCCAGCGGATGTGGACCGGACCGTCAAGGTGCCAGCTTGCATTGCTCATTACAAATGCATTGATGTGGGTTGCGATATCAACGATAGCAGTTTCTTCTATGCCGCCGGCATAGCCACCAAAGATAGGCATCTGCTCATCCATGATGATGTCACTGTTACCCTGATAATGTGCCATTACGCAGATTGCGTCAAGGTCGATCTTAAGCTCATTGAGCTGTGATACTTCGTGACTGTCGCTGCAGACCTGGCCACCGACGCAGTCTGAAGCGATATTTCCCTGAGCGGACAGGGAAGTCTCTGGTCCCTATATGCCCATGCCTGGCCTTCCGGCCATTGCGGCTGCATTCTTGATGAGCCTTGTCTCGGTCTTGGCTGCAAGAACCTCATACGGACTCTTTGGAATTGGTGGTTTGCCACGGACTGTCATCATGACACCGTTGACAATTGTGTCGACTTCCTTCTCAAGAGCATAGCTCATGTGAACTGGCATGAACATGTTCTCAGAAATTGGGGAACCTGTTGGACCACCCTGGACTATTGGCTTTCTCTTGTCACCAACATTTCTCTTCTGGACTCTGACAGAGTCTCTGCCGGTACCGAGTGTGAATTCCTTCTGGACGTTATTGAGAGCGTCCAGGATTTCAGCTTCAGTGTATTTTACCACACGGCTTGTGTCGGTACAGAAAATACCGCACTCAAGAAGCATGTCAAAACCTGCTTTAAAGAGGTTTTCCATCATGTCCTTGTCAGTTGGAACGAATTCGTTCTTGAAATCAAGGTTGTATTTTTGCTTAAGTTCCATTGCCTTCATAGGGATTGTCATGAGATCCCAGTCGTCCTGGGTCATCTTCTCTCCCTTCTTTGCTCTCTCATAGAACTCAAAACAATCTAATGATCTTGAAAATGTCATATTATTTGCCCCCTTACTGCATGAGACCGAGTGCTACACGAGCAGCATCTGCTGCATTTTCTGCTGTTGCATCTGCTCCGATTTCTGCGATCCATGAGTCAGATACCGGTGCTCCACCGAACATGATCTTAACAGAGTCTCTAAGACCTTCTTCTGCAAGCATGGATACTGTGTCCTTCTGCCCGAGCATTGAAGTTGTCATGAGTGCTGAACCAACGAGGATGACCTTCTTACCCTTGTGTTTTGCAATTTCTTCAACAATATTGTCGTTTGGTACATCTACGCCCATGTCAACTATCCTGAAACCATTTGCTTCAAGCATGGTTGTTACAAGACGGTGGCCAATATCGTGAATATCGCCTTCCTGTACGTAAGTGACAGCAAGACCGACACCTTCGTCGTCTGCTCCTTTTTCTTCTGCAAGTACGGGTACAAGAATTTCCATTGCAGCGTTCATTGCTTTTGCAGACATCATGATCTGTGGGAGGTAGACCTCTGCTGCTTCAAACTTGTCTCCGATTATCTTCATACCTGGTGAAAGACCATCGTTGATGATCTCAACTGCTGTCATACCGGAGTCCAGGGCTTCCTGGGTAGCTTCGGCACAGCCATTAATATTCTGAGTGACAATTGTGTCCCTGAGTTTGTCTAACATTTCCTGATTTGACATATTTAGCCTCCTAAATCTACTACTTATGTTTTTTGTTTTAGCCAAAATAAGACAATAAAAAAGTATGAGCTTCACTAACAGTGAAGCCCAAACCTGATAGTCTTGGATATTTACTTCAACTGTCCCCTGAATTTGTCACAGCAGTTGATGTTCAGGTCGAGAAGTTTCTCAATGTTCATCTTAGCTGCAATTCCTTTAGGAGCACCTGCTACAGAAGTGATGACCCCGATACCCAGTTCTTCTCTTAGTTCTCTCATTACATACTCGTCACTGAGGTCATCTGTGGTTACGTCAAGTTTCTTTGCAACGTAATCCTTTGCTTCTCCAATTCTCATTCCCTTTGCAAATTCCATTCTTGCAACAAGGTCACCGGCAGCTCTGATACCGCTCATTCCGGAGGTCATTATGTGGGAGATCGGCATACCCATCGGGTCGCCGACCCCTATCTATATACCGTCCACGCCAGCAATTTCAACCATCGCCTTGCTAGCTCTTGATACAGCATCTATTGTTGGGGTCTCAAGCATTGGAATACTACCTACACCCATTCCCATGTTCACATGGCATGGTAGTGTTGAAGCCTTAACAGCTGCCTTGATGAATGTAACAGCTCTTCCAAGGTTCCATGCTGAGGATTTGCTTGTGTTGGTGTTTACAACAGGTCCGAAAACGTTTGCTCCTGCCTTTGCAACAAGTGGAGCCTGCTGGTGTGGCCAGAGTCCTGCAAGGGTGACACCATCGTATTCAAGTTCACCGTGCATACCGAGCAAGAGTTCTCCTGCCATACCTGCTTCAATGTAGATATCAGGGAACTGCTTTCTAAGTGCCTCGATTGCGTGAAGTGATGCATACATGTCACCATCTCCTGCTGCACCTATAGTATCGAAGTTAACACCGTCTGAACCGGATGCCATCATCCTCTGCATGATCCATACAATATCTCTTGTAAGGTGCTCTGCAGAGTGTTCCATGGACTCCCTTGCTTCATCAATCTTGAATGCCTTCATAAGGTCACCAGGGTTCTCAAATGGACCATCTGGTGTATAATAAAGACCCATGTTTGGCATTGCACCGTAAAGCAGTGGAACAACCATGTTCTGCTGGCAGACTTCCATTGTCTGCATTTCCTGTGAAATTACAGGCTTTGCAGGCTTGTAACTGTAGTCGATATGACCTAGTTCCATTGTGTCAGCACCGAATGCTCTCTCGTGCATCATTGCACCAACGAGCCTGCTGGATGGAATACCGACTCCGCTGTTACCCTGGTCACCATCGATTCTGATAGTACCAATATCGTGAGTTACAGGAACTTCCATACCCTGTTCGACACCTACCATCCTTGAAGGCATGATAAGAATGTCAACAAGCTTGTCTATCTCATCCTCACTAAGGTCTGGAATGTCACCGAGATCTGCAGCATCTGCCATACCTTCCTTAAGGTCAGCAATAATCTGCTCTTTTGTCATGAAGATGCGCTTTCCATCTCCCATTCTTAGCTTATATTCTGTTGTCATGTTGGTCCCTCTCTTAGAGCAGGAGTTCTTTTGCTTTTACAACGGCTTCACTTGCGTTCTCAGCATAGCAGTCTGCGCCAATCTTTTCAGCCCATGCCTGGGTTGCAGGAGCACCGCCGACCATGACTTTTATGCCATCTCTCATGCCCTGTTCCTTGAGCATCTCTATGACATCCTTCTGTCCCTGGAGGGTTGTTGTCATAAGTGCGGAAAGGCCTACCATGTCTGCGTTTGTCTCATTGATCTTGTCGATGAAGTTTTGCAGTGGAACGTCCCTGCCTATATCATGGACTTCAAAACCTGCTGACTGGAGCATGGTTGATACGATCGATTTTCCAATATCGTGTACGTCACCTTCAACGGTACCGTTTACGATTACACCCAGTTTACTACTTACAGCATCTTTTGGAAGGTCTGCCTCAAGGAGTTTGACACCTTCTTCCATTGCGCCTGCTGCCATCATTACGTGAGGAAGGAATAACTTACCTCTTTCAAAAAGAACACCGACTTCGTTCATTCCAGCTGCAAGACCCTTTTCGATGATCTCGGGTGCAGGAATGCCTTCGCCTTTTGCCTTCTCAACTGCTGCTGTGACAACATCTTTCTTACATGTGATAACAGCGTCTGAGAGTTCTTTGAACATTTCTTCATTGCTCATTTGTACACCTCATTGATTTTTGATAATTTTAGACGATTCTTATTTTATTTTGGTTTGAAGTTGGGGGTATAGCCCGAAGGTAAATCTGCATAGTTAAACGATAGATATATAAGTTGCCTTACAAGACACTATATAAATGTTACTCATGCATTCCTATGACATCTTGTACTTATATTTTTCTATTATATAGACTTGCAGAACCTTCGAGCAGTAGATAGGATAAATATGAACAGACGCAGATTGGTTACAGGCATGACCATGGGATAATATCCTGCAACCTCACTACATCTGTCTACTCAACTAAATCAAAGATTCTTCAGATTCCTCCTCAGAACTGTGAAACGAATGTTCTCGCCTGCCACAGTGCCAGTAATGCTACTACAAGGATGGCAACCATCCACATAACATCAGCAGCTGGTAAAGGTGAGTTCACCCAGTAAGCATTGTAAGCTTCCATTGCAGCTTGTGTCTGTACCATTTTCTTTTCACTCCTTTTATACGTACATTAAACAGGCATCTGCAGCCCTTACTTTCCCGAAATCTGTCAGTTCGTACTTGTGCAGAAGGAAGCCTTTCTTGTAGATCCCTTCCTCATCAACTTTGACCTCTACATCTTTCAGCATTCCACCTGATGCGAGTTCAATGATATCAAAATTTATAGAATCCCTCTGGAAGCCACCCTGAAGACCATACTCTTTCTGGATTTGCTCCACAATCTCGTAATTCCATTTTCCACCATTGCACAGCTCAAGTATTCTGAATTTTATAGGACGATTTCCTGCCATTTTAGTCACCTCTTAAGGATTCCATTTCGCCGGTGTCTTCAGAGAACATGATTGTGCTGCCTCCAAGACAGAGTGCGCCTCCCAGAAGGATGGTCCATGCAGGGACATCTCCAAAGAAAAGGAAGATGAATATTACAGCGAACAGACCGTACAGGTTACCGATTCCCTGACCCCTTCCAACACCAATAAGCGGGAAGGACTTATACCATGTAACGTAACAGAAACCAAAGGTAATACCTGCAAACACAAGTACCAGGAGAGTAAGTGGTTCAAATGCCATAAGTGCATACTTAAACATTGGGAAACCAACGATTGCCAGTATAGGGACTATAATAATCCACCAGATGATGTTCTCACCAAGGAACCTCAGTGTCAGACCAACATCAGGTTCTGCAATATCAAGACCCTTTCCTGCGATTGCACCTTCTATACCCCATCCGGCTGCTGCCATGAGACCACCAAGGTAACCAATCCAGGCAACGTTTCCGCTTCCAAGTTCAGTAAGCAGTCCACCACCGAATATAGTGATACCACCTACAATAATGAAAGCAATACCAAGATAAGCCCTCTTTGATATCTTCTCACCATACCACTTCTGAGCAAGAATGGAACCTACAACCGGATACATAAGAGCTGCAACCGCTGCAAAAGCACCGCCAACAAATCCCATGGCGATGAAAGAACCCAGAATGGCCATTGGGCCACCGAAAATAGATGCCAGGAAGAACCACTTTGAACAGGGATGGAATTCCTTCACTGTCCTCTTCATTTCACCGAACTTACCAAGAGCACCGTTCCAGACGGTGAGAGCCAGCATAACTGTTAATGCATTAAATGCTGTAATCAGCACAGCCACTATTACAAGTGCCATACCATCGCCGCTTCCTGCAGCGATCTCTCCGTACATTTCATCGAATGGGTTTAGAACCCATACTGTTGTACCGGGGATATACCACATACCCCAGAGAACCGCACAGAAGAGCGCCCACATATACCCATACTTGACCCTCTTCTGGTGTTCCTGCTTTTTTAAAGCTTTTAAATCCATAGTCAATACCTCCAATTTCAAACCTTCATAACTATAATGTGCCATTTACTGGCATTTTGATGATTCCGGCTTTTCCGGAAATGATACACAAAAAAAGACAGAGAACTGACAGCGCCGATCATGCTGCAGTTGACATCCTCTTTTGAGGGTGCTTAAACGGAATGATCACATTCCTTTAGCACCAATTATGTGAAGACAATAAGTTCAAAAATTGTCTTCGGGTTGTGAGGATGTACATCGAGTACATCCCGCAACGCTTGTCTCTGGTTTCAGAACATAGCATTAAGCTTGGAAACTACATCTGTAGCGTTTTCGCCATAGACGTCTGCACCAATCTTTGTTGCCCAGTCCTGGGTTACAGGTGCACCGCCGACCATTGTCTTAACGGAATCGCGTACTCCTGCTTCCTTAAGCTGTTCTTCGATCTGTATCTGGCTGACCATTGTTGTGGTCATAAGAGCAGATGAACCGACGACATCAGCTTTGTTTGCTTTCACAGCTTCTACATACTTGCCGATAGCTACGTCCCTACCAAGGTCTACAACCTTGAAACCGGCTATCTTGAGCATTGTTGCAACAATATCCTTACCGATTGAGTGAATATCTCCCTCAATAGTACCGATGACGATTGTTCCCTTACTTGCTGTTTCTGCACCCTTTGCTTCAAGTGCTGGTGTAAGTACAGCCACTCCTGCACTCATTGCTTCTGATGCTGCAATGACGTGTGGAAGGAATACAGTACCTGCTTCAAACTGGTCACCAACTTCGTTCATAGCTGCAGTGAATCCATCCTGAATAAGATCAACAGGATCTACATCTGCGTCAAGACCTTCCTGAGCTGCTTCTGCTGCTGCATCTTCATCAAAGTCTAAAATTGCTGCTTTTGCTTTTGCAATAATCTCTTCTTTTGTTGCCATTTTTTAAACCTCCTTGTTTACATGCTGTCCCTGAATGCCTTGTCAGCCTTCTCAACGACTGCCTGCATATCCTTGAGCAGGTCTGCGTCTATTGGCTCAACTTCGTGGTTCTTCATGATGTCAACGACTTTTTCATGAGCCACTGTAGCGATATCCTTTGAACCTGCCATTTCCCAGTCTCCGAACATAAGCCTGTCAATGAGCATTGGGCTGGATGGGAGGTCGATGTTCTGTCTTGTTGTCTTGTGTGCAAGGAAGTTGTTTCCAATACCAACCTGGTCAATGGAGTCAACTGCCATAGTCTCCTCAGTTACAGGGATTCCCTGCATTGCCTTCTTTGTCATGGAGATCATGTCATTGTCAAGAACGAGCTGTTCGAGTGAGAATGTCATACCAAGCTCAAGCATACCTGCTCCGTACAGGGTGTTTGCACCTGCAAAGGATGGAAGAATTGTTGTCATTGTCTTCTCATGACCAGCCTGGCCATCAGGTATCTTGGCATCTGCCTACGAACCGGCAACGAATGTTGGCAGACCGTAGTACTGACCGAGTTTTGCAACAGCTGCACTGATAAGTCCGAGTTCTGGTGAACCTACTGGTGCTGTTCCTTTCTTAAGATCGAATGTTGTGGTAGAACTACCGTACCATACTGGTGCACCTGGCTTGACAAGCTGTGCGAGTACGATACCGGAAAGCACCTCAGCATTGTGTGTTACAAGTGTACCTGCAAGGTGTACTGGTGATGAACCGCCAGCCATTGCCATACTGAGGACGTTAACTGGTGTGCCGAATCTTGCACCCTTGATAATTACCTGACATGCGTTCTCACTGAGTTCAAGAGGACTTGTTGGACAGAGCAGTGTTGAGAAAATTGGCTTCTTACGTGCTTCCTCGTCATCTCCACCATAGTATGCTGTTGCGATCTGCTGGTAGTAATCAACGTTCTCGCCTACAGGGTCGATGTGGTGGAAGTGCTTTGTTGTGTTCATCAAAGGAGTCAGTGTCTCGTGGACATCCTGTGCACCCTTTCCTGCCCAGTCCCTTGCGGAAACTGCAAGTGAATAATAGTTGATGTTCTCTGCCCAGTCACAGATCTTTGCTGTGTCTGCAAGATCCTTGTCTGTTGAGTCAACAGTTACGTACTTGCCTGGTGCCTGATAGTTGCACATCTTGACACCGGTACCGAAACAGGTCCAGTGTACTTTGCCTTTGTGTTCCTGCTTGGTGTTGTGCTTCTTGTCACGTCCCCAAAGGACGAACTTGGAAGGGCAGTCACGAAGTGCTCTGTTTACTACAAACTCAGGAATCCTGACAACCTGTGTTTTCTCGTCGACTAAACAGCCACCTTCTTTAAAAATAGCTCTTGCTTCAGCATCTGATACCTGGATACCAGTGTTAATGAAGACATCCATTGTAGCATAATGAAGGGATCTGAGATCATCTTCAGAAAAGAGCTCCAGAGTTACGCCTTCTAATGGACTTCTACCTGGGTAATATTGTTTTACCATTTCTTAACCTCCAATTTAAATTATATTTTTCCGGGATACCTCCAAGATATTCCGAAGGAGTCAACATGCCGTGTAGCAGTGTATTCCTGTTTGATAGGTACAATATCCCATTATATAAACTTTTCTTACTAATCAAGTATATATATTTTGCTATTGCTGGTTATTAACAAGTATTATAAAAACACAACGCACAAACAAATAGAGAGAATTATGCAAAAGCAGCATATTGACACGTATTTAATACACAATAACAAAAATTAAAGTATTATATGAAACAGAGCTAACTTGGTACTACTATATATACATTCCCATATGCGGGCAAATTACACTCATATTTAAGAGTTTTTGTTGGCTAGAGATTTTGTTGCAAATTACCGGAAATCCGGCATGAAAATCCATAAATTCTCAGGCAACTGGTTCAAATCCATAATTTTGTTGGAAATACAACTATATAGTTGTTTCTCGTTGCCAGTACCACCACTGGAGTCAAATGCCCGCCAATAGATCCATTGATAACGTTTTTGTGATTAACAGTGTTAATCAGAATTGCACAAAATATATATACTATAGTCAGGCAACATCCACACAAATAATAGAAATAAAATAGGAGTTCACAATATATGAGTTACAGTCTTGGCATAGATGCAGGAGGAACATATACAGATGCAGTCCTCCTTGATGATGAAAATGAAACCATAATTGAGTCAAGTAAATCACTTACAAGCTACCCTGATCCACTTGAAGGGATACGTGGAGCTATTGAAGGGCTTGACCCGCAAAGACTCAGAGAAGTAAAAGTTGTTTCAGTATCAACCACCCTTTCAACTAACAGTATTCTTGAAGGAACCGGATCACCTGTAGCACTTATACTCATCGGAAACTTCGACATCAAAGAAGAACTTCCAACAAACCATTATTTACAGGTAAAAGGAGGGCACGACCATAACGGGATTGAAACAAATCCTCTTGACACTGAATCCATAAAAGAATTTGTCCTGGAAGTCAAAGATAAAGTTTCAGCTTTTGCAATCTCATCATATTTCAGCGTCAGAAATCATGACCATGAACTCTGTGTCAAGGATATTGTAACAGAACTCACAGGTCTTCCGGCAGTCTGCAGCTATGAACTTTCACAGGACCTCGGTGCATTTGAAAGAGCGGTTACAGCATTCTTAAACGCTCAACTAATACCGGTAACTGAGAGGTTCATGACTACAGTTGAAGCTGAAATCAAGTCAAGAGGAATCGATGCCAAGGTATTTATGCTAAAATGTGACGGTTCTGTAATTGGCATACAGAGTGCCCTGAAAAAACCAATCGAATCAATATTTTCAGGTCCTGCAGGAAGTCTTGTTGGAGCATCATTCCTTGCAAAAAGTGATTCATGCGCAGTTATCGATGTAGGAGGAACCAGCACCGACATATCAGTTATCTACAGCGGTGTACCGGAAATGAGCGATGCAGGTGCTGTTGTCGGTGGCTGGAAAACAAGAGTCAAAGCCATAAAAATGGAAACTTCAGCCATGGGAGGAGACAGCCATGTCTGGGTCAGGGGAAAAGATATCAACATTGGCCCAAGGAGAGTAATCCCACTTTGCAGGGCTGCTGTGCTCTATCCGGGTTTCCTTGAACATCTCAAAGCAAACCCGATTCCATCAAAAATGAGACTTGGAATCAATTACCAGCCAACCAAATTCTACCTCAGGACTGACTACGATGCAATTGAGGCAAGCCCTGAGGAAAGGGAAGTTCTTGAAGCCGTTAAGAAGGAACCAACATCAACAACCGAAATATTCAACCGAATAAAGAAATTCCCTGCAAGCAAGATATTTGACAGCCTCATCCAGAAAAGACTGCTGCAGCCAATCGGATTTACACTCACCGATGCTCTCCATGTACTAGGAGAATATACTGAAAGAAATATCGAAGCAGCGAACGTGGGTGCAGACATGCTTGGTTCAATCGTTGATATGGACAGGCACGAGTTTGCAAAGTACATCAAGAGAGAATTCTCGAAAAACATGGCATGTGACCTTGTTTCGTTCTTCCTTGACGGGGTTGAGAAATCTGAGATCAGGAAGATATTTGACATCCGGTCACCTGCAAAATTCAAGATCGAAGTTCCAATCGTATTAATAGGAGGACCGGTAAGTGCTTTTGTTAATGAGATGCAGGAAATACTGGATGCAGAGATAATTCTTCCAGAATATTCTAATGTTGGAAACGCTGCCGGTGCACTTGCTGCCAAAGGAATCAGAAGATTTGAGGTACTCATAAGACCTGCATCAATGGCTGCTCCTGACTGGGAATTCCTTGTATTTTCAGAACACGGAAGAAGCAACTTCTATGAATATCAGGAAGCACTGGACTATGCAGTTAGCCTCGGAGAAACTACCGTACTGAACTACATGAAGGACGCAGGACTTGATTCAAATCACATAAAAATTGATGTCAAAAAAGAAGAAGTGATACCACAGGGCTGGAAAACCCCGATGGAAACAAAACTTGTAATCCTTGGAGTTGGCAACAGGAATACAGAACAGGATTGCTGCTAAGCTCCTGGTTCTTTTATAAGGGAAGAAATGGATATGAGGACATCCTGTCCTCCCCAATCCCCTATTGTGAATTTTGAGTTTACCGGTACCAATATGCCTTCCTTACTTATCAATGGTATCTCGGAAGTAGAGGATTTGCCTGCCATTATCTCATCGAGGGTCGAAAGAACATCATCTTCCCAACCTTCAGGATAAAGCATAAGGAAATCCTTCATTTCAAGGTCTTTGGGCGTATAGTTAAGAGCATCAGTCAGTGGGAAGTTCACATGAAGAATTCTTCCCTGCAAATCCATAATGAAAACCATTTCATCAAGAATATTAAGAAGCGAAGTCATGTTGTTCTTGCTTTTCTGTAATCCTGAATCCTTTTTCATACGGGAGATCACCATTCCAACCTGACTTGCAATAGTTTCTATAAGATTCCTCGAACTGGCAGGAACCTCGAGCTCCGAATGAGAACCAAGAACCATGGCTGCAACCAGCTCACCATTGTGTCTTATAGGAATGAAAGCCATCGCCTGTAATCCTTCATAATCCAGTTTTGATGCAGGTAGTATCATATTGATTTCTGTGAAGTACTTGTAAACCGGAAAACCAGTACTGAACATGCGAGCCATAAGAGTGCTGGAATTAAAATGAGAAAGAGCATCAACAAATTTTTCTGAAAGCCCACGGTAGGATATTGCATCAAACGCTCCTGTAGCCTTATCAACTACATACATGATGCCGGAATCTATTGATTTAGCTTCAAAAGTAAAATCAAGGAGCCTGTCAAATGTGTCTTCAAGGCTTCCGGTATCACCAAGAACATTGTCAAGGTCGCATTCCACACGCATGAAATTATTAGCCTGCTTGCGTTCGGTTATATCAACAATGATACCCTGAAGATAATCCACCATGCCAGAAGGATCATAGTGAAGCATGGTCCTTTCATCAACCCACCTTACATCACCTGATTTGGTAATGATGCGATACTCCTGGCTGAAATCAGAGAAACCCTCTCTGGAAGCCCTGTCTACCTCATCCCTGACCCTCTGTAGATCGGAAGGATGAATAATATCTCCATAAATAATCTTGCCTGTTATGAAATCATTCACAGAATAACCGAACTGTTCAATATTATCTGAAACGAACTCCACAGGCCAGTCCTGCTCCGGTTTCCACAGGAAGACAATTGCAGGACTTGAACTCATGATGGATTCCAGCACCCTGCGCATCCTTAATGCTTCATAAAGGATCTCAGTTGTCTGCTTGTGCTGTACGAGTTTCCACATCCCTTCCATTAGGAGTGTGAGTTGCCTGACATCGGCTTCATCATAATCACTTTTTTTGTTGGCTACGCCTGCCACAGCAACTACCTGATCATTATCAAATACAGGAATCGTTATGTGACGTAGCATTCGTTCTTTTGTTCCGGGATATATTTCATCCGCAGGTTCAACATCGCGATCCCTGTTCACGATAACAGCTTCACGTTCCCGTATAGCTTCGCCCCAGAAACCAAATGAACGGACAGGATGGACAAAAGGTTCCTCTGAATGATAATCATGCGACTCGTTAGGCCAGTGATAAGTTTCAAGAACATTCTCATCCTCATTGAGAAACTCAAGGTAACCAATACTACTATTGGTGAGCTTGACTGCCTTTTCAATCGCATACTCCGCAATCTCGCTCATGGAAGAATCCTGCATCTGGTAGAGCTTCAGGAGGGCTTCAAGGCGCATTTCGTTCAGATTGATGATCTCCTCGGCCTTTTTACTCAGCTCGACATCTTCCATGATGCCGATACCACCAATCATTGAACCGTCACCATCCATTACAGGAGTGAAACTGGATTTCACAGTCAGTTTTTTCCCGGTAATAGAAGAGAAATACTCACCTTCATAAAAACCGGCATTTCCAAGAAAAACAAGGTCAATAGCATTTTTTAGATGATCGTCCTCTAATGAGGAAAGAACGCTGAAACCTACTATTTCCTTAACAGGAGCCCCTACAATATCTGAAAATGCTTTGTTGCAGTGAGTGATGATACCGTTCTCATCAAAATATATGATACCGACAGGTGAACTTTCAAAGATTATCTGGTACTTTTTTCCGGTTTCCAGCAATTCACGTTCGGTTTTTTCAAGCTCGGTATTATCGATGATTATACCTTGGAAATGAGTGATCTCACCTTTTTCGTCTCTCTTTATGAAAGATCTCTCAGTCACCCAGCGAACGTCATTGTCTTTGGTGAGCACACGATAATTAAGAGAAAAATATGAGGTGTGTTTTTTTTCTGAGTGTTTTTTTACCTCTAAATGAATTCTATCGAGGTCATCAGGATGAACTATATCTCCATAAAGCAGTTTCCCTGAAAGGAAAGCCTCAGGAGAATAACCAAGACGCGTAATGTTACCTGAGACTGATTCTACAGGCCATTCATCTTCTGCTTTCCATAAGAAAGAGATGACAGGACTGCTGTTATAAACAGCTTCCAGTTTTTTGTCAATAGAGATAGAAGTGGATGTGTTTTCTTCCATATCCTTGGTCTTTCCAGGTCTGTTAATTGAAATGTTCATCACTCCTGAACTTGCATTCGCATTTTTTAGATGATAGTATTTACGGAATCTTTTACAACCCTGCCAAGATCCAGAATACTGGATATACGATAGTAGATTGTATTTGACAGATGAAGTCATTTTTGAGTATATAATAATAGCGGTTACGGATCTCAATACATATTACATAAAAGTTATGAATAATACAAGAGATTACGCAGGCAAAGTACTATAATATATAAAGAAAACGCAAAAATACGCTGATTTACTAAGGTAAGATAAACGCCCTACAGCAAAATATAAATATTAAATCGTTTAGCTTTGATTTATACAAAAGGAAAGAAGTAGGGTCAAAGCTCCTATCAAAAAGAAAACACCTTTTTTGTTCAAGAATAAAACCTTTTCGCATCAAGCGAGATGTGTTTTCTTATAAATAACTTCCTATGAACACAAATCAAAGACTGACGCTGATCAGCAGGCAAAAAACATATTGAATAGAGCTAATACCTTGTAAGAAATGAAAACATATCGCCAATAGGTAGACAAAAAATATAAATATTAGATACGCCATACTGAGAAATAGAGATAAAACAACTCGCCTTGATTAAGATGGGTCTATATCATGGCAGGAATCTCAAAGGAAATTCTACTACCTCCTTCAATTGCTCCTCTGTTTTTCTCCACAAAAACAGAAAGGAGCAAGAATTTCCTGCAAATTGATTTGTTTTTTGAGGTTAAAAAATGTCTTCATTGAAAAGAACCATTTACCCAACATTTGTAATTACAGTCTAGGAGGTACTCTGATGTACAGTCTTGGGATAGATGCCGGAGGCACCTACACTGATGCTGCCCTGATCAGAGACACAGACGGAAAAATACTGGACTACAATAAATCACTAACAACCTATCCCGATATATTGGAAGGAATCAGGAATACTCTGGATGGACTGGATGAGCAGTATCTCAAAAATGTAAATTATGTATCTGTTTCCACGACTCTTGCCACCAATAGTGTTCTGGAAAAAACAGGCTATCCGGTTGCACTCATTCTTGTGAATAACACAGATATTCCCAACAGTTCAAAGATAGAACATTTCACTCTGGTTAGTGGCGGACACAACAGTGCCGGAAACGAAGTTTGTCCCCTTGACCTTGATTCTGTCCGAGACTTTGTCCTTCAGGTAAAGGATAAGGTCTCTGCATTTGCAGTTTCATCATATTTCAGCGTACGCAACCCTGACCACGAACTGAGGATTAAGGAACTTATCGCCAAACTAGCAGGACTTCCTGTGGTTTGCGGACATGAACTTTCACAGGATCTTGGTGCATACCAAAGAGGTGTCACTGCATATCTTAATGCCAGACTCATACCAATTTCCAGTCATTTCATGGAAGCTGTCAGCTCCGAGATAAAAAGAAGGAATATTGATGCAAAACTCATGATGCTAAAATGTGACGGTTCTGTTGTCGGAATCAGTGAGGCACTGAAAAGACCAATAGAATCTGTGTTCTCAGGGCCAGCCGCAAGTCTTGTGGGAGCAGCTTTCCTCTCAAAAAATGAGAACTGCACTGTCATAGATGTAGGAGGAACCAGTACCGATGTCTCCCTGATATACCGTGGGGTTCCTGAACTCAGTGAAGCAGGTGCCATAGTTGGCGGCTGGCAGACAAAGGTCAAGGCTATACGCATGGAAACATCCGCAATGGGTGGTGACAGCCATGTCTGGGTCAGGAACCATTTGACAAATATCGGCCCTCGCAGGGTCATTCCTCTCTGCCTTGCAGCTATGGAATATCCTGAAATAATTGAAAAACTGAAACAAAATCAGATAATACTCCGTAACCAGATAGGAGAGAATCTTCAGCCCACGAAATTCTTTTTCAGATCAGGACTTGAAGCTTCTGACATAAGTCCGGCCGAAGAGGATCTGCTATCGAGAATTGAGGATAGACCGCTTACAGTAACTGAAATTTACTGGAACGAGAACAGGCTTCCAAATCCGGGAACTCTTGACTTATTGATACAAAAGCGACTCATAAAAGCAATTGGTTTCACTCCCACTGATGCACTTCATGTACTGGGAGAATACACCCAGTGGAACAGGGAAGCCTCGGTTCTTGGAGCTGGCGTACTGGCTGCACTTTCGGGAACTGAAGAAGATGAGTTTTGTCTCAGTATCAAAAAAGAAGTTGCAAAGAATATGGCACTGAACCTCATTTCATTCCTGCTTGAAGATGTCAGCAGGGAAGAGATTGAAAAAGTGCTCAAAGGAAAGTTCTTCGCCGGATTTAAGGTTGACCTTCCTGTGGTTCTTCTAGGCGGACCTGTAAAAGCCTATGAAAAGGAACTTGGTGAATTCATAGATGCAGAAATAATCCTTCCTGAATACTGTGATGTGGGAAATGCCGTTGGGGCAGTTGCAGGGAAAGGTGCCAGAAAACTTGAAGTCCTCATCAAGGCAAATTACACCGAATCGAAATACAATCTTAAAACATCTTCTTTCATTGCTTTTTTCCCGGGAGGGAGGGAAGAATTTGCATCATATGATGAAGCTCTTGAATTCGGGGAAGAGATCGGCAGTAAGCTCATTATGAACTATATGAGTGATGCAGGACTGGATACAACAGAAGTTAGTATCGACATGTATCGCAATGATATAGTGACACATGAGGGCGGAATTCCTGTGGAAACCAGACTCACTTTTTCCGGTGTCGGAAAAGCCGGGAAAAACAGGAAAATTGAGGCAGAATAATGCAGTACAGTCTTGGAATAGATGCCGGCGGGACATACACCGATGCGGTAATTGTCAGGGATTCTGACAGAAAGGTTATTGATGCCAATAAAGCTCTTACAACATATCCTGACCTTTTAACAGGAATTGAGAATGCAATCGATGGACTTGACAGCAAGTACCTGCCTGATGTTAAACTTGTTTCAGTATCAACAACTCTTGCTACCAACACCATACTAGAAAAAACAGGCTATCCGGTTGCTCTTATACTCATAGGTAAGCATGCCCTTCCTGCAAATCCACCCATAGACAATTTCATTGTAGTGAAAGGTGGGCACAACGTAGCCGGGCTTGAAGATGATATTCTCGATATGGAAGCTGTCAGGGAATATGCTCTTAAAGTCAAAGACCGGGTTTCCGCTTTTGCAGTATCTTCATATTTCAGCATCCGTAATCCTGATCATGAAATAAAAGTGAGGGATATGCTTTCAGAGCTAACCGGACTTCCAATTGTCTGTGGGCATGAGTTATCACAGGACCTGGGAGCATACGAAAGAGGTGTTACAGCTTACCTGAATGCACAACTGCTTCCAATAGCAGACCAGTTCATCCATGCAATACTGACTGACATCAGGAAACGTGGTATTGATGCAAAACTTATGATGCTAAAATGTGACGGTTCGGTAATCGGTATCCATGAAGCCATGGAAAGACCAATCGAGTCCATCTTTTCAGGACCGGCTGCAAGTCTTATGGGTGCATCCTTCCTTTCAGGAAATGATACCTGTGCAGTAATCGATGTTGGGGGAACCAGCACCGATGTTTCACTGAATTATGGAGGATTTCCGGAACTTGTGGACACAGGAGCTGTTGTCGGTGGCTGGCATACAAAGGTGAAAGCCATTCGCATGGAAACATCAGCAATGGGAGGAGACAGTCATGTATGGATCAAGAGCCGCAATATCAATATCGGACCACGCAGGGTTGTTCCACTCTGCCTGGCTGCTATAAAGTATCCGGGATTTATGGAACTGTTAAAATCAGGCAGAACGCCTTCAAGGATTCAGCTTGCTGAAAATGTTCAACCTACCAAGTTCTTTGTCAGAACAGGAAAAGAAGCTGCAAACCTTAGTTCATTCGAGAAAGAACTCATGGAAATAATACAGTTTGAACCTGTTTCTCTTAACGATATATTCTGGAAAATCGGAAAGCCAATATCTCCGGACAGTGTCGATTCACTGATACAAAAAAGGCTTGTTCAGGCAATCGGATTTACTCCTACGGATGCTCTCCATGTGCTTGAGGAATACACGAAATGGGATCGAGAAGCCTCGCTCACAGGAGCTAAGATCCTTGCAAGGCTCACACCAATGGATGAAATGGAACTTTGCAGGCATATCAAAAAGGAAGTTGCAATCAATATGGCACTTGACCTTATGAGTTTTATGTATAAAGGAGTTTCAAAAACCGAGATAGAGAAAATGATACGCGGGGATTTCCTCTCACAGTTTAAAGTGAATGTCCCGGTTGTACTCCTTGGTGGACCCGTCAGTTGCTATGTGGAAGAGCTAGACAGGCTTATTGTTGCTGATATTGTTGTCCCTGAATATGCAGATGTTGGGAATGCTGTCGGAGCTCTGATAGGCAAAGGTGTCAAGAGCATAAAGATACTTGTTAAATCATTTTACAAGAAGACAAAAAGAAGCGTTCTGGTGTTTTCTCCAGTGGAAAGAAGGGAGTTTTCTACTTATTCAGACGCTCTGGAATACGCAACCGAGCACGGAAAGAAACTGATACTCGATTATATGCAGGAATCAGACCTGAAGCCGGAAAATGTGAATATTGAGATTAAAAGAGAAGACATCACGATGACTGATGGTGATGATGGTACTCCGATAGAGACTAAACTTATTTTCCTTGGTACCGGAATGCCGGAAAAAGAGAACTGAAATTAAAAGTCGTCGAGAGTCGACTGCGTAGAAATACCAGCCCAATTTTTGAGTGTATAATTGATTGACTCTAGCGTTTTATGGTGAACCTTAAACTTTTCAGTTGTAATATAGAACGCGTCCTTTTTTGTTAAGTAATCCTTAAGTTCACCATTCACCAAAAGGTCCATTTCTTTTGCGACTACTTCTGTTAGCTGGGTTGTGAGAACAGAATCCACTTTATCATATAGACGCTCCATTCCTTCTTCAACCATTTGGGCAGCCGTCTTTCCTTTACACATTGGATTGAAAATCTGCATTATAATTTCAACTAATCCCCTTCGCAATTCCTGTTTTTTATCGTGCATTTCTGGAATGAGTGTAATTGGAATCGAAGGAACTTTTGAAAGGTCTATACCTTCTGAATCTTTTAGTGCTTCAGATAACTTCTGGTTTTTGATGCATTCTATTTTTCTAATTTCGAGTTCTTTCTGCACTATCAATTGACAATAATTTCCGTCATCTAAATACTTGAGTCTACTAGACAAAACATCTGGAACTTTATTATCATGCTTTTTTAATCCATGATTGTGCAGATGTCGAGTACTAATTGACTCATATTTTTCAAGATTATATTTTTTAGATTTACTATTGTCTGTTGTTAATTCTAAGATAGCAACCCCATCACTACTACTTGCAGTAATATCAGGCGTCGGATACTTGCCCCCATCTGAAGAGACACATTGTTTTTCGATAACGTAATTAAAACCTGAAACTTTGAAAGGGCCTGCAAACTTTGGTTTGTTGCTTTCATGAAAAAGTTGTATTGTGTTTCTCCACAAAATAATCCGATCATTAGGATTATACAAAGATTTCAACTCCATCATGATAAATAGAAGTATTGCCTGCACTTGTTTCCCCTTGAATTGTCGCAATTCTTGGTGCAGCATTTACACATCCCTTTCCAGGAACAGTTAAATAAGCAAAATTAGGGCCTAAATCGAGAAAAACACGATCCCAGGTATGTAAATCTATACCTTTGTATCTTTTAAAATCTTCTTCAGACTCAGTTTCCAGTAGCCATAATTTCATCTGACCTGTTCCCTTCATTACTTTCTCTGAAAATGCTTCTAAATCAACCGGCTGAGTGAAATCTAGTTCAAATGCACCCATTGAACCATCCCGAAGTTTAGTGGCTTCTACTAAAGAATCTTCATATCGGCTTGCAACTTCAGAAATTGACAATAATGTTTCTTCCACAGATTTTGCGCTATTTATTGTAACTCTTCCATCACTATACCATTCAGAAGATAAAACAGTTGATTCATCTCTTCTTTTTTCCCATCTTGCACTATGAATCGCAAAATTATCTTTTGCGATTTCAATAATTTGATCTAAACCTGCAATTGACCGGTTTGGCCTATACCAGCCTTTCAAACTAAAGTTTCCTGCATTTTCTTGGGAATATAATCCATCATCAAATTTGAATCCAAAACCTCGCTGAGTCCAAGATTCTTTGTTTTCCCATTGCAATAACTGTCTACGCGATAACCAACAATTATCAAATCCCTGTGAATTTGAAATCCAATTGTCAAGAATTTTTTTGGTAGTATCAGAATCAAGCAAACTATAAACAATCCACACTCTTTCTCTACTAACATCCAAAAATAAACTATAGGGATTGTTGCCGAATTGATTAACATACCAACCCTCTATATCAAGTTTTTTCCATTTGCTGCCATCTGGACATTCTGTTTCAGAAAACTTATTATTTGTTTCAACAAGATAAGCTTTCAGCTGAGTCGAATGGTTTTCACCATATGCAGCCATAGACTCTTTATTGTTATCAAAAGCATCTTGGACTTTATTTTTGAAATCCTTCAATGTTGAAACTTTACGCATTTGATGCAACTCGTGTTTTTATAGTATATTTTTCAATCGTTGTTTTTATATATAGATTTTGCGTATTTTTTTATGATGTTGTACTTTTAATTAAATGCATTCAATGTAATACTTTAACCGCCTTATATGTAATTCACATCAGAACTAATAAAGGAATAGTAAAAGCAGTGAAAGTAATATTTGTGATACGAAAAATAAAATGTTGAAACGGTTAGTAATTAACCGTTTCTGTTTCTCCTATCTTTTCCTTGAACAATGTGTAAGCCCAGAGCTGGTAAATAATAACCAGCGGTACGAACACAAGTGCTCCCAGAAGCATTACTGTCAGAGTAAGCTGGCTTGAAGCTCCCTGATAGATATCAATACCATATTCAAGTGCAATGGATGACTTGAGCATGTACGGATATATGCTTGCAAGGCCGGTCTCTACGATAAAGAGGATTACTCCAAGGTTGCAGCAGAAGGCAAGGAATGTCTTGGCCTTAGTTGCGAATACAACTGCAAGGATAGCAGTTATAACTGCAAGTGCCGGAAATACATAGAATGCAGGTGTTGCAGAGTAGTTTACTGTGAAAGTATCAATTCCTGCAAAGGAATATACCAGATATACAAGTGCAAGCACCATAACTGCAATACTGCTCTTCTTTGCGCAATCTCCTGCTTTTTCTGCAATTGGACCTTCTGCCTTGATCTTAATCCACAGGGCACCTGATGTTACACTGATAAGCACAAAGAGTATGCCTCCGATCAATGCATACGGACTGAAGAGTCCAAGAAGTGTACCCTGGTAAACCAGACCGTCAGCAATGGCAAGTCCCTTGAAAAAGTTTGCGAATGCAACTCCTAGTACAAGCGAGATTACAAGGCTTCCTGTAAACCATCCCCACATGAGAATGTTCTGTATCTTCGGACTTTCATCCTTGTGGAGATACTCTACTGAGATTCCCCTCATTATAAGTCCAAGGAGCAAGAGCATCATTGGAAGATACAGGAAAGTGAACATCTTTGAGAATACCAGTGGGAAAGCGGCAAATGTTCCACCTGCAGCCAGTATGAGCCAGACTTCATTCCCGCCCCAGAAAGGACCGACTGACTTCTGAATCTGAATTCTTTGTCTCTTATCTGATGCGATGAAAGGTGTGATAAGACCCGCTCCTAAAGAGAAGGAATCTGCTATGAAGTAGACTCCCCATATTACACACCAGAGGAAGAACCATATGTTAGCAAGCAAATCATGTGTCAGGAATTCCAGCATTTTAATCAACTCCTGTTGCATTGACAACTGTCTTCCTGATCAGGTAATACTCAAAGGCCCACAGGACAGCATAGAATCCGGTGATGAGTACGATACTCAGAAGGACTTCAGATGTCGGAACCGTTGAAATACCACTTTCGGTCTTAAGCAGTCCATATACAATCCATGGCTGCCTTCCAACTTCAGCTACATTCCATCCGGCAATTATTGCAATAAATGGTAGTGGAATGGACCACTGCATTAGCTTTAGATAAAGATCAGACTTGTACAGCTTTCCTGTTCTCTGGAGATAAAGACCAACAAGTGCCTGTGCTATGAAGAGGAAACCAAGTACTGTCATGAGCCTGAAATTCCAGAACACCATGCCAACCGGCGGAATCTCATCTGCTGGGATCTGGTTCAGGCCTGTAATTGTCCCGCTGAAACTTCCGGTGTACAGGAAGCTTGCAAGACCCGGAATTCCAAGTAGCTCTACGCTGTTAGAACCTGTACTGGCATCGGGCACCTGTATCAGGTACATTGGTACCGATGAACCGGTTTCCCATATTGCATCCATTGAAGCACCTTTGGCTGGCTGAATCTCAGTGACGTACTGTGCATATCCATGACCGAGAACAGGCAGGAGAATTGCGGTTGCAAGAGCAATTATTATTGCAATGCTGAATGATTTCCTGAATACTTCATGGTCATTTTTCTTGAGGAAATGATAGGAACAGATTCCAAGCATTACGAATGCAGTAAGCAGATATGATGCAAGCAGTGTGTGGACCAGCATGTACCAAACATAACTATTGGTGAGAAGTGCAAAGAAATCTGTCATGATTACCTTGCTCCCGTCAGCAAGAAGTTCATAGCCTACCGGATTCTGCATGAAACCGTTGGCTGTGATAATCCATAGCGCAGATATATTCGTACCCAGTGCGACCATCCACATGGAAAAAGCCTTCAGTTTCTGTCTGTTGCGGTCCAGGAAAATCCATGCACCGAAGAATGTACCTTCAAGGAAGAAGGCCAGTAATGCTTCTACCGCTAAAGGCGGTCCGAAGACGTCTCCCATGAATTCGGAATATGCACCCCAGTTAGTACCAAACTGAAATGTCATGGCAAGACCCGTAACAAGGCCTATTGCAAAGTTAATTTTGAAAATCCTTCCCCAGAAATCAGCCATCTTCCGCCAGGTTTCGTTTTTGGTTTTATAATAGACTGTTTCCATATAAGCCACTAATAGTGCAAGTCCCAGTGTTAGTGGAACAAACAGGAAGTGGAACGCTACAGTTACAGCAAACTGTAGTCGGCTCAAATATAACAATTCCAACATTATTTAGTCCCCTTTGTATTACTTTTACTTTGTCCGATTTTGTCAAATTCGGGAACAACCCAAATTCACAACCAATTCGTATGATAACGATATTGTATTGATGATGTTCAATCTCAGATAATAATAATAATTATCAGATAGGAACAATCATCAAATAAGAACTAATACTAGATTTGAATAGAAGTTTATAAACCTTCTTATCCCAAGTTTGACAGTTTTCACTCTTTCATGAAGAGAATGTCTTCTCACTGGACCCAATTTTTCGTATTTTTGTCAGGAAAACCTATTTGACAGTCTAAACAATTTTAAGTAATTCGCTACGATTTCACCCATTTCTGCCTTAAAATCAGTGAATTTATCCCATCAAAATTGGCGTAAATGTACTTTTTTGATTGCTCATCCGTAAAATCGACGGTTACTGTCAAATTCAATAAGCTATTTTTGATGAATTTTGTAGACTTATGTCTGAGTTCATTGAACTCATATCGCATCAGCGATATGAAAAGTTGTGCAATGAATCCTATGATCACTGCACCATAAATGGAAGCCTCAGTCCATACTCTTAATGGTTTAATTTCAATCTCGTTCTTCAGGGAATGGATTATTTTTTCAATGGAGTCTTTTTTTCTGTATGTTAGAAGAGCTTCTTTTAGTGTCAAATTCTGACTTGATCTCAGGCAGAAAAATCCTTCTCTACCTGTAATTATCTTTTCTTCCAGAAGCTTGATAGCCTCCTGTTCATCTAGTTCCATCAGTTTAGTCTGCAAAGAATAAGTGACATCAACAAGAACATTGTTGATTCTGAATTTTTTAGGAAGCTTCTTGTTTTTGCTGATAGCTTTCTGTATCTCCTTTGCTTCCTCCAACAATCTCATAACTTTTCTTATTTTAGAGTCATGTTGTTCTTTCTGGAGCTTTTCTGAAAAATACATGTAATTAACACTGCTTGGTTTAATGGTTTTCAGTCCATATATTCCATTTTCAGAATCGATAAGTTCAGGAGAAGCTTCCCAGAATACTGCAATTTTCTTATCATCACTCTTATTGAGTTTTCTTGCAGTTAAGTAATGCATCTCATCTTCCCTTATCAAGTCAATGTTCCCTTTGCTATGAGCTCCTTTATCAAAAACGACAAGTGAACCCTGGTCCATTCTATTGTTGATTTGGTAATATGTCTTCTCAAAATGTTTTTGATCTGGTAGATTTCCCTTCTCTACTGTAAGACCTATGGGAACATTTATAGGATTAGCAAGTTCAGCAAGACCTATTGTTATCTGTTTTTTGTCTGGTCGATGATCTCTGCTATATCCATACATTCCAAGAGGAGATTTGTCACCATGGAAAAAAATGCTCGTCCAGTCCATGTTTACGTTGGTATGTTCAAAATCGTATCGGGCAAATATTTCATCCTGAATATTGGAAATAATCGTTTCACGATTATTTCCCAGGGTTTCAAGAACCCTGTAGAGAGTTCTTTCACAAAATTCAGGTAGATTGAAAATGTCAAGCACTTCATCACGATTGATCCAATCGTGAGCTTTACTTATGCTGAAATTATCTGTAAGCTTGTAACTTATAAGTGCTTTCAGTAGGCTGTTGATATCAATACCATTCTTTTTGTGTTTACCAAAAACAGCGGATAAATCAAGGGTATCGTAAAGCCAATTTACAGCCAGAATAGTTCCGATGGGAAAGCATATATTCTCATTAGGAATAATCTCATATGTTCTTAGTTTTGTTTGCATTTTAACCGAATACAACAAAGCTAAGAACACTCTTATTAATTTTGACTGTCAAAGTTGGGTCTTATGGTTCATGATAAATGATGATGAAATTATGAAAAATGCACTATTCAGACGGGTAAAAAAGAGAAGCGAATTGAAAGCCAAATTAAAACGGAAAATGAAACAGATTCCCCATGGAATATCTCCTATATCTATATTTTGCAGTGGATTACTAAAATAACAATATAAACACAATGAGAATATTCTTTCAAAAAATGAATGAAATGATGCATGGATAGATAGATATAAATACTATTAATCCAAACAGAAGGATATATTCAACTAATCATTCTGGAAATCAGATCAGGTTGATCGAATGGACTCTAAATCCGTTCAGTCGGGTTAAATTCCCGAGGTTTCCGCCATATGTGTTTCATTGTGTGACCAGGGTCACATAATGACAAAATCTTTTTTCCTTTGTTTAAAGTTCAGAGCGATAGCTTTTTCGTATCACTCCAACTGGAAAAATGTCCTGAAAACCTCAATGGAATCAAGGAAATCCTGTTTACCCATGAGTTCCCTGGTTGAATGCATTGCCAGCATCGGCACTCCAACATCTACTGCATGAACAGGCAGATATTTACTGAGAAGAGGACCAAGGGTTCTTCCTCCTCTTTCATCAGAGTGGTTCACGAATTTCTGATACTTAACTTCTGCTTTATCGCAAAGTTGCTGAAAGGCTGCAATTGTCTCAACTTCTGAAGCATAGGAACGGCTGCCACTTATCTTAATTGCTATTCCTTTGTTCATCACAGGCTTACTGGTAATATCGTTCTTCTCTTCATAATTAGGATGTAAACCATGTGCACCATCGGCAGATATCACGAAATAATCCTTCATCTGGCATCCTGATTTCTGTTCTATTCCCTCAATTCCCACATGGATCATTTCAAGGATACTGCTCAAAAGTACCGAATCTGCACCCTGTTTTGTCATTGATCCGATCTCTTCATTGTCCATGAATGCAGCAATGTTGATACCGGCCTTGTTTTCTGAAGCTACAAGGGCTTCCATGGTAGCATACACCATGGACAGGTCATCAATTCTCGGACAGGATATGAATTCCTCTTTTAAGCCAACCAGCATCCCTTCCTCACAACAATAGACATTCAGATCCAAATCCAGAATATCTTCGCTATTTACTCCGGCTTCCTTTGCAACCAGATCAAGCAGATAATTATTTTGGACCTCATCCCCGATCAACTGGGTCAGAAGGGGTTGCATTTCCTTTTGTACTTTTATCTCCGTACCCTTATTGACTTCCGGATTCATGTGAATAGCAAGATTTGGAAGAGTAAGTATTGGCTTTTGGAAATCCAGATGGATCACTTTCGGTTTCAGTACTTCATCAGACTTTACAGCAATTCTGCCGGCAATTGACAAAGGACGATCAAACCATGTATTAAAAATCGGACCCCCATAGCACTCAACATTAAGTGTCAGCATCCCCTCAACGTTCACTTCCGGATTCGGTTTGATCCTGAATGCAGGATTATCCGTATGTGCAGCAATGATCTTCATTCCTTTTGTGAAAGACTCATTGCTTCCAATGGTAAAAGCGACAATCATGGAAGGATAAGGTGAAAGCCAGTATTTCCCTGATGCTGAAAGAGTCCATTTCTCACTAAGATCCAGTTTTGAAAAACCTTCAGCATTCAGACGTTCTATTATAGTATCCACAGTCTGAACAGGTGTTGTCGCCTTTTTCATAAAACCAAAAAAACCACTGATGTAATCCTTTGAATTATCCATAGTTACCACTTGTGACAGAATCTTTTCTTTATACTTGTCACAATAGTAAATAAGAGATTCTCAATAAGAGTTTATATCAGGAACATATTCAGGAGCGAGATTCATCACAACAATTATCTCAATACTATTTCAGCAATCGCTGCATATAGAGAAGGATAAATTAATCGGGCATACTTACTAAGGAAACGGTAATTTTTGAGATTTTTATATACCAATTTTATTCTGACAATTTGTCATTAAAAAAAGAGATGACTGGTGAAAGAAGGAAGCCAGCCATCTAAATGGAATTGAAGGGGGTTTCGATTTTATCGATTAATCTTAGAATGTTAGCCCGAACTCTTCAAGCTTTTTGCATGCGCCATCGTAGACCTTAACGTATTCATCGGTTGGTGTTACAGTGGCAACGTCGTAGCATTCCTGGAAAGTCTTACCCTGTGGTGCATTTGCATAGTTGCCTTCGTAGGAGCTTACAAGGAGATCAAGAACCTTGTTGACATCTTCGATGTCCATTCCTGCGGTTGCTCTTGCGACTTCTCCCATCATCCTGGCTTCCATACCTGTGGTCTTGTCCTGGACAACGCCCTTTGCAGATGCTACACCGGAGAGGATCTCACGACCGGATGCGGTGTCGGTGATAGACTGAGCGGATGCTTCCAAAAGACACATCTCTGTACATGGACCTGCACATGGATAGTACTGGTTACCGGAAAGCATGTCTGTAAACTCGGAAATAGTTGCACATGCCCATCCAGCGATCATGAGAGTTTCCCTTGTGTTAGTAGATCCCCAGCGGATGTGGACCGGACCGTCAAGGTGCCAGCTTGCGTTGCTCATTACAAATGCATTGATGTGGGTTGCGATGTTGACTATTGTGGTTTCTTCTATGCCACCGGCATATCCACCAAAGATAGGCATCTGCTCATCCATGATGATGTCACTGTTACCCTGATAGTGTGCCATCACACTGATAGCATCAAGGTCGATCTTAAGCTCATTGAGCTGTGACACTTCATGACTGTCACTGCAAACCATACCACCGGTACAGTCAGCAGAGATATTTCCCTGAGCGGACAGGGAAGTCTCTGGTCCCTATATGCCCATGCCCGGCCTTCCGGCCATTGCGGCTGCATTCTTGATGAGCCTTGTCTCGGTCTTGGCTGCAAGAACCTCATACGGACTCTTTGGAATTGGTGGTTTGCCACGGACTGTCATCATGACACCATTGACAATTGTGTCGACTTCCTTCTCAAGAGCATAGCTCATGTGAACTGGCATGAACATGTCCTCAGAAATTGGAGAACCTGTTGGACCACCCTGGACTATTGGCTTTCTCCTGTCGCCAATACTTCTTTTCCTGACGTTTACGGCATCTCTGCCGGTTCCCAGAACGAATTCCTTCTGGACGTTGTTGATAGCATCCCATATCTCATCTTCTGTGTATTTTACCACGCGGCTTGTGTCAGTACAGAAGATACCGCATTCAAGGAGCATCTCAAAACCTGCTTTGAAAAGATTTTCCATCATGTCCTTGTCAGTTGGTACGAACTCTCCCTTGAAATCAAGGTTGTATTTCTGCTTGAGTTCCATTGCCTTCATAGGGATTGTCATAAGATCCCAGTCATCCTGGGTAGTCTTCTCTCCCTTCTTTGCTCTCTCATAGAACTCAAAACAATCCATTGATCTTGAAAATGTCATATTTAATGCCTCCTTATTGCATAAGGCTGAGTGCAACTCTTGCTGCATCTGCTGCGTTTTCTGCTGTTGCGTCTGCTCCGATCTCTGCGATCCACGAGTCAGATACTGGTGCTCCACCGAACATGATCTTAACAGAGTCTCTAAGACCTTCTTCTGCAAGCATTGAAACGGTGTCCTTCTGTCCAAGCATTGAGGTTGTCATAAGTGCTGAACCCACAAGCAGTACCTTCTTACCCTTGTGTTTTGCAATTTCTTCTGTGACAGTCTCATTTGGTACATCTACACCCATGTCAACTATTCTGAAGCCATTGGCTTCAAGCATTGTCGTTACAAGACGGTGACCGATATCGTGAATATCTCCTTCCTGTACGTAGGTGACAGCAAGACCGACACCTTCGTCATCTGCTCCTTTTTCTTCAGCAAGTACAGGGAGTAAGAGTTCCATTGCTGCGTTCATTGCCTTTGCAGACATCATGATCTGCGGGAGGTAGATCTCTGCTGCTTCGAACTTGTCTCCGACGATCTTCATTCCTGGGGAAAGACCGTTGTTAATGATCTCAACTGCACTAAGGCCAGCATCAAGGGCTGCCTGGGTAGCTTCTGCACAACCGTTGATATTCTGTGTAACGACTGTGTCTCTAAGTGTGTCTAACATTTCCTGATCTGACATATTTTTACCTCGAAAGTAAATTAGAGCTCTAATCTTTATGCTGAGCCTTATTCTGGGGTGTATTCCTGATTACTTAACTGAGATCCAGTTGCAAATCATAAGAATACGGTAATCTTGTACCTTCTTACTAGTAGTTATAATTTTCGCTTAATCCAGACAAAAACAGAAGTCAAAAAATAAAAAATAAAATATATAACTTCAGACAACAACCAGCTCCAATTGTAGATACTATTAAAATATCATGCCTACTGCCTTCTTTTTAAGACTAATATGAATAAAACACTAAAAGCATAATCAAGAATAAATTAAAAAGAAACATCTCCAGAAAGAAAGATACAGATTACTCAAACGAAGGATTCGCCTGAAATCATCCATATTTATAATTTGTGATTTTAGACATCTTTACTTTTCAGATAAAAAAAATGATATAAAGCATAAACTCAACGAAACATGCCTATTGATTCTGAATCTGTAAAGTGCTAAAAATATTGGTCCTACTGGAATGATTATAATGGCATTTTATGATTATAACGCTGTTATAATCTTAACAGGAGTCTATTATAAAGTAAAAGATTACAGTTAATATTGTAAGTAAGGCGTTTAGAATAATGTAACGCTGTCAAATGCAGGCTCTGAAAATGAAGTGGAAAAGCACCTCGCTTAAGTTCAAACTAATTCTTTACATAGTAGTGGGTACTTTGCTTGTGCTTGCTGCCAGCACTGCAATGACCATTTCCACCGTAACGAACCAGGAAGAAGAACTTGCCTATAAGCAATCCATAGAAATGGCCAAAACCTACGCAAATGAGTTCAACGGAGACATGGAAACAAACAGGGCCATTGCTGAAACCATGGCAGTAAGCATGGGAAGCTACGACTCTATGAGCAGAGTGGAAGCAAGAAGAATGCTTTATAACCTGCTTGTTGAGCATCCTCAGTTACTCGGTACGTATGTTGCTTATGAACCCAACGCCTTTGACGGTGACGACAAACTGTATATTAATTCTCCCGGACATGATTCCACCGGGAGGTTCATTCCCTACTGGAACAAGATCACCGGACCTATCACACTCGATCCTCTTCTGAATTATGAAACACTGGATTACTATCAGGTGCCAAAAAGTACAGGAAGCGAAGTAATAACTGAACCCTATTATTATGAAGGAGTCTTCATTGTAAGCTATGTATTCCCTGTCAGAAAAGATGATGAATTTATCGGGATCGGTGGGGTGGATGTTTCACTTAATTACCTGGACGAAATAACCAGTGAAATCAAAGCATTTGATTCCGGCTATGCTTTCCTGACCGGTAATACCGGTATCCTTGTGTCCCATCCTACAAAGAAGGACTGGATCGGAGAAAGGAAACTTTATGACCTTGGTATAGAAGAATCTTCAATAGCTGCAGATGATATTATTAATGGAAGAAGTGGTCATATTGAGACAATCGATCCCACCACAGGCAAAGAAGTTGTAATGTTCTATGAACCCATAGAAACCGGCAACTTCTCATTTGTTCTTGTCATTCCAAAAGATGAGATGCTTGCAGGTGTGAACAGCCTCAGTAATAGACTCCTTCAGATTTCCCTTGCAGCCGTAATTTTCATGGCTGCAATATCTTACTTCATAGCCCTGTCCTTTACAAGACCTATTAAGGAGATAGTAACTGATTTTAAGAATATATCGAAGGATGCAGTCATGGGAAAACTTGATTCAAGAGCTGAAACTAACGTGGAAGTTGATTTCAGGGAGATACCCATGGGTCTCAATGAAATTCTGGACGCAGTAATTACGCCTATCCATGATGCCATAAGGCTTACAAATGAGCTTGCTACAGGAAAACTCAACGAAAGATCCCATTTGAATGTCCACGGGGAATTCAGGCAGCTCACAGACACACTGGATGTTTTTGCGGAGCTGCTGGATACTATCATTAAAGATTCAAATAAAGTACTTACTGCGGTACAGAATAACGATTTCTCAAGAAATGTCCGGGTATACGGTGAAGGAGATTTCCTCATACTTACCGAGGGAATCGAACAAACAAGGGAAACGTTGTCGAGTATGATGGGCGAACGAAAAAAAGTTGAAGAAATCCGCAAGAAGGAGATCCATCATCGTATTAAGAACAATCTTCAGGTTATTTCAAGCCTGCTTGACCTTGAGTCAGATAAATTCGAAAATGAAGATGTTGTCGAGGCATTCAGGGAAAGCCAGAACCGTGTAATATCCATGGCTCTTGTGCACGAAGAACTTTACAGGTCACAGGATATGGAAAGCATTGATTTTTCCGATTATCTCATGAAACTGGTTAATGAGCTATCCTACTCATACATGGTGGAGAAGAAAAATATCAGGATAAAACTGGATCTTGACATTGTCTTTGTTGAAATGGATACTGCAATACCACTGGGAATGATAGTAAACGAGATTATCTCAAATTCACTTAAACATGCATTTGAACCGGGCCAGGAAGGAGAAATATTTGTAGACCTGGATCTTACAGATGGAAAGCTGACATTGACAATCGGCGACAATGGACGTGGTTTCCCTGAGAATATCGATTTTACCCAGACAGAATCCCTTGGACTCCAGCTTGTAACTACATTAACAGCCCAGATAAACGGAACTATTGAACTGGATACCAGTGAAGGTACGAAATTCAGGATTAAACTAAACTAAAGCAGAACAGGTGATTATTGTGGAAGACACGAAAGATATAAAAATACTTGTCGTTGAAGACGAAAGTATCATTGCCTTAAACATAAAAAAGAAGCTGAAGAGCTTTGGGTATACCGTTCCGGCTCTTGCTACCACAGGTGAAGAGGCCATCAAAATGGCAGAGATAACTTTCCCGGATCTCATCCTTATGGATGTCAGATTAAAAGGCGAAATGGACGGAATCCAGACAGCTGGAGAGATACGTAAAAACTTTGATATCCCGGTCGTTTATCTCACTGCATATTCTGATGACGAAATCCTCGAAAAAGCAAAGAAAACAAAACCTTACGGGTATATAGTCAAGCCTTTCAAAGCCAATGACCTGCGCAGCAACATTGAAATGGCACTATACAGGCATGAAATGGAAAAAAATGAACAGGAAACAGCCTGTAACAACGACATATAAATCTTTTGAAATAGATGGTAATTTTTTTAGATACTGTGTATGAAACTGTGGTAGTTGGTTGGAATGAGCAATTCATTAATAGATATAATCTTTAATTCGGAAAAACGGAAAAATGTTCTGCTTCTCCTTGTGGAAGGAGAGAAAAGCCGTGAAGAAATAAAAACAAGTCTGAATGTAACCTCCACAGCCCTTATTCCTCAGATAAAAAAACTGAAGGAACATGGTCTTGTCATACAGAACGGAGACCATTATGTACTGACAAACATGGGAAAAGTGCTGGTGGCAAACATGCTGCCTCTTTTGAATGCTGTTGAGGTTTTTGAGGAGAACAGCCACTACTGGAAAAACAGAGATCTTAGTGGCATACCTGAACCAATCCTGAAAAGACTTGGTGAATTAGGTAACTGTGTTATCATTGAGCCTGATCTTAATTACCTGTTTGAATTTCCTAAAGAGTTCACTGAGAACATACACAAAGCCAGCTATGTTATGGCCTTTAACGCTTATTTCCATCCTGAATATCCTGCCCTTTACTCAAGTCTTGCTGAAAAAGGGATTCCCGTGTCTCTTGTTACAACGAACTCTGTCCATGAAAGAATGGAAAATGATTACAATGAAGAGATGATGAAATTCACCGGTTATGATAATACAGAATTTTTCGTATCAGACGAAATAACCGGTCTTGCAACACTGATTTCAACAGACAGATTCCTCTTCCTTTGTTTCTTCAATAAACAGGGACAATATGACCATACAATCCTTATGAGCTTTGACAGCAATGCGCTCCAGTGGAGCAAGGAATTGTTCTCTCATTTTAAAGATAAAGTTCAGAATCTTTTTTAATCATATCCAAAAAAAGAATCCGATAGCCTTTTGCCTGTCAGGAGCAGACTACCGGATTTAACTGTTTCTGCATAATTGGAGGTTATGCGGTAATAAAAATAAAACGTTGCAGCAAGTGTTTTTAGCACTTACTGCAGATGCATGTCAGACCGTAGGTGTTTCGACTCTTTTAGCCACATGGTTTTCATGCTGTGAATAATACCACATTGGTATGTACAGAGCCAGAACAACAATCCCGACACCGGTGGAGAACCAGCTGCCTTCGATACTGTTGAGATAAATTATACCGATCAGGCAGAGAGGAATATTGAAAAAACCGAACATGAGTGCAACATTCTTCCAGCCGGTTGGTGCCTTAAAAGGCCTTTCAAGACCTGCAAGATGCGGATCTGCCTTTGCCTTTACGTATGCAAAAAGACTGATACCGTTTGCACAGACATATCCTATAGCGGATGCTGCTAGGATAGCTGTAGGGGTTCCCATTGAAATGAGTGCCAGGTTGAAGATACCGATAACTACCATTGCAAGTATTGGAGTTCCGTGAGAATTCACTTTACCGAATACCCTTGGAAGGTTTCCTTCAATTGCCATGGAGTGCATTGCTCTTGCAGAACCAAGGTATGCAGTCTGTATGATAAGGACCATTGCGGCAATGAGCATTACAATAGCAACTGTTGAACCCATGTCACCAAGAGCTGCCTGTGCTACAGGAAGCATAGGATCGATAGGTGCGTTGGCAATTCCATCAACTCCCAGTACTCCGGTAACTGTTGTCTGTACAATCACAAATGCCAGAAGACATATAGCACCACATGTGAAAAGCGCCTTTGGTACATCTTTACCCGGATTCTTGTATTCAGGACCATAGATAGCTGCTGTTTCCCAGGCGCATGCGCTCCACTGTGCCATTGCAAAAATACCCAGCAGAATAAGAACACTGTTCAAATTCCATACCCAGTCAGTTGGCAACCAGGTGCTGGTGATGTTTGCCAGTACGAAGTCACCTGTTGCATAAGGTGCCAGTGCAATTATGATCAAAGGTATAAATGCGAGTGCTGCAAGAATATAACCTACCAGTGCTCCGCTTGAAACACCACGATAATTAATAAGTATGAGACCTCCGAATATAACAATTCCTGCAGCCAGTGAAAGCTGATATTCACTGAAAGTAGCTGCCAGTCCCGGAAACAGGCTGTGCAGGTAAAAACCTACAAGGATGGCAAAGATAGCTAGTACGGGATTCCATGCAAACCAGTAACTCCATGCACTGAATCCACCTACAAGTTTGCTTTTGTCATATTTACCCGTATAATTGCGTGTTTTGAAAACGTTCTGTGCGAATCCGGGTAGTCCGGATGCTTTCGGGAAAGTTGTTGCAAGTTCACCATATGCCAGATTCTGCATAAATCCCTGGAATACGGAAAGACCCCAGACAATAATAGCAGCAGACCATAGCCAGCCTGCAAAGTATCCAATTGATGGCAGGATCAACAGAGGTACACCTACAGCAATCGCAAGACCCTGTTTCCAGTCGATTGAACGTTCAAGTCCACTTTCTTCACCGGTTTCACAAACCACTTTAGAGCACTGTTCTGCATGATGCCAGTCTATTCCTTCTTCTTTTTCCATTTATTAATTCCTCCTTCTTCCAAAAATAGTTAACACCTGTATTTACTGAAAAAGCAATTACAGGTGTTTTCTATATTTTCTGCATCCGGAGAGTTTCCAGATTTTTGAAAGAAAAGATTCTTTACTTCAACTGTCCTCTGAATTTTTCACAGCAGTTAATGTTGAGATCGAGAAGTTTCTCAATGTTCATCTTAGCTGCAATTCCTTTTGGAGCACCTGCTACAGAAGTGATTACCCCGATACCCAATTCTTCTCTCAGTTCTCTCATTACATACTCGTCACTGAGGTCATCTGTGGTTACGTCAAGTTTCTTTGCAATGTAATCCTTTGCTTCTCCAATTCTCATTCCCTTTGCAAATTCCATTCTTGCAACAAGGTCACCGGCAGCTCTGATTCCGCTCATACCGGAGGTCATTATGTGGGAGATCGGCATACCCATCGGGTCGCCGACCCCTATCTATATACCGTCTACGCCGGCAATTTCAACCATCGCCTTGCTTGCCCTTGAAACGGCATCAATAGTCGGAGTCTCAAACATCGGGATACTACCGACACCCATTCCCATGTTTACGTGACATGGTATTGGTGAAGCCTTAACAGCGGCTTTGATAAAAGTAACAGCTCTTCCAAGGTTCCATGCCGAGGATTTGCTTGTGTTTGTGTTAACAACAGGTCCGAAAACGTTTGCTCCGGCCTTTGCAGCAAGTGGAGCCTGCTGGTGTGGCCACAGACCTGCAAGTACTGTACCATCATATTCCATCTCACCGTGCAGACCAAGCAGAAGTTCTCCTGCCATTCCTGCTTCAATATAGATATCATGATACTGCTTCCTCAATGCTTCAATTGCATGAAGTGATGCATACATGTCACCATCACCTGCTGCACCGATAGTATCAAAATTAACACCGTCGGCACCTGAAGACATAAGCCTCTGCATGATCCAGATTGTGTCCCTTGTAAGGTGTTCAGCTGCATGCTGCATGGCTTCCTGGGCTTCCTGGATCTTGAAAGCCTTCATGAGGTCACCTGGATTTGGGAAAGGACCATCAGGTGTGTAGTAAAGACCCATGTTTGGCATCGCACCGTAAAGAAGTGGAACAATCATGTTCTGTTGGCAGACTTCCATTGTCTGCATTTCCTGTGAAATTACAGGTTTCACTGGTTTGTAACTGTAGTCGATATGACCGAGTTCCATTGTGTCAGCACCAAATGCCCTCTCGTGCATCATTGCACCAACGAGCCTGCTGGATGGAATACCGACTCCGCTGTTACCCTGGTCACCATCAATTCTGATAGTACCAATGTCGTGGGTTACAGGAACTTCCTTACCTTGCTCGACACCAACCATCCTTGAAGGCATGGTGACGATGTCTACGAGCTTGTCGATCTCATCTTCACTAAGGTCAGGAATCTCTCCAAGGTCTGAAGCATCTGCCATACCTTCCTTAAGGTCAGCAATGATCTGCTCCTTTGTCATGAAAATACGCTTTCCGTCTCCCATTCTCAATTTATATTCAGTTGCCATGATGACATCCCCCTTAAAGCAGAAGCTCCTTTGCTTTTACAACGGCTTCACTTGCGTTCTCTGCATAACAGTCTGCACCGATCTTCTCAGCCCATGCCTGGGTTGCAGGAGCACCGCCTACCATGACTTTTATGCCATCTCTCATGCCCTGTTCCCTGAGCATCTCAATGACATCCCTCTGTCCCTGAAGAGTGGTTGTCATAAGAGCTGAAAGGCCTACCATTGTGGCACCTGTTTCCTTTATCTTATCGAGGAAGTCCTGCAGTGGAACATCTCTTCCGATGTCGTGAACTTCAAAACCCGCGGACTGGAGCATAGTAGATACAATAGATTTCCCGATGTCGTGGACGTCACCTTCAACGGTACCGTTTACGATTACACCGAGTTTCTTGCTAACAGCGTCTTTTGGAAGATCTGCTTCAAGAAGCTTGACACCTTCTTCCATCGCGCCTGCTGCCATCATTACGTGAGGAAGGAATAACTTACCTCTTTCAAAAAGGACGCCTACCTCGTTCATTCCGACTGCAAGACCTTTTTCAATGATCTCTGCAGGTGGAATGCCCTCGCCCTTTGCTTTCTCAACGGCTGCTGTTACAACATCTGTTTTACATGTGACAACAGCGTCTGAAAGTTCTTTGAACATTTCTTCATTGCTAATAATAATACCTCCATACTTTTTGCCTTCAGTTCATAAATAGGGAAGTTCAGACTTGAAGAGCAATCAGCTATAGAAGCATAAGAAGAAAATGTATATATCATAAACTCAGGCAAATATGTCTACTGAACCTGAATTTATAAAGAGGGAGTCAATATTGATTTATGATTGAATTATTACAACGGCGTTGTAATCTTAAAAAGAAATCCAGATGGACTATGGACATTGAAATGGATCTCCTATAGTAGCTAAATAGTATTTTCAGAATTCATACTAAGCATTAAGGGAGTACTGAGTCCTATAAAATATTCGGATTATTAAAGAGATAAAACCACAGACCACTAATTGCCAGAGTTTCAAGTACTTTGATTCCTGACGGTAAAGGATTTGTTGCTGCATAAATTGGGAAACTTACCAGAATGGAAATTCCAATATTTGCAATAATGAGATCTTCAATTTCCATTTTTACACCCGGTGAAAGTAGGCAAAAATGCCATTTTTAATTCTTATCTTTTCAGTTTCAGAGTATTAATATCTAAATATGAAAAAGGGGTCCTGATATCCTCGATATCAGGTTCCACTCATAGTATTTTACTTATTCTTCCAGAGGAAGCGGTTCTGGTTCAAATACACCATGTTCTCTGTGTACTGCACTGGCAACAGGCATTCTGTTCCTCTCACGCTGTGAGTACACCCAGAGTGGAATGAAGAGACAGAGCATAAAGAAACCTACACCGGTGGTTGCCCATCCAAGTTCAAGGCTGTTGAGGTAGATTATACCTATCAGGAAAAATGGAGTGTTCAGTATGGCTGTTGCCAGAGCAACTTTTTTCCATCCCCTTGGAGCCTTAAAAGGTCTGTCCAGCTTAGAAAGTTCAGGATCGTTCCTGACCTTTACATAGGTGTAAAGGCTGATACCGTTGGCACAAATATATCCAATTGCAGAAGCAGCAAGGATAGCTGTTGGTGTTCCAAGAAGAATAAGGAACATGTTGAATCCTGCATCAGCAAGCATTGCGTTCATTGGATGTCCGTGCTTGTTCAACTTACTCAGAACTGATGGCAGATTACCTTCAACTGACATTGAATATATGGAACGTGCAGATGAAAGGAAAGCTGTCTGGATAATCAGAAGCATTGCACCAATCAACATTATAATTGAAATGGATGCACCGATCGGACCAAGTGACATGTTTGCCAGTGGCAGCATTGGTGAGATAGGTTCTGCAAGAACTCCGTCTACACCAAGAGCACCGATTACGGATGTCTGTACAAGTACGTAAAGAACAAGACATATTGCTCCACAAACAAGCAGTGCTTTTGGTATATCTGAATTTGGCTTCTTGTATTCAGGGCCATAAATTGCAGCAGTTTCCCATGCAGCAGCACTCCATTCAGCCATTGCCAGAAGTCCGAGAAGTATCAGTATGTGCTCCCAGTCCCAGCTCCAGTCTGTAGGGAACCATGAACTTGTGATGTTTGCCATCTGGAAATCGCCTGTAAAGAAGGGTGCAATGGTGATGACCAGAAGAGGTATCAGGGAAATAGCAGCTAAGATTACTCCAGCTGCTGCTCCGTTCTTGAGTCCCTTTGAATTAATGATTGCAAGGGAACCGAAGATTAAACCTCCAACGACCAATGCCATAAGTGTTGAGTTGATACCTGCAAGTGAGGGGACCATTCCCTGAAGATAATCTGAGATAAGAATAGCGTAGATAGCAAGGACAGGACTCCATCCGAACCAGTAACTCCATGCACTGAAACCGCCGATGAACTTACCGAACTTGAACTTTCCTTTGTTATTCTTATCTTTATCTGAACCAAAGACCGTTTGGGTATAACCAGGAAGACCCGATGCCTTTGGGAAAACCGTTGCCAGTTCTCCGAATGCAAAGTTCTGTAAAAAACCAAGAAGCACAGTGGCTCCCCATATTACTATCGCAAAGGACCATACATAACTTGTAAGATATCCGATTGAAGGAAGGATAAGCAGAGGAACACCAAGTGCTATTGCAAGACCCTGTTTCCAGTCGATGGACCTCTCGAGTTCCTGAGGATCGCATATATTCTTAGCACATTGTGCACCATGTTCCCAATCAATTCCAGGGGAAGCATCCGTTTTTTTGCTCATAAACCCACCTCATGATAATTCAGGTTCGTTCTTCGGGAAAGAGGCATACCCATCGGGTAGCCAGTCCCTACCTATATTCCAGTTACAGGACAATACTCGTGGACAAGACAATCCACAAATTCCTTCAAAATGATGATTTTGTTCATTCTAACACCTTATATCTCAAAGCAACCCACCTGAACAATAAATATATATACGTAACTTCAAGTACGCTACTTATATTTTGCGGATATACTATTCCTAGCACTAATATTTATAGATAGCGGAAACATACTTCCGTCTTATGTGCCCTTAAGAAAAAGATGGGTCTACTGGTGTTTTCCCAATAATAATATCTGAATGCTTGATTGCCATTGAATTATTACAGCAACGCTCTAATCTTAGATTAGCATCAATATGGACTAAAGGATTTAATGGAACAGGTCATAATTACATAGTCTTCCTTTTCCATGGAAAATCAAAAAAGACGCAAATCAAAATCTTCAAAATCAAATTAAATCTGAATAAAATATTAGATCAGCCCATAATAAATAAGGTCCAGGGACTGAGTCCTACAAAATATTTGGATTATTAAATAGATAAAACCATAGACCACCAATTGCCAGAGTTTCAAGTACTTTGATTCCTGACGGTAAAGGATTGGTCGCTGAATAGATGAAAAAGCTTGCCAGAATGGCAATAGCAATATTAGCAATAACAAGATCTTCAATTTCCATTTTTACACCATAAGAGTAGGCAAAAAAGCCGTTTTTCTGTTTTTTAGTTCTAGAGTGATCCCGAATATTCAAGAGTAATTATAATACTATATTATAAGAGATACTCTAATATAAGGGTTTTTTATTGCTCACTGTTTTTAAGTTTGTTTTGCTCAATCTTCTAAAAGAACTTGTTCAGGCTTAAATAATAACATGTTCCTTGTTTTTGAATGAATGGAAAGCATGAAGAAGCATACACCTGTTGTTACCATCAGACCCCCATTACCACAATAACATAATGGGGGTCTACCTCCAAATAGCAAGGATGAAACTATCATCCCTACAACTCCATATAGAATATTAAATTATTACGAAAGAATAACTCTTACTTTTCACAGGATGCATATGCTTCATCCGGAGATTTTACATCTCTCAATCTGACCCCATGTAACACAGGTGGCAATGGTGATGCAGTAAATACTCTATCTTCTAATTTTTCAGACATGACCGTTTTCTCCTTTTTGTTTTGATTGGTTTTTACTCGACAATATGGAAGTCGGCATCTGCTAACTGATGTTATTGTATTTATAATTATGCACAATGAGATTCTGTTATATTATTCACACTAAAAAGAGATCTTTATTTTAGGAAGGAATACTTTCACAAGGCTTGGCTTTTTGTTTTAATAAAAGAGATGCAAAGTAATTTTCATGCGTCATCGGTTAAGAGAAGAATCGTGATAAATAGCATGTAGTTTCATAACTTCATCAAAAACATACCAGTGATAAAACCAGTAGTATGAGATTACTTAACAGTTAAATTCTGTAAGTTAAGGTAGTTGTTATTGTCCAAAAACATTAGCAATAAGTAAATAAAACTCCTTAACCGAAGACACATGAAGTAATTTTACAGTCACCATAATCAATATAAATAAAAAAGTCATAAAATAATCATAATAAATGACTAAATTAACCAAAACTGGCAATCAATTCAGACTATCTGTTCCAAAAGATATTTTGCAGCTTACTGGATGGGATGAAAACACTGAATTGATATTGATTCCATATATCAAAGAGCCAAATGAAGAAATTACTAATGAAACCCCAATACTAATAAAAAGATTAACTCCTAATGACAAGGAAGGTGTGTAGTTTATGGAATTTTCACTTAATAGTATTGCTGATGACCTTTCTCCTCTCAACGTTGCTGTACTTGAGCTATTAGAGTCTAACAATCAAAGTCCAGTAACGGGAAATACTGCATTTCAAAAAGAAATGTTTTTGATAGGAAATTTCATAGAAGTGGTTGGCGATAGTGCAGAGTTTATTGCTCATAGTTTTGGGCCTTATAGTGAAGCGTCGGAAATCAGCTTAAGAGACCTTATATCTCTTGGTCTTGCAAAAGAAATTGGAAAAAACAAATACGAAATCACCAATACTGGTAGGCAAGTATTGAAAAAAACTCAGAAGTATTTTTCAAGAGAAGAACTTGACTCTATTGCTGATTTCAAAAGTTTCTTAGGGAAACTAACTAGTAATGAAATTCTTCTTTTCATCTATGCGTCGTATCCTAAATACACTATTGAATCTACTGAATACAAGCGCATCATGAAAAAAAGACTTTTTTACGCGGTTTCCATATACAAAAAAAGGTTGATCAGCTTAGAAAAAGCTGCATTTTTAGCAGGGATGAACATAGAGGCATTTCTCGATACACTGAAAGGAGTACAAATATGAAAATTTTTGATACTTCCTCTATTGTATGCTTATTTAGGGAAGCAAGGTGCCCTGAAGCGTTTGACATATGCAAAAAACATGGTTATGAACTTGGAATCACAAAACAAGTTTATGAAGAACTTAAAGATAATCCTGAAACTTTTAGTTTGTTCCAATCTCACAATGGTTTTGTAATTATCGAAGATATTCATGAGGATTGTATATCTAAGCTTGCAAATAGGTATCCTTGGATGCATGCTGGTGAGCTTAGTGTTGTATGTGCAGGCATAAATAAAAAAAACAATGGTCACAAATATCATTGCATTATTGATGAAAAAGCAAGAAGTTTGAAAGATGTTTATGGCTTAAAAATAAATGGCACAATCGGGATGCTGATGTGGCAAAAAAATCAAATAAACGAATTGACAAGTTCCGAATGTGAAAAAATATATTATAAAATAAAAGAATCGCCATTTTGGATTAAGGATGAAATTCTAAGAGGATTGCTAAAATGACTAAAGAAACTAAAATTCGTCAATCATCAAATGCAGACGATACTGATTTAAGATCATTGAAAGTTCAGATTGGTGACAAAGCAATTACGACACCAACAAAGGCAGTCCTCTCGAATAACTTTTACAAAAATACTAAATTTCCAGATAATCTGTTGGACATTCAAGAACTATTTGTACGTTTTGATGAAAATACACTAGCAAAAGCTAATGAAGATGCTAAATACTCATCTGATAAAAACAACGAATTAGGAAGACAAAAAGATAGAGCAAATGGTTGCCCTCATTTTTGTCTATCTGAATTCAAAAACAAGGGTGAATATTGGAGATATCCAACAGATGATGAAATTGATATTTTGACTAATTTTGCTTACTCTCACTCGAATATTACTCCTATCCCCTCTATTCCTAAAGTCGCTAGAAATTTAAATATTGAAAATTTTCAAGATTTTTTAGATTATTTAGATTCATGTTACAATAGTATTGAAATAAGGAACAAAAAAAGTATTTTAGGATATATTCCAACAGTGGCACCCATATTTGGGAAGGTACTCATTAATTTCTATTTGGATAAAGGAATCAATGCATTTTATATTGATTTTGATGGAACTATGGTTAAATCTCGTGTAGATACTCTAAACGCCATGAAAGTAGAGCTTGCAAAACGTGGATATGAAGAAAATAGTTTTTTCCATTTTGTAAATGCTAGTTATGGAAAAGCAATCAATGATGAAAAAATACTTTCTGCAAGAGATTTATTGAGTTTTGGTTATGGATTAGATAGCTTGGGTGGGATACATGCGGGTCCAAGGAGAAGTAAAGAGTTCTATGAGAAGCTCAAAATAATGAAAGATCTACCAAGAAATACCAATCGACTCCTCAATGTCAAAGATTATGGTTACTATCGATTTGATGCAGTAAAAGATAATTTGGAAGCTGTTTATCCCCAAAATGCACTAATTGAGAAATCTGAATTGTCAACACATGTAGAAAGTAGAGTGAAAAACTATCTGAAAATATTGAATCTACAACAACAATGCATAGAAGCTGATAACTTGGTTCAACTTATAAATGAAACTCCAAATGAATCATTGGACTATTACAAATCAAAAAAGAATGTTTTGGATACTGATTTGAAAGATCTTGCTAAAAATGCAATACATTGAGAAGTATTTGTTAAAATTTAACATACATATAGAGGTTATCTAATTAGCTTCCAAATACCTCCATTCTAATTAGACAAACATTTTCAATAAAAGCTTCCAAATGAATTTCTTTTCTCAAACCCATTCTGTATTTCTGTAAGTACAAGTAACTGATACGCTACAAAATTCAGTAGAGAGTAGAGCTTTCTACTCTGATTCTTCTTATATCGAACTTGACTACATCTTTAATGTGTCCGTGCTTTGATTCGCATTCTCCTCTTTTCTTGTATAGCTCATAGAACGATTCATCCCTCATATTTTGATTACGTAAGTTCATCCCAACCTGTTTAGACATTCCAATCTCATATAGGAATTTTAGTTTTTCTTCAGTACTTGCAAGTATATTCCCACCCAGAAACCACATTTTATTTACCCAATGGTCGATTTTGTCCATTTCGCCCTCTTTGCTGATCACAGCATTTTTTGGATATGCAATAACTGGCCTTGCATTCAAATGATACCAGATATCTGCATGATTCTTGAATGCTTTATAACCCGTATCCGCAGAATACATGTCAATATCAGCATTCATTTTCTTCAATGCTTGAATGTGTTTGATGAGTTCATGAGTATCTCCTGCTTTGCCATTTGTATGTGTCATGAACACGGGATAAGTTCCTACCATCGTGATGTGAGCTTTGTCCATCTTGCATTTGTAATGAGGATTATAATCCGCATATTTATCGTATCTTGAAGCTTCAAGCGGAGTTGAATCGATCTTAGCTTCTTTTATTTGAGCAAGTTTAAGGATTCTTTCTCCAACTAACATCATTATTTCAGTTATTCCATCTTCTCCTAATCGATATTTTACAAAATTATGTAAGGTCTTTGATGAAGGAAGTTTTACAACACCATTGTTATCGCAAAAAGCGAGTAGTATTGCCTCTTCTTCTGTTAATGAGGCGACAGTTTTCTCATAAGATAACTGCCTGAAACACATAACAATGAAGAGTTTTATCATTGAGGAAATGTTATATTTGTAATGCCAACTTTTGTTGGCATACACAGTACGCTCTAAGTACTGTGAAATATCTTCTATGCAGAGAAAGTGCAGGAATTGGCAAATTGAGGCGCTTTCCCTGTTCAGATAGTTTTCAATAGAGTCCTCAAATTGGACTCCTCCATACATCATTACTTTTTTAGCCATGAGGCGGGCCAGATTTATGCTATTTATAGCTGCCGCCCCCCCCCCCAAAAAAAAAAAGATAGATGATGAAGATGACGAAAAAAAAGGATAAGCTTTTATGCCGAAGATCTAATTAGACGGCCTCATATTATTGGAACAATAATTCCTCTGGCAGCGTCTCACATTTGCTGTAAAATCCCTATACCTCTATATGTTCTTATTCTTCCATAGATAAATATCGTCAAATAAGAAAGAGCGATTGCTCGCTCTCCCTCTTCTAAGAACGGTACGTGAAAGTTTCCCTTCATACCGCTCAAGCATTCTATAACCTTTTGTGTATCGGGCAGCAGTTATTCTCTCTTTTTTTTTGTGGCATTTAGTATATATAGTAACTAACAACATTACTTCCTGTTCCAATCAACTCAAAATTCTTAGGTTTGGGGTAGTTATCCTTTCTCCGAATTCTTAGATACTCCCTTCGCCATTCGAAGTATTCCTTATCTAGATAAGGGTTCTTGTCCCGTTTTATACCGGGATGTCTGATAATCTTCGTATCCGGGACGTGCTTGAGTTCATAACTTCCAGTAGAAAATACCCAATTCCTTGATCCAACCCTATGCCAATATCTATTGGCAATCCACCAATGGGATTTATCAGGATGTCTCCTTTTAGCCCATGTCCAGAGCATATTCCACAACCTGTAATCAAGTTTGGAGAATACGTCCTTAGAAACAACTGTTTGGTGATATACAGCCCATCCGGTGATAATTGGATTAAGCTTTCGGATGAGAGATTCCTGTGACCAGGCCTTACCTTTCTTAATTACATCATTAATATTCTTAGTGATTTTATCAATGGATTTCCTGGAAGGCTTGATTAGAAGTTTTCCTTTATATTTTCGGAAATTCCAGCCCAAGAAGTCAAATCCATCATCTATATGGGACACAAGAGTCTTCTCTGTTGATAGTTCCAGACCCTTCTCCTTCAGGAATGATGTAATCAATTCTGCAACGTCTTTAGCTACTTCTTCTGAATCCGCGGTGACGATGAAATCGTCTGCATATCTCACGAAATTGACTTTATGAAGGTTATATCTTTTATTGATAGTTCCCTTCATGTTTGTATGATACTTAGCAGCTATTGCATTTTCAATGCCATCTAAGGTCATATTTGCCAATATCGGGGATATGATACCTCCTTGTGGAGTTCCTGCTTTACTGGGATTCAGATGTCGGTTATAAACAAACCCTGCTTTAAGAAATTGCTTAAGTATTGATTTATCCATTGGGATATTGGCCAGTAGCCAATCATGGTTGATATTATCAAAACAACCTTTGATATCCCCTTCAAGCACCCATTGAGCAGAATGTTTCTTGCTCAGGCACTTAAAAGATAGTTCACAAGCATCATGAGTACTCCTGTTCTGACGGAAGCCAAAAGAACACTTGTCTGCTGTTGTTTCTGCAATTGGGTCTAGTGCAAGAGCATGTAACGCCTGCATTGCTCTATCGTGCATTGTAGGAATACTTAGTGGTCGTTTCTCCTTCTTCCCATATTTCTCAATGTCAGTACTTCGCTATTTTTCCCTCCTTTTTCTCCTTACCGCTATTCATCTACCTCAAACACCGCACTACCAATTGAACCCTTAAGTTTCTTCTAAACCATTCCTCAACAAACAGGATAAATCTGTCAAACCTGAACCTATCCTCATCAATTGTTTGAGGACCTCGTTTTACAATCGTAAAATGCTTTTTCTGAATTAGGAGCCATGTATTTCTAAGCAGGAACGATACCAATGTAAAAAAGTACCTGAAAGTAACGTTCCTTGTCGATGTTCTGGGTTTGACTATATTCCTCATCCTGTAAGACGATTCGATTGCAAACCTTCTTCTATAGACCGTGCTAATCTTCCGGGGCTTCCAGTTGATCCCATAAACAACAAAACCAAGGTTTTCGCATCCTTTTTTATTCCTTTTACCTTTCATGTACTTGACATCAATAACGATATTTAGCCGAACCTCTTTCTTCTGAGGATTCTTCATAACATATTGCGAATCCCTTGCCTTTCTACCAATAAGTAGTCGTTTGATCACGTTTCCTTTTTTAACTATAGGAGTAATATGAGGAATGTCTTTGTTCTGTAAGAACTCAAAGACATCAACAGAGCTAAACTCTCTGTCCAAACAAAGAACCTTGATCTTAAGATCAAGGTTCCCTATCAGATCAACGAAATAAGCGAGGTAATTGATCTTTGTTTCACTTCTTTCTACTGGAAGAACGGATATAGTGAACCTCTCATTCTTGTTTATGATGGACAATGAAATATATGAATAGAAAGAGTTTGTAGATTTTTTTGCCTGTCCACGTATGACGTAGTTTTCATTGGATGAATCAGTTTCTCCATAGTAAGGGTCATTTGTAAAGTCAATAGCAAACTCATACTTTTTCTCAGTTTTTAGAGTACTAATAGGACCTTGAAGTAGAATCTTTGCATTTAACCGGATTAGTTCTTCAAGATCCAATTTATTGAGATGATATCTTGTAGATGTTTCACAAGGAATGTCTTGATAGTGTTTCGACATGGAATGAACTGAACTTTTTTCTACTGCCATACATATAGCAGCATAAAATAGGTCTTTACAGGTAAGAGAACCATTGATATTAATGGCGATATTATCAGTAAGAGGTTTTAGAACAGCATCGATACATTGTTTTGGTCTTAACTCGACTTTAGAAGGGGTGCTGGAATTGAATTTTAGAAACGACATATGGCGGCGTTCTCGCCGCATATAAAGCTATCGAAAGGCACTACTTTGTGACCGAGAGGAAAATTAGCAAACTACTGAATGTAGATTCTTCTCATTGGTTTTGCTTTGTAACTCTTCCCGGATAGGCTCAGAGCAGCTTTCATTTTGGATAAAGGTGTTGTCCACGTTTTTCCATCAATTCCTGCTGTCCTTTTACCCTTATTCTGAGTCACTTTCTTCACTGCCAGTAACCTGGCATGGAAGGAGTTTGTGAGTAAATATTGTAGTCGTTTAACTGAATGCCACTTTCTTTGTCTAACCGCTTTTGCAATTCTGGTTTGCAGCTTATTAACCTTCTCATTGACTGTTTTCCAGTCGATGTCTTCCCACTTGAGTGGGTATTTGACGTCTGTAAGCCTCTCACCCGAGGGTATCGTTGAATAACTTACATTCATAAGTTTGCCTCCATTCATGCAATAGAATACCTACGGTAAGTCAGCATCCTTTCGGATCAAGGCAAATTTTGAACCTCTATGCATCTCATTACAAGATGCCATTTGCTTTTTACCGTTTCCTATATCCCCTGTACCATTGTTGTTTCTCGCGAAATTCCTACCCGTTACCGGGAGCACGTGGGACTTACCAAGTTCCATATCATGAATAATTGTGAATACGTTAGAGGTCATCTGTAAGCCGGGAACCATTTGTCCATTTCCTATAATATGAAACAAGCTATTATAGTCTGATTCCGTACCTTTTGGTTCAAGTGTATCAGTCTAATTTCACTTGTCATCACTGACGACTCTTATGATGCTTCAACTTTCGTTTCCTCATAGTATTCTTATCCTAACAGATTGTTTGAGTTAGACTTCCAAATTTCTCCATATTGTCCTATGAGCTTCACACCCTGACGTTACCATCAACGCATGTCATAGTAGGATCATCCCAAATGGAAGGGATAGCGTTTCCGCAATTCAAGGTATGGCTTCTTGTCGCACTGTTTCCTGTTATCCATTCTTCATTGATGTCTATCAATATTGAGACTGCAAGTCTCAACAGCGACTCGTCATTAGGGAATGCCCCAATGACCTTACTTCTTCTTTTTAGTTCCTTGTTAATCCTTTCTAAGATATTCGTATTCCTTATCTTCCTCCAATGCTCTTTTGGGAATGCCTGATAATTATGAGTGTCAAAGTGGAATCTTTCCAGTGTTTCAATGGCTTTGTAAAACCTTCTTTCTTCAAGGAATTCAACTATTTCTTGCATCTGTGATGGGTCCTCTATAGACTCCTTTATCATCTCTGCCACTTCTTTCTGATGTTTTCTGGGTATAGTTCTTAGTACAGCTCTGATCAAATGAACCTGACACATCTGCCAGCTGGATCCCGGGAAAGAAGATGTTACTGCTTTTTGGATGCCCTTGTGTCCATCTGATATAATCAGTTCAACTCCTCTGAGTCCTCTATTCTTAAGGTCACTGAAGAGATCTTCCCAGAACATTGCGTCTTCTCCATCTGCGATTCTTGCTCCCAGAATTTCCCTGTGTCCATCTTTCCTCACACCAGCAACAACAAACAATGCTTTGTTCTTGTACTGGATACTATCCCTTATCTTGAAATAGGTAGCATCAACGAACAGATACTTGATCTCTTGTTCAATTGGCTTGCCCAGGAATTCCATCACCTTTTCATCCAGTTCCTGGGATATCCTGGATACCTTTGATGCAGAAATGTTCTCAACTCCAAGTTGAGATATTATATGTTTTACTTTTCGTGTCGATACTCCCTGAAGATATGATTCAACAATCGCATTCTCTAAGGCTTTTTCTGTTCTGGAATATCTTTCAAAGACCTGGGTCGTAAAAGGAACATCACGTAACTGAGGTTTTAGTAATTCCAGTGTGCCATGTCTGGTTGTAAAGGATCGATTTCTATAACCATTACGTTGAGATTTTCGTTTATCACTTCGTTCATATTTTCCTGCACCAGATTGCTCTAAGGCTTCAATTTCCATAACCTGGTTCAAGAACCAGGTTATAAGAGTCCTTACAGCATCTTCGCTATCGACAAAATAATCTTCTAATACAGTACTTCGCTAATTTCCCCTCCCATTTCCCCTTATCGCAATCATTCTACCTCAAACACCGTACAACCAACTGAATCTTCATCTTTCTTCTAAGCCATTCTCCAACAAACAGGATAAATCTATCAAATCTGAATTTGTCCTCATCAATTATCTGAGGACCCTGTTTTACAATCGTAAAATGCTTTTTCTGAATGAAGAGCCATGTATTTCTAATCAGGAACGATACCAGTGCAAAGAAATATCTTAAAGTTACGTCTCTTGTGGATGTTTTTGGTTTGACTATATTTCTCATCCTGTAAGATGATTCAATAGCAAATCTTCTTCTGTATACACTACTGATCTTCCTGGGTTTCCATTTAAGCCCATAGACTACAAATCCAAGATTTTCACACCCTGTTTTGTTCCTTTTACCCTTCAGGTACTTGACATCGATAACGATATCCAGACTAACCTCTTCCTTCTGAGGATTTTTCATTACATATTTAGCAGATCTTGCACTTCTGCCTATAAGTAGTAGCTTGATCTTGTTTCCTCTTTTTACTACTGGAGTAATATGAGGAATCTTTTCGTCTTGTAAAAATCTAAAAACATCAACAGAATAAAACCCTCGATCCAAACAAAGAACCTTGATCTTTAGATCTAGATCATTTAACGTATCAATAAAATAGTTGAGGTAATAGACTGTTGTTTTGCTTCTTTCTACTGGAAGAACAGATATAGTAAATCTCTCGTTCTTGTTTATTATGGATAACGAAGCGTATGAATAAAATGAGTTTGTTGACTTCTTGGCCTGACTACGTATCACATAGTTTTCATTGGATGAATCAGTTCCTCCATAGTAAGGATCATTTGTGAAATCGATAGCAAACTCATATTCCTTATCCGTTTTCAGAGTATTAATAGGACCTTGAAGCAGGATTTTATTATTTATTCGAACAAGCTCTTCAAGATTCAGTTTCCTGAGATGATATCTTGTAGATGTTTCACATGGGATATCTTGATAGTGTTTTGACATAGAGTGGATTGAACTATTCTCTATGGACATACATATTGAAGCATAAAATAGGTCTTTACAGGTAAGAGAACCATTGATTTTGATATCAATATTATCTGTAAGCGGTTTTAAGACAGAGTCAATGCATTTTTTCGGTCTTAATTCAACTTTAGAATGAGGGCTTGAATTGAATGATAGTAATGACATATGGCGGCGTTCACGCCGCATATAAAGCTATCGAATGCATTTTGATGACTTAAGTGGTTAAAATTAGCGAAGTACTGTAATAGGTTATATAGGTTCATGGTTCTGTACCTTCTTAGTTAGCTTCAAACATTCTAAAGAGGTACAGGACTATCATATTTTACAGCAAATTAGTTACGCTGCCTAGCGCGACAATGAAAATCAGTTAGTTTATATTATATTTTTTCATCTTGTTGTCATTTTGACCTTATGAATAATAATAAATAGAATAATACAAATTAAAAATTATGGCTCTCCCTAGAATAAATGTCTTTAATGAGGTTAAAATAATTTTTGTATTATTAATACTGAGTATAGTATTACAATATAATTGTAAAAGTTATACTACTACTGCTAGTGATTTTTTGACTTCATTTGCCCAAACACAGGCAGCATTTTATGCAATAGTAATTGGGTTTAATTCTATATCTATTCAATTAGTTTCATCAAATTATTCATTATCTGGTTCTGGGAAAATATTTACTAAAGGCTTAAAAAGAGCAGGGGTTTTAGCTGGGGCATCTATTTTTTTTGATCTTTATTTAGTACTTTATATTGATCAGTATCCTAATTGCTATCATTTTGCAATAATATTTTCTTTTATATTAGCACTTCTTGCTCTTTATTATATTATAAAATATACATTTGACATAATAGTAATCTCTTTAAATCCTACTTCTCTATTAGAGATATTGAATGAAAAAAGTGAAGAAGAGAAAGAATCCAAAGTCCTAGAAAGATTGCGTGAATTTGCAATAAATTCTCTAAAAAGAAAAGATCATAGTTCATTTGAAGAAGCAATTAAAAAGGTATCAGAAAAAATCATAAAAGATATTGATGAAAAGAAATTTGAAAAAAACATGGAGATAATTTTCGATATCGGTGAAGAAGCAGCTATTTACTCCGATGATGAAAGTGTGAGTATAATCTTTAGCAACCTTGTAACTATATATAATAAGCTTGATGCAAGCAAAACCAAGAAGTACTTTACAAATGACTCAAGGAAAATCAATGGATTACTAAAAATAAGTATAGAAAGAGGATTAGAAAAATCAACTATTTGTGGATTTAAATTTTATGAAAAACTTCTGGATAAATCAAATTCAGATACAAGCGTTGAGTACTACAAAGAATATGGAATATTGCCTCCTAATGAAATAACTTATAAGCTCAACATACTGGATTCCCTAATTTCTTTATGTACTATTTCTTGTGAAATGAAATCTGTGTATTTATCTGAAAAATCAAGTAAATACATATATGATATGATTAAAAGGACATTAGATGTAAATAATGATATAAATATATTGAATGGCGTTATACTAGATAAAATCAAAACCCTAGGAATAATAGCTTCCGAAAATAGACAAAATAATGCCACTACAAGAATAATAATGACATTAACTAGAATAGCTAGAAGTCCATCAACAAATGGGAAAAGGATAAGGGATATATCTACTATTATTTATAAAATTGGGGAACAATCAAAATATTGTTGTTTAGAAAGTTGTTATGATCAAGCTTTTAATGGTCTGGTATCAATATCACAATCAATTCAAGCTTCAAAATCAAAGAAAAATAAACAGGATATAGATAAATATGTTAACTCCTTACTTTCTGATTTAAATGAGAATGTTGATAGATTTACATAATAAACTAATCCTAACCCATCAATAGAACAAAACACAAAATAATAAGAAACTTATAAATATTTATGTAACTTAAAGGGGGGAGGTGTGACTTCTAATTCAATTAAACTAATCGATAATAGTTTATCTCACGAAGATATACTATACTTCCGGAAGAAAATAGTAGCTAAATATAGAAATATTTTTTCAAATGATAAGTGGGATATCATTGTGAAAATTGATCGCAAGGGCATTTTACTTTATGATGATATCACCAGAGGAGAATTATTAAATGTTAAATGCGTTGCTAATTATAATTCATTTTTGAATAATGAAACATTATTTAAAAATAAAAAAATTCTTCTTTTTGATGATTCAATTCATAAAGGAAAAACAATATTAAAAAATATTAACATTATATCTGAGCATAATCCTCATTCTCTTGACATAGCAGTTGTCTTAGCAGATAAGAATGTATTTAGTAATCTAAAAAGAAAGTTCCACAAATCCAAGATTAATTTTATGAATCCATATATGTTTGGAAATAACGAAGAACATTTTTTATTGCTCTATAAGAAATACATTTCTCCATATCTGGACTACATATGTTTGCCACAAACTAAAGATTTAATAATAGATAAAATCACTTTCAAAGGTTATCTTGATGATGAGACACTGATTAATTTATTTTCCGATAAAGAATCATCAATTAGAATATACAAATCTTTTGATGATAGAAGTAAAATGGAAATGAAATTAAAGTGTAATGCTAAGAATTTAATTGAAGAAGCTGATAAAAAATCGATAGATGCATTTTTTGAGTATGATCAACTTAGAGTACGATTTTTTGTTCACAAAGTAAACCTGCAAACAACTGTTTATATAGAATATATAGCATTTCCAAATTACTTTCAAAAACCGACTAAACCCTGCAAATCCTGCCGTGTAACCAAAATTAAAGAACTAAAAAATAATGGCGAAGATTGTTTAGCCTGTTTAATATATAATACAACAAAAAACCTAAGAAAAACTATATTAAAAAAAATGAATGAAGAAAATATTGAAAAAGAAATGTGGATATTCAAAGGAGAAATTATTGATAGAGAATATGAATATTAATGAGAACATGTAACATACTGATGATTGCTAGAATGTTCATACATCTTTTTCAACATTTCAGTATATTCTCCAGCAACTGAAAGTGATCTAACCCACTTATCATTATTATCCAATTCCCATTTTGCTTTCAAAACTCCCAAATCAAACAGTTTATCCACTGCTTCACTAAAATCATCTTCGTTTATATTTCTCATTTCTCCAGCTAATTTGCTATAGCTTACAAAAATCTTTTTGCCTTTATTTTCTTCAACTAGCCTAAATAAATTAAGAGCTATTTCTTCTTCCTTTGAAAATAAATTGTCTGAACTCATGCTTACGTGCTACCCTCCTTTACCTGTTTTTGAGATTAATAGTACCTGAATTATTGAGTATGATATGAGTAAAGTCTCCTTTCCTAAATATATGTTACTATTTATGTTTTATTATTTAAATATCTTTCATTTAAATATATAAATAAATGGTTGCTAAATTCTTAGATTTGCCTAACATAGGATGCAATTTTCTAATGTTTTTCATTGAATCTTAAGGCATTTAACATTTTTGATAGAACTAATATTTGAACTGTTTCCAGAAAAAAGATATTTATCTATAGATAAAATAATATGCTGTTTTGATGATTTATCACGGTTTTGAAAAATTATTTCAATGGAGAATAATTAACAATACCTTTTTAGCTCTGTAAAAATCCTCATTTATGCAGAAAATACTTATTTTGAGACTTATTACCATAAATTCCAATAACATTTGTAACTTATTTTCATTATCAATCGGTTTTATATATTTAATAACGCTTTTAGCCATCATCAGAACATTTTTGACGCGGGTCAGCTGGCTTTCAAATGGATATCCAAAATAGAGTCTCAAATTACCTAAAAGAATCGTTTACGAGTGATTTAAAGGCCGGATTTATCACGGCTGTTGTGGCATTGCCACTTGCTATTGCTTTTGCTATTGCTTCAGGTGTAGAGCCCCAGATGGGGTTATACACGGCTGTCATCGCAGGCATGCTGGTATCGGCAAGCGGAGGCTCACGCTACTCCATCTCCGGGCCAACCGGAGCGATGACCGTAATCATACTTTCAACACTGCACAGCTTCGAGCTTGAAGGGCTCCTCCTTGCAGGTTTCCTTGCCGGTGCGTTTCAGATACTGTTCGGGGTCCTGAAACTTGGTAAAGTTGTCAAATACATCCCTCTACCCGTCATATCAGGATTCACGAGCGGTATCGGTGCAATCATTCTTATCGGTCAGATACCTAACGCACTTGGACTTGTAATCCCATCAAAAGAACACGTATGGGAAACACTATACGCCATAATCTCCAGCGCAAATCTCATCAGCAGCACAGCAGTAACAATATGTGTAGCCACAATTCTGCTTCTCTTGTTCCTACCGGGACTGATGGCCAGAATAAAATACATCAACAGCCTCCCACCTTCAATAATCGCACTCATTCTCTCAGTTATCATAGTATACCACTTCGGACTTGAGATACCACTTGTAGGCAGCATCCCTGCCGGACTCCCACAGATCCGGATGATTAACTTCAACCTTGAACTGCTCATGAATGTCCTGCCGGCAGCTCTCACCATAGCACTTCTCGGAGCCATCGAAGCCCTGCTCTGTGCAGTAGTCTGTGACGGTATGACCAACAGCAGACATGACAGTAACAAAGAACTCATAGGTCAGGGAATCGCCAACATGGCACTGCCATTCTTCTCAGGAATTCCATGTACAGCCGCCATCGCAAGAAGTGCTGTCAACATCAGGGAAGGCGCAAAGACCCGGATGTCAGGAATAATCCACGCCCTGATACTGCTAATGATTCTGGTCTTCCTCGGCCCTATTGCTGCCTTCATCCCAAAAGCCTACCTTGCAGGAGTTCTCATCCTCGTTTCCCTGAGAATGATCAACATAAACGAGTTCAAAACCACCATGAGTATAAGCAAAATGGACACCGCGGTTCTTCTTGTAACTTTCCTGCTTACTGTACTCACTGACCTCGTATTCGCAGTCCAGATGGGTATGTTCCTTTCAATCATACTGCTCTTTATAAGACTCACAAATGTCATTGACGTTCAGAGCATGGAGAACTACGACAAAACAAAAGGTATCAACGCAACCATCTTTGCTGACCCATACCTTGAGAAGAACGTCTCAGTTTACACCATAAACGGACCATTCTTCTTCGGAGCCATGAACGTCTTTGAGAGCAAGATCAACGAGCACATGACAATCAGCAAACCTCACATAATCCTGCGTATGCGTTATGTCCCGTTCATCGATACAACAGGAATCGAGCGCCTTAAATCTTTCATCAAGGCAAGCAGAAAACAGCACCAGAGGGTCTACCTCACCTCAGTACAGCCTGAAGTCATGAGAAGAATGGAAAGCGATCTGGAACTTACCGAACTAATGCAAAAGCAGCATGTGCATATTTGTGACAGTAGTCAGGAAGCCCTGTCCTTTTTGAAAAAGAAATACGGCAAAAAATGAGATTAAATTGATTTTGATTTATTGTTGAATTATATATGTGATAACTCACTTTTATTCCCAGTAAGAATCTCTGATTGTAACTATTCAGCCCTCCTTCTCCAATAAAGCAAAAATCAATATACTATGACTTCATTCTAACTTTGATAATAAAAGTTCTGTTGATCTGAGGGGATTCGAATGGAACGAGAAGAAATACTTGCGGTTTATGAAGCTGGTCCAGAAGCAGTAATAGAACTTGTAACTCGATTACTTGGAATCATCGAACAACAAGCTCTCCAAATTGCACAGCTTGAAGAACGTGTCAAGCATCTGGAAGAAATGCTTGATAAGAATAGTTGCAATAGTAGCAAACCACCTTCTACTGATTCTTATGCACGGAAAAAACCGAAGGTAAAAGCTCAGAGAAAAAAGAGTGATCGATCTGCTGGTGGACAAAATGGTCATCCGGGTACTACACTGAGAATGAATGATGAACCGGATGAACTTGTTGTTCATCATATAGACAAATGCATCAAGTGTGGGGGATCGTTAGTTTCTGTGTCCCCTGATTATGAAAGAAGACAGGTCTTTGACATTCCTCTAATAACCATCAAGTGCATTGAACATCGCTGTGAGATAAAAAAATGTCCTGAATGTTCTCATATGAACAAAGCAGTTTTTCCGGATGGTGTAACTCAGCCAACTCAATATGGTCATCGAGTTAGGTCCTTTGCAGTTTATTTGCACACTAACCAGCTACTTCCCTATCAGCGTGTTGTCAAATTGTTCTCTGATATTTTAGGATGCAGGATCAGTCCTGCTACAATAGTGAACATCGAACGCAATTGCTATGATAAACTTGAAGCATTTGAAAGCGGAGTGAGATATCTCCTGAAGCAATCTCATGCTATCAACCTTGATGAAACAGGTTTAAGAATAAACGCATCCCGTAATTGGCTTCATGTAGCAGGTACTAAGAACCTCACATATTATTTTGTACATAAAAAAAGAGGGTCGCAAGCAATGGACGCCATGGGTATCCTGCCAGGTTATACTGGTGTTGCAACACATGATTTCTGGAAACCGTACTACAAATATGATTGCCAGCATTCATTATGTAATGCACATCTGTTAAGAGAGTTAACCGGAGTTGCTGAATACAGTGATCAAGAGTGGCCAAAGCTAATGGGTGATCTGTTGGTGTGCATCAAACACCAGGTAGATAATGGTCTTTTAGATACTGAACTAATTCAAAAGTTCAGTGAGGATTATGATCACATTACCTGTTATGGAATGAACGAAATTCCTCCTGATCCGGAATCAGATGTGCAGTCTAAAAAACGAGGACGTAAGAAGCAAACTGCAGCAAAGAACCTGCTGGATCGGTTCATGAGGTTTAAGGAGGATATCTTGCGGTTTATGTACGACCCGGACGTTTCGTTTGATAACAATCAGGCGGAAAGAGATATCAGAATGACGAAGGTACAGCAGAAGATATCAGGTACTTTCCGTAGTGAACAAGGGGCTAGAAATTTCTGCCGCATTAGAGGATACGTTTCTACTGTGAACAAGAAATCTCTATCGGTTATAGACTCGATTAGTGAAATATTCAATGGGAATCCACTTGTTTATTTATTGCAGAATTGAGCGTAAATAGAGAAAGCAGCTTGGTGGAAATGAGATAGGCTGAATAGTTACCTCTGATTTAAATTAGCTGGCTTTCACATGGAAATACAGAACAGAGTCTTAGAATACCTTAATGGGTCATTAACAAGTGATCTTAAAGCTGGAATAATCACAGCAATTGTAGGATTGCCGCTGGCCATCGCTTTTGCCATTGCTTCAGGCGTAGAACCCCAGATGGGATTATACACAGCCATCATTGCAGGTATGCTTGTATCCGCAACCGGCGGATCAAAATACTCCATAAGCGGCCCAAGCGGAGCAATGACGGTAATCACACTTTCTACGCTCCATAGTTTCGGGCTTGAAGGAATACTCCTTGCAGGTTTTATTGCAGGTGTATTTCAGGTATCTTTTGGAATCCTGAAACTTGGAAAATTCGTCAAGTACATCCCCCTGCCAGTAATCTCAGGATTTACAAGCGGTATCGGTGCAATGCTGCTCATAGGACAGATACCAAACGCATTCGGACTTGTTATTGAGTCAAAGGAACAGGCATGGGAAACAATCTATGCCGTTATATCAAACATAGATAACATAAGCAACACAGCAACAATAATCTGCATCGCCACAGTCCTGCTGCTTCTATATCTCCCCGTACTTTTTTCAAAAATAAAAATTATCCGAAGTGTGCCACCATCTATTATCGCACTGGTACTTTCAATCCTTATCGTACTCCAGCTTAATACCGATATTCCACTTGTAGGCAACATACCTTCAGGACTTCCACAAATCCAAATGCTGAACTTCAATCTTGAACTTCTCATTGATGTCCTCCCGGCAGCCTTTACAATAGCACTGCTTGGAACTATCCAGTCTCTGCTCTGTGCAGTTGTCTGTGATGGAATGACAAACAGCAAACATGACAGCAACAAAGAACTGCTGGGTCAGGGAATTGCAAACATGACACTGCCCTTCTTCTCAGGAATACCAGGGACCGCAGCAATTGCAAGAACTGCCATCAACATCCGTGAAGGTGCAAGAACCCGGATGGCAGGTATCTTTCAGGCTCTGATTCTTCTCACAATTCTGCTCTACCTCGGACCCATTGCAGCTTTCATTCCTAAAGCATACCTTGCAGGCGTTCTCATCGTGGTAGCAATGAGGATGATAAATGTAGATGAGTTCAAAACCACTATGAATATCAGCAAGATGGACAGCGCTGTTCTCCTTGTCACTTTCGTACTGACAGTACTCACAAATCTTGTATTTGCTGTCCAGATTGGAATGTTTCTCTCAATCGTGCTGCTCTTTGTTAGACTCACAAATGTGATCGACATTCAGACAATGGAGAACTACGACAAAACAAGTGGAATAAACGCAACCATCTTCGCTGATCCTTATCTAAAAAATAACGTTCTGGTCTACACCATAAACGGACCGTTCTTTTTCGGAGCCATGAACGTATTCGAGAGCAAAATAAACGAGCACATGAACATCAGCAAACCTCACATTATCCTGCGTATGCGTTATGTTCCTTTCATTGATGCAACAGGTATGGAGCGTCTGAAAAGCTTCATCCGTTCAAGCAAAAAACAGCGCCAGAAAGTATATATTACCTCTATCCAGCCTGAGGTCATGAGAATTATGGAAAATGATGAGCAACTTTCTGAGCTTATGGGAAAGCAACATGTGCATGTATTTGATAGCACACAGGAAGCTCTGGAGTTTGTGAAGGAAAAGAATAATGACCGGAAAAAGTGAGCGTTGAACTTCATTACCAATTTATAAGGGATAAGTGATTAATTGATGCAGTCTTATTTTATACTCGGGGATCAAGTTGAAATTTACATGTCCTTTAATTGCAGTCAGTGACCTTGAAGCGTCAAAAGAATTCTACGAAAAAGTGCTGAGCCAGAAGATTGTTCTGGACCTTGGATGGAATGTCACCTTTGACGGCGGCTTTGCAATCCAGCTCAATTTTGCCGATATCGTATCAGTTGACAGGAATTCGGTCATGAAGAAAACACATAACTTCGAGCTCTATTTTGAGGAAGATGACTTTGACTTCTTCATCGAACACCTGAGAACATTCGATGATATCGAGTATGTTCACCCGCCTAAGAAACACGACTGGCAGCAACGCGTTGTAAGAATATATGACCCGGACAAGCATATCATAGAGATAGGAGAATCAATGGCGGCCATCGCAAGACGATTTTTAGATGAAGGGAAATCCATAGAAGAAACTGCAAAACTCATCCAGCATCCGGTGGGCTTCGTTGAAGCTGTAAGCTGCGATAAGGAAACAAAAAACCAGACGGAGTAACAGAATCAATTCAGAGGTGTCATTATGAGTCTTCAGGATGAACTGAGCAAAATTGCATTGAAAAACGGTGTGCAGTATTTTGGTGTGGCAGATCTTTCGGAAGCCACTGATTTCATTGTAGACCAAGGTGGCTCTGAGCTGTCTGCATATCCTTACGCCATCTCAATTGGAATAAGATTGATGGACACCATCGTTGATAAAATACCTCACAGAAATGAGAAGTCTGCGTTATTGAATTACAAACATCATGCATACGATGTTATCAACTCAAGACTCGATATGGCAACTTCAATCCTGAGCAGCCACATTCAGGATAATGGCTATGCAGCACTTCCTCTTCCTTCATCAAAAAGGATAGATGATGAAAGAATTTGTGCCCAGTTCTCTCATAAACTGGCCGCTCACCTTTCCGGACTTGGCTGGATAGGAAAAAGCTGCCTTCTGATTACTCCAGACAACGGACCAAGGGTCAGGTGGGCCACCATCCTGACAGATGCACCCCTCCAGACTACCGGAAGCAGTATGGAAAGCAGGTGTAGAAGCTGTAACGAATGTGTGAAGATATGTCCTGTCCAGGCCTTTACCGGAAGGAATTTTATAGAAAGTGAGAGCCGGGAAATGAGATATGACGCTAAGAAATGTGAGGATCATTTCAAGGAAATGGAGAGCAAGGGACAACTAGCGGTGTGTGGGTTGTGCGTTTATGTGTGTCCTCATGGGAGAAAATAAGAAAAAATAGTGGAAAATGAAAATCATATCAGTAGCAAGAATATAGACACAGGGATAGTGACATAGTTGCTATTTACCTCAAATGTATTTTTAGATAGCATTATGCCTTTTGTAAAGGAATAAAGACCTTTATAATCACTGCTCTGAAGTTTATTCTGATATTTCAGTTCAATTGGCAGCAGCTCATTTTCCTTTGATCTCAGTACGTAATCCACTTCTTTCTTCCCGCCTTTGCTTCTCCAGTAAAACACATGTTCTTCAGAAGAGAAAATATCGCTTGGAAAGATATTATACATTAACCGTACAAGATGATTTTGAACTACAGACTCAACCAGTTTACTTTTGTTCTCCGGATTAACAAGATACTCAACACTTGAGTCAAAATAGTTAGCTGACCCTGATGTCCATGACAGCAGGGAGTGAAAGATAAAAGGGTCCTGTGGATAGATTTTTTTCTCTTTCCTGAATTGTGGCAGTTTTTTATGAATATCAACCGCATACAGGATATTAAGTACAAATGAACTCTCCAGGCTCTGGACATATTTTGATATTGTGTTATGAGAACCGATATCCGTATCATCAATCAGACCCTGCCAGCTCACATTTGTCGTAAGTTTACGGAAAAGAGCATGGAGAATCTGTTTTACAGCTATTTCGGGAATCTGCCATCTTGCAAGGTCACCCATCAGTGATCGCACATATATCTCATAGGTACTATTATTGATATTCCCCTCAGAGAAGAATTCATTAATCGGCCTTGGAATGCCGCCGGTTATAAGATACTGATCAAACAGAGTGTTCAACTCATCCTGATAAAGTCTGAGAATATTGATTACAGGATCGACTTTTCCCTCAAACAGGCCATGAATTATATCCTGTCTCCTGGATTTTTCCAAAAACCTGTGTTCCTTAAATAAGTCCTTTATTGAAGGGTTTACACTTTCTGCAAATTCAGCAAATTTCATTGGCAACAAGATCTTATCAATGGTTTCGTCACCCTCGCCTCTCCTTCCCGGAAGCCTCTCTATGCTTTTTTTTATGTCTATAGAATGAGACCCTGTCAACACAATCGAAGTGTTTTTCAGAAAACCTGTATCAACAAGGTGTTTTAGGCCTTTTTCCCAGTTCTTTACTGAGGATATTTCATCTAAGAACAGGTATTTCCTATCCGGATCAAAGGCAGAAGACCAGTTTATGTACTGATCGAGCACATCAAATAAATCCTTTTCATTAGATACCAGATCACAGCTGTAATAAAGAATTCCTCTCGGATCATTTCCATCTGCTATAAGGTCCCTGATCAGTGTCTTGCAGAGTGTTGTTTTTCCCACCTGTCTGGGACCACGGAGAGTGTATATTTTATCCCTGTCAAATTTGATGAAGTACTTTAACCGTGGATTCCACGGAACTTTTGCCGCATCTAACTGTTTTATTTTTTCATCATTTAATATTTCAGATGCATTTTTCCACCAGGGATTCTGGCGGGATATCTCAGAGAAATCCATGTATATAAATAGAACACACGCATATAAATAGTTGGTCAAGCATTTGACCACTTATTTATATGTAGTTGGTCAAGCATTTGACCACTTATTTAAATAGATTCTGTTAAACATATGACCAATCGGATGCCCGGTGATAAAACAAGCTCAATAAAACAAACATTAGAAGCTTAATCTTATAACTTCACTGTCATTCCACACCCTAATTCATCCGTATGCCTCTTGAAAAATCCACAGCCGTACTGGAATTAAAAGGGATAAAAAATTGTCTCTGTAGAAATCTTTGAAATTCATTTAACGGAACTACAATTATCTATATTGGTGTACGATTAGATATTTGTTTAACTTGCCGATATTGATCTCATCAGAATTTCTACAGAGGCGAGTAGTTACATGTTAGTTTTTGACTAAAAAGGATAAAGCGTTTTCCCCTATAAATTTTTAAGCCTGAATTCTTAATGAGACACTCAAGCTTCCCATTTGTCCCACTTTACAAAACTCTTCTTCAGCACAAACAAAGAAACCGGAATCATCAACACGGACAAAAGCACTAAATGAAAGTTAAGCTGAGCAAGAAAGGTCATCCCCAGAACTACAGGGCCGATAGCCAGCACATAGCTTGCAAACGTACCGGCACTGTAGAGTGAAAATGTTGTGTTAAGACCGGTCAGGTAAACAGTCACCGAAACAACATACATTGAAATTGCAACAAAAAGCAAGATGATATGAACAATATCAAGCAACCTTCCTGCATAGATAGTCGCCGCCACAACCACCAGAAAAGGAATCACATTGAGCAGCGAATAACTGTTGAGCTTGCTTCTGAGAACATCAACAACCGTTAACGGAAGGAAAGAGTACGAACTGAACATGTCGAACTCAACCAGCCAGCTATACATGGAAGACGCCATCATGCCTACTACCACTGCAAAAACCACAAGTGTATCCAGCCCTGGAACAGCTTTAAGCAACTGTGGCAGGAACAGCCATACCAGCAAAACCGGTACAAGGAAGGAGAATATGATCTTTCCGGCACCACCTTCACTTCGACTGAAATCCAGATAATCCTTTGTCATAAAATGAGAGTAAGCATAGAAATTCAATCTGTCAGAAATCTTCCTGAACTGATTTCTGTAATGTTTCTGAGATTGTGGGTAATCCACTTTCAGGAATATCAGGGATATTGCCGATGGTACTAGAACAAGAGCTAAACAGGTAATCAGAACTTTCAGGGAAGGCTCAGTATAGAGAACAAATGATGAAAGCCTGTAGAATACATCAAATTCGAGTCCCTTGAAGAAAATCAGGAACAATACAGGAATCAATATTAACAGGAAAAGAGCCTTCTTTCCCGGATTTGCATAGATAGTGGATAGTAAGAATACAAATGAAAGCCCGATACAGAATGACAAAAACAGGGTCAATAGAAACAGGAAAAACGGATAATGGATATCAATAATGATTGCTCCTGCCACAAATCCTACTGTGAATGGCAGCACATACAGGAAGAAATAATAAACAACATCCTTGACAATGAAATTAGCAAAAATGACTCTCTCTGATATTGGAAGTGTCCTTGATGAGTAAGCCAGAAGACTTGCCTGTCCAAATCTTCTGTTCATGACCTCCCTGCCAAGCAGGCCAAAACCTCCCACCATTAAACCCATGAAAAGTAACAGGTAATGAATTCCCAGCAGCACATCGGTCTGGCTGATTATCCTCCAGAATATTATCATGGAAAGTGAAAGTAACATGGAAACTGCTGCTATCACAACCGGAAAGAGAGCAAATCCCCTATCTCCGAAGAATGCAGAGTGCATCCTCCATTCTTCCTTCATCATGCTCCTGAACAGCTCAAACATTACCGGCACCTCAGTTAACAAGTTCAAGGAAGAAATCTTCAAGTGGCCTGTCACCAATTGCGGAGTCGTCCATATTTCCTGAGAAGACCAGCTTTCCCTTGTAGATTATACCCATGCTGCTGCATATTTCCCTGGCAATCTCCAGAATGTGGGTCGATATGAAAACCGTGCCTCCTTTGCTTACATAATCCTTCAGGAAATCCTTGACCTTGCGCTGCATCAGCGGGTCAAGGTTGATGAGAGGTTCATCGATTATCACAAGCTCAGGTTCATGCAGGAACGCCTGTGCAAGCATCAGTTTTTGTCTTGTTCCACGGGAAAGGTCTTTGCAGAGCACATCCTTCTGGCCTGCAAAATCAAGATACGAAAACCACCACTCACATTTATCTTCAAAATCTTCAAGCTTCCTTATTTTAGCAACGAAATACAGGTATTCTTCAGCGGTCAGGAAACTTGGTGGTGTTTCCTGTTCGGGAATGATACCGGTAAGCTCCTTTACTCTCAGAGGTTTAGCAAGAACATCAATGCCATGCACTGATACTTCACCTTCAGTAGGTTTGATCTGGCCGGTGAGCATTTTTATCATTGTTGTTTTGCCTGAACCATTCGGACCCAGAAGACCGAATAATTCACCTTTTTTAACTTCAAGGTTTACAGCATCAACGGCTTTTGTATCACCAAAATTCTTTGAGAGATTCTTTACAGTTATCACGGTATCTACCTGCAATTGGGTCGTTACTCTGTGTTCCTACAATTATAGTTTTGGGGCTGTCAAAAACTTTGGGGTTGCAGAGCCTGAGCTAATTAATAACAATAAATATATATTATGAAAGTGAATATAGTTTTGTGACAAACTATATTATATCCACTTTCAAATCTCATATTAGCTCAATTCAACTTAAACTAAGCGATTGCATTTCAGGCATTACAAGCTTTGAAGATGCTATCACATCTCAATTATCTTCAACTGAAAATAGGGATATTCACAATGAGAAGGAGCTTGTTCTGCATGCAGACAATCATTTTGACCTCCTTTATCCTTGCTGTCCTGTTTGTGGTTCCAGGAAAGTGATCAAACAAGAATATTACAAACGCAAGCTAAAATTAGCAGAGTTTGGAAGTCAGGTCATTTATGTTCGAAGATACTATTGCAAAATTTGTTCTAAAAAATTCACAACACCTCTTGATTCAATTGTAAAAAAAGGACATCAATATGCCCGAACTTATGAACGCTGTATAGAAAAAACATACGAGACTGGTTATTGTTCATTCAGACATCTACAAAAAATCTTCACATCACTATATGATTGTTCTCCCTCTCACCAGACAATTTATAACTGGATTGCAGAGTCAAACAGAATATCAGTATCAAGCGATGATAATCTTTATTCTGGATACTATTGTTATGATGAACAATATATAAAACTGAATGGAAGTCGGTTTTACAGGCTCAGTTTGATAGACTCTGTCCTGAATAAACCAGTAAAAGAAAAAATTATGACAGATCTCGAATATTCTACTGTTAAGGGTTTTATTAAAAATGCAGTAGCTTCTAAGCCTCTTCATGCCATTTCAACCGACCACCGAAGAAAATACAAATCAATTATGGATGAACTAAAAATCAAGCATCAGCTTTGCATATTTCATCTGTACAAGCTTATTGGGAAAGATGTGTACAAAAAACTAAAATCAAAATTTATTGGCCCCAGGGAAAAGATCAGCTTATGTTTGGCATTTACAAAGATCAAGGAAGTATTTAGAACATACGATATAAATATCGCAATCAACAGACTTCAAGAGATAATCAGTAATATAGAGGAGATTCCTCAATTACTTCATAAATCAATAGATAAAATTGTAAAAGACTTCGAAAGGTTGACTTGGTTTATGGTGGATGAAATGGTTTCAAAAACAACAAATCCTATTGAGAACTATTATCGACAAACGTTACCAGATTCATTGAAAAGGATATTTAAAACACCAGATGGAATGTTGAACTATTTAAGCGTAAAAAGAGGATATTGGGAGGGGAACATATCCAAAAAAGTTTAACACCAAAGTTTTTGACAGCCTCATAGTTTTGAAAAGTATAAATAAGTAAAGAAAAGGAGATGCTCTCACAAAATGTGCATCTCAGCAACTGTCATCAGCAAACAGCTGCTTTGCAAAGGCAATTCTTTCTCCAAGACCCAGACCCTCGAATTCCTCTGCAACTTCCTCAAGCATGTCAGGTATTGGAATCTGCTGAGGACATGCATCCAGACATTGTCCGCACTGCACGCACTGTGAAGCAAAATTAGTCTCATCTCCTCTGAGAATACCGCCCATTTTTGCAGCATACATCATCTTAAGTCTGTCCTCACCACCAAACATGTGCAGGTTGTTATAGACCTCAAAACATGCAGGAATGTCAACTCCTTCAGGACATGGCATACAATATCTGCATCCGGTACAGTTAATCTTCATAAGCTCACCGTACTTCTCTGCAACTCTTTCCACAAGTTGCAGCTCTTTTTCAGTCAGTGAATTTGCAAGACCTTCATCTGCGATCTTCAGATTCTCTTCAACATGAGCAGGTGCGCTCATACCTGAAAGCACAACAGTAATTTCCGGGTGGTTCCATACCCATCTCAAAGCCCATTCAACAGGACTGCGTTTAGTATCAGCCCCGTTCCAGATATCCAGAACTTCCTGTGGAACAGGGTCTGCAAGGTTCCCGCCACGCAGAGGCTCCATAATCACAACACCAAGACCTTTTGATGCAGCATATTCCAGACCTGCTGTCCCTGCCTGAACATTAGTATCCAGGAAATTGTACTGTATCTGGCAGAAATCCCAGTCGTAAGCATCGACTATCGGTGCAAAATCCTCAGGACTTCCATGATATGAAAAACCGGCATTTATTATACGGCCGTCGGCTTTGGCTTTGTCAAGAAACTCCCTCACACCAAGATTTTTGATGTTTTCCCAGCTGCTATCCACAAGACTGTGAATAAGATAATAATCGATGTGATCGGTGTTGAGTTTCTTAAGTTGTGCATTGAGAAACTTATCCATATCCCCGGGGTTTTTAACCATCCATTGCGGTTGCTTTGTAGCAAGCTTCACCTTTTCCCTATATCCATCTGCAAGTGCTTTTGCAAGGAAAGTCTCACTTTCACCCATGTGATAAGGCCAGGCTGTATCAACATAGTTCACACCATTGTTGATGGAATAGCGAACCATATTAGTTGCTGTTTTTTCATCTATACTCCCATCCTCTTTTACTGGCAAACGCATGGCGCCAAAACCCAGTATTGAAAGTTCATCTCCGTTTTTTGGCATTTTTCTGTATAACATCCTATTATTCTCCGTATCCGAATATCAAAATGACTAATCAGTCATTTAACTTTTACACTACTTAAAACCTCTGCAAAGGAAATATAAAGAATGAAATGTTCCATTTTCATATATGCTCTCTACCGAAGATCCTGAAAACAAAACTCCTCATCTTCCTGAGGATTATGATACTAAAATATCTACTGTCCTTCCATATTACAGATCCTTCCATGAGGAAACCATCAACCTGATCGGATCACTACCTGAAAAACCAAAAATCTGGATGGATACCGGATGTGGAACGGGGACTTTCATTACAAAAGCAATTGAACATTTTCCTGACACAAAATTCCTCATGCTTGACCCTTCAAAAGGAATGTTGAAGCAGACAAGGGAAAAACTCTCATCATGTCCTTGTGACAGAGTTGAGATACTTGAAGCATCTGCAACTCAGGATTTCACTCAAAAACTCAGAGAACAGCCGGATGTAATCACTGCTATCCAGTGTCATCACTACCTTGATATGGAAAACAGAAAAAAAGCAGTAGAGAAATGTTATAAACTTCTCAAAGAAGGTGGATTTTTCATCACTTTCGAGAACATCAGCCCTCTTACAGAAGAAGGCATCAGTGTCAGTAAAAGATACTGGGGAGATTTCCAGAGAGTCCACAGGAGAACTGAGGATGAAATCAAGATCCATCTTGGACGCTTTGGAACTGAATATTTCCCCATCACAGTTGAGAAGCACCTCAAACTGCTCAGGGAAACAGGATTCAGAACCGTGGAACTGTTCTGGTATTCTTACATGCAGGCAGGATTTTACTGCATTAAGTAAAATCTCAGGAATTCATTCAGTGCTTAGTTCTTACTTCAGTGGCCATGATGACCATGATGCGGGTCATCCGTTCCATGAGGATACTTCTCGTTCATTATTTCATGATATGTCTGCATTTCCTCAGGACTCAGGATATCTGATGCCTCTTTTACGCTTTTATGAGACTCATCTATTATCTTTTTCAATGTAAGCATTTCAGGGGTCATCTTTTCCATTATTTCATGATATATATCTATGTCCTCGGGGCTCATGTCTTTGTGTGCTTCTTTTATGTTTACATGTGCTTCTTCTATTGCCTTTTGCAATGCGGCTATTTTAGGGGTCATCCTTTTATCATTCATTTGTATACCTCTACATAATCCATTTATTTTGACACCACTTAGTAGTTGTGTCCTAGTGCTTAAAAGGAAATCAATATTTAAACGGTTTATACTCAGGATAACACATACAAAGGGTTTCAAAGATGCTGGAAAACAAACTTATCGAACTGGGATTGAACAAATACGAAGTCAAAGCATATCTTTACATTTTAAAACATGGGATCGCAGAAGCAGGTTCTGTTCATAAGGAGACGAATATCCCTTATGGTAAAATATACGAAACAATGAACTCACTTGTAACAAAAGGCTTATTTGAAGTCCAGAACAGCAGACCAAAAAAATACATGGCCAAAAAACCTAGCAATGCATTGAACGGACTTTATGCCGAAAAGAAGAAGCAAGTGGATGAAGATCTGGAAAACACAAGAAAACTTATCATCGACATTGGCGAAGAGATCGATGACATCAAGATCAAGAAACCTGCAGAAAGATCATTCTGGACAACTGCAATGGGGAACGAGATCCCGGAGATGAGAAGATCTAATTTTGAAGAAGCGGAAAAAGAAATATGTATTTTACTTTATTTACCCAGAACAGCAGTATCGGGTTTCCATTCACATTCGAATGAAACGAATGAATCTGAGACTAGACAGGAAATGATGAAAGCCTTTGAACGAGGGGTTAAATTACGAATGATTTCTTCAAAAGAAACCGGAATGATGCACACAGTGGATGATGAATCCCATGGAATAAACGACACTGCCGGGAACATCGAGATCAGGTATCAGGATGAACCATTCCCTGCATATTTCACGATCATCGATGACGATAAGGTCGTGTTCAGCATAATCGATCCTGTTGAACAGAATAATGTTATAGCCATGACAAAGGTCTGGGACCAGCGGCTGGCATCTAAACTACAGGGAAAATTCGAGGAAATGTGGGAATCAGCTAAAAAGCTGAATTGATGAAAGAGCACATTACTCATTCTTCCCCTGATTCCCTATCCATCTCCAATGATTTTACATTCACATTGCCAGATGCCGGAAACCTCACCGCAATCCCACGTATGATACCTAAAACTAAAAGCAATGCTGCAAATACAAGCAGAGTCTCTGTTTCAAATTCATGACTGTAGATAAGTACGGTAATCTCACGCAAAACTATCAAAATAGTTCCGTCGGTTACATACGTGAGCCTAATCCTTTCATGAACCTGGTAATCTGCAAAAGCCTTGAAAAAATCAATAAGCACAAAAATTGTCAGTACACTGTAAACTACCTGACTGAAACCACCTTTTTTTAACCATACCAGTCCGATATTCTGGAAAACATTAAACATTCCTACTATTATCGCCAGCAGTAGTATATACAGGACAATAATTGTCACTATATTGATAACTTTCCTGAATATCTTCTCGTGTGTTAACATAGTATATGCCATAAACCCCTGCTACCCCATGTAAGAGAGTTAATTCACTATATGCATATCATGTATTTCTTTTCTGCCATTGTGGTCATTTGAGCTTTATATGTCAGGCTGGATTTTTATAAAACTAAGTATCCGAAAAGAAGTTTATGATCTAAGTCCCATTTTGATCCAGACGGGTATTATAGGAATATCCTGCTCTCCATTCTGTCAATTTCCTCTTTTGTCGTATTGTGCATTTTTAATTTATTTTCCCATGAATTTGCTATATCGTTGGTGTGCAAAACACCTTCAGGACAACTCGCAATACACCTGAAACATGCAATACAGGATTCCGGGTTTACTACTCCCCTGACCGCATCCATAGAACCCGTGGGGCAAAGCTCTTCGCACTGCATGCACAGGCAACATTCCTTTCCATCCCTTGTCGGTAGTTGCGTTATCAAATGGAACCTGTATTTTTCAGCTTCATCCAGTTGTTCCGCAGGGAAAGGGGGTTTTTCAAAATCAGTTACCGTTATGAGGTCATCAGCCCTGAATCTCTCCAGTGTTTTAATGGTGTAATCCTCTGCAACTTTGAGGTCTGAAGGGCCCGGTCGACCCTGGGCAGCCTGCCAGCCACTGTAATTAAAAGTATGAGCTCCCAGGAATTCTGCCGTGGAAACAAGAGAGAAATTACGTTCCTCAAGTAATTCCTTAATATAATAGTGGGCAGGCTCTTTTCCGAATCCCCCATAAGTAAAAAACACCGAGCAGCGCTTAGACTCACCATTCTGACGCATAAGCCATTCCCTGCAGACACGAGGTGCCCTTAAAGAATAAATAGGAAAACCGAAAAAGACAGCATCATAGTCACTAAAAGAAATACTTTTATTTCTGTCCTGAGGGGAGCTTATGTCAAACTGAGTTACAGAGACATTAAATTCACTTAGTTTATTTTCAATTACATCGGCAATCTTTCTTGTATTTCCCGTTGCAGAAAAGAAAACGATAATCACGTTAAAAGGCCTGATACCTTCTTCTGCTATATTCTCCATTGTAGTATTTCTCCTTTTTATTGGATCGAATAGAATACTCCATAATGTTGAATTAATATTCAATATTGAATTAAAAGAGAGTATCTATTATAAAGAATTTACCCCCTCAAAATAAGATTTTGTAACCAAATTAAACATGCTCGTCGCCCACTCTTTATTTTTATAGTGCCTGGCAATTTCCAGAAGGCTTTCTGTAAAGTTGCTGGCCAGAATATGGATAAATGTCGCATCATATTTTGTTTCAGAGCGTTTTGACAGGCCTGCATCTATATGAGCTTCAATATTTTTGATTAAATCGTCCCTGGCATGTTCATGTTTCGTTCCTTTGCTCTTATCCATAAGAACAACTACTCTCATGTGATCTTCCAGCAATTCAAGGAATGATTTTTCAGAAACTTTTTTAAAGTTCTCTGATGGCTTCCCGGTTTGTTGTTCTTCTTCCAGAAGGATTCTTCCAATATCTGCAGCAACCGAATTCACAATATCATCAAACAAGGCTGCCTTGTTCTTATAATATGAATAGATCAATCCAACCGGGATATCCGCCTTTGAAGCAATGTCTTTCATAGTAGCCCTCAAAAAGTCTTTTTCGTAAAACTCTATCAGGGCAGCTTCATATATTCTTTGTCGGATATCATCCTTCAGAACCTGTGCCATTTCAAAACACCATATTGGAAAATAAATGATTTAAAGATACATTTGTATCTTCAAAATTAAATACTTCGTCTAATCATGAAGCATCCTGATCAATATCGTAAGAGTGCACCTACAACATCATCAGAATCAAGGAAATCCTCTTTTTCCACGAATTCAACTTCCGCACCTGAGCGCTGTGCCAGTTCATAAAGTTCTTCGACAATATCCACAGCCGATGCAGGCCCCCCGCACCTGTCACATTCTTCTGGAGGATTAGCACTTACCTGCAGGTTCTGACATCTTTCACATAGCCAGCCCGCAACCGATGAATCATTCAGGATCAACAGGGTGTTAACCCTTGCCTGTTCAAGTGCAGCTTTCACATCTTCAATTCCATGAGCTGCAAGCCCACCTTTTAAAATTTCACTTTTCAGCTTTTCAGCAGCATCTCTGGATTCGGATTGCCTGGTTTCCTGAAGCACAGCATTGCCGGCTTCTACCAGCTCATCTCTAGGGATATCAATAGGCACATCAATAACACCCAGCACCTTATGCTGCATTTCCTGAGGCATCAACTCCATAAGCTGTTGTTTTGCCTCCCCTGGTCCTGCAAGTATCAGCCCTTTTGTCTGCAACTGATCACATGTACCCTGAGCATTTTCAGCGACTTCAGTAAGGAAAGATTTGATGGCCCCCTTTCTCAGGTGGTTGAAACGGGCCTGGCTCCAGCCTCCTTTTTTGTGTTTATTCATCAGGTCTGTTGAAAGATGCTTTTTCTCCTCCGCAATATCCGAACGTATACATGTGAACTTAGCTTCCTGTGAATCTACCAGAAGTACGCCGTAGTCCTCATAATCTGCCCTGAGTCTTGCCAGCGGAAGCAAATACGGTGATGTATCAAGAACAAATGATTGCTCCGGTTCCACCGCCAGTTTGTAAACATGCAGGAAGGATGCTTTTGAACTTGCAAAGATAATTCTTCCCTTTTCACCTGAAATCGGTGAGTCAAAAATTGAGAATTCAGCTATTTCAAATGTCTTTTCAAACTCAGAACGAATTTCAGGGTCCAAAGCTTTTTTGATGGCACTGACTCTTGAATCTACAAAAATGCGATTCAGATGCTCATTTTCCCTTCCGGACACAGGCAGGTAAACGGAAAGGTAAATGTCCTGCTCATCATATATCTCAGCCAGTGATCTGATATCGATATCCGTAACTGGCAACAGCTCTTCAAATGTTAACTTATCCTGAACTTCAGACGATTGCATAAAATATCTAATGATGGTTTCTATATAAATTTATTTACATCATTTCCGGAAGGGATACATGTTAAAAATTACGCAAATAAGATATTAATTTCAATATAATAACTTGATTTAAGACATAGACCGAATATTGCTTGAGATGCTTCTCTACTGGAAATAAAGGGGTCTTAAATTGTCCTGATTCTCAGGAAAAGTCCTTTGACACAGTTATTATTACCACACCCTTATTCTGAACCAATGCTTCAATAGCTGCTTCAAAAATCTTAAATGCAATTGTCTTCAATCATATTGTGGGTTTACTGAAAGTGGGTACTGATGAATACAGTTAGAATTTAGAAATAAAAACGTTACGCAGAAAAAGGAGTTTGGAAAATAAAGAGGTTGTTAACGGCGTTAACAATATCAATAAATAAGAATATTAAACGATGTGATAAACATGGCCAAAACATCATCAGAACAAAAAAGATGCACGACCCTGAACACCATGGTCGACAACACATATCGCCCGGAAATTCCGGGTATTGTAGACCTTGTCGTCAATAGTTGTTCTGACAGGGGATGTTTTGATCACCTTGAAGCTGCTGTTATTCCATCCAGGGAAGCACTGATAGAAATTATCGACCTGATAAAGGACATTCTCTTCCCCGGTTACTTCGGAGACCAGACAGTTGACAGGAATACTTTACCATATCATCTGGGAAATGAGATAACCGAACTGTTCACAAAACTATCCGAACAGATAACCAACAGCATAATTCACGAATGTAACCGCTGTGATGAGAAATGCACCGAATGCATTGACCAGGGACAGGAAGAGACATTACGCTTCATTAAGAAGATACCTGAGATCAGAGCCATGCTGGCATCTGATATCATTGCCACTTATGAGGGAGACCCCGCAGCTAAAAGCTACGATGAGATAATCTTCAGCTATCCGGGAATATTCGCAATGACGGTTTACCGGTCAGCTCATGAACTGCACAGGCAGGGAATATCCATAATTCCCCGTATCATGACAGAGTATGCACATAGCATTGTAGGAATCGATATACATCCCGGTGCAAAGATAGGTAAAGGATTTTTTATCGACCACGGAACTGGTGTTGTTATCGGCGAAACCTGTGAGATCGGGGATAATGTCCGTATCTATCAGGGAGTTACCCTGGGTTCCCTGAGTTTTCCAAAAGACGAATCAGGAAAGCTTATCCGGGATCAAAAAAGGCATCCTACCATTGAGGATGATGTGATCATCTATTCCAATGCAACAATTCTTGGAGGAGACACTGTGATTGGAGCAAGATCGGTTATAGGTGGTAACGTGTGGGTCACGAAGTCAGTTCCCCCTGATACTAAGGTCATTATCGAAGAACCTAAACTAATTTTCAAGGAAAAAAGGGAGCACAAATGAGGGAGCTGGTAAAATCAAAATTTATGAAGATATAACAAAAACTGTGGGAAACACACCTCTTGTTCGTCTGGGCAGAATAACTGAAGGTTGCCATGCAACTGTGGTCGGCAAGGTTGAATCCTTCAATCCTCTAAGTTCAATTAAGGACAGAATCTCTCTGAATATGATAGAAACTGCTGAAAAGGAAGAGCTTCTCAACAAGGATTCTGTTGTAATAGAACCAACTTCAGGCAATACTGGAATAGGGCTTGCTTTTGTCTGCGCTGCAAAAGGATACCGTCTTATTCTTACGATGCCTGAAACCATGAGCATTGAAAGGAGAAAGATACTCAGGATGCTTGGTGCTGAGATTGTTCTTACTCCTGGGAGAAAAGGCATGAACGGAGCCATCAGTGAAGCTGAAGAGCTGGCAAAGAAAACTGAAAACTCCTTTGTCCCTAACCAATTCATGAACCCTGCAAATCCTGATATTCACCGCCGTACTACGGCTGAGGAAATCTGGAATGATACGGAGGGTAAGGTAGATTATCTTGTGGCAGGTGTCGGTACAGGGGGAACTATAACCGGAATCTCTGAAGTTATCAAAGCCCGGAAGCCTTCTTTTAAAGCAATAGCTGTTGAGCCGGAAGATTCACCTGTTCTTTCCGGTGGGAATCCCGGACCCCATAAGATACAGGGAATTGGTGCCGGTTTTGTCCCTGATGTGCTGAACACGGAGATCATCGATGAAGTTATCAAAGTCAGCAATGAGGATGCTTTTGAAGCTGCCAGACAAGTGGCTAAAAAAGAAGGAATACTCGTTGGAATCTCATGTGGCGCAGCAGTTCATGCAGCATTGCAGGTTGCCAGGCGGGAAGAGAATGCCGGAAAGATGATAGTTGTAATATTGCCGGATACTGGTGAGAGGTACCTCAGCACAGCGCTTGCTGAATTTGAAGAATAAGGAATAATCAGGATTAGCTTTTTACTTGTGAAAGTAATAGTTACTCTTGCATATTTTATTAATTATCTTTGATTATATCCAAAACCTATATATCCGATCAAATTCAATTTTTATTTGGGAGTAGTAGAATTCAAAACCTGTGACACGGAGTTATGACTCTGTTTTCCGGGTTTCCTTGTAACCGGAGCATCTGACAAAAGATACCGGAGTGATTGCATGCTCAATATAAGACCCTTTAGGGAAGAGGACAACGACACCCTGCTGGACATTGAAAAGCTATGTCCCCAGGGAAATGAAGAATGTGCAATGATCATTGACAAGGGACCGGATATAACAGCAAGATATGAGCTTTTCGACAACTGGGAAATCCGTGTCGCAGAGAAGAATGCCGCCGCTGTGGGGTGGATAGGGTGGTCAATTAAACAAGGACTAGATGAACCATATCTTTACATTGCAGAAGTTATGGTTCATCCTGACCACAAAGATCAGGGAATTGAAGTCGAACTTATCAGGGAAGCAGAAAAAGCTGCGGCTAAAATAAATGCTTCTTACATCTATTGTTATGCGTATGAACCAAATGAAGAGTTCATTGATCTCTTTGAAAATCTTGGCTACATGAGAGAAAAGAACATTCAGGTTATTTCAATTTCAGCTCATCAAAATGAAAAGATGGAAAGCGGATATGAAATTGAAAGGATAAATCCTGATGATATCCATGAAACTATTAAGCTGATCAATAGCTACTACCATGGAAACGCCCAATTTTACCCATTTACCACAGAGAGTTTCAGGAACTATACTGAAAGAATACTTGGATACGGTCTTGAAAATTTCATTGTCGCAAAATGGAAAGGACACATTGTTGCCTGTGCAGGTTTCTGGGATACTTCGGTCCTTATGGAAGTTACTTACACAAAAGAACCGATGATGTGGAAACTCATGGCAAATGCATACGGAATACTCAGACACTTTACAAGAGTGCCGGATATTCCATCTGAAGGTGAGGTCTGCAAAATGCATTCGATTGTAGATTTTGCATTTGAACAGGAACACAGCCCTGCAATGGAAGAGATAATTGACTATTGTAATAACCTGATGTTTGAGACTAACTGCAAGTTCTTTGGAGCCTGCACTGATCCTGATGATCCGGTTCTTGGAGTCCTGAATAAATTCAAGCCAATGCATGAGAACCTGTACCTCTACGCAAAACCAATCTCAGGAAAAGTGCCTGACTTCAGCCGCATTTATGTGGATTGCAGGGATACGATTCTTTAAAGCCGATTCCTTAAACTCATTTTTCATTCGATTTTTCGGCCCTGTAGAAATCCTGTTGTTAAAACTTAAAGGAAAGCAGTACCGGTTTTGTCAGGACAATATGATCAATCGTAGGTCATGAATAACTTGATTAAAACCGAAGGGTCCGGCGAAGCCGGCGTTTTCCCACAAAAAGAAATAGAATAATCGGAAAACACCCTCTACGTTCTTTGCAAATTTTCCGTAGATTTCTCAGTATCAATGCAATAATCTTTGGAATAATCTTTCATGTAGCAGCATCAGAATGTGCCGCCTCTGGCGGTTGTTACTTTGTTTTTAGCTTGAAAATTCATTTTGTGGAAATGAAAATCAGAAATGCTTATGTCACTATAAACCGGATTTCTACGGAACCAATCTTTCAGTTAACCATAAAAAGCTCCTGAACATTCTTACTTAGTAATGGAACGTGTGATAATTCATGTGGACATGGACTACTTCTATGCTGCAATAGAAGAGCGGGAAGACCCAACTCTGAAAGGAAAAGCTGTTGTTGTCTGCATGTATTCCAACCGTGATGAATCGGGCGGAGCTGTCAGTACTTCCAATTATATTGCAAGAGATGCCGGGATACATTCTGCCATGCCGTGTAAACTTGCAAAATCTAAAAAGCCTGATGCTGTTTTTCTGCCGGTTCGAAAAGCGTTCTATGAAGAGGTTTCTGCAAATGTGATGGATATCCTCAGGTCAAATGCAGATCGTGAGGAATCTTTTGAAAAAATAAGTATCGATGAGGCTTTTCTGGAGATAAGCGAATCCTGCAATAGGGATTACGATATTGCAAAGGAAATCGGCATCAGGATTAAAGAAGAAGTGAAATCACAGGAAAGAATTACCTGCTCGGTTGGCATCGGTCCCAACAAACTCATTGCTAAGATGGCATCGTCTTTCCTAAAACCTGATGGAATAACTGTAATTAGACCGGAAGAAACTGAGGATTTTCTTAAACCGATGCCGGTGAAGAAATTATGGGGAATCGGCAAGGTAACCGAGGACAAGCTGGCTGAAATGGGAATTTCAACTGTTGAGGAGCTGGCTGCTTTTGATGTTATGGAACTGATTTCTGTTTTTGGAAAGAACAAAGGTATGTGGCTTAAAAAAGCTGCATCAGGTCAGGATGACAGTCCTGTGAAGGAGAGAACTGCAAGCGACCAGGTTGGCAGGATGGCTTCACTGAAAAATGACAGCAGAAATGAGAAAATGATATTCTCATTGCTTGATGAGCTTATGGATGATGTTACCAGCAAGATCAAAAAAAGGAAAGTAGCATTCCGGTCTGTAACAGTAACCGTTATATTCTCAAATTTCAAAACTTCAACAAAAAGCAAGACATTCAACCACGCTGTGAGTGACAGGGAAATACTGGCTGAGAATGCTGTTGAACTGATGAAACAGTTCCTTGAGGAAAGCACTATTAATTTCAGGCGCATTGGTGTCAGGGTTGGCAACCTGCAGGAAAGTACAGGACAAAAGAGCCTTTTTGATTTCTGAGGATTACAATGGCTGCAAATGAGGATAAATATTCAGATAACAAACCGGACGGGGATAACTGGAGGAGCCGACTCTACGAAATAATCTTTGAGGCTGATACTCCTGCCGGGAAGAACTTCGATATAATTCTGATAGCGAGTATCCTCCTGAGCGTGCTAGCTGTCATGCTTGACAGTGTGAAATCATTCAGACTTGCACACGGTGACCTGCTCTATAATATAGAATGGTTCTTCACCATTCTTTTTTCAATTGAATATATTCTTCGAATGCTTTGTGTCAAAAACAAAACAAAGTACGCAGGCAGCCTTTTTGGAATTGTTGACCTGCTGGCCATCATGCCTACATACCTGAGTCTCATTTTGCCGGGAAGCCAGTTCCTGCTTGTTATCAGGATACTCAGGGTGCTGAGAATATTCCGTATTCTTAAACTTGTGAAGTACCTGAACGAGGCTGAACTGCTGATAAGCGCATTAAAAGCAAGCGGCAGGAAAATTACTGTTTTCCTGTTTACGGTGCTGACACTTGTCGTTATTCTTGGCTCCATGATGTATGTGATTGAAGGTGAGGAAAACGGTTTTACCAGCATACCAATGAGCATTCACTGGGCTATCGTGACACTTACAACGGTAGGCTATGGTGACATTGTACCAAAAACGCCGCTTGGAATTGCTCTTTCTTCAGTTGTCATGATAATTGGTTATAGCATAATCGCTGTTCCAACAGGCATTGTAACAGCAGAAATTAGTTTTGCTTCTATTGAAGAAAGAGAAAATAAAATGCCAAAGAATATCTGCAAGCATTGTGGGAATGACAAAAACGATAGCGATGCCCTGTTTTGCAAGCATTGCGGAATAAAATTATAGGGAAAATATCAAATCTTGATTTATAGTAAATATATGAGATTGGATATATTATGACTTTATAATATTATTGAGTCTCTGCATATAGATTACGTTGTTATTTTATGAGAAGTATATAAATTGCTATCCAATATATTACACTCATACTCATCATCATATGCTCAGACCCCGGATACATATAAATAGCAGAATTCAAGACTTTTTCATCTGGATTCAGTCTTATAATATTATATTACTGGTATAATATTCAGACAATAAGCTAACTGAACCCGAATTACAATAATTGAAAGTTATCCGGGGGATTCATATTTCAATTTGTGACACAAAAAACGATGAGCTGAACAATATTCAGCTTGGTATTTTGAAAAAAACCCTGTCATCGATACAGGATCTGATAGTTGTAATAGACCGGGATATGCGAATTGTAACCAGTAACTGGAAGAATTGTGATTCTATAGCTACAAATATAAAAATGGGTAATCCCTTGTGCTATAATTGTCTCATGCAGCAGACAAAACCCTGTGAATCATGTCGTTTGCTTGAAGTTTTTGCTACCGGTAAATGCTGTAAATTTGAGATTGAAGACCCTCTTGACAGCAAAACAAAACTCATTGAGCTTTCACCTCTTTTTGATGATAACGGCAATGTTTCAATGGTAGTAAGACACGCAAAGGACATCAGTGAATGCAAATCCATTGAAAATACCCTGAAAATGAGAGAAAAACAACAGGCTGCCGTTGCAAAGCTCGGACAGGAAGGACTTGCAGGAGCAGACCTTGATGAACTCATGCAGGACTCCGTGAGACTTATAACAGGTACTCTTGATGTTGAATACTGCCGGATAATGAAAAAAGAAGGCGATAATGCTGTCATGGTTGCAGGTGTTGGCTGGGAAGAGAAAAACAACACTAAAAATGAAAGAGAAAACAGCAAGAATGACATTGTCTGCTACACTTTGTACTCTGACTGCGAAGAAGACTCAGTTATTCAGGAAAACAGATCACAGGACAAATTCAGCGGATTGTCATTGCTTCAGGAAAACGGTATTGTCAGCGGAATGGATGTTACTATCGGTAGCAGAGAAGAACCCTACGGTGTCATGAATGTACACACCACACAAAGAAGAGTTTTCACCAAAGATGACATGCATTTCATGCAGTCTGTGGCTAATGTACTTGCAGAGGCTCTAAGCAGGAAAGAAGCTGAAGAAAATCTCAGAACATATGCAAAACAACTTGAAGATGCAAATCACCTGAAAGTGCTTTTCACAGATGTACTCACACATGACCTTCTTAATCCTGCAAATATAATACGCGGTTTTACTGAGGAACTGATAATTGTTGAAGACAAAAAAAGAAAACAGAACCTGCTTGATAAGATTCACAAGAACAATGAAAGAATGATCTATATGATCGAATCAGCTTCAAAGTTCATAAAACTGGAATCGGTCGATGATATCAAATTTGAAGAGCAGGACTTTTTGCCAATTCTTGAAAAAGTAGTCAGGAACCTCGGTTCTGAAATGGATAAAAAAGATATTCGGTTTGATATGAAAGCAATCGGACCTTACCCGTCACTCATGAACCCGATCATGGAAGAAGTATTCCTTAACCTGCTTTCCAATGCGATCAAATTCACTCCTTCTAAAGGAAGAATATCAATTACCATATCAGATGCCATGGATAAATGGAAAATACAGGTTACTGATACCGGTCAGGGCATCAACAACGGTGACAGGGAAATGATATTCGAGCGTTTCAGACGGGCAGAAAAAGGAAGTATAAAAGGAAGCGGACTTGGCCTTGCAATCGCAAAAAGAATAGTGGAACTTCACGGCGGAGAAATTGGAGTTGAAAACAATCCAATAGGCCAGGGAAGTGATTTCTGGTTCACCGTGAAAAAAGCGCGTTGAACAATCAGGCCGGTATATGGAAGAAAAAACCATTTTTAGTGTAGCAGTCCCCCACAAAGAACACTTGAAGGACAAAAATTTAAAACGCTCGATCCACCAGACTCGATAAACGATTTTATCACCGAAATGGCGTTCAAAAACAACCATTAAGAGCATCTAATTTCAGGCCACCGCTTCAAAATGAATAAATATATATAGTCATAAGAAATATATTTACTGACATAGACTGCTTAAAAGATAAAAATTGAAAAGTAATACAATGCCTGTCCTAAAAGAACTCACAGAAAACTGCAATCGCAGAATCAAAAATAATCGCAAGAATTTTGTCATATGGAGCTTTACAAATGGTTTTGACGATATTCATTGGTTAATTTCTAAGGAGTTTAGAGAATCGGGATTTGATAATGAAGGGTGGAAGTGTTTTATTAAGATTTGCGATAACCGTATAAAACAGTCTGAAATATTCTTAAATGAGATTACATGTATAGCTGGTTTTATTTTTGTGGCCTTATCTCTCATTGCAACTATGATTAATGTAAAGGCGAAAGACCCTGTATTGCATTTTTTGACTAGTAATGAATATTTATTAAGCAAAATTGTGGTGATATTTGCTTTTGTATGTTTAATAATCCTGTTTCTGTTACTCATTCATTACAGGATGCAAATACACGGATGGACTGCTTTTAAAGAACAGGCGATACTGCAACAATCGGAAAAAATGCATGGATAATGAAAAAAATAAAACTAAGAATCCAGAGATTAGAAGATGCATGCATATTGGATGTAAAAAAATGTTGAAAATTGTCCTGTGTATTGGAGAAAACAACATCAATTATCACTAAAAACCTTAGCATTTCGGTCTATGTAAAAGGTTACCTTTTCTTCTTTTTGCTGAGCTCAATATCGACTTTGACCTTCTTTATTGCAAGATCAGTAGCAAGCCCCCTCAGCATCCATCTGAGAGCTGAAGCCTGCTGACTTGAATTTTTGGGAAACTCTTTTTTGACTATTGATGAAGCTTTAGGACCTGCTTCCTTCTGTAAAGTCTCAAGTTTCTTCTTTGAAAATGAATCAAAACCGCCAACCTTAAGCTGTGCAAAGGATTTGAAACCGGGTGAGGGGGAAGTATTAAGTTCGTTTATCTGAAGTCTCAGTTTTGAGGATACAGAGGATGAGTTCACATCTGCAACGAACTTTCTGTTCTCAGGTTTAACAGAACTTTCCTTTGAAGACTTTGAGTCCGATTTTGACATTTTGTTGCGTCTGGATTTAGGCAGTGCAAGCCTGTCAGCAATGCTGTTCTGTTCCCTGGGGACCCATGTGAATTTGACCTTCAGATTGTGTTTTTTGATTATAGAATCCGTTTCCTCTTTGATTTTTGCAAGGTTCTGGTTATTGACTTTCCATTTCCCTGACATCTGACTGATGACAAGTTTGCTATCCCCGTAAACCTGAAGTGGGCCTTTTCCTCCCAGTTTCAGGTAATTGGAAATACCTTCCTTCAGGGCGGTGTACTCGGCAACATTATTGGTATTGGATTTTGAAGGTTTCTTTTCCTTACTCCCTTCAGTTGGTTTTTTGCCATTGCTCCAGTTGATTATCCATCCAAATCCCATTATTCCTCCGGGATTTGGGTCGCATGAGCCATCAAAGTTCAGTGTGTCCATTTACTTTTAAAAGCGGGTCATTGTTTTTGTATCTGCCGGGAAAATAGAATTTAAAGATAAAAAAGAAAAGCAGAGAAGAAAAATCATGCATCTTTTGCAGATTTCTTGAAACTCAGTGCATCTTTAGGACAAATATCAATGCACCTTCCGCATTTGATACAATCAGGATTGTGTGTCATATCCACAATATTCAGGTGCATGGGACAAATTTTTTCACATTTGTGGCATTTGATACATTTTTCTATGTCCATTTGTAGCGGATATTTGTTTACACCCACAATACTTTGCAGGGTTCCCATCGGACAGAAAGTGCACCATGTCCTTGGAGCGATTGTAACTCCCAGAATAACCGCAATAGAAGACGTAGTCAGACACATTATTACAAGCACCATACCTATCTGGTTCACGATTCCATGAGTGTTCATGAGCCTGTAACCCATAAAGACCATCATGAGCATAAAAAGAGGAACTCTGATAAAGTAGCTTTTGAGAATTTTAGGTATCTTTCTTTTTTCTGAGACTTTACCTACCCAAAAATCCATGAAGCTTCCCCGGGGACAAAGATTTCCACAGAACCAGCGGCCTCTGAATGGTGCTATCAGGAAAATCGCACCAAAAACCAGCAGCATGAAATAACCAAGTAAAGGTTGCCACAGTCCTGCTATTGAAACGATGATGACAAGTGGTCCCATATATGGAGTTATCTTCAGCATAATTTCACCATTGTAAGGATTTTAAATTTTTGTGGTTATTAATGTTTGTTTAGACTTTCTGTTTTTGAAAATAGTGAATTGAAATACAAGTAATTATCCATTTATTGCGATGTCAGCAGGATGATTTCAATAACTATATATATAAATACAAATCAACAATATAAAAGCTATGGAGATTCTCATACCCGATATCGTTGATACAGCTCTCATAAGCGGTGTAATATCACTTTTTCTTATTGCAGACATCCTGATCAAAAATTACCTGAAGATCAATATCAGGGATGTTGGAGCTGATCTTTCTATCGGTTCAGTGGTTATCCAGTTTGGTTATATTTCCATCATACTTGTAAACCAGCAGATGGATATTTTCTGGAGTAATGTTCTTCTTGCTATCTGTTTTGGGCTTTTCTGGGTAGCGGGTCTCTGGCTTGCGAGTAAGAGAGATGCACTTACAGATATGCTCTCTTACACGATCGGAACCTTTACTCTGGCAGCATCGATAATGCATTTTCTTGGAACTTTCAAACCTATGGGAATGATCATGCTGTTTGTATATTCACTCATTCTCTCAGTACTGGCTTTCCTTCTTGCTGATTATCTCAGAACGGAATCAGTGAAGAAAACTTATGAGAAACTGACCAGCGACCTTCAGATATATGATATGAGTGAGAGTTACAGGAAACTGGAAGCGGGAAAAGAGAATATTGATCCTCTCCAGCCTGTGGTCGATATTATTCGCGGGGCGGTCAGGAATAATGATGATTTCACTGCAAGTGTGGGAGTAAAAACAATCCCAAAGCTATGCTCTAAAGTTCTCAGTTCCGGTGGAAAAAAGAACCTCATTATAAAATATATCAATATACATCTGTATCAGCTTGCCATTCTTTCAAGAGAAGAGGAGAACAGGTTCGTACTGATGGAAGTTATCGATGCATTCGGTGCCATTGGAAAAGAAGCCTCACAAGCCGGTATGGAAAGTTTCACTTTACAAAGCCTGGACAAAATGTCAGGTTTCTTCGAACTGCACAGGGAAATAGAGTATTTCCCTCAGTTAGATAAACTCACACTCATCAAACGTTCAAAGGGTATTAAGGATTTAGTTGACATTTTTAGAAATAAGGTAGTTGTTACCCCACTTCACAAACTTGCAATCGCTACCGGTGACATCGGGATCGCATCAGCTAAAAAAGATATGCTGGACAGCACTGAGAAATCAGTTATCCTGCTTAAAAAAATAGCACTTGACGCAGCTGTGAACAGAGACACTGCAACGCTTGGGAAGATCCGGGAAGTCCTGCTTGAAGTTGCAAGAACAGTTGACAGCAAAGACCAAAAACACCTAAAGAAGCTTATAATATACTCTTTGAGGGACATTGGAATCAAAACCGTACAGGAATCTCCTGACAGGGAAAAACACGATTGCCTTGATAAAGTGATAGAGGCGCTGGAAGAAGTCGGGGAGTTATTCGGAATGGATTCTCTTGCTGATGTTACATCGGCGTTGAAAGATATCGGTGTGGTTGCCGCAAGGAAACATTCCGATGAAAAAGTTTCACGAATTATTCCTGTTATGGAAAACTTCTGCACGGTTGCGGCGTCAAGCAATCAATCAGATAATGCCTCACTTGCTGTCAATGCTATTGTTGAGGTGTGCGAGATATCAATAAAGGAACAGATGGTCGAATCTACTGCCAGTTCATCTAAGAGCCTTGCAAACCTTTCGAACATCGAATCTATTTCAGCTATTGTCAGTGAAGCTATTTTTGAAATTGGCAAGTTTCAGGAAATTGACAGGGAGATGTTCGCCCTTTTTGATAAAACCTACCGCAAGTCAGGCGGAAGGTAGTCTTCTTTTAGCCTGCATTTCGAAGAGTATATGTATTGTAATTGTCTTGTATTACTGCTATAGTTAGTGCAACATGTGAATGTTGGCTACTTGATTCAACTTAAAACAAGGGATTATTATGGAAATCAATGGAGTAGAAATCGAAGATACTTTTGCAGAAGCGTTCCCGATCAAGATCTCAAGAGTACTTATCACCGCAGCAACAAAACGCTGGGCAGAGATAGCTGCACTTGAAGCAACAGGATTCGGTACCTCTGTTATTATGTGCCCTGCAGAAGCAGGTATTGAAAAATTCGTAGGTCCTGAGGAGACTCCTGACGGAAGACCTGGTGTATATGTCCAGTTCTGCACCTTCGGATACGAATCACTTGAACACCAGTTACTTGAGCGCCTCGGCCAGTGTGTACTTACAGCTCCAACAACAGCTGTTTTCAACGGTATGCCAGAAGCTGAGAAGCAGTTCAACGTAGGTTTCAAACTCAAATTCTTCGGTGACGGAATGGAATCCGAGACAGAGATCGACGGTCGCAAGATGTACAGCATCCCAATCATGGAGGGTGACTTCCTTGTAGAAGAGAACATTGGCGCTGTAGCAGGCATTGCAGGCGGTAACTTCTTTATCTTCGGTGACAGCCAGATGACAGCACTTACAGCAGCAGAAGTTGCAGTAGACGCTATCAAGGACCTTGAGGGTACAATCACTCCATTCCCAGGCGGAATTGTTGCAAGTGGTTCCAAGGCTGGTTTTAACAACTACAAGTTCATGAAAGCAACTGCAAACGAGAAGTTCTGCCCATCCATCAGGGACAAGGTCGAAGGTACTGAAATCCCAGAAGGTGTAAAGGCAGTTTACGAGCTTGTCATCAACGGTGTCGACGAGGATGCTATCCAAAAGGCAATGAAGGCAGGTATCGAAGCAGCTATCGCAGTTCCTGGCGTATCAAAGATCACAGCAGGAAACTACGGCGGCAAACTCGGTAAGTACCAGTTCCACCTGAAAGACCTCTGCTGAGGATCTTTCATTTTTTCTTGTTTTTTAATTGTATTGTGATTTTTCTTCTATTTGTTATCTCTAACAAATTTAGAAAGAGATCTAAAATCATCAAAATAAGTCTCTCTGGAATAAGCGCCTCTTGCAACATATGAAGGATGGAGGAATGGAACACACCAGAATTTTTCCATGCGTATAGGCACATTATGTAATGAACTAAGTTTTTTACATTTCCGACCAGTTACATGCTCTGTCGAGAGCTTTCCTAAAGGAACAACAACTGGAGCATTAATTAAATCAAGCTCATCATGCAAATATTCAAGACAGTTTTCTACTTCATCTGAAGTAGGGTATCTATTGTTTCCTTTCTCGTCCCTTGGATTGCATTTGACCAGATTAGTCACATAAGCTTTTAGAAGTTCTTCTCTTTGATCAAGCCCATTTGGTTCCATACTCATATCTGAGAGGGACAAAGCAGTTTGAAATATCTTGCCAGAAGCATCTTTTGTAAAAGGCTTTCCAGTCTTGTCGGCTCCATATCTACCCGGAGCTAGACCAATGAAAAGAATGTCTGCATCAGGATAACCATATCCAGGAACCGCTAAACTACGTGATTTTACAAGGTTAATACATTTTGTACATTCACATATTTTTTTTTTAAAAATTGATGTGTTTTTCATGAGTAATATTTCTTGTAGAATTCTTTCCATTTAGCTTCAGTATTTTCAAAAATACTCATCTTCACATATGTATCTCTTTCCAAAGTAGAATGTGAATCATCAGAATTGTAGTAGCAAATACTAATAGTCACATCTTTTGGATTTTCATGCGTAAACTGATAAGTAACTGGTTTTGAAATCTCTATTTTGTCAACAACATTAAACTTCAAAGTAAAATTTCTGTTTTTGCCATCAACTGCACTTCTTAATACCATTGTATATAAATCAATTTTTCGTCTAAAATATTCTTTTATATTTCTATGAGCTTCTTCTATATTTATAGATACAGGAGTGCATTTTCCATAATCAAATTGTATTGTATAATCAATTATCTCTTGCGTGAATTCCTTTATTTCGAGTGAAGAAATAGGTGATGTTGAGAACAAATCTGATAATCGAGGTCTTCCCCACTCCTGCATTTCATCAATTATTCTAAGCAGGAAGGACATATCAAGTTTTAAATGATAAATGTAATTGCAGTTATGACTCGCAATTGCTTTTAACATCCTTTGCCTAATTAAAAAGTGTCTTGCATCTAAAGTATCCATTTTTTTCCTTTCATCTAAACTGCAATCCATTTCCAAAAAATAAACGAGAGTTTTGGCAAGCAATATACAACTTTCAAGACCATGATCCCATTGTTCTAAAGATCTAGAATATTTTGAATAATACTTTGATTTTATATGAGTTGTGTAGTAATATTTTTTTCCTTTTCTTGAATAAACAGAATGCCTTTCTAAGTCAGAAGCAACTAGTTTGAGAATGTGATCATTATATATTTGACTCTGATGAGAAGCATTATAAGAAACATCTATGTTGAATGTACTTAGCATTTTTCTCATTTTTTCTGGAATCTTATACATTATTTCAGTTGGATATCCCAAATCATGAGTTAAAGAAACAACACACCACATAGCTTCTTTTTCTTGTTCAGTAATCGTATATTTCTTATCTTTTCTTTCTTGTTCATCTTCATAATCATTAGAAGCTTTTTTCCACGAAACATCTAGTTTATGATCAAAAAGTTCTATCGAAGAAAATCCACCAGGAAGTTTTTCTCTGACCAGATATTCCCCAAGCAAAAAAACTTTAAATACATGTGATACGTGATCTCTATAATAGTCACTACTACCATAAAGGAGCTTTTCAAAATCGCAATACTCATCAAAAAAATCTGCTAGCTGATCGATTCCATAATCGCCATCGTCATTATATTTTTCTCTTTTATCCTGAAGCTTTAGATATATAATGGCATTTGCAACTAAGTCTTTCCACATTTTTTTAAGTATCTCTTTTTGTTCGTGGAGCTCTTGCTTTATGTTCAATTCTTTTTTTATAGTTGTTTCAAGTCGAGAGCTTCTATCTAATCTTTCATCAATTAGATCTGCCAAATTTATAAATGGAATCTTTTTATAGTTAGATTGAAACCATACCAGAAGATCTTTATCAGTAATAGATTCAGTCATAATTCTCAACTCAATTGATATGTACAAGCGTTAAAGGGTTTCATAGATAGTTTTTTATCAAACGTTTTTTTATCTATGGCTACAATATCTCTTTTAGCCAGCTTTTGAGCCAAGCAACAGTTTTCTTCTTTTAAAAGGTTCCTAGATAGAACAAAACACGAAGAATTATCTATAATGTCCTTTAGGTTTTTAGATCGAACATCGTAAGTAGAAAGATTTTGAAGACATTTCATACCTACACATGGATACACACATCCATCAGGCCTTATTACAGCTTTTCTTGTACCAGCCGTACACCTACCTGTTGTTTTTATATCAAAATCATTAAAATGAGCACCGACTGTGATTGTAATTGGAGAGTTGGCTACAATATTATTCAACATCCCATTTAATTCAAATTGCTCTATTTTATTAAGCTCTAGTTCTTCTCTATATGTTTCTCCCCTACCTTGTGGTACAAATCTTAATATATGAAGAGACTCCACACCGATACAATTCAACAAATCTACTATTGCAGGTATATCTTTGTAGTTCTCCCTAACCGGAACAACATGTACTTCCAATTCCAAATCTACTTCTTTAGCATTTCTGATGGACTGTAATAAATTGTTATAACTGCCTTCTTTTCTAGTTATTTTATCGTGAATAACAGCATTTGAGCCATGTAGACTAAAGACAATCTTCTTTGCACCAGACTTTTGTAACTTAATCAATTTATCTAATGGGATGGGAGAAGTTATATTAGTAGTATCAGAATAATTCCCAGAAGTGAATACGAAAACATCAATATCCAAATCACTTATGTATTTACACAAATCACTGAGAAAAAGAGAAGTAAAAGGCTCTCCTCCTGACAAAGAAATCTCAGTTACCCCTAATTCTTTAGCCTGATCTACTATTCCCTTTAGTTCTTCAAAAGTAAATTCAGGATCGCAAGGTTTACCACCATTAGATGAACATAATTTACAACTCATTGGGCACTTGCGCGTAATCTCCAATGTCAAATCTCTTAAAGCCATACTTCACCCTCATGCATCTCCTATGTCTCCTATATTATCATTTTCTGATTTGAATAAAGTTGTTTGGCCCTCAGGTAGAGGCAAATCAAGAGTATATTTCCCTCTGTCTACTCTTTCTATTTTTCCACTGATAAAAAGTCTATTAATTGCACCGTTGACCGTATTATAATTCAGTTCTAACTTTTGTGTTAGCTCTTTTGGTGTAACTATCTCGCGAGGATTGTCACAAAAATATTTATAAACTATATAAGATTTGGAGAAATTGTCATCTTTTACCATAATTGCAATATTGCAATTATTGATAATTCTATATAAATTTACCGATACACTATATAGTAATTACACAGTTATAGTCTATCTTGCTCATGAAACATTCATTTTACAGTTATTTTCAAAATTCCAAAAACGAAAACATTTTCATTGTCCACAGACTCAATACTAACTATAATGACAGCAAGGCAGGATTATCTGAAACCAACGGACATCATCGACTTCAATCACCCCTCGGTCATGAAAAAAGCAAAGGAACTCGCAAGCAACAGTCAGAACCCAACAGAAATATCCAGACTCTGTTTCGAGTTCGTCAGGGATGAAATCAAACACAGCTATGACTACCGTATGAATCCTGTCACCCTGAAAGCATCCGAAGTTCTTGAATACGGAACCGGCTACTGTTATGCTAAGAGCCATCTCCTTGCAGCACTTCTCAGGGCAAACTCAATTCCGGCGGGAATCTGTTACCAGCGTTTGAGCAAGGATGACAATGCAGATGGAGGACCATTCTGTTTACACGCTCTGAATGCAGTTTATCTGGAAGAGTTTGGATGGTACCGGATTGATGCCAGGGGAAATAAGGAAGGAGTGGATGCTCAGTTCAACCCACCTCACGAGCAGCTTGCATATGAGATCAGGATTGAAGGCGAAGCAGACCTGCCTGAGATATGGGCTGATCCTATTTCGGTTGTTGTTGAAGTTTTGACTGAATACAAGAGCTATGATGAAGTTTACGAGAACCTTCCGGATGTTCCGTTGATTAACAAAAAATGAGAGTTACAGAGAACTAAGGATTTGAATACATGCGCCCAAGAGAACTTATAAAAAAATGGGTTGAAGCCTTTAACAATGCAGATTCAGCAGGACTTGCTGATATGTACGATGAAAACGCCATCAACTATCAGGTTCCTGAGGAACCGGTGGAAGGAAAAGAGGCTATCAAAAAGATGTTCGAAGAAGAGTTTGCACATGCCGAAATGGTCTGCATAGTTGAGAACATTTTTGAAGATGGCGAGTGGGCAATTCTGGAGTGGAAAGACCCCCTGGGACTTCGTGGATGCGGATTTTTCCATGTTGTAAATAATAAGATCGTTTTTCAGAGAGGATACTGGGACAAGTTGTCATTTTTGAGACAGCATGGACTCCCGATACCGGAAGAGTGAAAGATTTTGTTATGTTTTTCTACTCAAAATATTTACAAACCCAGATCATCAAGAAAAGATTCAAAATCCTCACACTTATCAAGAAGAGCTCTTCCCTTATCTGTTACAGAGTATATTTTTCTATTATTGTTTTGTAGCCTGATGCAGATGAGGTCTTTATTTTCCAGCTCTTCCACGTATTCCTCAAACATCTGGAATGAAAGATTTGAAAGGCGCTGTATTTTTGTCGGACCTATTGCATTGTTATATTCGCGGATAACCTGAAGTATATCCCTTATTATTTCCAGCCGGCTCCTTTTCTGAAATAGTTTTGTTTTTTTAGATTTTAATCCCATCTTTGATTTCCTAAAAAGTAATATAGTCCTCCCCCGATTATTTGCCAACTCAGTAAAACATTCCTGCACATGACTATTGGAGAAATTAAATCCTACATAGATATAATTATCGATATTACGATAGTTGACAAAAATATGTAGTTAAATTACCTATTTAAACTACTTCCTACTCTTATAGATGCCAGTAATTACAGAAAGTTATGAAAAAAGCATTGATTTCATTTCGAGATGTTTGGAAAGTATACCAGATGGGAGAAGTGCAGATCAACGCACTGAAAAACATTAATTTTGATATTCAACCCAATGAATTTACGGCTATAATAGGACCTTCCGGAAGTGGAAAATCTACCATGATGAACCTCGTAGGTTGTCTGGATACTCCTTCCAGAGGCGAGATATTACTGAACTCAAGGAACATAGCCCATATGGACGAATCCGACCTTTCCAGACTGAGGGGAAAAACGATTGGATTCGTTTTCCAGCAATATAACCTGATGCCCGGGATAACAGCCCTTGAAAATGTACTTCTTCCACTGGAAATACAGGAAATCGATGACGATGTCGCTCTTGAGAGAGCAAAAGAAGTTCTTGAACTTATGGGGCTTTCAGACAAGCTGGACAACCTGCCAAGCCAGCTCTCCGGAGGACAGCAGCAACGTGTTTCAATTGCAAGGTCTCTTGCATGTGACCCTGAACTCATTCTTGCAGACGAACCCACAGGGGCACTGGATAGCCAGACAGGGCTTGATGTTATGAACATACTCTACAGGCTCTGGAAAGAGAAAGGCAAGACAGTAGTAATGGTTACCCATGATATGAACCTGGCTCAGTATGCCAGAAGGCACATAGTCCTGAAAGACGGGATGATCACACGGGATGAAGCGAACGGAAAAACAATAGACGCAGACATTGATAACAACGATTTTAGGATGGTAGTGAAAAATGAATTTTAAAATTGTAAGGAAAATAATGCTATGCCTTGTTGTCCTGACACTATGCGGACAAGATACCCTGGCTTTAAGTACCACAGATCTTGGACTAACAGTTGACCTTCTAAACCAGGACCCTGACCCTGTAAAACCAGGTGAGGTACTCGAAGTAAGCTTTTCTATCCAGAATACAGGTGCAGAAGAAGTAGAAAATGTTATTGTAGAACTGGTGCCTAAGTATCCTTTTTCTGAGATTTCGGGACAGAGCCTGAAAAATAACATCGGCACCTTAGGAAAGCGTTACGTGGATGAAAGAAGTAAGACTGTGAAATTCAAAATACTTGTTGACAACAACATCAATGCAGGTCAGTATCCCCTTGAAGTTATGGTCTATGAACTGGGCAACAGGGACAGTCTTTGTATTTCACAGGAATTTGATATTTATGTAGACAGTGAATCTAATGCTGAGATAGAATCCATCAGTCTTGAAAAACTGGTACCGGGAAAGAAAACAAACCTGAGCTTTGTTATAAAAAATGTAGGGAATTCTCCTCTTAAAAATGCCATGTTCTCCTGGGAAAGTACAAGCGATCTCATACTTCCGGTTGGTTCAAGCAACGTAAAATACATCAATTTCATAGACATCCAGGACAATGCAACAGTTGATTTTGAGGTACTCACAAATGTCAACACAATTCCGGGACTTTATAAACTGGATATGAAGCTTACCTATGACGATGTAGAGGAACTGCAAACCATAACCGAAGCCGGAACTGTGGAGAACCAGAAACGCAAGACCATTGAAAGCAAGGCAGGTATCTACATCGGCGGGACAACGGATTTTGATATTGTTTTCCTTGAACAGACAATGAGCGGTGATTACTCATTTTCGGTTTCAAATATCGGAAATAATAAGGCCAGTTCCGTAACTGTTTCTATTCCCAACCAGGAAGGGTGGAGTGTAAACGGCGGATCGAATTCCGTAGTTCTTGGTACTCTTCAGAAAGGTGACTATACAATAGCAGACTTCGGGCTGACTCCTGACACATATGATGAATTCCTCCCCCTGAAATTCCAGATAGCTTATACTTCAAGTGACGGTGAAAGAGAATCACAGGACAGGGAACTGTCTGTTTTTGCATCCGAACCTGTTGTTATACAACAATCAATTCAAAGAGGGCAAAGCGAAAAATCAGGTAGCTGGCTGTTCCCGGCACTTATACTTGTACTAATCGTCGGTTTTGTGATATACAGGAAGAAAAAACAGTGATCTGTCTCTGAATCGGGGATTACAAATGAAACCTGTTAAGATATTCAAAGTATCACTGAACATGGTAAAACACAACAAACTCCGAAGCTGGCTTACCATAATAGGAGTTGTTATCGGGATTGCCTCTGTTATGACAGTTGTTACCATGGGAGACTATTTCCATGACCAGGTGACTAAGACACTTGAACAACTGGAAACTGATACTATTTCTATATATGCTTACACATCTCATGGTTTTTTTTACGAAGAGGAAGTAGGCATTCAGGACTCGGACCTTCAGGTTGAAAATGAATATATAGAGGACACGGATTCTGATTTTGAAGGAAAACTAACAAAAAAAGATATCTATACACTTAAAAAAATACCGGAAATAGAATATATTGATGTTGTAGTTGAAAATTATGCCATGATGGACACCGGTTTTAGTCAGATGGACGTACGTCTCAAAGGAGTTGACCCTGGTGTATGGGGTGAGCTCAATGCAGAAAAAATCGCAGAGGGTCGCTCACTGATAGCAGAAGACAGAAATGCAATAGTTATCACTCATTCACTGGCTAACGAGGAATTCAAGGATAGAAAAATAAGAGTTAACCAGATGGTCCTTCTCAACAATAAATCGTACAGAGTTGCAGGAATCCTTGAAGAACAGGAAGGAGGACTTTTCGGAGGATGGGGGGATGGTACTATTATTTACATACCATATGAAGAAGTATATAGAGTTGATTCAGAAAGCACCGGTTACAAAAAAGAGAAAGATGTGTACGATTCAATTGAAGTAACACTTTATGAAGGCTATGATGAAAGAACTGTAATTGATAAAATGGATCAGGAACTTCAATTAGCAAGGAGAGTGGATGAAGACTCAAAAGATTTTGATATCTATGCGAATCTTGATGGTATCGAAAACGCAAACAAGATCATCACCGGATTGACAGCATTTCTTTCATTAATTGCCGGTATCTCATTACTTGTTGGTTCCGTAGGCATTGCTAACAGCATGTTTACCTCTGTACTTGAAAAGACAAAGGAGATAGGTATTATGAAAGCTATCGGAGCCAGAAACAAAGAGATAATGATGATATTTCTCTTCAATGCTGCCCTTATCGGACTGGTCGGAGGAATTATTGGTATTGCAATCGGGACTGTTGTAGTACAGCTTATTGTGTTTGGAATATCAATGTATATGGAGATTCCATTCGAATTTACCCTGAGTTTAAAGGCAACAATCGTTGCGACATTTGTTTCAATTATAGTCGGATTGATAGCAGGATATATGCCTGCAAAAAATGCATCGAAATTAAATCCTGTTGATGCCTTGAGATACGAATAAAGTCGTATCCAACTCTTTTTTACATTTTTAGAAGTTTTTTGGCTTTTGAATGTTATGCTTAATAACAGAAATAGTCTATACTAATATGGAAAATGGTCACAAGACAATTAGACAAACTCAGCAAGCTCCTGAAAAACACAGCACTTAATGCATTCGTCGGATGGACAATGGTCCTGTTTCTGGCGCTGCTTGGAATGGGTAACTTCATCTACGGCAGGTTCATATGGACCATACTGATTGCCTTTGTTATAAGTATAATAATAATACCTGCTATCAGGATGCACAAACTCTCAGTGATGCCTTCGTGGTATTTTGTTTTCCTGACCATCCTGCCAATAGTGGGGAGTTCAACTGCCTGGTACTTCTTTTCCACCAGTATACCATTTTACTTTTCAGTGGCAACCATTGCATTGCTAGTGGCCGCTGAGATCAACTGGTTTACCTCGGTCAAAATGACCGACAAATTTGCCATACTGCTTGTTGTAGTCACAACCCTCGCAATTTCAGGACTGTGGCACCTCATTGAATGGTTACTGGACATTTATCTTGGAACCAGTTATCTTCTAAGTGGCCTTTCACCTGACGCCATCAACGATGCTGTGATGTATCAGTTCATATATGCAATGGTATCCGGAGTTGCAGCAGGAACACTGTTTGGGTGGTATCTCAGGTCAGCCAAAAATTCAAATCTTGTTGATGTTCCAACTCATATGTCAGTGGAAACTGATGATTATGTCAAACATAGGCCCCCAGCCCCCATACGCAGACTTCTTGGTATTTCCAGCGAAAAGCAGGTAACTGCAGCAAGAATGATGCAGGGTGGACTGGTGCTGCTACTGCTGTTCGGAATTTTCAGAAAAGACCTCTCCACCACAGTGAACTCAACAACCGGACTTATCCTCACTTTTGTACCCCACATAATCACACGTAAATATCACATCAAACAGGATACCGGACTTGTATTATGGCTCACATTGGCGGTTTTCCTGCATACCATTGGAACTTTTGAATTCTATGACTACATCGATAACTGGGACCATGTAACCCACGCGCTTTCAGCCAGTGTGGTTGCCGCTGCCGGATATACTCTGATAAGAGCAATTGACATCTATGTTGATGAGATATACATACCTCCTGGAATGCTCTTCATTTTTATTCTTATATTCGTACTTTCAATGGGAGTTGTCTGGGAAATTATTGAGTTTCTTAGTGACGAACTTACATCAACACTTGGATTTGATGCCATTCTTGCCCAGCACGGGATTGGCGATACTATGCTGGACCTCATGTTCGATCTTTTCGGAGCTGTTCTTGCAGCAACATGGGGAACTGCCTATCTTTCTGATATATCCTATAAGCTGGCAGCTAAATTTGATGAGATGGGAAAACTCAAAAAATAAATGTAAAAAAAGAAAGTAAAAAGGGATTAAAAAAGAGGATTATTTGTTATTTTACTTTTTTAACTCAGTCCAAGGGCTGTAAGTCCGGCACTGAAAGCATTCACAATCAATTCCTGCGGATTAATATCTGTAATTTGAACCATTACATAAACACCAAGGAAAGTGCCGATCATACTTCCAAGATTTGCAAGAGCTGCGACCATTACCACACGGAAAAGGTTGTTATTCATCATGTCCTCGGTTGTTTCAATCTCAACAAGCTCTTTGAAATTATCTGTTGTCGGAGGACGATATTTTGCTTCCATCAAACCTGCGAACCATCCTGCTGCCATCATAGGGTTAAGGGATGTAAGCCATGCAACGGAAAATGCGGTCAAAACTGAGTACGGATGACCTCTTGCAAGTATTGTCCCTATAGCACTCAGAACACCATTTATAATAAACCACCAGGCAAATGCAAGTGCAAGTGTTTCCAGCGGGACACCGGAAAGAATTAGCAATGCAAAAGTACCCAGAGCAAGTGCAACTACAAGCACGCCGAAAAGTTTCATTATACCGAACTTTTTCTTTGGAGCTTCAACCCCGTAATTAATTCTGGGAATTGTCTTTGGATTCTCAAGATAACGCTGAATACCTGCCCTGTGACCTGCTCCTACAACGGCTACAATTTTCTTGTTACCGCCCATGGCAGCCTTTACAAGATTATTGGACATGTATGCGTCCCGTTCATCGATAAGCACCTTGACGGCATTCGGTGATGTATCCCTGAACTCCTCCACAAGCATGGAAACCATATCCTGGTTGGTAATATTGTCCATGTCGATATCCTGGGTGCCACCAATTCCAAGAACCGCACCAATCAGGCCACCAAGCATTTTCAGTTTCTCGATGAATCCCATCTTGCTCCAGAAACGCTGCAGTGTTACCTGTACATCCCTGTCAATGAGAAGAACCTGTGCACCGTTTGCCTCAGCTGCCTCAATGGCACTTATCATTTCAGCACCCGGCTGAACACCCATTTCATCAGCGAACTTCTTCTGGATATGGGCCAGCAACATGTGTACAAGATAGAAATAGACCTTGCCTTCCTTTAGAAGCTCCTTTACCGGAATGTCAGCATTCTTGACATTACCTTTGATGGCTTCATATCTGGAACGACATAGTTCAACTGCAACTATATCCGGATTTTCCCGTTCAATAGCCGCATTAACTTCCATGACACTTTTTTCAGAGACATGGGCTGTTCCCACAAGAATAATCTCGCTGGGTTTGTCAGTATTCTCAGATTCACCTTCAGATACAGGTTTTTCAGGACTGTCATCTCTGATGACCTCTTTTACAACCTGAATCTCAGAAGGTCCTGAGCTGGAAAACGATGAACCCTCAGGATAATCTTCAGAATACATATCACCATTTGTTGATGTGTAACTGTAATCAGAAGTATTTTCCCGGGAATCAGTTAAATTATCATCTTTCAATGTAGGTCCTCTTTAAAACTTTAGAACTACCTGGTCACTCGGCCAATAACATCAGCGATCTCATAAGATCAGTTCTTGAAAGGATGCCTTTTACATTATCGCCATCCACAACCAGAATCCGCCCTATATTATTGATCGTCATTACCTTAAATGCTTCTGCCGCACTGGCGCCTGGTGGCAGTGTTACAACATCCCTGGTCATTACATCGGATACAAGAACCGCATAACGCTCATGTGGCAGTACATTACGTATGTCTGTAAAGGTTACAATCCCTTTTAAAGAATTTCCCTTTATTACAGGGTATCCCAGATGTTTGTTCTCAAACATAAAATGCGAAAGGTCTTCAACCTTCATTTCCGGTTCAACTGAGATTACATCTTTTGACATGACCTCACCAACCTTGTATTTTTCAAGACTGACTGTAACAGTGGTCGATTTGTCCTCTTCTGAGGCACCCATGTATACAAAAAAAGCTATCAAAATCAGCCACAGGTTTGAAGAAGCAACACCTACAAGGGCCATCAGGAAAGCAAACATCTTTCCAACAGAAGCAGCGTAGTGGGTTGCCCTTATGTAGCTCATTCTTCTTGCAAACATAGATCTTAGAATTCTTCCTCCATCCATAGGGAAAGCCGGAATCAGATTGAAAATTGCCAGTACTATGTTGATAGTCGCCAGGATGCTGACCATCAAGTATACCCATGTAGCACTATAAGATGGCACTGAAGAAGCAACCGCTATATTCAGTCCCAGAAGAACAAAACCTATTATCAGGCTTACAAGTGGTCCTGCAAATGCCATTTTGAATTCATGTGCCGGCTCTCTTGGGATTTCCTCCATGGATGATACGCCACCCAAGAGCATTAGTGTTATGTCTTTGATCTCAACACCGTAGCCTTTAGCTATATAAGAATGACCAAGTTCGTGGAGGAGTACACAGACAAACAGAAGTATGGTCGTTAAAAGTGAGAGACCATATGTCATTGCAGGAGAACCAATGTCCGCAAAACCATATGGTTGTGGATTTGTTGCGAACACAAGCGCAAAAATAGGGAGAATAAACAGAAAAGTGATGTGCACTTTTATGGGTATTCCCATGATGCTCCCGATTTTGTATGAAGAATTCATGGCAGTACTTTAGATGGGTTAATATTTATCTTTATCTTATTTCCTGAAACGATGGTGATTTCCCATCCTGAAATCCATTTCTGAATACTTTCACCCCGCTTGGCTCAGGAGTATAAGTAACAAACACATACTAGAATTTAGAACAGGCAAGATGAACACACGCCTTACACGCTTCAAGGCCAGGTGTCATCAAGCCTCATCCCCTCAATTTTTAATTTTTTGGCTATAACAAATGTTCAAAATCTTAAAGAGAATCAAGGACCTTTTTCAGGTCGGCAACAAAAGAGTCTATCATCTCGAAACTGACATGGGGCATGATAACAAGACGAAGTCCATGGGGATTCTGGGTTATGGAAACCTGCCAGTTGAATTCTTCTGCCAGCCTGCTTCTCACAAGATCGCATTTTGGAACTTCGAGTGCAACCACATTCATAATTGGATCTATCAATGGATATACATCCATCTTTGCCAGTTTTTCCAGAAGATAATCTGTTAACTCCATACATTTCGATACGGTTTTCCTGTATCCTTCTTTTCCAAGGTAGTTCATAACAGCATATGTTGCTGCCACTGCGGCTCCACTTCTGGTTCCTGTCAATGTATATTGCGTGGAAACAGTCAGATACGGTGTGTCAGCTTTGAGACTTTCAAGCTGGTGGGAATCACGGAAAAGAAGAACTCCTGACGGAATGGTACTCAATCCCATCTTGTGAGGATCAATAGCTATGGATGTTACTCCCGGTAATTTAAAATCGAAATCACAGGAATTTTCCATAAAAGGTAGGACAAAACCTCCAAATGCTGCATCAACATGCAGGAAAATGTTCTTTTCAAGGGCAATATCTGAAAGTTCTTTTATCGGGTCAACCTGTCCGAACTCTGTAGAACCTGCAATTGCAACAAGACCAATAGTGTTCTCATCTATTAATGATTTCACCGACTCGATCGAAACTTTTAGTTCATCATCAAGACTTGCTTTCCTGAGCTCCAGATCAAGTATGTCTGAAACCTTATCAAAAGAAAAATGAGCTGAATCCGGAACTACAAGGTTTGGCCTTACACATTTTTGAGCACTATTCTTACCGCTATTTACAGATTTCCGGTACTTCGGACTTTGTAAGAAAATATTTCTCATTGAACGGATGGCCTGAATGTTGGACTCAGTACCGCCCGTAGTCATGTAACCGACTGCTTCAGCCTTATGGAGTAGATTACCAATGGAAGCAAGAATCTTTGTTTCAAGATTATATGTGCCCCTGAAAAGTCCGAAGTCACCCATATTCGATTCTATGAACTGCATGTGCGCTTCGACAGCAATTTTGTGCGGATAGGTGCACATGGAACTCAGCACACGCTCGTATTTCAGATCCTTAACCTTAGAATCGTTTAAGATGCTGCGTATTTCCTCTTCAGATAGGCCAGCTTCATTCATTTGCTATATGAATAAAAGAAGATGCTTAAAACAATTGTGTTACGAAACGGATAACACATAGCTATGGATTTATTTTTAAGGTGAACTCTAAAAAAGTAATAAAGAAAATGAAACGAAAAATAAAAGAAGATCAGGATACACCTTTGTATATCTTCAGACCTTCATCTGAAACCGTAACCACCCACGGATCCATACTATGGGTCGTAGCACGCATCTTGAGGACTCTTATGAAACGGTAGGAGACATTTTGTTTGGAAGCTATTCCAAGTTCTATTATCCCATCTGTGAGATAACCTTCAATGCCTGATTGAGATTGATGTGAATCAAGGGTATTGAAATTCTCAAATATGATGAAGGATGTAAGATTCTCACGGCGCAAAGGTTCGAACAGGTGATACAGGCGCTTACGCATTTCATCGTCACTCTCCTCCATAAGAGAATACAATGCACCCAGGGAATCCAGTGCGACACAGGAGAATTTCTCACCCCATTTTCTTTTATACTGCATGATCTGAGTCTCGATAGTAGACACAAGATCCTGTGTGTACTCATCAAACTGCAACCTGTAATCACTGTAATCAAGAATACCGAGTCTCTCTGTGAGCTTCACGCCCATGTGCCCCATATTCCTGATATGGTTGGCTTTGCTTTCCTCAAGAGTTATGTACAGTCCGTATTCATCAGCACCTTCCAGATATTTTGAAAGTATGGAAAATGTTAGTCCTGATTTCAAAGTGCCTGGAGCTCCTGTGATCAAAACAACGCTGTTTTTTGGTATATCAGTCAGGAAGACTTTGTTCAATCCCTCAATCGTATCTATAAATCTCATTTACATCACCTTTACATCACAACAATTTGTCCATCATCTTCTTTTTAGCATAATCCATTTCAAATTCCCTTAATCTGTCAGATTCCACAAAACCCGTTAAGGAAGAATCTCCAACCTTCTCACTCAGGTGGTCTCTTATCATCTTTATTGATTTAGGGGTCAGGGTAAGGTCATCGTCAATAAGTCCCGTCTGTACCATGTGTTCAAGTTTGGACGAAACTGCAAAAGGCTCAATCGAACACAGGTATGCCAGGTCTTTTTTCTCTTTCACTCCGATATAAATAGCATTGATGAGCTTGTATATAGTATCCTGATCATGATTCAGTATATCAAATAATGCAAAAGTGATTGAGTCTTCAATTGACTCAAGTGTTACCTCAACACCATGTTTTGTACTGATCTTCAGGCTGGAACCACCGGACTGGGAAACTTCTATACTCATTGTTTCAAGCTGTTCAAGGGGAAGGAACTTCCAGAGGTGTTCGGTATTAACATGACCTATCAGTGAAGAAATATCAAATTTCCAGGCAACCTTGTTCATATTCTCCGTAGCTTTAAAACTTGTAGTGTTGCTCCAGCTTTTGGCAATTTCCTTGAAAGATTTCGTAAGGTTCTTTCCAATTGTGCCTTCTCCTTTTCCTTTCATATCTTCGATCAATGCAAATCCCGGAGGTGTTACCAGAGCGTAGTCATCCACAAGTTTCTTCTTTTTAAGAACCTCGAATGCACGTTTCAAAAGAATTTTGTCTCTACTGAAGATAGGAAGCAGCACATCCATATCGGTTATTCCGGAAGAAAGCAGGAACAATAATCTCACCTGTTCAGGACTTAATTGCTCATATTCCGCATCCGCACTAAAACCTAAGAGAGTCAGCAGGTATGATTTTAATTTTTCAATATTTGCCTTATCCCCGGTAAAGATCATAGAAGAAGTTACATATCCCGTACCGAACAATGACAATTTCTTGTAATCCACGACAATATAATTGGAATGACGACTGGTAGCCATTATCCTGTTTTCTATAGAATGTGGCAATTTCCTGTTTACAAGCTCTATGGACTTTAAAGGAATAGTTTCCCAATCTTCTTCTATAAGCAGCCATAATTCCCTATCACTGATCCCTACTTTACCGCGTGTCCACTGGGAACTGGTAATAGCTATATTCGTAATGAGCTGAGGAATACCTAATATAAAATCAAGGTCAATTTCAGAGTATTCCATGGCAAATTACCTCTTTAATTTTATTGCCGTTTTTGTTGCATGTTCCAACATCTTTCACACTGCTTTAATATGTTTCATCCAGCGGGTCATTAAATGGAAATCCTTCTGTTCAAGTGTTAAAGAATCAATATGAATGACCATACTTGAATTTGAACTCATGACAGAATCATTCACTTCTTCAATAGCTTTTATAACGGACTTAATGTCGTTATCAAGAACCAGGTACTCTAACCCATCCAGGAATACTACTCCCCGATCTACTTTTTCGATAAAATTGTAAATCACAGGTTGCAGTTTGTAGAGCTCACTCGAACCAATGAATGGCTGTCCAGATTCCTGGTTTTTGGTCAGCCAGATGAAAGGGGTTTTCAGCAGTCCATATTCTGCTCTTATTGTTTCCGGGTTAAGTCTTGTTACACAAAGACCAGGAACTCCACTCTTGACCAGGTTTGCAAACATCTGGTAACTTTCATCGGCTTCAAGTCCATCCCTGTAGTAAACATGACCAGCTTCAAGCTCCATGTATTTTTCGTCAATACTGATATCAGCATCTGTTATTTCTTCCTGCAAAGGATCAAAAAAGAGATTACGCAAATCAGAAATGTTCTGGAAAGTTATCACAGCCCTCTCATCCATGCCTTCTTTAGTCACAATGGACTGTGAAACATTAGCCATTAGAGAAGTGCCGTCTTTTGTAGTAAATTCAAGCACTGAAGACTTAGTTGAACCTTTTTTGAATTTTTCAGGCTTGACCAGAAGATTCAAAAAAGGAACGCCAATTAGTTCATCAAACTCAAAACCCAACGCATCAAGAGCTTTCTGATTAATTGTTATTATCCTCATGTTATTGTCAAGAGACATAGTTGCTATTGGTGAAAGTTCCATTAGATTGTGAATAAACTCATAAGTTTGTACCAGTTCGTCCCTTGATATCTTCAGCGTTTCTTCAGAAATCGTCTGAGCAGTCACGTCACGTATCAGACTTACAATACCTTCAGATTTTCCTTCAGAATTAAAAATAGCTGTTTTTGTAACTTCAATAAATTTTTTTTCTCCATCATCATCAATGTAATCTACGATAAGACGTACAGTTTTACCTGTATTTGCAGTCTCTTCATCAAGTTCAATAAACTTTTCTGCAATGGATTCAGGTAAAAGCTCTCTGTCAGTTTTACCTGTGATTTCAGCTCTTGGAAGGTTTACAAACTTTTCAAACGCCTTATTAAAAATAATATTTTGACCCTGTCTGTTTTTGAAATATACCGCAGAAGGAATGGATCTCACCAATGAATCAAAAGTAATCTGGGTCGTGTCACGATCGTTTTCTGCATAAAGGTTACACAGATTTCTTGATTTTTCAAAACTGGCAAGTTCTGTTATATAAATCAAAGCACCAGTTGTACTATAATTAAAAGATGAACTTAAACAGATTGTTTTATCTTTTTCATCAAGATATTCATTATATGTAAAAGAAGGGTCTGTACGTAAAATAGCTTCAGGACAATTTTCACACGGGGCAGATTTCCCGAATATCTGGAAACATTTTTTTTCTTTCTCTTCCCCGGATTTAAATCCTGCTAACTCAAACCCTGCCTGATTTAAAAAAAGAATGTTATAATTATTATCATATACTCCGATTAAATGAGGAAATGAATTCAATAATGATTTAAGTATTGAATTTTGATCTATGTCCGTCCCGATAGATGCTATTTTCTTTGATAGAACTGGTATGTTTTCAGTTTCGCTTAACATTACCCTTATCACCACACAGTTTCTATTCAATGTATATCTCTTTTATTCTATATATCTATTTATAGAAAAATAATCTTATTTTTATGATTTTTTGATGGGATTCATATTTGACTTATAATAAACAATAACACAGATTTTTTAAAACTTTTAATTATAATAACAAATCTAATACTGACCCCATCGTTTCTACTGGAAATATCATTTTGGTGATTTTTGTTATGAACTTCATGATTGTCTTAATTTTATTAAATTAATTTTATGAATGAGTGCAACCCCATCGTTTCTACTGGAGATTCAAAATACCGTTTCGTTTTGGATAAATCCGGTTAACTTCAGTTGTTTTTTAGTTAACTATTAGTAATAATTTATAAAATTGTAATTAAAGTTGACTTAAAATAAAGAAAACTATATATAGTAATATGTTGATACATACACTGCCATCTTTTTTTATAAATCTAAAAAAAAGATAATCAAATCTTTTTTTCAGTTTCCACATGAAATCATAGGGTCACTGTCTTTTATAAACCTTCCAGTTGAAATTAAGGGGTCAAGTTCCATATGAAGTCCTCTTCTTTATAATCTTATAATTTTATTAGCAGATTATAAAGTATCTTGATCGCTTTTTACACTCATTTTTATATTTTTATAAAAACATCCAGTTGAAACAAAGGGGTCTTAACCATAAGCATTAATAACCCCCACTTCCATTGTATCCTTTGGAATAGAGAGATAAAATCCAATCAATCATTTCAGTCAAAAAATCTGACCAGCATTTTTCGGGACAGATAACAATTGATCTTGATCTATTTTTGGTTGGTAGTTCTTATCCCTAACAAGCAGATGTTAATGTACGGTTTGTAAGTTGAAGGATAGGGTGAAATAAGTAAATGCAAAATAAATCATTAGATGGCCTGTTCCAGGAATTACTGGAAAATGAACCTATTTTCAAAAACAAAGAGGTTTTAAGACACTCATACACTCCTGATTCGCTTGTCCATCGTGACGACCAGATCAATAGTCTTGCCTCAATTCTTGTTTCGGCACTTAGGGGAGATACACCTTCTAATATCCTTATTTATGGGAAAACGGGCACAGGAAAAACTGCTGTAACAAGGCATGTTGGAATTGAACTTGAAAGAAAAGGGGAATCACTTGGAATTTCCTGTAAAGTTGTCTACCTTAATTGTGAAGTGATTGACACGCAATACAGGCTACTTGCAAATCTCACTCGCCAGTTCGGTGAAGATGTTCCTATGACAGGATGGCCTACTGACCAGGTGTTTTTCAAATTCAAAGAAACCATTGACGATGAAAGGCAGGTTGTAATAATAATCCTTGATGAAATCGATAAGTTAATCAAAAAAGGTGATGACGTCCTTTACAATCTTTCAAGGATTAATACGGATCTTGAAAATGCAAAAGTAAGCATGATTGGAGTGTCAAACGACCTTAAATTTACTGAATTCCTTGATCCAAGGGTCAAGAGTTCCCTTGGAGAGGAAGAAATAATTTTCCCGCCATATGACGCTGATCAAATCAGCGATATTCTTCATGAAAGAGCGCAGATAGCTTACAAGCCTGATGCACTTGATGAAATGGTTATTCCTTTATGTGCTGCTTTTGCAGCTCAGGAACATGGCGATGCAAGACGTGCTCTTGATCTTCTCAGGGTTGCAGGGGAAATTGCGGAAAGAGAAAACAAATCTCATGTTGAAGAACAGCATGTTAAAGGTGCTCAGGAAAAGATAGAGATTGATCGTGTTATTGAAGTTGTTCGCACTCTTCCTACTCAGTCCAAGCTTGCACTCTACAGTGTGATGCTTTTAAGAAACAACGGATACAAAAATGTCACTACCGGTGAGGTTTACAATGTCTACCGTCAGCTCTGTCTTCAGGTTGATATGGATATTCTCACACAGCGCAGGGTAACAGATCTTATGTCAGAACTGGACATGCTTGGTATCGTAAATGCTGTTGTCGTGAGCAAGGGAAGATATGGCAGGACAAAAGAAATTGTATTGAGCGTCCCGATAAACAGCACGAAAAAAGTATTGTTTGAGGATTACAGGCTTAAACCGCTTGAGCTTTTCAAACCTGTTCTCACAACTCAGTTGCATCTTTGAACTCATTTTAAAGTTCAAAGATGACAACTTTTTAACATATTTTTTATTTTATCTTTGGTTTTTTATTTCCTGATTTATCATCAGAAACTTGGAAGCAATAGTCGAAGATATCCGACATATGGTATTTTGTAGCGTGCAATGCCGATTACCCATTCTTCCTTAACAGGCGTAAGGTAACTGACCTGTCCTTGCTGGTCGTAGTATTTGTTCGTGACCTGGTTGTCACCTTTTGTAATATAACCGGCATAAGGTGCAGCAGGTCCTCCGTCCCACATAGGGTCTCCTTCTTCAACATAATACATGGCCCTGTGAATAATTGGGGTCACACCTTCCTGTCCATAAGGTTTGTAAAGAATTACATTACCGTAATTTTTGAAGGTAGTGTAATTGTCGTTATTCATGCCTTCTTCATAAGTGATGATTTCAGTCCTGTCTATGTTCTGGATGAATATTATATCGCCGATATTCATGTGTGGCTCCATGCTTCCGGATTCCACTGCGACCATGGGTGTCCACATACCGAACACGATCTGAGAGAAAGTTGCAAATACCAATACGGCTAACAGAACTGTCAGAATGTCCCGGGCAAGCGAAACAAAGAAATTATCACTTTCTTTGAAAACATGGTAGGTTTCTTTTAAATTCATGTTCTTACCTGTTGTCCGTCCAAATCAATGAAAGAATCTATTAATGAGTTAGGGAATATAGTTGCAAAAAATAAAGTGTTTCACCTTATAAAACATTTTTCAGATTATTTTATTGTAAGATAGTGTATTTAAATATTAACTATATCCGAATCATATCACCATGAATGAAACTGATGTCCTTACAGCCTTTATTGAAGAAGGCTATCAGATAAGTCCTGAAGCAGTGGACCTTATATGTTCCTATTGTTCCCCTGGGGAACTTGTGGCTTACATACTTGAACATATAGATCTTTCAGTGCTTGTTATTGATGTTGAGCACATTGACCTGGAAGGTTTTAATTCTTCCCTTCATGTGAATGAAGAGACTTTTAAGCTCTCAGAAGAGCTTTCCACAGAACCGGACAACACATTTGATGATTCGCATAATACATATGACTCATCTTCTTATCAAGCATCTTCAATGCCTGCAGCTTTCAAGAGTAATTACTGTAATGTTGACAGTCCGATTTCAATACTTTCCGATATTACCGATAATTCCACATGTGTCGGTGAATACATGGAATTCGTTCAGTTCTTCAGGAACCGTTACACCAGGCTCAGTGATATAATTCGTGGGAGGATCACAGTCCGTCCTATCGAGAGTCTGAAAAAAGGAAAAGGTACGAATTTCAGAGGCAGCCGTGAGGCAGGCGAAGTCTCCATAATCGGAATGATTTCTGATATGAAGAGTACCACCAATGGCCATAAAATTCTTGAAGTTGAGGACCCCACAGGCTCGTTTTCAGTTCTGATACGCTCGGCTGACAAAGATCTTTTTGAACAGGCCAGCCATTTTGTGCTTGATGAGGTAGTAGGGCTTACAGGAAGTCTCACCAATGATGGCAAACTTATGATAGCCCAGAAAATAACGCTGCCGGATCTTCCTGCCGTAAACTCAAAAAAGACCGGGAGTTTTGGAAAAGCGGTACTGACATCTGATATTCATATCGGAAGCAATACATTCCTTGAAGAGCCCTGGGATCGTTTTCTTGATTTTCTCAATGGTGACACTGACAATGAAGCTCTGTTAGCTATTTCAAAGGAGATACGCTATCTTCTGGTTGCAGGTGATCTTGTAGATGGTGTTGGAATTTACCCCGGGCAGGAAAATGAACTATCCATAATGGATGTGTATGACCAGTACAAAAAAGCCGGTGAATATTTTCACATGATCCCAAAACACATCAAGATTATAATTTCTCCCGGAAACCACGATGCAGTACGCCAGGCAGAACCACAGCCAAAACTTCCAGAATGTGTAAGGGAATATTTCCCCGATAATGTAACTTTTGTAGGCAACCCGTCAATTGTTGACCTTGACGGTGTAAAAGTGATGCTCTACCATGGGCGTTCCATTGATGACCTTGTGGCTGCAGTGCCGGGTGTTTCATACGGTGAACCCACAAAGGCAATGGTAGAAATGATGAAGTTCAGGCACCTTTCACCAATCTACGGAAGCCGCGTTTCCATTGCACCTGAAAAGAAGGATTATTTTGTTATTGGAAATGTACCTGACATATTGCATTGTGGTCATGTACATACCATTGGTGTGGAATGGTACAAGAATGTCCTGCTGATAAATTCGGGAACATGGCAGGACCAGACAGAATTCCAGAAAAGAGTAAATGTTGTTCCGACACCTGCACAGGTGCCGGTAGTGGATCTTGAAACCCTGAAAACAACAATTTTGAAGTTTAATGAATAATTTTCAATGAATAAAAATCCCTTTGTTTCCAGTGGAACTTCAAATTAATTTGAATAACTTTTTTGATTATTATTCCTTGATCTTGAGAAGTGAATGGTTCATCGTCTGCTCAGGGCAAATTGTAACACAACGCCTGCAACTTGTACCTAGACAATGCTGGCTGTCGATATTGACAATTCTTTCACTATCTTCTTCAATGATTTTCAGTGCATCTTCGGGACACTCTTCCTCACACTGATGACACAGTATGCATTTTTCCACTGGAGCTTCAAGTGTGATACCAATATCCGTTACAATGTCAAGCCCAAGGTTTCCTACATCATCAATATCTCTTGAAACCCTTCTTTCAATATCAACTTTTTCAAGGTTCTCAGGGAATACAGGAATACCGTACATTTCCAGCATCTGAGCATACATCTCGGCAGGCATCCCCTGCTGCCATGTTGAGAGTTCGCAGACGTAGATATCCTTGAAAGTCTCACTTGTAGCCATCATCAGGTGGTCTGCATGTATTCTTTTTGCAACTGCAATGACCTCATCCAGCTTTGAAACATCAACAGCAAGCTTTCTTGCAAGTCCGATGGAAGTATTACCAAACTGGATAATTCCCTTTGAGAAACCGGGAACCGAACCTATATGCCGTGCCTTGTCAGCATCAACATAGGTGCCCGTTGCCCCGGACATGTACGAATATCTAAGGTCTTCATATTTTAATCCTGATTCAACCATGAGTGTCATATGGGCAGCACGGATTGCTCCGATTGCCTTACCAACTTCTTCGACGTCCTCATCCGTAATGACAATACCATCCCAGAGTATAATTTTTCCATTGGGGAGTTGCGGAAGTTTTTCAATAATTCCTTCTTTGATTGCAAGCGCCATTGTGGAAATAACCCCTGTGCCTGTGATTCCTCTCGGGACAACTTCACCTTCTTCAATAGTCTTCCCGCTTACCGGTTCAACAAGAGGACCTTTCCCGGGATTCATTTCGCTGTCAAGTACAGTAAGCCTCCAGTGACCATTTTCAACGTTTACGTCACTGATAGCTCCCGGACCTGCAAGCATTCCGCATGCAATTCCCTGTCCTTCTATTGCCGGACCGGCAGCTGCACTTGCAGTTATTATTCTTTCGCCAATCTTCAGCGCCATTTCTGCATTGGTGCCGTAGTCAGTAACAAGACAGGGTTCTGTCTGGTGAATAAAATCAGTTTCCAGCATCATAGCAAGGGCGTCTGCGCCAATCTCATGTTTGATTGCCGGAGGAATTACTATCTCGCAGTTATCCATTGGATAGATATCCCCGAAAAGTTCGTTTGCAGGGAATATCCTTGCGTCCCTTTTCACATCCTTAACACCAAGGGATGCCTGCTTGTTCTCACCCGCATATGCAAGGTCTCTTATCTCCATATTCTGGAAAAGTGAGAGTTGTATGGGGTTTCCGCAAACAGCTATTCGCTGTATCTTTCCAGGTTCAACATCAAACTTTTCAAGTATTTCTTTTACAGTTTCAATGATGAGCCCGTGAGCCACGTCTGTTCCGGTGCCAATCGCAAAATCAAGGTGGTCCATTACATTGCCGCCAGGAAGCGGGTGTCCCATTGTTATCACCGTCTTAACGGTCTCGTTCTTCTCAAGATCAATGAGCTGCGACCTGAAACCACTTGTTCCGAGGTCAAGGGAAATCACATACATTTTCTAAGCACTCCTTTTCCAATTTCAATTTAGACTTGATATTTCTTCCTTAATTCTGGATAACAGAATAAAGCATCGAAGCCACTCCAATCACAAGGGGCTCCATGACAAGGTCAACATGATATTTCTGTCCGATTTCAGGTGGAAGCCCGCAGGGAATTCCCGGGGTTGAAACAAGGCATCTTTCCTCGATCATACCTTCGGATATGGTATCTGCATTTGGTGTCGCCTCAAAAACCATTGAGAATTTCTTCCTGTCATCACTGCAATAAGGCTTAATTCCAAGTTCATCAACAGCTTTTTGCAAAAATTCCCTGTTAGGGTCACATGCATAGACATTGAATCCTTTTTCCACTAAATGGCAGGCTCCGGCATAACCGACTCTTCCGAGTCCGATGACCAGTATATCCTTTGATTTTGCTTCATTGTACCTTGAAGCGATATCTGCATAAATTACACCTGTTGCAACGTGATTGCTCACTATTTTCTCATTCCTGAGATTGTGGGCAGTAAAAATGTGGTCATCAGCCATCATTATAATATCAGCACCACTTGAAACAGCTTCATAATAACCAGTGACGTCAGGATGTTCTGTTATGAATCCTTCAAAACCAAAATACCGGACTATGAACAGGAGTGATGAGGTGAAATTGCCGATGATACCGTTACCGGCAGTGATCGGGATGATACCTACTTTTTCGGAACCTGGCTTTGTCCCGTAAAGTGATTCGCATATTCCTCTGATATCAAGACCCGTAACCTTTTTTGCAATCTCATCATTCTCTTCAAGTTGTGTTGAAAGGTTTTCAAGGTCTTCCGGTGTTAAAAGTGCCATTTTTATACCTCCTGTACGATACTGAAATGACCGGTGATCATTTCCATTGCGTTCTGCCTTATTGTTTCAGTTTCTTCCCTGTCAGCTCCCCTGCTTATAAGGGTGAAAACACTGTTCATATTCTCTCCTCTGGACTCGAATATTTCAATATTTTCCGAAACATGGAACTGCACGTATTCGTCTCCCTGTGAGAGCACATGCTCACCAACAGGTCTCAGTTTTCCTTTTTCAAGTAAAAGGTGCTCGTAAATGCAATAGTTAGTTTCAGGAGCCACTTCCATTTCCTGAACTTCTCCCACAAACGCCTGCATGAGCATCTCCACAAGGTTGATCCCTGTAGAGTGATAAACTGCTGTGGGTGTCTGGCTCGGGAACCTCGCATCTATTTCCAGTACCTTAAGTCCCCTGGGGCTGTCTATTGCTTCAACATCCATTATTCCCCGGAGATTGAGGTTCCTGGCAAGCTCATAGGTGATTTTCCTGAACTCAGGATAATTATCGACAGGAGTCACCATATGGCAATCGTAGGTTTTGTCGATGTGTATCTTTGTTTCCTTTACAACTGCAAAATGAGTCCCATCACCTATCACTTCAAGGGAAACAACATCGCCTTCAACATACTCTTCAATGAGCATGGAAGGGTCAAGTCCTTCAAGCCCCTCGTTATCATAGATTATTGAAGTCCCGACGCTGCTGCTCTCGCATGGAGGCTTTACAAAATATGGGGGGCTTGTAGGCTTGTCCGCAGGAGTTGGGATATTTATTGACTTGAAGTAGTCTTTGGAACGCTTCTTGTCCATGCTGATATGATATGCATCGAAATCAAAGAGTACGGGACAAGCGAGTTTATCCTTAACACTTCTGAGAAAATCAATTGTTTCAAGGTTCTCGTTCACGGGAATTATAGCATCCACATTTTCTGAGAGTTCTATCAGCTTTTCAGATTTCCTGACAACATCGAAGCAATGAAAACCGTCGACAACCTTGTGTATGAGAGGCTTTTCCCTGCGGTCCACAAGTACGACATCCATGCCTGCCTTGTGTGCAAGATAAGTGACCTCAAAACCCTGCAGCTTGCCACCGATAATACATATCGTTGTCATACTGCTGCCACCGGGATTTTTATCGGAGTTCCCTGCTGTTTTTCTATTATCCTGTTAAATTCATCCTGGCTTGCAGGCTCCATTCCCATGGTCTTAAGGCGATTGATGACGCTTCTTGAGTCCCTGTCCCTCTCCTCAAGTTTCCTGTCATAGTTGACAACGCCTTCAAGTGAGGAATCTGCGGATATGATGGATGTTACAACATTTGCACCTGCATTCAGGCGGTGGACCATTCCATCAATTCCTTCAAGGTCAAGTGACGCGGGTATGAGTTTGTCAGGGAACATCAGTCTGAGTACTGAGATTATCTTCAGTTCGGAAAGGCTGGACTGCTGTGATACCAGTTCAAGAGGAGTTCCTTCCTGTGGAACGAAGGTCATGACACGAACCATATCTGGCTGTCCCTTTTGCATTCCACGAAGTGAGATTATGGTTGACTCAACATCATTTCCAACACCGGTGAGGATTCCATCTTCAACACAGTAACCATTATTTTTTGCAAATTCCCTGGCATGATTCCTTTCATCAAAAGATTGTCCCACCCTCAGTTTCCGGTAGAGTTCTTCATCATGTGTTTCCTGATAGAGTGCAAGGAAATTGGCTCCGTTTTTGTGGAGTTTGCTGAGAGTATTGTCATCCATGACTCCTGGAGAGATCATGATTGGAAGTCCGGTTTCTTCCTTCACTGCTTTTACAACATCGACAAACTTTTCAGGATTATTGTGGAAATAAGGATCTTCTCCCATAGTAAGGTCTACCATGTGAATTTTCTCGTTCCTGATGGCTCTTGCTATGCTGCGTATCTCTTCCAGGTTAAGGCGATAGCGCTGAATATCGTTGCACTTATTATAATAGCAGAAAGCACAGTTGTTCTTGCAGTGGGTTGAGAAATAAACAAAGCTGTAGAGGAACACCCTGTTTCCGAAATGGTGGTCTCTCACTTTTCTTGCAACGTATTGCAGCTTCTCTATATCTTCTTCTTCTGTGAGGGAAAGAAGCTCTCTAAGATTTTCATCTGTGAGCTTCTGTCCGCTTACTATATTTTCAGCAATAATGTCAAGGTCCCAGTAATTAATGTCCTTTATCATGGTTCCACCTCAAAGATTGATGCTTATTCCGTTGTAGTATGCTTCTGATCTGGCTGCACGTTTGATGTTCTTGAAATCATGTTTTGCTTTCAGCAGTCTTTCAAGACCAAAACCGGCACCAATCCATGGTTTGTTTACTCCCCAGTCCATGTCCATTGGAATTGGACCTACAACGGCGGATGAGAGTTCCATTTTTTTGTGCATCACATCGATGGTGTTACCATAAACCATGCAACTGTCTGCTTCTATTCTGTATTCAATTCCCAGAAAGTCCAGGAGTTCCTTTATCAGATACTCAAGTTCATCTCTGGTACAGTTTGATCCCATCTGGCAGAAATTCAGCATAGTGAACTCTTCAAGGTGGCTGTTTCCATCAGATTCTTTACGATAGCAAGGGCCTATCTCAAATATTCTGACAGGGTCAGGAAGTACATTATCAAACTTCCTCAAATGGTTGTAAAGTCCCGGAGCAAGCATTGGACGCAGACACATGTTGTCTCCGACCCTGAATATTTGCTCTGAGAGCTTCTTGTCTTCTCCTACTCCCATTCTTTCCATGTATTCAAATGGAATAAGGATTGGAGATTTAACTTCAAGGAAACCCATGTCCACGAAAAACTCAGTAATTGTTCTCTCAAGTTTTCCAAGCAGGTTTTCACGACTGTCCTCATACATCTCCCTGATGTCCTTCTTACGCTGGAGAGTCAGGGTGGATTCGAGTTCTGCAAAGGACCGCTTTTCCTTAGAGAATGATATCATTTCTCCGGGTCCTAAAAGTGAGAGAATCCTGTTCTTTTGCAGAGACGTAAATTCTGTTTTCTTTGACTTTGCCTGATGTGGCTGAAAAGTTTTCTTTGGCTTTGAAGGGCTGGAACTGCTTTTATCAGGTTTCAGGTTTGATCTGTGGTTGGTGGAACTATCAGCAGTTATTCCAGCCCGTGGTTCATTATGAATGTGATTCTGAATATTAGTTGCAGGCTTATTATTTTCAATAGCTTCTGCAGGTACGGTAACAGGCTCGGCAGGCTTTTCAGGTGGTAATCTGAACGAGCGAACAATTTTGATCTCAGCTTCATCTTTTCTTGAGATCTTCCTTGAGAATTCGTTAATTCTGTCATCCGACAGACGACAGTGTTTACAGGGTTTCTGGAATTTGTGGTTCCTCAGGGCCCTTGCAGACCTGCTGTTTTTTGAATTGCGTACGGTAACAATATCCCCGCAATCCATTTCTATCCTAATATACTTCTGTGATGTCTCGCACTTCTTCACTCCGTGAAGGCGTCCGTTGCGTGACACCCATAATCCATTTTTGCTAATAAGTGTATCAAGTGGTTTTTTTTCCATGCTAACAGCTCCTGGAGTTTAACCTTCTTTCCGATCAATTCCTAGAATCCCAGGAATGCCAGTATCCAGTTGTGATCCTTGTTGTCGTGTGTCATATTTTTGCTTCCATTGTTTCTGTTTTTGGAATGTTTCTCCTTGATATTCCGTCCATTAGAGAAACATTTAAGTCTTGGTTATCGATATATATATATATTGTCCTTATCGACCACTACTTATATTTTTTGCATGGATTAGAATGCATGTTATATATATAACCTTCGTCCATTTGGTTGATTTTTTGAAGGTACAGGGATACTCATTTACCCCTTACATGCTGATTTTTGTATATCATAAGGGATAATCTCAGTAGAACAAAATAATATATAGCATAATTTGATAGCAATATTAGCACGACATGTGAATTGTAATAGGGTCTGATCATTTCGTAATACCAGACACACAAATGAAAATTTCAGATGCTAATTTAAGTAAATACGGACATATCAGCAAAGTAGCTTATTTTTGGGGAAGTGCAGGAACACAGACCCGTATCCCTGCTATGGATATAGACCCTTTTATTAAGGGATACTCTCCAGTAGAACAGAATAATATATAGCATAATTTAGTGTTAGTATCTGTATGACATGTGAATTGTCATGGGGTACGATAACTATCCATATCTGGATGAAAATATACTCCGAAGAAAACTCATTCCTTCTCAAAATGAAAAGTCAAAACTATTTCTCGTGGCAATTTTCCATCTGATGTTTGTATAACGCAATTTCAATTGATGTTCGCAGATCTTCTTTTTCAAATGGTTTTAAAATATATCCGTAGGGTTCTGTTTGCTTAGCCCTTTTAAGTGTTTCATCATCAGAGTGAGCCGTAAGATAGATTATTGGTATATTAAAATGTTCCCGAATTATTTGTGCTGCCTGAATTCCATCCATATCCCCTTTTAGTCTTATATCCATAATCACAAGATCTGGAAGAAATCCTTCAGCTTTGTTAATTGCTTCTTTTCCAGTAGATGCAACACTGCAAACCCGATACCCAAGTTTTTTAAGTCTTTTCTTTAGCTCCAAAGCAACGATGTTTTCGTCTTCAACAACAAGTATTTTTGCATTATTTCCCTCTATTTCTTCCATTTTAGTTCCTCTCTGTAAAACTTATGATAAATTCAGTTCCATGGATTGAGTTTAGTTCGATAGTCCCATCTATCTGATCAACAAGCGTGGTCACAAGTTGTAAACCCAGAGATTCTGTATTTCTGAAATCTATATCTGGAGAAATTCCAATTCCGTTATCTTTAATTTTCAATAAAAAATGATTTTTTAAGATCCTGAGTTCTACGCTGATTTCCCCTTCTTTCATTTCAGGGAAAGCGTGCTTTAGTGAGTTTGAAACAAGTTCATTGATAATCATACCAAGTGGAACAGCTGTATCAACATCCAGATAAACATCTTCGATTTTTGAAATGAGCTTAATATCCTTCTTTCCAGTCCCACATGACCCGGATAGATAATTCATCAATTTTTCTGTGTAATCAGAAAAGCCAATACTTGTCATATCCTTGGATTGGTACAATTCTTCATGTATCAGAGCCATTGAACGCACACGGTTACGACTATCCAAAAAAGCATCTATTACGTCCTGCTCCTCGAAATTGTCCGATGCAAGATAGAGCAGACTTGAAATTACCTGTAAGTTGTTCTTGACACGGTGATGTATTTCTTTCTTGCGAATGTTCTCAGCCTGAATAAGTGCTTCCTCTACCTTTTTACGTTCAGTTATGTCAAGAATGATTCCCTGTAATGTAATCCTGCCGTAATTATCGCGTCTTGTAAATGTCCTTTCATCCACCCATCTTATATCGCCTGATTTGGTGTATATTCTATATTCATAGTTCATTTCAGCATCTTTTTTCATATAATAGTTTGATATATGCAGATGTGTTCTTTCACTATCATCCGGGTGTATGATATCGGCATACTTGAGATTGTTCGATGTGAAGTCCTCTACGGTGTAGCCAAGTTTTGTAATATTCTCTGAAACGAATTCTACCGGCAAGTCAGTTTCTGCCTTCCATTTGAAAACTATAACCGGACTGTTATTGATTATGCTCTCCATTTCTTCTTTAAGTTCATTGGAATACTCTAATTCTTCAGCATATTTTTTGAGTTCTTTTTCGGTGTGTTTTCTTTTGCTGATATCTCTTGCAATAGTAATGATTGCTTTTTGTCCATCGAACCTGATCATCCTGCTGCTCAATTCCACTGGAAAAATAGTACCGTCTTTTCTCATGTGGATTGTTTCCAGAAGGTTGCCTTTCATTTTGCATAGTTCTTTAAGTACTGTGAGAAAATCTTTCCCACGGTTTGAAGCATCAATATCCATATGTGTCAGGGAAAGAAATTCATCATGGCTATATCCCATTCTTTTACATGCGATTTCATTTACTTCCAGAATGTTTCCCTGTAAATCAGTAAGATATATTTCATCATTTGGACTTTCAAATAAAGTCCTGAATTTTCTTTCAGAATCTTTTAAGGCTTTCTCAGCTTTTTTTTGCTCGTAAATAGCCAGGTCTAACGAGTTTCTTGTTTCTTCAATTCCTTCGGTGAGGATATTAAAATCACCCTTTCCATGTACCCGAACGTTGCGGGAAAAATCATTGTTCTGTATAGCTGTGAGTACATTATTGGAGTCTGCAATGATATTGTTCAGGGAATCTGCAAAATCATCTAACGTATCTCCAAGGTGCTTGAATTCTCCTTTTAATTCCAGTTTTGTGCGAGCTCCAAGCTCTCCTTTTGCAAGGGCATTTGTAACTCTGATAGATTCCTTTATCGGTGCTATTACAGCATCAAGAATCATATTAAGTCCGATTGGAATTTCTTTGAAATCCCTTTCTACATCTGTTTTTGCTCTTGTATCCAGTTTACCGTCAACGGCATCCTGAGCAATATTCCTGAAGTTCTCAACTATTTCATCTATAGGAGAAGTTATCGATGTTGCTATCAAATAAGAGACCAGGCCCATGAAGCATATTGAAATAGTAGATATTATAACCAGAGTATTTCTGAGTTTAGTGACCCCGGCAAGCATTTCTTCTTTTGGAACCACAAGCACAAATGAGTAGTTGCCTGTTTTCACAGGTTCGTAGAACATTATCACTTCTTTGCCTGTCACAGGATCGATAGTTTCAACGCTTCCTCCTTCTCCTTTTTTGATATCGTCTGCTGCATCTGATATTTCAGGAATTCCAAAATCATAAAGAGTATGTGTCCCTATTCCCTCTTTATATTCAGGGTGAGATACCAGAATACCCGTATTTCCTGTCACAAATGCATATCCTGTGTCAAAGGCTTTTATGTCACTAACCACATCGTTGATGTAATCAAGAGAAACATCAACACCTGCAATACCTACAAAATTACCATCTTTAAAAATAGGTACATCATTACTTACCATGAAGATACCCTGATAATAATAAGGTTCAGTAACAATATTTTCGTGTGTTATCTCTGGAAGCTGATAGTAGTCCTGGGTGTCATAGTCCACTAGGGGTTCAACTTCTATTGTTCCCTGAATAGTATTCCAGTAAGGTACGAATCTCCCGGTGGAATCATGGTATGGGGCATTGATATATTCGTTATCCTTTCCATCAAAAGCATCAGGTTCGTATCCTACATAAACTCCCGTAAGAGAGGGATAAGTTTCAAGAACATTTTTGAGAATATCGTTTACTTCATTCCTGTCAGCAGCAGTATACATTTCCATTGTTTTGGCAATTGTTTGTGCAATAGCCATGTTTGCCTTCATGTCACCATCGAACTGATTTGCATAGTCTCTTGCCATTTCTACGGATTGGAGATATGCAAGTTCTTTTTGTTGTTCTGTTACGGTTTTGATGCTGACTGCAGTTGAAACGATGAGCACAAGAAAGACACTGACCACTATATACATAATCAGCTTGGTTTTTATTGTCATCTCATTCTTTTTCAATCACATGCACCTTCTCATCAGTATTCACTTGATATTACCGGGAAATTGGTCTCATTCTTCAAATTCTGGTATTGGATTTGCGGCTTTTTGGTAGTATCTGAAGAGTTCCTCTCCCCATTTTAGAGAACTTTGGGAAAAGCTCATAATGTCCCGATGGTCATACATTCCATTAACATTGAAAAAACTGGCAGAGAATAAGTTATCAGTAATTATGATTGGAGGAGGAATCATTTCTTTTTTGTATAAGAACAAGTTTATATTTTCAGATTCCTGTATTTCTATTAGTTCTTCTTTTCTATCTTCTTTCATTCTTTCAAATACAGATTCAGTAAGAACAATTGATATTTCAGTCCCATTTTCTGCGAGTTCAGCATAAAGTGGAGGATAAAATGGATGATAAATAGAAAAAACAGAATGTATGTATCTTGAATTCCGAATAACTGATATGAAATCATCTGGAAGTTCAAACATATCGTTCAGTTCAGGTTCTGCAATTACGCAGTCCTCGATTTCGCCTATTCTGTTCAGCAGATATTCAGGGATGGTATCAAGTTCTCTTTTAACCCAATACTCAGTATCTTTCCCAAAAAGATTTAAAATTCCGTTTATTGGCTTTGCATTCTCTGTTATCAGTTTTCCAATATTGGATAGTTCATAAACTCCTTCAGGGTTACAGACAAGTTCCTCTTCTTTTAGTTCTTTAAGTGGAAGAATTAATGAACGCCATTCAACGTCGAAAGCCGTCTTCATTTCTTCAGGATTTTTTTGTCCGTCCAATAATAGTAGTAATATTTTTCTCCGTTTTTCAGAATACCACACCGTTTCATTTATTGAACTTTTCATGCGCCTTACTCCTGAAAGAAATCTATTTTTATTCAAAATCTGTTATTTGGCAGAGCTCTTCTGAATTTGTCCTGTAATAGTCGAATAATTCATCACACCACTTTAAAGAGCTATCATCAAAACTGATAACATCCCGGTGATCGTATCTTTCTTCCTCATTGAAAAGGCAAATATAACAGAACCAATTTGTCATTGTTATCATTGGTATTTTTGGATTTTCTTTGCAAAGAAAAATAGTTGCATTCTTCATCTTCGTCAAATCACTAAATTGTTCAAAGTATTCTTTCTTCATTTTTTTAAGGACTGCCTCTGAGACAAAAAGTGATATATCCGATCCTGATTCGGCTGCCTTCAAATAGAGAGAGAGGAACATCGGATGAAGGTATGAAATAAAAGTTATAATGGACTCCGATTTAGGTATATTATCCACAAATTCCCTGGGGAGTTCAAACATATGATTGATGTCAGGTTCTATCAGGAAATAATGTCCAAGATCCTTTATTCTGCTGAACAGGTGTTGTGGTATTGCATCAAAATTCCTGCTTGCCCAGAAATCTTTATTCTCTTCAACAATCCTTGATGTTTCAAGAAATGGTAACATATTCTTAGCAATTATATTTCCTATGGAAGTCAGGCTGAAATTCTCATGTTCCTGTGCAATGAGATTCTGATTTTTCAGGGTTTTTATCTGAGGCATTATTGATCTGGTTGTTACATTCAGTGATTTCTTAATTTGTTCCAGATCTCTTTCTCCTTCACTCAATAATAACAAAAGATTTTTCCTCTTTTCAGAATGCCATACGGTATTTACCAGTGATGTTTTCATACCTATCTCTTCCTGTTTTCACTTCAATACTACCTTTTCAGAATCTCTGGTTGTATCAACCGGTTTTTAATTTACCACTGAGAAATATTTCAGTACCTGAGTGCTTTTTGACACTAATAATATCGTTTTAGTTTAAACTATATTAATTTAATTTGTGGAAACATTCATAATGTTACGTATAAATCACACACCCTTTGACAATTCACAGAGGTGTTTACAATTCATGAGGTATATGAAAATTGAAGTTCTCTTTTAGAAATAACTTCAAAACCAGAATTTTCATTCCTTTAATGAAGTAATGACAGGGGAGTTATGTTCCACAATTGATGAAAAATCGTTATAGTTTATTCTATATGCTGTAAAGTGAATGCTGTATTTGCAGCGGTAATCCAGTAGGATGGCCCTGAAAAAAGCTGTTGTTTTGGTAATATTTGCACTGGGTAGTTGCAATGCTGTAAAAACAACTGCAAGAGGAAATAAGGAGGTATCAAATGTCCAATCAGGAAATTTTAGACAAATTAAGAGACACAATCGTAAATCAGGATATAAACGGTTGTGCGGCAGCTACAAAAGAGGCTCTCGGAGCAGGTATCAGCGCATTTGACGCTATAAACGGAGGTCTTTCAGTAGGTATGAAAATAGTTGGTGACAAATTCGAGGCAGCGGAACTCTACCTGCCACAGATCATGATGTCTGCAAAGGCTATGAACGCGGCAATGGAAGTTCTTACTCCCGAACTGGAGAAGGACCAAACCGATGAAGGTGTCGGCACAGCTATCACTTTTGTCCAGGAAGGTGACATCCACGACATTGGTCACCGTTTAGTTTCAACTATGCTTGGTGCAAATGGTTTCAAGATAGTAGATCTTGGTGTTGATGTGCCTGATAATACCATTCTGGATGAAGTCAAAAAGCTTGAAGGAAGCAAAATACTCCTTGTAGGTTCTGCACTCATGACCACATCCATGTTGGGTCAGAAAGACACAGTGGAAGCCTTGGTAGAAGAAAAGCTCAGGGATTCGGTAAAGATCATGTTCGGTGGTGCACCTGTTTCAGATGGCTGGATCGCAGAAATAGGAGCAGACGCAACAGCAGAAAATGCAGCAGATGCAGCTCGTGTGGCATTACAACTTATGAAATAAGGAGGTACAAAATATGACATTTTCAAGATCACTTGATTGTTTTGAGTTCTACGAGCGTGCAAAGAAAGGGCAGAAGATGACCCAGGATGACTGGGATCTTATGACAATCCCTATGAAGGCAATGGAACTCAAGCAGAAATACAACCTTGATTTCAAGGGAGAGTTTGTACCAACTGACAAGGACATGATGGAAAATCTGTTCAAGGCAGGTTTCGAGATGCTCCTTGACTGTGGTATCTTCTGTACCGATACAGGCCGTGTTGTAAAATACACCGAGGACGAGATATGGGACGCTATTAACAACGTCCAGAAAGAATTCGTTCTGGGAACCGGCAGGGATGCCGTAAGGGTCCACAAGAGAAGTGTTGGTGACAAGAGAAAGCCAATAGTTCAGGGTGGTCCTACAGGCTCACCAATTTCTGAGGACATGTTCATGCCAGTTCACATGAGCTATGCTCTTGAGAAGGAAGTCGACACAATTGTCAACGGTGTCATGATGACAGTCCGTGGCAAACCACCAATTCCAAAGAGTCCGTATGAGGTCCTTGCAGCCAAGACCGAGACAAGGCTCATCAAGAATGCAGCCGCAATGGCCGGAAGGCCAGGCATGGGCATATAGGGACCAGAGACTTCCCTGTCCGCTCAGGGAAATATCGCTTCAGACTGCGTCGGTGGCCAGGTCTGCAGCGACAGTCACGAAGTATCACAGCTCAATGAGCTTAAGATCGACCTTGACGCAATCTGCGTAATGGCACATTATCAGGGTAACAGTGACATTATCATGGATGAACAGATGCCTATATTTGGTGGCTATGCCGGCGGCATAGAAGAAACTGCTATCGTTGATATCGCAACCCACATCAATGCATTTGTAATGAGCAATGCAAGCTGGCACCTTGACGGTCCGGTCCACATCCGCTGGGGATCCACAAACACCCGTGAGACCCTTATGATCGCAGGATGGGCATGTGCAACAATTTCCGAATTCACTGACATGCTTTCCGGTAACCAGTACTATCCATGTGCAGGTCCATGTACCGAGATGTGTCTTTTGGAAGCATCCGCTCAGTCTATCACTGACACAGCTTCAGGCCGTGAGATCCTCTCCGGTGTTGCAGCTGCAAAGGGTGTTGTCCAGGACAAGACCACAGGTATGGAAGCAAGGATGATGGGAGAAGTCGCAAGGGCAACCGCAGGAATGGATATTTCCGAGGTTAACAAAGTCCTTGATGCTCTTGTCACCTCTTACGAAGGCAACTATGCAGAGGCACCAGAGGGCAAGACCTTCCAGGAGTGCTACGACGTTGCTACTGTAACACCAACCGATGAATACGTCAAGGTCTACGACGGTGCACGCAAGAAGCTAGAGGAGTTCGGACTTACATTCTAATCCCTCCGAGCAAGCCAGCGATTAATTTCGCTGGCATTTTTTATCGAAAGTAAGGTAACGAATAATCATGTGGAAAAGATGAAAAGGAGGTTTTCCAATGGATGCATACTGGACGATTATTAATGGAATAATATACTTGCTGGCTTTTGCATTGATCGGGTGGGTCCTGCTTGATGCGAGTAAAACATCAAAGAAATTAAAGAGGTGATCGTGTGACTGACGAAGTTACAGAATCACCCGGACTTGTTAAGACTCTCAGGCCTTACCACGTCTGGGCATTGGGGGTTGGAATAGTTCTTGTTGGTGAGTTCATGGGATGGAACTTCACCGTTGCAAAAGGAGGAGTACTCGGTGCTCTGCTTGCAATGCTTGTTGCAGGAACAATGTACGTTATAATTTCTCTATGTGCAAGTGAGCTTGGATCCGCCACTAAACTGGCAGGCGGGCCTTATGACTGGGCAAGGCTTTTTGTAGGACCCGGTGCTGCAGCCAGTGTCGGGCTTGCGGTATATATGGAATTTATAGCTCTGGAGGCTGCTGATGCTATAGTTGTTGCTTTTATTGCGCAGGAGCTTTTCCCGCAGTTGCAGGTCTTCCCCGTTACATTGCTGGTAATTGCTACTCTGACATTTATTAACTACAGGGGTGTTGTAGCCGCACTTACACTTAACTTCTTCATGACCTCCATCGCCTTCCTTGCCATAATATTGTTCTTCTTCTCAGGGACATTCGGCGTCTTTGAACTTCACCCGGAGAACCTTTTCCAGGGTGCAATGCCAAACGGTATGATAGGTCTGTTTGCCGCTTTGCAGTTCGGTCCGTGGTTCTTCCTGGGTATTGAAGGAGCCGCAATGTGTGCAGAGGAATGTAAACGTCCGTCAAGGGCAGTGCCCCTGGGACAACAGGCAGGAATGATCACCTTGCTGGTCGGAGCCGCAATGACACTTTTCATATGTGCAAGCCTGCTCCCATCCGACATACCTGCCGAAGGTCTTGGAGTTTCCGTGTATCCGCTCTTTGAGGCTGCACAGGTAAGTGGAGTACCGTTTTTGGTCGGGCTTCTTGCACTTGGAACCTTGCTTACATGTCTTTCCAGTGCAAACGGATGTGTCTGTGACTCTTCAAGGTCATGGTTTGCACTTTCAAGGGACCACTTCGTGTCCAACTGGTTCTCTTCGGTCCACCCCGGGTACCAGACACCTTACAAAGCAGTAATTTTCACAATGCCTATAGCAATAGCCTTTGCATTCAGCGGCTACCTTGACCAGGTCATCACTTTCTCTATCGTATCAGGTTTGCTTTGTTACGTTTTGATACCATTCTCCCTGCTACGTTTCAGAAAGATGTTCCCGTCACACATCAACAAGATCCGTCCGTTTGTAAGCCCGCTTCAGCCATGGATATCCTACTTTGCAATTATAATTGCAATAACTATTATGTCCACACTGTTCTGGGGATACAGATACAACCTTATCTTCGCTTTGGTTTTCTATCTGATAGCGTACTTCTACTTCCATAATAAGCACAAGAAACATCAGAAAGAATTCAATTGGAAAAGGGAAATGGGATGGCCAAATCCAAGCCACCATAATACTGAGGAGTGATAAAAATGGATGGAATCAATGAAGAAAAATACAATAGTGCATTTGCAAAGGACACTTTCCTGATACTGGGTGCAATTGCTCTGTTGATTGTTGTTGAAGGTTATGTGGTCTTTACCATACTGTCTGAGGCTGGTTCAGCAGTTTCACCTGCAATTCGGGGGATATACATATTGTTCTTCGGGTTGGTGGTAGGTGTTGAAACCATAGGCTACCTGAAAGTTAGAAGCTCAATAAAACAGCACATGTTTGATTTCGAGTATTATGATTGAGGTGACAATATGAGTGAAGATACTGAAAAGAAAAACTGGATGATGGAGGCATTTGACATAATTTTCATTTTTGTGCTTGCTTTCATCTGTCTGGTTGTACCAACGCAGATACAGGGTTCAGTACTTGTCGGATGGTCAGAGACCGGGTCAATTCAGTTCATATGGGATCCGGTAGGCTTCTTCAGTTTGCTGGGAGTCATAATCGCGTTTTTTGTGATTATGCTTTACCATTCTGTAAGCCATTACAAATACTGAGGAAATGTCAGCTGAACTGACATTTCTTTTTGAATTTTGTGTTTAAATTAATGTTTAATTTACTAATTAATGGATAGTATAAGGTGAAATTATGAGTTCAGATACCAATATTCAAAGAGCAAAGGATCATGATAACCTTACCGAAACGGAAAAAAAACATGTTCCTGTCATAGAGGCTCCTTCAGAGGTGAAAGCCGGGGAACCTTTTGATGTAAAGGTAACTGTAGGAGCTATTCCACATGTTATGGAAGAGGATCACTACATAAAATGGATAGAACTACACTTGAACGGCAATCTTGTGGGAAGAAAGGAGCTTCAGGCATCCGAAGGGAAAGCTGAAGCGATCTTTACCGCCGTAGGCACTGAGGATATGATCTCTGCAAGAGAGATCAGGAACTGTACGATTCACGGCTTTGGTGTATGTGGTATATGCGGTACCAAATCGGCCATTGTCAATCTCAGAGCAGTTGAAAGTTGTAATGTTCATGGATTGTGGGAAGATTTGAAAGGTATTGAGATCATATCTTCTACTGTAACAGACGGGAAGAAATGCACCTGGGGTCCCCAGTTGTGACTTCATTTCAATTTACAGGAGCTTAATATTATGGTAGAATATACCCCTAAAGAAAGATTGGTTCGTGCTTTAACAGGGCAGCCGGTAGACAGAATGCCCGCTGTTTCTGTCACCCAGACAGGAACAGTTGAACAGATGGAGGCATGTGGTGCCTTCTGGCCTGAGGCTAATAGCGATCCAGAAATAATGGCAAAACTTGCAGAAGCAGGTCACACAGAAGTTGGATTTGAGGCTGTACGTGTGCCTTTTGATATTACGGCAGAGGCTGAATTTTTTGGCTGTGAGATAAAAGATGGTACAAAAGAACAGCAACCATCTGTTGTCGGTCATGTTGTAAGCAATGTTGAAGATATTGAGAAGCTCAAAGGTTACAGCCTCGGTCACGGAAGAATCGGTGTTGTCTGTGAAGCAATAAAAATACTGGCAGACAAGTATGGTGAAGAACTTCCTGTCATGGGAAGCATGATCGGTCCTTTCTCACTTGCACAGCACATAAACGGTGATGACTGGTTCATGGCAATCTTCACTGACGAGGCATTTGGTCTTGCCCTCATGGAATTCACAACCGATTTCTGCGTTGCATATGCAGAGAAAATGGTTGAGAACGGTGCCGATACAATGGTGATCATTGACCCTACAGCAAGTGCACAGCTTATTGGTGCCGAATTTTATGAGAAGTTTGTTGTACCTTTCCACAAAAGAATAGTTGATGCGATGCACAAGGTCAACGTTCCTGTAATCCTGCACATCTGTGGTGACACCACCCAGGGTCTTGCCCTTATGGAATCATCGGGAGTAGATGGTATCAGTGTAGACCAGAATGTCGATGTAGCAACCGCTGTTGGCAGTGTTGAAAAGGCTGTAATTGTCGGAAATCTTGACCCTGTGAACATGCTCTGGAACCAGACTCCTGAAGCAATAAAGGAACAGTCACAGAAGGTCCTTGATGCAGGAGTGGGTTTGCTTGCACCGGGCTGTGGTATTGTCAGCAAGACTCCTACAGAAAACCTCCGGGCAATGGTAGAGATGGCAAAGAACCACAAATACTGATTAAAAGTTTCTCCGGGTCAAATCCTTCATGCGAGTAGTCACCATTTTCACCTGGAGAACAATTTTTTATGAGTTTAGAACATCAACCGGCCTGGGAACCGGAATCCGGTAATTTCCTGATAATGATGTTGTAATTCTGAATATTGATTTTTTCGACATATTGTTTTTAAAGTTATTCTATGGGGCATGTTCTTCTGTATTTCTTCTTGCTTTGGCAGTTGATATTCTGAGGCCGTCTAATTAGATCTTCGGCATAAAAGCTTATCCTTTTTTTGGGGCTGTCAATTTTGTTGGGGTTGAGCAATTACCAATTACATAATGCAAATGAATGAATTGGGTTGATTATTTGAAAACGCGATCATAAGAATGTACAATTAGTCAGTATTACAATTTATGGGAAAATGCTATCCAAGAAGAATTGCTCTAACACCAAAGTTTTTGACAGCCCCCTTTTTTTTCGTCATCTTCATCATCTATCTTTTTTTTTTGGGGGGGGGCGGCAGCTATAAATAGCATAAATCTGGCCCGCCTCATGGCTAAAAAAGTAATGATGCATGGAGGAGTCCAATTTGAGGACTCTATTGAAAACTATCTGAACAGGGAAAGCGCCTCAATTTGCCAATTCCTGCACTTTCTCTGCATAGAAGATATTTCACAGTACTTAGAGCGTACTGTGTATGCCAACAAAAGTTGGCATTACAAATATAACATTTCCTCAATGATAAAACTCTTCATTGTTATGTGTTTCAGGCAGTTATCTTATGAGAAAACTGTCGCCTCATTAACAGAAGAAGAGGCAATACTACTCGCTTTTTGCGATAACAATGGTGTTGTAAAACTTCCTTCATCAAAGACCTTACATAATTTTGTAAAATATCGATTAGGAGAAGATGGAATAACTGAAATAATGATGTTAGTTGGAGAAAGAATCCTTAAACTTGCTCAAATAAAAGAAGCTAAGATCGATTCAACTCCGCTTGAAGCTTCAAGATACGATAAATATGCGGATTATAATCCTCATTACAAATGCAAGATGGACAAAGCTCACATCACGATGGTAGGAACTTATCCCGTGTTCATGACACATACAAATGGCAAAGCAGGAGATACTCATGAACTCATCAAACACATTCAAGCATTGAAGAAAATGAATGCTGATATTGACATGTATTCTGCGGATACGGGTTATAAAGCATTCAAGAATCATGCAGATATCTGGTATCATTTGAATGCAAGGCCAGTTATTGCATATCCAAAAAATGCTGTGATCAGCAAAGAGGGCGAAATGGACAAAATCGACCATTGGGTAAATAAAATGTGGTTTCTGGGTGGGAATATACTTGCAAGTACTGAAGAAAAACTAAAATTCCTATATGAGATTGGAATGTCTAAACAGGTTGAGATGAACTTACGTAATCAAAATATGAGGGATGAATCGTTCTATGAGCTATACAAGAAAAGAGGAGAATGCGAATCAAAGCACGGACACATTAAAGATGTAGTCAAGTTCGATATAAGAAGAATCAGAGCAGAGAGTAGAAAGCTCTACTCTCTGCTGAATTTTGTAGCGTATCAGTTACTTGTACTTACAGAAATACAGAATGGGTTTGAGAAAAGAAATTCATTTGGAAGCTTTTATTGAAAATGTCTGTCTAATTAGAATGGAGGTATTTGGAAGCTAATTAGATAACCTCAATATAATCATCATTTATTAATGAATTATTTACATATGTTTCATGGAATTCAAAATCATATATTCTTATTAGATCTTGTAGATCCCCATCAATCATTGTTACGTAGGATCCAAAGTTATCTTTTTTCTTTTTAAGAACATCTTTGATAGCATAACTTGTAGAACAGATATGGCGAAAATTATCTTTGTTAATGCAAGACGTTTCTAACGTTGCACATAATGCACCTATAACAGATTGTTTACTATATTTTGATAATAATCGACTTTTGAACTCTGCATTTTCTCTGATTTTGTTAATGCTTAATTTTTTTGTCTCACTTTTGCTGAGGACTTTGACCCCCTCACATTTAGGACACCATAAGGCAGTGTCATCTGCCCTCTTACCTATTAATAATCTTCCACCACAATTTTTGCATGGCATGCTAACCATTCCATCTTTTTTATAATATACTATTGTTTGGCTAAATATTTAGCATTAATCTCATATTTTGATTCCATTTAAATCAAATATATATAACCAATAAAAATCATTATTGCAAAAGTTTGTATTGATAAGTAAAAGATGTTAATATAAATACACCCTGTCAATCTTCTTTTCATCTCAGCCTTTTCAGCTTCAGTACGCTAATCCTTGATAATGGTTGTATGTCAGTTTATCTGTCCTTGGCGAAAATAGATTGTACTCAGCGTGATCCCTACAGCAACTATCTAGGACTCTATATTTTTCTTGGTCGTTTTGCTGCTCATCCATCACTATTATCTCTCACCACACCCAATAAACCCCCATGAACTCCATAATCTCCCAACTCCGAGCCGACCTCAAACAAAACTCTGACGAAGAAGCCAGAGAAAGTTCAAACCGTTTCTTCAAAGAACCAATAAAATGCTATGGCATGAAAACTCCGGTTGCCAGAAAAATAGCAAAGAACTATTACAAGCAAGTATCCGGCAAAAGCAAGCAGGAGATATTTGCGCTTTGTGAGGAACTTCTCAGTTCTGATTACATGGAGGAAGCGTTCATTGCATTTGAGTGGTCGTACAACCTGAGAAAACAATATGAACCTGAGGATTTTGTTATGTTTGAGAGATGGGTCGGGGATTATGTCAACAACTGGGCGAAATGTGATACTCTCTGCAATCATACCGTAGGTACGTTCATCGATATGTATCCTCAGTATATTGATTCACTCAAAAAGTGGACAGCATCTGAGAATCGCTGGTACAGGCGTGCTGCTGCTGTAACACTCATTTTAGCAGCTCGCAGGGGAGATTTTCTGAATGATATTTTTGAGATTGCTGATATGTTGCTGACCGATGAGGATGATCTGGTTCAGAAAGGTTATGGGTGGATGCTCAAGGAAGCGGGTAAGCAGCACCAGCAGAAAGTATTTGATTACGTGGTTAAGAACAAGGAAGTTATGCCAAGGACTGCGCTCAGGTATGCTATTGAGAAAATGCCGAAGGAATTGAGAGCCAAGGCGATGGAGAGATGAGAATAGCTTAAGAAAGCTTTTCAGACTTCACTCGAAGGACACAACTCATTCACAACACATTTTCCACACTTCGGTCTTCTTGCGATACACACATTTCGTCCGTGAAGAATCAGTGTCATGGAAAGGTCCTCGAGGTCTTTTTTCTCAGCAAGCTCCATCAGATCTATCTCTATCTTTTTTGGATCGCTGTTCTTTGTAAACCCGAGTTTCTGAGACAATCTTGTTACATGGGTATCAACTGCGATTCCCACAATAGTATTGTAACCCCTTGCAAGGACAATGTTAGCGGTTTTCCTGCCCACGCCCGGAAGTTTCAGCAAATTTTCCATTGTATCGGGAACTCTGCCACCGAATTCTGTAAGGATGATCTGTGCACTTCCGATTATGTGCTTTGCTTTCTGGCGATAGAAACCTGTGGTGTAGATATCTTTTCCAAGTTCTGTGAGGTCAGCGTTGGCAAAATCCTCCACGTTTTGGTATTTTTTGAATAATACCTTTGTAACCTTGTTTACCTGCTTATCCGTACACTGGGCGGAGAGAATTGTTGCAACCAGAAGTTCAAGAGGATTATTGAAATGAAGCATTGGCTCTGCGTTAGGATATTCTTTTTGCAGAAGCCCGAATATCTCATCAAAATTCTCTGTGTTGTCAGGAACAGGGGATTGAATGGCCATGGGGTGAATTATTATTTGATAGTTTTTAGCTTTATTGTAAACCCCATCATTTCGTCTCGAAATAAAAATAATTAAGAGAACAATATATATTCAAGAATAGATCTTCTTTGATATATTATTATTAATACAATTTAAGTGAATAATTATTATCCGTGGCATGTCTGGATAAGACATGATAGGAACACTCAAAAAGTGAGTATTGGGATATAAAGATTACGAATAAAAAAGAGAAATAAAAAGAAGAAAAGATACGGGTTCAGAGCCCGAAATCTTCAATATTTTTGTCAGCGATGGCCTGGATCTTTGCAATCTCTTCCTCTCCACCTTCCATGGTGAAAAGGTGCTTGAAACGGCGCTGCATCTTGAGATAATCCTCTACAGGCTGTATCTTCTTGCCGAGCTTCCTGACCTTTGTGACCTCGCCGTCCTCCATTTCATAGAGTGGCCAGAGACCTGTCTGGACTGCCGCCTTTGCAACTTCTACTGTCTTTGAGGTGTCAAATCCCCATCCTGTCGTACATGGAGCATGTGCATGGATATAAGCCGGACCTTCAATTTCAGTTGCCTTTGCGACCTTCTTGATCATGTCCTTTGGGAAACCGATTGAAGTTGTAGCGACATATGGTGCACCGTGTGCAGCCATGATAGCTGGCATATTCTTCTTTGGTCTTGGGTTACCGAAGGAAACCTTTCCTGCCGGGCTTGTTGTGGTTGAAGCATTGTATGGTGTTGCACCACTTCTCTGAACACCAGTGTTCATGTAAGCTTCGTTGTCGATACAGACGTATGTGAGATCGTGTCCTCTCTCAAATGCTCCGGAGATGGAACGCATTCCTATATCCAGTGTTGCACCGTCTCCACCCATTACAACTACCTTGGTGTTCTCTTTCTTACCAAGTGCCTTAAGAGCAGCTTCTACACCTGCTCCTACTGCAGCTGCATTCTCAAAAAGTGAGTGTACCCATGGTACATCCCATGCAGTTTCAGGGAACGGGGTGGTCATAACTTCAAGACATCCGGTAGGGTTGATGACAATACAGTCTTCTCCGGCGCCCATAAGTGTGAACTTTGCAGCCATTGCGTCACAGCAACCTGCACATCCTCTGTGTCCCGGGGCTAACAATGATTTCATAGTAGTTCCTCCTTCACATCGGTAAACTGACTCTCTATCTTGATACCTGTCTTCATGACCTCTGTTGCTTCATCGATGATCTTTGTGATGGTGTCGACCTTGATGTCACGTCCACCGTGTCCTACCATGTAACCAACTACAGGTATTCTGATGTCAGTGTTGTAGAGCGAAGACTTTGTTTCGGTGAAGAGTGCACCTTCGTTAAGTCCAAGTGAAATGTTCTTGTCAAGCACGACAACAACCTTTGCATCTTTGACAACATTCTTGATAGCATCAACAGGGAATGGTCTGAATGATCTTACCTTCAGAAGACCTACTTTCACATTCCTGTCTCTGAGTTTATCAATGACGTCCTTAATGGTTCCGACAATGGATCCCATTGCCATGATGACGATGTCTGCATCATCTGTTCGATACTCGTCAATAAGTCCTCCGTAGTATCTTCCGTATACGTCGTAGAATTCATTTGCTACATCCTCTATTTTCTTAAGAGATTTCTGCATTGCCTGCTCCTGCAGGTACCTGAACTCAGTGTAGTAGTTAGGGTCTGCAAAAGCACCGAAACTCAATGGGTTCTTTGGATCAAGAACCTGATCAGGTTCATAGGTAGGCAGGAATTCATCTGTAAGATCCTGCTCAAGAAGTACAACAGGTTCGTAAACATGTGACAGGATAAAACCGTCCATACATGTCATTGCAGGCATCAGGATGTCTTTGTCCTCAGCGATCTTGTATGCCTGAGCGGTCATATCTGAGATTTCCTGTGTGTTCTCTGCATAGATCTGTATCCATCCGGTGTCTCTCTGGGAGATTGCATCCTGGTGGTCATTCCATATGCTAATAGGTGCACTGACAGCCCTGTTTGCGATTGTCATTACTACAGGCAGTCTCATACCTGAGATATTGAACAGAACCTCGTGCATGAGTTCAAGACCCTGTGAGGTTGTTGCTGAGTAACATCTTGCTCCTGCAGCTGAGGAACCAACCAGTGCAGAGAGAGCTGAGAACTCTGATTCCACATTGATGTATTCACAATTTGGTATCTCACCGTCTGCCATGAATTGTGAGAGGTCCTCAACAATATGGGTCTGTGGTGTAATTGGGTATGCTGAAATTACGTTTGGTCTGCAGGTTTTTACAGCGTGTGCAACAGCGTATGAACCTTCGACAACGACCATCTTACTTTTGTCAAGTTTGTTTTCCGGTGCCATTTACTTCTCCTCCAGAACCATTGTGATTGCGCTCTTTGGACATTCGTTTGCACAGATTCCACATCCCTTGCAGAATTCATAGTTAAACTCAAAATATCCGTCATCCCTTGGGTTTACTGAACTGTCAGGGCACAGGAGTTCGCATAATTTGCATTTTATGCATTTGTCGTAATCGTAAACCGGCTTGAAGGTTCTCCATCCGCCTGTTTTGTTAACTCTGGTTGTGCCTGCATCGCAGACCCCACCTGGAAGAATCTTCATTTCTTAGCCTCCTTCATCATAGTATATGCTTCCTGAATAGCTGCAGCGTTCCTGTCTCCTACTTTACCAGGGAACCTTTCTTTAACAGCTTCCATGATTGATTCTGGCTCGATCTCGCCTGTTGCACCTGCAAAAGCGCCCAGAAGCACAGTGTTCACGATAGGTCTGCCAATAATGTCCAGTGCGATCTTTGTTGCGTTGACAGTCATTATCTTTGCCTTTGTGTCAAGGTCAAACTTGTCAGCATCAAAGTCACTGTTAATGATAAGTATACCATCGTCCTTGAGACCGCTTGCAACATCAACTACTTCAAGGAGTGTAGGGTCCTGTACAATAACGTAATCAGGTTCGTAGATCTGGCTTCTGAGCCTGATTGGTTCATTGTTGATCCTTGTGAATGCCTGGACCGGTGCACCCCTCCTTTCTACGCCGAATGCAGGGAAGGCCTGGCTGAATTTTCCGTCTGCAAAAGCAGCAACGGCCAAAAGTTCAGCAGCTGTGACAGAGCCCTGGCCACCTCGACCGTGTATGCGTATTTCTTTCATCTAGAATTCTCCATAAACCATGTATAATAGATATAACAAATTATTCCGATTTTTATCGTCTTTATCGGATAACATTGCGCGTACAATGTGTCGAAAATAGATGCAAAAAAGCATCATATTTTTCGTCAACTGACGTTAAATGCAATGTTTAATTGTGTAGAATCGATTAATTACTATTTAGTCTTTCGGTAAGTTTACACCGTTAATGTGCAGATAATTAATAGAAATATGGATATTAAAATCGCTCAAATTTCTATATATATGGAATCAATCGGCATGTTTGCACATTTCATCCAGACTTTGAAAAATCTCCGTAATAGTTTTTGAGCTGGCAATGCTTCTCCTTATATGTCTTCCATTTTTCATTCCACGAGTGAACCACTGTGCTTGCGCCTTTATGTTTACAGTATTCATAAGATTATATTCTTCCAGAAGCCTGAAATACTCCTTCAGGTCTGCAATTCTCTGGCTGCATTCCTTATGTCCCAGCATTTTCCCGGTTTTAAGATAGTGAGAGATCCTCCTGAAAAGGAAAGGGTCACCCATTGCAGCCCTGCCGATCATTATTCCGTCACATTCAGTATAATCCAGAACCTGCTGTGCTGATGTTTCATCAACGATATCACCATTGGAAATAACAGGGATACTGAGTTCCTGCTTTATTCTTTTCACATAGGAATGATCAGCTTTTCCGGAATACTGCTGTTGCCTTGTTCTTCCGTGAACTGTTAATGCATCTGCTCCTGCATCTTCTATCAGGTTCGCGATTTCCAGAGTCTTTTCCATATCTTCAAGAATACGAATCTTTGCGGTCACAGGAGTTGACAGGTTATTTGTAAGTCCAGTAACGATCTCATGAATAAGTTCAGGTGACCTTAGAAGTGCAGAACCACAACCATCTTTTGTAAGGAGTCTTGCAGGACATCCGAAATTGATATCGATAATCTCCGGCTGGTATATTTCTTCTATTTTGAGAGCTGCTCCTATCATATTCTTGGCAGAGTTGCCAAATATCTGAATTCCCAGTGGTCGTTCTTCTTCACAGCTCATTCCACGGTTGATGCTTTTCTCATTCTCATATATGACAGCATCTGAGCTTATCATTTCAGAATATGTGAGTGATGCACCGTATTTTTTGCACATGAGGCGAAAAGGAAGATTTGTCACATTGGACATTGGTGCCAGAAGGATATTTCCGGGAATTTTAATGTCAGCAATTTTCATGGGAATTGTCCTATCGAAGGGTATACTAATATATAAGTAGGATCTATGGAAAACTCTATTAAATCACTGGAAATTATGTTTTAACACTTATCCTTTACTAATTAATAAAATAAGACAGGTTCATCTATGACTAAGATTTTAGCTTTTGTTGGAATGCCGGCCTCGGGCAAATCAGAGGCAGCATCTGTTCTGCGCCAGAAAGGTATCACTGTTATCAATATGGGAGATGTCATCAGGGAAGAGGTAGTCCGAAGAGGACTTGAGCCAACCGATGCCAATACAGGTGGCGTGGGTACAGACCTGCGTGAAAAGGAAGGCAGGGACGCTGTTGCAAAGAGATGTATTCCGAAGATCCAGGCCACTAATGAGGATTTCATTGGAATAGATGGTGTTCGCAGTGTTCCTGAAGTTGAAAGGTTCAAAGAGGCGTTTGGTTCAGATTTCACCCTTGTATCCGTGGATTCTCCTCTTGAGATAAGGTTCAATCGTGTGCTTGCACGTAAAAGAAGCGATGACATGAAAGATATAAGTGAGCTTAAAGTCAGGGATGAGCGCGAACTTGGATGGGGAATGGGTGAAGCAATGCAAGTTGCAGACGTTGTTGTTGAGAACAATGGTTCACTGGATGAGTTCAGAGATAAAATCATGGCACTTGTGAAGTAATAATCAACCAGCAGGAAAGTTATCATGATAAAAGTTACAGTTTCAGCAGTCGTGAACCCTACAGAGAGCAAGGACAAAGTTTTCTCAGCTCTTGACCAGCTTTTCCCTGAGATCGACTTTGATTACGAGGAAAGCTCAGAGTACAGCGGGAAATTTACCGGTGAGAGTGACATCTATGCGCTGAAGAATATCCACTTCCAGATAAGGGAAGAGGAAATTATTGACACTTCTCGTACAAGACTTAATGTCGGTCGCTCAGATGATGGTCTGTCTACTTCTTTTATCATCAGCAAGCAGGTTGCAAGTGTAGGCCGCCTGAACTATCCTGCGCAGGAAGAACCACTTGGTTCTATCAATATCACCGTGACAGTTGATAATGAAGGAGAAATGCAAAGGTTCTTCGACTGGCTGACACCGCCAACAGAAGATGGTGTTCCGGATTTTGAGATGAATATAAAGGATGTTTAATATGAATGTCAGGAATCTGAGTTTTTCATCACGTGCGGTTCTGGAGGACCCTTTTGAATGGGCTTACAGTCTTGAAGATGTCGGATACGCTGGTTGGGAGATAGTCCAGGAAGGCTCACAATGTCTTAATGATGAGAATCTTCCAAAGATCAGGGATGTCAAGGAAACCACAAACCTGAAACTGAGCATGCACCTTCCTTTCTCAGATATGAACCTTGCAGGCCTGAATCCCGGTATTCACGGAGAGGTCATGAGGCAGATGAAATATTACCTCAGTATGACATCAGATCTTGTTGAAGTGGCTGTGCTGCACCCGGGTTACCTGTCTCCTTACGGTTCCAAGCTGCCTGAAAAGGCATGGGATACATGCATAGAGTCAATTCAAATTTTGTGTGACCACTCGGCAGACATGGGTATTACAATAGCTGTTGAGAACATGCCTAATTTCCCCAAGATATTCGGTCGCTATCCCCATGAGATGCTGGATACTCTTGAGCAGACCGACAGAGATAACGTTGGCATGACCCTTGATGTGGGACACGCTAACACCATGGGACTCCTGGATGAGTTTGTGGAGAAGTGCAAGGATAAACTCTCACACATGCATATCCATGACAACAATGGAGCACACGATGAACATCTTCCCCTGGGACAGGGGAATATCGACTGGAAAAAGTTAATGGGAAGCATTTCAGGTTATAAGGGACTCATGGTCACGGAGATGGGTAGTGTCGATGAGGGCAGGCAGTGTATTGAGTATTTGAGAAGCCTTTAATCACTGAATCCGAGATACATCAAACTAAGTACAAAATGAGGTTAAATTTCTTTTTTATTTCACTCATCCAGCCTGCCGTGCCTGCGGTCGATATTATCGAGCTGGTCAAGCATTTTGCGTACAGCTGTCCTTATGGCATCAGCCTGTGTAACGAACTTCTTGTTATCTCCGACATGTTTGTTGAGGTCGTCAAGAAGCTCCTGGGGAATGTCAAGACTCACTTTTGGCATTGTTTCACCTTTTTCAATCAAATAAAATTCAAAGATAGATAAGGCTAATGGAATCTCTACCAGAACAGCAATTGAAAATAAAAATAGGCTCTGTAGAAATCCTGCTGACATTAGTGACAAGAACTTTGATTTTTGTTAGCGACAAAAAAACAACCTGTAAGCTAAAAACAAAGTAGCCATCCGCCGAAGGCGGCACATTCCGATGTTGTTGCACAGAAGATAATTACAAAGATTGGTACAGGCTTGCTGAGAATTCTACATAAGTCTTGAGAAAAAATACAGAGGATTTGCAGATTATTTCGTTTATTCTGATGGAAAAACGCCGGCTTCGCCGGACCCTTTGGGATTGATCAAGTAACTCATGACCTAAAATCGATCATAATTTCAGGAATTCTACAGAGCCAGAAAATAGAAACCGATTTACTTACCGGTTCCTTTTGAGCAAAATAATTGAGATTACAAAAATAAGACTCAGAGCTGAAAAGCCGGGAGATGCGGCTGTAGATTGTGTTGCTTCTTCTTCGTCAGCTACATCCTCCTCAGCAGGAATTTTTTCCGCCGATTCTACTTCTTCGTCAGCCACAGAAGGTCTTTCTCCCTGCGTTTCTCCTGTGATTTCATCTTGTGTACTGTAAGTTTTTGATTTGCTTGGTGAGGTTTTACTTGCAGCACTTCCTTCCTTTTCTTTTTCCGCAACATCAACTGCAATATCAAGAGCCAGTTTTGCCGTCTCAAGATCCTCATCTGTATTATCAGGGAATCTTTCCCAGGCACCAACTAAATCCTCTTTCAATTCGGTTTTTTCATTGTCTGATATGAGTTCTGTCTCATCAATCCACTGCATCATGATATCTTTATCGCTGTCACTTGGGTTCAGCATAATGCCTGCTAAGTCATAGTAAGCTTTATCCGAATCGGATGTGTTCTCAGATGCAGTCACGCATACTATGCATGCAGATATAGTAGCAACTAACAGAATTGCTACGATGATAGAGCCTGTGATCTCCCTGTAATTCTTCATTTTTCCACCTGTAAAAAGAAAGGGTATCAGAATTGTATTGTCTCAAATATTCAATCCTTATACACCTCATCCTGTGTATAAATCGAGTTTTCAATCCAAATACAAAACTTCCGTGCATCAACTTATAATATTAAGAAACAATGTTCTGAACAAGTGATTCAGAACTTTTCTGATAAAAATATGATTTAAATCTGTAATTGAAGACAGCAACTGCTATCAAGCAGTTAATGTCACCAGAAAAGAGATTATAAAATGCGAGCCGGAAGGGAGTTGAACCCCTGGCCTACGGATTAAGAGTCCGTCGCTCTGCCTGGCTAAGCTACCGGCCCGCGTTGTTCTGCTCAGATGAGCGAGACACCCATACGTATTGGGGTCATATATACGTTTCGGTGAGAGCGGTAGAAATACCTGAAATTTACAGTTCCTGTTCCCTATCAGAATTGACTTTTAATTTATTCGCTCCGTTTGCTATCATTCTTTATTATGCAAGTTTTAAAAGTTCAGAAAAACAAGCAACATCTGACAAACAAGCAGTTGGGACTAAGTGGACAGTATTCTTGCGAAATTGTTATATATTATACTATTACTATATTGTACTATGACAATATCTTCTAAAGAAGTGGCATTACTGGGACTTGTTAATGAAAAACCCAAGCATGCTTATGAAATTGAAAATGATATCAAGGAAAGGGATATGCGATATTGGACAGAAATTTCCATGTCCTCAGTATATAAACTTTTGAACAAGCTGGAAAGGAACAGGCTACTGGAAAGTGAGATTAAACTTTCTGAAAATAATGTATCGCAGAAAATCTATTCAATAACCTCACAAGGGGTACAGGTTTTAAAAGAAGAAATCAGAGAATTAGTTTCTTCTTGGCAACCTTCGAAATACCCAGTAGATATAGCCCTATCTAATTTAAAATTGTTAAACAAAACGGATGCAATCGAGGGATTAAATGAATATTCCAGGTCTCTTGATGAGATGATTGAGTGTTACAAAAAATTAGAAACGAAATTACAGGATTATGATTGCGATTTTTCATACATTCAGCTGGCAACCAGAAGAATTTGTTTATTAAAAGCTGAAAAAGAGTGGATTATTAATTTTATAACTAAATTGCAGGAGGCAGACGAATGGTAAAAGAAATATCAATCAAAGAAATAGGAAAAGTACATTCTGAACACGGGAGGTTTTTTGTTGAGTTAAGTGAGAAATACAAATCAGGCTTAACTAATCTTGAAGGTTTCAGTCATTTGCAGATTGTGTGGTGGGGAAACCTGTCAGTTGACGACGAAAGAAGCAAAATACTGGTAAATAAGAAACCTTACAAAAATGGGCCTGAAGAACTAGGTGTATTTGCAACTCGTTCAGAATATAGGCCAAATCCAATCCTGATCACAAATATCTACGTTCAGGAAATTGATATTGATAAGGGTAGGATTTACACGCCTTACATCGATTCTATAGAAGGAAGCCCGGTTTTAGATATTAAGCCATATCATTTAAGCGAACGAGTAAAGGAATGCACTGTCCCGCAGTGGTGCAGCCATTGGCCTGAGTGGTATGAAGATGCAGCCTATTTTGATTGGGAAAATGAATTTAACTTTTAAATGATTGAAAGTAAATTCATTTAGAACAATCTTTTTTTCCACCAATTATTGTTAAAGCTCTATCTCGCCTGCTTAACATCGGAACTACATTAAACATGCTTCACAACACACCGTGAAAGTCCCATGATCTCAACCATATCACTGTTATCAGGACTTTGCACAATCATCTGTCCTTTCTTCAGGTAAGGAATTCTCTTCTCAAATTCCTTTTTCACCTTCATAGTACTGATTGCCGCATCATTACTAAGATTGAGAATCACACGCGTGTTGATTTGCTTGAAAATGGTATCGTCAATGTCCTGTGGGTCCTGAGTGATAAGGAAAAGTCCAAGTCCTTCCTTTCTTCCCTGACGTGCAGCGTCCGCGAATTTAGAAATGAGTCTTCTGGAGTGCTCACCACCTGCCTTTGCAAGATAGCGGTGAGCTTCGTCAAGTCCAAGGATTATCGGAGTTTCCTTAACAACAGCCTCTCCGGAAGTGTTCAGTTTATTATCCACTATTGTACTCATCAAAGTGAGAGTAATAATATCACGTATCCGTGAGTTAGTGATATATTCGGTAGGGAACACACTAACCTGTCCCGGTTTGAAAATCTGTCCGAGAATCTCACTTATAGGTCTTGCAGGCTGGTCGAACACTCTTGCAAGAGCACGGTTCTTTACTCTGCGCACGATACCATCGTAGGAAGCTTCGTGTATCTTGCCGCTTTCGACATACAAATCCCTTGTAATATCGTTATCAATAAAGTCCATGAAACCGCTGTAAGTGTGCTGTCCGGGTTTCTTGAAGTAATCCTCAAGCAGCAGGTCAACTCCTACATACTGTAATTCGGTCATGCCTACTGGTGCTATGAGCCAGGAATTATTCTGTACCATTTCAAAGGGAATGGTGAATTCGATTTGCTCTGCTCTTGACCTGCCGGTATAGGCTTCACCATTGATCTTAGCAACAAAGGTTTTCGTGTTCTTACAGGCACCAAAATTAACTTTTTCAGCCCCGAATTTGAAATCGTCATCATCTGTAATTTCAGGATTATCCTCAAAGAGCTGTGAGTACTCATCCTGTGGGTCCATAATCACAAGACATGGATTCCTCCTTTCTTCAGAACCTCGGAGCTTGTAACGGTTATTCTCACTCATGAACTGGCGCAGCAGGTTCTTTGTCAGGAATGTCTTTCCAGTACCTGTACTTCCGCAGACCAGCATATGCCTGAAGATCAAAGGGTCACCCATCGAATAGTCATTTCTCAGGTAATATGGGACAGTAGGAGGAACAGCATGTGTTTTGACAAGCTCTCCACCAACACTCAGGTGTCCCATGAAAATTCCTTCTTCTGGAATATTGAGACCTGTCTGTATCTTCTTTTTATCAGTTACAGGTACTATGGGAGTATTTGGACGTGGTATCCTGTCGCTCATTCTCCTGTCAAGGATTCCCTTTCCCCTTGGTTCGTAAAGAATGCAAATCGGATCAAGGTAAGCAAGGAACTTGTAGTCAACTTCATCAGTTGTATTGGATTGCAGCATCCTGCGAGAATGAATCTCGGTTGCATCATCAACAGCATATTCCTGAAGGTACTGGAGCTTCCATATCCTTGCGAACAGGTCTTCATCTCCGTATGGAACCATGACATAGGTTCCAAGTCTCACTTTCTGGCGGTGGGATGTTGTAATATAGCCGGTTATTCTTGCACTTGCTTCTGTAATCTCCAATGGGTCAATTCCTGTAGTGATTATACCGAATGCATCATTTGAAACTCCGTTCTGTATGTATGCTTTGCTATCAGGTTCGAGTTCCTCAAAATCATCTTCATCCGTTGCACTCAGTTTTTTATCAATTGCCGGAATCTCAACATCCAGCTCATCGCCCATGTCGCCTGCAAAAGAAAGTATGTCCTTATTTCTCATCTCTCTCATCCCCTCTTATATCGTCATGTGTCATATCTAACATCATTAAATGTGATATCTAATCTTGAATTCCTGAATCTGTCAATGATATTTTTCCGTTCAGGCACTGGTATCTTTGCTATTGAATCAGCCTTTGAAAGTGTCTTTGGTATTCCGTTAAGTGCCAGGTCGTAGAGCACTTTTCTTGTCATCCGGTTTCTCAGTTCCTCGTCTTTCACCAACCCATAAGGTGATTCGATTTTAAAAATCGTGTTAAGCTTCGGGACATATGCCATGAAGAAACTGAGAGCATAATCCTCTGCATCAAATTTGCTGCTGGCAAGTTCAGCAACAAGAGGTGAAGTTGATTTCAACATCTTTTCGTAGAACTGGTTTGGCTGTACAAACCAGTTGGTGTAAGTGATATACTTTTCAGCTTCACGCCTTTTCATTCCTGTTCTTTCGAGTGACAGTGCGTTTTTGAAGAATTGTGCGTCCACAAGCCACGGGAGGTCAAGTTCAGGCTCCTGCTTTCTTAGTGCCAGCATTATCTGCATGTCTTCCGGGTTTTTTACAAAACCTACCAGAGGCTTCATATTTTCAATATGATGGTCCATTATGTCGATATAGTTCTGAATGATTTTCCTGCTGCTGGGGTCGATGCTAATGTCCACATCTTCGGAATTAACTACCATCCAGTACATTATTCTTTTAGGATAAATTGGACCATCCATTATGAAAAAATCATCATTTCCTATGCTGTCAAGCATCCAGAGTATGTGCTCAGATTCTGAAAGATAGAGGGCGATGTCATGCAAAATGTCGCTGACTTTTTTATTGAGCAGTCCGGGTTGTACACGAACTATTTTTTTCCTTCCACAGCCGCCATCAAAAGATTCCCAGCTGTGGCTGGTATTAAGATACACCCTGTCACTCAGTGTATAAGCTGCTGCAACAATGGTTCTTTTGCTATGGATGTCAAGGTCAGTAGGTGTACGGGCTATTGCACAGTGGCAGAAATCGATGTACAACCCATTGTCAAATGTCTTTGCAGTAGTACTTCCGCTGTCGCAGGAATATGATGTGGGAAAAGGGTCTTTAGAATGCAGCATTCTCTCTATACTTGCTTTTCCACGCCTGACGGGTCCGATCGACCTTAACACGACTTTTCCGTTGTATTCAAGTTTCCTGAGCCTTTCAAGTATGTTCCTGACTTTTTCATTATCATCGCTGTCGTTTTCATCTTTCTTGAAACATTTATCGATGCGATCGACTATTTCGTGTATCTCCTTAATGTGAACCGGCTCAAGGGTCATGCTAGGAAATAGTATCTGAATGATAATATCATTTTGGATAGGTGTGGAAGTTGCAACAGTATGAAACTGGAACAGTTTTATTAAATCAACTTAATTTTGTGTTGCTGGATATTATTTGATAAATAGTTATCAGAAGATTCCTCCTAATCACAAAAGACAAATTAAATTGCCTGAATCTAAACTCAATTTTTTGAAAACCCTTATATAGTTCCCATAATAAGAGTAACTATACATATATAAATGGCTTCGATAGTCGTTGTCGGGGTCTGTAAATCAATAAGAGGTAGTAATTATGGAAAGTTATCAGATATTCCTTATATTAATGGCAGTCTATTTGCTTGGACTGATTGGTATAGGATTATATTTCACAAATAAGCAAAAATCTGTAACTGATTTCTGGCTTGCAGGCCGTAAGATCAGTTCAATAGGTATTGGTTTTTCCGCGGCATCTTCGTGGATGACAGCTGGTGGGATACTATCAGTCATCGCTCTGTACATGCTGCTCGGAATGGGCTCCATCTGGAGTTTTGTAGCTCCAAACATCATTGCATTGCTGTTAATCGCTCTGCTTGTAGGTAAAATAAAACACCTGCCTGCCATCACACAACCAGAACTGCTTGAACAGAGATTCAGCGGTTCAATACGTGCTCCAGTTGCCATTGTTATTGCAATTGTAATGGCTCTTTTCGCTGTTGCCGATATCAAAGGTTTCTCACTTGTACTCAGCATATTCTTTGGTCTTGAACCAATATACGCAGCGGCAATTGTGGCTCTTGCAATCTCAGTTTACGTAACACTCGGAGGTTTCTCCGCAGTTATCTGGACCGACATGATACAGTTCATCATGCTTGCTACATTCTCACTTATCATTGCATTTGTACTTGTAACTGCAGCAACATCCGGTGCAGCAGATGCACCTGCCATGACAAGTTCAGACCTTTTCGGTGATGTCCCTTCAGGATGGTGGAATCCATTCGCAATTGGTGTTCCGGCTGTGCTCATAGCCATATTTGCCATAATTCCAGGCTGGATAACAGAGCAGGACCCATGGCAGAGAATATGGGCAGCAAAGGATGAAAAATCCGCAAGGAATGGTATGATACTCGGTTCCTTCCTCATCTTCCTCATCTTCGGTGTTGCATGTACTGCAATAGCTATCAGTCTTAACCACATTTATCCTGAGATTCCGGCTTCATTTGCAGAGATCGGAATGGGTGCAATGGCAGCGGCAGAGCCTGCTCTACTTGTCTATATTGTAAGTACCCTTTCACCAATAGCAATTGGTCTTTGTGCAGTGGGTCTTGCAGCGGCAGCAATGTCTTCTGCAGATACATTTGCAACATCCGGTGGTTCATGTATTTCCCGCGATATTTACCAGAGATACATAAATCCTGATGCAACAATGAAGCAGATGATGACGATTAACAGAATAAGTGTCCTTATAATTGTAGCACTGGCAACTGTGCTTTCATTCTACATAGACAGTATCATTGATGTAATTCACATTGCAACTTTCATTGCAAGTGCAGCCTACTTCTTCCCACTTATGGGAGGTCTTTTCTGGAAGCGTGCAACAAAGCAAGGTGCTCTTGCAGGACTTATTGTTGGTGCAGTTGTACAGATCGGACTGACAGCCGTTGATCTTGCTAATACTGCTCCATTTGCAACACCTTATCTTGACACAATTCACCCGGTACTTTCAAACCACGGAGTTATTCTGGGAATGCTTCTCAGCGGAATAGCTTTCTTTGGAGTATCACTTGCAACAAAGCCATCCAGCGCAGTAAACCTTGCTCCGTTCTTTGCAGATGAAGCAGAGAAACTTGAGAAGGAAGCAATGATTGTTGATGAATCTGATCCTGAATACAAGAAGCTTGTCAAGATCATTGATAAAGAAGTTACAGGAGACCGTGCAATTGTCAAGCTCAACTTGGAAGCATCTGCAACAATTAACTGGGACAGGTTTGTAAACGAACTCAAGAATATTCACCCATCGTGGGTGACTCCAACTGGCAGAAATTCCGTTTACAGGCTCACCAAAGCTGACATGCTTGCATGTGTTTCACTTACCCGTGGTGACAGTGAAAAGGAAATATGGTTTGCAGCAGAACCAATGGCAGCTGATCTTGACCTGAGTGAAAAGGAGTTCCTTCTTGCTTTCAAGCAGGCTGCAGAGGCATTTGCAAACATTGGATTGTTACTGACATTGCCTGCTGACAATTGACGTTAGTAAATAATTCTAACACTTTTAAGCTTCGGTATTTTTATCCGAAGCAATTATTTTTTTATGTAATATTGATTTCATCTTTTATTGAATATTATGTATCATTTTGCTCTTGATTATCATATATATCTCAGAGATCAGTACATTCTGTAAATATTCACTTCGTATATATTAAATAAATATAATTACCAAAACTATATCTAATGTCAATCTAATATGTTTTGTCGTGGTATCCATGGAATTGAAAAATCCTATATTAGATATTGAAATGACCGAAGAGAACAAGGATAAGCTTGATTCTTTAAAAGATGGTTTTGAAGAGCTCAGCGCTGAAGAAAAGATTGACGTTATCGATTTCCAGAACGTAATGCTGCAAAAAGTTTCCATTCATCGTGAAAAGTATGGAATGCCAGATAGTAGCCAGGCTCCAAAAAGAGACGCAGATGAGATTATCTCTCACATGACACCTAAATCCCTGGATTACTCACAGATGTGTATCAATTATTACGTATCAAAGATCTCTTCTACTCTCAGAAAATAACTGACTTTTCGTCAGTTTCATTTCTTTTATCCTTTTTTCTATTATTTTCATCATCATTGCCCTGCATGCTGTCTACGTAGTCTGTTTTTCCAGACCGCACTCAAAACTTATAAGTCAAATACAGGCTAATAATATTGACATGACAGAGATAATCTATGATGACATTGGCAGTTTTCCTCTCCCAGAGGGTGTATCCAAAGATTGGATGAATGTAAAATTCTCAGGGAAAAAAAGTGACGCAGACCTGTTCAAGGTCATAAATGATGCTTTTATGATGAAAGTGGAAGCAGGGGTAGAGGTACCAACCTATCCACAATATCAGGACATGAACGAACAGTTTCTGACTATTATCAGGGACCCGGATTGCACAGAGGAACCTTTTAAAGTGAAAACCGATTCCGCCCGGGTTATCGAACTCGAAGCCATTGAAACAGTTGCCAGAACCTACAGGGAAGAACACGGTGAAAAACTGGATGTCCGTGTTTGTGTTACAGGTCCTCTTGAGCTCTATCTCAAGGAATTCGGTGGAACTGAATATGTTGACATACTTAACCTGCTGGGTGAGAGCATTGATCGTTTTGTCAAAAACTCACTTTCGAGTGCAAAGAACTTCAACATAAGAACCGTTTCAATTGATGAACCCAGCATAGGTATCAATCCTCAGGTAATGTTCTCTGACAACGATCTTATCAAAGCCATGGACATTGCATGTGAATCTGCAAAAAAAGCAGGTTGTGATGTAGAAATTCATCTCCATTCCCCACTTCACTACAAACTCGCAACTCAGGCTGAAAACATCAGTGTAATAGGTGTTGAATCCGCAGCAACTCCTTCCTATCTGGATCTCATTGATAAAAAGGAACTTGAAGCCACTGATTCTTACATGAGAGTTGGAATCGCAAGAACAGATGTTTTCAATCTTGTCGCGGTGCTTAACGACAAATACAACACAAACGTCTGGAAAGAAACCCGGTATTTCTCTGAGATCATAACTGATATGGAAACCCCGGAGATAATCTCAAAGAGACTTTCAAAGGCTCACTCTATGTTCGGAGAATCCATTAAATATGCAGGTCCGGATTGTGGCCTGGGGGCATGGCCAAGCCAGGAGATCGCTGCTCAGTTATTGGGTAATGTGACAAAAGGCCTGGCGGATTTCAGGAATTCTTCCGAATAATCTTATTTTTATTTTGACTTTGTAGAATATCCCAAAACATAACACATTCGGTATATACATAGAAATATATTGTATGATTCCGTTTATTGATAGCAAACTCAATAGTTTTCCGACAGAGCTAAAAAGTTTAATCATTTTAAAGTTTTCCTTACTTTTCCCTCTCTTTATTCCTTTTTGCGAATAAACTAATAAAAAATCCAATTATCACTACAATATAACTCATATGTTCAAGAATATCTTGTTTTGCTTCTTGGGCGTAAGTTACATACATGTTTAAAATGTTATTAGTCGTTTCATTTTGATATTCATTGATTTCCATATTTGTTATGTTGTTGCTAGTATAGTTATTATTATATTTATTTTTGATTTCATTATTGATGGAAATATTAGTAGTAGATTGTGAATTTGTGTCTGCTATAGAATTCATTGGCGTTTCTGTTGTTTTTACTACTAATATTTCATCTGTCACGTCCCATGAGCCCAGACTAATCAGATAATTGTCAATATTTGAATGCACCAAATAACCTGATACAGGATTGTGGTTGTGCCTTGTGGCAAAGTAATAACGTGTTGAAGAATAACTTTTCTCTCCGAAGTTTGTGACAAATGCCTGATCGCCGTAATCTGTTAGGCCTAACTCATCAAAAAGATTTTCTAAATCCTTTCCTGATTCATAATATAATACAAAATCTTCCCAATCAGCAACACGGTAATCAGGGCCAAACACATTATTTACTATCTGATCCCAGTCAGTAGTTCCACTATACCTATTTTGTGTCATTCCAAAATTTTCATAAGTTACACCTGAATCGTCTGTTACTTTTATTGCCAATATTTTTTCAGTTGTATCCCACGAACCTAAACTAATCAAATAGTTATCAATATTTGAATGTGCCAAATAACCTGATGCAGGATTGTGGTTGTGCCTTGTGGCAAAGTAATAACGTGTTGAAGAATAACTTCGATGCCCAGAACATGTAACAAAAACTTGGTCTTCATAATCTGTCAGACCTAGACCATCGAAGAGATCTCCTAAGTCGCCTGATTTATTGTATATTACCAAATCATCCCAGTCAGCGACACGATAGTCAGGGCCAAACACATCATGGACTATTTGATCCCAGTCCGCGGTTTTATCGTACTTTTCTTGAGTTATTCCATAATTTTTATAGATTTCACCAGATTCTCCCATTGCTGGAATTGAAAGTAGTAACATTGTAATAATAATCATAAAAAAACTTGAGCTTACAAACTTTAATGTACTTTTCATTTTATTTGGACTCCATAATATATTACACATTCAAACGTTTGTTTTTCACGCTATTTACTAATTCTTTACAGTGGAATAAATATAAACACATTACTACATATTCTGGGAAATTTATAAAAGTATTAAACAAAAAATTGATAAAATATACTACAATCTATTTGAATCAACTCTTTAATTTAAAGGGTTCTGTAGAAATCCTGTTAATTGAATGTTTCATGCGATCCTGACGTACTTTTATAATTGCAGACTATCAATTCTATAGGAAACATCGCGGTTTTCAATTGCTGGGGTATGCAGAACAAGAGTTGAGGGTAATATATTTTTCATTCATTTTTTCAGATCGTGTGGCTTCGCTGGAATCCTTCGGGATGGTTTTAGTATTCATGACTTTCGATCAGTCAAATTCATTGTTTCCTGCGCCTCTGTTTTCTGATATATCTACAAAAATTATTGGCAAACAAAGAACAACACAACCATCCGCAGCAGGCGGCACGTTCCTTTACTACCATTCTATAGACCACTGAAATAGTGTAGTTATTGAAAATTGCTGAGTTCAAAGTTGCAATTGAGAGGATTTCTGCAAAGCTCTTTTTCATGAAAGGAACGGTTCGAGAATAATATCAATTTGCAACATTACCCTGTCCACGATTCCCAGCGTTACATAGGTCTCGATATACGCTGCCACAAGAAGTACCAGGACAATGAACACAACCATTTTCCAGGTTTTTGCTGAAAAAAGATATTCTCTTGTTTTTTCTTCAATAGATTCATAGTCCTTTTTCAGGTTTTCAATATTATCCCGGTTAAAAAGTCCTTTGTTGATAACATCATGGGCCTGAATTGATGCGAAGTGGTGTCCAACTGCTGCTGCTATAAGAAGTACCGGAATTTCTATGATCCCATGAGGTATTATTGAAATAAAGAAGTAGACTACATTATAGAATAATCCTGGAATAACTCCCTTTTCGCCAAATAGTTCAAACCCGGTTAATGCTCCGTTGAAAGTAAAGTATGCAAGCAAAATTCCCATAATTGTTCCGTTGACAAGTAGTATTAAAAGCGGGACAATGAATGGGAGTATGTATGAGAACGTACGGTACTCGTATTTTCCATATCCACAATACTGCCAGATGGTGCCTGTCTTTTCATTGTTCTCATTTTCAATTTGCAATATATCCGGGTCAAGTTTCGATGCAATACGAATAAGCACTTTATATAAGTGCATCATGGTTTTTTCCATGAAAATTGAGATACTGGCATAATACCGGTTTGTTGGTCTTATTTCTATATCACGAAGAAGCAATTTATGCACCAGCATGAAAAGTCCTGTGCCAACAACCGCACAGCATGCTGCAAGGCTGTTAAAAAAGAAGATTGCCCACATTGGGTTTATATATACCGAAGTGACCTCAACTTTTGATGTTGCGGCTGTAGCAGTGGACATAATCACTTCACTTACCACTTTGCTTGCAGGCTCCGGTTCAGGAGACAGGAATGCCAGGCTATAGGCAAGTATTGCAAGGAAAAACGCGGAAAAAACAGTTATCATAAAAACTTTAGCTGCCCACCTGATGTCCTTTGCACCAATAATGAGCCTGTCACTTTTTTTCGTTTTTTCAGTTTTCATGTACAGCACTTTTTTAATGAGTAGAATGCATCGATGCATTGAAATACCTTACGCATTATATATTTGTATTACTATATTACACTTGTATATTATTCATTACGTTTGGGAAGTATATCAATGCGAATACCTACAGGAATAGAGGGTTTTGATGACCTTGTACAGGGCGGTTTCCTCACTGAGAGGGTTTACGTACTTAGTGGTCCTCCCGGAAGTGGAAAAACAACTTTTGGAGTCCAGTTCCTTGCTCAGGGAGCAAGTGCAGGCGATGTCGGACTCTATGTGACCCTGCTGGAATGCCCGCAGAACATTATCAATGATATGTCAAATTATGCCATGAATGTTCCCGGTTTGATTAAGATGAAAAAGCTCTTATTTGCAGATCTTGGTCCCCGTATGGAATATGGGTATATGGATGAAGTTAATGAGTTCATAACTACGGATTACGACGTAGGGACAAGTTCAATTGAGACAGAAGCTCCTTCCCCTTCAATGGTCTTTAAGGAGATCGCTGCATATGTTTCAGAATATGATGTGAAAAGGCTTGTAATCGATTCGGTATCAGCTATCCGTTTCACAACAAGAGACCTGTCACTTCAGGAAAAAGAAATGAGCAGGTTCATGCGTAATCTCAAGAAAATAGGATGTACTACATTAATACTTTCTGAAATGACTGATCCTACTGCCTATTCTACTGAACAGTTCGCTGCACATGGTGTGATCTTCATGCATAATTTCCTTTATGACAAGACCATGACCCGTGCTGTGCAGGTTATCAAGATGCGCGGCACAAAGCATGACTGTAACATGAGAAGTATCTCCTTCTCGGAAGAGGGACTGAAAGTAGAAGGCTATCTTGAATGATGGTTGTCTGTTATGGTAAGAATATTCAAAAAACAAGATGGGAAGAAAGAACTTCCCCATGATGGTAAAGTACAGTTAGCAGATGCTTCACGCAGGCTTGGTTTTGAAGTAGGTTACCACCGCCATTCGGAAATTGGATGGGTCCGTGACAAGCTGACGCAGATATACAGCTTTGCCGATCAGTATGATCTCAGGGATTTTGTAAAAGAACATTACAACAATGGAAAAGAGGAGGGTGCCAAAGCTAAGGATCGCGATACTAAATCCGGTCTTTCCAGACAGGTCGGCAGTAAGGTGGAACCTGAAGCCCCTCCAAATTTTACAATTGAAAAAAGCAAAACAGACTATGCAGATTCCAACATAAAATCCGGTTATAACAACGCGGATTATGAATCTTCCGGTTCTTCAGAGATGACGCGCCAGCCCAGGCTAGTAGATCTTCCTGATAATATAGAAAGAGCCAAAGTTGTGGATAGGCCATCATTTCTGAATGGTGCAAGACATCTGACACCTAAGAAAAAATAAAACAACTATAAATAAGAAATTATTGTTCATGCCCGTAGGCAATGAACCTTTGTTTTTCATCCAGGTTAGAAAGAATGAACCTGTCAGTTTTAATGTAGGAAATTTCTTTTGTTCCTTCAAGTTTCAATATGTATTCTTTTCCAGGGTTTGCGATTTCAACCGGGTTTCCATCCTCACTAATTTCCACAACTCTTACAGGTGAAGACTGGAGTCCCACGTAAAGATGTAACATGTCATTTACATTGAATGGTTTTGCAAGAGGTGAAACTCCACAATTGATCACAAGGTCTGTTGCAACTGTCTCTTCATTTGAGACAACAAATCCCCTGTCAATATCCTTTGATTGGATGCCTTTCAGTGCAAGTCCAACTCTGGCACCTGCCGGTGCAGATTTTACGTCAACATCATGCATCTGAATTGACCTTATCTCAAGCTCTTTTTTTGTAGGATATGCAATCATTTTATCTTTGATGTTGATAGTTCCCTGTTCCACAACTCCAAGGACTACACAACCGATTCCTGTCACATTGAAGGACTGGTCTATCATAATTCTGGGACTGAGCTTGTCAAGTTCTCTTTGCTCCTCATCAACTTTAGTGCCCATCTCTAAAATGAGTTCTTTAAGTTCTTCCATTCCTTCAAAAGAAGTAGTGGAAATTGACATGTAGTCCCAGTTCTCAAGTGCTGTTCCCTTAGTAATATTCTGGATCCTGGCTTTTAGTTCGTCAACAGCGAATGGATATGTTGAATCGGCTTTTGTAAGAACCACAATACCGTGCTTGTATTGCATAAGGTCAAGTGCAATGATACATTCTGCTGCCTGGGGGTCAAGTCCTTCGGGAGGAATGCATAAAAGTGCGACATCTGAAAGATTGAGTGCTGTGATAAGCGGTTTTACAGATACCGGATAGCCGGTGGCATCAATGGTTGTGAGTATGCTGTCATTCTTGGCATAATCGTACATTGTTACGTCAGTGACGTTACCTTTCTTTCCAAGTTTTCCGGCAAGAGTGGTCTTACCGCTTTTCTCACTTCCGGTGATAGCAATCTTTGTCATATGGACACCTTTGTTGTGGTTTACGAATTAATCTATTCAGATATATGTCTTTTTCATGACCACAACTGACCTTCTAACATTGCAAGTGTCTTATCATTTGTGCTTTTATTCACCTTTTTGATCTCAGCCACATATTCATCTCCCCTTCTCTCAATTTCCCCAAGGGCAACATAGAGTCCGAATCTGTTAAGGTAGTCTCTGAATTTGAAAATAGTCTCCTTATTCTTCACACGTATGCAGAATTCTTCTGCTATTCTTTCTCCGCTTTCTACTTGCCCAATGGTTTTTTTCATGGGGTTAAGTATGCTTTCTCCAAGTCTCATGCATCTCTCTCTGAAGTCTTCTTCACTTTCGTTCCATTCATGTGACTGGAAACCTTCACGTATGACCCTTGAATACAGGTAATCTCTTCCTGCTTCATTGTAGAATTTAAATGCCTGTCTCAGGTCAGAACAATTACTCTCGGAACAAGTGTATTTCACTGGTTGCAATACCATTGCCGGGTCTTTGATAACAACTCCTTCCCTTCCTTTTTTTCCAAGTTCCTTTATGATTTCCGTTATCTTTGAAGAGGCGCTATTGATATTGAAATTTCCAAAGAGCCTGACCTGATTGAATTCATATTTTTCTGCAAGTTCTCTTCTCTGGTTAACCGGCAGAGCTTCGCCCGTATTCTTGTGACGTATATCAAAAACAAAGATATCCAGAGATTCTATACCATAAGCTTCTTTCTGAACGTAAGGATTTTCAGGTCCTGTCATTTCTCCATAGACAACGAGGTCAGGATTTTCCCTGAAAAAATCCGGTCCCAGAAAATTCTGCACGCGTTCAGTGGAATAAGGGCACACATGGCCGCTGCGGGTAAATGCAATGAGCTTTCCTCTGAATTCAATAACACGGACATTGTATCCGTTCATTTTCTCTTCAACAGCAACAGAAGAAATATCACCAAAATTCTTCAAGAGGGCCGGCTCAAGGAGCATTGCTCTTTTAATCTTTGGAAAACCACGCACAAGTTCGAAGTTTCCATGGTGGTCAATGAGCACTGTTCCATCTTCCATATGGGGTGCATGTCCCTGGAATCTGTAAATATCGTAGTACTCATCCCAATTGCGCTTAAGGTTTCCTTTTTCAATAAGTTCTGAAATTTTAGAAGGCGGGAGTTCAAGGAACTCCCCAACCTTTTCAATATCCAGTTCTGTTATTCTGCAGTTTTTCATCACCAGACACCCGGGCTCTTATTCAGCCATTCCCCGGATGATGCTCCTTCTTGTTATAAGTCCCACCATGTGTCCTTCCAGATTGACAACCGGAATTCCTCCAAGATTCTCTTCGAGCATCATTCTGGCTGCATCACTTGTGCTGGTGTTTGTGTAGACAGTTTTAACTCCCATCTTCATGATATCCTCAACAATGAGGTTCCTTATGCGGGATTCCTGCTTACTGCCTTCCACAAGATCACGGAAAGAACGCATTGCCTTTGCAATATCCTTTTCAGTGATCATTCCCACAAGTTTGTCTCCTTCTATAATGGGTACTCTTCCAATATTGTTGTCCAGCATGATTCTCCTCACATGGCTGACACGGTCAGCAGGTCCTGCAATAATCGGGCTCTTTTGCATGATCTCTCCGGCAAATCCGGTGAAATTATTATTTTTGAGTATTTCGTTAGGTGTAACCCATCCGACTATCTGCTCATTCTCGACAACAACCACCACACCACCGTTCTTGACCATGAGTGTGATAACATCGTCCACATTTGTGTCCGGGAGCACCTTTACAAAATTATCGGATATTGCCGTGGCAACGTGCAGGGATGAAGCAGGTTTGCTTCCCTTCTTGCGTGTTCCAAGTTCCTTTGTAAGGTTTCTCATTGTGAGTACTCCAAGCAGCTGTCCATTATGTTTTACCAGAAGACGTCTTGTTCCCTTCTTGTCCATAATGTCAAGTGCATGGGATATTGTATCTGATTTATCTACGGCCATCGGCTCTGCCATAATTTCCTTTACTTCCATTTCAATTCCTCTTCTTTGTTTTGTTTCCATGGTCTGCTCATGCCTGCTGTACTGCTCTTATTATATCGCGCCTGTTAATGAGTCCGACAATGTTATCCCCGTTAGCTACCGGAAGAGCGATTGTGTGCTCTGAGAGCATTATTCTTGCTGCGTTTGTTGCCTTGTTGTTTATGTCCACTACATGTGGGAGTTCTGTCATGATATCTTCTGCAACAAGAGGCACTTCCTTTATGTAGCGGTGCTCTTTCACTCCTGCATGTGTTGAGCGTCTTGTCATCTTAATGTTCTTTGACGGAAGTTTTCCCTCATTATCAGACATCAGGTTGAATGCGACGCTGGCCGTTGTGATCATTCCGACCGCCTCATCAGCATCATCATTTACAATGACGTAATTAGTCTTATTTTCCTCCATTTCATGCATGACGTGATTGATGGTGTGGTGCCTGTGAACAAACACTATATCATCTGTTATTACTTCTGAAACCTTGGTTTTAATATCCTGCCCGGAGTAATACTTCATAATGTCCGTTCCTGTTATTATTCCAAGCACTTCTCTGTTCACAACAGCAAGTGAGTTTATTCCATTCTCTATCATGAGTTCACATGCCTGGGCTGGTGTAGCTCCGGGATAAATCGTAATAGGGTTCTCGTGCATTACCATGCTTACCGGTATCTTATCGATTGGTCTCCTTCTCCACATTGGTTCGGCTTGTGCAAGCCTCTTTCCAAGGTCTGTCTTTGTGACAATACCAACCATCTCTTCCTTTTCAGCTACCACCAGGGTACTGATCTTATGCTTCAGCATAAGTTTTCTTGCATGCGCTACGGTTTCTGCCGGTGCTATGGTATATACCGGTGAACTCATAATGTCTTTCACATTCATGTTGTTCCTCCTTTTTAGAAGCCTGAACATCAATTATTCAGGCCTGCAGGATATTTCTAATGACTATTCTGCAAAGAGCGATTGCCCTTATGGCTTTATCTGCTCTTTGATCTCAACTCTGCCCAAAATATGGATTCGGACCCGGACTCTCCCAAAGAGAACCAGTCCATTGTTTTTGATTACCACCTTAAGTGGTATTCCCGCTGATATCGGGTTTTCCTGTTCACCTCCTTATCAACAATTAGCGTCAACTGATACAGCAACATCTTCATGTATGCTGTTTAAAAATCCAAAAAGCATGGCTATGGCTCTTGAGTATGGTGCATTTTGGTCTTTTATCCAGGATAAAATGAATTTTTTCCTTAGTTTTGTGACCTGATATTTAACTTCCAATTAAATCACTGTGCTCCATAACATCGCAAAATTACTGTCATATTTTAGTAATAATGTACAGATGTTTTGCGAAAGACATTCCAATCTCCTGGTTAAGGGCTTTCTACCTGCTGGTATAGCAAATCTCTTCTTAAAACGCAGGTATTATTCTGTGCCTGTCTTTAGTAACAGTTAATCCAGCAAACACGAAATACCAGGAACTAATTATTTCCCCCGGATCAAACACAGGTGTTGCTTTGAAGATCGATACATTTCTTTTTGTAGTATATATCGGGACAGACATTTGTTTCACCAACTTGAAAGTGTCCTTATCAGCTGACCAGTTAGAACTAGTCATAGTAACCTTCTTCCTCTTTGCAGTCTTCGCACAGCATCAATCCGTTAACATCCGTCAGGCTGTCTACCAGAGCTCCGCAACGCTGGCAAATGCCACGTTCAAGTTCCGGTTCCTGATGAACATTGTTCTCATGATGCAGTTCTATCAGTCCTTCCAGAATAGTGTTCAGACCCGGAGCAATGGCTAGTATATCCCTGTCCGTTATCATTCCCACTATTTTGTCTTCTTCCATCACAGCAAGTCTTCTGATGTCTGACTTGACCATCATTTCAGCAGCCTCGATTATATTTGTCGTAGGCTTTGTTGCTATGATAGGGGATGACATTATCTCTCCGGCTGTCATCTCAGAGGGTAGTACGTTCCTTGCTACGGTCTTTACCATAATGTCATGTTCAGTAATGATACCGATGCTGTCACCATTAGCTGTAACGATAATGCTGCCTGCACCATTTTCTGCCATTCTGCTTGCAACATCGAGAACACTGGCAGTGGCATCAATGTCAAAAGTATCCTTTGACATTATTTCCCTGACCGACATCTCATTTTCAATCTCCATTATGGAGACATCGGTTTCCATGTCATCATGAACATTCAAGACCATAAGAAGTACCCCGGAATCCTGGATTAAAGGAATCAATTACCTATAGTCCACCAAATAAAATTGGACTTTTATTGTATATATAGGTGTTCGTGGATTATAAAGTCCAGACAGACAATGCAATGATGTTCACAAAACAAGTCTGATGATATTGTTTTTAAAAATAGTATTATTCCGGATAAACATTGACTGTTATCCGGATAGTAATCTGCTGAAGTTATTAAAGGATGTTTATTCTTGTACGGTTTCCTGCGCTGAGTTCGATCTCATCATTGAAACCGGATTTTGAGTACGCATCTATTATCTCGATATTAGTATCGATATCAACTTCCTCTACAAGAGATGCATGCTCTCCCCAAAGTGCAATACGTATCCTGCCGCTGTCATCTGAGACATAGATGTTTGAAACCATATTTTCTGTTCCATCATCTCGTGTGAATTCCCTGAGTTCTCCTAAACCCGAAACCTGTCCTGTAATGGAATATGATTCTCCGGGAATTATGTCAGAGATAGGAGTGAAGCTTTCCTTGAATTCCACTTCTTCATCTGTTTTTTTTATGGTCCCACGGTTTCCAACCTGCATTTCCACCTGCTGGTTGAAGTTATTCTCTCTTGCATAAGCGTTGATGATCTCAACCGAGTCGTCGATTTCTACCTGCTGTGTGAAATCTGTAAGCTCATCCCAGAGTGTCACTCTTATTTTACCGGTCTCATCGCCAATTAGCAGGTTGGCAACCTTTCCAGTTCCGCCATCTCTCTTGTTGAATGTTCTGATATCAGAGATGTCAAGTACCTTGGCGCGAAGGTTGATGTCACCCATGCCATTGGTGATGTCTTTAATTTGCTTTGATTCGATGCGGGCTTCGATCTTTTCATCGCTCTCACAGAAAACTCCGTTGTTACCGATATTTACCTCTACACCGGAATATCCTTCTTTAACATATCCTGCGATCTGGAATGCCTGACCTACCTCGATCTCACCGTTCTTCACAAGATCTGCCCTGTCATCCCATAATGTGAGGCGAATGGAACCAGTCTCGTCGGCAACTATAAGATTTGCAACCCTGCCAACTGTACCGTCATTTCTGTTGAATTCCTTTGCAGGGTAAACGGTCATAACTTTAGCTATGAGCTTTACGTTTCCGCTGTTTGAAGTTATGTCTGATATCTTTTGTATCTGCTGCTCTGCGTCTGTGTCGCTGACACCAAGGTCATGTGCAACCAGCATTGCGGCAGTTCTGGTGTCACAGAGTCCACTCATCTGCTCTACTTTTTCTTCCACTTTGCGTGTAAAGTCATCTTTGCTGACGACGCCACCGAGTTTTTCATATATATCGTTTATCTCGTCCATGATAATACCCTGATAATGAATGGAATAATATGTGAATTGAATTAAGGTAGTCTATTATCTCTTAAATATCCATTCTCTTTTTTATGTTAATCTACTCTTAGTATCCTTTCAGATAAATTAATGTAACGAAAAAGTCTTCAAATATTCAAAACAGACTATAATTTCCTGACGTACTTAGAACATCCATCATTCTTATCTTTTTGAGAGACTTGGGTAGTTCTTGCGTCACTTTAATAACTTATATTAATTATGAGATGTATTTGCAAGATATCATGATCCGTAAATGTAAAGAGCATGGCTATTTCAGGGGAGAAACTTGCCCTGACTGTGGAGAAGAAGGACGTTATGTGCTGGATGATGATCGGGAAGAGAGGCTTGGAAGATTTGTTTCCGGTGCGCTTAGGCACTTCCCTGACGATGTGGGCATAGAAATGGACCCTCAGGGATGGGTAGAACTAAACCAGCTCTGCGATGTCATGAAAAAGCGTTATAAGTGGGGTACAATGGAGCGTCTGATCTCCCTTGTTGAGTCTGACAGGAAAGGACGCTACGAAATTGATGACGATTTTATCAGGGCAAGATACGGCCACTCAGTAGAAGTTGACCTGATCTCAGATTACCCCGAAAATGGTTTTTCCTACCTGTATTACGGCGTAAGCCAGGAAGAGGCGGATATGCTCCTTGATAACGGGATCTATCCTATCAGGCAGTGTTATGTGCACATGAGCACTTCATTTGACAAGGCAAGGGAAGCTGCGTCAATTCATACCGATAATCCTGTAATACTTGAGATAGATGCAGAGACAGCACAGCAGGAAGGAGTTGATATCGTTATGGTTAACGACGACATTGTCCTTGCAAGAGGCATTCCTCCAGAGTATATCAGTGTTGTAGAATCCGGGGAATGATCTCATTCCACGGTTATTTCTGCCGGTCCTCTTTTAGTTGTGTTATTGTAATTGACGCTGAACCTGACACCCAGCATTTTCTCTGTTATATGCATATTTGTCAGGCAGTGCTTTGAGACTTCCCTTACTGTGAATGAGCCTTCTCCTGCAAGTCCCATATAGGGGATCAACTGGTCGGCAAGATGCACATCAACTTCAGCTCTGGACAATTTTTCATCAAGCATTTCCTCAGCTGCATATTCCCCTACTTTTTCAGCAGGTACCCCTCTTTTGCCTATGCTTACTGATCCTGCAAGTCCTGACCACAGAGTGATACTGCTTCCTGTAGAAATGAAATTATCTGAGATGACATTAATCTCAGCTTCTTTTCCAATTTCTTCCATGATCTTCTTTGCTGATTCCGCCTGCCTTTTTGCAACATGCTCAGGTAAATTCGAGCAGTGTGATATTCCATGGATTTTATCTTCAATCTGATTATCAGGTTCAGCATAGAATCCTCTCAACTTTGAAGGAGTAATTTCTATTTCTGCAATTCCTCCTCCTTTTGGATAGTACCCACGTTCAATGAGGGCTATGTCTGCTCTGTATCCCAACATTTTTAGTGCTTTTAGTGTTACTTCCTTGAGGTAATCTATGGAAGGAGACCACATAACATCGGTCCCGCCGGATATGCGTAGTTTTGTCTTTTCCTTTGCAAAGGAAGCAATGGGCATGATGGCCTGCATGAGAAGCGGAATACTTCCGGCGGTGCCTATGGAAATTGTTTCATCGATCCCCTTCATTTCCGATGGAGAGAAGGATATGTCAGTTGAGCCGGGGAAAACTCCTTTAATATCGGCATCACATAACATTGCGGCAGTTTCAATGGATATGAGGTGCTGGGGTTTTAATCCTTCCTTTGGACGGTTACGGCGTATATTTGTTACATGGATATCCTCTCCGGTAATTGCAGAAAGAGCTACGGCTGTCCTGAGAATCTGGCCGCCGCCTTCACCGTATGAACCGTCAATTTCTATCATGCTTTTTTCTCATTTTTTTAAGTGCACCCTTTGCGGCAAAACCTGTGGGGTCCTGCAACGTTGAAACCGGAGGAGCATAGCAGGTCTCTATATTTGCAAGATCATGGACTGTTGTTTTCTTTTTGATGGCGAGTGTGAGAGCATCGATACGTTCCTTGACACCTTCTTCTCCAACTACCTGTGCCCCGATCAGGTATTCATCGCTGAATATAAGTTTGATAAAAAGCCTGCCTCCCCCGGGGTAGTATTCAGCTCTTGTTGAACCTGTTGCAAGTCCTGTTACTATTTTGATATCATTTTCTGCCGCTTTTTTGGATGTAATCCCGGTTGTCCCCACCTGCATGTCTCCTATGACCGCTACCCAGGGATTTAGTATCGGACCGAACTTGGAAGGTTTTGATGTAAGGTTCTGTGTAATGGTCCCTGCCATTCTCCTTGCAGTGCTTGCTACCTGGCTTAACATTGGCTTTTCGGTTATGAAGTCATGGACTTCGATGCATTCTCCTCCGCAGTAGATGTCAGGGTTAAATGTGCCTGAAATCGACGGGTGCAGATATTCATCAACTATGATTCCTCCTGTCGGACCTAAATTTATTCCTGCATTTACTGCCAGTTCATTCTCAGGTGCGACTCCAGTTGAGAATATCACAAGATCTGCCGGGAAATCAGTGGAACCTATCGTTACAGAGCTTACATTCTCTTCACCGTTCAGCGCAGATGGAACGTATCCTGTTATCACATTCACTCCAAGGGATTCAAGGTGTTCCTGTACTGCTTCAGCCATATCTGAATCAACATTGTGGGAAAGTATCGAAGGACTTCTGTTCAGAAGTACAGTGTTTATATTCCTTCGTACGATTGCCGCTGCCAGTTCAGCACCAATGGAACCGCCCCCTACAATAACAACCGAAGATGCTTTTTTGAGGCTTTCCTCTATTTTCATGGCATCAGAAAGTGTCCGGAGTGTGAAAATATTTCCAAGAGAGGTTCCGGGAATACTGGAAGGTATTTTTGGCTTGCTTCCGGTTGCGATGACCAGTTTGTCAAAATGATATTTTTCTCCATCAGATGTTATGGTGCGTTCCTCGATATTTATGGAATCAATCTTTGTTTCAAGGTGCAGATCGATACCAATATCCTTAAAGAATTTGTTATCTCTCAGTAAGAGGGCTTGAAAATTTTCTATTTCCCCGGCGATGACAAAAGGCATACCACATTGACTATAGGCAGTATGTACATCTGCAGAAAATACAGTTACTGAGTAATTGCTGTGACGTGTGAGACTTGTGGCAACAGCCATGCCCACCGCTCCTCCACCAATAATTACTATTTTTTGATTGTCATTGTTTTTTTGATCAGACATATTCTTTTATAATCCCGCATGAATATTAACTATGTTCCCTGAGAATAATCGTGGTTCAGTACTCAAAATAATTTGTGTTTTCTGTTCAAAATATCCAACAAAGCGTAGAAAATGTCAACCCATAAGTTTATAAGAGTTTGAATTATATTACTTAATGTAGTCATGATTATATGTCTACATGTTCGATATAATATAGATACTGTGAACGAGGGTATCTTTCAATAATACAAATATAGTTTAGTCATTCGTAATCACTGCGATTCAAAAAGGATCATCTACCGAAAAGGTATTCATAACATCACAATGTGCTTACAGGTCAAAAGCTGCAGGTATTCAATGAGGGATTTGGAAATACTGCTTATTGGCCATGCCACAAGACGATTCCAGTAACAAATGCATATGTTGCATGGTACTTGTGTTACTGCTGTTGTTAGCTTGGCGTTGGTTTGGATTAAGTGGAATTCTTCACGTATATTCATTGAAGTTGAAGTTTGAGTTCCATAATTTCAGTTCATTATTTGAACCTTCGATATGATGACTTTTGGTAGTCATTACAACTTTTCTGTTTTTGTATTCCGAATTGTTCCGGTTTCGATCATCACAAATTTGGAGATTATCTCATGCAAAATGCAGACACTACAAAATATATAATTCATTCAAAAATTAGCGCAGATGGAATAATAGAACGCCCGGATATAGTTGGCGCCATCTTTGGCCAAACCGAGGGTCTTCTCGGTTCTGATCTTGACCTTCGCGATCTTCAGAAAACAGGAAGGATCGGAAGAATCGAAGTTGTTGTCAGCGCTAAAGGTGGAAAAACCAAGGGTACTATTCTTATTCCTTCAAGCCTTGACAAGGTCGAGACTTCAATCCTTGCTGCTTCACTTGAGACCATAGACAGAGTTGGTCCGTGCAGTGCCAAAATAGAGGTTACCCATATAGAAGATGTCAGGGCTACAAAGCGCCATCAGATAATTGAGAGGGCAAAGTATATTTTCAAGGGCATGTTCGATGAGAACCTTCCGGAGTCCCAGGAAATCGCTGATGAAGTCCGGCAGTCTGTCAGGATTGAAGAGATGCAGTATTTTGGTAAGAACAAGATTCCATGTGGTCCGACGGTTTTTGATTCTGATGCTATAATCGTAGTTGAAGGTCGTGCTGATGTTCTTAACCTTTTAAAATATGGTATTAAGAATACCATTTGCGTTGGCGGTACAAATGTTCCTCCCGAAGTTGCAGAATTTACAAGGAAAAAAGATACTGTGACTGCTTTCACTGATGGTGATCGTGGAGGAGAACTCATCATCAAGGAACTTGTACAGATTGCTAACATTGACTATATTGCAAGGGCGCCTGATGGTAAGAGTGTTGAAGACCTCGTACAGAAGGAAATTGTCAGGTCACTCAGGCAGAAGGTTCCTGTTGAGCAGGTAATTGACAAGTATGTTATCAAGGATCAGTCTCCTGCTGATGAAAATGGGCGCACGCCGCGTATTTCAAAACGCAAGGAAAGAAGGCCCACTTCTGATGTAAAGCGTGTTGGCACCTCTGCTGCCAAAAGAGCTGCAAGGGAACCTCGCGGAAGGGATAACAGAACGAAGGGTGCAAGAGAGCGGCAACCGCAGGAAGATCAGAAAGCTTCTGAAAAGCAGGTTGAATCCCCCAAGGCAAAGATACCTACTTCTCCGGAGAACAAGAGGTTCAAGAACCATGCAAACGATCTGATTGGCACTTTCAGTGCGCGCTTCCTTGATGGTGGTGACAATGTTGTCAATGAAACTGCTGTCAGAGATCTTGTAAGTACTCTTAAGGATTATGAGGAGGAAGTCAAAACCGTTGTCTTTGATGGTGTGGTCACTCAAAGAATCCTTGATATTGCAGCAGATAAGGGCATAGAACGCCTTATAGGTGCAAAAGTCGGCAGTGTGACTAAGAGGCCGGCTTCTGTTAAGGTTCTTACCGCTGCTTCATTATAATTTGATATGCTGTGCTTGCGCACAGTATATATATTTACTATTTTTTATTGATTTTCTTTTTGTGTGTTTGTATTATATTTGTGTCTATCTTGTCTTATTTATCATGATTAATCATACACATTGTTCCGAAAAACTTTTATTGCGTACATACGGAAATAATTTCCGGGGGAAATGCCTTTATTAGTAAATTTACCAACTATCCTTAGTGCATTACTTTAAAGAGTGCACAAACTAACAGTAAATAATTTATTTTCAAAACAGGTTGGTTGGTATGCATAAAGATGAATTGATTCAGTTGCACACATTAATGGCACAGATTAGAAGGCACTTTGAGCACATGGGCGTGGATAAATCCTTTACGGAGTATGACTCACTGTCCATAAGTCCTCTGCATGTTCACAGGAGTAAGGCAGAGCACAAACACGCAATATTTGTCCTTGGCAACGATATTGCAGAAGCTCTTTCCCAGGATGACACTTCCGGTATAGGAAGGACATCTGAGAGGATGCATGAGCTTGCTATGAAAGCAGGTAACCAGTTAGTAAATACTAATTAAGGTTATTAGTTCTTTAAATCTCCACTCGGAGAGAAATATCAGAGATTAATACAGAAATTAAGGCTGAAATCAAAGGGATAATGATATTGATGGTGTCAGACGCTTTTTCATAATGATGCCATCTTCGCCATCCGAATAATATCCGTGTTGTACCCAGCAGGCCACAAAATTTTTACGCTTGTAAAAATCCTGGGCTCTTGTATTAGTTATTCTTACTTCCAGACTTGCGAATGTAAGAAGCTTGCAGATGAACACCGAAAGAATAGAATCCATTAGACGGGCACCGATGCCCATACTCCTGAATCCGTCTCTTACTGCAAGAGAAAATATTCGTCCTTCTGTTTCTGATAGTTTGTAGCCTACAACAAAGCCGACTATGTAACCGTTGTATTCTGCAACAAGGAACCCTTCACTGTTCATTTCGTAGAAGTTCATATAAAGGAAGGGATTATGTTCCGAGAAAGCTTGTGATTCAATCTCCAGAACCTCTTCGAAATCGGATGGTTCAAAGTTCCTTATTACTATCATCTGAAATCACGTTATTCAATCTTTTTCACGTGGCGCAGATCAACTGCAACTCCACGTTTTGATCTTTTCATCTCATCTCCGTTCATATTAGCTCTTCCGACTGCAATTGCTTTTTCCCCACTGATAATTACCTCATCGCCCGGTCTTATCAATGGATCAGCGTCAATGACACCAGGTGCCAGAAGAGAACCACGTGGTACGAAATCATCAATTTTAACAGTATATCTGCCCTTTTCCAGAATGGCTTTTGCACCTTCTATGGTAATTGCCAGTGTTCCATATTGGGGTATAAGCGTTATCAGTTGCTTCTTTCCGACAAATATCTGATGCTTTGGAAATGGGCCTTTAACAGTTGAATCTTCTGGTACAAGTATATCTCCGCATCCTTTACCGAACTGATAGTCTGCAACAGCCTTCATGAGATCTTTCTGTGTCTGTTCATGACTGCGCTTTCTTCCGGTACAAAGTTCAGACATTGTAGTGCTGAGATTTTTCAGTGATTCCTTAGATGTCACATTCCCAAGACTTGTATATATTATATCTATACCAAGCTTTTCTGCGACAATTTCACAAATCACACGGTAAGCATCCTCAACATGTGCAACAATGCTGGTGTATTTGTGCCTGATCAGGTAATCCTCAAGACAGGATGCCACCCATTCTTTTTCCTCTGCGTCCCAGTAACCTGTGACAGTTGTATCATAATGCGCTGCAGGGTACGTAAGTTCCAGTTCCCTTGGGACTATCCCAAGCGGTGATGTGATTATTAGCTCATGGACGAATTTTCTGCTCTTTCCAAGTGCTTTGATAAACTTCCAGTGTGAATTGGATGTAGAATATGGCTTCCTGGCAGAACATGGCAATAGAAGAAGTACATCCGCTTCAGGTGGAGTATATCTTTCCTGTATTCTTTTAGCGTACCTTACAACTTCTGCCCTGTTCTGCGACTCTCCACAGGTGGCAACAAGTGTGTTATTTCTTGCAATGGCATTCTGGCTTTCCATAAAGTCATACTCGTCATCTGCAAGTCTCATGAGTGCCGTAAGCCATGTGTGCACTCTGCATTGTCCTTCAATATACTCGCGCAGTGTTCCTGCACGTATTTTTTCCCTCGCAAGTGCAGCTTCTGCTTCCATGGCATTGATGTTGTGCTTTTCCAGAATTGCTGCACGGCTCTTTTTATCCATTTCTCTGAGGCTTGTCAGGTCTGTGGATGAGCATGCGCTGCATCTGCATGGTAATTCTGCAAGTGAGTCAAGATAGAACTGTCCTGCAGTTGTAAGATAGATATCGTTGTGTCCGGCAATGATTGCTTTAGTATTGTCAAAGACATCGATTCCGAAGTAGATCAGTGTTGCCAGATTTTCAGGAGTAGCTATGTTCGGTGCATAAATCGCAGTGTCAGGAGCTATATCCTTTTTTATTTCAAAAACCAGATTTAGAAGATTTCTTGCATTGTTCTCAAAGCATCCTGCTCCTGCCATGACGTACAGATCATGTTCTTTTACCTGCTGTCCGGGTATGTAAATAGCCCCGGTAGCACCAGAATCTTCCATTTCCTCTGCTTTCTCAGCCAGTTTTGCTGTCATTTTCCGGGGAGCTTCCGGTGTAAGGTCCTGATGAGGAAGTATTATAAGTGCATCTTCACCGGCTTTTGATCTTATTTCCCTGAGATGCTTTTGAGCTTCTTCAAAATTGGGATATTTCCAGAGTGATCCGCCATCTATTATCGGACTTTCTGGACTTCCCAGACTTCTGTTATCTATTATATAAGGTGTACGGATATCTTCCTTCAAAAGGAATTTCCCTATCCTTGCAGCACCATCTCGTTGCTGTACCTCAAAGTATCGTGTCATTGCTGTGTAATAGATGTAGTCAGATGTAAATGTTTGCCTTTACCAACAACTATAAATTATCCTATCCCACTTAAAAAACGATTCCATGCAAAAATCCGATTTACTTGAAAAACTGCAGGAAATAGCTGGAGAAGAACATGTTTCCGTATCCGCTGCAGAACTTTACTGTTATTCATGTGACGCCTCACAGATAAGAGGCATGCCTGATTTTGTTATCAGGCCAGCAAGCACTGAACAGATATCAAAGATAGTCAGGCTCGCAAATGAGAATGGGATTCCTGTGACCGCAAGAGGAGCAGGTACAGGACTTGCCGGAGGAGCTGTTCCGGTAGAGGGTGGCATTGTACTTGATATGTCATCAATGAACAGAATACTTGAAACTGACCTTGGCAACCTTCAGGTAACGATTGAACCAGGCATTGTTCAGGAAAAAATGAATCAGGCGCTGGAGCCATCTGGTCTTTTCTTTCCACCTGATCCGGGAAGTTCAGCAATGTGCACCCTTGGTGGTCTTATTGCAAATAACGGAAGTGGAATGCGCTCAGTAAAATATGGTACTACCCGCAACTATGTGCTGGGACTTGAAGTTGTTCTTGCAGACGGAACCGTAATTAATACAGGTTCCAAGGCTTCAAAATCAGTTGCTGGTTATTCACTTACTGATCTTTTTGTAGGTTCTGAGGGCACGCTTGGTATTATCACAAAGGCAACATTAAGGCTCAGGGCACTTCCAAAGGAGCGTTCTGTATTGTTAGCGTCTTTTGATGATCCTGAACTTGCAGGGCAGGCAGTAGTAAAAGTCCTCTCTTCAGGAATTGTTCCATCTGCATGTGAGATTCTTGACAGGAACATCATAGAGGCAATTAACACTTATGATCCACACATCGGATTGCCGGAAGCCGGTGCAATCCTGATGTTTGAGGTGGATGGAACTGAGAACACAGTTCGTGAAGGAATAGAAATGATTAAGGATGCATGCAGCACTCTTGCAACAAGCATCAGGGCAGCTTCTGATAAGAAGGAAAGAGAGGAAATATGGGCTGCCAGAAGACTTGTAGGTGCAGCGGTTTCAAGGCTGGATCCGCTACGCACACGTGTTTATGTAGGTGAGGACATTGGTGTTCCAATTAAAGAGCTTCCTGGAATGCTGCACAAGGTACGTGAAATTTCAGAAGAGTTCAGGCTTCCGATTATGACCTATGGGCACATCGGTGATGGAAACCTTCATACGGGAATGTGTATTGATGTGCTCAGTGACGAGGAATGGGAGAAGCTGAACAAGGCTGCAGACAAGATCCACCGCACTGCTATCAGTATTGGTGGAACAGTTACTGCCGAGCATGGAGTTGGCAGTGCCAGGGCAGCTTATCTTGAACTGGAGCTTGGAAAGGCACTTGATGTAATGATATTGATTAAAAACGCACTGGACCCGAAGGGTATTATGAACCCTGGCAAAATGGGGGTCTGAAAATGAACGATGAAGATATGCGTTCGATACTGAAATGTGTACGTTGCGGTACATGTCGTTCAGTATGTCCGGTTTTTGATGTAAATGGCTGGGAATCGTCAAGTTCCCGTGGCCGCATGCTTGTAGCCCATGGTATCTCCCAGGGACTTGAAGTTGACAAGGGTGTTTTCGATAGTATCAATACCTGTACAACATGCGGACTTTGTGAGGAGATATGTCCTTCAGGTGCATCTCCTGTTAAAGTAATAGAAAATATCAGGCACCAGCTTGTGCTTCAGGGCAAGATGACAGATGCCCAGAAGCAGATACGTGCAGATGCTCTTGAGAAAGGCAATCCGCTTGGTGAGTCTAAAGACAGGATGGAATGGCTTGGAGATTCCAGAAATGACCTTCCTGAAAAGTCAGAATATGTGTTCTTTGCAGGGTGCCTTGCATCTTATCGCTATCCTGAGATTACAAAGAAGACATTTGACATCCTGAAGAAGTTCGGAGTAACCGTACTTGGGGAAGAAGTTTGTTGTGGTTCCCCTCTTCTGAGAACTGGCTCAGACCCATCCGAACTTATGTCAAAGAACCTTGAGCAGATCAAAAAGATAGGTGCCCATACAGTTATCACAGGCTGTGCAGGTTGCTACACAACCCTGAAGAACGATTTCCCTGAAGAACTTAATGTTCTCCATGTGACAGAGTTCCTTGCAGACCGCCTTTCTGAAATGGATTTGAAGAAACTTGATCTGAAAGTTACTTATCATGACCCATGCCACCTCGGAAGGTGCAATGGTGTATTTGACGCTCCAAGGAATATAATAAAATCAGTCTGTTATCTTGAAGAAATGGAAAGCAACAGGGAGAAATCCAAATGTTGTGGAGCAGGTGGAGGAGTTCTTAAAGGCTATCCTGAACTCTCACTTGAACTCTCAAAGAACAGGCTTGAAGAGATACCAAAGGATGTCGATTATCTGGTAACTGCATGTCCTCTGTGCCTCACAAATCTCAAACGTGGTGGTCCAAGGGTTGATGTGTTAGACGTTATCGACCTGCTTGAAATGGCTATGGAATAGCCATTTTAGTTATTTTTTGAATTTCAAATTGATGTTTTTTAAAAAAGATTGAGAGCATGTACTTCATGCTCTCTTGATTTTCCTTCCCAATACCATAGCAAATACTGCTCCTAAAGCTTCAAATCCCGGGATAGGCAGACTGTTTTCAGCTTCAGTGTTTGTATCTTCTGTTTCTTCCTGCACTGATTCAACTTCAATGTCCTCATATCCGTTCATTTTTCTGAGTTCTGCGTAGTCCAGATTGAGCCTTTTGCTTACAAGATATGCAGGATATTGTCCAGCCTCAGTATTTCCTCCAAGGACTTCGTATACTATGGAAGAACCGTCATCTGACCAGTATACTTCATACATGGCTGATTTTTCCCATTCCATGGGAGTTTCTGTAGTACTTTCTATGTAGAATGGTGTTAATTCCCTGTGCAGCAGAGTATTGTTGTGAACGGAGCAGATGTCTATGGCGTATTGTCCATTCCTGCAATCATCAGAGTAAATTAATCTGGGGGCTGCATACATTTTACTATCAGGGGAGAATGCAACACCATAAAACCCCATAGTAGCTACATTCTCTATATGTGTATGCTGCATTGTGATATTATTAAGAATGAAATAATCTTCTTTATGTCCCTCTAACCACCTAAAGATGCAGCTATAATTCCCATCAGGACTGGTAGTTATTCTAGGAGTAAGTTTATAGTGCAAGTGTATTTGTGAGTGCTCTCCATCCTCACTATACACGACTATCTGATGAGCCTCTACGCTATCAGGATTCGTGTACTCTTTGGAATAGAACGTATTCTCAGTCACAGTTTCATCAATACTTGTGATCGGGCTCCCCAGAACAGCAGGTGCCTGACTAATAAACAATAATAACAATATTGGTACCAACAACTTATACTTCATGGCATAACTTCCATTTTTCTTTGAAAAATATACGTTTGAAGTACAGTATCCAAATATATGTTAAAAAGGTAACGATTTAGTTCTGATACGGATATTCTATTAGTTTTGTTACCTCTTTACCATCCGCGCTTTCCTCCTTTCTTGCGGCTTATCAGGCAATTCCATGAATTCCCCACAAGATCCAGTCGGTCAGCACGCTTTAATCCTTCATACACCAGATTGTAATTTCTGGGTTCACGGTAATGTAGCATTGCCCTCTGGATGCTTTTCTCTTTCTGGGAAGTTGCCACGTAGGTTTTTTTTCCGGTGAAAGGATCAGTCCCTGTGTGGAATATGCATGTTGCCGCTGTCATGGGCGTGGGTGTGAAATCCTGTACCTGCCTGGTATAGCGCCCTGTGTCCCGGATGTATTCAGCAGTTTCTATCATATCATAAAGGGTGCATCCCGGATGACCTGACATGAGGAACGCCACAAGGTACTGGTCTTTCCCAAGTTTCTCGTTTATTTCCTTGTATTTTTCCTCAAATCTTTCGAATACTTCCCTGTCAGGCTTCTTCATAGCATCGGTGACTTTATCGCAATAATGTTCAGGTGCAACCTTCAATTGCCCGCTGACGTGATGAGCACATAGTTCTTCCATGTATTCCTCATCCAGAAGCGCAAGGTCATAGCGCACTCCATAGCCTACAAATACTTTTTTGATTCCGGGTAGTTCCCTGAGTCTGCGCATAAGTTCAATGAGTTTCTTATGGCTTGTATTAAGTGACGGGCAGGCTTCCGGATAGATGCATATTTTTTCTTTGCATACACCTTTGTCTTCCCAGTTCCTGCAGTCCATTCCATACATATTGGCTGATGGGCCGCCAAGTCCGTTTATGGTTCCTTTGAAGCCTTTGATGTTGGTGAAACCTTCTGCCTCTATCAATATTGATTCTATGCTGCGGCTACGTATCATTCTTCCCTGGTGTAGGGCAATAGCGCAGAAAGAGCATGCACCGAAACAACCTCTGTGAGTGTTGATTGAGAATCTTACCATGTCAAGCGCAGGGACTGGTTCATCGTATGATGGGTGCGTTTCTCTGGTGAATGGGAGTTCATAAACATGGTCAAGCTCTTCTGTTGTGAGCGGACGCATGGGTTTATTCTGAATGATGACTGTCTTTGGGTGAACCTGGATTATGGCATGTCCACTAATGTGGTTCTGCTGCTGGTAAACAGTCTTGAATGTGCTTGCATAGAGTTCCTTGTTCTTTGAAACTTCCACATAAGGTGGTATTTCTATACGAGTCTCAAGCAACTCTTCTTTTTTCTCTTTCCATGTTTTGATGTCCATTTTCCAGACAGTTCCGTCAATATCCGTGATACCTGAAACCGGAATTCCTTTGTTGAGCCTGTCTGCTATCTCAAGTATCTGGAGCTCTCCCATTCCGTAAACTATCAGGTCTGCCGGGGCATCTGCAAGTATTGACTGGCGCACCTTGTCAGACCAGTAATCGTATTGTGCAAAACGGCGAAGGGATGCTTCAATTCCTCCAATGACTCTTGGAGTATCGGGGTATGCTTCTTTCAGGCGGTTGGAATAAACAATAGCTGCCCTGTTAGGACGTAAACCTGCCTTGTTTCCGGGAGAATATGCATCATCGTGCCTGAGTCGTTTTGATGGTGTGTAGTTGCTCACCATCGAATCTGTGTTGCCGGCACTGATGGCAAAGAATAGACGTGGTTTTCCAAGTTTCTTGAAATCTTCAACATCATCCCATTTTGGCTGTGCAATAACTCCTACTCGGTAGCCTGCATCCTCAAGAACTCTGCCAATGATACTGGTTCCAAATCCTGGATGGTCCACATATGCGTCACCTGTGACAATAATAATGTCAAGTTCGTCCCAACCTTCCTTTTTTACGTCCTTGAGGACCATGGGCAGAAACTTTGAAGGATCTGTCTTTTTGCCTTTCTTGCCACTCTTATTTCTTTTATGTTTCATTTTGCATCCTTAGAGCAACATGCTTTTAGACATGCGCAGGGAGAGTTGTATCTGTGTGTTGACATCATTTGAGGTCACTTCACCGTGTCCCGGGTAAAGTGTCTTGACATCCAGTTCCACAAGCTTGTTAATTGAAGCTGTTAATTGATTGCGGTTGCCGCCCTGGAAATCTGTACGTCCTATGCTGCCGTTGGGGAACACCGTGTCACCTGAAAACAGGCTCTTTGAATTTGCTTCATAGAGGCAGATTCCACCTGGTGTGTGTCCCGGTGTGTGTATGACTTCCAGTTCTTCGTTATTTCCTATGGGTATCCTGTAACCCTCTTCCAGAAGCATGTCCGGTTTGATTGCAGGTGCCTTGTATCCGAACATTGCTGCTGCACTTGCCGTGTCATTGCTCAGGAGTGGTTCATCGTCTTTATGAATTGCTATTTTTGCACCACTCATATCTGCTATTGCCTGTGCAGATGCTGTGTGGTCATAGTGGCAGTGTGTAAGAATTATGAGTTCCAGATCTTCTATGTTAATGTTCTCTTTGATGGCAGAAATAAGTCCATTTGTGCTCATTCCTGTATCTACCAGTATTTTTCCATTAATGAGGTATGAGTTAGCGTCATAAAGCCCGATAATAAAATGTTTGACCTGCATGTGAATTCTCCCGTACAGAAACGTCAATTTTAGAGTCCAAATGCCCTGCGGGTATTTTGCATTGTCGCCTTAGCAATTTCCGCTTCATCTGTTTCTTTTAGTTGTGATATGACCGGGACCGAGTCTCTGACAAAAGCAGGTTCGTTGCGTCCTTTGCGTGGTGAGAGGTACGGGCTGTCAGTTTCAATGAGCATGTTCTCAAGAGGCAGATTCTTTGCTATCTCTTTGTGATGGTCTGAAAAGCATACAAGGGTCGGAACAGAAACATAGTGGCCTGCGTCAACTATGTTCTTCATGGTCCCGATACTGCCGCCGTAACAATGGAATACAACCCTGTCAAGGTCCCTTGTCATTTCAAGTGCCAGTTCTTCGCCATCTCTTCCATGTATTACAAGGGTTTTGTTGTACCTGTCAGCAATGTCAATGACCTTTTCAAAGACCTCTTTTTGTTTTTGTTTTCCTGCATCATCGGTACAGTAGTAAAAGTCCAGTCCTGCTTCACCGATTCCAATGGCCTTGTCAACATTGCGTTCCATCTGGGCAAGTATCTGGTTTATTTTCTCGTCACTGGCTTCAGGAACCATCTGTGGACTAAGGCCCAGGGTCGCATGGACGAAATCGTACTTTTTTGCAAGCTCAAGTGAATTAGCATTGGTTTTGTAATCTATGCCGGAGTTAATCATTAAAGCGACCCCGCTTTCTTTTGCCCGCTGGATTGTCTCAGGTCTGTCCCTGTTGAATTTAGGAAAATCGAGATGACAGTGAGAATCTATAACTTCATAGTTCATGTATATCTGTTCAGGGTTATGAGTTCATTATATAGATATTATGGATATGAACCTGTGTTAACAATTAAGGAATAGTGAAGCTAAAAAAGAAAAAAGAATATCTGAAATGTCCGTCTTGGCAATGGGGTAATTTTAAATCAAAATGCTTTCTGCGTTTTCCATTTCATGCTCCAGTTCTTCTTCAGAATATTCTCTCATTTCTACGTTTTCATTTCCCGGCTTTTCTTCTATGTATTCAGTTTCAGGAATTATTTCTTCTTCGTTCTTTTCATCCAGTCTGAACCTTGCAATTGTATCCATGAGTCTTTCAACCATGCCGGAAAGTTCCCGTGCGGAATGTGCAAGTTCTTTCATTGTAGCACTCTGTTGTTCGATGGCAACATTGGTGTTTTCTGTTCCGGATGCAGATTGCTGTGTAATTGATGTAACTTCGTCGATGGAAGAAGATATTTCCTGTATTGATGCAGATTGCTCCTGTGCCGCAGCAGCTATATCCTGCACCATAGTTGTAATATTGCTTCCTGATTCTACAACTTTTTCAATTACAGTAGCAGCTTCATTCAGGGCTTCTGCACCGTTTGATACTTCTTCTGTTCCATGTTGCATTGAATTTACTGCATTGTTTGTTCCGGTCTGTATCTCATGAATCAGGTCTGCTATCTGATTTGCAGCATTTCCTGAGTTTTCCGCAAGTTTTCTTACCTCGTCAGCCACAACAGCAAAACCCTTGCCGTGTTCTCCGGCACGTGCAGCTTCAATGGCAGCATTCAATGCAAGAAGGTTTGTCTGGTCTGCAATGCTTGTTATAAGGTTGACGATTTCACCTATCTGTTTGGATTTACTGTCCAGGTCCATGATAGCTTCTGCAGATTCGGATGATGATATTTTGATCTTGTCCATCTTATGCAACAGGTCTTCTGTGATTGTTCCGAGGCTGCCGATGAGTTCATTGGATTCTTTGGCACTATCTGCAGCTTTTTGCGAGTTATTGGCTACTTCCTGGACAGCTTCGGTCAGATCAAACATTGCTCTTGCCACATTTTCGGATTTGGATGATTGTATTGTGGTGCCTTTTGATATTTCCCTGATCGAGTCTGATATTTCATTAGTTGATGTGGATATATCTTCAGATGATGCTGATATTTCCTCTACGGTGCCGGAAAGAAGATACGAACTTGAACACATCTCTCCAATAATTTCTTTGAGACTGCTTTGCATTGATCTTACTGATTCTGCCAGTAAGCCCATTTCGTCTTTCGAATCATTTTCTATGTCAACTGTAAGGTCTCCTGATGCAATTTTTTCATTAACATCTACTATGTCTTCAATGGTCTTTGTAATTGTTCGGGCAAAATAACGTGCAATATATACGATAATAATTCCTGAGATTATCAGACTGATTATGTAGATGTTCCTGACAGTACTCAAGTTTTCAAGTGAACCTTCTTCAAGTGCATAACTTGCCTGGATGTAGCTGATTATTGATACTATCAATAAAGGAATTAAACTTACCATTAACATAATAATTATTAGTTTTCTTTCGATCATCATGTTTTTTAACATATTCACTAAGTATCCTCTCCCGTTTCCCACACAATGCGAGGCGATATTGGACTACTTGGCACAGTAGTTGTGTAACAAATAGTCACATAAAACATATTATTACATCTATATATAATATTATCTTTCGAACAATATTTATCGTCAAATGGCTGAAAATATTATGTCTGTTGCGAGGTAAAGAGATTCCATCTGTCAGCTTCAGATGTCAGTTATTGCAGAATATTCCTGAGAAAAAAGTATGAACCGTGAGTCCACGGTTCAGGTACAATTTGTTTATTCCATGTTCCATAGCTTCTTCTTGTCAAGAAGCAGGTTAATGGCCGTAATGAGTGCATCCACCGATGCAGTTGCAATGTCTGTGCTGGCAGATTGTGCACTTGCGACCCTTCCTTCTTCATCCTGGACAGAAATTGTCACTTCTGCAAGAGCATCGCTTCCGCCAGTGATTGCCTCCAGGCTGAAATCGCGCACTTTTACTTTGGTGTATCCACCTATCATGAGTTCTACTGCTTTTAGTGCAGCATCGATTGGACCCACGCCGTAGTTGGAAGCGACCGCTTCTTCGTCTCCGACCCTTGCCTTTACAACGGCAGTTGGTGTTGTGAGGTTACCGGTCATTACAGAGAATTCTTTCAGGACAATGGTCTCGCTTCCAAGGTTTTTTCCAAGGACTGCTGAGGCAACTGCACGCAGGTCTGCATCACAGATACGCTTGCCTTTGTTTGCTATGTCTTTTATTCTGGCAAGTATCTCGTCCAGCTGTTCTTCGTTGGTTTCAATACCCATTTCTTCCAGGGATTTTTTGACTGCATGTTTTCCGGCATGCTTTCCAACAACAATGCGGCGCCTATGACCTACCATTTCCGGTGTCATGATGCCTGGTTCAAAGGTGTCGGATTTTTCAAGTACTCCATGGGTGTGTATGCCGGATTCGTGAGCAAATGCGTTATCTCCGACAATTGGTGTATTTGCAGGCATGTGTATGCCAGTGTAATTCTCCACCATCTTTGCGGTTTCAAGGAGGTATTCTGTCTTGATATTGGTCTCTGCGCCATATATTGAATGCAGGCACATTACGACTTCTGCAAGATTAGCATTGCCGGCACGTTCTCCTATTCCGTTTACGGTTACCTGTATCTGACTGGCTCCCGCCTCTGCTGCCATAAGGCTGTTGCCGACTGCGATTCCGAAGTCATTATGGCAATGTACATCAATAGGGATGTTTATGTGAGCGTCGATATTCTTAACGAGTTCGTACATTGAGGACGGTGACATTACTCCGACTGTGTCCGGTACATTTATGATGTCACAGCCTGCTTCTTCAACGGCTTTGTACACTTCTACAAGATAGTCGAAATCTGTTCTTGTGGCGTCCATGGCTGAGAACATACATTTTGCACCGTGGTCCTTGATGTAGTCTACAGAGTTGACTGCCATGGAAAGAACTTCTTCCCTGCTTTTCTTTATGGTATGTATCCTCTGAATGTCAGATGTGGATACAAAAGTGTGTATCATATCTACATTAGAATCTATACATGCATCCAGGTCTTTGGTAAGGACGCGGGCAAGACCACAGACATCGAGACTGAGTCCTTCGTTGGCTATGGCTCTTACATTTTGCTTTTCGCCTTCCGAAGAGACCGGGAAACCAGCTTCGAGCACATCCACGCCAAGTTTATCCAGTTGCCTGGCAATCTTGAGTTTTTGCTCGTTGGTGAGTGATACGCCAGGTGTTTGTTCACCATCGCGCAGTGTCGTGTCAAAAATAGTCTTGTGTTTATCTATTAGCGGTTTATCGCTGTAAAAAGCGATCCCTCAGTTCTACGGTTGAATTCATATTAATCACTCCGCCTTGTAATTGATGATATAAATATTCTCCGCAAAGGAGATGAATATTTCTATTAAATACCTTTAATAGTGGGAATGATTATCCGTTTCTCCGCAACGTATTTATAGTAAGCCTGTTATGTAAGGGTGCTCGCGAGGAGCTCAATGATGCGGTCATCGCATCATGAAAATGAGTTCGTCGCAGAGTAGAAGATGAAGTACTAAATATCATTTCATCATGGCAGGTGTGATCAAAGGTCCATCCTTTGCCTCCGAATCTCTTGATTCGGAAGGTATATATACGATGATATCCTTTGAAGGAGTCCGCGCAAATCGCGCGAAAACACTTACAATCACCGCCTTACAAGTGGAGACAGAAGCTTTTTCTGTCTGACGTTGGATTTGGCAGTTCGGTTAATTCTGACCGGTAGTGTATAACTACTAAACTATAAAATAAGGAATTAACCAAACTATGTGCAAATAGGAAATATTCTCTCAAAGAGAGTTCTTTCCGACTGATTCCTAAATGACTTCCAATTAAAATCTTTGTGTGTGATCAACATCAATTCTGGTTGATCCTGCCAGAGGTCACTGCTATCAGTATTCGATTAAGCCATGCGAGTCAAATGTTTTTCGTAAACATGGCGTACTGCTCAGTAACACGTGGATAATCTGCCCTAAGGTCAGGCATAACTCCGGGAAACTGGTGATAATACCTGATAAATCATAGCTACTGGAATGTTCTGTGATTCAAAGTTCCGGCGCCTTAGGATGAATCTGCGGTCTATCAGGTAGTAGTGGGTGTAACGTACCTACTAGCCAACGACGGATACGGGTTGTGAGAGCAAGAGCCCGGAGATGGATTCTGAGACATGAATCCAGGCCCTACGGGGCGCAGCAGGCGCGAAATCTTTACAATGCGGGGAACCGCGATAAGGGGATACTGAGTGCCAGCATCTTATGTTGGCTGTCCACCTGTATAAACAGCAGGTGTTAGCAAGGGCCGGGCAAGACCGGTGCCAGCCGCCGCGGTAACACCGGCGGCCCGAGTGGTGGCCACTATTATTGGGTCTAAAGGGTCCGTAGCCGGTTTGATCAGTCTTCCGGGAAATCTGACAGCTCAACTGTTAGGCTTCCGGGGGATACTGTCAGACTTGGGACCGGGAGAGGTAAGAGGTACTACAGGGGTAGGAGTGAAATCTTGTAATCCTTGTGGGACCACCAGTGGCGAAGGCGTCTTACCAGAACGGGTCCGACGGTGAGGGACGAAAGCTGGGGGCACGAACCGGATTAGATACCCGGGTAGTCCCAGCCGTAAACGATGCTCGCTAGGTGTCTGGGACGGTGCGACCGTTTCAGGTGCCGCAGGGAAGCCGTGAAGCGAGCCACCTGGGAAGTACGGCCGCAAGGCTGAAACTTAAAGGAATTGGCGGGGGAGCACTACAACGGGTGGAGCCTGCGGTTTAATTGGACTCAACGCCGGAAAACTCACCTGGGGCGACAGCAATATGTAGGTCAGGCTGAAGGTCTTACCTGAATCGCTGAGAGGAGGTGCATGGCCGTCGTCAGTTCGTACTGTGAAGCATCCTGTTAAGTCAGGCAACGAGCGAGACCCGTGCCCACTGTTGCCAGCATATCCTTAGGGATGATGGGTACTCTGTGGGGACCGCTGGTGCTAAACCAGAGGAAGGTGCGGGCTACGGTAGGTCAGTATGCCCCGAATCTCCAGGGCTACACGCGGGCTACAATGGTCGGGACAATGGGTCCCTACCCCGAAAGGGGTTGGTAATCTCATAAACCCGCCCGTAGTTCGAATTGAGGGCTGTAACTCGCCCTCATGAAGCTGGAATCCGTAGTAATCGCGTTTCAATATAGCGCGGTGAATACGTCCCTGCTCCTTGCACACACCGCCCGTCAAACCACCCGAGTGAGGTATGGGTGAGGGTATGGACTAGTGCCGTATTCGAACCTAAATTTCGCAAGGGGGGTTAAGTCGTAACAAGGTAGCCGTAGGGGAATCTGCGGCTGGATCACCTCCTAAGCAAGATAGGCAAAAAGCCTATCACCACTTACCGGTCAGAAATCGAAAAACTGTCAGATTCAAGAAAAAAGGCAAGATTCTAAGTGTTAGGATCTTCTATGGGCTTGTAGATCAGTTGGAAGATCGTCGCCTTTGCAAGGCGAAGGCCCAGGGTTCGAATCCCTGCAAGTCCATTATTAGTGCACCTGGAGAGTAATGTCTCCGGGGAAGGATGAAGCGGCTGAAGCAACAACAGCTGCAATGAGATCGTGTATATGCATGCATATATCAGACGCTCACTGGACAAAGTGAGATGGACTCTGGTAATTATGCTTTCAGGTGGATGGCTCGGCTCAAGAGCTGATGAGGGACGTGCCAAGCTGCGATAAGCCTGGGGTAGGTGCATGGAACCTATGAACCCAGGATTTCCTAATGGGTCTTCCTAACACATTTTGTGTGTTGATCAATACTGATCGGGAACGCCCCGAATTGAAGCATCTTAGTAGGGGCAGGAAAAGAAATCGAAGAGATGCCGTTAGTAATGGCGAATGAACACGGTAAAGTTCAAACTGAATCCCACTGGTAACATGTGGGAGATGTGGTGTTATAGGTTTTTTCTAAAGATCCCACTTGATTGAAGTTTAACTTTTCTGGAACGTTAGACCATAGAGTGTGATAGTCACGTAAACAACAATCAAAGGATCTGGATTATAACCTGAGTAGCGTGAGTTGGAATTCTCGCGTGAATTTGGGAGGCACCAACTTCCAAAACTAAATACTTCTTGAGACCGATAGCGAACTAGTAGGGTGACCGAAAACTGAAAAGTACCCCAAGAAGGGAGGTTAAAAGTGCCTGAAACCTGGAAGCGATGGAGCGATATGGCGTTAAAGGATCTTTAATGCGAAGGAAACAGCCGCGAGGCTGCAGTACGGGCATTATTGCCAATGTCATATCTTACGTTTTGAAGAACGGGCCAGGGAGTATATTCAAATGGCAATGGCTAACCTAAAAGGGAAGCCGAAGCGAAAGCAACATGCTCGCAACCGTAAGGTGAGGAGCGACGTATACAAGTGCGTGGAGTCATTAGGATATGACCCGAAGCCGGGTGATCTAGGCGTGGGCAGGTTGAAGCGTGGCGAAAGCTACGTGGAGGACCGCAAGCGGTATTGATCTGCAAATCATTCGTGTGACCTGCGTCTCGGAGTGAAAGGCTAATCTAACCCGGCATCAGCTGGTTCCTTTCGAAACATGTCGTAGCATGACCTGACCGGAGATAGTCGGTGAAGTAGAGCACTGATTGGTGGTCCCGGGGAAGAAATTCCTCAGCCGCCTGTCAAACTCCAAACTCACCGTCGTCGAAGAAGGTTGGAGTCCGGACTACTGGGGTAAGCCTGTAGTCCGTAAGGGAGACAACCCAGCCCGTGGTTAAGGTCCCTAAGTGTCGACTAAGTGTTAATACTAAAGGGCGTCCTAAGCCCTAGACAGCTGGAAGGTTAGCTTAGAAGCAGCTATCCTTTAAAGAGTGCGTAACAGCCCACCAGTCGAGGTTTGGGGCCCCGAAAATGGACGGGGCTCAAGTCGACCACCGATACCACGGAGTACCGCAAGGTAATCTCGTAGAAAGGCGTTGCGTTCGGGCAGAAGCAGGGCTGTGAAGTCCTGTGGACCGTGCGGAAACGAAAATCCTGGTAATAGTAACAGCATAGTTAGGTGAGAATCCTAACCGCCGAAGGGGCTAGGTTTCCTCGGCAATGATCGTCAGCCGAGGGTTAGTCGGTCCTAAGACGTACCGTAATTCGAGTACGCCAAAAGGGAAACAGGTTAATATTCCTGTACCTCATGACAATAAACTGACGTTTTTGGGCAGGCCAAGCGGCGTTGTCGCGCCGTCTAAGCAGCGAATCCTGTGGAGAGCCGTAATGGCGAGAAGCAGGCGAATCTGTAATGGCGAAAGTTGGCTGCACCCGGGAACCCGTGAAAAGGAAGTCATGGGTCCGTACCGAGAACTGACACAGGTGCCCCTAGCTGAAAAGGCTAAGGCGTGTCGGAATAATTTGGCTAAGGGAATTCGGCAAATTAGCTCCGTAACTTCGGGAGAAGGAGTGCCTGCTGTGAAGACAGCAGGTCGCAGTGACAAGAGAGCTCTAACTGTCTAATATCAACATAGGAGATCGCAAACCCGTAAGGGCTAGTACGATCTCTGAATCCTGCTCAGTGCAGGTACCTGAAACCCCGGTTCAACGGGACGAAGGGCCTGTAAACAGCGGGGGTAACTATGACCCTCTTAAGGTAGCGTAGTACCTTGTCGCTTAATTGGCGACTCGCATGAATGGATCAATGAGAGCTCTACTGTCCCTAGCCAGAGTCCGGTGAAGCTTACTTTCTAGTGCACAGTCTAGAGACCTCTAGGGGGAAGTGAAGACCCCGTGGAGCTTTACTGCAGCCTGTCGTTGGGTTGTGATTTTGGATGTACAGTGTAGGTAGGAGACGTCGAAGTCGGTGCGCCAGCATCGATGGAGTCGCAATTGGGACACTACCCTTCCAGAATTACGACCCTCACTCCGAGAGGAGGACCCCGATAGGTGGGCAGTTTGCCTGGGGCGGGACGCCCTTGAAAAGATATCAAGGGCGCACAATGGTTGACTCAAGTGGGTCGGAAACCCACTGAAGAGTGCAAGAGCATAAGTCAGCCTGACGTTATTCAGCACAGTAGTGGATGACGAGACGAAAGTCGGTTCTAGCGAACTTTTGAGCTCGCTTGGTGCGAGCCAAAAATGACAGAAAAGTTACCCCGGGGATAATTGAGTTGTTGCCGGCAAGAGCACATATCGACCCGGCAGCTTGCTACTTCGATGTCGGTTCTTTCCATCCTGGCCGTGCAGCAGCGGCCAAGGGTGAGGTTGTTCGCCTATTAAAGGAGATCGTGAGCTGGGTTTAGACCGTCGTGAGACAGGTCGGTTACTATCTACTAGAGGTGTCTGTGGTCTGAGGGTAAGCTACTTTTAGTACGAGAGGAACAGAGTAGCGGCGCCACTGGTGTATCAGTTGTCCGACAGGGCATCGCTGAGCAGCTACGCGCTAAGGAATAAGAGCTGAATGCATCTAAGCTCGAAATCTGACTTGAAAAGAGACCACGTTAAGGATTCCGGTACAAGACCGGTTTGATAGGGTCGGGATGTAAGCACCAAGGCAACGAGGTGTTGAGTCTGCGGCTACTAACTATCCGTGCCTGTTCGTCTTGCTTTGTCCAGGCGAAATCTGATATGTGCATGTTTTTATACACTATCTTAAGGTAAGCTATATATATGATGGATTCATCCATAAATCGCTCACTGCCAAGGTGGCGGAGCGGCTACGCAATCGCCTGCAGAGCGATTCCATTCCGGTTCGAATCCGGACCTTGGCTTTACCTTTATCAATTCATTATGAGTGAGTCTGGCGGCCATAGCGGCAGGGTAATTCCTGTACCCTTCCCGAACACAGAAGATAAGCCTGCCAGCGTTCCATACTGTACTTAAGTACGAGAGTCTTTGGGAAATATGGATCGCTGCCAGCTCACTCATTATATTAACTATTACCTTTTTTAACTGGATTATTATCTGATAGCATCAGCTTTGGGGTTTTTCTAAATGAAAATGTTTTTGAGTCTAAATATGAATGTCGATTCGTTTCTCTTAGAATAATATTGTACTACCTGCATTTGTTTTTATTAGGGCTTATTATATTGTATAATTTATATACTCAAAAGCACCTTTATAGCATAAAGTCAGTAAGTGGATTGTTTCTCTCTTGTTCAAAAATGGGGCTCAACAGCCCTTATTTTCTTTTTTAATAAACGATGTCTATCTGGTAATGTTCATTTATGCCTGCATATGTTCTGTAAGAATTATTGTATCTCATTTACTGCATCATATTCCTCTAGTGGCTTTGACAGCTTCAAATCTATCGGAAATAATTATACGTGTAAAGACCAATGTCTACAGAATATCTCACGTGGGGAATCTGATGAAAGAATATGATCTGATAGTAATTGGCTCCGGTTCAGGTATGAATTATGTAAATGCAATGCTTGACGCAAATCCAGAAATGAAAATCGCTCTCATTGATAAAGACGAACCTGGAGGAATATGTTTAACAAGGGGATGCATCCCCTCAAAAATGCTTCTCTATCCTGCAGAAATTGTAAAAGAAATCCAAAAAGCAGAAAATTTCGGGATCAAAGCTTCAATTGAAAACATTGATTTTAAGGCTGTAATGGACCGGATGCGGTCAACAATATCCGAAGACATTGAAGGCATAAAGCACGGATACACACATATTCCTCGCCTGGATTTTTATAACGAGGCGGCAGAGTTCGTTTCACCCTACACTATGAAAGTAGGCGAGGAAAGCATCACTGCAAAAATGATATTCCTGTGTACCGGCTCAAAACCTGCAATCCCTCCGGTAAAGGGACTTGATAAAGTAGATTATCTCACAAGTGACGATGTACTGAAACTGACAGAGCTTCCGGAAAGTCTTGCAATAATCGGAGGAGGATATATTGCAGCCGAATATGGTCACTTTTTCTCATCAATGGGTTCAAAGGTCACAATAATCGGCAGAAATGCCCGTATTATTCCTGAAGAAGAACCTGAAGTATCAGTTCTGGCAAAGAAAACGATGTCAGAGTATATGGACATCCTGACCAACTGTGAGGTTGTTGAAGTTAAGAATTCTCCCAAAGGAAAGGTTGTAGTTGCAAAAGACCGCGAAACCGGTGAAGAAAAAGAAGTTGTCGCCTCTGCAATACTTGTGGCAACCGGCAGAAGTCCCAACACCGATATCCTCAAGCCTGGACTTGGAGGCGTTGAGACAGATAGACGCGGCTGGATAAAAGTAAATGAACATCTGGAAACATCACAGCCAGGAGTATGGGCTTTTGGAGATGCAAATGGAAAACATCTTTTCAAGCATGTTGCAAACCACGAATCCAGTGTTGTTTACTATAATGCCATATTAAAAAAGAAAATAAAAGCAGATTATCATGCAGTTCCTTATGCTGTCTTTTCACATCCGGAAATTGCCGGAGTCGGGATGACAGAAAGGCAGGCAGTTGAGGAGTATGGTGAAGATAATATCATGATTGGTTTTTATCGTTTCCAGGAAACTGCGAAAGGTATTGCGATGTCCCTGGAGGATGAGTTTGTAAAAGTAATATTTGAAGGTCAGACTCAGAAAATACTTGGTGCCCATATTGTAGGTCCTGAAGCTTCAGTACTTATCCACCAGATAATCCCACTAATGTACACCGAAGGGCAGGATGCCAGTCCGATAATGTATGCAATGGATATTCACCCTTCACTTAGCGAGGTCATAAAAAGAGCTTTCTATTCACGCATGCCTCTTTTTGAATATCATATGATAATGCAGGCTTATGGATTGGAAGAAAATGAATAATTAAAAGATAATCAAAAAAGAAAATGTGAGAGAACTTTAGTTCTCTCCGATCCATTCGTTTACTTTTTCCTGATTTGCATCCACCCATTTCTGGGCAGCTTCTTCTTCTGGTACACCATCTGCAAGATCTGACATTACAGACTGGATATCATCGTGAGTCCACTGGAATCTGCTTATTATTTCGTAGAGTTCCGGGTCATCCTCGGAGAGACCCATTCTTGCAAGCGTCTCGACATGATCTGCTTCACCGTAAATCCCATTTGGGTCTTCCAGATATTTCAGGTCAAAGCTGTTAAATGCCCAGTGAGGTGACCAGAGCGTTACAACAACCCATTCCTCATCTTCGATTGCACTCTTAAGTTCAGCTGTCATTCCTGCGCTGCTGCTTGAAATAAGCTCATAATCAAGACTGTAGTTCTCAATTGCAGTTTCTGTTGTAGACATGATACCAGCTCCAGGGTCAATACCAATGATCTCGCCATCAAACTGTTCCTTGTTGTCATTGAGCTCTTCAATGGAATCAATTGTCACATATGTCGGTACGACAAGACCAATGCGGCAGTCTTCAAGGTTTACTGCAACACTGTCAATATCATCTCCATACTGTTCCCAGTAATTCTTCTGGGTCTGTGGGAGCCATGCTGAAGTTGTAAAGTCTAAATTACCTTCAGCAAGTTGCTGGTAGAGTGCTCCTGCGTCAACAGCCATTATCTCAACATCATAACCTGCCTGTTCAAGAACAAGTTTCATGACATTTGTGCTGGCAATTTCTCCATCCCATGTAACATAGCCTATAGTGGCTTCCTTTGCAACTGTATCAGTAGTTTCTTCATCTGTTCCTGCATCTGTAGCGTCCTGATCAGCACATCCGCTTACCATTACAAGCATGGCAAGCATCAGGATTACTGAAAGGACTTTTATTTGACTTTTCATCTTATCACAACATTTTATATAAAATAAAGACCGGATGGTCATAAATTTGAATTTTTAAATCATGTATCATTTTTTGGGAGTAAGGTTCTGTGTCAGTCTGTCAAGTATTATGGCAATGATCACAATTCCAAGACCAGCTTCAAATCCCTGGCCAATGTCTACTCTCTGGATTCCGACAAGTACCTGATAACCAAGTCCGCGTGCTCCGATCATAGCAGCAATAACAACCATAGATAGTGAGAGCATTATACACTGGTTCACACCTGCCATGATTGTAGGAAGAGCAACGGGAAGTTCTACTTTGAAGAGTTTTTGTAGTGAAGTTGTCCCAAAAGCAGTTGCAACCTCTTCCAGTTCCACCGGAACCTGACGAATACCAAGATTTGTCAGACGAATGGCAGGTGGCATTGCAAACACGATTGTTGCCACAAGACCAGGAACATTTCCCAGCCCAAAGAAAATAACTGCAGGTATCAGGTAAACAAAGGAAGGCATTGTCTGCATGAAATCAAGTATCGGTTTTACTATGTGGAATGCAGTTTCGTTCTTTGCAGCCAGGATTCCTGTTGGTATCCCTATTAACAAAGCTACAAGGGCCGATGACAATACAAGAGCAATGGTCTCCATGGAAAGTGTCCACAAGCCCATTAAATCGATTAGCAAGAGTCCTGCTGCGCTTCCAATTGCAAGTTTAAGATTTCTCCTGGAAATCAGGTAAATAAGAACCGCAGCCACAACAATAAATGCAGGGGACGGTAAAAATAACAAGGCATCCTTAAAACCGGATATTAGCAGATCGATGATATCACTGAAGATGTCCATCAAAAAACCGAAATTGTCATTCAGCCAGTAAACTCCTGATTCTACTGTTTCCCCAATGGGAAGTTCAGGTAAGACCATTCTGATCATCCTCCTTGATCGCCAGAGCACCAAGTATGCTGCCTCTGACAATTACTCCTATGAGTTTGTTGTTTTCATTAACTACAGCAAGTGGACATGAGCAACCTGACATCATGGGTATAATTTCCTTAACAGGTATGTCAGGTTTTACAGACAGAACATCTGTAATCAGGACTTCCCGTAGTGTCTTTTTGTCTTTCACAGCCTGAACCGCATCATCAATGTAGAGTATCCCCTTGATCGTTTTCTCAGGATCAACTACAAATATTGAGGATATTCCGTGTTTTTTCATAAGCTGAAGTGCAACTTTAAGTCCTGAATTGATGGATACTACAGGTTCAGGTCTTTTCATCACATTCTCTGCGGTGAGTATTTTAGTCCTGTCAACGCCGGCAACGAATTCTGAAACGTAGTCATCTGCAGGATCAGTAAGTATTTCTTCCGCAGTGCCTATCTGGGCAATGATGCCATCTTTCATGATGGCTATACGGTCACCGAGTTTCAGTGCTTCGTCAAGGTCATGTGAAACGAAAACAATGGTTTTTTTCATCTTATCCTGAAGTGCAAGCAACTCGTCCTGCATCTCAGATCTGATAAGAGGGTCAAGTGCACTGAATGCTTCGTCCATAAGCAGGACATCAGGGTCAGTAGCAAGCGCTCTTGCAAGTCCTACTCTCTGTTGCATTCCCCCGCTTAATTGTGATGTCTTACTTGATTCGTAACCTTTAAGCCCCACTTTGTCAATTGCCTCTTCAGCTTTCACGTACCTCTGGTCTTTAGATACACCCTGTATTTCAAGACCAAAAGCCACATTATCGATAACGGTCCGATGAGGAAGGAGTGCAAAGCCCTGAAATACCATGCTTAGCTTTTTTCTTCTGGTTTCCCGGAGTTCTTTATCATTCATTGTGGCGATGTCATCACCATCAATCAGAATGTGTCCGTCACTTGGGTCAATCAGACGGTTAAGACAGCGTAAAAGAGTAGATTTTCCTGAGCCGGAAAGCCCCATCAAAACAAAAGTTTCTCCTTCACACACATCGAAACTGACATTATACAGACCTACTGTCTGTTTTGTCCTTTCGAATATTTCCTGTTTGGAAACCCCTTGCTCAACTAAAGAAATTGCTTTTTGAGGATGTTTGCCAAATATCTTGACAAGATTACGAACTTCTATTTTCTTTTTTCTATGAATTGTAATTCCTCAATTTGAATAAAGGTCATTGAATTTGTCGCCTATATTTTTGACTGGGCGACCCTATATTAATGTGTCGTTTAATTCCAGTAGAAATGAGCTTTATTATGTTTGATTTTGGCAAAATAAGCTCAAAAATGAATTTTCCCTGTATTTTTATAAAATCCATTGAGGTAATGTATTCTAATTTTATATTATATGAAATGTGACTAAAAAAGAATCAAATTAGGAATAGAAAAATGATATAAAAGAGATGTAGGGACACATAGTTCCATACTATCTCATTTATTCACTCTGAGTTATTCAATTTCCTTTGATGAAGCCAAGGATATCTATAAGGTTGAAAGCTTCACCCCCAATTATCAGAATGTTCCGGGTATAAAGATACTTTACAACTACTTCATCACTGTCAAATACAATAGCAGTATTCTCACTGTCTGTTAAGTCAAGTGACCACTTACCGGAAAATCCTTCTGATATTTTCTCATCAATGATATCTACTGCTTCATAGATTGAGAGCAAGTTTTCAGTTCTTGGTCCAACACCAAGGAATCTGACTGTTGTCTTTTCACCGGTTGCAAAAGCTGTTGCAGCAGATCCAGTGATAACAGAGTTTGCCATATTTGTGGAAACCATCCCGGTGTACATACTGTCAAGCCGGAGTTCTTCTTCGCTATACCAGTGTGCAAGGGTCTGGATTTTCTGGTCGCATCCGTCAGGTACAATCACAATAATATTATTAATTTTCTTGTTTGAGTTTCTATCAGTCTGTTTGTTGTCGTTGTTATTGGCAGCCACAGCAGGTGCTGCACTTCCAAGAACAAGCATGAACACAACAAATAATGAAAATAGTAAATTGTGTCTTTTATCCATCAAATCACCAACCTTTTCCAAGGTCATTGGCTGATTTTCTGATTTGAGATATTAGTAGTTTCTACGAATAGATTGTGCAGCTCATGTGTGTTTTTATTTATTCATAGCGCTATATATAAAGCAACTTCTTCGATAGTTAAGTCAAAATATATCGCTCTATATATTTCTATGACGTTGCTGCAATTGGATTTTAAAAATAATACTACATAAATAAAAAAAAAGTTAAGTTTATGTTTTTCTTATATTGCTATAATACATGCATTCGTCACTGCTGAATAGTGGCATTTCAATGTCATCATTCACAACCTGTGCAGGTGATCCTCTTACAAGCACAGCAGGCACGCTTTCCCCTGCTTCTCCCATGAGGAGCTGAGCTGCAGAAACGAGATTGTCAGCAACTGCTTTGCGGGTGATTGTCATCTCTTTTCCAAATAGATCACAGCTTCCTCTTGCATCTTCTACGGGTATCATCCCGGAAGTCCCAAGAGCAATTCCAACACATCCAAGTCTCAGGGGTTGTGTACGGCTGTCACCGACAATAACTCCAATATTGCATTTACAACGTCCATTGATATCTTTTCTAATCCTGCCAGCACTTTCCTGTGAATTTTCAGGAAGAAGAACGACATACCCTTCAGGTGCGTTGGAAGAATCAATTCCGGCATTAGGAGCAAGTGTTCCTCTGGTTATTGTGAGTGCTGCTCCCGGAACTCCTCCGAATATCTCATCGCATTCCCTGATTATCAGTTCCATTTCCCTGACATCAATCTGGTATTTTTCAGCCAGTTCTTTTGCTTTCTCGCCTGGAGTGACTTCATCAAGGCTTACAAGGCGTCCTTCGGCAGTTGCAAGCGGCGATTCGGCAATAATGAGAATGTCGTTATCCTGGAAATTAAGTCCCTGATTTTCAAGCGAATCAATTATTATCTCTGCAATGTTGTCTCCGGGTTTAATAAGCGGAGTTTTTACCCCGAACATCTGCAGGGATGGAAAAGATGGCTCTTTTGGCATTAGTCCTCTCCTGTAAGATAATTTTTCATAATTTTGATAGCACAGTAATCCCCGCACATGGAGCATGGTCCTTCATCAGGACACATCTGTGCAGGTCTGCCAGGGTCAATAGCAAGTTCTGCCTGTCCTTTCCAGTCAAAGTTTGCTCTTTTTTCAGCAAGCATCAGGTCAGCATCACTTAATCCATATTTCATGGAATCCCCTATGTGGGCTGCAATCCTGAATGCAATAAGTCCTTCTTTAACCTGTTGTGGATCAGGGAGCGAAAGATGTTCTGCCGGTGTGATGTAACAAAGATAATCTGCTCCGGCACCACTGGCCATGCTTGCACCAACTGCGCCTGCAATGTGGTCATAGCCTACTGCAATATCAGTTGGAAGCGGCCCTGCGACAAAAAGCGGAAAATCAGCTTTCTTCTTGTATAATTTTACCGAATCCGGAATGTCACATGCGTGTATGTGTCCGCCCATGCCATTGATTATTGCCTGCACACCAATTTCATTTGCTCTTTTTGCAAGTGCTGCATTCGTCTCAATTTCCATTAACTGGGCGCTGTCCTTCAAGTCGTGAATGCATCCGCTTCGCATGGTGTTTCCAAGGGACAACACAACATCATTTTTCCTGAGGATTTCCATAATCTCATCAAAATGCTCGATGAAAGGATTCTCACATTCATTGCGAAGCATGAAACTGCTGGTAAAGGAACCACCTTTTGAGACCATTCCCATAACCCTGCCTGTGCCTTTGAGCTGTTCAAGCATTTCTTTTTGCACGCAGTGAAGCAGTACTGAACTCACTCCTTCATCAACATGTTTTTTCAGATAGGACAGAATGTCATCAACAGTTAAATTCTCCATTCCCTGTTCTACAATGGTCTGGTAGATTGGAACCGTTGTAACAGGAAGTTCTGTATTCTCAAACACCATCTTTCTGATGTCTGAGATATCGCCTCCCATTGATAGATCAGTAATTGTAGATGCTCCGTATTCCTGTGCGATCTTAACTTTTTCAATTTCTGATTCCGGGTCAATTGAAGCAGATGAGGTTCCAAGATTTACATTTATCTTGGTGCTGGCACCTTTGCCGATTGCAACAGGAGGGCACCCTTTACGTGTCATTATTACGAGGCTGCCATTTGCAACTCTTTTTAGAACAAGCTCTTTATCAATATTTTCTTTTTTTGCAACTTCCAGCATCTCAGGTGTTAGGATGCCCTCTTTTGCATGGTCGATCTGCGTTTTTGTCATTATTGTTTCTTCCTGATGTCGGCCATTTCAAGTATGGTTGGTGTATTGTTATGTTTGCCAATTGGCATGAGATGAATTCCACGGCAGAGTTTTTGCAGTTCTTTTATTGCCTCTGCACAAATAGCCATGCCTTCTTCTTTTGGTTTTTCAGTGGACCCCATTCTCTCAATAATCTCATCAGGTACGTTAATTCCCGGAATGTTCCCGTTCATAAACCGGGCCATGTTTGCAGACCTGAGTGGGATCACTCCGGCGATAATCGGAACTTCAATGTCTCCGATGGATTCCATGAAGTCTTCAAACATGGAAATGTCATAAACAGCCTGAGTCTGCATGAAATCAATCCCGGTTTTGACCTTCTTTTGCAGCTTCATCATCTGTGCTTTTCTGGAAGGATCGGTATTTGTCACGGCACCTACAACAAACTGTGGTGGATTATCAATCTCATTGCCTGCAAGGTCAAAACCACCCTGCATTTTTCTGACGATATTAAGAAGCTGAACGGAGTCCAGGTCATAAATTGGCTTTGCTTTTGGATGATCTCCTTTTGTTGTGTGGTCACCTGTCATTATACAGATGTTCCTGATGCCCATGGAATATGCTCCAAGAAGGTCGGATTGCAGCGCAAGCCTGTTCCTGTCCCTGCATGTAAGCTGCATGATAACTTCATGACTACGGTCAAGGAGAGCCTTACTTACCGCCAGTGGGCTCATACGCATAATGGCTTTCTGATTGTCAGTTACATTGAGAGCGTCAACCCATCCTCTTGTGAGTTCCGCATCAGAAATCATCTCTGCAAGGTCTGTTCCCTTTGGAGGGCTGACCTCTGCTGTTATCAGAAAATCCTTTGATGTGAGTTTGTCTTTGAAGGTCTGGGACATCGGGGAATTATATGTTTGTCAGGGTTTTAAAATCATCGCAGGAGGGAATTGAATTATAACACCAGTACTTCGCTAATTTTAACCACTTAATCTGATCATGCTCTCTTTCGATAGCTTTATATGCGGCGGGAACGCCGCCATATGTCGTTTCTAGCATTAAGCTAAAGGTATTGAATCAAAAGTTTGTGTTTTAATTGGTGTAGATAAAATCAAGAGCAAGAAACTATTATATGTTGGAATGACACGAGCATCTGAAATAATTGATAACTACACTCTTTTTAGATATCCTCCAAAAATGGATTAATTATTCTATACCTTGGTTCAATAAAAACTCCACGAAAACAGGGTAATGATCTGACACATTGATGGTCATATCTTCATCAAGGCCATAAATCAAATCAAACCGGAATACCCCTGATTCACCCACAATGTCACTGCCATCAGTCAAGATTATCCTGTCATACGTATAATTTGTAGACTTAGTAGTTGTATCCTGGGAATCATCAATTACCCAATAATATGAATCAAGATCAGAAGTTCCATCTTCATCAAAATAACTTCCATCTGCATTCAAATCACCCATAATTATGAAATCGTCTTCACCGGGATTCTGTGACTGAGCATAGGATAGGACATCATCGAGTGCATTAATCTCCACTGCAGCTTCATCTGGATCAGTATGGATTACCGCTAGGGTCGCAGTGTAGTCTCCATGTAGAGCTTCTATCGAAGTCACAAAGGGTTCTCTATGGAATGGGTCTGTACCATTTGGTTCTGGATAAGTATATGAATCTGATACTGAAATTGTCTGGGTATCGTAGACATAGGCATACTGTTCTTTTGAAGATGTTCTACCGAGTCTTTCACTTACAACATAGTCGTATTCTGAACCATCAGAGTTCACAAGGTCAACAAGAGATGGAAGTGCTGTTTGTGATTTATCCCTGATTTCTTGAATTGCAACTATGTCGTAAGTCCTGATAATGTCAGCAAGAACCTCCATGACTTCGGGTTTCGATGCTTTTGTGACTCCAAATACCTGAACATTGAAAGCACCTACCCTAATGGTTTCATCGCTGATTATTTCGTTTTCAATGGATGTGTTTTCTGTGGTAATAGGTTCATTGACATTCGGATCATTTGCATTAACTGTTTCATTGGTTAATTTTGAGTCATTTGCATATGTTTCTTCAGGTAATTGTTGCTCTATATCAGTTACTAATTCATCAGTAGAATCAGCATTTTCAGATATACATCCTAATGAAAAGGTTATAAGAATGATAATTGCAATGATTTCTTTTTTCATGTAAGCCCCTCAATGTATTTATAATGGAATATTTATATTTTGAGATTGTCGGAAAAGTCGTTCACTTAAACCAAAATTTGCAATTGTGAAAATCTAACTGATTTTTATGTAGCTAATCATAATCATAGATGTATTTATATTCATTTAGGATATTTACTCATAAATTATTTGATTTAACTGTGATATAAATGTATTCTGTTTCAAACTTCAAGCAAACAACTTTCTTATATGGCCCTGAAATATACGAAAAGCTGATACAAAAGGACCACTTGCTTTACAAGATCAATGAAAAGGTCGATTTCTCATTTATCGCTGAGGTCTGCAAAGACCTCTACTCATTAAACAAAGGCAGACCTGTAACAAATACACCCGAAATGATGCTTCTGTCTGCAGTAGTTCAATACCTATACGATTATTCCGATAGGCAGATGGAATATGAAGCACAGGTAAACATAATGGTGAAGTGGTTTATTGGACTAAATTTGGATGAGAATGCATACGATCATGGTGCATAGGGTTATTTCAGGGATAAACTTGGAAATGACAAATGGAATGAGGTTTTTTATCAGATATTAAAACAAATTCAGGCTGCTGGTTTTTCAAAAGGTGACACACAATATGTTGATGCAACACATGTGATTGCAAATATTGCCATACCAGGTACAATTGGAATCATAAGACAAGGAATAACTGAAGTTCTTAAGTCATTGAAGAAAGTAGATTCAGATCTTTACAAGGAACTTGGTGGCAAAAAACAGGCACTCAAAAAAGAAAAGGCATACGATTTAAACCAAAAAGAGAAAGAGGAAAAACTTGTTGAGCTTGTAAAAGAAGCAAAAAATGTGATTCAGAAAACAGAATGTTTTGATGGACCTGTCAAGGAAAAAGTAGGGGTTTTAAAGCGTATTTTAAGAAAAATATTCAGGAAGATGAAGGAAACATTTGCAGAAGAAAAGGTCAGGCCAAAGATAGAATAGTAAATCCAGTAGATCCTGATGCCAGATATGGAGCAAAATCAGATGATAAGAAATTTGTTGGCTACAAAGTGAATTCTACAATGTCAGAAGACAGATTCATAACTAATATCAATGCTACCTGCGGCAACAGTTATGATGGAGACGTATTATTACCACTAATTGATAAGGGATTAACTAACGATCAAATAATCAGCAAAGTAGTAGCAGATGGGGCTTATGGTAGTGCTACTAATCGATTTGAATTATTTATCATTTCAAAAAAAGTGATTGTCAAAACTGTGGTTTGAAACAAAACTGTACAAAACTTGACCACAGGACTATCACAGTAAGTAAACATCATTGTATTTTTGAGGAAGCTAAGAGGTACAGTAAATCTCAGTATTTTAAAGAGGATATGAGGATGGGAGCATGCATCGAACCAAAACAAGGAGAGATGAAAAGATTTCGTGGGTTGGAAAGGGCAAAGTTCTGGGGAATAGAGAAGCTAAATGTTCAAGCAACGTTAACTGGAATTGTGGTTAATATCAAGAGATTTGTTAAAATGTGTGACAATAGTTGTAGAAGCTTAGGTTAAAATGGAAAATATAATGAATAGAGAGTATGAAATTCAAGTGGATATTGATGGGCTATCTGGCAAAAGTATCAATCAAATGACTAACTCTCCCAAAAACGAGTTCATGCTTTAATATTTGCGCTTTTATGAATTGAATAAGACTTTATCCTGTATTATCCGACAGTCTCTACTTTCGATAAGTTTAGCAATTCAGATTGCTTCACCCAGACTTAAATCTTTTTCGTCCATGACTATTCATAAGAAAGAGCCATTAATTTGTTACTTCAAAATTAGCATAATACATCTTTTCATCATAATTTCCTGCACTTCTGAAATCCATAATCTCTTTACCGATTCTGTAATTCCCTTCAGGAAGCTCACCATATACCCATTCCCAATCAACTTCCCATTCCACAGTGTCATTCATTGGAATAATCCAGGCCTCATCTGTCCAAGCTCTCTCATATTCTGATGGTGTCATTTCTACAGGTAACCATTGTTCATTTATTGATTCTTCTAATATAAGATAACTACCAGTTTGTAATTCTCCAGTTGGTCCCCCACCTGACTGTTTACATACCAATGTCATTCCAGTAGGAGTAACTTTAGTCGCAGTTAATTGAATACCCCAAGTATCATCTTCCACTTCATTTAGTGGTATTCCATTATCTTTTTCTTCTGTTTGATTAGGAACTGCTTGAACGGCGTTTGTAGCTGCATTTATTTCTTCTTCAACGCATCCTGCAACTGCAAGAGCTGCTATCAATACCACTAATATTAATAATTTCTTCATTTACACCACCAATAACACAAGCTAGATGTGCATATTCAATAAATTGCACATGAGTTCTGTTTTCTTATGAAGTATATGCCATACAAAGTATATTTAACTTTTCAGATTTTAAATTGAACTAGATATAACTGTGGAAAGGTGCAGTAAAGATGCTTTTGTTTGTTCCATTATTGTCAATAAGAGGAAATGAAGGACGAATATAACTCATTACAGAGGAGGATTAATGTCTAATTCATCGTGGGGTGATCTCGTTGCAAATAGTCCCTGCCGAACATGTGCTAACAGAAAAGCAGTCCCTGAAACAAATTGCCTGTATAAATGTGAGTATTATCCAGATGGATATTTTGATATTGAGTTCAGGGTACCTGACTGCAAGCATTGCTTCCACTAGTTGATGAAAAAGAATTACCTGATAATATCGTTGCTGAGATTTTAAATGAGAAATCCTTAACTGCCAAATAAAGGAAGTGACCACAAACGTGTTCGACCCATGATAAGAAATACATCAGGATATGATATATAGGGAAATGTATAACTGATTAGAACTCTTATAACAGATACTTTTGATTCCTTTTATTGTTTGGAATTTAATAGAAATACTTTTTTCAAGGGGAGTGCTTGAATGAAAACATTTTTTAATCTACAGAGACTAAACCAGAAAACAATATTCAAAATGGTAACTGATTTTGTTACTAGCATCGTTCTTTACATATTGTTATTAGCTTTGATTGTTGGAGTTTTGAATATCTTAGTTGACATCAAATCAATGTTTTTCGGGTCTTCAAATGGTGGTTTTGCCCAGATCGTATCTGGTGTTCTTACGATTTTTGTTCTCATCGACCTTTTCAAGACTTTTGTTGATTATCGTGAACATGAAGAAATCAGAATTACATACGTGACGGATGCCACAATCTTAATAGTTATGCGTGAAATTGCAGTAGGGGTATATGTTCAAAGATTTGATTATCAGTTTATTTTAGGCATGTCCATATTGTTGTTAACATTGGGTGTTATAAGAGCACTGGCTGTTAAATATCCACCTATTAAAAGCAGTCACCAAGCGATAATACAATAAGAAAAAATGACTTTTGAATACAGTTATAACTTAATATATGGAGATGGAAATTATGCATACTGTTTATATCAAAACATTAACAAATTCACTCATAAATGTAGATCACATAAATAAGATATGGAGCGAACTAAATCAAATAAATATGATGACTTCCGATTCCTCAGTAGAAACAATCTTTTGTGGAACTACTGATTATGCAGATGAAAAAGTAGGCGTTGTGCTTTCTCAAATAGACGAAGCAAAAAGAAAATCTGAAAACATTGGAGATCTCGTCATACTAGATTTTTCTCAAAATATTCGTTAAGCTGATATTCATTCTTTTTTATTTTTCAACCTAAATTGCCAATAAGAAGAAGATATGAGTACCGAAATAGCACGGAAAATGGTACTTAGAACTTGTTAAGGGCAGCGTAACTAATTTGCTGTAAAATATGATAGTCCTGTACCTCTTTCTTTTGAGGATTCTTCATTATATATTCAGCACATCTTGCCTTTCTGCCAATAAGTAATCGCTTGATCTTGTTTCCTCTTCTTATCACAGGTGTAATATATGGAATCCCTTTGTTCTGCAAGAACTCAAACACATCTACTGATTAGAACTCTCTGTCAAAACAAAGAACCTTGATCTTAAGATCAAGGTTCCTTATCAGATCAATGAAATAAGCGAGGTAATTGGTCTTTGTTTCACTTCTTTCTACTGGAAGAACAGATATAGTGAACCTCTCATTCTTGTTTATTATGGATAACGAAGCGTATGAATAGAAAGAGTTTGTAGACTTTTTTGCTTGTCCACGTATCACATAGTTTTCATTGGATGGATCAGTTCCCCCATAATAAGGGTCATTTGTAAAGTCAATAGCAAACTCATACTTTTTCTCAGTTTTTAGAGTACTAATAGGACCTTGAAGTAGGACCTTTGCATTTAACCTGATTGGTTCTTCAAGGTTCAATCTCTGGAGGTGATATCTTGCAGATGTTTCACAAGGAATATCTTGATAGTGTTTTGACATGGAATGAACTGTTCTCTACAGCCATACATATAGCAGCATAAAACAGGTCTTTACATGTAAGTGAACCATTGATATTAATGCCGATATTGTTAATTAGAGGTTTAAGAACAGCATCAATACATTGGTTTGGTCTTAACTCTACTTTAGAATGGGTGCTTGAATTGAATGCTAGAAATGACATATGGCGGCGTTCCCGCTGTATATAAAGCTATTGAAAGAGAGCATGATCAGATTAAGTGGTTAAAATTAGCGAAGTATTGTATTTGTCACAATTGGTCCAAATTATTCATGCAAGTATATACAAATCAGGAACAAAACACTAAATTTGTATCAAATGTTTGTTTGTTAGCACCCGGTGATTTTTTTGCCAAAGATTGAAAAACTGTTTGATGATGATAGGGCCATTGAGCTTCCTATCAATATCGTTGTAATGTTGGTGGTTGGAATGTGTTCCTCGCTATAATTCCGTACCCTTTCACCGTGCTACGTTAAGACATAATAGCACATATATTTTATTGCAAAAATAGTAACCATGATTTTCAAATAGGCTTCTATTCACCAAGAATATGCGAGAGGTGAAATTTCCCACCCAGTACAATGCCTACACATTCATCTTACTATGTTAAGCTTTATAGCACATATAATTAGTGCAAAATTGGCTCTGTAGCAATCCTCATTGAATAGTGCATGAGATTGTGCATGCCTGCCATGGTTGCAGACTATCAATCTTATGGGAAACATCACGGTTTTTAAATATCGGCATCCAGAAAAAGAGTTGAAGGCAATAGATTATGATATTCATCTTTTCTGATCGTGCCGGGACTCTCCGGAATGATTGAAGTTATTCATGACTTCAAATTTTTAAAACTTGTTGTCCATCGCACCCTTGTGTTTCGGATAGTTCTGCACAAGATCATTGACAAAAAAGAACAGCGCAACTACCCGTCGTCGTCGGCACATTCCTTCGCCAGTATCCTGATGACTACTGAAATAATGCAGTTGTTTAAGGTCCATAAGAATTGCGGTGTTCAAAGTTGCAATTCGTAGGATTTCTACAGAACCAAAAAATCAGTATCGATGTAAAGCAGAGATAAAAAATATCAGGCTCTGGTTTACAACTGTTCCCTAGTATATGAGATCACCCACTAACCCGAAATTTATTTAACAAAAAGGGCTCTGTAGAAATCCTCAATGTTCAAGCTATAACAATCAGCTAATATTGAAATTACGCTCCTACATTGATTATTTTTGTTAATTTGGTACGGATGACGTAAACTAGATAGAATTTCTGTGGACCTAATTAACAAGATTAATAAACAAACAAAGCAACAAAAAATTACTCAATAAATTACCAAAAAAAAGGTTGGGTGGTATATAATGAAATCAAAACTAATAGTAACAATACTCCTGATAACTATTATAGGACTTTCAGGATGTACGGACATAAGTGACTCGTATAAACCAGGAAGCTTCGGAACAACCGAAGAAGAAATGAAAATTGTAGAAGCAGTAACAGAAAAATATGGCGATATGACAGCCACAGGTGAACCACGACTTCTTGAAGTGATGGTGACATCATCAACACAAAACTTTGTACCAGTCGATAAAGTACTAAAATATTCAAAAGATTCAGAAAAATTATACGCATGGTTTATCTATGACAACTTTAACAACGACATAATAAGTGTAGAATGGATATACATTGACAGTGATTACTCGATCTATACATTTGAATCAGAAACAGGCGAAGACTTTGGCCGTGGAACATTCATACTCGAAAAGCCAGATGATGGCTGGCCACTTGGAAATTACAAAGTAATCATAAGCGGTGCAGGAGTCGAAGAATACGTAGAATTTGAAATAATAGACGGAGAAACAGTTTCAATACCATTGGAAGTGCTAGCCGGTACAACAATAGACAGCCAACAAGCAGGATTTGAAAACACAAAAACCACAGAAGCACTACCAACTCCACAAAGCGGATTTGAAGCAGAAAGCACATCAGGTAGCTTCATAGGAGAATGGGATTCAAATTGGGGTGATATGACAATCACACAATCAGGAGATAAGATAATCGGTAAATACACACACGATGATGGAAAAATTGAAGGTGTTGTTAACGGCGATGTATTCATAGGAACCTGGTCTGAAAGCCCATCATACGCAGTACCAAACGATGCAGGTGACGTAGAACTTAAACTCAGCAAAGACGGAAATTCATTCGAAGGAAACTGGAGATATGGCTCTGATGATTCATCATGGAGCGGTGGCTGGACAGGAAGCAGAGTAGTTCAATCAACAACCACAAGCTCATCAGGCGTAGAACCTGGATGGTATCTCGTAGAAGTTGAAGACTACAATGAAGTAGGAGAACCAGGAAGCTATTACACACGCGATCTCGACTACAAAAGAGGTGATGTCACAACCAGTCATTCAGGAGAAGAAGGTGAAATAGCACGAATAAGAACAATCAGTGAAGAACCAAAAGACTTCTATGCTGCTGAAGAAGAGGTCGCTATCAAAGTAAGAAAGGAAGGCGTACTGATAGAAACTGATGGTCACTCAATGGGCGAGACAAGCAGTATTTACATAGACGGTGCGGATATTGGACCTGGTTCGGCCTCAGCAAGTGCTTATGACCTCGAAGATGAAACATATGGAGAATACTTAGAGGTAGGATGGCCAGATTCAACTGGGACCGTCAGAGAAGGCATATTCAAAGCAAATGTACCGGGAGCGGGAGCATTTAGTGGATCATTCGCAATAATTTACTCATACTACAATGGCGAAATATACGGAACCAAATACATATACGAATGGAGAGAGTAATTCTCTTCCATTTCTCTTTTTTCATTTAGCTTTAAAAGAGATTGAGTAAGCAAATCAATATCTTTATTCATCCCTATATTTTATGGAACCACAAAAGATACCATAAAAGAGGCCGTCTAATTAGATCTTCGGCATAAAAGCTTATCCTTTTTTTTCGTCATCTTCATCATCTATTTTTTTTTGGGGGGGGGCGGCAGCTATAAATAGCATAAATCTGGCCCGCCTCATGGCTAAAAAAGTAATGATGTATGGAGGAGTCCAATTTGAGGACTCTATTGAAAACTATCTGAACAGGGAAAGCGCCTCAATTTGCCAATTCCTGCACTTTCTCTGCATAGAAGATATTTCACAGTACTTAGAGCGTACTGTGTATGCCAACAAAAGTTGGCATTACAAATATAACATTTCCTCAATGATAAAACTCTTCATTGTTATGTGTTTCAGGCAGTTATCTTATGAGAAAACTGTCGCCTCATTAACAGAAGAAGAGGCAATACTACTCGCTTTTTGCGATAACAATGGTGTTGTAAAACTTCCTTCATCAAAGATCTTACATAATTTTGTAAAATATCGATTAGGAGAAGATGGAATAACTGAAATAATGATGTTAGTTGGAGAAAGAATCCTTAAACTTGCTCAAATAAAAGAAGCTAAGATCGATTCAACTCCGCTTGAAGCTTCAAGATACGATAAATATGCGGATTATAATCCTCATTACAAATGCAAGATGGACAAAGCTCATATCACGATGGTAGGAACTTATCCCGTGTTCATGACACATACAAATGGCAAAGCAGGAGATACTCATGAACTCATCAAACACATTCAAGCATTGAAGAAAATGAATGCTGATATTGACATGTATTCTGCAGATACGGGTTATAAAGCATTCAAGAATCATGCAGATATCTGGTATCATTTGAATGCAAGGCCAGTTATTGCATATCCAAAAAATGCTGTGATCAGCAAAGAGGGCGAAATGGACAAAATCGACCATTGGGTAAATAAAATGTGGTTTCTGGGTGGGAATATACTTGCAAGTACTGAAGAAAAACTAAAATTCCGGATCTCCACAACATCGAGTGGGTAAATTTGAAAGGGATTACATTGAAAATCTGTTCCAAATTTACGAATCATATCCGGGATATGAGTATGGATAGTGCCACATGACATGGATTCATCAAATATCAGCTTGTATTTATCATGTGGCGAATCACTCATTTTCTATAGGGCAATAAGACATTGTTGTTAAAATTACCCACATGATGTTGAAGAGAGCCAAAATTCCTATATGAAATTGGAATGTCTAAACAGGTTGGGATGAACTTACGTAATCAAAATATGAGGGATGAATCGTTCTATGAGCTATACAAGAAAAGAGGAGAATGCGAATCAAAGCACGGACACATTAAAGATGTAGTCAAGTTCGATATAAGAAGAATCCATGCGTCATCGGTTAAGAGAAGAATCGTGATAAATAGCATGTAGTTTCATAACTTCATCAAAAACATACCAGTGATAAAACCAGTAGTATGAGATTACTTAACAGTTAAATTCTGTAAGTTAAGGTAGTTGTTATTGTCCAAAAACATTAGCAATAAGTAAATAAAACTCCTTAACCGAAGACACATGAAGAAGAATCAGAGTAGAGAATAAAAAGCTCTACTCTCTGCTGAATTTTGTAGCGTATCAGTTACTTGTACTTACAGAAATACAGAATGGGTTTGAGAAAAGAAATCCATTTGGAAGCTTTTATTGAAAATGTTTGTCTAATTAGAATAGAGGTATTTGGAAGCTAATTAGATAACCTCTGATAATTCAAGAGCAGCTTTCATCTTAGAGTTGGATGTTGTCCATTTTTCTCCATCGACTCCAGCTGTTCTTTTGCCTTTGTTCTGTGTCACTCTCTTTACTGCCAATAGTTTAGCATGAAAAGAGTTAGTAAGCAAGTATTGTAACCGTTTGGCTAATCCGGTTTTCTGTTACTGTTATTAATGTGTTACTGTGTTTTGTATTCCGGTTTACCAGCAGATGCCTTCGTAATCAATCTGTGTGCTGAGCTTTTCAGGATTGATTAGCTTCCTGCCATCGATAACAACATGGTTTGCCATGAGGTCAAACTCTTTGTCCAGTTCCCTGAATTCGTCCCACTCTGTCATGATGAGGCAGCCATCGGCTTCTGTCAGGGCTTCGGATGCGCTCTTGCAGTATGTTACATCGTGAAAGAGTTTTCTCATGCTTTCTTCGGCCATCGGGTCGTATGCGGCGATATCTGCTTCAAGTTGCAGCAGTTGATCGATTACAGGAATGGATCTGGATTCTCTGATGTCATCAGTGTCGTTCTTGAAGGCCAGACCTAGTACGGTTATTCTCTTGTTCTTAAGATCACCTATCTTTTCCTGAAGCAGCTCGATCATCTTCAGGGGCTGCCTGTTATTTACATCAACAACGGACTGGAGGAGTTCAGGTGCATATCCGATCTGGTTTGCTTTGCCGATGAGTGCCTTTACGTCCTTGGGGAAGCATGATCCGCCAAATCCCGCTCCGCAGTTGAGGAACTGGCGCTCTACACGGAAGTCAGTTCCTACGGCGTCCATAACCTCGTATGTATCGATTCCAAGCTGCTTGCAGATGTTCCCTATCTCGTTGGCAAAGGATATCTTTGTTGCGAGAAATGAGTTGTTGACGTATTTGATCATCTCTGCTGTCCCTGGATTGGTGCGAGTGATCTCACAGTCCAGATTGCGATAGAGTTCTGATACGACAAAAGATGACCTCTCATCGATGGCGCCAACCACGATCTTGTCAGGGTGCATGAAATCATAGACAGCCTTGCCTTCCCTGAGGAATTCCGGGTTCATGACTATTCCAAAGTCCTTTCCTGCCTTCTTGCCGGAGTACTCTTCTACTATCGGAAGTACGACCTTCTCGGTTGTTTCAGGCACGACTGTACTCTTTACAACCACTACATGATAGCGATCTTTCTTAGCAATGGCTTTCCCAAGGCTGGCACTTGCAGCTTTGACTATTGAGAGGTCAATGCTCCCATCCTCTCCTGATGGTGTCCCCACGCAGATAAATGAAGCATCGGAGTTCTCAACAGCATAATCATAATCCGATGTTGCAATGAGTGTCTTCTGGCTGTACTTTGCCAGCAGTTCATCCAACCCCTCTTCCCAGATAGGTGCTGTTCCCGCATTGATCTGTTTTACTTTCTCTTCATCAATGTCAATGCAGATCACTTCATGCCCGAGTTCCGCAAAACAAGCGGCTGAGACTGACCCGACATAGCCCGAACCAATAATGGATACTTTCATGATAGGATTCTCCTGAAGTGTAAATTGTTTGGGAGTGTATATTAGGATTTGGGATGAGATTTGAAAACTATCTCTCAAAAGCAATTTCTTAATATATTCTTAATCCTATTTTCTTAACAAATATTGATTGTGAATGTGGGTGCTATGAAATCAGGATTGTATGAACATATTGTTAATGAGTTCCTTTCTAAAAACTTGTTCGACATTGATGAGAAGCACAAACATTTATCTCGACTAAACGATGCTGATAGTAACGATTACTTATCACAATATCTCTATCGAATTCTTTCTCACGCTTTATCCGAGATTAAAGGAGATAAGGAAGGAAAATCAAAGATCGATAAACAGATAGAACTATGCAATGAAATAGTAGATATTTTAAACAGGTATGGCATCGAAACTCAAGGATTAGATGTTTCTGAAACCGCTGAAAAACTCATGGCAGTTTTAGATGAAAATCTGAGTGTTGATTTCTCACGTCCTGATACTCCACTTTCTTTAGGTGCATTACTCACAGGTACAAGGCAGGATCCTTCGTTAGTTTCTCAACTTAAAAAAGAGATATTGTCTTCTGACAGAGTGGATATTCTTTGTTCATTCATTAAGTGGAGCGGCATAAGAATTCTCCAAGAAGAACTAAAAGAGTTCACTTCAAGAAAAGGAAGTGAATTAAGAGTTATAACAACCAGTTACATGGGTGCAACGGATTCAAAGGCAATTGAATTTCTTGAAAGTCTGCCAAATACAACTTTGAAGGTTAGTTATGATACTAGAAGAACGAGGTTGCACGCAAAAGCCTATCTTTTTGAAAGGAAAACTGGTTTTTCTTCTGCGTATATTGGTTCTTCAAATATATCTAATGCAGCGCTGACTGATGGATTAGAATGGAATATAAAAATTAGTCAGTATGAGCAACCTTTTCAATGGGCTAAAATAAAAGCTACTTTTGATACTTATTGGAATGATAGAGAATTTGAAATCTATAATAAAGATGACAAGTCTAGATTGATAAAAGCGTTACAAGCAGAAAAAGATAAAAATAATACTGAATTTGTGATGCCAAATTTTGATCTAGCACCATATCCATTCCAAAAAGAAATACTTGAATCAATATGGGCAGAACGTCAACTGAACAGAAACAAACACTTAATTGTAGCTGCAACAGGCACTGGCAAAACGATGATTGCAGCTTTTGATTTTAAGAAATTCAGGCAGGATTTTTTTGAAGCCCATAAAAGAGAACCACGTTTATTGTTCATAGCACATAGAGAAGAGATATTAAAACAATCTCTGTACACATTTAGAATGGTTCTACGAGATCATAATCTTGGAGATATGATGGTTGGTGGAAATGTTCCAGAGAATACGGAACAAATATTTGCTTCAATTCAAACATATAACTCAAAAGAAATCCATGATCTCTTAGATTCTGAATATTTTGATTATATTGTAGTAGATGAGTTCCATCATGCAGCAGCACCTAGCTATAAGTCACTTCTGGATCATGTGAATCCTAGTTGCTTGTTAGGTTTAACAGCAACTCCAGAACGTGCTGATAATTTAGATGTTAAGAAGTTCTTTGATAATCACATAACTGCAGAGATTCGTTTACCTGATGCAATAGACAGAAAGTTGTTGTGTCCGTTCCAATATTTTGGTATTGCCGATAGCGTTGATTATTCCAAGTTGAAATGGCAACGTGGTGGTTATGTACAAAGTGAACTCAGCGAGCTTTACACTGCAGATGACCATCGTGCGGAAATGATTTGTGAGAAAACTGTACAGACGGTTTTGGATATCAAAAATGTTAAAGGTTTGGGCTTTTGTGTTTCGAAAGCACATGCAGAATACATGTCAAGGATATTCAATAAATATGGAATTCCAAGCGAGTATTTAATATCAGACTCCAGCAAAGATGTGAGAAAGTCTGTTCAGAAACGATTGTTAAACAAAGAGATTAACTTCATTTTTGTTGTAGATTTGTACAACGAAGGAGTTGATATTCCAGAAATAGACACTGTTCTTTTTTTACGTCCAACTGAAAGTTTAACAATATTCTTGCAACAATTAGGACGTGGGCTTCGGTTAAGTGATGGCAAGGATTGCTTAACAGTATTGGATTTTGTAGGACAAGCGAACAAAAACTATAGATTTGATTTGAAGTTCAAATCATTGATTGAAAATATAGGCCAAGATATCGCCTCAGAAATCAAGCAAGGTTTTCCACATTTGCCTGCTGGTTGTAGCATAGAATTAGAGAGGAAATCTAAAAAGTACATATTAGATAACATTAGTCAGGTTCTCAATCTCAGGCGGCAAACAATTGTGAACAGAATTTCTAGCTTTGTTGCTGATACAGGAATGGAATTGTCATTTGAGAATTTCATAGATTACTATGATTTAGACCTTGATGATATCTACAAAAAAATGTGCTGGTCAAGAGCATTAGTAGAAGCTCAAATCATTGATAATTTTAATGAACCTGATGAAGAGAAATTAACTAGCGGCTTGAGAAGAATTCAGCATATAGATGATAGCATTTATATTGATTGTGTTCTCAGGCATCTAATTGGTAGAAACATAGATGAAGAAACTCTTTCTGCAAAAGAAAGATACTATCTAACAATGTTTGTTCTAACTATCTGGAATAAGGAAAAGTTTACTTCATTAAAAGATGCTTTTTCTAAGTTGCTAGGTAATCCTGTGATATATGATGAAATAATCATGCTGTTAGGATACAAGAAGAGCATCATAAGGTCTATTTCTCCTGAAATATCATTGCCATATGTTTCATCTCTAAGTTTGCATTCTAGGTACACGCAAGCAGAAGCACTCGCTGGGCTTGGTTATTTTGATTTACAGAATAATCATACTGTACAGGCTGGTGTGCTGCCTATCAAAGATAAAAAGACAGATGTTTTTTTCATTACTTTAAACAAGAATGAAAGGGACTATTCTCCAACTACGATGTACAATGACTATGCAATTAATGAGAATCTCTTCCATTGGCAAAGTCAGGCATCAACTAGAGTTGATTCTAAAACCGGGCAGAGATATATCAATCACAAGAACAACGGTCATACAATCCTTCTTTTTGTAAGAGTAAACAAAAGGGTCAATTCTTTAGCTCAGCCTTATTATTTCTTAGGGCCAGCGGAGTATGTGAGTCATGAGGGTGAAAAGCCAATAAACTTCGTATGGAAACTAAAGTATCCAATTCCTGCTCACTTATTAAGAGAAACAGCAAGGCTCATAGTTGGATGACCACAAAACCCACCCACATTTGTAGTCACCCATTCACTCCATGCCCTTCCGATACTGCTCTACCAGAAACTCCAGCGTATCCTCGAGGCTGTTCTCTTTGGAATACTGCTGCAGGCAATAGTAATACCTGCCCCTGTCCTCAAACAGTATATTGATAGGAGGATACCCGTGTTTCAGTAGTACATAGTTCAGCAGCAACCTGCCAACCCTGCCGTTACCGTCCTCAAAGGGGTGGATGTACTCGAACTGGTTGTGGACCAGGGCGGCAAGGACAAGGGGTTTAAGCTCATTCGAATTATCCCTGTACCAATTGGCCATATCCTCAAGTTCGTTCCTGATCTCCTCCTTTGTGATTCCCTGGTGCACGATCTCCCCATAGGCATTGCGGATCACAACCTCAACATCCCTGAGCTTTCCGGCAAAGCTCTTGGAACCTTCAAAACATATCCTGTGAAGCCTGGTGATAAGTTCCAGTGACAGCTCCTCATCCGTACTCTGTATGAACTCAACAGCCTTTGCAACATTCAGTGCCTCCATCTCATCCGAATTAGTAACATCTTCACCGTGCCGGAGCAGATCATGTACCTCCTCCGGGGTAACCGTTGAACCCTCAATAGCATTGGTGTTGAAAACAAATTTCTCCGTGAACGCCTTCCAGCCGTCCACATCAAGGTGAACGATCTCCACGTCCCTGTCATACTCGTTGAGCTTCTCGATCTCTTTTTTGGTAAGTGAAAACTTCAGCAGGTCGGTCTTAGCCTGCATCTGCTGCCCGATTTCTCTTTCAGCTTCCGGCCTGAGCTCCTCAATCTCCTCTTCGGTCAGGTTCAGGCCCAGGTAATGTCGTATCTTCTTCGTCTTTTTTCCAACACGGTAGGAGTGGGACAGGTAGTATTTCGTATTGTTTCCCTGTTTTCTCTTCTCAATATGCATATATAAATGGGTGACCACATTCTATATAGCATTTTTGTGGTCACCTCTCAAATACACCCACATACCTGCAGACCATTTTCATATCCTCTGCAAGCAAATCTCTACAGCAAGACTATTTATGATGAGAATGCCAACTTTACAACAGATTATAATTCATCCCTGAAAAAGTCGTAAAAACAGCACCTATAACCACCCTAAAAGAGCACATCATATGTCCAATGACAACACCAACGTATGTCCTGTAGAAAAGTCCGGCAGCCTCGATAGCAGGATTCGCAGATGGCTGCAGAACCCGCAGAAAATACTCGGTCCCTATGTCCGGGAAGGAACGGAAGTTCTGGAAATAGGCTGCGGTCCGGGATTTATCACAATGGACATGGGTCGGATGGTCGGGAAGAGCGGACGTGTAGTGGCAGTTGATCTTCAGGAAGGCATGCTTCAGAAAGTAAAAGAGAAGATCAGGCTGTCCGGGGAAGAACTGAACATAGAGCTTCACAAATGCGAAAGTGACAGAATAGGTGTTTCCGGGGAGTTTGACTTTGTTTTTCTTTTCTACGTTGTCCATGAACTGCCGGATCAGGAAAGTTGCTTCAGGGAACTGTCCTCACTGCTTAAGAAGGATGGCAGGATTCTCATTGTCGAGCCGCCAATGCATGTTTCAAAACAGGCATTTGCTGAGATGCTTGATATTGCCGGTAAAATTGGGTTTGTGGTTGTAGACAGGCCGAAGATGTTTCCTAATAAGGCTGTGTTGTTGGGGAAGGCTTAGATTTGTATGAGCTAATGCATGATTCATGTATCAGCGACTTCACTCACTAAATCAATAGCCTCTTTGTAACTATTCAGCCTAGTTGAATCACTATCGATAACCATTGTGATAAAAAGTTGATACGTGAATTTTGGGTAGTGAGTTTATTTTGACTGTGCCTGAAGCTTGCTTTTTTTGTTGTACATTAATTTAGGACTAAATACCTAGGATTTAATCGAATCGCCATCAATCGGCTGATATGGGTAGGCTGAATAGTTACGCCTCTTTTATATTTTCAAGAGCTTCTTCTTCTGTATCCCCTTCACTAATTGCGGCAGGAAGTTCCAGACAGTGGGCAGTATATCCGCCTTCTTCTGCTGTTTCAAGAACTATTGTATATTGCATAATTACTCATCTATAGTTTGTGTATATTTGATTTTCTAGGGAATAGGTTCGTAAGATTAGTACAGTTTAATCATTGATAGTAAACTTCGATGTAGGTGACCACAAAACCACCTGTAAATTGTGGTCACCCATAAACTCAGCATCACTCAATCTTTATTACTTATAAACACATAGAAAAATTTAGAAAATCTTTGCCGACGATACCATGATAGAAAGAGCTCCGTGTCTTAACAAAGAAGAACTTCTTCCTCTTCTGAGAGAATTCTTTATTAAAGAAGAATCAGTTGAGCTTGCCTACCTTTTTGGTTCGGTTGCAGAGGACACGGCAGGTCCGTTAAGTGATGTGGATATTGGTGTTTATCTTTCCGAAACACTAACAGAGAAAGAGAGAATCTACAAACGAATTGACCTGATAAATGAGCTTTCCGACCTGCTGAAAAGTGACAAACTGGACCTTATCGTAATAAATGATGCAAGTCCTGTCCTTAGATTTGAGATAATAAGGCCAAACGTTACCATATTTTCACGGGATGATGACCTGCGTGTTGATGTTGAACATCGTATCATGTCAGTATATCTGGACTGGAAATTCTATGAAGACAGGTTGAACAGGCATTTTCTTGAAAGAATTACAGAAAAAGGGGTTGTTTAATGAACCCTGATGAGAAAATCCTCAGAAAGCTAAATTTCATGCAAAAATGTGTGGATTATCTAAAATCAGTAGATGCAGGAAGCAAAGAACTGGAAGCTAATTACGAACTACGCAGTGCGGTAGAAAGGAATTTCCAGCTTGCAATTGAAAGTTCAATAGACATTGGAGAGATGATCATTTCCAGAGAAGGTTTTGAAAGGCCTGACTTCTACAGAAATGTATTCCTGATTCTCGGGAAAAACAACGTGATTCCTTCCGATTTCGCAGAAGAATTCTCAAAAGCAGCCGGATTTAGAAATGTTTTGGTTCATATCTATGAAGACATTAATATCGAGATTCTATATACTTTCCTGACAGAAAGACTGGAAGGTTTTGATGAATTTGCAGGATACATTGCAGAATATCTGAACAAAAAATCCTGAACCCATTCTACTTATATTCACAAGTTGGTGTTTGCATTCATTCCTGCTCCCCAGCCACAATATCATTATCGGCAGTTCCAATACTATACGGCTGGTCGAATGCTATTCCTGTTATTACCCAATCAGTTCCGCTTTTCTCCAACTGGAAATACACATCAATGACCTTTGGTTCGTTCTCATTCCCCATGATATTAAAGGTGACTGCAGTACAATTGCTCTCAATTAAGGCAAGTTCATCTTCAACAACAGTTGACACAATATTCGTCTCTTTGATACCACCTGCTTCTATTCCATTGTTATTAAACAACATCTGGACGCTCGCAGGTACAAGGAAGTCCTGTCCCTCACATAGCTTGAAAGCAGTGGTAAAATCACCTTCATTTACCGCAGTAAATAACGTCAGAACAACATTTTCAGCAGACTCAGATGATGGAGTAACGTATTCTCCTGCAATTTTTTCTGTTATTCCGGTATATTGCATCAGATACGCTGCACTAATCAGAAAAAGAACGATCATCAAAGCCTGACTTGTAACTTTTTTCTTTGATTTATCAGGTTTACTTGAACCGTTTTTTTCTTTTCCGGGAGAAGCGGTACTATGTTCGGATCTTAGTTTTCTTTCCGAAGTAAAAAGTTCCCTGGGATAAAAATCAGCTTGATCTGTGTTTTTCTTCCTTTTCTTTTTAGGTTTGCTTTTTACCTCTTTTAAATATGAGTTATACATTCTGGCAACGTCGCCATTTTCAGGTTTTCCGTCATTCTGGCCCTCTTCTTTGAAAGGGTTCAAACTGCTTTTTTGCATTGCACTATTTTGGGTAAATAATGGAGAGCCACTGTTGCCAGCTGATAAATTACTTCCCGGAACTATTGTATCTATAATATTGCTTACCAGCTCGCTTTTGATGATGCCTATTTCTTTTGCAGAATCGACTGCATCAATAAAGTGTCTGAGCTCTGAAACGATTTCACTGAGAAAACCATGTAATCCTGTTTTGTTCTCAGAAGCTGCCCTGAGCATAACCTGTATCAGCCCTGCATTTTCTTTGACCAGGGCGGTCAGCAGGTAATGAGTCTTCCCGTCAGCAGATTCACTGGAAAAATGGAGCACATTGCTTTCTTCGATGGCATATCCGTCCACAGCATAAAGGTTCCTTGCGGAGGTTTGCATCAGAAAAGAAATTACCTGCTCTACGTCGATGCCTTCAAAATTAATGCCAAGATCGACAGTGTTCCATGTGCCAGATAGTTGAAAGAAATCCTTTTTTGCAATTGTTTTTGGATGCAGGAATGGACAGATGCAATGAACTTTCTTTGCCTGCATAGCAGCCATGCGTTTTTCGCCATTCTGATCGCGGTATATTATACTCGCTTCAATATTCTCTCTGTGAACACATGCTTTAGGCTTCAGGATAAATTTAACAGTCCGGGCAATGGTTGGACTGATGTCGCCCGGTTTCTGAATTCTGTCTCCATGCAACTCGAAAATCGATTCATTGTAATCAAGGATAACCTGTACGTCAGAAATATCCTGGCCTGAATTATTAGTTATTCTGATCCCGAATATTATATTGTTGTCCGGGAGAATCTCATAACTGCGTTTGATATCAACATCCATTTGTATTAAAAACTAATTATTTTTGGATATATATAACTTTTCAACACATAATCTCATATCTTAAATTTTAGTTTCCGGAAAATAGAATATCAGAAAAAAAATAAAAATCCAGGTCGTCAGTGTCATCAGATTTCCTTCACCCACAATACTTCTCCTTCCTGTAAAGCATACATAATATCCTGTGCTACCTCTGAATCGGCTCTGACCTTGATATCCCCATGTCTGCCAACCGTTGCTGAGAACAGAAATCCTTCTCCTGCGTAAACTTCAACATCTCTTGTTGCAGCTTCGGGAATATTAAGAATAATATGCTTTTTACTGCGCTCGACTATCGGGTGATGCTCTTTCTTTTCACGGGGTCTGTGCTCCTCACCGTCTTCGAACTTACGTACATCGATGTGGATACCCAGCGACCTTTCAATATCATCGATAGTCTTTCCTCCCTTGCCGATAACCTTTGGCAGATCCTTGTCCCTGACACGCACAAAGGCACGGTTATCTGCTATCATCTCCACCTCCACCGGGCCGCTTGCATAGCTGCTGATATAATCCTTTACCTCTCCTTCGGCAAGTTTCCAGGAAGGGCTTCTCTGCTGTTCCCCTCCAAGCGGCATCACAACAACCTGCTCGCCGTAGGTGTATATCTCAAACTCGCTCTTTCCGGTCTCAAGATCAGATATAAGAATGACAGGTCTTGCAAGATCAGCTTCCATCATTCCTGCAGGGACCTTCACAGTGAACTCAAGCACCTGAACTTTTGCGATCTTGCCCTTGTCGATGAAAATAACCGTATCAACAACCTGCGGGATTACACCAAGTTCCACCCTGCCGATAAGTCGCTGGATCGCGTCAACTGCACGGTTTGCATGCACAACTCCGATCATACCCACACCGGCAAGTCTCATGTCGGCAAAGGTCTCAAAGTCCTTTGTCTTGCGTACCTCGTCATATATAGTGTAGTCAGGACGCACAAGTAACAATACATCTGCGGTATTCTCCAGACTCCCATCAAGAGGTCCGTATTGTGTGATCTCTCCCGGGACCTGCAGGTCACGTGGAGATTCCATGGTCTTAACTACAAATCCCCTGTCTTTCAGGTAGATTGCAACTCCTGCTGCAAATGTGGATTTTCCTGCACCAGGTGGTCCGGCAATGAGAACTCCTCTCTGGGTTCTGATTCTGTCCTTGAGCACATCGCTCAGGCGATATTCTTCCAGTGAGACCGATGCTATAGGTCTTACTATTGTAATTTCCACATCATCTGAGAAAGGTGGTGTGGAAATAGCAATTCTCATATTCCTTATCTGGAGCACCGTTGCACCGCTGAATGACATTTCAGTGAACGATTCCTGGTCTGAGCGTGCCCTGTCAAGTAATTCCCGGGAAATCATTTTCAGTTCCTGGTATGTACATGGCTCATTCCTTATCTTCATGTACTGCACATTTCCAATGGACCCTCTTTTTGCCATTGGGCAGACCTTGTGTTTAAGGTGCACCGACATTGTGTCAGGTGTGAAAAACTCATCAATAAGTAGTGGTCCGAATTCTTCCATAGGTGGCTTGACAAAATCCGTGTTAAGCCCTTTTGCTTTTGCAACCAGTGACTGCACTCTGTCCCCTGTGACAAATTTAGCTTCCAGCTCAACTGCTGTCTCCCTGATAAGGGCATCTATCTCTCCGCCCTTTGCAAGTTTAACCTGGTCTGAATTAGGTCTGATTCCTGTGAAAAATAATCTTATATCGCCGTTTTCAGCGAATTTATGAAGTTCCTGAACCTCTTCAAGGCCTTTATATCCGATCTCAAGCCCGCGGTTTGCCTGGGCTTCCAGTTCAGCCATGACAGCTTCAGGAACGTAAATATCTACATCCCTGAGTCCCTCATCACGTATCCTCCCTGAAAGGATACCATCTATGACCGCACTGGTATCAGGAACTATTTTTTGTTTATTTTGTGAACACTCTTCCATAATTACGAATAAGCTGCTGATTCTATAATATAATATTGCCACCCTGCTTCAGGTGGCGCAAAAAGAGGATTACTGCTGGCTTGTGTCAGCAGTTAATTTGACTTGTAACTTCAGTAAACATCTTTCGGGTCGAAGACTTTCTCTCCGACTTCCTTACCGTCAATTGTCCTGTAGAAACATGATCTGAATCCGGTGTGACATGCGCCTCCTGTCTGCTTCACTAATAACAGTATAGCATCCATGTCGCAATCGATACGGATTTCAACAACATTCTGGGTATGGCCTGAGCTTTCTCCTTTCTTCCAGAGACTTTGCCTGCTGCGACTCCAGTAATGAGCGATACCTGTCTCTATTGTTTTCTCAAGGGCTTCCCTGTTCATGAAAGCACACATGAGCACTTCTTTGGTATTGCTATCCTGTGCGATGGCCTGTATGAGACCATTGTCGTATTTCAGATCATCAAGATTTATCATGTGCACCACTAATTGCTATATACTATAAAACACTATTATCTATCTGTATTAATATAATTCCTTATACATTATATCTTAATATTTTTATCAGCAGGGGCCAGACAATGGATTACAGTTTTGATGGTACGGGTGGATTCAGAATCCCTACAGGAATAGCCGGACTTGATGTGCAGCTTGGAGGTGGAGTTCCTCCGGGGACAACTATTCTTATTCTCGCAGAACCGGGGGCAAACTCCGATATGTTTGCTGAACAATTTGTTTATGGAGGTCTTCTCAACAATGAAGATGTCTTTTATTTCACATCCGAGCATCCTGTCCAGGAAATTATTGATGAAATGGAAGAAATGAAGTGGGATGTAGAGAAATATGTAGAAGATGAGCAACTTAAATTTGTGGATGCGTATCTCCCAAGGTTCTACAGCGTTCTTCCAAAAGAGTTCACAAGTGATCTGTCAGCCAAGGATTTCCTCAAAAAAGGCATCGATTCAATGGGATTGCTTAAAGCTTGTGTGAAGCAACCAAGAAGCCAGAAATACCGTGGTGTTGTGGATTCAATCTCATACTTCCTGCGGGCTTATAACCTGAATAGTGTTGTGGAAGTTATTGAAATGATATCTTCCATTGGCAAAGCTACCGGAGCCATCCATCTCATATTAATGACAGCTGGTATGCATGACTCTGTTACAGAAAATACCTTGCGTCACATATGTGACGGAGTTATAGAATTCAGGATAAAGGAACGTGGGAGCGAAATAGAAAGGACAATTATGATACGGAAGATGCGTGGAATGCTGGTTCCTAACAGAACAATTTCCTATATGGTTACCCGTAAAGGAATTGAGCTTGAAACAACTACTCGTGTCCTCTGATTCTAATCTTTTTTACCTTTACGTTTTTATTCACAGAAAGCTATTTCAGTTAACCGGCAAATTGGATAATGATCATAATGAAACAGGAACTAGTGCGAATTTTGAGGGATATTTTCATATCAGCGGGCTATGACATGTCCGAATCTTTCAGGTTTGACCTGATAGCCGAAAAAAGCGGCTTAAAGACGTTTATTAAACTCTCCTACAATCCTGACCTTGAAGATATAAGGAATTTTAAAAGTCAGTTAACGGAAGGACAGGGTATTTACATACTGGCAGGTGAGGTAAGTGAAACATTTTTACTCCATGCACGTGAGACCGGCTTGACCGTGTGGACTCGTGACGATATGGCCGTGAGGATCGGCAGGGCTATTCTTGCAGATATGGAGGGAACTACTAAAGAACTTGAACTTCTTGATGGGTTGCATACTAAACCTGCTTCAAGCAGTGCTGACGAGGTTGCAAAAGAAGCTATCAATGCAATATTTGGTACCGGCTCTTCTCCTCATGTGGAAATAAAAGCTCTTGAAGAATCTCTGGCATCGCGTCCTCCAAGACCTCCGGTTATGCCTGATGAGACACCGGCTGAAGTGCAGTATTATCGTCCCCGTGCCGAAACTACTGCTGAAGATCCTGTTCCCGGTGGTTGCTTTGTATCAAAAGCATTTGATGAACCGGAAGAGAAACATGAATCAGGGTTTATTTCTGAAACTGTTTCTTCGGCTGTGAGTTCAGCTTCTGATGACCCTATTATCATGAGCCTGCACTCTTCTCCTGTTAATATTTCAGTAGAAAGGGCATATTCTATAGCTGCTGCGCATATACGCGGGACCAGTGCGGCAATATTGAAGTTTGTGCCGTTCTGGAAGTATGATTATTCTCTGGGTGTAGAGCATCGTTATCGTTCAAAAATAATTGATATTTCCGGTGATGGTTCCGGATATATTAATGCTCTTAATGGTAACCAGGAGGAAATGACCCTTGAAGGTGTCCAGAAGACCGTTGCGGTCCCTAATGTGGAATACGATGTTAAGATGCCTGTGACAACTGAGGAAGAAGCTACTGATAAACTGCTTGTTGATATTATTGAGGAATATACCCGTGACCTGCGTTTTGATGATATGCAGGGTGAGGCTATAATTTCCGAACACAAAAAGTTTAAGCCGACACTCTCAGATATTGACTTAAAGGTGGAACTTGTACACGTCCCGGTCTGGGAGGTAAAGGGCCAGAGGAGTTCAGTGGAAATAAATGCTTCAAACGGCGAGGTTTTGAAGAATCCTGTGGGTGATGATGTGGAATTTGTGTAAAATCCACGGTCTTTCAGGCGCAGGAATGAAAGTTCGTAATCATACGAATAACTTATATATCAATAACACATATAAGGGATTACCCGTTTAGTCACCTTGCATTAAATTCAGACAAATAATGAGGAATCACAATGGTAGAAGTAACTGACAATGCAGCAGTTGAATTAAAATCACTGCTTGAGGAACAGAACAAACAGGATCTCGCTCTCAGAGTTTTCGTTGCAGGCATGAGCTGCTGCGGTGTGCAGTATGGAATGTCCCTCGAAGATAACATCAGTGAGGAACACGACATTGTAGTTGAAGACAAAGGTCTTAAGATCGTAATGAACAAAGACGATGCAGATGGCCTTACAGAAGCTAAGATCGACTACGTAGACGGTCCATCCGGAAAAGGATTTGTTATCGATAACCAGAATGGTGGCGGCTGCAACAGCTCATCATGTGGTGGCGGTTGCTGCTAAGCAACTTTTTAATAGAATAAACTAATTGGGTTATTTATTCATATTAAAGGTGATTAAATGTTTCCGGGAATAGGTGGCAGGGGCATGAACCCTGCGAAAGTCAAACAGATGATGAAACAGATGGGTATAAACATCACTGAGATTAATGATGTTGAGCAGGTCATTATAAGAACTCCTGAAAAGGACATTGTTTTTAACGATGCGAATGTTTCAATAATGAACGCCCAGGGTGTGGATACCTATCAGGTAGTCGGTACTCCGGAAGAGGTCGCCAGGGAATTAGAAATACCCGAAGATGATGTGAAGATGGTTGCTGAGCAGTCTGGTGTTTCTGAGGAACAGGCCCTTGAAGCATTGAAAAATGCCAATGGTGATCTGGCAGAAGCAATTCTGGCACTCTCATCATAATTCTTTTCTCTTTTTATCATCTATATTCATTGTTTGTTTTTTTACACTGATTTGTCTTTTACACTGATTTATCTTTATTCTGGTAGTTTTTAGTAGTCACTATGCTCCTTTGCACTTTTAAGAATGCGTTTTCTGTCTGGCAAGAACTCTCGTGTATTTTCATACGATTCAATACAATTGTATTATCTTGTAGTTGTCATGAGACCAAAATAGGTATATACTAATATCATGATTATACATGATGTATAAGGGGTCTTTATGCTATATTGCTCCTTCAATGCGGTCCCTTTCATGTCCCGGGATTCCGTATGGAATCTTTGTTTGTTCTTCAAAATGACATGATACGGTTGCTCTGCGAGAATTGGTTCAAGGTCCTGAGATTAATCAGGGCCATGAAAATAATATAATGATTATTAGTTATAAATGGAGAGAACATGTCTGAAAATTTTGATGTCAAATTGAATGGGAAAAGCTATCTTCCTGATCCTTCCGTTAAAGAAAATTCATGGATAGGTGATTATGAAACTGCTTACAATGAATTCCTTAATGATCCTGAAAAGCACTGGGAAACCGTTGCAGAGGAACTTGAGTGGTTTAAGAAGTGGGATAAGGTCAGAGAATGGGACCATCCGCATGCAAAGTGGTTCACCAATGCTAAACTGAATATCACTCACAATTGTCTTGACAGGCATGTGATGAACGGTAAGAGGAACAAGGTAGCTATCATCTGGGTAGGAGATGATGGTAAGGAAGAGGTACTTACGTATCGCCAGCTTTACCGCGAGGTTATGAGATTTGCCAACGGTCTGAAGTCACTGGGGGTCGAAAAGGGTGACAGGGTTTGTATTTACATGCCATTTGTCCCTGAGCAGATCATAGCAATGCTTGCGTGTGCACGTATCGGTGCTGTACACAGCGTTGTCTTCGGTGGGTTCGGTGCCAATGCACTTCACTCAAGAATCAAGGACGCACAGGCAAAGATTGTCATTACTGCCGATGCAAGTCTCAGACGTGGAAAGAGGATCGACCTTAAGTCTCTTGTAGACGAGGCTGTTGTTAATGCTTCCAGTGTAGAGAAGATCGTTGTTCTCAGGAGAATGACCCCGCAGATGGAGCTTTTCTCTGAGATTGAGGTTGATTTCTACGAGATCATGGAAGATGTAGAAAAAGAGTGCGAATCTGAGATAATGGACTCCGAGGACCCGCTGTTCATTCTTTATACCAGTGGTACAACAGGTCCGGCAAAGGGAATTGTACATGCATGTGGTGGGTACATGGTCGGTACATATTATACTACAAAGAATATGTTCGACATCAAAGAGAGTGATGTCATGTGGTGTACCGCAGACCCCGGATGGATCACTGGTCACAGTTACATTGTATATGGTCCGCTTTCCATGGGTGCAACTATCCTGATATCCGAGACAACTCCTGATTATCCTGACCCTGGTGTCTGGTGGAGTATGATAGAGGAGTTCGATGTCACAATCTTCTACACAGCACCTACAGCTATCAGAATGTTTATGAGAATGGGGGAGGAGTGGCCGGAAAAGTACAACCTCAGTTCACTGCGCATACTGGGTTCGGTCGGTGAACCTCTCAACCCTGAGGCGTTTGAATGGTACTATCGTGTAATCGGTAAGGAAAAGTGTCCGATCCTTGATACATGGTGGCAGACTGAGACTGGAATGCACATGCTCACAACAACCGTTGGTGAACCAATGAAGCCTGGTTTTGCAGGTCGTCCGGTCCCGGGCATCGTTGCAGATGTCGTTGATGAGAACGGTGAACCGGTTCCTGCCGGAACAGGTGGTTTCCTTGTTATTAAGGAACCCTGGCCTTCCATGATGAGGACGGTTTACAACAATGATGAGAGATATCGCCAGTACTGGAGTACCGTTAAGAACTATTACACAGCAGGCGACCTTGCTGTGAAAGATGAAGATGGCTACATTATGATTCTCGGTCGTTCTGATGATGTCCTGATCGTTGCCGGTCACAACATCGGCAGTGCAGAAGTTGAAAGTGCTCTTGTTTCCCATGAAGCTGTTGCAGAAGCAGCGGTAATTGGAAAACCAGACCCTCTCAAGGGAGATTCTATCAAGGCTTTCATCATTCTGCGTATGGGCTACAACGCCAGCGATAAACTCAAACTGGAACTTGTCTACCACGTAAGAATGAACCTCGGTCCGATAGCCATCCCATCAGAGATCGAGTTCGTGGAATCCCTGCCAAAGACCCGAAGCGGAAAAATTATGAGGCGTCTTCTCAAGGCACAGGAACTTGGCCAGGACCCCGGAGACATTTCTACACTGGAGGACTGATTCCTCCTTTAATTTTATTTTCCACAAAAACAACCATCAAACAGAAAACAAAGTAACCATCCGCCGAAGGCGGCACATTCCTATGTTGCTGTCTAAGAAAATAATTACAAAGACGATTGCATTTATACAAAGAATTGTACAGAAGTCCTGAGAAGAAAATACAAGGTATTTGCAGACTATTTGTTTCTTATTGTGGGAAAACGCCGGCTTCGCCGGACCCTTCGGGATCAATGAAATGACTCATGACTGACGATAAATCAGTTTACAAACTTCTTAATGTTATAATGGTGTGAATTCTACAGAGTCTTATTATTTCTTTTTTAAATAGCAATAGTTATGAATCATCCACACTATTATTCTGTCAGGTGACAAAATGATAGACTTTTTTGACCTTTACCTTACAGAAGATTGCCCATACGGAGATGAGACTACTGAGTTTCTTGAGATTGAAGGCAATGGCCGGATTCGCATAAAATCAAGGGAACATGGGGTTGCAGCCTGTATGGATGACCTTTCAGCATTCTACAGGAAAAATGGTCTTGAAGTCGTGAACATGGTTCCAAATGGGGATGAGTTCAACCCGAACGATGTTATTTTTGAGGCTCAGGGAGATCTTCCAACTATTTTCAAATTATGGAGAATATCACAGACATTCCTTTCAATGGTCTGTTCCATTGCATCAAAAACACGCTTTGCAGTTGAACTTGCAAGAAAATCAAATCCTGATATAATGGTTGCAACAAGCCGCAAGACTCATCCGGGATTCAGGAAATATGAACTTAAGGCAGTTAAGACCGGTGGAGGAGATCATCACCGCAACTCTCTCAGTGATTCTATTCTTGTCACACAGAATCACCTTGATGTCATGGTAAAGCAGGTTGATCTCAGGGCAATGCGCAAGTAGAGATCGAGCCTAGAACCAGGGAAGAAGCTCTTGAAGCTGCTCTGGTCGCGGATATTCTTTTACTTGATCACTACAGCCCAAAAGAGCTGGAAACATTTGTACCGGAACTGAAGGCTTTGAATCCGCACCTTGAGATTGCAGTTGGTGGAATTGATCTTAGCATGGTTTCTGATTATGCGAAACATGTGGACTTTATTGTAACTACAGCTCCTTATTATGCAAAGCCTCTTGATCTGACTTCCAAAATTAGAAGAATATAGGTATATATACTGAGCGGAATCTTTATATGGAATTATCCAACATGGTTGTGTATGTAATACGCATCACCGTTCAAAAGAGACCTCTAATTTGCGGGGGCAGATTAGCAGTAGGAAATCTTATTCCTGCCAATGGTGCATGCTTGTATCGATAAGTAAAAATAATTTATTCATCACTATACAATAAAGAGGTGTATTATATGAGCAAAGTGGAACTTCTAGATTTCAGTGCGACCTGGTGTGGACCATGTAAGATGCAGAAGCCTCATCTTGAAAAGGTTGAAGCCGAACTTGCAGGTCAGATCGAAGTAAAGGTCGTTGATGTTGACCCAGAACCAGAGCCTTGCAGCACAATATGGTATTCAGGCAGTACCAACACTTATTATTCTTAAGGACGGAGAAGTGGCAAAACGCTTCACAGGTCTTACTACCTCAGGAATCCTCCTTGAGGAACTCAAAAAGGTGCTTTAAGCACCTGATTTTCGTTTTTGATTCTTGTTTTCAGGTCATTTGGACCGGCTTATTTTTATCTGTTTTTGAAAAAGCGTAAATAGCTTAAGGTCATTCCAGTTCCGAGGGTTACAGGAATTGAAAGAACTGGTTGATCTTGGTGTAATGGTTTTCAGGGAGAAGAATTCCCGTGGTTCGTTCAAACCTCATCTTTCTATAAAATTCAGGTCAACCGAAGGAAGACTTGTAACTTTCTCTATTGATACAACCCGTACCCCTGCAAAATACCAGCAGCCGGATGCTTATCTTATTACTCACGCACATTCTGACCATCACGGCAAATCCGCAATGCTTTCTGACCGTGCAGTTTGTTCTGAAAAGACGGCCATTGCACTTGAAATTCGTCACGACCGTAAATATGCAGGCAGGACATTCAAAGTCGGAGAAACCATTGAGGTCAGCGGCGTAAAAGTTCACACATTTCCGAATTTCCATACTGTTGGTTCTGTGGCATTCATGTGGGAAGAATGAAGTGGGGACACGCATACTTGTCACAGGTGATGTAAAAGACGCTTCCATGCTTCCTGAATCTGACCTTCTCATCACCGAAGCTAACTACGGTGATCCCGGTGATACAACCTGCTTCTTTGACGATGATCTTGAAGGTTTTGAGAATGCTTTCAGGGACAATCCTTCGATTGCTTTTGGAGCCTATGCATTCGGTAAAGCACAAAGGGCCGTGGAACTGCTGAGAGGTTTTGGTTATGGTGGTGTCATCGAAATGGATGAAAAATCCCTCCCATCTCACACGTACTCTTCTTGAGGATGCCGGGGAACTTGAATATCTGGGGAATTGCTGCGGTGACAGTATAAGTATAGTACCGCCCTGGGATCTGGACAAACTGCCATCCAATATTACCAAATTCGTGATGACAGGGCGCAGTGATTATCGTTATCCTGCAATCCAGATAAGTGACCATCTTGATGCACGCGGGCTTGTAGATATGGTTAAAAAGATTGATCCTGAATTCACAGTTGTTTATCATCCTAACGGACATCGCCCCGGAAGATTTGCAAAACACCTCGATTCAGTCGGTTTTAATTCGCTTTCCATTGATAAGATCGAAAATATCCTGAGCAATCAATTTGTATAAAGTTCCCTATGGCAGGATAAACATTTATATAAGTACTTGTTTTTATAGTACCCAGACTATCCAAGTTGTACCAGGAGATCAGATCAATTTGTCAAAATCATCCAAGAAAAAGCAATCGGTGGTCAAAACCGAATCAAAGTCCACTGATGATGCGCAACCAGCTCCGACTCCTTCTCGTCCCGGTAAGTCACAGTTCAAGGTGAAAACACCGGAGGAAAAGAAGCAGGCTCATAAGGAGGGAATCATCAAAACGGCAGTTGCTGCTATTATAGGCATACTAGCAGGTATTATTGCCCACATGCAGCTTGGTGTCGGTGATGACCCTACAATCAAATGGTATGTTATAATGATGTTCATAGTCGGTATCTCCTTCTATGTCATGAAATTCTCATTCCCGCTATTGAAGATCAAGCCAAAAGAGTTTGGTTTTAAGGACTGGTTCTATGTTGAGTTCATTGTAATTGACTTCTGTCTCGTAACATGGACATTGCTTCTGAATTGATCTTCTACTTTTAACCTTTTATCACTCTATTTTATTGACAGTTTAATTGACAGGGATCCTAAATGCGAATTGCCATATTGAACAAAGACAGGTGTCAGCCAAGACGTTGCAGTCATGAATGCGAAAAATACTGTCCCCGTGTGAGAACGGGTGACGAGACCATTATCTTTGGAGATGACGGAAAACCAGTAATCTCCGAAGAGATGTGCGTAGGTTGTGGTATATGTGTCCACAAGTGTCCTTTTGAAGCCATAATGATTATCGGTCTTCCTGAGGCACTTACTGAGCCAACACACAGGTATGGTCCAAACGGCTTTGCCCTGTATGGCCTGCCGGTTCCACAAGTAGGAAAGTAACAGGTATCCTGGGTCCAAACGGTATCGGTAAAAGTACCGCAGTACAGATTCTTTCAGGAACGCTGGTTCCTAATTTCTCAGAGGATAATGGTAACTGGGAAAAAGTTCTTGAGCATTATGCAGGAACAGCTCTTTACGATTATTTCAGCGACGTAATTGACGGTGATATAAAAGTCTCACAGAAGCCTCAGTATGTGGACATGATTCCCAAAGCTTTCAAGGGCAAGACCAGTGAACTCCTTGACAAGACCGATGAAAGAGACAAGCTTCCTGAGCTTGTTGAACGTCTCAATCTTTCACATGTAATGGACCGCAAGATCACAGAGCTTAGTGGCGGTGAACTCCAGAGAGTTGCCATAGCAGCCTGTGCAGCCAAGGATGCTGATTTCTACTTCTTTGATGAAATAAGTCCTTATCTTGATATTTACCAGCGTATTAACACCGCACAGCTAATCCAGGAAATTTCCGAGGAAAAAGCAGTTCTTGTTGTAGAACACGATCTTGCGATACTTGACATGCTTGCTGATGCAGTACATGTTGCATACGGTGAACCTGGGGGATACGGTGTGATCACACATCCAAAGGGTGTGCGTGTTGCCATTAACCAGTATCTGAAGGGATTCCTTCCTGAAGAGAATGTACGTGTAAGACCTGAAGCTATTAAGTTCGAGGTCCATCCCCCAAGAGTTGAAACCGATATCAACACACTTCTTGACTATGATGCTTTCTCCAAGAAATACGGCGAAGGCTTCTCACTTTCAACCGATGGTGGTTCACTTAAAGAAGGCGAGGTGCTTGGAATTGTTGGTCCGAATGGTATCGGTAAGTCCACATTTGTCAAGATACTTGCAGGCGAGGTAGAGCCTGATGAAGGAGAACTTGACCTTGATATTAAGATCGCATACAAGCCACAGTATATCAAAGCCGATAGTCCGATGCAGGTAAGGTACTTCCTTGGTGGTCTCTCCAACAAATTCAATAGTAGTTATTTCCAGACAGAGATTGCAAAACCACTGAACATTGAGAGGCTCTATGACCGCATGCTCACAGAGCTCAGTGGTGGTGAACTCCAGAGAGTAGCTATTGCCGCATGTCTCTGTCAGGATGCAGATATGTATATTCTTGACGAACCAAGTGCTCACCTTGATGTAGAACAGCGTTCCATGACAACAAGGGTCATCAAAAGATTCGCCGAGAACAACAGCAAGACCGCAATGGTTGTTGACCACGATATTTACATGATCGACATGCTCAGTGAGCGTCTCATAGTTTTTGAAGGTGAACCGGCAGTTTATGGTAAGGCACACCAGCCATCCAGCATGCAGGACGGTATGAACAAGTTCCTTGCAAACCTGGATATCACATTCAGGCGTGATGAAGATACTTCCCGTCCAAGGGTCAACAAAAAGGAATCAAGACTTGACAGGGAACAGAAATCCAGGGGCGAATATTACTATCACAACATTGCTGAAGAGTAAATTTCCCCATTCTTCTTTTTTCTTCATTTATTATTATTATTATTATTATTATTATTATTATTCTCAAGCTCTTTCTCCAGAACCTGATAGAACTCTCCGGCAGCATGTCTTTCAAGCCACGGATAATGCCCGCAGTTCTCAAGCAGGATGAACCTGAAGTTTTCCAGTGTTTGTGAGAGTGGTTCCTTTACACCTTCATATGGATGCGGGTCATAATCCCCATGTATGGCAACCACAGGACAATGAATGTCTTTTCCCATTTTCAGGAGCTTTTTCGACCTTCTTAGATAATCGGCTTCTTCCCATACTCGTTTATTGAGGTCATAGCAGTCATGGCAATGTTCCGGATTAATCTTCAACATGGATTCCAGGTCAAAGGAGTCAGCATCAGACATCAGTTTTCCGAATCTGGCAAAAAAATTGTTCTTATTGCGTACTGCCGGATCATTCATACTTGTACTCAGGTGCAGGTATTCCTGCCTCCCGCTCTCACCAAGTCTTTCAAGTCTTGTATACATGATTGACCTCGCATAGTGCTCCTCAAATGGTCCGCTGGACACAAGAATTAGTTTTTTCACATAAGATGGATAACGTGCGGTGAACATGAAGGCCAGCCATGCGCCCCAGGAGTGTCCTATCAGTGTCACTGGCAATTTTGCATGTTTCTTAAGCATCGTTCTTAATTCATTGATCTGCCCGTCAATACTCATGGCAGTCTGCAAAGGTTCCAGAGCACTGTGTTTATTTGAAAGCTGCCCGGCCATGTCAGTTACAGTTCCGGGAGCGCCTGGTCCGCCGTGTATCACTGCGATTTTGTAAGGCATATGACCGTGTTTTATCGGGTTAGAGTACATTTAGTTATCCAATAATTTATATATTTATGTGCACTATCATTGTATGCAATTTGCTTGCAAAAGCAAGATTAATCTACCTTAATGTGATCTTTCACCTGGATGTGGTATTATCGCGGAAAGTAAATTCTATAACAACATTAACATTCTTGACAGTGTCGATAAAGGAAATTTCAAAGCAGAGGTCATAGAGTATAAATCTCTTACCGGAAGCAAGGACCCTTCGCTTGCAAGACATCTGTACTATATACAGCAGGCAGGCATGACATTAAAACAGGTAAAGGTTACATTGAACAACAGCGGTGTAATAGTAGAACCCGGTGCCCTTTACTTCCAGAAAGGTAACATCACATGTGATGCAAACATAGGCGGCGTGGGTGGTCTTGCAAAGAAGATGCTCAAAAACAAGCTCACAAACGAATCTGCTTTTAACCCGCTTTACAAAGGCTCCGGTGAGATATTCCTTGAACCAAGTTTCAGTCATTTTATTGTTGTAAGCCTTGACAATGGTTCTATAATCGTGGACAAAGGTATTTTCTACTGCGCAGAATCAAGCCTTGAAGTAGGAGTAGCCTCCCAGAAAAACATTTCTGCAGGCCTTTTTGGTGGAGAAGGATGGTTCCAGACAAAGATTAGCGGAACAGGTACATGCATACTTGAAAGCCCTGTACCTATGACTGAAATACTGAAATACAACCTTGACAACGAACGTCTCCAGGTTGACGGAAACTTTGCTCTTCTAAGATCTGATTCCGTGAAGTTCAGTGTTGAAAGATCGGGCAAAGGAATTGCAGGTAAACTTACATCAGGAGAAGGTCTTCTCCAGACATTTGATGGTTCAGGTGCCGTATGGCTCGCACCAACACAGCCTGTTTACGGTTCAATCGGAGCAAGTGGTGTTTCATCACTGGCAGCAGCACCGTATAACAGGAATAATCCTGCATAAAAGGAGTAATCTGCTCCTTTCTATTTTTAGTCGGTCTGTTGTTTATTGACATTTTTACCAAAACTTCTGGCATAGCTGTAAGCCTGGTATATGTTGTACATCCAGAATGCAATGAAAATGAGTAGTGTAACCATAAGGTGGAATGTGATTATCAATATAAAAGCCAGGACAAAATAAAAAGACCCTCTGCCAAAGTCCCCGTTGTACATCTGGCCAAGTCCGGGAAATACTGCAGAATACAGCCCGGCTCTCCAGGGAGTAGGTTTGAACTCCTCTTCTGTAGTTACGGTTTCATTATCATTTTCCATTGGTTCTTCAGCGTTCAGGCAGACACCTCACATCAGTCCTATGTAAAGAGATGTGCTACTGGAATAACAGTTTTGTTACTGTCATTTTTTGCCCAGCATGCCTTTGACCTTCCCAATGGCGTCGTAAACACTATTATCCTGTGTTGCAGAAACCCCGGCTTTCATTGTGCCATCCGGATTTTTCTTCGTCATGCCTTTTCCCAGATACCATGTAAGGAATTCTGTGTACAGGATAATTCCAATAAGCGTGGACCAGATCATAAGCAATATGTGGAAATTATTCACCGGTACAAGTCCGTTTGCAAGTGACATCTGTTCTATGGAAAGAAAAGCTATTGAGATGTCAGGCACGATAAAAATGAATGCAAGCGGGATCAACAGCAAAATAATAAGTGCAAGCCTTGATGACATTTTAATCAGGACAAAGAGCACAACAATGGCAAACAAGGCAAAAAGCATCGAAGATCCTATAAACGCTGCAATATTCATAATCAATTCCCGGTGTCAATATTTTTACATTACTTATATACTCTGGATATAAATAAATATGCGAACGTCGGTACGATTGCAATTATAACGAAAAGGCTTGCAAAGGATGAAACCATAAATCCAATGGCTTCTGCCCTGGTAATATCCGGATCTTCAACCGATGTATCATCAGAGTATGTAGCTGAAGCATCGATCTGGTTATAGGTACCCTCATAGGAGTCCTCACCGGCCTCCGTAGCTTCATTATCAATATAGAGGAAAAGCTCATCTGAAACAACACTATCTTTCTTGTCATTTTCGTCTGTCAGGCTTAGCTCGGTTTCAGGCAGGTAATACTCTCCTGCGCTTTCAGCCCGGACAGTATATGTGAATTCTTTTGATCCATTTGCTATAAGAGTTCCATGCCACTCATTTTCTCCGCTTACATAACTAAGCTCGTCCGGGAGATCCTCCCTGAAGGAAATATCCATATCCCTGTCTCCTTCATTTATAACTTTTAGAGTAATATCAATAGTCTCTCCGACAACCATATAGCTGGAACTTATTTCTTTTTGTAGTAAGACTCTGGAACCACTTACATGGAATGTTCCCTCTATCTGGTTGGATTGCATTGTGTAAGTTTCCCCGTTATCCTTCCAGACGACAGTGGCAGGCCCAAAGGTGAAATCTCCAGGTTCAGTTGATGATGCAAAATAGCCGATACTCTTTGTCTCTTCCGCAGCAAGCACCATTGGCCACTCGGTGCTGTCAATATCATCAGGTATGAATTCCGGAGGCAGAATATCAGTGACTGTAACTGCCGTCTGGAAATCAGCCATATTGGCAACTGTAATATTGATCTGGAAATACTGCTCAGTTCCAAATTCAGGGTCTTCAGAAGTTTTCTCTCTGGAGATAACTTTCTTCTCAATGGAAATATATGAATTGACCGTTGCTTCAGTGTCTATTTCGTTATTGTATTCATTACCCCTGTAATCATAACCTTCTACACTGGAAGTAATGGTGATATTGTTGGTTACCGGTTTAACATCAGGCTTCACCCGTATCTGGAATTTCTTCTTCTTCTCCGGTTCCAGTATTGAGTGTTGCTGTGTTACAAGCTCTACATTCCCCTCATCACATTCGGTTGTGAGTATGATCCCGTGCAAAGGTATTGATCCGTTATTGGTTACCACAAGTTCATATTCCACATAATCATCCGGCTCATAGATTTCCTGAAGACTGCCAATATCTATCTGTATCTGGGGTGTTCCGGGTTTGAGTGTTTCAATGAAGACTTCCTGTGTGTTCTTATTGATGTACACGATGTTGATCATGAAATCCTCTGAGAACTTTTCATAATCTCCACTGCTGTATGTTCTCTTGTAGTCTTCCCCACCAAGCCTGACAACAAGCTCTGCTGTGCTTCCGTTTATCCCTTCTAGAGTAATGCGGTAATCATTTCCTGTAAGTGAATCTCCAGCCTTAAATGGTGTCTTAGGGATATCAGTGACCCACACAAGCTCGGATTTATGTTTGTATATCTCAAGGGAGATTTTACTACCTGTGATGTCGATCACATTTATTCTCAACTCACCATCATAGGTGTATTCATTGTTAACTCCTGCATCCACATCAAAAGCTTCCATGAAAACAGAATTGCTGTATATAAGCAGAGTTGCATTGGGCATGCTGCCTTCGCTGATCTCGTTCACTCTGACCGTGAAACCTTCAAGATATGCCCTTTCGCCGATTCCAAGTTCATATGAACCCTGGAATATCCATATGTCCTCTTCTTTTACCGCAGTGGCATCCCCGGGACTGATGAGCATTATCAATATAATTCCCGGAAGGAGCAATCTGATTATTTCCATTATCATCATTTGTATATTTTTATCTTTTAAATATTATCCGGGTCTTTCCTTACAACAATCATTGTTGTCATATAAAGGACAAATGCCAGAAGCAAGTAAATACCAGTCCATGTCCAGCTTTCAATCGCAGTGATGCTATTAATAGAAAGTCGTGTCACAAGATTAAGCGGGGAATTTGTAAACAGATATGATGACATGAACAGGAATATCAGTACAAGCGAGTACAGTAGCTGTGCAACGCCTCTATCTTTGGAGAACACGGCAATCACGGTGCTTGTAAGTACAAGAACCGCTGCGATCAATGTGACTACCAGTAATATCTGGAGCGAGTTGTCTATCGATACGCGGTTCATGGACAGGAGCAGCATCCACACAAACGACTGGATGGGGACGATCAGGATAGCAAGTATGGCTTTTCCGCTTATGATCTCAAGCAGGGATGCAGGAGATGCCAGAAGCAGATCCATGGTTTTGCGTTCGTATTCCTCGGTTATAAAGTCGATTACAAGCCCGCCGGAAATGAATGCCGGAGTGAATACCAGTAGTGGTAACAGGGCTACATAAACAAATTCAAAAAATGTCGATGAGGCTTGTACTCCTCTTTTTATGATGTTGAATTCGATTGGTGAATATCCCGGAAGTCTTTGCGTCCTGATGTCCCTGACACCTTGTTCATACTCTTCCAGTGAGTTCTTTAGCTGAAGTGATACTACCGTTGCCTTGATCTCTGATTTTGGCAGGTATATATCAACATTGAGAAGGTCCGTGCCTTCGGCTGTTCCCAGCGGCGTGACAATGATAGCATCAATTTTCCGGTCAAAGAAATCCCCGTAAGCCGGGATGAAATCATCGTAGAGGTACGTACGAACATTGTTTTCTACCAGTATGTTATATAGTTCCCCGTCTCTCGATCCTACAACTCCGATGTTGACTCCTTCAATGTCCACATCCCCAAGTGCGGTAGGGTCATAGAATGATGTCAAGCCTATGACAAGGAATGTTGAAAACGATGCAATGAAAAGCTGGATCACAATGGCAAGTATGAAAGTCTTTTCCTTCAGGAGATCCTTAAATTCCTTTTTCGCCACGGTCTTCATTTTTCTGCATGAATCTTTTGTCCCGTTCAGAATAAAAGCCCCCTGAGAATTGCTATGTTATATATGCTGTGGAAAATTGTTGCCAGGACTACTGCATACTTATAGGCATTAGGTCCCTTCCGGTACATAACCAGTGAACTTATCATTATGGTTGTTACATGCAGAAGCAATGGGATCAAAAGCAGAGCACCCATTGTCATGACTGTTCCGAAAGCCGAACTTGCAATAGGTGCAAGAGTAAGGACAGCTACAGCTTTTTCACCTACAAAGAATCCTGCACCGGCCAGTATTGACAGGCGGATTGCATTTTTGAATGTGATGTCGGTTAGCTTCCTCTTGAAAAGTGTATAGATACCTATGGATTTGACGAGTTCTTCGGCCAGTGCCGACAGCAGTATCATTGCCAGTATTGAATATGGCACCGGGAGGTTAAAGAGCATCACAATGAGCATAAGTTGTGTCATATAGACAACAGGTATGAAGATGATACTGAGGAAAAATACTGATCCATAGCGATATGAAAGGAACATTTCAAAGCAGTCTATTATCTTTGAGCCAATGGATTTCTGTGTGAACAGGTCCTCTTCCCTGAAAATAGAGGTTCCGAATGCATACACTGCTCCTGCCACAAGGTAGAATGGAACTGTGGAGAATATGTATGTGTTCAGGGGTACTGCTTCTCCTTCTATGAGCCTGACTATGAGGGTTATAGGGGAAATGGAACTTATTGCATGGATGTTTGCAAACATTGCCGGGAAGAATAGGTATCCTGATATTACGACTGAAAGGAATACACTTGCAAATGTAAGCTCCTTGAAACTTCTCGAAAGGATTGCGCTGTAAAATGAAAGTGCAAAGAATAGCAGTATTACCGGAAATATTGCAGCCAGAATCTGGATTATTCTTTCCAGATCTGCAAAACCGGAAGGCATCTTGAGTATGTAAAGGGTTATAGCTGCCTGGATTGCCATTGTTATAACAAGGTACGGCACAGTCTTGCCAACAACTACATCCCTGCTTTTTAGTGGTGCTACAAGTACAAGTTCTCCTTTTCTGTTGGTGCGTTCATCCATCAGGCTGGTGGAGTAGAACTGAGATACGAAGTAGATCGGGAATATGAACAGGAATGCGTAAAGTATTGCTGTAAATGGAACAGGTGGGTTGAAATTTGATGGTGTTGAAAGGGTCTGCTTCTCAAAGAATGTCTTTCCTTCCATGGCATCAAGAGCCTCAATATCTTCCGGGGATATTGTTGATGAGCCTGTCCTTATACTGCCGTCGCCGCTTGCTCCCTCTCGCCCACCTGGTATATTTTCAAATGCTGCTGTTCTGTTATAACCCCTGCTGATCCCATCTATTGTGCCTTCTGTACCTGCAAGCTGGAAATCCTGAGGTCTTTCAAGGTCATGAACTGTGACCCATACCGGGTGGCTGTTGTTTATATCATTGTATGATGTGAGCACGAGCTCTCTGTATTCTATGAATGTGTTTTCCAGCGCGTCACCCGCCGATGCTGCCTTTCTTGTGTCTCCCAGATAGACATTGTTGCCAATGATGGCCATGTCGGCTCCGTATTCGTAGTACACGGTAGCTTCATACCTGTCTACAAGGAGGTAATCAAAACGCTGGTCCGTTTGGATAATTGGTTGCACATCTGGCTGGGAAAAAGCTACGAGGTATATTTTCTGGTTCATACTCATCCCTGTCTGTGATGCTGCATAGGATGCTGCTATTACGAGTATGAGTGAAACTACGAGCATAATTATTGAGCGAGCGTCAAATTTGAGTTTTGATCTCATCAGCTCCCATTTAGCTATAGTGAACCAGCCTGACATTCATATTTTATTAGTACTCTATTATATTAATATCTATTTCATAAATATGCAATATATATATAAATTGAAAAGAGTTATGTATCTAAGCATCCACTATTTAACGATAAATCTTTATTAATTATGTGGAGTTGTGATAGATGGCAGATATTTTATCTCAGGCAATTCCTTACACAGATATCACAGTGGCAAATGTTGTATTTGCTCTTGTGGTGCTTGTTGCCGGAATTGTTATTGCGGGAATACTTTCAGGTATGTTCCGTAACGGATTGAAAAAAACAAAGCTTCCTGAGCTGATCATTGAATTCCTTGTGAGATTCCTGCGTGCGTTGCTATATGTTGGTGTGCTTTTAGCAGTAATCAGTTCACTTGGAGTTGATCTGAGTTCAGTGGTGGTTGGGCTTTCCGCAGTTATCGGTTTGGTCCTTGGATTTGGTATGCAGGATTCCCTGAACAATCTGGCTGCAGGTATATGGATAGCATCCCTGAGGCCACTTGACAAAGGTGAGTATGTAACAGTTAATGGTATGTCAGGTACAGTGCATGCGGTGGGCATCATGGCAACAGAACTTCTCACACCGGACAACCAGTTCATAACTCTTCCTAACAAGCTTGTTTGGGGCAGTCCAATTGTAAATGCAACCCGTATGCCTACACGCAGGGTTTCAGTTGATGTGGGTGTAGGTTATTCTACAGATGTTCCTAAGGCCGTGGAAATTGCAATGGGTGTTATCAAAAAGGATTCCCGTGTGCTGACTGATCCGGCACCTGCAGTTGTAACTACAGAACTTGCAGATTCTTCTGTGAATCTACAGCTTCGTGCATGGGTTAACACCTCTGACTTCTGGGGCGTGAAGAATGACCTTACTGTAGCCATTCACTCAGAGTTTGGTGCACAGGATATTGAGATTCCATTCCCACAGATGGATGTGCATATGTACAAGGTCTAAGATTCTGCTGGCATAGTTGTTATTCAACTATGCTCTTTTTTAATTTATAATTGGATTTATATATAGTAATGTTCATAGTCTATGTGTGGAATCTGGAATAATCGAAGTAAAAGGACTACGCAAAGAATATGGTGACTTTGTAGCCGTTGACAACCTTTCATTCTCAGTTGAGAAAGGCCAGATATTTGGAATAGTGGGGCCAAACGGCGCAGGCAAGACCACTACCCTGAAGATGCTTAGCAGTCTTATCAGGCCGGCTGCCGGTTCAATCCACATGAAAGGTCTGGATGTTGCCACAGACGCCGTTGAAATTAAATCTTTCCTTGGTTTTCTGCCGGAAGAATCTCCTCTCTATGAAGGCATGGAAGTAGACGATTATCTCCTGTATTTTGCGGAGTTATACTGTGTTCCCAAAGACCAGGCAAAGAAAAGGATACGTGAGCTTCTCTTTGATCTTGCGCTCAATCCCGATGGTAAGAAGATCGGTGACCTGTCAAAAGGTATGAAACGTAAGGTTGCAATTGCGCGCTCTCTTATCAACGATCCTGATGTTCTGATCTACGATGAACCCGCATCGGGTCTGGATCCTATGACTTCCAGGTATATTACGGATTATGTGCGTTCTTTGAAAAATTCAGGAAAGACTATCGTATTCAGTGCCCATAACCTGTATCAGGTGGAAAGTCTTTGTGACAGGATACTCATTATGAAGGGGGGAAAGCTCGTGACCCTTGGCACTGCCGAAGAGATCAGGAAAGAGTATGGCAAGATCCAGTATCGTCTTGAATTCAAGGTTGATTGCATAAAAGAGTACACTATTACTGATGTGGTCAAAGAAGTTGATGGAAGTTACATTGTGATCACAAATGATATTGATGTGGTTAACCAGACAACCAAATGGGTTGCTTCCAAAGGCGGGGATATAGTTGAAATGCGCACCATAGTTCCATCCCTGGAAGAGATTTTCCTTGAACTTATGGGCGTTGATCTTTTTGTTGACTGATCTTTCTTCTCTTTTTGTATCTGTTTATCGATCAGCATACGCTTTTATAGTTTAGTTGCATATGCAACAGTTGCTTCTGCAATTATTGCATGTGCAACTATGTGGTGATGCTAATGACAGCAGGTTCCGATTCCAACTCAAATTCTGACACTTCAAATAGCAAAGCATGTTGCTGTATTGGTAAAAATGAATGTATAGGCCGTGATATCTCACACCTTTTCAGGTCTGTCAATATTTATCTTTCAAATTCAATGGAACCATATGGCCTGGGAAGCGGACAGTTTCCTTTTTTCATGCGCTTACTTCACCATGACGGTGTCAGCCAGGAGTCACTTGCAAACATGTTGCACTACGACAGGGCAACCATCACACGCTCCCTGAACAAGCTTGAGGACCAGGGTTATGTGGTAAGAAATCGCGACCCCCGCGACAAACGTGCTTATTGTGTCTCCCTGACAGAAGAAGGTCGTAAAATGGGTCCGAAGCTGATGGCAATTGGTAAGATTCTCAATGATGTTTTGCTCCGTGGTTTCAGTGATGAGGAAAAGACATTGTTCCTCTCTCTTGTGGAAAAAGCTGCCATGAACATTGCTTCGGAAAACGAAATAAAGAAGGTTTCAAATGACTGATGATTACTTTGGTGATCTTCCTGAGCCAAAAGTAGGGCTTGGCAAAACAACTTCAGGCATGAAGGCTATGCTGGGTGACCCTAAAAAAGCCATACTGAAACTGGCATTGCCAATGATGCTTGGGATGTCGATACAGACACTTTACAATCTGGTGGATACTTTCTGGGTATCAGGACTTGGAGCGGATGCTCTTGCAGCCATCGGTTTTGTATTCCCGTTCTTCTTTGCTATAATTGCATTGTCAAACGGTCTGGGTGTGGGTGCCGGTTCTGCAATATCCCGGCGATTTGGTTCGCGGGATAAGAAAGGTGCGGACAATGTTGCAGTTCACACCATGATCCTGATGCTCTTAATGTCTGTCATTTTCACAGTAACTCTTTTCACTTTTTCAGAGCAGATATTTGTATTCATAGGCGCAGGTAAAACAACAGCAATGGCGACATCTTACGGTCGGATTATTTTCGGGGGCAGCATCCTGCTATTCTTCACCAATGTTGCAAATGCCATACTGAGAAGTGAAGGCGATACTAAGAGGGCAATGAATGCCATGATATTTGGTTCTGTACTGAATATTATTCTTGATCCGATTTTTATTTACCAGCTCGATATGGGTGTTTCAGGTGCTGCATGGGCCACCGTGATCTCCATGGGCGTCACCGCCATTATGATGGCAAGCTGGTTGTTCTTTAAGAAGGATACCTATATTTCCTTTGATTTCAATGATTTTAGTTTCGAAAAGGATATACTCAGGGACATTTTCAGGGTAGGTATTCCTGCTTCAGTCCAGCAGACTTCCATGGCGCTCATGATGCTTGTAATGAATGTAATAATCATAGCTGCAAGCAATACCGATGGAGTGGCTGTTTATACTGTTGGGTGGCGAGTGGTTACAATTGCAATAGCTCCCTTGATAGGTGTTTCAATGGCAGTTGTAACAATGTCCGGATTCTCGTACGGTGAAGAGTCTTATGAGAATCTCTCCTTCACACACCTTTACTCTGTGAAGATGGGGTTGCTTGTGGAAACTGTAATAGCAGTTCTCACCTTTGTCTTTGCTCCCTGGATTGCTCATGTTTTCACACTTTCAGAAAGCGCTTCACACATCACAGGTGATCTTATTACGTTCCTCCGTATCATCTGTATATTCTACCCCCTCGTGTCACTTGGTATGCTTTCTTCTGCTCTTTTCCAGGGGGTTGGAAAAGGAATGAACGCCCTGTTCGCAACAATTCTACGTGCTTTAATATTCGTGCCTCTGTTTGCGATTATCTTTGCTTTTAATCTGAGCGAGGGACTTGTAGGTATATGGTGGGGAATGGTTGTAGGCAATATGATGGGTTCTGCATTCATATTTATCTGGGCAAGGTTTTATGTTTCAAAGTTGCTGAAGTCAGGACGCAGAAATATTCCTTCTGCAGTCCCTGAACCTGTGGAGATGGACCCATGAAATGTGGCTCAATCACATTTGAAAAGGTATTTAAAACACTCAGTGATATATTCATTAATGTCCTGTGCTACCAGATCCTCCGTGTAACCGGATTTAGTCACAGGGCAGATCATATGTATTCACGATTGTTGATGTCTTTTTCTTTGTGAAAGGTGTCACAGGTGTATCGTCACATTTTATCTGCTGTTGATTTTATAGTATTATGGGGAGATTATTCCATGAAGTCCGGATTTACAAATGGGGCTGACGCAGACACCGGTTCTGCAAAAGCCAGCAGTGGCAAAGAAGGAAAAGCTTTTCTCCTGTTTGAGACCACGGGCAATGAGAAAATTTACAGACACAGTGATTCCATTCTTGTGAGCTTGCCGGAAGGGCGGAAGACACTCACAACTTCGTGGCTGAATGGTGGATATCGTGAAGACGTAAGAGCAATTTTCAACCACACGATCCCAAAAGGAAAACATGCACCTAAAGAACTGGAAGGAGGAACGGTTCCTGCTTACCTGCGTATTATAGCAGAAAGACTTGGTGTTGACCCGAATACTTCTTCAGGGCTTCTGACTGCTGCTAACATGGATAATGTTGCCATAGTCACAAAGTCCTTCCGTGGAGTGGAGGTAACTGCTGTTATGACTGCCGGCATTGAAGTTAACGGAGGGAGGGCAGGCGATCCTGCTTCCTATTATCAGGAAGATGGCTCTCACCAGTTCATTCAGGGGACCATAAATATGATTCTTATAATAGGTGCTGATTTGCCTGATTATGCTATGGCAAGGGTCATAATCACGGCAAGTGAAGCAAAGGCTGCCGCCCTGCAGCAACTGATGGCTCCAAGCAAATATTCTGCCGGAATTGCTACCGGTTCGGGGACCGATATGATAGCAGTGGTCTGTGACGGCACAAGTTCTCTTACCCTAACGGATGCGGGCCAGCATTCAAAGCTTGGTGAACTTATTGGTAAGGTTGTCATCGAATGTAGTCACAAGGCGCTTGAGATGCAATCTGACCTGTCTGCCTTATCACAGAGGGATATGCTTGTGAGGCTTGAGCGGTTTGGGATAACTGAGGTGGATTACTGGAAAGTTGCATCAGGTCTGAACGGTGCAAATCGCAAGGCAGCTTTCTTAAAAGTGCTGAGGGAGATGGGAAAGAATCCGGTGCTTGTGAGTGCAACTGCTTCGGTATTGCATATTGTTGATGAGATCTCGTGGGAACTTGTTCCTGAAACAGCCGGGAGAAAAATTGCGATTTCGGTAATGAAAGGTCTTCCAGCGGTACTGGGAATTGATGACAATATACCGTTCAATGAATTGACTGATGAAAAGGATTCTGTTATAGACAACTGGGTTCGTGTAACTGCGTGGATGGCAAAGAATTGTGAGCACACTGGTTTGTGTGAGCAGGAAAAAGATTAGCTGCAGGTGTGAATTATGAAAGAACTGATGAATTTTTCTCTGTATGAAAATGATATGGACATGTTTGACTCGGATTGGGATAAGATAAGAAATTTCCTTGTGCGGCATGATCTTGATGGTCTGGAACTTTTTGTAGATTCCTCTCCCCTGCCGGATGATGTGCCAAAGGATCTGGTTGTGGGGGTTCACCTGCCATACTGGATGGGAAGACACCGGGCATGGGTTGACTCTTCTGTGTTTACTCAGGATATGGAGGTGTTTGAGAGGACCTATGTTTTTGGAGGAGCCAGCCGTGGTGAGGTTATTGACACTTTCAGACAGGCTCTGGATAATGCGCACACTTTGCAGGCTGAATATGCGGTTTTTCATGTGTCCTATGCTGAACTGGAGCAGGTCTACACACGTTGTTTTGACTGTACGGACTATGATGTCCTTGATACAACCGCAGAGTTCCTGAATGAGGCTGTGTCTGTTTATCCTGATGGTGAACCTCCGGTTCGGCTGTTTTTTGAGAACCTGTGGTGGCCGGGACTTACATTCCTTGACTCAAAGAATGTTGAATACTTTGCTTCATTGCTTGATTTTGATAACTGGGCTTTTGTTCTTGATACGGGTCATCTGATGAATGCTACCATGAAGTGTGAGGATGAGAGTTGTTCCATCAATGTTGTGCTTGATCTTCTTTCCGGGCATTCGGAAAAATTCATTAAAAGAATAGAGGGCATGCATTTCCATTGCAGCCTGTCAGGTGAGTTTATGCGTAACTCTATGGGTCTGGAAATTCCCAAAGGGTTTGATGCTTTGCCTTTCCACGAGCGGCTCATGTCTACCATGGAAATACTGGGTCAAATGGATCAGCACATGCCATTTACCAATGGGAGTTGCTCGCAAATAGTCGATATGGTATCTCCGGATTTCCTGACACATGAATTTGTCTCAACTGACTTGCGCTCTCTTGATGAGAAATTGTATATACAGATACAATCATTACACAAATAAATTATATTTATATTACTTTTTCTTTGGTTATTGATATTTTTAGTCTCTATTTTTTATTTTTTAGATTGGTGGCTTGTTTTATGATCCGTTTTGGCAGAAAACTATATATGGTACACGATTATTACTTCTAATTATGAGTACTCTCGATAACAATAATTCCGAGAACCCAGAGCACAGTGACCGTCTTAAACTGTTTAGCGCTCTTGGAAGTGAAACCAGACTCAGGATGCTTCAAAGGCTGACTGAGGGTGAAATGCACATATCAGAACTTGCAAGAGAACTTGATATCTCTGTGCCGGTTGCTGCAAAACACGCAAACATACTTGAAGCCGCTGAACTTATACAGCGTAAAGTATATGGAAAGACTCATGTTCTGCAGCTTAATAACAAGAACATTTTCCACGCGCTCGACATATTTGCACCTTCCAGAACTGTTGAAGTTGAAAAAGGGGCCACACTGCTGCAAGCACTTAAGAAGGCAGCGGTTGTTGAAGTGAAAGATGTTCACGGTCAGGACAATATTGTTTCCACTAATGGTGAGGAAGGTTTCTTTGTCTATGAAGTGGACGGGGTTTTCTCCGACAAGAATGTCAATGAATTCCTGTTTGACAAAGATTCTACTGTTATGTGGAAAAAGCTGGAACCTATCAGTATTCTGAAAGTGAAAGTCAAGATCGCAGAGGAGTGATCTTATTTTTGAAGGGCGGATTTCGCTTTTCCAATTATTTTCTTTATCTTCTTTTTCTGATCATGTTTTTTCGTTCATCCTTTTCAGATTCCGGCTATTTCGTTTTTATGAATACTTTCACTCCACTTACCAGTCGCTTATATTCATAACCGCCATAGTTTCCAGTGATGAACCACAGAAGTCCTGCTAATGAGCACCATATGACGCTTATGGAAAGGATGAGAGTATTGTCCGAAGGCACGAAGTATGATAGTTGCAACCAGAGTGCTGTCTGTCATGCTTTCGGACCTGATGGCCGTTGCATACAGCTTTACAAAACGCTGATGACAAATGCCTGTTCCGGGGAGTGCACGTATTGTCCTAACAGGTGCGGCAGGGATTCTGTGAAGACATCATTAAGTCCGGAAGAGATCACAAAGATCACCTGGTCGTTCTATCGCAGAAATGCAATTGAAGGTTTGTTCCTGTCATCAGGTGTTATTGGTGATGCTGAGAGGACTGCTGAGAAGCAACTGGAGGTAGCAAGTCTTCTGAGGGGGCAGGGATTCACAGGTTACATACATATTCGCGTGATGCCGGGGACGCCTAAGTATTTGCTGGAGGAGATCGCTGAGTGTGCAAACAAGTTCGGTGTGAACGCAGAGACCACAAGTACAATCAATTACTCGGAGATCTGCCCGAATTTTGACTATAAGAATGATGTACTCCAGCGATTACAATGGACTCGTGATCTCATCAACAAAAAAAGAAAACAAGAAGGGTTTAAAGGTCGTATTATCGGTGCCAATGACACCCAATTCGTGGTGGGCGCGGTTCAGGAATCTGACAGGGAAATTATAGGAACCGTTGAGAATTTCATGGATAAATATGAGTTAAGGAGACCGTATTTCATGAGTTTCGATCCGGTTCCGTTCACACCTCTTGAAAATAATGAACCTTCTCCTATGTGGAGAGAAATCCGGTTGTATCAGACATCTTATTTGTTGAAGGATTATGGCATGAAGGCTCGTGATATTGACATGGTTCTTGATGACAATGGTTTCCTTTTGGATATGGACCCGAAGATGCTTCTTGCATCCTGCAATCCGGATATGTTCCCGATCAATGTGAATACTGCAAGCAGGGAAGACCTGCTTAAAGTGCCGGGAATCGGGCCGGTGGGCGCAAACAGAATTATTCAGTCAAGACCAGTAAGTTCTGAAAAGGAACTTTCACGCATGGGTGTGGTTATCAGCCGTGCCAGACCTTTTATTGAACTCAACGGGAAAAGACAGACGAACCTTTTCTCTTTTACAGGTGTGGGAGCATGATAGTGGCATTCAGGGAAAATGTAGAAGGTGTTCTGCTTGCATGTGCGGAGCTTATGCGGAATAAAGACTTCGAATTTATCAGTGCAAAGGACAGGGATGCGCTGAAGAAGAAAATGGATTTTACAGGTATTAATGATGTTAAACTACTGGGTTTCAGAGCTACAGTTGATACCTCAAAGCTGGTACACCATATCTTTGGTTCACACCGTCCCAGAATGTTCCAGCGTGATCCAGAAGTAGAGGGCTATATCTCGCTGGTTCTGAAACATCGCAGTTGCAGACCGATTGAACTTGTTCATTTCCTGGCTTCATGTGAAGGAAATGCTGAACTATTATACTCAGGCAAGACCAGAATCGGGAAGAAGTACTATAATTATATGCGTGATGTGGGTCGTTCATATCACCGTTTGTGCATGTTTGCACGTCCTTATTCTGTGAATGGTGTGCTTTCTGTAAAAGTAGATTCCCCCCATCATATTGGAGATATGTTCTGTCGCTGGCTTGCGAGAAAGAATCCTGATCTTCCAGTGGCTGTTATTGATAAGGATGTTGCCTGGATAGGCAATGGAAGATACGTAGGCTTGGAGCATTATACAAATGTTCCTGCTTCCCTTGCAGGAAGTCTGGAATTCACATCTTCAACAGATGAGATTGATGACCTGTGGGATATGTATTATGATTCACAGGCAATCCACAAGAGGAGAAATAAATCCCATGCAAAGCAATTACAACCAAAGGTATCAGCTTTAATGAGCAAGATGTCTGAAAGGGACAGGTACAAAGTTGAAAGGGGCATAGCAAATTGTACTCTTGATTATTTTGCACCCGGGAAGGAGGTATGAATCTAATGCTGGCAGAAGTAAGGACGTTACAGGATATTCCCGGTATAGGGAATAAGATGTCAAAACGGTTTGTTGAACATTTTGGTAGTGAGGTTCAGGCACTTGATGCGATATTAGCTGGTGACATTGCCAGCATTTCAGAAGTTGAAGGAATAGGACAACGTTATGCCATATCACTGATACAGGATGTCTCATCCAGAGTTGAAGGTGTCACTGTTGATGATTTCCTGAGGACAAGGGAAGCAATGGATGTCTATGAGAAATTGCTTGATCTTGTGCGTGAGTTTGCACATACCCGTTATTCCAGGGATAAGTTGCATGTGTTCTTCCCTTATCCCTCTTCAAAAACAAAAAAGATCATGCAGGTAAGGGAATCCGTTTCATATTACATGCGCACAGCAAGTCTGCTTGAAGGCGATGAAAGCATTACTGATCTTCTGTCAACTGTCTCCCAGCTTAATTTCAGGCACCAATGTCCAAAAATACGTGATCGCGTGATCATCACGTCCGAGCAGGAATACTATGAATCTGCAAGAAAACTCTTTTCAGGATTAGTTGATGTTCATTTTGCACGTTCTCTTTCAGAGTTAATAGATATTTCAAGAGGCTTTTCTCAGGTAATTGTAGTAGGTGACAAATTCCTGGCTTTCGATTTTCCGGAGGATGTAGAGCCGGAATTTGTATCCGATCTCGATGATCTCGATGATTATAAGATCATACCGGAAAAAGAGATTTATCTTTTTTCCCGTAACCTTAAGTCTCTGGAAGCATCTGTAAATTTAGTTAAGTTGATGCGGTCAAAAGGTGTAAACTTCTTTGACAAAATGGACAATGATTCTATTGAAATGCTGTCATCCACTCTGGCCCTGATCGATGAGGATGGAGATATAGTTCATGGAATGGACGCTGAACTTGATAGGATATCCGACGCAATTTCTAATCTCAATTTAGTTGTAAACGAAACTGTCAGTTCTGTGAATGAAGAACTGAACTCTGCTCTTGAGAATAGTCAGATGACATTGAGTGGTCAGGATATGCTTAAGGTCATGAATGGTTCCATAGAACTGAAAGAGATTCTGGGTAAAAAGCTGCATAAGAATTACAGTTCAATTGTAAAGGATGCTATTGAAAGAATATGCAGTGAACTTAATCTGGAGAAAAAGGAACGCTTACTTGTGGATTCTCTTTTCCCGGAAGAAATAATGCATCCAATTGAGGCTGATGTTGATGGTCTTACTAATATCCGACAGCATCTGGAGAAAAAGGCACAAAAAAGAAAATTCGATCATAAACGCGAAGTTTCCCGCATATTATCTGCTTACAGGGAACTTTCCCGAGGAATGGTAAAATCGGTTCTTGATTTTGACGTAGGTTTTGCCATTGGTTTATTTTCAATGTCATATGGCCTTACAATGCCTGATATCATAGAGGGCTCAGGGCTTGGCTTTAAAGGTGGAAGGAATCTTTTCCTTCTTTCAAGACATGGGGACGTAATTCCGGTGGATTATTCCATAGGTGCAAATTCCTTTGGACCGGAAAATGATGATAGTCGCGTTGTACTTTTAAGTGGAGTTAATTCAGGAGGTAAGACCTCTTTGCTTGAATTGCTTGCACAAAGTATTATCCTTGCACACATGGGTTTCCCGGTTCCTGCAGAAAACATGGAAATTTCTCTCACTGAATCTATGTATTACTTCGCCAAATCAAAAGGTACACTGGATGCAGGTGCTTTTGAGACAACACTTACTGAGTTCTCAATGGTAGCTGATGAATCCTCAAAGTTCGTTCTGGCTGATGAGCTGGAGTCAATCACTGAACCCGGTGCATCAGCAAAGATAATGGCAGGGATACTTGAAGTGCTAATGGAGAATAATAGCACAATGTCAATATTCGTCTCTCACCTGTCTGAGCAGATATTGGAAAATACTGAATGCAACATCCGGGTTGATGGAATTGAAGCAAGTGGCCTGGATTCTGAATTGAACCTTGTGGTTGACAGGACTCCTCGCTACAATTATGTTGCAAAAAGCACTCCTGAATTGATAGTAGAGAGACTATCAAAGAAGACCGGTGGTAAAGAACAGGAGTTTTACGAGAAATTAAGAAACAAATTCCGATAATTCAAAATTATGGAATTACAAAATAGATTTACTTTAAGTTCTTAATAAAGAATCAAAGCACTCCTTTGGTGCTTTTGATCTCATCTCCTTCCATAACTACTGCTCTTCTGAGAGCATAGGCGAAGGCTTTGAAGAGTGCTTCTATTTTGTGGTGGTCGTTGTTACCATAAACATGAGCATGCATGTTTATTTTTGCATTCTGTGCCATGGCTTCAAAGAAATGATTTACCATTTGGGTGCTGAATTCACCAACTTTGGAAGCTTTGAACTCTGCATCTATTACAAGATAGCTGCGTCCTCCAAGGTCCAGTGCGACGGTTGCAAGAGCTTCATCCATAGGAATACTCGCTTCACCAAATCTTGCAATGCCTGCCTTATTTCCAAGTGCTTCAGCCAGTACCTGGCCAAGAACAATACCGGTGTCTTCAACCAGATGGTGATCGTCTACAATAAGGTCTCCTGTAGCTTTCACAGTGAGGTTGAAGTTCCCATGTTTTGCAAAAGCAGTCAGCATGTGGTCAAAAAAACCGATTCCTGTACTAATATCTGTAACGCCTTTTCCATCAAGGTGAATCTCAATGGAAATGTCAGTTTCGCTGGTTTTGCGTGAAATCTCTGCTTTTCTCATGGGTGCACCTGTTGAATTTACTCACTATAATTGACTGCTTTATAAATCTTCACTAATAATATTTATCGCTTCTGGAAGTGTGAATTTGCCAGTGTATAATGCACTTCCAGCAACAACCGCCTTTGCTCCTGTTTTTTTCAGTGCAATGAGGTCTTCCAGTTCAGTTACACCACCTGATGCAATTACAGGGATACTTACGGATTTTACCAGATCTTCGGTAGGGGCGGTATTCACTCCCTGAAGCAATCCTTCTGAGTCAATGTTAGTAAAAAGAATACTTCCTGCACCAAGTTTCTCGAATTTGATTCCTATTTCTACAGCTGTGAACTCTGATTCTTTTTTCCATCCATCTATAGCTACCTTGCCATTCTTGGAATCCAGAGCAACGTTAATGTGTTCGCTTCCAAACTCATCTGCAAGCTCTTTTACAAGCTGTGGGTTGTTGATGGCGGCTGTGCTTAGTATTACTCTGTCAACTCCGATATTCAGAAGTTCAGCAGCGTTTTCAAAAGAACGAATTCCGCCCCCCACCTGAATCTTCATTCCAAGTGGCTTGCATTCCTGAACGATTTTCTCAATAATTGGTGCATTCTTGCGTTTACCATCGATGGCACCGTCAAGATCGATCAGATGAAGGGTCTTTGCACCTTGGGATACCCAGTCCTTTGCCACTGCAACAGGGTCATCCAGGGAAACCATTTCACTTCCGGGTACACCCTGTACTAATTGCACACATTTGCCGTTTCTCATGTCCACGGCAGGAATCACTTCAAATGACATGTTACCTCAGTTAAGGCATCATTCTTTCTATTGGTACTACCAGTATGTCTTTTGCACCTGCTTTTTTGAGCTCTCCAACGGTTGCAAAAATACTGGATGCATCAACAACAGCATGTACGGCGAGTATTGAATTATCAGATTCAACCTTCATTACTGTTGGTCCTGCCATTCCGGGGAGTACCTTCTTAACAGTTTCAAGCTCGGCTTCCGGGACGTTCATCATGAGGTAGCGTTTGCCTTTTGCCCTAAGCACACTTTCAACAGCTGTCTGGATCTGCCCGATCTTTTCATTGTCAGCTCTTGTTCTCTTGTTTGCTATGAGATAAACTGATGAAGTGAATACCTTCTCTATCATTTTGAGATGATTGGTTACAAGGGTTGTTCCGGAACTTGAAATGTCAACAATTGCGTCGGCAATTCCGACATGTGGCGTCATTTCACATGCGCCACTTACTTTTATCACTTCGATGTTAACACCAAGGTTCTTGAAATATTTTGCAGTGATATTTGGGAATTCTGTTGCAACGCGCATTCCCTGAAGGTCTGCAGAGGAGCTTATGTTTGAATCTTCAGGTACTGCAAGTACCAGACTTGCACCTCCGAATTTAAGGTCGAGCAGAACTTCAACGTCAGATTCGGTCTCATTAATCAGATCAAGACCGGTAATACCTACATCAGCGGCACCGTCCTGCACATATTCAGGGATGTCGGCTGCTCTTGCAAAAAGGTATGTTATCTCAGGGTCTGTAGTTTTGGCAAAAAGTTTCCTTGTCCCGCCTTCGAGTACAGGAAGTCCTGCCTCTTTGAGAAGGCTCACTGTAGGGTCATGTAAGCGCCCTTTGTTGGGTATTGCAATACGTATCATGGGGGTCCTTCTATGAAATTATAATCAGTATCAATTGAACGTTATTTGAAAGACTTTTATAGCATATAGAGTTCACGCTGAGCTTAGATTGAAAGACAATTAATTTAACACGTGTGTAGTTATTACCACAGGTTATATTTTTGGACGGCAAATATTAAATATCTATTAAGTTCTTGATATAGCGAAGAATACATAATCAATTTGATTTATTTTCTTTCATTTGTCTTTTAATTGATTTCCAGAGGATTAATATGATGCGAAACATCAAAGTTGAACACCTGATAGAAACGCCGGTGGAAAAACAGCAGATCGAACTTGTGGAGAGAAAGGGAGTAGGTCACCCTGACAGTATCTCCGACGGTCTGGCAGAAGCTATGAGCCGTGCGCTGTGTAAGGAGTATATAGAAAAATGTGGCGCAGTTCTCCATCACAATACCGATGAGACTCAGATCGTGGCGGGAAGATCAAACCCTCAGTTTGGAGGCGGAGAGGTTATCCAGCCAATTTACACTCTGCTTGTCGGAAGGGCAACCAAAGAATTCAACGGTGTTGAGATTCCTGCTGAAGCTGTTGCTCTGAAAGCAGCCAGGGATTATCTCAGGAATACCATTGTCGATCTTGATCTTGAAACCGACATGATCATTGACTGTAAACTTGGTACTGGGTCATCTGACCTGAGAGATGTTTTCCAGAGGGACAGGGTTCCTGTGGCAAACGATACCTCTTTTGGTGTAGGACATGCTCCTTTCTCAGAACTTGAGCAGATCGTGTATGATTCAGAAAGGATGCTTATCACAGATCTTAAAAAGAAGATTCCTGGAATTGGTACTGACATCAAGGTAATGGGTCTGAGGGACAATGATGATATCCAGCTTACCATTTGCTGTGGAATGGTAGGAAAGTACGTTGATGATATGGACCACTATGTGAACCTTAAGGAAGAAATGGTTGACTATGTTACTGATCTTGCTCTTAAGCGTACTGACCGAAAAGTATCTACATTCATCAATGCAGCAGACAATATCGATGCAAATTCTGTGTTCCTCACTGTTACCGGTACATCTGCAGAAATGGGTGACGACGGTTCAGTAGGTCGTGGAAATCGTTCTAACGGACTTATAACTCCAAACAGGCCAATGAGTATGGAGGCAACCAGTGGTAAGAATCCTATCAATCACATTGGTAAGATATACAATCTGCTGTCAACCCAGATGGCAAAGGATATCGTGAAGGATGTTCCTGATGTTGAGGATGTTTACATTAAGCTTCTTTCCCAGATAGGCCAGCCAATAGACCAGCCGTTTGTAGCAAGTGCTCAGATCATTCCTGCTGATGGTGCAAATTTCAATTCTATAAAATCAGAAGCAGAATCAATTATGGATGAATGGCTTGCTGATGTAACCAGGATTACCAAGATGGTCATCAACGGTGAACTGGATACTTTCTAATTCCAGAGTGTGCCCGTCCGTCGGTGACAGGGCAACTTCGTTTTTTGTTTTTCAGCCGCATTCCTTTTATCATATTTTGGAGATTTTTTTATCGAGCTGGGTTTTAGTTTTTTCTTTATATAGTCCACATGTGCAAACGTTTTAACGGCGAAAGAGATAAGTATTATTGTGCGTATTGGAGTGTTGCATCGCACAACAATGTTGTGCAGAAGCATGATTTGTAAGACCCGCTTTAACTCAGTTGGTAGAGTGCGCGGCTGTAGTTTGATTCATGTGCATGGTCACATTACGCGCAGGCACCGCGATGTCCCCGGTTCGAGTCTGGGAGGCGGGACTTTCAAAATCATGAACAATGCTCAAAAAGCTTTATATACAAGAAACTCCTTTATGGGGTGCTCACAAGCGAAATCAAGCAGAATGTCCGAATAGTGTAGAGGCCTATCATGGAGCCCTGTCGAGGCTCCGACCCGGGTTCGAATCCCGGTTCGGGCGTAAATTCCTTAATCCCGGTTTTTCCGGGTCTTTTTTCTTTTAATTGCTACGTTTTTGGTGAAGTTTTTCCATATGGTAATGAATCTTTTACTAGCAATCTTCTCTGATTCGCCAATTACTTAACCACCACAATATTAAATCACCTTTATGAATCTGTTTTAATAAATTTTGAATTTTAACTACATATAAATACTATGTTTTTCTATGTCTGAATGTGGTACATATGAATGAATCTGGCAATCTGATTGCCGCTAAAGCAATTATACTTGCAATCCTGTACATAGTTCTCCTATTTGGAATTGTGATATTTGCAGGCGTTACAGGTATATGATCTCTGTTTATCGTTCGTCCTTTAAAGCAACTTTTTGCAGCTTCCGGTTTTATCTGTTCATTGTTATAACGTGAGATTAATTAGTATCATCTCTCAGATAGTAAGGGAACTATTCAATACATACTCATTAATGAAATAATGTTTAAACCTGTCAGGAATGTATTTATAATTATATGTTCTTTTTATAGACTGTTATGTTTGACAAGACTGCAAAGTCCACAGCAATAAGGTTATTGCTTTTAATAATTCTATATCTTCTCCTTATGGTATCTGTAGGAATTTTCTCTGCCATCATCCATTAAATTCAAGAAAACTGCTACGCAATCCATGCTAATTCTATAAGTTAATATTCAGGTTCTGTAGAAATCCTATACTATATTAGTGATACAAACTTTGCTCATTTCCATTTCCACAAAAACAACTGGCAAACTAAAAACAAAGTAAGCATTCGCCGAAGACGGCACATTCCTATCTTGCTATGCAGAAGATTGTCCCCAAGATCGTGCATTCATGCTGAAAATCTACTGGAATCTGTGAAATTAACGTTCATGATATTATGCAGATTATTTTGTTTCATCTTGTAGGAAACCGCCGGCTTTGCCGGGTTCTTCGGGATTCATCAAATTACTCATGACCTGCGGTAAATCTGATTGCAAGCTGATGACAACATAGCTGTACGCTGCTGTAAAGAAGATTGTTGTATTCATTTTAGTCTTCAGACACCTGACAAAATCGACATGTTTACGTTAAAGTTCTAATGGCAGGAATTCTACAGAGCCAATATTCAATAATTATTTATTATGGGGCACCAATTGAATATTATGGTACGAATGAACTCAATAGCCGACCTTCCTACCATGAAGATACTATTTGTTGTGATGTTATATCTTTTAATGATAGTATCCATTGGTCTGCTTGCAGGAATTATGTCAACTTGACATCACAAGGAGAAGTGATAAAAAATTAGGATATGCCGGAATTTAAATGAAAATGGTGGATTTGCCGTTTTTTGTACGTTTTTTGTACGTTTTTCCGTTTTTCGTCGTTTTTGACACGTTTTTCCGTTTTTACCATCATAAAGCTACTGTATGTATTATCTGCACAAGGCTACATTCCATGAATATAACCATCAGGTTGTTTACCACCAGAAACAGACCTACAAACGCAATTGCCTTTCTTGACAGCACCCACAGAAGATCTGTCCATTTGGAATTGGAATCTTTCAGCATAATGTAATTCCAGTACACAATTCCAAGGAACAGTACCTTTAGTATCAGGAGTGAGCCTACGCCATAGTTTTGCATAACTGCCGCCAGGAAGTTATTCTCTTCGAATCCATAGTTAAGCGCATGAGCCGTTGTCAGAAAATCTCCGAGTACGTAAAACAGTATTATATACTTAATATCCCTGAGGAAATCAGAGACATTTGTGAACTGTGAAACGTATGGATTTGCGTTGTGCATAATAGTTGCTTTTCATGGAGTCCTATATAATCAGAATGTGCTCATATTGCACATCCATGTCCATAGATTAATGCTCATATGTACCTGCAACTATCAGATTAGAGTTCTGGTGGCATGGCACAATATTTAAAAAACCACAACTACTTTTGTCGGATTTGTTGCTGTCAGCATCTGTCCTACATTTGATAACAATTTTGTACTAGTAACTACTAGATACTATATTATGACCTCATCAACAGTTCCCATTGATATTTCCACAACGCTGGAAAGCCACAGGTCAGATGCATATCTGATGGTAGGGAATTCGAACAATGCCGATATTTATTACGCAACCCGCTTTTCTGCTTCGGATCAGTTCACTTATATTCAGATCAAGGACGGAACCGAAATTCTTCTGATGTCCGATATGGAAAAAGGAAGGGCTGAACTTGAATCAAGGGTGTCTGACATTCGTACCTTACAGGGATGTGATTACAGGTTAAAAGTAAAGGAAAGACAGGACCCTGCTCTTGCCTATTGCGACTGCATCGCTGAGATTCTACAAAAGGAAGGTGCAAGGCACATTGCCGTGCCCAGGGATTTCCCATATCATATTGCCCAAACCCTAAAAGAAGAAGGGTTTAGCATACAGGCGGTCAAAAGCCCATTTTCCCAGGTGCGCGCAAAGAAAGATGAATCAGAGATCGATATCATAAGAAAGGTACAGGATGCATGCAACACTGCAATGAAAGCAGCTGCAGAGATGGTCCGTAAATCCGAAAATGTTGAAGGCGTTCTCAATTACCGTGGGTTTGCCCTGACATCAGAAATGATCCGCAAGGAAATTGATATGACTCTTCTTGAACATGGCTGTGAGGCAGACAGCACCATCGTTGCCGGTGGTACAGGTTCAGCCAATCCTCACTGGGAAGGCGAAGGCCCACTCAAAGCAGATGAACCTGTGGTCATAGATATATTCCCACGCAGTAAAAGGGAGAAATATTATGCCGACATGACCCGTACAGTTCTCAACGGAAATCCTTCCGATAAACTGAAGGACATGTACGATGCGGTGCTTGAAGCCCAGAACGCAGGCATTGAAATGGTTAAACCGGGTGTCAAATGCAGTGACATACACAACAAGGTCTGTGATGTTTTTAAGGAAAGGGGATATGACACAGTAAGGGAAGGATCAAGCGTTGGTTTCATTCACTCGACAGGACATGGAGTAGGTCTTGAGATCCATGAACTCCCTTTTGTTGGCAACAGTGACGTCGAGCTGGAGGAAGGAAATATCATCACAATTGAGCCGGGACTCTATTATCCTGATGTAGGTGGCATTCGCCTTGAGGATCTGATACTTGTAACAGCAGACGGACATGAGAACCTTACTGAAATGGAAAAGAAATTTGTATATTAGTGCCAACTAAAATACTAAAAGGAGATTTTATATGGCTGACAAAGTAAAGGAGATCGAAGAGATCATTGATAAATATCTCAAAGCAGGAAAGATACTCTCTCAGGTAAGAAGTGAGGCAAAGGAAAGGATCAAGGTAGGTGTCAGCCTGCTGGAGATTGCTGATTTTGTCGAGAACCGAGCGGTGGAACTTGGTGCAGACGGCTCGGCGTTCCCATGTAATATTTCGCGCAATGATGAGGCTGCACACGCCACGCCATATGCAGGCGAAGAAACTGTCTTTGGTGAGGATGTTATCAAACTTGATCTCGGTGTCCATGTCGATGGATACATTGCAGACTCAGCCATCACAATTGACCTGTCAGGAAAGTACACAGAGCTTGTGAAAGCTTCCAGTGATGCGCTTGATGCTGCGATTGATACCGTTAAGAATGGTGTGAACACAGCAGAGATTGCTGCAGCCATAGAGGATGCAATTCTTGCCCACGGCCTGAAGCCTGTAGGAAACCTTACTGGACACGGGCTTGCACAGTATATTCCTCATGCTCCCCCAAGCATACCCAACAGGAGGGTAAGCAAGGGTGTTGTGCTTCATGCAGGCGACATGATTGCCATTGAACCATTCGCAACAGATGGTGCCGGCAAAGTAGTGGACGGGACTCTTACTGAGATCTTTCAGGTAATAAACAAAAAACCGGTACGTTTGCCAGCCGCAAGGGCTCTCCTCAAGGAACTTGAACAATACAAAACCCTTCCGTTTGCAAAAAGGTGGCTGAAAACCCCACAGCTTGATTTTGCTCTCATGCAGCTTGAAAAAGCGGGTATTGTCCATTCGTATCCTGTTCTGAAAGAAGTTGCAGGTGGAATGGTCTCACAGACAGAGCATACTGTCATAGTAACTGATGACGGATGTCAGGTTACAACCAAATAACGTACAGGAAGAGATTTTATTGAAAATCGGGAGTTTTTTAGCTTTAATAGTCCTTTTGTCGGTATTAGTCGTCCCTGCAAGTGCAGCCTATGGATGGGATAACAGAATTACTCTTGAGGAAGACGGTATGACCTGGGACTACACGGAGACGTATTCCGGTAACAGGTCTGTGATCTTCAAGAAATACGTAGATATGGAATTTGGAAATGACGACGGTTTTGTAAGCGCATGGGAACTGCTGAAAGCTGATGTTTCAATGAGCAAAGCGTTCAGAAAATCCATAGAGGATAATATGGATGTGAGAATTGATAATTCCTCAGAAAATGTCGTTTTGCTGGGGGTTGAAACGGACATGTCTTCAGAACTTCTGGGAATAGCAGATGAAGAAAGCGACATCGTCAGTAAATATGAGGTATCTTACGATTTCAAAATTCCTCTTGATGAGTCCGGTTCAGTGTTGTGGTTCCAGGGTGAACCGAAAACCGACATTACAATAAATTTGCCAGAGGGCATGGAAATCGCATCTATAGATGGAATTGAGAGTGAATCTGTAGAGGAAGCATCGGGAGGAACTATTATTGAAGGAAAGTTAGGCTTAACAGGTGAAGCGGTTATTGAGTATTCAATTCCAGAGGGTGAACCTGCAGTGGAAGAAGTAAATGCTACTGCAAACGCAACTGCTAACACTACAAAAGAGTCTTCAGATCCTGCAAAGAAAACGCGTATAGAGGATTTCCTTGACAAACTGTTTTCTGGTGACACAGATGAAATACTAAAAAAAATGAAACTGGATGGCACTAGCCTTTCCTGATATAATATTTATAAAAACCAAGGTAATATTATGCTGGTGGAAAAGATCGAACTTGAGAATGGCACGGCCATGGGTCTGAGTTTTGCTATGCAGAATTCATCATTACTCGTAATTCGTGCAGACAGGGGTTTTGTGATGTGTGGTTATCTTGACATGGAAGCTGCATCTGCTCTTGGTGATGTTGCTGTGAAGGTCAAGGGCGTGAACAGTTTTGAGGATGTTCTTGCAGCACCGGTTGTCGGAGCAACCCAGAAAGCCATCAATCTTGGAATAAAAGTAGGCATGACAGGAAAAGAAGCACTGGAACTGATGTTCTGATTCTTTTCTTTACTTTTGATTTCCGGTTTGTTTCTCAATTTTCCATTGAAACGCTTTAAATACTACTTCTATTCTCTATTGCAGTTATTATGCTGTATGCTTTTGAGTTATCCGGTGAACACGCTGTCCTGCCGGTAAAAGAGGTCTATGCCTGTCTTTCAACGGAAGGACTGACGTACAGGGAACATGCATCCTACGATCAGTGCCTCGTAGTTGATATTGAAGGGGAGGATGTGGACGCAAAGCTTCGCTTCATTGCAGGCAGATTAGCAATGTCCCACTACATACTGAAAGTAGTAGGAATATGTGATGTTGAAGCTGAGCAGATAATAGAGATGTGCGACAATTCCGATCTTTCCGGACACATGTCAGAAAGTAAGACTTATGTTGTCCGTGCAAAAAGGGCAAAGCACCATGGTGATATCAAAAGGGAGTTCATAGAAGGAAGACTGGGTGGCAGCATATATCGCAAAGGCTTCAGAGCTAATATGAAAGAACCTGACGTAACTTTCCGTTTAATAATGACCAACAAAGCGGTTCTGGGTTCAGTAATGTCAATGGTTGACAGAGGTGATTATGAACACCGTGCGCCACATAAGAAACCATTTTTCTATCCTGGTGTGCTCATGCCAAGAGTTGCAAGAGCTCTTGTAAACATATCTCAAATCCGTTCAGATGAGGTTCTTTTTGACCCATTCAGCGGTACAGCAGGTATTCTGGTTGAAGCCGGTCTCATAGGTGCTCATGTAATTGGCATTGAAGTTCGCCGTAAGATCTCCCACGGTGCAAAGACGAATCTTGATGAATATGCTGCTGATTATTCATTGTTAGTAGGTGATGCATGTCGTGTTTCACTTAAAGATTCATCAGTGGATGCAATCGTAACGGACCCACCTTATGGAAGGTCTGCAGCTATAAGGGCGGAATCTCTCCATCATCTCTATACGGATTCATTTGCTGAGATGTATCGTATTCTAAAAACCGGGAAACTTGCAGTTGTGGTTTCCGAGATGAAGGTTGTTGAGTTTGCAGAAAAGGCTGGCTTCACGGTTGTAGATGTGTTCACACAAAAAGTACACAAAAGTCTCACAAGAACCTTTACTGTCATCCGCAAGGACTAGCAGGAAGTACTACTAACCATTTTGACACTTTTGCTGTATCAGGTCCCAGTAGGCAGCAAGCCTTGTATCTGATTCCTTATAATCAGGATAACGCTTTTTGACATAGTTCCAGAATTTTGGGCTATGGTTCAGTTCTATGAGATGAACCATCTCATGATGCACAATATACTCTATCATCTCATCCGGCAGGTATTGCAAAAAAGTGTTGAAATTGAGGTTGCCTTTTGAACTACAGCTTCCCCATTTTGTTTTCATTTTCCTGAACCTTACATTTTCAGGTTTTACCCCAAGCTCATTTCCAATAATCGCCACACATTTATGAACAAGACTTTTCAGCTCATCTACTGACCTGCCGGTTACAAGATCAATGTCCCGGGAAAAATCCTGAACTTTCTGCATTCTGCAATAACGGTTGTAAATCCATCTCTGGTGCCTGCGGATCACTTTCTCATGTTCCCTGAACGATTTTGGTACTATTAGGTACAGTTCGCCTTCACGGAATTCCAGTCTTGGATTCTTGACATCTCTTCGGATTAGCTCACAATCTATGACCATGTCCCGGATGCTTGCAGTACAGCGCATTTTTCTAAAAAAAGTAAAAGGTGATTATTCGTTTGGAACCAGGTGGTCCATCACTTCAGCCATAACCCTGTGTCGCACCAGATAGTCGTGTACGCTGTCGGTAGCTTTTCTGATTGCATAAGCATCCTCGCACCAGTCAATAGGTTCCGGGTATTCCACTTCCATAAGTGTCAGGCCGTATGCAGCCGATGACTCAAGTCCTTCTTCGTATGATTCCGGATCAAGCATCTGCATAAGCCATTCCTCGTCCCTGACTTCGCTTCCAACCATTGTAAGGGCAGTGACAATTTTCCTTACCATGTTCCAGAGGAAACTGTTTGCCTGGATGTCTATTTTTGTAAGGGTTCCGCTAACACGCACATCAATTTTTTCCACATTACGAACAGTGCTTTTGTCTTCTTCCTTGGTGCAGAAATTAGCAAAATCATGTTCGCCAACAAGCAATTTTGAGGCAGCCCTGATCTTTGCAATATCATACTGCTCACCGCTCATAATGTATCTGTATTTTCGACTGGCAGCCCATCGTCTGGGATCAAAATCGTCTGGAACTTCAGCATGTGCCCATGCCCAGATTGAATTTGGTAATTTGGAATTAATAACCCTTGGGATTGCAAGGTTCGGTTTATCGGTGTCAAAAGCAACAACCTGTTCTCTTGCATGTACTCCGGCGTCTGTCCTTCCGGAACTTGAAAAACGTGCGGATTTCGGATCATCGATGATCTCAAGCTGCGTGAGTGCGTTGAACAGCTCGCCTTCTATTGTAGCTACATCCGGCTGTACCTGAGAACCATGGTAGCCGGTGCCTACATATGCTATTTTCAGAGCAACTCTCATACCATTCACTCAGGCTTCATATGTTCTTTTTTCTATTATACATTTCTCTTACAAATAGGAGAGTAATAACAAAAAGACAGCCGAAAAAGAACCATACACTTACGTGTGACAGGATACCATTCTGGAATATGCCACCAACGGGTTCATGCATAGCAGATATGTTATCGGTAAGGGTTTGTGTAATTTCAGGAGATTGGGTCTGGTTGCCCAGGCCTGCACTCATTCCGTCCCTTGCCATATCTGCTGCTTCTGTCCCGTTTGAGGTGGAGGAGGCAAGCATTTCAGGACTGACATCATCAACACCGGTAAACCCGTCTGAAACTGCTGAATCCTCCGGCATCTCATAATCCATGGAACCGCCATCTACAGCAGCTTCATCCATGGGTGGTTCTTCAATAGCAGTTTTCCCCCCAAATTCCCCGTCAGTGGTAACTTCGGCTCCATCTATTTCTTTTGCCTCTATTTCAGGCACTTCTCGTGCTTCAGGAGTTTCTCCCATTGCGTTGGCATTAGTGTCTCCCATGTCAGCATCTTTGCTCATGGCCTTGACTGCCTCGTCTTCGGCAAACAACGGTGCAGTTCCTGCTTCCTGTGAATACATGGATTTTGTGCCAAAGTTCCTTGTTATGGCTTCAAGTCCGGTGGCAGCAAAAACAGCTCCGGCAACAAGACCAAGGTACTTTTTGAGCATACTGAGTATTGACGATCTGTCGTTTTTCATACTTCCCGGGGCAACGACGATGAGTTTCTGGACAGGTTCGTATATCTTAACCTCTCTGCCCTTGCGGCTCCATTTCGTTTCCTTGACTTGTATAAGATCAGCTTCAATGAGTCCGTCCAGATTATACTTTACGGTTGTCAGCGGCATGTCAAGCTGTTCAGCAACATCGCTGGCCGACATTGGTTTATCTGCGAGTATCTCCAGCATTTTCATTGCTTTCTCGTTTGAAAGCAACTGGGTGATTTTCTTGGAATCCTCACTCAGAGGCAGGATAAGTACTTTTTCCGAGCCTGTACCTTTTTCGTTCTCTCCCATAATTCCCAGTATATGAACGTTGACTTATATTACTTCCTTTAAGTTCAGTTCCATTTGAAGTTATAGCAATTTAAGATGTAACTCGAAAAGTTAAAGAATAGCAAGAACAATATGAGGTAAATTCCAGGGGCTATTACACTATGATTACTAAAGAAGAAATAATGGAAATCGTTGAGAATTATGACCGGGACAATCTGAGCATTGCCACTGTTTGTTCTCACTCCAGTCTTCAAATATTCTATGGTGCAAGGCAGGAAGGTTTCAGGACCATAGGTATCTGTGTAAAAGAGCCTCCAAGATTCTACGATGCTTTTCCTCTCGCAAAACCGGATGAGTTCATTGTAGTCGACAGCTACAAGGAGATTCCGAATATAGTTGATGAGCTCCGCGCAAACAATGCTATTATAATTCCGCATGGTTCATTTGTAGAGTATATGGGCGGCAAGGCTTTTGCCGAACTTGCGGTTCCTACTTTTGGAAACAGGGCGGTCCTTGAATGGGAATCTGACAGGGAAATGGAACGTGAATGGCTTGAAGGTGCAGGTATTGAAATGCCAAGGGTTGTTAAACCTCAGGATATCGATGGCCCTGTAATGGTGAAGTATCATGGTGCAAAAGGAGGACGTGGCTTCTTTATCGCCAAGAATTATGAGGAATTCCAGGAACACATCGATCCGAATGAAAAATTCACGATACAGGAATTCATTGTAGGAACAAGATATTATCTTCATTTCTTCTATTCACCACTCAGGGAAGGAGGTTACAAACTCAGTACTGGTATCCTTGAGATGCTCAGTATGGACCGCAGGGTCGAGTCCAATGCAGATGAGATCTTCAGACTTGGTTCACCAAAAGAACTTGAAGAGGCTGACATTATCCCGACATACGTGGTTACAGGAAATGTTCCGCTTGTTGCCAGGGAATCACTTCTTCCTAATATATTCAATCTGGGAGAAAGGGTTGTTGAGCAGTCACTTGAACTGTTTGGCGGTATGATAGGTCCTTTCTGTCTTGAAACGGTTGTCACTGACAAGCTTGAGATCAAGGTTTTTGAAATATCCGCTCGCATAGTTGCAGGTACCAATATCTATCTCTCAGGTTCTCCTTATTCCGATCTGATTGAGCCGGATCTTTCAACCGGTAAGAGGATTGCCCAGGAAATTAAGTTCGCAAGTAAAATCGGGCAACTCGACAAAATTTTATCATAACATTTTTATTTTTGTAAATATTATCATATTCTATGGTCCTTTTGTGGGGACCATGGAGTGATATTATTTCTGCTACAAGCTATGATTATGATGTTGTTATCGTAGGTGCCGGCCCTGCAGGATTATTCGCAGCCTACGAACTTGCCGGAAAAGGATTAGAAGTGCTTGTTGTGGACGGTGGGAAAGATATCAATGAAAGGCATTGCCGTGTATCATCGATTTCATCATGCAGTCATTGTTCCCCGTGTTCCATATTATGTGGAGTGGGAGGCGCGGGAGCTTACTCTGACGGAACCCTTAATCTCAGGCCTGATGTAGGTGGTAACCTTGCAGAGCAGACAGGTGATGTCGGGTCGGCATGGGAACTCGTAGAATATGTGGATGGGATCTACCTTAAATACGGGGCAACCACCAAAATATTTTCTGCAACAGGAGATGATGCTGAAATGCTAAAACGCAGGGCAGCCTCAGTTGGTGCCAGGTTCATAGATATCAAGCAACGTCATATTGGTTCGGATAATTCTGTTGCGCTCATTAAATGCATGAAGAACGATCTGGAATCAAAGGGTATATCCTTCCTGCTGGAATCTAAAGTGAGAGATATAATTGCTGAAGATGGCAGATGCAAAGGCGTGGTTCTGGAAGACAGGAACATTCGTTCAAATTACACTTTGCTTGCACCGGGGAGGGTTGGATACGAATGGGTAAATGATGTTGTGGACCAGCATTCCATCAAATTTTCTTATAGTGGCGTCGATATCGGTGTTCGTGTGGAGGTTCCCTCAATAATAATGGATCCTGTAACAAAGATAAATCATGATCCGAAATTCCACATATTTACCAAGGGGCATGATGACTTTGTAAGAACCTTCTGTACCAATGAACATGGTTTTGTGGTAAAGGAGGAGTATGAAGGTTTTGTTGCTACAAATGGTCATTCCATGCACAGTAAAGAGTCCGATAATACCAACTTTGCTTTTCTTGTGCATGTGGGATTGACAAGACCCATGGAAAACACGATCAAATATGCGAGGTCAGTGGCAAAACTTGCAACAACTATCGGTGGCGGAAAACCTGTGCTGCAAAGGCTTGGTGACCTTAAAAGAGGGCGCAGGTCAACTACTGAGAGCATTAGCAGAAATGCTGTCAACAATACTCTTACCGACATAACTCCCGGTGATATATCCATGGCATTGCCCTACAGGATCGTTACGGATATCATGGAGGGGCTCGAAGTCCTTAACATGATAATCCCCGGAGTGGATTCGGATTGCACTCTTCTCTATGCTCCGGAAGTAAAGTTCTATTCCCTGAAAATCGATGTGGACAAAACCATGCAGACTAACATTGAAAGCCTGTTCGTTGCAGGCGATGGCGCAGGTTTGTCACGCGACCTGATAAACTCCTCAGCTACAGGAATTCTGGCAGCAAGAGGCATACTAACTCATGTGGAAAACAATTTGTGAAAAGGAATGAGGAACCTCGCATAATGATGGTTTGGGTGAAGTTTGGGGTATGATACACTAAAAAATAATCAATGCATCAGAGGGGAATGATGTGATGACGGAGATTCCTCGTTCACCTACATATTGATGTCCCTATAAATACTTTATTAATTAAAATAATGAAACTCTTTTATTATTGAATGTCTCTTGCTATTCATTTTAATCTTCTGGAGTGCAGCATTTTACATTTTAAGATGAAATCATAAATACTATATATTGTCACCATTTTTGCACTCCTCTATGTCAGAATCATTCAATGCAGGTGTTTCAAAGCAGCAATATATCCTTGGTGGAAATGGCGAAGATGTCCTTTTTTACATGGGAAAGTGTCTTGCACGTGATAGCTCTTCCGGTTCACATGTATCACTGGATTAAACAAACCTCATGCAGTGTTTATTGCAGGTAAAAGAGGATATGGCAAATCCTACACAACGGCAGTTCTCATGGAAGGTCTGATGATGCTTCCCGGTGAGACTTAAAAAGGTGTGTCTTCAGTTGTTATTGATACAATGGATATTTTCTGGACTCTTGGGAAAGCTAACGAGGCCCAGAAAGAAGAAATCCTAAAATGGGGGCTTAAACCGACCTCATTTGATATCGATGTTTTTGTACCAAACAAGGACGCTAACCCGGTCTTTCTCTTGTACTTGCAACACAGCGTCCTGCGTCTATTCATCCCTATGTAGTTTCACAGTCTGATCTTGTTATATGCCACAGGCTCACGTCCCAGAATGATATAAATGTCCTTGGATCTGTCAGGCCAACCTATATGAAAGATAATATAGGAGATTCAATAATGAAAATGGGTTCTGAGAAGGGAATCGCATTTTTTGTAGATGACAATACTGAGGCAGCGCATATTATCCGTATGCGTCCTCGCCTTAGCTGGCACGGCGGAGATTATCCTTCGATAATTTCGGAAAGTATATTCTGCGGATTCTGCAAAAAGGAGACAACTATTTATCTGATATCTCAAACAAATTATATAATGTCTAAAATGATTACTTGGTATCAGAATTGATACGCATGCAGAAGATCAGCGCTGAATTATGTTTGTGACCTATTCATATACTTCGGACAAAAACCAGTTCAGTGTGTTCTGTTTTCAACTCTCTTCTGCAGATTCATATATTATTAAGTGATTTGATGCAATCTTACAAACGCCGGCAGCAAAATATAGTAGATAGAATCGACTCTGAAGAACCTCTTGCTAAATGGAGTGACTGGAAGTGGCAATTAAGGCATTCAGTAAATGACATCGATACATTTGAGACACTTCTTGACATTAAGTTTGAGGGCGAAGAGAGAGAGGCCCTACTAAGGACACTTGAAAAATTCCCATTGTCCATTACTCCTTATTATCTTTCTCTCATAGAAGTTGAGGATTTCAGAAATGACCCTATTTTCATGCAATCTTTCCCTTCCCCGCAGGAACTCATTGTTGCCTGTGATGAAATGGAAGATCCGCTGAGTGAAGACCATGACAGCCCGGTGCCGGGAATTACACACAGGTATCCTGACAGGGTGCTTTTCCATATCAGCAATGTATGTTCTATGTATTGCAGGCACTGCACAAGAAAACGAAAAGTAGGCGATATAGATTCGATTCCGGAAAAAGATGAAGTTCTTCAGGGTATAGAGTACATAGCAAACAATCCGCAGGTAAGGGATGTTCTTTTGTCAGGAGGAGATCCTTTGATGCTTTCAGATGAGTATCTGGACTGGATACTTACAGAACTACGCGCAATCCCTCATGTTGAGGTCATAAGAATAGGCAGCAGAATGCCGGTGGTTTTACCTTACAGAATAACAGACAATCTTGTAGAAGTCCTGAAGAAACACCATCCTGTATGGCTTAACACTCATTTCAACCATCCCCGTGAAGTTACAGCTTCTTCTAAACAGGCACTCAGAAAGCTTGCCGATGCAGGTATTCCACTGGGTAACCAGACTGTACTGCTTGCAGGTGTGAATGATTGTTACAGGATTCTGAAGAAACTCTTCCACAAACTTGTTGAAAACCGTGTACGACCGTATTACCTTTATCAGTGTGACCTTTCCGAAGGCCTGACCCATTTCAGGACATCTGTGGGTAAAGGTATAGAGATAATGGAGAATCTCATCGGTCACACAAGCGGTTTTGCAGTTCCTTCCTATGTAATTGATGCACCGGGTGGCGGAGGAAAAATACCGGTAATGCCAAATTACCTGATCTCCTGGTCAACCAACAAAGTAATTCTCAGGAATTACGAGGGAGTCATTACTTCCTACAAGGAGCCGGATTCCTACGAGGCGGTTTATTGCGACAGGAAATGCGATGACTGTGCTTTGCAGCTAAAACTGGACGAAGCCAAGGAATTCAGATCAGTAGGAATTGCAAAACTGCTTTCTGATTTTGACGATGCACTGAGTCTTGTACCTGAAGATACTGAACGCATGGAGAGAAGGAACGTTGAGTGATCAGATCCTTAAGATCAATAATTCGATCATACAGCACGGTCCTTTCAATGACCGTGTTTACCTGATGAAGCTATCGCCTGATGATTTTGCAGAAGTACCTGCAAAAGTAGAGGAAATAGCAGAAACGAATGGATATTCGAAGATATTCTCCAAGATCCCTTCCTCTGCAAAGAATCATTTCCAGGAAACAGGCCATGTTGAAGAAGCCTATGTGCCAGGGATGTATAACGGACATGAAGGTGTTTGCTTCATGGCAAAGTTCCTTTCTGATGAACGTGAGAAGGAACAAACACCGGATGATGTTGAAGCAGTCATCAGTACTGCTTTATCTAAGCTCAATAGTTCCAGGGAAGTAGAACTTTCAAGTGATGAAGAGTGTTTTATTTGCAGTGAAAAAGACGTTTTGGAAATGGCAACGATATATGACCTGGTTTTTCCAAGTTATCCATTCCCAATACAGGACCCTGAATATCTTCTACAGACCATGCAGGAAAACCTGATTTATTTTGGAATAAGGAAAGCTGGCAAAATTGTTGCCCTGGCATCCTGTGAAATGGATGCTGAGAACAGTAATGTTGAGATGACTGATTTTGCAACATTGCCGGATTATCGTGGCAGAGGTTATTCCTATTATCTTTTGAGAAAGATGGAAACAAAGATGCGTGAAATGGAAATCATAACCGCTTATACGATTGCAAGGGCGAGGTCTTATGGAATGAACACGGTTTTCTCACGCAGTTCATATTCATATGCAGGAACCCTTGTGAATAACACTAATATTTCCGGTTCAATTGAAAGCATGAACATCTGGTACAAAAGACTAGATCAGATGTGATATATGCTGTCCTTGATATTTTTTGTAATAATCTCGATACTATAATTCTGTACCGGGATTTCATAGAGAAGCCGGTTGTTTATGAAATTTGTCATTTCTTCTTCATTGTTGAAAAGGCCAAAAGCTTTGATGGAGTATTGGCCGGTTGTCTGGTATATTTTAATGAATTCATCGATTTCTATGAGTTTATTAAGGCTTTCTTTTGTCTTTTTAGGTTCCATTTCCAGATTAAATATAGCAAAAGTTCCCTTTCCGAACTTCCTGGGATTTAGTAAGACAGTGTAATTCTTGATGTACCCTTCATCTTCCAGTTTTTCCAGCCTGTACCTGACACCATTCTCACTGAGATCAACTTCTTTTGCGATCTCTGATATCGGTGTTCTGGCTCCCTGTTGCAGTATGGATAGAATAATTTCATCCTTTTTGCTTACCATCTCCTTTTACTTAGGCTTGCTATTATTAATGATTTCTTGTTTGCCTGTTTTTGAGGGTTAAGCCTACTCTATATACTTTTTCAAAAGCATTGCTTTTTCCAGTAGTATTATTTAGTATGATGATATCTATGGTATAGTTTCAAGTTCATTAATGATAATTATCGATTAATACTAATTAGGTGTAAATATGAGCGGAAGAGTCTGGAAATTCGGAGACGATGTTGATACTGATGCTGTAATTCCAGGAAGGTATCTTATTATGAATACCTCTGAGGAGCTTGCAGCACATGCTTTTGAAGGTGTAAGACCTGAATTCCCTACAGATGTAAAAGAAGGTGACATTATTGTTGCCGGTAATAATTTCGGATGCGGTTCATCAAGAGAACACGCACCAATAGCACTTAAAGGAACAAAAATTAACTGTGTGATCGCAAAGTCCTTTGCACGTATATTTTTCAGGAATTCTATTAACATCGGCGTTGCACTTCTCGAGTGCCCTGAAACCGATAAAATAGATGACGGTGATGAGCTTGATGTTGACTTCGCATCAGGACTTATCAGGAACGTAACAAAGGGCGAAGAGTACCAGGCAACACCTCTGCCTGAATTTGTCAGAGGTATAATGGATGCCGGTGGACTTATCGAATACACAAGGCAGATTATCTGATCTGTCCAGACCATCTTACAATAAATTATCAAAATAACACGGATAGGTTATCATGACACAGTACAAAATACCTGTAATACCAGGAGACGGTATCGGACCTGAGATCATAGCAGAAGGACGTAAGGTTATCGATGCTGCTGGTGAAAAATTCGGATTTGATGTTGACTGGGTGGAGTTCCCACACGGAGCAGACCACTATCTTGAAACCGGGGAACTTATTTCCGAGGATTCCCTGAAAGAGCTTTCAGGTTACAAAGGAATCTACCTTGGTTCAATCGGAGATGACAGGATCGCGCCAGGAGTACTTGAAAAAGGTATCCTGCTTGCTGCAAGGTTCTACTTTGACCAGTACATCAACCTCCGTCCAATTAAGCTTCTCGATGGTGTATGGTGCCCGATCAAGGACAAGACTCCTGCAGATATTGACTTTACAGTTGTCAGGGAAAACACCGAAGACTTCTACATCGGCATTGGCGGCCGTGCAAAGTCAGGTGCAAGCAAGGATATGCTTGAGGTTCACAGGACACTTTACAACGCAAAGTTCGGCCTTGATATCGAGACTGACAGTGAGGAGATTGGCTACCAGATCGGTATGATCTCAAAGGAAGGTACGCAGAGAGTTATCAATTATGCATTCGACCTTGCAGAAAACAGTGACAAGCATGTTTCATCAGTTGATAAGGCAAACGTTCTTTCAGACATATACGGATTCTGGAGGGAGGAGTTCAATGCAGTTGCTGCAAAGCATCCTGACGTCACTACAGACTTCAATTATGTTGATGCAATGACCATGTGGTTTGTCAAGAACCCTGAGTGGTTCGATGTCGTTGTAACACCAAATATGTTCGGTGACATCATCACAGATCTTGGTGCAATGGTACAGGGCGGTCTTGGACTTGCACCTGGAGGAAACATCAACCCTGAAGGTACAAGTATGTTTGAGCCGATCCACGGTTCAGCACCAAAGTACAAGGGCCAGAACAAGGTCAATCCTATCGCAACAATCTGGGCAGGCGCAATGCTCATTGAACAGATGGGTGAAAAGGAAGCTGCAGATGCTATTGTTTCTGCAATTGAGACCAACATAAGTGAAGCAAAGGTCCAGACCTACGATATGGGCGGGTCAGCAGGAACTTCTGATGTTGGCAGTGATATCGCAAGGATAGTCCTTGGAAAATAATTTTTATTTTGCATCCTCTATGGATGCAATATTAATCTATTTTTATTCTGCAATCATATTCTGATTGACGATATTATCTGTTCTTTTATGTTTTTTTGCCAAAAATACTCATTCTGTAATTATTTGTGATATTTTTATTTTATTATGTAAATTCATGACAGATTGCTGCTATTTACTCGATGAGTTTATATACGATGCTAAAATTGTCAAAATTGTGACTAAATTGCACTGAAGTGATCAATTTAGTATGTGCTAATTCAATCAAAGGGATGATAATTTGTCTCAGGGAAAAACAATTACGCAACTTATAGATGAAGCAAAAAGATCCATACTGGATTTTGATGAGAAAGGCGCAGAAAAAGCAGCAAATGAAGCCCTTGAATTGGGTTACGACATAAACGAAATTATAGATAAGGGATTTCTTGAAGGCATGAAAGCAATTGGGGACATGTTTGAAGAGGGAAATGCATGTCTCCTCCACATTTTTGCAGCAGCTGACAGCATGGATGCAGGTCTTGCTGTATTTGAGGACTGTGAGGAATACAATAAACTCAGTAAGAATATGGCAATCGAGCTTGTAAGCGAAGGCCAGAGGGATGAAAAGATCGATGTTCTTGAAACAATGTTCAGGATAAACGGTTATGATGTTGTTGAAATTCCGGACAATGTTCCTATAGTTGATTTCCTTGAAAAGGATGAAGCATTTGATAATATTTCGGATTCCTGCAAGGAAGAGATCATGGCAAAAATTGCTGCCAATCCGGGTATAACGACTTTTCAGTTGTCTGAAATGTGATTCTTCTTTTTCTTATTCATTTTTCTCTCTTTTTCTTTTTTTTGCTTATTTGATATTGTTTTTATTCTTTTATCTCTCTCATTCTCATAATGATGATTAGATGCTTTAGAATAGATATTTTTATATATTAGTAACTGCTCCCTCTACGTGTAAACTTGTGGCATATCGGGCTGTAGAGTTAATCAAAAAACGGACCTTTAGTCAAAGTTAAGTTAAAGGAGTGTGAACTCGTATGGCAAAAACAATTGAAGAACTGGAAAATGACCTTGGCGTCATGAATGAGATGTTTCGTAAGTACGTAAAACTCTCTTTAAATTACCAGCAGCAGATTAACAACGCAGATATTCCTGAGGAACAGCGCAAAGCACTCATGGAAAAACTGGAAGTTGAGAATGAAAAGGTCCGAAAGGCAAAAGAGCAAATGGCAAAGTTCGAAAAGACCATTGAGACTCTTAAGCAATCCAATGACAAATTAAAAGAGGTTACTTCCTGTAAGGAAGAAACCGTTGAATATCTTGTGGCTTACAACTAGCCACTTTAACTACTTTTGTACTTTTAATTCCAAGTTAAAAGAGAAGGATCAGTTAATGATCCTTGTACCTAAATAAACAGCTTTTTTATCGGTCTTTCCGCTTTCATCGCGAATGACTTTCAGCACATCCTGTGGATTACTGCCATCCATTACAATTGTCTCGATGTTACAGCGTTCAATGATTTTTGCTGCAAGGGGGTCTACAGGAGATTTTGAACCGGCTTTCATCTCTGTGACCATAACTGTGTTTACAAGCTCTTTAGCTGTCATTGTTTCATACTTTACAGCATCAGGGTCCTTGCGTGGGTCTGCGGAATATACTCCGTCAACTGCTGTAGCTATTATAAGAAGATTTGCACTCAGGTATTCTGTAAGAATTGCTGACACAGCATCGGTGGTCTGCCCGGGAATCACGCCACCCATTACAATGATCTTGCCGGAGGAGAGCTTGTCCTGTGCTTCCTTATAGTCTTTTGGAGGCTCTGGATATGCAGCATCACCAAGTGCAGAAATGAGAAGTTTTGCATTGAGGCGTGTGATGTCTATTCCAATATAGTCACATTCAACTTCGTTGGCACCGGTACTCCGTGCAATGTTTATGTAATCCCTTGCAGCAGCACCGCCGCCTGTAACTATAACTACCTCATGCTCTTTTGCAAGTTCTTTAAGAGCATCAGCATATCCCTTAAAACTGTCAGGATTGAGTTCTTTTGCCAGTATTGATCCACCGACTGATAATACGATTAACATGATGATCTCTAGTCGTTACGTCGTTTTGATTTTAAAAGTAACGCCATGGATAATATGGCAATTGCTCCAAGAAGGGATGAAAATCCGGGTATCAGTGTGGTAATTGACAGTGGGGATTTGTCCAGTCCCATAGTTTCGCTGTGAAGTATTCTTCCGTTGTAAAGTCCTGTGATTTTAGCCTGGTCACCAACCTGAAGTTCTGTCGAACCGTAGTACAAAACTTTAAGGCTGTTTCCTTCTTCATCCTCTGCAAGTACAGTATATCTTCCCATGCTCATTTCCACGCTGGTGAGATTTCCTGCAACTATCAGATATTTACCATTATATTTTGCAGGATCTGTTATGACATCACTTATATTTACAAGTCCCAGATTCCGGACAGGATAGTGAAGAACATAGCTGGGCGTAAGTATGTCGTCTCCAAGCGGATTATATACGAACTCCCCGGTTACCATGATCTCATCGCTGACATTGAAACCTTCAAAAAATTCGGTCTTTGTAATATCAATTCTCAGTGGTTCGGAAGTGTTATCGTCAATGCTTGCCGATTGTTTATTAAGTTCAGTGATATTTCCGATGACACTTATCCTGCGGTATGCCATGGTACTATCATAAACAGTGGGATCTTCATTGATTTTGGAGATAGGTACAATCTCCAGTTCAAACATTGAGGCATATGCACTGGTGGCAGTACAACTGAGTAACAGTAATGCCATAAGCACCATTCTTATTGTACTGCTCCTGAGCATGATATCACCGTTTAAAGTTTACCCATCTTGTGGAGAAGTTCTGCGTTAAGCACACTGGCGCCTGCAGCTCCACGGACGGTGTTGTGTCCCATTACAGTGTAACGTATGCCTTCTCTTATACGTCCTACTGTAATGCCCATTCCGTTGCCCATGTTCCTGTCAAGGCGAGGCTGTGGCCTGTCCGGCTCTTCTCTTACAATGATTGCAGGTTCCGGTTCGGTTGGAAGGTCTCCCAGTCCCGGATTGAAATTAAGGAACGCTTCTTTTACCTGTTCAGGTGTAGGGTCCTGTGCCATTTTTACCCAGAGGTTCTCTGTATGTCCGTCCATAACAGGAACCCTGTTGCAGGACGCACTTACCTTGAAGTCCGCATCAACTACTTCCGCACCGTCAAATTCTCCGAGAAGCTTCAAAGGTTCAGTCTCGACCTTTTCCTCTTCGCCTCCGATGTATGGGACCACATTGTCAAGTATTGCCATAGAAGCAATTCCATCGTATCCTGCACCGGATATTGCCTGCATGGTTGCGACTGTGACTGACTGTATTCCAAATTGCATAAGCGGTTTGAGTGTTGGAACCATGACGATTGTGGAGCAGTTTGGATTTGTGACGATATATCCGTCCCATCCACGTTTATCCTGCTGTACATCTATAAGTCCCAGGTGTTCTGAATTAACTTCCGGAATTACAAGAGGTACGTCTTTTTCCATCCTGAATGCAGATGCGTTACTTGCAACGGCAAATCCTTCCTTTGCAAACTCCGCTTCAACTGTCTTTGCATATTCAGATGGCAGTGCCGAGAATACAACGTCTGCATCTACTTTTTTAGGATCAACAGGAACGACTTCCATGTCCTTTACGGAATCAGGAAGTTTACTTTCAAGTCTCCAGTTTGCAGCTTTTTCATATTTTTTTCCGGCGCTTCTTTCGGACGCTGCAAGTGATGTTATTTCGAACCACGGGTGGTTTTCAAGTGCCTGGATAAACCTCTGACCAACGGCACCCGTTGCCCCCAAAATACCTGCTTTGATTACTTCTGGCATAAATATCCCTCTGGGATTAAAAAAAGAATAGAAAAGTAAAGAATATGGAATAAAGAGTTACTCTTATTCCATTGCAATTGCGTCTGTTGGGCACACGTCGACACATGCACCGCAGTCCAGACATTCGCCTGCATCTACGATTGCAATGTTGTCTCCGTTAAGTTTAATTGCTTCTGCTGGGCATTCATCTATACATGTTCCGCAACCGACACATTCATTGACAGTTATAATTGCTACCATTGTTTTAAGCTCCTTTTGTTGAAATACAAGGTTGTATTGCATTGTATATTTATCTACTGAATATTAGTAGAACTCTACACTCTATCATAACACAGCTGAGATAAAAAGCTATCGTTATTGGCATTTTATCGTGGAGACTGCTATTCTATTGTGCTTTAATATATGGGCTTGGAAAGCTAATTAATTAGCTCGGTAGGAATCCTGACATAAAACTTAAAGGAGAACAGACCGGTTTTGTCAGGACAATATGATCCGTTATGTGTCATGAATAATTTGATTTATCCCGAAGCGTCCGGCGAAGCCGGTGTTTTCCTGCAAGAAGAAACAAAATTATCAGAAAATATCCTGTACTTTCTTTACAAGCCCTCAGCAGAGTTCTCAGTATGAATCCAATAATCTTTGGAATGATCTTCCGTATAACAACATAGGAATGTGCCGCCTTTGGCGGTTGCTACTTTGTTTTTGGCTTGAAGTTCCTCTTTGTGGAAATGAAAATGAGGAATGTTTGTGTAACTTGTATGAGCAGGATTTCTACAAAGCTAATTGTTTTCTATCTTATTATTCTGTCCTTTGTATGCAGTAATGAATATATTAGCATCATTAAGATTAATTTATGTAGTTGCTATCAAATTTCCACACGTGGCTGGCAAAAAATTTTCTATAATACATGACAAGTGTGGTATGTCACCCGTAATGGGTGTTGTGCTTATGGTGCTTTTAACAATAGTACTGGCAGGTATCACAGTATCGGCTGTTTATAGTGATGAAATGCTGTCATCAATGAAGCCAGTTCATGTAGCAGATATTGACGTTAATTATGTCAAAGGCGGCGTTCCTGATGGGTCCGGTTTGAATATAATTTCATATGCCTTCAGCACATGGCCGGTGCCTCTTTAGAACTCGATTCGACAATGATTGTTATTTCTGGTGAAGGCAGTAGTTATACTGGTTGGTGATTTTGTACACTGTTCTAAGTTATATGGGAAACAGTAATCAATTATGAATATCTCATGTTTGATGGTAAGGTCACAAAATGTGCTTCAAGAAATCAGGATCTTTTAGATGGTATGTGGTCAGCAGGTGAAACTATTATACTTAACGGGGAGGATAGTATTAATGACACTTCGGCTTTTTCTGTGTCGGTTTGTACAAATGGGATCACGGACACCTCCAACAATTACGGTTTGAAGGAAAATGAAGTCGTATCCATTAAGATATTTGATAAGGAAACTCAGCGTATTATTGCTGAATCTGAATGTCAGGTCACCCTGGCAGAATGATAATTCCTTATCAAAACCGTTTAAGTAATGTGAGCTCATAGGTACTGCGATGAGCGGCAAAACCGGATACATGAAATATTTTCCAAAGGAAACCTGCTACCCGAATCAGCAGGATGCAATGGACAAGATCCATGCTTCTCTCATAAATAAGGAGATCATACTTTTTGAAGGAGCATGTGGTACAGGCAAGACTCTCAGTGCACTTGCACCTTCACTTAACGTTGGGAAACAACTTCAGAAAACCGTTATAATTGCAACAAATGTTCATCAGCAAATGGTTCAGTTCATAAACGAAGCACGTGAGATCAGGCAGACAAATGACCTCAAGGTTGCAGTGGTAAAAGGTAAATCCACAATGTGTCCCAATGAGACTGATTATGAGGAATGCAGGCTCAAACGTGAGAACACCTTCGACCTTCTGGAAACTGAAAGAGAACTCGCTCTTAAGAAACAGGAAATGAAGTCCGCCTATGAGAATTATAAAAAGTCAAAAGATCCTGCTCTTATAGCATTGCGTGATGCTCTGTCCAAGGAACTTGAAGTTGCAGAGGAAAAATCAACTGAGCTCAGAAAGCGTTCATGCAATGAACTTTATGAGGTGCTGCGCTATGATGGTGAAGCTTTCAGACAATGGTTGTTCTCAGATGTGCGCTCACCTGAGGAAGTCAATGATTATGCTTTCCAGAAAGGCATGTGTGGGTATGAACTCCTGAAAAGAGAACTGAAACATGCAGATCTTCTGATATGTAATTTCCATCATGTGCTCAATTCCGATATATTCATGACCGTTCTCAACTGGCTTGAAAAAGAGCCGCAGGATGTCATTGTGATTTTTGACGAGGCACACAACATCGAATCTGCAGCAAGGTCGCATTCGTCTATTACAATAACCGAGCACACACTGGAAAAAGCAATCTCTGAGGTAGAGGCAAATATAGATATCATGCCGGATGGTGGAATTCATAATCTTCTGAAGATATTGACCAGTGTGATGCAGGATACCTATAACAACCGTTTCAAATTCGGAGAACGTGAACGTGTTGGAAGACACTGGTATGATATGCGTATCAGTGATCCATACGAACGCAACGATATGGTCAGGGGTAAATTCCTGAGACAGGCACAGGAAGTAGGTTTTGGTGACGAAGAAGCAATCCAGAAAACTCTTTCAGAAGCAAGTGAGTTCGGATCTATGCTCGATGACAACTATCGTGAGCAGTACAAGAAAGGACTCACAGGTGTCCTGAAACGTTCACAAATAAGGTATTCAGCAGATTTCCTGTCATCATATCTGGTGCTTTCCAATAACCTGAACTATTATCCGGTTTTGAATGTCAGACGTGATCTCAATGATGATATCTACGGCCGTATTGAACTTTTCACATGTATCCCGAAGAACGTGACCGAACCATTATTCGATTCGGTGTTCTCAGCGGTTCTCATGTCTGCAACCCTGCGACCATTTGAAATGGTAAAATCCACCCTTGGAATTGCCAGGACGACATGTGAACTATCTTATGGTACTTCATTTCCGGAAGAAAAGCGGCTCACGCTTTCAGTTTCAGTGCCGCCTTTGTTTGCAAAAACGAGGGATGACCCGCAGACACTTCAGGCATTAGAGGAAGTTCTTTTTGATTCCATTGAACAGACAGAAGGTAATGTGATTATCTTTTTCCAGAGTTCTTTTGAGGCCAGAAGGTACTACAACAAGCTGGAGAAACGTCTGAATGTTCCTGTTTTCCTTGACGAGGTGGGTGTTTCATCCCAGGAGATCAGGGAGGATTTCTTCAGGATGGGTGAATCAGGTGATAAGGCGGTTCTAGTCTCATATATCTGGGGAACCCTTAGCGAAGGAATTGATTACCGTGATGGCAGGGGGAGGACTGTTATTATAGTAGGTGTCGGTTATCCTGCCCTGAATGACAGGATGAATGCTGTGGAATCTGCTTACGACCATACTTTTGGGTTTGGTGCTGGCTGGGAATTTGCAGTGCAGGTGCCGACTATCCGCAAGATCCGTCAGGCTATGGGGAGAGTTGTGCGTTCTCCGTTTGATTATGGAGTAAGGATTCTCCTTGATGGCAGGTTCACAACTGAAGCACCGAAAAAGTTCGGAAAATTCTCCGTGTTTGAAATGTTCCCTGATGATGAACGTGAAGAATTCATTGATGTAGATCCTGAAAAAGTCAAGTATTCACTGATGAATTTCTTCCAGGATAATTCTGGTAATTAGGATTCTCCTGCTTTTTTGATTATCGAATTCCATATATCTATGGGGGCTACTTCTATATATTTTAAAGACACTTTTTTAGCAGGAAATAATATTACCTATAAGGGTAGATTTATTCTAAGGGGTTTTAGCAAATGGCATTAGAAGATCTAATGAAAGAAGTATCCAGCGAACTTGAAAGACTTGTGAGCACAAAGACTGTTGTCGGGGAGGCTATGGTTGTAGGTGAAACTACCATTATTCCCGTTACTAAGGTTTCATTTGGATTTGGAACTGGTGGCGGCGAAGGTAAGAAAAAGGGGGAAGAAGAAGGCTTTGGCGGCGGTGGCGGTGCTGGTGCTAAGATAGAGCCTGTTGCATTTATCGTGACCTCTCCGGAAGGCACAAAGCTCATGACCCTTTCAGGACAGACGGATTTTGGTAAGATACTTGAATCTGTCCCGGGGCTTATTGAGAAGGTCAAGGCAATGAAGAAGTCAAAGAAAGATGACAGCTGTGAAGGCGACGAACCTTGTGAGGGTTCGCAAGAGCCTCCTGAAGACTGATACTTTCTTTTTTGCTAACGGGCATACACAGGAGCAGATATGCTATCGATTCTAACGGTAATACTGCTTCTCATTGTTTTTTTAGTTCTCTTAGTCCTGTTTGCTGCAATAGATATTGCTTTTGATGTGAAGGGTTCCGATGCTTCAATTGAACATAGTGTTATTGTTCACTGGTTATTGTTTTCCAAAAATGTGAGTCCTGGGCTGGAAAAAGAGGCCGGGGATGAGAATTCGGATGGTGATTTTCCGGAAGAGTTCAAAGATGCTGAAAAGGTAGTTACAGAAAAAGTAAAGGAACACTTTCAGGAATCTGATAAACAGGAAAAGGGCGATAGAAAAAAGTCAATTGATATGAGCTATTCTGAAATTATACAGGCTTTCAGGCAGCTGAAAGTCCCGGTTATCAGGTTTGTCAAGGGGGTGGTTCGCGCTATCAAAATTCCTTATGCCAGAATAAATGCGGTGTACGGATTTCCCGATCCATCCTATACAGGCATTGTGTGTGGTTATTCCCATGCGTTGATGGCTTATATGGGATGCAACTTTGAGAATCTTAAAATGAGTCTTGAGCCTGATTTTGTAGATAGCAGGATCGAATTTGATATGTCCGGGAAGTTCCGTATAAGATTGTATCGCTTTATTCCTGTAATCCTGATGTTTGTCCTTAACCGGAATGTATTACGATTTTCGTGGAATTTTCTGATAAAAAAGAAATCCCGAAAATCAAGTGTTAATCTTTAATAGTATGTGTCACTGATAATCCATGACATGATTATCATTAAATCCCCATCAAGGCTTCATCTGACTCTTATTGATATGAATGCGCAACTTGGCAGAGTGGATGGAGGTGCAGGAATTTCGTTAGCCTCTCCGCATGTTGTCATCTCTGCAGAGGAATCAGATACAATTGAAGTTATAGGGGATTCATTCCTTGCTGAAAGGATGATCAATGCCGTAAAACAGGTCCTTCCTGAGGAAGAAGGTATAAGTCTTAAAATTGAAGAAGACATGCTGGCTCACGTTGGTTTTGGCTCAGGCACACAGGCAGCGCTCTCTGCTGCTGCGGCTGTGAATGAATTGTATGGTCTTGGAAAAAGCGTAAGGGAACTTGCAATTGCAGTTGGACGCGGTGGAACATCCGGTATTGGTGTCGCATCGTTTGAGATGGGTGGCTTCATAGTTGACGGAGGTCACAGGTTCAGTGACAAAGGTTCATTTTCGCCATCTTCTGCAAGCAGGGCAGACCCGGCTCCAGTGCTTTTCAGGCATGATTTCCCGGACTGGAATATAGTTCTTGCACTTCCTGAAACCACTGGAGCACACGATGCTAAAGAGGTTAATATCTTCCAGAAAGAGTGTCCACTTCCTGTAGGCGAGGTGCAGGAGCTCTCCCATGTCATTCTCATGAAAATGATGCCCGCTATCATGGAGCAGGACATCGAAGCTTTTGGTTATTGCATTAATCATATACAGAACATTGGTTTCAAACAGCGTGAGGTATCTCTCCAGCATCAGGTTGTGAGGGATGTCATGGCCCTTATGCAGGACAATGGCGCCTACGGTGCAGGCATGAGTTCATTTGGACCGGCAGTTTATGGAATCGTTAAGAACCCGGAAGATGCTGCATATCTACAGGAAGATGTGCAGGAACTTCTTGACAGGACAATAGGTGGCAAGGTTTTGGTTACCAAAGCAAACAACACCGGTGCAGAGATCAGGAGGGTCTGAAATGGCAGCTATAGAGTTCACTGCATGGTTTGGAAAACTCAAATTGGATGCAAACGGTGAGATTGATGATTGCGAACTTTTTGATAGGGACCCTGAAAAGCTTGCAGATTTTGTTGTAGAGTTGCAGGATAATTCAAAGGATAATCCACAGTCTGTTCCATTACAGAGGGCTGATCTGAGAGATGCGGCACTTGAATGTGGTTTTGTTGAACTTGACGAGGATTATGATATTCTTCTCCGTGATGTTTGTATCAGGGCTGCAAAGAGCCAGATTTCACAGACCGATACTGACGATTCAAGAATTATCCAGGCAGTTGAGGCGCTGGATGATGTTGACAAAAATGTAAATGAACTGAGCGAGCGCCTGTTTGAGTGGTACGGAAGGTATTTCCCGGAACTGGAAATGACGGGTGAGGAGCTTGCAAACTTTGTTTCAGCTTATGGTTCAAGGACAAATGTTCCTGAGGAACATGAAATGTCAGAGAAGGCATCACAATCAATGGGTGCTGAACTCTTGTTTACAGATGAGGAGCTTTTGAAAACTTTTGCAAACAACATCTGCAGCCTGTATGATACACGCAGGTATATTGAGAATTACATTAATACGAGCATGGGCTCAGTGGCACCGAACCTTTGCGAGATTGCAGGTGCTTCACTTGGTGCCCGTCTTATGAGCATGGCAGGAAGCCTTGAGAAGCTGGCAACTTTCCCGTCCAGCACAGTTCAGGTTATCGGTGCTAACAGGGCGCTTTTCAAGCATCTTCGCTCCCGGGCACCGTCTCCAAAACATGGAATTATCTTTAACAATCCAGTTATCAAGAATGCGCCCTGGTGGCAGAGAGGAAAACTTGCAAGGGCACTTGCAGCTAAGATCAGCCTTGCTGCAAGGACTGATTTTTATTCAGGCGAACTTGATCCGTCCATCAAGGATGCTCTTGATAAGAAACTGGAACACATAAGGCAGGTTAACCCGAATCCTCCTGAGAGGAAGCCGGAAGCAAAACCACAAGGTAAAGGTGGAAAACGCAGAAGCAGAGGGCGAAAGAAGAACAAAAAGTCAGGAGGTAGTAACTGATGCCGGTAAGAGAATTATCCAGTGGAATCTATGAACTGGATATTGATGACAGGAAGATGCTTGTAACAAGGAATATGATTCCGGGCACTAGTGTCTACGGCGAGCGCCTCATTACTGAGGACGATACAGAATACCGCCAGTGGGACCCCCGCAGAAGCAAGCTCGGAGCCATGGTGCTCAAGAACTTCGATATTCCTCTTGAATCCGATTCCATAGTACTCTATCTAGGCGCAGCCTCGGGAACAACAGTGAGCCACGTTTCTGACATACTAACAGATGGACTTGTCTACGCAGTTGAGTTCTCCCCACGCACCATGCGTGACCTTATCCAGCTCTGCGACCAGCGTCCAAACATAATTCCAATTCTTGCAGATGCCAATAAACCACAATCCTACGCTCACATCGTGGAAAAAGCGGATGTCATTTTCCAGGACGTTGCCCAGCCCAACCAGGCTGAGATTGCAGCAATCAATTCAAAATACTTCTTGGAAGAACATGGTCACCTGATGCTTTCCATCAAGTCAAGGAGCATCGACACCGTAGCCAGCCCGAAAAAGATATTCAAGGAAGAGGTCCGCAAACTTGAAAGTGGCTTTGACATTGAGTTCGAGGTGCTGGAAAGAAAAGAGCTTGACCCTTTCCACGAGGATCATCTGGGTCTGGTGGCGCAGATGTTTGTGGATGATGGGGAATGAAATTGTTTTAAGGATTGACGCTGATGCAACCATCCGCCGCAGGCGGCACGTTCCATTTATGACATTGAATTGATTTTTATCTTCGAACACTTTCAATTATCAGCATCCTTATCTCAGGATTGCCTTTCCTTTTTCAGATATTCTTCCGACTCTACATTTTTCCAGATTTCTTTATGCAAGCCATGAAGCTTGTTTGTGTAATTGTCAGTCATTTTTGTTTCAAGAATTGTCTTTTTAAATTAAATGTTTTCTCAATTAGTGACAATGTGTCATCTTACTATATTCATTCAAGCATCCATTTCCAGACAGGTTTTACAGTTATCTGCTTACCATCAATCTCGATACTGTCTTCGGTATCATCTGTGAGAATAAGACCTTCACTCAGGCTGTAGGTTTTCAGAGCGTCAAACAACCCTTCGATTTCTCTTTTTCTTGTATCTGGATTTTCAAGGTTCTTTGTGACCTGAATTACTTCTGTTATGTTGTAACCATTCCGAATTACAAAGTCACATTCTTTCTTTTCCCTGTGATAATATATTTCAAGATTCCTTCTTTTTAGTTCCATGAACACCATATTCTCAAGGATTCTTCCATAATCCTCTGATGTCCTGAAACCCAGTATCTTGGCGATGGCTGTGTCTATGAAATACACTTTCTTGTTGGAATATACCTGTGTTTTGAGGGATGTGGAAAACCGAGGTAAAAGATATGCAAGATAACTGTTCTCAAGGTACTCAAAGTATTCTTTGATTGTAGTTGCGCTGGAAAGTCCTGTCAGCTTCCTAACATTATTGTAACTTATCTCCTTTGCGATGTTGGATGCTGCAAAGTAGGCTGTTGTTTTGAGTGCCTTTTCATCTTTGAGGTTGTATCGTGCTATTATGTCCCTGTAGATTATGTTCTCATACAGTGTTTTGACATAAAGCTCATCCCGGTTCTTCACAAATTCCGGTATTCCTCCGGCTTCAATATATTCATTGAAGTGTTGTTTAAGTTTGCTTTTCTCCACAGTAGTAAGCACTTCCGGGATTGGTAGCTCGTGTTTTTTAAAACGAAGGAATTCCTTGAATGAATACGGATACAATGAATAACTGAGATGCCTGCCGGTGAGGTGTGTTCCCATCTCCCGACTCAGCATACTTGCATTGGAACCGGTGACATACACTTTCTTTCCATTATCATGAAGCCTTCTGACAAATCTCTCCCAACCACGAATGTTCTGTATCTCATCAAAAAAGTAGACGTTCCTTTCACCATACAGCTCGATGAGCAGTTCCTGCAAGGTCTGAAAGTCTTCTATTGTAAAATCAAAGAACCTCTCATCATCAAAGTTCACAAAATAGCTTTCATGAAGATGATCTTTTCTTATCTCGTTCATAAGCGTTGATTTCCCAACTCTCCGAAGCCCTGCAACTATTGTGATAAGGTCTGAATCCCTGCTCTTTATTTCATTCAGCAGTTCTCTTTTGACCAGATCATCGACTTTTTTGATATGGTCATTCTGCTCTTTCAGCAGGATTTTTAGTTTCTCTTTGTCCATATTTTATACTGAGTGTTCTTTGTTTATATTCATTTGGTTCAGCAGACCAAATAAATACATTATTATTTGGTTTAATAGACAAAATATGGGCAAGATGCTGATTTTGATGTAGTGTTGGTTAGAAATCTAAAAGTGATTTGGGATTGAGTCCAAAGTGCTGGAGAAAAGAGCTTGATCCTTTCCACGAGGGTCATATGGGTCTGGTGGCAAAGATGTTCGTGGATGATGAAGACTAATGTTGTTTCATTAACTTAATTCAAACGTTGTAACTCATGATTTTTTTCTTGTTTTATACAAAATCTCAAGATCATTTAGCGCTTCCTCTATGAGTTTTGTTATATTTTCTTCTTTTCCACTATTTTTTGCTTCAATATTTATGTTTTTGAGACTATTTGTTGTCTCTTTTATCAATATCTTATTATTTTCTGCAATTGCAGATTGGCCTATTTTCATAATTGCATTTATTGTTTTATTTTCAATTATTTCGTTGATACTTCTTTCATAGTTTAGCTCTGCTTTTCCAATTTCTTCAAGGCATTTTAATGCTTTTCGAGCTACATTTGTTTCTTTAATTGAAACAATTCCAATATCTTCAAGAGATGTTATTGCTTCGAAAATAGCTCCACCATTTTTTTTAATGCACAATAATGCAATATTACCAATAGAGGATGTTGACTTGTTTGTTATTTCATAAGGTATTCTATTTGCTAAAGCTTTGATCCCAATTTTCCTCAGCTTGATTATTGCGCATCTTTTACAAGTATTTGGTTCATTTTTTGTGATTTCTTCGCCTATTGCACCCAATGTTTCTACTACATAATATGAAACTTCATCAATTTCATCTTTGTGTGTATTAATCCATATTATGCCGATTTCTGCAATTGCTTCTATGTTTTCTTTTTCAGCAATTTCCCACTCTAATTGTAGTATCCCTTTATTCGCAATGTGGATTCCTATCTTTCTAAGCTCCTCAACTACATTTTTCGTAGATTCAAAATCGTTGGTGGCTGAGATTATTCCTATATTATATAAACACTGAATAAGTTCTTTAACAATATATAAGTTCTTCATAATAATATCATTATTTGAACCAAGAATGGTTATAATTTTAAAAGTTGTAAACTCCTTCATTTTTTGAGCAGTAATTGTCCCAATATGTCCAAGATTTATTATTATTTCTTTTGCAATATCTTGGTGATATTTTAGATCCCTTCTTTTTTTAATTTCTTCGTATATTGAAATCACGTTTTTTACAGCTGTATCTAGGTTTTTGATTGCAGCTTTTTCCCCTAATTCTTTGAGAATTAGAACCACAAAAATAATTTTTTCTTCTTTGATATCAACTTTTAGTTCTTTGTTTGTAATTACTCTTATCGACTTTATTGAATTTGTAGTTGCATTTTCATATTTTTGGTCAGCAGATTCTATTCCAATTTCTTTTAATGCTTCAATAACGAGATTTGTGGACTTGTCCTTCTCTTCCTTTACTGCTTGTATTCCTACGTTTTCAAGGTGATTGATGATAAATTTTGAAATATCATTTTCTTCATATTTATCTAAAATATTATTTACTAATATTTTGTTAGTAGCTATTTTTATGGCAACGAGTCCATTTTTTAAAGTCTCTCTATCATTTTTATTAAGTGCAACATTTATCATATCAATTATTGGTTGAACTGGATCATTGTCTTCTATATTCATACCAATTTTATTATCTTTTAAAGCTTCCAACACATTCTTTTTGTTAATCTCCTCCGCCAGCAACGTAATCACAGTTGAAGGCTTCAGCAAATCCAAAGTCTTCAACATATACGGTACCAGACAAACAAAAGCAAAGAACCCCATAAAGTAAGCCACAAAAATGGCGCCCTCCATGTAGTTTCCTAAAATGCCAAGTCCAACAATCTTAGTCAACCCAAGTCCGTAGAATATTGTAAAAATGTAGATGCAGAGAAGTATCCACATATCGGGGTTCCGTTTGTAGACATCAATGACCCTTGCAGAATAGGATTGGGCTGCGAGTTGTACGGCTACAAGACTGAGTGTGATAACTAGAGCGATGGTGGCTGCCAGACTCTGGACGAGGGCGCTGAGGAGATAGCGCTCGTTGTCGTAGAAACCCATGTTGCTTAGTTGGGTGGCATTGTAATGGGTGTAGGCATTATTAGTCCAGAGGATGTGAGTAAAGGGAATTCTCCAGAGTATAAATGCAAAGATTGCAATTACGATGAGTATTTTGCTGTATGCCCATATTCTTTTTCTCCATACAGGTAATTCTTTTTTGAAATTATCCCAGTTCATGCTCCCATAAAATAAACAGTTTCAAGAAATAAAACAGTATTGAAATTAACAGAGAACTTATACATATTAAAAATAACATATAACTGAAAAACACTTTCGAGATGAAAATGCCAGCAAAAAAAGATATTGAAACTTACAGAAAAAAGCTCCATGAAATGCTGCCGGAGCTTGAAGAAGAATATAATGTAAGTTACATAGGACTTTTCGGTTCCTATGTACGTGGAGAGCACACTCTGGAAAGTGACCTTGATGTGCTGGTGGAGTTTAGCAAGACTCCAACTATTTTCAGTTTTGTTCATCTTGAGAACTATCTTTCAGATTCTCTTGGAATCAAGGTCGACCTTGTAATGAAAGATGCACTAAAGCCGAATATCAGGAAGTATGTACTGAACGAAGTTGAAGCTGTTATTTAAAAAACTATTATCTATTAAATAACTAAATTCATAGTATCTTCACTTCTTCTTTCAGGATTCTATCCCGGATAAGAGGACTAATGGAATCATAAGTAATGACTTCAACCCTTCTGTGAGATTCTTTTTCAAGCTCCATTTCAAGTCTTGAAAGGTCAAAATGGCTTTTTCTGCTCTTGAAATTTACAAGAATATCGATGTCACTATCTTCTCTTGCTTCGTTCCTTGCAAACGAACCAAAGATGCCTGCTTTATCAACATCATTTCGAATGAGTATCGGAACGATAGTCTGCTTGTATTCATCGATTTGATTTTCTTTCTGAGCGGAATTCATATTCATAACAATATTGTTTGTCATTCTTATTAAGTTTCGTACAGGAGTAATTTCCATAAAGTTCAAAATCATGCATCAAAACCTTTATCTGCTCATCTCTCATAAATGAGATTCTACTCAAATATGAGATTGACGTGGTAAGGCAATGTACACAACAAAGTCCCTTAAGAAACTGGCACTGCTCGGTGCGATAGGCAAGCCTTTGAAGATATCTTCAACAGAGTTCATGCACCACATATCCGCCAGTTCTAAGACCGCTGCAAGGATTCTCAAACAGCTTGAGGACGATGGTTACATTTCAAGGCAACTTGTGGCAGGTGGACAGATGGTTCACCTCACAGAAGCAGGTGTCACCCTTCTCAAAAATGAGTATGCTGACTACCAGCAGATATTCTGCAAGGACTATGCTGACCTTCAACTTTACGGAGAGGTCATAACAGGACTTGGAGAAGGACAGTACTACATTGCAAAAGACGGTTACATGTCCCAGTTCAGGGACAAACTTGATTTCAAGCCATTTCCCGGAACACTCAATGTGCGTCTGGGCGATGAGAGTGCTCAGTTACGTGACAACATAGACTTCATGGAACCTCTTATTATCCACGGTTTCAATGATGGAGAGCGCAGTTTCGGTGGCGTAAAATGCTATCCGATCGAGATTGAGGGAATAAAAAGCGCAGTCATCATACCGGACAGGACACACTATCCGGCAGACCTCCTTGAGATTATCGCACCTCTAAAACTGCGTGAGGCTCTAAAATTGAATGATGGCGACGAAGTAAAGATAGTGGTGAAAAACCCGCAAAAATGCAAGTGAGATTGGAAACTCAGGAAGAGAATAAGTGGAAGAGAGAAGTGGAGAAGTGATAATTATGGTTTCAAATGCGGATTCAATTGAAAATTATAGTGAGAATATACAGAAGGCAATCAAGGCTCTCCAGAGAGGAGAAATGATCCTGCTTTTCGATCTTGAAGGCCGTGAGGCTGAAACCGACTTCACTATTGCTGCAAATGCAGTTAAACCTGAAGATGTCAGATGGATGCGTAAGGATGCAGGCGGACTCATTTGTGTTGCTCTTGACTCCGAAGCATCAGGGGAACTTGGTCTTCCATTCATGGCAGATATAGTAAGAGATGCCAGCCAGTGCAGCACAGCACTCCACAAGATCGTGGAAAAGGGAGGCGACCTAAAATACGATTCACGTTCATCTTTTTCTATATGGGTAAACCACAGAGACACCCGTACCGGAATTCCTGACAACGACAGAGCACTCACAATCAACAAGCTTGGTGAGATCGTCGAGAAAACACTCAATGGTGAAGAAATCCATTTTGGTAGTGAATTCAGGACTCCGGGTCACGTTGCAACTCTTCGTGCAGCAAAGGGACTTGTCCATGAACGCATGGGCCAGACAGAACTCTCCATTGCCCTTGCAAAGATTTCAGGTATAACTCCTGCAATGGTTGTTTGTGAGATGCTGGACGATGAAAGTGGCAGGGCTCTTGAAAAAGGAGACGCAAAGCAGTATGGTACGGATAACGACCTTGTTTTTGTAGAAGGCAAAGAAGTTGTTGAGGCTTACGATATCTGGTTGAAATCTCAATAACTATTCTTTTTCTCATTTCAAAGCTTCTGTTCTCGGAAACACTAAAATACTGTAATGTATATCTATTTACAATCCTGCGGGATCGTAGGGTAGCCTGGTCCATCCTGTTAGGCTGGGGGTCTAGCGACTGGAGTTCAAATCTCCGCGATCCCACCAATTTTCATTTTAATCTATGTGGTATTACACTTAGTGTCATACCTCGTTTCGTTCTCTAGAAGCGTCATCTGGGTTACAAATCTCTGCTATCCCAGCATTTTTCATTTTAATTTATGCGGTATTACACGTGGTGTTGTTATTCTGTTACTTTTTACTGATTTGCTCAACAATAGCCAACATACATATATTATGGGCATTATACTATTTATGAAATATTTTATGCGAACCCCTGCAATAACTTTGAAATGGGTCTGAATGTACTGCTCTCTAATATTTGTTGCAGATTCATTTTATTGCCAATTATATAAATAAATCTATGGGGAGGATAGATTTGATAAAGGAAGAAACGAAACGAAAAAAATTAATTCTACAATTAGGACTTGTTCTCATACTTGTCTTACTTACAGTCATCTCTGCAAGCGCTGCCATAACGCCTGCTGGGAATGGGGTGGTAACGATTTATGAGAATAATGTAACAGAATACCCAAATGATACGACTGTAATTCCTACATTTTTAAACTTCACAGCAACTGTGGATGAAGATGTATATGCACTGAACATAACATCTTCTGAAGCTGTAAGTTTACTTATTGATGGAGATACAACTTACTATTTATCTGGTTTTGAGAACGTTACATCTAATGATGTAACAACTAATGGTAATGTTGTGACAATTTCAAATTCAAGTAATATAATAATTCATTCAGGTACAACATTTTCTATAAATGTATCTGATGATGGAGTTAACTATCAGCAGGATGGAGAAGGTAATTTTAATTTATCAAGTGGAACATATCCATTTTACTTTAACACAAGTACTACACCTGAAAATGTACCCATTTATCTCACAATAGAAGAAGGTCCATCTGTTATCCCAGTAAATTACACGCAACTGTCGACTACCTGGGTGAAGAATGGAACAATTTTGACGTTTAATACAAGCATTACAGATCTTGCATCAGGGGTACAGAATGCCACAGTGGACATCACATCTATCAATTCCAGTGCAGGTGTTATTGACCTTTACAACACATTTTTTCATTATTGGACAAATAGTTCATTCATTGTAAGTGCGACTGACGGTAGATATGATCTCCCAATTACATCTTATGATAATGTATCTTATGTAAACAACAGCGAAAACTTCACTGTTTGGGTGGATAACACCGGACCAACTGTTACTCCAATTACTTTCGGAGAGACCAAAACATGGGTGAGTAACGGGACTTCATTGCCATTGAATGTAAGTGTTTCTGATTCGGCTTCCGGTGTATACAATGTATCCGTTGGCGGTGGGATGATTAATAATTCTCTTGGACCTGTTTCACTTTCATACGTTGATGGTTATTGGATAAATGATACTATTATTGTGGGAACAAGTACTCAGGGTCCAAATTACATGCCAATAACAGCCAGTGATAATCTGAGCAATATTAATGGTACTGTGAATTTCACTGTTTGGGTGGACAACGTTGAACCTAATGTTACTGCAATATCACCAGTTTCAACAGATTCATGGGTAAACAACGGTTCAGTTCTATATTTGAATGTAAGTGCTTCTGATCCAGGCAATTCCAATGCAAGTAATGTAAGTAGTGTAACAGTTAATGTCTCGTCTGTCAATTCAAGTTCGACAGCTATTCTGAACAATATTGGTGGAACTGATTACTGGTTCAATAATTCACTTCTGGTTTCTTCATCTTCAGAAGGAAGCATAGACTTGCAGATCGGAGTATCTGACAACGCAAGCAATGTCAATAACAGCGTCAACCTTACTTTAAAGGTAGATAACACTATTCCGGCAGTGAGCAATGAATCAGCTGCATACCCATCAGGATTTGGTGTCGTGAACAACGGCAGTATGGTATTACTAAACCTCAGTGCCACAGATTCACTTTCAGATCTGAACCTTTCCGCTGTAATGATCAATGTTTCCAACCTTAACAGTTCACTTACCTGGGAAACAATGACCTCTGCAGGTGGTGACAATTTCACATTGTCTGTAATTGTCGATAATTCCAGTACCGGTACTGCAGTTGTTCCGATCAGTGTTGCTGACAACGCAACAAATACGAACACCACCCAGTCGATATCTGTTGTCCTTGATAATTCAGGCCCACTTGTAACAGGCATCACACCAAATGGTTCCCAGTGGCTAACAAACGGTTCAACTATTGACATCAATGTGTCAAGTACAGATCTCGGTACTGCGGGAGTGCAAAATCTGGAGGTTAACACCTCTTCTGTAAATGCAACCGGAACAGCTATTCTGGCAAACGCTGCAGGAAATTACTGGACTAATTCTTCACTTACGGTTTTTACAACAAATGAAGGTACTATTGATCTTCCGGTAAGTGCCTATGACAATCTGAGCAATCTTAATGATACTGTCAATCTGACAATCAAGGTAGACAATTCCGCACCTGTTTTTACAACCAACGAATCTGTCTATCCGGGTGGGATGAACGCTATTAACAATGGTGGAACAGTGACTTTGAATGTCACAGTAGCAGACGCTTATTCTGGTGTGAATGCGTCTACAGTAGAAGTTAATGTTTCCGGTATTAACAGCTCACTTGGATGGGAAACACTAGCATTGGCAAGTGGAGATAACTTTACACTGGATGTCATTGTCAATACTTCATCATCCGGGACAGTGGTTTTACCGGTAAGAGCAGCCGATAATTTAAGTATATGGAATACTTCAGCTTCTATATCTGTTGAAATTGATAGCTCAGAACCAACAGTTACTCCGGTTTCACCAACAGGTTCCATGTGGTTTAAGAGTGGTGATATTCTTGATCTGAATGTCAGCATCATTGATACTGGTACCGGAGTTAAGAATGCTACAGTCAGTTTGAATAATGTAAATACAACAGTCACAACAGCAATTCTGGAGCACGCAGGAGGTAATTACTGGATCAACAATTCACTAACAGTTGATTCTGTTTCAGATGGAACATTTAACCTTTCAGTTGTAAGCTATGACAATTCAAGCAATGTCAATAACTCTGTGAATCTGACCATCAACGTGGACAGTACCATTCCTTCAATTACCAATGAGTTAGCTGCATATCCATCTGGACTTAATGTTGTAAACAGTAACGGTACAGTATTATTGAATTTCACTGCAACTGATGCAACATCAGGATTGAACCTTTCCGCTGTAATGATCAATGTTTCCAACCTTAACAGTTCACTTAACTGGGAAACAATGACCTCTGCAGGTGGTGACAATTTTACATTGTCTGTAATTGTCGATAATTCAAGCACAGGTACTGCAGTTGTCCCTATCAGTGTTGCTGACAATGCATCAAATACAAACACAAGTCAGTCAATCTCTGTTGTTCTGGATAATTCAGAACCTCTAGTTACAGGCATTACACCAAATGGTTCCCAGTGGTTAACAAACGGTTCAACTATTGACATCAATGTGTCAAGTACAGATCTCGGTACTGCGGGAGTGCAAAATCTGGAGGTTAACATCTCTTCTGTAAATGCAACCGGAACAGCTATTCTGGCAAACGCTGCAGGAAATTACTGGACTAATTCTTCACTTACGGTTTTTACAACAAATGAAGGTACTATTGATCTTCCGGTAAGTGCCTATGACAATCTGAGCAATCTTAATGATACTGTCAATCTGACAATCAAGGTAGACAATTCCGCACCTGTTTTTACAACCAACGAATCTGTCTATCCGGGTGGGATGAACGCTATTAACAATGGTGGAACAGTGACTTTGAATGTCACAGTAGCAGACGCTTATTCTGGTGTGAATGCGTCTACAGTAGAAGTTAATGTTTCCGGTATTAACAGCTCACTTGGATGGGAAACACTATCATTGGCAAGTGGAGATAACTTTACACTGGATGTCATTGTCAATACTTCATCATCCGGGACAGTGGTTTTACCGGTAAGAGCAGCCGATAATTTAAGTATATGGAATACTTCAGCTTCTATATCTGTTGAAATTGATAGCTCAGAACCAACAGTTACTCCGGTTTCACCAACAGGTTCCATGTGGTTTAAGAGTGGTGATGTTCTTGATCTGAATGTCAGCATCATTGATACTGGTACCGGAGTTAAGAATGCTACAGTCAGTTTGAATAATGTAAATACAACAGTCACAACAGCAATTCTGGAGCACGCAGGAGGTAATTACTGGATCAACAATTCACTAACAGTTGATTCTGTTTCAGATGGAACATTTAACCTTTCAGTTGTAAGCTATGACAATTCAAGCAATGTCAATAACTCTGTGAATCTGACCATCAACGTGGACAGTACCATTCCTTCAATTACCAATGAGTTAGCTGCATATCCATCTGGACTTAATGTTGTAAACAGTAACGGTACAGTATTATTGAATTTCACTGCAACCGATGCAACATCAGGATTGAACCTTTCCGCTGTAATGATCAATGTTTCCAACCTTAACAGTTCACTTAACTGGGAAACAATGACCTCTGCAGGTGGTGACAATTTTACATTGTCTGTAATGGTTGATAATTCCAGTACCGGTACTGCAGTTGTTCCGATCAGTGTTGCTGACAACGCATCAAATACAAACACAAGTCAGTCAATCTCTGTTGTTCTGGATAATTCAGAACCTCTGGTGACAGGTATTACACCAAATGGTTCACAGTGGGTTACAAACAGCTCAAGCATTGATCTCAATGTATCCAGTACTGATGTAGGATCTGCAGGAATGAGCAGTGTGACAGTAGATACTTCAGATGTATCAGCTGCCAGTACTGCTGTTCTGAACAACTCTGCAGGAGATTACTGGACCAATTCCTCACTTACGGTTTTGACATCAAACGAAGGTATTGTCAATCTTACAGTCAGTTCTTATGACAACCTTAGCAATATCAATAGCAGTGTCAACCTGACGATAAAAGTAGATAACTCAGCTCCTGTATTCACTAATGCTGAAGCTGTTTATCTGGCCGGAATGAATGGAGTCAGGGACGGAGGAATTGTAACTCTCAATGCAACTGTGACAGATGCTTATTCCGGATTGAACTCATCTTCTGTGATGGTTAACGCCTCTCTTATCAACAATTCACTTGGATGGACAACAATGACCTCTGCAGGTGGTGATGACTTTACATTGACAGTGATAGTCAACACTTCTTCATCAGGAACACTAAGCCTGCCTGTAAGAGCAGCTGATAATCTAAGCCAGTGGAACACTTCTGCTTCTATCTCTGTTGAGGTAGACGGCACAGAACCTGCTGTTACTGCAATTTCACCAACGGGTTCCCAGTGGTTCAAGGATGGTGACACTCTTGATCTGAATGCTACAATTGTTGATTCAGGAACCGGGGTTAAGAATGCGACAGTCACTTTGAACGGTGTCAATGATTCTACATTCGCAATTCTAGAGCATGCAGGAAGCAACTACTGGATAAACAATTCACTGATCGTTGATTCTTCTTCTGAAGGAACAATTAACCTTTCAGTTGTAGCTTATGACAACGTAAGCAATTATAACTCTTCAGTGAACCTTAGTATCAAGGTGGACAATACCGAGCCACTTGTTCTTGATGCCCAGACTGAATATGCAACCGGTTACACAGCAGTTAACAATGGATCTACTATTACACTCAATGCAACAATCTCTGATGGCAGCTTATCAGGTGTTTCAAGTGTGATGTCCATTGATAATGTCAGCAGTATAAGTGCAAATGATAATGTGACGCTGAGCCAGGTTTCATCAACTGATTACTGGAAGTACAGCAATCTTGAGATTGCCGGAGCTGAAGGGACATACCTGCTTAATGTTACAGCAACCGATGAGGCAGGTAATGTCAATGGCAGTTCATCAGCAACCATCGAGGTTATCATTGACAACACTGACCCGGTGATCTATAACCTTACACTGAGTACAGAAAGTCCGGGTTCTTATGGTGAGAGCATTAATGTCAGTGTGAACGTATCTGATGCTGGAAGTGGTATTAAGGGCGTTACAGCAGCAGGAACTGCACTTACGGATCAGGGCAGCAACATATGGAATGGAACAATATCTGCAGGTTATGGTGCAAATACGGTAACTGTGGTTGCAACAGATAATGCAAGCAACGCAGTAAGCAATACCAGTCTTTCATACACTGGTCCTGCTGCTCCAAGGTCCAGTTCAAGTAGCAGCTCAAGTGGTATGTCTTCAACAACACGTGAGGCTTTCCTCGAATCAAAGAGCACTTACGAAGGAGCAAAGATAGTATCTCAGGACTCTTCCGGAAAGGTTCTTTCTGATCCGGTTAAGGTTGTTTCCGTGGCACTGACCAGAACTGAAGTCACAGGTGTGGAAGTTGAATCTGAAGTTGATATTGAAAAGATATCAGTTTCAGTTCAGAAACTTGATTCAAAGCCGGATAATATCCCTGGCTCTGCGCCGGGTGAGGTACACAGCTATCTTAACATTGAGGTAAGTGAACTCGATGCCGGCAGCATCGCAGGAGCTAGCATTACTTTTAAGGTAGAGAAATCATGGCTTAAGGAGAATGGTATCTCAACAGATGATGTTGTACTTTCACATTATACAGGAAGCGCATGGGATCAGCTTGATACCACTGTTTCAAGTGATGATGGAGAGTACGTGTATTATGTTGCTAAGACTCCAGGCTTCTCCACATTCGCAATAAGTACCCGTTCTGATTCTGAAGATGATTATGTAGCTTCAGGAGATGTGACAGGTTCTGATTCGGATGCAGAAGATACTGAAAGTGAGCCTGAAGATGAAATGCCTGATACAGAAGACGATAACGGACTTCCGGGATTCGGAATTCTCCTTGGAATTATGGGTGTTTCAATAGTAGCAGCATTAATGCGCCAGAAGAACAGGAATGAATGAAGGTTTTAAACCTTCATTTTCTATTTTTTCAAGTATTAATTTCTATTTACAATTCACAACAAAACTGTTTTTGGTTTATCTGTTTCTGGAATTACGGAATAAGAATCTCGTCAATTGCATGTATTATTCCATTACTGCATTCGATATCTTCTTCAATGATATTTGCGGTGTCAATCTTTACTCCATTTTTTACTGTTATTCTGAGTTTGTTTCCGCTGATGGTTTCAAGCTCTGTGAGTCCTTCAAGGTCTTTTGTGGTGTATTTCCCTTCAACAATGTGGTAGTTGATAATTCCCAGAAGGTAACCGTGGTCATCAAAGGACTCATCTATGACATCATCGGGTATTGGTTCAAAAGCTGATTCTACCGGTGCAAAGATAGTGAATGGGCCTTCGTTGCTGTATTTGCTGACGAGCTTGAGTTTCTCTGCTGCCTTCATAAGGGTTGGAAAGGAACCCTTTTCCTTTGCTGTTGCTATCAGATTCTTCAGTTCGGTCATTGTAAATCCTCCAATTCTTGTTGCTATTCTGTGTGTATTATGTTTTTTAAAAATAAATACTGTTTGCACACAACAGGCAAAACCCCGTTGTCTTTAAACTCTTCAGTCGAAATTATTAATACTGAACCTTGCTAACTTCCATAAAGGTGATGTAGATAACTCCGATAATTGTAGCCAGTAACCTAAAAAAGTCTTTCAGGGACTTTGTAGCTGTTGACGGAATTAGTTTTAGTATCGAAGAAGGCGAAGTGTTCGGATTTCTCGGACCAAACGGAGCAGGGAAAACAACCACAATGCGAATGATACAGTGTGTATCCCCTGTAACCGGAGGTTCGCTTGAAGTTCTGGATATGGATGTTTCCAGCCGGCAGCGGGAAATAAAATCATTTATGGGAGTTGTTCCCCAGGAGAACAACCTTGATGAGGATTTTACTGTATATGAGAACCTGCTGGTTTATTCAAGGTATTTTGATATTCCACAGGATGAAGCAGAAAAGCGGATTGAGGAGTTGCTGGATTTTGTCCATCTACAGGAAAAGAAGGATGTAATGACAGAAAGCCTCTCAGGTGGAATGAAACGCCGGCTCGTGCTTGCAAGGGCACTGATAAACCGTCCGGATATCCTGGTCCTTGACGAGCCGACTGTCGGACTTGATCCGCAGGCACGTCATCTTATATGGGAAAAACTAAGAAACCTGAAAAAGCAGGGAGTTACTATCGTACTTACATCACATTATCTCGACGAGGTCGAAAAGCTCTGTGACAGGCTTGTGGTAATGGACAATGGAAAAATACTGGTGGAGGGCAGTCCCATGGGAGTTATTGAAGAGTTCATAGGTTCAGATATCATAGAAGCCGAGAACAATCCAGAATTACTGGAATGTCTCCGGCATAAAGAAGCAAAGTATGAGATAATTGGCGATGTCGTCCACATCTATGCAGATAATGCAAGGGAGATATCGGAATATCTGATCATGGAATGCTCGCTCTCAAAGATCAGTGCAAGGTCGGCAACACTTGAGGATGTCTTCCTCAAACTCACAGGCAGGAGCTTGAGAGAATGAACCCGGTGGATTATTTCAGAATCCCTTCTGTAAGTTCAAGGTCACTTAAAGTATGGCAGAGAAATAAGGATGTTTTCATGAAGGATATCAAACTCAATTTCCTTCCTCCTTTCCTTGAACCGATATTGTATCTGTTTGCTCTTGGTTTTGGACTAGGGAAGTTCGTTGAGAGTATTGACGGAGTCCCTTACGCACGATTCATAGCCCCTGCACTGATTGCAGTTTCAGTTATGTATGCATCATTTTTTGAGTGTAGTTACAGTTCTTACGTCAGGATGTACTACCAGAAGACCTTTGATGCCATCATTGCAACCCCGCTTACAATAGAGGATGTGATTGCAGGGGAACTGCTGTGGGGGGCTACAAGAAGCATGATCAATGCCACAGCTATGATACCTGTTATAGCACTTTTTGGTTTGATCGACCTGAAGTACTCTCTCCTGATTATACCCTTTGCTTTCATGGGCGGATTACTCTTTGCTGCTATAGGTATGTGTTTTACAGCCATTACACCAAATATTATGTCTATCAATTATCCGGTGCTGTTATTCATTACTCCAATGTTCCTTTTCAGCGGAACTTTCTTCCCGCTCAGTGCACTTCCTGTTCCAATACAGTATTTTGCGACTGCATTCCTTCCGTTGACCCATATTGTGAATGCCATAAGGACTCTTTCCTATGGAACGCTGAGTTCATCTCTTGTTTTTGATGTCGCATGGGTTTTGTTTGTGGGTATGGCTCTGCTGGTGCTTTCAGTGAATCTCATGAAAAGAAGATTGATAGTCTGATAAATTGGAATGGAAATTATGAAAACCTGCTATACAACAGCATATATTAGATGAAGCTTCAATATATGCTATCAATATATGTAGCGATAGTTTCATAAAATAAATCATCAATTGGTGTAGCAATGAAAAAATATTTTATCCTGACATTGTCCATTTTATGTATCATGCTTTTCATATCAGGCTGTGTAGATGATCTTGTGCCGGTTGATGGTGATACTGCCCAGGAACTGTCTGCTTATGAGTTTGAACTTTTCCTCAACAATAGTTATGATGATGGGACTTTCATTCCTACTCATAGTTTTTATCTTTCAACTAACGGCTCTGTCAGGGTTGTTTCCATTCTTGAAAATGAATCTGTTGTTAAGATAATTCCACTGGAAGATCTCAGTAGCCAGAACAGTGAAACAGTAAGCAACGTGGTTATACTTGGGGACATTTCCAATAATACCAATGCCACACCTGAGAACTTTGAGTATTTTGCATCCATGAGTTCTGTTTCTGATATCAATTATACTATTTCAGATGATGTGGTCAGGGGACAGAAGTATGTATTCGTTGAATTTGAAGAACCGGTGACCGGATTTATAGCTTACACAATGTCAAATGCTCTTGGTCAGGATTTCATATACGTCACAACACCCCCGTCAGTTGTCCGCTACGTTCTGCCTGAAGGTTACACAACAGGCAATTCCCTTATCGGTAAAGTGAAACCTGAACCTGATGAGATCTATTATGATTCAGATGGAAGAGAAAACCTGGTCTGGACAAATGAAGTTACAACAAACAGTTTCCTGAGCATGCTTGGAAGTTATTCCCCGGAGGATGAAGGATCTATTGAGCCTGTTCCAAAACTCATTAGTGTGAAATTCTACACAGAAGATGCTCCAAGAGATCTTACAATAGCTGCCGGAGTACTGGGACTCGTTGCCCTCTCGGTATTTCTGAGATTCAGGAATCAAAGAAAACAGCTGGAAAAAATACGTAATGAATTTGAAAGCCAAATGTCAAATTCAAAGAAGAAAGGTAATGGTAAGAATTGAAGATACTCCCAAGGGTGCAGTGTCAAAGAAAGTATCACGCTTCTTCGGAGACGTGCAGACTGACACGCCCGACCCGCTGGTTTGTCGGCGGAATCTCTGTTCTCGATCTTGCGAGTATTACTAGATGTGGGGCTGGTGGGGTGCTACGTGGTAAATTACAAAAAGGTAAAGGTATTTCCTTCTTTCTCAAAAAAAAGTATAATTGCTATTTATATAGCAACTATTAATATGGATTATGATACGATACTAGAAATTATCGATACTACCCACTCTTCGTTTTGATTATAGCATTTAATGGCGTAATTTCTAAACATTCCTTCTTTATCGCCATTATAATACTTAGTCGCAACGGACTTAACTTCTTGTTGTATGTCGCCCTTTTCTTTTTTCTTTGGTTTATTTATGTCGTAGTAGTAATCTACTGTTAACCTTTCTAAGCTATCAGGTATTGCATAAAGTTCAACATAGACATTATATGGGTTATTAGGGTGAGTAATTGTAAATGTATTATTATCCACATTGATTTCCACGGTCTTTAAATATTGGCTACTTCTCTGAAGTTCGTCTAATGTTTTGTATGTATTTGCTATAAGCTTTTCAAAGGGTTTGTGGTCATCGTCTATGATTACAACAATACTGACGTCCTCTGAATGTTTTCCAACTAATTCTTTTATAGCTCTTTTCAGATAAGTTCCAAATAAACCGTCTCTACCATCGTCGCCTAGTATTATCAATGGTTTTTCTTCCTGTTCCATCAAGAACCTTGAACATTTCCCCACTAACTCTTGGTATTTGGACAAATCTCTATGAATTTTGTATGGTTTCAAGCCTGTCTGTTGTGATATTTCATCAAAAAACCAGATGTCATGAAGCCCTTCACATAAGATTGATTGTATCATAGGACCAACAACTCCTTCTCAAAAACCTCTTAAATCTGTATTGATCTCTTCGATTTCTTCTTTTGCACACGTTCCACTTATGATTTCCCGTTCTATAAACCCATTACTAAAACGACTTAACTTTACTATGTTAATACTATCTAGGACATTGGACATTTCAGCTGAAGTCAAGATGTATTTTATTAATTCCATACTGTGTGTTGAAAGGAAAATTTGATGATTCTTTGAATTATCTAGGATTTCTTTTGCAAAAACTCCCAAGTATCCTGGGTGCATAGAATTTTCGGGTTCTTCAAACAATACAACTCCCTTTTCAATCAATGTTGTAATAAATGAATTTATTAATAGAGAATTAAACCCATCTCCCATAGATGAAAGAAGTAAAGGCTCATCAATATCTTTTAAGAATACATAAAGACGTCCATCTTTTTCTCGAATGTCTTCAAAATAATGAATTCTGTTTTTTAGATAGTCTATTACATTGATTACTTTTTTTGATTCAAATGCCTTATTGTATAGCGCACTGTTGGAACGATTGGATTTGTTTATCAAAAAGGGTATGGTTAAATCCTCACCTTCATCGTTTATTGCATAAAACGATCTCTCTATAGGCCTTAATGAACTATTTTCTGAATAAGTTTCAGGATACACAAAAAGCTTTTCAGATTCAATCAAACTTTGCTTCAGATGCTGGACTTCATTTTCCATGTCATGAGACACCTCTGCAAGTAAGTTTGAAAGTTTGTTAAAATCACTTTCAGGTAATTCTACATCATCTCTGTTTTTCATCTCTATAAATTCAGACAGAGTTTCAGTAAGTTTAAGGTATGGATTTCTTCTATAATCACTACTAGATCTAAATCTTATTGGAGTAGCTCTTGCATATGACATCGAATCTACATAATCCAAAAATACATTTTTCTCTCGATTCTTCTTTGGAAGCCCACTTTCGTTATAGTCGATATATATTTTTTTAGTTACTTGTGTACTTAAAAGCAATGAGATTTCAGATATTATCTCTTCTCCATTTTTATGAATCAGATATTTGTAGTCTTCATTGCCTATGACGTTACTAAATCGGTTGTCGATAGAGTCCATGTAACCATTTAATGAAGACAAACCTATCCAAATAGATTCTAGGATTGATGACTTTCCAGTATTATTTGGGCCAACTATGATATTAATAGAATTACATGGTAGTGACATTTCACTAAATCCTTTGTAATTTTTAATACCCACTTCATCTATAAATTTCATATGAATTTATCCTTTCTTGTGGCTGCAAACAGTTAATATGCGTATATTTTTTTAATCTCAGTCGCATTAACAATATACACAATTGGTTTAAAAGTTAACCATTGTAATCTGAAATTTAACATAATTTTGACATTGACACTATTATTTTAACAATTATATTATATATCTCTATGTTATGGGTTGTTATTACAAATCGGGGTACAACCCACCATTCACAAAATGCTCATTCCCTTTAACCTGATACATGTTCAGAAAATCGCGGATAATGGGATTCACGACATAGACACCTCTTTGTTGTGAGCCGTCGGATTCATATTTTTTGAGCAGAATTCCTTTTCTTACCAGGCGTTTACGTGTTGGGTCGTTGGCCTTGCAGGTTTCAAATACATCGCAGTCACGTAAGGAATAGATCAGGTCCTCGGGTTCTTTGAAGGCCTTTGATACGAACTTGATTATGTCATCTAGGGATCTATCATAGCGGTCTATCTGAATTCCGTTTTCTTTGAGGCTGTGGTGACAGAATAGAATAAGGTTTGTTTGCTATATCGCGGCCGTTGCTTTTGTCAAACTTATTTCTCTGCAAATTCAAAAACCATCCCATCATACCCAAGCGGATATTCCTTAATAGCTTCCTCATGCGGAGCAAAAAAGTGGCTCAGGTGAGTGAAAATGACTTCCTTTGCTTTAATCTCGTCCGCAAGATCAAAAGCTTCTACTGTATTCATGTGTTTTTTGACCTCAACCGTGGGGGGCACAATTGCATCTGCAATAAGAAGCTCAGGCTCCATGATAATATCGATACTTTTTTGAGGAATATCTCTCTGGGTGTCGCCTGTTATGACAACTTTCGTGTCGCCTTCCCGGATCATCACTCCAATGGATTTCTTTACCGGTGGGTGTATTACCTCAAAAAGGGTGAATTCAAGTCCTATAAGGTTGAAAGGTTTGTACATTTCCCTCTCATGCTTTTTAGGATGGAGGAATTGCAGATAACCCAAAATGTACTCAAGGGTTTCAGGTAGTCCGTAAACATCAACATTGTACTGCACCCTGTGGAACTCGGCAAAGCCTGCAAAATGGTCATAGTGACCGTGCGTCCAGATAACTCCGTCTATGTGTCTTGTTCCTGCTTTGAGTAACTGGTACCTGAGATCCGGTCCGCTGTCAATAAGGACCGTTCCTTCAGAAGATTCCACAAGGACTGCAAATCTGGTTCTCTGGCTTTTGCCACCTTTCAGTGCATCCTGGCATGTTGGACAATTGCAGCCTATAACAGGAGTTCCGGTAGCATCGCCGGTACCCAGTAGTGTTATCTTCATGAATTGTATTCTTCGTATTCGTTTGTCTTGATGACCGCTCTCTCATCAAATGCTGCCACTGCATTGAGCATATCCTTTTGTGTGAGTTCCATTCTCTCGGTTACAAGAGCACTGAGCACACCTTCACGGATAACCATTCTAAGATCAGAACCGCTGTAACCATGTGTGAGTGCTGCAACTTCTGCAGTGTCAAAGTCACCTTTTATTTCCTTTGTGACAATGTCAAGGATCTTCTTGCGCATGTCAACATCAGGTAGTGGGAACTTCATAATCTCATCGAAACGACGCCATGCTGCAGAATCAAGCATCTTTGGATGGTTGGTTGCTGCAAGGAGAAGAACTCCGTCTGTTGTAAGACTGATGTTGTCGATTGCTTTGAGGAGTGTGTTCACAGCTCTTTTAAGTGCTGCATGTTCATCAGATGAACGTGTTTTTGCAACGAAGTCAAACTCATCGATAAAAAGGATACAAGGACTCAACCTCTTTGCCAGAGTGAACACCCTGTCGATGTTCTTTGCTGTTTCTCCAAGGTACTGATCGGTTATCATTGAAAGCCTGACTTCAACAAAAGGAATAGCAAGGTGCTCTGACATTGCCTTGGCAAGTGAGGTTTTTCCGGTTCCTGGCGGACCAACCATGAGTATTTTTCCGACATCATAGAGTCCGATGTGTTTAAGATAATCACGATACTGGATTGCCTTGACGATCTTCTTAGTTTCTTCTTCCTGCTCGTGGGTGAGAACAAAATCCCTCACCGTCTGCTGAATATCTTCCGGTGCACTAATCTGTGCCAGTTTGAGCATGTCGGAACCGCCTTCCTCCTTTTCGATTTCTGCTATCAGGGATTCGATCCATTCCCTGTCGACCTCTTTTGGCCTGACCTTTGATTTGGCGGTGTCGTAATCTGCTCCTTCTGTCTTTTTTTCCTCGTAGTAGAATGCGATAGCAGGGTTGTGTGAAATTCTTTCCCTCTCTTCATCTTTTTTCTGGAACCATTCAGCGCCGATGTCAAGTGCTGTTATCTTAGCAGAGAACTCTTTGTCATCAATGTTGACAAAAGGAAGTGATTTCAATTTGCTGTCAATGCTCTCTTCACCGAACATCTTTTCGATATCTTTGACTGTGACCCTGATGGGCTTTGGAACTGTTCTATGGTCTCTGCTCCAGTAAAACTTGCGTATCTCCTTTGGCAGATCACTGGCATCCATGGCTGGATATTTGTTGTATATTTGCGCTGTCAGAAGCAGTTCCACAATATCAAGGGTTGTATCGGACATAATAATACCTTATGAAGTCATTTTTAAAGGAATTTTAATTTTTGGTAATCGCTGAGACATTCTATATTATACATCTTTTTAGATATATTTTTTGTATAGTCCAAAGTAATATAGCTTGATCATATATCTTTATTACCTAACTGGAAGCATGTACTTTAGATCCAAAAAGCAAGTAAAAAATAAGTCATACAATTCTGATAACATCATTTGAAGGTGAATAGAGTTCTCTGGTATCCTTCAGCTTTTTGATACAATCTTCAAATTGCTCTTTCCCAATATCCATTTTCAGAGCTTTCTCTTTCAGGTCTTCAATTCCCATTTGATTACTGTTTTCTATGAGAATACCCAGTATAATCTCATTTGCCTTCTTTTTCCTTCGAGCTTTTCTGTTGTCAATAAGACAGGCAGATTTTTCATCGATCTCATTTCCAAAATCCTGCATTCCATTACCAAATCCCGTATCTTTCATTTTAGGCGTCCTTCCACTTTCAGCTATCTGAGCCTGTATCTGCGTCCTGACCGAGATTGCTTCCTGCAGATCGTCCGATGAAAAAAAGACACGCATCCTTCTTAGTTGGAGCTTGGAATTGCATTTCTGGCAGCGCGTGGTCTTACTGCTGCCAATTTCGATGATTTGTGCATGTTGCCGGCATTTAGTACAGACGATTACTCCGTAAGCCATTGGTGACTTTTTAGTATGTATGTTATAAATAATAGTGGTCACAGAAAGTGAATTACAATTCGTGCGTCAGGTGTGCATACTTTGAGGGATGTTGTCATAAGAAGAGCAGAGATTTCGGATATACCGGAAGTCGTAGAGATTGAGGAATGTTCCTTTAATGTTCCTTGGCCGGATTTTCTTTTCAAAGCACATCTTAGTAACCCGGGTTTTCTTGTATATGAAAAGGAAAAAATACTCGGTTATGTGATAGTCGGGACTTCAGAGGACAGGAGTACGTCTCACCTTCAGAGCATTGCAGTACACAGGGACTGCCGTCGTCAGGGAATTGCCAGCAAACTGCTCAATTGGTGTATTGATCTTGCAAAACTTTATGGTTTTAAGAGAATGATGCTTGAGGTCAGGGAGAAAAATATTGATGCACAGTCGTTTTATTCAGACAATGGATTTAAGGTAGAAGGCAGGGTAGATGGTTATTATCTTGATGATAATGCCATTGTAATGGGCAAGGATATCTGAACACGATTTAGGTTTTAGATTATTTTCCAAAACGCCTCTGACGCTTCTGGAAATCCCTGATAATCCTGATTATGTCAAGTTTCCTGATACTACGCCAGTCCACATCGGTAAAATAATATTCTGAGTAAATGGACTGCCAGATAAGGAAATCAGAAAGGTGTTTTCCGCCTGAACGAATGAAGAGGTCTGGTTCGTGTTTCACTACAAGGCGGGATTCAATGTCTTTTTCGCTAATCTCAGATGGCTTTATTTTTCCTTCTTTAACCTGTTGAAGAATGTCTATCACAGCGTTTGTAACTTCTTTTCTTCCACCAAATCCAATTGAGATATAGATCTGAAAATCCTTTCCTTTTCTTTCGAAACGAAGCTCGCCGTTCTCATCAAATACCTGGTATCCGATATTTCCCGGCACTTTCTTGAGATATTCATTGAGCTTTGTCGTAAGTTTCCCTACCATCTGGGATTTCAGTGTCTCCTCGGTGTCAAGGACCTCGATATAGATACTTGTCATTTTGATGCCTGTCTGTTTGCACCAGGTGACGTAATCCTTGAGCTTCCTGAAACCGTCTGCATATAGCAGGTCGGCCTCGGAGATAACCAAGGATATGTGCTCCGGTATGGGATACTTACTGACCTGTTGCATCAGGTGTTTTTCGTAGAGAGATGCTACAAAACTCATTGTGGGTCTGACGCTTGTATTGTTCTTATATTATTTTTAATGCTGCTTTTAAAATTATGATTTAACTTTTGATCTTTTATTTTTATTTTGCAGTAGAGACTATCTTGACAACATCGCCATCGTTGAGTTCGTGCTTTTCACCAAGACGCATCTTTGTTTTTGCATCGACTGCATAGAGGAAACTGTCTCCGATATCTGAGTGAACCCTGTATGCAAGGTCATGTGCAGTTGATCCTTTTTTCATGAGGAATGCATCTGGGAGCATGCGTCCGTTCTTGTCAGTCCATTTGCCTTCGTCCTCTACCGGATAGACGATTATAAGGTCAAGAAGGTCGAATACGGCGCTGTTAATGCAGTTTTGTACGCCTGTTCCCTCGGTTTTTTGTATGAGAGCCCGTACGTTCTCAAGTCCTTTTTTCTGAGCCGGGCTAAGTTTATCGGATATTATGGTAAAGTCTTTGTCTCCTGGTTCGTATTTGATGGCCTGTCCTTTGGACGCGGAACGCAGTGCCAGTTCAGCGGCTGCACTTGTGGGCACGACTATTTGCTCAAGCGCCTGGAGATTTGTGATATTCTCAGGTGGTGCTACGTCCATTTTATTTGCGGCGATTATCATCGGTTTGCTAAGTGCTCGGATAACATCACAGAAGTGGATTATGTCTTCTTCGGACCATTTGGTGAGGTGGTTCCTGTCCAGATCACATTGGTTAAGCGCTTCACTGATATGCTGCTCGTTAACTCCTGCTCCCATGAGCTGGTCTGCGAGTATGTGTTCGATGTTAAGTCCTTCTGCCTGAATCTTGCGTGACAGTTTTGTCCAGTTCCTCATGATGATGCTGTGAATCCACATTGTTAGTTCATGGTTGAGAAAATCTATGTCTCCAAGCGGGTCATGGTCGCCGACATCTCCCGGGTTACCTTCAATATCTGTTGAACCGGAGGCGTCTATTACGTGAATTATTGCCTGTGCCTGACGGAGATCGTCAAGGAAAGTGTTACCAAGCCCACGTCCCTGGTGTGCGTCAGGAACCAGTCCGGCAACGTCTATGAGTTCTATGGGTACGTAACGTATGCCGTCGGTACAGTTGCCACAGCGCTTGTCACGGCTGACACAAGGACACTCGGCTTTTACGTAGGTGACTCCTTTGTTAGCATGAATTGTTGTGAATGGATAATTAGCAATTTCAACGTCTGCAAGTGTTGCAGCTTTAAAAAATGTGGATTTGCCTGCATTTGGCTTTCCTGCAAGTCCTATTGTCATCGACATGATTAGTAATCATTCTTGCAGCATTTAACTTTTATTGATTGCACACGTACTTTTTTAAGGATACGTGTCCTTCCTATAGTCAATAATCTTTATATGCCAGAAAGACATTAGTGCATGAACCCCAATGTCCCGGTAGGGTAGCGGATATCCTTGAGGCCTGCGGAGCCTTAGACCCGAGTTCAAGTCTCGGTCGGGACGTAAAAACTACAGTTTAGTACTGTAACACTTTCACTTCGCTTGGGAGTCTATTTTAATAAATCCTTGCGAAGTGACTTTTCTATGTCTTCAATTTATGAGTATGAGAAAAATCTGGTTTCAATCGAAAGAAGGATTGAAAATGCTAGTTATTGTCAGGAAAATAAGGACCTGATATACAAGTTCTGCAATGTTCTGTTTGCGGAAGGTATCAAGCTTGTGCGTGTTTTGAAGTATATGGCGCAACTCAACATTTTAGCTAGGGACTATGATCTTGACCTGAAGAATGCTACTAAAGATGATATTTACCGCGTGGTTGGTGAGCTGGAGAGAAAGGATCTGAGCCAGTGGACCAAGTACGAATATAAGATTACTATTAAGCGTTTCTTCAGGTGGATGAATGGCGGTGAAGATCCGGAAATTACTAAATGGATCAAACCTCGTGCAGGTGAAAAGAAAAAGTTGCCTGAGGAACTTTTGACAGAAGATGAGATTAAAAGAATGATCCGTGCCGCCGAGCATTTGAGGGATAAGGCGTTAGTTGCTGTTCTTTATGATAGTGGTGCTCGTATCAGTGAAATTGGAAACCTGAGATTAAAGCATGTTGTGTTTGACCAGTACGGTGCAGTTCTGACCGTAGACGGTAAAACAGGAATGCGAAGAGTAAGAGTTATTTTTAGTGCTCCATACCTGGCTTCATGGATAGACATGCACCCACAGAAGGAAGATCCTGATGCATTCTTATGGATCAATGTAGGCCAGAGGAACCACGGAGCACACATGAAATATCAGGCTTTCAGAGTTCTTATCAAGCGGATTGCAGAAAGAGCAGGCATTGAAAAGAGGGTGTATAACCATCTTTTCAGGCATTCAAGGAGTACGGAATTATCCCAGCATCTGACCGAAGCTCAGATGGAGGAACATTTAGGATGGATTCATGGATCCAAAATGCCCAGAACTTACATTCACATGTCAGGTCGTCAGATGGATGATGCTATTTTAAAGATTCATGGAATTCTTAAAAAGGAAGACTTGAAGCCCGAGTTAACTTCTGTGACCTGTCCTCGTTGTGAGCATGTAAATGGTCCTACTTCTGATTTCTGTTGTAAGTGTGGTATGACACTTACTGTCTAGGCCGCTATTGATGTTGAGAAGAAACGCTCTGATATTGCTATGGCTTTGATGGAGCTTGTCGAGAAGGATCCGGAAGTTGCTAAGGTGTTGAGGGGAGTTATGGAGTGAAAAAGAACATTCTTTATTTAGAACTAAAATGAATGTATAGTTGAGGTGTTTTGATTGTCAGAATCATTTAATGAAGTGTGGAGTAGAATAATTGAACACGCCGGTAAGGAGTTCAAAACCAAAACAGGAAAACCACTTACATATATTGTAAAAGGTAATCTTATAGTCCCATGCAGGACTAAGTATAATTTGTCAAAATCTGATTTTGAAGAAGTTTATAAGCGTCTTCCTTTATCTGGACCTGGCGAGATAAATGATGATGTACGTGGACCTGCTTATATTTGGGCTATTCTTCATGATGAAAGGATAGTTTCAGCTAAAAAATAGATAAAGAATCTGTTACTTTCTAGAAATCCAACCATAATAAGCATCATATTGAAACTCTGCCTATGCGCCGCCAAAGGCGGGCGCTTTAATCGCTTGCCTTTGCCTAGGCACAATAGCCGGCATTCTGAAAGGATGTGTAGTTATCGATTTTATTCTGTTATATGATGCGGAAGTATTAAGGAATCTGAACGTAGCAATTTAGATTGTAATTGCATTTTTGATGCTAGAATTAAAAATAGACCAGCACCAGCAAGAACTATTGTACGTGCACATCATTGTACACTGCCTTACTGGTTTTACCTGTAATATTTTACAGACATGGAATGTATTTATAGATATTCATTTTTCCTGAAAACTATTAATTACTAATTTTGTTAAAATTAGTAATTAGATTTAATTACCATTAATTACTAATTTGTACTAAATTAGTAATTACTATCCAGAGGTTTATAATGAGGATTCCTGAAGCTCCTCCTGAATTTAATGATCCGTCTTTGCAGAGCATTCTGCCTTACATTAATAATGATGACGTAAGCGCAGCTACAAAAAAATACAACAATCGATATCTATATTGGTCTGAATTTAAACACAAACCAATTCCTGATTTTGTCACGCATGAGCAACTATGGTTATTGCTTAAATTGAGCAGGGATTTGGGTTCGGAGCAATTAAAGATCAGTGATGTTCCCGGATTTCAACTTACTTATTATTTAACTCCTGATATTCAGCAAAAACTGCATAATTTTGATTTGAATTTAGGTGGCACTCTTGAAAGCCAGAATATCATTGGAAAAGACCATCAACAGCAGTATTTGATGAATTCGATAATGGAGGAAGCAATAGCGTCGAGTCAATTGGAAGGTGCAAGTACTACCCGGCAGGAAGCAAAAAAAATGCTGATGCAGGAAAGAAATCCAAAAGACAAATCAGAGCAGATGATTTTCAACAACTACAAAACGATCAAAAAATTATCATCGATGAAAAACGAAAAACTGACTATTGAATCTATACTGGATATTCATAGCTGTATAACTGAAAACACTCTGGATGATCCTGATCACATAGGTGTATTTCGCAAATCAGATGACATTTATGTAATTGACAACATGACTGGTGAAATAGTACACACTCCATTGAAGCATATTCATATTTCACAGGTTATGCAGGATATATGTAATTTTGTCAACAAAGAATCCGACGATGATTTCATCCATCCTATAATTAAAGCAAGCATATTGCATTTCTTAATAGGATATATCCATCCTTTTGTTGATGGTAACGGAAGAACAGCAAGGGCATTATTCTACTGGTACTTACTTTCAAAAAACTATTGGTTAATAGAATACATGTCAATATCACGTATGATTAAGGATTCCCCCAGGCAATATTCTCAGGCTTATCTATATACAGAACTTGATGAGAATGACGTAACTTACTTCATAAATTACCAATTGAAAACCATGGATCAGGCATTCAAAAGTTTAAAAGGGTATATCTCAAAGAAAATAGAAGAAAAGAAACAACTGTACGATCTTAAGAAGATACCTGGAATCAATGAAAGACAATCTTACATTTTAAAGTGGTTACTTGATGATCCTAAAATGACCTTTACTATAAAGGAAATAGAAAACAGGTTGTCTATAGTTTATCAGACTGCCAGAACTGATATAATGGGTTTAGAGGAACTGGGTTTGTTGGAAAGAAACAAAGTTGACAAGAAAAAAATGTTATTTTATCGCTCAAACGAGTTTAACGATATACTTCAACAATTAACGTAATTTATTATGTCTGTCAACAATAGTTCTGTAAGCTACAGAAAATACATCACTATTCATTATAGGCCCCTTTCAAAATGACATTCATTTCCAGTTATAACAATCCTTATTTTCTTTATATCAGTATTTATTTAAACTCCCCTAACTAAAGTACATAATTTAATCCGTTTATTTAATAAATTGTACTATAATAATGAATCATTATGGCATTAAAAGTTTAATAGCCCTTTATTCTCATACTTTTTTATTTTTATGAAAACGCAATCAATAGACGGTCTTATAAAACTTATAATATGGAATGAATTTGTAACTATTCAGCCCTCCTTCTCCAATAAAGCAAAAATCAATATACTATGACTTCATTCTAACTTTGATAATAAAAGTTCTGTTGATCTGAGGGGATTCGAATGGAACGAGAAGAAATACTTGCGGTTTATGAAGCTGGTCCAGAAGCAGTAATAGAACTTGTAACTCGATTACTTGGAATCATCGAACAACAAGCTCTCCAAATTGCACAGCTTGAAGAACGTGTCAAGCATCTGGAAGAAATGCTTGATAAGAATAGTTGCAATAGTAGCAAACCACCTTCTACTGATTCTTATGCACGGAAAAAACCGAAGGTTAAAGCTCAGAGAAAAAAGAGTGATCGATCTGCTGGTGGACAAAATGGTCATCCGGGTACTACACTGAGAATGAATGATGAACCGGATGAACTTGTTGTTCATCATATAGACAAATGCATCAAGTGTGGGGGATCGTTAGTTTCTGTGTCCCCTGATTATGAAAGAAGACAGGTCTTTGACATTCCTCTAATAACCATCAAGTGCATTGAACATCGCTGTGAGATAAAAAAATGTCCTGAATGTTCTCATATGAACAAAGCAGTTTTTCCGGATGGTGTAACTCAGCCAACTCAATATGGTCATCGAGTTAGGTCCTTTGCAGTTTATTTGCACACTAACCAGCTACTTCCCTATCAGCGTGTTGTCAAATTGTTCTCTGATATTTTAGGATGCAGGATCAGTCCTGCTACAATAGTGAACATCGAACGCAATTGCTATGATAAACTTGAAGCATTTGAAAGCGGAGTGAGATATCTCCTGAAGCAATCTCATGCTATCAACCTGGATGAAACAGGTTTAAGAATAAACGCATCCCGTAATTGGCTTCATGTAGCAGGTACTAAGAACCTCACATATTATTTTGTACATAAAAAAAGAGGGTCGCAAGCAATGGACTCCATGGGTATCCTGCCAGGTTATACTGGTGTTGCAACACATGATTTCTGGAAACCGTACTACAAATATGATTGCCAGCATTCATTATGTAATGCACATCTGTTAAGAGAGTTAACCGGAGTTGCTGAAAACAGTGTTCAAGAGTGGCCAAAGCTAATGAGTGATCTGTTGGTGTGCATCAAACACCAGGTAGATAATGGTCTTTTAGATACTGAACTAATTCAAAAGTTCAGTGAGGATTATGATCACATTACCTGTTATGGAATGAACGAAATTCCTCCTGATCCGGAATCAGATGTGCAGTCTAAAAAACGAGGACGTAAGAAGCAAACTGCAGCAAAGAACCTGCTGGATCGGTTCATAAGGTTTAAGGAGGATATCTTGCGGTTTATGTACGACCCGGACGTTTCGTTTGATAACAATCAGGCGGAAAGAGATATCAGAATGACGAAGGTACAGCAGAAGATATCAGGTACTTTCCGTAGTGAACAAGGGGCTAGAAATTTCTGCCGCATTAGAGGATACGTTTCTACTGTGAACAAGAAATCTCTATCGGTTATAGACTCGATTAGTGAAATATTCAATGGGAATCCACTTGTTTATTTATTGCAGAATTGAGCGTAAATAGAGAAAGCAGCCTGGTGGAAATGAGATAGGCTGAATAGTTACATGAATTTAAGGGAAATTGGCACTTTATTTTCCAATTCAAATATAAATAGTCTTTATTTTGAAAATTAAGCAGCTTTAAAAATGTACTTTTTGTGGGGGAGCACTTACAGCATATTTGCAATGACAAATAAGGTATGTACTCCCTTTATTTGAGTGTCAGTTCTAAAGGACCCTATATTCATTATTGATTCAATTATTTCCTCGTTCCCAAAAACATATCTATCTTCAACTCACAATAGATTTTACAATGTTAAAACAAATCAAATGCCGTGTTGAGCCTTTGTTTTCAACACATCTGTTTGCAGCACACTGGAAAATGAGTGACTGGGTGTTTTATTTTCTATTAGTACCGGCTCTGCTTGTAATCATATTTGATCTTCCGGCTGGGATAAAAGATACATATTTCATATTGACTCCCGGTGAAATAACGGCATACTCGTTATTCCTGTCAAACTATACACACAGCAGTTTGCCGCACTTTCTGGGGAACCTGTTCTCTTATCTGGTAGCATGTTTTCTGATATTTAACTTTGAGACCAACAGGCGAAGTTTCCGTTTATATTCTATGTTCATGTTCCTGCTACTGCCATGGATAATATCTGCAGTATCTCTGGAAATGGTCGGCCTTCAGACAACATATCAGGGATTTTCAGGAATCGTCAGTTCTATGTTTGGCTACCTGTCTTATGCCATCTACAAATTCCTGCATAAATTCTGTTGCAGGCACATGAATCTTACATTCCTGCTCCTGATAGTCATAATGAATCTCTTGTTGGTTCTTGAAAATATACCCTCAGAGGCTTTCCAGTACTCACTCATAATAACATTTGCTTTGATACTGGTTTTCATGCAAAAAGATGTCATAATCGAAGTAATCCAGATACGCTTTGATATCAGGAGATGGCTGGAAAGAATTCCTCATCTCCAGAAAACCTATCTTCTAATGGTATTTTTGGCCGCCATCAATTTCCTGTTCATCCTCCCCGACCTGGTGCCACAGGAGGTCATGCAGAATGGAGCCTACGTAAATTCAGTTGGCCACTACACAGGTTACTTCTTTGGGATATTCGTTCCCATGACCATTGGACTGATCTCTAACGATTGTCATAAGCAAAAATAAAACCGGAGCAAAATTTAAAAATCCAACTATCTGCCGCATCCATAATTAAATTCTAATCATCTACCTGACTTTTCCGATTTCAGTTCACAAAAAGAAGCTATTTGAGCTTCTGAACAGACTTTGTGATTTGTGTATTTGATGCGCGCTAACAATATAACATCTGCCAGCGTTCATTTATATACGATTTTTCTTATTCTCTTATTATGGAAAGTCCGGATATTGACGCATATATCAAAGAGGCCGAAAAAATTGAAAAAATGTATATGGATCTCCTGGACGGAACCACACAAAGAAGAATTATACGCATCGATGACGGCTCAACAGGTCTGCAAAACACCGTATACAGTATTTGCGCGATAAACTCCAAAAATGAGCTTTTGCAAAGCACTCTCCTTGAAAGATACAATTTATGGTATGAAGACTGCAAACAATTTGTTCAGAAATACGCAGGGCAGGTAAGGAATGACAAATACGAATCCTTTGCAGGTTTTTATGAAAGGATAATAAACCTGGTCAATCTGGAAGATTCCGTCAGGAAATCCAACGAAAGGAAATATCTGAAAAAGGAATTTATTGCCTGTTTTGATTCTCAGGTAAGCATTCTTCATTCAATAAAGCCACACGTGGTTTCATCAATCAATATTCAAAAAAGGCAGGCAACAGCAGAGATTGTGAATTTAGAACTTGAATATGCTGAAATGCTGTATCAGCAGGATTCATTCAACTTGGCCGGTGTTTCCGCGGTCAATGCTCTTGAAATATACCTGCATGCATTGTGCGAAGAAAATGATATTGAATCGGAGGATGAAGATTCTATACTTGAAATAGTTCAGAAGCTTCACGAATCCGGCAGGGTCCATGAATTTGATCTGGAAATGATCAGAACAATAGAGCATCTTGTGTCTCTGGGGGGAAAATGCCTGAATGCAGATGAAGAAGTGCATGAAGAAGAAGTCAGGGAATTGGTGGACAAGATCACAGAAATAACTTTTCTGGCATTTTGCTGACTAAGATATAACGTCATATTCATCCAATCATTTTGTTCCATCATTTTATCGTCTATATATTCCTCAATACTTTACCTGGAACACAGTTATATATTTTTGAGATAATATTAATTTGCAAGGGAAAGTTCCTGTGTACGACTGAAGATACATTCTAACAGTACGATAAACATGGATGCAATAACCTTCGACGGCTCATGCACACCTAATCCGGGAGGATGCATGGGGTTAGGTTGGGTTGTGACCTTGCAAAACAACTCATTCTCAATACTCGGAAACGACCGCCTTGAGAAAGGGGCCAGCAACAACGCTCTTTTTGCAGAATATCTTGCTCTTAAAAAAGGCATGCTTGAATATGTCAAAGCTGATGGTCAGGGTCCGCTGACAGTAATGGGAGACAGTCAGACGGTGATTTATCAGATGCGTGGTATCTATCCCATAATGGATGATGATATCTGGAACATCCATCAGGATATTACCAACATAATCAGGGAGTATGAGCTTGATATTCATTTCCGCTGGGTTCCACGAATGCAGAACAAGCAGGCTGACAGGCTCTCTAAGACCAAACATAAAATAAGGATAGAATATCCGAATGACCGTGAATTCCTGATTGATGTACGGAATTCTCCTGCTATCGGCAAACTTAGAAAAAAAATCGCTGCAATGAATGCCACTCCTTTTCCGACAAATGCAATGTATAAACGTCTTCATGTATCGTCCGGGGATGTACTTTCAGGCAAAGACCTTTTTGAGCTCCAGAAAATGGCAGGAAAGAAAGCTACAAAAATTGTAATTGAAACATTCCCTGGAAAGCGTGATAAGAACAAATATTATCAAGCGCAGGCTCTTTGCTGGATGCTCAGGGGACTGGCAATTGATCTGGCAATTAAAAAGGTGAAGTTCGATATCCGCAATAAGAAAAATAGTAATAAAAACAGCAATACAAAACAATCAAGTCTGGTAAAAGCTAAGGGTAAGAAATCCCAGTCCAAAAAGAAGGCAAGGACGTCGTGCAGAGGTGCAAAGTATTATCTGAACAGACAAACCTTTGCTTTTTGATCATTCGTTCTTATCTCTTTGGTTATTTTCTTTTTTTTGGATTACCCCAATTATAGTGATATTGAATCTTAGTTGTCGCTTATAAGTCACCAATATTTACTAACCTTATCTCAATTGGTCATAAGTAACAAAGCAATAAAAGCAATTATTCCAAGCAGGAAAATAACGCCTGGTAATATTATATCCTTTCTTCTTTGTGTTTCTTCTTCAGGTGACAGTATCAAAGGGTCAGGATTGTACTTTTTTTCCATATAAATTCCCAGTCCGATCCCAAGGACTATTCCAATGACCGGCCCGAATGCAAGAATCCCCAATGCGATACCTATTGGAATTCCCAGCGGGAGACCTATGGCAATACCTGTCGCCATAAAATGGCCTTTTGGATATCTTTTTTCCTGCATGGTTTTATGTCAAGATCAAAAGTATAAATATCCTGCTATAGATTAGAGTGGAAACAAAAAAGAGAAAGGAATAAGTAAAAATTACTCCTTCCTGCGTCCGAAGACAAATGCAAGTCCCATAATTGCAACCATTGGGATTGCTACTGTTGGGAATTCTGGGATTTCCTGATCAGTTTTGTGAAGGCCCGCATCTACTGTATCGTAATAGACTCCAGCATCAAGATCGAAGGTTTCAGTTTCTCCATTACCTTGATTTGCATCACTGTCTTGGTCATCATTTGCCGCATTCAGAGGGCTGAAAACATATCCTGCCGGATTCTTAAATACTAAGTAATAGCAACCAGGGTCTAGGTCTGTAAATTCATAGAATCCAGTACTGTTAGTCGACGTGGAGTTAACGTAGGTATCATTGCAATAATACAATTCTACGGTGACACCTTCGATTCCAAGCTCGCCTGTTTCCTGTATACCATCACCATCATCTTCCCATACATAATTGCCTACACTGGCTGGTTTAGGAGCGGGACTATAGTACATTCCTGCATCCACTGTACACATATCGTAAGTTAAATGTATGCAGTCTGTCTTTCCGTCCGTCGGGTTAGCATCACTATCCCACTTGCAATCTGTCTGGTCCTTTGGACTGAATACATAATCTTCAGGAAGTATAAATTTGATATAGTAGTCATCTTTCTCTACTCTTCTAAACTTGTAATATCCATCTGAGTTTGTTGTTGTGCTTTTTAGGAGAGTATCGTCACATTTATACAGCTCTACAATAACATTTGCCATTCCTGGCTCTTTGAAACAATGATTAGCGTAGTCCCAATCTTGCACCCCATTTTTATCAAGGTCATTCCAGACTTTATCACCGATATTTACATGACATGCAGAAGCTTGTGTAGACAATGCAATGAATGCTACAGTCAATATTATTGCAACTTTAGCAATATTAAATACAAAGTTCTTATTTTTTAGTTCTTTTAACATATATACCACCACCATGATAGAGTATACTATTAGCTTTGCTCTTATGAATACTACAATATAAAACTTTTTAATTAAGTCTGTAGGATAATTATACACATAGTGGTTTCGGGAACAGATTTTTCCCGAGTCGATCAAAATTTGATTTCAGATGCTGATGACATTTATAGCTACAAGTCAATTTGAAGTTTAGACAATTAATTAATATGTCCTCATACTATCTCTAAAATGAAAACCAAAGAGGAAGTATGTTTAAATGAAAATCACTCCACTCTACATAATGTTGGGGATGTTACTTGTCAGCGCCGTCGTTGCCTCAGGGGCAATGGCGGAAAAAACATCCCCTATTATGGAACCACTGATCTCAACTAAATCAGTGGTTTCAGCATCGTACGCAGAAATCGCTGTCGATACCGAAGCTATCATCATTCCTGATATGGGATATGGAAGTTTACAGGTGAAACCATCATATGCCCATCTTCAGTTGCAACCCGGTGAAACAGGTTCTGCAATAGTAACCATCTCCAACCGCGGTGATGAAGACATCACAATTGATCCTGTAATGATACTGCAACCGTATTCTGAGAATTACCTTGAAGAGGACTGGGTGACAGTAACACCTTCAGACGTAGTATTGCAGCCCGGTGATAAAGAAGAGTTCACAGTTGAAGTGGTTATTCCCGATGATGCAGAACTGGGACACTATTATGCAAATGTGGTCTTTGACCGCTCAGTTATAATCGATGATACCAAGGATGCTGATGACTCTGTGTTTGATGTGGCCAATTCAAAAATATCCTCGGTCTATTACGGCAACTCTCTGGACCTGTCAGTAGAGGTCTGGATTCCTCCTACTGTCCAGGTATCCACCAATTACATTAATGGCAGGGTACAGGCCGGAGAAGAATACGATTACAGCATAAAGCTTGTTAACACGGGTGATGAGGATATTTCCATAGACCCTGAACTTATGTCAGGTGAATTATATCCTGAAATCTCATACTATGATTCTTCAAGAGCATACTATGAAAAGGTGATTGGAAAAGATTCAATTGTAATTGATGCTCCTAAAGAGGTTAAAGCCGGTGAAACAGCAGTTGTGAATGTTCATGTGAAGATACCGGAAGGTACCGCTGGAAGCTACAGTACAACTATTGATCTTGGTATTGATGACCCTGCTCTTGATGAATGGGAAAACCAGGTTAACTTCTATCTGGATATATGGGAACAGCCATCTGAACCGCTTGTCATGCAATTTTCGGTGAATGGGGACTCTACTGTCATGATAGAACTCTCAGCAGACCAATATTCATATTCGGATTATTCCACAGTTTCAGGTAAACCAGTCCCGTCTTTTGATGTGGTATTAAATGACGATGGCAAAGAAATAGAACTCAAACTCATAAATACTGTATCCAGTGGATCAGTAAACTTTGGAAATAATAATATGGTTCTTTCTTCTTATCCAGCTATTACGTCTTCATCCGGGTATCAGGAATATTCCACAACCTATACTGAAATTTACGAAGCTGTCGGTGTTTCAGGTGAATGTGAGCTAAGTATCCTTTCACACAATACAGACAATTTTGATTACAGTATAACTACAATTGCCAGTGAGTGATTAACTCCTCACTATTCTTTTTTATTAATTGGAACCTGAGATCAGAATCATTTGAAAAAGCTACTTTTCTTTATTTTCTATTTGATCTATATGTATATATAGAAATCAGCATCAGAATATTTTTATATAATCATACTGGATATATATTATCTATAAATAATTGATCTATAAACGTAAATTCGAGGGGAATTTATGCAGAAACAAGATGAAGAAAAGTTCGATGAGTTCAAAACAATGTTTTGCAGATACATGGAAACAGATGATCTTTCCGAACAGGAATTTGAGCTCCGATGCAGTATGATAAACTTCGTAAAAACAGCATGCATACAGACTTTGATCTCTTATTGATCTTAGTATAGGCCATATCCGGTCAGAATAATAGATCTACAAGAAAATCACTGGCAAATTTTAAAGAAAGCAACAGCTATCTGCTTCCAGCCATTTTCCATTCCTCATCTCCTTTTTTTGTTTTGCCTGGGTAATGCTTATCTGTTCCCAGTAACACCTTAAGTTAGGGTTTATTATCCCGGGTGTAAAAGTATGCAGGAAATCAACATATATATTGAAAAGATAGAACGGAACGATCTTCGATCATCTGACCTTCCCTTAATTATCAAAGCTCTGCGACAGGATGCAAAAAACGGATCAATAGAGCTTTCTAAGGATGATATTCATCTCTTCCAGGTTTACATGTTTGCTTTACAACAGATGGAACTGGCAAACAGGTCTGCATCTTCGGATGTTCATGCAGGTGACTGGAGACAGACAGTTGATGACTTCTCAATGCTAAAGCAGGTAATGGATGAAATGGAAAAGAGGGAAGTTATAACCAATGTCTCATGGAATGCAGGAGGCATGGCAATCTTTGATATTCCTGGTGAAACTATTTACAAAAACCATCTTTACTTTATGATGCTTGCCCATTTGAACAAGTTGTACAGACGAAACTGATCTTCCTCTTGCGCTTATTTACTAATGTAAATCCTTCTGGATTTCAGCTCTTCTTTTTACGGAAATCGTAAATGATCCACCAGTTAGCTTTATATAGAACTGCCTGCATTTAGATTGAGCAGTACCATAGAGAGTACTAAAATCAAACTAATGTTTACTTCTAACTTATAGAACGTTATGATTATTAGGAGGTTAAAAATTGGCAGGACAGTCTTACGCTTTAGGGAACAGAAACAGGTCCCGTGCAAGGGATGCTCAGAGCATTAACATCCTTGCAGGGAAAGCAGTGGCAAAAGCAGTCAGGACAACACTCGGTCCGAAAGGAATGGACAAGATGCTTGTTGACGGGCTTGGAGATATAGTCATCACAAACGATGGTGCTACAATCCTCAAGGAAATGGACATTGAACATCCGGCTGCAAAGATGGTGGTCGAGGTTTCAAAAACACAGGATGATGAGGTTGGTGACGGTACAACAACCGCAGCAGTACTCACAGGAGAACTTCTCACAAAGGCAGAAGAGCTTATTGAGAAAGGCGTCCACCCAACAATCATTTCAGGTGGATACAGACATGCAGCAGAAAAGGCTGTTGAGATCTTAAAGACCATCACTATCGATGTTTCCACAGATGACAGGGAAACCCTGATGAAACTGGCAAAGACAGCTCTTACAGGAAAAGCTGCAGGTGAGTACAAGGACTTCCTTGCAGAGAAAGCTCTTGACGCAGTACTTTCAGTTGTTGAAGAAACAGATGAAGGTATCAAAGTAGATGTTGATGATATTACAATCGAGAAGCGCGAAGGCGGTAGCATTCTTGACTCCGAACTTGTCACAGGTCTTGTGATTGACAAGGAAAGAGTCAGGCCAAACATGCCAAAGAAAATAGAGAATGCAAAGGTCCTCCTCGCAAGCTTCGCAATCGAATTCCAGAAGATCGAGAAGAGTGCAGAGATCAAGATCACATCTCCTGACCAGATGAACCTCTTTGTTGAACAGGAAGAGAAAATGGTCAAAGAAATGGTGGACAAGATCGTTGCAAGCGGTGCAAACGTAGTATTCTGCCAGAAAGGAATCGATGACCTTGCACAGTATTATCTTGAGAAGGCTGGCATCTACGCATGCAGAAGGATCACAAAGAGCGATCTTAAGAAGCTGGCAAAAGCAACCGGTGCAACCCTGTTCCAGGATGCAACTGACATCAGGACAGAAGATCTCGGTGAAGTTGAACTTGTAGAAGAAAGGGACCTCCATGGTTCAAAGATGACCTTCCTGCTTGGATGCAAGGAAGCAAAGACTGCTTCACTTATTCTTCACGGTGGCACAACACACATCGTAGATAGTATCAAGCGTGCTCTTAATGATGCACTCTGTGTGATCGGTGTAGGGCTTGAAGACAAGAAGATCGTTGTAGGTGGCGGTTCCACTGAGATCGAACTTGCACTCAGACTCAGGGACTATGCAGCAACACTTAAAGGCAGAGAGCAACTCGCTGTCGGTAAGTTCGCTGAGGCACTTGAGATCATCCCGCAGACACTTGCAGAAAATGCAGGTCTTGACCCAATAGACAAGCTCATTGACCTCCGTGCACAGCACGAGCAGGGCAACAAGAACATGGGTCTTGATGTCTACACCGGAAAGGTAGTAGACATGTACGAGAACGATGTCCTTGAGCCACTCAGAATAAAGACCCAGGCAATCAATGCAGCAACCGAAGCAACAGTAATGATCCTCAGGATCGATGATGTTGTAGCTGCAAGCGGCAAGGGCGGCGCAATGCCTCCTGGTATGCCACAGCCTGATATGGATATGTAAATCTTTTTTATTTTTGTGCAGGCATTCCTGCACACCATTTCACTTTTCCTGACATTGTCTTACGCTTTTTGCTTTAGCTTCTACACAATGGTTATATATTTTGTAAACCATTCATGTTCGCGATAGGTTAACAATACTGTTCTAATCATTAAATGAATGGTGATTTTATGGTAGAAGAAAATCATTTTCAACCCAACAATAGTGACAATATTCGAAAAATGGTGTTTGCATCTCTTTTTGCCTCCATGATGGCAGTAGGTGCATATATTGAAATCCCCATCCCTGCAAGTCCTGTTCCTATCACATTGCAGACTCTTTTTGTACTGCTGGCAGGTGCAATATTGGGTGCCAGATGGGGAACCTTAAGTGTGATTGTATATTTTCTCCTGGGAATTGCAGGTCTGCCCGTGTTTTCTGGTGGCAGCTCAGGTCTGGGTATGATATTTGGTCCTACAGGTGGTTTTCTGATCGGATTTATATTCGGCACTTTTGCCATAGGCTACGTGTCTGACCGCTTTGGGACTGAAAAGATAAGTTTAAACATTGTTTCCATGCTGGCAGGTCTTTTCATAATATATGTTTTCGGAATCCTGCAGCTTATGAACGTTGCAGACCTCAGCCTGAGCCAGGCAATAGTTCTCGGAATTATTCCTTATCTTCCGGGTGCTATTATTAAATTAGTAACAGCCGCAGTAATCTCTTCCAGATATTCCCTGAATCAGTAACATGATCAATGTTGAAAACCTGAGTTATAGGTATCCCGATGGCACTGGTGCACTGGATTCTATTTCACTCAATGTCCGCAAAGGTGAATTTGTCGCCGTTGCCGGAAAAAATGGTTGTGGTAAGTCAACCCTTTTGCGACATATTAACGGACTTCTGCAACCTGGCAAAGGCTCTGTAATTGTCAAAGGAATGGATACTCGTGACTCTTTAAATCTGCAGGATATAAGGCGCACAGCTGGAATGATATTCCAGGACCCGCAGTCACAGTTCATAGGTATGACAGTTGAAGAGGATGTTGCATTTGGACCCGAGAACCTGGGTATTCACTCTACTGAGATAAACAGGTGTGTAACCGAAGCACTCGAATCAACAGGAATGTCCGGCTACAGGCATAATACTCCAGGGACTCTCAGCGGCGGCCAGAAGCAGAAGGTTGCTCTGGCTTCGATCCTGGCAATGCAACCTGAGATCATACTATTTGATGAAGTTACTTCCATGCTTGATCTAAGATCAAGGAATGGTATTCTGGCTTTGATAAAGCAGTTGAATGAGGCAGGTACTACCATTATCTATGTGACACACCTGCTGGAAGAACTTGTCCATGCCGACAGGCTTGTGTTAATGGAAAATGGTCGTATAACTCATAACGGCTGTCCCAGGGAGATAATCAGCAGGATAAGCTCCAATGATTTTGGTTTTGATCTCCCTCCGATAATTGAATTGTCAAAAAAGCTGATGAATGCCGGTATTATCGATGAAACTTTCTTCCCTTTATCAAAAGATGAACTATTGGAGGCTATATGTCTATCGAAGTAAAAGAGCTTGATTTTTTCTATAACAAAGGCACATCCCTTGAAAAAAAAGCTCTTGACAGGGTAAGTTTCTCTGTCAGGAAAGAAGAATTCGTTCTTATTGCAGGGGAAATCGGCTCAGGGAAATCAACTCTTATCAGACATTTTAACGGATTACTAAAACCACATTCCGGTTCAGTTACAGTTGATGGTATGCACTCCGGAAACAAGAAGCTGCGATCTAAGGTCGGTTTGTTGATGCAGTATCCCCAAAGACAGCTTTTCGCAAAGACCGTTTTTGAAGACGTTTCCTTTGGCCCTTCAAATTTCGGCCTGGAAGGTGATGCACTGAAAGAACGTGTAAATGAGGCTTTAACTCTTGCAGGTCTGAAACCTGATATTTCGGAGATATCTCCCTTTTCATTGAGTGGTGGACAAATGAGACTTGTGGCTCTTGCAGGTGTGCTTTCCATGAAACCGGAATATGTGGTTCTGGATGAGCCCACATCCGGCCTTGATCCTGAAAACAAGGCATCACTTTTCTCAACTCTGAAAAAACTCCATAGTTCGGGTATATCAGTGATTGTAGTTTCGCACCAGATTGATGATTTCCTGCCGTTTGCTGATAAAGTGGTTCTATTAAAAAATGGCAGTAATGCTTTTACCGGAAGTCCGAAAGAGTATCTCAGTTCAGTTTCTTCGCCAGTTCCGGCAATTTTTTCCCTTATGGAAGAGATGAAAAACTGTGGTTTTGATGTAGCCACTGATATTTTTTCGGTGGATGAAGCTTTTGATGAAATAGCAAGAGTGATGGAATCAAGAGGATTGAATAAGAATGAATGATCTATTCCTGTCTTTCATCCCCGGAAAATCTTTACTTCACAGACTCGACCCAAGAACCAAGATCATCGGACTTATGGTACTCAGCATCTGTATTCTTAATGTTTCATCTTTTGAAGCAATGGCATTAGTTGGGATTTTGTTTACAACACTTGTGCTAATCTGCAGGCTTCCGTTTATTCATTTCGTGCGGTCCCTGCGCCCGATTATTCCTTTTTTTTCATTGATTTTTTTGATGCAATTCTTCTTTACAGAAGGCACTTCCATATTGGATCTGAATCTGATAACTGGAACTTATGAAGGGCTGTTGCTTGGTAGCATAGTCACATTGAAATTCATTTTCCTGATTATTTTTGCTGCTCTTATCACAGCCACAACTTCACCTTCCGGAATAACCACTGGCATTGAAAGACTTCTCAGGCCTATACCACTCAGGTATATCGGAGTATCTTCGCATGACATTGCAATGATGATGTCTCTGTCACTTTATTTTGTACCAATGATGTATGATAATTTCAAGGATTTGCGGGATGCACAATTATCAAGGGGTCTGGATACCAGAAAAGAACCCGTAAAAGCAATTTTGTCCCTTGTGGTGCCGCTTGTAAGAATTTCACTCAGGTCGGTGGATGAAGTTGCTCTGGCAATGGAGAGTCGTTGCTATACAGGTCAGGGCCGCAGTTCAATCCATGCATTGAATTTCAGAAACAGGGATTATTGTCTGTTTGTTCTTTATTTTATTCTGGCTATATCATGCCTGATATTTTGAATAAGGGTCACATTAATATATGAGCATGTGTTCATATGTTCATGGATAATTCGGAACATATCTGCGCTGATCTGGGAAGCCTCGAAGACAGGTCCGGTAATCTCCCTTCTGAAGAGTCTATCTCTTCAATGTGCAGGATATTCAATGCACTCCAGTGCACAACCCGCCTGAAGATATTATTCCTTTTGCTTCAGGGTGATCTCTGTGTCAAAGCGATCGAAGGTGCTCTGGGAATCAGTCAGTCTGCAATATCCCATAGTCTGAAAAACCTGAGGCAACTTGATCTTGTAAGGGTCAGGAAAGAAGGGAAATTTGCTGTTTATTACATTGCGGATGAGCACGTTGAATTGCTCATGTCTATGTGCCGTGAACACGTGGAGGAGAATAAATAATGGCACTGATCGATTCAATTTTCTCTCTCATATATGGAATTCTTGCAGAGTCATGGGAACTGCTGGAAGAGGCAGCACCGTATCTTTTCCTCGGATTTGCAGTTGCCGGACTATTGCACGCACTTGTTCCGGATGAAAAAATTCTCAAGTACCTGGGGAAATCCGCAGGTAAGTTCAGATCAGCTTTCAATGCTTCACTGATAGGAATCCCATTGCCGTTGTGCTCATGCGGTGTGGTTCCAACCGCGCTTTCGTTAAAGAACCGGGGAGCTACCAAGGGTGCAACACTTTCGTTCCTTATATCCACGCCGGAAACTGGTGTAGACTCAATTGCCATAACTTATGCCCTGCTTGATCCGATAATGACCGTTTTTCGTCCGATAGCAAGTATGACAACTGCTTTGTTTACCGGAGTTGCAGAAAATATCATTGGCGAGAGAATTGGTGAAAGAAAAGTTTCCAAAAAGACCCTTCTGTCATATGATCGCGGTTCAATTGCTTTGATGCAGGCACTTTCATGCAGTGATTCCTCCTGCTCATGCAGTTCGGGTACGGCAACAGTTGAGGATGCTTCGGCATTAACCAAAATAAAGGAATCTTTGAGATATTCTTTTGTAGAACTGCTGGGGGATATTTCAGGATGGCTCATCGTAGGTATACTGGTAGCAGGAGCAATCTCTTTTGCAATACCCGATGAGGTGGTAGGTGATTACCTTGGAGGTGGAGTTTTCTCTATGCTGCTCATGCTGGTAGTAGGTATTCCGCTTTATATATGTGCCACAGCCTCAACTCCTCTTGCTGCTGCCCTGGTGGCAAAGGGAATGAGTCCGGGTACTGCATTTGTATTTCTTCTTGCAGGCCCTGCAACCAATGCGGCAACTATTACAATGGTTACAAAATTTCTGGGTAAAAGAAGCGCAGCAATATATCTTTCTATGATTGCAGTATGTTCTCTTGCATTTGGTTTACTGCTGGACACTATCTATTTCAGACTTGGCATTGAAGCATCGTCTATTGCAGGAAGTACAAGCGAGGTGCTTGCTCCCTGGATAAAAACAGGGTTTGCACTAGTGTTGATTCCTTTTATCATCAATGGTATCTACAAACAAAGAAAACAGAAAAAATGCTGATTTTTAGTGCCTTCGGAAGAGTTCTCTTGACAGTATCTCTGTCATTTTTTCCTTGAACTCGTCAGCTACCATGTCTGCCTTCTCTTCATATATCTGTTCTTTGCTTTTTTCGTAGAAAGATTCCGGCTCCAAATCGTCCCGGGGAGGAATTGCTACTATCCTTCCCAGTGTGTCACCGTTTTTGATTTTGCCGTTCTCCCACGAAAAATCATCTTTATTTCTCATGATTACTTCCCAAATGGAACAACAAGTATCGACTTTTTGTTGCAGATTTAATTTGTATGATTAACTTTTGAGCGTTAGTATATAAGTATTGAATGTATATACGGTTTTTGAAGGTTTGTTTCTTTAATCCGGAGTTTCTACTTGCTTATTTTTATTTTTTCCAATAAGCACTTCCGTTGACTTGACTATTGCAAACACGTCATCACCTTCTTTTATATCTAGTCGCTCAACCGCTTCTGATGTTATAATTGATGTGAGTGTCGACGGATCTATTTCCAGTCTGATTTTTGCCACAAGTCCATCCTTCTCCACACTGACCACTTTTGCAGGGATTTTATTTCGTGCCGAAATAGCAAGTCCCAGACTTTCCCAGGAACCTTCATCTTCCATTGTATTGTTGATGAATTTCCTGTTCATTTCATATTCCTTAATTAGCCTTCGTCCTTCATCGGTAAGGAATGTTCCCTGATTCTTTCCGCCCCGAACAGTTGTGACAACATCCTTCCCCAGCCTCTCGCTCATCTTGTTGAGGACATTCCATGCATGCTTGTAGGATATATCTACTTTCATACAGGCTTTCCTAAGCGATCTTTCCTCGTCAATAGCTTTAAGAAGTTTAACTTTTCCTCCGCCAATAATAGGTTTTCCATCCTCTGCAAGCCATACTTTAGTTTTTGCTTCCATGCTTATCTTCCTTTGTCACTCAAGGTCTGTTTCATCAAATATGAATAGCTCGTCAATCGTAGTTTCAAGTGCCGTTGCTACTTTATATGCAAGTTTTAGTGAGGGATTATATTTCCCTTTTTCCAGAAAACCGATAGTTTCCCTCCGGGCACCCACTTTTTTGGCAAGGTCCTCCTGGGTCAGGTCGTATCTGGCCCGAAGTTCCTTGATTCTTGTTTTCATCCTATCAGTCCTGACTTTTGTTCTTATTCGATATCTCCTTTTCTGAAAAGATACCATTGGATGCCTTTTGCGGTTACTATCATTGTTATCATAAGAATTGCCAGTACTTCTTTCACTGTTAACTGTACAATTTCAAATTCTTCCACCCAGAATAGCAGGGATATCAGAATGAGCGTTATTAACCATGAATATGAAAGTCCGTAAGCACCTATCTTGATTGTTCTTTCATCTTTAGCAGGCCCGTTGCGGTATCTTCTTGCTTTAATGAAGGTCATAACTATTATAACAGATCCTATATTTATGAATCCGGTCCCAAAAGCCTGGTATTGTTCCTGAAACGCAACCATGAATATGCCTATTAATATCAGTATTAAAGCAATTGTGTAGCTTATTTTTGTGTATTTTTCAATTTTTGCCATGATTTTTCCTTTATTTTTAGTTTTGATTAGCTTTAATTAATTCTAACATAAAATGTAATTTATATAACATTATGATATCTATATCTAACATATGCTATTTATAGTAATTGCTTTGGATAAATGTCTGGAAAAATACTTATGATGTCATTAACACATAATCTATCACTTCAATTGTTTTAAAAGAGAAATTTTTAAAGGTGGGAATGATGAAAATAAATGTGATATTTTACAGTTTGTACGGACATAATTATAGCATGGCAGAAGCAGTAGCTGAAGGCGCAAGGGAAGTGGAAGGTGCGGATGTGGGAGTTTTCCAGATTCAGGAAACATTCACCCCGGAAATCTTAGAAAAGATGGGGGCAAGTGAATCCAAAAAGAGTTTTGAACACATCCCTGTTGCAACAGTTGACAATCTTGCTGAAGCAGATGCAATCATCTTCGGAACACCGACAAGGTTTGGAATGATGGCTGCACAGATGCGTGCTTTTCTTGATATGACCGGTGGCATCTGGGCTAAAGGTGCACTTGTCGGGAAAGTGGGAAGTGTTTTCACCTCCAGCAGCACACAGCATGGTGGACAGGAATCCACAATACTGAGTTTCCATACAACACTGCTGCACCATGGAATGGTTATAGTAGGTGTGCCGTATTCCGAAACAAGACAGACAACCCTTGATGAGATTACAGGTGGAAGTCCTTATGGTGCTTCTACAATTGCAGGCAACGGTCCTGATACCAGGCATCCCAGCGAGAATGAACTTGCAATTGCGAGGTTTCAGGGCAGGCATGTTGCGGAGATTGCGAAGAAACTGGTTGGGTAAGAAAAGAAAAACAGCCGATTAAAAACCTCACATGTAATATATTCAATATATCCGAAGTCCTAGGTATATGAACACGATACCCAGTACAGTCACTAATGGGGCCAAAAAACTTTTTATGAGTTTGGTTGTTTTTTCAGGACCAAATGCTTTTTTCCAGAGATATGCTTTTGAGCTTGTTTCTACATATTTTTGTACATACTCAGGGTCTTTTAGGAATTTTGTAGCATAATACAGATCAAGAGTACCCACTCCTATCAAAAGAAGTGAATTTATTATTGTTTCATCCATATTCTTTTACAAAACATCAATCTTATATATTTAATTTGGTTTTCGTTTTATTTCATTAGTATGTTGTCAACAATTTCCCAGTTGGATATTTGGCCATAATTCTTAAATTCTATCAAGTTTATTTATTCATAAAACATCATAAATATATGGTGAGTTTCTATCTTTATTTTTATGGGGTGTGCTTGAACCTCTTGGCGCCCGGAGGCAAACGCATGTTTGTTCTAGTTTACTTTAAAATTGTGTGCCATTGCTTTTTGTGAACAGCTAAGAGGTAATAATAATGAACAAAAATAGAATTCATGTGTCTTCGGTTAAGGAGTTTTATTTACTTATTGCTAATGTTTTTGGACAATAACAACTACCTTAACTTACAGAATTTAACTGTTAAGTAATCTCATACTACTGGTTTTATCACTGGTATGTTTTTGATGAAGTTATGAAACTACATGCTATTTATCACGATTCTTCTCTTAACCGATGACGCATGAAATAGAATTATATATGCTCTGATGTTAGCTGTTCTTCTGACAGTGAGTATGTTGCCGGCAACAGCTACTAGTTCTGAAACCACGGAACTGAAGGACTGTGTTGTTAACTCATATGGGGATATGAAATATGCATGCATCTCTGTAAATTTTTCAACCTCTCTTTCACTGGAAGATCTGGATTCTATTAGAAATCAAGTTATCAGTGAATATAAAACAGAGAAGGGAATTTCAATTATTTCCGCTACCTATTCTGTGCCTGAAATCCCGAAAAGTGGGGAAATCGTGGCTTATTGTTTCAAGATCAATGGTGATGGAACGGCAAGTCAGTATGTAGGTATTGCAGAAGATAATGAATCTGTTTCTGTGATTCATGAGGAAGCTAAAAAGTGGTATCATGATCAGGTAGTAGATTTTGATGAAAACAAAAAAATAAACTATGCAAATCAGGCCAGTGATTATTTACTTTCTTCTGAAAGCAGAGAAGAATGGAGAAAATCATTACACTCCTGCTCTTCTTATTACAAGAATCCATATGGAGGAGTAACAAACAATTATGAGTTATATGTGCTTATGAATGATAGTAGTAGTACGTCAGATTGTTTTGTCATTGTTCAGGAATTTTCAATGGAACCGGGTTATAAAGCTTGGCCTGGATCACCATGGAAAAATGATGTTTGCCGTCTTTACCATGAATGGTCAAGTGGAACACTTGGAAACGCACAGTTATTCGACTTCTGGCCCAACGGGCCATTCACGAGGAAAACAACAGAAACTAGTATAATCCCTGGAAGATTTGGTGATGTGTTAGCAGCATTCATGGGGGATATTCTCAACCTGTCGTCTCTACTCTGACCTACAGCAGTTCAATTACAGACATTGGTGAGTGGAAACTAACATGCAATAATAATGCTGCTAAAAAGTCTACTGTTGTTATGCATTCGAGAAGCACTTGTAGTGCAGATCAGCATGGAAGTGGGACTTATAATATACTGGATGTAACAGCTACAGGTGTATTCAGAGAGAGCTTGTTTTCTTCGAAGGTCTTATCCACGACAAGTTCTCCTCGCATAAGTTATGATGATTGACTCTCAAATGACATTATTGCTTAAGCAGTAATGTTTTTCAGTTGGATGTATGGCCATAATTATTTTAAATGATGCTATAATTTTTAATATATGATAGTCTGAACTATTATAGTTGTTTTCTTTTAACGTTGGTCGTGATATTGGAATGAATAAAACAATGAACCGTTTGATCGTATCCCTTCTTTTGTGCAGCACCCTCTTTTTTTCAGGGTGCATGGACGAGCAGAACGAAAATGAAAATAATATGGTTACAATGCTAACGGGCATTGACGATTACAATGTCACAAATGTTTCTGCCAGAAATGGATTAAATGGTGAACTTACCACAATCGATGACAAAGCAACTATAAATCAATTGATTGAAATTCTTGATACACTTTCTTTAGAAGAGATCGGGCTCGAATCTGTTTCAGGCAGAACTTATTATACTCTTACGTTTTTCCATGATTCAACTGAAATCTCCAATTTAAGCATAATTCAGGAAGATCTCCTGGAGATTAACGGAGTTTTCTATAAGGTCAACAACACACAGATCAATATGACTGAACTGAGAGGACTCATAAATCCTCTGGATTTGCCTGCCCAGCGAAAGGGTGACGGAAATCACAGTATCAGTTCCCTTATAAAGGTTAATACATACGAAACGACTGAAGTCTCAATCGTAAACGGACTGAGCAGGGAATACGGAAGCACACATGACATTACCAGGATCCGGAATCTACTTTCTGACCTTGACCAATATCAACTGGAAGAAGCCGAAGAACCTTTTATTGGTGGCTATCGATATTTCCTTTATTTCTATAACTATTCCGGTGGTTTTTCCCGTGTCAGCATTATTGATAATAAATCAATAGAGATAGCTAATGTTCCCTATGAAATTGTTGATTCTTCTATTGATCTGGCAGAATTAGAAGAGTTTATTCACTCTGAATCGGCTTCCGATCATGAAGAGTTGAATGTGGGTGTTTCAGGAATATCTGAATATCTAAGCATTGAAGAATTGGACTCCCAATCCTCTCTTACTATTATAGGAACTGTCACAGGTGCTTATCCGTCCAGATGGAACACTCCAGATGGACAAAGGCCGGATAAATCTGATAGTGAACTGAAAATCGGAACTGAGGACATGATTTATACTGATGTTGCAATTCATGTAAATAGATATCTTGATACTTCATATGATACTCAGGAATGGACAATAAGGGTTGATGGTGGTACTGTGGGTGATTATTCCATATGGGTTGAAGATGCTCCGTCATTTGAGTATGGTGAAATAGTCTTACTTTTCCTGAATGGGAATATTATCACAGGTGGCTATCAGGGTAAATTCACAATGATAAACGATACAACAGCAGTAAGGAGCGATGGAGTATCTGTGGTTATTACTGAGCAATATGATCGCTGGGCAATAGCAGAAATTTAATATTTTTTCTCTATTTTCAAAACCACTTTGCTCCAATCTACATAACTTCGAACATCTTCGAAGTTTAAGCAAAGTATATACAGTCTCTTACTAAATCCTATATCAGGCAATATAATACTCTAAGTCCGGGGTGGTTATAAGTGAATTTTAATGGGAAAAATACAGGCTTTTTAATAGTCATCTTATTGTCGTTTGCAGTTTTAATTTCAGGTTGCGTATCAGACCGGATTAACAACACAAGTGCCATTGGACTTACTAATATTGATGATTTCACTATCACTGAAATATCTGTTATGAATGGGATGAGCGGCGAGTCAGGCACCATAGAAGACAGGACAACAATAGAGAAACTGATTTCCCTGCTTGATCAATATCCTCTGGAAAAGATGGATGAACAGATGGATTTAGGTGGCTTCCGTTATTCTCTGGACTTTTATAGTGACTCTGGCAAAGTTTCCAGAACAATCATCATGAACCAGGATATTGTTGATGTAGATGGTGTTTACTATCAAGTCAACGGTACACCTATTAACATTACTTATGTCCAAGGGCTTATTGAATCTGGAATAATGTTAGATGAAAATACTGCACAGAAAACCAATTTGCGTATGAGTTCTCTTATAAACAATTCTTCTGAGATTACTAAAATATCAATAAGAAACGGATTTAGCCAGGAGTTCAGTGTTCTGGAGAACGCAACAAAGATCGAAGAACTAATTTCTGATCTTGATGGATATCCATTAGAAGAATTCCCAAGAGATTTTCTTTTTAATGGATATCAGTATAACATTTCTTTTTATACAGATTCCGGTCACGTCTCCCAGGCCCGTACCATGGGTAGTAATATGGACAATCTGGTGCAGGTCAATGGAGTTCTCTATGAAATCGCTGGTCCTTCTGTTGATCTGAAAGAGTTTGAGGAGTCCACTGTTTCTTCCTCTAACTCCGCATTACCCTCAGGTAACGAAGGCATGAAGATGGATGTTTCAGCATCAATGGAAACTTTAAGCATCGATGATCTGGTCTCGCAGTCAGATATAATTATAATTGGAACTGTCACAGGTGCTTATCCTTCAAGGTGGAACACTCGCGGTGGTCAAAAGCCGGACAAATCCAATGATGAACTGGATATTGGAACTGAGGATATGATCTATACTGATATCGGGGTGCATGTCAATAAGTATCTTAAAAATCCATTAGACACCGGAGACTTACAAATTACAATTGAGGGGGGAACTGTAGGTAATGATTCCATATGGGTTGAGGACAATCCATCATTTGAATATGGTGAAAATATCCTGCTTTTCTTTAAGTGGAATATGGGCGAAGATCCTGCATTTACTGTCACAGGCGGTTATCAGGGTAAGTTCACAATGATAAACGATACAACAGCAGTAAGGGGTGACGGAGTGTCTGTGAACATTACTGAGTTGACTGGCATTATCGGATAATGGTACTTAACTTGACTTTCATTTTCCCTTTTTCAAAACCATTTTGCTCCAATCTACATAACTTCAAACATCTTCGAAGTTTAAGCAAAGTATATACAGTTCTATTCCTAAATCTTCCGGTAAGAAACAATTTACAGAATAATCAGGTAGGAGTGGTTACATGAACTTCACAGTTAAAAATAAAAGATCATTAATTCTATTGGTATCGATGGCAACAGTTTTTGCAGCATTAATTTCAGGTTGCATAGGAAATAATACGGATACAAGCCTTACATCTAACATTGCAAGTCCTTGTAGTGGTCAGGCATCATCTGCAGGTGACGAGTTTTTCATACTTGCGCCGAAAATGCTCTTTTCAGGAGGGGAAAGTTCCGTGACAATGGCAGCTTTTTCTGACGATATGTCAGTGGAACGCTGTGTGGAATATACGCTCACAGATGAAAATGACAATGAGATCTCTCTCATCCAGGCATCAACGTCCGAATCAGGAAATGTTGTAGCCTCCTTTGAAGTACCGGATGTTGAAGAGGGAACCTATACACTCACCGCAAAACCCTCTGGTGTTGATACTAATTTCACGGCAACAGTGGATGTGGTGAAGAACAATCCATTGTTCATTGAAACAGACAAACCAATCTATAAGCCCGGCCAGACAATACACGGCAGGGTACTTTCCCTTAACAATAATCTTGTTCCTGTTGAGCAGGATGTGACTATCGAAATTGCAGATGCAAAAGGAATCAAAGTCTTCAAGGAAGAACTTCGCTCAAATGAATACGGCGTCATTTCCTTTGATTTGCCACTTGCATCCGAACTTAACCTAGGAACGTGGAAAATAGTAGCATCATCAGGAAGTTCCGGTTCTAACGTTGACATTCAGGTGGACAAATATGTGCTTCCTAAATTTGATGTTTCATTGGAAACCCCACAGGAATGGTTCCTTGTCTCTGATGAAATAGCAGGCACGGTTTCAGCTAACTATTTCTTTGGAAAAGAGGTAGAGGGTGATGTGCTTGTTGAGGCTTCACGCTATGTTAGCGAGTGGGAACAATACGCAACTTTCTCAGGCAAACTTGAGAACGGAAGCATCGAGTTTGAACTTCCGGCCGTGGAATATGCAGCAGGAACCTATGGTGCAGGTGGACAGGCAAGTCTCATGCTCAATGTGACTGTTACAGACACAGGCAACCACAGCGAATCCACAAACAAGCTTCTGACTATCACCGAGTCGCCGATAGTCCTCCAGCTAATTCCTGAATCCGGTACCATCAAACCGGGAATGCCATTGCAGGTGCTTGTAGTCACAAAGGACCCTGCAGGGGAACCTATTGATACCGATGTTTCCGTGGAGACAAGACTCAGGAATGAGTTCTATGAGTATACAAATGACGAGTATAACCTGAGCACAGAGAACGGGGTTGCAATGCTTGAGCTTGATATTCCTAAAAGCAGTACCAACCTGTACATAGATGCATATGTCGATGATAATAAAGCGTGGGCCAGTGAGTCATTAAATGCTGCGTACTCTCCAAGTGCCAGTTTCACCCATATTTCACAAACCAGTGAAGGCGTTCCTGAAGTAGGCGACACAATATCATTCCATGTCTATTCGACAAATCCGGGAACAGTTTTCTATGATGTATTTGCCAACGGAATAACTGTGTATTCCGCAACAAGCGATGAAGCTGATATCAGCATTCCAGTGACTCCACAGATGAGTCCTCAGGCAAAGGTTGTTGCATACATGATCAACCCAAATAGTGAAGTGTCTGTGGATGTGCTTCCTTTTGATGTGGAATTCTCCACACAGATCGATCTTTCAAGCTCATTTGATCTCGAATCTGCTGAACCTGGCGAGAATGTTACAGTTGATTTCGATGCAGGAAGCAGGTCTATGATCGGTTTCTCCATAGTTGATGAGTCGGTCTATGCCCTCAGTGAAGGCAGGCTCAATCTCAAGCAGGTATTCGATGAACTGGAAAAACGTTTCATGGAACCACAGGCAGAATCTCATCCTGCATGGTACTCGGAGGGTGCGTATGATATCATTGAAAACGCCGGTATGGTTGTGATGGCATCTCCTGGTATCGATGTGCCGCGTTCAGACAATATGGATGAAGGGGATGGCGGTATTTTTGCAGGTGGAATGGTAAAAGGCATGAATGTTGTGATGGATGATGCAATGGAAGAAGAGGTTGCAGCAGCTCCTATGATGGAAATGCCTACGGACTCTGCAGATCAGTTCGCAGGAAAAGGAGATAGTAACGATCTTGAAGAAGTGCAGCGTGTACGCCAGTTCTTCCCTGAAACATGGGTCTGGATGCCTGAACTTCTCACAGATGATGCAGGTCTTGCAAGCCTTGACCTGACAGCACCGGATAGTATCACCACCTGGAGGCTTCATGCAGTGTCTTCCAGTCCAGAGGGCATTGGTATTTCAGAATCCAGCCTTACGGTGTTTCAGGATTTCTTTGTTGACCCTGATCTACCTTATTCAGTTACAAGAGGAGAACAGTTTCCTGTACAGGTGCAGGTCTATAATTACCTTGATACTGAGCAGGATGTAAAACTGACTCTGACCGGTACAGACTGGTTCGATATTATCGGTGATGATGTTCAGGTAGTTACCGTGGAAGCCAATGGTGTGGGATATGCCAGTTTCACAATCAGCCCCGCAAAGGTTGGAAAGCAGATTGTTGAAATCACAGGTCAGACCACCGAAAGAGCCGATGCGGTTAGAAAAGACATCATTGTTGAGGCGGAAGGTGTAACCCGCGAGATAATTGACAATGGTGTTCTCAGTAATGGTTCTGTTGAGCTTGGTGCAACACTTCCTGTAGACATTGTTCCTGATTCTGAAAAGGTTCTTGTGAGCTTTACCCCGAGCATTGTGGCTCAGAGTATAAGCGGATTGGATGACCTGCTTGGCATGCCTTATGGATGTGGAGAGCAGAACATGATGCTATTCTCTACAGATGTTGAGGTTCTACGATACCTGAAATCCACCGGTCAGGATAATCCTGAGGTCCGTGCAAAGGCAGAGATGTATATCATCACGGGATACCAGCGTGAGTTGACATACCGTCATAGTGATGGTTCATTCTCAGCATTCGGTGAGAGTGACGAGAGTGGTAGTCTCTGGCTCACTTCATTTGTGCTTTCCCAGTTCAGTGGTGCAAGGGATGTTACTACAATTGACGGGGATATACTTTCCGAGGCTGCAGACTGGATTGAATCCTATCAGCAGGAAGATGGTTCATGGGAGCCTGTCGGTTTTGTGATCCACCAGGATATGATGGGTGGTCTCAGCGGAACCTATGCACTGACGGCATACACGACCCTTGCACTTGAGGAATATGGGTCTGCAAGTCCTGATGTTATGGCAAAGGCCCAGACCTATCTTGAGGAGAATCTCGCCAGTCAGGATGACCCTTATGCTCTTGCAATAGGCACTCTCGCACTCCAAAAACTTAGCAGTTCTATGGCAGATGAAGCTCTTGTTGAGTTGCTGGCAATCTCAAAGCAGGACGATGACGGCACTTACTGGGGTTACGGAGACGGAGCAGTTCCTGCCCCTCGTGGGGATTACGGATATGGTAGCATAGCTCCGTCAAGCAAGAATGTGGAGACAACTGCATACGCCACTCTTGCTCTGATCGAGGCAAACAACCCAACTGCAACATCATCATTGAAGTGGATAGCTGCACAGCGCAATTCGAATGGAGGATTCTCAAGTACCCAGGATACTGTCATGGCCTTCAGGGCTTTGATGAGTGCAGCAGCATCCGCAGGAAGGGATATTGATGCAACGGTTCATGTGATTGCTGATGGAACAGAGGTCAAATCAGTTGAAGTGAATCAGCAGAACTTTGATGTTGTCCAGATAATTGAGATTCCGGGTGGAACTTCAAAGGTGGAACTTGAAATGGAAGGTACAGGTGACCTTAACTACCAGCTTGTAAGACGTTTCAATGTAATTCTCCCGGATGTCATTGAGCAAAATGAGATCGAGCTTGATGTTGAATATGATTCAACTGATGTTTCAGTTAATGATATTGTGACAGTGAACGCTCATATCAAATACAACGGAATAACCGGCATCAATGGTAACACGAGTTCAAGCGGCATGATGATAGTTGACCTTGCGGTTCCGACTGGATTCAGTCCTGTAACATCAAGTCTTGAATCAACAAAAGAATCCGAGGAAAAGATAACCCGATACGAGATCGCCGGTAGGAAAGTTATCTTCTATATCGATGACATGCAGGCCGGAGAGGAACTGGACTTCAGTATGCAGGTGCAGGCTCTTTTCCCGGTGAAGGCTATTGTGTCAGAGAGCAAGGCTTACTCGTATTATAACCCGGAGGTTGTGGCTGAGGTGAAGGGAATGAATGTGACTGTGGTTTGAAGGTGGGAAGGGATATTTTCTCTTTCCTCTTCTTTTTTATATGTATTTATTGAATATTCGGTCCTGTAAAAATTCTGTTTATCTGAGTGACAGTAACATTGCTCTTTTCCATATCCACAAAAGCGATCTGAAATCTAAAAACAAAGGGTATTGGTCATAAAGCATAGCTATATAGTATGGATGAATATATTTGTTTATGAATTGCCCAAGATGTAAAAGTTCCGATTCCACAAAGAATGGCATAGTTGGTGGACGTCAGCGTTACAGGTGCTCCGGGTGTGGATATAATTATACTGTCGAAAAGAAATCAACAGCATACCCTGAGTCTGTGAAAAAACAAGCTTTACAATTATACCTTGAAGGACTAGGATTTCGTTCAATTGGACGTTTTCTAAATGTTAGCCATGTTACCGTGCAAAACTGGATCAAGCAATTTGGCAGTGAATTAGGGGAACTAAAAAGTCAAAAAGAGATCTCTGTCGTAGAATTAGATGAGATGCACACATACATCGGGAATAAAAAAACTACTGCTGGATCTGGATTGCTGTTGATAGAGATGGGAAAAAATTCATCGACTGCTCTTTTGGTAGTAGGGGAACAGAAACAGGCGAAAAACTCTGGGATAAGTTAAAGGAAAAAGAGATTGGAGAAGTGATGACTGATCACTGGAGAGCATATGCAGAGTTCCTTCCGAAGGAGATTCATACTCAATCAAAAGCAGAAACTTATACTGTTGAAGGGTACAACAGTATATTCAGGCATTTTCTGGCAAGGTTAAGAAGGAAGTCAAAGTGCTATACCAAGAGCATTGAAATGCTAAAGTATTCGATCATTCTTTTAATGAAATACAGAAATAACGAGATATCTATATTTAATTAACAATGCCAAACAAAGTAGCCATCCGCCAAAGGCGGCACATTCCGATGCTGCTGCACATAAGAGATTGTTCCAGAGATTATTGTATTTGTACTAAGATTTCTACAGAAATCATGAGAAGAAAGTAAAGGCATTTACAGATTATTTGTTTCTTATTGTAAGAAAACGCCGGCTTCGCCGGAACCTTCGGGATCAATCAAGTTATTCATGATTTACGAAAAATCAGTTTGCAAACTTTCTTAATATCGTAATAGCAGGATTTCTACAGAGTCGAATATTCACTACAGCAACTATTTATTTCCATCAAATCCATATATTCCTGATAGAAGAGGGGTATTTCAAATGAACAAATATCTGAAAATGGTCTTTTACGGACTCATACTATGGCTGGTACCTTTTATCGTATCTTTTGCCTTTGTGGACATGGAAGGCAATTTTACCATTGATGAGACATTCTTCAAATCTCTCATGGTAGTAACAGGTGCTCTTGTAGGCGTTGTTCTTGCTGTAAGGTATTTCAGGGATGTTGAAACTAATTACGTGAATGAAGGCATTGTTCTTGGGGTAACATGGCTTGTTATTAATCTCGTACTGGACCTTTTAATGGTGTACGGAGGATTTTTCCAGATGGGAGTTATGGAATATTTTACTGGCATAGGTCTGAGATATCTTGCCATGCCAGTATACACAATTGGAATGGGCTATGCCTTGAAGCAACAGCATGACTGAAATGTCTTCATCTCAGCAGCCACTTCAGGCTTTCTGTTCCGTAATAGGATACAATTGTGACAATCACAGTCCAGACTAAAATACTCAGGGTGATCCACATTGTCACCATATATTTCTTTGATTTGAAACTTAGGGCAATAAATGTGGCAAAATGCGTGCCAACCGTCAGCGGAGAAATAAAAGCAAGCCCCTGCAAACCATATTTATCCCATAAATGAAGTGCTTTATTTTTTCTCTTTGAAGATGGGTTTTTGTTCTCGTCGGATTTGCGTTTATTCAATATTGAGTACAGGTACTGGTAAGCAAAAATCAGGAAATAAACAGTTGTCAGGTTTCCTGTGAACGCAAGTATGGAAACCGCCAGAGGATTTAGTCCGAGAGCAATTCCTGTCGGGATCACAACGAGTATTTCTATCCACGGGGTAGCTGCCAGTAAAAAAACCAGAACATAGGCAAAAATCCCTTCTGCAGCGTATAATGATTCAATCCCAAACATTAACCTTAATCAATTTTGTAAACTATTATACTTTTGCATGATGTATCTGATTTTGCGATTTTGTATTATTCATCACATTTATCAGGAATAAAACCCATGGTTTTTCCATGCCGGTAACTTACCAGAACGTAGTTCCGTGGGGACGTTCTTTTCAGGAATATGTTGATATGTTCAGTCTTACAGGCGTAGATCTGACCAAATCCATTCTGGGATGTGGTGATGGTCCAGCATGTTTCAATTGTGAAATGAACCTACGGGGCAGATCGGTTGTTTCAGTTGACCCGTTTTATGATATGGATGTGGGTGCAATTCGAAAGCGAATTGATGAAACCTGCATAGAAGTGCTGGAGCAAACCCGGGTCAACCAGGACAAATTTATCTGGAAAAACATTTCCTCAGTGGAAGAACTGGGTAAAATCCGCATGAAGTCAATGGAGATGTTTCTCAATGATTTTGAGGAAGGCAAAAAGCAGGGGAGGTATATCGCAGGTGCTTTGCCTGAGCTTCCGTTTGAGGATAACTCCTTTGATCTTGCATTGGTATCACACCTGCTGTTTTTGTATTCGGAACAGCTTTCCTTTGATTTTCATATTCAGGCAATTGATGAGCTCTTGAGAGTTGCAGGTGAAGTGAGGATATTCCCGTTGCTTGACCTGAATTCCAGAAAGTCCATGCATCTTGATGAAATTATAGTTTTGTTAGTTTCACGTGGACATGATATCAGTGAGGAAAAAGTGAACTATGAATTCCAGAAGGGTGGAAATACGATGCTGAGGATTCTGAAATAATAAAAAAGTAGATAATTGCACTGAATAAATGCAATTAACTATGGGTAAATCTAATTCTTCCTGCGCTGGAAAATAAGTGTAAGGCCAATTATTGCTGCCATCGGAATTGCTAATGTAGGGAATTCTGGAATTTCCTGATTAGGATCAGTTATGATGTTAACAGGCACCGGGGCAACATTTTCCATTCCAGAGTGAGTACCATCATAATAAAGATTGATACTTCCATAGTTTTCTATTGTATTATGATTACTGAAAATCCCATGGTTTGTTATGTTTCCATAATTTGATAAGTATGCACTATTATCCAGTTCTCCGGTCTGGTTAATAGTGATGTTTCCATTGTTGAAAACAATAATACCGGAGTTCTGCAAAAATCCATTAATCCCTATGTTTTCACTGTTATAAATTGTTCCTGAATTTATGAGTGTCCCACCATTTTCAATAAGGATGGAACCACCATTTTCAACAGTTATAGTTCCAATATTTGTGAGGATTCCATTATTTTCAATAAGAAGCATTCCATTAATGGCCAGACTGTCAAAAGTACCGATTGTAATCGGACTGCTTGAGTTTACTACAAGTGTATCCCCTGAAGATACAGTTGTATCGGTTGCTGTCGCTGTTCCGGCAAAGAACACTAAGACGGCTACAGCTAGTATATATGTTGTTGCATGTGTTTTCATTTGTACCACCATTGAATCTAAATAAGAAAAACAAACCCCTGTCTAACACAATTCGTTTTCCTACTCTACTCTTCAGGTTTATTGTATATTTACTTTGCTAAAAACTTTCATAATTAGTGTAGCACTTATATATATTACGATGTTAGGCTGTTTTTTAGTATGCAAAACACAAAAATACTAACAACCAGATAATCTGGGGCATCAATTCTGTGTGAATCACCATGAGTAAAGTAACCCCTGCCATGCAACAGTATTATGCAGCAAAAGAAGAGCATAAGGACGCCCTCATATTCTTCAGGATGGGGGATTTTTACGAGTCTTTTGGAGAGGATGCCAAAACAATTGCCCGGGAACTTGAGATTACCCTGACAACCCGGGGAAAAAGTAAGGACGGGGAAAAGATGCCACTTGCAGGCATCCCCTATCATGCAATTGACAATTATCTTCCCCGATTGATCAAAAAGGGCTACAAGGTTGCCATATGTGAGCAACTTGAAGATCCAAAAAAGGCCAAAGGCGTTGTCAAAAGAGGAGTGGTAAGGGTTGTAACTCCGGGTACTGCGATGGATTCATCCATGTTTGCCGATTCTTCAAACAACTATCTTATGGCAGTTTATGGTGAAAAAGAAGAATATGGTCTTTCATTCCTTGACATATCAACCGGAGAGTTCCTGACAACCCAGTTCAAGGACACTGTTCCTTATGACCGTGTTGCCAGTGAAGTTGCTCGTATGGGGCCTTCTGAGTGTATTTTGCCACCATCACTAATTGAGGATTCACATCTCACAGAGCGCCTGAAAGAGCTTAAGATTATTATTCATGAATTCGATGAGGATGCATTCGACCTGAAAATCGCTGAAAAGATACTTCAGGGCCATTTCAATGTTTCAACCCTTGAAGGTATGGGTTGCAGTGAACTTCATCGTGCAGTTTCATCTGCCGGTGCCGCATTAAAATATGCTACGGATACCCAGATGAGGGAACTTTCACAGGTGCAGTCCCTGAAGACTTATTTTGATTCGGAGTTCATGGTTCTGGATGCCATCACCCTGAGAAACCTGGAGATTGTGAAAAACGTAAGAGGTGAGGGCAATGATTCTTCCCTTATCGGAGTGCTTGATGATACAAAAACACCTATGGGTAGACGTCAGCTCCAGAAATGGCTGCTGAAACCACTGATTTCTGTTGATGCTATCAATGACCGCCTGGATTCCATTGCTTGGCTTGGTGATAACACACTTGTCCGTTTTGATATCCGTTCCCATCTGTCCTATGTAAAGGATATGGAGAGGCTTGTTGGTAGGGTCATGTACGGCAATTCTAATGCAAGAGACCTTGTATCATTGAAAAAATCCCTCGAATCCGTTCCTCTTTTACTTGAATCCCTTAGTGGCTGCAAGGATGTGGATCTGCTAAGTGGAACTGTCTCGCAGCTATCTTCTTTTGAGGAGCTGGATGAACTTTCAAAGCTGATAGGTAGTGCCATTGTTGAAGAACCACCTCTCAGTGTAAGAGACGGGGGAATGATCAAACCCGGATACAATGAGCAGCTTGATGAACTGTTTGACCTGTCAAAGAATGGTAAGCAATGGATTGCAAAGTTCCAGCAGAAAGAGCGTGACAGGACAGGTATCAAATCCCTGAAAGTAGGCTACAACAAGGTATTTGGCTATTACCTTGAAGTCACAAAGGCCAATATTTCCCAGGTCCCTGATGATTATATCAGGAAGCAGACCATGACCAACGCTGAGAGGTTCTACACTCCTGAACTCAAGGAACGTGAGAGTGCTATACTCTCAGCTGACGAGAAAATGGTGGCTTTGGAACATGAGCTTCTCAGTGAACTAAATTCTATAGTAGCTTCACATTCAAGGCAGTTGCAGGAAACTGCTGCTCTTATCGGAACACTGGATGTGCTTGCAAACCTTGCAGAAGTTGCTGCAAATAACAATTACGTAAGACCTGCGATAACTCCTGACTGCAGGTTGCTTATCAGGGATGGAAGGCATCCTGTGGTTGAGAATACCGTTCCCGGTGGTTTTGTTCCAAACGACACTGAGATGGATTGCACTGAAAACCAGTTCCAGTTAATAACAGGTCCTAACATGGCCGGTAAATCCACCTACATGAGGCAGATCGCCATGATAGTTATAATGGCTCAGGCAGGTTCTTTTGTTCCTGCATCCCATGCTTCCATAGGAATTGTGGACAGGGTCTTTACAAGGGTCGGTGCCTTTGATGACCTCGCAAGTGGACAGAGTACCTTCATGGTGGAAATGGTTGAGCTTGCCAACATCCTGAACAATGCAACCCCAAAAAGTCTGGTGCTGCTGGACGAAATCGGCAGAGGAACAAGCACCTATGATGGTTATAGTATTGCAAAGGCAGTTGTTGAGTACATTCACAACAAAGGCCGTGTTGGTGTCAGGTCGCTTTTCGCCACACACTACCACCAGCTCACGGAAGTTGCAGGTGGTCTTAAGAGGGTCAAAAATTATCATATTGCAGTAAAGGAAGAAGGTGATGACCTTGTTTTCCTGCGTAAGATAGTCCCTGGTGCAACTGACAGGAGTTATGGTATCCACGTTGCAAGGATTGCAGGTGTGCCTCATGCTGTCACTTCAAGGGCAAAGGAGATCCTTGAGGATATCGAGGATGAATGTATGCTGAGTGAAGAGGACCGCAAAGGCGGCAAAAAGAAACAACGTAGCAGCTCAAAGTACACTCAGGTTATTCTGTTCGATCAGGATGCAACTTTCAGTGAAAATGTTCCTGACCCTGTCATTGAGGAGCTTAAAAAACTGGATGTAAATTCAATGACTCCTATTGATGCTTTAAACAAATTAAATGAAATAAAAAATAAGCTTTCATAATGTTGAATGCGCCTTTTTCTTTCATCTTTTATAATTTTCTTTTATTACTTAGTTACATTAATGATGACTTTCAGAACCAAGTCCTCTTTTCTGTAACAACATCCAGGCTGCAAAGACAATAATTCCGCAAACCAGGGTAATTGTTCCAAGTATCTGCATGCGCTCCATCCATTCCTGTGAAACCAGCCACATACCTGCTGCACCGAGAGTGAAGTACGTGAATATCAACAGGGAAGATGCAGCTCCTGCGTCCTTGTGTACCTGTTCAAGTACAAGGTGGTTGCTTGGAGGTCTGCTTATTCCTATGGAATATGTGATGAGTGCCATTGGGAGTGCAAATGTCCAGGGTCCGTAATGTCCTATTGTAAGTATTAGTACTGCTCCAATTGTGATTCCTGCAAAGCCGGCAGTCATCAGGTGTTTAGGATTTATCCTGTCTGTGAGTTTCAGGCATGACATTGACCCTGCCATGAGTGCAAGGGCATTGAACGCGAAGAAATAACTAAATGTTTGTTCTGTCATTCCAAATCTGTTGATGTAAAGGGCTGATGATCCTGCAATAAAACTATAAAGTGGCAGCAGGCTGATAGACATCACAAGTACCATGATCATATAATTTGTATTGAGCAATAGTCCCCAATAAGAATTCATTACCTTTGAGATGGGTACGTTTGATGTTTCCTTAAGGGTTTCCGGTGTTCTGATGACACCAAGAAGTCCAATAATTCCCATTGCACCCTGAGCAATGAAAATCCAGTGCCACCTGAGGTATGCAAGTATCCATCCACCTACAATAGGTGCGAACATTGGCGCAAGTGCCATTATAACAGCGATGTAAGCAAGTATCCTCTGCCTTTCGTTTCCTGCAAAGATGTCTTTTGTCATTGCCATTGAAATAGATGCACTGGCAGCAGCTCCGGCAGCCTGCAGTATCCTGAATATTATTAGTGCAGTTGCACCGTTAGCCGTGGCACAGAGTATGCTGGCAAGTATGTACAAGATGATACCTGCCATCAAAGGCTTCTTTCGTCCATATCTGTCTGATATCGGACCATAGAACAGCAGTGAGAATCCGTAGGTTACAAAGAAACCGATGAGTATCAGGTTGACCACTGAAAGCGGCTTGTTCCACAGAAGTGCCAGTGACGGTATCGCTGGCAATATCATATCTGTAGAAAATGCTGGAAATGCTGTCAAAAGAGCTAACAAAGGAACTATGTTTTTTAGTTTACCGGAATTTTCCATGTAAAACCTTCTTATTTGATGTTGCTTTCAGATAGCATGAAATGATATAATTCTGTTGTTCAGATTTCATATTTTTTCATCTGGGTTTAATAATAGTAGCAGGTAGTAACAAAGGTAGTATGAATGCAGTAATGATGAGTTTTCCAATGAAAACACAAAAATACTAACAACAAGATATTTTTGCCATGATGGGTTGGTAGTGAGAATTTGTTGTCTTCATTTATTGTTTAATTGTTTACACTTGTCGTGGACAGGAAGTGGAAAATGGCTGAGAAATCGTGTGATATTAAAGGTTCCGGAATAAAATTACTGGATGAGTCCACCATCAATAAAATAGCAGCAGGAGAGGTTATAGAACGTCCCGCGTCAGTTGTCAAGGAGCTGATCGAGAACTCCATTGATGCTCATGCAACTGATGTTCGAGTGGAAATAGGGGGGTATGGCACGAAAAGCATCCTTGTTATAGACAATGGTGTTGGAATGAGCCATACAGATGCCTCAATGGCATTTAAAAAACATGCTACAAGTAAGATCGGCAGAATCGAGGATCTTGATAGCATTCTCACGATGGGATTCAGGGGGGAGGCTCTTGCTTCTATTGCTTCTGTCGCACGTGTTGAGCTTGTCACCCGGCAGGAGGATGAGATAGAAGGAACAAAGGTTGTGGTTGATACAAGTGGCATCAAGAACATAAGCTCTACCGGTGCAGCAGTGGGAACCAGTATTCTTGTCAATGATCTTTTTTACAGTACTCCTGCTCGCAGAAAATACCTGAAGAGTGCCAGAACTGAACTGGCACATATTGTGGATGTTGTTTCAAGAAACGCTTTGTCCCATCCAGATGTTTCATTTACTTTGGTTATAGATGGAAAAGTAAACCTGCGCTCACCAGCATCTGTAAAACTACTGGACAGCGTCGTACATCTTTATGGTGCTGATGTTGCACGCTCTCTTGTTCCCCTGGAATACGAATCAGACCTTCTGGCAATTTCAGGATACATATCAAAACCAGAGTTTACCAGGAGTGGCAAGGATTTCCAGGTATTTTTCATAAATGGCAGGCCCATTTATTCAAACCAGCTTAGTAATGCAGTAAGACTTGGCTATTATACACTGCTTCCAAAAGGTCGTTATCCGGCAGCTTTCCTCAATTTTATAATCGACCCTGTCAATGTGGATGTGAATGTGCATCCTGCAAAGAGAGAAGTCAGGCTCAGTCATGAAAAAGAAATTAGTGTCATGATCGTATCTGCTGTAGAGGAAGCTCTTGCAAAGGAGTCTCTTGTGCCCGAAGTACAATTGGACAAAAAAGATTTTCCTGTTCAGTCACGGTTTAACATTTCAGGTAATAAGCCTTCTTCGCCTTCTCCAAGTTCTCCGGTGGACAAGCCAGTATCCTATAAGTCTGAAGAATCAGAAGAATCTGGAAAGCCTTCAGGTTTTTCTGTTTCTTCTGCACAAGATATAACTGCTTCATCGAAACCACGTGTTCCCTCTTATGATAATCAGGTTGCTGTTCCTTCACATGAGGGGGAATTGGTTGCTCAGGGGCAAAATGCTGATCCAGAAGGATCATCTCCAATTATTATCTCTGATGAAGAACCCCTTGAAAATACAAAAGCAAATGTTGTTAATGAGGAAAAAGAGCCTTATCACTATCCTGCCAAGGATACGCAGCGTCGTCTGAAAAGAAGTGAGAGGCTCCAGATGAATGTCAGTTCTGAAAGTTCGGAGGAGCTGGAAGAACTGAATGCTTCTTTTAGTCCGTCAGGAGTGAAAGTATTTGGTCAGCACGCAGACCTTTACATAATCTGTGAAATGGATGGCAAGCTTGTGCTTATTGACCAGCATGCAGCGCATGAACGTATCATGTATGAGCAGGTGCTGAGGATGCAGGATATGGGGTGGCAGGAACTGATCACTCCGGAAACACTTGATCTGAGCCAGAAAGAGATGGCAATTATTGAGGATTTCATTCCACAGCTTGAGGAAATGGGTTTTTCTATTTCGGAATTCGGTCCGAAGAGCTATGTTGTGACAACTGTCCCAAGCATCTTTGGCAAGCTTGAGCATACTGATGTGATACATGATATAATCTCGGACCTTCTTTCAGTTGGCAGAGTTAAAGAAGATACGGAACGCTATGATCTTCTTTGCAGCACAATGGCATGCAGGGCAGCCATTAAGGCTGGTGCTGTGTGCAGCAATAAACAAATGGAAGAACTCATACGTCAACTCATGAACTGCAACAATCCATATACATGTCCCCATGGCCGGCCTACCATGATTTCTTTCTCTATGTATGAGCTGGCCAAGCTATTTAAGAGGACTGGATAGAGTCGGTAGATTTTAAAAGTATTACTTACAATTGACCAGAGATGATCGACCCGGTAAACAAATCCAAGATTCCAGACGAATGGCTGGATCGTTCAAAAATGCCACGTAAAGAGCTTGAAGAAGGTATAAAGAAGGGAACTCTTGTAGTTCTGAGCGATGGTTCTGTATTAAAGAGAGGGTACACTACCGGAACAACTGCAGCACTGGCTGCAAAGACAGCAGTTATGTCCCTTGCAGGAAAAGTGACACATGTCTCCGTGCCAACACCTGTGGGGCTCCGTGCAGAGCTGGATGTGAAAGGCGATAAAGGACACGCTGTTGCAGTGAAAGTTAATAACGATCATGAATCTGACATTACAAGGGGACTTGAGTTTGTTGCAGATGCCAGGGAAGCAGAAGGAATTACTGTTTACGCTGGTGAGGGTATAGGAATTGTTACCCGTAGCGGACTTGAATCCAAAAAAGGTCACCCTGCAATTAATCCACGCCCAATGGAGCAGATCAAGGCATCAATTGCCGAAGCGGTTGAAGCGCTTGGTCTGAAAGGGGCTGAAGTTACTATTTATCTCCCAAAAGGAAAGGAAATTGCAAAAAAGACTCTTAATAGTCGTATTGGTATTATTGACGGAATTTCAATTCTCGGGACGACCGGATTTGTGGAACCATGGAATGACCATCTGGGAGAGATGAAAGGAGACCTCATCAGGTGTTCTGATAAGGTTGTACTCACAACAGGAAGAATCGGTATCCGGTATTCTACAATGCTTTTCCCGGATCACACGGTTGTGCTTGCAGGAAGTCGCATATCTGAGGCTCTTGATGCAGCTCATGGTGATGTGGTTATCTGCGGACTGCCCGGTCTTGTACTGAAATGGGGCAATCCTGATATGCTAAAGGACAGCGGCTTTGCTACTGTGGTTGAGATGCTTGAACTTGATCCTGAGAATGAACGCCTTAAACAGGCTTTCAATATGGCTGTAGAAAAAGGCAAAGGTGCCCGTATTGTTGTTGTTGACAGGGACGGCACGGTTCTGATGGACAGTGGTGAATAAATATGATAGTTGTTGGTGTTGGTGTAGGTCCAAATATGTTGACACAGGAAGCAATAGAAGTTATCAGCAATGCTCCTGTTATTTACGGCTCTAAACGTTCGATCGAACTTGCAGAGAAGTTCATCAAATGCGAGCCCCACATAATTAAAGACTATAAGAATCTTCATCTTTTACCTGATGATGCGGTGATCCTGTCCACCGGTGATCCTATGTTTTCCGGACTTGGCAAGTTTGCTACGGAAAAGGACAGAGTTGTTACGGGAGTATCTTCCATTCAGGCAGCATGTGCACGTTTTCATGTTGATATGTCAACTCTTGCAATGATCACTGCACATGGCAGGGATCCTGCTCCCGCAAAAGATGCTCTGATCAGAGAGGTCGGGCTTGATAAGAATATTTTCATGTTGCCTGCCGATAATTTTGGCGTTAAAGAAGTTGCTGCACTACTTCGTGGTATGCGCATTGATGCCCGTATATGTATTTATGAAGATATTGGCTATTCTTATGAGCGTTCGGTATGTGGTACAGTGGCAAATCCACCCGAAAACAAGTCGGATGTATACTGCATCATGATTGTTCGTTAGTTATTTTTAAATTAACTTTATTTTTTGTAAGCAATCTATTTTGACTTAATTTGTGGACTCTTTTTTCTGGGAATCGCTTCTGATAGTACTTAGGCTGCTTTGTTTGTATGCGTAGTCATATTTACTTGTGCAAAAGCTATTATTATCTTTTTAGATAACACTTGTAATCTTCGGCATGTATCGATATATTTATTTATCATTACATATTACATCCAATACCCAAAACAAATGAAGTTGACTACGCACATTCCTTTGTTGAATGGGTGATTAAAATGGAAGGTGATATTTGAATGCATATATTCGAAGGATTTCTGCCGTCTCCATGGTGGCAGGCATGGTTCGTATTTTCGATCCCTATTATACTGTACGGTATGTACAAACTGAATAAACTTGTAAGTGAAAGAAGGGACGTTGTTCCTCTCCTCGCTGTTGCAGGTGCTTTTATATTTGTTCTTTCTTCCCTAAAACTTCCTTCAGTTACGGGAAGCTCTTCACACCCTACAGGTACAGGAATGGCAGCTATTCTCTTTGGCCCTGCTATTACAGCAGTACTTGGCGTAATTGTTCTTCTTTATCAGGCTATTTTCCTGGCGCATGGAGGTATAACTACACTTGGTGCAAACGCAGCATCAATGGCAATTATTGGTCCTGCAGTTGCTTACGTGTTCTATAAAGCAGCTTCAAAAGCAGGAATGAATTTCTACCTTAATGTTTTCCTTGCAACAGCAATCGCGGATTGGGTGACTTATGTTGTAACGTCACTGCAACTGGCGCTGGCGTTCCCTGCGGCTGAAGGCGGAATATTGGGATCATTCACGGCATTTGCCACAATATTTGCAGCAACCCAGGTTCCACTTGCAATAATGGAAGGAGCTCTTACAGCACTTATCATGAAATATGTTGTCCAGATCAAGAGTGATGTGCTTATTGACCTTGATGTGCTCACATCTTCAGCAGTAACAAAACTCAAGGAGGCAATGCAGTGAAATTAGAATATCTTGTAGCTTTAGTTGTGCTTCTTTTTGCTGCTCAGTTCTTTTATGGAGTGGCAGCAAACCCTGACTCAGAATTTGGTGGTGCAGACGGTGCGGCAGGAGATTTTGTAGCAGAGAATTATGGCTATGAACCTTTTGAACCATGGTTCCAGCAGTATCTCTTTGAACCACCTGGAGGAGAAACTGAAAGTCTTCTCTTTGCACTTCAGGCAGCATTTGGTGCAATCATAATCGGTTACACAATTGGATATTATAAGGGAAAAGGGCAGAGTAACTAACTCTTTGTGTGCTTCTCCTGAAGAGGCACATCTTTATTTTTGTTACTTTATTCAATTACATCTGATGTGTATTAGTTATATATTTTTATCATCTTGTTGTTTTTTGATAGATGCACAATACTCCCAATGTAGTCGAAATACTTATGTATTACTTTATAATACCTATCATTATTATTTGTAGCAACAAGTTATACCAACAATGATCACAGTTTTGTTCACTTCATATCCGGTTAGGTTTTAAAATGGCACACATACTTGATGACTACGCTGTCCTGAGTCCGCTCAGGTATAAGAATAACTGGCTTAAAATAGCCATTGTTACTTTTGGTATCCTTGCGGGTGTTTCTTCCAATTCTCCATTTGTCCCATTTCTCATAGCTATCTGCATGAGTTTTGCAACCCTCTATTTTGGTAAGATTCCTGTTTCGTTCTACCTGAGGATATTGGGTGCACCGGTTGGTTTTGTTCTTGTAAGTGCAGTGATTATAGCATTTTTCTTTGGAGAAGGTGCCAAACTGTTTACATTTGATATTTTTGGCTTCACCCCTGGTGTAAGTCAGGCCGGACTTGATATGGCTTTCCTGGTTCTTGCACGTACACTTGGTGGTATGTCATGCCTGTTCTTCCTTTCTCTTACAACACCTATGATTGAACTATTCTCTGTCCTGAAAGCTACAAAACTTCCGGACTCATTCCTTGAAGTAGCAATGATGATGTATCGTTATATCTTTGTTTTTCTTGACGTAGCAATAGGTGTGCAGCATGCTCAGTCCGTGAGACTTGGCTATAAGGATTTTAGAACTTCTTTCAGATCAATGGTTATGCTGGGTACGAATCTTTTCATAAGGTCGTGGGAACAGGGTGAAAAGATCTTTATCTCTATGAATGCGCGATGCTACGATGGAAAATTAATAATACTTGATGAAAAAAGGCCGGTTAAGGCACCTGAAGCCATGCTTACTATTATTTATTTCACACTTGTTTTACTGGCTTTCTATTTTACAATGGGCACATCCGTTCTTTGAGGTGATATATTGACAATATTAGAAACAAAAAACCTTAGTTTTTCTTATCCTGACGGGACTCAGGCTCTCAAAGACATTACTGTCAAAATTGAAAAAGGCAAAAGAATAGCTTTTGTCGGGCGAAATGGTTCCGGTAAGTCAACTTTGTTCCTTTCAATGAATGGTACTCATCGTCCGGAAGGGGGCGAGATTTTCTTTCATGGGGAGCCAATGAAATACAATTCCGGGTCTCTGAAAGAGGTAAGAAAGAATATAGGAATTGTTTTTCAGAATTCCGATGACCAGATATTTGCTCCTACTATCTACCAAGATGTTGCTTTCGGGCCAACTAACCTGGGTTACTCGAAAGAGGAAGTTGAAAGGATCGTAAGCAATACTCTGGAATATGTCGGTTTAACCGAGCTTAAAGACAAACCTCCTCATCACCTGAGTGGCGGTCAGAAGAAAAGGGTTGCAATTGCCGGTATTGTTGCAATGGACCCGGAGATTATGATTCTTGATGAACCTCTTGCAAATCTGGACCCTGTAGGGGCAGATGAGGTAATGGACCTGCTCAATGAACTGAATTATTCCGGGCAGACTATTATTATTTCCACCCATGACGTAGAACTTGCTTATAGCTGGGCAGATTATCTGTATTTCCTTTCAAATGGCCGGATAGTAGGGCAGGGAACTCCTGAGGAGACATTCACAAACGAACTGCTCCTGAAGAAAACCCATTTGAGGACTCCAATGGTCCTTGATATCTATAATGAGATCAGAAAAAGAGGTCTTGCAAGTTCTAAAAAACCTCCGACAACTGTTCTGGATCTTGTAAACTCTCTCAGAGTTCCCAAGTATATGTCTATAGATGCTCCTCCCCAAACTCAAAAAGGGGATTCTGTGAACCTTGGACTTTTAGGTGGGGAATTTGCCTGTGAAGATTTCTATGACGCTGTAAATGCAAAGGTACTATGCGTTCGAAGCAGCGGGGAAGCAATTGTTGAGGTAAGCCACACAGGCCTGAAGCCAGGAGGGATTTCGGTCTATGACCTTGATAATTACAAACCTGAACTTTTTCACAAACAAATTAATGAAGTTGGTGTAAATGTCATCGGGGCAATAGGCAAGAAATGTAAGCAGATGGCAGAAGATGATGGTATCTTCCTGAACATAAGCTCTGGTGTGGTGGAGAAATCTATACTAATGTCCCTGTATGGTAAAAGATGCCTTATCCTTGCAAACGGGAAGATGGTGGACTATGTAATGGGACGCATCTCAGAATATGTTGAAGAAAGTGGAATAGATATCAATTTCAGTATTATTAACAGGAATTGATCATTCATTTGATTTTCAGTATCTTAATAAGGTGTGTACTCACACCTTTTTTAAGGATATAAAATATCTATCCTCAAAAAATTGATTATTTGCTAAAAGCATAATGGATATATTTTTCAGGTAAAAAATACTGCGTTTTAAATGTAGTATTGCCATTATGCCTTAAATTTCATTTTCTCCTGGCAGTGGGGACAAATCAGGTCTGAAAGGTCACAACATTTATCCACATTACAGGTATGGTCGCATTCGTGTATGACTTTCAGTTCAAGTCCGCAGCCTTCGCAGATCATGGATTGTCCAAGCATTAGATCTGAGCATTTATGCATTTGTACACCTCGTTTTGATTGTATGGTAGTGCCAATTATGAAAAATAAGAATGCAATGTTTTATTCATTCTCTGTTCTAAAAGCATCGGCATGTTCCATGTCACATTCCGGCATTTCTTCATACACACTGATAGCACATTCTTCTGAAAGGGGTTCTATGCGCCCGTATTCGCTCATTGTTGGGGCAGAATGATGCAGGAAATAATTTCCTTCTTCAGTTCTGTACATATGAGTAAGCCATTCATGCCCGCTTTCCAGTATCCGCTTGTTGTGTGAGATCAATACTGCGGTTTCGGTGTCATATGGTATGTTGTCAATTTTTTGCCTCATTTTTCTTCCTCACAGTGAAGGCCTGTTTTTATTTCAAAGAAGCTTCTTTGATTCTTAATAAAGTTCAGCATTACACATATCTGGTGTACATATATATGTGCTTCTATTTAGTGAATTGATATTATCATTTTAGATAATAATAGTCTTTCCATAAATGTGGATAGAAAAGCTTCAAAAAGACTTCGATTCAAAGGTTCTGCGAATCTATGGAAAATCCCAAAGTAAAGAAAAATCAAATAAAACAATAAAGAGGCAAAAGAGTATTTTTTATACTTAAAGAAGCAGCTTTGTAGAGTTCCTCTTTTTGTGACCGGGATCTCTACAGAGCATCTATTTGTTCTGTTTTCTGTGATCAGACTGTTCTCATTGGCTTTCCGCAGCAGAGCAGGTCATTGAGTTCACAGCACTCATCGTCTTCTCCGCATCCGTCGTTACATGCCTTTGTGACTTCGAGCTGGAATCCGCAGTCTACACATTCTATCTTCTGTCCTACCTTAAGTTCATAACACTTCAACATTTTCTCCATCTCCTTTTGTTATTGTAATCAGACTTTCTTCATTGGCTTTCCACAGCAAAGGAGGTCATTGAGTTCACAGCACTCATCGTCTTCTCCACATCCATCGTTACATGCCTTTGTAACTTCGAGCTGGAATCCGCAGTCTACACATTCTATCTTCTGTCCTACCTTAAGTTCATAACACTTCAACATTTTCTTCATCTCCTTTTGTTATCGTAATCAAACTTTTCTCATTGGCTTTCCACAGCAAAGGAGGTCATTGAGTTCACAGCACTCATCGTCTTCTCCACATCCATCGTTACATGCCTTTGTAACTTCGAGCTGGAATCCGCAGTCTACACATTCAATCTTCTGTCCTGGCTTGAGTTCATAACATTTCAGCATTTTTAATATCTCCTGTTAGGTTATTGTGTCCGTATAAGGGCAATACTCTATATTGAATATCTAATATTTATACCTATCGAATAATTAGAATATCTAACTATTTGATTATTAGTTAGTTATATTGTCTAACTATATTTGCTATGAAAATGACCTGTTTTTTTGATTAAATACTGAAAAAGCAGGAACAGGTTTGTTGTTCAGGCGTTTGGTCCTGATTAATTAGGAAAGTCTGATTTCACCTGCAAGTCAGGCAGGTGTTAATCTTTTCAAGGATATTCAGAAATGAGTCAATCTCATCCTCTGTTAACTTTGATGCAATTTTTTTCGTTAACTCCAGATGGTGGTTATGGTGTTCTTCAAAGACCCTCTTTCCTTTGGAGGTAAGGTTAATCATGTACGACCTGCGGTCATTTTCCGCCCTCATTCTCCTGGCGTACTTACCTTTCTCAAGCCTGTCAACCGTTACGGTTGTCGTGGCAGTGGTGACTCCAAGCTTTTCTGCCAGTTCTTTCATATTGATAGCTCCGGTGGTTCCAAGAACTTCTATGGCATGAGCTTCTGAAAGGCTGAGTCCGGCTTCCTGTATGATAGAGGCTTCCCAGGCACCGAATTGATCGAATAGTTCTATCAGTCCGCAGTTCAGTTTTTCTATATCTGTTGTGTGCGTCATCTTTGTTCCGTCCAATTGGTGTCGTTCACATAGGTTCTTTTATCCATTTCCGGAAGGGAAATAGCGATTAAAGGTTATTCTATTGCTTCTCTATTAGTTTATTAAATTATAGGTTATAAATTAACTTGTCACAGAGACTGTCGGAAAAATCCCCGTACAAGACAATTTCTGACATGTGAGCAGAGTTAAATAGTCTGGAACTATAATAAAATCAGCATCAATAGTCGTCTTAAAGAAAATTAGAATTAATGTGTACTTAACAATTGTTGCTATAATTAATCCTGATATTCATACAAACCGACTTTTCCGACAGTCTCGTCACGATTTATTTATGAACAGTCTCAGTATCCTTATGATATTCTGCATTGAACATTTGCATTTCAATCTTACTAAGAATATGATTAAAAAGGCCGGCAAATTTTCCAAAATAGATAATGCAACAATAGTACTCAGAAATTATACATGGAATTAATTCAGATTCGTAATGAAGATGACTTATGTATTTCCTGCCTTAGGCATGTAAATATGGCAGTAAAAAGAAAATCACTCGTTTTCTAAAAGTAGTGGCTTTGTAGGTTTCCTCTTTTTGTGACGGGTTTCTCTTCTGAGCATCTATTTGTTTTTAATTGTAATTAGGGGACAAGTCTTTTAGCCTGTTGCATTATTGGTTTATTGTATTTTCTTCGTTTGTATATGTTGTACTGGGCTCACTTATAACTTCAAGTTCGAAACCGCACTCAGTAACCTTTACTCTTTGTCCCAGTTTCATGTCATCGCTGTTTAGCATAGCATATCTCCTTGTGATTTCTTTTTTATCTTAAAGGCAAATGAGTAGCAGGATACCAGAACCATTGGTATCTGAATCTGATTATTTTGTACCGTAACACAAATCAGCTACGATTCAGGGTTTATTTTTTATTCAGATTTTTGAGTTTTCATCTCTCTGATTCTGCCAACAAATTTTCCCTCATTTGAATAAACTAATATGTGCTAAGAATAATTGCTTTTAGCTTATTAATCTTTTCTTCCAGACTCATATATGATATCATTTTAGCATTTGTACGTTATTATTAAAGCAAAACAATACCTATTATGAATATTAACTAAATCGTTCTTATCAAAAACATTAGATTCTTCTAAAAATGAACAAAATGTTACGTTGTCTCATAATGCAATAAAACAAAATTGAAAAAAAGCACATTCTCTATCAAATAATTAACTATGTTCTCCATCAACAAAAAATTTCAGTATTTCTGCTAATTAACATCAATTGTAAAGTCAACTTGTTTTTACTTTTTGAAAATTGGTTTCATGTGTTTAGTTGAATGTGTTCTTGTCCTTTTAATTGGTGTGCTCTGTGTCTAAAGACAAAATACTTATGTATAAAGCTCGATAACTTACTTTCTTACTCATGTAATAGCAATATTGTATCATCAATTCTATTTATTTTATAGTTGGCTGGATCTAAATATGGCACATATACTTGATGACTATGCAGTCTTAAATCCGCTCTGGTGCAAAAACAACTGGCCTATTTTGCATTGGGGGTACTGACTTTTAACATTACAAGGGGTGCATCGGTTCTTTGAGGTGAGATATTGGTTATATTAGAAACAAAAAATCTTAGTTTTTCGTATCCTGATGGGACTCTTGCTCTTGATGATATTAATGTTACTATCGAAAAAGGTAAAAAGATAGCTTTTGTCGGACGCAATGGTTCGGGGAAGTCAACACTGTTTCTCTCTATGAACGGTACTCATCGTCCTAAAAAAGGAGAGATATACTTTCATGGAAAACCCATGAAATATGATTCGAAATCCCTGAGGGAAATAAGAAAGAATATCGGAATTGTCTTCCAGAATTCAGATGACCAGATATTTGCACCGACTATTTACCAGGATGTGGCTTTTGGACCAGTGAATCTTGGTTATTCAAAAGATAAGGTTGATGATGTTGTTAATAATACGCTTGAATATGTTGGCCTGATGGACCTGAAGGATAAGCCACCTCATCACCTGAGCGGCGGGCAGAAAAAGAGAGTTGCAGTCGCAGGTATAGTTGCAATGGACCCTGAGGTTATAATTCTTGACGAGCCACTTGCAAACCTGGACCCAGTGGGTGCGGATGAAGTAATGGACCTGCTTAATGAGTTGAACTATTTTGGCAAAACCATCATTATTTCAACTCACGATGTGAATCTGGCCTACGGATGGGCAGATTATGTTTTTTTGATGAATGAACACAAAATTATCAGTGAAGGTACACCTGAAGCTATCTTTATGCAGGATGATAATCTCAAAGCCGCTTACCTGAGAAGACCTGTCACCCTTGAGATATATGAGGAGATCAAAAGAAGAGGTCTGGTAAAGCCGGAATGTTGTCCTCGTGATATTCCTGATCTGGTTCACTCATTACGTTCACAGCAACTATTGTGGGCTAAGGTTCCATCTGAAGTTAAAGAAGGGGATTACATCAATCTTGGTATATTGTATGGTGATTATGCACCTGATTCCGGCTATGAGGCTGCAAACTGCAAGGTCCTTCATATTCATGAAGGTGGGCTTGCAATCGTAGAGATGGAAAAAAAGCCTTATAGGGCAGGTTCTATTGGAATCTATGATACAGAACGTTACTCTAAAGGCGAGCTTATGGACATAATTTCCAGAGATGATATTGAATGTATTGGTGCCATGGGTAAAAGGAGCAAAATACTGGCTGAGAGGGACGAGATCTATCTTCACGTAACAGCTGGGGTTGTGGACCGTTCAATCCTTAATTCTCTGGCGGGACAGAGGTGCCTTATTCTTACAAATGGTGGTATGGTCTGTCATGCTTTGGAAAGAATAAAGGAATATATGGAAAAAAGTGGAATCAATATTCCTGTTACTGTTGTAAACCCTGACCAAAAAAAGCCTGAAGTGAAAACGTGAACAATTGATAGTTTTATTTGAAAAATGATTTGATTTCAGTTTTCTACTAAGTTGCTTATCGCCAATTGTTTCTTTCCTTCCTTTTCAATATTTAGCCCGACGAGAAAAGATCCAACATGCAATTCTCCTTCAAATGGTATCTTCGATTTGATATAGGTATCAGTATATCTTGATGGTGATGCTATCAAAGCTTCGGAAATAAAGTTCATATTTTCGATTTCTTCACTGGGCTTTGCGCTGATTATCATCAACGGGGGTTCGGTTGTATCCCTTAAATCCCTAATTTTCCGAAAATCGACGACTATATTCCCAAATACACAATAATCGCGTGAATTGATGTATTTCTCAATTTCAGTGTTGTTGCTGACATCTCTTCCGATTATCTCTCCCTGATAAAGAATCTTGAGGGTATCTTTTGGCCATTCATATTCCTTATTTGTCACAAAAGCAATTAATATGTCTGCCATCAGGGTCTTTTTGACTCCTATGTTGTGCTTTTTACCGAAATATTTTGAATTCACTTGTTCGTCTTTTTCTTCAAGTTCACTAATTTTCTCAAGATCAGTTTTGTCAAGAAGAAAGGCTTTCTCTATTCCTTTTGTATTGTGTAGCATATCTATGGCTTTTTCAGCTATCAACAAATTCAAACCAATAACTCCTGCAGGAAATTGTTTTTCAGAAAATGTTCACTCAATATTTCCAAGTATCATTTCAACCTGTGGCTCAAGCAAGGTCCTGACAGTATTGACAAGCTCATAATTGAGTTCAGTGTCTTTTCTGTAAATGTATGTTTTCCAGAAATGTCCGCTTTTGTGTATCTCGTACCCAAAATTTCCATAATCTGTAATTTGTTCTGTCACTTTAAAACCTCTATTAATGGACTCATATTAATAGGTCATTATTGGTAATAAATATTAGGTATTATACCAATGTTTATTATTTAAATAGATAACTATTATTGTATGAAACAGTCTATGATCTGTTTTATCATAGTCTTATATTAAGGATGAGCCAGCTGAAAACTAAATTGCTATCACGATATAATTGTATTAATCTAAAGAGATGTGGTGCACTGTGTGTGTCTCCCGCAGGCAGGATTATCCTCCGTTTTTTCAGTCTTCAACTTCAATATTAAGACGTAGTTTTGCAACGGGTTCAAGCTTTTTCAGGATAATAGTTGATCTCTCTTTTAAGGCGCATTTCTGGACAGTCTGGTCGCAGAGTTTCCCGTCCATCTCATATATGTAAAAACCTTCATCACCATTGGTTGCAACCACCTGTTCTATTCCATTCCGTTTCTTTGTCTCAATAATAGCAACTTTTTTGAGAGCATCCAGCAGGCTACTACCCTTTTTTACCTTCACTGTCTTTGTTGGCGCAAGTATGTCCAGTGAACTGGCAACATCTTTGTTGTTTATTTCCAGTACATGGGTTTTTCCATAAATGTGCCTTTCAATAAGGCTGGCTTCTTCAAGAATGCTCACATGTTTTGATGCAACAGGAATAGATAATTCCTGCTCGCGGGCCAGCTGTGAAATATGTTTTTCATCTTCATGCAGGCTCTGTATCATTTTTAATCTTGTTCTGCTATCAAGAGCATAAAATAATTTCAGGAATTGGGATTCGATTTCATTTGCATCGTTATTCTTTATACTCATATTACTTGGTAAATAGAAAAACAAGTATATGTATTCTTCTTTTCACTTGCTTTACTTATGGTACTTATTGTTATTGAAAAACAAAAATATATGCAAGTATATGTTACATAAAGTAAAAAATTTAAAAAAGTAGTGTTCAAAGAAATGACTGAACACCGGGGAATACAAACATAGGGTATTTTTATACCCGATAAAATAAATTTTAATGATTTCTGTGCTTATGTCCTGACCGCTACAAGTGAGAGACCAAGTTCGCTTTCAACCTTCTCGATCTCTTTAAGGTCTGCAGCTGTGAGTTCTGCATTCTTAATGTCCTCTCCTGAGAATGCAAGAATGGTTACACCCAGCTTCTTTTCAAGTTCTTCGATGGTCTTTACCTTTGCTTCGTCAATCTTTGAATAACTCCATAACATATTTCATGCCTCCTTACTCTGTAAGTATGGTGCAATCTCCATTTTCGATATAAAAGGATTACTTTCACTATTCTTTTATGATTGCTTGTGTTATTTGGAGGGATAATATACCTTTCCATTTTTTGTATATTGTATCAGAGTTTAAGCTAATATTATTAATTTTTTAAAGTAAAATATTAATAAGTAATTATCCATCATTTTTCAAGAGACAGGTATGTCTGATGTGCTATGTTGTCGTATCATTCATAAAAACATGGGCAGTAGCATGTGTCTTACAATTGCTTGCCGGGTGCGGCAACCTGAAACTCTGCGCGTAACTAGATCTTGAGAAAATGGTTGCTGACAACCAGGTCATTTTATAGAATTGTGGACTGGAAATGGGGGACTATCTTGTAAAATAACTCTCTACTCAGTACTAATCTATATGTCAATAATACTAATATATATTACCATTCATTCGGTTTTACAGGATGGGGGAAATCAGACCTGGCATAAACATTCTGACCACAAACATCATCATAGCCACACCCATGGAGCCGTAGACCTGTCTATTGTAAGCACTTCAAAAGGAATCTGGGCTGTAAAATAGTCGTTTGTAGCTTTGGTGCTAACTGCCGTCCAGATATTCATAGTCTATATATCGGGGAGTGTTACCCTTCTTGCAGATACCATTCATAATTTTGGCGGTGCAGCAACAGCCATCACTTTGTGGATTGCTTTTTCTCTGATCAAACGTAAGCTTACAAAGAAATACACATATGGTTATGGTAAAGTAGAAGATCTTGCAGGTTCTGATTTATCGGTAAGCGAAGGTCATAGTATTGCCAATAATGTTCGCAGGGAACTTCTTAACAAAATCGTTTATCTTTTAGGGACTACAATACATGTAGACCCTTCAGACGAATCCGGGGAAGTATATCATAGTGGTATTTGATATGTCCCTGGGCCTCCTCTTTAATTTGTGTCTTTTCCCTTTTTCACATCGCTCTGAATATCATATATCCGTTTTTTGCTACATATAATTAAACAAGTATGTTTTTAATATGAATTCTTTGATGCTTGCTTTGAATTTGCATTGTTTGCATAATTCAAATTGGATAATATAGCTTATCTGGTACATGTATGTATTTTCTTCATACTCAATATGTAATATCCACTAAAATCTGCTCCATTTTCTGTTTTCTAATTGCAGGCTTGCGTATTATTCCAACAATGAGTAACACTAAAATATGTTTTATTAACATACTTGTTCATAACTTATTTATATATCTATAGTAAATACGTATTACTAATGACAACTAATTTTTATTCGCAATTTGGCATTCAATTATGAACGGGGTAAAAATCATGGACATACTATCAATGGCAACAGAGGGACTATTCTCTGAATTTAGCTTTTTTATTATCGCATCAGCTTTCCTGCTTGGTGCATTGCATGCACTCGAGCCGGGCCATGGTAAATCTATAATGGCAGTTTTTGTAATGGGCACGGACGCAAAGCTTAAAGATGCACTTCTTCTTGGAATGACTATTGTCGTATCGCATGTGATAGTGGTATTGGCATTGGGTGTTGCATCGATCTATATGGTAAAAGCTTTGAATGTCGATACGACTCATGATATCATGAGTGTGGTGGGAGGTGTGATTCTAATTGGTGTAGGTGCATGGATCCTGCGAAAATACTTCCATCCTCACGAACATGCGATTGATACAAAAAAAGGTGTAATTGCAATCGGCCTTTCAACAGGGCTCATACCATGTCCGGCTGCACTTGCAGTATTGTTGTTCAGCATTGCAAACAACCAGATTTATAATGGTTTGATATACGTGCTGATATTCAGTGTAGGTCTGGCAATAGCTATCACTTCACTGTCAGTTATATTTGTTAAAGGAAAAGGCTTTATTGAGAGCTATGTGAGCAGCACAAAGATAAACAAGCTTCCTCTTGTAAGTGGATCTGTTATTGTGGTAATCGGTGTCTTCACATTGCTTCATCCATTCCTGGAACATGTGGCACCATCACTTCACATTTAATGAGTAATGAGGGTCTACAAACCCTCATAAGTTCTTTTTAATAACAGTGCATCACCTTCATTATCAGGACTTTCGCATATCAGCAAACCTTTTACCTTAAAGTCCTTCAAAGCATGCATAAGTTCTGCATACTGCATGTCCGAATCATCGAGATTCAGGTGATTCCTCTCGCCTTTTTCACCGTATTCTATACCTGAAACATGCATGTGCATATCATTCAGACCTTCCCTGCCAAGTTCATTTTCAACAAGCTCCAATGTTGCGGAAAATTCTTCATAGCTGTTCTCAGCTCCATTGCTCCTTGCATGCAGGTGTGCAAAATCAATGCATGGAAGCACATTTTCAATCTCTGCTCCAAGTCTGACATTTTCCTGAAGACTGCCAAACTGTGTTCCTTTCCCGGTAGTTTCAGGACGGAGTATCACTTCTATGCTTTCGTCATTAAGCCTTGAAACCAGTTTTTCCAGCAATCCTGAAACCTTATCGTAGACTTTTTGAGGATCTTCTTTGTGATAATATGCAGGGTGGAACACAATATTCCTTGCACCGCAAAGACTGCCGATTCTTGCCGATTTGTAGATCCTTTCGATACTGGCATCTATCTTTTCAGGTTCCTGTGAGTTAAGGTTTATGTAGTAAGGACCGTGGACACTCAGGGATATATCTTCATTTTGTGATTTCTCACAAACGTCAGCCGCAGTAGCTTCACCCATTTTTACTCCACGGACAAATTCAAGTTCCATGCAGCCAAGTCCGAGTTCATTCACTCTTTCAATACCTGAAATGCTGTTTCTCTTTTTGGAACTTTTAGGCGTGCCGGCAGTTCCGAAAAGCAGTCTGGAAGGTTTCATTATGCCATTCCAAGCTTTGCTTTGAGTTCTTTCATCTTCTCGGCAGAGAGCTTTTCTTCAACCATCTCAATGAAAGTATCAACATCGTCTTCTTCAAGAGACCTGATATCCTCTTTGCCTTCCATGGCAAGCTGGAAAAGATATTCCATTTCTTCAGTTTCCAGTTTATCTATCCTCGCTCTGAAATCAGCGGCATCCTCTGCAATTTTGTGGGATATGGGTCTGAGGATAAAAGGATAGTTGTGCCCTGCATTTGACATTGTGTTTCCGGCAAGTTCAGGTGCAAGCTTATTAAAAATCTGATTGTCCATTTCGTTGAATACTCTTCCCATGGACAGTAGTTGTAGAAAATAGTTTATAAAATTATGTTCCTGAATGAGTTTTCAGGTGCCCGTGGATATCTATTTCACCTTGGACAATACGTGTTGATGAGATTGGTTTTTCATCCTCGGCAAGCACAAAATCGACCCTGATAATCTCTATCTCCTTCATGTTATTTTCATTCCTGAGTTTGTTGATCTTCAGTGCAACAGGATATGTTTCCGGAGAAACTACAATATAATCATATTCAGTTTCCAGTGTTTTTCCATAAGGGTCATTAAGTTTCAGTACTGTGTACTTCTGGCCGTCTGCAATCTTATTGATGTAATCAAGAAGGTTTCCTTTACGGGTGGTATAGTCAGGAACATGACGCAGACGTCTGTTTGCCATTTCATCGGATGTGAGTCCGATATCGACTTCCCCGCCTTTGGCAAGCTCAAATGCTTTTCGTATAAGTTTCCGGTGTCCGTCATGGAGGCATTCGAATGTCCCGCCTACTACTACTCTGACCATTGCTCCCTTAATGATTGGTTTTAATGATAAGTTTTGTCGTGCACATACTATGCTATAATAATACTTTCACTCCGCTCTCTTCAGCTATATATACTCAAAAACCAATTAGTAATCGAATTGTGCACCAGAAGAAAACATGTGCACCCAGGAGTTAAGATAAATGTCAGAAGTGTTATTGGAAGAACTGGACCATGTAGGTCCGGCGACCGCACAGAAATTAAAAGATGCCGGTTTTACAACTGTAGAGGCAATTGCTGTCTCCTCCCCAGCCGAACTTGCAACGGCAGCTGAAATTGGTGAATCAACTGCCTCAAAGATAATTCTTGCAGCCCGTCAGTCTGCTGATATCGGTGGCTTTGAGACGGGAGATATGGTAATGGAACGCAGGAAGCTTGTGGGCAAGCTAACCACAGGATGTACTGAGTTCGATGAAATGATGGGCGGTGGCATAGACACACAGGCAATTACTGAACTCTATGGTGAATTCGGTTCCGGTAAAACACAGGTTGCACACCAGCTTGCTGTAAATGTGCAATTACCAAAGGAACAGGGTGGGCTTAGTGGTTCCGTAATTATTATCGATACTGAAAATACCTTCAGGCCTGAAAGAATAAAGCAGATGGTTGAAGGCATTTCTGAAATATATGGTCAGGAATACGACCCTGAAGAATTCCTGAAACACATACATGTTGCACGTGCATACAATTCCAATCACCAGATATTGCTTGTAGATTCTGCAATGGAACTTGCAAATGAGTTAAAGGATAGTGAAATGCCTGTGAAACTTTTTATTGTGGATTCCCTGACAGCCCATTTCAGGGCAGAATACATAGGTAGGGGAACACTGGCTGACAGACAGCAGAAACTCAACAAACATCTGCATGGTCTCCAGAAATGTGGTGACCTCTACAATGCTTCTGTAATAGTTACAAATCAGGTCATGTCAAAACCAGATGCATTCTTCGGTGATCCTACCAAGCCGATAGGTGGTCACATTGTAGGTCACACGGCAACTTTCAGGCTTTACCTGCGCAAATCCAAGGGGGACAAGAGAATCGTCAAACTCGTAGACTCTCCAAACCTTCCTGATGGTGAAGCAATTATTTCTGTAACCACACCGGGTCTGCGTGATCCATGATAGTGGAAAACAGTTAACTACTTCTCCTTCTTGGGGAATGCTCTCACTTCCTTTTTTAAAAGTAAATCTTTTTCTTAGTTCTTATTTTCACTTTTATTCTTTGTCTGGATTATTATATTCTAAGACACCATAGTGTATTTGATGAAAAGGATTTATCCCATTCTCCTGATTGGCCTGCTATCAATGTTCTTTGCGGAGGTATTTTCAGGAGCTTCTACTATGTGGTTCCTCAGTCTCCCGGGTATATTCCTTACATTTCCACTTTATCTGTTCCATGTACTTTTTTTCCTCTGGATTGCAGTGGAATACAGAAAAACAAGTATTCAGCAATTATATCTTTTAGGGACGATCTTTGCTCTTTATGAAGCATGGGTCACGAAAGTTCTCTGGGCAGGCTACATGGATTCGGCAGGTCCGGGTCTTGGGACATTCTTTGGAATTGCGATAGCTGAGTATTCTATTCTCGTTTTTTTCTGGCATTCTGTAATGTCTTTCTTAGTTCCGGTTCTTGTTTTTCAGGTATTTACCGGAAGAATGTTCTCCGAACATGCGACATTTCTTCACAAGAACCACGGAAGTTTGACAATGGTTGTTGTGACCATTATACTTCTCAGCAACTTCATAGCCAACGGTAATTCTTTTAACATTGTTACAGCAAACATCTCAGTTCTGGGTACTATGCTTCTGATATTTTTAGTAAGGAACGCATCACCTGGGAGTGATATAACATCTCTTCATTTCAAAAAGAGATATTTCCTGATTGTGACTGCCTACCTCCTTATTTTGTATATTGTGACCTTCTTCGCCTTACTACCGGAAAGAATTCCTGTAACAATTGTTCCTTATGTTTCTATCATTCTATCTTATGTTGTGATTGTGGCAATACTGGCGAAATCGAAGCCTTCCGCTGTATTTGTAGGACCTTTGCCAGAAGGTTCATATTCTGCAAAAGATGCAGTTCATCTCTCGATAATACTGATCTTTAGTGTCAATTTTGCATGTCTTCTCCCTTCTGTAAGTACGGCATTGCTCACGATTACCTATCTTTTTCTTGTAGCTGCCGGGCCTTTTTTATTCCTGAAAGTCTGCTTGAATATTTTCAGGGAATCACGTCACTGAAAACACTTTTATTTTTCACTGCCTTCTAATGCTTATGAAATTCAGGGCCATTGTAATTGACATCGATGGGACGATTACTCACAGGGACCGCAAGCTCAGCCTGAGTGCCGCTGCAAAACTGCGCTCACTTGACATTCCCGTTGTGATTGCTACAGGGAATGTGCTCTGTTATGCCAAAGCCACAGCCAAACTGGTGGGTGTGTGCTGCAATATCATAGCTGAGAACGGTGGTGTCATAATAGATGGATTTGATAATGAGCCAATTGTGTCCGATGTGATCCATGAGTGTGAGGAAGCCTTTGAATTCCTTTCTCCTCAGTTTGATATGGAAAAACTGGATTCCGTTCACAGGAGAACTGAAATAGTTCTCAGGAGTAATTTTGATGTGGAGAAGGCACGTGAAGTACTGGGCACACATTTCCCCGATGTAGAGATTATAGACACGCATTTTGCTATACACATAAAGAGTAAAAAGATTAACAAGGGAACCGGACTTTTGAAAATGGCAGAGCTTATGGGTCTTGACACATCAGATTTTGTGGCCATCGGTGATTCTGTTAATGACATGGAAATGCTTCAGGAAGCAGGATTTGCAATTGCAGTAGGCAATGCTGATGATTTCTTGAAAGACGTTGCTGATTATGTCAGCGAAGCAAGTTATGGTGATGGCACAGTAGAAGCAATTGATTATCTGAAATCAGGCAGATTAATCTAATCAATCGTTGGTTTAGTTGAAAACTTAAGTTAAAAAAGTCCAGGGCTGCAAGGCAATCTCTGCAGCCAGTGTGATTATATTTCTACAGGTTCCGGAGTTAAGCCACGGGCTATATTCTTATCAACAACGATATAGTCCTTTATAGCTCTGACAGACTCGAAAGGCAGCAGTATGTACTGCTCATCCGTATTGTATTTGGAAGTATCAAGACTCATATCCGGTTTAACTATAAGGTCAATGAGGTCCCCTGTCCTGATGTCCATTACAATATTGTATAAAATGCCGATCTCCGTTCCATCGGTTGCCATTACCTGCTTGCTCGAAAGATTCTTTGCAAAGACATTTGCCATTTTCATTCGCCCCTTGATATAATAATCACATTTAAATTTTTCATATATTTATCTGTATCCTATATAAGAACTTGCTTCTTCTTTCTTGATGCCACCCTTAAACTGTGCCTGTATTTTCTCGTAATAATCCACAAGATTCTCGGATAGTGTTGGCCTGACTTTATTGAGAGCTTCCCTGAAGTACTTCATACCTACCTGCTCTGCATCAAAATTTTCCCTCAATGAAAGCATTACGGCTTCTCTGCATACTGCTTCTATGTCCGCTCCTACAAATCCTTCGGTCATAGTCGCAAGGTCATCAATAGTTACATCATCCCCGAGTGGGATGTTTTTCGAGTGGATCTTGAATATCTGCTTTCTGCCTGAATATGTGGACTGTCCCACAAGTACCATCCTGTCAAACCTTCCTGACCTTAAAAGTGCAGGATCGATTATATCCGGTCTGTTGGTTGCGGCAACCACTACTATTTCCTTTAGTGGTTCAAGACCATCCAGCTCTGTCAGGAGTTGGTTCACAACTCTTTCTGAAACCTTTGAATCCTCTGACGCAGCACTTCTCATAGGCGCAATGGAATCAATTTCATCAAAGAATACAATACATGGAGCTACCTGTCTTGCTTTCTTGAAAGTTTCCCTGATTGCTTTCTCAGATTCACCCACCCATTTGGACAGCATCTGTGGACCTTTAACACTAATGAAATTGGCATTTGATTCATTTGCAACTGCCTGGGCTATCAGTGTTTTTCCTGTTCCTGGCGGCCCGAAAAGCAGAATTCCCTTAGGAGGTTTGATACCCATATTAACAAATCTGTCCGGTCTTGTGAGTGGCCACTCAACAGCTTCTTTGATCTCCTGCTTGGCTTTATCCAGTCCGCCAACATCACTCCATCTGACATCAGGAACTTCTACAAGTACTTCTCTCATTGCAGAAGGCTCAATTTCTCTCAGTGCATTCTCAAAATCATCCTTACAGACGGTGATGCTTTCCAGTATTTCCGCAGGAATATCGTCCTCCTCTAGATTGATATCCGGCAATGCTCTTCTTAATGAACGCATTGCAGCTTCCTGAACAAGTGCCAGAAGGTCTGCACCCACAAAAGCCTGGGTATGTTTTGCGATATAGTCAAGGAAGTCCTCGTCAACATCTTCAGCAAGAGGTACGCCACGTGTGTGGATTTGCAGTATTTCCAGACGGTCATCAGTATCTGGGACACCGATTTCGATTTCCCTGTCAAACCTTCCTGGTCTTCTGAGTGCAGGGTCGATTGCATCAACACGGTTTGTAGCACCTATTACGACAACCTGTCCCCTTTCCTCAAGGCCGTCCATCATCGTAAGCAACTGTGCTACAACCCTGCGCTCAACTTCCCCGGTGACATTCTGTCTTTTTGGTGCTATGGAATCGATCTCATCAATAAATATGATGGAAGGCGCCTCATCTTCTGCTTCTTCGAATATCTTACGAATACGTTCCTCGCTCTCTCCGTAGTATTTGCCCATGATCTCAGGACCTGCAATGTAAAGGAAGTTAGCTCTGGATTCATTTGCAACAGCCTTTGCGATGAGTGTTTTTCCAGTTCCGGGTGGTCCATAGAGTATGATTCCCTTCGGGGGCTCGATGTTAAGTCTCTGGAACAGTTCAGGGTGTTTTAGTGGAAGTTCTATCATTTCCCTGACACGCTGGATTTCCGATCCTAGACCACCTATGTCTTCGTAAGTCACTCCTCTGGTAGCACCGTCATAACCGTGAACTGGTTTCTGGCGAAGTTCGATTTCCGTGAACTCTCCTATTATGAGAATTTCTTCTTTAGGGTCAGCTTCTATGGCTATAAGTGGAATTGGCTGCCCACCACCCACCTGGGTGGACATAGGCTGTGTCATTGAACTTATGATAGGGATGATGTCGCCCTCTACAAGCGGGCGCTTCATAATATTCCGTTTGATGATCTCACTAACATGGTCCCCATATTCTATCACAACACTTTCAGGAGGTGCCAGGACGACTTTGGAGGCAGTCACAGCTTCTGCTTTTCGGATGGTGATCCTTTCTCCGATTCCCACGCCAGTGTTCTGTCTTATATAAGCGTCTATCCTGACGATTCCCTGTCCCCAGTCCTGTCTTTCAGCTCTCCATACCTTGGCGGCTGTTTTCCTTTTTCCTTCTATCTCAACAATATCTCCAGGAGAGAGTTGCAGGCTCAGGAGTGTAGTAGGATCCAGACGTATTATTCCTCTTCCTAAATCATTAGGATGGGCTTTCTCAACTTTTATCTGAACTTCATCCATTGTATTCGTCCTTGAAATTACTTTGAATAAACTGTGGGCTTGTGATTTATAACTACCTATTTTATTCTAAAGAATAAATAAGATATGGTAATTTAATTACAAAACATATATCGGATTCATTAGAAAAAGAAAAAACGCTGATTAATTTCCATCTTGAAGTAAATAATCTCTTAGCATGATATATTAATCTTATAAATTCTAATGCAGTAAGTAAAATTATTTATACATGTAGCTTGAGCTGAGTTGCGTGCTGGGATCCCTAATATTATGTTTACAATAAGTTACGTTTTGTTGTAGTTTGTAGCAGTTAATCACTTAATTAGCATAATCATCCGGGCACTTTTTCTTCCAGCTTATTTTTATTCTTCCTAATGTAATCTATGATATTATCTTTCAACTTTACAGGAAGTTTGGTAATATTCAGTATCCCACTTGAGTATATCTTAAGATCTTCCCTGAGCTCTGCATAAGATATTTCTTGAAGTGGAATTGTGATCACATGTTGTGCACCATTTCCAAGGCCAGAAAGACCTACTGTTACCTGAATCTCTTCTTTAATTCCAGGTTTGAATGATATTTCAATTTTTTCGATAGAAGCTATTAGCTGATCGATATTATCTAGTATTTTCTCAGTTTTTTCTTTTATTTTACAGATATCTTCGTGAAGAGACAGGGATGGAAGTAAACCAATCAATGTTGAGAGAACTACCATTTGATTTTCAACTTTTGACTCACTTTTTATCGCATCAATTTTATCAATAATTGATTTGTTTTTAGAAATATTAGGAACCTTTGTTTTCAATGAAAAGATTACATTATCAAGGTTCTTTTCCATCTGCTCTTGACTTCCAACTTCCCATTTTTGTAATTGATTATTAATAGAGCAAGTAATAAATTCAGCATCTGTTCCTTTCGCTTCCTTGCAAGCCTCTTCAGCCTTCTGTTTTACTTCATCAATGAGTTCTTTGATAGTTCGCCTAAAAGAAGGTCTGAACTTGTCATACAAATCATGTATGGCTGGTGTTTTTTCTCTGTTCTCATCCATCAATTGATCAACATGGCCGCAAATATCAGAACAACGTTTAAGTAATTCCTGATAATCAAAGCCAGATTCTCTTGCATTTTGGGCAGTTTCGAGAACTTTAGCTAGTTGCTCTACAGCTTCCAGAAGTTTTTGTTTGCTTCTAGAACCCCGAATTTCCCTTTTTGCAGCTGAGATATAGGCATCAATCTCTTTCTTTGTAGTTTTTTTTTCGAATAGAACGGCATTTAATGAACGATAAAAAAGATTACAGAACTTTGCAGGATTCTCCCCATTTGCAACTTTTTCAAGATAGTTAATAGTTTGATTTGCAGCTTTTTCAAAATAGTGAATTGCTTCACTTATTAGGATTTGAGCATCAACTTCATTTTCTGATTTAGATGCTTTGTAAATACAGATTTTACCAAGAAAATGGTTTGCATACATTTTAACATATGAATATTCATCACTTGCCAAGCAATGCAGATCAGACCACGCAGCATCTTTATCCGGAACATGCTCAAATGATGAAACAATGGCAGACGCAGCACTTATCCTAACCATGGGCAAGTCATTACTTATCAGCCGATGCAGATCAAACCATGCAGCACCTTTATCCGGAACATGCTCAAACGCAGAACCACTAGCTAATGCAGCATTTCCTCTAACATCAGAACTCTCATCACTTGTCAATCGATAAAGGTCAGACCATGCAGCATACTTGTCAGGAATATGCCTAAATGCAGAACCAATAGTTAACGCAGCATTTTTCCTTACGTCTGGTTGTTTGTCACTTGCCAAGCGGTGCAGATCAAACCATGCAGCATCTTTATCCGGAACATGCTCAAATGCAGAACCACTAGCTAATGCAGCATTTTTTCTAACATCAGAACTCTCCTCACTTGTCAGCCGATATAGGTCAGACCATGCAGCATCTTTATCCGGAACATGCTCAAATGCAGAACCTATAGCCAATGCAGCTCTTATCCTAACCCTTTCCTCAATATTATTTGTCAGCCGGTGCAGATCCGACCATGCAGCAGACCTATCGGGTATGTGATCAAATGCAGAACCTATGGCCAATGCAGCATTTCTTTTAACATTCACATTCTTATCACTTGTCAGCTGATGCAGATCCGACCACGCAGCAGACCTGTCAGGAACGTGCTCAAATGAAGAACCAATAGCTAATGCAACGCTTATCCTAACTCTTTCCTCAACATCACTTGTCAATCGATGCAGATCCGACCATGCAGCAGACCTATCAGGTATGTGCTCAAATGCAGAACCAATAGCTAATGCAGCATTTCTTCTAACATCAGAATTCTCATCACTTGTCAGCCAATGTAGATCCGACCATGCAGCAGATCTGTTAGGAATAAATTCAAATACAGAACTGATTGCTAATGCAGTATTTTTTTTAACCCTTGGATTCTTATCACTAGCCAGCCGATGCAGAACAGTCCATGCGGCAGATTTGTCAGGAACATACTCAAATACAGAACCAATAACTGACGCAGTACTTTTCCGAACCCAAAAATCCCCATCATTTGTCAGCCGATGCAGAACAGTCCATGCAGCAGACCTATCAGGTATGTGCTCAAATGCAGAACCAATAGCTGATGCAGCACTGATTTTTACATCAGAATTTTTATCACTTGTCAACCGATGCAGATCCGACCATGCAGCAGACCTGTCAGGAAGTGATATAAAATCATTTCCAAGTATTTTAGCAGCCTTAAATTTAGTTTCTGCATACAAACTTAAACTAAGCTTATGAACCCCATCTTGATCTATTGGCATTTGCTAAAAGTATGACTTTTCAGTATAAATAAAATACTTTTCAGTCTATTAACAACATTAAATTATTTCTATATAAAAATTTAAGATACTTATTAGAAGTTGTAGACTAAATCTTATCCACAAATCTCACATTTGTCATATTACCTTAATAAGGTCTATGTATATTATGTTTAGGTAATAGTGGATAACATATGGTTCCCACCCCGGTTCTGTTTTGTACTAAGAAGTTTTAAATATCTGTTGTGTGTACATAGCGCTGTAAGATTCGATACTATTCTGGATTCATTGATATTGCATTTTTATCGTGGTTCTTTTCAGCATGGTTTTTAGTCTTACTTTTGAATTAAAGGACGGTATTATTTTGTTTAACAATAATGACAGAGAATCAACAGCTCCTGTAGATGTTGGCGAGACATATGAAGTAACAATCGAAGACCTTGCAAGAGAAGGAGACGGCATCGCCAGGATCGAAGGCTTTGTAATCTTCGTGCCTGATACCCAGGTAGGTGACACTGTAAATATCAAGATCACAAGAGTACTCCGTAAATTCGGATTTGGTGAAAAGGACGAATAAATCTATTAAGGAATGGTTTTTACCATTCTACAATTCTTCTTTACTTTTTATCCGGTTCCAGCCGACGTTTTTCTTTTTAATCATTAATCCAGTCTTTCAAAGAAAGATATTTATCTTCTGTAATCCCACTTTTTAGCATGGGGTTAAAAGCATTATTTCTGAATTGTACTTTGAAAAGTTCACCTGGAATCTCAAATACAAGAGCTCTTATTGACAAAGCTGTAAAGCTTTTTGAAGAGCTTGATGTTGAAAGTGAAGTTGTCAGGGTTGTGGATTATAACATGAAGTTCGGTGTGTCTTCTTATGAGGGCGAAGGTGACGAGTGGCCGGTCATCCTGGAGAAAATAAAATCCAGTGACATACTTGTGATAGGTTCTCCAATATGGTTTGGTGTGCGCTCATCCGTGGCACAATTAGTGTTTGAGAGGCTTGACGGTACTTACGAGCAAAGCGATCTGAAAACGGGTCAGTTCCCGCTTTATGGTAAAGTAGGCGGTGTGGTGATAACAGGCAACGAAGATGGCGCACATGATGTTGCAGCCACTACTCTATTCAATCTCACTCATCTTGGCTGTACTGTTCCTCCAAACGTTGACAGCTATTGGGTAGGTGACGCAGGTCCGGGTCCAAGTTATATTGCTGCCGGAGGGGAAAGGCATCTCTATACCAACAAAACTGTCAGGTATATGGTGAACAATCTTGCATTCTTCGCAAAATTGCTGAGGGACAATCCGATTACCACGAATATAAACAAGCTCTATGAGGATGCCCTGAAGGAAAGCGACTGAATTTTTCCCTTTGTTTTCCTTATTCAGGATCATAAAAAAAGTAATTGTTGATGATGGTTTATTCCATCATCAAATTCACGAGGCTTTCTCTTGCCTCTTTTATCTCTTCAATTGTTAATTCTGTCTTTGAATTCCCAATCTGAATGTTAAGAGCATTTCCATCAACATTACCAATGATTGTGTATGGTATTTCTCCAAGCATTTCCCTGACAGCATCCGGTTCGGATGTTGCTATGATTGCTCTTGCGTAAGATTCCGAGAACAGGATGTCATCAGTTCTTAAGCCTTCTGCAACAGCACTAAGATCAACCTCAGCACCTGTAGTCTCACACATCTCTGCAAGTGCGACTGCAATTCCGCCAAGTGAAACGTCATGTGATGCACTTATCTTTCCACTCTCTGCAAGACTAATGAGTGTATCAACAATAGCAGTTACATTTTCAGGTACCTGTGGTGCTTTACCATCCTTTTCTTTTCCTGCTATATTGTAGTACTCAGAACCTCCAAGCTCATCGGATGTTACTCCGACCAGTATTATTGTGTCCCCTTCATTTGAGAATACGCCGGCAGGTGCTTTAGTCACATCTTTAATGTGGCCTGCAAGGCCGATTGATGGTGTCGGGACAATTGCGGTATTGAATTCCCCACTCTCATTGTACAGGGAAACATTTCCTCCGACAACAGGTATTGACAAATCCCTTGCAGCATCTCCAAGTCCGAGAATTGCGTGCTTGAACTGCCAGTATATGTCAGGTCTTTCAGGATTTCCGAAATTCAGACAATCTACTATTGCGATTCCACGTGCACCTTTTACAGCAAGGTTCATTGCATTCTCAACAACAGTTCCTTTTCCACCTGAGTATGGGTCAAGGAGTGTGTGTCTTGGGTTACATCCGCATGAAAGTGCTATTCCCTCATTTCCATCGATTCTAAGTATTCCTGCATCATCGCCTGGTTTTGTAACAGTCCTGACCTGGACTTCATGGTCGTACTGCCGGTAGATCCATCTCTTTGATGCAACGTTGTGTGATGATAATACATCGAGAATCGCTTTTTTAAGGTCTGCCGGAAGTTCCGGCTTATCTCCAATGTCACGTTCCTGCGGAGCAGTTGATGGGCGCTCAAAGGTTGGTGCGCCTTCGGTCAGGAGTTTGACCGGGATATCCGCTGCAATTTCTCCCTGGAATTCAACAGTATAGTTTAGTTCCTCGGTAAGTTCTCCAATCATGCTTCCGTTAAGGTCGTATTTCTTTGCGATATCAAGTACTGCATCAACATTTTCAGGTTCAACTTCAAGAAGCATGCGTTCCTGTGATTCTGCAATGAGTATCTCGTATGGTGTCATGCCACTTTCACGAAGGATAACATTGTCTGCAATGATCCTCATTCCAAGTTCACCCTTGGATGCCATTTCCGAACTTGCACCGGCAAGCCCCGCTGCACCAAGGTCTCTGCATGACTTAACGTATCCTTTAGCAATGGCTTCAAGTGTTGCCTCGATAACGAGTTTCTCTGTGAACGGATCACCGATCTGGATACTTGGCCTGTCCTCTGCTTCGGAATCTTCGGAAAGGTCTCTTGATGCGAAAGATGCTCCGCCAAGTCCGTCTCTTCCGGTTGTTGATCCCATAAGGACAAGCTTGTTACCTGCTTTTTGTGCACATGCGGTCACGATATCTTTTTCGCGCGCAAGGCCCACTGCAACTACATTTACAAGTGGATTTCCGCTGTATGATTCGTCAAAGAAAGCTTCTCCACGTACTACAGGTACACCGATACAGTTTCCGTATCCTGCGATTCCTTCAATGATGTGCTCGAAAAGGTAGAGGTTCTTCGGGTTGTTAAGAGGGCCGAAATAGAGTGGGTCCATAAGTGCTATTGGCCTTGCACCCATGGATATAATATCACGAACAATTCCTCCAACACCGGTTGCTGCACCGTTGTATGGGTCTACGTATGATGGGTGGTTGTGGCTTTCCATCCCTATTGCAAGTACCCATCCGTTTCCGAAGCTGATAATTGCTGCATCGTCACCAGGGCCGATTATGACCTTGTCTCCGGTGGTTGTGAAAGTTTTAAGCAGGGGTGCGCTTGAGCGGTATGAGCAATGCTCACTCCAAAGGTTAAGGAAGCATCCCTGTTCTACGAGATTAGGTTCTCTTCCCATTTTCTCTGTTATGATCTTTAAGTCATCTTCAGGTAACATCTATGTTCCTCGGGTAATTGAGTATTATTATAATATGGTGATTCTATCAGGGCTTTAAAGAACCCGGGATGTAATAAACATTTCTTTAAGCAGGTTTTGATATCTGTTTCTCTTTGTATTCCTGGTGTTTCTTAATCCTGCTGGCACTGGTTGTCAAATTCGAAAACATCTCCCTGTTTAATACCCAGTCTTTCGGATTTGCCATGGGAAGTTTCGATGATGTATTTTACCTTTCCATTACAGGAACACGTGCCGATCCATGGCCTTAAGCTGGATGCTTTAATGACCTTTTTTTTCTCGTCAAGGAAAATAGCATCTATCGGGTAATTGACAAATAGCATATGTAACGAGACCCTCTGGATTTTCTTCATTACAAATACCAGGGCATAGCTCTCAGGTACCCTCCTTCTGAACATAAGTCCTTTAATCTGTTTCAGGGTACTGCAGGCAAAATCAACGTCCGTTGCTACCTCTTTACCATTAGATTTTAATATCATCGAAGTTTTACTCTATTCATCTATTTTAGTTAAAAACATATGGAGTGTTTAAAATAGATAATAATGTCGGAGGAAATACCACAAGATGAGTTCAGAAATGTGTCCGGTCTGCGGTTTGCCAAAGGAACTTTGCATTTGCGAAGAAGTGGCAAAAGAGCAGCAAAGAATAATTGTCAAAGTAAATAGAAGAAGGTATGGTAAAGAAGTAACAGTTGTAGAGGGTCTTGACGCCCATGAAATTGATCTTCATGAACTATCTACTTATCTGAAATCTAAATTCGCATGCGGTGGAACTGTCAAAGGAAATTCTGTTGAGCTCCAGGGAAATCACCTGAACCGCATGAAAGATGTTCTTATTGCAAGGGGATTTTCTCCGGATCAGATAAAGGACTAACAGGACTAATATTATTCTTGCATGTGTGTGCAGACACACACATTTTCACAGCTTTATGCTGGCTATATTCTTTAGCATACATGCTGAAGGATATTTATTTATTGAAAGTCTTCTCTTCTTATACTAGATACTATGACAAGGATCTATATGGACCACAGTGCAACCACTCCTGTTGACCCTCTGGTTGTGGATGCAATGTTACCCTTTTTTACTGAGACCTTTGGCAATGCTTCCAGTCTCCATTCATTTGGGACCGAGGCGGCAGAAGCACTTTCCAAAGCACGTAAACAGATTGCATATGCCATTGGAGCTCTTCCTGAGGAGATCATATTCACATCAGGCGGGACAGAGTCTGATAATCTTGCAATAAGGGGTGTGGTTCCATTCAATGCCAGAAAAAAGCACATAATCACTTCTGTCGTTGAACATCCTGCAGTTCTCAATACGTGTGCTTCTCTTGAAAGTCTGGGACATGAAGTGACATATCTTCCTGTGGATGCGGATGGTGTGGTTGATGCAGGCAAGCTTGAGGCATCAATTAAAGAAAACACCGTTCTTATATCGATAATGCACGCCAATAACGAAGTTGGTACGATTCAGCCCATCGAAAAGCTCTCCTGGATTGCAAAAGAACATGATCTTTATTTCCATACAGATGCCGTACAGAGTGTGGGAAAAATTCCTGTTAACGTGGATGATCTGGGTGTGGATATGCTTTCTATCTCTTCCCATAAGATTCACGGTCCCAAAGGTGTCGGAGCTCTGTATATTCGCAAGGGAACAAATATCAGCCCTATAGTGTTTGGTGGGAATCACGAAAAGGGAATGCGCTCAGGAACTGAGAATGTTTCCGGCATTGTCGGATTTGCCAGGGCAATGGAAATTGCAATCGAACGTCTTGAAACCGATTCAGGACATATGAATAAAATGCGTGACTCTCTTATCAGCAGGGTATTCGATACTATTCCTGATGTTCGTCTGAATGGTCATCCTTCAGCTCGTCTTCCAAATAATGTTAATGTGAGTTTCAAATATGTGGAAGGTGAATCCATGCTTATGATGCTGGATATGCAGGGAGTTGCAGTATCCACAGGTTCAGCATGTTCTTCAAAATCACTGAAGGCTTCCCATGTACTCAGTTCCCTGAAAATAGAAGACGATTTCATACATGGTTCACTGAGGATCAGTCTTGGCAGGGAGAATACCATGGAAGATATAGATTATGTGGTCAATGCCCTGCAGGAAACAATCGCTAAATTAAGGGCAATGTCTCCGCTTGCAGGGAAATGAATAAGGAGGAGTGATTCTGTATTCTAAGAAGGTAATAGAAGAGTTCAGCAACCCTGCAAATGTAGGTGTTATTGAAGATGCCGATGGTGTGGGTGAGATCGGAAGTACGATAGATGGGGATATAATAAATATATCCATTAAGGTTAAAGATAATATACTGGAAGACGTTAAGTTCAAAACCTTCGGTTGCGTGGTCGCAATTTCAACATCAAGTGCCGTTACCAGACTGGCAAAAGGGAAAACCGTTGATGAGGCAATGGAAATTACCGGTGAAGAGGTGATCAAATCCCTTGATGGTCTTCCTGAAGGAAAGGACAGGTGTTCGGGATTTGCTCTTGATGCTTTGAAAATGGCAATTGAGGATTTCAAACATAAAAATAAATGATGAAAAAGAAAAAAGGTGACTTTCTGTGAAAACAACATGTGAGATCATGGTCCAGCGTGTATTGCCTGCCATACGTGCAGAACTTGCAAGATGTATGATATGGGAGCACGGGAAGAACCAGCAGGAAGTTGCAGAGGTTCTTGAACTTTCAAGAGCTGCCGTATCCCAGTATCTCAATGACAAAAGAGGTGCAGAGGTTGACTTTTCCGGGGAGGCCCAGGAGGAGATCCAGAGATTTGCTGCAAGACTTCTTGAGGGTATGAGTTCCCGTGAACAGGTTGCCGGTATGTGCAACGTGTGTAAGTTCGTTCAGCGCTCCGGCTGGCTGGACAAGAATGAACCGGATGCCGGATATTGTATTCTTTGCGGAGACAGCGAAGTAATTGACTCCTGATCTTTGCATAAAATGTAAGGGCAAAGGCCTTTGTGGAAGGCCATACTGTCCAATTCTTGAGAAATTCAAATCCATTGAATCAGTTGTTTCTAAATCCTCGGGAGAGATATCTATATTTGGAGCATCCCCTCCTTCTGTTTTTGTTGGAAGGTATAACTACCCGAATGTGATGGCAGGTCCTATGATTCCTCCGCAACTTTGCGGCGACGATGCAATGCAGCTTGAAGATCCCAAATCATTGCTGAAAATGGATATTCAGGAGGTGATATCGTCACGTTCCCAGCTTGTGAGGGCAAATACCGGAATTAATGTAAAGAAAGCCCGGATGCCTGACAATCCGTTAATTGAAAAATCCCAGGAGCTTTCCCTTTCAAAAAAACCGGTTGATACTGAAGCATGGTTCAATAAACCAATCAGTAACAAATTGAAATTTGATAATGTACTGACTCCGATGGGTCCTTCTGGTGATCTTAAGAAATTTGACATAACGGATAATCCGAAGGTTCCAAAGAAAGTTGATTATCTTGTCTATGATGACGATGCACTGGCAAAGGATGTAATATCCGAGTTATGGGATGGAAGTGTCCCGGCTGAACATATATCGCGTCTGCTTTCAATCGGTCTTTTGGGTCAGGAAAGAAAGCTTGTTCCTACACGCTGGTCCATAACAGCAGTTGATGATATGGTGGGAAAGGACCTCCTTACTGAGATAAGGGACTACCAGCAGTTAAGTGAAGTAACTGTTTTCAGTGGCGGCGTTTTTGGTAACCATTTTGAGATCATTCTTATCCCTCGCATGTTCTCTTTTGAACTGATAGAAGTATGGATGCCCCGTACGGTCTGGTCAGGTGGCAACACGTGGATAGAAGCAGATCACGAAGGCTTTGGAGGAAAGACTAAGTATTCCAATCTCGCAGGCGGTTATTATGCAGCCCGGCTTGGTGCCCTCGAATATCTGAAATCTGTTCGCAGGCAGGCTACCATTTTCATAGTAAGGGAGATTCGTCCTGAATACTGGGCTCCGCTTGGGGTTTGGGTTGTCAGGGAAGGTGTGCGGGAAGCTTTCAGCAGGGGACCTGAAAAGTTCGGCTCTGTAGAACAGGCACTTGCTGGTATTTCCGGCAGGTTGCAGACAGGTGCTTCAGAATGGATGTCTAAAGCAGTTATGCTTCCTGATGTTCGTTTCCAGAGAACTCTGGATTCATTCTTCTGAATTTTGCTATATATTCAATATAGGCGTATATAGTTTATAGTAGACATCTTTATGTCCTTGTCTCTACTTTGCCATACAAAATCTATATAGTGGAGATTATTGTCGATGAGTCTTTTTGATCCTCTCGTATTGTTACTGCTTGCAGCAGGTCTGTATATGGCATGGAATATCGGTGCCAACGATCTTGCAAATGCTATGGGAACGTCAGTAGGCAGCGGTGCGTTGTCTATAAAACAGGTAATTATCATCGCAGGTATTTTTGAGTTCGGAGGCGCTGTGCTTTTTGGAAAAAGGGTAACTTCAACCATCGCCAAAGGAATCGTTCCGATTGATTCCATTAACATAATAGATCCTCATCTTGTGGCGACAGGTATGCTTGCAGCCATTCTTGCAGCCGGTTTCTGGATCACTCTTGCCACCTTTTATAACCTGCCGGTATCCACAACTCACTCGATAGTTGGAGCTGTTCTTGGTTTTGGATTGATGGCAGCTTATAACGGGATAATTGGTTATGGCGAGATCAAATGGGCTGTTCTGGGAAAAATTGTCGGAAGCTGGCTTGTATCGCCTCTCCTTGGGGCATTACTTGCTTATATCATATTCACTCTTATCAGATATTTCATACTCCAGAAGACCGATGACCCTTACAGTATCGAAAAGAAATTTGTGCTATTACAGACAATGACTGCCTGTTATATTGCTTTTGCACATGGTTCCAATGATGTGGCAAATGCAGTGGGTCCTATTTACGCAGGTCTTAATTCAATGGACATTGTGGATATTGGAATTCCTCTCTGGGTAATGGCTCTTGGAGGTCTTGGAATGGTTGTCGGACTGGCTACCTGGGGATATCGTGTGATCGAAACAATCGGAACCAGGATTACAGAACTTACTCCTACCCGTGGTTTTTCAGCAGAATTTGCAACAGCTTCGGTAGTTGTGCTTCATAGTTACAGTTCTTTACCAATATCAACCACACACACTCTTGTAGGTTCGGTAATCGGTGTAGGCCTTGCAGGCGGTCTTGCAGCGGTTGATTTAAGTGTCATCGGAAAGATAATTGTTTCCTGGATAGTTACCGTACCCGTGGCAGCCCTTACATCTGCACTGATATTTGCGGGACTGCTGGGAGTTGGAATATGATTAAAAAAGAGTATATTCGTTCCGTATTGAATGTATTTGCAAGTTCTCCGTTCAAACCTCTTGTAATGCATGCCAATAAAGGCGGAGATTGTGCCAGAAAGCTCAATGAGTCTCTGCAGGCTTATTGCAATGGTGACATGGAAAAAGTCGAAGCTTTGAACCGGGAGATCGATGTAATAGAACATGAGGCAGATGTCATCAAACAGACTATCCGTTCAGAACTATCATCTTCTATTATGCTTCCCGTACATGCCAATGACCTGCTTAATTTCCTGAAACCACAGGATTCTATCTCTGATAACTCCCAGGAAGTTGCTTTCTGGCTCACGGTGAGGAAATTCGAAGCACCTGATGAGATCCGTGATGGCTTTTGTGTTCTCATGAAAAAGACTCTTGAAACAGTGGAGTTATATGAAGGTCTTGTAGCAACATTGGGTGAACTTCTTGAAACGTCTTTCAGCAAAAGGGATGTTGAAGATACTCTTGTCCTTGTGACTAAAGTTGAGGAAATGGAACATCAGGTTGATATCATTGAAAAGGCCCTGATAAAACAGATATTCAGTAATGAGGATGCTATAGGTGCACTGGGTGTCTATCATCTTTCCCGTCTTGTCAGGGGCATAGGCGACATTGCAGACAAAGCTGAGCATGCAGCTGACAGATTAAGGACAATGGTCCTGAGAAGGTAATCACCTTCTCATTCGTTAATACTTATTTGTGGAGACAGTTGTCTTCATTCATCTTTTTCAGCAATTCCACAACAGAATAAGCTGCACGGGTTACGCCCATACTTCTTTTATCAGTATCAGTTCCTGCCGTATAAAGTCCATTAATAGGTGTCCTGACATCTGCGAAATAGCCGTCAATGGTAACCGCGGCCTTTTCAGGAATTGTTATCTGATTGTGTGTCATTTCAATGTGATCTTCAATCCCTGGAATTGCATTGTATATTGTGTCATATGCGTTTTTAATCTGTGATTCTTCATTCCTGTCATCGCTGATGATGAATGTGAATCCTACAAGCTGTTTACCCTTGGGTGCCAGAGAGGTATCATAGTTACTTACTGGCATTGCCCAGTATGGGGAATCCTTGAACCATATCTCAGAGCCAATGTAGTTGAATTCTTTCATAACGGAGTCAAGCCCTGTCCATACGGTCAGGCTCTTTGTGTGTGCAACTCTCTTCAGGTCCTGGATATAGGTATTTGGAAGGCTCTCTATCATATGCGGCAGGTCAGTGACAAATCCCGTATGGATTACCTTGTCAGCTCTGTATATTTCATCAGCTTCAACGCCAATTACTTTCCCTCTTTCTGTGATTATCTTCTTCACTTCACAGCTTGTCTTGATTTCGACTGTGTTTGGCAGAGAGAATAAAACGGCGTTGAGTATAGCTTTTAATCCCTTCCTCGGATAGCCTTGCGAATAATTCACTTTATTGGTAGCCAGTCTTCCAAGTGATGTAAAAGGATTGGATACTTTGTTCATTTTTGCCTGCAGGGAAACATGCAGGTTTGGTGGAAGAATTGATTTTGGCACCGGTTCAGGAATCATTTTCTCGTTGTGCTTCAGTATGTTCTCCAGTTGCTCCTCAGGAACACTGTCCCTTACAAAACTACTTCCGGCAAGTATTCTCTGGGCAGATGTCTGTTTCATGTCTTTGCCCGACAGGAAGTGGCAGATGGTGTCTATGAAATCATACGTATCTGCTGTCAGGTTTGTTGGCATAAACTCATATACTGATTCCTTGGACAGATCAGTTCCAAATGTTGATAATGTAAGTGCTTTGGTAATTGCCTGTGTCAGGACAATTCTGTCTTTCCGTGGAAGCACATCAAATGTTACGAATTCCTTTACATTGGACGGTACTTTCATGAAATGATTTTCTGTTCTCACATAGTAGTGACCATATTCCTCAAAGACTGGTATATAATCAAAATAATTATCCATAAGCCGCCTGAGGGGGCCTACTTCAAGATGTGTAATGGCGTGAGCGCCTGTATCTACCTGGAAACCATCAACCATGTAGCTATTGCAGTTGCCGCCTATAAATTTGCTTTTTTCAAGAACCAGTACTTTATTTCCATGTTTTGAAAGTGTGAGTGCGGATAAGAGTCCGCTTATTCCGGCACCTACAACTATCACATCGTAATCTTCCATCATTTCCCCTCATTACGATATGTTTTACTCGAATATCTCAGGCACTATACGCTTTGCCACTTCTTCGTATGCTTTTGAAAGGTCTCCCTTGTCAAAGCGGAAAATATCCTTGTCCATTGACTGGCCTGTACTCTTGTCCCAGAGGCGGCATGTGTCACATGATATCTCATCGGCAACGACGATCCTGCCACCCACCCTGCCAAACTCAAGTTTGAAGTCAGGAAGCAGAAATCCTTTCTCATCAAGGTAGCTCTTCAGTATTTCATTGATCTTAAGTGCCATTTCGCGTATCTGTGCTATCTCCTCATAGGTCGCAATTCCCATTGCAACAGCTATGTCCTCATTCATCATTGGGTCGCCGTGTTCGTCACTTTTGTAATCCATAACAAGTACAGGCATCTTAAAAACAGTTCCTTCCTCGATAGGATATTTACGGGTGATAGAACCTGCGGCAATGTTCCTTGGGATTACTTCTATCGGTATGATCTCTACAGCACGGACGAGCATTTCATTGTCAGTTTCCATTCCAATATAGTGTGTTGGAATTCCTTTCTCTTCAAGCATCTCAAAGAGCTTCTTAGATATCTGGGCATTGTAATACCCTTTATTCTTTGCCTCGCTCTTCTTTTTTCCATCAAATGCCGTAAGACTGTCTCTGAATTCCGAAATAAGTTTGTCCGGATCATCTGTCTTGTAGATGGTCTTTGCTTTTCCTGAGTATAATTCTTCTTTTTTCATCTTCATCATCCTTTATCAGTGAGATTGTTCATTATTTATTATATAGATGTTCTATAATTATTTATATCTTAATTAGTGTACTATTTATGTACTATTACCGCATACTAAATGTTATTATAGTACTAAAATGATAATTACATTGTTTATTGCGTTTTGTTATACAGGTGAATCATATGGAACAGGAACTAATGCGTATAGGGGTATCACTTCCCGAAAACCTTCTGACTAAATTTGATACTATCATCGAACAAAGGGGATATTCATCCCGCTCTGAGGGTATCAGGGATTCTATCAGGAACTATATAACTCACTATGAGTGGATGAGTGACGTAAAGGGAAGGCGTGTCGGTACTATCACTTTGATCTACGACCATACCAAGCGTGGCCTTTCAAGCGCTCTCACTGAGATACAGCATGATTACTCGCATATTATTAAGTCTTCTGTCCACATTCATCTGGACCATGATAACTGTCTTGAGGTCATTATACTTGATGGTGAGGGTGAAGAAGTAAAAGCAGTTGCAGAAAGGACAATGGCACTTAAAGGTGTCAATTACGTCAAGCTTAATACGGCGCTCCCTACAGAGAAGCTGTAAAACTTATATTCCTTTTTTAAATGAGGAGTCAATGCTCCTCAGCAATTTATCTCCCGTCTCCGTGAGATGGTATATCTGAAAATTCTTATCTCTTCTTGAATCCACAAGACCTGCGTCCTTCAGGAGTTTCAGGTGATATGACAGTGCAGAGTGTTTGTAGTCTGTGATCTCAACAAGCACACATACACATAGCTCGCTGACCTGAAGTGCTTTAAGGATTCGTATTCTGACAGGATCGGACAGTACTTTGAAAAGAGATACAAGGTTATCCACGTTCTCCTTCATGACAGCGTGAACTTTTTGTGATGCTGCATCCGGAAGGATGTAAGGTTCCTGAATTATGTCTATTTTCTGATCTGTCATTCTTTTGGTTAATTAGGTTTAAGCAATTAATATGTTTTGACTACGGACAGGCAAATCAACTGTAAAAAAGAAGGTCTATTTAAGACCTTTTTCTATGAAAAGAGATGCATACTTTTTATCAGTAAGCTGTATGTGACCTACAAGCCAGTCTTTAAGGAAGTTAAGTATTTCGTAACTGATCCCTGCTTTCTCATTTTCATATTCTTTCTTAAAAGAGAGGACTTTTTCCACAAACTTCTCATGCTCCATTTTATGTTCTTCATAGTCCGGGTATGCAAAGCGCTTCATATACTTTTCTTCAGTTGTGAAATGGAATTTCGTATACTCTGCCATCTTATTGATAATATCAATAGAAACTTCCCTGCTCTTTGCATTTTTCATTGCATCATGGAGGTCGTTGATCATACCCACCAGGACTTTGTGCTGGTCATCGATTTCTTTAATCTGGATGCTATACTTGTCTGTCCATGTAATAAGCGCCATAAGCTATCACCAGTTAGTAATAGGCACTGAAATATAAATACATTATTATATTACTATGCTGGTGAATACAAAGATAATCATCTGTTTCGTGTTACTTTTGATTTTCTTTATCGTCATCTTCCTACTTTTTTCCAGCTGCCGGGGTAAGCAATTTCAGCCCTTCTGCAAAGAGGAATGTTACAAAGGCCACAGCCACAGGCACAATCCATTCCGAAGGCGAGAGAGCAATCAATCCGAATGCTGAATTCAGTTTTGGTATATACATGACTGACATGGTTGCAAAGAACGTAGCTGTTACTCCTGCAATCATAAGGCGGTTACTGAAAACCCCTATGGAGAATAGTGATTTCTCAAGTGACCTGAATGCCAGTGGAATGAATAGTATCATGCTCACAACTGTGGCGAACGTAAGAGTCCTTGCCATGGTTGTGTCTGATGCCGGATCGTTCATGGCGAATACAAGGAAAGACGCAATTCCCATTGCAAGTGCCAGTGTTATCACCAGGAAGAGATTACGCTTCTTGAGGAAATTTTCCTTCGGGTCTCTGGGAGGCTTTGACATTATTCCGTCTGTTGCCGGATCAAGTCCCAAGGACACAGCAGGTATGATCTCATTGAACATGTTGATGAACAATATCTGCAGGGCAAGCAGTGGTATGAGCTCAAATCCAAGCAGGCTGATTCCTGCCATGATCAGGATTACCAGCATAAGGTTCCTTGATATCAGGTAAGTTATGAATTTCTCGATATTATTGTAAATGGTCCTGCCGCCACGAACAGCTTCTACAATGCTTGCAAAATTATCATCCTGAAGTATCATGACACTGGATTCTTTTGCAACGTCAGTTCCTTTGATCCCCATTGCAATGCCAATGTCAGCTTTTTTAAGAGCCGGTGCATCGTTCACACCGTCTCCTGTCATGGCAACGATATGTCCTTTCTTCTGGAGTGCATTTACTATCCTGAGTTTCTGTTCCGGCATCGTCCTGGCGTAAACGTTTATGTTCTCAGCAATAATGTCAAACTCCTCATCGTTGAGCTCTTCAAGCTCATCACCTGTTACCGCACAGTCCTCTGCTATGCGAAGGAGTTTCTCATCCTCATAAATGCCGCAACCTTTTTTGTCATCAAAAAGTCCAATGTTCCTTCCGATAGCCTTTGCAGTTTCCTGGTTATCTCCGGTTATCATTATTACTTTGATACCGGCTTTTCTGCACATTGCAACAGCTTCTCTTGCTTCCTCCCTTGGAGGGTCTATCATTGCAACAAGACCCAGGAATATCATGTTCTTTTCAAAGCCATCAGTTTCATCTCCGGCAGACTCTTCCTTGCAGGCCACGGCCAGTACGCGATAGGCAGAACTTGCAAATTCCAGGTTTTTGTCAAGTATGATCTCTCTGTCCTTTTCGGTGAGAGGAAAACGTTCTCCGTTCTTTTCGATAACACTGCACTCTGGCAAAACAAATTCAGGTGCGCCTTTTGTAAATGAGGTATATCCGATTCCAGTCTTGTGGATAGTTGTCATTATCTTTCTTTCCGAGGTGAACACGATCTCTTCTGCCATCTCATAATCTTTATCCAGTTCATCCTTCCACAGGTCGGCCTTTGCAGCTGCGACTGTCAGGGCTATCTCCGTGGGGTCACCGACAACTTCCCATTTATCATCTTTCTTTTCAATAGCAGAATTGTTGCAAAGGGTAATTCCCCTGAGCAGATTAAGTAAGGTTACATCATTCTTCACATTGACATTGTTTCCACGCTTCAGGAACTCTCCTTTTGGTACGTATCCCGAACCTGTAACTTCAAGCTCGGTTTCGCTGGCAAACAGCTTTTCCACCGTCATTTCGTTGCGTGTAAGTGTTCCCGTTTTGTCCGTGCATATGATCGTTGTTGAACCGAGTGTTTCCACTGCAAGCATTTTTCTGATAATGGCGTTGTGCCCTGCCATTTTCTTCATGCCGTATGCGAGGGTTATTGTGAGTGTTAGTGGCAGTCCTTCCGGCACCGCAGCTACTGCAAGTGCCAGTGATATCAGTAGCATATCGGTAAACGGAGCCCCTATGTAAAGTCCTATGGCAAAGGTGATCCCGGATGCGAGCACAGCAAGGAATGCAAGTGTCAGGGAGAGTTTTGTGATCTTAACCTGAAGCGGAGTGTCCTCATCTTTTGTCTGGATAAGACTTGCTATCTGTCCTATTTTTGTGCTCATTCCGGTGGCTGTGACAAGGGCTTTACATTTTCCATGAACGATCTGGGTCCCGGCAAACGTGCTTTCATTTTCAACCTTCCCCACTGGGACACTTTCGCCGGTAAGGGCAGATTCATCTATCTTCAGGGCGACTGTCTCAAAGATCAAAGCATCAGCAGGAACTTTATCGCCGGTCTCAAGGACAAGAATATCCCCTGGAACAACATTGACTGTGAGTATCTTTCGAAGACGTTTGTCCCTTATCACAGTTGTTTCAGGCTGAACTATGCTTTTCAGCGCTTCCATGGCTTTTTCAGCCCTGTACTCCTGAATGAATCCCAGTATGATCACAACAGCAATTGTGAACATAATTACCCAGAAATCAATAGTTTCCCCAATTACCAGGGAAATGACGCCTGCAGCCATGAGTACCCAGACAATAAGATTCACAAATTGTCCTGCAAAGACTTTTAAAGCTGTTGTCTTCTCATGCTCGGTCAGCTCGTTTTTTCCGTAGCTTGCTAATCTTTCCTGTGCTTCCTGCTCAGAAAGTCCGTCAGGCGAACTTTCCATTTCAGCGAACAGTCCTTCTGAAACTACGTTTTCCTGTCCCACTTGTTATCCCTCTACTTCAATCCCATTTTATTAGTAGCAATTTACATTCACATTTACAATTGCAGTGACAATTGTAATCTGTAAATATATTCAGTGTTGTTACTATATCTTTTTTAGCATGTCTGCAAATTCAGGTGAAATGTAATTGTCAGTGCTCATGCATACATGGGATGCAAATTCAATTGCAGTGTAAATTATCTCATCCCATTGCCACCGGGCAACACCATGTAAGTCTTTGACCTTTCTTTTATGAAGCATGTATGCGATTCCGGCGTTGAAACTGTCGCCTGACCCGACCGTACTTATTGTCTCGATTTCAGGAACGGTATAATCTCCGGAGTAAGAAGGAGTTCTCAGGTAAACACTGCGGGAATTTGCTGTGTAGATAAATATGTTACATCCTCTCTGGCAGACAAAGTCATATGCATCATCAGGACCGGTGCATCCACCTATCATTCTCATATCCTCATCCGATGCTCTTACAATGTCTGCAAGTGCAATATTCTCAGATATCATTGACCTGATATCTTCAGGCGAAGAATAAAGGACATCCCTGAAATTCGGGTCATAATATAATGTAGTGTCACTGTTCTTTGCAGAAACGAGGATATTTTTCAGACTCTCTCTGGTTTCAGGATTCAAACTCATTATTGAACCGAACATGAGTATATTTTCGGGTTCAAAATCCGGCAACTCAATATCAAGACGTTTTTGCGGATAATCTTCATAGAATTCATATCTTGCACTATTTAGATTATCTAGAAACGCAAGTGAAATCGGTGATTTTCCATCGTAGAGATAAAGATGGGTGGTTGAAACACCGTTGTTACTGAGAAAATCTTTGATTATATTACCCACATTATCCTGCCCTAACTCGCTGATAAATGAAACCGGGACTCCTGCTCTTCCAAGAGAAACCGAACTATTAAGCATGGCTCCCCCGGGGCATGAGGCTATTATTTTTCCCTTCCTGAAAAGTATGTCATAAAAAGTTTCACTGACGGTATAGACACTGGATATGCTGTCACCTGCCGGATTTAAGAATTTTAATTATCAGTAATGTCGGTTAGTATCCCTGCGATGTAGGCGACATTCCCATTTTCATCGCGTATGAATTCTGTCTTTTCCTCTATGGCTCTGACGTATTCCTTTTTTGTCCTGATCCTGTATTTCTGCGAAAATCCGGCAGCACCTTCAAGTGCATTTTCCTTCAGTTCCAGAATCACTCTGTCAAGGTCATCAGGATGAACAAGTTTATTGTAGTTCACTTTTCCTGAGGTAAAATCCCGGGCTTTGTATCCGAATTCCTCCACTGCGGCAGAAACAAATTCGACTTTTCCATTCTCTCTGCGCAGAAATGCGATTATTCCCGAGTTGTCTAAAAGTATTTCAAGGGCTTTCACGCGAATTTTCAGTGTATCAGGAACATCTTTTTGCTCCAGAGCACACTCCAGCCCAGTGGTCTCTGTGTCTTTTACCTCTCCCAGTTTGTCTTCCTTTCTGTCATAATCTCTGTAATTAGCAGCATTTCCAAAATTAGTATCATGACCGATAATAACCCCACCTTGTAATATTGTTTTCAATCCTCTGGAGGATTACCTGAATTAATATCTCCTTCAATAATTTAAGTATTTGTTGTCCACTTAAGAATATAGTTTCCACTAATCAACAATATCGGGAAAAAAGAAGTATGAAATTGGTTTCCTGGAGCATAGGTCGCCCCAGTAAAGTAAAAAAGTTCTATTAGTCCTATTTAATGTAAAGTCCGCACTTGCATGAACCACGGGTTTCAACGTCCCTTGACCTTGCAGCGCATGGGCAGATGATCTTCTTATCTTTTTCCTTGTCTCCGGTTCTCTTCTGGCAGAAACAGTACCATTCTCCAAACTCTTTTTTGTTGTTGCAAATGCCTTTTACAGCAGTTGTGATAACATCCCAGTCACTGTTGAGTTTGTATCCGGTAGTTTCTGCGTTTTTCTTTGACCTTTCATAAAATTCAGCTTCTAGATCATTTTCGAATTTCATAGTAACACTCTCATATGTTGGAATAGAGATTCATCTTCATTAATTTAAGAGTTTGCATTCCCTTTTGCAATTTCAGCAAGCTTGAATCCTATTTCCCTGCAGGATTTTTTATCATCTTCATAAGGTCTGAACTTTATCTGCACACTTTCCATGGCAAGTTCGAACCTTGCACTCTCCATCATTTTCTCCATTCCCTTGACTGCACCGCCTCCCCATCCGTAGGAACCGAACAGGAAGTATTTCTTACCTTTTGGATGCAATCCTTTGAGGTATGTCAGGAATCCGGCAGTGGTAAAGAACATCCCATTATTCATGGTAGGGGACCCTATGGCAACCACCGGGGAGTCCATGAGTTCTTTCATAGTCATGCTCCAGTCGTTCTTTCTCAGGTGCCTCAAACGGACTTCAACACCTGCGGATCTTGCTCCCTCAACAATTTCCATTGCCATTTTTTCAGTACTTCCCCACATGGTATCATAGATTACAAGCACCTTTGGAACTGTCTCGCCACGTGCCCACCTCAGGTATTGTGTCATCACCTTTGAGACATCCTTTCTCCAGATGACTCCGTGTGCCGGAGCTATCATTTCAGGATAAACTCCAAGTTCTTTGAGCTTCTCGACATATTTCAGCACCTGCCCGCCGAAAGGCAGCAGGATATTCGCATAGTAGATGCCGGCATCATCCATTACATCATCCACTTCGTCGTCAAAGCGTTTGGATGTTGCAATATGCTGTCCAAAGGCATCGTTTGAGAAAAGGAGCTTGTCTTCTTTCACATAGGTCTGCATGCTGTCAGGCCAGTGGAGCATTGTTGCTTCGATGAACATCAATGTCCTTTCACCAAGACTCAGTTCATCTCCTGTTTTAACAACATCCAGGTCCCAGTTATCAAAGCCTTCTTCCTTGTAATACTCTGAAAGGCCTGTTTGTCCTTTTGATGATGCAAATACCTTTGCATCAGGTGCAACTTCCAGAATGCGGGAAATAGAACTGGAATGATCCATTTCCACATGATTGGATATAATATAATCTATCTTTGAAGGGTCTATTATCTGGCTGATGCGCTTAATCATCTCTCCGGCAAACGGAGCTTTGACTGTGTCAATGAGTGCTATTTTCTCGTCGATCACAAGGTATGCATTATAACTGCCTCCTTTTGGAGTCTCATATCCGTGGAAGTCGCGCAGGTTCCAGTCAACCACACCTACCCAGTAAATACCCTTTTTGACTTCGAGCGGTTTGTAATCATCCATTGTGCCATCCCCTGTTTCAGGTCTGCATTCTGAACTCGGTTGCATCACCAAGCAGCTCGTCAATTATCATATAATGGCCTCTCTCAGCAGCAGCAACCTTTTTAAAGAACACTTTCTGTTCTTCATCTTCCGCCCGTTTAGCAAGTTCCATGTAGAAATATTCGCTCTTGTGCTCAAACCTGAGAGCTGCAAGCAGTATTCCTATTTCTTCCAGTTTTTCATCAGAGAATTCTTCGCTGAAAGATGCTTCAAACTTAGGATAGGTGAACTCAACTTCAGGTATGTCCTTGCTTTCCCTGTACTGCTGAAGGTAGCCTGCATGTTTCTTTTCTTCATCTGCGAGGAACATGTAAAGCTTACTGGCAGTCTCATTCTTCATGACTGATGCTTTTTCGCTGTAATATGCCATTCCCTCTTCTTCAAGTTCGATTGCAAGGCTAATTGCCTCATCAAGTGAATTAAGATGATCAAGCTCTTCTGCAATTTCCTGTAGTATGTCTCTCATTTCAGAATCTCCTTAAACGTTATTCCTAAAGTGCAGATATGTCGTTCTCTGGTTGAACAAAAATAAAACCCACTGTTTCAATTATTATCTTGTTCTGGCTTAATATATCTTTCGAGCTTAGTTTTCCTCTCCGGGACTTAAGTTCAGATTATTCTCACTTGATATGGGCGACTATTCCATGTTTAGAAAACTTTTTATTTGTATCAATACATTAATGTGATTATATCTCATCTGTTATTCATTTTCAACATAATCACTTTCATAGAGGTAGATGAATGGACAAAATTAAAATCGCAATTGCTGGTATTGGCAATTGTGCAAGTTCCCTTATTCAGGGCATTGAATATTACAAAAAAAAGAATGAGGAAGATGCAATAGGCTTAATGCACTGGGACCTCGGTGGCTACAGGCCATTTGATATTGAAGTAGTAGCTGCCTTTGATATTGATAAAAGGAAGGTTGGAAAGGATGTCTCAGAAGCAATATTTGCATTACCGAACTGTACAGCAGTTTTCTGTCCGGAAGTTCCGCCTGCGGGTACTATTGTAAAAATGGGTTGTGTTCTTGACGGGGTCTCTGAACACATGGCCAGTTACAGTGACAACAGGCGTTTTCTTCCTTCTGAGGAGGCGGACTGCACAAAAGAGCGGATAGTAAAGGAACTGAAGGATTCCGGTGTGGAGATCTTACTGAATTATATGCCGGTAGGTTCTGAGGAAGCCACACGTTTCTATGCGGAGTGCGCTCTTGAGGCAGGTGTTGCATACATTAACAATATGCCTGTTTTCATAGTAAGCAATCCGCAGTGGGCTGCAAAGTTTGAAGAAAAAGGTATTCCTATTATCGGTGATGACATAAAGGCGCAGCTCGGTGCAACAATTACTCACAGGACACTGGCAGACCTTTTCCACAAACGCGGTGTGAAACTGGAAAGGACTTACCAGCTTAACACTGGAGGTAATACTGATTTCCTTAACATGCTCAACAGGAACAGGCTTGCTTCCAAGAAAGAATCCAAGACCGAGGCTGTCCAGTCAGTTGTCGGCCAGAGGATGGATGATGATAATATCCACGTGGGTCCAAGTGACTATGTCCCATGGCAGAACGACAACAAGGTGTGCTTCCTGAGAATGGAAGGTAAGCTCTTTGGCGATGTCCCTATGAATATCGAGCTTCGCCTTTCAGTTGAGGATTCCCCGAACTCTGCAGGTGTGGTTATTGATGCCATCAGGTGCTGTAAACTTGCGCTTGACAGAGGAATTGGCGGTATTCTATACTCGCCGTCTTCATACTTCATGAAACATCCACCAAAGCAGTTCACTGATGATGAAGCCCATGTAATGACAAATGCTTTCATCAAAGGTGAGCGCGACAACTAATCACAAGGAAAATCATGGACTTTGCTGCCACTGGAAAGAAACGCCGTATATTTGGTGTTGATTTCAGTGGTGCAAAAGATGCAGGCCGCAAGATATGGATAAGTGAAGGCGTCATCAGTGATGGTGGTCTTCAGATCCGAAGCTGCTATCCAATTTTTGAAATAGTTCCTGGTAAAAGCAAAAAGCGTGATGCATGTCTTTCAGCTTTGCGTGGCCTGATAATATCAAACACAAATTCTGTTTTTGGGATGGACTTCCCTTTCAGTCTTCCTGATAAATTGATGTCCGGGAAAGACTGGTATTCTTTTGTATCTGAATTTCCTGATGAATATGGTTCTGCGGACGATTTCCGTAAAAAGATGCAGCAAATGGGCGGTAAGACTGAACTGAAACGTCTTACGGATGTTGAGGTGAAAGCACCATTCAGCATTTATAACCTCTGGGTTTACAAGCAGACCTATTTTGGAATACGTGACGTTCTGCGTCCTCTAGTGATTGAAGAAAAAGCCTGTGCTGTTCCTATGCAAGAACCGGAATTTGAAAAAACCTGGCTCATGGAAATATGTCCGGCTTCAACCCTGAAAAGTGAAGATCTCTATATCGGGTACAAAGGCAGAACAGAAAAGGAAGAGATAAAAAGAGAATACATTCTGAGTAAACTAATTGAAAACGGCATAACCATCTCAGAGGATACAGAAGAGAAACTAATTAAAAACAAAGATGGTGATGCTCTTGACAGTTTCGTGGCTGCATATGCTACTTATCGCTCAATCCTGAAAATGAATGATACTATCGGGAAGCTTCCCGACATATATCTTCGTGAAGGTTATACTTTCTATTAATCCTTGTTCACACCAAGTATGCCATAAATGTCATCAGGGCTGTTGATAACAGTGATGTTTTCCATTTGGGCGAGTTTCTTTGTATTGGATACGTCTACTTCACGCATTTTCAGTTCCATTACGCGTCCTTCAGGAGATACTGTTTTGACAGTTCCCATTTCTCTGTCAACAGGTAGTATGTATATTGGTGTGCTGCCCTTTGCTGTCTGTGAAACTACATTTGTGACCAGTGTGTCTCCAATTCCATATACTATTTTTGCAACACTGTTGGAAGTCATTGGGGCAATGATAAGTGCGTCATAGTATCCGACTTGAAGCGGTCCGGCGAGAAACGGCGAATTTGGTCCGCCTTCTGTTTTAAAATTAGGGAAATCCTTCTGGATATCGTTCCACATATGATACCATTTCATAACGGTCTCTCCTTCCTTTGAGAGAAAAACCATTATCTCAAGATCAGTCTTGTTCTTAATATCCACCATCGTCTCATATGTTTCTTTGATAAGGTCTCCTGACCCGGTGATTCCCCATGCTATTCTTTTCATGATCTGTGCCTTCCGTTCTTCTTTAGTATCCTATCAGTGATTCCTTGTTTATTTCACTGTCAGGTATTTTCATAGCCTGAAGCAATTCTACCATTGCGTCCACCATGGGTGGCGGACCGCATACGTAAAATGTCCTTTCCGAATAATCCGGCAATTCCCTGAGTATAAGGTTCTCACAGATGCGCTCCCTGCATCCCATCCAGTTTTCGGAGGCTCGTGTGAGTGTATTGAAAACCTTGAGGTTAGGATTCTGTTTTTGCATTTCCTCAAGTTCTTCTGTGAATATCATGTCCTCTTCGGTCTTATCACTGCATATCAGCATGATGTCCGTATCGAGTTTCATATCAGTGCAGTATTTGCAAATACTGATCATTGGTGTGATGCCAATGCCGCCACTAAGGAGTGCGATCTTGTCACGTTTTCCTTCAAAGGTCAATTTACCAAAAGGACCTTTTACAGTTGCTTTGTCTCCGGTCACCATGGCATCCAGTTTATTTGAGAACTCATGTCCTGTGAGTTTTTTTGTAAATTCGATGTGATCTTTTTCAGTGGGACTGCTGGAAAGTGTAAATGGTTTTCCTCTTTTCTTATCTCCGATATCCAGTTTGATTATCACATACTGCCCTGCTTTGTAATCAAAATCACCCGGTCTTTTGAACCTGAAACTCTTCACATTGTGTGCACGTTTTATTATCTCTGTAACAGGCTCTTCAAATTCCAGATTTACTCCTCCTTACGCAGGTCTTTTGTTGCGATAGCAGTTTTCATGAGTTTGTTCATGGTCCTGTGCAGGCTTCTGATACCTTCTGAATCTTCTGCCGCACCTTCGGCACCTTTGTCCTGCGACCAGAAAGTGCCGCCAAGGTTTGACCCGAATGATCCTCCTGCAACAGGTATCATTTCACTGATCACGTAAAAGTTAAGGATATTCTGTATAGCTGGTTCCTGTCCGCCTATCCTGTCTCCCCCGACAGCTGCAGCGGCACCAACCTTATTCATGAAGGACTTTGGATTACGTGCTACAACTGCACGGCACCTGTCCATTATTGTTTTGGTCTGGGCACTTAATGTACCCTGGTATACCGGAGTGCCAATGATCCATGCATCTGCCCAGAGCATTTTATCGTAAAGCTCCACAAGATCGTCTTTGTGAATGCAGCCTTCTTTCTTGCGGACACAGTAATCACAATGGATGCAGAATTTCATCTCTTTACCTCTGGCAGAGAAATATTCGATCTCAGCACCGTATTTTTCCTGTGCGAATCTAAGGGCTTCGTTTACAACATAATCTGTGGACTTCTTCCTGGGGCTTCCTGAGATACCCAGCAGGCGAATGCTTCTGTCTTCGGACATGGTGGCACTCCTAAGTTGTTTATTCCAGTGTTATTGCTTCCTGTGGGCAGGCATCAACACAGTTGCCGCATTCCACACAGTCGTCAGGACGTGCGATGACAGATTTAGGGTTTCCCTCTGCGTCATCCTGTACTTCAATCACGTCAGTAGGGCATGATTCTGCACATGCGCCGATTCCTTCGCATTTGTTTAAATCTACTTCTGGTGGCATTTTATTTTCCTCCATTATTTTCTTTTTAAGATGTACATCGTAATTCCAAGAACCATTGCAGCAGTAAGTGCACCGAATCCCGGTGTGCTTGTGCTATCTGGTTCTGGTTGTTTTCTTTCATCTGCAGGTGTTGATGGGTCGTAAATGATCATGGATATTTCGTTCATGTCAACAACAGGAACATCTGTTTCTTCACCTAGGAGATGATCGATCATATCCTGCGGAGCTGACCTATATTTAAGGGTACTCTGCACTGTCAGAGGATATGCTACATTTTCAGGCAAGATGAATGAATGCTGCTCTGTTACAGTTTCCTTAGGTCCGATCCTGTTGTCTTCAAGAACGCTTTCTGCAAGCCAGAAACTCTTTGTTTCATCACCTTCGCTATCTGCAAGGATGTTGTTGTATAAGATATTTGCACCGATGATATTTCCATCCGCATCAAGGCTTCCTGCATTGTATATGCTCTCTCCGTTTGCATCAGTAACTGTAAGTTCCAGCCACATTTCCCTTATTTCGGAAACTCCGGTAGGGATCTTATGTCCGGCTCCTGAGTTTGTTATGGATACATCAATAAGGACTTCATCACCTGTTGGTGCAACATCGGGTGCTGAAACTTCCATTGTTGTGGCTTTTTGCAGTCTTTCAACTGCCATCTCAGCTACGTTATCAGCACCGAACATTGGTGGTATCAGGGTGTTGGCACCTACAATGTCATGTGATGAGATATGATCCCTTTTAGGAGCACCTGATCCGGCTCGTCCGGGGTTTGCCTCAAATTCCGTGATGCCTTCAGTCATATGACAGTCCTGGCATACTACCTCATCCTCAGCATACTGGCTTTCTTTCCAGGCTGAGTATGTGTCATCTATGACAAGTCCGTTGACTGGATTGATTACCTGATGGCACATTCCACAGTATTCGGATTGTGTATAAAGTTCAAGATACTCGGACTCATGGTAATTTCCTCTTGCATCGTCGAATGGTCCCCATTTTGTATCTCCTGGGGTCACTGTGAATGGTGCATTCCCGGTTCCGTTACTTCCGGATACCACGTGACAGAAATCACACTGGACACCAAGCTTAGCAATATCTGACATTCCGGAGCCATCAATTGGCGGGATTTCAGCACTGACAACTCCTATGGGTGTATGGCACCTTGAACAGAATTCATCCAATGCGCCATCTGTGTCTTCACTTGCTATCCTGACTTCTTCAAGGTAGAATGGGTCCAGGTATGCGTTGAAGTGCATTGTTCCTTCCCAGTCAGCGTAGATTATTGCATGGCACTGCCTGCATCTGCTTTCATATGTGAAATCATCTGAACTATATTCTCCGGCCTGGGTTGCAGGTGTTGCATTTGCAATAATTCCTGTACCGAAGAATAGCATAAGCAATGCTGCCAGGACCAGACCAACCTTTAAGTTGCTCCCACTCATACCTCTCCTCCAGGTGACCAATTATCTAATTTAGTGCTATGTGCCGGCTTTTCCGCACCGGCACAACGGACAAAATTAATCAAAAAGGAATGAATTCCTCTTAATCACTTAAGCTGCTTAAGTGCATCTCTGCATGCAGCAACCGCAGGAGCTCCGGATGTTATGAAAATAACGTCCATTACTTCCATTATCTCTTCCTTTGTTGCGCCGTTCTTCAGTGCGCTCTTCATCTGTGATTTTACACAGGTTTCGCACTGTTTTGATGCAACTACGGCAAGCGCCATGAGTATCTTTGTCTTTGCTGGAAGCGCACCATCTTTTAGGATCTTGTTGTTACACATGCCGTATTTGTGTAAAAATTCAGGCTCAAGTTCTCCAAGTGTTTCTAATATCTGTGGTGTGAATCCCAGCTTGCCGGACATATCATCAATGATCTCTCTGTGTCCGCATCCTTTACCTTTTTCTCCGCACATTTTCTCTTCTCCTTTTGTAAAATAAAATCAGGGATGAATTTCATCCCGATTAATCGAATCCGTCTTCTATTGTCTGGTCAAAACAGTATTTGCAAAGAATCCTTGGCAGTCCCTTTGGCAGCCTCTGTACATGAGGTGGCTGTCCAACGGATACCGGAAGTTCAAGTTCCTTGCAGTGATCGCTACAGAGCCCTTTTCCACAGGATATGCAGATGCATGTTGCTTCTGTATCATTTCCTTCTTCCATGCAGTCATAACATTTCATCATGATATCACCTAGTAGTTCTCCTTCAGGGCTTCATGACATGATGTACAGAGCACTTTCTTCCAGTGCTGTACGTCTTTGTAGTCACAGGAAATTCCCATTCCGCATTTCAGCTTAATGCTGTATTCACCCTCCCATACAGGTGTTTCTTCTCTTACAAGGTGGTCCTTGCACACTCCTCTCCCGCAGATTATGCAGACAGCAACTGTGTCACTATCTTTTCCATTTTTTGCACATTCAAAGCATTTCATGACGATCACTCTGTCAATAAGTTGTTTGTTCGCAAATCGTTCTATTCATCATTTCTGCAGATGCAAATAATAATTTGCATGCTATTGATATATACAAATGTATGTACCGATGCCCCCCGCAGATATGATAATAATTCTTCTAACGTTTACCGGATATATCTGTAACGGTGAATATACAATATTTTACAAGACTGTGCGCCAAAATACCATTACTTGGAAACCCTGCTCCATACAGAACGTGTTTCAGACATAACCGTTTGTCTTAAGAATTCAGTATATTTGGCTCTGTATGGATGGGTATTCCACAGAGCATGGAACGGAAGCAGATGCAAAAACCTGCAGGATTAATTATTCACTTTTGCGTTTTCTCCATCTATAAACAAGAATTAGAACAAGAATGATAAAAAGCGGTAGCGCAAAATAATGCAGCAGAGTCGCAATTAATATAATAACTATAAACAGGAGATAGGAAACTGCGTCAGTTAAACCGGATAATATCCTTGAGATAATAGTATTTTTATCATCGCCGATGTATCCGTTAGAATCTGTTTTGATGAGTAGTGCATCCTCTCCTCCTCTTCCGTACGAATTGGTTACACCAGTCAGTATATATCCACCGTCGACGGTTTGCCTGACGGAAAAGCCCCGGTCTTCCCCGCCACCACCAAATATACGATCCCATTCCTTATTCCCTTCGGAATCTGTTTTGATGAGTATCATACTACAGGGAACCCATCCATTACCTCCGCCGTAACCGGTTATAATATAACCTCTGTCGGATGTTTGCCTGACGGAAGTCCCTCTCCCGGAACCATCTAATCTCCTGCTCCATTCTTCATTTCCTTTGGAATCTGTCTTGGTAAGTTGAATGTCATAACCACTTCCGGCTATGATGTAGCCTCCGTCCGTAGTCTGCCTTGCATCTTCCCCTTCTATTTTCTTAATCCATTCTTCATTCCCTTGGGAATCGGTTTTTACAAGCCAGTCTCCTCCGATAATATAACCGCCATCGGTGGTCTGCTGGACTGACCGGCCGTTTTGAAAGCCTCCCCTGCCAAATACCCGGTCCCATTCTTTGATGCCGGAAGAATTGGTTTTAATGAGCCAGATATTTTCCCCGGTTCCGTAGGAGGATGTAGAACCTGCAACAATATAGCCACCATCGGTAGTCTGCTCGACGGAATAACCTAAATCATTATCATCCCCTCCGAATGTGGTATTCCATTCCATATTCCCGGCGGCGTCGGTCTTGATGAGCCAGACGTCACGTTCATCTCCTGTATAATAACCGGCTATGATGTATCCGCCGTCGGAGGTCTGCCGGACGGACCTGCCCGTGTCATCGTTGCTACTATTAAAAACCTTCAGCCACTCAAAAGTTCCGTTTGCAGTGGTTTTAATCAGGCAGACACCTTCAATGAGATGGTGTTCCCCGCCTGCTTCCCAATGCTTGTGGTAGTAGCCGGTTAGTACATAGCCTCCGTCCGAGGTTTGCTCTACGCAGTGACCTCCAACAGCGTCATTTGACTCTCCGAAAAGAACTTTTTCCCATTTTTCCTGTGACTCTCCGCCTGCTCCGCTGGCTGTAATGATCGAAAGCAGAAGGACAACAAATACAACCATGCAGACTTTTCCTGCTGTGAACAATGTAGTATTTTTACACATAAGACCCCTTTTGATTGAATTCTAGTTGCGGGTAAATTAATTGTTAATATACTTTAACAAGTATAAGAAGTCACCTGGGTTAACGAAGAAGCTATCTGGTAATTTTTATAGGATTGTGTTCACCCTGGCAGCAAAAACCAATGTAAATCACTCTGTTTTTCAAACAAGCATACACAGGTTGTTAGAAAAAACTAAATACTTCATGACAGGCATTATTTTGGTCACAAACATGCCTGCTTTTCCTGCCGAATCAAACCAACAAAGTTTTAAATATGTATAGATACCTGAATAGGAACACACTTTACAGGAGGATTCAAATGACATTTGGAATTGAATTTGTACCAAGCGACCCGGTTTTAAAGATAGCTCACTATGCAAAACTTGCTGAACAGCAGGGCTTTGACAACGTATGGATCACAGACCACTACAACAACCGTGATGTCTATTCTACCTTAACCGTGCTTGCAATGAACACAAACAGTATCAAGCTCGGAACAGGTGTAACAAACCCTTACACAAGAAACGCAGCTGTAACTGCATCAAGTATAGGCTCTGTTAACGAAATTTCAGGCGGCCGTGCAATTCTCGGTCTCGGTCCTGGAGACAAAGCGACCTTTGATGCAATGGGTATTTCATGGGACAAGCCACTGACAACAACAAAGGAAAGCATCCAGGCAATCCGTGGCTTCCTCGCCGGAGAGAAAGTAACCATGGACGGTGACATGATCAAATTCGGCGGTGCAAAGATGGCATTCAAGGCTGGCGATGTACCTATCTACATGGGTGCACAGGGTCCAAAGATGCTCGAGCTCGCAGGAGAGGTATCAGACGGTGTACTGATCAACGCATCACACCCAAAGGACTTCGAAGTAGCTGTTAAGCAGATCGCAGCAGGCGCAAAGAAGGCAGGCCGTGACCCTAAGGAAGTTGATGTAGCAGCATATGCATGCTTCTCAATTGACAAGGACGCAGCAAAGGCAAAGAGTGCAGCACAGATCGTAGTTGCATTTATCGTTGCAGGTTCACCTGACATGGTACTTGAACGCCATGGAATTGACCCGGCAGCAAAGGCTGACATTGGTGGCGCAATCGCAAAGGGGGACTTCGGTGCACTCATGGGCGGTATGGTCACAGATGGCATGATGGACGCATTCTCTATCTGCGGAACACCAGATGACTGTAAGGCAAGAATCAACGAACTTCTTGACATTGGTGTAACACAGATTGTTGCTGGTTCCCCAATCGGACCAAACAAAGAGAAAGCTATCAAGCTTATCGGCAAAGAAATCATTGGATAAACAAGAAAAGAACGTCGGAGGCATTAAATGGCCCATCCAAAAATATTAGAGGTCATTGAGCACGACGTCTGCACTTCTTGTGGGGCATGCGTTTCAGCATGTCCTGCAGGTGCTATTGTTATGAACAAGCATGCAGAAGTCCGTGACCCTGATAATTTAGAATACTACGTCAAAGGTGCAGCACCTGATGTGTGTGAGGGATGTCTCACATGCGCAAGACTCTGTCCTGTAATTGACGGATATGAAGAAGACGAATTTGCAAACGTAAAAGAGTTCTTTGGAGCAAAGAGCACAATATCCGGCCAGGATGGTGGTGTTACTTCAATACTTGCAAAGGCTCTGCTTGAAACCGGTACGGTAGATTGCATTGTCGGTATCGCCAGAGATGGTGAATGGGGGACTGAGCTTATAGTTATGACCAAGCCGGAAGATGTTGACAGGACAACAGGTACCAAGTACACTTACGATTCCGTGCTTTCAGCACTCAGGGAACCTTTTGAGAAGTACGATAAAATTGGTGTAATTGGCGTACCCTGCCAGGCACACGGAGCACGTCTTCTTTTTGAGAATAATAATGACAAGATCGTTGTTATCCTTGGTCTGTTGTGCATGGAGAGTTTCTATCACGACGTAATGACCGAGAAGATCGTTCCTGAAGTAATGGGACTTAATCTTGATGATGTCGTCAAGATGGATTTCGGTAAAGGTAAGTTCTGGAACTACACAAAAGACGGTGAAGCCCACAGTGTAAAGATTCCTGAAGTTGCTCACTATGCAAGAAACCCATGCCACAATTGTTGTGACTACACATCAGTATCTGCTGACATATCACTTGGTTCAGTTGGTACTCCAGATGGCTGGAACTGTGTGCTTATACGCACAGACGTTGGCAAGCAGATGTTTGAGCTTATCAAGGATAAGGTCGAGATCATGGAAGATCCAAAACCAGGAATGGATTTGATCAAGAAACTTGCAAAAATGAAACACGATAACAACTCAGGCCACTACCTTGAAGTCTGTGAAAAATTCACATTCGATGAATGTGGCATTCACTGATGGTTTTCCCCATGCATATGAGAAGAGCGTTCTACATCGGACGCTTTCAACCATTTCATCTCGGACATTATTCTCTGATTAAAGATATTGCCCGGGATGTTGATGAAGTAGTAATTGGTATAGGCAGTGCTCAGAAAAGCCACGAGCCTAAAAATCCATTTACCGCAGGTGAGCGCGTAATGATGATCAGGCATGCTCTTGAGGATGCTGGCATAAAACATTACGCGATTCCTCTGGAAGACCTGCAAAGAAATGCAGTGTGGGCCTCACATATTATTTCTATGACACCACCTTTTGATGTGGTCTATTCGAATAACCCTCTTGTTGTACGTCTTTTTAAGGAAGCTGGCATTACCGTTGAACAACCTCCTATGTATCAGAGAGAAGGTTATTCCGGTAGTGAGATTCGTAAAAGGATGCTTCTGGATAAGGACTGGAAATCTCTTGTGCCTGAGGCTGTCATTGAGGTAATTGATGAAATTGATGGCGTGAACCGTCTTAAAAGTGTATCTAAATCCGATAAAGACTACAAGGATTAAGCTTCTGGTTATCTATTTTTCAAAATGAGTTTATCGTAGCTTTTTTTAAAACACTGTTTTTAAGTACTTCCTTTTTTAGCAGATTTCTATCCGCATTCAACAACGGCTATATACTAACTATTAGCATATGTACTATTAAACCCAAAAATTATGAATGCGCAGTAAATTATTATCAATATGTGGGATGATTAAATATGGATGTTAAGAAATTCACGCCTCTGGCTTTTCTGGCTTCACTCGGAGCTGGCGGAGTCGCAGTAATGCCATTTGTACTTATGCAATATACACTGGACCATGGTGCCGGTCTGATAACAAGATCACAGTTATGGGCTATGGATCTCACTTCATATCAGGTGGTATACTACTACCTGCTTGAATTCGTGATGATATTGTTCACTTTCATTCACTTTATCCTTACTATAATATTTACAGTCAGGCTTGTCAGATGGATGAGATCGGACAGCTTCCCGACTCTCATAAAAGACCCTTTAAGGAACACCGGAATCCTGGCACCTCTGATATCTTTCCTTATGTCAATGAATGTTATGATTGGCCCGTTAAGGTATTTTTTGCCGGTCCTGTCTGGTAATTTTGCAGCACTCTTCCTTCCGGCAATGATTTTCTGGTCACTGTTCTTCCTCCTGGTAATGTTCACTGAGATCAGGCTGCTGGAAATATCCTTCAAGAATGGTTTTGATATTACAAAGATCAATTTCGGATGGTTGCTGCACCCATTCCTTCTGGGAATGCTGACTGTTGTCGGAACAGGAATAGCTGCAATGTCAAGCAATTATACAATTGCAACTACAGCAGCTTTCATGTCTCTGATTTCCGGCTCAATGGGAATATTCTTGCTACTTGTAAAAATGGTTATACTTTTCAAAAGCCATTTCCAGTCCGCAGGTCTTCCGGAAAAGCACTTCCTGCCAAGCTTCCTGATAGTTATACCCAACATAACCCTTTATGCAATAAGCGGTTTCAGGCTGGGCCATTTCCTTGAGAATAACCTTGGGTTTGAACTGGGGGCCTACTTCTACTTTGTAGTCGGCCTGTCTTTTGCATTTGAAATATGGTACATGCTCTTTGGTTTTTCCCTTCTGGTTGACTACTTCAGGAATAACCATTTCAAAGAATTCTACGTAACCCAATGGGGTCTGATATGTCCTCTGGTAGCATTTGCAGTTCTTGGCTCATTTGCGTATAAGGTAGTGTTTACCAACATGGTACTCTACGGGGTACTGGTGGTATCTATGCTTTTGACAATTCTGGTGTACTTTGAGTTGCTGAGCAAGCACATCAAGTGCAGTCGGTCCGATCATGCTACATTGAGCTGTGCAGTCTGACTTTTAAGAAAAGGTGGTGTCCACCACCACTATTTTTCAAACTATTATCTGGTTAATTGATTACTAAGGTAAGGCTATTTCCGTCTCCACCTGACGCCTTCTTTCCCATCTTCTATGATGATGTCTTTCTCTTCCAGTTCATCACGTATGGCATCAGCTTTTGCCCAGTTCTTTTCAGCACGTGCTTTTTCCCGGAGGTCTATCAATTCATTGATCTCATCATCTGACAGTCCATTGCTTTGTTCTTCTGAACAGGAATTACTATCATCTTCAAAGATTCCCAGCACCTCGTTTATTTCTGAAAAGAAATCAAGCACTTTTTCAAGTGATGCTTTCCTGGGCTTTTCACTTGCTATTATGGAATTGACCTTACGGCTGAATACAAAAAGATTGCCTATGGCTTCTCTGGTGTTGAAATCATCATCCATCGATTCAATAAACGAGGTTCTTGTTTCATCTATCAGTTCTGAAAGGCCACAATCGTTTTCAGTTTCAGGTGCTTCAGAGACAGCACGTTTAACGTTTGAGATGGTGTTCAATAATCTTTTTCTTGCTCTCCCGGCTTCTACCAGTGCATCCTCGCTAAAGTCAATGGTGCTTCTGTAGTGAGTATAAACGATGAAGAACCTGATAATTCCCGGAGCGAATTTAGCAAGCACCTCTTTAATGGTAAAAAAATTTCCAAGGGACTTTGACATCTTCTCCTTATCAATGGTCAGGAAACCATTGTGCATCCAGTACTTGCTGAAAGGATGCATTCCTGTGCAGCTTTCGGACTGGTGTATCTCAGCTTCATGATGCGGGAAAATAAGGTCCAGTCCGCCACCGTGAATATCCAGTTGTTCAGAGCAGTATTTCATGGACATTACCGAGCATTCTATGTGCCATCCCGGTCTGCCCCTGCCCCATGGACTATCCCATCCGGGTTCGCACTCTGGTGAGTTTTTCCAGAGCACAAAATCAAGCTGGAATCTTTTGTCATCCTCCACGTCAATCCGGCATCCTGATCCTTCCATTAATCCCTCAACTGTCTGGTGGCTGAGTATGCCTATCCTGTCTGCAGACTTTTCAAGGTCATAGTAAACGTTTCCTTTTTGGGTCGCGTATGCTGCACCGTTGTCTATAAGTCTTGCCACTGTATCTATGATATCTTCGATGTGTTCTGTAACCTTTGGGCGGGTGTCAGGTTCCATGACCTTCAGGGTTTGCATGTCCTCTTCAAAAGATTCAGTGAATTTTCTTGAGAGTTCAAAGGTATCCTCACCACTTTCCTTTGCTTTGTCTATTACCTTATCATCGACATCAGTGATATTTGAAACATAATTAACGTCGTATCCTCTGTAGACAAGATAGCGCCTGATGACATCAAAAGAAACGTAACTTCTGGCGTGTCCCAGATGACAGTGGTCATAAACTGTGGGTCCGCAAACGTACATATTTACTTTCTTGTCTTGCAGGGGCACAAAATCTTCAGTTTCCCTTGTCAATGTATTGTAAACTCTAAGTACCACAGTAGACACCCTGATTAATAGAATGCCGAGAGAGAGATTCGAACTCCCGGAAAACCGCTCTGCAGGCGGTCACATTAGCCACTCTGTCATCTCGGCAAATTGCTGACATAAGATTTCAAAAATCCTATACAGCATACTCTATCAAGCTATTTATGTGTTCTCATTATTCGTATCCTCGGATTTTGTCTGCATCATTTTTTATATACTTTGTGTATGACAAAATTTATTTATGAGTACATTCTATCTTTCTTTTATCGGGTAAAGTGTGAAAATGTTTTGGTATTTTATCACCTTCCTGGGGACTATGAATGAAACCTGATTTTTAGTTTGCTAAGATTATAAATCTCAATTCGGGTGTCCCCTGCATTAAAATCGGAAACATATTAAGGAGTGCTAAAGGGAATGTCCGGTGGGTCTAGAAAGACGTCGGGTGCCCTGCCACGTATAAGGCAGGGTCATATAGCGTTGCTAGGTGCAGCATTAACCTTAGTTCTATTGATGTTCATGCTCTGGGAGGCCAGTACTATATATGAGGAAAACCTGCTGGTAGATCAAAAATTTCAGCTTGAAAAGCAGCTCATTCCTTATGGTAATTCGCTTTCAACACTTATCAACCACAATGTTGCTCATATAGACAGTATGGGGGCTTTTGTAAGAACAAATCCTTCAAAAGAAGATTTAGATAATAATTTCCAGATATTTGCATCAGGTATTTATTCCGGTTCCCCAGAGATTCGGATGATACGCCTATTTCCTGTTTTCAATGAAGAGTATGTTTATCCGGAAGCCTGTAATGGGACTTCAGGTTCAAGGACCTTTAATGATCTGATCAATGAGGAACGTCCGTATGTGAGAGATGCTGTTCAGGAAGCAATTCAGACAGGTGACCTGATAATAACTGACCCATATGAACTGCGACAGGGTGGTCTTGCTGTGGTGGCAAGGAAAGCCATCTATATAAATGATTCACTCTGGGGCATAACTGTCATATCTCTGGATTTTTCTTCTCTAATGGAAGTTTCGGGAATTAACAGTACGGAAGATGACATTAAGTTGTCTTTACATGATAGCTCAGGGCAATTGTTATTTGGGTCTGATGAAGTCTTCCTGGAAGACCCACTTATTTATCATATCTCTTTTCCGGGAGGTGGCTGGGAACTTGCGGCTGTTCCTGAGAAAGGGTGGTCATCATCTATTGAAAAACCACTGGGTATTTTCCTGAAAGCAGGTATTGTTATTTCTCTACTATTAGCATCGCTTGTTTATGTCATTTTAAGTAAGAATCTTTCTCTGCGGAAAAAAGTAACTGAACGCACAGCTTCCTTAAAAGAATCGGAAAGCCGCTATAGACAATTATTTGATAATAACTCAGACTCGCTGTTCCTGATTGATGAAAATGGTGAGATACTGGACGCAAATAAGGTTGCTGAGGATCTTTATGGATATCCAAGGGATCAGTTATTGAGTATGACTGCTTGTGAACTTTCTCCCTCCGGTCTCAGAGAGACATCAGAGTCTCGAATGAAAAATCTTCCGGATCATGGAATGCAGTTTCATTGGACGCACGTCCGCAGGGATGGAACTGAATTTCCCGTAGATATCAATGCTAACTCTATCATGCTGGACGACCAGAAGTACATTCTTGCCAGCGTGAGGGATATTACTGAGAATAAAAAGACAGAAAACGCTCTCCTTGAAAGTGAGAGCAGGTATCGCTTACTTACCGATACTGCACGGGATTTTATTATTGTCCATGACCTGGAAGGAAAGGTGCTCTATGCAAATCGTATAGCAGTGGAATTCAGTGGCTATACTGAAGAAGAACTTCTCTCAAGGAATGTTACCCAGTTTGTTGCTCCTGAAGAGATAGAAATAATGAAAAAACGCAGGGTGCAGCGTCTTGAAAATGAACGGGATAAATATCTTTACGAAACCGTGTTCGTTGATAAAAATGGAAATGAGATCCCTGTAGAGGTAAGCTCTGTTCCTATGGAAGAAGAAGGCCTCAGACCCAGTATCCTCATAATTGCGCGTGATATTACGGAGCGTAAAAAGACAGAAAGCGCCCTTATAAAGTCTGAAGAAATGTTCTCCACAGTATTTAATACCGTACCGGATGGTATAATGGTGTCATCTTTTGACGGTACTATCATTAACGTGAATGATAGCTTTCTGAAAAATAAAGACTTTAAAATTGACATGATAATTGGCTTCTCAATCCATGAACTTGAGATCTGGTCTGATCCTGAGATCAGTAATCAGTATGTGAGCCATCTAAAGAATGATGGGATCGTAAGAAATTTTGAAGCTGTAGTCCGTACTAAAAAGGGCGACTTACTTTCAGTTATTATATCAGGGGATATAATCTCAACCGATGCTGAAAAATATATGTTGACAGTATTCAGGGATATTACTGAGCTTAAAAATGCTGAGAATGAATTAAAGAAAAGTAAATCATTGCTTGATGAGGTAAGTGAGATCGCAAATATCGGAGGCTGGAGTTTTGATGTTGAATCCGGTAATGTCACATGGACTCCGGAAATATTCAAGATATATGATCTTGATCAGGAAAATGAAACGTATCTGGACCTGAATTCCGCCCTGACTTATTACGTACCGGAATCCAGAAGTATTATAGAAAAAGCTGTCAGGAATTCTTTTGAAAAAGGTGAATCATATGATTTTGAATTAGAGATTATCTCCGCAAAAGGTAATCATAAATGGGTACGTGCCAGTGGCCGGCCGGTATTCAATAATGGCAATGTAGAAAAAGTAATTGGTTCAATGCAGGATATCACTGACCGCAAAAATGTGGAAATTGTTCTTCACAAACAGGAGCGCCTTCTTAACGAAGTTGGTGACATTGCAAAGATTGGCGGATGGGAGTTTGATGTCAGTACAGGTGAAGGAACATGGACCCCTGAAATTGCCAGAATTCACGGTGTAGATCCCGATGACCCTACAAATAAGGATATTGGAATAAGTTTCTTTGTATCGGAATCAAAAGAGGTAATTCAGGCTGCCATCCAGGATGCGATTGATAACGCTGAACCTTATGATCTTGAACTGGAACTGATCTCTGCAGACGGTGTGAACAAGTGGGTGCGTACTCTTGCTCGTCCGGTCCTGAAAGATGGTAAAGTTGTGAAATTAACCGGAGCCATGCAGGACATTACTGAAAGAAAACTGGATGCTGACAGGTTGCGTGAAAGTGAAAAGAGCCTCTCAGAGGCTCAACGTGTTGCACATGTCGGTAACTGGAATCTGGATATTACAAATAATAACCTGTGCTGGTCAGATGAGATTTATCGTATATTCGGGTACAGTCCACAGGAATTCGAGTGTACGTATGATTTATTTTTAACTTTTGTTCATCCGGATGACAGGGGTCTTGTTCAGGATAGTGTGAACAGGGCACTGTATGAGAATGAAGCGTACGTTATTGACCACAGAATAATCCTTCCTGACGGATCAGAGCGCGTTGTTCATGAACTAGGTGAAGTTATTTTTGACGAAGGTGGACAGCCCATCAGGATAATCGGTACGGTACAGGATATCACAGAACGTAAACAAATCGAAAACGCTCTGCATGAAAGTGAGAATCGTGTAAGGCGTAAGTTGAATGCCATTCTGGAACCGGAGGGGGATATAGGGGAACTGGACCTTGCTGATATAATCGACATCGAGTCCCTGCAAAAACTAGTGGATAATTTTTACCAGCTCACCCATATTGGGGGAATGGCTATACTTGATCTCAAGGGCAATGTTCTGGTAGCTGTCGGGTGGCAGGACATATGCACAAAATTCCATAGGGCTCATCCTGAAGCTTGCAAGCATTGTATTGAAAGTGATATCGAGCTAACCTATGATGTAGAACCCGGGACATACAAGTCCTACAAGTGCAAGAATAATATGTGGGATATGGTTACTCCCATAGTTCTGGGTGGTGTCCATATAGGTAACCTGTATGTTGGCCAGTTTTTCCTTGATGATGAAGAGATACCCTATGAAACATTCAGGCTCCAGGCAAAAAAATATGGCTTTGATGAGAGGGAATACTTGGAAGCACTTGACAGAGTCCCACGCTGGAGCAGGGAAAAAGTGGACTCACTGATGACCTATTACTCCCTTCTGACCAACCTGATCTCCTCCTTAAGTTATATCAATGTCAAGCTTGCAAGAACCCTGAATGAACGCGATGAACTGTTCATTTCACTTCGTGATAGTGAGGAACGCTTCCGTGCCACATTTGAACAGGCGGCTGTGGGTATGTGCCAGGCTAGTCTGGATGGCTATTTTATCCAGGTGAATCAGCGGTTTTGTGATATCACAGGATATGCCAGTGAAGAACTTGTGAAGATGAACTTCCCGGCCATTTCTTATTCGGAAGACCTCCAAAAAGAGCTTCCGTATGTAGATAAACTTCTTACAGGACAGCTAAATGATTATTCCATGGAAAAACGCTATGTTCGCAAGGATGGGAGCATTATATGGGTCAATGTGACCGTTGCAATTGTTCATTCTTCTGAAGGTAAACCTTTGTATTTTATTGGTATGGTAGAGGATATTGACTATCGTAAAAAGGTAGAAGAAGAAGTAGTCAATTATACTGAAAGGCTGAATCTGCTTCATGATATTGATAAGGGTATAATATCTTCTTCTTCCGCAGAACAGGTTGCTAATAAGGTACTAAAGCATTTACGTAATCTTATGTCCTGTTCTTTTGCTCGTGTGATGTTGATAAATGACAATGTTAGCAGGGCATCGATCTTTGCTGTAGATTCAAGCTATGAATCTCAAATAAAAGAAGGTCAACAAACAAAACTAAATAAAAATAAAAGGCTGGAACAATTACAGGCAGGCAAAGTTCTGCTGTTTCCTGATTTAAAAGCATCAGTCGGGTACACATCACCGATGGCTTCAATTCTTGTTAAAGAGGGGATGCGATCAGCTCTCAGTGCACCACTTACTATAGAAGGAAAACTAATAGGCATTCTTAATCTGGCTGATTTTAAACCCGGTTTTTTCACAAAAGACCATCAGGAGATAGTCGAAGAAATTGCAAACCAGCTTTCAATAGCTATTCATCATTCGCGCCTGAACGATCAGGTTCGCCAGCATGCAGATGAACTTGAAGGGCGTGTAGCTGAACGCACTTCCCAGTTGGAGGCTGCCAATAAGGAACTTGAAGCTTTCACTTACTCCGTGTCCCACGACCTGCGTTCTCCTTTGAGGGCTATTGACGGTTTTTCAAGGATTATCACAGAGGACTATGGGGAACTTTTTGATGATGAAGGAAAGCGTCTTTTCAATGTGATAAGAACCAATACGCAGAAAATGGATAAACTGATCACAGACCTTCTGGGACTTTCCAGGGTTGGGAGAAACGAGATGAATCTTGCTCTTATAAGCATGAATGCTATGGTAGATTCAGTTTACAGTGATCTGATGGCAAGTGAAAACAAAAAGAACATAGAGTTCAATGTTTCTGATCTGCCGGATAGCTATGCAGACCCGGCTCTTACAAAACAAATATGGACAAATCTGTTGTCCAATGCCATCAAGTACAGCTCATCGCAGGATGTGGGTATTATAGAAGTAGGGGCTTATACTGAAGATGGAATGAACATTTATTATGTAAAAGACAATGGTGTGGGTTTTGATCCTAAGTATGCCCATAAGCTCTTTGGTATATTCCAGCGCTTGCACAGTGAGAAAGAATTTCCGGGTACGGGTGTGGGACTTGCCATTGTACAACGTATAGCAAGAAGACATGGCGGAGATGTATGGGCAGAGGGGGAACCTGATAAAGGGGCTACCTTTTACTTTTCATTACCTGTAAAAAGTGGAGGAGATGTGCGTGGAGAATGAAATAGAAATAGTACTGGTAGAGGACAATCCAAATGATATGGAATTAACTCTTAGGGCATTGAAAAAGAACAACATTGCAAACAATATTGTTGTTCTTGGGGACGGGAAACTGGCTCTTGATTACCTGTATGGCAGAGGTGAATTTGCAGATCGTGATCCAGGTGTGAACCCCCGTCTTATATTACTTGACCTGAAACTTCCGAAAATGGATGGTCTTGAGGTTTTGAAGGTAATAAAGAGTGATCCTGAAAAAAAAATGATTCCAGTAGTAATGCTCACGTCCTCAAAGGAAGAATGTGATGTTGTTGAAAGTTACCGACTGGGAGTTAATAGTTATATCGTAAAACCGGTGGATTTTGATAACTTCGTGGAGGCCATCCGCAATATTGGTTTCTACTGGTTACTCATGAACGAATGTCCCAGCTATATGAAGGACTAATATATGACAAGCGACTCGAACCTGCGAATATTGTTTGTGGAAGATGTTCCGTCTGATACGGAACTGGCTGAAAGGATACTGCATAAAGATGGCTTGCTCTTCAGTTCACGAAGGGTGGAAACGGCCAATGAATTTCTAAAAGAGCTAAACGAATTCAAACCTGATCTTATCATTTCCGATTATAGTCTTCCTTCATTTGATGGAATGCAGGCGCTCAAGTTGCTTCTGGAACACGACAAAAGTCTTCCGTTTATAGTGTTTACCGGTTCTCTGAATGAGGAAACAGCAGTAAAATGCATGAAAGAAGGTGCGACTGATTATGTTCTCAAGGATCGTATCAAAAGATTACCTTTTTCAGTAAGGGAAGCTCTTGACAAAAAAGAAGCCTTAATGGCAAAAGACAAAGCAGAAGGATCACTAAAAGAAAGTGAAGAAAGATTGCAGCTTGCCATGGCAGTATCCGGCCAGGGCTTCTGGGACTGGGATATGGATACGGACCGTGCATATTTCAGTCCGGGGTGGTACTCGATGTTTGACTATCATCCGGGTGAGCTGCCGGAGACATTTGATACATGGAAATCCCTTTTGCATCCTGATGATCGGATGTTTGTGATTTCCAGGTTGATGGAGAGTCTGCAGAACAGAAAAACATTCCAGATGGATTTCAGGATGTGCTCAAGTGACGGGACGTGGATATGGGTTACAGGTAACGGAAAGCCATTTGATATAGACAAGAAAGGAGTTCCTCACAGGGCTATTGGTACATGCATTGATATAACAGGCAGAAAGCTTGCTGAACAACAGATGTTAAAGGCAAGAATAGCCGCAGAAGAAGCGAACCAGTATAAGAATGAATTACTGGCTAACATCAGCCACGAACTGAAAACCCCTCTGAGCTCTGTTATAGGTTTCTCGGAGGTATTGCTGGAAGGAATACCAGGTAAAGTGAATGATGCGCAGCAGGATTATCTTTCTATTATTAATAAGAGTGGGAGCAGGTTACTTGAACTTATAGATAAAATGCTGGATCTGTCTATGATCGAATCCGGCAGGATGGATGTTAGTTATGAAAGTTTCAGTCCCGAATATGTTGTGTCTATTGTCCTTAACAGGACAAGTTCACTGTTTGCCAAAAAGAACATTTGCGTACATTCAATGGTCGATCCATCTCTGGTAGAGATCATAGCCGATGCTGATAAGGTCACAGAGATGCTTTACAATATAGTGGAAAACTCTTTGAAATTCACCCCTGAGGGTGGCAAGATATCAATATCAGTCAGGGAGAAAGGAGGATTCGTTTTTTTTGCAGTTTCAGATACGGGAATCGGAATCGAGAAAAAAGATATGGAACGGATATTCGAACCTTTTGTGCAGGCAGACGGTTCTGCAAGTCGTAAGCACGGTGGGGTAGGACTTGGCCTGATGCTTGTCAGGGAATATGCAAAAATGCACAACGGTGAGATTCAGGTGGAGAGTGAATATGGTAAAGGCAGTACTTTTACACTGAAACTGCCCATAGCCCCCGAGCATCTGAAACAGAATTTACAAAAAACGGCTCCGTAAAATTCCGATTGGTACTAGTGATACAGGCATTGCTCTTTTTAATTTACAAAAAACAACCTGCAAGCTGAAAACAAAATGACCATCCTCCAAAGGTGGTGCATTTCGACGAGGCCATACTGAAAATTATTACAGTTGTTCTAAATAATTCTGCAAAAGTCCTGCAAAGAAAGTATTTCAGAGTATTAATGGATAATATTTTGTTTCTTCTTCTGGGAAAACGCCGGCTTCGCCGGACCCTTCGGGATAATTCAAGTTATTTGTTCAAAGATAAGTGCCATTCAGTCGAAGGAATAATCACACCAGTCGACTGAACCCGGCCTGAATTCTTCTTCAAGCTCTTCAGTATAGCCGTTCCTGAGTTCCCTTATTATGCGCATGATATTCTTTGAAGTTTTTTCTGTACTTTCCTCTGTGGTGTCGATTTCAAATACCTTCTCACACCAATCAACAGCTTCTGCAAGGATTATATCAAGAGCCTCAGCTTCGAGGTTCTCCTTTACCTTCTCTTCGGAATAATTCCTTTTTTCAAGTCTTACTTTCAGTATTGCGGGGTCTGTCCTCAGAACAATAACAATATCGGCAATGTGGTGGGATAGGTGACTATCAACTATCGTTACGGGATAAGACCTGTCATGAAGTTCAAGGACCCTGTCATAAACCCGGTCCATGTCAGCAACAACACAGTCTCTTTCAGCATCCACTTCTGAGTAGAGTTTTTCTTCCTTTATCAGTTCATTGAGATGGATGACCTGATAGAATCTTTCCTCTTCCAGCAGTTTTGTAATGGATGTTTTTCCAGTTCCTGGTGTTCCTGTGATACCGATAAGCATAGTTAAGAATAAGCTTTAAAGTGCTTAATTATTGTGATGGAACAGATCTAATTCAGTTTGGCTGAATTCTGGAAGGTTCCTTCCAGTAATCTCCGTTTCTTGCAAAGTCAACGGACTTTCTAGCTCCAGTCCAGCGTTTTCTCCAGGAAGATTCCCATGGTTTGCTTTTTGGATTAATGCCGTATTTTCCCAAATGAATACTTCCTCCTTTGTTTTTTTAGGTATGGTATAATTGCAGAGAATTCTCTAAGCAATCTGAAAATGAGTCACAGAGTAAAAATCTCTGCAACAGTAATTAACTAGTTCTTTTGCATCTGTTCAGCAATTTTAAGGAAATTCTTGACAATCCAAAGTCCTTCCTCGGTGAGTATGGATTCCGGATGGAACTGCACACCGTACACTGGATATTCCTGGTGTTCAACTGCCATGATTATGTCGTCATCTGTCTTTGCAGTGACTTTGAGGTCATCTGCCAGTTTCTCAATGGCAAGCGAGTGGTACCTTCCACCCTTGAACTTGTTTTCAAGCCCTTCAAAAAGCGGAGATTCTTCATGACTGATTTCAGATGTCTTTCCATGAATCGGGCCACTCTTTGCATGTCCGATGGTCCCTCCAAATGCAGTGTTAATTGCCTGGTGTCCAAGACAAACGCCAAGTACAGGTTTTTTCGGACCAAATTCCCTGATAACATCAAGACATGACCCGATGTCTTCTGCTTTGTGAGGTGTTCCCGGACCAGGGGAAATCACGATTGCATCAGGGTTAATCTCCTTTACTTCTTCAAGGGAAATGGTGTTAGGAACGACCATGGTATCAGGTTCGTATATGGAGACATAGTCCACAAGATTCCAGACAAAAGAATCCTTGTTGTTTATGAACAATACCTTCATTGTTTTCCTCCTATGGCTTTTATCATTGCAGCCATTTTCCTTTCGGTTTCGTTGTATTCGTATGTCGGGTCTGAGTCAGCAACAATGCCGGCTCCTGCCTGTACGTAAGCTGTGTTATTCTTGATAAGAACTGTCCTTATGACAATTGCAAAGTCTGCGTCACCATTCCATGAATAATAACCGACGCCTCCGCCATAGATTCCTCTTGACTCTGGTTCAAGGTCATCTATAATCTCCATTGCCCTAATCTTTGGAGCACCTGAAAGTGTTCCTGCAGGGAATATGGCACGAGTGGCATCGAACTGGTCGCACTCATCCCTGAGTTCTCCACTGACTGTACTTTCGATGTGCTGGAGGTGGGAATATTTCACCACGCTCATAAGGTCATCAACCTTTACGGTCCCGCCATTTGAGACCATCCTTACATCATTGCGTCCAAGGTCAACAAGCATTATGTGCTCTGCACGTTCTTTCCTGTCGCCCAGCATCTCCTGTGCAAGTTCCTTGTCCTCTTCGTCATTATTACCGCGTGGACAGGTTCCTGCGATAGGGTTTGTGATTACTTTCCTGTCAAATACAGTCATCAGGGTTTCAGGGCTTGCACCTACGATGCCTATGTCCTTGAAGTTGAAGATGTACATGTAAGGGCTCGGATTGATGTTCCTGAGCCTGATGTAGAGTTGCAGAGGCGTCTGCTTCATTTTCACAGTGTACCTGCGGGAAGGAACTCCCTGGAAAATATCTCCATCAATGATATGCTGTTTTGCAATTTTCACAGCTTCTTCATAGGCTGCCTGATCCATGTTTGCAACCGGTTCTTCAGTGTCTGCTGCGGGAATGTCCTCGCTGATACTTATGACTGAAGCCATCTGAAGTGACCTTTCCATGAGTTGAGCTTCAGATACAGCATGTTCGTAAACATCTTCAAGATCACTTGATTCAGTTACAAATGGTGTGATTACTATGTATGTCTCGTTTGTTATGTGGTCGAAGACAAAGGTCTTTGACATGATTGCGAAATGCATGTCAGGTACATCAGCATCAGGCTTCTTGTCCCGGTCTAACCATGAATCGTAAACAAGGTCGTAGCTGTTGTAACCAATAGCTCCTCCAAGGAATGTCTGCCTGTCGAAGCGCTTTTGGTTCAACATCTGAGTTCCGGTGCTTGTAGGATATATCTTCCTGAAAGCTGCAAGAGCATCATCATCTTCGTTTACTTTTACTCTGAACTTACCACCTATAAGTGATTCCACATCTCCCATTGCCTTGAGCTTGTTGTAGATGTGCTTTGTAAGCTCGGAGTTCATCTGGCATTCGATGGTAATGTATCTGTCTTTAATAGACACAACCATCTCAGGTTCGTAGCCAACAAATGAATACCTTGCATGCCTTTTTTCCTTCTCTACGGATTCAAGCAGATAGGAGTGTCCTGCATTTTGCAGGGTTGCATAGAGTTGCAACGGGCTGCAAATGCTATCCACTTTTGTCATGAGCTGCACTATGGCAGGCTTCTGTGAATTTTCAACGAGGGTTTTGAAATCCTCTTTATTAAGATCAAAATCAACCATTGATACACCTTGCTTCTTCTATAAACCTGCATACCTTTGCAGGGTCTTTCTTTCCATCTGTTTCCACACCGGAAGCGGTATCCACGGCAAAGGGCATTACCTTGTTAACCGCATCTCTTACATTGTCTGGTTTAAGCCCTCCGGCCAGTATTGCCGGAGCTTCTGCATTCTCTACTACTTTTCTGCTTACTGACCAGTCGTGCACAAGTCCTGTGCCACCGCTTGCGCCTGCTTTGCCGGAGTCAAGGAGTATGCCGTCTATCAGGTCGCTCTCATAAAGGGAATCAATCTCTGACATCATTTCAGATGGTAGTTCCCTGCATTCCACCGGCACTACAAATGTCCTGATTATCTTCTGGTGTGTGTTGTTACGTATGATCGCTATTTCATCTGCGCTGAGATCGTTATGGAGCTGAACTACATCCGGCCTGACCTTTTCGATAAATTTCAGTGCTTCCTGTCCGCTTGATGGCATTATCACAAGCACGGAATCTACAAAGAAAGGCACTTTCCTGACAAGTTCTGCGGCAGTTTGTGCGTCCAGTTTTCTGGGAGTGTTCACAGGAACTTCTGTGATGAAACCTACAGCATCGGCTCCGCAGCTTACTGCCAGTTCAATATCCTCAGCAGTTTTCATTCCGCATATCTTAACTCTGGGCAGATGCTTCATCTATGACTCCCTGAATGTTGTCGTCATCACTGAATTCTATGAGTTTGGCCAGTGCCTTGCCGCTGTCAAGTACTTCCTCAACCATAGGAACTGCTTCTTTGATAGAAGGTGCTTTTCCGGCAATATAGAGAGCTGCGGCTGAGTTCATTACAATGATGTCTCTCTTGGGTCCTTTCTCTCCCTTCAATATTTTTATGATATCTATTGCATTCTCCTTAGGTGTGCCGCCTGTAATATCCTCAGGAGTTGCTCTGTTGATTCCAAGTTCTTCAGGAGTGAGTTTATAGGTGGTGATGTTTCCGTCTTTAAGTTCAGCAACGTATGTCTCTGAGAAATTGGATATCTCATCCATGCCATCACCGTGAACTACCATTGCCCTGTCAACTCCCAGCTTTTTCATTACCTGGGCGAAAGGCTCGCAGAGACTTTTGTCAAATACACCTACAAGCTGCACTTTTGCATTTGCAGGGTTGGTAAGTGGTCCAAGTATGTTGAAAACAGTCCTGACTCCCATTTCCTGTCTTATGGGTCCGACCCTTTTCATTGCAGGATGGAAGATTGGTGCGAACATGAATCCGATTCCGTTCTTTTCTATGGACTGAGTTACTTCTTCAGGTGCTTTGTCCACTTTTATCCCGAGTTCACGCAGGACATCGGCACTACCGGAAAGTGAAGTTATGGAGCGGTTACCGTGCTTTGCAACAGCCACACCGGTTGCTGCGGTAACGATTGCAGAGGCGGTTGAGATATTGATGGTGTTGCGTTTGTCTCCGCCGGTTCCTACAACATCCACAAGTGCACCTTCAACTTTCGGGGCAATTGTGTTTGCAGCTTTCTTCATACCGGTTGCAAAACCTGCGATCTCATCCGGAGTCTCTCCCTTCATTTTGAGAGCAATAAGGAGGCCGCCTATCTGTGCGTCTGTGGCCTCTGTGAATATCTTTGTGATTGCGTCCTCTGCTTCTGTAATTGTGAGGTCCTGCTTTTCACTTACTTTCTTGATGTAGTCCTTCATGTTAGCACCTTTCAACGCAATGGTGTATATATTTGTACAATATTGATTAAAGATGACTACTTGTATTTAAGGATTGTGGGTTTTGGGTAAAAAGTGGATTTATGCCTTGACTTTATGCACAGAAATCAAAAAATCTAACAAATATATATAGTTCATATAGAATACTTTGATATTGAAGTAAATTTAACTATTTACATAATGGGTAATATGAAAAGTGCACTGTGGGAGTTTATTTTTGAATTATATGGTGTTCAAATTGCTATATACATTGTATTAGCATTTGCTTTTGTTCTTCAAATTATGGCTTGGATTTTAGGTTTTATTCCACTTGAATATCAATCGAATGCATTCCTTTTACTTTCTTGCATTGCTGGAATTGTAATGGCAGTTGTACTATACTTGATTACAAAAATCCCTTCATTTGCCATCAGTTTCTTTAGGAGCACATTAGATAGGTTGCAATAAAAGATCACAGTTTGAGAGTCATTTTCTTCTTATCTTATCTTGTCATTCTTCTTCATTTGAATCTATTGTTCTTGTTTCAATAGTATCAACAATATCTTTTCTAATTAAACTCCATGTTCCTTTTGTATTTAAGTAGTAAAAATATCTATCATCATCAGAATATACTTCAAACCCTTGAATTATTTCCTTGTCTAATGTTTTTATAGTAATTCTAATTTTGCGGTATTTGCCTGTCTTACGAACGATTAACCCTATTATTATAGCAATCAAAGCTGAAAAGACAAGAAACATAGCAATATAAACAAATGACCAAAAGTATTGTTGATTTTCAGAATCAATTAAACCTATTGATGAAAAAACGATTAAAGCCAAATCTAATATAAAAATTGCTGCAAAAATAGCCCAAGAAAAATGATTTAAAAAATGATTGAGATTATTTGCTTTTTGCATTGGTGTGTAAACAGTTCCACAATACCCCAACATATAGCAGCTTTTCATCACATATCCATAAAAAACAATTATGATGATTAAAAATACTGGTACTGAATCGAATTCTTCTATGCCTGTTCCAAACAATTCTAAACCCATATAACATTTGATGATGTTATTTTCTATAAAAGATTAACTACTCATGTAGTTTTTTTTCTTTGCACTCAATAAGAATAAAGTATCAAAAACAACGTCAGAAAACAATAAACAAAACGAAGAGTAAACACAAACATCAGTTTAATGCCTGCTCTCCGCACAAAGCTCTGCCCTTATCGGTCAATTTGTATGATTTCATATTTCTGCTCATAGAAGAAAGTTCAGGGCCTGCGCAGACCCTTGAACAGCCCTTGCAGCCACCTGTACAGTCACATCCTGTCGCATTCTCAATACAACACTCGATATCACCTTTTTTCTCCATGATGTTCAGGAGGTCTCTGAACTCATCCTGCCGCAGGTTAAGCTTGTCGGCAATGGTTCGGGTGGTGAGATTCTCTCTTGAATTCATCATCTCCGCCACCCTTCTTAAAAAATACTTGTAACCAACCACCATTATGCTCCCTCCTTGAATACCAGTACTTCATTGAATGAGAATCTGTCCTTCCAGTGAAGTATTCCCAAAAGCGAAAGGATTCCCAGATAAATGCCAGGTCTGAAAGATTCCATCACGCTCCATCCTTCGTAATCATCTGGAACTATGAATGAATCCAGCAGGTTTCCACCCATGATAAGCAGGTAAACTGCCGCAAATATCAGTGACATCAGTATTCCTACGTAAACAAAAGACACTCCGGCATTAATGCCCTTAAGCATCTCCCGTAGTCCGTTTAAGAATACTGCTCCGATTATCACAAGACAGAATCCTCCAAGGATATCTCCTGGAATGAACAATGATCCTGGCATACCCGTATCGATTCCAAAACCCTGTAAAATATTCAGGAGTCCAAAGGAAGCATACAGCACTCCTGTGAGTGCTGCAAATACCTTTTCTTTATTACCATAACTTCTTTTCATCTCTATTATCTCCCTAATGTTTCAGATTGTAATATCAGGCCAACAGCCCCATGCGCGTGCCTACCTGATATATCACAAATGCAAATCCCCATGCCAGTGCGGTTCCGTAAGCAAGCTGGAATAACGTCCATTTCCATGAACCTGTTTCTCTTTTAATAACACCGATACAGGCGAAACATGGCACGTACAGAAGGGTAAAGACCATGAGTCCGAGTGCTGCAAGTGGTGTCATTGCTCCGGCTGCGAGAATGTTTGAGAGACTTTCTTCATCTTCACCGACTCCGTAAAGCACTCCCATTGAACCGACTACTATCTCCTTTGCCACAACACCAAACACTAGCGCAACTGCAATCTTCCAGTCAAATCCCAGCGGTGCGACAAGAGGCTCAAGTATCTGTCCAATAACTCCGATTACGGATTCAGTTGTTCCATAAACTTCTTCGGATGCGAATGCTCCACTGCTTCCGGGAGCCGGAATTGATGCAAGCAACCACACACCAACCACACCGATCAGTATGATCGTACCGGCTTTCTTGATGTATATTTTTCCTCGCTCCCACATGTGGATCAGACTTCCCCGGAGAGTTGGTAACTTATATGACGGGAGTTCCATGATGAAAGGGGTGTCTTCGCCTTTGAGAATGGTACTGCGCATGAGTTTTGCACTTAATACGGCGACCAGGATTCCAAGAGCATACAGACCGAAGATCACAACTCCTGCGTCATGCCCGAAGAATGCACCGGCAAGGAGAACATAAACCGGGAGCCTTGCTCCGCAGGACACAAAAGGAGCAACCAGGATGGTGATGAGCCGATCCCTGGTGTCTTCGATTGTACGGGTTGCCATAATAGCAGGCACGTTACATCCGAATCCCATAACAAGGGGGATGAAAGATTTTCCGTGAAGCCCAAACTTGCTCATGACTTTATCCATAATGAATGCAGCTCTGGACATGTATCCGCTGTCTTCCATAAGGGAAATCATGAAGAAGAGCAGGAGAATATTCGGGAGGAATATAATCACTGATCCTACACCTGCGATCATTCCCTCTCCGACAAGGGATGCCAGCCACGGAACAGGGATTACGTTTGTTGCAGTTTCTGCAAGCCATCCGAAGAATATATCGATTATATTCATGAATGGTGTTCCAAAAGTGAAAGTAACTTCAAAGGCAGCCCACATGAGCGACAGGAATATCGGGATTCCCAGGACTTTATTTGTTACTACTCGGTCAACCATATCCGATCCGGTAAGACGGCACGTATTGATATTACAGACCTGTTTCAGCATTGTCTGTATAGTTTTGTATCTCTGGTCTGCAATCTTTGACTCAAGAACATCGGCATCGTTCTCTCTCAAAATATTATTGATCTTTGAGTAACTATCTCTCTCCTTTGCTTTTTTCATTATATTCTCGTCGCCCTCAAGCAACTTCAGACTAAACCATCGTGAAGGATAATGTGCAAAATAAGGGTCAGTTTCCAGTACGTTTCCGAGTTTTTCTACCGAGTCTTCGATCCCGTTATCATATGTAAAAACGTCATCTGTAACTCTTGTTTTGTGTATTTCTTTTGTGACTTCGTTAAGAAGTCCTTCAATGCCGCTTCCTTTGCTTCCTATCGTGGATATGACAGGAACCTCCAGAAACTCCTGCATCTTTTTTTCATTGATGTTGTCACCCTTTGCAAGGGCAAGGTCTGTCATGTTAAGCGCAATGATGAGCTTAACACCAAGTTCCATTAACTGAGTTGTGAGGTAGAGGTTCCTTTCAAGATTGGTTGCGTCGATAACCTGTACTACAACATCTGGTTTTTCTTCAATAATGAAGTCACGGGCAATGATTTCGTCAAGCGAATAAGCCGTAAGACTGTATGTACCCGGGAGGTCCACGATCTCCATCGTCACATCATTGTGCACTCTCTTTCCGATCTTGCGTTCAACCGTAACGCCGGGCCAGTTACCCACATGCTGCTTTGAACCGGTGATAGCATTGAATATGGATGTCTTTCCAACGTTCGGGTTCCCGGCAAGTGCCACTGTTATTTTTTCTGTCATTCTGCCACCGTCGTCGTAATATTTCCAGGGCTACTCGACAATTTCTACAAGAACCGTTTCAGCTTCCCTCTTCCTGAGGGACAGGTTGTAGCCTTTAAGCTTGAATTCCACCGGGTCGCCTAACGGTGCCCGTCTGATAACATCTACTCTTGTACCGGGAGTGAGTCCCATGTCCAGAATCCTTTTTCTCGAGGATTTCTGGCCTGTTACTTTCAGAACCTTTACTGAGGTATCAGGTTCTATGAAATCCAGTGTTTTTTTATTCATATTATGACCTTTTGTTAGTTTACTATTAGTAGGTAGTCCTAACATGAATAATATGGTATATACTCTTTTTGGTGCACACACTTTAATCGTGGTATTGACTATGTATTGTGTAATTAAACATAATTAGAACTATCGATACAAGTGGATGATTGCGTTTTTGAGTAGCACAGCTACTAAAGTTGCCGGAAATGCTGTATTGAAAAACAGAAAAGCTAAACGATAATAAGAAATAGAATCAAAAAACTGAAGACTATCACTGGTCTTCAATCAGTTCGTATATCCTGTCCATGTCAAGACAGTTTTCAATGATCTGTGCAAGTTCCTCGTAAGCTTCATCTTCGGTTGTCACTGTTTCGGGGTGATAGTCCACACCTTTCTTTTCAGTCAGGTAGATCATAAGAGCATGGCGGATGTTTTCATTCTCGAAAAGTCCGTGCAGGTATGTGCCCACAACAGTTCCGCTTTCATCGATGCTGCCATCATCTCCGAAAACGTTTCTTGGTGTTTTGGTGGCACCCATGTGAATCTCGTATCCCTGTATCTCAGCGCCCCTGATGTTCTTGAATATAGGCCCGTCAGCAACAATTTCCTTTTTGACCTGAACTGTTTTCTTCTTGTATTCTCCAAATGACGTTTCGGTTTCAAGCAGGCCAAGTCCTTCGTAGTCTGCCTCAACACCATTCTCCACTCCTGAGTCGTGGATGACTTTTCCAAGCATCTGGTAGCCGCCGCAAATTCCAAAAATTGCAGCTCTGTCTTTCAGATCTTTTATCTGCTTATCCATTCCGCTCTTTTGAAGGTCCTGCAGGTCGCTGACAGTGTTCTTGGTTCCTGGGATTATTAAGCAGTCAGGATTTCCGAGCTCATCATCGAGATCAACATACCTGACATTTGCGATTCTTTCAAGTGGTTCAAAGTCAGTGAAATTGGATATCCTTGGCAGGCGGATAACTGCAATGTCAACATCATTAATATCTTCCTTTTCTTCTCTGCCCTTCTTTTTCCTGATTGCCATGGAGTCTTCTGATGGAATCTGTAGTTTGGAGTAAGGCAGAACTCCGAGAACCGGAACTCCTGTGATATCTTCAAGCTGCTTCAGGCCGGGTTCGAGTATTGCAGGATCTCCCCTGAATTTATTGATAACAAAAGCTTTGAGGTTCTTACTTACATCTTCAGGAAGAAGGGCCTTAGTTCCGTAAAGACTTGCAAAGACTCCTCCTGACTCTATATCACCAATGAGGATAATAGGGGCCTGGGTTATGCGTGCTGTCCCAATGTTAACAATGTCGCGGTCATAAAGATTAATTTCGGCAGCACCACCTGCACCTTCCATAACAATCAGGTCATACTCCGATTCAAGCCTTTCAAGAGCCCCGCGGAGTACACCATGCATCTCCTCAATAGAATCATAGTAATTACCGGCGGATTTGTCTGCATAGGGTTCACCTAAAACAATGACCTGTGACGTCCTGTCACCTTTGGGCTTGAGAAGTACCGGGTTCATGTCAGCCGTAGGGTCAACACCTGCTGCCTTGGCCTGTATCGCCTGGGCAATCCCTATTTCTTTCCCATCCTTTGTTATCCACGAATTCAGGCTCATGTTCTGAGCCTTAAATGGCGCAACCCTGTATTTTCTGGAGAGAATTCTGCACAGGCCGGTGACTATTATGCTTTTGCCGACGTCTGATGCAGTACCCAGTACCAGTAACTTTCTAGCATTTTTTTTGTTTTCCATTGCAACCGCCCTAATTATATTTTAGGATTTTCACACTATTTCGCAATAATGCAACTGTTTTATGAAGGGCAACTTATATCTACTTAACTCCAGTTTATCTTATTTAGGTGGAACATGACTGAACTTTTGCACGTAAGTGGCGGCCCTACAAAGCCAGAAATAATTGCAGTCTCTTTATCTAAACTTGATTTGGAAGATGGTTGCAGATTTTTCGATATTGGTTGTGGAACAGGAGCCGTTTCGATAGAAGCTTCAAAAATGGTACGTGACATCAATATATGCGCTATTGATGCAAGGGAAGAAGCCATTAGTGTAACGAAGAAAAATTTCGAAGCATTTAAGATTACCAATGCACAAGTGTTTTCCGGCGAGTCATCTGAGATCCTTGAAAAACAGGAGATTGGTTCGATAGATTGCGCATTCATTGGCGGCACAAAGAATATTTCACAGGTGCTGGAAGTGCTTGCTGAGAAAAAGGCAAAGAGTATTGTATTGAATGCTGTCAGGATCGAGACTGTCGTAAATGTAATAAACAAGATGAAAGAACTTGACTTATTCGAAGAGGCACTGCATATAATTGTGTCTCGCAGTGCGCCGATTACCGGTGAAACTATGTTCAAGCCGGAGAACCCGATCTATATCGTTGTCGGCAAGTCCGGTAAAAATTGAAGTTGACTTATAATAAATTTTTAAATTTGTCTTTATTTAATGGTGATAAAAAATGCTTGTAGGAGTAGGACTTGGTCCGGGTGATCCGGAGCTTCTGACATTGAAAGCTGTTGAAAGCCTGAAAAATGCGTATAAAGTATACGTTCCCGGTCGCATGGCAGCCGATCTGGTAGCGCCTTATGCAGAATCAGAGATTCTTGATTTCCCAATGCTGACTGATTATGAGGTACTCAATGAGGTCTGGAAAAAGAATGCAGATATGATTGCTGAGGAATCAAAGGATAACCTTGTTGTTTTTGGCCTTATTGGCGATCCAAATTTCTTCTCAACCTTCACTCACTTAAAGCGCGTGATGAAGAAATTCTATCCTGATGTTGAAACCGCAACCATTCCCGGAATCAGCTCAATTACGTCTTTCGCTGCACAGACTGGTGCTGAGGTGGACTCATCCTTTGAGGTAAGTGATGGTTCAGATAGCCAGTACAGGATAAGGCTCAAGGCCAGCAGGCCACAGGAGATTATCGAGTCATATGAAAAGGAAGGCTTTAACAGGTTCACTTTCTGCGAACGCCTTTTCAGCGACAGGGAAGTTATTATTACAGAAAGAGAAAAGATTCCTGAAAAGGGCAACTATTTCAGCATAATTTATGCTCAGAAGGAATAATCACAGGGTGAATCTAATGGTAGATAAGAGAGTATATTTTGTAGGTTCCGGCCCGGGAAATGCAAAATACATAACCGTAATGGGCAAAGAGCTTCTTGAAGGGGCTAACCTTGTAATTTACGCAGGTTCCCTTGTAAATCCTGAAGTTGTAAATTATTGTAAAGGGGAAAAGATCGACAGTTACGGCCTTACCCTTGATGAGACTAACAAACTTATTGTTGATAATCTCGAGGCAGGTAAGAAAGTCGTAAGGTTACATAGCGGCGACCCATCACTTTATGGTTCCATCGTTGAGCAGATAGAGGAACTGAAAAAGTTCGATGTAGAGGTTGAGATCATACCGGGTGTCTCCTCAGTATTTGCAACAGCAGCAGCACTTAAAACCCAGCTTACACTGAACGAGGTTTCAGAAACCCTTATAATTACACGTCCTGCAGGTAAGACACTTGAGAAGGACCAGATCACGGAACTTTCAAGACATGGCGCAACAATGGCAGTCTTCCTTGGAACCCAGAAGATCGAGCAGATCATGGAAAAGGTGGAATATCCTGATGATACTCCTGTGGCAGTTGTCTTCCATGCATCATGGCCTGACCAGAAGATCATTAAGGGCACTGTTGCAGACATTGCCGACAAGGTAAGGGAAGCAGGTATCAAGCGTTCTGCAATGATTTTGATTGGTGGAATTGTAGAACCTGTAGAATATGGGAACTTCGGGAGGTCTTACTTATACGGAGTGGCACAAGAACCGCTGTCATAACCTTTGAGAGAAATCTTGAGGTTGCAGAGCGCCTGGCAGAACATCTGGATGCAGATATCCTGATGTTCGACAAAACCATCTTCAGAAAAGCATTTGAAGAATACGATGCTATCGTGGCAGTTTTTGCCACCGGCATTGTAGTCCGTGAGATTGCACCGCTTATTGTGGATAAATGGAAGGATCCAGCAGTTGTAGTTGTAGACTCCAACATGAATTTTGCAATTCCACTGCTTGGAGGTCATCACGGTGGCAATGAGGTAGTCAGAAAGATCGCTGAGATCGGACCTGTTCCTGTTGTCACAACAGCTACCGAAGTTCACAACAGGAATTCTGTGGAAGGAATTGCCAAGGCGCTTGGATGTGACATTGTTAACAAGCCATCCACTGTGCAGGTAAATTGTGCTCTGCTTGATGAGGATGTTGAAGTCCTCGAAATAAAAGGTCCAAAGATCGTCATAGTCGGTGACGATGTTTCTGTCTTGAAAAGAGATGAAATAAAGGCTGAGGACAAATGATTATAGGTATGGGAGCCCGAAGGGGTATTGACAGCCAGGAAGCCATCGATGCGATAAACAATGCGCTTGCGGAGGCAGGCAGAAGTATCGATGATGTGGAAGGGCTGGCATCAGCAAAATTAAAAGAGAACGAGACAGGTCTGCATGAAGCGGCCAGGTTTTTCGGGCTCACTATTACATTCATAGATCACGACGAATTGAATAACTATGATGCGCCGTCGGCTTCGCAGGCAAAACGCTTCGGGCTTAGGGGTGTGGCAGAGCCTGCTGCACTGGCGTTGTCGGAAAAAAAACAATTGATACTAAGGAAGAAGGTATATGGAAGGGTCACAATCGCAATCGCAGAGTAAAGGTAAACTTTACATTATCGGTATAGGTCCGGGTTCAGTCGAACAGCTTACAGTGAAGGCAAGAGATGTAATTATGACGTCAGATTACATTGTCGGAAATGGTACTTACCTTGACCAGATGGCAAGCCTGCTGGATAAACAGGAAATAGTCCGCAGTGCCATGGGTAAGGAAGTTGACCGCTCACGCAAGGCAGTGGAGCTTGCACAGGATAATGTCGTATCCATGATAAGCGGTGGAGATGCCAACGTCTATGGAATGGCAGGTCTTGTCCTTGAAGTTGCAGAACATGCAGGTCTTGATGTTGAGGTAGTGGTTCTGCCTGGTGTAACTGCAATTACAGCAGCTGCAAGTGTTGTTGGAGCACCTATTGTCAATGACATGTGTACGGTAAGTCTCAGTGACCTTCTGACACCATGGGAAGTCATCGAGAAAAGGCTTGATGCAGCATCATCAGCAGACTTTGTCATGTCACTCTACAATCCAAAGAGCCGCCAGCGCAAATCCAATTTTTCAAGGGCAATTGATATTATCAGAAAGCACAAGGACGACTCAGTTCCTGTAGCCCTCGTTAAGAATGCTCTGAGGGAAGCCGACCAGGATTACGTTGTCACAACCCTTGGCGAGGTTATGGATTACAACGACTGGGTTGACATGAGCACAACTATCCTTATCACAACAAATGATTCCCGTATATGGGACTCGCCTCACGGCAAGAGGGTAATAACTCCAAGGGGGTATCATCGGAAATATGACTACTGATTCCAATAAGAATGACACAAGCATTGAAGAGCTTGTGGAGATGACAACTGAGATCGATCCTGATCTCGTTGCTATCTGTAATGACCTCGGCTCACAGACTGACGAGGCCAAGGCAATTTACATGACAAGCCGTAACATCGCCCGCAAACTTGTAGGCGATGAGACACTTGAAGATAAGGTCAAACAGCGTTGTGTTACCTCAACCGGTGACCCGGCAGTTGCAGATCTCATGCGCTTTGTCAACGATCCTATCAAGGCAGGTGTGGAGGCTATCAAAAAAGGTGCTCCTATCCTTGTTGACATCAACATGGTGAAATCCGGAGTGACCAAGAGAGGTCACAACTGCGAGGTTATCTGTGTGCTTGATAAGGACGAGGATGCAGAAATCGCCAAGAAGTACAATATTACAAGAACTGCAGCAGGTTTCCTCCAGTGTAAGGATATCCTCGAAGGCTCAATTGTAGCAATCGGCAACGCGCCTTCCGCAGCCTTTGCAGTATGCAGGATGATAGAACACGGCATCAAACCAGCTATTGTAGTAGGTACGCCTGTAGGTTTTGTCAACGCTGCAGAATCAAAAGAAGTTGTCAGGGGCGCACCGGTTCCTTCCATCACGTGCGTAGGTACACGTGGCGGGACACCAATGGCAGTTGCCTGTGTCAATGAACTTGTTGCAATAGCAAACGATGATGAATGTGTTATTGAGTGAACACGTGTTTTGACGTGTTCTTTATTTCTCTATTTTTACATCTCATTCATAATTTCCAATATGTGTTTTTGTGTTTTATCTCCCAAATGATATGCTCCGATAGAATCAAAAATTTGTTGGGCTTGTTCTAAGTATCGCAAGGCTTTTTCCGGTTCGCCTTTATTTATATATATCATTCCAATATTTGCTAGAGTAACTGCTTCGCCTTCCTTGTATTCATATTTACAATGAATATCTAGGGCTTGAAGTTGATATTGCAAAGCTGCTTCAGTATCATCTTTAGCAGCGTATATTGCACCAATATTTGTCAAGTCACTTGCTTCTCCAAACTTACATCCAATTTCACGGTTAATATGAAGAGCTTGTTCTAAATACTGCAGGGATTCTTCTGTTTTGCCTTTATCGATGTATATCTGCCCAATATTACTCAAATCAGCTGCCTCTTCCAATTTGGATCCAATTTTGCGATGAATCTCAAGAGATTGTTCTAAATATTGTATGGCTGTTTCAGTATCTCCTTTGTCTTTGTATATCAGCCCAATATTACCCAAATCAGCTGCTTCTCCTAACTTGTTTCCAACCTCACGCGAAATCTCAAGGGCTTGTTCTATATATTGCAAGGCTTTTTCCGGTTCGCCTTTATTTCTGTATATCACCCCAATATTTCCCAAATCAGTTGATTCTCCCAACTTTGATCCAATTTCGCGATCAATATAAAGAGCTTGTTCTAAATATTGCAAGGCATTTTCCGGTTCACCTTTATTAAAGTATGTAGTAGCAATGTTTCCCAGATGAGTTGCCTCTCCCAACCTATCCTCAATCTCGCGCGAAATCTCAAGGGCTTTTTCATAGCAAATAATGGCATTTTCAATATGGCCAATATTAGCGTAAGAAATTCCAACTACACCAAGATTATCAGCTTCTCTTTTTTTGTGACCACTTTTTGTAGCTATCTCCAATGCTTTTTCACTGTAACCAATGGATGTATTATAATCTCCAAGTTGATTATACAGAATTCCAAGTGAGCTGAGTAAATATTCACTTATTTCAGAATCAGTGGAGAGTTCAGATAGGAGTGATTCTTTTAGCTTGATACTAGCCTTTATCTCATCCAAAGAACCATAGTCGGTTCTCAAGGCTAATTCAAGCTGATCACGTCCCAATGATCTCATTTCTGGCATTTCCATAAACTCTACAACACGGTTTCTGAAAGCAAAGAAATCTGGTGCTTCAAGACTAATGCGCGAGAGTTCTTCTTCAGTTGTCCAAAAAATAACTTTTACATGGTGTTCGGCAAGTTCTTCACGTTTGAAGTTCAGGAATTGGATTGTTTCAGGAAATCCTTTTTCAAGATTGTGTACGAAAAAAACAATGTTTTTGGAATCCATTGATGAGAAAAATGAAGGTAAGTCCTTATGTTCTCCTGCATCAACAAGGACAACCTCAATACCTTCTTCTTTTAGCATTTCTATAATAGATTCCTCTACATCATCACGTATAAATAGATTCAAATAAAGTGCAAAAAGAATAGAGGCTTTGCTATGCTTATATGAACGAATTAGATAATTACAAAGCCGTTTGATACGAATATCTTTTGATTCAGCCATTTACTAGAATCTCTTCAAGCACGGGGTGTACATCACACCAGTTTTCACCATTAACATATTCAAGGACACTCAGATTGTGCAATAAATGACTTATCTTCTCTATTCCCTGAATAGTATTGTCCTGATATATTTCTCTGAGTGTGTCATAATCGTCTGATACAAGAATACGTTTGAAATCGCTTCTGATCTCGCTGGCAGCTCTCTATACATCTTCAATTTGTACTGCACGTCTCTCATTTTCATATGCAACATCAATTGCAATCTGCATTACACGTGCAGTTTCCCTGAACAGACCACCGCCAATCTTGATTGCAAAATCCAATGCATCATCTTCAATCAGATCAGGTTTCATTCTTTTATGAACGAATGATTTCATCAATCCATAACCGGCTTCATCCTTTTCATTTCTTCCATTTTTACCATGTAGTTTGATGTTAGGAAGGCAGTAACAACTCTCCCTAAGAGCTAAAAACTCCTGTGAAAAAAAGATGGCAATCGGCACAGTGTAGACAATATAGCATAATGGCTGAGTTATAGCTGTCTGGTTTGTGTAAAATATCTGTTTTGCCTGCTCTAAATTAGGTTTATCCAGATCATCTATCAGTACAAGAACTTTCTTGCCTTCATTAATCTCAATATTTGCAATAATCATATTGATCTTATCAATGAGTTCGGAAAGCCTGGGTTCAATTGTTTGCCGGATAACGGTCCTTGTAGATTCCTGAGCTTTTATTTTACCCAGAATAGAAGCAAATACTGTTTTTATACCGCCTTCAACAGAAGCTTCAATACCCATACCCTTCTCATCAATCTGCTCAATTACACCACGTTGCCAGTTGAGAAGATCATCTATAAGCTCCGGTTTCAATTTTTCATCTACGTTCGGGTATTGAATACATAATTGTGCACCTACAGAGAAAAGCACATCAACATAGTTAAGGTTCTGCACATCACAGACATCTTTCACCGAGTATTTCACAATGAAGAACTTATCTTTTATGTTTTCATCCTCAGCCAATATGTTTAATTCTGTTGATTTGCCACATCCCCTATGACCACTATAATAGTATTTAGGAGGCTGCCTATGATTACGCAAGAGAGCCCTAATCAATCTGTTCAAAGGTTTTCCAGTACGTTCTACATGGAATGGGGAGTTTGCCGGTAAAGTAAATAATGGATCGAAATTACTCCACGCTGTATCAAAATCTTCAGCGACTTTAAAATCCTCAGATATTTCATCTGACATATTACATCTCCTAATAACCTAAATTGACTCTCAAAAGTAATATATCTATGCTTCTTTTTGCTTGAATGCATTGAGATTATCAAATTAGGTCATATTTCCCTCCATTCTAATTTGATGAGCATTTTTCTTAAAAATACTTGGCTAAGTCAATCTTCTCGATTTTATTTTGCAAATTTGCCAGTGTCATAAACTGATATGCCACAAATCGTGCAATTGAATAGAGTTCCCTGCTATTCTTCTGTATTTTTCTCACATCAAAGGTTACCCTACCTTTGATGTGTCGATTTGATCTTTCAATAGGTTGTCTTGTCTTAATCTTCTCTTCAAACTTTTCATCTGCCATCATTTCGTTTCTCAGATACATGCCCACTTGTTTCCTCCTTCCGTTATCATATAGTAATTCCAGTTTTTTTGTTATTGGCATATGTATCGACCCTCCTTTTTTCCACAGCTTATTGACCCAGTGATTAATCCTTTCAATTGTTCCTTCTATGCTAATTACTGCATTGCATTTGGGTGGGATAGTTGGTTTCACTTTCAAGTAATGCCATATATCAGCATGATTTTCAAATGAATCACATCCAGAATCCAAAGCATAAGAATCAATGTCGACATTGAGATTCTTTAAGAAATCAATATGCTTATCCAGTTCTGGCGAATCACCAGCCAATCCATTTGTATATGTCATGCACAATGGGAAAACTCCTATCATTGTGATATGAGCTTTGTCCATTTTGCATCCATAGTGAGGATTATAATCACTATATTTGTCATATCTGGAAGCTTCAAGAGGTGTTGAATCTGTTTTAAGATCTCTGGCTTTAGTTAGTCCGATGATTCTCTCAGCTATCATCCGCATAATATGTTGAAGTCCGTCTGTTCCTAATCTGTATTTTACAAAATGATGAAGTGTTGACCCTGTGGGCAAAGAAATATTACCACCATCATTAACAAAATGAAGAAGCAGAGCTTCTTCATCTGAAAGAGATGAGATTGTTTTGTTGAACGAAAGATCTCTAAAACATTTGACAATAGTGAGTTTTATCATAGAAGAAATACGATATCTGAAATGCCAGTCTTTATTGGGATAATGGTTATTTTCAACATGCTGTGCGATGTCATCAATATTAAGAAAATGTAGCAAGCGGCAAACTGATACATTCTCTTTATCAATATCGTTTCGAATGGAGTCCTCAAAGAGGACTCCTTTATAAACAGTATAAATATCCTCCCTGAGACTGGCCAAATTTATACTATTTTAATCTTTGGAGGGAACTATCGCTGTTTTTTTTGGGGGGGAGGAAATAGGTCTTATTGAAAAAAGAGGTAGGCTTTTAAATCAAAATTCTAATTTGATAGTCTCGCATTGAAAATCAAATCAAACTCAGAATATATGGCCTATTTTCAAACAACGATATGTCTTTTCCGATTGAAAACTACTTTAATTTCTCAGTAACTATTCAGCCCTCCTTCTCCAATAAAGCAAAAATCAATATACTATGACTTCATTCTAACTTTGATAATAAAAGTTCTGTTGATCTGAGGGGATTCGAATGGAACGAGAAGAAATACTTGCGGTTTATGAAGCTGGTCCAGAAGCAGTAATAGAACTTGTAACTCGGTTACTTGGAATCATTGAACAACAAAATCTGATCATCGAACAACAAGCTCTCCAAATTGCACAGCTTGAAGAACGTGTCAAGCATCTGGAAGAAATGCTTGATAAGAATAGTTGCAATAGTAGCAAACCACCTTCCACTGATTCTTATGCACGGAAAAAGCCGAAGGTTAAAACTCAGAGAAAAAAGAGTGATCGATCTGCTGGTGGACAAAATGGTCATCCAGGTACTACACTGAGAATGAATGATGAACCGGATGAACTTGTTGTTCATCATATAGACAAATGCATCAAGTGTGGGGGATCGTTAGTTTCTGTGTCCCCTGATTATGAAAGAAGACAGGTCTTTGACATTCCTCTAATAACCATCAAGTGCATTGAACATCGCTGTGAGATAAAAAAATGTCCTGAATGTTCTCATATGAACAAAGCAGTTTTTCCGGATGGTGTAACTCAGCCAACTCAATATGGTCATCGAGTTAGGTCCTTTGCAGTTTATTTGCACACTAACCAGCTACTTCCCTATCAGCGTGTTGTCAAATTGTTCTCTGATATTTTAGGATGCAGGATCAGTCCTGCTACAATAGTGAACATCGAACGCAATTGCTATGATAAACTTGAAGCATTTGAAAGCGGAGTGAGATATCTCCTGAAGCAATCTCATGCTATCAACCTGGATGAAACAGGTTTAAGAATAAACGCATCCCGTAATTGGCTTCATGTAGCAGGTACTAAGAACCTCACATATTATTTTGTACATAAAAAAAGAGGGTCGCAAGCAATGGACTCCATGGGTATCCTGCCAGGTTATACTGGTGTTGCAACACATGATTTCTGGAAACCGTACTACAAATATGATTGCCAGCATTCATTATGTAATGCACATCTGTTAAGAGAGTTAACCGGAGTTGCTGAAAACAGTGATCAAGAGTGGCCAAAGCTAATGAGTGATCTGTTGGTGTGCATCAAACACCAGGTAGATAATGGTCTTTTAGATACTGAACTAATTCAAAAGTTCAGTGAGGATTATGATCACATTACCTGTTATGGAATGAACGAAATTCCTCCTGATCCGGAATCAGATGTGCAGTCTAAAAAACGAGGACGTAAGAAGCAAACTGCAGCAAAGAACCTGCTGGATCGGTTCATGAGGTTTAAGGAGGATATCTTGCGGTTTATGTACGACCCGGACGTTTCGTTTGATAACAATCAGGCGGAAAGAGATATCAGAATGACGAAGGTACAGCAGAAGATATCAGGTACTTTCCGTAGTGAACAAGGGGCTAGAAATTTCTGCCGCATTAGAGGATACGTTTCTACTGTGAACAAGAAATCTCTATCGGTTATAGACTCGATTAGTGAAATATTCAATGGGAATCCACTTGTTTATTTATTGCAGAATTGAGCGTAAATAGAGAAAGCAGCCTGGTGGAAATGAGATAGGCTGAATAGTTACAATTATTAAATGTAAAGAACATTCTTCCAAATGGAACTCTACTTTTTGAAAATTCAGATAAGTTTGTATCAGAGGATGAATTTAATGAAAAATATTCTCATTTTTTAATTGAGGAAGGTGATCTTTTATTTGCATCTTCTGGTGGAAGTTGGGGTAAAAGTGCTTGGTTTAAGAATCCCGGTTATAAAGTAATGCTAAATACGAGTACCATTCGATTATGCTTTTATTCAAGTACATTTGAACCGAACTATCTTAAATATTTCTTAGATACTTCTTTTTTTAAAAAACAAATGGAAATTCAGCTTGTAGGAATGCAACCGAATTTCGGTTCAACTCATCTTAGTAGAATTTATATTCCTCTCCCTCCCCTCGCAGAACAAAAACGCATTGTCGCCAAAGTCGACCAGCTCATGGAACTCTGCGACCAACTTGAATCCCTGCAACAAAAGAAGCATGAAAGCCGTATTAATCTCAACAATGCAGCCCTCAACAAGATGCTCGATGCCGGCAGCCCGGAGAAGTTTGCAGAGAACTGGAGGCTCGTATGTGATAATTTCGGGCTGCTGTATGATAATCTGGAAAACGTGGAAAAACTGAGGCAGGCTATTTTGCAGCTTGCGGTGATGGGGAAGCTCGTGGAGCAGGATGATGAGGATGAGCCTGCTGATATTTTGTTAGGGAAGATTGTAATTAAGAACAAAAGTGAAAAAAAACGATTCTCTCCTATAAAATCCAACGAATATCCATTTGAAATTCCCATTAGTTGGAAATGGGTTAAGTTAAGTGACATTGTTGATTCCAGAGGTATCACTTACGGAATAGTCAAAATGGGTGCTGAAGATTCAAAAGGAGTTCTAGCTTTAAGGTGTAGTAATGTCAAATTTAGACGGCTTGATTTACACAATGTTAGGACAGTAACTACACAAATCTCCAATAAATACAAAAGAACAATCATTCAGGGTGGAGAGTTATTAATGACAATTAGAGGAACTTTGGGTGGTTGTGCAATTGCTCCAGAACATATTCAGGGTTATAATATAGCTAGGGAAATTGCCTTAATTCCTTTAATCAAAGAAATTAATAATGAATATATGTTGAATGTAATTTCTTCGCCATATATACAAGAGTTTAATGTTAGCAAAACTAGAGGAATTGCGTATAAAGGTTTGAACTTAAAAACATTAGCTGATTTTTTAATTCCTCTCCCACCCCTCGCAGAACAACAGCGCATCGTTGCCAAAGTCGATCAACTTATGGAACTCTGCGACCGGCTTGAATCTGACATAAGGCAGGCGCAGGAGGATGGGGAGAGGTTGATGGAAGCTATGGTTAATGGGCTTTTAATCTGATATTTGATTTTGTTAGGTAGTAAATAATCAAAAAATCTAAAATCGACTGTGATTACATGAATATTAAAGAAAAAACTGACACGATTGAGTTTTTCATTGATAGTTCAAGATATCACTACAATATTTTAGAACATACATTATCAGTGGGGAATAAACCAGAAGTCGATGAAACAGGGCTCCAAAAGATAGTTGGAAACGGTGGATTTGAATTTCGACTTCCTGTGACAATTTTCTATAAAAAAGGATTTGCTGTGGAATTGTACGAATTCTACTCTTTTATCAGTTCTGTCATGGCTTCAATTAATGGAATGGTTGACTTAAAATGCAGAATTGTTGATGGTTATAATGAAGAGCGTTCATTCTCTTTTGGTCAATATATGAATAAAAAAGCTCGTGAAAAATTACCTGATTTCCAGGATTCTCTGATTCATGAATTAATTCTCCAAAATTCAGAATGGATAGATGAAATAAAAGAAGCAAGAAATACAATTCAGCATAAGCCAATACAAACCTTTTTCCAGGCAAATCTGGTTTTCAAAGCACAAATTGAAGGTCAAGAACAATTTAATGATGAGAGTCATGTAAAAATGTTTGTCCCTTTAATGCATGAAGAACCAAAAGAAGTCGTTCAATTTTGTAGTGATGTTTTAGTTAAGTTAGAACAGCTCTGGCAAGTGTTTAAAGATGAAATTCCATCATGTCAGGAAAGCACAAACAATTCTTAAAACTCCCAGCCTTCATTTGTTATCAGGTCTAAAAGCTGGATGCAGGGGATATTGTAATGGGTGCAGACCTGTGGGATTTTTGTCTTTTTTGATCTTTTACCGTTATAGCGTTCCTGGGTTACAATAACCACTTCCGGGCAGTCGCACAGGGTTTGTTGCGGGCCATCTGTTATTTCAAGGGCCATAGCGATAAGAAAAGGGTCGGCTTGTTCGTGGTCATCGTTCGGGTCGATAAGTTTTGGGAACTCGCTGAGAATGTCTATAACCCGGAAGTACATGTCTGAGGAATCACGGAATAAAATCTGGCTGTGGTTTTTCGCCCATTCTGTAAGTTCATCATCCTGACGTTCCAGTTCAGTCAGGACAATATCAGGTGCAGCAATTCGATGATGATGGATAAGTTCCTCGAACTTTTTCCAGAAAGAAGGGAAAATGGCTATGGGATAATTTCTACCCATATCAATCAATGAAGAGGTATCAATGACATAAAAAACATTCCTCTCCATAATATACACAACCCACGTTTTATTTTGACTCGGTTAACTCTTTCATATGTCTTGTTTTGACATCCAGATAATTCAGTGCTTCACTGCTTGTTATATAGCCCGCCTGCGAATTTTCAAGAACCAGTGAAACGAATGAGTCTCCCTTCTCACGGCGTGCCTTCGTTGCCGAAGTTTCACCCATGCCACCATTTTTGCTTTCATCTTCACCATTCGATTCAGCAGCCTGAAGTTTGTTGATCTCAAACCTGTATTCTGTCTGAGATATCAGACCAAGCGAAACCAGTCGGGTTAAAGTGGTTGAAAGACTCACTTTATACCGTCCTGCTATCTTGCCATAATTCTCCATTCCAAATGTTGAGAAATCAGCTTCAATAACATTTGTCGGGAGCAAAAAAGAAGCTGCAAAACGGTTACACCATGCCTCAGTCCTTTCCCTCTCACCTTTGCCGGCAATACCAATCTCCCCTTCATGTGGAATGCACATAGCAGGCTTATTCAGCAGAATATGGGCATATTCATGAAGAAGTGAAAATAAGCGTGCTTGAATAATATCCGAGGAATTAACAACAATAGCAAATGGTCTAGTATCCATCAGTGTAAATCCTCTGAAATCATCCAGATCAGCAGAAAGCTGGAACACAAGTATGTTCTGATGTTCAATGATCTCTCTCAGACCATTGAATGCATCATAAGGAGTTCTCCATTTGCGCTGTACTTCAAGAGTGATGTTCATTTTTTCTCTTTCATTGGAAGAAACAAGTTCCGGGTCATCTTTCAGACTTACAAATTCCACATCTGGCTCAACACTCTGGTGAAGATTTTCCATCAACTCACTGCTTTCAGTCTGCATATTACGAGCTTTTCTGATAGCAAAAAGGCTCTTCTTCGATAAACTGTATGAACCATCAGGCAGTTTTCTGTAATCAGTTGGAAGTGTCTGCTTCTCTCCAGGATTTGACAACAGAAAAGCCGCCAGCGGTCTTTTGTATTCCTTAGCCAGGACTTTCAGGTTATCAATAGTAGGGGATTTCTTTCCCTTTTCCCAGTCTTCAACCTGATTCACAGATACCTCTAACTTATCACTGATATCTCCGTAAGTCCATCCTGAACTTTCTCTTAACCATCGGAATACTTCCGGGTTAACAGGTATCTGTTTATCGTATCTGAGCATTGATAGTCCCTATTTTATAAAATGTAATTATTAGTAAATGAATTTAAGTACAATTCCGATCTGAGATTGATGAGATTATAGTTATATCTTTTGAATTCGTTCTAACTTTTATAAAAAGTATGTTATTGATTTTTCCAATCAAACCAACAACACCGCAATAACCCCTGCCAGAAACACACCATCAAAAGTCCCCGCGCCGCCAATACTAACCACGGGAGCACCCAACTTCGTGATTGCACGCATGTTCAGCAGGTCGGCTCCTATCAGAGTACCTAAAGTGCCGCTGATGTAGGCAACTGCGAAAATGAGGTCATGCTGGATACTGGTGGAGTAGACCACCAGAATGGAACTAAAGGCAGCGGCAATTGGCGGGAGAAGTGCAGGGGAAACGATTCCCACACCTTTAACAGGTCTTGCAACTGTTTTTGTAATGAAAGCAACCATCAGGGTTGCGTAGATTACGTAAACTGCAGAATCAGGGAAAAGTCCAAGCAGGTAGACGGAAACAATAGTCGGTATCAGGGCGCCGCCTACGTTGATAGCTATTGTTGTCCTGGTTTTGTGAGTTTCCTTGAAAGGCACCCTGTATGAAACTCCGAAAATCTTCACATATTTGCTATTCTCAATCGGTGTTTCAGTTTCAAGAGTTCTAAGAGGGATATTGATACTGCTTCCAATAAGGGATGCAAGAAGCAGGATAAGAGCATCGTTCCATGAGAATCCAATTTTGCTGAAAGCGCTGCTGACCAGGCCGTAAAAGAGAACGGAAATACTAAACGCCAGCACAAAAGCCAGTATTATGGTGAAAACAAATTTAAAAGGATTATAGAATATTCGATGCCTCATAGCATATTGTCCTTATTATCAGTATATACTTTTTTGGGTTTTAAATCTGGAGCAAAAAAGCAAAGGGTGAATATAGTTACAATCCCTCAAAAATCCAATAGTTCAAATAGGGGAAAGTGAAGATCATGCAAATCCTGTGATCGCCTTTGACCCTGTGAAATTCTCCTTGCTGATAGCATCCTCATTGAACACATCCTCACTTATCAGAATTGGAGCATTATTGCGGAGTGCAATTGCAATACAATCACTCGGCCTTGCATCGAACTCCATGCTCTTACCATCCTTTATCAGTGTCATCCTGGCATAATATATGTTGTCCTCCTTCTCATCGATCAGGATTTTTTCAACATCTGCCCCAAGCCTTGAAAGTATGGATACAATAAGATCATGTGTCATCGGCCTTGGCATAGTCTCATTCTTCAAAACTGAATTGATAGACAGAGCCTCAGATTGTCCGATATGTATCGGCATTATCATTCCATCATCATCCTCAAGCATCACAGCAGGCACAGCCCGCCCAAAGATGTTGATCATGTAAACTCCCTTTACGGTAACTTCCTTTATGTCGCTTGCAGAGTCCATTTTTTTATAACAGCCTTCCCTTTTCGCAATATTTTCCTAAGTCCACAGATATTTAATAAGTATCCTTACTTAACTCTTTCTTTTTGCTCGTGTCCCAAAACCACCTGCACCGGGTGTCTCTATCACAAAAACATCCCCTTCGTTCATCTCCGTGCTGTCCCTGCCATCAAGTTCTTCAATCTGTGAATTTCCGGTTCTTATTACGTAATTCCTTCCGGCTTTTCCATCCTCTCCACCATTCAACCCACGCGGTGCAAACTTCCTGTGGCTGGAAATGATGGCAGCTCTCATAGGTTTCAGGAAACGAACCTTCCTGACAACACCATCGCCACCATGATATTCCCCTCCACCGCCGCTGCCTTCACGAATAGAGAAATCTTCAACCCTCACTGGGAATTTCCATTCCAAGACCTCAGGGTCAGTGATTCTCGAATTAGTCATATGTGTCTGGACAGCACTGGTTCCATCAAATCCATCCCCTGCACCGGAACCACCACATATGGTCTCATAATACTGGAACTCATCATCTCCAAAAGTAAAATTATTCATGGTTCCCTGTGAGCCTGCCATTATTCCCAGCGCACCGAAAAGGGCATCAACAATGTACTGCGATGTCTCAACATTTCCGGCCACTACGGCTGCCGGATATTCAGGATTCAGAATGCTGTCTTCTGGGATTGTTATCTTGAGAGGCCGCATACATCCTTCATTAAGCGGAATGTCCCTGTCAACAAGCGACCTGAAAACATAGAGCATGGCAGCCTTGCAAACTGCAACAGGAGCATTCAGGTTACCGAAATGTTGTCCTGAAGTACCGTTAAAGTCAATATGAGCTTCCCTGTCCTCATGGTCAATACTAACTTTAACAGATATAATGGGTCCATCATCAAAGGAAAGTGAGTATTCTCCATCCTTTAAAGCCTCAATCACTCTTCTGACAGATTCTTCCGCATTATCCATCACATGCTGCATGTATGCTTGCACAGTCTCCATTGAAAAGTGCTCAACAAGCCTCAACAGCTCTCTGACACCTTTCTCATTTGCCGCCACCTGTGCCTTCAGGTCAGCAATATTCTGGAACGGAGTACGTGCAGGATACTTCCCCAAATTCAGCCACTCTGAAATTTCATCTTCAAGGAACTTCCCGTTAGCAACAATACGCTTTCCTCCGGTAATCACTCCTTCTTCTTCAATATGTCTGCTCTCCGGAGGTATTGACCCCGGCGTCACCCCGCCAATATCTGCATGGTGTCCCCTTGAAGCAACGTAGAACTCAACATTTCCACCGTAGAATACCGGAGTTATAACCGTAATATCTGGCAGATGCGTGCCACCCTCAAATGGAGAGTTCAGCATGAAAACATCGCCTTCTTCCATATCAGGAAACTTCCGGATTATTGTCTTTACACTCTCTCCCATGGAACCAAGATGCACCGGTATGTGTGGTGCATTGGCGATCAGGTCCCCGTTCCTGTTAAAAACCGCACATGAAAAATCAAGTCTCTCCTTGATATTTACTGAATAAGCAGTATTCTGGAGAGTATACCCCATCTGTTGTGCAATGGACATGAACCTGTTATTGAATATCTCAAGCATCACAGGATCAGCCTCAGTTCCCACTAATTCTCTCTTAGGCAGAGTAACAACTCTTTCCAGTACAAGTTCCTGTCCGTCCCTTAGTTCTGCTTTCCATCCCGGTTCGATTATAATGGTGGTATTTGCTTCAACAATTACAGCAGGTCCGTTTATTCTATCCTCAGCTTGTTTCAGTTCATCTCTACTGTAAACAGGTGTTTTGTGGAATCCTCCACATGTGTACATTGTAGTCTCTGACAGCGCATTTTCTTTTTCTTCTCCTAATGCCGGCGGACTATCAGAAAGAGAACCTTCCTGCATTTTTTCTCCGGGACTTATTATTTCAGTGGACACAGCTTCTATGAAAAGCTCTTTGTTCTCCACCACAAAACCAAAACGGTTTTTATGCTCTTCTTCAAAAGCACTTTTAATCTCACTTTCAGCGCCAAAATCAACAATAATAGAAGTACCAGCATCCTTATACTTTACATGAACCTTGTGCAGTGAGCTTATATCTTCATCTGAAACACCCTGCACTCTCATTTCTTCCCTGCCGGTTGTTTCAAGTTCAGCAACAACACTCTGCAGCTCTTCGATCAGGCTACTTTCAAGTTTTTTCTCTACAGCTTGCTCCTTCATGTTTCTCTGGTCAGCAAGTCCCATTCCGTAAGCTGAAAGCACACCTGCCAGAGGATGTATCAATATCTTGATGATTCCCAGTGCATCTGCAACACCACAGGCATGTTGTGCTCCTGCTCCTCCAAAACAGCAAAGAACGTATTCCTTTGTATCATAACCACGCTGAATGGATATTTTCTTGATGGCGTTTGCCATATTATCAATTGCGACCTTCAGGAACCCTTCAGCAACCTGTTCAGCACTGTTTTTTTCTCCGGTGAACTCACTGACCTCTTCCGCAAGAGCCATAAAATTCTCTTTAACAAGCTCAGCATCAAGTGGCATGTCAGCGTTATGTCCAAATACACGTGGGAAATACCTCGGTTTTATCCTTCCTAGCATCAGGTTACAGTCTGTAATTGTGAGAGGTCCGCCTTTCCTGTAACATGCCGGTCCGGGTTCAGAACCTGCGGAATCAGGTCCGACCCTGAATCTCCCTGCATCAAAATGGAGAATTGATCCTCCGCCTGCTGCAACGGTATGGATGTAAAGCATAGGTGTGCGCAGGTGAACACCGGCAATTTCTGTCTCAAAACTCCTCTCGTATTCTCCGTTGTAGTGAGCTACATCTGTGGAAGTACCACCCATGTCAAAAGTAACAATCTTGTCAAAACCTGCTCTTCCGGAGGTTTCCACAGCTCCTACAATACCACCGGCAGGCCCGGAAAGAATACAATCCTTCCCTCTGAAATGGCTTGCTTCCACAAGCCCACCGCCTGATTGCATGAACATGAGCTTTGTATTGTTGCCACCTGCTTCAAGGGTAGCAGTTATCATATTGATATATCTTTTTAGCACCGGGGAGAGGTATGCGTCCACAACCGTGGTTTCACCACTGCTGATGAGCTTCATAAGCGGACTTGCCTCATGTGAAAGTGAGATCTGAGTAAATCCTATCTCCTCTGCGATTTCACGAAGTTGAATCTCATGTTCAGGATATCTGTAAGCGTGCATCAATACAATAGCAATGGAACGAATTCCCGATTGGTAAATTCTCTCAAGTTCCACCCTTGCACTTTCAATGTCAACAGTTTCTAACTCTTTTCCTGAAGCACTGTATCGCTCATTTATCTCGATGACTTCATCATAAAGTAAATCCGGAAGCTCAATCTTTAATGCAAAGATGTCAGGACGGTTCTGGTATCCGATTCTTAGTGCATCCCTGAAACCTCTGGTTATTACAAGTGCAGTTGGCTCACCTTTGCGTTCAAGCAATGCATTTGTTCCTACAGTGGTTCCCATTTTGATAGAAGCAATGTTCTCAGTTGGAAGTACATCTTCAGAACCCGTGCCGAAAATAGTTCTGATGCCATGCATTGCAGCATCAGTGTAATGTTCAGTGTCAACTGAAAGTAATTTGTGGGCAAGCAATTGTCCGTCAGGTTTTCGGGCAATAATATCAGTGAACGTGCCCCCCCTGTCTATCCAGAATTGCCATTTTTTGCTGATTGGATTCATCATATTTCCATCAATGAGCTATTTAGCGATTTATACTTTTATAAAATACGCTAAGCTAAATGAACCCGGATGAATAAAAGTATTTTTACTCTGGATCATGTCTTGTGTTTTCTCAGTTACCACAAAGCATGTTGAAACCATGATCTCCCACAAGAGGCACGAATATCACTCCGCCACAGTCCTCTTTTGTGATATTCCCTTCCATATCCTTCCTGATACGATAGAGGCGCTGGTATCTTTTTCCTTCGGGAATTACCAGAATTCCTTCCGGTTTGAGTTGCTCCACAAGAGGCAGCGGGGTACATGGCGCGGATGCAGTCACGCAGATGCGATCATAGGGTGCATGTTCGGGAAGTCCATGGGAGCCATCTTTGCATAAAATTTCAACATTGGAGTAACCTGCTTTTTTCAGATTCTCCTGTGCAAAAACAGCAAGCTTTTCAAGCCTTTCAATAGAATAGATATTTCCTTTTTTACCCATGATCTCTGTCATTACAGCAGCATTGTAGCCCGACCCTGCACCGATCTCAAGCACATTTAATCCTTCACGGAGGTCAAGAAAGTCGCACATCATGGCAACCATGTGCGGGGCTGATATTGTTTGTGCGTAGCCTATGGGTAATGGGTGGTCAATGTAGGCGTTCGCTATTTGAACAGAAGGCACGAAAAGGTGCCTGGACACCTTTTTAATTGCATTAAGTGTTTTTTCAGATATATTGTACTCTCTCAGAGAATTTACCAGCCTCTTCCTTTCCCTTTCATACTCCATTGGGTTTTTCCATCTCCCCAGTTTTTTCTGACAATTTCTTCCGCAAATATTCTCTTTATGAATTTTGCTTCAATTGCAATGCCAGTTTTAGATTCAAGGCTCCCATCCCTTATCTTAATCTTTTTTATACGGAACTTTGTTTTATTGGCAGTTTCTTCCTGACCAATGATAAACTCATATCCGCCCGGCACTCTCTTGTGAAGTGTCTCAGTATTTTTTCCTTTGTGCACTGCTATTTTTACAACCACCTCATCAATGGCTCTGCCCCATACTGTAGTGATTTCGGACGCATTGGCTATTTCAAGTCTCTTTTCACCGGATTCTATAGCAGTTACAAGTATAGGATAAACTTCGTCAGATTCCCCATCATCCACAATTATCTCATCGTCTACCATCAAGCCTTCTTCTGATGTCATAAGAGTCGTTTGTATGAAAGACTCCTCACCTTTGCTGATTATTACCTTGATCTTGAACTTTTTGACCTTCTCTATCTCAGCAGGATGGATATTTTCACATTCCTGACATTGGACTATTACGTTCTGTCCTACTTTTAATACATCATGTGGCACTGGTATTTTTGGTGAACATGCCGGACATACAACTTCAATTTCGTCGTTCATACTCTCAATGATGTCATTGTCTGGAGCATGTATATAATTATCTGTAATTACATTCTCAAAATGATTCCGCATCACTTTTAATGAAAAAGTTAATCTGGGTAGTCATCAATAATTTAGATAGATATCTGAATATTATTACTGCGTATCAATTGCATTTTTATATTCGAATCGCATATAAAATATATTATCGCTGTTGATTGATGATGTGGGAAGTATGATGTAGTGAGCTCAGTCATATTTATAGTCCGCAACGGACCCAATAAAAATAGTCCATTCAAAAGCATGGTCGAAAATGATTTCGATATAATCGAGGTCAATCCCTGTAAATCCCTTTTAACAAAGCTTAATGCTTTGATTCCGGACGCTATTATCATCCAGGAGCCTCTTGACGACAAAGATGCATATAAGGCATGCCAGGAAATAAAATTTTCAGAAAAATATCACTTTATACCTGTGGTCTTCACAGGTCCGCCATTTTCTGGAGACAAGAAAGTACGGCTGATCAAGTCCGGTGCAGATGACTATTTTGAAGAACCTGTAGATGCCGATGTGGCAGTTGCTTATCTGGAAGCTTTAATCGATAAGAGGCAGAATTTCAGCTGTCTGCTTAAAAAGTATGACCAGCTCAAAATGGAAGTTTCCGGTCAGGATGCCAACCCCGTAAATTGTCTTCCCCTTGAAGATGAGGAACTTTTCAAAGCTACTTTCCAGCAGTCTGCTGTAGGTATTGCCCAGATGTCCATTGAAGGTAATTTCCTGAAAGTCAATGAACGTTTTTGTGAAATAGTAGGCTATCCCAGGGAAGAGCTTCTTTCACTGAACTACATGGATATAACCTATCCTGATAAGGATGGGGCCGAATTAGAAATGGTGAAAAATATCCTTGACGGAGAAGCCGATTCATTTGAGATTGAAAAAAGATACATCCACAAAAAAGGCCATCCTGTCTGGGTAAAGCTATATTCTAACGTAACCAGGGATGATTCGGGAAATATAAGAAAAGTGTTTTCTATTGTGGCAGACATTTCGGCCCAAAAGGAAGCGGAAGCACGCCTTCACGAAAGTGAAGCCTTTTTCAGGACAATGTATGAATCCAGCAGTATCGGCATTGTGAAAATGTCTGCCCACGATAAAAAAATTGAACAGGCAAATGCTGCTTTTTGTGATATGCTGGGCTATGAAGAATATGAGCTAAAAGGAAAATACCTGCGTGACATAAGTTTCTTTGAAGACTTGCCGGAAAACATCAGTCAGCAAAAAAAGCTGGCAACCGGAAATATTCCTTATATTAAAATGGAAAAAAGATATATTCATAAGTCCGGTTATCTTGTACATACTCTTCTCCATGCGAATCTTATATACGATGAGCAGGGAATTCCTCTTTATTATCTCGGTAATGTGCTTGATATTACAGACATAAGAACTTCACGGCAACGTCTTAAGGAAAGTGAGAGTAAATATCGTGCTTATGTTGACAATTCTCCTCATCCTATTTTTGTAACTGACATTTTCGGGATGCTTCTGGATGCGAATCCCGCCGGTTGCAATCTGACAGGATATTCTGCTGAAGAACTAATGGATATGAATGTCATTGATCTGTGTAGTCCTGAGTCCGTAGATCTTGCAACAGAACACTTCCTGAAGGTAAAAGACGAAGGCAAAGCTTCTGCTGAGTTTCTGTTCCGGAAAAAGGATGGTAATACCTTCTACATGCAGGTAGAAGCTGTAATGATCGATGAAAAAACCATCCTGGCACTCTGTGTTAATACGACTGAGCGCAAGCTAACAGAGAAGCTATTGATCGAAGCAAAAATGCTTGCGGAAAATGCTTCGAAATCAAAAAGTGAGTTTCTGGCCAATATAAGCCATGAGCTGCGTACTCCGCTAAACATAGTGATCGGTTATTCTGATATTTTAATAAGTGAAGTCTCAGGCGAATTAAATGAAAAACAGATGAAATATTCTACCAGCATAAAAAATGCAGGTTCAAATCTTCTTGAGATGGTCAATTCCCTGATATATATTGCTGAGATCGAAGGTGGAAGCCGTGATCTCAACATTTCGAAATTTGATCTGCAGCCCATGGTTGTTGATCTTGAAAAGATATTCAGGACTTCAGCTTCTAAAAAAGCAGTTTTGATAGAATTTGATGTTGTTTCGGATATTGAATATCTTCTTGCTGACGAATCTAAATTCAAGACAATTCTTCACCATTTAATTGGAAACTCTATCAAATTCAACAAGGAAGGGGGTTTTGTAAAAGTTGTTTTTGACAGGGATGGAAATGACATTCGTGTTCAGGTAATTGACAATGGTATCGGTATTCCTGAAGACAAACAGGATACACTTTTCGATCCTTTTGTCCAGCTTGACTGGTCGCATGCAAGAAAATACGGTGGAGTAGGGATCGGTCTTTCCCTTGTAAAAGAACTTGTTGAAATGCATGGTGGCAGGATTACTCTTGTAAGCAAGGTTGATGAGGGAAGCACCTTTACTTTTACGATTCCACAGCGCAGGTAATTTATTTCCAGGTTGTGTACTTCAATAATGTGTATCAATAGCCTTTTTATATGTGTACTATCCATAAAATACACTAAGTTTGTATAACAAAATTATGTGGAATGGTAGTTCTTTGAGAAATGTAGTGTCAATTATCAGGAGTGAGCCTGATAAAATAAGCCCATACAGTGGTCTTCTTGAGAAGTATTTTGATGTGGTTGAAATAAATCCCTGCAATTCCATTACGTCAGAACTGGATACATTAACACCGGATCTTGTCGTTATTGATGTATCTTCCAATGATTATGAGGCTTATCAGGTATGTCAGCAGGTGAAAATCTCCTATAAATACCATTTTCTACCATTGGTTTTCGTTGGTCCTGTTTTTTCCAGTAATGATATAGTGAGACTTACTGAGTCAGGTGCTGACGGTTATTTTGAAGAACCTTTTGATAATGATGCGCTTATTGCTTATCTGAAAGCTCTCATCAACAAGGGGAAGAAATTGAATAGTCTGATTAATAGGCAACCAAAAATTCAAACTCAAAAATCTACTACTACTATTAATCATGCATCTGAATGCTTTAATTGGGACGATGAGGAACTTTTCAAAGCCAGTTCCCAGCAATCAGCGGTAGGCATTGCCTATACGACGATAGAGGGGACTTTCCTGAAAGTTAACGACAGGTTTTGTGAGATTGTGGGCTATACACAGGACGAGCTTCTTTCAATGAGATCTATGGATCTCACATACCCTGATGTTAAAAACGGAACCGAAGCTGACATGCTAAATAAAATGCTTGAGGAGGATATCGATTCGTTTGAGATCGAAAAAAAGTACATCCACAAGTCCGGATATTTTGTCCATGCCCTGGTTCATATAAACGTCCTCCATAATAGTAAAGATATTCCTTATTTTATGAGCAGTGTGCTTGATATTACAGATATCAGGACGTCCCAGCAACGTCTTAAAAGAAGTGAGGAAAAATATCGTACATATGTTGACAATTCTCCTCACCCTATTTTTGTGACTGATATTTTTGGAATGATTCTTGATGTTAATCCGGCTGCATGTGTCCTTACCGGATATTCTGTCGGCGAACTCATGGGTATGAACATTATTGATCTGTGCAGCCCGAAATCCGTATCTGAAACTACGGATTATTTTCTGAAGGTAGAATCAGAAGGCAAAGCTTCTGGTGAGTTCTTATTCCTGAAAAAAGGCGGTATGGATTATTATATGCAGATAGAAGCTGTCATGCTGAACAAAAAAACACTTTTGGCACTTTGTGTGGATACAACAGAACGCAAGCTTGCAGAGAAAATGCTGATCGAAGCAAAAATGCTTGCTGAAAGTGCCTGCAACTCAAAAAGTGAATTCTTGTCCAATATAAGTCATGAGCTGCGCACTCCTCTTAACATCGTAATTGGCTATTCCGATATCCTGATACGTGAGGTATCAGGAGAATTAAATGAGAAACAGATGAAGTATTCTAATCGTATTAAAGATGCAGGTTCAAATCTTCTTGAAATTATCAATTCCCTTATCTATATTGCAGAGATTGAAGGAGGAAGCAGAGAGCTTAATATTTCGAGATTTAGCCTGCAAGCGACGGTTGCAGTCCTTGAAAATATATTCGGACCACCTGCTTCTAAAAGCCTGGTTTCAATTGAATTTGAGATTAAATCAGATATTGAATATATCCTTGCAGATGAATCTAAATTTAAGATAATCCTTCATAATTTGATTGGAAATGCTATCAAATTCAACAAAGAGGGAGGTATTGTAAATGTTGTTTTTGACAGGGATAACGGTGATATCCGTGTGCAGGTGGCTGACAGCGGAATTGGCATTTCAGAAGAGAAGCAGGGTACACTTTTTGAACCATTTGCCCAGATTGACTGGTCGCATGCACGCAGATACAGCGGAGTAGGCATTGGACTTTCTCTTGTAAAAGGGCTTGTTGAGATGCATGGTGGTAATATTTCCCTTATAAGTAAGGTTGATGAAGGAACAACTGTTACCTTTACCATTCCGCAGCAATTGTAATTTATGTTATGACTCTTTTTCATGATGGCATATTTCATTCCATGATTTTTTTTCAGCATTCCTTATTGAAATCTTCAGAGAACCACGGATATTTTAAGAAAATGAGTGTGTATGCTGGAATTTATGTCTGCATTATCCGGTTCTATCTCTCACTTGCAGCGTGAGCAGCAATGAATTCCCTGAGAAGTTTTGTCCCAAGAAGTGCGCTTATACCGTTATCATATTCAGGAGTAATCTCCATAACATCAAATCCAATGGTAACTGGTGCAAACGCACGTATGACCTCACGCACATCAATGTCTGTAAGTCCGAAAGGTTCAGGTGTTCCAAGACCAGGGGCATATGCAGGGTCGAGTGCATCCATGTCAAGTGACAGGTAGATCTTTCTGCAACCAAGGTATTCCATGATGTCGGAAATTACCTTTTCGATCCCCATTTCCCGGACGTCATCCGCAGTATAGTATTTGATGCCGTTCTCTTTTGCATAGGTCCATTCTTCCTTTGGTCCGCTGCGAACACCGATGGTCACATAGGTATCAGTTATATCATCACGAACGTGTCTGGAAACACATGCATGGCTGTTTTTGATACCCCCATATTCTTCACGGAGGTCAAAATGTGCGTCCATTACAACAAAGCCAATATCTTCTCCTGCTTCCTCTGCACATGCTTTTACACATGGATAAGTAAGAGAATGTTCTCCTCCCATCATAATTGGAATTTTTCCGTCCTTTACAATTGGCTTTACTGCATGGTAGAGGTCTTCCAGTGTTTCCTCCACTGAGGAATAAGCTTCAAGATTTCCAATATCGTGTATCAGCAGGTCTTCAAAATCAATATCATAATACTGGTTATAGGTTTCAAAGTTCACTGAGGCTTTTCTCATTGCATCGGGAGCCCAGCGGCTTCCTGACCTGAATGAGGATGTAGCATCAAAAGGTACACCGAATATAACATACTTTGCAGTCTCATAGTCTGCAAATGCATCCATCATATCAGGTTTGTGAAACATAAATTTAGTAATGAAAAAAAGATAAGAAAAGTTTGGGTCCGATCATCTGAGATCGAACTTCATCTTGCCCATTGCGGTGAGGTATGAAACCTCTTCTCCCTCAATAACTCTGTCCTTGTATTCCTCAGGGACAGTCATTTCGAATGTTGAGAAGTCTCCCATGTCCATGAGCTGTGCAACATCGCCTGCAATTGAAAGAACCTGTGCGTTCTTTCTTTCGACGACTGGGACGTAAGTCTTGTCAGACACCGGGCCGATAATAGATCTCTTCTGTGAATCGAAAAGCCCGATCACATCGATTCTTGCTTTTGCTGAACCGTGTTTTCCTGGTTTTGATTTTGATATACTCTTAATGACACAGGGCTCATCGTCTACAATAACGTACTTGCCCTCTTTGAGTTCTTTAATTTCAACTTGTATTTTCACTTAAAATCCTCCATAATCGTAATAATTATTTATGAGCTTAAAAGGTCTAAGGGTATAATTCTTAATGCTATATATGAACTTAACCTTTGATTCCGCATTAATAGGGGATAATAATAGAAGAATCTAATATATATGTGTTTATATCCCCTTTATTCCGCAGAATCAGCATTTTATTATTTATTATTTTCAATATCGAGTTCTTTGAGTTTTTCATTTTCAGGAACTCCCTCTGTATTCCATCCCCTGAAATGATAGTAGTCCATGATTGTCTTTTTAAATCCGCTTCTATCAATATCGTTATTCTCAAAGAATCTCTCAGGAAGTGTGTCATCCTCCGATGTGATGCCTGCTTTCAGATTGAACATTCTTTCCATATTGAATATTCTTTCACCGGCTCTAAGTAATTCTTCAGCAGAATATTTCTCTCCGGTCAAATTATTCAGCAGTGCCGTAAAATCAACTTCTCCCACCGCAAGCATGGTGAATGGACACATCACCAGGGAATCAATAACTGCTGTAAGATCCTGGAAATATAGTACAAGAGCAGCTTTCCCATCAAATTTTTCTCTCTCAAGAAGCATGGGTTTTCCCATGATCTCAGGACCGACCATGAATGCACTCAAATGTGAGCCACCCGTGTTTGATGTTGCATATGCGATAGCCATGCCTTTTATTTCTCTGGGGTCATATCCGGGAATCTCAAGTCCTTTTACTGCGGTGTCACATTCTTCTTTTCCGGTAGAATAGAGATAATCATGTGAGCCTTTACATACATAATGTGTTCCTTCTCCAATCTCAGTTGCTATCTCTTTAACTTCCTCCATTGTGATCCAGGGCTTAATTTCCATGTAGGATGCAATTGCAGCACTCACTGAGATTGGGTCCAGTCCATAGTCAATACAGAGTTTATCAAGTTCCCTGACAAGTCCGATATCATCATTTCCGATATTGGGTCCAAATGCCCATATTGAATCGTAATCCGGAACGGGTCTTCCATCCGGGTCTGTTCGCTTGCAACCAATGGGGCAAGCGTAGCAAGGAGCTTCCTTTAAATTGAACGTATGGTTGAGTTCCTCTCCTGAAAGTTTCTCAGCATTATGGAATGTCTTTTCACGGAAGTTCATGGAAGGCAGGGTTCCCATGTAGTTCAGAAGATCCGCAATCACGGAGTTGCCATATTTTTTGAGCCCCTTGGAAGCAGGAGGGCTTGCAGTAAGAAGTTTCTTTGTCTTCTCGACCAGTATTTCGAATTCTTCAGGATTTGTGACCTCTATTTTATTTGTACCTTTTACAACAATGGCTTTGAGGTTCTTTGAGCCTGCGACAGCCCCGTGTCCCCCGCGCCCGCTGGTGTATATGCGATCATTCACAATGTTTGCCATACTGACCAGAGTTTCACCGGCTTTGCCGATGCATGCAACCTTGCCTTTATCCTCAAGAAGAGCCGTTGTTTCAGCAGTATTCTTTCCCCAGAGATGTTCAGCAGGTAATATTTCCACTTCTTCATCATAGATGCTGACGTAAACCGGTTTTTCAGCTTTCCCTGTTATTACAAGGGCATCTATGCCTGCAAATTTGAGCTCGGCTCCAAAATAGCCACCTGCATTTGTGCTGAATATTGTTGATGTGAGAGGTGACTTAGATGTGATCGTAAAATGTCCGGACATTGGAACAGAGGTTCCCGTAAGTGGTCCGGTGGCGAATATGAGGGGATTTTCAGGACTCAATGGGTCTAGTTCCGGGTCGGCAAAGTCCTGCATAAGCCTGCATCCAAGGCCCCGGCCACCTATAAATTGTTCAGCATACGTTTTTTTAGTTTTTGTTTCTGTGACTGAGTTGTCGCCCAGATCTAAGATAACTGTTCTTCCAGTCCATCCGTACATATTTTACCCCATATGTTTTTCTTTTGTCCCACCATTACCATCTATTATCTTTTTCATCATTTATTTTCTTTTGCAGTTTCTTCCATTTCAAGCATTTTTCTCTTAAGCTCAACTTTCTCTCCACAGGTTTCACCACAAAATCCTCCTATGCCGGAAGATGCAACAACCCGGTGACAGGGTATGATTATGGGATAAGGATTTCTGGCAACAGCAGAACCAACGGCCCTGGCTGCACCATCTCTTCCAACCTTGCAGGCCAGTTCCCGATATGTTACTGTTTCACCATAGGGTATTTTTCTGACCTCTTTGAGGACTTCACGCTGGAATTGTGTCAGTCCTGAGAGATCTACTTCGTAATCTGAAAAGTCCATTATCTCTCCGCCAAAATATCGAAGTATTGCCTGGAAAATGGTCATGTCATTCATTTTTGTTTTCACCTTCAGGGTCGTTGAACACATCATCTTCAAGCTTTTTTCTTTTGTTCCTGTACCTGAGCCATCCTGTGGCATGATATGTGATAATAATTGCTGCTCCAATTAACAGAGCCAGGAGCAAATAGCGGGTGGAATTGAAAAGCAATGGATTTAGATTATCCCTGTGGTCATATTTAGGGTACATGATGTCACTTCTGTCATCGCTGTGTCCCAGTCCCAGTGCGTGTCCAAGTTCATGTGCGGCTATATCCTCCATGGAAGTGTCACCGTATTGTCTCCACGCATAACCTTCGTAGTTTCCTGTTTCAAGGACAATATCCACCCTTTCAAATTGTCCGTTCACTATGTATGGTCTTGCAAATCCTGCAATTCCATTTGCTGAACCTGCATCTTTTTCAAGGTTATCTACCCACATTATCAGGATGTCTGCAGTATCAGTTTCTACGATCTGAAATTCCGGCTGGAATCCAAGTTGGCCATTGCCTCCGTTTTCCCAGTAGTTAAGTGCATCCAAGACATCATCCTTGTAACTTGGGCTGTAATGTTCAGGCACATCCGTGTCATCAATATAAACTGTAATAGGGCTGTGGTCCCAGGGCCGAGATAATATTACAGGCTCATTGTCATCAGTATGCTGCAAGCCTTCAAAAACAAGAGCAAGTAATATAATAGTTATAAGGGCTTTTATGATCAGGTTAATTCTGCTCATATGTGCTCTGAAATAGAACCTGTTTGGTTATTAGTTATTTGGCAGCCTGTATTGTCATGACTTTGCATTTAAGGAGTAAACGTATATTTGATGAATCCTATCACAATTTATGAAAAAACGTGTTGCTGTTGTTTTTGACAGTGCCGGGACACTGTTGCATATGTATCGTGTTGCAAAGGACATGAGCAATGGCTCGGTGCTGGAAGATATACAGACAACTCTTTTAGTTGCCGAGAAAGCCAACAGGGCACTTGTTGTTCTACGCACTCGTTTCGATGATCTGTGGCAATGCGACCCTGACCTTGAGCTTCGGGAATTCATTGATATGTATAATATTCCACTGGGCATAAGCTGTTCAAGCAGTCCGTTTGAACTGGACGATGTGTACAGTATAATCCGGGGAAATGATGTAAAGATCAGGGACCTCTATGATGTAGTTTCTCACGTAAAAGGTCGCTGTCCGGAAATATATTATCTGGCAGCGGGTATTGTTGTTGATTCTCATGAACACCTTGTACCCTATGTTCTTAGTACAGGTGGAAAGCTTTACTCCGGCACTTTAGATACCATTAATGCTGTCAGGTCACTTGATGTCGATATTTTCATTGCATCCGGGGATGACGCGCAAAATCTGGAGTTACTTGCGTCTTCATTGTCAGTTCCCATGAAAGATGTTTTTGCAGTTGCCACAACTCATGATAAAGAACGAATAGTGAATGATCTGAAAAATGATCACGATATTGTATTTATGGTTGGTGACGGTATGAATGATATACTTGCATTGAAGGCTGCTGATATTGGTATTCTTACTTTGCAGCAGGGAGATGAGCGCCCTCAGGTTTTAATGGACTCTGCAGATATTGTCATAGGCAATATCATCGACGTGGTGGACATAATAAAAAATTCAGTCGAATGCGTCACTTCGTAATATCGGCATGCAGTTCCCCTTTTCAGAAGTTAACAGCGCGAAGCAGATGCGTTATGTTTATGTATTGAGTTCAATAATCCAACAGTAATTCTTTAAAAAAGATCGCTAAAAACTTGTTATCAGGTCTGCATGGGTTCCGACAGAGCTAGTTTTGTGTGCAATCTGCAAAACCGTTAAGTAATTTGAGTAGATATGCATATCATAATTAGTGAAACAGGACTCCTATGCACCCCTGGGCGGAGGAAATCAAATGACATTATTCATTGAAGTCAAAAACCTGACACTTGAATTTGATGGTGTCAAAGTTCTCAAAGATATAAACCTGACCATCAACGAGGGAGAAGTTCTCGGAATTCTTGGTAGAAGTGGTTCAGGCAAAACAGTATTGATGCACGTCCTGCGTGGTGTTGAAGAGTACGAAGGCATTAGTGGAGAGGTAATATACCATCTCGCTAGATGTGAGAAGTGCGGACATATGGAGCCACCAGGCAAAGCAGGACAGCAGTGTCCAGCATGTGGTAATGATACCCTCAAACCCTTCAAAGCTGATTTCATTAAACTTTCCCTGCATGATGGTGACAGGCGTGAGATTACCAAAAGAATCGCTATCATGCTCCAGCGCACATTCGCACTTTATGGTGATGACAGGGTCATAACCAATGTAGTGAACTCACTGACAGAGATTGGTGTTAACAGTGAAACAGCTGTTTCACGCGCAGTGGATCTTCTGGAAAAGGTCCAGCTCTCACACCGCATGATGCACGTGGCGCGTGACCTCAGTGGTGGAGAAAAGCAGAGAGTAGTACTTGCCCGTCAGCTTGTAAGAGACCCAATGCTTCTCATTGCCGACGAGCCAACCGGTACACTTGACCCAAGGACTGCTGATGTGGTCCACGATGTTATTGCAAAGGCAGTAAAAGACTACAACATGACAATGGTGATTACTTCCCACTGGTCAGAAGTAGTTGAAGATCTTGCAGACAAGGCCATCATCCTTGAAGATGGTGCAATTGTGCAGGAAGGTAAACCTTCAGAAGTTGCCAAAGAATTTATGCAGATGGTCTGCACTGTTGAAAAGAAATGTGATGTGCCCGTAGGTGATCCGCTTATTAAAGTAGATAATCTTGTCAAGAAGTACATTTCTGTAAGCAGGGGGGTTGTTTACGCCGTTAATGATATCTCCTTTGATGTAAAAGAAGGAGAGATATTCGGTCTTGCAGGTACAAGTGGTGCCGGAAAGACCACCACATCAGAAGTACTCATGGGTATTGTCTCACCAACCAGCGGTGACATACAGGTACGTGTTGGTGAGGAATGGGTCGATATGAGAAAGCCCGGACCTGAATGCAGAGGACGTGCTGTTAAATATATGGGAATACTGCATCAGGAATATGGTCTTTACATACACAGGACTATCATTGACAACCTTACTGAATCCATAGGTATTGACCTGCCATATGAGCTTGCTGTCAGAAAGGCTATCAACACACTGATTGCAACCGGATTTACCGAAGAGAAGGCAAAATCTATATTATCAAAGATGTCAGATGAGATTAGTGAAGGTGAAAGGCACAGGGTTGCACTTGCCCAGATCCTGATGAAGGAACCTAATATCATCATAATGGACGAACCAACGGGTACAATGGACCCGTTCACAAAGAAAGAGGTCACTAAATCTATTCTGGAAGCACGTGAGAAAATGGGCGACACATTTGTCATCGTATCCCACGATATGGACTTCCTGGAAGAGATCTGTGATCGTGTAGCTCTTATGAGGCATGGCAAGATAGTCAGTGTTGGAGAACCAAAGGCTGTTCTGGCAGAGCTTACCGAAGAAGAGCGTATGGAAGCAGCAGAAACATGATATTTTAGATATACACGGAGGAGTTTGGCACGAGTGGCGAAATTACGTTAGAGATCAACGGACAGGAACTGAAATTACCCGAAAGTTCAACCCTTGAGGACGCCATCAAGGTGTCAAACGCCCCTTATAAAAAGGGTACAGCGATTGGTATTCTCATAGAGAAGGAAGACCAGAAGTCACAGGCTTCAACCGAATACCTGGTAAAGACTTCTAAAGGCGAGTTCAAAATTGAACTTCTGGATGAATCATCTCCCTCTTCCATACGCTGGATTTCTATTTTTAAAGACCTTACAGAACTTCCTGTGCGATGGACGAATAAGGATGTACTTGCTTTTGGTCCTTTCAGCACTGATATGGAACTTGCGCGTGGAAATTCCGATATGGAGCGTTTCTCACTTCTTTTTGGTGCAGGCGGTGGCGATGCTGCGAACACTCACATTATAGTAAGTAAAACCCGTCACTCCGCAGAATATGGCGCACCTGAAGATGGTGTGTTCGCAAAGCTAATAAGCGGAAAACATGTAATTTCTGATCTTGACAGGGGAGACAGGATATTATCTATTGAACCGGTCGTAGAATGGGAGAAAGTAGGAGAGCACATCTCTACCACCGATCTTTCAACAAAACTTGAAGACGGTTATCGTATTTTTACTTACATTAAGATCGAGATAGACCCACTGGCTCCGGAAGGCGCAGAGTTCTTCTTCTCAGTAACAAGGGATGGAACATTCCATATTGATTATCTTTCAACTTCATTTATATCCGATCACCGTTTTCAGGGTGAATTGGTAACTTATGAGAATTTCGAGGCGAGGTCTACAGGTTCAGTATTTGTAAGGACCGTCGGATACGGTGCCGGTAAACTTTTCATTTCAACAGATGCCCGCACTTCATCGATCATGCATTCGGTAGTAGGTCATGTTGTGCAGGGAATAGAGCTTGCAAGGATTGCAGAAAAAGATCAGAAGGTGATGCTTGAATCTGTTCCTGACCAGGTAATGCTTCTTGGAATGACCAATGCAGACGCAGAAGCCGAAATGGCGGAGCAGGGCATTGAAGTCATTAAGGAAGGATATACCGGTGACGATGGATTTATTGTAAGACAGTCTCCATCAACCACTATTGAGATCCTGCATGAAAAGAAAGTTACAGTTCAGGGTGTTGATCCTGAGATGCTTGTAGAGATCGAACTTTATGATGATCTTGCTCCAAAGACACTTGATTTCTTCAGGCATGCTGTAGGTCTTCAGTACAATCCTGTTGGTGAACTTCCGATAATGATGACCTACGAGAATACCTATATTTTCAAGGCTGAAAAACCTGCGGAATCCTATAAGGAGATCTTCCCGGAGAACACTCCTGCTAAGACAATTGCAGGTGAAATAGGTGTTACCAACCAGGCTGCAAAGAGAGCCGGAATGATAGGTGTCAAGTTAGCAGATGATGACCTTTTCGGTCCGACAGGGGAGAGACTTGGAAACACCAATATTATCGGAAAAATACTGAATCCTGAGAAACTCAAACATTTCAAGGATAACGATCTGATGTATGTATTAGAGAGCAGCAAGGAGGAATGAAAATGGACGATGATAGTAATGATGTCATAACAAAGCTTGTTGTCACAAGTTCTGACACTGTGCTGCCTATCGATGCTGCAATGAAGATATATGAATCCAGTACTGATATCGTGATCAAAGAAACCTGTTTTGGGACAATGGTCACCGGGCCCAGAGAGGCTGTTAACAAAGTTGTAAAAGAGATCGTTGATCTTGATAAGAATCATATTTTCGTAAAAGAAAGAGGTTTCCCTCCAGGTGACGACAGACGCTGTCGTGCTTCCCGTGGAGGCGGTTCAAGACCTGGTTTCTATTTCCTCAAGGAAGAGGCAATGATGCTTCCTATGATAGGTAAAGCGCTTGACAAATACGACGAACATGTTCCACTTAAAGAGACAGAGCACAAGAAAAAACTTGGAGTGAAAGATCTTCAGGATATAGTTGAATCCAGCTTATGAGGCAATACCATGGCTAAAGTTATCATATACCCTACAAATAGTCTGATCCTTTCTGACCTGGTGCAGAGGTTCGGCCACACACCCATAGCAATGATGGAAAAGATAAAGGAAAAGGTCACGACCGTTGGTGTTGACTCTCCCCCCATGAACATTACGGCAGAGGAACCAAAGCACGGTCTTAAGTATGCGGCTGTTGAAGTTCCTGCAGGTGTAAGAGGAAGAATGGCCATCGTAGGTCCGATGATTGATGAGGCAGAAGCCGGTATCATTGTGGGTGAATCTCCAATGGCTTTTGGTTGCATGGGATGTGCCCGTACTAACGAACTTACCAAGTATCTTATCAGAAGCCGGGAAATGCCGCTTCTTGAACTGGATTTCCCGGAATCAGATGATGAAGGCCAGGAATTCGTTTACAAGATCGCGGAGTTCCTGAAAACACTTGATGAAGTCAAAGAAGAATCAGAGGAGGCAACAGAATGAATGAAGAAGCTGTTGTAAAAGTGGCACTTGTGTCATGTGGTTCTGAGTACGCAGGTGTGCATGGGGAACTGGAATCTGTGGCTTCAAGTGTTAATGCTAAACTTGTCTACCCTGAAATTGAAATTGATATCCTTGATGATATCGGTAAGGATTTCGGAATTGAGGCCGCAAGTCCGGATCTTCGTCTTATGATGGCAAGGGCAAAGGCTGTTGTGGAAGGCATCACTGATGTTGATGGTGTTTTTATCACTTCATGTTTTAGATGCGCAGAGGCAGCTATTGTCAGAAACGAAATACGTCGTTACATCAACAAACATTCAGATCTTCCGGTTATCAGTTATTCATTTACAGAGCGTACAACTGCAGCAACACTGCTGACACGTATGGAAGCTCTTACAACTATCGCACGGCGCAGACACCTGCTTGCAAGAGAAAAGCAGAGCGGTCTCACAGCAGGACTCGACTCGGGTTCAACAACCACCAAAGCTGTTATCATGAAGGATAATGAGATTATTGGTTCTGGCTGGGTGCCTACTATCAAAGTTATTGATAGTGCAAGGGAAGCTTTTGATCAGGCCCTTGAAGAAGCCGGAGTTAAAGAAGAGGATATTCAGGCAATCGGCACAACAGGATATGGCCGTTTCCTTCTCGGTGAACACTTTGGTGCCAAACTCATACAGGAAGAGATCACTGTCAACTCAAAAGGCGCTGTCTATCTTGCAGACTCCCAGAAAGGCCATGCAACTGTAATTGATATTGGTGGAATGGACAACAAAGCCATATCCGTTGATGACGGAATCCCCGGGATGTTTACTATGGGAGGTATCTGTGCAGGTGCATCAGGTCGTTTCCTTGATATGACTGCAAAGAGGCTTGGTGTGGATATTACAGAACTGGGTGCTCTTGCGGTTAAGGGTATGGAACAGAATGTCGATATGAACAGTTACTGTATTGTTTTCGGTATCCAGTCACTTGTCAATTCACTTGCAAAGGGTTCAACACCTGAAGATGTCGCAGCAGCAGCATGTCACAGTGTCGTTGAGCAGATATTCGAGCAGCAACTTCAGGAAGTTGATGTTAAGGAACCACTTATTCTTGTAGGAGGTTCATCTCTTATCGAAGGAGTTCCAAAGGCGCTTGGTGAGCTGCTCAAGATCAATGTTCTCGTACCACCGAACTCTCATTTGATCGGTGCTGTAGGAAGCGCTTTACTGGCATCAGGATACGTGGAGGAGTAATTATATGGAACCTCTTGAGACTTTCATTGTAGAGTCCACGGTACCGGAAGAGGGCGATGCCTACAAGAGCATAGTTGCGGACATAATCACTGAACTTGTACTTGGCGGTGCTATCGGAAGAATAAAAGTGAGAGTAAGACCCGAAGATTCTCTTTTCATGATGGCTATTATCCTTAGGGGGAGTCAACCAACTGTGAAAGTATCTGACATGGGCAGTGTTGATGTTACAAATCATCTTACAAAAGAAGTCACAATTTCAATTGAACAGGAAAAATACCTTCCTGAATTACTTGAACAACTCTGGGCAAAATACGGACGTGCAGGTGTACGCCAGCCTGAAAGGAAGACTCTTATTCTGACTGCAGGGAATCTCGATGAAGAAGTGGAATTCCTGAAAAATCTTGTTGTTGCGGACCCCCAGAAGACTCTTCAGTCCAGACTTGTTGAAATGGCCATCCGCGCAACACCGGAAGGTTTCAGGGTGCGATACCACTCAATGGACAAACATGTTTTTGTTTTTGCGGCAACCGAGGACATTCTCAAGAAAGAGTGGATACAGGAAGCACAGGATATTGCAACGGAACTTCAGGAGGACGAATAATGGCAGCAGTTCTTGAACCTTATATCTATGAGGGTGGAATTCACCAGCACACTCTTATTACCGAACTTCTGGAAGATCTTGGCGGATATCTTATCCAGAAAGTCCCGGCAGCCACTGAGGTTACACTTGTGATGCTCATTCCAAGAGAGGATGTCCACCTCATCGAAGAGCTTGGAAAGAAACTTCTCGGTAAGCTGGAACGTGCACCTCTTACCGGTACTGAGATAGCTGTGGTTTCTCCTACTCTTGCATCCCATCACCTTCCGCACTCTGCATGTGATGTTGCGGAATTCATGCGCAGGGGAGGCGCAAACACCAATATGCTCGGTCTTGCAAGGGGTATGGGCAGAAGGGTATCACTTTCTGATAACTACGAGAGGAAGCTCATTAATGAGCATGACCTTGCAGTTTTCTCATTCGGTACTTTTGCAGATTGTATCAAGAACAAGAAACCAAAGCTTCTTGAAGGCGTGACAGTCCCGAAGATTGTTGCAGGAGGGCCAGATAATATCAAGACTGAGGAAGTAGTTGGTGCTGACCTTTATGTTGGCGGTATCGGCAGGGTTGCCCATCGTCTGAGAAAGCCCGGAGAACTTAGTTCTCTTGATAATTTGCTTGAAAATGTAGTGGGAGTTGTGGAAAAGATGCGTGAGGATCTTGCGAAGGACCCGCTTGCAGTGCTCCCTCCCAGAGTTATGAAAGAGATACACGAACAGATACCTGAGATATTCGATGTATTCTCTCCTGCACCTGTGACCCTTCAGCTTGATGGCCTGCGTGTGAAACTTCCATATGATGAGTTCCATGAAAGGGTGGAGGATCTTGAATTTGATGAAGGCGTCAGGCTTTCTGATATGGCAATCATCACAAAATCCCGTATGAAAAATTATATATTGGTCAAAATCAAACGTGAATCTGAGGTAGGATTCACAGCTTAAAGCTCGATAAAAACGTTTGTGATGTTTGAAACTTATCCGGGGTTATTATGGAACTTGAAAAAATCAAAGAGCTTCTTGAAAAGGAACCAGAGGATGCTGTTGATGAAATTCTGGCAGATGTCGAGAAAAGATATGGAGAAATCCCCTACATTACTAATTTTATGAAGGATATGCCGGAAATTTTCATATCAAGAATGATCTACGAGAACAGTGTTATGCGTGAATTCAAACGCATGGACCCTAAGACTGTGGAACTTATCAGCATAGCAGTGGCATCAGCACTTCGCTGCGAGCACTGCCTGAAGACTCATGTAAGGATTGCAAAAAGGCTTGGTGTATCAAGAGAGGAGATATTTGATTCAGTCCTTATAGCCAGCAGCGTGTCAACAGCAGCGGTCCTTGCAGAAGGAACCCGTTCTGTAGATAATGCTTTTACTGACGAGGAACAGAGCATCGCCTCATCTGCGAACTGCTCAATATGCAATATCAATTCAGAACTTCCTGAGGAAGACTGAATTATTTTTTTCTCTAAGATCTAAATCCAGATTTAAATCTAAAAATAAGGTAACTATTCAGCCCTCCTTCTCCAATAAAGCAAAAATCAATATACTATGACTTCATTCTAACTTTGATAATAAAAGTTCTGTTGATCTGAGGGGATTCGAATGGAACGAGAAGAAATACTTGCGGTTTATGAAGCTGGTCCAGAAGCAGTAATAGAACTTGTAACTCGGTTACTTGGAATCATTGAACAACAAAATCTGATCATCGAACAACAAGCTCTCCAAATTGCACAGCTTGAAGAACGTGTCAAGCATCTGGAAGAAATGCTTGATAAGAATAGTTGCAATAGTAGCAAACCACCTTCCACTGATTCTTATGCACGGAAAAAGCCGAAGGTTAAAACTCAGAGAAAAAAGAGTGATCGATCTGCTGGTGGACAAAATGGTCATCCAGGTACTACACTGAGAATGAATGATGAACCGGATGAACTTGTTGTTCATCATATAGACAAATGCATCAAGTGTGGGGGATCGTTAGTTTCTGTGTCCCCTGATTATGAAAGAAGACAGGTCTTTGACATTCCTCTAATAACCATCAAGTGCATTGAACATCGCTGTGAGATAAAAAAATGTCCTGAATGTTCTCATATGAACAAAGCAGTTTTTCCGGATGGTGTAACTCAGCCAACTCAATATGGTCATCGAGTTAGGTCCTTTGCAGTTTATTTGCACACTAACCAGCTACTTCCCTATCAGCGTGTTGTCAAATTGTTCTCTGATATTTTAGGATGCAGGATCAGTCCTGCTACAATAGTGAACATCGAACGCAATTGCTATGATAAACTTGAAGCATTTGAAAGCGGAGTGAGATATCTCCTGAAGCAATCTCATGCTATCAACCTGGATGAAACAGGTTTAAGAATAAACGCATCCCGTAATTGGCTTCATGTAGCAGGTACTAAGAACCTCACATATTATTTTGTACATAAAAAAAGAGGGTCGCAAGCAATGGACTCCATGGGTATCCTGCCAGGTTATACTGGTGTTGCAACACATGATTTCTGGAAACCGTACTACAAATATGATTGCCAGCATTCATTATGTAATGCACATCTGTTAAGAGAGTTAACCGGAGTTGCTGAAAACAGTGATCAAGAGTGGCCAAAGCTAATGAGTGATCTGTTGGTGTGCATCAAACACCAGGTAGATAATGGTCTTTTAGATACTGAACTAATTCAAAAGTTCAGTGAGGATTATGATCACATTACCTGTTATGGAATGAACGAAATTCCTCCTGATCCGGAATCAGATGTGCAGTCTAAAAAACGAGGACGTAAGAAGCAAACTGCAGCAAAGAACCTGCTGGATCGGTTCATGAGGTTTAAGGAGGATATCTTGCGGTTTATGTACGACCCGGACGTTTCGTTTGATAACAATCAGGCGGAAAGAGATATCAGAATGACGAAGGTACAGCAGAAGATATCAGGTACTTTCCGTAGTGAACAAGGGGCTAGAAATTTCTGCCGCATTAGAGGATACGTTTCTACTGTGAACAAGAAATCTCTATCGGTTATAGACTCGATTAGTGAAATATTCAATGGGAATCCACTTGTTTATTTATTGCAGAATTGAGCGTAAATAGAGAAAGCAGCCTGGTGGAAATGAGATAGGCTGAATAGTTACAAAATAAGATTAGTAGAGTGGTGCTCCGCTGAGCAACACTCCTGCTAAATATCCTAATATAACTCCGCTGTTGAGGAATGGAAGACCTGCCTGTGGCTTTCCTTTCATTACCAGAATACTCAGTGCCATAAATCCGATAATAGTCCCTATCATTGCACCGATGGCAGGATAGGATATGAACCCTATGGATGCAATTGTAGTGCTCTGTTCAAGAGCTTTCTGTACAAGGAATACGTTTGCTGAAACCACAAGGATTGTTGGCATTATAGCATCACCAAGACCCATGAAGAATGCTTCCTTTTCCTTCCCTTCTTCCTTGTTGAGTGAATCTTCAATGAATGAGTATTTCAGGTGTTTTGGAATCACAAAGAGGATTGGAAGGTGAAGGTCCATTACTCCTTCTGCAAGGTCTATCATGTGTTTTGTCTTGTAAACGGAGATTGCATCATAGATTGCAAGCAATGCCAGAAGTACGATTACTGGCAGTATTGACAGGGATATTCCAAATATGGCACTGGCTCCCGCTCCGATGATAAGTCCTACTGTATCAATAACATACCATTCAGGGAATTTGTAGAGCAGTATTGTGAGTATGGCAGCTACAAGTCCTGATACTATGTTGTTTGTCATGACTGATATGTCAACAAGTGAAAGCAATGCATAGAAGACATAGTACATGGTGGCTCCGACCGCAAGCAGTATCACAAGTTGTATTATCCATTCCATGTTCTTTTTAATGGCCAGCAGCAAAAAACCGGTGAATACCAGGATGAGACCTATGTAGTAGATGCTGTTAGCAGTCGAGTCCGGGTCTTCAAAAGCCTGCATGTCATTTGCATTCATTGGCGCAGCCAGAAGCAACGCCGTGATCTGTACCACCAGTATGATGCCCGCCATAACAAGCATCGGGCCATAATCCTTCAGAACTGTCTTTTCAGAACTCAACTCAGCAACTCCAAATATATAAATATTCAATTATTATATAATTATGAGTAGTAAATACTCTGTACAGTATTTAAGTGATTCTCTTTTAAAAAAATAGAGTTAAATAATATAAATATCAAAAAGCTCCATATTAATAATGAGGGAACAGAATGGAAACCAGAGATATATTATTCTCAGTTGTAATGGTCGTATCTTCGTTTGTACTTACCTACGAATGGCTTGGTAGATTCAAATACAGCTCCGCAAATACTTTAATTATACTTTCTGCAATGGTAATGGTTGGTGCACTGGCCGGTATGATCCTTTTAGTAGATATGCGTCTGCGTAAGATCGATAATATGCTTGAAGCAAAAGAGCGTTCTTTAAGGATTAATGTTCAGAGTGTTGAAAATAACCTTGATTCACGTATGAATGAGGTTCTCATTAAGATGGATGATGTAATGGATTCAATGGACAGGAGAAGGTACAGGTAATTTGTATTATCATTGCTGATAAATATAAATATGCAAAGTCCCGAAAACCATATTAACTATATTGTAGTAGAGTGATGAGAAATACTTTCTATCTATAAGAGGTGCGTATATGCGCATTAATTTAGAACCTATTGGTATTATCAAAAAAGCCGGAAAATGCTCTGAGATTCTCATCTACTCTGACTTTGAACAGCTTGTGAAGAACATGATGTCAAAGTTAAGTAAGGATGAAACTGATCAGCATAGTCTTGTGGTTGTCCACAAAAATAAAGAATCCAGCGACCTGCATCAGGTACGGATTAGCAAAACCCAATTTATAGACAGGGTGGGAAATATCCTTAAAGTAGGAAAGATAGATGCAAATGATGATTCTGTCATCGATGTGCGACTGGAATGCAATGGATTTATAACAACTGAGGCCTGAGGGCTTAACGACATTTAAATTACTATATATTACGATTCTTCATGGGTGTTGATATAGGAGATCTCCTTCAGAGGAGAACGATCGAAGTATCTGACCTTTCATTAAATACAGTGGCAATAGATGCCTTTAACACACTTTACCAGTTCTTAAGTATCATTCGACAGAGGGATGGTACTCCCCTTAAAGATTCTCGGGGCAATGTTACATCACATTTGTCTGGTATTCTTTACAGGATGACCAACATAGTTGAGGCTGGAGTGAAACCTGTTTTTGTTTTCGATGGCAAGCCACCTGAGTTCAAGTCATTAACTATACAGAAACGTACCGAGGTCCGCGAAAATGCCAAAGCAAAGTGGGCTGAAGCAAAGGAAAAAGGACTTGCTGAAGAGGCATACAAATACGCGCAGGCATCTGCTAAAGTTGATGCAACGATTGTTGAGGATTCAAAGAAACTGCTAAATGCTATGGGTATTCCCTATGTCGATGCTCCTTCAGAAGGTGAGGCACAGGCCTCCTATATGGTGAAAAAAGGAGATGCTGACAGGATTGCATCCCAGGATTACGATTCACTGCTTTTCGGTTCTCCAAAAGTTGTAAGAAACCTTACAGTTTCAGGCAAGAGAAAACTCCCAAAGAAGAATATCTATGTGGATGTTAAACCTGAACTCATCGATCTCAGGGAAAATCTGGATGAACTGGGAATTGACCAGTTACAACTTATTGATATTGCTCTTTGTGTAGGTACCGATTATAACGATGGCATCGAGGGAGTTGGCCCGAAAACAGCTCTTAAGCTCGTAAAAGAACACGGCAGTATAGAAAATATTCTTCAGGAAAAAAGTCTGGAAATCGAGAATCTCGAAGGAATCAAAGAGTTCTTCAAGTCACCACCGGTCACCGATGATTATTCTCTAAAATGGAATAAACCTGATTCATCAGCAGTAATATCCTTCCTCTGCACAGAACATGATTTCTCAGAGGACAGGGTAACAAAGGCTCTGGAACGCCTCGAAGCTTCTTCAGGAAGCGGCCAGAGTACCCTTGATAAATGGTTCTAAACTGGTAGCTTTTCAATTAATGGTTGCTTTGATGAATAGAATTTTGTTTCCATAATTGGATGTAATGGCCTCTATTTTCCATGCCGGATAGTATGTTTTTCTCCTATTTGCATACCATAATTGTCAAAAAGCCCAAAATAAACAAGTTCCAGACTCTGAATTTTCACTCTTCCAAGCGCTGACATGGGATAATTCCCTTCAGAAAGTGAGAACTCTCCATTTTTTAATTCATCCATAATGTAATCTTCGGATTTTTCTATTTTTGAGTCACCTAAAACTTCTAAATTTCCTGCAATGGTTTCACTTTCTTGTATAGAATCACTGTTTATTACAAAATAAATTTCATCATCATTTATGTTTGAAATATTCGCAGAGTCTGAAAAATTGATTTTCAAAATAGCAGTTGAACTATTTCCTTTGTAAACAGGTAGGTTGCTGTCAGGTAATCGAGGTATTTCTGTTTCAAGGGTAATTCTCTGGTTTTGTGAGATAGCCCATAATTGACCTACTTTAATAAGAGGTGAATATGACAATGGCAAGTCTTCTTTCATTTCATCATATGTAGGGTAATAATCAAAATGTGCATACAATGTATCGAAAACTAAAAGAAGTATTATGAAACTGATAATCAGTCTGAATGCTGTTATCCCTTTTGTTCCCACATTCCCACCTGAATAATAAAGAGGTATTTACAACATAATATTTATGGTTATGTTATTTACTTTTTTTGATAAGTGAAACTCCTGTCATCTCAGCAGGTTGTTCTATTTTCATTATCTCAAGCATTGTAGGCGCAAGGTCTGAAAGCTTACCATCATGTAACTTTGCTCCTTCCGGTCCGTTTACAAGAATACACCTGACAGGATTTGATGTGTGCGCAGTATGTGGCTTGCCGGTTTTGTAGTCAATCATTTTCTCAGCATTACCGTGGTCTGCTGTTATGAGTGCAGCTCCGCCCTTCTCCAGGAGTGCATCGATGATCTTGCCAACACATTCATCCACAGTTTCAATCGCTTTGATAGCTGCATTCACAATTCCGGTGTGCCCAACCATATCCATGTTGGCAAAATTGAGAACAATTGCGTCATATTTGCCAGATTGTATCTTTTCCAGAAGCTGCTCTGTGACTTCATACGCACTCATTTCAGGTTTCATGTCATAAGTAGCAACATCAGGTGAAGATACAAGACACCTGTCTTCTCCTTCATTTTCCTTTTCAACACCACCGTTGAAGAAGAACGTAACGTGAGCATACTTTTCAGTCTCAGCTATACGGAGCTGTTTTTTGTTGTTCTCACTCAGGACTTCTCCCAGAGTATTGGTGATTGTCTCTGGTGGGTATGCGATTGGAATATCCAGATTCTCATCATATTCAGCCATGCAGACATAATGAACCTGTGGCTTTACTTTTCTCTCAAAACCATCAAAATCATCGTTCACAAATGCGTAGGTCATCTGCCTTGCTCTGTCAGGACGGAAATTGAAAAAGATTACTGAATCTCCATCTTTTACAGTTGCAACAGGTTTCCTATTTTCATCGGTAATAACAGTAGGTTTCACAAATTCATCATTCTCGCCGCGCTCATAAGCCATACTTACGGCTGAAACAGCACCATCTGCAAGGATACCTTCCCCAAGTGTCAGTGCATCGTATGCCAGATGTATGCGTTCCCAGCGTTTGTCACGATCCATTGCATAGTACCTTCCACTTACAGTTGCTGTTTTTGCAATCCCTGTGCTCTTGCAGAATTCCTCATGAGCTTTCATGTCCTTAAGAGCAGTCTGCGGAGGTACGTCCCTGCCGTCTAGGAATGTGTGAATGTAAACTTCCTCAACACCTTCCTTTTTTGCCATTTCCACAAGTGCTCTCATGTGGTCCATATGACTGTGAACGCCACCGTATGAGAATAGGCCCATAAGGTGCAGTGCTGAGTTTTTGTTCTTCACATTTTCCATGGCTTCAAGCAAGACCTGATTTTTGAAAAAAGAACCCTCTTTTATGTCTTTATTAATGCGTGTAAGGTCCTGGTAGACGATTCTACCGGCACCGATGTTCAGGTGTCCTACCTCTGAGTTTCCCATCTGTCCTTCAGGAAGTCCTACTCCCTCTCCTGAAACCTGCAGCAAGCAGGACGGGTATTTCTCTAAAAGTGAATCAAGTACCGGGGTTTTTGCAGTCATTACTGCATTTCCTTTCTCTTCGGTTGTGTATCCCCAGCCGTCAAGTATCATCAGTAAAAGTGGTCCATTCTCATATGACATGAATTCAGAATTGTTTCGATGCCTCTTAAATGCATTGTATCGGTTAACATGAACCACTTTTAAGTATTAGGAAGAAGTTCCTGCATTGGCTTATGCAGTCCTTATGTGTTTAAGCATAAGATTGAACATAAGCAAGAGGTTGCTTTCAAAAAAAATGATCTCACAGTCACTCCTGTCATTTCGATTTGCCCGCAGCAACGTGAATTCAAGATCCTTCTCAGCTTCCATACGAATTCTGGAAAAAGGGTCCAGGCTTTCTTTTCTCTCTTCTGCTATTGTCCTTGCAACTGAAAATGGATCCAGGTATTTGTTAACCCAGCAGCTGAGTTCACGGCTGTAACCTGAAGATAGAGCCATGTTCTTAATTCTCATCAATGCTGTCTGCTTATTGTCTTCATAGTAGTTGATCCAATCCGACATGTTGTTTCCCCTGTGATTTTACCCAAATGTTGAACTCAATATTGACATTTTATTCAATGATATTTATTCTCTCATAAATAATATTTATATTTATCTGCTCATTTTACTAATTTTACTTGTTCTTCGCTATTTTTTCAGTATTTTCAGTCCACGACACCTTTTTATCCTAATATCCACACCATTTCAATGGGAGTTTTAACATGGCAGATACGGCAGATACTATTGAAAAGTCGGAAGAGCAGTGGAAAGAATTACTAACAAAGGATCAGTTCATAGTATTAAGACAAAAAGGCACGGAAGCAGCTTTTACAGGTAAATACTACGCAAATAAGGAAAAGGGAATTTATCTCTGTGCAGCCTGCGGTCAGGAATTGTTCAGTTCTGATGCTAAATATGATTCCGGTACAGGCTGGCCAAGTTTTTTCAAACCTATTACTGAGAATAAAGTCTCACTGAAAGATGATCACAGTCATCTTATGGAAAGGACAGAGGTTGTCTGCAGTCGCTGTGGAAGTCATCTTGGGCATGTTTTTGATGGTGGGCCTGAACCTACAGGCAAACGATACTGCATGAATTCCATTTCACTGGACTTTAAAAAAGAGGAATAAAGTGGTGATCGGAGCTTTGCACCTCTGATCAGTTCACTGTGACCGTGAGGGTCATGTCAGGTGTATCTACAACGCTGAATGTGAAAGTTCCACTTTCGGTGAAGGTGTAGGAATAAGCATCATTGGAGTCCATTTCCTGATCCTCAAAGAGTCCGTCATCACTTACAAGTGTGTATGTTCCCTGAGGCTTGTAGTTTCTCCATGCTATTGTATCACCTTTATTGAGTTCAAGCTCAGCAGGCTTCATTGCACCGTAGTATTCCATTCTTACAGCATAGTCTTTACCTTCTGTAACAGTTACTGCATCATCAACAGTATCTTCAGTTGCTGTTGTTTCTTCTACTGTTTCTTCTTCCATTGCAGTATCATCTGCATTGTCTGCACATCCGCTGACAAGCACAGCTGCAAGCATAAGTATTGTAATTAGTATCATCCACTTTTTAGTCAACATACCACCCAATTCTTTATTTTTAGAAAATACCATAAGCGTTATCTAAAAATGAGTCTTTAGGCACATTTTTGGAAAAACTTATACGTTTTCTGGTGAAATAAAGGCTATGGATACATCCTTTATAATTCTTATGTATTTGCTGCTGGTAAATATTATTGGATTTTACCTTATGTGGTCTGACAAAATAAAAGCAAAAAAAAGTGCATTCAGGATTCCTGAAAAAACCCTGTTCATGGTTGCAATTATCGGAGGCAGCATTGGTTCTCTGGCAGGCATGTATCGTTTCCGCCATAAAACAAAACACTCGTCTTTTACAATAGGAATGCCACTTATTCTATTGATCCAGATATATGTTCTGATTCGATACCTGCTGCCATTATATGATATACTTTGAGAGGAAAGTTCAGAACTCCAGTCTTTCCATTTCTTTAAGGACTTCAGGGCTGAGGTTGGTGAAATTCTGTATGCCGCCTGTCCAGGCGGCAATCATTATAACATCTTTGATCTCCTGTGCGGTTACACCATATTTCTTCAGCCTCTGGAGGATTTTCACAGCACTTTTTGTTTTCTGGTCTGAACATGCAATTGCAAATACCAGAAGGTGTTTTTGTTTCTTGGAAAGTCCACCTTCTTTTTCTTCCCAGACTGAACTATATAATCCGGCTACAGCTTCTGAGAAATCATCGTCCATCTTTTTTGCATAGGTTACAGCCCTTGGCTGGAAACCTTTCACATCTTTTGCTTCCTTTATTCCATCTGTCATTTGTTCCTTCCCTTCTTTTGCTTTTTTGTTTCTTTTAATTCTTTTTGGATTAATCACTGAAGGTTTGGCAGGAAACGATTTAATGCTTTCTTTGCTTTTTCTTCAGTATGCAGGACAAAAGGACCTTCCCGGATATTTCTGAAAAAGGTGTTTACTGTCTTATATTCAAAAACGGAAGCCATGTCCTTGATGCAGGCCGCCTCAAAAGCATTGGTTTTTCAAAAGGGTACCATGTATATGTCGGTTCTGCGCTTGGAAGTGGTGGTCTTAAAAGACTGAAAAGACATGTGCTGCTTTCACTGGAGAAAAACAAGAAACCACGCTGGCATGTGGATTATCTCTCTGTTTCACAGGAATTTGAACTTATTTCTGTTGTATATGCCATTACAGACAAGGCAGTTGAATGCGAACTCTCAAGGGAACTGGAATTCAGTTTGAATTACTCAATTTCCGGGTTTGGCTCAAGTGATTGTGATTGTTCTTCACATCTTTTTTACAGTAAGAAACGCCCTTTAACTCCAATAAAAGATGCATTTAACGTAGCTGGCCTGAAGCCCAAAGTTGCACATTTTGCTTAAACGACTCTGAAATTAGGAAACAAAGTACGGAAAACTTTTAATTCGGTTGCAGAGTAAGTCTCATTATGTCTCTTGAAAATTATGGGATATTGAAAGGCAAACCAAAAGATTGTAAACGAGGGAAGGGCAAAAATGCTCACTATCAGATACTTGTTCATGATGGAAAAAATGAGCATCGGGTAGCTGTAAATGTGAATTCCAGAGTGACTCCGTCTGAGTTACTCTATTTTGTTGATGATAACTTCATTCATCCTATAATTGAAAAGCTTCAGAATCTTGAAATGGGTTACAGGAATATTGACCGGAAATCGAAGGGTCTGTGTTTGGATTATGTCCGTGGAGGACTTTTCGATACTTCAAAAATGGTTCCTCTGGATTGCGATATCCCCGGTCCTTCCAATGATCTCAATGAACTTATCCAGAAATATGTAGAGAAAGCCGCCGCGATGGATGGCGGTATGATTTATGCTTTCGGAGAGAGATGGGGGCCAGAGTCATTTTTACCTGACAGTTTCTTTGGTTTCAGACCTGGCAGCGGAATTCATGATATTCACATGAATCAGGGCAATTCAGAGAAATGGCAGCATGATGATGCACCGTATCAGGATGGTGGCCTGATTATTCATCTGCCTGAAGAGAACCGCTGGGTTGGTATTTTCCTGGCTTTCCAGTCACAGTGCTTTAACACCGATGATTCCACTGGGCATTGCTTATCTGGTGCTCCTGTGCAAAAAACACCTGAGACTTCATTTAATGTATGCGATGTAGAAGAACCTGAGTCTATAGAGGCTGGTTCTGTCCTTATTGTCGGTGCTCTTGTGAATCCGCAAGGAGTTGATTCCGGTAAAGAGTCCGTTACTCTCTTCAACGCTTCACCAAAGACAATTGACCTTGCCGGATGGTCCCTTAAAGATGCAGCAGGTAGGATATCAAATCTTAAAGGCAAAATTCGTGCAGGTTCCGGTACAAGAATACTGTTCTCTGGAAAAGGAGTAATCCTTGCCAATAGTGGTGGAACCATCAGTCTTTACGATAATCAGGGAAAGCTCATGCATGAAGTGAAGTACAGTAGCAGAGAAGTCCGGTCCGGATGGACCATTGTCTTCTGATTTCCTTCAGCTCAACATTATCTATTCATGACAACCTTATCTAAATTATACCCAATAGTTTTATATTTCTCGCAACATATCAGATGTACCAAACATCTGTGTTTTTTTGATCTGTCCATCAAAAGTATCTATGTTTGGGCAGGTTTCATGCAGCTGGTTACTGGGTCAAACAGGAGAGAAACAAAATGACAGGACAAGTAGAAAATACAGAACTCGTTGGAACTATGACTGCAGTACACAATGACATAATGGCACATATTGGTATTAGTGATGCCCAGTTAGAAAAACTGATGAAGCTGTATCAGGAAGAAGTAATCCTTGGAGCAAGTAAAGACATCACTTTTAATCTTAATGTTAAAAATGGCAAAGGTCACCAGTCAGTATCCCAGACAACGGCATGGGTAACGATTTCCGGTAATTTTGAGATCACGTCTCCTGATGAGGGCACCTGGGATATTGTTGTCAAAGATGGAAACGACACCATCCTGAATAAGAAAGGCGTGAAAAAAGGCGAGAAGATAAGCTTTAAACATAAAACCGGCTGGAAAGCGAACATTTCTCTTGACGTGACATGGAGTGAAGCCAAAGATACAACTCTTAAAGCTAAGATCCACGCATCTTACTGAAGAAGCTATTCAGGATATGTGGTATTTCCACATATCGTTTTGCTTCCTCTCTATTTTTCGATGAAAAGGTAAGTTTTCAGTATTTTATCCATAATCATATACTTTGTGGCAGATACGTTTCATTTTTCCACTCACATATATTTCAGGTTTTTTATTAAATCAGTTCAAAAAATTGTATGCTCCAGAAAAACTTTATATGAACAGTTCTTTACTTCCTATATCTTAAATACTGGTGGTAAAGTGGTTAATTTTAAAATAATATTTATTGAATTAATGCTAATTCTGGCATTACTGAGTATTGGTGTTGCAAATGCAACTGATGATGGTATCTATGAGTATGGTGGAATTAGAAGTCCTGTAATTTCAAGCTCATCTGATATAGTTATAACACCTGAGAATTTTTCAGGGTTCTGGTATGACATTGATGACAACATAGGTTCTGAAACTCTTACGATATATGATATTCATGGAAGGACAATCGAAGAAGATTCTCTTTTTTACAGATCATCAACTGTACAGGTCGAATATGAAGCTGATTTTGCAAGCGAAGACTCATCTTCCACAGGTGACACTTATCCTGTAATCAGTCTTTTTGGAGACACATATATTCCAACATCTGATGATGATGCAGGAGAACTTGTAAATCTGCTTCTTGATACAGATGACAAATACACACTCAGGGTTGGTTCCACTCTTGAGTTTCCAAATGGATATCAACTGACTATAACAGATATTGATGTGAATAGTTACAAGGCCTCAGTGGAATTATCAAAGAATGGTGAGTTAATTGAGAATGAAGTTATTGATGCCTCAGTCGGTAAAGCAACCTGGGATTATACTGTAGATGTTGGAACTCAGGACAATGTCCTTGTTTTCAGACTCCTCATCACGGATATATTTCAGGGACAGGTAGACAGCCTTGTAGTTATTGAAGGTCTATGGCTACTGGATTATGAGGATATCATGGAAATTGAAAGCACTGATGAATTCGGTGTACTGGAAGTTCGCAGTGTTTCCGATAGTATTGTAATGGCTAATCCTCTGTATTTATCTCTTGGTAAAGGTGAAACTGTTAATCTGGCAGAGGATCTGAAATTCAAGGTAGCTGATGATGATGAACTGCGTTTCTATCTAATGAAAGAATGTCCTGAGTATGGACCGTATAATTTGACAGGAAATATTGCTACAGGTCCAGCTTCCTGGACTGCACAGAATTTTTCCGGATTCATGTACGATCTTGATAATGATCTAGGTTCTGAAACACTTACAATCTCTGATATTGATGATAGAAATATTGAAGAAGATTTTCTTGTTTATAATACTTCTATTGTACAGGCAGATTATGCGGCTGAATTTGATGATGAAGATACTTCCTCCTTTAATGATACTTACCCTGTTCTGGGTCTTTTTGGTGAGAAATACGTCTCCCTCTCAGATAGAGATGCAAGCGAGCTTGTGCAACTGCTTGTTGACAGTAGTGATGGTCATACTCTCAGAACCGGTTCTGTCCTTGACCTTCCAAATGGATATGAGTTGACTGTAAATCAAATAAATGTTTCAGACAAGTTGGTCAGGATGGTGTTGGCTAAAGATAATATGTTCATTATGGATGTAGAAATTGATGTCATGTCTGGCGAATCAACGTGGGACTATGCTGTAGATGTTGGAAGTCATGATGATGTTATAGTATCCAGAGTGCATGTCTCAGAAGTTTCAGATGATCACGATGGCAGTTTTGTCGTTGTGGATGGTGTTTACCTCATCGACTATCAGGACATACTCTCAATTGAAGCAGGTGATAAATTTGGTGAACTAGTAGTTGATAGTGTTTCAGATACTATTGTTATGTCTAACTATGGTGCAATCGTTCTCCTTGCGGATGATGTTATCCAAATAGCTCCCTATTTGTATCTGCAGGTAGCAAACGCTTCTGAATTACGATACTATCCATTTATTGAAGTATACAATGACCAGGTTCTTTTGGAAATTGAGTCTTTCAGTCCATCAACTACTACAGGCTATGAAAGTACGTCCCAGCTTTTTCAAATAAGCCTGAACCAAATAGCAAACATTACATGGTTCCTTGATTATGTGGATGTACAGGTAAATTCTTCTTCAACAAGTGCTTCATACTGTACTTTACCACCTGCCTATGGAAAGCACACGGTAACAGTGCTTGCTTCAAATGAAAACAATAGTGTTGTACGAGAATGGGAATGGCTAGTCCAAAAAGATCCAGTAGTTGTTGATTCACTGGAGTTACGAAGCTCTGTGATTTCAAGCTTATCTGATATAGTAATTACATCACAGAATTTCTCTGGATTTTGGTATGACTTTGATGATGGTATTGGTTCCGAAGTTCTCACAATTTCCAGCATACAAGAAAGAACTATCCCTAAAGGAAAACTTTGCTATAACTCTTCAATTGTACAGGTAGAATATGAAGCGGATTTCGCAAACGAAAATTCCTCTTCAACAAATTACACATACCCTGTCATCGGTCTTTTTGGAGACAAATATATTCCAACATCCGATGATGATGCAGGAGAATTTGTCCCACTTCTTATTGATACAGATGACAAATACACTCTGAGGACAGGCTCTGCTCTCGAACTTCCAAATGGATATGAACTGACTGCAAAGGATATTGACGTTGAAGGTGACACAGTTCACATGGAGTTGTCCAAGGATGGTGAGTTCATTGTGGAAAAAACGATTGATGCTACAGTTGGTGAAGCAACCTGGGATTATACAGTAAATGTTGGAAGTCAGAAAAATGTAATAGCCTTCAGAGTGCTCATAACTGATGTTTTCCAAGGACAAGTAGACAGTCTTGCAGTTGTTGAAGGTCTTTGGCTTTTGGACTATGATGACATTTTTGTGTTTGAGCCAGCTGATGAATTTGGAGAACTCAAAGTTAACAGTATTTCTGATACTATCGTTATGACCAACTACGAACCTTTGAATTTGAGTATGGGCGAAACTGTTTATCTAGCAGAAGACATGAAATTCAAGGTAGCAAATGATGAAGATCTCCGTTTCTATCTCATGAACGAGTGTACTGAACTAGGAACTTATAGTTTAAGAGGAGATGTTGCTATCGGTCCATCTGTCTGGACTGCTCATAACTTTGCGGGATTCATGTATGATTTTGATGACGGTATAAGTTCAGAAGCTCTTTCCATTTTCAATATTTATGGAAGAGTCATTGAAGAAGAGTTTCTTATTTACAATACTTCAATTGTACAGGTGGATTATGAAGCTAACTTTGCAAGTGAAGACTCCTCTCTCTGCAATGATACATATCCTGCTCTGGGTCTTTTCGGTGAGAAATATGTTTCTCTCTCAGATACGGATTCTGGTGAGCTTGTGAAATTACTCATTGACAGCAATGACAATCATACTCTCAGAACCGGTTCTATCCTTGAACTTCCAAATGGGTATACTCTGACTGCAAAGCAAATTGAGGTAGAAGATGACAAGGTTTGGCTGGAATTGTCTAAAGATGATGAGTTCATTGAGGATGAAGTAATCTATGTAACAACCGGGGAAGCAACGTGGGACTATGATGTAGATATTGGAAGTCATGATGATGTCATAGTATCCAGAGTACATGTTAGTGGTATATCACAGGATTCAGAAGGCAGTTTTGTTGTGGTTGATGGTCTTTATCTAATCGACTATCAGACTATACTTTCAATAAAATCTGGTGATGAATTTGGTGAACTAGAAGTTGATAGTGTTTCAGATACTATTGTGATGCGGAATTCTGGCACAATTTTTCTCCTTGCAGATGACGTTATCGAAATTGCTCCTGGTTTGCATATGCAGGTAGCAGATGATTCAGAATTGAGATACTATCCATTTGTAGAATATGAAATTATTAAATCAGTGCCAAATCAGAAACCTACAGCTATCATCTCATCTATATCCCCAAACCCTGCCACAGAAGGAGAATCAATCTCTTTCTCAGGCATCGGTACTGACAGTGACGGTACAGTTACAGGATATAACTGGAGGTCAAGTCTCGATGGATGGTTAAGCAGTTCTGACAGTTTCAGCACCAGTAGACTTTCAGCAGGAGCCCATACTATTTACTTCATGGTTCAGGATGATAGTGGTTATTGGTCAGATGAGGTTTCAGCTAGTGTAACTGTAGTTGATCAAACATCTCCTGTGTTCATGTTAACCACTTCCCAGTACAACAACACCCACAGGAAAGTTTCCGTAACTGCTTCTGAATCTATCATTGGATCTCCGGTGGTTGAAGTAAACTCTGAGCTGATCAATATGACACTGGAAAGTGGCAAATGGATTGGTTATTTCCCAATCGATGCTGACAGTCTCTTCGCTGTGAATGTAACAGGAACCGACCTTGCAGGAAACATTGGTGACAGCACTTCGACAATTCGTATTGAAACAATATCCTATGAAAATGGCCAGTGCAAGTTCAACAGCAGTGAATCTGGTATGTCAATCACTTTCAATGGAACAAATGGTACTACCGGTACCATGACTGTGACAGAGAGTGAAGATCCAATGGTGAATCTGATAAATAGGTCAATAGGTCTCTATTTCCTTAATGTTGAGTTGGATGACATCCTTGCCGGAAACATGTCAGGTGCCATGATAGCAATACCTGTTGATTCACTTGTCCTGCCAGATGGAATGGATAAAGAGGATGTTTCAATCTGCTATTACAATGAATCAACAGAAAACTGGGATTCATGTCCAACTTCAATAGAAATGATCGATGGAATAGAATGCTGGACTACCTATGTGACCCATTTCTCAATGTATGGAGTTATTGCAAGTGATACAGTATCTCCTGTTCTTGAAAGTGTGATTCCGGCTTCTGGAAGCACGTTTGCTAAAGATACCACTTCAGTGGATATCAGATTCAATTTCAGTGATGCACAGACAGGTATCAATGTGAGTTCCATTGTATTTGATTTCGATGGCAATATAGTCAATAATTCTCTTGAGATTACTGGCTCATATGCATCATATACTGCCACAAACCTGAGTTCAGGATCATACACTGCATCAGTAACGGTTGCAGATATGGCTGACAATTCAGTTGTTTTCAGTACAACATTCACAATAGCCTCAGATCCAGTAACATCTTCAGGTGGCAGCAGTGGCTCCTCCGGTGGCGGAGGCGGCGGTGGAACTACTGGTGAGAAGTACGAGAATGTTCTCGTCAAAGAAGTAGAGAGTATCTTTGTCAACAAGGATTCACACATCAGTTATGAGTTCAATGAAGAAGGCAATGCGATCTCCTCTGTAGGGTTTGATTCCCTAAAGAACTCCGGCACAATATCTACTATCGTAGAAGTACTGAAGAGCAGGTCATCCTTTGCAGATAGTGATGCACCGGGAATAATCTACCAGCAGATGAATATCTGGGTTGGTAAATCCGGCTTTGTAACTCCTGAGAATGTTGAGAACCTGATGATAACTTTCAAGGTTGAAAAATCATGGCTTGAAGGGAACAACATCGAAGCAGGTACAGTTTACCTCTACAGGTATGCGGATGGTTCATGGAATGCACTTCCAACATCTATAACTGAAGAAGATGCTGACTTTGTTTACTTCGAGAGCCAGACTCCGGGATTCTCTCCGTTTGCAATCGGATCAGAGGCAGAGGTTGTTGAGATTGCTGATGAGTCTAGTCTGGAATCGGTGGACGATGAAAACGTAGAGGGAACAACAGTTGAAGATACAGGAACTGAATCAGAATCCAGTAGTTTTACTGGAATTTTAGTGGCACTTGGAGGAATTTCAGTTCTACTGATAGGTGCATTTGTTGTGTACAAAAAACGGAGTTAAAATCTCCGTTTAACCTTTTTTATTTTTACAATCTTTGATCAAGTCAAGTTGTCAGTCTCTTATACAAAAGCGGCAGCATTTCCGGCAACATCAACACATCATCAATAATGGTATATCCAACATCAGAAAAGATGTTGTTGAGGTATTCTCCCGGATTTTTATCCACAGTTATACAGAAGAAATGCATTCCACGATTTTTTCCTTCTGATATTGCCATTCTGGTATCTTCCTGTGCAATGTCACCCTGGTATGAATCTTCACCCCTTGCTCTGTCATAGGGTTCACCGTCAGACAACAAAACTAACATTTTAGTTCTGGAACCGGCTTTTTCCAGTTTCTTGATTGAATGCCTGATAGCTGGTCCAAGACGAGTATTGGATTCGGAAGCCAGTATGCTCATTCTACGTGCAACATCATCTGTAAATTTCTCATCAAATTCCTTGATCTTGAAGTATTCTACGTTATCCTTGCTTTTTCCTGAAAATGCATAGATGGCATACTTATCACCAATGCTCTCAAGTGCCCGGCTCATTATTATCAAGGCATCTTTTTCTACATCAAGTATGCTCCTGCCATCTATTCCAAGTATCTTGCGTGTGGAAGCGCTTACGTCCATAAGGAACAGGGTTGCAACATCCCTTTCCTGCTTGTCCCACCTGATGTACATTCCTTCATCAGGATTTGCTCCGCATTTTTTAGTTATCAGGGATTCAGTGTAAGCATCAATATCAATTTCAGTACCGTCGTTCTGTCCTTTCATCCGATGGAATGCTTGTGGTTTCATAAGGCCAAACGTATGCCTGAGAAGTGCAATCTCATTTCCATAGCGTTCCATTGCTTTTTTGTACTGAGCAGTATTTCCTCCACTGGGTTCCATTTCATAGACAGTGCTCCAATCCGGGCGGTAATCGTTGATGCTGCTGTCCCACTCATCATACTTGTAACTTCCAAGCACACGCCAATTATTTTCCAGTGGTTGTGTGGGTTTATCAGTAGCCTGCTCTTTAGGCCGTTCTTCATCAGCAGTCAGGTCTGCTTCAGTTTCCGGAATAAAATTTTTGATGACATTTTCGTATGTTTTTGTCATCATGGGGTCGGTTTGTCCGGTTGCACCGATATCCATTCCACGATAAGCGATATTCTGAATCATCCTGTAGTTAATCTCATCGAGTGACCCGAGTTTTTCTTCAAGTGAGCAGTATATTTCAAAGGCAAGTCCAAAGGCCGAAAAGGTGCTTGATTCTGTGGTGAATAATCTTTTTTCCAGTTCACTCTGAATTTCATTCAGGATTCCAGACGTAGTTTCATCTAATTCAAGTTCATGTATTGGTTCATGTCCAGTGGAAATCCATAATAACCCTTCCATGAATTTCTCAAGGTAGTCCTCAGGGATGTTTCTAATAAAAAGCATCTTGTGGCGTACTTCTTCAAGATCATTGCGCACTCCCCTGTAATGCTCCATTATCATATACTCGACACGTGCATCTTCCAGCAGTCCGAATATGGTTGCTGCAAGTATCTGGTTTGGGAAAAGTGAGAGTAGGTCAACAAGATCGATATTTTCACCATCTTGTTTATAGTCAGAAATTGCAGGAGGATATCTTTCTATGATATTATTTTCAAGTTCATTTAATTTTTCAGGCTCAGCATCCAGTGAACTGTAGCGTGCATGTCCAACTTCATGCATCACACTGAGCTTGTAGATCTTGAAATTATCATCTATGTCCTCATAAACTCCCATCTTCGGTGCGAGATATATTGTATTCCCTGCGATTATAGGGTTCATTCCCTGAACTTCTATTTGCAGAGGCAAAGCTGCCATGGAACGTATTATGAAATTGCTGCCTGAAAGACCGAGGGCATAGTATCTCAGGACGTTGGCAACTTTCTTGAGAGCTACAGCACCTGTGAGTTCTTCCACAAGTTCCCTGGAGCTTTTTGATTCCAGTGAAAAATAGGCTTTTCCTGCAGGTTCTTTTTCACTTGCTGTTTCAAGTCCTTTTAGAGTCCAATCTTCCAGTTCTTCAATATCCAGTTTTTCAAGAAGAGTTGGTGAGTTTGTGAAGAAATCAAGTGCAAGCTTCCTGTCTTTTTCATAAACCCTGCTTCCTATTTCCGCCCATTTATTTGTATTTTCAGCTTTGTTTTTCTCGGAAAAGCTTCCGAGATTAGCAAAGAATGCCGTTGTAAGCGCTCCCTCTTTCTGTAGAAGCTTATCAGCTATGTTGAATATTTCTTCATGCAGTTGGGGTGGTATTTTTGATAAAGATGCAATAGATTTATCGTAATATTTCCTGGCATCATCCGGGTTTTGTAATGCGATTCCTTCTCCGATTCCTGTCCAGATGACAAACATATCTTCGTCAAGAAGATTGCATGCTGCTGATGCATTTTCAAAATAGCTTTCAAGACATTCGTTCTGAATAGTTGCCAGTTGTATTCCACTTTTTACTATCGATGATCTGATTTCGGGAGTGGTATTTTCGTATTTCCCAAGTGCAAAAACCGTTAATATAAATCCACGGAGAGATTCTTTATTACTGCTTAATTTCCTGATTCCTCTGTCAATCCATTCCAATGCCTCTGAAATGTCAAGTCTGCCAATGTATTTCGGGTATGTTTTTAGAAAATAACTGGCACTCTTTCTGTCTTTATCTGCAAGGCTACAGGTTGCATTAATTAGTTTCCTCAGCCTTTTATCGTCTGTTTTTTCCACAATTGTTCCGGCATTTCTGAACAATGCCATTGTAACAAGTTCGCCGCATTCCAATGTTTCCTTCATCGAAATAAGAAGCTTTTTTCTTTTCAGAGGTGGAATCTCATCTAATATCTTCTCAGTAACATCGATGAGCTCAATACCTGTAAGCCAGTGTATGCTGCTGATTTTCTCTACAATCTCACAGTAGATTGCAAAGTCATCTTCATTTATTAGTGAATTGAGCTGATCCAGATGTTCAAAATAAGTTTCTGCAACTTTTGTGTTGATATTTCCCAGCTCACTTCCGTGTGATACGAGCTCCAGGAATTTTTCAGGTCCTGTTGTTAGTACAACTTTACCTGTGTGCTTGAAATAGGCTATAGCTATCCATTTATTCTGATTTGATAGTTCAATTCCTCTAAGAGTCCATTTTTCCAGAAGTTCAAATCCATCTTTATTGATAATATCAAGTGATGAATTAAAAAATCCTTCACAACATGATATGCTAAGTTGCGATACTTTCTTTGCAAGCCCAAGCCAGTTGCCGAACTCATGCTTTCCAAGAGCTTCGTATACCTCGGGCGCTGCTCCAAGATAAGCAACGAGGATTCTTTGTCCTCGTTTTTGTGCACCTTTTCCTGCATGGAGTATGATTTCCAGTGCATCTTCTTCCAGATTGCTTAATCCGGTTGCAACTTCAGAAACCAGTGGACCTTCCAGTGATGGAAAATAGGATGATATAAGTCCTGTAATTTTTTCAGTACTCATTGTCTCTCTTTTTTCAGAGTTATAAGTTGGCGTGCAGATTCACTCCAGTACTCATTAATCCCCGGTATTGTTCATACCGGTATTTATCCCATAACCGCAGCAATGATCTCATCAATGCTTCTCTGCAGGTCCTGATTGTCAGTTATAGGCTGTGACATTGCTATCCTGCAGGCTTCTTTTGCCTCAATTCCTTCCTGGATAAGTTTGCCAGCATAAATGAGCAGACGTGTGCTAACTCCTTCTTCAAGTCCGTGGTGTTTGAAGTTCCTGATGCTCTGTCCGATCTCAACAAGTCTGCCTGCTGTTTGTTGGTCTACCTGCGTCTCATGAGCAACGATCTGCTTTTCCAGTTCAGCAGGTGGATAGTCGAATTCAATGGCAACAAAGCGCTGTCTTGTGCTCTGTTTCATGTCTTTGACGATGCTCTGGTAACCGGGGTTGTATGAAACTGAGAGCATGAATTCATCAGGTGCTTTTACGATAACTCCCAGTTTGTCAATAGGGATTATGCGCCTGTCATCGGTTAGCGGGTGAATGACTACTATGGTATCTTTTCTGGCTTCGACAACTTCATCAAGGTAGCAGATGGCACCGCTTTTTACAGCTTTTGTGAGTGGTCCGTCACTCCATTCCACGCTCTCGCCTTTGATGAGGAATCTTCCTATAAGGTCGGTTGCTGTGAGGTCCTCGTGGCAGGCAATTGTTATCAGAGGACGCTGTAATTTCCACGCCATGTATTCCATGAATCGTGTTTTTCCACAGCCTGTCGGACCTTTGAGATTTACCGGAAGTTTGTTCCTGTAAGCAGCTATAAATATCTCCACTTCGTTGCCGACTGGTACGTAATACGGTTCTTCAGTTATCAGGTATTCATCAACCGGCAGTTCCTCGGATAAAGCGCATTTCATTGCCATAGCAATCCTCCTTTTATGGTAGTAACTATCTTTTTCTGGTTTAAATGTGCTGTGCAGAATTTTCAGTTTTCCCATTGGAAGTCTATTCTGGATTTTCAGCATATTATAGTTTGATCATTGGCCAAAACACTTTTCAAAGTATATGTACAACATTTGAAGGACAGAACTATTTAGTCGGGATATGTGGTCATTATGGATATTAAAAAAAGCTCTGCAAGAGCTGTGGTTCTATTGCTGCTATTTTCAGCATGTGTATCGCTGGTAGTGCCTTCTCTGGCACAATCAAACATTGAATCAGATTACATGAACATAGATGTCAAAATACACGACGGCTATGCCATAACTACCGTTGAGGAGAAACTTGACAACCTAAACAATGAATCTGTAACGGATAAGTTCCAGTTCCTTATTCCTGAAGGTGCCTTTATGTCAGCGTTCTCCATTACAATAGATGGCGAGGAGTATCAGGCGGACATACTTGAAAATGAGGAGGCGCAGCAAAAGTTTTCAGAGGCGGTGTCAGGCGGCAGAACTGCAGGCCTGCTGGAAACAAGGAACACAGAGCTGTTCTCATACTCCCTGAACTTCGAGGCCAACCAGAGTGTCATAGTGAAACTCACCTATGAGCAGGCCCTGACAAGGACAATGGATGAATATGAGTATCTGCAATATCTCAGAAGCAATCATGTAGTTGAAGACCTGGGCGTAACCGTTGATATAAGTTCATCCACCGATGTCCTGAGTGTTGACACGCCGGAATTTGATGCGGATATAACTTATCCTGCTGCTGACAGTGCAAAGGTGGAGTACAGTTCAAAAGGCATGCCTGATTCAGATATGACTGTTGTGTTCAAGACCGAGAATACTGGTGCCGATGGTAAAATGTTGTTCTATGAGGTCAATGGTACAGGATATTTCATGCATATTTTCTCACCCACCGCTGATGAGTTAGGCACGTCCCCTCTTAACAAGGATATCATCTTTGTGATAGACAAGTCCGGCTCAATGGATGGTCTTAAGATAGAACAGGTAAAGGTTGCTTTTTCATCTATTATAGATGAGCTTCCCGAGGCTGATAATTTCAATGTTATGTTCTTTGATTCTAATATTGATTCATACAGTGACTTAATCCTTCCTGCAACAGAGGAGAACAAGAATGCTTCAATAAATCTGGTTCTCAGTAAGCGTGCGACAGGAGGGACTAACATTAATGAGGCACTGGTGGCAGCAGTTAAAATGTTTGGAAATGAAAGTAATAACGTTCCAATAGTGGTTTTCCTGACAGACGGAGAACCAACTGAGGGTATCACTTCAACTGCACTTATCAGACGAAATGTGCTAAAGGCAAATGAATTTGATGCTGCGATCTTTACAATTGCATTTGGCCGGGAAGGCAGTTATGATTTTAATTTCTTGCAAGCACTGAGTCTTGAAAATCAGGGTATTGCAGTCTATTTTGAGGAAAACTCAGAAGCTGCGGAAGGAATTAGTAATTTCTATGATACGATTTCAACACCACTTGTAACGGATCTTATGTTCGTTTATGATGAAGGCAGTAATCTGGTTGTTACAGGTAAAGAGCACCTTTTCGTAGGTTCTGATAAGATAATCCTTGGTAAGTATGAAGAAAACACAGTAACGATCAATGCAGAGGCACGAGGCTTCACCAGAGATGGATCGTATGTTTCTGAGCATGATTTCTCTGTTCAGACCTCGGATGAAAATAGTTTCATTCCACGTCTGTGGGCTTACAATACTATCAGAAACAAACTCGACGAGATGAAAGTTGAAGGCGAAACTGATGAAATGGTTTTGAATGTGACTACAATAGCACTTGAATATGGTTTTGTCACTCCATATACTTCGTTCTTTGTAGAGATCCCACAGGCAGAAGAGCCAGAGTATGATTCTGATTCAGGGGAATATCAATCAGGAGAAGCAGTAATGGACGTGGCCCCTACTGAATCGTATGACAGTGCAATGGTCATGGATGACGAAACTGATGCAGAAGATACAATGGTAGACTCAATGCCTGTTGAGGAGCCCACAGAAGAGGATGCCGCTGAACCGGCGTCTCCCGGATTCGGTCTGGTGCTGGCATTGTCAATGTCCGGGCTTGCAATGGTTGCTTTCAGGAATAGAAAAGAATAGTCCTGGTTTTAATAATGGGAGCCTGCAGCTTCCATTGTGTTTGTTTTCTTTTTTGACTTCGGATCAATGATATCTTCGAGATATTGTCTAACTAAGGCAGAGAGAATTGAGAGCTAATTAAATATTCTCTTCACTACTTTTCCTGCTGTCTGCTAAAGATAAAAATGAATTTTTTTCCTGCTTTAATCTTTTTCAGATATCCGAGTTTTTCAAGATAAAACAGGTCATTTCTTGCTGTGGCATAGGCCACTCCGTATGTGCTCATGATGGTTTTGATGTTTATGGTTTTTTTCGGATGTTTTACAAATTCCCTTATGATCTGGAGCTGGCGGGTGTTGAGGTTATCAAATTCTTCCAGTTCTTTCAGTGCAAGATATTGCTCATCCTGTTTCTTTTTCAGGTAGTTCTGGATATGTTCGAGTGATTCCATAATGGTGTTCAGGTTGAACCTGATAAAGTATGTCAGGTCTCCCAGTCCGTTATCCGAATCAAACATGTGGTCAGATTCTGTGTACTGGTATGCCATTTTGTATTGCCTGCGTTTCTGGTAGATGAGACGTGAAACTGACATGTACTCAAAGAGCCAGTAATCTCTCCTGAGGACGTACCAGTAAAAGAGGCTCCTTCCGGTTCGGCCGTTCCCATCGTTGAAAGGATGTATGTAGTTGAGCAGGTAATGGAGGAGTATTCCTTTAATTATCGGGTGAACGAAACTGTTATTCCTGTCATTTGCAAAATCACATAGGGCGTCTACTAGTTCCGAGATCTCGGTGTGTTTCGGGGGTGTATGGAGTACTTCTCCGTCGTTATCAAAAACATGGATCTCGTTGTTGTCCCTGAATTTGCCTTCGTCCTCTTTTTCATCCAGGGTTCCGTATGTCATCCGTTTCTGTATCTCTAAGAGAAGATCAGGTGTCATTTCCTCATTTTTGACCTTAAGGATGTATTTCATGGTGTTGTAATTGTTAATGATCATCCTCTCGTCTTTGTTCCGGGGTCGCCTGTTCTCCCTGAGCATTTCCTTTGCAACCCTGCGCGATGGTGTTGCTCCTTCGATCTGGCTTGAGGCGATGGCTTCTTCCATTAGTGAGTTGAGTATGTATTTTTCCCGTGTGTCTGATATTGCATCGATAGTACTGGCGAGATTACCTGCTGCGCCCTTATCCAGGATGTGCAATTTTTCCAGAAAGTCATCAAGTATGTTGTATTGGAGACTGTATCTGCCAAAAGCAATGCTTCTGGCTTTCATGAGCCTGAAGAGTTTCATCAGATGCCAGATGTATTCCGGCTTCACAGGGAGTTTGTCTTTTCTTTTGTTGACTTCTTCCCAGTGGAGATATCTCTCGTTGTAGTCATGTACAACTCCCATGACTTCCTTGTTATCAAGGCAAAGAACAGCTTTTTTTTCTTCCGTTTCCGATAACTTCGGTGTTTTGGATAATCTCTTCATATTATCAATATCTATCAGTTTGATACATATTGATAGGTTTTGATACTAAATAATGTTATCTATCAATTTGATGGAAATTGATAGATTATGATAGGGAGTGTAAATCACTGCTCAGTTCCTAAGAAGAACTGCCCTTGCTTCAAATGCCCCGTCAGCTTAGAATTCCCCTAGCAGTGTTGCATCTGATGTTATTTTTATGTCTTTTGCAGTAAGGCTTGTAATGTGTTTTCCATCTTCTGTGTAAATCTCAAATTTAGTTCCCATTCCCTTTCACTCTCATTGTTTGTTATGTAGTTTTATAAACGTGGGGGCTGTCAAAAACTTTGGTGTTAGAGCAATTCTTCTTGGATAGCATTTTCCCATAAATTGTAATACTGACTAATTGTACATTCTTATGATCGCGTTTTAAAATAATCAAACCAATTCATTCATTTGCATTATGTAATTGAGGTTATCTAATTAGCTTCCAAATACCTCTATTCTAATTAGACAAACATTTTCAATAAAAGCTTCCAAATGAATTTCTTTTCTCAAACCCATTCTGTATTTCTGTAAGTACAAGTAACTGATACGATACAAAACTCAGTAGAGAGTAGAGTTTTCTACTCTCTACTCTAACTCTTCTGATGTCGAACTTGACTACATCTTTAATGTGTCCGTGCTTTGATTCGCATTCTCCTCTTTTCTTGTATAGCTCATAGAACGATTCATCCCTCATATTTTGATTACGTAAGTTCATCCCAACCTGTTTAGACATTCCAATCTCATATAGGAATTTTAGTTTTTCTTCAGTACTTGCAAGTATATTCCCACCCAGAAACCACATTTTATTTACCCAATGATCGATTTTGTCCATTTCGCCATCTTTGCTGATCACAGCATTTTTTGGATATGCAATAACTGGCCTTGCATTCAAATGATACCAGATATCTGCATGATTCTTGAATGCTTTATAACCCGTATCTGCAGAATACATGTCAATATCAGCATTCATTTTCTTCAATGCTTGAATGTGTTTGATGAGTTCATGAGTATCTCCTGCTTTGCCATTTGTATGTGTCATGAACACGGGATAAGTTCCTACCATCGTGATATGAGCTTTGTCCATCTTGCATTTGTAATGAGGATTATAATCCGCATATTTATCGTATCTTGAAGCTTCAAGCGGAGTTGAATCGATCTTAGCTTCTTTTATTTGAGCAAGTTTAAGGATTCTTTCTCCAACTAACATCATTATTTCAGTTATTCCATCTTCTCCTAATCGATATTTTACAAAATTATGTAAGGTCTTTGATGAAGGAAGTTTTACAACACCATTGTTATTGCAAAAAGCGAGTAGTATTGCCTCTTCTTCTGTTAATGAGGCGACAGTTTTCTCATAAGATAACTGCCTGAAACACATAACAATGAAGAGTTTTATCATTGAGGAAATGTTATATTTGTAATGCCAACTTTTGTTGGCATACACAGTACGCTCTAAGTACTGTGAAATATCTTCTATGCAGAGAAAGTGCAGGAATTGGCAAATTGAGGCGCTTTCCCTGTTCAGATAGTTTTCAATAGAGTCCTCAAATTGGACTCCTCCATACATCATTACTTTTTTAGCCATGAGGCGGGCCAGATTTATGCTATTTATAGCTGCCGCCCCCTCCCCCAAAAAAAAGATAGATGATGAAGATGACGAAAAAAAAGGGGGCTGTCAAAAACTTTGGGGTTGCAGAGCCTGAGCTAATTAATAACAATAAATATATATTATGAAAGTGAATATAGTTTTGTGACAAACTATATTATATCCACTTTCAAATCTCATATTAGCTCAATTCAACTTAAACTAAGCGATTGCATTTCAGGCATTACAAGCTTTGAAGATGCTATCACATCTCAATTATCTTCAACTGAAAATAGGGATATTCACAATGAGAAGGAGCTTGTTCTGCATGCAGACAATCATTTTGACCTCCTTTATCCTTGCTGTCCTGTTTGTGGTTCCAGGAAAGTGATCAAACAAGAATATTACAAACGCAAGCTAAAATTAGCAGAGTTTGGAAGTCAGGTCATTTATGTTCGAAGATACTATTGCAAAATTTGTTCTAAAAAATTCACAACACCTCTTGATTCAATTGTAAAAAAAGGACATCAATATGCCCGAACTTATGAACGCTGTATAGAAAAAACATACGAGACTGGTTATTGTTCATTCAGACATCTACAAAAAATCTTCACATCACTATATGATTGTTCTCCCTCTCACCAGACAATTTATAACTGGATTGCAGAGTCAAACAGAATATCAGTATCAAGCGATGATAATCTTTATTCTGGATACTATTGTTATGATGAACAATATATAAAACTGAATGGAAGTCGGTTTTACAGGCTCAGTTTGATAGACTCTGTCCTGAATAAACCAGTAAAAGAAAAAATTATGACAGATCTCGAATATGCTACTGTTAAGGGTTTTATTAAAAATGCAGTAGCTTCTAAGCCTCTTCATGCCATTTCAACCGACCACCGAAGAAAATACAAATCAATTATGGATGAACTAAAAATCAAGCATCAGCTTTGCATATTTCATCTGTACAAGCTTATTGGGAAAGATGTGTATAAAAAACTAAAATCAAAATTTATTGGCCCCAGGGAAAAGATCAGCTTATGTTTGGCATTTACAAAGATCAAGGAAGTATTTAGAACATACGATATAAATATCGCAATCAACAGACTTCAAGAGATAATCAGTAATATAGAGGAGATTCCTCAATTACTTCATAAATCAATAGATAAAATTGTAAAAGACTTCGAAAGGTTGACTTGGTTTATGGTGGATGAAATGGTTTCAAAAACAACAAATCCTATTGAGAACTATTATCGACAAACGTTACCAGATTCATTGAAAAGGATATTTAAAACACCAGATGGAATGTTGAACTATTTAAGCGTAAAAAGAGGATATTGGGAGGGGAACATATCCAAAAAAGTTTAACACCAAAGTTTTTGACAGCCTCGGTAAAACGAAAAATAAATAAACACCTAAATAAGAGAAACAAAAATCACAATTCTCAAAATCAAAATAATTTCAATTTAGACGATGAAGAAAATATAAAAAACAGAAGTGTTTATGGTTACGAAACAAACATGTCATCGCCGGTTTAATTTTCCCCACTTTCGGCGGTATAAAATTCCCCACCTTTTGATATAAAATTAACTCTACACCCCCCTACATACATAATAAAATGTTACAGTTTCCCTATTTGCAATCCCACTTTTCTCCTGTCCTTTAGCCTGTAACTTTCACCTTTGATATTGATCGTAGTACAGTGATGTAATATCCTGTCAAGAACAGCAGACGCAATCACATTGTCCTGGAATATCTCACCCCACTGACCATATGATTTATTTGAAGTAAAGATTGTAGAACTCCTTTCATAGCGTTTGGATATCAATTGAAAGAAGCAATGAGCACCCTCTTCATCAAAAGGGAGATAGCCCATTTCATCGATAATGAGTAACTTGTATCGGGTGAATTCCCTGAGCTTCTTCTCAAGAATTCCTTCCCTATTTGCCTTTTTCAACCTCTCAATAAGGTTTCCTGCATTGATGAAATAAACAGAAAAACCTGCTTTTACAGTTTCCATTCCAAGGGCAATTGCAAGATGTGTTTTTCCCACTCCCGGAGGACCAAGCAGTACAACATTCTCTTCATTGTGAACAAATCTCAGAGTAGCCAGATCATCGATAACAGCTCTATCAATTGATAACTGGAAATCTAGATCGAATTCATCCAGTGTTTTTCTTATCGGGAACACAGCAAGTTTAGTTCTTCTCCCAATTGCAGCAGCTTCCCTGTGTTTTCTTTCCTGCTCAAAAAGATGATCAAGAACCTCCATTGTTGTTCTACCATCCTTTGCAGCAAGTTCCAGATAATTATCTAATGTCTGCTCCACAGTATTCAATTTCAGATACAACAGGTTACTATGTAATCTGTCATAGATCAGAGGGTTCATGCTGAACCCCCTTCACAGAATGCATCATAAACATCAAGAGGTCTCTTCTCAACCTCTACATCAGACATCCTGACAGGTGTTTGAGGAGGTTTCCTGCATTGTGAATTCTGTTTTAGTATCTCACTTAATAATCCAGCAAAGTGTTCTTTATTCCTGACCACTCTGCTATTTCCAGGAATGATCTCATGTTCGCATAGCTGTTCATTATCAACATAGATCTGTAACTTCCCTTCTCCTATATGTACCTCAGATAATCTTCCTGCAAATCTATATGGAACAGAATATTTGTTCCCCCTATATGAAACGTAACAGTCTCTTGAAACCATTCTCTTCTCTTTTCTGACCATCCTGTAAGGATGTTGGTTAAGAGGCAGTAATTCCTCGATTTTGAACCGATCCAGTGGAATCTCATGGGTAGTCCCATGTACGGTAGAATTGACCCTTTCCAGCCATTTGAGAGCCTGTTCATTCAGATCGTTCATTGATACAAAATTTATTCCAAGGAACAGATCCCGTTTTACATACCCAACAGTATTTTCAATCTTTCCTTTTGTCTGAGGTCTGTAAGGTCTGCATAATCGTGGGATGAATCCATAGTGCTTGAAGAAATCCTCAAACTGTGAGTTCCATTGTGAATTCGATGCCTTTAAAGCTCTTTTGATGACAACCTGTTTCATGTTGTCATAGAGGATCTCCTGTGTACATCCTCCGAAGTATTGGAAAGCATTGATATGACATTGAATGAGGGTGGCAGTATCCATGCTCAGGGTGAATTCGATATACCTCATCCTGGAATATCCCAGTATCATGTTGAAACAGTAGATTCTTGATGTCTTTTCTCCAACTTCTATTGATGCCATTTCTGCCCAATCTACCTGAGACTGAACACCTGGCTTTGTCTCATAACGCAGTACCGCAGGTACTGCCTGTTTAGGCCTTATTTCTCTCACATAATCCTTAACAATTGTATAACCGCCATCAAAACCCATTTTTTTTATTTCACGAAATAATCGGGATGCAGTATAAGGTCCGCTATTGAGCTTCTCAAGAATGTAAGGTTTGTAAGGATCAAGTTTGCTGCCTCTTCCCTCACGTTTCTGTGCCTGAGGCACAGTTTTCAGATCAAGGTATTTCTTTACTGTTTTTCTGTCATAACCGGTTTGTCTGGATATCTCACTTACGTTAAAGCCTTGCGAATTTAAGTCTTGTATCACTAACCATTCGTCGAATAAGAAAGAGCGATTGCTCGCTCTCCCTCTTCTAAGAACCGGACGTGAAAGTTTCCCTTCATCACGGCTCAAGCATTCTATAACCCTTTCTGTATCAGGCGGCTGTTAGACTTTCGTGACACTTACTCCAACGACACTTGTTTCTGCTTTCTCAGATAGTTTGTTCTCCATTTGAAATATTCTTTGTCTACGTAGGGGTTCTTATCCATTTTTATACACGGATGTCTTATTATCTTCGTATCCGAGAAGATTTTAAGTTTAAGCCCCTCTGCAGAGAATACCCAGTTCCTTGACCCTATCCTATGCCAATATCGATTTACTATCCATTGGTGAGATTTGTTCGGATGTCGCCTTTTAGCCCACGTCCATAGCATATTCCATAATCTGAAATCAAGCTTACTGAACGTCTCTTTAGCAACTGCTGAGCGATGGTATTCGCTCCATCCAGTGATAATAGGGTTGAGTTTCTTAATGAGAGAACGTTGCGACAAAGCCTTGCCGTTCTTAATCACGTTACTTATACTTCTTGTGATATTCTCAATAGATTTATTCGAGGGTTTGATTAGGAGTTTACCGCTGTATTTCCGAAAATTCCATCCCAGGAAATCAAACCCATTGTCTATATGAGTAATAAGGGTTTTCTCACGAGATAGTTCCAGTCCTCTTTCCTTTAAGAATAGTCTGATAGTATCAGCAATATCTTTAGCTACTTCCTCTGAATCGGCAGTGATGATGAAATCGTCTGCATATCTCACAAAATTGACTTTATGTGGGTTATATCTGTTTTTATTGATAGTTCCCCTCTTGTTTGTATGGTATTTGGATGCTATTGCATTTTCCATACCATCCAGAGTGATATTAGCCAAAGTTGGAGATATTAGTCCACCTTGCGCAGTACCTGCTTTGGTGGGATTCAGATGCCTGTTGTACACATAGCCAGCTTTAAGGAATTGCTTTAATATTGACTTATCCATAAGGACATTATTCAGGAGCCACTCATGATTTATGGTATCGAAGCAGCCTTTTATGTCCCCTTCCAGAATCCATTGAGCAGAGTTTCTTTTACTCAGGCATACAAATAATTGAGCTTGTGCATCCTGTGAACTTCGATATTTCCGAAATCCATAGGATATTCTGTCTGCTGTAGTTTCTGCTATTGGGTTTAGAGCTAGGGCATATAATGCCTGCATCGCTCTGTCGGACATTGTAGGGATGCTCAATGGTCGTTTTTTCTTCTTCCCTGGCTTCTCAATATAGATTCTTCTTAATGGTTTGGCCTTGTAGTTCTTACCTGACAGTTCCAGAGCAGCTTTCAGCTTGGAGTTGGACGTTATCCATTTTTCTCCATCGATTCCAGCTGTTCTTTTACCTCTGTTTTGTGTTACCTTCTTTACTGCCAGTAATTTGGCATGGAAAGAATTGGTAAGCAAGTATTGTAGCCGTTTAACTAAATGCCACTTCTTTTGTCTAACTGCTTTTACAATCCGGGTTTGCAGCTTATTAACGTTATTTTCGACTGTTTTCCAGTCGATTTTCTCCCATTTCGGGATTGAATTGTCTGCAAGCCTCTCACCTGATGGTGTCGTTGAGTATCCTGCATTCATAAGTTTGCCTCCTTTCATGTAATAGAACACCTACGGCAAGTCTGCTCCCTTTCGGGATAAGGCAAATTTTGAACCTCTATACATTCCATTACAGAATGTCATTAGCTTTTTACCGTTTCCTCTATCCCCTGTGCCATTGTTCCTTCTCACGAAGTCCCTACCTCTTTTTTTTTTTTTTTTTTTTTTTTGAGGAGCACATGGGACTTACCAAGTTCTAAATTTATGGATAATATGACCATTTTAGGAGTTATCTGTAGGCCGGAAACACTCGTTTTGCTCATTATACCGTGCAGAGAGCCAGTATAATCCGGTTTCTTACCTTTTGGTTCAAGTGTATCAACCTATTTCACTTGTCGCTGATTACGACCCTTACGATAGTTCAACTTTCGTTTCTCCATGATAGTCTTTCCCTTGCAGATTGACCAAAATTAGGTTTCCAGTCTTTCCACGTTGTCTCGCAGGCTTCACACAAATTTGTTACCAAAAAATGCATGCTACAATAGGGATATCCTGAGCAAATAGGATAGCATACAGCAATCCATAATTCAGCTTCTTGTCGCACCTCTGTTTTCAGCATTATCCACAATCCTTGAGTTTTTCTCAAGGATTAGTATTTGGGGATTTTTAAACCGCCGAAAATGAGGAATTTTATTCCGCCGTTGACAATACTGTATTTGTTTTTAGAAATCCCCTCAAGCTTTCCCTTTCTTCGATCTCTCTTACAACATAGGAGATATCACTTGAAAAGAACATGCTCAGAAGAACTATTTTTATGGCAGGTATTGATTTTTGGAGGGGCAGAATGCCCCTCCTTGAAAGAATCTGTCTGGTTGCTCTTGAATCGAAAACATTTAGTATTTCAGATAACAATTTCCATTTGTAATCTTCGTTTAGTGGTATAAGCGGGGGTTGCATAATTAATCGCCAGAGGAGGATAATACGTCCTCCTCAATAAATATTACGATTTTATTCGGCTTTAATTTGAATTTAAAAACTAAATAGGATGTACTTTTCATGAGGCAGTAAGATAAACTCTGTATTTAGGTAAAAAAGGAATTATATTGCTGTAATTAGGATATAATCTCAGAGGACCCTAAAAATATTAAGAACGATAATGGTCTATTGGACAAAAAAGATCAATCAAATGACGAAATCTGTCTAAAATAAAATAGTGTCGCAAAAATTTGCGCTTACTATGGGTAAATGGGACTTTTACCCTGTATTTTCCGACAGTCTCTGTAACTCTTTTTTTATTCTATTTTTTTAATTTATGATGTGACTAAAGTGTTACTTTTGATAACTCTTGAAGTCTAGTAAAATAAATCAGAAGCAATTCTATATCGCAGTTCATTCAGAAATCTGGAAAACCATCGGTTCCATAATCCATATTTTATTAAAATCATGAGACATTTCCCGGATATCAGGAAAAACATGTATTTTGGTTTTAGTGGATTTCTGGCGGCAGCATAAAAAGCATTCCTGCGAGAAGATTGCTTTAGCATTCTCTTGGCTTTTGATTGTTTATTTTTGATCAATAGATTAATACTGCATACAATCTCATCGCAACTCTTAAGCAACTGGTACTTGTCAACTTCTTTCTGAGATATTTTGTTGGTATGCTTATTCACTAACATTAAATGATGGTCTACAACTCTAAAGAAATTCCGGGGCTCAGTCCTGAGGTATTCGTAGTGGTGAGTAAAATGGTTTTCATCTATCCTGTAGTTCATAAGATAGTCCTTTAGAATCATTATTGGTCCCCTTTTCAAGATCCTGAACCACATGTCCAGATCTGCAGACGTACGAAAATCTGTTCCATTAAAAGGAGCTAATTCTTTGTAGACATCTGTTCTGACCATAAAACTTGGACATATAAGGAAATTTCCGTGTTGAAGTACGGAAGCGAATATATCATCAAAATTGTATATCTCTTTTTTTTTTAACCTTGCAGGGATATCGGATTTCCCTATGAATTCATTTTTTTCGTTGATGTGTTTAGCCATAGTAGAGACAGCGAGAACATTGTCATTCTTCTGGAAAGCTTCCACCTGTTTGCAGATCATTTCCGGAGTATATATGTCGTCAGCGTGGAATATTGCAGTATACTCACCGCTTGCAAGCCCAATGCATCGTGTAAAGTTGCCTTCTCCTCCAAGGTTTTTCTCATTTCTGTATACATTTATTCGTGGATCTCTGAATTCATTAACTACGGATAGAGTGTTATCGGAAGAATCGTTGTCAACAATAAGAATCTCCAGATTTGTATATGTTTGTTCAATGACAGATTTAAGTGTATATGAAATGGTTCTCGCTGCATTGTATGTAGGAATGCAAACAGAAACCTTCGGATTCCTTTTAATATCAGCTGACAAAATTTAAAACCTCTTGCAAAGATCATTAACTTCTTTTATATTATATAATGTAAACAGGAACAGCACAAATAGTGATCCTTTTAGTCCAAGACTAAGTGCTACGCTTATTTTCATATAAGAGATGGATACCACAGAAAGCAGGAACAATAAAGATAGTATTGTAGTTTTAATCATAAATATGCGGTCATATTGTACATATAATATTTTCTGGGTGTATGTATAGATTAAAGCAAGTTGCAAAATATAACTTAAAAGCGTTGCAGCAGCAGCACCATACATCCCATACTCCGGGACAAGTATCAGGTTAAGTCCTATATTCAGAATAACGGTTATTGATGTGAAAAGGAACACTCTTTTTGTCTTTTCTGCTACAACCATTGTTGCTCCCAGTAAATTTGCAGCTCCTCCAATGGTTATTCCAAGCAGGATAATTCCGATTACGTTGTATCCTTCCATATATTCAACTTCGATAATAAGCTGGTACACTTCTTTTAAAACTACAAAATAAGCGATTATTATTCCAATTATGACCATCCAATAATATTTTAATATCAGACTCATCGTTTTTTTGTATTCTTCCTTTGACCTTGAAAACTGTTCAAATAAGTGGGGCGACAGTGCCTGCCCGAAGGGGCTTATTATGAAGGCGTTGATTGCTTCTGAAAACCGGTATCCTACGCTATATATACCAACAATAGCCAGACCCTGATACACGTTAATTATGTACCTGTCGGCCCATATCAAGAGCATTAATAATATTGCATCCGGAATTAAGGGTAGTCCGATGTATAACAATTTCTTAAGCTTGTCATATGAAAAGAGTTCTGATCTTTTGGGTGTGTACTCTTTGAAGAAGAATATGAAGCCGATAACTGCTATGATAAGATAGGAGATTAAATAGGATTTAAGATATGAAATGTATCCTGATTGTAGTATCTCCAAATAGATGATACTGGTGGTTATGAGAATAAGGTTGAAAAATAATATGGTGACAAAGTATTTTTTTGGTTCTTTTGCTATCATTAAATAGTTCGTATAGAATTTTCCATAAACCATGAAAATAATAAGCAAAAAGACAATTGATAGTTCGTTACTTTGAACCTGGAATCCCATTATTGTTTCAAATGAAGATGGGAAGGACAGAAAAGAAGCATATACTATGATAAAAATGAGTAAGTTATAAAGGAAAATTGTGTAAATATTTGTGGTATTCTCTTCTTTTGTTGATTTATAATACCTGATAGAAAATGAGGTATTAAGTCTTCCATCTATTATTATAGACATGACTACTACAAATATCCATATGAGGGACAGTTTTCCAAAATCATCAGGAGATAAATAGTTAGTGTAAAGGGCAAGGATTGCAAAGTTGATCAGTGCGTTTATTGCCTGGGAAGCAGAATAAAGACTAAAAGCCTTTGCAATATAGTTAGAAAACAGGATCCTGTGTATTTTCTTAAGCATTGAACTAATTGACATATTATTCAACAATGTTGGATATTAGTATTTCTGCAAAGTACTCTGAGCTGAATTGATGGATTTCATCACTTTTTATAAAGTTCTTGATAGCTTCTAGATAGCCCTTATATTCTTCATCATCCATGTGTTTTATAGTATTATATAATTCATCATATGTTTCAAAATCATGACGGTTAATGAAAGTGTTTGCAGGAATATGTTCAGTTATGTTTTCAGGTCCCCAGTAGATAGGTACACAGGCTCCGTAAAAACAGTCAAATATTTTCTCAGTGATATATCCTGATATATCCCGTGCATTTTCATAGCAAATTGCAAATTTGTATTTACCATATGTCTCATTTTTTGACCTGACTTTCCCCATGTATGAAGGGAAATCCGGTTTAAAGATTAAGTTCAAAATTTTAAATCTATCAATAATATGGTTCATAGGGGAAAAAGCACCTTTAAATCTGAACTTGTCCCAGTCCATTCCGTACAAATCAAAGTCTTCAGGATGGTTTTGTTCAAACCAGCGTATTGTTTTCAAACGCTCGGAATATAATTCCAGTGGATGGTTTCTGAACTTATGTGCTGATATCATTGTACAAAGTTTGCTTTTTTTGGACAAATCAATAACAATCTCTTCCCCTATCTTATGGGAGAAATTAATCTTGAAATACTTGATATTGTCAACATATTCATCATTCCAGGTAAATATTTTATCAAAAAACATGTGATCTTTTTTATTCCAATTAGTAGGACGTATTACTTCTGATTCCCATATTACCAGGTATTTGGCAAGGCAATTACTGTCATCAATATACTTCTCAATATCATCAGGCATATCGAAAAAGATCAGTCCATATTTTTCATTCTTGGTTTTATCAAAAAAATCATAGGTATCAATTGATATGCTCAGTTCTGCTAACTTTTTTTTGAAATAGTGGAAAGGGTAATAATAATTATCCCGGTTATATGAGCTATCTAAATCAAAGATTCTATTATTGTAATAAAAATCGCTAGTGCAAACTAAAAAAAAATGGTCCATCATTTTTCACTTAATCCTATTGTACAATCTTTGTATTTTTGTGTGCAGTTCTGGGAAATGGAGTTTTATCGGCATGGCCAGTATGGTAGGTAAAAGATTCCTGTTTTTCAGTATAAATCTTATTATTGTCGTTGGCATAACCAAAAAGTGGTTCTTAAACCCACTAAATGTCAGAATCCGGTAAAGGGATACATGGTCAAGTATTATATTTTCATATTCTATCAGCTCATTGACGTCATGCTCTACAGTAAAGTATGGTACAGGTTCATCAGACATCCAGAAATCGTCAGTTATCTCCCCACTGTTTTTCATGATTTCGTACACTTCTGTACCCGGATACACCCATAGTATACCTACTCCTGTAATCAGGTTGTAATGGATTTTCTGGGTATTCTGTACAAGTTCAATGGTTTCATGTATAGTGTTCATGTCCTCGCCGGGGAAACCACACATAAGAAATGTTGTGATTGTAATATCAAAAGGTTTCAGTGTATCAAATAATTTGAACACATCTTCTTTAGTTATTTTTTTGTGAATAGAGTCCAGAAGTTTGTCTGAACCGGTTTCAAGTCCGAACATTATTTTCTTGAAGCCTGCTTTTTCCATCCAGTGAAACATTTCTGATGAGATGGGTTTAACACGAGCACTGCACTCAAATGTAAGTTGCATATCCAGATCAATTATCATTTTACAGAACTGTATCACACGTTCATTGTCAAGTAAAAACGTGTCATCATGTAGCTGTACATGTCTGAGTTGCGGATATTTTTCTTTTATGTACCTAATCTCATCAACAACTTTGTTTATGTCCCTTTTCCGGTATTTTCTTTTTGATATTACTTTGAGACAGCAAAAAGTGCAATTGAAAGGACAACCCCGTGATGCAATTATATGGGCAACTGAGCGTTCCGGCTCAAGCTCAAAGAAAGTTTCATGCTTTGGGAATGGAAGTGAATCCAGATCGGCAATAAGTTCCCTAGGTTCAGTTGTTACAACTTGTTCATTGCTGTAATATGCAATTCCATTTATGTCTCCTAACGGTGCGTTTGATTCGAATGCCCCGACAAGGTCCTTTACAGTGTATTCCCCTTCTCCGATAACTGCTACAAGCCCTGGATATTGATCTATTATCTGCCTGTACATTACTGAGGTATGAACGCCACCTATTATTATTCTGGTTGAAGGTGATTTTTGTCTTATTTTTTCAATGGCACGGAATGTAGACGTCCTGTTCATGCTGAAGATCTGAAAAGCAACTATTTGTGGCTGGTATTCATCAAAACAATCAAAGAATGCTTTTTCAGAATAATCATTATCATAGTTGTTCAGGAAAAGCAATCTGGTATCGTGTTCTTCCTTTTCAAGAACTGCCTGTATATAGGCTAGCCCCAAGGAGTAAGCCGCATTCGGGTTGTTCTCAACTCTGCTGGTAGGTTCAATTGACAGTGTTGCAAGTAAGACTTTAATTGAATTCACCCTCTTCAAGGAATAATCTCTTTAGCAAATGATAATATGTATAATTATTTATGGCTTTTTTATAAGAAGTTTCTAATATCTCTCTTCTTTTCTCTTCATTGCCCAAAAAATAGCTAATCTGGGTTACCACGTCATCTACTGTTGTATAGCAGGCAATTTCCCTGCCAACGTCAAAATAGTCTTCAATGGAAGGCACGTAATTTGTAAGCTGAAACCCTCCAAAAGCAGGTATCTCAAAATTCCGTGCTTTGATCTGTTCGGTAGTCTTCCTGCTCCTCACAAATTCCCGCAGGTTCATTAAAGACGAGAACATGCAGCGAATGTCATATGAAACGCTGTTCGAAATATTCAGGTTTATCCTTGAAGTTCGGAATATATCCTTCATTTCTTCAAAAGATACTTTTCCATTTTTCCAGCCATAACCAAAACATTCTACATGGATACCCTTTTTGGATAATTCATCAATTATCCATTTCCTATGCCCACTGATACCGCCTACAAAAGAAACATCATATTTGTATTCGATACCATCGATATCTATTCCTTCAGTAGCCCCAAAAGATGCCCACTGGCTGCTGATCACATTTTCATAGCCAATGCCTTTGTACTTTTCCAGAGAGAACTTATCTGTGGTGATCGAATATGCAAAATGTGGTGCAAAATTTTTCGTAAAGGTATCAAAACGCCACTGATCATCGCAAAACCAGTTTATGGTGGTGTATTTGCTTTTAAGGTAATCCAGTGTTTCAAAAGTAAACTCATTTTTCATGAGTATAAAGAACACTATGTCAGGCTTGACATTATCTATAAATTCAATCAGTTTCTCCTGAAGTTTTTCCTTTTCACCGAGATACTCATCAAACCAGAATGGGTAGACTTCATCACAGATCCGCTTGAAAGCAGGGTAGAAGCCCTGTACATCCAGTGATTCTCCTCTGGATTTCTGGCCATAATCATATCGCAGGAACACAGGAACTATTTTCATTTCCCTGCTCCTTGTTCCATGTATTCTCTTTTATACCACTTTATGGTCTTAAGCAACCCTTTCCTGAAATCTGTCTTTGCTTCAAAACCGAAAGCTTCCTTTGCCTTGTCCACATTCAGGCACCTTGTTGGTTGCCCATCAGGTTTTGATGTGTCCCATCTGATATGTCCTTCATAGTCACACAATTCTGCAATGAGTTCTACAAGATCCTTTATTTTTATCTCGGATCCGACACCAATGTTCACAGGATACGGTTCATTGAATCTTTCAGTTGCCAGAATGATTGCTTTTGCAGCATCTTCCGCATAAAGAAATTCACGGGATGCTTGGCCTGTACCCCAGACTTCCACCTCATTTTTGTCCGTATTAACAGCATCGGTGAATTTTCTTATAAGGGCAGGAATAACATGTGATGATTCAAGGTCAAAGTCATCGTGAGGTCCGTACATGTTTACCATAAGCAAATGGATTCCATTGAGGTCGTATTGTTCCCTGTACGCCTGTGTCTGTACCATCAGCATTTTCTTTGACATACCATATGGAGCGTTTGTTTCTTCCGGGTAACCATTCCATATATCTTCTTCCATGAATGGCACTGGAGTGTACTTCGGATAGGAGCAGACGGTCCCTATTCCTGTGAACTTCTTCACATCATACTGACGTGATTTTTCCACAATAAGTGTATTCATCATGGTGTTATCGTAAAATATGCTTCCGGGATGTTTTTTCATATATCCTATCCCACCACCATGTACTGCCATATGAACAACGATGTCAGGCTCATGTTCCTTAAAGAGCGTATCCACATCAGTTTCTTTTCTCAGGTCGTATTCTTTGCTGCGTGGTACAAAAACATCAGCATTCATTGAATTTAGTTCAGGTACAAGATGCTTGCCCAAAAAGCCAGCACCGCCGGTGACCAATACTTTTTTTCCACTCCAATAGTCTTTGTTCATATGAATTCCTTAAATAGAACTGAATATTTTCTTAAAGCTTGCAATAACATGGTCCAGCTCTTTCGTAGTTAGATATTGATGGCAGCCAATATAGAAACCACTATGACCTACGTAGTCAGCATTAGGAAGTTTGTCCGCATATTCCTCTTTCAGGTGCATGTATGCAGGTTGTTGTGTTGGTATACAGCCAAACAAGGGTCTTGTTTCAACACCAAGTTTCTCAAGTTCCTCGCGCAGTTGCTTTCTTTGGATCTTTGATTCCGGCTTTAATACCATTGGATATGCAAGGTAGCTTATATCTTTTGAATGAGCAGGTAGCTGTATCTGGTCTGAGAAACTTTCAAGTCCTTCGTTTAGGTACCTTACATTTTCCTGACGCTGTTTTATTATCCAGTCCACTTTCTTGAATTGAGTTAAAGCCAGAGCAGCTTGGAAGTCCATTGTCTTGAAATTATAGCCCACGAATTCATGCGTGAACCTGGGATCAAAATCATCCTTACCTTTGTAGGCAAGAAGCTTCGGGCATTTCCCTTCCTGGCGTGTACATATGCGACAGTCGCACATTCTTCCGTTAGATTTTATCTTTTTGATAAGTTTCCATGTTTCAAGGTCATCCGTTACAACAGCACCCATTTCTCCTGCCTGCACATTGTGGGCAATATAAAATGAGAATATCGAAATGTCGGACTGGCTTCCTGCCTGTCTTCCTTTGTAAAGAGTACCCAATGCTTGGGCTGAATCCTCAATAACATCCAAATCATATTCCTTTGCAATCTTGTTTATCTCATCCATATCACAGGGATAACCCATTAGATGTACCGGAGCAATTGCACCGTATTCCTCAGGCTCATCTGCTTCTTCCAGATGTGCCCTGATGTTGTCAGGTGTTATTGAAAATGTAAAGGGGTCTATATCCACAAAAACAGGTTCCAGATTATTCAATACAATAGCATTACTTGTGGCAACATAGGTTATGGGGGTTGTGATAACTTTCTTCCTGGATTTCCATTTGTCCCCGTTTTTTCTTTTAAGCGCTGCAATACCGGCTATCAGTGCAGATGTCCCAGAATTGACTGCCACAGCATATTTTGTACCAGTGTATTCTGCCAGTTTTCTCTCAAAATCCTTTACTTTGAAGCCTTCGGTTATCTTACCGGAATCCAGAACCTCGTTAATTGCACGCCTTTCTTCTCCTCCTATCTGGAAGTCACCCACGTTTACTTTTATGTGGTTTGTGTTCATGAGTACAGGTCTCCTCTGGTGATACGATCAATTTTATTTTACAATTTAGGTTTTTGAAGCTATAAATTCATCAAAAATCGTAAGCATATAAGCAATTATTTCATCTGTCATTCCTTGATAGACTCCAATCCAGAATGTATCTTTAACTATTCTGTCTGTTTGCTGAAGGCTTCCATGAATTCTGTATTTTACATTCTCAAAACTGGGCTGTAATGTTATGTTTCCCGCAAAAAGCATTCTGGTTGCGATCTTATTTTGCTCCAGATAATTCACTATCTCATTCTTGGTAAAACCGGCATCTTCTTTAACAGTTATCATAAATCCAAACCAACTTGGCTCTGAATTTTTTTCAGCCTGCGGCAATATAAAGTATTTTTCATGTTCTGAAAGCCCCTTATAAAGAAGCTCAAAGTTCCTCTTTCTGGCTTCTATAAAAGCAGGCAGTTTCTTTAATTGCTCTACGCCGATGGCTGCCTGCATATCAGTGACTTTCAGGTTGTAACCGATATGAGAATAAATGTACTTATGGTCATATCCGTAGGGCAGTTTTCCCAATTGCATTTCAAATCTTTTCCCACAACTGTTGTCGCATCCAGATTCACACCAGCAGTCCCGTCCCCAGTCTCTGAACGATAGTATGAGTTTTTTCAGCATGGGGTCATTTGTAACCAGCGCACCACCCTCTCCCATGGTTATGTGGTGAGGGGGATAAAAGCTGAATGTTGCAATATGGCCGAATGTACCTGTATATTTGCCCTTGTATCTGGATCCCAGTGCATCACAGTTGTCCTCGATGACCCAGAGGTCATATTTTTCTGCTATCTTCATCACAGCATCCAGATTAAAGGGATTTCCCATTGTGTGAGCAATAAAAATGGCTTTTGTCCTGTCAGAGATGGCACCTTCTATCTTTTCATGCTGGATATTATATGTCTCTGTATCCACGTCCACAAAAACCGGGACAAGGTTGTTTTGTATAATTGGGTTCACAGTAGTTGGGAATCCTGCTGCCACAGTTATGACCTCATCTCCTGGTTTTAGTTGCTTGTTCCCAAGCTTAGGAGAGGTCAGGGATGATATTGCCAGCAAGTTGGCTGATGATCCTGAATTTGTCAACAGGCAGTATTTGATTCCAAGAAATGCAGCAAGCTCCTCTTCAAACTGTTTTGCAAATCTGCCGGTTGTAAGCCAGAAGTCAAGGGCAGAGTCAACAAGGCTTATTATCTCGTTTTCATCATAAACTCTCCCGGAATAAGGTATACGGGATACTTCGGGTACAAACTCTTCTTTCTGATGATATTTCAGATAATATTCTTTAACTTTGTCAAAGATCTCAGCTTTCATCTCCTCTTTATTTTTCATCTCTCACGCCTTTTATTGTCTATTAGTAATGTTTATTCATAAGTTGGGGATTGCTTTTAAACCACTGAATAGTTTTCCTGATTCCATCTTCCATGCTGTATTCAGGTTCCCATTTAAAGTACTGACTGGTTTTTTTAGTATCCGCTTCCCATTTACTGCAATCATGGTCCCTTCCGTAGAAAGTGTTCCATTCCACTGCACTTTTTGACAACGATATCTCAAGCACTTTTTTAACTACATATTTGACACTGATACTTTCGCCCCTTCCAACATTGAAGATTTCCCCTTTGTACCTGCCTGCAAGGTTTATACTTTTCATATAAATATCCAGGACATCATCGATGTAGACATAGTCCCTGACCGCACAACTATCCGCAAGTTGTAATTTGTTGCCACAAAGTGCATTAGATATTACGTAGGGTATCAATCTTCTGGAATCATCATAGGGTCCATATGGGGAGAAAAGTCTTAGATTGATAATTGGTTTGTCTTTTGTCTTGGCGATAAGGGTGCTGTAATTGGTTGAAGCACATTTTGATATGCCATATACATTCACAGGTTCACACCTATCACTTTCTTTCATAGGTTCTGATTTTGGTCCGTATTCTGATGAACTACCTGTATTAACAAAACATGTGTAATCAATTTCATTGCAGGCGTTTATTAAATTGATAGTTCCAAACAGATTGTTCTCTATTACATTCTTTTCAGGAGAATGGACTCCTCCATAAATACCCATAGTTGCAAGATGGAACACAATATCTGGTTGTATATCCTTTACAATGTTTTCCAGCTTTTCAGCTTCCAGCAGGTCGGCAGAGTGATTATGGATCGTGCTTTCCATATCTGCAAGTCTCCACTTGTCAGATGATCTCCTTGTAAGTACATGGACCTCATACCCTTCTTCAATGAGCCTGTGTGCAAGATTTGAACCCACAAAGCCCGTTGCACCTGTGATCAATACTTTCTGCGACATTGTTTATTCATGTATGGTATCTATTATCATTTCATTTTTGAATTCATCGCGTTCAAGGAAAGGATACATGTCCTCAAGAGGTTTTGATACCATACTTCCGTCTTCAAGTTTTTCAGATGCAACTGTTGGTATTATGAGCTGGTCCCTTGGATTTATTATTTCACAGATGACAGGTCCGTTGTGATCCATTACTGCTTCAAGTATATTTTTAAGCTGTGAGTTCTTATCTGCTCTGAAATATTTAATACCATAAGCATTTGATATACTTTCAAGACTAGGGAAAGAAACACCTGAATCCTTACTCTCACCTATAAACCTCTGTTCAAAATACTTGCCCTGAGTGAAACGTATGGAAAGGTACCCTTCGTTGTTGAGTACAAATATCTTGATCGGTAATCCATAATGTAGCACGGTCTGCAGTTCCTGGATGTTTTGCTGGAACGATCCATCGCCTGTGATACACATTATTCTTTTCCTGTCATTGGCCAGGCTTGCCCCGATACTTGCAGGGAGGCTATAGCCCATGGTTGCCAATCCTCCGGATGTGATATACCGCATTCCTTTCTTCAATTTGACACCCTGCGATCCTGCATAGAATGCAGATCCTGCATCCGTGACTATAACATCATCCTCTTCGCATATTTCAGAAAGTTTATTGATAAAGTAATATTTGTTGATTTTTTCTTTCAAATCAGCATATTCCGGAAGACAAACAGGATATTTATTGCTCCACTGTGTGCAGGTTTTTAGCCAATCCTCCTTTGAGACCATATTTTCAGGTTCAATGAAATCATCCATCTTTTCAATGAACTCTTTTGCATCATCCTGTATCAACATATCTATCTTTATCGTATTTTTGAGGTGGGAAGCTAATTCTATATCCACAACAATAATCTTTGCTTCTCTGGCAAACTGGTCATAGTCATACCCGATCTCAGCAACAGGCAGACTACTACCTATTACTATTAACAGATCTGAATTTTGCATTGCAAGGTTTCCGGCACGATCTCCTTTTATTCCGATCCTGCCAGTAAAGCATTTATTGTAACTGTCTATTGAATCAATGCCAAGGTAGGAAGTAACCACAGGAATATCGTACTTTCCACAAAAATCTGAAAGCTTATCAACAGCACCTGCCAGTCTTATTCCCTGACCGGCCAGAATAACAGGTCTTGATGATTCTTTTACTAATGCTACAACCTGTTCTATATCTTTTGTATCATGGATGGACGAAGTTTCCGGTTCATCGAATCCCTTCATTTGTTTGGGATCAATCAGTGCTCCCTGCACGTCAAGGGGTATGTCTATCCATACCGGTCCGGGTCTTCCACTCTTTGCCATGTAGAATGCTTTTTCAAGGTGGTACCTGATCATCTCCGGTTCATTTATCATTACTGAATATTTTGTGATTGACTCTACCACGGGTATTATATTGACTTCCTGAACACCAAATTGCCTTAAACCAGGGATATTTGCATTATAAATCGTTTCTTTTCGTTTAACCTGTCCTGATATGAACATGCATGGCACGGAGTCTACCCAAGCTCCAACAAGACCTGTAACTGCATTTGTGGCCCCGGGACCTGTGGTAAAGTAACCTACACCGAAGTTCTCTGATGTCCTTGAATAAGCTTCAAGAGCCATGGATGCAGCCTGTTCATGGTGGCAGCAGATTGCTTCCAGCTTCTCCTTTTTGCATGCGAGACCGTCTGTGAGGTGCATGATTCCGCCACCTGACAACATGAAAGCATGCTTGACACCTTTTTCTACAATAAAATCAGCTATATAATCTGCCACACGGATCATTTCATTACTCCTGAATTTTGTTTAAAGCTTCATTCATTCTCTTCAATCCTTTTTCGATGTTTTCCAGACTCGTGGCATAAGACAGCCTGACGTATCCCTCACCGAAATGTCCGAAATTTGTTCCTGGTAGTAACGCAACCTTTGCGTTCTTGAGCATAAAATCTGCAAATTCCTCGCTATTCATCCCTGTTCCTGTGATGTTTGGAAATACATAGAAAGCTCCTTCATTTTTCAGGCATGTAATTCCAGGAAGCTTATTCAGACCGGCCACAAGGAAGTCTCTGCGCGCTTTGTACTCGTCCATCATTAACTCTACTTCGGATTGTTCCCCTTCTATGGCTGCTATTCCTGCATGTTGAATGAAAGGTGGTGTGCACGAAATCAATGTCTGGACCAGTAGGCCCATTTTTTCAATAATATCTTCAGGTCCGATGGCAACTCCAAGTCTCCATCCTGTCATTGCAAAGGCTTTACTGAATCCATTAGCCACAATTGTGGTTTCCAGGCACGCATCGTTCATTGAAGGACTATGGAACCGCTCTTCAGTATCGTACATCATGCGTGAATATATCTCATCACTGAGAAGGTATATATCGTTCTCTTTCGCGATATTGAATATTTCATCCATTTCCCCTGCCTTCATCACTGAACCGGTTGGGTTGTTAGGGGAATTGATTATAATGAGCTTTGTTTTTGGTGTGATGGCTTTTCTTACATCATCAGGGTCCATTCTGAACTTGTTCTCTTCCCTGAGAGGAATCCTGACAGGTACCACATCACAAAACTTCAGTACAGAATAGTAGGTAGGAAAACCCGGGTCAGGAACAATGACCTCGTCACCCGGGTTTGCAAGGCATTTTACAGCAAGGTATATAATAATGTTCGCTCCCGGTGTAACAAGTATTTGATCGAGTGACGGAGCAAATCCTCTTGATCTTAATGTAGCTTTGCTGACAACTTCTCTGAATTTCGGCATTCCCATGGAATCAGTATAGTGAGTAAATCCGTCTTTCATTGACCTATAAACAGCTTCTATTATATTGTTGGGGGTATTGAAGTCCGGATCGCCAATTTCAAAATGAATTATGTTTTCTCCCTTTTCCTCCCTTTTCTGTACTTTCTGGAGGACTTTGAACATAGGTTGGCCTTCTATCTTGTAAGCATCGTTTGAGAGTGAATGTTGTTTATTGGAATCCATGGGGGCATACCTTCTTCGGCATTTTCATATTGAATTTTTCTCAGTCACTTTTCATCTGTCTGTACCATTCTATTGTTTCAGCAAGGGATGATTCCAGTGTGTATTTCGATTCCCATTCGAGTATATTTCTGGCTTTTTCAGCACACAGATACTGGTTTTTTATCTCATTTCTGGCCTCGTTCAAGATGACAGGTTCTGTGCCTGGTTTCATTTGTTCTATTATCCTATTAACAAGGTCCAAAACGGTGATCTGGCTTTCAGTACTGAAATTAAATGCTTCCCCGTGGATGGACCTATCCTCTAATATTTTCTCAGCCAGCATCATATAGGCAAGCGCACCATCTTTGACATAGAAATAATCCCTGATGAAGGTACCATCACTTCTGATCACAGGCTTTTCATCATTAAGCAATGAACGGATTGTTCCGGGAATTATCCTGTTGAAGTTAAGATCCCCTGGCCCATAGAAATTACCGCAGCGTGTGATACATACGGGTAATTTGTAAGTGTTATAATAGGTATATGATAGAAGATCTGTACAGCTTTTTGAAACATCATAGGGATGAGTTCCCTGTAGTGGTGTATCCTCGGAATACGGCAAAATTTCCTGTTCACCATAGGCTTTGTCACTTGATGCGACAACAATGCATTTAACACTAGGATTACGACGACCCGCCTCAAGCAGATTGTAAGTCCCACGGATATTACTTTCAAAAGTAGATAGGGGATTCCTGTTGGCAATACCAACGATAGTTTGTGCTCCAAGATGGAAAACAACTTCTATCTCGTACTCATTCAGTGCTCTTTCCAGAAGCATATAATTTTCAAGATCGCCGTTAACAACATTCAATTTATCTGAAATATAGTCAAAATCAGGGGAACTGCTCCATAAAATTGATTTTGGAACATGGTCCCTGACAAGGGCTGTTACGTTTGCTTCCTGATCAAGTAAAAATTTTGTCAGCCATGATCCAACAAGTCCGGTGGCACCAGTAACAAACACATTTTTATTTTTCCACACAGGATTCATGTAATCACCAGAGTACCCAAGGCCGAATATTGGCATTCCACTGCCTATTAAATTCCTCTACTTCTTTGTAAGTATCCATTGGTTGCCAGAAACCGTCATGCTGATACATCGCAAGTTCCCTGGCCCTAGCTAAAGGTGGAAGTGAATCCTGTTCAAAAATGCAGTTATCCTCCAGATAATCAAATATGCCCTTATTCAAAACGTAGAATCCGCCATTTATCGTATCATTAATAATTGGTTTCTCTTCAAAAGATGTAACTATTCCTGCTGAATCACTTTTTATCAGTCCGAATCTTGAAGGTGGTTTAGTACCGGTTACGGTTGCTATCTTATTTTTTGATTTGTGATAATCAAGAAGATTTGGTATATTTATATCAGCCAGCCCGTCACCATATGTGAGGAAAAAGCTGTCATCACCTTCCACATATTTCCTTATTTTGTTTACACGTCCCCCGGTGTTTGTATTTTCCCCGGTATCTGCAAAGGTGATGTTCCACTGTTCAGTTGTATGGGCATGGTTTGTAATTTCACTCTTACCTTTGCCCAACTGTAAGGTGAAATCGTTAGCAAACCAGTCAATGTTAAGAAAATACTCTTTTATCATATTACCTTTATATCCAAGGCAGAGTACAAAATCATTGTATCCGTAATGGCTGTAGATTTTCATGATATGCCATAATATTGGCATCCCACCAATTTCCACCAGCGGCTTAGGCTTATATTCAGTTTCTTCACGCATACGCGTGCCTTTTCCACCACAGAGGATCGCAACTTTCATTTTATCACTTGGTATTGCAGTTTAATTGTTAATTCATAGCTCTTTTGTCAGTGCCTAGCTGTTTCTTTAGAGTTCCATGCATGTGGGATGTGTGAGTTCTTTACTCTTTCCACATCTTTTTCAACCATTATTTTAACAAGCTCTGAGAAAGTTACTTTTGCTTCCCATCCCAGTTTGTCTCTAGCCTTTGTTGGGTCTCCTATTAATAGTTCTACTTCGGTAGGTCTGTAATACCTGGAATCTATTTCTATGACAACTTTTCCTGTTACACTATTGATCCCAACTTCATTTTCCTCCTCACCCTGCCAATGGATTTCAATTCCAGTTTCCCTGAAAGCCAGCTCTGCAAATTCTCTGACGGAATGTGTTTCACCCGTTGCAATGACGAAGTCATCCGGTTTGTCTTGCTGAAGCATAAGCCACATTGCTTCAATATAGTCCCCTGCAAATCCCCAATCTCTTTTTGCATCAAGATTTCCAAGGTAGAGCTTGTCCTGTAACCCTTCTGATATTTTAGCAGCAGCCATAGTAATTTTCCTTGTTACGAAAGTCTCCCCTCTAATTGGGGACTCATGGTTAAAAAGTACACCATTACTTATGAACATGTTATAGGCTTCTCTGTAATTTATGCCTATCCAGTAGGCGTATAGTTTTGCTGCAGCATATGGGCTTCGTGGATAGAACGGAGTTGTTTCACTCTGGGGTATTTCCTGTACTTTTCCGTATAATTCGCTGGTGGATGCCTGGTAGAATTTGGTTTTCTTTTCAAGACCCAGTATGCGTATTGCTTCAAGTATTCTCAACGTTCCCAGTGCATCGGCATTTGCGGTATATTCAGGTGTTTCAAAAGAAACCTGTACATGACTCTGGGCAGCAAGGTTATAGATTTCATCAGGCTTTATCTCCTGAATAATTCTAATAAGATTAGTTGAGTCTGTTAAGTCTCCATAGTGGAGATAAAAGTTATTATTCCTTTCATGAGGGTCCTTGTATAGGTGATCAATCCTTTCTGTATTAAATGACGATGATCTTCTTTTTATTCCGTGTACTATATATCCTTTTTTTAAAAGAAATTCTGCAAGATACGCACCATCTTGACCTGTTATTCCTGTAATAAGCGCTTTTTTTACCATACTGCTTACCTGTCAAAACACTTTGATTTTTTATTTTTAGGGATGACCTATGGAAGTTATTTTTTGTTGATAGTTCTTTATATGTATACTCATTAATATGTCTATTGATGTATATTGATTTGAATGGCTATCCTTCTTTGCTTTGTCTTTCTTATACTCAAGCGAAAACCAACTCTTCAATTATTTTATGAATCTCTCTCTTTCTGTTTTCATAAGAAAAAAGCTTAGAGCGTGACTTAAGCTTGTCTTCATCAATCTTGAGTGGTTCCTTCAGTACTTTTATAGCTTCGCTTACGGAAAAATCGAAAATTATCCCTGTATTTCCTACTATCTCTGGCAACGCACCTCTATTGGACACAATAGGTGTAAGTCCAAGAGACATCGCTTCAAGTACAGCCATCCCGAAAGATTCAGACCTTGATGGCTGGAAATAAAAATCGAAATCTTTCAATTTTTTGAGAACCTGGTGATGTTCGAGAAAACCACAAAAGACTACATTATCATTTTCGGGTATTATTTTCTGGGTATTTCCAAAAATGTAGAATTGATGCTCTTTAAGTTCAGAGGCTGCGCCCTCAATAATATCGATACCTTTTACCAAGTATCTTTCCTGTATTTCACATTTAAACGCAATAGTTGCTATCTTCAACATGTAATACTCCTTGAATTCTACTTATTCATACAAAGATGCACGCATATAGTTTCAAAGCCACTTTTTTTTGCTTGGTCTGATATATATATACTTTGACAAATAATCCTATCAGCCTTCGATGCTGCATATGATGTTATTGCTTTTTTTATAGTGTTGTTGTTGCCATAATTAATCTCTTCCACTTTATTGAGTTCATAACCCAGTGGAACAATTATAAGCTTAATATTCAAAAATCTCTTAAGAATGGCTGGTACCAAACTGTTAAAATCTAGTCCCCACACATAAACTAATGTGAACCTTCCAAAAAGTAACTTTAAAAAGAGTATGGTCAATCTATATCCTGTGAATATGTGTGATTTCTTCCCATCTCCTGTCAGGAACAAATCACATTCAAATATTTCTGATAGGATATAATAGTCACAGATTACAAAAGGAGCCTTGTTGTAGGACACAAGTAAAGCTTTGTGACGTTCTTTCATTGTGGTCTATTGTATTTTCTACATTTATAGTCTTTTGGCATTTGTCACTAAATAGGAATAGTATTAATAAATATATTGTAACTATTCAGCCCTCCTTCTCCAATAAAGCAAAAATCAATATACTATGACTTCATTCTAACTTTGATAATAAAAGTTCTGTTGATCTGAGGGGATTCGAATGGAACGAGAAGAAATACTTGCGGTTTATGAAGCTGGTCCAGAAGCAGTAATAGAACTTGTAACTCGATTACTTGGAATCATTGAACAACAAGCTCTCCAAATTGCACAGCTTGAAGAACGTGTCAAGCATCTGGAAGAAATGCTTGATAAGAATAGTTGCAATAGTAGCAAACCACCTTCTACTGATTCTTATGCACGGAAAAAACCGAAGGTAAAAGCTCAGAGAAAAAAGAGTGATCGATCTGCTGGTGGACAAAATGGTCATCCGGGTACTACACTGAGAATGAATGATGAACCGGATGAACTTGTTGTTCATCATATAGACAAATGCATCAAGTGTGGGGGATCGTTAGTTTCTGTGTCCCCTGATTATGAAAGAAGACAGGTCTTTGACATTCCTCTAATAACCATCAAGTGCATTGAACATCGCTGTGAGATAAAAAAATGTCCTGAATGTTCTCATATGAACAAAGCAGTTTTTCCGGATGGTGTAACTCAGCCAACTCAATATGGTCATCGAGTTAGGTCCTTTGCAGTTTATTTGCACACTAACCAGCTACTTCCCTATCAGCGTGTTGTCAAATTGTTCTCTGATATTTTAGGATGCAGGATCAGTCCTGCTACAATAGTGAACATCGAACGCAATTGCTATGATAAACTTGAAGCATTTGAAAGCGGAGTGAGATATCTCCTGAAGCAATCTCATGCTATCAACCTTGATGAAACAGGTTTAAGAATAAACGCATCCCGTAATTGGCTTCATGTAGCAGGTACTAAGAACCTCACATATTATTTTGTACATAAAAAAAGAGGGTCGCAAGCAATGGACGCCATGGGTATCCTGCCAGGTTATACTGGTGTTGCAACACATGATTTCTGGAAACCGTACTACAAATATGATTGCCAGCATTCATTATGTAATGCACATCTGTTAAGAGAGTTAACCGGAGTTGCTGAATACAGTGATCAAGAGTGGCCAAAGCTAATGGGTGATCTGTTGGTGTGCATCAAACACCAGGTAGATAATGGTCTTTTAGATACTGAACTAATTCAAAAGTTCAGTGAGGATTATGATCACATTACCTGTTATGGAATGAACGAAATTCCTCCTGATCCGGAATCAGATGTGCAGTCTAAAAAACGAGGACGTAAGAAGCAAACTGCAGCAAAGAACCTGCTGGATCGGTTCATAAGGTTTAAGGAGGATATCTTGCGGTTTATGTACGACCCGGACGTTTCGTTTGATAACAATCAGGCGGAAAGAGATATCAGAATGACGAAGGTACAGCAGAAGATATCAGGTACTTTCCGTAGTGAACAAGGGGCTAGAAATTTCTGCCGCATTAGAGGATACGTTTCTACTGTAAACAAGAAATCTCTATCGGTTATAGACTCGATTAGTGAAATATTCAATGGGAATCCACTTGTTTATTTATTGCAGAATTGAGCGTAAATAGAGAAAGCAGCATGGTGGAAATGAGATAGGCTGAATAGTTACAATATATTTTTATTAATTACTTTTCACAAAGTGGAACTGATGTGCCATGTCTAAAGCCTTCTTGCAAGTGCTATCTTGTAGAGGAAGGAAAAGACCTAATAAAGCGCGGAAAAAACAATGCTGGAAATCAACAATATATTGTAAGCACTGTAAGCCATGGTTTGTTGAAACCGCAAACACTTCTCTGTATCACAAGCATCTTCCTAAAAGAATAAATAATCCTTATATGTGAACTTCTATGCGAACAGAATAGCATTCGTAGCATTGAAAGACTTACTAAGCATCATCGCGATGTCATTTATCATTTACTTGATGATTTAGCTATTCACGCAGAATCCATCAACGATTTTCTCCTGAGTGAAATCAAGTTGGTGAAATGTGGACTACTATTCAAAAAAACAAAAGAAATTAGGCTCTTTGTGTTATGGTGGTAATTATTACCAATGATGTGGTCCATTTTTAAACCCCTCGTTATTTTTTTGGATAACACACATTACTATTTTTAATAACATTATCTACTTTGTTGGATAATTCTCTATTTGGTTCCTGAATAGTGGGTTACATTCGGGAGACTAAAAATTTCGACAAATGGGATTTACTTCTTGAGGCCGTCTAATTAGATCTTCGGCATAAAAGCTTATCCTTTTTTTGAGGCTGTCAAAAACTTTGGTGTTAAACTTTTTTGGATATGTTCCCCTCCCAATATCCTCTTTTTACGCTTAAATAGTTCAACATTCCATCTGGTGTTTTAAATATCCTTTTCAATGAATCTGGTAACGTTTGTCGATAATAGTTCTCAATAGGATTTGTTGTTTTTGAAACCATTTCATCCACCATAAACCAAGTCAACCTTTCGAAGTCTTTTACAATTTTATCTATTGATTTATGAAGTAATTGAGGAATCTCCTCTATATTACTGATTATCTCTTGAAGTCTGTTGATTGCGATATTTATATCGTATGTTCTAAATACTTCCTTGATCTTTGTAAATGCCAAACATAAGCTGATCTTTTCCCTGGGGCCAATAAATTTTGATTTTAGTTTTTTGTACACATCTTTCCCAATAAGCTTGTACAGATGAAATATGCAAAGCTGATGCTTGATTTTTAGTTCATCCATAATTGATTTGTATTTTCTTCGGTGGTCGGTTGAAATGGCATGAAGAGGCTTAGAAGCTACTGCATTTTTAATAAAACCCTTAACAGTAGAATATTCGAGATCTGTCATAATTTTTTCTTTTACTGGTTTATTCAGGACAGAGTCTATCAAACTGAGCCTGTAAAACCGACTTCCATTCAGTTTTATATATTGTTCATCATAACAATAGTATCCAGAATAAAGATTATCATCGCTTGATACTGATATTCTGTTTGACTCTGCAATCCAGTTATAAATTGTCTGGTGAGAGGGAGAACAATCATATAGTGATGTGAAGATTTTTTGTAGATGTCTGAATGAACAATAACCAGTCTCGTATGTTTTTTCTATACAGCGTTCATAAGTTCGGGCATATTGATGTCCTTTTTTTACAATTGAATCAAGAGGTGTTGTGAATTTTTTAGAACAAATTTTGCAATAGTATCTTCGAACATAAATGACCTGACTTCCAAACTCTGCTAATTTTAGCTTGCGTTTGTAATATTCTTGTTTGATCACTTTCCTGGAACCACAAACAGGACAGCAAGGATAAAGGAGGTCAAAATGATTGTCTGCATGCAGAACAAGCTCCTTCTCATTGTGAATATCCCTATTTTCAGTTGAAGATAATTGAGATGTGATAGCATCTTCAAAGCTTGTAATGCCTGAAATGCAATCGCTTAGTTTAAGTTGAATTGAGCTAATATGAGATTTGAAAGTGGATATAATATAGTTTGTCACAAAACTATATTCACTTTCATAATATATATTTATTGTTATTAATTAGCTCAGGCTCTGCAACCCCAAAGTTTTTGACAGCCCCTTCCTATCAGATATTCATCTGGATCAGTGCAATACCAGTTTCCAAGACCGTCCCTGAAACCGGATGTTTCTGTTATGTCAAGAATACCATCCTCGTCAGTGTCATCTGATTCCAGTTCTCCGGAAATGGTTTGGAAAACCTCGGAAGGTCATCAGCTGACGATACCGGGAAGTACTGACCGTCTATAGCTGTTGCAATGCTTGTAAGCAGGGCACTGTTCACACCGCTTCCAAGGCCGATAGTATGGACCGTGATATTGTTGTCGATGGCCTGTCGCGTATAGGAACTGTTGTAAAAGTCTTAAAATTTGAATTAAAAAAGAGAATAAATACAGACTCAACTTCGATGAAGTTGAGTCCATTCAAATTTGGTATATTTGCAAAACTTAATGCTGTTTTGTTCTCATCAAATATTGATTATATGCTTCTTTTGCCTCCTCAAGTGACTGCCTAAATCGAATTTCATCTAATTTATCCTTTATTTTAGGACCTATAAAATCTATGAATAATTCGGCGATTCTTATTATTTCCAAAATCAATTGATCTGTTTTTAGAGGTGTGCCCTCTTCATGGTTTGGATAACGCTCGTTTTCTCTTTCAATTAATTGGCCTATCCCTTCAGTATAATACTTGAAACAAGTAATTTTTCCTTTTGAGATTAACGAAAATATTTCCTGACTATCAACAAAACTAAGCCTGCATCTCTCACCATTACATATATTAGGAACCGAGTTAACCCATGTTTCAAGATTGTAAAAGATATAATCCCCTCTAAATCCATAATCATTGGAATCGTCAATTCTTTTTGTTAACGTTACATCATCTTTTGTGATAGATAATCCGCCTTCTATGTCCCATTCATCTGTGAAAGGGGCAGAATCTAAGTTATCTATACAATACTTGATTTCAATCTCTGCCATCAATCAAACTTCCCTATTACATTTGATCCAGCTTTTGGATATGAAGTAATAAGTTTTCCTTCTGTAGTTATCAACGTTTCCATTTGAGATATTCCAAAAGCATTTGGATTCCAATTATAAAAAACCATGTTCCCGTCGATTTTGGTTATTGTTCCAAATTGTATACTTTCTTTGATTAAATTATCGACATCTTGAACATCCATAACATCAGGTGTTGTTACTCCTGGTCTCACTTCATTGCCAGTAGGGAAGAAATCAGTACGCTTTCCAGCCTTGCCTTTTATGACACCTGTAACATGTCTATCAGTAATATGTTTATACTGTTTTGAAGTTATATAGACTACATCATTGCCAATTTTATAAGCAGTATGAAGTTCATTCAGATTAACTTTCTTCTTCACCAATTGTATTACGTCACCATCACTTAATCCCTTTGATTTCAAGCTATTGACAATGGCATCACCATATGTTTTCCGCACTACATCTATCGAGTCATCAACACGTTTCACCACAAAAAATACAACTGCAGAGATTGTATGTGGATTCTTTCCGACAAATTCAGCTGTTGTGGTTGTAACTTTTGCTGCGTCACCATATCCCGGGACTAAGGCTAAAGCATTCAACAGCGTTCCAAGTCCGTCACCATCTGTATCAGGATTTTCCGGGTCAGTTGTGTACCAGTTTCCAAGACCGTCCCTGAAACCAGACGTTTCAACGATATCAGGTAAGTCATCTCCATCAGTGTCCACAATATTCTCAGAAATGACCCTGAAAACTTCCGGCAAATCACCGGCTGAGGATACAGGATAGTACTGTCCTCCGGTTGCTGTTGCGATACTTGTAAGCAGGTCGCTGTTTACTCCGCTACCAAGACCTACAGTATATACAGTGATATTATTGGCTATGGCCTGCTGAGTGTAGGAACTGCTATAGGAACCCTGTCCGTCTGTAAGCAGGATGACCATCCATGCATGCTCAGAGTCTTCTGAGCTTATCAGGAAATCCATCAAGTTCGCAGAGATCCTGAAAGTCCCTGTAATCGGTATCGTAGAGAATATGGAAGGAATTATCTGCCCGCACTGCGATGAAAAGATCGAACTCTTCGGCAAAGGTGGAGTCGAGAAGGCAGCAGCCGATTTCAATGTGCCAATTCTTGGTGAACTCCCAATGGACCCAAAGATTGCAGAGATCGAAGACAGCGGAAAAGTCCACACTGATATTAATGAAGAAATGCTCTGGGGCAAGGAGTTCGCTTCGATTGTGGATTCTGTTGAGGGGTTTAAGAAATAATTTTGAGGGGGAGAGTTGCTCTTCCTCTGATTCTTTTTTGTATTACAACCTCATTCCACAATATCCTCAGCAAAATAGAAATACACATTAGTCCCCGTTTCCTTCGCATCTTCTGCCGTTTCCAGCACGATCTCGGTCATCTCTCTGATCCTGTCTTTAATTCCCTCCATAGCAAGCAATCTTTTGCATTCCTCTATCAATGGTTCAGCATCAAGGTAACTTTCTGTCACATAGGTTTCCATCAACAGAGCAAGGTTCGGGAAATCTCCAAGTTTAGAGACATCGGCACAATATCTCTCAACCTCACTGTTGCTCCCAAGGAAATCCTCATATCTATCCAAGGTCGTTATCATGATGGTGCCAGGTTCCTCATCGTTCGCAGGAAACTCTATCTCCTTTTCTTCAACAGGCTTCTTGACCGCAGGTTTTGCATCGGCAGGCACGTTTTTGGCTTCGTAGACATCTGCAAACTTCTCTTTCAGGTGGAAGTAGTAAAGATAACCTTCAAGCTTATCTCTTCTATCACGAAGGCTCTTTATGAAATCCTCAATGCCTTTTTTGGTATTTGCCAGATGTTCTTCTGTAGGATTTAGTTTGTATTCACAGAGAGGAATTAGAGCTTTGGTTAAAGCGTACTCTACAGTGCGCCACATCTCGACTCCGGTTTTTTTGTACTTGTCAAGATAGGGGACGACCTGAACCAAAAGTTCAAGTGCTTCTTGATATCGATTAAGTCTAATTAAAGAGTAACTGCGCCAAAGGTGACCATATGCTATGTGATCGTACAATCCATGTTTAATCCAAAAATCTACATCATCCTTAGGGACTACAAAATCTTCTGATGCGAATAAAAACATCCTGTCTGCGGTTTTTTGGTCGGAATTTGAAAGATCGAAAAAAAGCCCTTTCCTTAGCGCGTATTCACCACAACTAAAAACAAGATTAATATCATTTTTGTTTGAGATGCCTTCTGAACTAGAAGAGGGAACACTAAAAGTAGTTAAGTATTTAAAAACCCAACTTGACCTTTGTTTATTTCCAATACATCTGTAAATCGTTCCAAGTTCTTCGTAAGCAAGAAGTATTTTTAAATCCTTTTTTGGATCAAGGTAAGAGGGGTATTCTTCGAATACCCCTCTGTCCCGTAGGATTTGTTCCCATTTTTCTCTTTTTTCTTCTACAAAAATGGAAAATGCATTTTTCTTTCCCATATTTCCTCCTTATTCACTCACTGTTTTAACAGTAATTGTAACAGTTTCGGTTATCATCTGTCCCAAACGGTCTTTATAACTATATTGTACACTTGAAGGTAAGTCTAATGCTTGCTTAATAGTTTCACTTTCTGGACTATTTATGTAAAGCACAAATTCTTTCTGAATAGATGAATCTTTTAGGTGCTCATCCCCAAGTTTCCCACGGGCATAGTTAAAGTTGAATTCTAATTCACCTGTAACTTTGTTCGGAGTTATATAATTCTTCAGCTTCGACAATGACAAACTCTGTACTGCCTTAGCTTCTCCTATCTTCAGCGTTTGAGGCGTAGTTGTGGTAATAAGACCGGCATAGTCAATACCACCTTTGTTTACATGGGATAAACCTACTACTATTTCATCTCCCCCAATATGCTTCGCCAGCAGATCTTCCGTATATGCTCCTTTGAGATTGTTAACAAAACGGTCTACATATGTGGATTTACCTGCGTTTTGAGCTGCAGCAGCTTTCTTTGCATTGAATGTGCATCTATCTTTCAGGATAGTGCCGGTATCATCTATCTGTAATCTCAGGAATGTGCCCAGACCAGGATAGTCGGCAAAAGCACTTGTCGCATCCAGTGCCTTGTTGAATTTTACAAAGTCAATACCCTGTTCACTTAGTTTGATTATGGAGTTATCATCGAAACCTTTAGCGACCAATCCGTAGAAGTCATCGCTTGAACTTGCTTTTAAGACATTGGCTTTTAACGATGTTGATGGTACGTAGTCTATTAGCTTGATGGCGACAATTCCAGCTTCATCGGCATGCTTTGCACCAAACTCTCCTACGTTGGATACTACTTTAGCCCCATCCCCCCACAGTGGAACAACGGCAGCAATGTTTAAGACTACACCAAGCTCATCCCCATGGCTTACTGATGCCAATAAGTCCCTAATATCCCCGACAGCGACTAGACCACTTATGAGGTGACCTGTCAGGTAGTAAACACTGTCATGCTCGTCGTAGCCAAATTCTCCAAAAACAGCTCCGAGTGTTATTTCTTCTATAATTTCATAGTGACTATACCTCTTCTCATAAACCAGTGGATCATGGTCAGGGTCATTATATTCCTCTTTATCATCGTGACCATCGAAATCAGTATCCTTAAGAAGAGGTTCTGTTCCGATTTCAAGCTCCAGCCCATCCTTCAAACCGTCATGGTCGGTATCCTCTTCCAACATTTCTGTTGAGAATTCTGCCTCATCGGGGTCGTCAATGCCGTCATTGTCGGAGTCTACCTTTTTTGGATTGCTGACTACATTGAAACTATATTTTATGAAAGGATTGGAACCAGTTGTTGAAACTCCTGTTTCTTCCCCATCGGTTAGACCATCTCCATCGGTATCAGGATTTTCTGGGTCAGTACAGTATGTATTACCCATATTGTCCATTATTCCATGAGTTTCCATATAGTCTGTCAGGCCATCTCCATCTGAGTCAATCATGAGATTGGTAAAAGTAATGTTGTATATGATGTCGTTATAATCCCTGTCACCGCCGCCGTACAGATCTTCCCATCCGACATTCCACGTATCATCACTGATTGATTTCACATAAGCATGTGCCACATTATCAGGGTTCCTGCTGGCAGGACCACTGTAAAATGTTTGCCCTGGTTGATTGGTCAGATAAAGAATCAACTCGGTACCATTTGTATAGTTTCCAAGATCGAATACCGTTCCAGCAGGAGTACTGTATCCATAACCAAAGAACATGCTTGAAGGACTTGAGAGACCAAACTGATCGTTGTATCCTGAATTAGAAGCAAGGAATGTTATGACTACATTAGAATCATATGGAACAATCACACTATCCCCCGGTTCAGGTATACTGGGTGTTGGCCCATAGTAGGTTTCATGATTATATTCACTTATAGCTTTATACAGAGCCATAAGTTCAGATTCATCAAAAACCGCCCATGTGCTCAAATGAGAGACATTCGCACTTACCGAGTGATTTGCAGCGTCTACTGTGGATGGCACAGGAACGTACAAACCATAAGTCTCATTAAAATAGCAAAGAGACAAATTGGAGGCATTAGTGACATTAGATGGATCATACTCAATACTGATATCCACATAGTTGAATGACTCGTTCAGACTGATAGCAACCAGTGGAGATACCATAGATGAAATATTTGTATAATACGAAGAATTCTCTTGAGTGATACTCACATTTTGTGCCAGATCACCAATTCCATTAATAGAAACACTGGTTCCTAAACTGCTGTCTGAAGCATTGGAAGTAAACGTTCTTAATCCGTCAGGAGTGCCGTCACCATACGTATCAGAGTTATTGGGGTCTGTACCAAGCCGGAACTCACTGTCATCTTCAAGCCCATCATCGTCACTGTCAACCAGAAGTGGGTTTGAACCAAAAATGTTTACTTCAAAACTGTCATTCAGTGTATCTCCATCAGTATCAGGTTTGAGAGGATCAGTGCCATAATTCTGCTCTTCGAGATTTGTAAGTCCATCCTCATCGATATCCTCATCTTCATCAAGAATACCATCGCCATCAGTATCATTTGAACCAATATCTGTAATCAATCCAAGCTGCATCAGTTCGAAATAGTCTGTCAGATTGTCATCGTCAGTATCTTCTTTAAGAGGATCAGCGCCTATACGATATTTTGCAAAAGAGGGCAGTTGATTATCTAATGTTTCCAGACCGTCAGGGATACCATTGCCACTTTCATCTTCAGGCGTAAGTGTTGAATCCGAGTCAGGGTCCAGTGGATCAAAACCCATTTTAAGCTCACCATCAGCAGATAGCATATCTCCGTCAAGCAAGATAGTTGCAGAATAAATCTTTCCGGCTACATCAGTACCTGAAGCAGTGATATTGTTAGCTGTTGAAAGGTTAAGAGTACAAGTAAAACTACCGTTCTCCACCGGGACAGAGGATATGTTTCCATTGTGATTGATTGTTATATCAGATGTTATCTGAGTACTTACAGTACCTGATACATTGATCGTTTCATTTGACTTTGTGTCATCAGAAAGACTGTCAAAGAGAATGAAAAGCGAGGTATCTTCTATCGTTGATTTCAGTATAGGATAACCTTGCATCACCCAAGTATCATTGAAATCCCAACCTACAAACGTGCTTTGTGTCTGCATCTCTGCTGTTGTGTTACCTGTACCTCCCCCACTGGATGACTGGCCTGACGTTTCAGTATTCCAGTATGAAAAGGTTACAGTGGAATAACGATCACTACCAATAAGTCCTCCAACTTCGGTATTTCCATTGACTGAACCATATGAGTACGAATTTGTAACAGTGCTCAGATAAACATGTCCAACCAGACCACCTACACGATTATCACCAGAAACATTCATTGATGAATATGAATTGGTCAGTTCACTACTACTGGACATGTCACCAACGATACCACCCACGTTACGAGTACTACACACAGTACCTGTAGTGAACGATTCTGCAACATCCCCTTCATTTGTAGACCCGATAAGTCCGCCTACCCCATCAATACCGCTAACATTACCAGACACCGAACATCGATATGCTCCACCCGACGAATCATCACCAATAAGTCCACCAGTGAGGTAACCTCCCGTGATAGAGACGTTCTCAAGATTGAGATTCATGACACTGAATGTATCATCTACTAAGTATGGACCCATTGTACATCCAAACAATCCGTTATATGCAGTGCCTCGGTCAATGAACAGATTGCTGATAGTATAACCCTGACCATCAAATGTTCCTTCGAAGGCATTCGAAAGGCTATCACCAATCGGATCAAATCCCTTACCCCCGTTCCAAGTGGATGTTGCACTTGCATCTATATCGTTCATCAGGATGTAATGTGCATCCAGATCGTTATTCATATTCTGCAGGTCATCGAGTGTGTAAACCCTATACGGGTCCGCTTCTGTTCCTGAACCATAGGCCGATACTATAAGGCTGAAAATTGACATAATCAAAATTATTACAACCCCCACTGAGAAAAATGATTTTAGATTCATTTTTAACACCACTATTTATATTTCTAAACATAGAATATATTCAATGTTTGTAATGTTATGATTATTCAATGTATAAATAATTAATATATATAGAATATTTAGTTCATATAATCCTAAAAAAAATACATTATACGCAAGATTTTGATATATGTATGTGAGAATTGCACATTACAATATAAGAAATAAAAGGTAGCTATTTCACAACTAGTTATTTCGAATTATTCTGAAAAATCAAGCAAACGAGTTATATGTACCATTCCGACATTAAATTGTAAATTTAAGAATGATATTCAAATCTGCTGCGCGTTTTAGTTTCATCGATAATATTCACCCCTGTATGCCTCAAGCTTCTATAATAAACATGAATTGTCGCTTTGATTCCCTCACTAGTATATACCAATTCGTTTAGGTGTTTCATGCCCCTTCATTCAATATTTATACTAAAAACACCGACTCTTTTCTATGGGAACCGGGAGCCATGGGAACATTGACAGACTTGACTTCATAAACCCAACAGAACTCATTGAAGACGTCCTGCTGGATAGAAGCTGGCTGCTAAAGGAAAACTCCAACACACGCCTGAGTCCGTCTGTTGTAGACCTTCACATTGCATCCCAGGTTAAGAAACAATATGCTCTGGAGAAACTCTACTCCCCTGAAAGTTCCCGGGCACATATGGAAGGACTCATTCATATCCATGACCTGCAGAACCCTTTCAAACCTTATTGCAACGGGATTGATGCCAGAATTTTCCTGAAAGACGGGCTGAGATTTCCGGACACAACCAGTCTTCCTGCAAAACGTTTCCAGTCTGCACTCTATCATTCAATGTCCTTTATGCTGCATTCACAGCAGTTCTTCGCCGGAGCGCAGGCAATAGACATGCTGAACTGGATGCTTGCACCATACCTGCATTACGATGACATAACTGATGAACAACTCATGCAGATGATACAGGGGTTCATGTTCCAGATGAACCAGTCCAATCGTCCCGGAGCCCAGAGTGCTTTTACAAACATCGGACTGAGGATAACCTGCCCTCCGATCATTGCTGACCAGAAAGCAATTTTTACCGGAAAGGAACTTGATTCTACTTATGAGGAGTTTGAGGATGAAGCAAGGACTATCTACAGGGCAATAATGGAAATTGCCGCAGAGGGAGACGGAGAGGGCGGACCTTTTACTTTCCCATTACTGACAACTGCGATAACAAAAGACCTAAACCTTGCTGATCCTCTCTGGAAACTCACAATGCAGGCAACAGCCTCAACCGGAGCGCCATATTTCCTGAATCTGAGAGCCGACTACCTTTCTGATGAGACAGTACATGCAATGTGCTGCCGCCTCTTTGCCAGACATACAGGAGGTATATGGAATGCAGGAGGAATGGGTAACGGTTCCAATAAAGTTGTTTCAATAAATCTTCCTGGTGTTGCTCTTAGAGCCGAAGGACAGGATGACTTTTTCACAGAACTTAACAGGGCACTTGAAATAAGCAGACAGACACTTATTGAAGGTAATGAAATAATCAAAAAATCGCTCTATGAATGGAAAATACTGCCGTGGCTTCTGAAATCTACGGATGATGGAATACCTTATTATGAATTTGAGAAGAGGCACCTGACATTTGGCGTTGTGGGACTGAACGAGTGCCTCATGAACCTTACCGGTGAGGGAATCCTTGAGAAAAAGAAAGAAGGTATCGAAATTATACGCTATATGGCAGACAGGATACAGGAATTTGCCATTGATGATAATATCGAATACACTCTCGAACAGACACCCGCTGAGAGCACTGCCCATCGTTTTGCATTGCTGGATAAAGAGCAGTACGGAAAAAAAGCAAACGTGCAGGGAAGCGATGAAGTTCCATATTATACCAATTCCACCCATATGCCTTACAAAACTGAGACTTCACTTGTTAATCGAATAGCAACGGAAGCAGAGTTTCATCCATATTTTACAGGTGGCACAATCTGCCACATATGGATGGGAGAAAGTTTCCCCGACCCCGGGGGACTATCAGATTTCATTGATAAAATAACACAGACAGAGCTTGCATATTTCTGTTTCTCACCGGATTTTTCTATATGCAAAAATGGGCACAATTCCAGAGGAATACAGGAAAAATGTCCGCATTGTCAGGCAAAGATCGTAGACCACATATCCAGAGTTACTGGTTACTACGGCCATGTGAACAACTGGAATCCGGGGAAGGTCATGGAATACAAAGAACGCCACAGGTACAGGATACAGTGCAGGCAGAAAGATAAATAAATCCGCAGGCCGTCTGAACCATTATGATTTTTAAGAGTGAAGCATCGTTCAACTGGCTTTATTCACAGGACATAACGAAAGTGAAAGACCTTGCACGTGTTGTACAGGCAAGTTATCTCTGGAATGAGAACAACGATTATATGAAGCGGCTTGTGAACCTGCGTACAGGAGATTCATGGAATGATGATCTGAGAGATACTTCACGTGCTGCATCGGTTCTTGCACAAAGCGGTACTATTTTTACTGAAACCAGAGACTGGATACTGTCAAAACAAAAAAATGGTTCATGGAATGAGGATGTCTATGACAGCACATATGCTCTTACAGCACTTGCAGACCTTGGAATCTTCAATCCGAAAGAATGCAGATGGCTTATTGAGAATTACGGAAAAAAGTGGGAACATCCCGGAACAACAGCTCTTATAATCACAGCCCTGCTCAAACAGCAGAAACTCGAAAATACAGGTATTTATAATGAGTTTATTGAAGAGAAAGCAAAATGGATAATCTCACAAAGACAGGAAAACGGTTCATGGAAAACACCTGCAACCAGCAACCTTGTTATTCAGTCACTAATGCTTGCAGGACACAAAAATGAAGTTGAAGAATCTGCGGAGTGGTTACTTAGTCAGATAAGTGATAACGGCTCATGGGGAAAAGAGGGGGGAGATATCAATACGACATCTTTGTCTCTGATTACTTTGTATGAATATATGAACAGCCAGTGATCACTTTACCGGCAGAACAACATGGATTGTAGTGCCTGAACCTTCCTCGCTATCAGCCCATATATCCCCATTGTGGGCTTCGATTATCTTTTTGCATATGTAAAGACCAAGGCCATTGCCACCGTATTTTCGTGTTGACGAGCCGTCAACCTGATAGAACCTGTTGAATATTTTAGGCAGGTCCTCTTTTGAAATGCCTATACCCTCATCGGCTATCTCTATGCGGATCTTTTTATCGTCCTGGAGCGTGCCCGAGATCTTGATCTTTCCGCCGTCACGCATGAATTTTACAGAATTATCGATTATATTAACGAAAACCTCTTCAAGATAATCCAGATCACCATTAACCAATGGAGCATCACATGGAATTGTCTTTTCTATGGTGTGGCCTTTACTTGTGATCTCAGGAGAGCGGTCATGCAGTGCAGAATCGATAACCTCGCATATTCTTAAAGGCACGAAGGTGTATTCCACATTGCCACCTTCGGTTATACTTACATAGAGAAGGGAATCTATCAACCTCTTCAGCCTTTCGGAGCTCAGCATCATCTTTTCGACTGCATCTTTCTGCTTCTGGGTCAGCTCACCCAGGGCACCTTCATACATCAACTCGCTATATCCCTTGATGGGGATTAGAGGCGTCTTTAATTCATGCCTGAGGTTGGATATGAACTCATCTTTCATGCGATCGAGGGACGTCAATTCCTCATTTGCCTTTGCCAGATCCTCAGCATACTGGTTAAGCGCTTTCTCTGCAGCCTTGCGTTCTGTGAAATCCTCAACGACACAGACCCCACCCATGAATTTACCTTCATCGGATATCACCGGACTGAACTCGGCTTTGATTGGAATGATCTTATCAGAGAAAGGGGAATGGAACTCATCCTCATATCTGGCAGGAATGCCGGCAAGTACCTGTTTAATAGCTTTCTTTATATCGTTATCATCACTGAAAGACTCAATTATGTTAAATCCTATGACACTGGAAATCACCTGTCCTTCAGGAACTCCCAATATCTTTACAAGAATCTCATTGCACTGGGTAATCATGCCTTTTTCGTCAAAGTGGAAAATACCGAGAGGTGATTTTTCAAACATCATGCGGTATTTGTTCTTTGCAATGCTTGTGAGTTTCTCTTTCATTTTCCGCTGTGAGATGTCATTTATGATGGCCCCGTGGAAAATGTCACCTTTGTGCCTGGTAGTTGTGATTGCCAGCTCAATCGGGAATTCGGTGTTATCTTTGCGCAGGCCGGTAACTTCGATTATCCTGCCTACAACAGGCGATTTACCGATAGAGATAAGCTCATCCCACCCTTCATGCGCCTTGCGATAACGTTTCGGCATTATTTCAGTTATGTTTCTCCCGATTATTTCGTCTTTCCGATAACCAAAAAGTTTTGTTGCGTTACGATTCCAGAAAGTAATATTTCCGACGTAATCGGAAAAAACAAGAGCGTAAGGAATTAAGTCAAGGTGTTTGAACAGTTTTTCGATGTCCTTTAACATTTCATTTTCAAAATCGTTCCTGACCTGAATATCCATGCAGGAAAGGAGAACTGCTGTTTTAGGAGAATCCGCATCTTCCAGAATGCTTACATTAATCATGAAGGTTGATGTTGTCCCACCTGGGCCTTTGAGCAGAAGTTCTGTAGAGTATGACAGTTCCTCATCTTCTGCATATTTCCGGAAGAACGAAGATAAGAAATATGTGGCATATTCTTTTTCTTCTTCAGGTACACATCGTTCGGTGAATTTTTCATTAGGGGTGAGACTTTCAAGACCCAGGTATTCCTGTGCTTTTTTGTTGGCCATAATGATACTGTCGTTTTCATCAACTATGAGAATGGGATAATCCAGAAGGTCATAAGATGTTTGTGATTTACCTATGGCAGAGAAAGATAATTCGTTCACCTGTAATGGCATAGATGCCTCTGTGTCGGCTGAATGACCATTGTTGTCATTCCCAGAATCAAGTCTTTCTTTGTTTATGGCCATCTACACACCTTAGATCCGACAAACAAGCTGTGGTAAACTACATCAACAGGTCTCAGATATTAGTAATTATATTAGGAATATAATATATAATGGTTAGTATCCGTAATTTAAAGTATATAAAAATCAAATAAAATAACGGAACATATCCTGCATATATTTGTATATGATCGTGTCAGTATCATACAGCTGATAAACAAAAAATCCAAATGTGAAACAAAACAAATGTCATCCAGAGTAGCATTTATAATTTAAAAAACCTATTGAAGTACACATGGTGACCTTAGATGAGTGAAAATCCAATTAAATATCATGAGGACTCTAACACTTATATTACCCGAAAAAACAGCTTTTTTGAGAGAGAAATCAATATCGACGGGAACCTTATAGTCGGATCAGGTTCCAATTTCTGGAAAGATGTCAATGTAAAAGGGGTACTGGAACTTGGAAAAGGTACTTTTGTGAAAGGCAATGTCAAAGCTGATGAAGCTATTGTGGGCGCAAGATCAGAGATCAACGGAAATATTGAGGTCGCCGGCGATCTCAAAATATTTGATTCCGTGAAAATCGAAGGTTCAGCAATTGCCGGAGATGAAATGCATGTGCGCCCGGGATCAAAGATAGGATTTGCAAAAGCCAGCAGAACAATGGAACTTGTGGGAAAGGTCAGCATTAAAGAGATCGAGTCGGGAACTAAGATAATCGTGCGTTCAGAATAAACACGGAAAGAGCAGCTGGAGTCTATTTTTTACTTTCATTTTGGTGAAGGCACACCAAAAAGGGAATGAGAGTACTTCTGAAGTCACCCACTTAAATCTGAAAACTATGCGGTATTTAAAATTAGCTTCAAAACGATATTCAACCATATATTCATAGACTCAGGTGTTATTCATCTATACAAAAAACACAGTCCTTAAAAATGATTATGGCCAACACTTACAGACAAGCTAAAGCACGGCAAAAAGAAGCAAAAGAACTGGAGTTCAGATAAGAATGGGCACAAGGTCAATTTTTAACACTATGGGTATAGCAGAATACTATATAGATAAAATCTATAAAGAAGGTATTTAAACTTGCATCTATGATTTTTGCGATATGTTTATTATCTAAACAGCCATTGATTTATATGTAATATTGCAACGGTGGTTTTGTTTGAAAGACAGTGACTCATTATTTTCGTTACTACACCAATATATGGAAGAATATGTAGTTGATTATAAGGCTACTGATGACAAAATATCACTATATATAACAGATGAAAATGATGCTTATCAGATAGAGTATTTTATTGATAAAGAAACAATTGAGCAAATGTTTCATTCCGTAGATTTTTACCAACGTAAAGGACAGACAATAATCTGCGTAGATGAGAAATATGAAGCGCTTGTGCGTTTCGAACAAAGATATAATCAAGGTTTCAAACTGAATCAATTTTACGAAAGTGTTATTGATTCAAAAAAAGAAGATAAATATGCCAACCATTCATTCGAAATATCACATATATCTGATATGATGTTTATTCATATCTTTAAGCAGCTGGATGAAGCAAATAGGGATGAACTTGTTTTAAGCTTAATTTTAAATTTTGCAGTTAGTCCGCCATCTGCATCAGAAATAACGGATACAAGTGAAGATGAAAATCTTATCCAATTTTTAAACCGCTTTTTTGATGATTTATATTCACTACACATCGAATCAGAGTTCCCATATAGCATTAATAAATTTGATTCACTGAGTGATTCTTTTATATTCAATTTTTCATACAACTATGACGTACCTTTAATTAAAGAACTATATCTTGATAATATACTTGCTTTTGAAGAGTCAATTGGATTTAATGAGAATAGTTTTTCAGTTTTGAGCCACCAAGGAGGATGTACAATTCTGATTTAGTAGCCCATTATCAAACTGCAATATCAACAACAAATCCACACTTTAGATTTCTTGCCTATTATCATGTACTTGAACATTATTTCAAAGAGATATACTGGGAAAATCTAGTCAATTTGGTGGCTAATAAAATTACACATCCCAGTTTTTCCTATTCAAGTACAGAGGATATCAAGAAATTAATCAGTATCATTCAAAAAAACATAAAGAAAAATGATCCGACAATAGACTATCCTGAATTTCCATCATTGATATATGTGTTAAATAAATTTGTTGATGTCGACCACATAGCAAAGGAACTTTATGATAGTGATCCTGCACTAATTGCCCATTATAAAAATCCAGTTCCGTTTTTAGGCAAGAAAGGGAAAATTGATTTTAATTTGACATCTAATACCGTAATAGAAGCCATTGCAACCCGTGTTTATAATGTAAGGAACTCAATAGTTCATAGCAAAAAAGGAAATACTCAAATTTGTATACCCTTTAAGCATGACCACCAATTAAAAATGGAAATTCCACTTATAAAAATAATTGCAGAAGAGATTATAATAAATACATCAGATACAATAATAAACCAATATGAAGATATGTAACTTTTAACATGCCACTGTATTGAAAAGTACGACATCCACTGCAGCTTCTTATCTATTGTACTCTAAATTATTGCTTGCATATTTCTTCTCAATAATCCCTTGGTACCCTTTTTACAAAATATTCTATATGATTAAAAACTACCTACTCATCATTAGTGGCGCTTCGTATTGCTTGTGGCTTTTTCATTAGTTAACTTAGATACACATTAAGGAGTGTACCACCGTTGTCTTAGAATTTGATTTGAACCACTTGAAAGTCAAAAATAATTAAAATAAGTGACAATGTTCCGAACGAACACCACTTCAATGCCCCTGCTCCTTCAAAAGAGACTTCAATATATGATCACGAAGCTGATTTGCTTCAGGACTTGTCCTGTCCCTGGGTCTTGGAAGGTCCACATCGATTATTTCTTTGATCTTTCCGGGACGCGCACTCATCATTACTATTTTATCTGCAAGGAAAACCGCCTCATCGACACTGTGTGTGACAAAAAGAATGGTAATGTTCTTTTTTTGCCATATTTCAAGCAATTCCTGCTGGAGTACATTACGTGTCTGGGCATCCAGTGCACCAAAAGGTTCGTCCATTAAAAGTACCGCCGGCTCGTTGGCAAGTGCCCTTGCAATGGCAACTCTCTGCTTCATGCCACCTGAAAGTTCGTATGGATAACTGTCCCTGAATTGCTGGAGCCCAACAAGATCCAGGTACATTTCCCCTTTCACAATCGCATCTTTCTTTTTTACGCCACTCATCTGGGGACCGAATATGATGTTATCAATAACAGTTTTCCATGGGAAAAGCGAGTACTCCTGAAAAACCATGCCTCTGTCAGGGCCCGGAGAGTCAATTTTGGAACCATCCAGATAAACCTCACCGCCATCAGGCTTATCAAGACCTGATATAATCCTTAATAGTGTTGTTTTACCACAACCGGACGGACCGATAAAGCAGACAAAATCCTTGTCATCCACTTCAAGACTCACGTTATCCAGCGCCAGCGTTGAATTATCTTCATCCTTTGTGAACTTGCGGGATACATTCGTTACTTTAACACTACCCATTCAGATCACCACACCTTTACGCCATTTAAGGAGCTTACCATCTATATAGTACCTCAGCAGGCGGTCAATGAAAAGCCCGAGGAAACCAAGAATAAGCATATACACAAGCACAAATTCCATTCTGTGGAGGTCGTAAAAATGCCACATCTGATAACCAAGACCATTTCTGCTGACTCCGAACATTTCAGCAGCAACAAGACACATCCATCCCACACCCATTGCTATCCTGATCCCCGCAGCAATGGAAGGAAGAGCCGAAGGGAGAGCCACGTAACGCATGAGTTCACTATTAGTGTTGCAACCCAGTACTTTCGCTGCTTCCACATACACCCTTGATACGCTTTTAAACCCTGTAAAAGTATTGATCATGATAGGGAAAACCGCACCGATGAATATCAGGAAACCTGCTGCAAATGGGTTTAAACCTATCCATATAATCGCAAACGGGATCCATGCAAGAGGTGGAATTGGACGTATTATCTCTATAATAGGATCAACAATACGATCAATCGTACGGAACCAACCCATGACCATACCAATTGGAATCCCTATAACAAGAGCTGCAATAAGACCGATACTAAAATGCATCATACTGTACAGGAAATCAACAACCAGCATTGGAAGCTGTAAGTTCAGACCCATTATAGCCAGACTTGAATCCCTGGATACAATCTCAACCAATGCACCAGCCACATCCGTAAAACTTGGAAGATAGAACTTATTACCTACAACATAAACTGCTATTATCTGCCAGAAAACTATTGCAGAGAATATAGATATAATCTCTACACTCTTCCCTTTTAGTATATGGATGTGTTTTTTTACCATGAATCCTCCGTTACTGGAATAGTGAGACTCCGGACAAAGATAGAAATGTCTACTTATTATTTAAGTTAGTATCAAAAAAGAAAAAAAGATTATTGATCCAGAGCATCATAGAAGCTCAGATCAAATATATCATCCTGCGAAAGAGATGAACTTATGTATCCAAGTTCGTACTGAACCTGTGCATAATCCACTGTAGAGTTGACTATGAGATTAGGGTCAGCTACCCAGGAACCATCCCAGTCAGTCAGTGACTTGTTTACCAGTTCAACATCCCAGTCCTGATCATCAGCAAATATCTGTGCTGCTTCCCCAAGGTTCTCAGAATTGTATTCCGTTGCACGCACATGGGTTTCAACTATCTGCTGTACAATATCAGGATGGTTTCTTATGAGGTCACCGCTTACAGCAACCACACAGCATGCATGGTCCTGAAGCATTTCACCTGATGACACCACGGATCTGCCAGTACCTTCACTTTCGATCATTGTTGGTGATGGATGAGGAAGGAATACTGCATCAACCTGACCTGCTGATATAGCCGTCATTGCGTCCCCGGGACCCATTCCCTTAACATCAACATCTGTTTCAGGGTCAATTCCATTCTCTTTAAGCCAGTTTCTTAGCAGAGTATCCTGAATAGTTCCTGCAGGGAATGTTGCTATCGTAAGTCCTCTGAGATCTTCCGGGCTTTCATATGGAAGACCTGTCCTGAGTACAAGATCCGAACCCTGTATCTGAACTGCAGCTACGATCTTTGCGTCAAGACCATTTGCAAGAGCAGCAATAACAGGAGCTGCACCTACATACGCCACGTCAATCTCACCTGCAAGCATGGACTGCATTTCAGGAGCACCTGTTGGGAACAGATTGTCGTCAATGGATACTATTCCGTAGGGTTCAAGGTCTTCAAGCCACCATCCTTTTTCTTTGGCAGTCATATATGCTATCTGATGCGTGCTTGGCTGATAACCAAAGGTAAGTTCAGTAATAGCATCTGCCTGATCTTCTTCCTGATCAGCTGTGTCCTCTGTGCACCCTGATACGAATACAGCGAGAACAAGTGCTATTACAAGAAATAAAGTAGAAGCTAATTTAATTGTCTTTTCGTGATTCAAATTACCACCTGAAATAATGTTAGATAATTTGTTTGCACGAGCCTATATATTAAAAATATTTCCACAATCCGCAAGATATATATCCTAAAACGGATAAAATGCATAATAATTTAACCCACATAGGCCATGAATGAAAGGGAGATAAAAAATGAGTACAGTCGATAAGATAATACATGCTGTTTTTGAATCGGATGAAGAATTCAGAGATGCCCTTTCCACTACAATAAAGGAAGATCTGGACATGAATATGGCAAAATTTGCCGAGCATGCCGGTGTTCCTGCAAGCACTCTTTACAAGATCATGTCAGGAAAACGCGAACCTAATGTCAAAACATTGAGACAGATAATAAAGACAGTAAAAAGGCTGGAAGGTTCGGAAAAGGGAGAATTCATTGCAGTAATAGCTGCAAGGCCGGTTCTTGATAACATAAGTGAGACTAAAAGAAAGATATCCGGAAATTTATGCACAATCAGGGAGTATTCTGCAACTTCCATGGAAGAGGCTATCATTGCTGCTGTACGTGCCGAGAGGGAAGGAGCAAAAGCCCTTGTCTGCGCACCCATAGTCAGCCCTACAGTGGAAAAGATACTGAGTATACCCGTTGCAACTATTATGCCAAAGAACAGCCTCTTTGAAGCTATTGAACTTGTGGCAAAGAAAATAAATTAATTTTGATTCAGAACAGAATTGAAATAAAAAAGATAAAAAGAGTTTATCGGTTATTTCCCGATCAACTCTTTAACTGCTTCTATTGCTTCTGCAGCCTTTGCCTGTGCAATTTCCACTGTCCAGCCACCTGCTGTGAACAGATATGCAACTCCACCAATTGCTACAAGACCAATTGCTCCGAGGACATACCATATAGTTCCTGACTTCTCAAAGACCTCATAGGTTGTTGTGAGGCCTCCCAGCTCTACCTTATAGGTACCTGGCTCTTTTTTCTCGTGGCTAAATTCAACTGTTGTAGAATTACCAACTGAGAGCGTTATGTTCTGGGAACCTACAACCTCATCTTCCACCTTAAGCTCAACATTGTAGGAACCTTCTGCAGTACCGATATTGGTTACATCAGCAGTAATGGTTGCTTTCTGCCCCTGCTTAATCTCATCAGGACTTATTTGCAGGTTGCTGAAATCGAATTCTGCAGCCAGCTCATTTACTTTGAAATCAAGCTCTGCGTCGTTCATCCCGTCTTTAGTAGCTTCAATCTTATGAGTTCCTGCTTCAGCTGGAGTGTAAGTGACACTTCCTTCACTGTCGGTGGTACCTATTGAATTACCATCAAAGACCACGGATGCACCTGATATAGCATCCCCTCCTATTGCATTCAGGACATAAATTGTCATTGATGAACCTTTGTAGACCTCATCAGGAGAAACTTCGATGTTCATTGTGAGTGATGCATCATCCTCATCTATTACTGTAAAATCTTTTGAGCCTGTTATGTAGCCTGACTTAACAGCCTTCAGCTCATATTCTCCTGCTTTAGAAGGAGAGTACTCATAGGTACCATCATCATCAGTAGTTCCAAGAGTTGTATCATCAAGCTTAATAGTAGCACCGGCAATTGTTGCGCCACGGGCAGTCACAGTTATTGTAACATCATCTTCTGTTGTAACCGTAGATTCACTGAGACCAATATCTAAAGTATATGAGGATGAACTTGTTTTCTCAACATAAGGATAGTATCGGAGTGTACTTGAATCTGCAACCCTTATACCTACTTCACCCATCAGTGTGATGTCCTTATCTTTGTTAAGGGAAATAGAATCCTCGTTCTTCATTACTATTGAATTGTCACTGTAACTGGTAATTTCCATCTCATCATAACTTTCACCGTTTTCCAGTTCGATATAGTCATCAGATATCTGGAATATACCCTCTACGAAAACAGCATTTGACTCTCTTCCTGAGAAGACGTTGTTGAAGTGAATTATAATCAGAGGCACGTCATCAGCATCACCATAATCGTCGATTTTATACACATAATCGGAATCTGCCTCGATTACACCAGTATCAACTTCATCACCATCTTTTGTCAGTTCAATATAAACACTATCTCCATCGATGTCTACCTCAACAATATTGAGAGCATAGCCTTCTTCAAGTTCAAGTGAACGACCGGAGGTTATTGAAGCTTCATCATCGTCGTCGATCAAAACCTCAGCAAGCATACCGTTTGAGATCAGACTGATATTATTAACATCATCAATATCAGTGTCTCCTGAATAGCCTGCAAAGTATTTTTTAGCCATGAATCCAATTACCTGGAATTGTCCCCAACCGGAACGTTCAAAGTCAACCGAATCGGCAGTACTGGTATATACGAGATCACCATCATCGATGGTCCTTCCGGAAATAGCATTCAACTTAAGTGTTTCTGTTTGTATACCTTCATCGATATCATAATAAAAGCCTTCAAAATTTAATGGATTCCATGTAAGCAGTTCACTGCCTTCTGCAACAGTTCCACGAAGCTCATATGTTCCAGGGTCTGACATGTCTACATACGGAGCAAATCTGAGATCATTATTGTCAGCAACTATCAGATTGATATTACCCATCAGATTGATTTCCTTCCCTTTAGAAAGAGAAATTGTACCATCATTCTTCATTTCAATCATATCATCGCTGAGAGAGGTAATTTCCATTTCATCATAAGTTTCTCCATCATCAAGATCTACATAGTCATCTGAAATCTGGAAAATACCTTCTATGAAAACAGCGTTAGATTCCCTACCCGAAAATACTCTGTCTATATGTATAATGACTATAGCAACATCATCTGCATCTCCAAGATCGTCTTTGTAGACATAATCGTCCCCACTTTCGACTACTCCAGAATCTACATCATCACCATCTTTTGTGAGAGTTACGTATACACTGTCTCCGTCTACATCTACTTCAACAATATTGAGTTCATATCCTTCTTCGAGTTCAAGTGAGGAACCAGCGAATATTGAATATTCTTCATCATCATCAATGAGAATCTTTGATAGTTGACCGGAAGAGAGCATGCTTACTTCATCAACGTTATCAATATCAGTTTCATCCGTATAGCCTGCAAAGTATTTCTCTGCCATAAATCCAATGACCTGATATGATCCCCAAGCTGATAATTCGAAATCAGTTTCTACAGGACGTGTCTGGTAAACAATATCACCATCACTGAGTGAGCGGTCAATATTTTTAATTGTCATGTTCTCGGAACTTAAACCTGATTCGAGGTCATAGAAGAATCCTGAGAATGACTTTGCATCCCAGATGTATTTATCCTCTGACTGATCGGCATTCACGTCCCAGATCCTGTCACCGGTGAAATAGGTTTTTGGATAAACTTTAATGGGTGTGGTTGCTGTATCTGAACCATCACCATTTTCAACAGTCAGGGTCACATTATATGTACCCACTGAATCGAATGTGTGCACAGGATTTTCTTCATCTGAATCTTCGGTTCCATCATCATTAAAGTCCCAAGACCATGATGTAGGATTATTTGTTGAAGTGTCATTAAACTGAACAATTAGTGGAACAGACCCTTCGTTATCTGTTACATTTGTATCAAATGACGCATCTGGTGGATTGGATGAAGAGGCAGTAGTAACGGTGATGTAGTCTGTTTTAGTTTCTATATCACTTTCAGTTCCATTCACAGCCGTAAGTACAACAGTGTAAGTACCATCGGAAGTGTAAGTGAAAACAGGATTCTGAACAGTAGAATCATTAGTTCCGTCGTTATCAAAATCCCAGTACCATTCTGTGGCATAACTGGAACTATCATTAAATTGAACGGTCAATGGATTGTCACCAGAAGTAACATTTGAAGTAAAATCAGCATTCGGTGTTGTGTAACTAGAAGCAGTAGTAACAGTAATGTAACTATTCTTAGTTTCTATATCGCTTTCAGTTCCGTTCACGGCCGTAAGTACAACAGTGTAAGTTCCATCGGAAGTGTAAGTGAAAACAGGATTCTGAACAGTAGAATCATTAATTCCGTCGTTATCAAAATCCCAGTACCATTCAGTGGCATAACTGGAACTATCATTAAATTGAACGGTCAATGGATTATCACCAGAAGTAACATTTGAAGTGAAATCAGCATTCGGTGTTGTGTAACTAGAAGCAGTAGTAACAGTGATGTAGTCTGTTTTGGTTTCTATATCACTATCAGTTCCATTCACAGCCGTAAGTACAACAGTATAAGTACCATCGGAAGTGTAAGTGAAAATAGGATTCTGAACAGTAGAATCATTAATTCCATCGTTATCAAAATCCCAGTACCATTCAGTAGCATTGGGAGAGTTAGCAGTGAATTGTACTGACAAAGGATTATCACCTGACGTTACGTTTGAACTAAAATCAGCAGACACAGTGACTGCCAAAGCAAGCGCACTGCATAGTATCATTAATGAAATTGTAATTAAAATAAATTTAAACTTATTTCGCATTCTAAACCTTCCTTAAATTAAACTGTATGATTAAATATCGTAAACTAATCCTGCCTAATGTTAATTCCCCAATTGCAGATAACCTTTTCGATAAATCGTCAGGTTTTTTCCGTTATGACACCTAAATGTAGTACCAAGTTCCCGGTCAACTACATTCCCTATAACATTTAAATAACATGCGCTTTGAGCCACCTCCAGCATATTCGGGGAAACTGTGAAGAGAAGTTCAAAATCGCCACCTGTATAAAGTGCAAAATCGGTAAGTTCTGAACGTCCGGATGTCACATGACTTATAATTTCTTCCTGCATAGGAAGCGAATTCTCATCAATTATGAAACCTACATTATTGAGATCTGCAAGGTCATGGAGCGACATTGCCAGCCCATCACTGGTGTCCATCATACTGGTCACGGCACCCGTACGGGAAAGTTTCTGAGCTTCGTTTACCCGCGGGACTGGTTCAAGAAGAGTATTAAGAAGACTAGCAGGAATATCTATATCGTTTTCAAGAGCATACAGGGCAGCTCCGGCTGAGCCTGTAAAACCGGTTACGCATACAAGATCGCCGGGCTTTGCACCTCTTCGTGTCAAGAGTTCCGATTTACTTACTTTTCCAAGAGCTGTACCAGTTATTGTAAGTTCAGCGTGGGTGTCTATGTCGCCACCTATGACAGAAGTTCCACAGAATTTTGCACAATCGTTCATACCCCTTGAGATCTCATCAACAAATGAAAGATCAGTATCTTTTGAAATACCCATTGCAGAGAGGAAACCTATTGGCCTGGCACCCATTGAAGCGACATCACTGAAGTTCACCGCAGCAGACATCCATCCAATCTGCCATGGAGTCATGCATAAAGGGAAATCGGTTTTACGGTGCAACATATCTGTTGTTATCACCATATACTCATTCTCAGAAATATCGACAACAGCACAATCATCAGGTCCGGCACCTAATGGAACATCCGGATTAGGAACAGAGCCGAAAACAGCGGACAAACGACTTATGAGAGGACGTTCACCAAGCTCAGATACAGAAGTAGGGTCATTCATAGTTATCTGCTATTTTAACGTGCTATATATAGTTACTTGACAAAGAAACTTTGCTACTGAATTTCAATACTGAAATTAAAAATTAATTTTGCCGGCATTTTAATGCCAGCTTAAAAAAAGAAATTCAGATCAAAATTTAATGTCTTCTAAGTCTTCTTCTGATTAACAAACCGGCCCCGCCAAAGAATATCAAAACAATTACAAGTGGCAGGAGATAGCCCACGAGTATTATCAGTGCGTTGACCATTGATATGAAACCATTCACAGATTCGGATATTGCATCCCTGATACCCCATGAACGGGTTATTGGCCTTGGTTCTGTTACACGGATGTTGATGGTTGAAAACTCGATACGGTCATCAAGATAATTCAATCTGCCAGTCAGACTCTCAATCTCACCGCGAACTCTTTCAAGCTCTTTTTCAACTGCCAGGACATCCTCGACAGTCTCAGTCATATTGAGAATCTCCTGAAGGCGAGCTTCCTGTCTTTCAAGATTATCCAGGCGTGCACTTACATCAATATACTCTTCTGTGACGTCCTGTGCACTTACACTTTCACGTGTTACCTCACCCAATTCACCTACATTCTCAAGGAAAGATGAATATTCAGATTCAGGAACCCGTACAGTTATGTATCCTTCCTTACCTTCGTGAGAATCATAATATGAGTCCCGGATCGAGGAACTGGAAACATATCCACCTGAAGCAACGGCCATTTTAGATATCGAATCAACACCCTCTGCCGCATCGCTTACCTGTATGGTCATGTCCACAGTGGTGATTGTCTTGCGGTCCACAGAAGCAGTTGAAGCGCCGCCTGAATCTGCATACTCAGCTTCGCCCATTGCAGTATTCCTTGCATAAGAATCATCATAATCCTCAGCTACAAGATCAGCTGACTGTGAATAGCCTTTTTCCTCATAGACGCTCGCACAACCTGAAACAAGGATACCGGCAAGCAAAAGCATCATTACCGCAATGCTAGTGAATTTTACTTTCATTTAATCACACCCTTTTAAAGTATAATTAAATGATTAGCAGGAAAGTATTAAAAAATTGTTTAAACTTCAAGCCTATTCGAAGTTAACTTTTTCGTTGCCCTTTTCTTTAGTCCGGACATATATGTTATCCAAAAACTCATGAGCTACATCCGCAAGTTCAGCAAGTTCATCCCTGCTTAGCGGCTTTATATCCCTGAGGGATTCCATCATTGCATTTTCAGCAAATCCCTGCTGTAGGACATAAACAGGTCCACGACTGCCAGTAAGCTCATTAATGGATTTTGCAGTTTCTGAGACTTCATCGGAACTTCCCATGAAATCCCTGATAATTGTGGTCCTCATTTCAAGTTCAATATCCTTTTCAAGAGCCAGACTGATAGACTCACTCACCTTTTCAATCACTTTTTGCGAATCAATATGAATGTCACTATAATCCAGACAACCAATTGCCTTTGAATACTTTTCCGCATCATTTAACGGAGCTTTTACATCGATGAAGAATTTGTCCACAAGTCCTTCTTTTATAAGTTCAGCCATTACGTGAGGATAATAGCCATTGGTATGAACACCTACAAGCAGACCGATTTTCTTTGCGTAACCTGCAAGATACTTTACAGCTTCCTTCTGCATCAGGGGTTCGCCACCGGAAAATACCACACTGCTTACAAAGGGTCGGGACTTCTTCATCTCAGCTTCGAGCAACGAAGTATCAACAAAATTGCTTTCAAAGAGAAGCTCATGATTCTGGCAATAAGGACACCTGTAAGGACATCCTCGTAAAAAGAAAACGATTGACACCTTTCCGTGCCAATCTACCGTTGATATGGGAACGGTGCTTCCGTAATTTACTTTCATATTCTTAGGTCTAATTTCAGATCATATCTGAGGAGCTGTAGCGCATCCTATCTTCAAGCTCCTGCCTCTTACCATTGTTCCAGCCGCCTACTGCCTGCACATATCCGGTTACCCTGGACATCTGCTCGACATTGGTAGAACCACAGTTCTCACATGTGCACTTAAGACCTGACATCATGTGGAAGTCATTGAGACACACAGTCATGTCCTTGGTGAACGCAAAGTAACCGATCTGAGTGTTCTTTGCAATGTTCATTGCAAACTCTTTAAGTCCCTTTGCATCAGGAGAACCTTCGCCCATCCAGATGTGACAGATGTTCCCTCCGTCAACTATCGGGAAGAACACATGTTCAAGGTTTATCCTGTCAATAAGTGAGACATTAGCTCCTGGTGGTACATGTGTACCGTTGGTGTAGTAGATAGGCAGATCTGTGGTCTTCCTGAGGTTTGCAAGAGCAGCTTCCTTGTCGCCCTTGACAACTTCAAGAACACAGCTCCTGTATTCATCATGAAGCATATCGGATACTGAGAACCTCTGACCTGTTGTCTCAGCAGGAGTACGTGCAAGAGCAATCTCAAGACCGTGCTTCTGGCTGAGCTCATGTGCGTACATTTCCATCTCGGTCATTACTCTGATGGCAAACTTGAACGCATCTTTAGATTCATGCAACTGTGAACCGGTGTGATACTGGACCATCTCGTTGATACCTATAACACCGATAGTGCATACAAGTGAATCAATGTCCACTGCAACGCATCCCTTCTCGCCTGTTACAGGGTCCTTTGGCCTCTGTGTTGCAAATGGCATCCTGTTGTTTTCAATGATGTTTTCCATCCAGTTTCTCTTTGTCTTAAAGAGACCTATGCACTGGTCCATCAGTTGTCTGAGGTCAGCAAACAGAGCAGAATCATCCCCATTAGCCCTGTATGCCGCTCTTGGGCAGTTAAGAGATACTACCTGCCAGGAACCCATTGAGAAATGTTGTCCGTCCTTGAACAGGAGCTTATCATCAAAACGGTCATCTGCATCAGCATTTGCTGAGAACTGGTATGCACAGCACTGATAGCAGGATATGCCCTCACCTGCACCTCTGTATTCTGGTAACTGATTATCGAAATACGGTGTTCCGAACTTTGCTGCAAGTTCGAAGGTCATGTCATAAAGTTCCTCATAACCTGGCAGGTCTGGATGTGCCTTGTTGAAGAATTCATCCTCCTCCATAAAGTCAGGTTCAATTGAGATCTCAGGCTTTGGAAAATTGAAAGGCTTGCCCCAGTTGTCACCCTCTATCATTACATCCATGAGTGCCTTAAATGCAAGACGTACTTCACGCTCAAATTCGCTGTAAGTGCGCTTTTGAGTACCATTCTCCCCATTGTGGACACGGCCCTTGTAAACAACAGGCTTGTCTTTCCAGAGCTTTGGCACGCCAGGGGAAAGCTGGACTGAGGAGAATACTACCTGTCCACCACGGGCTACCATCATCTGGGTCATCTCATACACAAACATCTGCATGAGCTGCTTGACATCCCCATAACTCTTGCCTTCAAGATATGGGGCAAGGAATGTAAGGAAATTATAGAATCCCTGACCGCCTGCAAAGTTTGTCTGGGCACTTCCCAGAGCCTTCACTGCGTGAAGGATTGCGACTTCTGCCTTCATTGCAGGACCAGCTACACTTGCCTTGGCACCTGAACCATCCGGCATGAGACCATAATAGAAGAAATACCTGAGATCCCAATCCTGACAGAATGCACGGGTTCCAAGATATTCAAGATCATGAATGTGAAGGTCACCATTTAGGTGAAGGTCTGCAAGCTTTGGTGGCAACAAAAGAAGATACTGCTCCTTTGAGATCTTATCTGCCTTTTTCTTGTGTGAGGTTTCTGCATTTTCCTGAAGGTTTGCATTATCATTTGCCTCAAAGCCGCTTCCAAGGTCAATCTCACATGCATCGTATACAGGAGTACCTATTCTGGTAGAAATATTCCTCCATTCAACATGACCTCTCTGCAGAAGTTCCATGTTAACAATTTCTCTGATAAGCGGACCTGAAAGGAATTTGAGATCAAGGCTTCTTATACGGCGCTCTACATCCTTTGCAATGTCAAGTGCTGCATCCATTTCGATTCCAGGCTTGCCGTGGAATCTCTCAGCAAGTTTTGTTTCCTTTAACAACTGGTCCACAATTATACTGCGATCCCAGTCCACCATATGCCCTGCAGTAGTACGCACTTTAGGCATTATGGAAATATCATGACCATCGAGCGTCTTCTGTATAGCATGCTGTTTTGTGAGTGTTGTCATACTGGTATCTGTCCTCTCGTCTTCCTCTGCGCGAACCTGCATGTCAGTTCCCAACTCTGCATTTTCAAGTTCGACCTTGTCCTTAATATTAGTAGCACATACGTCCATCATTCCCACCTTTAGTTTGATTGCACTTAGAGTATGCTGCCCAATGATTCCAGGTTCACGTCAGGACCACTGAACAGTTCCTTATGAGTTAAAAACTCATCGCCGATCTGGAGTACCGGGGCAGTCATAGTGAAAACACCATTGAATTTTAGTTCGGTCAAAGCTTCAGGAGTAGACATATCTGCTGTTGCAAATGCAACTCCCTTTGAATTAAGTAGCTTTTTTAATTGCTCGCATTTCGGGCAAGTCTGTGTTGTATATATAACCACTTCAACCATTTTCTCGCGTCCCTCGATTGTATATAAATAAATTATTATATTAGTCCCGTTCTGGAGAGGAACAACAATGCCAGATAGAAAAACACATCCAACAGGCATTGTAGTTATCGTAACTCCTGCTTCCAGAAGGTAAATTATACAAATGCCTTTTAGCTTAATAATGGTTTTTCAGACTGCATTTGAATATACAGTGAAGAATAGTAGACCATAATTATTACCATATATGAAACATGACTTAAACAAATATGATAATAATCATGAAACAAACATGATTCGCATATAGTTACCCCTAAACAGAAAGAAGCCTCTTTGAAAAAAGTTTGCAAACTGATCTATTGTAAGCAATGAATAACTAGAGCAATCCCGAAGGGTCCGGCGAAGCCGGCGTTTTTCAAACAAAAAGAAGAAACATTCTGCATAATGCCCAAGAATACTTTCCCCACATGATTTCTGTAGAATTAGTAGTATAACTGCAATAATCTTTGGAATATCCTTCTATAAAGAAGCACCGGAATGTGCCGCCTTCGGCGGATAGCCACCTTGTTTTTAGCTTGCAGGTTGTTTTTAAATCACTAAAACAAAAAGAAAAAGACATAAAAGAAAAACATACTACCAGTGCCAAAAGATGTATATTATAAACCCTATTATAGCAGATAATCCCAGCAAGAGGTGTAAAGATAACTGAACAATTAAGCTCCGGCTGCAAGCCAATTGATGATCTTTTAGGCGGAGGATTTGAAGTAGGCGTGGTTACACAGATATTCGGTGAACCGGGAAGCGGAAAGACAAATCTATGCCTTCAGCTTGCAGTGGAATGTGTCAAAAAAGGAAAGAAAGTTATCTACATAGATACTGAAGCTATCTCACCGGACAGGTTCAGGCAGATTGCCGGAGAGAATGCTAAAGAGATAGCTCAGCAAATAATTATCTTTGAACCTCATAATTTTGAAGAGCAATACGCAGCAGTAAAAGAAATTGAAAAGCTTATCTCAGATAAAATAGGGCTCATATTAATAGATTCTGCTACTGCTTTTTACAGGTTTGAACTTGATAAGGAAGAATCAGGCATCAGGACAAGAAGAGAGCTTTCAAACCAGATAGGACTTATTCATGCCATTGCACGCAAACACAGAATAATTGCCGTTATGACGAACCAGATTTACAGCGACATGGCAGGTGGCGTTAGACCAATTGGTGGCAGCGGGATAGAGCACATATCAAAGACCATAATCCAACTTGAAAAGACAGGAGACGGCAAAAGACGTGCAAAACTCTGGAAACACCGTTCACTCCCCGAAGGCGGTACCTGTGAATTCACCATTACCAATGAAGGTGTGAGGTAATATTAAACTCCAAAACCGAACCAGAATAAAACAGAAATAAATAATTCAGGCTCTTGCTATTGTTATAAAGCCTGTATGCCCTACTTTTGAAGTCGAAGGACGAGTTCCTCTTGAGGAAAATGAAATTTCTCTTTCAGAGAACTCCATTGTCATAACCTCATCGAAGCCTTCAGCATCAAGTGCATCACGTATTTCCTTTGTCTGTTCGAAGAAAGGAGAATACGTTGCAATGAAACCGCCCGGATAAAGTACCCCCTTGACATTTGGAATAACATCTTTAGTGTTCTGAGTATCAAGGGTTATGACATCGAACTTTTCATCGATGTTCTTGATCTCATCAACAATATCACCACAACGAAGTTCCACATTATCAAGACCTGCATTCTCAACATTTTTGCGTGCAACTTTCATGAAATCATCTTTGACCTCATAAGTTACAACTCTTTTTGCAATTGAACCAAGATACATTGTGAGTATTCCAGACCCTGTGCCAGCATCAAGAACCACATCATTCTTGTTAAGTCCGGTGTAAGCAATAATCATGCCAATGTCCTTTGGCATCATGGGAGCTCCGGTTCTTTTTGCATGCCTGAAGAAATCCGGCATTTTAGGGCGCTGAATTATGAATTCATGACCCATGTGAGATACAACTGTGTCACCTGGCTCCTTATCGAAAAGTGAGGATAACTCTATGATCCCAAAATTTGTGTGCAACTGGTCATCGGAAACTTTCGCAATGAATTCCTTGACCTTATCCCGATGGGAAGTCTTCAGCAAAACCAACTCGCCTGTTAACATTACCTTACACCTTTGGACCGTTTTTTAGCTACATACCTGTTTGAGGGGATAGTAACTATATCCCTTTTGATAGAATGCCTGACCATTGAAAGATGAGACATCATTTCCTCAAATTCCGAGCCATATGCATCTGCCAGTGCCCCTGCATATTCAACACCCTCCCATGTAAGCACATATTCATAACTCTGCCGGAACCTTCCGTCTTTTTCATAATAGCGAAGATCCTCATCAACAATGCCCATGGCAACCAGAACCTGAATATCCTCGAATACTTTCTCAGAATACGGGAATCCATAACGTTCGTGGAAGGAATAGTCAAAAAGATTCTTGAGCCTTGGGAAAGTGCCGAGTTTCTGAATAGTGCGATAAAGCCATGTAATATGCCTTAGTCTGGGAATTGAAACAAACCCAGGTTTTTCATCTACAAAAATACTGTGAACAGCATAGAATAACAGAATTATACCTTCGATCGGAAGGTACTGATCCTCTCTTGTGTAATGCAAAAGTCTTGGCGAAAGGTCGTCAACTACCTTGCGAAGTTCTGAGAGTACAGCAGATGAGTCTTTATCTATGACAACACCAGGATACGAAAATGCAGTCAATGAGAGCTGGCGCGATATTGCACGGACAAGACCATTGGCAAGAGCGGATTCATCATAGAAGAAGCCATCCTCATCATCCATTGCAACGCGCATGCTTTTTGGCACACCCGAAGCAACCGTCAGATCCACAAGTACGTCGCCAAGTTCCTTTGCAAGCCTTGCCTCAAACCTCTTTGTAGCCACACCATGCCGGGCAATTGTTGAGAGTGACATTCGGGTGGATGGCCTGAGTAACTTCTGGCTGAGCCTTGCAACAGGTTCGTACAACCTGCCTTCACGGAGATTGTCAATTAAAGCAAGTGATTTTTCAGATGCATTTAACCTTATGAAATTAAGCAGGTCGTTGTCATTGTATTCTGTAAAAAAGCGAACAATCTCATTCTTAGCTGCATCTGTTCCTGATTTGCTTTTGAATTGTTCAAGGGCATCTTCAAGAGCATAGAGCAACATTACTCTGGCAGCCTGAGTTTTTGGATGATGGATGATGGCTGTGTAGTGATGAGCACGGGATATGAGCATAGATTCAGCAGCTGTTAGCGCCATATCATTGCCATAGCTCGAACCATCCGTGCTTCCAAGAACAATGTTATCATTCTTTATTATTAGACTGCTGATTATCTGGTCTACATCGATAAGTCCAAAGGATACACCGGTATGATATGAGTCGCGAAGCAGGAAATCTATCCTGTCGGCATCCACATCACCTGCAATTACCTGTGCAAGATATGGTTTTGATATGGAACGTGAATCTCCGGTTGCTATTTTTGATATCTCGTCAAAAAACTCGAATGCATCAGTTCCAAATTCAGATTCAACGTATCCTGCAATGTAATTATCCTGTGGCAATAACCGGGAAATAATATCCCTGGAAAAAGCTTCGTGTTTTATGAACTTCTTTCCTTCAATTACAGGCTGAAACTGAGGATTGCGTTTGAGTACATTCTCCACTGCATGTGAGAATGCTGAATGACCCACGTCATGCAAAAGTCCTGCAAGTCTTATTTTGCGAATCCCTTCACCCTCAAGTGAAAGTGAACACCCAATAACAGATGCCATATGCATAGTGCCGATGCTATGCTCAAAACGAGTATGATTTGCACCCGGATAAACATGGTCCACAAGACCTAACTGCTGGATATTTCTGAGTCTCTGGACATGTTTTGTGTTCAGCACCATCTGCTCGAACTCGTCAAGTATGATAGTCTTGTGTACGGGGTCGTGGATGATCATGGGTTTTTGCATTGGCAGATAATATGAAGATAGAGTATATAAATGGAGGGCAAATAGACTGGCAAACAGGATCAAACATTAAGCCCGAACCATACATAGACCAAGCTTTCAGAATCTGATACTTTCAACATCATCCTCATCATCTTCTGTGCATTCTTCCAGAAAGATACTGCGCTCCTTCTCTGCTTTTGCTTTATATTCAACCGCCTCATCGTGCATTCCCAATGAGTCCAAGACATCAGCATATTCGTCCAGGCATCTCAGGTGCCACTTCCTTTCAAACAGGTACAAAAAGGAATCAAAACTCATCATTTTATCCTGAATCCTCATTGAACTCTCCAGAGACTTTTTTGAAAACAACAGTTCACCTGCGGCATTGAAACCCATACCAAGCCTGACACCAATGACATTCATACCCCTTAAAAAAAGGAAATCATCATAACAGGAACTGCCAACATCCTCCAGACAGGACTGGCATTTCAGGTAATAGTCAATGGCCTCATCTTTGAAACCTAAATGATAGTTAATATCACCCAGATCGACCTGACAGGTCAGGTAAAGTACTTTCAAACCCAGATCATCCGGGTCCCTCTCCAGCAATGCCCCATAGAAACGATAACATGTTTCAACCAGCCCCTTTGCAAGGTCATACCTTTCAAGGTCCATATAATGAGTTTTCTTTAGCAATATCCCTGCCACAAGAATGTCCTTTAACTCCTCACGAGTACTATCGTTAAAAAGGCCGCAAGAATATACATCGATACACTGAGAGATATAGTATATCTCCTTACCAGTATCCCCCAGCTCCCCATATACATTGCTCAGAGAGAAATACAGATCTGCAAGTCCTGAATACTCCATCTGACCTCCTGCCTCCTGACCAGGGTGAGGTGTGAGTAGGTTAACAGCCTTATTCAGAAAAGCTATGGCTCCATCATAATCGTTTTGTCTGGACAGAATAACTGCAAGTTTATTGAGGGCCATAGCATATTTGTATTCACCACCTTTGTTCTGGCCCGTCAAGCTGGCATATATACTAACCGCATCCCTGAAATAGTTCAGGGATGTTTCTGAGTCCGCATCAGAATACAGGATTCCAAGGCACATCAGAACATCTGCCATGCGCTCCTCATATTCACTATCATTCGGATATTCATCATGCAGACCCCCATAGGCAATCATCTCCTTTTGGAAATAATTACCTGCTTTTTGCATGTCTCCTTCACGTTCAAAGAGTCTGGCCAATTGATTATAGGTCTCGGCAATGAAGACACTATTCTTTTCTTCATCATTTCCTTCACGTATCAATGACTCAAATGCCCCTATCTCGCACAAGTATATACTTTCAGCTTTGCCAATATCCCCAATACTTTCAAATAACTCTGCCAGCTCCTCAAAAAGAAGAAGTAGTTCATCTTCAAATATTGCAGGTTCCATGTAGCTGTCCCTTATTTCATCAAAAAGGGAAAGTACATTTTCCAGATATGACCTTGAAGCCTCATAGTCCTCATTTTGTCCTTTTAAGAGGCTGACACGTGAAGACACTCTAATTAACAATAATTTATAGGTGTAGTTGAGGGGGAAATCGCGGGAGAGAGTCTCCAGCTTTTGCAGCATCTCTGAAAATATTGAATCTGCGTCTTCTACACGGCCGCAAAAGGCATAGAAACCACCCAGTAACAGTTGGGCCTCCATCCTGTTAAGCAAAATGCCCAGATCATCAGGGTTCACTTTATACCTTTCATCATACAATTCAAAGAATTTCATATACACCTGTTCTGCATCATTCAAAGCATCATAGGAAGCAAAAAAACTTCCATATAGCCTTGCAATCTCAGCAATAGATGCCCCCAGTTCAATGTAGTCCGAATCGGACTCTGACATCCAGAGATACTTTTCCATAATCCACGATACATAAAGAGCTTTTATTTTAGGGACCTGGGCCATTCCAAAGCACTCCAGAATGTTGTTTAAAGTTTCTACGTGATCATAATGAGAAGATATTTCCTCATCGATATCAATATCATGCTGCACCAGTGAGTCGCATAGTGCCAGCATAGTGTCACCATATTTCTCACATAGAATTGTTACTTTTTCACCATTATCTGACCTCTGCAGAACATCCTTGATACCGCACATGGTCCCTCCGAGGATCATGCGGTAGTAATAGTCCTCCGGATCATCCAGAAAAAGATGTGACGAGAGTTCAAAAGCCTCTTCATAAGCATCCATGGCTTCAACATCCCTGAATTCCATATCCAGAACGTTGCCTTTTAAGAACAGACATTTAGCTGTAAAATCAGGAAGGTCCTCTTTCTTTGCAGCAGCTTCTGCATCTTCCAGAAATCTCAGTGCTTTTTTGAAATTGTTTTTCTGGACATGGTTTGAAGCTGTTATCATTTTTCTGATAATACTGTCAATTCTCTGTTGTGACATAGTTTGTCAATGAAATTTTAATGATATAAAAGTTTGTAAAAATACAACCTTTACATTTTTATCCCGGTTCTGACATTTAGAGAGGCAGATAGCATGAGAACCATAGACTGGAATGATGACTCTAATTCAATTGTAATGATAGACCAGACGCTCCTTCCAATGGAGTACAAGGTAATTGAATGCAAAACGCTTGCTTCCCTTTGTGAAGCAATCAAGTCACTGCGTGTAAGAGGCGCTCCTGCACTTGGGGCTGCCGGCGCCTATGGTGTTGCACTTGCCGCAACCCTGAGTAGTGCAAGTGATATGGAAGCACTCATAAAAGATCTGAATGTGGCTGCAAAAACTATCATAGCAACAAGACCCACAGCAGTTAATCTTGCATGGGGCGTTGAAAGAACCATAGGTGCTATTTCAGATGCATACGACCTTAACGGCATCAGGGATGTAGTGCTGGCAGAAGCTAAGAACATTGCAGATGAAGACGTTGAAACTAACAAGAAACTCGGCAAGCATGGAGCAAAACTGCTGGAAGACGGTGACACTGTCATGACACACTGCAATGCCGGAAAGATGGCATGTGTTGACTGGGGAACCGCACTTGGAGTTATCCGCTCTGCAGTTGAAGCAGGTAAAGATATCAAGGTTATTGCCTGTGAGACAAGACCGCTTAACCAGGGTGGCAGAATCACAACATGGGAACTCATGCAGGACAATATTGATGTAACACTCATTTCAGATTCAATGTCAGGACATGTAATGAGCAAAGGAATGGTTGACAAAGTAATTGTCGGCGCAGACAGGATAACAGGCGATGCAGTGTTCAACAAGATAGGAACCTACACACATTCAGTCCTTGCAAGGGAACATGAGGTACCCTTTTTCGTTGCGGCACCAATATCAACCTTTGATCCGAACAATTGGGAAGATACTGTTACCATAGAGGAGAGAAATGCGGATGAACTCCGCTTCTTTAAGAGTGTACAGATAGCACCTGCAGATGTAAAGGTTTATAACCCTGCATTTGATGTCACACCGATGGAGAACGTTACCGCAGTGATTACCGAGAAAGGAGTGTTTTACCCGCCATTTTTGCTGGATGAACTTCTGGCATGAATGCACAATCTTTTAAATCATTAAAGACATGGAAGGGTCAGATAAATTAATAATGACCACCATAAATGGTTAATATAAAGTATATAGTACTCATTAAACAATTAGTAAATGGAGATATTATGGCGCAAAAGAAATCCAGTGGCAATGGCTTGATGTCATCTGCCGGCCTTATGAGATATTATGAAGCTGACAAAAAAGCAATACATGTAGACCCTAAAACAGTGGTTCTTATTGGAATTGGCATTGGCATTGCTATTTTAATACTTGATGCAAACTTCGGAATGTGGCCAGTAGTATAACGCTACATGTTGCTGGCGCAACAACCACATTTACATACTTTTTTTATGATATTAAATAGAAATAAAGAAAAAATAGTGGATACTATCAGGAACGCATTTCCTTGATAGCTGAGCATATCCTTCTACAGTGATGCGTCTTTGGCGCAGTGTTATCAATAAGAACTCTGCCTTTATCTTCCCACCAGCTACGAGGATAGGCTTTGTCTGCCTCAACTTCAGGATTCATTCCAAGCTTTGCTGCAGCCTTGTTGATCTCTTTAATTGTAGGGGATTCTACAGAGGTCTTTCTGGAAACAATACGACCATCCTTTCTGGATTTAGTCTTATCAATGTACGCAGGCCAGATGACCAGTTTACCCCTGTCTTTCATCATCATGGATTTTACAATACAACTCATTCGATTTAAATTTGCCCTGAGATTACCACAAAATGAGTATTATTTCGCCAGTTTATACTTCGTTGAACTCAATACTGAGTCCACCTGATTTTTTAACCAGAGATTTTGCAAGGAAACCTGCTTCCATCCTGCAAAGATTGATAACTGCACATGGTACAAGACAATTTGCAGAACATCCAGCCTCATGCGCCCTGTCGATTACATAATTGTTCTTTATGTCCAGAATTTCCATCATGGGAACTTCCATATGAGAGATATTTTTAATTTTCTCACATGGAGTTTCAATATCAACGATGATTGTTTTCCCATCTCTAACACCGCGTACCTTGTGCACAAAGTCGCAAACCGTGGAATTTACAGTAAATTCAGCCAAATAATCACCTTTTCTTATGATTGGATTTTTGTTAGAAAATAAAACAAATAAGTTCCTGAAAGGGAGCCGGAACAAAATATATCACTGCCTACTGAAATAATAGCTGGTCCTTGTGACTTCAAAAACTGACATTGGTGAATGACGGATAAGACTTAAGTATAATTATGCTACTGCCTTGTACTCATGATAGACGTACCAAAAGAACTAAAGGTTGAAACAGAGGTTGAAGATTTCATCCGCAAGGCAAAGAAAGACTACAGGCTTTGTACTACCTGCGGCGGACCGGCTATTGTTCCTGCAGACATGAGCATGCCAAAAGATTCTGACATCAAATTAAAAATGGGAGAAAACACCCTGCATGTATCCAAAGTACAGGCAAGGTACATCAGGCAAATAGAAATGAGAATGCTGCTGGGATACCTCAACTACTGCGACAGAAATGGCATTGAACCCTGAGAGAAATTAAATTTTAATCTTGCTTCTTTTTTGAATTTGTTCACTGGTTCCCAGTTATCGGCAATGATTGCCAAACTCTCAATAATATTCTTCATCCAGAGATTCATTTATATTTCTCAGCACTTCGGCAACAAGCATCTGAACCTCAGTTGCATGTTCCTCGGGAACTTCGCTGCCTTCGGTGTCCATTAGTTTTTTGATATCTTTTACCATCTGATGGATTATCTGCAGCATTTCTTCCTGTGCGATAAGACCGGCATAATATGCGTAAAAGAATGTTGTGCCACTGCGCTGGACTTTTTTCTTAAATGAAGCACGTGCGTTTGAAACTTCCTGTCGGGAATACTGTTCATCCATGAAGGGAACAAGTTCCGGGAGTTTCTCACCTATCCACGTCATTTCTGAATGATTGGAGAGATTCTTGAAATCTGCACACATTCGGGAGATTACCCATTCGCGTGCTGTAAGATGAGTAGTTTCTTTTAAAAATCGAGTTACATCGGAATAACTTTTGTTATCCATTTTTTTGAATTTCTGATACTTGTTCATCACCATTCACCCATATCAGGACTTATTTGTAGCCTACGAATCATGTGTATTGCAGCCACTGTATTACATAGGGACTCCAACATATTTAATTATAACCTGCACAATCAGTTTTTGAATGAAACTACTCATCCCAACCGACGGCTCAATATATTCATCAAATGCCGCAAAAGTGGCTGCAAAGATAGCCCTGAAACATGATTACAGGCTTGTTATCCTCCATGTGGTCCCAGACAAAGGTTTTTCCAGAAAAACATGGCAAAAGAAAGGAGCAGACAGTGCCATTTCCACCATTACAGACATCCTTATAGAGGCGGGATGTGATGAAAACAGGATTGACACTATAATAGAGGACGGCAGTGCTCCTGAAAAAATAGTTGAAATTGCCAGAAAAGAGAGAGTAGACCGCATAGTCATTGGTACACAGGGAAAGAACGGACTCAAAAAGATAATAGGGTCCGTTACTGAAAAAGTACTTCAGATATCTGATGCACTCGTACTTGTGGTACCGCCCAACTACAAATAAGAATGTGATTCACTGAGAATTGACCTTAAACATTCAGGGCTTTTTTCAGAGTTGCTTTTCCAGTGCGTACATCATCCATGGAGAAAACCTCCATGTTAAATATCCCATTATAAGTTTCATCCTCCAATTCCTTCAGAACAGTATAATCTATAGTACCTGCTCCGGGAGCAAGGTGCTGGTCACCATCATACTCACCAGTCCAGACCCCATCATTATCATGCACATGAACATGGACCACATGTGAAGCCATGGTTTTTGCAAACTGCCTGAGCTTGTCGGTGTCACCACCACAGGTAAGGTTTGCATGACCTATATCAAAAGTAGCACCGAGATTGTCGGAATTTACAGCCTTAACTGCACGCACAAGTTCTGTGGCATCACAGCACAGATTGCCTGTTGAAGTGCCTTCTTTATTTTCAAGACCGAGAACCACTCCGGAATCTTCCGCATCTGATGCCAGTGTTTTCAGATTAGAGACCATCTTGTTAAAACATGACTCGCGGTCATCCTCACATTCAAATCTGCCAGGATGCAATACAATTACCTGTGAACCCAGCCGGGATGCCAGTTCAATGGATTCCCGTATCAAACGGAATTCCCTTTCACCCATTGATGCCACATCAACCACCACATCTTTAGGATAAGTTGGGACATCTGCAAAATAAGGAGCATGAATTGAAGTTTTCAGATCAGCTGTAGACAGTTCATCAAGTAATGATTCCAGAATATCTTTCTGTAACACAGAATCTTTGTACACGCCAAGTTTAGGCATGTAAAGTTCAACGGATTGTAATTCAGAAGCGATATCGGAAAAACTTCCTGCAAATGATGAGGCACCAAGAATCATAGATTATTGGTCAGTGTAGTAAATGATAAGGTTTTTGCTTTTTGCAGGGAACCAAAATACTTATCTAAATTAAAGGGCACCAGCAAAGCAATGAAACTGTATGCGCCACACGTAGGACATCTTGAAGCACTTGAGGAACTGCTTACGGGTTCCAAAGACATCTATGGGATCTACATGGCAGGCACACCTGATTATGTGGGTACCGGGAGAACTAACCTCAGTTCGCCGGGACTTGAAGAGATTGCCGAGCAGACAGCGCGTGCCCATGAAGATAATGTGAAAATGGAAGTGGTTCTGAACAGTTCATGCATGGGTGGCCAGCACCTTACCCCTGAAGGATATAACAGGGTTAACTGGTATTTTACACAGCTCCATAACATCGGTGTTGATGCAGTAACTGTTGCCGAACCTTATTTTATAGAAATGCTATCAAAAGATTTTGGCATGGAAGTCGTTGTTTCAGTACTTTCCTTTGTGGATTCTCCGCAAAAGGCTGAGTTCTATGAACAACTTGGTGCTGACACTATAGTAATAGATCCTGTGATTAACAGGGATTTTGAAAAACTTGAAGCAATAAGAGATTCTGTGTCCTGTGACCTGAAACTTCTGGTAAACGAAGGTTGTCTTTACCAGTGTCCGTTCAGATATGCGCATTTCAATTTCTTTTCCCATGCCAATGGCCCGGGACCAAAACTGAATGTTCTGGATGATTATTATTACTACAAGTGCCTATCACTCCGGATCAGTGACCCTCAGCAACTTATCAAGTCTCCATGGATAAGGCCTGAAGACCTGAAAGAATACAAACACATTACAGATACTTTCAAGATCGGAGGAAGGACACACTTCCCTAACTGGATACTTAACAATGTGCAGGCTTATGCAAATGAGTCATACGATGGCAACCTTATGGACCTGCTTGATTGTCCGAGGGATATCCGCGACCTGTTCTATATTCCTAACAAAGAGCTTGATGGTGCCATCAACCAGTGGAAACAATGCAGTAGAGTATGTAGCAAATGCGGATATTGTAAAAGGCTTGCAGAGAAGATAATCAAAGTATATACTGCAGATGGATGCGGGAATATACTAAAACCCCTTAAATCTTAAACGTCTTAATGCGAAGGAGAGTAATTATGACAATTATAGATACACTGGCAAAGAACCGTGGTGAACTTGAGAACAATCTAAGAAACCTACTCGCAAAGCCGGTATTCCTTATTGAAATGGATGCTTTTGCCCTTCCATGCGGATGCAAGGGCCTGACAATTAATACCAGAGGATTACAGTATGATGATCTGGAGATCTTTGAGGAACATATTAATGAGTATCTGAAAAAGACTTCCGAGAATCTGGAGGTAGAACCTTCTTTCCTGTTTGCAAGACTTGTGCCGGGTACGGCAGAAGTGGCATCACTTAACAGCAGATTGCTATGCAACAGGTGTTACATGGATTTTGCCAGGGGCACCGGTAAAAAGCCAAGACCGGACATATATATACTTAACTTCCTGCGCAAGGAATAAAATCCTGCTCATCAGCATTTTTTGAAATATATATTATTACCGTTTGTTGCTATCGGAATTTTTTTAACTGGTAACGGCAAAAAGACCCGTATTTTGGCTTGTTCCATTCGAAAGGTTTAAGAAGTATTTAATATAATGCAAACCACCTGACGTTAGTCTACGCCATATCAATTATGATAAAACATTTAAACTCAAATATTGTAATTTTGGCACGATTTACGCTAATTTAATATAACGCAAAAAAGGAGGAAATGTGAATGGAACCGCTCACAGGCATGGGCGTACTGGCACTTATGGGAGCCGCTGCAACTATTGCAGGAGCCTCTGAAGACCTTGAATCAGATGTAGGGTCACAGAGTAACCCAAACTCTCAAGTGCAGTTAGCGCCCCAGATGATGTATCCGCACAGGATACATAGTAAAGCTGTTTCTGGTGAACCGCCATCAAATGCACTTATATGTGCCGTCGGAGGTACAACCGCATCCGTACTGATCAGCACTGGTGCATCCGCTGCCTTAGCACTTGTTATTGGAGCAATTGTAGCTGCAGCAATACACGGCACTTATTCAACTACTGCATACATGGGCAGATCAGCAAGTCAGAAACGTTTCAAACAACCAGTTTATCTTGATGTGATTAGAAGTCACTTGCCGGTTATCATGGGATATGCATTTATCACAACATTCTGTATTTTAGTGGTATCCTATCTTATGGCAACCGTTCTGGCACACCCATTCCCACTGCCACTTCTGGCATTCATTTGGGGAATTACAGTTGGTGCAATTGGATCATCAACAGGTGATGTACACTACGGTGCAGAAAGACAGTTCCAGAATGTCGAATATGGATCAGGCCTTAACGCTGCAAACTCCGGTAATATCGTGAGAAAAGCAGAATCCGGTCTTAGAAATGGTATCGACAATTCATGGTTCTGTGCAAAATTCGGTGGACCTGTTACAGGTCTTGCTTTTGGTATGACCGTATTCCTCAGTGGCTGGATCACAACTGTGTTCGACGCTACAAAAGGATATGCTATTGGCTGGGTTTCAGTCCTCGCTGGAATAATTATTGTACTTATTTTGATATTATGGAACAGAAACATGGAAGTTGCTGCCCGCGCTGCATATGGACCATACAAAGAAGATGAGGCAGAAGCAGAGGTGGCTGCATGATTGATGTAGCAGGAATTTTAATGACAAATATTGTCTATGTGATAGCTATCACATTAGGTGGAGCACTCATTTCGTGGAGTGTTCACTTTGTACCAGTAGGTGGTGCTCCGGCAGCTATGGCACAGGCAACAGGTATCGGCACAGGTACCGTACAGCTCGCAGCTGGTGCAGGTCTTACTGGCCTTGTAACAGCAGGTTCTATGATGCAGGTTACTAACGATATAGGACTTATTATTCAACCTGGCATAGTTGATGAAGTGCTAAAGGCAGCACTTGTAATTGCATCTGGTGCAGCCGGTGCAATGATCATGATGGCTGTAACAATGATCGTAGGAACATGGGTTTACGTATATGGTGTCGGATGTCCTCCAGCATCAGCAAAGGTAAAGTACGACCCGATTACAAAGGACAGACAGGACCTCTACGTCTCACAGGGTACTGAAGGTCACGGACTTCCAACAGTATCATTTGTAAGTGGTGTCATCGGTGGTGCCCTTGGTGGTATCGGCGGTTCAGTCGTATACTATGCACTTATGAGCGTTGAGAACGGACTCCCACTCCCAGACCTTGTTGGTATTGCCAGTGTTTTCGCAGTAGGTATCTTCTTTGTGAACGCAGTAATTCCATCCTATAACATTGGAGGAACTATCGAAGGTTTCCACGACCCTAAGTTCAAGAGATTCCCAAAGGCAGTTCTTGCATCCCTTATAGCAACATTCTTCTGTGCACTTTTCGGTGTACTTGCAATAGGAGGTCTGTAAATGTCAGCAGGTGGAAGTGGAGCAGCCGCAGAGGCAATTCCACAGAACAAAATTATCGCCTTCGGAGTATTAGGCGGACTTATAGGAATATACGGAGCATACTTCCTTGTAGGTATGGTCGGCCAGTATATGTCCTTCATCGGTGCCCTTGGCGCAATATGCGGAATGATATGGGGCGCAGCAGCAGTTAGAAGAGTAGCAAGTTACGGTCTTGGTACGGGAGTACCTTCAATTGGTATGCTTGCGCTGGGTACTGGAGTTATCGCAGCAACATTCGGCCTTGCAGTAGGCGGTGTTGCAGGACCAGTAATCGCATTGATCGTAGCAGCAATCATTGGTCTTATGATCGGTGTACTCGCAAACAAGATACTTAGCATGGGCATTCCTATCATGGAAGTATCCATGACAGAGATCGCAACAGCAGGTACAATAACCATTATCGGACTTGCAATCGCAATGACAGGAACTTTTGAATTTGATACTGTACTTACCCAGGTAATCTCTACCGGATACATTGCAGTGATTTTCATAGCAGGTGGTCTTGCAATCCTTCACCCATTCAACGCATGTCTTGGTCCGGATGAGACACAGGACAGAACACTTATGCTTGGACTTGAAAAGGGTGCAATTGCAATGATAGTTGCAGGAATTGTAGCAACCGTCAACGAAGGTGCATCAGGCGCACTTACAATTCTCATTGGACTTGCAATATGGTATGTAGGTTTCAGCGGATATTACGACCGTGTAAAGAGAGACGCATATGCTGTTGTCGGAACAGGTCTGTTGCCTTCTAAGGAGGAATTGGAATGAGTATGGTACACGCAGCCCCTGAGGCACACCTTGTACTGGACCCACTAACCTCACTTCTTGCAGAAGAAAGGGAAGATATAATCCAGTATTCAATGGACCCTATAATGGAACAGCTCGATGAACTTGACAAAATAGCCGATGACCTCATCAACTCGCTGGCACCAAGCAAACCACTCCTCAATACATTTGAAGGACGTGAAAATACTTCATACAGCGCAGGTTTCTATGGCAACACATTCTACGGTGTAGTAGTAGGTCTTGCTGTTGCAGGAATTATGCTTCTGGTCATGAGCGCATTAAAGATGGTGATCTAAGATGGCAGACAAAAGAGAACCAGCAGTCGGATGGCCAATACTTAAAGGTGAATACGATGTTGGCGATGTCAACAACTGTGTTGCAGTCGTAACATGTGGTTCACACCTTGAAGCAGGTCCACAACTGGATGCAGGCGCATGTCTGACAGGTCCATGTAAGACAGAGAACCTTGGTCTTGAGAAAGTAGTTGCACACGTAATATCAAATCCTAATATCAGATTCCTCATTGTAACAGGTTCTGAAGTAAAGGGCCACATTACCGGTGAAGCAATTGTCAAGATCCATGAAAATGGTGTCAAAGACAACAGGATCGTCGGTGCATCAGGTGCTATTCCCTACGTAGAGAACCTTTCAGAAGAGGCAATTGCAAGATTCCAGGAACAGGTCGAATGTATCAATTTGATTGGTACGGAGGACATGGGTGCAATTACCGGAAAGATCAAGGAATATGCAGCAAAGGACCCGGGAGCTTTCGATGCGGATCCAATGGTACTTGAAGTAGGAGATGGCGGCGGAGACGATGAAAACGAAGCTGGCGGACTTAAGCCAATGGCAGCTGAACTTGCAACCGTCAGGAGCAGGATACTGAGCATCAACAAGGAAATGATGGCAATCGGTAACCTCAACAAATTCCACTCCGGGGTACACGCAGGAAAGGTAGAGGGCATAATGATCGGTTTAGCAATCACATTGTCACTTCTGGGAATGCTATTGTTCGGAGGTCAGTAATATGGCAGAAGAAGAATATGGAAAAGGCGTACCAATGGTAATTACCCCACAAATGGGACCCATTGAGGCTGTAGTCGAGGATATCCGTTACAGAGCCCAGCTCATTGCAAGGAACCAGAAACTTGACTCTGGTGTTTCCGCAACAGGTGTAGCTGGATTTATTGCAGGATTCCTATTTGCAATCGTAATGGTAGTTATCATCCCTATGTTCGCTTGGAAGGTGATGTAAAATGACCGAAGATAGAAGCGACAGAGTACCAAGTGTGGTCACTGACCCTGAAGACTTCCAGGCAGTACTTGATAAGCTCAACAAGATTGATGAGAAGATTGAGTTCGTAAACAGTGAAGTTGCACAGCGCATTGGTAAGAAAGTTGGAAGAGACATAGGAATACTTTATGGAGCTGTTGCCGGAATAATCATGTTCCTGCTTTATGCACTGTTCCTTGCACCTATGCTCGGTATTTAAATAAAGAGGTTATTCATATGTTCAAATTTGACAAGAAACAAGAGGTATACGATGTCGGCGGCGTCAAGTTTGGTGGCCAGCCCGGACAGTATCCTACAGTGCTTATAGGAACAATGTTCTACAACAGGCACAAGATCGTGACTGATGAAGACAAGGGTGTCTTCGATGTAGATGCTGCAAACAAACTCTGGCAGGGAATGGTTGACATGGGTGAAGTTACAGGAAACCCAATCGTAAACCAGATTGTCGGAGAAACCCCGGAAGCAATCAAGAAGTACATTGACTGGTTCGTAGAAATTGATGACAAGACACCATTCCTTATCGACTCATCCGCTGGTGACGTTCGTGCAGCAGCAGCAGAGTACGTAACAGAGATCGGTGTAGCTGACAGAGCTATCTACAACTCCATCAACGCCAGTGTTCACGCTGACGAGATCGAGGCAATCAGGGAAAGTGACATCACTGCATCCATTGTGCTTGCATTCAACGCAACAGACCCAAGTGTAAAAGGAAAGCTTGAGATCCTTGAATCAGGTGGTACCGGTCAGGAGAAAGGTATGCTTGAGATCTCAAAGGAATGTGGAATCACAAAGCCACTTATCGATGTAGCAGCAACCCCACTCGGAGCAGGTTCCGGTGCATCCATGAGAGCAGTCATTGCTATTAAGGGACACCTCGGACTTCCTGTTGGTGGAGGGTACCACAACATGGCTTCCGCATGGGACTGGATGAAGGCATACAAAAAGCAGTTTGAAACCAGAGAAGAGAAGCAGGCAATCTATATGCCAGCTGATATTGGAACAAACCTTGTCCCACAGGTACTCGGTTCAAACTTCCAGCTCTTTGGTCCTATCGAGAACACTGACAAAGTATTCCCTGCAACAGCAATGGTTGACATTATGCTTGCAGAAACCGCAAAGGAACTCGGCCTTGAGATCATGGACGAGAACCACCCAATCAACAAGCTGGTTTAAACAGCCAGCACTTTTTTCCTTTTTTATATCTCTGAAAGAGCCGCAGGTTTGTTAGGGCCCCACTCCCTAACCCGCATTAATTGTACACATAATGAAGGTATGTAATACATATATTCAACTAGATGATATATTAAATCTAATGAATACTGTTGAAATTCAACAGTATAACCTGAATTCAATAAGATGAGACAGAAAATAATTAAAGCAGCAGCTACTATCAACCACCATGCCCGAGGTAATGCTTATATGGGACAATCCATTGTTGTTCGAAAAACTGTTCAAAGAGCATGATATAAAATGCCAGAGAATTGTATCCGATTCAATTGGTACGCCTTTCATTTCCCCATGCAAATGTGTTGTAATTCCCACAGGATTTGCAAATAAAGCTTATACCAGCATATTACCTGGCATTGAGAGAAATGCTAAAAGCTTTAAAAAATTTGTAATCGGAGGAGGAAACCTTGTGATATTCAGTCCGGCCATTCCCAAATATGACTACAAATGGCTGCCAATTGAACTTGAATACAGGCAAGAATACCAGGTCACCCATATTTGCAAAGACAAGGACCATGAAGCCCAATGTCTTGTAGAAAATGAAGATTCCGAAATCGAATTTGATGGCTACTTCACAAAAACAGATGGAGAAGTCATATTCAGAAGCGATGAAGGAAAGCCCCTGATGGTAGTAAAAAAACTGGGAGAAGGAAGGATAATTGCCACAACAATCCATGAGTTCCCTTCCGGGGAATTCTTTAAATGGATAATTGAAACTGCAAAAAAGAGCAAATTGTAAGTTATAATCACACTTATAACTGTAATTGAAATCTACTTTTTAAAATCCTTCTCAAGTTGCTCTGCAATATCTTTAGCATCAGCGACCCTGAGAACAAAAATACCAAAACATGGCTTGATGAACTGGAAGATTACCTCATCCCCCTTTATGCCCACCGGGACATTATCACCCATCAGTGCCACACCACGCAGCCTGTAACCGCCAGGCACATGGTAAACTGTATCTGACTTTTCCTGAATAAGATTTTCGGACTGTGCAGGAGTGACTCCTTTCCGGAGGATTTCAAAGGGAATGTCATTGATACAGGCCATGATAATACCTACTGATTATTCAGCAACAACAAGGTCTCCAACTTTAATACCTTTTTCCGTGATACGACCAACAACTTTACCTCCAGTCATGCTGGCAGCTTTCTCTGCCTGGTCCTGAGGTAAAATTATTACAAAGCCCATTCCCATGTTGAAGGTTTTATACATCTCAAAGTCATCAACATTACCTTCTTCCTGAAGGAACTTGAAAATGTCATTTGGCTCGATCGGGTCGTAGAAATCAAATCCAAGACCCGTAACCCTCCTGAGTTTCAACAGACCACTGCCTGTAATATGAGCAAGGCCATGTACATCGCATTCTTTGATAACATCAAGAACTTCCATATAGATCCTTGTAGGGATCAGAAGCTCATCACCAATGGTTGTGGATTCATTATATGGGAACTTGTCATGATAAGAGTAAGATGACTGTTCCATGATATTTCTCACAAGAGTGTATCCGTTACTGTGAACACTGTCAGCAGGAATACCTACAATTGCGTCTCCAAGCTGAACCTCTTCTCCTGTGATAATACTTTCCTTTTTGACCATTCCAAGGCAGGTCCCTGCAAGGTCAAAACCATTTATAATATCTGGAAGGGTTGCGGTCTCACCACCAACTATAGACATACGGGAAATCTCGGCACCCTTTCTTAAGCCCTCGCCTATCTGGGCGGCGAAATCCTCATCGTGTTTTTCAAGTGCAAGATAGTCCACAAATGAAATAGGCTCCGCACCTATTGCAAGAAGGTCATTGACATTCATTGCAATACAGTCTATACCTACTGTGTTCCAGCGTTTCATCTCATTTGCAATGAGAACTTTTGAACCCACACCATCAGTAGCAAGAGCAAGAGCATATTCACCAAAATCAATGAGTCCTGCATAGTGACCGATACCTGTTAAGGGAGCACCCAGGCCCTCACGCTTATAGTTCATGCCCTTTGTGAGTGCCTTGATGGTCACTTCTTCCTTTTCGATGTCTACTCCTGATTCTGCATACGTAAGGTGTTTATCTTTCATTGGAACCCCTGCATTGTTTGTCAAGTTCAAATTCGCAGTGTAAGGTCTTAATAGCTTCCAGTGCCTGTCCGGAACTTACCACAAAAGAAATATTGTGCTGTGATGAACCCTGACTGATCATAATAATATTTATACCGGCTATGCCGAGTGAATTGAATACTTTCCCTGCAACTCCCGGAATCCCATCCATACCTGCACCCACAACAGCTACAACACATACATCACGGTCATAGGCAACATCGCCCACGACATTGATTGTGAATTCTGACCTGATAGCTCCAACTGCTGCTTCAAGGTGCTCTTCATTGACAACCAGTGACATGTTAGCTTCGGATGAACCCTGGCTGATCATGATTATATTAACACCGGCATTTGCAAGTGCGGAAAATACCCTTGCAGCCGTACCTATAGTACCAACCATACCTGCACCGCTTATATTGACGAGTGCAACTTTGTTAATGAGAGTTACAGCCTTAACAACATCCTCTCTGCACTGCTGCTCGGCAACAATAAGAGTTCCCGGAAAATCCGGCTCAAAAGTGTTCTTCACACGTACCGGGATCTTGTGCCTGATTGCAGGTTCAATGGTTCTTGGGTGAAGTACCTTTGCCCCGAAATATGAAAGCTCCATGGCCTCGATATATGATATTTGAGGAATCGGACGTGCCTCAGATACGATCTTTGGATCGGTCGTCAGGATTCCGTGGACTTCTTTCCACAGCCATATTTCATTCGCATCAATCGAGGCACCGATTATAGATGCAGAGAAATCTGACCCGCCTCTTCCAAGAGTTGTAATGATCTCGTGTTTGTCCTGGGCAATGAAACCTGTTACAACAGGTATGTGATCTGCAAGCAGAGGACAGAGCCTTTCATGGACCCTGGTATAACTGTCCTCCAGAGGTTTGGCATCGCCGTAATTGGAATCTGTAATAATACCTGCCTCTCCCCCTGTAAATGCCTTTGACGGAGTGCCCATCGAACGAATAGAACCACTTACGATAGGTACTGCAAGACGCTCGCCGTATGAAGAAATGTAATCAATGGAACGATTAGTAAGCTCACCAAGATAACAGATACCGATTAAAGCCTTCTCAAGCTCATCGACCCTGCTGTTTATTACCTCAACACATTCAGACCTGATATTTTCGTCATCTATTGCAACATTAATAGCATCGTAATGTTTTTTGCTTAGATCCGTGATGAATTCCTTTACCTGGCTAACTTTACCATTCTTTGATACATCTTTTGCCGTGTTCAGTAAACCATCTGTAACACCGCCAAGTGCAGATGTAACTGCCACAAGTTCATTGCCTTCCATGTGGAACTGTCTTAGCAGTTCTGCCACATGTCGGATCTTTTCACCGTTTTCCACGGAAGTCCCGCCGAACTTCATTACGATTCTCATGATACAACCACTTTAGTTTTTCAGCTAATTTCGTCTATAAACAATAAAGGGTAATATAAAGATTATGTGTAAACCCATGTTATAAAAAAGTATTAACAGCAGACCACAACAGGACTACCTGAACTTTTTAAAGAATGTAAAGAAAACAAGGAAAACACCCAGCGTCACTATGAGAGATAAGGCATTTGAAACTCCCGAGGATGAAGTCCATGTTGTCAGAGATATACCTGGTTCCCGGGACTCTGATGACTTATCATCGTCTGCTGATGAATCCTTAGTAGAGTCATCTGATCCGGACTTATTTACCGTCATGTTATAGGTTTTTGTAATCTCATCTGCAGCAGTGCTTGCAAGTCCCACAATTGACTCTGTGATATTGTCTTTGATATTTACGGATACGGAAAAATCCTCTGAATAATAAGAAGTCTCATCGTCTTCATCCGTAACGGCAAGTGTTGCTTTATGGATACCTGCAGCCATTTCATCACTAACTGCCTTATACACACCCGGACTTACATTGAATCTGGAATCCAGAACTTCACCGTCCACCAGAATGCGCACTTCTGAAAATGACTCATTCAATGAATAGCTGACAATTGCAATTCTTCCGGCTTTGAGTCCTCCGTCCACAGGTGAAGATACATCAATATCCAGACCATCCGGGAGTTCAGATAAACAATCCTGGCTTTGCTTTAATGATACGTGATTCATGAATACGGTTATTTCGTCGTTTGTCTCAAAAAAGGCTTTTACGTTAGCAAGGAAAAGAGTCTGTGGGTTACCTTCCGAGTAAACTGTATAGTAGAAGTATTCATCCCCCTCTACTCCATCCTCCTTAAGCAGCTTTCCATTAAGCCTGAGCTCAAGTGTTACCTCATCATCATCCACATCCGTGGCTTCCAGCGTGTAGAGACCTGCCAGTTCCACCTCAGAATCCATTTTCAATGAATAACTTTTGTCAAGCAGCAGATAATCATTGACGTCTTCAACAGGATCCATATATTGCTCCACATAAACTGTGGAATACAACACACCATCCTCTTTATCCACATCACCGTCAGTAGTTATTTTCAGGATAAAATAATCCACTTCTTCCTCTTTGTCCTCATCTTCAACTACCGAGCGAATATATTCGAGTGGTTCGTCTTCTTTGGCAAAATTACTATCCAGATCCACTTCTTCCCCATTAAGATAGAGTGCGATCCAGAGGTCACCACTTTTAGAGTTCATATCCAGCACCCTGAATGAATAGCCCTGTTCAAGGAAAATCTCATCCTGGACTGTTACCTGAGGTTCCGAATAATGGATCATTGTTTTTGTCTTTACGGCAGATGCGGGAGACAGGCTAAGCAAAAAAAGACAAACGAAGATAATTACAAAACGTATATATTTCATCGAAACCTCACTCGTAATACCAATAAAATAACAGGACTTCTGCTATTTTCATGGCAATATTACTGTCTTATAGTTTTTATTGATTTCTATTAATATAGGTGATAATATGAAATATATAGTTCTCATCGGAGACGGCATGGCAGATGAGCCTCTTGAGGGACTTGGTGGCATGACAGTTCTTCAGAAAGCCAACACATCCAACATGGATTACCTTGCCACATGCGGCAGGGCAGGACTTGCACAGACTGTCCCGGAAGGAATGCATCCTGGAAGCGATGTGGCCAATATGTCAATTGTAGGTTACGATCCGGAAAAGTACTATACAGGTAGGTCACCCCTTGAAGCTGCAAGCATGAAAGTTGAGCTTGAAGAAGATGATGTGGCTTTCCGCTGCAACCTGATAACAATCAAAGATGAGATGATAGCCGACCACAGTTCCGGACATATCACCAGTGAGGAAGCAAAGGAACTGATAGAAAGCATTGATGCAGAGCTTGGCAACGACAAGGTTCGTTTTTATCCCGGGATCAGTTACCGGCACCTTATGGTAGGAAAAAAAGGACTTGGTGCAAAAACAGAATGTGTACCTCCACATGATGTAATCGATGAGAGCAGACACAAACACATGCCGAAAGGTAAAGACAGCGAACTCATCTGTGAACTGACCGAAAAATCCATGAAGATACTAAGAAACCATCCTGTCAATATCAAAAGAATTGAGGAAGGCAAGAATCCCGGAAACTCCATATGGCTATGGGGACAGGGATACGCACCTGCATATACTCCTTTTAGAGAACTATACGGGCTCAAGGGAGCTATTATATCAGCAGTTGATCTTGTAAAAGGAATAGGAATCTATGCTGGTCTTGATGTTATCGAAGTACCTGGTGCAACAGGATATCTTGACACAAACTACCTCGGCAAGGCAGAATATGCAATTGAAGCACTCAGAGACCATGATTTTGTTTTCGTGCATGTGGAAGCTCCTGATGAAGCGGGGCATATGGGCGATATGAATGCAAAGGTCCAGGCTATTGAGGATTTTGATGAGAAGGTTGTAGGCACTGTCCTAAAAGCAGCTAAGGAAATGGATGAAGATATCATGATAATGGTGCTTCCTGATCATCCAACACCAATTGCCCTGAGAACTCATACATCCAATCCGATTCCGGTAGCTATCTACTGTACTTCTGAAAAGGCATCAGACGATGCAGATGCATTCAATGAGGAATCTGTTAAGAAAGGTTCTCTTGGAACAATTTACGCGGCAGATCTAGTGAAAAAACTGATAGAAGGCGAATGGGCCTAATAAATCAAAACTCACCTTCTATTGTTACCTTTTTTTGTGCACCACCCAGACTCATCATTTATATATAGATCCACTGAGATATTATATACTGTGGGAGTATCTGTGACTGGATAGTTCCATCCCTATGTATGAAAGAAGAGAGTGGTAATATGAAATTTGGACTAACACCATGGTCCCCATCTACAGCCTCAAGATGGGACCCCTTTGATGACATGAGGCAGATGAATGAGCGTTTGAATCGTCTTTTCGGCGATAGTGAAAGAAGTACGGAAATGATGGATATTGACACCCTTTCCCCTCTGGTGGATATCAAAGAGAACGATGACAATATCATTGTAACAACAGATCTTCCAGGTGTCAGCAAAGATGATGTTGACATTGATATAAAGAACAACAGGGTCTGGATAAAGGCCAACATGCACAAGGAAGCTGAAGAAGAAAAGGAAGGCTACCTTATGCGTGAAAGAACATACAGCAGGTTTGCGCGTGCATTCAATCTTCCGTCAATGGTAAACGAAGACCAGGCAAGTGCAAAACTTGAAAATGGTGTGCTTACGATAACAATGCCAAAGGCAGAGATGGAAGACAAGCACAGGATAATGATCGAATAAGGATTTTAGATTCAGGTCCGGCCATCGGACCTTCCTTTTTTAATTACCCCTTATGGCATTCTTTTTTATTCGATTATTTTAGATTGCGGCATCAGTTAGAGATATCATCATCCTTTGCTCAGTCGGGGTAACTGTCATCATCGCCGCAAAAAGTACAATGCAAATAAGTAGTCACGCATCTACAAAATAAAGGTGTTGCCTGTCTAGACAGTACATATCCAGCTCAAGTTTCAGCTACTGGACGATGTCACAACAATATTGTTCCAAGGCCGCGAACAGATCTATGTTAAAAATTAACATAAACGACTGTCATATGAAAAAAATAACGCATGTGGGATGATATTTTAGTTGGTTCCGTATTTTTGAAATCGTTCACTCTACTGACCCTTCAGCATACCACCAGTGGAGTGATTTAAAAACTTCTTTTAAATAGTTTCCCACTATCGTCTCTGTCGTGAAGTTTCAAGCATATTTCACTTTCAGAAAATGGAATTACATCACCATATTCGTTTCTAGGCAAATCAGAATCAATGGCGGTTAAGATGTATTGCAGGTCATAATCAGCGCAGATTTTATTGATTATGGATACATACTTAATCTTTTTTCTATCATCCAATGCTTCTAGCGAACCATCATGATATGCAAAATGATAAAATGACTTGTCCGAATAATAAATTAAAATAGCGATATCAAAAGCTATGCAAAGTAATTTCCGATATGATGCACCATCATCTTCACTAGTTATATCCAAGCTTTCTGGATTTTGAATACGCGCATCAAACTCAATATTGCCATATTTATTTAGGCTCAAGGAAAGTAAAGCATTGACATTCAATATGCTTTTAATTATGTGATTGAATGTCTTCCTGATTTCAGCATGTTTTTGTTCATCAATCGAGACATTAATTTCCTTTACTTTGTTTTCAACATCGACTTGCTTTTCTTCTACTTTTTCTACAAGTGCAGATGTTTTATCAATTGAATGCAACTTCTCTTCTAATTGAATTAGATTGGCTTCAATACCAGACAATTGTTTTTGAATTTCTTTAAATTTGGAATAACTATCTCTTTCAGTAAGATATTCCAATAATCTTTCTTTTTCAGATTCAAAGTTTTTGAGTTCGGAACCTAAAGCCTCATAGTCTGATTGGTATTCGGTTAAGTTTTCATGAAGGAAGTTGTTCCTTTCTTTAGTAATAGAGTGCTTAAAATCCAAAAGCTTTTCAAAGTCATTGACAAGACTATCTGGGAAATAAATATCTGCATCCGAATAGAGTCGCTTCAATTTATCCAAGTCTACGTTTTTTGGATTGGAAGATAGCGAGTTTTCTATTTTCTTTATTTCAACAGAAAGAGCGTATCTTTGTGCATTGAGAATCTGTATTTTGGTATCGATATTATCAACTAAATCTGCATTAATCTCCGCATCACTTTCATAAAAATTAAATCGATCAATCTTTTGTGCTATTTCGTTTCTTTCATCTAACTTTATAGCTAACAAACCTGCAATTTTATCTCTTTCATTAATATCAACGTTACTTTCTTGTTGAATGATTTCTATCTTTTTTTCCAACTCACTAATTTCTTCTTCTAATTCATATTTCTCTTTCACAATGCTCCCATTGAATCCAAGTAAATCAAACACAAAAGGCTTCCAATCTTTATGCTTGCCACCTTTAAATTTACCTAGTTCAAAAACATTGCTATAATCATGTTGAGATCTCAGAAAATAAGTGATAGATTTTCGATAATCCCAGTTTGGTAATACATCGAAACCAAGATAACTATCTAATTGTTCTTTTGCTTTTTTAAAAGATAGATTTTCATAATCAAATGCAAGGTCTAATGGAAACCCTGTAGCTTCTTCATCTGAGAGTTTAAACGAGATTTTTGTCGGTTGGTCAACACCTCGTCGTATTATCAAATATTGTCCGTTGTTAAGCTTAAGTTCAGCAAAAAACACTTGTTCTTCAAATCCGCCTTTAGTAAGGAAAAATTTAGATTTGTCTTGAATTTTTTTCAGCAAAAGGAAGTCAATAAGAGATATTAAAAGTGTTTTGCCTAAATTATGAGTATCCTTATCGTCTTTCAACTTATCATTTATCTCAGCAAGGACAACATTAAGGCCGGAATGAAATTTGATATTATGAAAACGATTATCATCATTCGAGTAAATCTTACATAATTTCATGCTTTTAACCTCAATGCATCCAGATCAGGAAGGTATTCTATCTTATCAAACAAGTAGAGAAAACATAATGAATATACAAAGATATCTTTTGCACTTTCAGATGTTTGATTAACTAAGTTACTCAAAAGATCATTATACCCCATTATTTCATTCTCGATAAGATTCTCAATAATGATGCCCGTAATATTGACAACAGATAACATTGGGTTCATATGCTTATCAGGTTTCAACATTTTCAGGCCTCTGTGATATTCCAATATCGCAATTGTAATACATGTAGTGCAAAAAGACCCGTAAAAGACCTCTATTGCTATGTAACTTGTGGTTGTTTTCGTCAAGTGCTAATTTATATAAATGACTCAGTACATCTTCAAATAAATAATAGTCATCCCTGTTAATTATAATTTCTTCTTGTAGATCCCCTATTGTATTTTCATATTTCATTTTTAATTCATAGTTTTGTGGATCTTCAAGAAAACGAGAAATCGATTCGAAAGCCGAAAATGATTTTCTGAAAACCTCATCGAAATAGGTTTTAGATAATCGGTTTAATTCATTTTTTTCGTCAATAGATATTCTATTTAAATCAGCTTCCCGTTCTTTGATCGTTTCATTCGAAAATTTAACTTCAGAGAATGCAATAACAATATCCTGCAAGTCTTTTTCATAAAATTCAAGTGGATAAAACAAGTCCTTTAAATGAAGTGCTTTTGCAATTTCGGGATATTTCTGCAGCCAAAGTTGTATTGTTTCTTCACCTATGATTACATTATCAACGCCAGTATGCTCATCAATGAAATCTTCGATTTTAGGGTCTTGTACTCCAGAAAGTTTCCTGTTAGTAAATAATAAGTAATAATCTACCTTTCCATCCTCTTTTAATTCCCTAACTGAATCGCATTCATTCTTAAGAATTGTATGAAATTTGCTGTCGCTACAACTAGCTGTTGGAATTATTGTGTGCTTGGCTTGGATTATAAACTTACCATCCCACGGTTCTGCAGAACTTGGATACTGAGTAGCCATTCCTGTGAATTTACCATCTCTGCCACCATCTTTTCCAAGAGAAAATACAATGACACCTGTACCCAATATTTCTGTACAAATCAAAGATACTAAACTTTCAAATTCATCATCAGAAAGGTTGTACAAAGGATATTTAAGATTCACATTACTCCCCTATTAATTATTCAATAATATCCTCGACTACGATTTTGTTGTTAGCTGAGAGTGACTCTTTCTCTTTTTTCACCTGCTGCATATAAGGTAGTAGAGGCCGTCTAATTAGATCTTCGGCATAAAAGCTTATCCTTTTTTTTCGTCATCTTCATCATCTATCTTTTTTTTTTGGGGGGGGGGCGGCAGCTATAAATAGCATAAATCTGGCCCGCCTCATGGCTAAAAAAGTAATGATGTATGGAGGAGTCCAATTTGAGGACTCTATTGAAAACTATCTGAACAGGGAAAGCGCCTCAATTTGCCAATTCCTGCACTTTCTCTGCATAGAAGATATTTCACAGTACTTAGAGCGTACTGTGTATGCCAACAAAAGTTGGCATTACAAATATAACATTTCCTCAATGATAAAACTCTTCATTGTTATGTGTTTCAGGCAGTTATCTTATGAGAAAACTGTCGCCTCATTAACAGAAGAAGAGGCAATACTACTCGCTTTTTGCGATAACAATGGTGTTGTAAAACTTCCTTCATCAAAGACCTTACATAATTTTGTAAAATATCGATTAGGAGAAGATGGAATAACTGAAATAATGATGTTAGTTGGAGAAAGAATCCTTAAACTTGCTCAAATAAAAGAAGCTAAGATCGATTCAACTCCGCTTGAAGCTTCAAGATACGATAAATATGCGGATTATAATCCTCATTACAAATGCAAGATGGACAAAGCTCATATCACGATGGTAGGAACTTATCCCGTGTTCATGACACATACAAATGGCAAAGCAGGAGATACTCATGAACTCATCAAACACATTCAAGCATTGAAGAAAATGAATGCTGATATTGACATGTATTCTGCAGATACGGGTTATAAAGCATTCAAGAATCATGCAGATATCTGGTATCATTTGAATGCAAGGCCAGTTATTGCATATCCAAAAAATGCTGTGATCAGCAAAGAGGGCGAAATGGACAAAATCGATCATTGGGTAAATAAAATGTGGTTTCTGGGTGGGAATATACTTGCAAGTACTGAAGAAAAACTAAAATTCCTATATGAGATTGGAATGTCTAAACAGGTTGGGATGAACTTACGTAATCAAAATATGAGGGATGAATCGTTCTATGAGCTATACAAGAAAAGAGGAGAATGCGAATCAAAGCACGGACACATTAAAGATGTAGTCAAGTTCGATATAAGAAGAATCAGAGCAGAGAGTAGAAAGCTCTACTCTCTGCTGAATTTTGTAGCGTATCAGTTACTTGTACTTACAGAAATACAGAATGGGTTTGAGAAAAGAAATTCATTTGGAAGCTTTTATTGAAAATGTTTGTCTAATTAGAATGGAGGTATTTGGAAGCTAATTAGATAACCTCTAGTATTATGATCGGACTATTTAAACATAGTTAGACCATAGTAAATTTTGGTTAAACCATAATTATCTACTATAGTATATTATCTTTCTTAAAGCCGGACAACATTGCACAAGCCTAATTTAGAAAGCAGACATTCAGGTACAAAAACAAGATAGCCTTTCGGAGAGTCACAAATTGAATATGGAAGTTTTTACTGTGGAAAATATTCCCCTGATAAATGAAGGGGATGATATTACATCGATCATCTGCGAAAGAAGCACCATAGAAGACAATGATATCATAGTGATAGCTTCAACAATTGTTGCCAAGGCCGAAGGCAGGATGTTCAGGCTTGAGGACATTATTCCCGGGGAAAAGGCATTAGAGATCGCAGATAAGCACAATCTTGATGCAAGGTTTGTCCAGGCAGTTCTTGACCGAAGTAAGGAAGTACTGGTAGATTATCCGATCTTCCTGGTTGAAACACAGAATGGACATGTGTGCATCAAGGCAGGAATCGATGACTCAAACGTTGACACCGGATATCTGGCAGACCTGCCATCTAATCCTGATGAGAGCGCAAAGAAAATAGGATTAGCTTTGGAGCAGAAAACAGGAAAGAAAATCAGTGTTATACTCACAGACACAAATGGCAGGGCGTTTAAGATCGGCCAGACAGGAATTGCCATTGGAGTCTACAAAATACATCCCATCATGAACTGGAAAGGACAGAAAGACCTTTTTGGTAACGTACTGGAGATTACAGAAGAAGCTATCGCAGATGAGATCGCAGGAGCAGCAAACCTGCTTATGGGAGAAGGTGACGGCGGATACCCGGTGGTAATTGTCAGAGGACTTAAATTCAGGTCAGAAGAAGCATCCATTCAGGAAATGTATCGCAGTGACCGGGAAGATATAATTAAAAAAGGACTTCGCTGTTTAAGCAAAGTCTGATATCGGGATGTTAACAACTTCCACGCCTGCATCTTCAAAGAATCCAAGTGCATCTGTGTCAGGATAAGGCTGGATGTAAACGACCCTTTTGATATTTGAATTGATTATCATTTTAGCACATAGTATGCATGGCTGGTGAGTGCAGTAAAGTGTTGCACCGTCTGTGCTCACTCCATGCAGGGCAGCCTGGATAATAGCATTCTGCTCGGCGTGCACAGCACGACATTTTTCGTGACGTGTCCCTGAGGCAATATTATTTTGCTCCCTTATACAACCTATATCAAGACAATGTTCCATATTTCTCGGTGCGCCATTGTAACCTGTGGAAAGTATACGTTTATCCCTGGCAATCACAGCTCCAACCCGGTTTCGCAAACAAGTGGAACGTTTGGCCACAACCGTAGCAATCTCAAGAAAATAATCATCTATACCTGGCCTTTCAGTCATCGTTTAAATGAAGCAGTAAGTGGTATATATAAGTTATAGTGTAAGAAGTAATCATCAATTTCAATTATTTATATAGGAAGATTGAAAAGCTATTATTTCCGGAGCATAGAAACATGGAAGTCGGTTTGACTGAACGTTTAGATTCTTTTGTAAGAAAACATAACGACCGGCAGCTTGCAACATTACCGCTTGCTGTATTTGTTATTTCACTGATTATACTTGCAATTACTTTTGCAAGCAGCGGATCACCTGTGAAACTTGGAATGGATTTTGAAGGTGGAACCATGATCTCTATGGCGACCCAGGAAAGTGTGTCAGCCATTGAGCAGAAGTATGCAGATTACCCGATCACTGACGTCAGACAGGCCGGATCACGCGTAATAATGCAGTTTGGACCAATGAATAACGAACTGCAACAGGAACTCGTAAGCGATGTAATAGATTCCTATGAGAATGTGGAAATCAACCAGATAGGACCTGTATACGGTGCAAGCCTGCAGAAACAGGCAGTAAAGGCAGTTATTATTTCATTTATAGGAATGGCCATTGTGGTCTTTTTGATATTCAGGACGTTTGTACCTTCTGTGGCAGTTGTCCTTTCAGCATTATCAGACATTGCGATCGCAGCGGCATTCATGAACATTGTAGGAATAGAATTGTCCCTTGCTACTGTAGCAGCTCTTTTGATGCTTATCGGTTATTCGGTTGACAGTGATATTTTGCTTACCACAAGGGTCCTGAAACGACGCGGAACCCCGCAGGAGAACATCAGCAATGCAATGCATACAGGAGTTACAATGACAACAACAACTCTTGCAGCGCTTGTGGCAATGTATTTTGTATCAACATTCTCCTACGTCCTCAGTCCTTCATTTTCGCAAATTACTCTTCTCTCGAACATATCCATCGTCCTCATCTTCGGACTGGTGGCAGATATGATGAACACCTGGATGCTTAACACATCAATCCTCAGGTGGCATGTCACAAATGTTGGCACAAGGAGGAGAAAAGCATGAGAGACGATGAAAAAGAACAAAGCCTGTTCAAAGACACAAGAGTGATCATATTCATTATTGCAATACTTGGCTCTATAATATTCATACAACCTTGGTACAGTTCAGATGAAGGGTTCACAACTAACCTCAACTATGGACTTGATCTTGAGGGTGGTTCCTGGCTCCAGCTGAAACTTCAGGGTGCAGTTACACAGCTCGATGCTGACAGCGGTCTTCTGGTAAAAGAAATCGTCAATATCAACCTTGCAGAAGACGTTACTATTACATCTGTGAACGAAGGAGAAGATGGTGTTACAGTAACCTTCACATCGACTTCGGTACTCACAAATAACCAGATGGACCAGCTTGGCGTTGGTCAGACAACCATCTCACGAAGCAACAATGTAACACAGGTAGAACTTCATTCTTCTAAAGGAACACTCATCAGCACATACATTGCAGATTCATTGAAAACAGAAGTGATTCCCACACTCATTTCCGATGGTGTTGAATACGAGATCAGGACTGCTATCACACAGGAAGAACTTGAAGCACTGATGGAAAAGGTTAGAGGATCCATTTTAACTGACATTAACGGAGATCCGATCTATAAAGAAGGAGTGTCAACTGAAACAAGAGACCTCACAAAAGAGATCCTCAGTGACAAGCTCAATTCCCTTGGACTTAAGGACATCCCTGTGAAAACTGTTGGTGATGACTACATACTTATTGATTTTGCAGGAATTGACCTTGCAACTGCCAAAAATATTGCAGAAAGACCCGGTAAATTCGAGATAAGAATTATAACCCAGGGCAACGAGTCAAAGCACGCCCTTTACGGTGACGAGATAGAATCCGTAAGCATTGTCGGTTATCATGAAGATGAAGGCCAATGGTACGTACCTTTCACACTGACAGATGCCGGTGCCCAGGCACTTCAGGAAATTGCCATTGAAACAGGTGCTACACAGGATCCAATGTCACACAACCTTGTGATGTACCTTGACGGGAATGAAGTTTATAGTGCACCTTTAAGTTACTCGGCCGCATCCAAACTTGAGCAGGCGCCAATATACTCATGGCAGGCATCAACCGGTGCAGATGAAGACAGCAAGATAAGGGCTGAAGAGTTACAGATACACCTGCGTGCAGGAGCTTTACCTGTCAACGTAGAACTTATGGGATCAGGACATGTGGATGCAGCCCTTGGGCAGCAGTTCAAAACACAGGCCGTTATTGCAGGAATGATAGCACTTCTTGCAGTTGCATTCGTAATCTTCAGGAAATACAACAAGCCTGCAATACTGATACCAATGGTCAGCACTTCAATCAGTGAAGTAATAATGATACTCGGATTTGCATCTGCAATTGGATGGCAGCTTGATCTTGCAAGTATAGCCGGCATCATAGCAGCCATAGGAACTGGTATTGACCACCTTGTGATAATCACAGATGAAGTGCTTTATGAAGGAAAACTCCCACCAAGGAAAGTTTACCTTTCAAGAATAACAAAAGCATTCGGAATAATATTTGCAGCATCTGCAACAACCATTATTGCAATGTCACCACTTGTTGTCATGGGATTTGGAACCCTGAAAGGGTTTGCGATCACAACAATTGTTGGTGTCCTCATAGGAATATTGATTGCAAGACCGGTATATGGCAAGGTAATACATGAAGTACTTGCATCCGGTGCAGAAGCAGAAACCCAATAAAAGGAGATGTGATTAATTGAAGGACCTGTGGACTGTAAAATACCGGCCTAAGACCTTTGATGACATCATCGGTAACGAACAATCACTGGACATGATCAGAAAACTGGCCATGTCCAATAATCTTCCCCATCTTGTATTTCATGGCCCGGAAAATTCCGGCAAGTCAAGCACAGCCTTTGCACTTGCTTTTGAACTATACGGGGAAGATTACGAGCGCAACATGGCATACTTTAACGCATCTGATTTCTTTGAGCAGGGGAAAAGCTACCTTGTACGTGACAAGAGATTCCTGCGCATCCTTGGAACCGATGATCCTAAAAAAATCAAAAGCAGTGTAATCCACATCTTCAAAGAAGTCATCAATGAATATGCCAGCATGAGACCTGTAGATTCAGACTACAAGATAATCCTCATTGATAATGCAGAATCACTGAATTCTGATTCCCAGCATGCCCTCAGACGAATAATGGAAAAATACACTACAACATGCCGTTTCATTCTTTCCACAACCCAGCCTTCAAAACTGATAACTCCTTTAAGATCCAGGGGTCTGCAACTATTTTTCACATATGTTTCTGATAACAAAATGACAAAGTACATCTCAGAAATTGTGGAAAATGAAGGACTAGCCGTCAGCACAGACGGAATTGCAGCACTTGTATATCATGCAAAAGGTAATTTGGCCAGAGCACTGAATACGTTGCAGACAGCATCCATCCTGCCGGGTTGCAGTGAGATCGGACCTCAGCAGATATACGATGCAACTCTGGGAGAGCAATCCGAAAATGTCAAGAAGCTTTTTGAGTCCATGGTCGGAAAGAATATTCTTGAAGCCAGGAAATATATTGACGAACTTATTCTTGGAGAGGGATTATCCGGACAGGAAATTCTGTTACAGCTACATAAGGCTACCATAAATTCTAACGAACCTGAGGATATTATTGCAACATGGGTCACAAAGATAGCTGATACTGACCTTTATCTTACAGAAAGTTCTAACGAGAGAATACAGCTTGAAGCACTGGTTGCAGGATTCTGTCAGCAGTGCTGAGATAAACCCAACCTGATGAGTCATGAATGTGAACGAAAAGACTAATTTTGAAGCAGCATGTCGCACGATACTTGACATGGTACTGGATGGCAGCATTAAAGATGAAAAAGAGCTCAATAGTGCAAAAAAAAAGATAGCAAAGGATTTTCACCTTTCCACTCTTCCAAAGAATGCTGACATAATCATATCAGGAAACGATAAAGAGCAGGAAATTGCCAGGGCTGTACTTCAGCGCAAACCGGTCAGGACAATCTCAGGCGTAGCAGTTATAGCTGCAATGACATCACCTGCACCATGCCCTCACGGAATATGTGTTCCATGTCCCGGAGGACCAAATTCTGATTTTCATTCACCTCAGAGCTACATGGGAAGAGAACCTTCTACCATGAGAGCTATGCAGTTCGAATACGATCCCTACAAGATCGTAACGAACAGACTGACCCAGTTAAAGCAGATAGGACATGAAGTGAAAAAAGCCGAACTGATAGTCATGGGTGGAACATTTTCCGCCAGGTCAATTGACTATCAGGAATGGTACACAAAACGCTGCATTGAAGCCATGAACGACTTTTACGGCGATTCATGGAGACAGGATGCAAAACCAATTGGAAAGACAATTCCATATTACACCATTGAAGATGTCCAGAAGGCCAATGAGACTGCAGAAGTCAGGAACACTGGCATCACTTTTGAAACACGTCCCGACTGGGCAAAGACACATCATATTGATAAAATGCTTGAACTTGGTGCCACCAAAGTTGAGATTGGCGTCCAAAGCACCTATGACTTCATACTTGAAAGAATGAAGCGTGGACACACTGTTGCCGAAAGCATTGAGGCTAACAGAATACTAAGAGACAGCGCCCTGAAAGTAGGATTCCACATGATGCCGGGACTCCCCGGAACTGACATGGAAATGGACATCAGAAACTTCAAACACCTTTTTAATAATCCTGGGTTCAGGCCTGATTACCTGAAAATATATCCCACACTTGTCACCGAAGGTACGGAACTTCACCGGATGTGGAAAGAAGGAAAATATCAGGCAATTGGGGATGATGAAGCTACACTGCTGCTTTCAGAGATTAAAACCTTTATCCCGAAGTGGGTCAGGTTACAACGCATACAGAGAGACATCCCTTCGCCCCAGATTCTTGCAGGTGTCAGAAAAAGCAACATACGCCAGCTTGCACATGAGCACCTGGAAGAGCATGGAGGAAAATGCCGCTGTATCAGGTGTCGTGAAGTTGGCCACAATATACTCAAAGGAAATGAACCTGACACAGAAAACATTGAGCTAACTGTTGAATCATATGAGTGTTGCGGGGGACAGGAATACTTTATTGCCTTTGAAGACATCGAAAAGGACATTCTTATAGGATTTCTGAGATTAAGGTTCCCGGCAAGGCCTCACCGCGAAGAACTTGCAGATGCTGCCCTTGTCAGAGAGCTACACATATACGGTTCAACTGTAGCAGTTGGAAAGGAAGCCAGCAGGAATGACTGGCAGCACAGGGGTTATGGGAGAGACCTGATTAAATATGCAGAAGAACTTGCGGCAAATGCAGGTTACAGCAAACTTGCCATAATAAGTGGTATTGGAGTTCGTGGGTACTACCGAAAAGCTGGCTACGAACTGGAAAAAACATATATGGTAAAATGCCTGCAATAGAACTTGACCAAAAAGTATTATACATTAACATGATAGATAATTGTATATACAAACAGACATAAAATGGTTTGAGAAATTCTGATGATGAAATACAGGAGACAAAATATTGGACTCTGAACTCCTAGAACAGATTGTCACTAACTTAAAAGATATAAATTCCAAGCTTGACAAGCTTATAGTACAGGTTGAGACAAGAGATGAACAAATCAGTGAAAAAGAAAGGATTATGGCAGATTCCCTTGATGTAATCACATTGTTATCTCTTCCGGACCATTTAAGAACAACTGCAACGACTTTATTTGAGATAGGACCGGCAACAGCAGATGAGATATCACAAATCACAAATAAAGAAAGAGCAGTTGAAAGTAATTATCTTAACCAGCTTGTTAGAATGAACCATGTCAGAAAATACAGGGAAGGAAGAAAAGTCTATTTCCGCATTAATGACAGTTTAAAGAAAAAATAATATATGATGAAACAGATGCTTCATTCTGTATATTAAAATAACTGATATAACAAAAATAAAATAATCATAGAAGGAACATGACACTCACATTAGCAATTCACTCTTCTAAAGGGGGTACGGGAAAAACCAGTATTGCGGTGAACCTGGCAGTCGCTTTTGCATCTGCCGGGAAAAATACGTGCTTGATAGATCTTGATCTTAGGGGACCGTCCCTCTGCTCAATATTCGAACCGGAAAACCGTTTCTGGATAAATGATTTTCTCTCAGGGAAATGCAGCATGAAAGATACACTTACCGATGTCAGGGATGAAATGGAAACTGATGCCCACCTGTATCTTAGTTTTTCAAATCCGGATATCAGGGAAATAAGGGATCTGGTAAGCAAAGACCGTGACTGGCAGGCTGGGGCTTTAAAAGCCCTCATGAACGGAAAGAGAGAGCTTGGTGATAAAAACCTGGATGTGATAATATTTGACACCAGCCCGGGAGTTGAATATGAGTCCATTAATGCTGTGGCTGCGTCAGATATGGTAATCATAGTACGCAATGATACTAATGCATGCACCTGCTGTACGGAACAATTGATCAAAGGAGTGTACTCCCTTCTCGATAAGAAATCCGGCATCATTGACAATATGTCCCATCAAAACTGTCTTGATATAGTTGGCAAAGAAAGATATGGGGTTCCTGTCCTTGCAACTATTCCATGCATGTGTGAGATAGCAACCAGAAGTAAGGACGAAATCCTTGTCCACACAGACCCTGAACACCTATTCTCTAGAAACATAATTTCAATCAAAGAAAAAATTGAATCAATGCAATAATCTTTGATCTGTTTATTCTTCATTGTCTTTCAGGATGTCCAGAACATCATTTCTGATATATTCATCCAGATCACGGGACTTACGATCACTAATATCCTGTTCTATATCTTGCGATGAAAGAAGTATGTCTTTGAAAACAACTACCAGTACATACACAAGGAAAGCCGGGAAGAATGCCAGTATAGTCCTTTCCACCGGATAAACCAGAAGTACAGACTTGTAGGCACTCGCAGGAAGATCATACAGAATCTGATATCCTATGCTACCTACAATATGATCAGTCAGGACTCCCAACAATGAAGCAAAAAACAGGGAAATAAATATATAAATTTTAGATGTGGCGCTCTTTCTGAGAATAGAACCATCAAAATACACGAATAAAAGCAGTATTAACAAATGGTACCAGGGATACATGTATGCCGTCCTGCCCACATCAAGCAAATACCACATACAAATGAGAGAGAAAAAAATAACCTTGACTGCTTTGTGCTCTCTGTTAACAACAAGACCTGCAACAATTGAAGACATAGAATTGAATATCAGAGAGAACATTGCAAAGGTACTCATTGTAAACAATGTTCCGGCAGTTATTTTGTATAAAGAGAAACCAGTAAGGGTTATAAGACACCCCCAGAACGGACCAAATAGCATTCCGTTTAATGCCCCAAAAGATACAGTGGAGCTTATCTGGACGTCGTCAATGCCAGCTACATCCATGATATCAGGCATGTATATGGAAAAATAAGTCAAAACTATACCAAATATGACGTAAATTACTTTTACATCGTTTTTTACTCTCAGTTTTGGCAACAGTTTAGGCAACACGTTTTCTAAAATGGAAGCTTATTTATATAAGCTTTTACATCATAACAAAACTGAGTAACTAAAAAAAGGTCTGCACCTATTTATTTTACAGATTGGACAAATGATATTGAATATTAGTTGTATATACACCTGTCATATTATTATTGTATGCAGTGCATATGGCTACACACAAAACAGATTGTCCATGAACAGAATAAATTTTTTTGACGGGCAACCCAATAATACCAGTATATGTCACAAAATATAAAATAATCATATTTTAATGTGTGATAAAAAAATAAAATTTAAACCTAAAAATAACAACAACCAACAATAAATAAAAAATAAATCAGAATCTATTGATATCGCTTTTTGATTTACCACTACATCTTAATTTAATTGAGGAATTATACTATAGAACTACTTTTGATTATCAATATAACGTTATATCAGCAACCTTTAAATAAAAGTTTGTATATACAGTAATTTTTAGAGAGTAAATTTCTCAGAACCAAATTGTAAAATTTACTAAAAACGCAAAAATTAGGAAGGTAAAACATGAAAATCAGAGTTGTAAGTTCAAAAGAAGAAATTAACACACTTGGTACAAATGAAGAGATTATTCACCTTGCATTCAGACCATCAAACACAGACATATTTTCTCTTATTATGAAATGTCCAAATGTAAAAGCACTTCACATTCCAAGTTCATACAAGAGGACCATCTCAAACTCCGCAAAAATGTACCTTGAGATGCAGGGAATCGAACTCCTCGAAGGAGACGTATGGGGTCACAGAAAGGACATCAACGAGTACTCCGAAGTTTCACAGAGTGTATATGACCGTATTGCACAGTACAAGCAGGACGGACTTTCTGACGAAGATGTAGAAGACAAGATGATCAGAGAAACAAGGCTCAGCCCTGACTTTGTCAAGTTCCTCGTAAAACAGGGATAAACACTCACTCACTTCCGGCGAAAGCCGGAAACCACTCTTTTCTTTATACAGGATGTCAGTCTTCTGTAATTTATTCTCCGCAAACTCGGACAAATATTTTTCTTGAGCGGGGGCGATTGTCCATATCCACCAGGATTATTTGTTGCCATGCTCCAAGGAGCAATTTTCCGTCCGTCAGTGGAAATGATTCACTTTGCCCGATAAAAGAAGCACGAATATGAGAATGGCCATTGCCATCATGCCACCTTTCGTTATGATGATAAACACGTCCTTCGGGTGCCAGCCGTTCAAGAGCTTCTTTCATATCCTGAACAAGACCGGGCTCATATTCTATTGTGGTTATAGCTGCAGTTGAACCGGGAACATAAACAAGAACAATACCATTGTCCAGACCCGATGCCATTACAATTTCTGATACACCGGCTGTAATATCAATAACATCTGCATTTCCTGATGTGTCAAGGTCAAAGTTCCCGCTGTAAACTGCCACACTAATCCGGCCTCACTGCATTTCATTCAGCTTCATGCCAATAACAGACATACCGAGTATGAATACCACAAGTGAGAAAATAAAACCGTATTCCTGCGTAATGACATCCCTCATCTGATGAGAGAGGGCAAACATTATTATCAGTAATATCACTGAACCAACTGAAGAGATAATTTCAAGGTTTTTCTTATTCATCATTGCTAATTAAGTTCACATATACATGAATCTATCGAGCAGGAAAAAGCCCAGTATTGTGACAGGAATACTTTCACCTTACAGTGCAATGTTAAATATAACATTAAAAATAATATAATTCAAAAAAACGTGATCATCCTATGACGGAATTTGAAAGGGAACTTGTCAAGTCATTCAACGCCTTCTTTGAAGAAAAAAATATGAAAGGTGTAGCTTATCGCCTGAAGCAGCATAGATTCACTTCCCAGTTTCTTGATGTCCTTGTGGATTCACTTGACCCTGACCATTACATGGGAATCGAATGCAAAAGCATATCCGTGGATAAAGGTGCAAAAGCACTTTATTTCACGCAGCACTTCACAACAGATAAGAACGGTGTGCACCAGATAGACAGAATATCTGATTTCCTGCTCAGGTCAGGAAGATCCGGTTTCCTTGCAGTGGAACTTAGGATGGGTGTGGGACGCACACGGGAAGCATACATGGTCCCGTGGACAGAACTATGTCGCAGGTATCATGAAGAAGGAACTGCAAAAGTTACAGTTGAAGAGATACAGCAATTCCCGCGAGTGGAAAGAGAGAGCAACAAATACCTGATAGACCCAAAAGGATGGAAAAAGCTCAGGTTAATAGAATAGAGGATAAAATGTCTGAAACCATGCAAATGATGGCAGAAAGAGCCAGGAAATGTGCTGAAAAGATCAGGGAATACGATGAAGTGCAACTGGTATCGCACATCGATGCTGACGGCATCACTTCAGGGGCTATCATTGCAAAAACCCTTGAAAGAGCAGGCATTGGTTATAAAATGATGTTTGTCAAACAGCTTGATGAAAATATTGTAAAGGATATCGCAGACATCAACCCCGAACTTACCATATTCACTGATCTTGGAAGCGGACAACTGGAACACATTGCAAACTACGGAGTTCACGCTGTAGTTTCAGACCATCACAGGCCACAGGGAGATACGGAATTCCACCTGAATCCCCATCTTTTCGGTGCCAACGGTTCCTATGAGATCAGCGGATCTGGCACTACATTCATACTTGCAACACAACTTGGAGACAACCGCGATCTTGCAGACCTTGCCATCGTTGGATGTGTAGGAGATATGCAATACAGGAAATTCGGTAAGCTTGTCAGTCTTAACAGAATGATACTTGATGCAAATCCCGAAGTTATAGCACCTGTGACCGATATTTCACTTTTTGGAAAGCAGACCAGACCAGTCTATAAGATGCTGCAGTTCTCATCTGACCCTTTTATACCCAGACTTACCGGCAATGAAGACGCATGCATTGACTTCCTTGCAAATGTCGGACTTCAGTTTGCAAATGATGAAAAATGGAGAAGATGGATAGACCTTTCAGAAGAGGAGAAAAAGAAAGTAACATCATCGCTCCTGCAACATGCAATGCAAAGCGGAATGTCCCCATATAATGTTGGCAGGCTTGTTTCTGAAGGATATATACTGCTTTCAGAGCAGGAAGGAACTGAAATGAGGGATGCAAGTGAATATGCAACTCTTCTGAACGCAACCGGAAGGTACATGCAGGCTGAAGTCGGAATGCAGGTCTGCATGGGTGACCGGGACAAAGCATACGTGGAAGCACAGGATCTGCTGCAAACACATCGCAAGAATCTTGTGGACGGACTGAATTTTGTCAAAGATAATGGAATTACACAGATGTCCCACATGCAGTACTTTGATGCAGGAAGCACAATACCGGAAACTATTGTCGGCATTGTGGCAGGCATGAGTCATTCTTCTGCAGGAAATAGAAAACTCCCGATAATCGCTTTAGCAGACAAAGATGACGGTTATAAAGTATCAGCAAGAGGTACACAGGAACTTGTGAACAGAGGACTTAATCTTGCAGAAGCACTGAGTATCGTTTGTCAGGAACTTGGAGGAGCTGGCGGCGGACACGATATTGCTGCCGGAGCAACAGTACCGTATGGCAAAAAAGAAGAGTTCATTCAGAAACTCAACTCGGCAATTGCTGTCCAGTTAAGCTGAAAGTGTGAACTAAAAGAGTTTTACAATTTGTGGACAGCAATTTTTGCGAACCCATCAGACCAGATCATTGATGTGAGACAATTCGTTAATGTCAATAAGAGTGGACATTGCGTTTGTCCTGATAGGAATGCCATGTTCCTGGACGATTGCCATAGGATTGGTACCGCCAATCACCACAATACCAAGGTGATCACGCTCAACCGGAACATCAAGTATTCTGGTATTTGGCTCCCCTACTTCAAGAATACCATTTATTCCTGCATCCACCATATCAGCAAGGGTGCTATCAATATTATCCCTGGCAACCATTGGAGCTTCACGCAGGTTCGCAAGTATTTTACCGGAACCAGTCTTCAACATACTCATCACAGACGTCAGTTCCTGTGACATCAAAACCTCAAGAGGATCTATTGTTGTACTCTGGTATGTCAGCACATTCGTGAAACGTAGGGGTTCACCCTCGCGAATTTCCACAAGACCACCAAAACGTGGCTTGACCATTACACCTGCTTTGAGAAGAAGACCGTCAATAGTGATACTACAAACTGTTGCAAAGCCAACCTCATTCTCACCGATCTTCCTGTCACCTATTGAATCTCCCTCATGGAGAATCTTAAGCAACGGACTTACAGCGAGTCCGCTGTTAATAGCCATGCTGAAAATCTTAAGGACATCATCAAAATCCTGTTTATCAATGAGAGAAAGGTTCACAATAACATCACCCTTCATTGTTTTGGGATCAAAGGTGGTCCTGAACATCAGATCCTCTATTTTTGATGATGTAAACTGAATACGCTGGTTCATTTGCAAAGACATACCTCTACCGTTTTGTAACTTCTTTTTCTAGGAACTAATAACTAACAGGCATTAATAGTTTCGCATATGCAACAGAAAGGCAGACAGACTATTAAACCTGTCCGAATATCTCCGGATGATTCTGCGGATGCACAAGGAAATCAAGTTTTTCTATTTCCTTTGCCATGATATACATGTCAGTTCCACAGAAAAGATGGGCTTCAGGATAGTCCTGTGGTTTTACATACCTGATCTCCGGAACAGACAGATAATCAGGATTCTTGACAAAACCATCTTTCAACAGATAATAAGCTCCACCGGAAAGCTTCTTGATTGGCTCATAAAGGGAGGAGAAATCACGGCAAACCCAGTTAGCCATTTTCAGTCTTTCCTGTGAAGCATTGATAGTTATGTGCCCGTAATCAGGCGGTACAAGAACAAGATCACCTGCTGTTGCTTCACAGACAACTACATCCACAACTGTCCCATTTTCGGCTTTCTGGAGGAGATATGTGGCATTTCCTTCAAGGACCTGATAGAGCTCAGCATAAGATAGGTGATGGCCTTCCACAGCCGGATGATAGTGGCCTGCTGTCTTTACATACTCATCTCCAAGCATTGCAGGAGGAATTATGGTAATATCATAACGTAGACTGTTTTCAACTATTTTTTTGTGGTCCGCTTCATCTGCTGAAAGATCGCGATACATATAATAAAGTTCAATGTTGTCCTGTGAACGAAGCCACTTCTGATCATGCACTACTTCATCCATATCATGCAGCATCCTGATATCAGGACTATGTTTTTTCCCGTAAAACTCCAGTTCATTTCCCATATGATCACACTTCATAATTTGCACAAAATATTTATAATCAATATTGGAGCCCACAGTATTTATTTTTGCCGCAAATAGAATAATTAGATTTGGTTATTTGTTTAGGTGGCCCAGTATCTTCCGGGCGAGGTTTTCACTGATTCCATCAAGGGATGAGAGCTCCTCCACTGATGATATCCTTATCTTATCGATGGAATCAAAATTCTCAAGCAAAGTCTTCTTTCGTGAAGAACCAACTCCGGGAATAGAATCCAGCTCAGAGTGCGTAAGACTTGCAGAACGCCTCCTGCGATGGGAACTCACAGCAAACCTGTGGGCTTCATCGCGAATATGCATCAATAGTTTAAGTGCAGGAGAACTGTGCGGGAGAATTATAACCTCCTCCGGCCCTTTCTTTGTGGTAATTATATGTTCGAATCTTTTTGCCAGACCTATCATGGGAATATCAAGTCCCAGAGCATCAAGAGAGGATTTTGCGGCACCTACCTGCCCCGGACCTCCGTCTATAAGAATCAAATCCGGCAACGGTTCTTTATTCTTCAGTAAACGCGAATATCGCCTGTGAACCACTTCGGCCATCATGGCAAAATCATCAATTCCTTTTACGGTTTTGATGTTGTGCTGTCGGTACTTACTGTTTGCAGGCATCCCATTTTCAAAATACACCATTGAACCTACAGGATTTGTTCCTGAAATATTGGAAATATCAAATCCCTCAATATGCAGAGGGAGGTTTTCAAGAGATAGAACGTCTTTCAAAGCCTCAAGTGCTTCAACCGCAGACTCCGACGGACTTGATTTTAACTTAGCCATTCTCTTAGACATTTCAGCATTCCTTGTAGCCATTTCCACCAGTTTCCTCTTGTCCCCTCGCTGCGGGACATGAACCCGTACATCCCTTCCGGAACGCTGGCAGAGCCATTTTACTATAAGTTCACTGTCAGGAAGTTCATACTGCACAAGAATTTCAGGCGGGATCGGCGAATCCTGATAATACTGCTTGACAAACTGGGCCATTGATTCCCCGATACTTTCAGAAGCATTTGCACCCAGAAGTGTGAAGTCGGCTTTGCCAACCATGCTTCCCTGACGGATGTAGAACAACTGAATGTAGACGGTCTTCTCATCTGAAACCGCTGCAATAACATCACGGTCATCTGTCCCTGATGTTGCTATCTGTTGCTCGGATATTGATTTTACAGACTCGATCTGGTCCCTGATAATTGCGGCAGATTCGTAATCCTGCTGTTCTGCGAAGGAACGCATTTTCTCATCGAGCTCTTTCAGGAGGCCAGAAGTTTCACCTTTCAGCAGACTCACGGCTTCCATGACTCTTCTGTGGTATTCCTCCTTATCCATACCTTCTTTACATGGAGCCATGCAGCGTTTGATATGATAATTGAGACATGGTCTCGTTTTTCCCGGCTCGACCTTCTTCTTGCATTGCCTGAGCATGAAGATGCGGGAAATAATATCAAGAGTTGTACGAAGACCTTTTACATTTGTGTAAGGACCAAAATAAAGTGCCCCATCCATGCGCCTTCTGCGAGTTATGAATATGCGGGGAAAGGCAGAATTTACGGTAACCTTGACATATGGGTAACGCTTGTCATCCTTCAGGCGGACATTGTAACGCGGCTTGTACTTTTTGATCAGGTTCGCTTCAAATACAAGGGCGTCCACCTCTGAATCTGTGACGATGTACTCAATGTCGTCGATGTGTTTTACAAGAGTAACTGTTTTAGGAGAGAGATTCCTCTTTGACTGGAAATATTGGCGAACCCTTTTATCCAGGGATTTGGCCTTGCCTACATAGATCACATCCCCGGAAGCATCTTTCATGAGATACACACCAGGAAGTGCAGGAAGTGATTTCAGGTCGAACTTCATGCTGAGCTTAATTAGATAGTTATTAAGAGAACTTGTTTTCTATAAAACGAGGAAGTGTCATGTCGATAATAGTCTTGAGATTGACAATATCCTCACAATTGTACTTTAAGAGCAGATCAAGAGCTTCTTCATCGCCGCGTTCGTACTGGTGCCACAGGCGCACCGCATCAAAACCGCTGATACCTACGGTTTCCTCTGCCCTTGAGATTCCCAGTTCACATTCTATATTTTTCAAACCGCCTGAGAGCTTTATGCGGCGCAGAGGATACATAAGATCTGCATGAAGCTGGTTGAACTCTATTTCAGGAAACTCACGCTTTATGAAAGGCAGATCGAATCTTGCACCGTTGAAGGTCACAAGATACTCGTATTTTGGGAAGATATCCACAATATCATCAAGGTCAATACCTTTTACAAATGTTCTGGCTTCCTTTCCATCATATATCCCAACAACTGTGATATATGAACTTCCGGGAGACAGGCCTGTGGTTTCTATATCCACATAAGCTACTTTGTCAGAGAACTCCCTGAAAGCTCTCCAGTGTTCGGATGAAGGCAATGATTTTGCAAAGAACTCGAAGTCACGGCATTCAAGACGTTCGACCGAATCCTGGATTCCTGTCATAATCATATCTTTCTTGGAAGGCGGTATCAGGAGACAATTGTGATTATCCATGAATTCGTCCCAGGTTTTGATCCCGTTGGACCATATCTTTTTTTCCACGGTTGCACCAATCCGCGGCATGTGAATGTAAGTACTTGTAAGCATGATGTATCCCCTACACCTTATAACAGAGGGTATTGATAACTATATTTCCCGGCTGCAAGTGCTAAATAAAATAAGCTCTATTATTATATATGTTGATTGAGTTTCCAATTTGGCAAGTAATTATAAAGTAATTACATATTTATACCATGCATTAATTCAAACCCGCAGGAGATTAAATGAACAAAGTTGCAGTTATCGGTTCAGGCAATGTAGGTGCCACCACAGTCCAGAGACTGGCGGAACTCAACATAGCAGATGTTGTAATGGTTGACATCGTTGAAGGATTGCCACAGGGAAAAGCTCTCGATATCCTTCAGGCGGCTCCGCTTATGGGTTACGATGTAGATGTAACAGGGACAAATGACTATGCAGATATTGCTGATTCAGATATTGTCGTAGTCACGGCAGGAATTGCACGCAAACCGGGAATGGACAGAAGTGACCTGCTGGCAACCAATATCAAAATCACACAACAGGTTTGTGAAAATATCCAGAAATATGCGCCTGAATCAATTATAATGACCGTAACTAATCCTCTTGATATTATCACCTATGCAGCACTTCGCTGCACCCAGTTTGACAGGAACAGGGTTTTTGGAATGAGTGGGCTGCTGGATTCAAGCCGCTTTACATCATTCATTGCAAAAGAAATGAACTGTTCAGTCAGGGATGTTAATGCTATGGTGCTAGGAGGACATGGAGACTCAATGGTCCCGCTTCCTGAATATTCAACTGTATCAGGAATTCCACTGAGCAAGCTCATGGACGAGATGACTATCAACAGAATCGTAGACAGGACAGTCAATGCCGGTGCTGAGATCGTGGCTCACCTGAAAAATGGAAGTGCTTTCTACGCACCCTCTGCTGCTATCTCAATTATGGTGGAAGCCATACTCAATGATACAAAGAAAATTGTCCCTGCATCTGCATTCCTTAATGGTGAATACGGGCAGCATGATATTTGTCTTGGCGTGCCTGTGAAACTTGGAAGAAGCGGTGTTGAGCAGATCATAGAGCTGGAACTCACTGAGAGGGAAGCATGTGCCCTGCGAAGATCAGCTGAAGCGGTTAAAGAGGGAATCGCAACAATAAGGATATAATCTTTGAAGTATTTAGAAATCCAGTCAGGTTTATAGTCGGTTTAGAGAGTAAAAGAGGACATAAGACACGAAATTTCCGATATACATACAAATATTCATATATAAGTAAAATAAAAGAGGGTAGGGATATCATGCGTGCAGACATAACTTCACTTTTTGGATTGAACATTTATACCGAAACCGGTACATATGTAGGTAAAGTCGCTGACCTTGTGTTAGACGTCGATGAAAGACAGGTAAGAGGACTTGCTGTTTCGGACATCAACAGAGATGTTTTTGACGTCACTTCAAAAGGAGTCATTCTTCCTTACAGGTGGGTTGTCACTTCAGGCGATATCGTGCTTGTGAGAAATGTTGTGAACAAGTTCAGAAAAGCCAATAAAGTTGAAGAAGAAGACTGATTCATGAAGAGGCGAGAGATCTATTCAGATCTGCGTTGCATACCGCCTGTGATTGTGCGCATTGATGGCAGGAATTTTAAGAATGCACTGGCACGCATGGGTTTTGAGAAACCTTATGATGAAAAGTTCACATCCGCAATTGTAAAGGCTATTGAAACTTTTTTCAAGAAAAGCGGATTAAGCCCTGTGTTTGCCTATACTTTTTCTGATGAGATCAGTTTCTTTTTCAGAGATGATGCCTTTGACGGCAGGATAGAGAAACTTGATTCGACTATTCCATCTTATATCAGCAGTGCTTTCAGCATGGTACTGGATCTTGAAGAACCGGTTTCCTTCGATTCAAGAATTATTCCAATCCATGAAGAAGACGTTCGTGAATATCTCATCTGGAGACAGAACGAAGCATGGCGTAATTGTATCAATTCCTACGCTTACTACACCTTGATTTCAGAGGGCATGGAAGAACAAGAAGCTGCAAGGATGCTTAAGAACAAAGTATCTTCAGACATGCATGAGCTGCTTTTTGAAAGAGGGATCAATATCTCTAAAGTTCCCACGTGGCAAAGACGTGGAATTATGGTGATGAAAAAAGAGATCGAGATTGAAGGATTCAACCCTCAGCTTAATGTCGAAACTACCAGTACAAGGACAAAAGTGTTTGCTGAATATGAGATTCCTCTGTTCTCTTCTGAAGAGGGAGCGGCATTCCTGCAGAAAATACTTGCTAAAAATACAGAAGAGTAAAATGGATCTTTGTATGGTTTTTCTTAATTTTGCCTGATGTATACACGATTATTTTTTGGCTCTGTAGAAATTCTGCCATTAAAACTTTAAGGTAAGCAGGTCGGGTTTATCAGGCCAATAGTCTGAAATGAATGCAACAATCTTCTTTACAAAGTAGATAATTGAATTGTTATCAGTTTACAAACTGATTTATCACAGATTATGAATAACTTAAGTGATCCCGAAGGACACGGCGAAGCCGGCGTTTTCCCACAAGATGAAAGGAAGTAATTTGAACAGTACAGAGGAATACATTCTTTGCATGCCTTTTGTAGATCTCGCGACATAAATAAAATAATTTTTGGAATATTCTTCTGTATGACAACATCGGAATGTGCCGCCTTCGGCGGATGGTTACTTTGTTTTTAGCTTTCTTATTGTTTTGTGGAAATGAAAACGAGAAAAGTTTATGTCATTATTATAAACAGGAATCCTACAGAGTGAATATTTACAAATATAACTTACATGTAAAATTGAAAAGAGTTAAATAAGTATTACATTCACTATAATACATGAAAATAAGTAAAGTCATTTTAATCTCTTTGCTAAGTTTATTTGTATTACTCTGTGCAGGGTGTGTTGAAGACACAAATACAAATAATTCATCAAACACGAATTTTTCTATGGATTCAAATGTTCTATCTAATTCAACTAATCTGACAATTATAGATTCTGTAGAAATTAATGAATCTGTGACAAATGAAAATATAATTGATATTAACTCTACAATAAACGCCGACTCAGTTGAAAACTATGATATTGCAACTGCAAACAATGCTTTTGCCTTTGATATGTATTCAATGGTCATAGTCGAAAATAAGCAAAACGTTTTCTTTTCTCCGTACAGCATTTTCACCGCAGTAGCAATGTGCTATGATGGTGCTGAGAATTCCACTAAAGAACAAATGGCAAATGTGTTCAATTTTCCACTTAATAAGGCTGTTTTGGGAATGAGCTCAAAGGATGTAATCAGTGAAATAAATTCAGAGAATAGTGAATATGAACTGGAAACTGCAAATGCATTGTGGATGCAGAAAGACTTTGATATAAAGCAACAATACATTTCCAATGCTGTAAATTACTATTCTGGAAAAGTAGCAAAAGTAGATTTTGTAAATCAGCCTGAAAATTCGAGAGTCATGATAAATGATTGGGTTGAAAGCAAGACTAATGATAAAATAAAGGATTTGATTCCTGATGGTGTAATCAATTCTGGAACACGATTGATTCTTACAAATGCAATTTACTTTAATGGAAAATGGAAGAATGAGTTTGATAAAGAAAATACACAGAATCAGTCTTTTTATCCATCACAAGATGAAGAAATAACTGTAGAAACCATGTATGCAAAAAGGAAGTTCAATTATGGAGAAAACTCAAATGCAAAGATTCTGGAGTTGCCATACAAAGGAAACGATCTTTGCATGTACATTGTTCTTCCAAACGAGAATGCAATTGAAGAATTTGAAACTTCTTTTTCCTTTAATGACTACAATACGTTAAAATCAAATATGGATTCTAAGTACGAAGTCAGAACATGGCTTCCAAAATTCAAATTTGAAACTAAGACCGAGCTAGCCAATCAACTCCAAGAGATGGGAATGAAGGATGCATTTGATGATAATAACGCAACTTTTAGCGGAATCTCTGATGAGAGGTTAAAAATATCTAAAGTCATCCATCAGGCTTTTGTTGATGTGCAGGAAAAAGGAACAGAAGCTGCAGCCGCAACAGCAGTAGTAATGGACGAATGTGAAAGTGTCGAACCTATAAGAGATTTCAAAGCAAATCATCCCTTTATGTTCTTTATAGAGGATAAGAGAACTGGATGTATTCTATTTATGGGAAAGGTAGAAAGCCCAGAGTATGAGTAAATGTCATTGACATTTACTTTGTTTTTTGATTTTATCGTCTCCCACAATAACCTATTCTTGAGCGAAAAGTATCCAATTTTCGGACAAAGCGTGAAATAAGAAAAAGCATTTAAAGGCAGATGTGATTATACATTCCACGATTTATAAGGTGAATCTATGGATAAACTTGAGCTTATAAAAAGAAATGTACAGGAAATAGTGACTGAGGACGAACTTAAGCAGCTTCTGGAAACAAAGGAACATCCTACAGCCTATGTCGGATATGAGCCAAGTGGTAAGATCCATATGGGACACGTTCTCACTGTAAACAAGCTTCTTGACCTTCAGAAAGCTGGTTTCAAGATAACCGTACTTCTTGCAGATGTACATGCATACCTCAACAAGAAGGGAACACTTGAAGAGGTACGTGAGATCGCAGATTACAATAAAAGATGTTTCATTGCACTGGGACTTGACGAGGAGAATACCAGATTCGTCTATGGTTCCGATTACCAGCTCGGACAGGAATACATCCTTAATGTTCTGAAACTTACCCGTAGCACAACACTGAACAGGGCAACAAGGAGTATGGACGAGGTTGGAAGAAAGATGGAGGACCCGGCAGTATCCCAGATGGTCTATCCAATCATGCAGGCAATTGACATTGCAATGCTGGATGTTGACATTGCTGTTGGTGGAATTGACCAGAGGAAGATCCACATGCTCGGAAGAGAAGGACTCCCAGGACTTGGATTTAAAGCACCTCTCTGTATCCACACACCGATTATTCTGGGACTTGACGGTGAGAAGATGTCATCTTCAAATAATAATTTCATATCCGTTGATGACAGTGAAGCAGACCTGAAGAAGAAGATGAAGAAAGCATTCTGCCCTGCAGGACAGGTTGATGACAACCCGGTCATGGAGCTTTTTAAATACCACATCTGCCCAAGGTATGAAGAGATCATTTTTGAAAGACCTGAGAAATTCGGCGGCAACCTTGTATGCAAGAGTTATGAGGAACTTGAGAAGGTATTCGCATCCGGTGAGCTTCATCCGATGGACCTTAAGAACGGTGCCACAAAATACATGAATATGATACTTGAAGTTGTCAGAAGCGTAATTTAAAAAACGTGTCATCCCCTGAGTGGCAATTTATATATGATGTCTGCAAGAATATAGCATTAAAAATAAAATAAAAACAAAACGGGGATTAGGATGAAATATACATTTCAGGACTCTAGCGAATTACCATTACAGAGAGATTTTATTCAGGACCTCAACAATTTCATAGAAATGGCTAAGAAGGTCCTGCCACTTGAAAACTCTGCTATTGAGCTCAGTGAAGAGGAAACTGAAGAGATATCCTCTCTTGAAGTGAGGATCAGAGCCATCGAAGAATTCAGCAAAGACATTCAACAGTATGTTGACGAGCGTTCAAAAGGATCAGAGGAGAAAGAAATCCTTGAATGCAGGAACTCAGTTATTGATGTATGTGTTGAAACCGCTGACAAGGGACTCAAGGAACTGAACCAGAAACTGGAACAGATTAAAAGACAATCTGAAAGCGGCATCTACAAGATAGAGATGGACCTGCTGAACAATCTGGACCCTCTTTTTGAATCCGGCATATACGGAGCTAATAAAGCCTACTCTGTAACATCAAAGAACGGTTCGCTTAAAGGTATTCTGAAAGCATCCTTTTCAGGAATGGAGTATTCCTGTGACCTTGTTTATGCTCATGATATTCTTTCTGTCAGAGAGGTTTATGGCGAATTATCCCTTCCTACCTGGACAAAAGCAGGTATTTTTTCCAAGGAAAATAAAGTAAAGATGATCGATGTTTCTGATTACATTATTAGTGCAATGAACTTCGATGGTGACAAACACATTGATCTGAGCTTTGAGAACAAAAAAGGCGACCAGAAATTCAAGATTGCTTCTGATAATGACACATACCAGATATACCAGGGTGAATTTGAGATCACTGGTGATGAGAAACTCCTGCAGTCACTTAATGTCGACAATATTGCAGGCCTTGTAGGAGATACCAAAAAATACATGGAACTTTTCATCAAGCACCAGAAATTGACCCACATTTTGCTTGATGGAGAAGATGCCGTACGCAATAATGAGGTCTTTGACTGCCTGAAGCTCATTGCAGAACAATACGGCGACATTGTGAGGGAATCCCTGGAAAAAGGTTATGTCAAGAATGAAATTACCATCAAGATAGAAGCATCTGATGGTACCAGAACTGAGAAATACATTACCAAGGAAGAGGCATTTGACCAGCTTGCCGAACTTGGAAGCGAAGGCCTGGAACTTGCCAGCATACTTGGCGTTGATTAATGCAGCAATCGCTGCAACCTTTTTTACTTTTAGTTCCATATTTACTTACACTTAAATTATGATTTAAGCAAATCATAATTAGCAATTACCGAGGGATACTTTTGGAACGTTCAGTAACTGATATCAGGGAGAAACTAGAGAGGAAAGAAGCTGTGGTTATGACAGCTCAGGAGATTTCCGAACTTGTGGATAAAGGCAAAGATGTCCGTAGTATGGATGTAGATGTTGTAACAACTGCAACAAGAGCTATTATGAGCGGAACTTATGCTGTCCTGTCCTTCCCTGTAAACTCTCCTGTTAACTTTAAGAGAGCCTCAGAAGTGCTTCTGAACGGTGTCCCTGCTCACGTCGGCCCTTGCCCAAACGAGAGCCTTGGAATCCTTGATGTAATTGTTTTTGGAACTGCACATTCGATACTCAGACACAATTATGGTGCCGGCCATCTTTTCAGAGAACTTGTTGAAGGAAAGGAAGTTGATGTTTCGGTTGTAACAAATGAAGAAGAAACAATAGAAAGCCAGGTTAAACTGGAAGACATGCCTTTTGCCAAACTCTATTCCACCAGACATGCATTCAAGAATTATGCAGCCTTTGTGAATGGCTCCGATAAACCTGTGAATACCATTTTTCACGCAACCCAGTTCAGCCCCGATATGCACGGAGCAACACTTTCCGGTTGCGGAGAGATAAATCCGGTTCAGAATGACCCGAATATGGAGACTATCGGAATCGGCACGCGCGTACTCATGAACGGAGCCGAGGGCTTTGTTATCGGCGAAGGAACACGCAGTAGCCCTGCAAAGCCAAACCTCACCGGAGTTGCCGATATGCACAAAATGGATGCAGCCCTCATGGGTGGATTCAAAACATCTGCCGGACCGGAATGCATAGCCTCGTGGGCGGTTGCAATACCTGTAACAAACCAGTCAGTACTTGATGCAGTTCTAGAAACAGACAGCCAGATTCCAATGGTTGTGAACGATGTCGATAAAAGAGTAATGATCGGCAGTAGTACATATGCAGATGCATGGAAGGACACTGACCGGGCAATTAATTTCAACCCCGATGCATGTCTTGATTGTGGACTTTGCAAGCCCATCAGAGATTGCCCCATGGAAGCAATTCAGCGCAAAGACGACAGAATATTGCTTAACAGATACAAGTGCTTCAACTGCGGATTCTGCTCAACTGTCTGTCCGGGAGGAGTTTTTACTGCCGAACTTGGAACCCTTCACTTTGAAATGGAAGGAAAGTATCAGGATGTCCCTATTGTCCTGCGGCAGTCCGACCGTAAGAGAGCCGAAGAACTTGCAGAGAGATTGAAGGAAAAAATATTGAGCGGAGAATTTAGGCTCAATGAGATGGTTGAGAGGATATATCCGTGAATGTTGATTACAGTTTGAAGCTTATTCCCACATCAGAACATATTATACATAGCTCTAAAAACTATAATGAAAATATATAGGGAAACAGGAGAATACCTATGTCAATGACTAAAATGGATAAAACATGGATTGCAGTTGCAAGTCTTATCTATCCAGAAACAAGTTCAAATAAGGCTTTTTCATCAAAAGATGTTATGACAAAAGTAACTACTATGTTTGATGAAAAAATCAATTATGCTCTTTTAAACAGTCATTTAGTTTCATCAAAAGATAGAATGTATGATAAGAATAATCCATCAAGGGGCGGAAGCAGAAACAGATATGTATTCAAAACTATTGACGGGAACACGCCCCATAATAAAGGAAAATTTAGGCTTTACAAAAAAGTAGATAGGCAATATGATGGATTTGAAAAGACAGGTAAGATATGCCCACAAAAAGAAGACATAAATTCTGAATACTATTATCTAGTAGATTGGTATCTTAATCAGTATCAAAATGTGGATTGATGAATTATTTCTTAAAGAGTGTCTATTCATCAACGGCCCTACAAAACCTCTTAATTATTCCCTCAGGTGTCATTTCAATTACCGGCGCATCAGTATTTCCTGATTCTGCTTTTGCAACAATGATACCTTTATCCGTGCTTTTCAGCACATCCCTGAGTTCTTCAGGAGAGGAAACTTCAAAAACATCCCTGTTACCGGCACCTCTGGCAACTGCTGCAAGGTCAGTTACAACAGATGTGGCAGTGGGCTGGTTACCTGTTGAACCGTAGGCTCCGTTGTCAACTATTACCAGCAGGTAATTTTCAGGACTCTGTGTAGCTATGGTTGCGAGAGTTCCCATATTCATGAGAATGGAACCGTCACCGTCTATTGCGACAACCTTTTTGTCAGGGCGTGCAAGTGCAAGACCAAGACCTATTGAAGATGCAAGCCCCATGGAACCAAGCATGTAGAAATTTGTCGGAACATCACAGACATGATGGATCTCCTTACATGGGATTCCGATATTGCCTATTAGCAGGGCACCACTTTCCTTTACCTTTGCCGCAATTTCATTGATAGCATCTATGCGTTTCATGCCTGCTTCCTCCAGAATGGAATGGGTAAAAGTACGGCAACTGGTTTTTTCAACTCTGTTGCTGTGTTCCATGCTTTTACAATGAGGTCTGCCGGATCAACATCTTTTTCCGGCATGAAATAAGGAATCTCCATTGTATCAAGTAATTTGGGCGTAAGTTCTCCCATTGGAACCTGGGCTACAATAGGTTCGCCTTCCACACCCCTGTGGCTTACTATCATCAAGAGCGGGATATTGTAAAGGATATCCAGTGATGCAAGAGCATTAATTGAGTTTCCAAGTCCGGAATTCTGCATGAGCATGGCAGTTTTTTTCCCACCCATGTAAGCTCCTGCGCAGATTCCCACGCCTTCTTCCTCTCGGGTTACAGGAAGATGAATTATCTCTGGAGCTTCATCGACCATTGGAATCAATTCCTTGAGATTGGCACAGGGAACACTTACAATAAAATCAATTCCTGCATTCTTTATACCTTTGAATACAGCCTCGGAAGGAGTGAAGATTTTCAGCGAATCTGTCATGAAATCACCTTCATTACTATACTTTACCATACTTTAAGATCAATAGCTTCAATACGCACATTCTTTCCTTCAACTCCTACAACCATGCCGGAGTGGACTTTCTGCATCATGCAGTATTCAGGAACAAAACGTACTGTCTGGCCAACTTTGGGGATATTGCCCTTTGCTACTTTACCATCGAATGCCAGTATCATACATAGACCAACATCCTTGAACCTGAAATCATCATTTCCAAGCCTGTGAAGGGGGCCCACCATATGTACCGTGTATATCCCCGGTACTTTATCAATGACCTTTGCAAAGTGAGTTACCGGGCATCCCAATGGCCTGTAACGAAGTATGTCGCCAACCTCTATTTCAATGGAACCGTCAAACGGGTGGATATCTTCCCTGCACGAGCATTCATCTTTCAGAGGTGCAAGAGTGAAATCAGCTTCCAGACCATCAATTATGCCTACTATCTTTTCGGCCATCGGGATCTCTTTTCCAAGGAGAACGAGGATCTTATCCACATTGTCCCTGAAGTTATCGCGGGCCAGGAATGGACATTTGTGCAGGTCTTCAGCATTTTTGCTCTCAGCTAGTTCCGCTGCAAAGTCCCTGCATTGACGGAAGCCACAGCTTCCGCAATTATAACCGGGAAGCAATTTTTCAATTTCACTCAAGGGTTATTCCCCCTTGTATTCCATGAAACCGTCAAGGTTTCTCAGGACTCCCATGTGATGCTTTCTTGCAACCCTGTTCTCACCGGTACAGAGTGAGCATATTGCAAGTGGCGGGTTGTAACGCAGAAGCATATCATCCACAGCATCAGGACCGGAGCGGATAAGCTCAGCAAGTTCGAAAGCACCTTTTCCTGTTAGTCCGTTAGCTTCAACAATGTTACATTCAGGGTTAACCTCAAGTACACGTTCCCTGAATACCTCACGCTCTGCCTGTGAAACAAGGTCGCCTTTTGTCATGACAACTACGTCAGCAGTTGTAAGCAACGGTCCAACCTTTAGTGGAGTGTTCGGACCTGTCGTAACGTCAATAACACATACAGCAAGGCACTCATCAGGATATGGAGCACAGCGCAGGCAAAGTCCGGCTGTTTCACTCAGCAGGACATCGGCACCTTCTTCCTCTGCCCATCTGAGCATTTCCTCGGTGTTGTAAATAGTAAAATGGTCAGGACACATGTCCCTGGCAAGTCCTACATGCACAGGGATGTCCAGCCTCTTGAAACGCTGGTCATCGTCAGTCCATAGACAGTCTACCTTGACAACTGCGGGACGTTTCTCATTCCTCATGAGAGCTTTAATGGTATGCAAAAGAACAGAGGTTTTTCCAGAACCCGGCGTGCCTGCAAGTACTACCAGTTTCATGCAACCTCTCCCACAATATCGCCTCGTCTGATGGTTTCTCTCAGGGACATGAGCCAGTTGTCAACTTCGCTTATCTTGCAGCAGACATCCTGCTCTTCCTGGCTTGTAGTGATTATGTCAACCATACCACCGTTCCTTATAACAATCCTGCGTGAAGACATAAGAGCAAGTACAGGGTCATGTGTGACAACAACAACAATCTTACCCTCACCTGCAAGTAACTGGAGAGCTTCCTGTTTCTTGATACCGGCATTCTCAACTTCATCAATGAGGACCACAGGTGAGTCGCTTATTACTGCAATGTCTGCTGTCATAAGTGACCTGGACTGGCCACCGCTGAGAGCTGTGAGGTGGTGGTGGGGAGCAATAGGCTCACCTGTGAGTGTATTAGCAAGTTCGATAACTCTTGAGACAAGGCTTTCATCCTTACCCCTGCTGCGTGCGTGCATCTGCAGGAATTCCTCAACTGTCATGTCTGCAAGGAAATGCATATTCTGAGAGAGCTGTGCAACAAGTTTCTTGCGTGGGTCAACACGTATGTTTGCGTCAGGTCTCTCCCCGTTGACAAGAATTGTCCTGCCTGTTGGAGTGTCACCCTGGGCAAGCTGTTCAATATCATCGATAAGAGTACTCTTCCCGGAGCCGGTAGGACCTACAATTCCCACGATCTCACCACGGGAAATATCTACTGATCTGATTGGTTCGTCAGCTCCTTCTTTATTGACTCCGCCCAGTATTGTAAGGTTTATTATTTCACTCATACTAACACCAATCTTCAGATTTCAAATACTTCTGCTACCTTTTTTACTACCTTGTCTTCAGCACCTTCATCTTCTGCCGATACTTCAAGTGAAACAGGTAATTGTTTCAATTCATAATCCTGCATCAAGCGTTTTTGTCCACCACCGGTGATGTTCAGGACTATCTTCTCATCTGGTTTTACAGTTCCAGTTTCCACAGCCTGCATAAGTGTTGCAACTGCAACCGCAGCAGCCGGATTAATATCAATTCCCTCGGATTTTTCAAAGAGTTCCTGGGCAGCGGATGCCTCTTCGTTGGTTACAGCGTAAATGTCGCCTCCACTTGCTTCAATAACATCCTTTACGCCACCTTTTAGAGCATAAGGGGGTTTTCTGTTGAAGAGAACATCATCATACATTCCGTCAGGACATGCAGCACCTACCGCATCCTCGCCTTTCCATAGTGAATACAAAGGTGCACATGGAAGGCTCTGACCTAAATGGAGCTTTGGAAGTGTTTCTCCAAACCTGCCATCATCACGTAATTTCAGGGATGCTTCCCATGCTGAAATTCCACCGGTTCCGCTTCCTACCGCCTGGAAATACTGGTCATAGATCTTGCCGGATGCCAATACTGCATCAAGCATAACGGTACCCATACCATCACGTCTGGCTATGTTCTTGGCACCGCCTTCATTAACAAATCCATCCATGGCAGCAATCTTTCCTGCAAGGGAAATCGCATCGAAATAATCGCCTTCAACTGTTACAAGGCAGATTGAATGAGTGTCATCGTGTAAAGTCCATAATCTGTGGACACTTTCCTTTGGAACCACAAGAAGAAGCGGCTGTCCTGTTATGCTGCAGACGTGGGCAAATGCCCTTGCAGTGTTTCCTGCGGATGCAACCACCATTATTCTCTTTTCTTCCTGCTCCCTGAGTCTTTGCATTGTCGGGAATGACTCAAGATCCTTGAAAGTGCAGGTCATTAGATTTGCACCTCTTTCCGGCCAGTAGCCATTAAAAGCGATCCACAGGTCATCAAGTCCGAGTTCAGAAGCTAAGGCCTCACTTTTGTAAGTTACAGTTCTGCCGGAACCTTCCTCAATAATACCGTTAACAGGAAGCCAGTTATAATATTTCCAGATGCCTGGCATGTCAGTTGGAATTAACTGTTTTGCTGTGTAATATGCACGAAGAAGAGATTCATCCCCGTTTTTACAATTCAATGAGTACGGGTCGTGGACTTCGCCACACAGCAGGCATTTTACATTATACTTGTCCATATAACGAATGTGGAAAGAGTTGTTAAAAAAGTTGCCCTAAAAATAGTGTTGTTTTCCTGAAAAGGACTAAATTTAAGAAATAACCATACAAAACGGAAAGTAATCGACAAAATCCTTACAACAACTTGAGGAACTAGGCCCCAGGTTTTCCCATCACTTTTTATATTCCAGCATCTCGTGATAAATCTCTTTACCTGCAAAGTTGCCCATCATATAGAAATTGCTAACTTCCGGCCCAAGACCATCCATTATATGACTAATGGAATCAAAGCTTTTGGATAATTTATCTGCCTGTCCCTCAGTAATTGATTTTCCTTTCTCGTGTTCAAAATAATCCATAAGGAGACCATCGATCACTCCTTTGAAATGCCAGTCCTGAGGAGATGATGGAGTGATGGCAATTGAAGTCTTATACAGTTTCAGTACATCACCATGCCTCCCAATCCCGATCAAAGCAATCAGCTTACCTGAAAGTGATTCAAGTGACTGCGGGCTGGTTTCCAGTAATCTTTCGTAAATTGAAAGAGCATCTTCAAACTTTGAACTCTTGTTCAGGAGCATACCATGATGGTTCTTTACCTGAACATCTTCAGGATATTTCTCCATTGCTTCAGTCAGACAGGAAAGCGCGTCATCATTGAGATCTACCATCTCAAAGATCATTGACGACTGAAGCAACCGTTCCTTTTCATCTTCAATCTGCATAAGGATCGCTTCTGCAAAACCTATACCACGCTCTGTCATCTCAAGCCCGTGATAGGTGGCAACTATCTGTAGAAGGTATTCCATACTTGGAGTTTCAAGGAAACTTTCTTTCAGGCTTTCCAGGTTTTCCTTTAATGCAACCTTCATGTCAGGTTCGCTTTTATCTTCCATGCTAAACATTATAGAACAATGTATTTTAAAAACTTACGAACAACTGGCCTGTAGATTTTCTGTTGATATGAGTGACACGAAGTTTGCTCATTTTTGTTCCTCAAAATAGCCTGTAAGCTAAAAACAAAGCAAGCACCCGCCGAAGGCGGCACATTCCTATTATGTTATGCAGAAGGTTATTTGAAATAATATTGCAGATATACTGGAAATTCTACAGAATACCTGCAAAGAAAATATTTCAGGATTGCATGTGAATTATTTTGTTTTATATTGTGGGAAAACGCCGGCTCCGCCGGACCCTCCGGGATCACCCAGGTTATTCATGACCCATGATAGATCATATTGATCTGACAAAACGGCCTGCTTACCTAAAGTTTAATGGCAGAATTTCTACGAAGCCTAATAACTTACAATCCTGAAATTTTTAGTAAATGCGGAAACTATTATAGAATCAAAGAATCGTCACAGGATTTTTGCTGTGAACTTTTATTGAGAACAGTTATTGAGATACCCATAAAGATAGTCCTTCAGTGATGCATGATCCTTCAAAACAATATCCGCTTGTGATAGTTTGTCAGGAGAGACGTATGTTGGCACGCCCACACAATACAGGCCCGCACTTTTTGCAGATTCAACACCCATAGGAGCATTTTCAACCACAAGACATTCTTCTTTTTCAATACCAAGCAATTCAACAGCCCTAAGATACGGCTCTGGATATGGTTTCCCGTAATGTACATCTTCACCGGAAACTATCACATCAAAAATACCAGGGAAGAACTGGTCCATAAACGATTCAACTGTCACACGTTCAGAACCTGTTACAACTGCCAGTTGAAAGTTCTTTTTCATTGAACTAAGACAGTCTGCCATTCCATCAAATGGTTTAACATCAGCAATACTCGTAAATATGTCTACTTTTCTCTGCAGAATTCTGTCATACTGGTCAGGACCAATATTTCCACCAGCTTTCTTGAAAAGCCATTGTAAGCCCAGCCTGTGATTGGCACCTTCTATTTCGTATATATCCTCAGAGGTAACATTTGCACCGACCTCGCGGGAGACCTGCATCCATGCCTCGGCATGATAGGGCATAGAGTCAACAAGCACACCATCCATATCAAAAATAAGGGAACTGAGCATGGGCTGTAATTGCCTTAATCCACAATAAAGCTTGTGTGATAAAGGGAGACATGGCTCATGCAGCAGTTGTATTTTCCAGACCGCGGTCTGCGTCTGCAGTATCAGAATACCATCTGGACGGCAGTTCGTAGTCCAGAGTGTCACTATAATACGCTGGCAGGAAGAACTTGGTACCCCTGTCATCAAGAGCCGCTGTAAAGCCCGGATCTATGGACTCAAGTTTTTCTTTAGCTTCGTCGGCAGTCACTGATTTACCGATACGATAGAGAGCAAACTGTTTGTTGTAAAGAGCAGATACTGAGTTTGGATCAATTGCCAGTATCTTGTCATAGCATTCAACCGCATCAGACGCCTCACCCATTACATTTAGAACGAAACCTTTGTTATACCACGCAGTGATGCATGTAGGATCAAGTTTCAGAGCTTCTTCATAATAATAGATGGAACCCTTGTAACTGCTTCTCATATAGGATATTGTACCCAGATAATACCATGCTGTTGCGCTTGCAGGGTCTGCGGTTGTTGCCGCTTCAAAGCTTGTTGTAGCAGCATCAAGATCACCCATCAGATAATAAGTGAAACCTTTTCTGTTCAGTGCCTTTACATTACCAGGCTCAAGTTCGAGTATTGCAGTATATGTCGCAATAGACTCGTCATATCTTCCAAGCCTGTCGTAGATCGAAGCTTTGCCAAACATCGCTATAGAATCTGACGGCGTTACTTCCAGAATCCTGTCGTAATAACCCAGTGCTTCATCATAATTTCCAAGTCCCTCTGCTGCATTGCTCTGCATCTTGAGAACTGATACATTGGTAGGATCATACATCAGTACATGATTGAAAGAATCAATAGACTTGTCATAAAGCTTCAGTTCGTATGCTGCCGAACCTGCCTTGTACCAGACATCTGTGTTCTGGGTATCCTTTTCGAGTATGGATTCATAAGAGCTGAGAGACTCAGAGTACATTCCCAGATTATCATAGGCCATGGCTTCATAATAAAGAGCAGCAAGGTTCTCCGGCTCCTGCAGAAGCACCTTTGAGAATGATTCAACTGCCAGCTGGTTGTCACCATTGTTGTAATGGGTGAGAGCTTTGCTGTACCACACATCAAGATCAGTGGGGTCGATCAATACTGCCTGTTCATAACATGTAACAGCATTTGCATAATCACCAAGTCGGTCATAGGATGACGCCAGATTCACCCATGCTTCAACAGAAGCAGGATTCAATAACAGAGCCTTTGTGTAAGAATCAATCGCCTGATCAGTCATTGACATTTTTTCAAGGGATAAACCTCTGGATACCCATACACTATCGTAATTAACAACATTTCCTAGTATCTCAGCGTCAGCCAGACATTTAGAGTAAGAACTTTCAAATGAGCTTGATGAATACCAGATAAAGAGATCAGAACTGAAAACATCGTTGTCCATTACTCCGAAAAGGGAAGAAGGTTCCGAATAACCGGAAGCGCTCATATTTTCATTCTCAAGCATATCCCTGTTCTCATCAAGCTGGAACTTTGCCACAGAATGTGTCGAGTCTATCTGGAGAACCTGCTCATAGCATGCAATCGCTTCCTCATATTCATCAATCTGATTCAAAGCATTGCCCTTACCAAGCAATGAATCAATAGATGTTGGTTGAAGTTCAAGAACCTTTGAGTATGCTTCAACGGATTCCCCATATTTCTCCAGGTTGTCAAGGTCCAGGGCTTTGTTATAATAAGCTGCTGTGAAGTTAGGCTCCAGTCGCACGGCTTTTGAATAAGCCTTTTGTGCTGAACTATAATCTCCCAGACGATCATAATCAAGTGCAAGGTCATAGTATATTCTCGGACATGAATTATCTGCCTTGACTGCTTTTTCATATGATTTTACGGCCTCCTCGTACATTCCGAGATTCTCATATGAAACTGCTATCCGATACCATAAAAACGGATGATCGGATTCAATAGCTGCTGCGTTTTCAAATGCTTCAATGGCACTTTCATAATTAGCCAGTTTATAGAAAGCAAGGCCCTTGTTGTACCAGAGAAGTGCGGAATCCGAATCAAATTCCGGAGTTTCTGCATAGCAATCAGACACTTCTACAGGCACTCCGAAAAGAGTTGCTCCTGAGCCATATGAACCTGAAGCTGTATTGTCTGTTCCTACAAGAAGTGCCTTATCATAAGCTTCGATCGCTTCCTGGTATTTTCCAAGCAGGTCAAGAACAGCGCCTTTGCGGGTCCATACTTCCCCATTTTCAGGTTCATACACCAGAACCTGATTGTAAGCCTTTAGTGCGGATTCATAATCCCCAAGTTCTTCGTAAGTAGTTCCCATCTTATACCATATGTCAACAGCATATGGATCGAGTGTCAGATAAACATTGTATTGCTGGACGGCAAGGTCGGGCTGGCCTGTTATTTCAAGGTCGACGGCCTTATTGAAAATCGCGTTGATGTTTTCGGAATCATAAGAAATTGCCTCATCATAGGCCGACAGAGCAGCCTCGTAATCTCCTATTCCATCATATGCAAGTCCTTTTCCATACCAGTAATCAGAACTATCAGGTTCTATCTCAAGTGCCCTGTTATAATAATCGATTGAATCGTTGTAGTTGCCCCGATCATAGAGACTGTCGGCAGTCATTGAAAAATCTGAAGATTGTGATTCTGCAAGTTCAAGTATCCGGTCGTAATACTGAACAGACTCATTATATTTTCCCAAAGCTTCAAGAGAAACTGCTTTCTGATACCATACACTTGGAAGTCTCGGGTCATAAGATATTTCCGGAACCTCACAGTCGTCTGAAATTCCAATCAGCGAAAAAAGACCGATATCAAAGATATTTTCATAATCAGATGTACTTTCATTAGCAATCTGAACCAGTGATTTGTTATAATATTCAATGGCTTTTTCATTTTGTCCCAGATTTGAAAGTGTTATACCCTTTTTGAAAAGTGCTGCAGGTGAATCAGGATATATGGAAAGTATGCGATCAAATATTTTTGAAGCCGCAGTATAATTACCCATCAGGTAAAGGGTCGATCCCTTGTTATCAAGCGCCTGAACATAATTCGGTTCTGCCTCAAGTGCTTTATTATAGTAGGCGATAGCATCATCATACGATCCATTTTCAGTCATGGATACTGCGATTGAATTGAAGTCCCTGGCTTCCTGACCCAGACTACCCGCTAAGGGACAAAAAAAAAGCAAAGCCAACAGGATTATTATGCTGAGGACGGTGTTTTTAAAGACCATAACATTACCTGACTGATGAAAACTTATACACTAACAATTGTAATCCAGTATATAGTAATTTTTAGTATTTACATATATCTAATTGAAATTGCCAATACTAATTTGTCATTATTATGCTGAGTATATATTAAGATTATGGAATGGAGAACGGACATTGACAGGTTTCAGAACTTTAAAAAATCCAGGGCAAGCGCAGAAAGAGATTAAGAATTCCATATTTATTGCCTATGCTATCCCCATAGAAAACGAGGAAGAAGCAAAATCATTTGTTTCCACGATCAAAGAGCGTCATCACGATGCGAACCACAATGTTTCAGCCTATCTCATAAACAGGGACAATGTGATTGCAATGAAATATGATGATGACGGAGAACCTGCAGGCAGTTCAGGAAAACCAGTTTTTAAGATTCTTGAGATGAAGGAACTTACGAATGTTGCAATCGTTGTTACCCGGTATTTTGGTGGAATAAAGCTTGGATTCGGAGGACTTGCCAGAGCTTATCGGGAAGCTGCAATTGAAGCCATTGAAAATGCAGGTATCGTTGAAGTCAGCGACAAATCTGTTGTGCGAATAGAATCCGGTTATTCCGACATGGATACCGTTTCCCGGCTTGCAGAGCAGTATGGCACCATAATGATAACAGATTACATAGAAGTAGTTTCTTTTACTGTGGAAGTAGATTCAGACATCAAAGACATTTTTCTGGAAAAACTTATTAACACAACCAGAAACAGGGTTACTGTTAAATAGAAACTTCCACCTAAAAAGCAGAATCAATAAATCCATTCTATATTATTTTTCCGGGAAAAATAAATAGGATCTCACTTGTTTGTTTATTATCATCACCAAATTAACCGAGAACAACATGTCCAAAAGAGCAAGAGATATGGCATACAGGCACTTCAACAAAGGAGTAAGCCTTATTGAGAAGGGGCAGCATGAAAATGCGCTGGAAATACTGAAACTGGCAGCTGAACAGGCAAAGAATGCAGAATCACCACAAATAGAGGTCGCTGTGCTGCAGACATATGCAGACCTGTTATTCTCACAGGGGAAAAGGGATGAGGCCCTGGAAAGATACATCAAAGCCGCAGCTATTGTTGAAAGCGAGCCAGACTACCTTTTGCCCGAACAGAGAGCAAATATGTTCAGTAATATGGCACTTGCCCTTGAGAATGCAGGGAAAAAGATGGAAGCAGGTGACAGGTATGCCATCGCTGCACAGAATTACCGGGACTTAGTACAGAAAGACCCTTCCAACCAGTCACATATCTCCAACATGGTATCCACTCTGAATAACATGGGAGCCCTGTTTGCTGAAACCGGGAAATATGAAAAGGCATTTGATGCTCTTGAAGAGGCCCTTGAGCTTCAGGAAAAACTTGAAGCAGAAACTCAGGAAGAGAGCGGAGACTTACAAAAAGCAAAAACCATTCGGGATAACCTGCTGAACATCCCGCTGGAAAATGCATCTGAAATGGAGAGAGAAAAATACAAAAAACTGCTTCATTTGTACACGGAAGAAGCTGAAATTGAAGGGGAAATATCTCTGAAAGTTGCTGGGGTCCTGCAAAGTAGCGCCCATGTACTGGAGATGCAGGGCCAGAAAGATGCTGCGTTCTCAAAACTGGAAGAATCACTGGAAATTGCTTCTGCATTCATTGCCAGTGAAGATGAAGGAGACCCCGGAAGGAAAACCAGCATTGATATCCTGAGAGATATGAACAGACTCCTGGAGTCAGAGGAAGATACCGGGAAGTTGATGGAAAAGTATGGAGTTATACTGGAAGTATCAAGAAAGATACTTGCTTCAGCTCCTGAAAACACTTCATATCAGCTTAATGTGGCTTTCTCACTGGATATTATTGGAAATCTCCTGAAAGATTCCGGTAATATTGAAGGTGCAATTAGAAACATAAAAGAATCAGTAGATATTGTTGTAAATGTCCTCCAAAATGAAGTCGATGACAATAATGTGATCCAGGCCACAGTGGCCATTATTGGGGACATGCTGGTTCTTGCAGGACTTGAAGAAAAAAACGAATTAAAACTTGAATTATACAGACAACTTGGAGACAAAATAGAAAAACCTGGTCAGGATAATCTTGAACTCGGACTTATCAGTGCGGATATATGCAGGGAGACAGGAATTATTCTTGCCAGTGAGAAATATTATTCTGAAGCCCTTGAGAGTTTCAAGAAGGCCTTATCCATATATGAGACCGTAAAGCACGCAACTGGAGATGATTCTAAGATGAATGAGGTTCTGAAAAATACAGCAAAGGCACAATTTGATCTTGGGCGCCATGATGAGGCTTTGATCAGCTATATGCAGCTTATTAAGAGTGGGGAGACAGACATAGATTTTCCAGACAGGATAGACTCCATTCTTTTAGAGCTCGAGAAGAAAGCAGATAATATCGGCGATGTTGATCTCATCAGCAAGGAATATGACCGTATTCTTGGGATCAGAACAGAACTACTTGGTCTTGTCCCTGACCCTGAAGGAAAGAACACAGGAAGAATTAAAGAGATACAGGGAAAGAAAGCAGACATAATGGTCGCAATTGGACAGCTGACTGATGCACTGGATCTTTATGAGCAACTTCAGGAGAATGAAAAGTCAGGCAGGTATATCCCTAAGATTATTAACCTGCTTGAGAAAATGGAAATGTCGGCCTCAAAAGAGCAGATTGACAAAAAACTTGAAATCCTGGAATTCTTACTCTCAAAATACAATGCCCTTGCAGAGAAACACACTGCCAATATCCAGATACTTGTAAACAAGGCATCTGTCATCGATGGCATTGCATATGCACTTTCAGAGAAGGGGAAAACTGAAGAATCCGGTTACATGTGTAACTATGCCCTTGAAGCATATTCTGAGCTTGCATCCCTTGAACCTGAAAATGTATTTCCGGTTGAAAGGATAGCAGCACTGAATTCAAGACTGGCTGAGATAGCAGTGGGCAGTGGGATTGCAAACGAAGCAGAAATGAAGTTCCTGACCTCACTTGAAACTTACAGAAACCTTATGCAGGCAGATCCTTCGAATATTGAATATAAGCTTGACCACGCAGGTGTGCTGGATGGTATGGGTGCTTTTTTCCTGAATGCAGGAATGTACAGTGAGGCAAAGAAGAGCTATGAGAATTCATTGCGTTCATACGCTGCCATCATGGACCAGAACCCTGAAAACGGGACATACAGATCCTATGTGAGAATTACACTTGAGAATCTGGGATACGTGCTTGAGCTCATGGGGAGAAAAGATGATGCAAACTGGATGTATGAAAGTGCAAAAAGAATTGATGAAGGCAATGAGTAAATGAATGACAATAACCCCGCATTCTGCTGAATGCTATTTTGCTCCCTGCCTTTGCTCATACTCCTGATTGACAGATGGAATGTGGGTGCGTGCAAATTGAAGATATTGAGGGGGATATCTCCATCCCACATTCCTATGCAATCCAATTCGTTTTTTGGCGGGTTTGATGATGTCCATATCGTACCATTTGGGACATTTCTGCCACATACCTGCTTAGAGGCTGTGACTACACATCCTACAAATATATCATACTATATAAATATATCTACACAATTATATCTAATTATTATCATCATTATGATGAGTTTTTTATTGTCAGGAAAGCATCAACATGCGGATATAAAATCACGTCAAGCCACCGGAATCATGCAGGAACCGGAGCCACTTGCGTGCTTCAGCCACACGTTCTTTTGAAAAGATATCATGGAACTCTTTTTCTTTCTCCTTTACAGTTCCTTCCTCTATATCCCGGAGGTCCATTATTGCTCTCAGAATTCCGCCTGTCTCGTTGAAAAGAGCTTTAGCTTCATCTTTGGTGAGTTTCTCTGTTTTGAGCTTTGTTTCATCTTCCTGCTCTTTTTCCCGGAGAAACGTTATGTATTTATCAATGTGTACGATGTCTTCATCTGTAAGTTTGTCTTTGTTTATTAGTCTCCATACAAGTTCATGCAACTTGCATTTTTTTCCTCTAATGTCAACAGAATACGGAATTTCTTCTCCTACCCAGAAAAGTCTGGCGTGTAAAGCTGCAAGAAGTTGCTTCCGTTCCCATTCTGATAATGTATCATCCTTTACTGACATGTCGTCATCTCCATAGACCCACCTTAATAACACTTCTGAATTTGAATATATTATGCAACCTGCAGTCCCCTGGCAAATATATGCCCAAGTATCTTTATATAAAAATAAACTTTGTTATATTATACTATTGCGGAGAATCAAGGTAACGGGATAAAATGGATGTTACAACCCCTGATGAACAGCCGGAACACGCTATTGAGAAGCAACAAACCACTTATGAAGATCTCGAGAATCATAGAAGATTATCATGGCTTAAGGTTTTCACCGGTGGGCTGGTCCTCTATATTTTCGGAGTTTTTGCGCTTGCTGCAACCCGCAATACCAACATATTCCCTACTGTTGTAATGCTTGGGAATTTCCTGGTGCCAATCACATATGTTGCTTTTTTCTACCAGAGAAGGCACCTTAGCAAGCTTGACATGCCAACAACATCATGGTCGTTTTTCTACGGAGGACTTCTTGGAGTGCTGGCAGCAGCAACCCTTGAACCAATATTCCTGTCACAACGCTCCTTATTTTACTCATTTGAAGTAGGACTTATCGAGGAGTTCGCCAAAATAATCGGAGTGCTTATAATTGCTAAACGCTGTTTCCATGATTCTGAAATGGACGGACTTATTCTTGGAGCGGCTTCAGGAATGGGTTTTGCAGCCCTGGAAAGTACAGGATACGCATTCACAGCTTTCCTCAATAGTGGAGGAAGCCTGTCACAAACTGTGCTCATCACACTGGTGAGGGGTGTAATCGCACCGATCGGACACGGTACGTGGACAGCAATACTTGTCAGCACCATGTTCAGGGAAAGTGGTCCCCGTAAATTCCATATTAACCAGAAGGTAATCGGAGCGTACATAACGGTGGCTGCCCTGCACGGACTGTGGAACGGACTTCCTGACGTCCTGTCATTGTTCCCTGATACAGTATTTAATGTGTTTACCGGCCAGGTGTCGGTTGCAATCGTTGGATTCTATCTTTTGTGGAGAAGATACAAAGAAGCTAAAAAGCTTCAGATCGAGCGTATAAGGCAGGGAATCCAGCATTCAGGGTGCTGGAAATAAACCTGACAATTATTACGAAAGGCTGGATGAAAAATGAGTTCCGAGAAAAATATTGAATGGGACATTGATGTTTCGATACTGACTAACAGGCTCATACTCAACGAATTGCTGAAAGTACTGGGAATTGCCACGGTGATAACAGCGGCTATTGTTGCACTTATCATGCTCCCAGCGATATTGAGTGGAAGTGTGTATTCCACAAGCAGCAATTTGAGGGATATGAAATATGCACTTATGCTGATAGGAATATTGTTCCTGTTTACAGCACTATTTATCATTGCATATTACGGCAACAAATACATGCTGACCTATAAACTGGACAGCAAAACGGTAAGCACCATCACAAGACAGGACCAGAAAGGAAAGAACTGGATCGTGAATTTCCTGCTCATATTCACCGGACTGCTTACAGGAAATCCAACTGCTGCAGGTACCGGACTTCTGGCAGCATCGCACCAGGACCAGGAGCTGAAATGGAAGAACATTACTAAAGTTTCCTTCTATCCAAAATCCCGGACTATTGCTATAAAAGCAGGATTTGCTGAAAAGAGCATTGTGTTCTGTACTCCGGAGAATTACGATTCTGTGGCGGAATATGTCCGAAATATGTGCAATGGGGATTGCAGAATGAAGGTCAAATGAGATTAACAATTACTGAGATTCGTTTTTTGGTTACTCCATCCGTTAACTATTAAGTAAAAGGGAACAAAGCAGGAATATGAACCTTTCTTTACTTTTGATAATAATCCTTGTAATACTTCTTGCAGGACTTGTGATGTCATATTTTGCTTACAAGCTCAAGAAGGAAGAATACAACCGTACCGGGAAATACCCAAGAGGCCACTACATGGGTAAGGGGCTTGCAATTGGTATTGCAATCGGAATCCCTATTGCACTGGCCCTGAACAATATATTCTATGGATACATGATCGGCCTGATACTTGGAACCTTTCTTGGAAGCCATTATGAGAAAAAGCACGAGGATGAGCTAAGACCCCTTACACCGAAGGAAAGAGACCTCAGAAAGAAGATGGTCCTTATATTCGGAGCCCTGTTCATAATAGGAATTCTTATGTTCGTGGCAATGGTCCATTTTAATCTCTGATCATAAGAAATTCACGATTCTGGAAAACATATCATTTTTTCTGACTCTTGTATTTATGCAGCAATTCCACGTAAACGGCTGCATTCTCTTTTATCCCGGAAATCTCATCTTCTGTGAGCTCCCTGACAACCTTTGCAGGAACTCCCATGACCATACTCCCGGCAGAAATCTTTTTCCCCGGCGGCACAAGTGCATTTGCCCCGATGATGCAGTTCTCTCCTATCTCCGCACCGTCCAGCACTGTTGAGTTCATCCCTATGAGTACGTTGTCGGCAATCTTACAACCATGGACCACAGCACAGTGACCGATTGTTACATTGTCACCTATGTCTGCACGGGATGTAGCGGAAATGTGTATCACAACGTTGTCCTGAATGTTTGTCCTTTTACCTATGCGAATGGGATTCTCATCACCACGAATTACGGCACCGAACCACACACTGGACTCTTCCCCCAGGACAACATCACCAATCACGGTTGCATTATCAGCCACAAAAGCAGAGTCCGGTATCTCAGGACTTGAAGATTTAAATTTTAGGATCATCGTTATCACGTTTTACAAAAGGGATTATTGAAAGTGATTTTCAAAATCATTTTTGGGAATCGGAGTTTTGAGATTCGTCCTTTTTTTCACTGGTTTCTTCTTCCTTTTCTCCAAAGTCAATTACCAGATGATTGCATCTTCCACTTTTTGCTCCACATATCTTACAGTATCTTGGCATGAGATTCTCCTCCTTAAATGATATTGTTATTTTTGTAGAAGAACTCTGTGGGTGTTTTGGGAGAATTGAAAGGGTTTGTGGTGGTTCTCTGTGATACATGCCGAGGAATGCTGAGGATGATAAGCCTTTTACTCTTAATGCTCATATTAAGGAAAGATTGAAAATGTGGGGAGGGTGATTTAGTCGGCGCTTAAAATTTGAATTACACCGCTTTGAATACAACATAGCATAACATAATAAAAAATACTATGAAATAAAATAAATAACGATTCTCATGTTTTGCAACATACTCCATTTCCTTATCATTTGTTTTTTGGATAGTAGTATTTGTCGCATTTCTATTCGCCTGCATTTCTTTTGAAGCATCAGCAAAAGATGAAATAATCATAAACAACATGGAAATGGGAAAAAGAATAAAAAAACTAATAATGAAACAGATACCACAATTTAAAAAAAAGGCCGCTGCAAGAGATATAAATCCTACTAATAAAAGAATTAAACCATACTTGATAAGAGAATGATCGCGTCCGATCTTTTTATGTTCCTTGGCCAGTTCTTCCATATATGTATTAATTACTATTTTTTGATCAGGAGGAGTATACTCTCCTTCTTTCGCTTTTACATTACGACGAACTGAATATGCAATAAATGCTAAAAAAAGAAGTGTAGCAGGTACTACTATTATCACCATTGTCTGCATTCTTTCATCGATTATCATCATGGGCAATAAAAGAATTAAAATAAATACCATAACTGCTATTATTTTTCCATATGCCCACGTTTTTTTATCAGTCATACTTTCAAATACATATTTACTCTTACTTAGATTTTTTTATGAGAAAAACAACGTAATTATGCAGATTAAAAAACCTGTTTTGTCTCTTTAAACTATTAAACATTTGGAATTTGAAGTAAGAGTTCCGTTTTTTCTTGTTAATTCAGAACGGATCATATTATTATTAAAAGTTCGGTTTTCTTGTTAGAGATACCATTACAATTGAAACTTATCAAATAAGTTCGGTTTTTTGGCATTACCTATATTCCCGATAGAGAATGCGGGGATATAGTTATCTCTGATTTTTTGTACGTTATTTTTACATTTTGGAATATTTGCTACTGTAGATAAATTGAGTTACTAATACTATCATTAATTTATTTTCATTAATCTTAATTAAAAAAATTTCATGTGTCTTCGGTTAAGGAGTTTTATTTACTTATTGCTAATGTTTTTGGACAATAACAACTACCTTAACTTACAGAATTTAACTGTTAAGTAATCTCATACTACTGGTTTTATCACTGGTATGTTTTTGATGAAGTTATGAAACTACATGCTATTTATCACGATTCTTCTCTTAACCGATGACGCATGAAAAAAATTTATTACTAAGAAATATGTAAGTCTATTTATGCCTCTCACAGAAAAAGACATTGCTATTATAGGTGTAATCGTAGCGGTATTTAGTTTAATGTTTTCTGTAGTCTCATCTTCTCCAGAACTAGAACATTTTACATTTACTCCCCCAAATGAAATTAATCAATATTCTGGAAATAGTTTTAATTTTAAAGTACACAATTATGGTGATGATTCAGGTTCTTACATTCTTCAAGCCTCTTCAGAAGAATTATTAGTAAAAATAGATTCGTCTCTACATCCAGAATATAGCCATGATTCTTCAATTAAATCTAATATTGACGCCGATGATGACGATGAAGAGGTCTGGAAAATCTATGTAATGACAAATAAAACAAATTTACCCACGAATGCGACTTTTAAATTTACTTTTTATGATACATCATCAAGTATTATTAAGCAAGATACTTGGCTTTTCTTTTATGAAAGAGATGATTCTCAAAGATACCAAAAATATAATTATGTAAATACGACCTATGATTCAAAAAAGATTATTATGATTGGTAATCTTAAATTTAACATTTAGCAATGTGTAACATAAATAATTAATCAAAATGTGCAAATATTAAGGTAAGTGATGATAATGGCAGATGTAATCCGTATGTTCGTAGATGAGATGAGAACAGGAGATATAAGAATCAAAACACAAGGAAACTCTACCACACAGATTCTTTACATCAATCCAAATCAAGTAGATTCTTTAATAGGTAGTCTCAAACCATACTCACAAAAAAAAGAGTAGTTTTGTTAAATCATTAATACTTACCCTTTTTTAGAAAACTCATTTGCGCGAGAAATTGTATATTCGTGCACTTTAGATAATTCTGCATCGATTTCTTTAACAAGTAATTGAATTGTTTTCAAATAAATTAGACCATTTACAGTTGTATTCATGAGCAAAAAGCATGTAGTGATTTGGCTTAGTGATAGTGCCATAAGGCTTCCTGGATCGGCAAGTCCCATATTGCTTGGTCCAGCCATCATTATGTCTTTTTTTGTTCCTACTAAACCAATGTCAAAAAGAAATCCCTTTGATTCAGCATGAATGGAATGACTTCCCAACTTGTAATATGGCCTTAAATGATCTATACCTGCTTCTTTTTCAATATCAGCAAACCTAACCCGTTTCCCATTAAATACGTCAGTGGCCCATCCATTAGGTTCTCCATACTGTTTACCAAAACGGTCAATCAAATCATCTCTGGCTTCGGTAATGTATTTAATTTCTTTTTCTGAATACTGAGAAATCTCTAAATATTCTGTAAACTCAAGCTGCTGACGCATCGCTTTATATGAATCGATAACATGATAACAAAGATACCGTTCTGCAACATCGTTCCCATGCTTCTTGATGAAGTAACCAACAACCGCAATTTCATGAAGTGTTCGCCATCTAGAAAGTGCTCCTGAAGCATATCCTCCCTTCATCAAATTTAAAATTTCTCTACTAACAAGACAAGCTCTGGCATGAAGTCTACACAAAGACTCAAACACATAATCCTTATTTTGAACGGCATCTGGTCTCATTTCTTCATTATAAATACTGCCACCTTCAATAGCAATGATTATGAGCATTTCTAATAAATTCAAGGGCTTTTCCCAAACTTCATAGAGACGCTGTTCAAAAGTATCATCTGCTGCTCGCCAAAATTCTAACTGGTTTAAGAGATTAGATTTTAAATCTTCAAATGTAGACATTGAAGCTTCAGAAATTGCTTCATTAAAGATTTCTGAAATGTATTCATCCACATCGCCAATATCATCTAAATTAAAATTGTCCACATCAATATTTTTATAAATTTCTTCTATGAATTTTTTATTTTCATCTGTGGTAAACATCTTAACATCCTTCCCAAATCTCCAACCTTTCCTTAACATGAGCATTCATAGTAAATGGCTTATCGCTCTTTGCATTTTTCTTCATGTAATGCAATGTACCCTTAGAAAATCCCATTTCTTTCCATTCTTTATACCCAATAGCAAGAATTTTCTTTCTCAACAGGTCGGTATCATCTCTTTTCCCAACATAAGCAGGCTCAGTACTTCGCTATTTTTCCCTCCTTTTTCTCCTTACCGCTATTCATCTACCTCAAACACCGCACTACCAATTGAACCCTTAAGTTTCTTCTAAACCATTCCTCAACAAACAGGATAAATCTGTCAAACCTGAACCTATCCTCATCAATTGTTTGAGGACCTCGTTTTACAATCGTAAAATGCTTTTTCTGAATTAGGAGCCATGTATTTCTAAGCAGGAACGATACCAATGTAAAAAAGTACCTGAAAGTAACGTTCCTTGTCGATGTTCTGGGTTTGACTATATTCCTCATCCTGTAAGACGATTCGATTGCAAACCTTCTTCTATAGACCGTGCTAATCTTCCGGGGCTTCCAGTTGAGCCCATAAACAACAAAACCAAGGTTTTCGCATCCTTTTTTATTCCTTTTACCTTTCATGTACTTGACATCAATAACGATATTTAGCCGAACCTCTTTCTTCTGAGGATTCTTCATAACATATTGCGAATCCCTTGCCTTTCTACCAATAAGTAGTCGTTTGATCACGTTTCCTTTTTTAACTACAGGAGTAATATGAGGAATGTCTTTGTTCTGTAAGAACTCAAACACATCAACAGAGCTAAACTCTCTGTCCAAACAAAGAACCTTGATCTTAAGATCAAGGTTCCCTATCAGATCAACGAAATAAGCGAGGTAATTGATCTTTGTTTCACTTCTTTCTACTGGAAGAACGGATATAGTGAACCTCTCATTCTTGTTTATGATGGACAATGAAATATATGAATAGAAAGAGTTTGTAGATTTTTTTGCCTGTCCACGTATGACGTAGTTTTCATTGGATGAATCAGTTTCTCCATAGTAAGGGTCATTTGTAAAGTCAATAGCAAACTCATACTTTTTCTCAGTTTTTAGAGTACTAATAGGACCTTGAAGTAGAATCTTTGCATTTAACCGGATTAGTTCTTCAAGATCCAATTTATTGAGATGATATCTTGTAGATGTTTCACAAGGAACGTCTTGATAGTGTTTCGACATGGAATGAACTGAACTTTTTTCTACTGCCATACATATAGCAGCATAAAATAGGTCTTTACAGGTAAGAGAACCATTGATATTAATGGCGATATTATCAGTAAGAGGTTTTAGAACAGCATTGATACATTGTTTTGGTCTTAACTCGACTTTAGAAGGGGTGCTGGAATTGAATTTTAGAAACGACATATGGCGGCGTTCTCGCCGCATATAAAGCTATCGAAAGGCACTACTTTGTGACCGAGTGGAAAATTAGCAAACTACTGAGGCTTACTAAAATCAATCATTTTCCTATTGCCTGTGAGATGTTGAGCTAACTCTCTACCTTTCAACAGCAAGACACTACCCCAAGTAGTATTCTTTTTTCTGTACTCAATCTTACTGTTCATCATTAAATTAAACTCATCTGTGGCCTTTTTTGCTCCTGAAGGCTTTAACCTGAGAGAATAACTTTCTGTTCTTATGAAATCCTTATTCTCCATTGCTTCTTTTTCAATTAGATTAATAACTGCAAGATCAACAAGGAATCTAAAAGGCTCCTGAAAATCATAAGCCAAACTATGTTTACTTGGATTCATTTCATGCAAAAACCCAACACGTGAATCAAGACCTACTGAATTAATAATCCGTAAACATTCAGATTCAAGCAACGAATATCCATAGTTGAGCATTACGTTTGCTTTATCTCCAGCTCCCATTGGCCGCCTGTACTTGTCTATTCGTGCTTTAAAATCATACTCAATAGGAATGACTTTGTTAAACTCATTCCAATACTTCCAAGCAATACCGCCTTCAATACCCATTAGTTCCCTGATAGATTTTCATGTGTCATCGGTTAAGAAAAAAACAAGTCAAATGATGCTGTTTTTCTAACATCAACGATTCTGACTGGATTCCTATCGCAAATTAGATATATATACTCGACTGCCAATATTTTATTGTCTGAGGGGACAATAATGACAAACGATCCACAAATCATCGAGAAAAACCTTTGCAGTATTTTCCCTCCTGATTGGCTACGCCAAACTGCACACGAAACAGGTCTTGTAAAACGGGAACGAAAAATCGATCCTGTGATAATGTTTTGGGTTCTAACCTTGGGGTTTGGTGTTCAGCTCCAGCACACTTTAGCCAGTCTTAAACGCAGTTATGAAAAAGCAGCTACTAAGAAAATAAGCGATGGTAGCTGGTATGAACGTTTCACTCCTGAGTTGGTTGCATTTCTGCAAGCTTGCGTTATGCACGGGATAGAACAACTTACTCAAGAACAGAACAAACATCTTTCGGAGAAACTCTCCCAATTCGAAGATGTACTGATCCAGAATAGCAGCATTGTTCGACTACATAGTTCATTATCTGAAAAATGGCCTGCTGCAAGGATAAGAACGGTTGCTGCAGGTGTAAAAGTAGGATTACTGGTAAGTGCAATAGCCAATGAACCAAAAAATGTAGCTCTTTATGCCGAAAGCACTAATGAGTTGAAGACATTGCGTATGGGACCATGGATCAAGAATAGAATCCTCCTTATTGATCTTGGATTCTATAAGCACCAGTTATTCGCAAGGATTCAGGATAACGGCGGATATTTTGTGTCCCGGTTGAAGAATAATGCAGATCCTCTTATCGTTAATGTTAACAGCACTCATAGAGGTCGAAGTATCGATGTCAAAGGAAAATGCATAAGTGAAGTGTTACCTCATCTGAAAAGACAGGTTCTTGATGCAGATGTAGAAATTTCTTTTAAACGTCGAGACTATAATGGCAAGCAGAAGAACGACAGTGAAATGTTCCGAATGATAGCGATAATGAATAAGGAGACAGAAAAGTATCATACATATATTACAAATATCCCATCGGATGTACTGGACGCAGAAGACATTGCGAAACTCTATGGAGCAAGATGGGACATTGAATTAGTATTCAAGGAACTCAAAAGCAGGTATGCAATGGATGTTGTGAATACAACTAATAAAAATATTGTTGAAGCATACATATGGATAGCAATGCTGACACTTCTTGTTAGTAGAAGGATATACACGATTGTGAGAAGCAACAATGAAAAAGAGATGAAGTTAAGGTATACACAACTTCGATGGAGCACGATATTCTCAGAGAATGCTAACAATCAGCTTAGATTGATATTGAAATATTGTGGAATAGAAATGTCACTTGAAATGATAATGGAGGTATATTCAAGTCAGGCATTAGATCCGCATGTTAATAGACAACGATTTAGAGAGGAATGGTGGGCTTAACCGATGACACATGAATTATGATTTAGCTACTGTTTGGTCCTAAATACAAGCTTTTGTTGCCATATTGCTTCTTATTCCATTCTAACATTGATTTATTGAGTGGGAACGAAATGAATCTTACTGATTGACCATCATAATAATCCGAAGCATTAGGATAGGGATAGTCTTCAAAAGTAGCTATAAAGTAAGCCCAATTGAAAGTCCCATTTTCATATGGGAAAGTAGGATTAAAACTTTCATCGTATCGTTCTAAATTGATACCATGAACATATTTGTAGTAATTTGCACTTGTATTTGTTAATATTTTTACATGCTTTATTTCGTTTTCTTCAAAATTCATATCCCAACTATAAACTAAAACTTCTGTATCGTTATAGAGTTCATAAGAATAGTCAAAATCAATTTCTTTATCATCTACAAAAACTTTAAAAGGCTCTACTGTTATATTTTCAATTTTCCACATTTTTTCATCGTTGTTAACTAACCAATTTGCCCGATATGAAGTGATTTTTGCATTTTCAGTATTTTCTATTATGAAATTTTCTTCTATGTTGTTAAGAATTAGATGCATATCATAATCTAAAAGAACAACTTCTGGTTGTTGTTTTTGTCTATAACTATATGATAATTGAGTATTTTCTACTTTCGAACGATCATATAAAAAATAAAAAAATATTTTTTTATCCTCATTATCAATTCTTGCTCGGAACATATCACTTTGGATTACTTTTATTTTGTAGCTGTCTTTGGGTAAAATAAAAGTCTGTTTGTTCAAAGGCCATAAAAGTGATTGTGGTTTAGTTTGTACAACATATGTTGTTTTTAAAGTATATGAAGGAGTTTCCAAACCAGCTTCAGTTAAATAATCTTCAGGAGCATATTCTTTATAAGAATTTACCTGAACAATATATGGGCTAAAATAAGATGGTAATATAGTCAAAATTGTAATTACCGTCAATAGAATTAATATGGAGTTAATTCGTGGATTCCATTTACTTGATAGATTATCAAACCATTCTACTAATGGCTTCAATTTTTTAAAATTCTCTGTTTTAGAAATGCTGGATCCTAAAATCAGACCAATTATTAAGCATACTATTGCAAAAATCCAGTTTGACATATTAATTTCCAAAAACTATTATTATATCAGTAAAGATTTTATGCACTACATTGTTTATAACAATTACTATTCGTTTATAATGTTTATAGCGTACAAAAAATCAGCCTTAACTATATCCTATAAATTCCATGCGGCTGCCGGGATTCGAACCCGAGTTCAGAGCTTGGGAAGCTCCGGTCATACCACTAAACTACAGCCGCACATTAAAAAATCGTAATCAGTGATATTACGGCTGAGATTATAGATTTTGTGGTGATGGTGCTATTCTGATCTTTTATTGATACTTACTAAAATCGTTGTTGCTATTTGTTGATTGTTACTTTATTGATCTTGCAGAATTGCTCATTGCCAGACACCAATAGACATTGAAATATAAATATAAATATAAATACCATCGAGATTTGTATATATTAGTCTTTGTGCAAACTTGAGATCAAATTCTGTAAAATAGACAATTAGACAATATTACATCAGAATAAGACACAATAAAGGGCAAATAATGAAAAATAGCAACTTATTATTGATATTTTCCATATCTATGGTGGCTATACTATCTACAGGATGTGTTCTTGATGGTAATCAGGACTCATCCGGAGTAACAGACCTTGACCAGATGTACCAGGCTGCGATCGAAGATGCAATGGTAGCCGAAGATGAGGAAATATATACAGAGTTGAGCCCGATAATCGAGTCTAACACTGAACTTCAATGGAGTGAAGTTTCAGGAGATAAATATGTCCTTGTTGTCACATGGACTAAGTATCCTGAAAGCTACCCTGTCGATTCAAACGTGTCCACATGGTGGGGAGACACATGGGTGATGGTTATTCCTGAATTGAAAGACTTCGTTGAGCAAAATGATGTTCAGAACGATGAACTAACACTTAGACTGGAACAGCTCATAGGTCTTCCGCATGATGACGGAAATGAGTATTTTGTGGAAATGTGGGTAAGACCAGATGACCTTTTCAGACCGACTCCTGACCCTGAGGTCACAGATACCCAGGCTCAGCTTGAGTTTAATGAGAACGTCTCACAGGAACATGTCGAATGGTTCAATTCCCTCAACAACAGCACTTACGATGAGTATCCCTGGACCAGACTGGGATATACATATGACTGGGGAAATCCTGACAGTGACATTGGGTTAAGCGAGTACGTCATACAGAATAGTTCAACAGTAATAGTAAGTTCAGTTTCAACAACTTCTGACTATTTCGGACAGGAAGCAGTTTGATCATTAGAATACTCAAAGGAACAGTATTCTTTTCTTTTTTCGTGATATGAATAGGTGTACACCAGGCGTGAAAGCAAAAACGGACACCAGTCCGATTATTGCACGAAACTGCTGCGCCCGGTTTTAATACACCGGTCGACTTACCTTATGTCAATTCTCTCTTCAGTATCTTATGTGCAACATTCAGTTGTTTGAATTTCTCAATATCTCCGGTCGGTTTGTCGGGATGAAGCTCTTTTGACAGCGCCTTGTATTTTTGATTTATGACCTCAAAATCAGTCTCATCGTGGTCACAACCGAAGAACTCGCGTGCATCAAGACGTTTATTAAAAACATCAGAATCCTCTTTGAACTCAGAGATAAACTCGGATAATGTATTTTCCCCGGAAAGAACCCTGCCAGCCTCTATCTCAATTACCCTGGACAGGACATAGAGATTCTCCACGTAGTTCTTCTGCATACTGTGGCTGTAATGCATCCTTTCATCTGATATCCACCAGGTTGCAGAAGCTTTAGCCTTTTTCATTGCCATACGTTCAAGAGGGATATCAATGTCATTTTCGTTAACACCGATCTTCCTTAGGACCGTAATAATGTTATTCTGAAATTGTATGGCCCTTCTGTTACTGGCACCCTTAACAACTACCGAACCAATTTCATGTCCTTTTATTTTAAGCATTTTATTCACTCAATTTCGTTTTTGGGGTCTCTACCATGCTATTCTCCCTTATATACCCACGCATAATAGACCATAGTCCGTATTGCACCTGCAGGTTCAGTTATTTTAAACTCAGAACAAACTATGCAGACAGGGTCTCTATATACATTCAGACCCATAAAGGTAAAAATACCACTTTTGAACTAATTGTCAAATTGCAAAAAAGTATGTGAGAAAATCCAGATGACAAAAAATGAACAGCTTATCACGCTTGGATGGAGAGAGTGGGTCAGTTTACCTGAACTCGGGCTTCCAGCCATAAAAGCAAAGGTTGACACCGGTGCAAGGACATCGGCATTGCATGCTTTTGATATTGAGCAATATACCGAGGACGGTATTGACATGATCCGGTTCCTGGTGCATCCGGTGCAGAAAAACCAGGAATTCATTGTCAAGTGTACTGCTCCGGTAAAAGAGCAGCGGCAGGTTACCGACTCCGGTGGTCACAGGGAAATGCGCTATGTCATCGAAACACTTATTGTAATTGACACATATTCCTTCCCCATAGAACTAACACTTACTGACCGTGACACCATGCGTTTTAAAATGCTGCTGGGGCGTACCGCCCTGAACAACCGGGCCGTGGTAAACCCTGCTGCATCTTTTAAATGTGGAAAAAAAGACGCAAAACATGTGTACGGATTAAAATAGAGGATAATAATGAAAATTGCTTTACTGTCAAGAAACAGCAAACTTTACTCATCACGCAGATTAATAGAAGCCGCTGAAGAAAGAGGACATGAAGTTCAGGTAATAGACGTATTGCGTGCTTACATGAACGTCACCTCCCACAAGCCCTCCATCCATTACAAAGGAGAGGAAGTCACAAATGTTGATGCTGTAATTCCCCGGATAGGAGCATCGGTCACATCCTATGGTGCAGCCGTACTGCGACAATTTGAAATGATGGGCGTTTTTCCATTAAATGAATCAGTAGCAATTACACGTTCAAGAGACAAACTACGCTCTTTGCAGTTGTTATCCAGAAAAGGTATAGGTTTGCCTGTGACAGTTTACGCAAGCAAACCCGGTGATGTAAAAGACATGATAGCAATGGTCGGAGGAGCCCCTCTGGTCATCAAACTCCTTGAAGGCACCCAGGGAATTGGAGTAGTACTTGCAGAAAGCCAGAAAGCTGCTGAAAGTATTATAGAAGGTTTCATGGGAGTCAAAGCAAATATCCTGGTGCAGGAATACATAAAAGAGTCAAATGGAGCAGATATTCGCTGTTTTGTAGTCGGTGGGAAAGTTGTTGCGGCCATGAAAAGGCAGGGACCTGAAGGAGAGTTCAGGTCTAACATGCACCGTGGCGGAACCGCATCACCGATCAGGATAACACCTGAAGAACGCTCTACTGCTGCGCGTGCTGCAAAAATAATGGGACTTAACGTTGCGGGTGTTGACCTTTTACGTTCCAACCACGGACCGGTCGTAATGGAAGTAAATTCCAGTCCGGGTCTTGAAGGCATCGAGAACACCACAGGAAAAGACATAGCAGGCATGATCATAGAGTACATCGAGAAAAATAGTAAATTCGGTAAGACTGCAACAAAAGGAAAAGGTTAATTGATGCAGGAAGCAATATCAATTGCCGGCACTGTCATCCAGCCGGGGACCAGAAAGTCTGTAGAACTACCCATTCCTGATTTTTATACTCATGCATCGGCATCCATGCCAGTACATGTCATACATGGAAATAAACCGGGACCATGCCTGCTGGTTTGTGCTGCAATTCACGGAGATGAAATAAACGGCGTTGAGATCATTCGCCGTTTGCTCAAACATAAAACAGTGAATAACCTGAAAGGTACTCTTATTGCCATACCCATTGTGAACGTGTTCGGTTTTGTATCACAATCCCGTTACCTTCCGGACAGAAGAGACCTCAACAGGTCATTTCCCGGCTCAAAAAAAGGATCGATGGCATCACGTCTTGCCAACATCCTTATGGAAGAGATTGTAGAGAAATGCACACATATTATAGATTTACACACCGGAGCTGTTGCCAGAGACAATCTGCCCCAGATACGCGCATACCTTAAAGATAACAAGGAAACAGAAGATCTGGCACGCGCATTTGGTGTACCTGTTGTGATTCACACAGAGCTTCGGGACGGGTCTCTTCGTGAAGCTGCCAGAGACCGCAACATACCGGTACTGCTCTACGAAGCCGGAGAAGCTCTTCGCTTTGATGAAGTTGCCATAAGAGCAGGCGTTCGTGGAATACTTGGAGTAATGTCCCACTTAGATATGAGACCAAAGGCCAGGAAGAAGAAAAGTTATAGCACGGTAATTTCCTCTGACACCCAATGGATAAGAGCACCTGAAAGCGGCATACTCCGTTCTATCGTCCCCCTTGGAACCTCGGTAAAGGAAGGGGACCTGCTGGCATATATCAATGACCCGCTTGGCGAGATCGAAACAAAGGTCACAAGTTCAGTTTTCGGTATCGTTATCGGAAAAACTAACCTGCCACTTGCTCATGAAGGAGATGCTATATTCCACATCGCCAAATATACCGAGATGGAAGAGATATCCAATTCCATCGAAACTTACAATGACGAACTGGATTCTCTTAAAGATTGAAAAACAGTGTCAACTATACAAATTATCCCTGTCGCACCTGAAGACAAAACATCATAAAGCGCTTCTGACTTCCTGTGCTGTGCTCATGCGGTCGTAATCAGGAGAGCGCAGTTGCTCACCAAGCTTCTTACCTGCCTGCCCGGCTGCAAGCATCACTTTTTCATCCTTTGTAACATCAGGTATTATATCATCATTGATCGGACAGTCTGGTCCGTTGATCGCATAGTGCCCCCCTACTTTGCAGGTTTCACCATATCCACAGTAGTAGCATCCAAAAGCACCTGTGCCCTGAACGTTATCAACAACCTTGATCATATTATAAGTGCAGAATGAGTTCAGTACCTCGGTAGGCGGCGCAGGGTCCGCACCTCCGAGACTCACGGTGACCGCAAGTTTTCCCCAGAGAATATCAGCCTCACGGTGCCTGAATTGATACCATCTTTCAAGGAAAGAATGCATCACTGCATTTATGCTGATAATTCTACAGGAGGCCTCAAAGAAAACATTTTGAGATTATGCAGATTATTTTGATTCTTCTTATGGGAAAACGCCGGCTTTGCCGGACCCTTCGGGATTAATCAGGTTATTCATGACCCACGGTAAGTCATATTTTCCTGACAAAACCGGCATGCTTTCCTTTAAGTTCTGATGAGAAGATTTCTACAAAGCCCGAAATAGGATTCTTAATATATGTCTTTAACTCGTAATATGGAGCTAATAATGATAAAACGTAATTTGCTAATAGATAACATCCCGGCTGTACTGTGGGGAGAGGACAGCCAAAAACTGTTTGTGGCGGTTCATGGAAACATGTCGCACAAAACGGACACACCCATTTCCATTCTTGCCGAAGAAGCAGTTCCTCTGGGGTATCAGGTCCTTAGTTTTGACCTGCCACAGCACGGAGACAGAAAAGATAAATCTACGCTTTGTAAAGTTCAGAACTGTGTCAGTGATCTTTGCAAGATCATGGAATATGCACAAACAAAAGCCGATGACATCAGCTTATTTGCCTGCAGCATGGGAGCATATTTCAGCCTGCTTGCCTTTAAAGAACTTCCCTTACAGCAATGTTTGTTCCTTTCTCCTGTTGTTAACATGGAGCGCATCATTGACAATATGATGACATGGTTCAACATAAGCGAAGAACAATTGAAGAAGGAACAGGAAATCCCCACACCTGTTGGACAGACATTGTACTGGGATTACTATTGCTATGTTAAAGAAAATTCGATTCTTCACTGGGATAGTTCTACTGCCATCCTTTATGGAAAAGAGGATAACGTTTGCGAATTTGGTATTGTGAGTTCTTTTGCAAAGGAATTCAATTGTAATCTGGCAGTAATGGAAAACGGAGAACATTACTTCCACACACCAGACCAGCTCAGCTTTTACAGACAATGGTTAGCAGAACATCTTTGCAAGTTGTGAATAATTGTCTGCAACCCATAAGCAAAAAAGAAAAAATGAATGAAGAGAACAGCAATCAAAGGCCACTCTTCACAACACTTGAAATTGCATCTTCCATTATTTGCAAGCCTTCTTGAATTTCATCTTCAGTAATGTTCAAAGCAGGGAATATCCTTATTCCAATACCCTGTGTCTGGGTAACAAGCAGACCCCTGGACTGGCATTCATCTTTGATTTTTGTACAGATATCCTGATCCTTAAAATCGATCATTATAAGAAGGCCTTTCCCACGCACACCGGAAACTGCATCTCCATATGCATTCTGCCATTCTTTCATCCGGCTTAAGGCTAATCGACCCATTATCCCCACATTTTCAGAGATATTGTTGTCAAGAAGATATTTGATCACTGCATAGGAAACAGCACAACCAAGGGGATTACCACAGTAAGTACCGCCATGGTCACCAATCTCAATTTTCTCCGCAACCTCTTCTGACATTGCAAATGCACCGAACGGGAAGCCGCCTGCAATTCCCTTTGCCATTGTCACGAAATCAGCCTTAACATTATACGCACCTGTAACAAAAGCAGGTCCTGTCCTGAAAAAACCGGTCTGGACCTCATCCATAATGAGCAGGCTTCCGTTCTTCTTACAGAGATCACTGACACCTTTCAGATACTCTTCGGAAGGTATGCGGATCCCGCCCTCACCCTGAATCGGTTCAATAATAACCGCTGCAACACTCTCATCCAGCGTATCTGTCATTGCATTCAGGTCATTGTATGGAATAAAGCGATAATTGGGCATAAGAGGGTTATACCTGTCCCTGTTCTTGGCCTGGCCAGTTGCTGATGCAGTACTGATAGTCCGTCCATGGAAACTCTGGTAAGTTGAAACTATCTCTGGCCTTCCTGTCACCTTCCTGGCCAGCTTGATGGCAGCATCGTTTGTCTCAGCTCCGCTGTTTGTGAAAAAAATCCTTGTCAGGTGAGGTGGAAGAACTTCTGCCAGAAGAGACAGCAGGCGTGCACGTGCCGGTGAATATGTAAGTCCCGAATTTGGGTTCTGGATGATCTTACTTCCCTGATCTGACAGAGCATCAGTGATTACCGGGTTTGCATGACCAATGCATGTCACACCCCAGCCGGCTGTGAAGTCAAGGTATCTTCTTCCCTCTTCGTCCCATACATAAACTCCCTCTCCTTTTTCGATAGAGATCTTCTGTTTCACGAAGAATGGTGCAAAATACTTGTTTTCTATTTCAATTGTGTCCTTGCTAGACATTGTTTATCACTTTCCTGTATCGAACTCAGGTCTACTCACAACAATCCCGGCATTATCAGGGACATGCTGTAATTATCTGTAGAAGTTATTCAACCTTAATCAAGCTATTGAGCTTAAGTTGAATTATGAACTAAAGTTAGAAGAGGTCTGTAGAATTCCTTCCATTAAAACATTAAAAATGTTTATAAATTGATTTATCGTAAGTCATGAATAACTTGATTAATCCCGAAGGGTCCGGCGAAGCCGGCGTTTTCCCACAATAAAAAACAAAATAAACTGCAAATATCCTGTACTTTCTTTGAAAAAATCCTGCAGAGTTCTCAGTAAAAATACAATAGCCATTATAATAATCTTCGGTGTTGCAGCATAGGAATGTGCCGCCTTCGGTGGATAATTACTTTGTATTTAGATTACGTATTGTTTTTGTGAACATAAAAAAAATAATTTTGTGTCGCTAATATTACACGATTTCTACAGATTCCATAGAATGATAATTAACCAACCTGCACCAAAAGATCAATTATCAGATGGCATCAGTTCATCAAGCATCAGACTTATGATCTGATGCCTGACCTGCTCCCGACGCTCAAAAGTAGATTTGTAGTAGACAGTGATCCTGACACCATTGCTGTCAGAACCAAGGAAAAAGCTTACACTGACATTGAGTGTGTTACAGACCTTCTCCTTCAGGACCTCAATCTTTGCAGGAAGGTCATCAGGAACCTCATCCATGCCAAAATACATATCGAACTCATTTCTAAACTCGCCCTTTCCATGGTTCTTAATAGGCTGCTCCAGAAAGACTTTGTTAGGAATCTTGAAGTAATCATCGTAGGTCTCCGGCGTGGGAGTAACGACCACATAGAAAAGACCTATATGCTTAACCTGGCCCTCTAGGTAATCATCATCACCCACCCTGATGTGATCCCCTATCTTGAAAGGCTTCTTGGTAAGTAGTATGAACCAGATGAAATAAGATAAGATGACATCCCTGATAGCAAAGGCAAAACCAGTGGTTATCAGACCAAGGAAAATGGCAATATTGTTAATGTTAATACCCAGCTGTGAGAAAACCACCATTGTAGCAAGGAGATATACGAACCAGACATACATCTTACCCATGAGTATACGTTCCTCTATTTCCCCCATCTCCTCGAAGTAATTGAGGAAACGGTTCACAGTCAGCTTCGTGAAAAGAGTTGTAATGGCATAGGACACAAAAATGATTACAAGAGCACCCAGAGTACCTGTCACCACTTCAGGGACATCAAATATCTGTTTCTCATCAGCAGTGACTATGCCCTGGGCAATTATTACCATCAAAGCGAAGAACAGGAAGAAAGTATTCAGTGACCTGTGCATCAGTTTTGACTTCACATATATCAAGCCACTACGTGGTGTCTTTTTTGTCATAGAGGAATATCCTTATTTAAAATTCAGAATAATCCTATAATCCGACATTGTATATATATAATCTCATTAAGACCGGCAAAATCAGTAAAAAGCAAAATGAAGATAAAAATGAGAAAAAAGTACCTGAATAGTTACTTCATTTCTGGTACTTGTCAATAATCTCCTGGAAGGAATCAGCAATATAAGATAGATTCTCCCTGCCAACCTGGAAAGTACTGAGTTTGAAATACTTTGTAAGTCCGGACTTAATACCATGGATATTACGCTGCTTCAACTCCTTGTACAGGAAATACCTCCCCTTCTTTGCAGTCTGTGAGATCTCATAGAAAACAGGAGCCTCGAAGAACATAAGGTCATGGTTGTGAGGTTTGTCACCCATCTGGATCAGGCCCATGTCCTCAAGTTTGGCTGAGAACCAGCGGGCATCAGCAACTTCATTGTCCCAGTTCTGCGTTCTGCGTACAACTTCCGGGAATGATGCGATCATTGTCATCACAGTTGCCCCTCTTGCAGTACACCCGAGAAGCTCAACCTCTTTTACCTTATTCTTAGTGGATTTTCTGAAAACTATGTCCGCATATTCCTCTGTCACACCAAGCACACCGATGGGGCCTGATGAAGCCATGGACTTGTGACCGCTGCCAACTACAAAATCCACACCCATCTTTTTTGCGTGGATTTGCATCCTGCCCACTGAATATGCACCGTTGAGCATCAAAGGAACATCGTAACTGTGGCAGATGTCGGATATTCTCTTAACATCTGCAAGGTTGCCATAACTGCCATCAGGATAAGTTATCTGAGCCAGAGCCGGAGCTTTACCTGTTTCCTTAATAACTTCCTCTATAGCATCTGCGTATTTCTCAACACTGGTTTTATATTCCGGACTGCCACTGTATGGAACTGTTTTTATCTTTAATCTTGCACGTTCTGCTGCAACATAAGATGAGTAATGAGCAAGCTCATCCAGAACAATATAGTCGCCTTCCTGTGCAATAGAATGCATAACTGCAAATTTGGATTCTCTTGCACCATGTGTAATTCTTACAGCATCAGTATCAAGGAATGCAGGCAATGCGTTGTGAACAAACTCCTCGACCGGAGGCTTTTTGATAAGGTCAAGAATACCACCACAGAAATCACAGACCGAGTATCCGTCTCCCCATTCAAGCAATGCCTTGCGGGCATCTTCTGTGAGTTTGCCGCCTGTCTGCAGCGGGTCAATATTTATCGCATCCTTTGGACCACGTGCGATAAATCCGAATTTATTAAGAATAGAATCATCAAGTTCCATAATATTACCCTGTAAATCTGTGAATTACACTGATATTGAACTTTCCAATACTAGTTAAAAATGTTCATTGCAAAATACTTGATACTATGCAACCAGGCAATCCGGAAAGTTCCAGCTAAGAGTAAGTATAATAAAAAAAAGAGCACCGAAGTGCAACTTTAAACCAGATTAAATATCAATAGCTGTTTTAAAAACGTTAAGGAACTCATCGCAATCAATTACGATATTTTTAGCAGCATCCTTTACGACCTCAATAGGATCTGCACCATCCGTTTTTACAAAAAGGATAGGATCACTAATTGATACGTGTTTCATGTCGTATGTTGCTATCTGAACTCTCTTGTCATCGAGCAGAGCGGACTTGAGCATGTTAAGAAGAGTATGGTTCTCACCAATTATCTCAAGATGCATCTCGTCTTCTGTTTTATCAATGATCTTCAATTCCATCTTTATCTCACCATAAGTAATGTGCAATTATTAAATTATATGTTTAAACTATAATCAAACGATAATTCGATTAAACGATTCCGGTCCCATAGTCCACGGAAATCTTTCTTGTTTCTGTGCGACCACATTGCGGACATTTCAGTTTCTTGTTGTCCTTTACCATTGGGCTGTGACATTTTGAACAAAATGCCTTCATTACTCCAAGAGAGTTTTCATCGGTACTCAGACGCATGTTCTGGGTGTTGATGACCTTGGCCTTAACAACATCAGAAAGAGAGAACTCATAGCCAAGGTTCTTGACATAGGAATCCTTTACATTGGAAACATGGATTGCCGCAGCACCATTTGTCTGGAACTCACGTTCTCCTTTGCCCTTTATAGCTCCAATCTCAACAAGAGCAACTGAGTCGCGCATGTTGACAACGTTTCCAATAATAATGTCGCCTTCAACAATCTCAGGTGGTATGCTGGTTCTGGGTACAACGGAAATTGTCCTTGACTTCCTGTTTACCTTAACATATCCGGTATTAAGTGAATGAATATCTGCAACATTGACATAAGTTCCTTCACCTGCTTTGAACTCTTCAGTAGTTCCTACAAAATCACCAGGCATTACAAAAACAGATTCCTCTGTAATTACTTCATCTTCATCATCCATTTCATCATCTTCTGTTGACCCATCGACGGGTTTAGGCTTATTATCCTTCTTTCCGGACTTTCCTTTACGGCCCTGTCCTTTCTTGTTTTCAACGGACTCTTTTGCAGCTTCTACAGATTCATCGACTATTTCCTGTTTTGAAGAAACTTCTTCTTCACTTACCTGCTGATCTTCAGAATCAGATGATTTGATCTTCCTGCGTGAAGTCTTACGTCTATTTCTTATCCTAATAAAAATCCCTCTTATAATCTGAAATTACATAAAAGTGCACAAAATCCATGAATTCCTTTAAGTAAGAACCGCATTTCTTAAAATGTTATCGCACTATTCGATAAATCTCTACCTTTACCATTTCTACTTCTTTTTTATGGAATTTAAATGTTCTTTTAATTGGAAATGCCGTTGCGTACCAGTCTGTTATTCTGGCATCACCTATGAACTTACTTATAAAATCATGGCTCCCGCAATTATGAATGGAATATATCACATCACTGGTTTTCAACGCACTTAAAAGAAACGGTCGGTCATTGCCTTTGGCCTGAGCACCGAACGGCGGGTTCATGACAACAGTATCAGCATGCCCGTCCACCTCAAAAATATCGGCATGGACAAACTCAACATCAACTCCAAGTTTCTCAGCATTTTTCCGGGCAACTTCCAGAGCCTTGTTATCAATATCAAAACCAACAACCTTCTCTGCTCCAAGAAGTTTTGCACCGATGGCAAGCATTCCAGTCCCGCATCCAAGATCAAAAACAGTTCCTTCCAGGTCACCCTGCATAAATGCAAAGTGAAGCATTTCAGCCGCAAGTAATGCAGGAGTAGCATATTGCTCCAGATTCACATTTGGAGAATCAAAACCCTCAACCTGCTCCAGTATAATCTCAAGCTTGCGCTGCTTCAACCTTATTCACCTGTGATCTCATCAAAGTAAAGGTCTTCCCATTCCCTTTCGCCGAGCACGATCTCAAATTCCAGCGGGGTGAGCATGGGAGCATGGAACCTTCCAACCTCATCAATAGCAAGCCGGGGACATGCAGTGTTAACAAATGCATCAACCTTGAACTGCAATAACTGATCAGGAGTAACAAGGTCCATTGTGAGAATATGTGCATTCTTTCCGTGAGCTTTTGCCATCTTTTTAAGCTCCATGGCAAGCTTCATTCGCTCCTGTCCCGGTTTCGATGATAAAACAATACCGAATACTTCTGCATCAAGGGATTTTGCAATGACTGCACTTCTTTGCCTCAAAACCCTGGAATAATCTGCCTCCCTGAGCTCGTTGACAAAAGGATCAGCAATAAGCACACGTTTCTTCATGGCAAGTGAAACACCAAGCGGATGGAATTGTCCGCTTCCAATGAAAAGATACTCATCACAATTTGCGTTGCGGGCAGAAGAGAAATTACATCCAAGAACCTGACCGGGATATGCAATCTTGCTGTCACCGGAACAGATCACACATTTTTTTCCATGATTTTCCAGAACATTTACAGCATCACTAAGTTTGTGGACATGCTGTACCGTTGTGATAAGACCGATACGTTTGCCTTCCAGTCTGGAAGCTGCAAGTTCCACGACATCTTTCACATCAACAGCCGATCTTGTCTCTATGAAATATACTTTCTGCGAAAGTTTGTTATCGTCAAGATGCGCATGCCCGAAGTGGAAGAGAATATCAACATCATCAAGCATTGCAACGTCAAGATCACAGGCTCCAAAACATGGGTTTCCCGATATGAATACATTAACGCCGGTTTCATCTTCAATACGAGAAGCTATTCCCGGTGAACGTCTCTTAAAGCCCTCAGGAAACTGCAATCCCACTACTTTTGCACCAGTATCACTAATTACAGAAATTATATACTCTATCTGGAAATCGAAGGCTTCGCAGTCACTCATATATATCCTCAATGGAAACGCCTTTCTCTGTCACATCAATGCGAACAAGTGTTTTCACATCAATACCCATTTCCTTGAGCCTGGAAACACCGTCACCACGTTCAATAACCACAATAGTATCTGTTACGGTGGCACCAACTCCCTCCAAAGCACCTATCAGTGCCACGAGGGTTCCACCAGTGCTGATGACATCATCCACAATAAGGACCCTGTCACCTTCTGAGATATCATTAATGTAAAGTTCACCCTTGGAGTAACCGGTTTCCTGTGATAGTTTTATCTCACCATCAAGGCCGTATTGTCTCTTTCTTATGATGCAGAAAGGAACCTTGGTCTTCATTGAAATTGCAGTTGCAAGAGGAATTCCCATAGCCTCAATTGCAATAATCTTGTCAAAATCCCTGTCAACCATTCCAAGAATATGGTCTGTGACCTCTTCCAGAAGTCCCGGTTCAAGTCTTGGAACTCCGTCTGAAATCGGATGAATAAAATAGTGATATTTGCCCCTGTGAACTATTGGCGCATTCAGCAGGGATTCACGTAGTATCTTTAGCATAGTTATGGCTTAATATCTGGCATTATATAAAGAGAACACCTATGTAAGATACGAACCACCGATTATAATCGTTGATTTTTGGCAAAAGCCTCGATTATAATCAGAAATTTGTCAAAAAACAAAACTAATACAAACAGGATTACTTCTCCTGATCTCTTTTCATAATTCCGTGTTCTGAAATGTATCTGTCAACTGCATTCTGTGAAGAATACCATATCCTACCCATTTTCACTGCGTCCAGAATACCCTGTCTTGCCCGCAGACTGAGATATTCCTGAGAATATGGTGTATTTTCTGCCAGTTCTTTTAGCGGGATAAGTTCGTCAGCTCCACCGGAAGCGGATAGATAAAGTGTAAGGCTATCATCAACTGCTCTTGCGATGAATTGTCCAAATGGTTTCAAGTTCCCCTTATCCGCAGACCTAAGAGCAGAATAGTATTTTTTCCGATCCTCTTTTCTCAGAGTTACCGGCGGATACCTCCGGGACATAAGATAAAGATTTGTGAGTAAACGAGCCACTCTACCATTACCGTCAGTAAATGGATGAATTTCAACAAATCTATGATGAAGGAATGAAGCTGTTTCTATCGGATGAGTTTTATCGGAACTCATTATTTCAAGCATTTCATCTATCAAACGAATGACCTTTGACCAGTCAGGCGGACTTTTTAAGGCTCCTGTAATCCTGACGTTTCTGGTACGATATTGACCCGCATCTTCAACCAATCCGCCAGTTACCACTTCATGAAGTTTCTGGACACTGACATGATTTATAGGAGCATCACCTTTTGCCAGTTCCGCAACAAGATCGAAAGCTTTTGCTGTGTTTCCAGCTTCAATGTGTTCTCGGAGGGATTTTCCACCTATGGTCACCCCGTCCTCCAAAACAATCTTCGTTTCCTGAAGAGTCAGAGTATTACCTTCTATGGCATTAGAATGGTAAGTATGCATCAGTTTCATTTCCTCATTCAACCGCCTGAGAACTGCTGGCGGCAGAGGACGCATTGATTCAAGCCTTTCAAGTTTGCTATCAATACGCTCAAGAAATGTTCTGTCAATAATTGATGTATCGGTATCGGACATATTTCCAATTAACCGATATGTTTTGAGAGGATATAGAAGTATCGGTATCGGATATTTTTCAGTTTAGCCGATACTTGCATCACAAATCAAAGACCTAACTCGCGCCTGACATCTTCCAGAGTTGAGATTTTTCCGGCTTTTATCTCTTTGCGTGCTTCTTCAATATCCTTCTTAGTCTCTTCAGATAGCTCTTTTGTTTCCTCTGAAAAATCACAGATTACCTCTTCATCGGTTTGCATAGTCATCCTTCCAACAACCATTTCCAGATAGGTTTAACAATAATTGTTCTTTTGTCCTGCAGAACGATTTCTTCTTCAGTATATTCTGTTAATATCAGACCTTCTTTCAATTCGTACTCATCCATTGCTTCTTTAAGACCCTCGATCTCCCTTTTTCGAGTTACAGAATCTTCAATATTCTGAGTTACCTGTATTGCCTCACGTATTTCAAATCCATCTTTGATAACGAAATCACACTCTTTTTTATCCTTATGGAAATAGATCTGGCAGTCCTTTCTTTTCAAAGAGAGAAATACGATATTTTCCAGCATGCCTCCACGGTTTCCAGAAAAACGGAAAGATATGTTATTTGCAAGACCGTTATCTATGAAGTAAACTTTTTTGTTGGAATACATCTGTTTTTTCAATGAAGGAGAATACCTCGGTATTGTAAAAACTAGGAAACTGTTCTCGAAATAGTTAAGATATTCCTTGACTGTAGTTGCATTTGACAGGCCAAGCATCTTCCTGAGAGAATTGAAACTGAATTCACGTCCTATGTTGGATGCGAGATAATGGATCAGATCCTTAAGCGTTTTCTCATCAGGCAGATTGTATCTGGCGATCACATCCCGATATATTATGCTTTCATAAAGAGATTTGAGATAATCAGTATTTCCATACATCAGATATTCAGGGATTCCGCCGGTTGTAAGATACTGATTGAAATGCTTTTTTATTATTGAACGCGGCTCTGTAAGATAGAAATCATCTTTACTGACAGAAATATTGTTGAATCTGAGATATTCCCTGAAAGAGAACGGATAAAGAGTGTATGACAGATGTCTTCCTGTAAGTCGTGTTCCAAGTTCCCGACTCAGCATGGAAGCGTTCGATCCTGTGATGTAGACCTTATTTTTGCTGTCGTGCATACGCCTTACAAAAGTTTCCCATTTGTCAATATTCTGGATCTCATCAAAGTAAAAAGTATTCTCCAAACCATATAATTCAACATATATCTCATGAACTTTCTGAAAATCATCGATACTGAACCCTATCAGGCGTTCATCGTCAAAATTCAGGTAATACCGATTCTCTTTATTGATTCTTCTTATCTGCTGCATCAAAGTGGATTTACCGCAACGACGTATCCCATTGATTATAATGATAAAAGGATTCTCACCTGAATCTTTTACCTTGTCGAAAATATCCCTCTCTATGAATTCTTCCCCAGGAATTGAGTTATGAGATATAACTGCCGTTTTGAGGGTTTCAGTATCCATATAGTTATATGGGAACGTAATCAGTTATAATCATTTTCATTGCTAATTATAAGAAACAAGTGTTTATTATAATTAACAATTATAATAATTCTAATGATGTCTTTTTGAACAAACACCATAGCAGAATTACCAAGAAAATTGGATGCAAGGAATAATTCAAATATCCATTCAAGCAAAAGCCGTTACCTGGTCCCTTTCCTGCGTGATAGCAGAATAAAGGGCTTCCTTGCTCAGTGACATTGGATGATAGTAACTGCCATTACTTTTCATTGCAACGTCCTTTGCAAGCATTGAACCGGTTGCACTGATGTCAACAACAAGCATATTGACACGGTGGTCAGCTATCTGCTTGCAGACCTGCCTGATCTCCCTCCTGATATTCCCACCAAGATGAAGCGGAGAATTGGCGGTACCATCTGTAACAAGTATCATAATAGGAACAGCTGATGGTTCCTTTTTCACTTCCCTGATAAGAGTATCAAGACCTCTGAGCATCCCGGAAGCCATTGGAGTTGTCCCTCCGAATGGAACCTTCTCAAGATATCTTTTTGCAGCTTCCACAGATGATGTGAACGGCAATACCAGTTCGCCCGATCTTCCACCATATGTTACAAGTGAAACCCTATCCCTGCGCTGGTAAGCATCTTTAAGCAGAGCAAGGACAACACTTGTAGTAATCTGAACCTTCTCGCCCTCATCCATTGAACCGGATGTGTCAAAAACAATGTTGATCAGGCTTGAAATACGTCTTCTTCGTACTTTTTCCCTGATGTCACCTTTCTTGATCTCAATCTTGCCGTCCTTTGCATGATGAGCTGCAGCCCTTACAGTTGGAGCAATAGCAATATCAGTGATCTTCTCACCGGGCATCCTGTATCTGACATAACGTCCTCGTTTGCTCTTTGTGAGAACTTCTGCGCGCCTCCCGGATTTTAGCCTGCCTGCTGCAAGTCTCTTCTTCTGGGAATTGCGGGCAAAGTCATTGAGGATCTTACCAACTGTTTTGTCCTCTTTCAGATCATCGAACAATTTACTGGATTCGGATTTAGAAACCCCGGACTCGCCTTCTAACTCATCTTCAAGCTCATCGTGACTGAGAATGGGAACATATTCCTTAGGAGTAAGTTCTACGCAAACCTCAGGTTCATAAATACAGATTTCCCCGGATTCACTTTGCTCAGCTTCAAGGAGAACTTCATCTGGAAGAGAAACTGGTGCTTCAAAGGATAGTTCCTCAACCGGATAATCTTCCTCCGGACTCTCTGGAATTTTCTGAATTTCGGGTTCCTCCTTTACTTCAGCTTCAGAAATTTCCCCTTCAACAGGTTTCAGAATATCAGCAAATATCGACCTTTCAGGGTCAATTTCCTGAGGATTGGTCTCTGCGGTAGCAGCAAAGGTTTCTTCGGGAATTATAGTCCCTACAAGAGAACTATCCGATTCTGATGTATCAGGAGGCATAATAATAGCATCATCAACTGAAACCTTCTCCTGAGCATACCTGAATACGTCAACAATGGCTGAATCAGATGTTCCTATAAGAGGCTTGAAAAATGTATCCGGTTCCATTGAAATATAGTCTGAATCTGCAATTATGCAGACATCTTCAATCTCACCTGGCCTTATCTGCTCCATATTTGCGTACAGGTTCTCGTAAAGAATATCCGTATCCTGCTTGGAAAATTCTGAAACTGATTTTCGGGGAATTCGCAGCCCAAGCACAGGATAACCTAAGTACAACACTTTGATGCCATAATAGCGAGGAAGATTCCTGCGCAGGCGCTGAACAAGTTCATCATCCATCCCTGCACCTCATTCAAACCTTGCCGTCAACAACCGCTCTTAGCTGGTCAACACTGAATTCCTCTTCCTCAAATGGTTTCTTACGCATCCTGTGAGGAAGCACCATTTCAGAGGCTTCAATGATATCATCATTTGTGATGCGTTCCCTGCCCTCATATGCAGCATTTGTCCTGGCGGCACGTTCGATCATGATATCTGCACGGTGCCCGTCCACATTAAAAGCAATACAGATCTCTGCAATTGTACGCAGGTTGTCCCTTGTGGTTGTGACACGAGGAAGCATCTGCATGGCTTTTACAATCTTTGAACGCAGCTCCTCCTGCTCTGCCTCGAACTCACGGATGAACTGCTTCTGATCATCGTTGAAACGGTTACGTCTTTCTACGATCTCGATACGCTGCTCTACATCATAGATACCTGTGACCTCAACCTGCAATGCTATCCTGTCAAGCAGTTGCGGACGAAGCTCACCCTCTTCGGGGTTCATACTTCCCACAATAATGAAGTTTGCAGGGTGACTTACGCTTACTCCCTCACGTTCAACGGTGTTCACTCCCATTGCGGCAGCATCAAGAAGTGCATCCACAACGAAGTCATCAAGCAGGTTAATTTCATCAACATAAAGAATACCACGGTTTGCCTGGGCAAGAATACCCGGATCAAATGCCTGTACACCCTGCCGCACTGCCTTTTCAATATCAAGACTTCCAACAACCCTGTCCTCTGTAGCACCTACAGGAAGGTCCACGACCCTCATCTGGCGTTTGCCAATGTACATTGTTCCTTTACGTTTCTTCTCCTGGCATTCCCAGCAGAACTTTTCAGGGTCATTTGGGTCACAATTGAATTTACAACCCTCAACCATTTCGGTCTCAGGTAATATTTCAGCCAGACCCCTGACTGCGGTTGATTTTGCAGTGCCTTTCTGACCGCGGATAAGAACACCGCCAATAGACGGATTGATAGTGTTAAGTATAAGTGCTCGAAGCATTTTCTCCTGTCCGACTATGCCAGATATCGGATAAAGCACTCTTTCTGTTTTAGTAGCCTGTCTGGCAATGTCTTCCAGATATTGTGATGGAGACTCATTTTCCACTACTTTAGGAACTTCTGTTATTGTCCCTGTAATACTTGAATTCATATTATCGCCTTCCCAGCATGTAATTTTGACTTATGATTGTTGCTTTGATTATTGCTTACAGTGTTCCTGTTCCTCACAGATACCTCAGAGTGATCGCAGATATTAGAGCCATAAAGAGAAGAATAAGTCCTCCCAGGAAAAATGTGAACACAACTTTAGTATGTACTTTCTTTTCTGCATTTTTTGCCAGCCCATTAAGCTCATAGAGAGAAAATGTAGAATTCAGGAGGAAAAGAATGGCTGAAAGAAGTAGCAGTGAACCTGCAACCAGAATGTATTCTGCTGTCCATGTCAGCGCCTTGGCGTTTAGAAGATCAATAAAAAAGTCTTTTCCGTGTCTCACGTATGAAGCGGTTATCCACATCATAGTGTAAGCGATCTCTGCCGCGGCCATTATCATCGAGCACAAAGCACTCGTCATAAGCGTGACCATCATCCCTATATCAGGAATTTTCAAATCAATTTTCCATTCATCACCCACAATTTCACCTTAAGATCATGTTTTGTTGGTATGCCCTCAAATTGGAGATACACAATATATGCAGTATAATAATAAAAATATACTTATTAAAACACTTGTCAGAGCCGATTAAATAAAAAAAAGAGTGTGCAGAACAAAAGAATATTTCTGCATTATTTAGAACTGCTTCAATATCGTTTCAGCAAGATTCCTGCTTATATCCACAGTCTCCATCAAAGTATCAGTTCTTGATGCGCTACACCCAATTTCATTCAAACGCTTATCGTCTATCGGATCACGCTCATCAATTATTAAATGATCAAGGAAATCTGAATAATATGAAGCAACACCATACGAAGAAACTTCAATACCTCTTGCAGTCATGAGTTTACCTGCCGGTCCGCTTACTGGCTCAGTTCCGATTATCGGACTGACTGCAACTACTTTTTTCTCTTTCAGAATATCTCTCATACCAGGAAGTTCTATTATTGGACCTATGCTTGTTATCGGATTGCTTGGGCCAATCAATACATAATTTTCCCTTTCAAGAGCTTCCAGAACTGCCGGAGAGATATTTGCTTTTTCAATGCCCTCCTGGCATACTTCCAGAACCTCAGGCTCACCATGTTTTCCAACCCAGAAATCCTGAAAATGCATTTTTCCTTCTGGTGTGTTTATCATGCTTGAAACGGGATCATCGGACATAGGGAACACATTAGCTTTTACACCGAATGACTTTGAAAGACCGATTATTGCCTCGGTAAGTGTAAGGCCGCCTCTGATAAAGTCTGAGCGCATTATGTGGGTTGCACGATCAATATCACCAAGCATCATGACTTCATCATATCCCAGTTCTTTCATGGCCCCATGAGTTCGATATGTATCATCCTTCACGCCCCACCACTTTGAAGTATCAAGCCTGCCTGAAAACAGGTAGAGTACAGTATCAATATCGGGTGTGATCAGGTTTCCTGAAATCCATATATCTTCCGCAGTGTTGACCACAACAGTGATCTTATCTTCCGGGTAAACTTCTCGAAGGCCGTTCAGTAATTTGGGTGTGCCGGTACCACCTGAAAAAATTATCATCCTAGTCAATCTCCTTGCCAGTTTTTTTGTTATACGGTTCAAGCTATATAAGTAAAGACCCTGTAAAATGATATAAGTTGTTTCAGAGAAATCAGGAGAAAGGAAATTGAAAAAATCAAGTAAAATATTGGTCTATGGTGTTCTGGGCGTAGTAATTCTAATCCTTGCACTTACAGGTATTATTGTAGCTATTATGCATGTTCCAATAGAAGGGTCATCAGGAGATATCGCTGTTATAGACCTTGACGGAACCATATATTCCGGAGGAACAGAGGAAGACCTGTTCAGTGATTATCAACCCGGAGTTGAGGACTACATTGAATGGATAGAGGATGCGCAGGAAGACGATGGAACAAAAGCCATTATTATCAAAATTAATTCTCCAGGCGGAGAGGCCATTGCAAGTGAAAAACTTGCAAAAGCAATAAAGGAAGCATCTGAAAAGAAGCTTGTAGTGGCATACGTTGAATCAATGGCTGCTTCTGCCGCGTACCAGGCTGCGTCATCTACAGATTATATTGTGGCTGAAAAACAGTCGCTTGTTGGAAATATTGGAGTCCGGATGGAAATTATCCACTACTACGGCCTGATGGATGATCTTGGAATTAACGTTACAACAATTAAGAGTGGTGAATACAAGGACATAGGTTCTCCCACAAGACCCATGACAGAGGAAGAAAAGGAAATGCTTGGCTCAATTGTGAACGAAAGCTATGAGAGTTTTGTTTCCTGGGTGGCTGAGAACAGGAACATGACCATGGAAGAAGCCTACAAGGTTGCCGACGGCAGAATATATAGTGGTTCCCAGGCTAAAAAGGCAGGACTTGTAGATATGATAGGAACAGAGGAAGATGCCATAGATATTACTGCTGAGATGGCAGGAATTTCCGGCGAACCTGACATTTATGAATATAAAGGGAAATCTTCCGGATTCCTTGGAATGAAACTCAACGACGGCCTATACTCTTTCGGGTACGGATTTGGGAAAGGACTTGCAGCAACATCAGTTGAAGAAGCATCTTCATCCTACGGGATGTATTTCTGATTACCTGGCATTTGCAGGCGGACAGTAACAGAAACAAGTGGAAAATCATTATAAGATGAAGGATATGTAGATTGTATGAAAGTCATCCGTGACCCTATACATGGATATATCGAGCTTGATCCGCTCACATTATCCATAATCGATTCACCGCAGATGCAGCGGCTTAGAAGGCTGAGCCAGCTTGGCCTGTCAAACCTTGTTTACCCCGGAGCTAATCATTCACGTTTTGAGCACTCTCTTGGAGTTATGCATCTTGCCACCATGCTTACCGGAAAGATTGATTCTGTCACAGATGAGGAAAAAGAGGAACTCAGGGTTGCTGCTCTTCTCCATGATGTGGGACACGGACCTTATTCACATGTAACAGAAAATCTTACAAAACTTTACACAAGACAGCACCATGAAGACGTTTATGAAATACTGAAAAAAGGAGAACTTGGAGAAATTCTCAGCGACAATGGCTTAAATCCTGCAAATATCGAAGACCATATTCAGGGAAAAACAGACCTCGGGAAGATACTCAACAGCGAGATCGATGTGGACAGGATGGACTATCTGGTGCGGGATTCACATTATACTGGTGTTGCTTTTGGTCTTGTTGACCATGTCAGACTCATCAATGAGATGAAGTTCTACGAGAACAACCTGGTAGTGAACGCAGGTGGAGTTAAGGCGGCAGAATCGCTTCTCGTATCCAGATTCCTGATGCACCCTTCTGTTTACTACCATCACGTTTCAAGGATTGCAGAAACAATGTTCACAAGAGCTGTGGATGATCTTATTCAGAAAAAGTCACTCAATCCGTTTGAACTCAGGAAGATAGATGATTCCGGATTGCTGGAAATGATACGCAACGATGATGGCTATGCTGGCGAACTTGCACACCGGCTTGATAACAGGAAGCTCTACAAAAGAGCTCTTTATGTTGGATTTGATGAAGTTGGGAAAGGAGTACTGAAGCACCGCAAGAACATCAAGAGAGTTGAAGCGGAAATAGCGTCAGAAGTTGGAATTGATGCTGAAAGTGTTCTGATTGATATCCCCAGAGATCCTGAGATCGCTGAAATGAAAGCTCTGGTAAAAATAAATAATAAGATGCTGAGACTGGATGAAGCTTCACATGTTGTTTCCACGCTTGAACAGGCACACCGTGATAACTGGAAAATGGGCGTGTACACTCCTAAAGAACACAGGGAAGCTGTCGGAAAGGCAGCAAAGAACTTCTTTGAAGTTAAAAGAACCACAAAGCAGTTCCGTCTGACAGAAATCGAGGAATGATATGCAGCAGATCAAAAAGATTACAGCAGGCATCAGTCTTGTGTTGGAATGGAAAAAGACCGGAGAGGATTATGTTGCCACACTTACAGGTGGAGACGAACATGTCGGAGCAGTGGGAGTTGGCTTTTACGATGAAAGATCAAACAGAGCGTCATCTTCTGTGATCACAACACCAGGACACAGGGAAACTGATATCGCACTGAATGGCGCAAAAGCGTTCAGCAAATCCTGCAAGGCTACTTCTGTATTCGTTGTTGGTATCCATCTGGAGAATATTACACTCGATGAGATAGAGGAAATTGTTTCTGCATCCGAGGAAATGATAATTGAACTTTCTACAATTATAAGTACGCAAGTGAGTAAGTGAGGGATTCTAATGGAAGTAGTAATAGGTATCAGTGGAGCATCAGGCTCTGCTTATGGAGTTCGGTTGCTGGAAATTCTTGCAAAAACAGACATTTTTACGCATCTTGTAATGACAAAAGCTGCAAAGCAGATACTTGAGATCGAAACCGATTACGAGTTATCCTATGTAGAAGGACTTGCAGATGCTGTGTATGGTGAAAGCGATTTTACAGCACCGATAGCAAGCGGTTCTCACAAGTTTTACGGAATGGTCATTGCCCCATGCAGCATGAAAACACTGGGAGAAATTGCAGGCGGAATGTCTGACAATCTGCTAGGAAGAGTGGCTGATGTTTGCCTCAAAGAGAGAAGAAAACTGGTACTGATGCCGCGTGAAACCCCCCTTAACCAGATACATCTGGAGAATATGCTGAGACTTGAGAGAGCCGGTGGAGTTATTCTGCCTGCATGTCCAGGTTTTTATTCCAGACCACAGACAATTGACGATCTCGTAAATTCCATGGCAGGTCGTGCACTTGACCTGATGGATATTGACAACGATGTTTACAAACGCTGGGGATGACGCAAGTAAGGTTGCGGCATTTACAATAGTGAACTAAGCGCTTACAGAGCATGGATAAGACAGATTTCTGAACAAATTCGGCGATATTTTTGCCTGTGAAAAAACGTTGTATATATTCCTTAAGCAGGCCTCACGAAACCTTTTTATACAATACCTCCCATTGCAAGAGCTACCCTTCTGAATCTGATTGGGATAGTAGGGTAGCTTGGTCCATCCTCGAGCGTTTGGGACGCTTGGACTGCGGTTCAAATCCGCGCTATCCCACCAGAACTTTTATACAACATTTCTGATATTGTCCTGTGACCATTAGCTTGGTCTTTTTGTCTTACAGGATTAGTTTTATAATATATCCGTCAGGAATTATGTCCCCATGGCAAACGTTAAAGTGAAACTATTTGCAAATCTAAGAGAGATTGCACAAACTTCTTCATTATCTTTTACAGGAGACACTGTAAAAGATGTGCTCTGTTCACTTACAGAGCAATATCCTGCTCTTAAAGAACTCATATTTGAATCCGGGGACGAAAAACTTTGTGGATACATCAATGTATTCCTGAACGGAAACAACATCAAGCACATGGAAGAACTTGACACCATCCTGAGCGATGACGATGAACTGGGAATATTCCCACCAGTATCCGGCGGTTAAATTGACAACAGAGGAACTTGAATGATATTCAGAGAACGCACAGATGTTTCAGAAGCAAAGGAAATGTTCCTTGACGGAATACGTGGAATTGACAGAACGGAAGTGCTTCCTGCAAGGTCTGCAATCGGAAGAATTCTCTCTACAAGCATACTCGCACCACGCAATGTTCCTCATTACAGACGTTCTGCAATGGATGGATTTGCAGTAAGATCAGTTGACCTCATAGGTGCATCCCCGACAAATCCCGTTATGCTTCAGATAACTGATGAAATCATGGAAGGAACATGCGTCCCGGTTAATACCGGAGATTATGTACCTGACAATGCAGATGCAGTCCTGATGATGGAAGATACCACTTCCATCGGAGACATGATTGAGATCAGGGCACAGGTCCATCCCGGAAAGAACGTTGGTGAGATCGGGGAGGATGTCAGGAAAAATGAGATCATATTCAACAAAAGCCATATCCTCAGACCATGTGACATTGCAGTGCTGGCATCCCTTGGAATTAGTGAAGTAAAAGTTTATTCCAGACCTGTTGTTGCAATTGTCCCCACTGGAAACGACCTTCTGCCACTTCCCGGAGATGAAGAACCTGCGCCGGGAAAAACACTGGACATCAACAGCCTCATGATAGGTGAATATGTTGAGAAATGGGGTGGAACTGCAAGATATTGTGACATTGTTCCTGAAGATGAAAAACTCATTGAAGAAGCCATCAAAGCAAATATTGATACTGATATGATTGTTGTTTCAGGCGGGACCTCCGTTGGAGAAAGGGATTTTGTTCCGGCTGTAGTTGAGAAACTGGGCAAAAAGCTGGTGCACGGCGTCGGACTCAGCCCGGGAAAGCCTACTGCTCTTGGGATTGTGGAAAATGTGCCAGTACTCTGTATGCCAGGATATCCGGCAGCAGGACTTGTAGCACTCTTTGTTTTTGGCAAACCTGCACTCCGAAAATCCGGAAACATACCAGATATACCTGACACAACCGTAAAAGCCAGATTAAGTGGAAAGATACTGTCTCGAGAAGGTTATGTCAGTTACGCAAGAGTAATACTTGAAGGAGATATTGCTCGTCCATTGATGACAGCAGGCGCAGGAATACTGAGTTCTATCGCAAAGTCAGACGGTTTTGTAATAATCCCGGAAAATGTGGAAGGCTGCGAAGAAGGAAGCGAAGTGGACGTAGTGTTAATTGAATAGTGATTATCTTAAAAACCAGGGCTTCGAGCTTCTCACAATTGGTATGGGAGGATTCTTAGGAGCAATATCAAGATACCTTGTTGCAGGATATTTTGCTCCTGCACCCGGAACGCTTGTTGTAAATGTACTTGGGAGCATACTGCTCGGTTTTCTCATGTACAGCTCTGAGTATCTTGGAATCGTATCACCAAGAACACGTATGTTTTTTGCAATTGGGTTTTGCGGATCGTTAACCACCTTTTCGACATTCACCGTCCAGACATTCCAGATGCAACTGGCTGAGGCTGCGTTTAACATTTTTGCTAACGTAATCCTGACACTTGCGGGAATTTTCACAGGCAGGGCACTGGTATTCTATCTGATAAAAAGGAGGGAAGGAGCTGGCGTATGAAATACTTCTCGTAGGAATCGGAGGTTTCATCGGTGCGAACCTCAGATACCTGGTTTCCGGAGCAGTTCCACGAATTAATGAGATTCCTGCCGGAACACTTGCAGTGAATACCATTGGCAGCTTTGTACTTGCAGTTCTGGCATTCACTTCTATAGAAGGATCGCTGCGTTATATGATAAGTATAGGAATGCTTGGATCTTTCACAACATTCTCCACATTCGCATACGAGAGCTTCAGGCTTCTGGATGAAGGAGAGAGCAAGCACTTCCTGATGAATATCGGTTTTAACCTTTCGTTGTGCCTTCTTGCAGTGTTCATAGCGCACATCCTTATCCGATGATTCATATGATATTCAACTGTAACAACACTGCCAGCAAAATCAATATAATTCCTGTGACAAGACGAACTTCAACACGCCTCTTTTCCCTGAATTCGTTGACCTTTTCCGGATCCAGGCCAAAAGCAAGAAACGCACCAAGTATCAGAATTGGCAAAATGACTGCAAAATTGTAGAGACCCATATACAGCACAGCATTTACTGTGTTGCCACCGGACAGGAGCATTTCAAGAATCATCAGGTAAACAGCACCTACACAGGGTGCTTTTACGAGAGAGAATATTCCTCCACCAATGAAAGAGATGAGAAGTATGTTCTTGCCTCTTGCATGATCCATTAAATCCACAAATGAATGCGGGGTTTTGAATGAGGATTTTGAATATTTCTTGATATAATATGCATCATAAAGGTGCCAGACTCCAAAAATAGCAACCAGCACCACCATGGATGTTGTTATTGCATTTTTGATTCCAGGGAAGGAAGTTATTGTGTTCAGGATTCCAAAACCCACAATCATGTAAGTTACAAATATTCCGGCACAGAACCCGATAACCAGAACCAGCATATCTCTGCGTGAGCCTCCGGAGGATACTATTGCCGATGCAAGGAATGCCATAACAGCAATTAGACACGGATTGAAACCTGCCAGAAGACCAGCGAGGAAAATCACAGCAGGAGTCTTATCACCTAACGAGTCATCATATGTAGACTCAACTTTTGATAAATCGTTTCCATAGGCCATCACAGGAGCAGTTTCTATTGCCTTTGTGAGCATTGAAGCGAGTTTATTAGTGTCTCCTTCGTAGTCATTATAGCTAATGACAATGCTGCCATTAACAGCAACAGCAGGAACGGTTGTTACCCCATAACTTTTAGCCAGGCTGAAAGCAGATTTAATCTCATATGAGCTGAAGTTAGTATCAGGATAATTAGAAACAACATCACCGATCACAGGTGATGCCTGTGCGCATTTCAGACAGCCGTCCTCGTAGAAATATTCCACTGACACGGCAGCCTGGGCTAAACCTGTCAGAAGGACCAGGCAAAAGAAAAATACAGGTAAAAACCTGCAGTAATTGTGTTCAGTGACAGGATGTCGATGAACAGGTCTTTTTATCATATTCGCTTTCCAGAACGGATTTGGTTTCAATTTCCAGAAGATCACCTGTGCTGGCAGACACATATCCTTCGATCACGAATAGATCCTTGATACCGGAACATGCACAGCTGCGTTCCATGATCCTGACCCTCCATACACCATTCTCCTGAACAGTACCATTAGGAACGGAATCTACAAGCTCTGTGCTTGTCACCCTCCATTCTTCCGTATTGAAATACTCTTCGGAATAATTAACTGCCGTTGGCTCGTTTTCAACAATTGCTACAGCCTCAGAAGAGCTCACATTAGTATCCACACTACCCGGACCCAGGTATGTATAAGCACCTACAATTCCTACAAATATCAGAACAGTTAGCACTGCAATGACAGTAAGTTTGCTTTTTTCCATAAGTATTGGTATTAGCATTTAAGCTATAAAGTTTACCAAACATCGTCATGCAACCCAATCATATAACCCATATTTTCCAGAGAAAACAATTAAGATATGGCAGATAACCAGAAAGAAAATGTAACATAACCTCATTTGCGTTAACAAGTAAAGTATTCAGGAGAAAATATGAGAACATTACTTTTGAGAATATATCTGAGTGAAAATGACAGGTACAAGGGAAAAAACGCACATCATGCAGTCATAGAGTTTCTGAAGGATAAGGGTGTTGCAGGAGCAACGGTCCACCATTGTATGGAAGGATACGGAATTCATCACAAGATACACACGGCAAGTGTCCTGAGACTTGGAACAGACCTGCCAGTAATCGTTCAGGCCGTTGATAAGGAAGAAAAGATAAGAAACCTGATTCCTGAACTGAAAGAAATGCTTCCGACAGAACTCATGGTAGTGCAGGAAGTAGAAGTTGTTTCAGGAGAAGGTTTTGAAAAAGAGTGAAAGAGACAGATAGTCTCCTATCACCTATAGAGAACAACTGTACTGCCCCTTACATCAATAAGGGTGGTCTTTGTTGCTTCTGCAAGTTTCTCAGCAGATGTCTTGATATCTTCTCCCTCGGCGCTGGTCCTGAGCATCTTTATCTTAACAAGACGGTTGGCTTTGACCTGCTTTTTTATTTCTTCCACAACAGAGTCAGTAATTCCGTTCTTTCCTACATTTATTATAGGTTTGATCTTCGTTGCTTCGTTCTTTAATTGATATAATTTATCTTTATCCATAATGATACTCCGATAATTTGTATTAAATTTTGATTATATGTCACAAGTTGATTAGTGAGTATTTGAAACTGACCATTGGTCATTGATTAGATAGTATCAGGACTACAAAAATACATGCTAAAAGTAGCACAAAACGGATAACCGTTTTTCATAACAGTTTTATGTTTTATTGAGAACTATTTCGGTTCCTTCGATGCTGTACTCAAACCATGGAGTAGGCCTTGAGGTCATTCCCACTACTCTCATTGCATAGGCATCGCCGACAGCTTTAATTTCAATCATGCCATCGAAAAGCTGCTTCAGAGTAGCTATTGTCTGTGCATCGTGCATTTCGTCTTCCACCACATACAAACCAAAACCATTGGCAGCTTTAACCCGTCCCGTAAAGACATGCAGGAATCTGAAAACAGTCTGGATGTTCGAATACATGAGGATCGTTGACAGTGAGTTGATACACAGATGAACCTGTTGTTTCTTCTTTTTAATCAGCATTTCTTCAAAGAACTGACTGATCTTTACACCTATGCCCGTAAGGTCCACGGGACTTGAAGCTCTTTTGATCTGTTCAGTGTCTGCAGCACCCATCCCAAGTGTCTTGGTCACACAGTCAACAACACCGATATCTGCAGTTGATGTGTCCAGACCATAATCTTCGAACCATCCGAGAACACGTTCTCCAGGCTCGCGTGTAGATACTATAATAGCAGATCCTTCAGGACTCTGACTGTTAAAAACAATGGCATCCAGCAGGTCATCTTTTCGGCTCATAGGTGGACCTATCATCATAAGATTGGTTCCTTCCCGGATGTTGCCTAATAGCTCATCCAGTTCCTTGATGCCTAAAGCGTAGCCGGACATGTTTCCCTCTTCATTGGGATTGTATATAGGATTTGCCCTTTACCGAGTTACGATTTCTCATTAAGGGTACTTCCACATTAACTTCCATTACAAATATAAATATTAACGTATATAAATGTGCCTTTTGGCACACTCTAATTAAATAAAATATACAATATAAACCTTTTTTGGTTACTGCCGAGCATGTTTCACAAGATGCCCGGTTTCAGGCAAAATTATTTCACTCAGGGCCAGTTCAACTGCATTGGGTGACCCGGGTACACAAAAAATCACTTTCCTCTTCAGCAGACCTGCTGCTGCACGTGAGAGAATAACAGAGCTGCCTATCTGCCCTATACTTTTAAAACGGAAAAGTTCGCCAAATCCCGGAATTTCCTTGTCAAAGAGAGGAGTTACTGATTCAATGGTTACATCTTTTGAAGCAAGACCTGTCCCCCCACTTGTGATGATAAGATCAGCATCGGATTCAAGGGCACGGTGTATAGCACCCTTGATCAAAGATGAATCATCAGGGACCAGTTCATACTTTGAAACATTGTGACCACTGGAAGTTACAAGCTTTCCCATTAATTCACCTGAACCGTCACTGGCCTCTTCAGGGGATGAAACTGCACCGAATTCTTCAAATCTTGAACTGGAAATGGTTATCAGATAAAAAGAATAGACTTTTTCGGTTCCTTCTTTATGTTCTATTGTTGATTGACTACTCATACGAAGTATTTATACCTGAAAAAGTATAAGAAACACTCGATTTAACCATGAGAATACTTGCCATAGACGTTGGAACCGGCACACAGGACATACTTCTCTATGATACTGAACGGGAAATAGAGAACAGTCTTGTGATGATCATGCCATCACCGACAGCAATTGTTGCAAAAAAGATCGGAGAAGCAACGAACAGAGGAAACGATATTTTCCTTTCCGGGGATGTAATGGGCGGGGGGCCTTGTGTAAGAGCCATTAAAACCCATATGGAAAAAGGATTTAAAGTCTATGCAACAGAAAAAGCTGCCCTTACTATCAAAGATGATATTGAAAGGGTCAGATCTATGGGTATAGCTATAGTGGACAACGATAACGACCCTGGAATGCTTCCAAAAGGCACACAGGAAATAATTCTTCAGGACCTGGATGTTGATGCACTAATTAATGCTCTTTCCAGTTTTGGAGTAAGCATGCCGGAGATGATTGCAATCGCAGTGCAGGACCATGGAAACTCACCACAGGAAAGTAACCGTATATATCGCTTCAAAATCTTTGAGAAGCTTATAGATGAAGGTGGCAGCTTTGAACATTTTGCCTACAGTGGGGATACTGTTCCTGAAGATTTTACTCGTATGGCATCCGCTGCAGGTACACTGAAAAAGCAGGATTTCATAAAGGACACAATTATTATGGACACCGGCCCTGCGGCAATTTTTGGTGCTTTGCTTGACCAGAATGCATTGCAACCGGCAATTGTTGTGAATATAGGCAATGGACACACCCTTGCTGCAATTGTGAACAATGACCACGTAGTAGCCTTGTTTGAACACCATAGTTCAGCTCTTGATGGTGAAAAGTTGCAGGAATATATCATTGGTTTTGCCGATGGAAGACTTAGTTTTGAGGATATCTTTGATGATGGAGGACATGGTTGCTACATACGCGAAACTCCGGGATTTGATGCAATCAGGTCAATAATGATTACCGGACCCAGAAGGAACATACTGATGGACATGGATAAAGAGAAGCAGAACAATGCCGTATGGGATAAACTGCATTTTGCATCACCGTACGGAAATATGATGTTGTCAGGGTGTTTTGGACTTCTTAGAGTTCAGCTTGAGTAAAAAGCTATGAACCTGTGATAAGACTTATAAAGTCCTAGGTAGTATGAGGACAGCCATCGCGATAAATCCATATTGTTGAGAGCGACATCAACAAATACAAATATATACATATCAGTTAAGGTACAAATCCAGATGCGGAAAATGGCGGTGCAATACACGTGCCGCACTTTATTACAATAATCAATTCAAGGAGATTTTATTCATGGTAAGAAAACCAGCAAGTATGTACAGGAACGTCAGACAACGCTCATTCACCAGAAAGAAGTACATGGGTGGTGTGCCAGGTAGCCACATCATTCACTACGACATGGGCAACAAGAACGCTGAGTTCCCGGTAAAGGTTACACTCGTAGTAAAAGAGAAGTGCCAGTTACGTCACACAGCACTGGAAGCAGCACGTATTACTGCTAACAGGGCGATGGTAAACGCCACCGGACGTATGGGCTATCACATGAAACTCAGGGTATATCCTCATGAGGTACTCAGAGAGAACAAGCAGGCAACCGGAGCAGGAGCAGACCGTGTATCCAGTGGTATGCGTGGCGCATTCGGAAAGAACGTAGGAACCGCAGCAAGGGTTTCAGCTGAACAAAAGATATTCACAATCTCTGTTAACAAAGAGAATTTTGTAGCAGCAAAGAATGCTCTTAGAAAAGCAGGTCAGAAGCTTCCAACTCCTGTCAGAATAGTAGTTGACCAGGGTATGGAACTTGTGCAGTAAACAAAATAACAGCGAGGGATTAAAGATGGAAGATTACGAAGCGCTTCTGGATCGTGCAATATCAAACTTACCTGACATGGAGACTACGGATGCCCGTTTCGTGATCCCTGAGCCAAGAATCCTGGTGGAAGGTAAGACCACTATTCTGGACAATTTCAACAACATTGCAGATGTCCTTAACAGGGAGCCTGATCATTTAATGAAGTACTTGACCCGTGAAATGGGTACTGCAGGTAAGATTGACGGGCTCAGAGCTGTATTTCAGGGAAGGTTCTCAAAGGAACAGATCAAATCGAACATCGAAGCATATGTTGAAGAATTTGTCATGTGTTCCGAATGTGGAAGACCTGATACCCAGCTTACCAAGATGGACCGCATAATGGTGCTTAGATGTGCCGCATGTGGTGCACACAGACCGGTGAAGAAAAGAAGAGCCAGTGCACCTGTCAAACAGGATGCAATTGAAGAAGGCAAAGAATACGATGTCAGAATCGATGCGGTTGGTTCAAAAGGTGACGGAATCGCAAAGGTCGACAAATATACAATCTTTGTTCCCGGTGCTGCAAAGGGTGAAACTCTTAAGATCAGAATCAAGAGAATCAGTGGAACCCTTGCATTTTCTGAAAAAGTATGATACCTGATTACAGGTATCAATATTCTTCTTTTTTTAAATCATTTTCAAAAGCAATTATTAAATAATATTCGAGCCATAAATATATTAAATTACTCGAAAATAATTACTCGAGGAAAGATATGGCACGAGTACCTACAGGAATACCAGGATTTGATGAACTCATAGAAAGTGGGTTCATTGAAAACGATGTTGTCCTCCTGACCGGAGGACCTGGTGCAGGAAAATCCACTTTCGGATCGCAGTACCTGTACGCAGGGATTACACAGTATAACGAGCCGGGAGTATACGTTACTTTTGAAGAAACACCTGCCCGCATTATGAGGAACATGTGGCGATACGGATGGGACATGGAACGTCTCATCAAAGAGAACAAGCTCCGTATTATCAGGGCAGATCCAATAGCTTACGGACGCTACATCAAGAAAACACTGGAACCTGATAAGCACGACCATGATAGTGCCACACTTGAAACTGTCCTTAAACAGATATATGCAAGTGTTAAGGAAATTAATGCTAAACGGCTTTTCATTGATTCACTGACCTCTCTAAAAATATCACCGGATCCGGTAGATGTCAGGCACATTATTCTTGAATTCATCAAGAATATCGAAAGCTTTGACTGTACTACACTGATTACCAGTGAAGCAAATCCGGACCCTGGCCACTTTAGTGTGGAAGAGTACCTTGCCGAAGGAGTTATCTGTCTTAAAGTCAACAGGATTGCCGGAGAAAGGATCAGATCCCTTGAGATATTAAAAATGCGAGGTGTAAAGCATGATGAAGTGCTTCGCCCATATGTGATTACCGATAATGGTATTTTTGTCTATTCATCCGACTCTGTTATAGGCAAGGAAGCTGATGTGTTCTCCTTACAACGATCTTCGATTTTAGGGGAATAGTGTAAATGAAAGCCGATCACAAAAAATCAGATAACAAAGACATTGCATTGGTTTCAATACCCGGACTTTCAATTAAGATGGATAAAAAAGCTGATTTTGTCCAGCTTAAAGCGCACGGCACTTTGAAAAAGGCCAGCGCACCTTTTTTAAAAAAAATAAACCAGCGTCTGAAAGAAGAAAAACCTGCTTTTGTTGACGAAGATAAAGTAATAGCTTCTACATGGCTGCCACCAATTCCAAGCAAACCCTTTAACCGCCTGCTAGTAGCTGAGACCCAGATCGCACTTGGAAGATATATACCTGAAACTGTTTCCTTTGAGATTACACGCAACTGCAAATGTAATTGTGAGCACTGCGTAGTCAGTGGAGGAGAAGGCGACCTTGATATTGAAACTATCAAACAGGCCATAGATGATGTGCTTGACATGGGTGCAATAGTAATTGTTTTCACTGAAGGCGACCCGATGCTTCGTGAAGAGATATACGAACTTATCGATTATGTTGATAAAGAGCGTGCAATTGTCAATATGTACACCCCGGGAACCGAGATGACACCTGAGAGTGCACACAAACTCAAAGAAGCAGGACTACATAACCTGCTGGTCAGTATTTATTCTACTGAAGCTGAAAAGCATGATGCTGTAAGAAGGCTCGATGGTGCTTTCGATATCGCAACCAATGCCATAAAAACAGGACTTGAAGCAGGATTACTTGTCACAATGGCAACCCACGTTTCCCCGAAGAACATTGATGAACTGCCTGCAATGTACGAACTTGCAAGAGAACTTGGAGTGCATGAATTCTCCCTGTGGGAATCTGTCCCGAAAAAGAAGGATGATCCTGTGATCTCAGATGGTGACAGACAGAATGTGCTTGAAATGTACCACCGTATAAACTCCACCAAAGGCGGACCACGTATCTTTGCAAATACTTATTTTGAGGGAGAAATGCTCGGATGCATGGCAGGCCAGAGATGGATGCATGTATGCGTTGATGGTCTTGTAAAAGGATGCCCCTATATCCCATTCCACTACGGAAACATACAGGACAGTTCAATAAAGGACATCTGGACTAAGATGCGCAAGGACAAAGCTTTCAGAGGACAGAGAAGTACATGCCTGATGCAGGAAAAGGAGTATCTGCAGCTTGTGGATAATATTCCTGAGGAAGCATCAAAACCTTATGATATTGACAAGGTCCAAGCTTGAATTTTATTTTTTATTCTTTATTCTTTTGCTGAATTGCTGTTTTCAAGGCTCTCCAGCAGTTTTTTGTTTTGGCGATAAAATCCAGCTACAATGATGGTCATGATTAAGATCAGAGACCAGAAATTTGTGAAAATATCAGGCCACAGATAAGTGTAAATAAAAGCTATCAAAATACAAAAAATCCACATAATGGACGAATTAATTAGAGAAGCTTTACGTGGGCCATACATGCTGTTTAAGCGATGAAGTAGTTTCCAACCTGTGAACAGATCAACAGCCTTTATAGGTTCAGTGTTTTTAGAATCACTGAGATAACGTTTCATTTTGTTTTCATTTATGCTACGGATTTCTTTGAAATTTGCGAGAGCAAATATCAGCGTAAGGAAAAAAGCAATTGCACCGACTATCTTTGCAATCAAAAATAAAAAGAAAGAAATGGTCATCATAACACCTATTAGTGCAGGCAAATAACCACTTTCATACTTACGAGCTGAATAAAAGCTGTAAACTGCTGTTAAGCCAAAAAATAGCGCTATGAAATGAAAGAAAGTTACGTCCATTCCCATATTCCCCAGACATGCAGATGTTGGATACTTTCCCCACCCATAAATATCACTCCTCAAGGTTTTCCAGTAGTCTTTTATTCTGCCAGTAAAAACCAATCATGACTACTGTAATGACAGGGAAAATACTATGGCGAATATCCTCAAAAGTGTCAGGCCAAATATAAATGAGTAAGAATGCGAAAATTATACCGAATATCCACATGATCAACGAGTTAATAAAAGACGCTTTTTTCGGACCATATTTCTTATTCCAGCGATGAAGTAGTTTCCATCCTAAAAAATAATCAATGAGTTTCAGTGAATCAGTTTCTTTTGAATCTCCTACAAAACGCTTCATTTTTTCTTTCTGGATATCACATGATTTCCTGTACATTGCTACAGAGAACATTGCTGTTAGCAGGAAAACAATATAACCATATTGCCGTTGAACAAAAATGAACAAAACTAATGAGATGAGCATCATTATGCCTACTAGCACGGGGAGATAGCTTTCTCCATACTTTCGGGCAGAATACAAATTATATAGTGTCAGCAAACCGAAAAACAGTGTTGCAAAATGAAAGAAAGTTATGTCCATTGATTTATCTCCATGAAATTAACTCCAGTGAATAAATCGGCGGGTTAGTATAAAATATTTCCTGTGAGGCATATTAAATTGGAAATGTCGGAATGTAAATGCAATAAGAACCTTTACATATCACAACGTATTTTTACTAACAATTTAAGTGGCGGACACTAGATAAAAAATCCGAGAAGCAGGAGATTAAGAGGCAACATATGAACATGAAGATCGACCCCTGGAGCGCATTGAACATTGATGATTATTCCAAATTATTTGATGAATTTGGCATTCAGCCATTTGATGACATGGTCCGGGAAATAGAGAATCCTCACAAGTTCATGAGCCGTAAGATAATCTTTGGTCACAGGAACTATGACCGCATCACTGATGCAATGAGCAACAACAAACCGTTCTCAGTTATGAGCGGATTCATGCCTTCCGGGAAGATCCACCTTGGACACAAGATGGTAATGGAAGAGATAATCTGGCACCAGCAGCAGGGTGCTGATGCATTTGTTGGAATTGCAGACCGTGAAAGCCATGCTGTCAGAGGCATGTCATGGGATAAATGCAGTGACATTGGTATCAATGAATATATTATCAGCCTGATTGCTCTTGGATTTGAACCAAATGGACATATTTACTTTCAGTCCAGGTCAGAGCAGGTTAAAGACCTTGCATTCGAACTAAGTTCAAAGGCAAACTACTCAGAACTCAGTGCCATCTATGGATTCACAGGCGAAACAAATGTTGCACATATGCTGAGTGCTGTGACGCAGAGTGCAGATATACTTCATCCACAGCTTGAGGAATATGGTGGACCAAAACCAACTGTAATTCCTGTTGGTTCCGATCAGGACCCACATATCAGGCTGACAAGAGGACTTGGACATAAGATGAATATGTTCAAGATAGAAGGCAGAGAAGACAAAAAAGGGAATAAATATTTCAGTATCCGCAGTAAAGCTGCACCTGAAGAAGCACTTAAAGAGCTAAGCCAGCGTATTCCTGGTAAAACAAAACTCTTTGAAGGTCACGTGGATGTTTTCAGTGCTGACAACTTTGAAAGTCTCGTGAAGGTTGTACAGGATGTTGAACTGGAATTCGGAGGTTATGCTTTTGTTCCACCTTCATCCACATATCACAGGTTCATGTCAGGACTTCAGGGCGGAAAGATGTCAAGCAGTGTTCCTGAAAGTTATATTTCACTTACAGAAGAACCAAAAGGTGCTGCAAAGAAGGTTAAAAGGGCAAAGACCGGTGGCAGAATAACCCTTGAAGAACAGAAAAAACTTGGCGGTGAACCTGAGAAGTGTTCTGTTTATGAAATGTTCCTGTTCCATCTTGTAGATGATGACGAAGAACTTGCACAGATATACACTGAATGTCGCGAGGGAACCAGGATGTGTGGACACTGCAAGGCCCTTGCAGCAGAAAGAACAGAAAAGTTCCTGAAAGAACATCAGGAACTGCGTGAAGTCGCAAAGGACAGACTTGGCGAATACGGATTATAAATGAAATGGTGTTAATTATGATTAATAAAAAGGATATGGCTACAGCTTTTAAGTGGAATCCTGACAAACTTACATCCAATGAGAAAAATGTATTGATCGCATTGGAGAATCTAAAAGATGCAAGTCCGGATGAGCTTGCAGATAAGTCTGAAATGAAAACGGAAACTTCAATGCAGGCTGCTTTTTTACTTGAAGAGAAAGGACTCGCCCGGATAGAAGAAACAGTAACAGAGATCTTTGAGCTTACTGACGAAGGAAAGAAGTATGCTCAGGAAGGACTACCTGAAAGAAAGATAATTGATTCCATGTCAGGTCCAACCTCAATGGATGAACTCAAAGACAAATTCAATCCTGCTGTTGCCGGTATTGCCACCGGATGGCTCCGCCGCAAGGGATGGGCAGGAATTGAAAAAGGAATGATAGTTCCAACCGGCAACGCTCAAAAAGGAGAGGATGAAATGGCCCTGGAAGCATTTGCAGGTGAAACAAAGACATTTGAGGAACTTGGAGCAGACAAGAATGTCATCAACGACCTGATGAAACGCAAGCTTGTTGTGAAAACAGAAGACAAGAAACGAAAAATCTGCATCACATCTGAAGGTCAGGAACTTGTTGCAGCAGGCATTACTCTTGAAGAAGAAGTTGCACAACTCACATCCGAGCTCCTGAAAAGTGGAAAATGGAAGGAGAAGAAGTTCAGACCATATAATATTCACACAGCTCCAAGACCAATATACGGAGCAAAGATTCACCCATACCAGCGCCTCATTGATGAAATGAGACGCATCTTCCTTGACATGGGATTCACCGAGATTAAGGGAGAAGCAGTTCAGAGCTCATTCTGGAACTTCGATTCACTGTTCCAGCCACAGGACCACCCTGCAAGAGAAATGCAGGACACATTCCACCTTTCCAGCAGATCAGAACTTCCTGCTGAATATAAAGACAAAGTATGTGCAGTCCATGAGAACGGAGGAGATACGAATTCCACCGGTTGGGGTGGAAAATGGAGTGAAGAGATTGCATGTAAGAATGTGCTCAGAACCCACACAACTGCACTGACAATCAAATATCTTGCAGACAACCCGGAAGCGCCTGTAAAAGCTTTCTCAATTGACAGGGCATACCGTAGAGAGACAATCGACCCTACTCACACACCAGAATTCGAGCAGCTTGAAGGTGTTGTAATGGACAAGGACATGTCATTCTCAAACCTTCTGGGATGCCTCTCAGAGTTCTATCACAGAATGGGATTTGAGGACGTAAGGTTCAGACCAGGATACTTCCCATACACAGAACCAAGCGTTGAGCCAGAAGTATATGTTGACGGACTTGGCTGGGTCGAGCTTGGCGGAGCAGGCGTATTCAGAAAAGAAGTCACAGCCCCTCTTGGAATCAAATATCCTGTGCTTGCATGGGGACTTGGAGTCAGCAGGCTTGCAATGCTGAAACTTGGACTCAAGGACCTGCGCCAGTTGTATCACTCAGACATCGACTGGCTGCGCAAGAGTAAAGTATGCCAGCTTTAAGCTGGATATACAATTTTACTTTTTTATTCAAAAATACATATTTGCCCAAACTTACCTTTTGACTGTAGTGATTATCTTTGCCAATAGCGACATGTCAATATTAACTGCATTTGCAGGACAGAGTTCACGGCAGCAATAACACATTATGCATTTTTCCTTATTAATTTTCAAATGGTCCCCTACTTCATCAATCGCCTTCACAGAGCAATTCATTGCGCATGCACCGCAAAGCACACATTTTGAAGTATTGATCTTTGGTTTCATTTCAAACTGCTTACCAAAGAACCGCATTACAAAAGGCGGAATACTGAAAAGAATACCACCACTGGAAGGTTTGTACTTCTGTGTAACGGTTTGCGGGTCAATACCCACCACATCAGGATTCCTGTTTCCAAACCCACGTTCAAGTGCTGCAACCGTTGTCGGAACCTGCATAGGATCAACACCCATTATTCCTGAAGCAATCACATCCAGCGACACGCAATCATAAGATGCCATTATTGCACCGGTTTTAATAGGAGATCCATGAGCAGGACCATTACCTTCCATACCCACAACTGCATCCATTATAGCAAGGTGAGGTCTTGCAATTGAATATAAATCAATGACAGCTTCACCAAAAAGTTTCCTGTCACCCAGAAGATGAATTTCCTTTCTGGTTTTAAGTGGCAATGCACCGAACATATTCTTTACAGCACCTGTGTAATATGTCAGTTCATGGGTTTTCATCTTCGGAAGAGAGATAATCACATCAGCATCAGTGATTGCTTTAGATATATAGAGAGTGGAAAAATGCATTGCATCAGGAATCTCTACTTCAACATAGCCTTCTGTCTGGAAATTCAGAAGTTGAGCACCCTGAGATATTGCCACATCCTCAATACCTGACACTCTGAATGCGTGGGCTGTTGCACCTGGCCTTGTTATCCCGGCACCATCACCGATAACAGGGATACCTCCGACGTCCTTTACCAATTCACACATTGCGGCAACCATGGATGGATGAGTTGTTACGGCTTCTTCTGGTTTGCGTGCAGCAAGGACGTTTGGTTTCAGAAGGACACGATCACCTTTAGAGATTATAGAACTCAGGCCACCAATTAGAGAAAGTGCTTCAATGATACATTCTTTCGAATGAGAATAATCGTCGCATTTTACGACGGAAACTTTGTAGTCCATTTGAAACCATATTAGGAAAGTAACTTGAAATATCTATGGAATGGGACACTCAGGCGTTGCTAAAAAATTTGTAGAATTAGCAAACCAGATATGTCATCATCATTAGGATAATGACATACCATATAAATTAGAAAAGTATATATCAATAGGAGGAGAAAATAATACATATCAGTTTATAGTAAGTTGAAAACTTGCAATAAGTGGTGGTGCACAATGAAAAAAATATTGACAACAATACTCGTATTGGCAATCATAATGCCTCTGGCAAGTGCAATGGCAGTTCCTTCTGGAACTCCAAATTGTGATATAGACACAGGAAACGCAGAAAGCGAAATTGGTCAAGTAGGAACATATACATCTGCTTACAAACTTGAAGACTGGAACTCTGTAGATAACTGGACACCAGTACTGGGTAATTACCCTGAAGGTACACAAGTATATACCCGTTCATTTACAGAAGATGGAAACACCATAACCATTAAAGCATACTATAACACAGAAGAGAAAGAGTTCTATTATTTTGACTGGACATCTACATGCCCACTTGGAGTCGTACTTGTGAAAGCAGGATCACCGACATCAGCGTGCTATAATGTGTATACCTATGATGACGAAACCAGTGGTTTTTATTTAGAAGCTGTTGATTATAAAGGAATTAGCCATACTACATTCGGATGGGACAGGTGTCAGAACAATGTTCCTGAATTCCCAACAATTGCTCTGCCAATAGCAGCAATTATCGGACTTGCATTCATAATGCAGCGCAGGAAGGAGTAAATATACTCCTTTTAAACTTTCTTTTTTTTAGAATTAATTACCCATAGCTTCTTCTACGCTTTTTCTGATTATATAACCGGCTTCATGCAGAATAGTATCGCCGATCTTGCGCATCCTTTTCCATACTTGCAGTACATGGATAGGAATGATGAGCTCCTGAAATGGTTTCCTTGTAATCCTTCACATCCGACCACTTCAGTTTTTTGGCAACAAACCATGTTGCACCGCAGGGAGCATCCCTGATAACTTCAACGTGTGTGAAAATGCCATTGGTATTGTCCACTTCAATTTTAAGCAGAGGTCGACCAAATCCCATCTGGACGAACTCATCAATTGTGGGGTTTCCAGACAGTTCCAGTGAACAGAAAGGTTTTGGACATTCAAACTCAATCCCTTCTGATTCCAGTTTTGTTCTTATCTGTTCGGTAAGGCCTGCAGGAACCAGACGAGAGTCATCAACGGGAATGATAACAGCCTTTGCGTTGCTTGAAAGGGCAATGTCAGGTACTGACATCATAAGGTCTGGATGGAGATCGATTGCAATCACCAGATCTGCAACCGGCAGGTTGGAAGGAATATATTCATCCGTATCCTCTACAAAATCAGGGAGGTCAGTTATTAGTTCAAAAAGACCGACGATAAGAGGTGCAAAACTCATTCTTGGTTCACGGCAATGGTCACATAGATCACCACACGATACACAAAAACTACCAGAGTTGATCAGGTTGCCTACAACCTTCTTTCCGAACTCCCCTGAATAAAAAATGCTCAGACGCATGAAATGAGTATACAATTGATACTAAATAAAGTTCCCTGCCTACTTCACTGAAAGCTTTGTGCGAACAATCCCCATTACATAAGATGGTATGCAGCCTATTGCCGTGCAGGTTTCAAGTGAAACACCCTGGGATGTAATGTCAAGATGATACCTCGCCAGGCTGAAAAGGTCCTTTGGAAGTCCTTTTCTACCAAGCCCGACAAGCACAAGGAATGACTTGTTATTCATAACCTCATCTGCAAAGGTTTCTGGAGTAATGGCAAACTTATCTTCAGGTTTTGAGGTTGTAACAACCACTGAACCAAATTGGGGCTGAAAACCCTTTTTTGGAAGATCAAAAACAAAAAGATGCTTTTTCTCATGCAATAACTTCAGGTATTTTCCGGATTCACCGATTGTTGTTTTGTCTGCAACAAACTCCACAAGTTCATCTGCATCCATCTTAAAAGGAAAATCATAAAGAGCGAGAGAAAATCCGTATGCATAACATATAGGTGCAGCTCTTGCAATTGCCCTGTAATGAGCATCCAGCACTTTGATCTTATCATATGTGTTTACTATACCTAATGTCAGCAAGCCTATCACCTTTTATTCCAATTTACAGGCAGAACACAGATTACTTACAGTAATTAAACCTGTTGCACAGAGCACAACTCATCGACGTATATGCATTATTCACAGCTCACGTTGTACCCACAAAACCTCATCCATGCTCCCACTTCTGAAACCTTCAAGATCCATGGTTACGTAACTAAAACCGAGTTCTTTGAAATGACGAATTACTCCATCTTTCATGTATATAAGTTCGAGCATGTCATCTGAACTCACTTCTATACGTGCAATCCCTTTATGGTCACGTACCCTGAATCCCCGTAATCCATTATCCAAAAGAAAAGATTCAGCAGACTCAACTCTCTTTATACCTTCCTCTGTAAGAGCATCACCATAAGGGAATCTTGAAGCAAGACATGGAGATGACATTTTATCTGCAACTGAAAGACAAAGTTCGTCTGCTATCTGGCGTACCTCATTCTTGCTGATATTCTGCGCCATAAAAGGAGAATACACAGTGCCACCAGCTTCTTCTATCGCTTTTCTTCCGGGACGATAGGATGCAAGATCAGAAGAATTACTACCTTCAAGTATAATGTTTAATCCAAGCTTTTTACGGACATTATCCATAGCTGCCAGAATCTCTTTTTTACAGTAATAGCACCTATTAGGACTATTTTCTGCTATCTGTGGAAAGGAAAGTTCATCAAGCTGCACAACTTTGTGTTTGATGCCAATTTTCCTGGCAATTTTCTTTGCCGCTTTGAGTTCCCTTTCAGGGAATGAACGAAGATTTATAGTTGCAGCAACTGCCTTGTCTCCAAGCACCTCATGTGCCAGAAAAGCAAGAGTTGCACTGTCCACACCTCCTGAAAAAGCCACAAGTGCACTTTCATAAGAAAGTATGTCCTTTTTGAGCAATTCTATCCTGGATTCTATCATTCAATTACTATATGTAGAATATATTATTAACAATATCTCATTCAAAATGTCAAATGAACAATGTAGAATGCTAAAACTTTATGTCCTTCACAAAGCATAAAATAGGGTTCTGACATATACTTGCAATACTTTTAACAATGGTGATAATTGATGGCATTTTTCGGAACTAATGGCGTTAGGGGAATAGCGAACGAATACATAACTCCACAACTGGCAATCGATGTTGCAAGGAGTCTTGGGACCTACATGGGTTCTAAAGGTGTTGTTGCTATTGGAAGAGACACAAGAGCATCAGGTGAGATGTTAAAAGCCGCTGCAATTGCCGGAGCACTTTCAGCAGGACTTACAGTCATTGACGTAGGAATCTGCCCGACACCTTCTGTCCAGTATTATGTGAAAGAGTATGCAGATGCAGGAATTGTTGTAACTGCATCTCACAACCCAAGAGAGTACAACGGTATAAAACTTATTGCCGCCGATGGCAGTGAAATGTCACGCGAAGGAGAGCGTGAGATCGAGAAGATATATTATTCAAAGGAGTTTAGTGCTGCTTCATGGGAAAAGACAGGAGACCTTCGCCACGACAGCAATGCAAATGAATTCTACATAAGTGGAATTATCAATTCAGTTGACCATGAACTTATCCGTGAGAAAAGGTTCAGGGTTGTAGTGGATACCGGATGTGGGGCCGGTTCTGTTACATTGCCATTCCTCCTCCGGAAATTGGGGTGTGAGGTCATCACTCTGAATGGTCAGGTAGATGGTACTTTCCCATGGAGAAACCCGGAGCCAACTCCTGATGTGCTTACAGAGCTTGCAGATATCGTAAAGAAAAGCGGTGCAAATATGGGAGTTGCACAGGATGGAGATGCAGACCGTGCAGTATTCTTTGACGAGAACGGAAATTTCATCGAAGAAGAAATTCAGCTTTCAATGATGGCAAAGTACGTGCTCGCAAGAAATAAAGGACCAATAGTCACACCTGTTAGTTCCTCATCCCGTATGCTGGATGTTGCAAAGGAAGCTGGTGTTGAACTTACATGGACAGCAGTAGGTTCAATCAACGTAGCACGTAAGATGATGGAGATTGATGCAGTATTTGGTGGCGAAGGAAACGGCGGACTCATATTCCCTGAACACCAGTACTGTCGTGATGGCGCCATGGCCTGTGCAAAATTCCTGGAGATTATTGCAAACGGACAGAAACTCTCAGAACTTGCAGCCAGTGTCCCTGAATACTTCAACTCAAAGACAAAGATAAGAATCGATGACTCCTCTGCAACTATGGAAAAAGTCAAAAAGGAAGTTCTTGCCGGAGACAATGAAGTTGATACTACAGATGGAGTTAAGGTCTGGTATGATGACGGATGGGTGCTTATAAGACCATCAGGAACCGAGCCAATTATCAGGATATTTGCAGAATCAAAGACAAAGGAAAGAGCAGGTGCCCTTATGAATGAGGGTGTTGAGCTGGTCAATAAGGCAAAATAAAGTCACACTCCAGTAAGCGTTTAAGTCTTTTGGGTCAGACATACCCTTGCTCCCTGGAAACTAAATGTAATTTTAATTCAATTCGATCTCAGTTTTCATGTATCGCCAAAGGAAGGAAATAAAGAAGATTCTGTACTGTAATTATGAGATCCACAGTTAAAACTTTTAAACACCAGTTGTCATTTAATTCATAGTGGAAGAATGCTAAATGGATACCAGAACACAACTAGCCATAGTAAGTAGTTTATTATCATTTACGGTATTGGGTGCGTTGTATGCAAGCATGAAACACCATATGGGTTATGCAGATGCATTACTTGGTTTTTTTATACTTCTGATAATTTATTCTGTGTATTTATTCTTTAAAGAGATACTTAGTATACTTAGCTATGAATATGATTGGACAGATAAAGAAATTGCCAAAATGAATGAAGGCACAGAGATAACCAATGAGAGGAAATAGATTACAGGAAACGCCAGGAAAAGGAAATAAAAAATGCATAACATCCACAAAGGTCTGGCATTCTGAACAATCACGCCTTTCCTCTTGATTCACCAAGGACAATTCCCGTAGCAATAAGATGAGCCACCCTCAAAGGTTCGGGGATATTACTCCTTGTTGATGTTATTTTTATAATTTTTGCAGCCATTTCAGAATCTAAACCAAAACACTGGAAGAAAACAGGATTTTTATCATCTTTTGTTACCACACTGCTAATCTTCCCGGCTTTTCTTATGATTTTCATCCTTGTTTCAGGTTCAGGCAAAAATGAAAGAGCCTTTTCTATATTTTCAAAATCAGGCATGTCACGCATCAGGACGATTGCCGGAACGTTTGTCCTTTCGTAAAGAGAGACAATGTCAACCGGATTAAATCCACCATAGGTGACTCCATCAAGCATAATAGCACGTATCTGTGGCAGATGTTTACTGTTATTGACCATTGAAACTATGCTGTCAGTTGAGTCCAGACCATCCCTGGTGATCTCTGAACGAAGTACGCCGTCAAGCCATTTTCCACCTCGGAAGAAAGCTCCTACTATTGTGATCTTATCGCTGATAAGCGCAGAATCATCTATGCCTAGTATACGGATCTCATTTTTAACATGAAAACTATGCTGTAAACTATTCACAAAAAATAGTATGAAAAAAGGTAGTGAAGTAACTTACCAGCAGGAATGTTAAATGAACATTCCTTCCGGAAGAACTTCCTTTTCAGTTTCTTTCTTTGACATAACTTTCTGTACAGATTCGAGGAAATCGTCCATAGTAATTGTTTCCTTGTCAAATCTTACAGCAAGCATACCTGCTTCCATGGCAATGGCATTTAGGTCTGCACCGCTTGCACTCTCGGTCAGTTTTGCCAGTTTTCTGTAGTCAAGGTTATCTGCAACAGACATGAAACGTGTATGAATCCTAAAGATATTCGCACGTGCTTCTTCATCCGGCATTGGTACATTGACTATCCTGTCAAACCTTCCAGGTCTTAGAATTGCGGGGTCAAGAACATCAAGCCTGTTAGTGGCTGCAATGATCCTTACCTCTCCCCTGTTATCAAAACCATCCATTTCCGCAAGCAGTTGCATAAGTGTCCTCTGGACTTCACGGTCTGCACCGTTTGTGTCATTCAGACGCCTTGAAGCAATTGCATCCAGTTCATCAATGAAGATGATACTCGGAGATTTGTTCCTTGCCATTTCGAAAAGTTCCCTGACAAGTTTAGAACCGTCACCAATGTATTTCTGTATCAGCTCAGAACCTACCACCCTGATGTAAGTAGCATCTGTCCTGTGTGCAACGGCCTTTGCCAGTAATGTCTTTCCGGTACCGGGCTCACCGTACAGGAGAACACCTTTTGGTGGAGTGATACCTATACGCTCAAAAGATTCCGGTTTTGTCAGTGGTAATTCCACAGATTCTATCAATTCCTGTATCTGTGCATCCAGTCCACCTATATCTTCATAGTCCACATCCTGTGACTCTATTACCTCCATTGCTGAAACTACAGGGTCTTCGCTTGCAGGGATTATTTCCACGATCGCAAGTGTCTGCTGATTCAATGCAACTTTTGCACCTGGAACTAAAGATTCTTCATTCAGGTACTGTGATACATTGACCATAAACTGCGGTCCTGTGGAACTTCTGACAAGCACTTTTTCCTCTGAAATGACATCCATTATTGTTGCCACTACAAGAGGAACCGTTTTCAGACGGTCTACTTCTGCCTGTAGTCTGCGCACCTCACGTTCGTATTTGAGCTTCTGGCTCTCAACAAAACGTTTTTCTGACTCGATTTGGTCGCATTGTTCCTTCAGGAGATTATTCCTGGATTCTAGCTGCCTCATTCGGTCTAACAGATATTTGGAAAAGTCTTCCTCATTATCTGAACCGACATAGTCATAGTCGGCTTTGTTCACAGAGGTAAAATCATACCTGCCGTGCTCAAAGTCACTGTCGCTGGTCTCGCTCATGTGCCTCCGAATACTATTTAAGTGCGAAGGGTATATAGCCCTTTCGTAAAGACGAGATTAGACACTTTATGAGTTGAAGATCTATGCAGTGTGAAATATGTGGCGCCGAGATCAGAGGCGGTCCTTTTAAGATAAATATAGACGGTAGTGAACTAACAGTATGTGGTAAATGTTCACAACATGGAAATGCAGCAGGTAAGCGTAATCCGGTGTCAACGAAAATTGCACCTGTTAAGCGCAGGCCAGCTACCAGAACAGGAGGTAGCAGACCGCCCCGAAAAGTACCAGAGATGGTCGTTGACGAGCTTGTTGATGAATACGGACAGACAATAAAAGAGGCACGAGAAAGAAAAAAATGGTCACATGACCAGCTTGCTTCCAAAATAAAGGAAAAAGCAACCCTCGTCAAAAAGATAGAGCGTGAAGAAATCGTACCTGAAGATGATGTCCGACAGAAAATAGAGAAGGTACTTGACATCAAGCTCACTGAAAGAACCGGTGAGAATGAGTGGACTGGTGAGAGACTTAACCGTGGAACAACTCTTGGGGACATTGTGACCATCAAGAAAAAATAAACAATGAGAATTATCAAAGTGATAAAATGAGTCTGGAAGGTAAAAAACTGGGATTTATAGGAACAGGAAAAATGGGCAGTGCATTAATTAAAGGAATCTGCAATGCAGGGCTTTTTTCCCCATCCAATGTATATGCAAGTGATCTCTACGAGCCATCCCTTGATGAACTCAAGCAGAATGTGGGAGTTAATGTATCTACAGACAATGCAGCTACTGTAAATAATTCAGACATTATTGTGCTTGCAGTAAAGCCACAGATTCTGAAGAAAGTACTTGCAGGCATAAAGGATGACATTAACTCTGACAAACTGGTAATTTCCATTGCAGCAGGTGTTAAACTTGCAGACATTGAAAAAGAGTTCAATGAAGGGACCAGAGTCATAAGAGTGATGCCAAATATTGCTGCAACTGTTGCTGAAGCTGCTTCTGCTATCACTCAGGGAACCAATGCATCAAAAGAAGATGCAGAGGATGCTCTTACAATACTTGGTGCGGTTGGAAGTGCCATTCAGGTTCCTGAAAATCTCATGGATGCAGTAACCGGACTTTCAGGAAGCGGACCTGCATACATATTCCCCGTTATTGAAGCAATGGCAGATGGTGCTGTGTATGAGGGACTTGACAGAAAAAGTGCACTTGTGCTTGCAGCTCAGACAGTATTAGGTGCTGCAAAAATGGCACTTGAGACTGAAACACATCCGGGGGAACTGAAGGACATGGTAACATCTCCTGCAGGAACAACTATCAGGGGAATTAAAGTTCTGGAAGAATATGGCATAAGGTCTGCCTTTATGCAGGCTGTAATTGAATCATCCAATCGTTCAAAGGAACTTGGAAAATAATAAATACCGGAAAATAATAACAATAATAATCTCCATTATTGTTTTAGTCATGTATTTTCTAGAATAGAAAGGTTTATTACTGTAAAAAGTTTTAATTATATCTAAGCTAGGAAATCCAGGCATATTAGGTGCGGGAGCCTAAAAAACGCAAACAATGAGAGAAACATATGAAAAAAATTACACAAGGGGATTTTCTGGAATGGGGATTGGAGTTAAATCTTTTGCTGTAATTCGGGGTGACAATGCAGATAAAGTAAATGTTGCATTACATGACCTTGAACATTACGGGAGAATGAGGTTCGTATCAAAACCAAAGCGTATCGAGCCGGTTTATGCAGATAATTTACTGGTCAGCGTTGCAGGCGTGCCACTAAAAGCAAGATGTAATTCTGCTGCACTGGTGGAACTTGACAACAATGCGGGTGCTGCAATTAGTAAATTAAGAAAAATACACCCTCCTGCCCATGTAGTTATAGTCAGTCCAAGGCATGAAGTTTATGATGAACTCATGGACAAGTCTGAACTATATCCGGAATTTGAGCGTAGTTTTGAACCCCAGCATCACTAAAAGTGAAACTGGTCTTAAAGAGTATCCATCATATCTGTACCTTTGGTTATCTCTCTTAACTTTTCTACATAACCAGGCAGGCTTTCAATATCCTTGATTTCTTTCTGAACCAGAGAAATAATCAGATCTCGAATCCTTGTATCCGGATTACTGCCAAGTGATTGCAGATTTTTCACGAGCTTGTCGGCAAGTATGTTACCTCTGCGATCCCAGTCAGTGAGAATCACTACTTGCTTTCCGGTCTTTGAGAGATCTTCACTAAAATTAACAAGTGAATGGTGAGTAGCCAGTTGGAATTCACCGCAAATCCCAAGGGACTTTAATGCAATTACATCCCTTTTTCCCTCCACGACAATAATTGATCCCTTGTTGACAAAATCCTGCAGTTCGTCCAGCAATTTGTCCATTTGCTCCATTCTTTTTTCATATACCATCAAAGGAGCTTTTAACTGCTTATTTGAATCAGGTCTTCTTGATCTCATGATTAGTATCCGAAATTTAAGCTGTTAATTTCAAATAGAACTAAGAATTACATTTCATTTGATTAAAGAATGACCTTTGAAAAACAGAAAACAAAACAGACATAGAAAAGAGATAGGATTACAAGTAAAGACCTGTCGCAATCGAAAGCAAGTATTTTGGGATTGGGAGGGAATCGTTGCGACAGGGCATGATAAACTCACTTGTAATAGCGAACGAATTGATCAAACTGTTCATAGTAGTATGCCCTTTCTACCAGGTTTTCGAAATATTCATCCATGTATTTCACCTCAGATACTAGATTGTCATTTGCATATATTAAAAGAAAGTAAGCAAGGTGAAAGTATTCAGGCCAATAAAACTAAAACAGGATGTAAGCATTAAACAGTATCACCTGGCAGTTTGTCCCTGAGAATTGCAGTAATGCCGGAATAGTCAGCGTCCCGCAAAAGAAGCGATTTTTTTGAATTATGCATCCCACTTACAAAAGAGATATCAGAACTGTGCAGTCCGAACAGGTCTGCAAGAGCAGAGATAAGCTGTTCATTGGCTTTTCCTTTTTGAGCACTCTGAGACAAACGTACTTCAATGCGTTTTCTCCAGAGATTATAGCCACCTGGCACACAGAGGACCTTTGATCCAGGTGTAACCTCAATATCAATAATAACCCCGGAATCCACTTTTTTTAAAGCATCCTCAAAAGACATTGTGCCGTATTCTCCAGATAACAATTAATCGGACGTAGCCTATCTGAATGAAAAGAAGGATAATGCTGTCGTCTGGCGCACTAACTCCGGGAGATCACCCTATTGGATTTTCCGCTGTCCTTCCCGGTTTCCCTCGTGACAGGCTTTATTGCACTATCCGGTGTCACGTATTGAGGTTGTCTGTACAATCACAGATAGGCTCTGCCATGCTCTCATGCAAGGACCTAACAATACGCGTACTTAGTTACTACAGGTGAGACATATAAAGATGACGTCTTAGGAATAGTTGTCTGAAAAGAGTTCATGTCTGATAAGTGCTTATAAAGGATTAAAGTCATTAATGAATGTTCATGTCATGGGAACAAACAATATCCGGTAAAATAATATACGGACCTGAAGCAGAGGTCATCGAGGGTTATATCGTCGTAGAGGAAGGCATCATTAAGGAAGTGCATGAGAAAAAAACCGATTCACAGGTAATCATTGCCCCCTGTTTTGTAAATGCACACACACACATAGGCGACTCCGTCTGCAAAGATCCCGTTCTTGGTAAAAGCGTCGGAAACTACGTAGAGAGAGACCTTGAACAGCTTGTAAAACCGCCTGATGGTCTTAAACACCGCATATTAAACAGCACAGCACATAATGAAATAGTTGAATCTATGGAATACGCGATATGCGACATGAACTATACAGGCACATGTGCTTTTGCAGATTTCAGGGAAGGAGGAATCAATGGAGTCAATGCCCTGAAAGAAGCCCTCAGCTCATCAGATATAGAGGGAAAAATATTTGCCAGGCCATTGAACACGGGAGATTCGGACAAACTCGTCTCCGAGCTTGGCGAACTCCTGGCAACAGCTGACGGACTTGGAATGAGCGGCGCCAGTGATGTGGAGATAGATATCCTGGAGACTGCAAGGGAGCAGGCATTAACGCACGGTGCAACGTTTGCGATACACTCCGGGGAAAGTAATCGAAGTGATATAGATAAGGCACTCTCGCTGGATCCTGACATACTTGTACACATGACACATGCAGAAGAATATGACCTAAAAAGAGTTGCAGAAAACGATATACCCATAGTCGTCTGTCCGCGATCAAATTTTATCACAGGTGTGGGGATGGCACCTATAACGAAAATGCTTGATAATGGCATAAAAGTAGCTATAGGGACCGATAATGTTATGCTGAATTCGGCTAGTATGTTCTCGGAAATGGAAATATTATCTAAAATTTTTGGCATAGATGACAGACAAGTATTTATGATGTGTACGCTTATGGGAGCAACAATATTAGGACTTGAGAATACCGGTTCTATCCTGGAAGGGAACAAAGCAAAAATAATGATTATTAACGGGAGTTCGAACAATCTCACGGGTATCAGGGAAACCGTTAGTGGGATTGTAAGAAGAGCGCGGCCCGATGATATACTATCAGTAATGATATAACAGGGATATATTCACAAAGGAGAGGGACAATGACAAGTACTCTGTATAAAAATATATTTATTGCGACCGATGGATCCAGACAAAACCAGAGAGCAGTTGTGCATAGCATCGAACTCGCTAAAATGAGTGGTGCGAAGCTATATGCAGGATATGTTGTTGATACTGCGGCTTTTGCATCAATACCCATGGATGCCGGGTGGGAAATGATGTATGAACTTCTTGAGAAGGAGGCTAACGGAGCTACTGAATCAGTTGAAGAACTGGCACAGAAAGAAGGAGTGACAGTTGAAACTGTAGTCCTTGAAGGAAATCCAAGTCATGAGATCATCGAATTTGCAGATAATAACAACATTGACCTTATTATAATGGGAACCCTTGGAAAGACAGGATTTGACAGGTTCCTGCTTGGAAGTGTCGCTGAAAAGGTAACAAGAAACTCAAAGGTACCCGTACTTGTCGTACGAGGTGACTCCGAGAAGGAAGAGTAAGGAGTTTCGCTATGCCAAAAAACATCAAAATCTCTGATATAATGAGAACAGAAGTTGCATATGCAACTCTTCCAGGCTCAAGAGATGAAGTTCACACTCTCCTTAAAGAAAAAAGAGTATCAGGCGTACCCGTACTCAAAGACGGGAAACTTGTGGGAATCGTAAGCAGAGCGAACCTCTTGAGAAATCCGGAAGAAGAACAACTTGCACTTTTAATGACCCGTGACCCTTTAACTATAGACCCTGATAAAAGCATCACCAGTGCTGCAAAAGTTCTTCTGGACCACAATATCCGAAGGCTCCCGGTTGTAAAGGATGAAAAACTTGTAGGCATAATATCCGTTGCCGATATCGTCGCATCTATCGCAGAACTTGACATAACGGACCATGTGGGACAATATATGAATACTACTGTTGTACCAATATGGACTGATACGCCTCTGAACGTTGCTGCAAGAGTAATGGAGCTTGCAAAAGCAAAAGCTGCTCCGGTAATAGACAGCAATCTCGAAGTCGTAGGAATAATCACAGACCGTGATGTCATAAGTGCCAGTGTAATTGAGGATTCCGTGGAAATGTCAGATATGTCCAATGGATCAGACGATGATGAGTGGACATGGGAATCCATGAGAGATACCATGAGCATCTACTACAGCGTTTCAAGAGTCAAGGTTCCGGACATACCAGTAAAGGACGTAATGGTTACTGACCTTGTTAAGGCTGCATATATATCTGGTGTCAGCGAGTGTGCACTGAAGATGAAGAGGAACAAGATAGATCAGGTCCCAATCGTCAATGCAAACCAGATATTCCTGGGACTCCTGCGTGACCGCAATCTCATGAAAGCGATTGCTGAAAACTAATCATTTATGGGTAGCAATACCCAATCAATCTTTTTTTAATAGTGATTCCAATGGAACGCCCGTTTGTGTTTATAAATTCAGCAATGTCTGCCGACGGAAAGATGTCCACAAAGGAAAGAAAGCAGGTAAGAATTTCAGGACAGGTGGATTTTGAGCGCATGGATGAACTGCGCGCAGGTTCCGACGCAGTTATGGTAGGCATCGGAACAGTGCTTGCTGATGACCCAAGTCTGACAGTGAAATCCTCCGAACTCAGAGAAGAGAGGACCAAAGCTGGCAAGGATGAAAACCCTGCAAGAATTATTGTTGACAGCAAAGCAAGGACACCTGTTGATGCGGATATATTTCAAAAAGGAAAAGGGGAAAGAATCGTAATAGTCTCAGAATCCGCTCCGACGGACAAAGTAGATCTTCTGAAAGAGCAGGCGACAATTATTGTTGCAGGTAAGGAAGAAGTGAATCTTATAAAAGCGACGTCTGAGCTCAAATCCCTGGGAATTGACCGCCTGATGATAGAAGGTGGAGCAACACTTAACTGGGGAATGATATCCAGCGGGCTTGTGGATGAGATATATACTTTTGTCGGAAACCTGATAATTGGTGGAATGACCGCACCGACCCTGACAGATGGCGAAGGTTTTACAGAAGAAGAGATACAGAAACTCAAGCTCATTGATTCTGAAAGAATGGAAGAAGGGGTCCTTCTTAAATGGAAGGTTCTTGCAAACCCAGATAAATAATACATTCTTTTTTTGGCATTGTTAATTAAATATAGATATCTCGTTATTTCTGTATTTCATTAAAAGAATGATCGAATACTTTAGCATTTCAATGCTCTTGGTATAGCACTTTGACTTCCTTCTTAACCTTGCCAGAAAATGCCTGAATATACTGTTGTACCCTTCAACAGTATAAGTTTCTGCTTTTGATTGAGTATGAATCTCCTTCGGAAGGAACTCTGCATATGCTCTCCAGTGATCAGTCATCACTTCTCCAATCTCTTTTTCCTTTAACTTATCCCAGAGTTTTTCGCCTGTTTCTGTTCCCCTACTACCAAAAGAGCAGTCGATGAATTTTTTCCCATCTCTATCAACAGCAATCCAGATCCAGCAGTAGTTTTTTTATTCCCGATGTATGTGTGCATCTCATCTAATTCTACGACAGAGATCTCTTTTTGACTTTTTAGTTCCCCTAATTCACTGCCAAATTGCTTGATCCAGTTTTGCACGGTAACATGGCTAACATTTAGAAAACGTCCAATTGAACGAAATCCTAGTCCTTCAAGGTATAATTGTAAAGCTTGTTTTTTCACAGACTCAGGGTATGCTGTTGATTTCTTTTCGACAGTATAATTATATCCACACCCGGAGCACCTGTAACGCTGACGTCCACCAACTATGCCATTCTTTGTGGAATCGGAACTTTTACATCTTGGGCAATTCATAAACAAATATATTCATCCATACTATATAGCTATGCTTTATGACCAATACCCTTTTTTTAATTAATGGTTTTGTGTTTCTTTGTCAAATCCACGCACAAAGTATAAATCCCCATACTTTAAATATAAGCCAGACAAAAAGCTAACAAATCTAAGTCAGATAAATGTGATATTATGAATAAATTAATTCTGCCGGTAATAGTCTTAATTTCAGTGCTCTTCATAGTTGCAGGAATGACAGGCGACAATAAGGAAGCAATGGAAAACAGTGCGATAATGGAGGTTACAAGTGCCCAGGAACTTAATGACTTAATTGAAAAGGGGCCGGTAATCGTTGAGGTTGGTGCTGAATGGTGCTCATATTGTGTTGAACAAAAAGTAGTTTTGGCAGAAATTTCATTGGAGTATGAAGAAGAAGCATCCGTTGCGTACATAAATGCAGATAAAGCAGGAGCACTTGCTTCAAGCTTTACTGTATCCTCTATCCCTGATTCATTTGTCATTGTAGAAAACGGTGAAAATGGATATGTTTACATGGGAGATGGTGGCCAAACTACAACAGACAGGATTTCTGTAAGATTTCTCGGCCTGACACCAAAAAACAAATTTACTAACGCTCTGGATAACGCAATTGAATACAGGAATTAAGTTGATCAAATGGTCGATGCAGGCACGTTAACCCCACTGGCATCTTTTTTTGCAGGCATTGTGAGCGTGCTCTCCCCTTGCGTATTGCCATTGCTTCCTATTGTTCTTGCATATTCTACAGGAAATAGCAAACTTCGTCCCCTGGCAATAATTGCAGGACTTACTTTCTCTTTCACCGTGATGGGGGTTGCAGCGTCAGCTTTTGGCGAGTATCTTTTACCATACCTCGGTGAAATCAAGATAATTGCTGAACTCATAATTATTCTAATGGGCATTTCAATGCTCATGCAAAAAGATGTATTCTCATTTTTATCCCAATATACTGGAAAAGTTCATGCTGAGGGAAAAGGACTCGTTGGAGGACTTATTATTGGCGCGTCACTTGGAATAGTATGGATACCCTGCGTGGGACCAATACTGGCATCAATACTCACCCTGGTAGCCCTAGAAGGAAACGTGCTGTACGGTGCAGGACTTCTGATCATATATTCAATGGGCTTTGCAATCCCAATGCTGATAATTGCCTATTCTGCAAAACTATCCGGTGACAGGCTCAGTAAGATATCAGAATATGATATCGAACTTAAAAAAGGGGCAGGCGTTGTGCTTATAATCGTTGGATTGTGGATGGTTTACTCAAATCATTTAAGGGCCTTGCTTTAACATCATACAAAACCAGACAAATTTCATAAGGGTTAAATAAAAATTGCCGCATCTTTTGTAGTAATGACAATTGGACTCTTTTGGCAGATTTGTTTGGTGGTATAATGAATTTGAGAATAATATTATTGACTGGATTAGTTTTTACTATGATTATCGGGATGTCAGGCATATCATATGCAGCTATTTCCGACACTATTGGCGATTTTGAGACACAGGATATAAGCTCACTTGATGTTTCAAGTGATGGAAACAATCTTTACATCACAATAACCTGCATAGACAGCGTTGCAGATTACAGTTTTTACGGGGCGGTCTTTGTTGATACAGACCAGAATGTTCTAACTGGTTATGCTGACAATGGTGCAGATTATGTTTATCAGTTCAGTTACATGAGCATAATCTATTCTGACCCAATGGTCACTACAACAATTAATGATGATACACTGTACATTGATTCACTTTATGCTGATGGAAATCAAATTTTCATAACATTGCCCCTCTCAGCATTGGGCAATGATGATGGAAACATGAATGTTGTTGTTGCTCTTCATGACCAGATGGTGAAAGCCCTTAACTTTGACCGGGCACCCGACCAGGGAGTTTTCAACACTGCTACAGGAAGTGTTGAGACCTCAGGCCAGAGCCTGGCTGGAGGAACTGTTACTGACAAAACAGGAGACAGCAGTTCCGCAGACATACAGGAGATGAGTGCAAGCGTAACAAATGGTGTCCTGAACATAGAAGTAACCTACAACCAGAATATCGAACCCAGCGGATATTCATATGGTGAAGACATCACCGGCTGGATATCTATCGACGCTGACCAGAAGCTTGCAACCGGATTTACCAATACAGAGCAGGCGCCTCCAACTTTCGGTGTGGATTACAGGATCGAATATGCAGTCGGGACCCTTACCGGAACAGATGCAAGTATCAAAATGATAAAAACAGGCTCAGAGATTGCAAAATTAGGTTACTCGGATACAAAGAGCACACCTATCGGAGTACCATACAATGATGCTGTTTGCAAGGTTTCAGGAGATAAAGTATTCCTTGGAATACCCCTTACAATGCTTGGAAACGATGATGGGAATATGTACATCACAGCTGATTCATTCAGCCTGCAGGGGTCGCTAGGAGGAGAAATGGACAGCACGCCGGATAATGGACAGGGTGCTCTTAACACTGCTGACGGGACTATTAAACCCCTCATGGCGTACGGAGCAGACACAAAAACATTAACCGATGCCGCAGGGGATTCAACGGGTTTTGGATATGATGGCGATGAAATCACATCCGCAGACATAGATTTTGCAGACAACGCCATGCTTATAACTGTTACATATGGCAGCCTGAGTATGGACGACGGTGCCATAACCACAGTTTACTTTGACACGAGCCAGGACAATAGTCCGGATTATATGCTTAGTTTCGGTCTTTACAATGGAGATCTTTCAGGGACTATGTTTGGAATGTACAATGGGGAATACAGTTTAGTGGAAGCAACTCACCTCATTACCATGCAGAGAAACAAGATGTACCTGAGCATTCCGGCAGAGTTTTTACCCGATGATGGAAACATGGATATTTTCATCGAAACTGCCTTGGTTCCATATGGTACGAAAATCCCGAGTTCAAAGCGAGCAGAAACAGGAACAGTATATGTAAACCCAGATAGTGATGGCAGGACTTTATATGACAGGGCACCTGATACAGGAGTTTTCACAATCGGAACGAATGAGGATTTCCAGACTGCCAATAATAACAACAATGTTCAGCAGGATGGGCAGAAGGGGCGGGAAGAAGAAGGACCGGGATTTTCGGGTTTGATGGGAATCAGTGCAGTGGTGGCTAGTTTGTATGTTGTGAGAAGGAGAAAATAGTACAAGCACGATTAAATTAACTGGTGTTGAGAAATGTAACTATTCAGCCTATCTCATTTCCACCAAGCTGCTTTCTCTATTTACGCTCAATTCTGCAATAAATAAACAAGTGGATTCCCATTGAATATTTCACTAATCGAGTCTATAACCGATAGAGATTTCTTGTTCACAGTAGAAACGTATCCTCTAATGCGGCAGAAATTTCTAGCCCCTTGTTCACTACGGAAAGTACCTGATATCTTCTGCTGTACCTTCGTCATTCTGATATCTCTTTCCGCCTGATTGTTATCAAACGAAACGTCCGGGTCGTACATAAACCGCAAGATATCCTCCTTAAACCTCATGAACCGATCCAGCAGGTTCTTTGCTGCAGTTTGCTTCTTACGTCCTCGTTTTTTAGACTGCACATCTGATTCCGGATCAGGAGGAATTTCGTTCATTCCATAACAGGTAATGTGATCATAATCCTCACTGAACTTTTGAATTAGTTCAGTATCTAAAAGACCATTATCTACCTGGTGTTTGATGCACACCAACAGATCACCCATTAGCTTTGGCCACTCTTGATCACTGTATTCAGCAACTCCGGTTAACTCTCTTAACAGATGTGCATTACATAATGAATGCTGGCAATCATATTTGTAGTACGGTTTCCAGAAATCATGTGTTGCAACACCAGTATAACCTGGCAGGATACCCATGGCGTCCATTGCTTGCGACCCTCTTTTTTTATGTACAAAATAATATGTGAGGTTCTTAGTACCTGCTACATGAAGCCAATTACGGGATGCGTTTATTCTTAAACCTGTTTCATCAAGGTTGATAGCATGAGATTGCTTCAGGAGATATCTCACTCCGCTTTCAAATGCTTCAAGTTTATCATAGCAATTGCGTTCGATGTTCACTATTGTAGCAGGACTGATCCTGCATCCTAAAATATCAGAGAACAATTTGACAACACGCTGATAGGGAAGTAGCTGGTTAGTGTGCAAATAAACTGCAAAGGACCTAACTCGATGACCATATTGAGTTGGCTGAGTTACACCATCCGGAAAAACTGCTTTGTTCATATGAGAACATTCAGGACATTTTTTTATCTCACAGCGATGTTCAATGCACTTGATGGTTATTAGAGGAATGTCAAAGACCTGTCTTCTTTCATAATCAGGGGACACAGAAACTAACGATCCCCCACACTTGATGCATTTGTCTATATGATGAACAACAAGTTCATCCGGTTCATCATTCATTCTCAGTGTAGTACCCGGATGACCATTTTGTCCACCAGCAGATCGATCACTCTTTTTTCTCTGAGCTTTTACCTTCGGTTTTTTCCGTGCATAAGAATCAGTAGAAGGTGGTTTGCTACTATTGCAACTATTCTTATCAAGCATTTCTTCCAGATGCTTGACACGTTCTTCAAGCTGTGCAATTTGGAGAGCTTGTTGTTCAATGATTCCAAGTAATCGAGTTACAAGTTCTATTACTGCTTCTGGACCAGCTTCATAAACCGCAAGTATTTCTTCTCGTTCCATTCGAATCCCCTCAGATCAACAGAACTTTTATTATCAAAGTTAGAATGAAGTCATAGTATATTGATTTTTGCTTTATTGGAGAAGGAGGGCTGAATAGTTACAAAATAAAGGAAGAAAACACTTAAGTTGTAGTTACAATTGTAATTATCCACGATAGTTCCGTTTTTACAAGTTACCTATATTCCAAGTAAATAATGCGGGAGGTGCGATTCGAACGCACGAACTCCTACGAGACAGGGTCCTAAGCCCTGCGCCTTTGGCCAGGCTGGGCAACCCCCGCAAAAGAAACAACTAACAGATAACACACTAACATATTAATGTTACGTATAATAACATATTTTTCTGCATACTGTTCTACAATTCTAATTCTAAACCAGTTTCAGAGGGACAATATAGGGAACACCGTTCTCGCTTTTAGCCACGGCTTCAACACCGTAATGCTCCCTCATGTTATTCTCATTCAGAACATCCAGGGGATTTCCGGCAGCTACGATCTTTCCATCTGACATCAAAAGAAGGCGGGTGGAATAGCGGACAGCCATATTCAGATCATGGATTGCCATGATCACCGACATATCAAGATCCTCCACCAGCTTTTTCAAGATCTCCATCAGGGACATCTGGTACTTGATGTCAAGACTGCTTGTTGGTTCGTCCAGCAGCATAATACCGGTTTCCTGAGCGATTGCACGGGCAATGAACACTCTTTGTTGCTGGCCTCCGCTGATCTCGGCAAAATCCCTCATGGCAAGGTCGGAAATATTCAGCATATCAAGAGCATTCAGCGCCTTATCGATATCATTCTGTGAGAAGTTCCATGAAGAATGCGGCCTCCTGCCCATAAGAACAGTATCCAGGACAGTAGTGGGAAATGACATATCAGGAGTTTGGGGGACATAGGCAATACACTTTGCAACATCCATACGGGTCATATTCCTCATATCAGAACCATCAAGCATTAAAGACCCTTGCGGGTCCAGTATCCGGTCAATGCATTTGATAAGTGTGGACTTCCCTGCACCATTCGGTCCGATAATTCCAAGAATTTCACCGGAATGTAATTCCATATTCACATCCTTTAGCACAGAAGAACTGGAGTAATCAAAACTAACACCCTGCAACCTCATCCTCATATTAAGATCACTTCCGAAACCATAAAAACCATATTCACCAGTAGTCTTTCCTTTTCCTGATTATCAGATACATGAACAGCGGAACACCCATATAAGAAGTGACAATCCCGATTGGCAATATCACAGGAGACATCACTGTAATCGAAACAATATCCGCAACCGAAAGCAAAACTCCCCCGACCAGAGCAGAAACCGGAAAAACAAAGCGGTTGTCCCCACCAATTATCATGCGGGTTATGTGCGGTGCCACAAGTCCGATAAATCCAATGGTACCTGTGAAACAAACGATACTTGCAGTAAGTAAAGAAGACAGAACCATCAGCATGACCCTGATCTTAGGAACATCCAGGCCAAGACTTTTTGCAGTATCATCGCCTGCAATAATAATATTGAGATCACGGGCTTTCCACATCATCAAAGGCACTGCCAGAACAAGTACGACAAATATGGCTTTTACATTATCCCAGTCAGCATAGGACAGACTACCAATGAGCCAGAAAGTAACTTCCTTGGCTGCCTCATCACTTGCAAAATACTGGAGCAATGCAATACTTGATGAGAAAAGGAACATCATTGCAATACCTGCAAGCAGCATTGTTTCAGGAGTTGTACCCTTTTTTCCCGACAGGGCAAGAACCACAATTGATGAAAGCAGTGCACCTGCAAACGCATTTCCGATTATGAGATATTCACCGCCCAGCAAACCGGAACCAAGAGTAATTGCCACCGCTGCACCAAATCCGGAAGCCGAGGAAATACCCAGAGTGTATGGAGAAGCCAGAGGATTTCTCAAAATCCCCTGCATTACCGCACCTGCAAGTCCAAGACCGACACCTGCAAGGATTCCAAGACATACTCTTGGAAGCCTGATATTCCAGATCACCCTCTCTGCTTTTCCACTTACCTGGAAATAACCGGGGAAAAAGTGGTCGATTATTGAATGATATACTTCAGTAATTGAAAAATCAATAACCCCTATAGTCGAGGCAAAACCAATGATAACAAGAAGTAAGAAAAGCAGAAAACAGATAAGAATTACTTTCCGTTTTAGTGTTCTGTGATATTCATCTTTAACAGCATGGACAGAACTTACATTTTTAGAAATATGATCCATTTTATACACTCATAAAAAATAATGTTTGCCGCTTTTACGACAAACATTCATCCATATCAAATACGGCTATCTTTCATTAAGTCCAGTATTATACTTAAGATGCCGTCAGGTTCCACCTTTCAAATACTCCGAAATCATCGAGCATGTCTGAATACAGGTCATCCTTACCGTAGAACTCTTTGTATATGGCATTGCCCTCAGCTTCCACATCAATCTCTGTGGACTCATCAGGATACATCAGCTTAACCATGCGATAAGCATCAGCCATTGCAATTGCAGGGTCCATACCATTTGAAGAACCTCTTATGTAGTAAACTCTGGAATTACTGACAGCAGATACATCAACAAGTGATTCATCATCAAGAACCGCATCCTTATCCATAGACTGGCCTGCCTGATAATATCTTATGAAAATCACACCAGGATCCCATGCAATTATCTGCTCTTTATCAACTTCGGCTGAACCCCAGCTTGAAGGGCGCCCTTCTGCTACATTATTGGCACCTGCAATGTTCAGAGCATAGTAAGTAGGGGCACACTTGATAATTTCATTGCTTCCTCCGGTTGCGATGTAAGCATCAAACCGGTCTTCTGTGGCAATCGAGGAAGATAATGACGAAATAGAATTAACCTGATCCCCAGCATAACTTACAAGCTCTTCAGCTCTGTCTTCTTCACCAATTATCTTGCCTGCAAGTCTCCATACATCATAAGCACCTGCATCTTCATCAAAATGCAGGCCAAATGTAGCACTTAAAGCAATAACAGGGATTCCTGTACTATCCTGAACTTCTGCAGCCTTGTTTGATGCGGAATAGAGTACAACATCAGGCTCAGCCTCAATTATAGCTTCAGAATTTGGAGTGGTACCGGAACCGAGTGATGGAAGATCACGAAGTTCAGGATAAGCCCTGGTTACCAGCAAACCATCATCATCTATAATATTCTGATAAACACCGACTACCCTGTCAGCAGCACCAAGTGAAGCAACTATCCTCACAGAAGGAGTGGAAGCTAATGCGATTCTTTCTACCGGACGGTACAGAGTTACATCCCTGCTGTTATAATGATCAGTAACAGTCAGGGGTTCTCCATCCCAGTAAGTGTAAACATAGGCAGCATCGCCTACATCATCAAGGGAAAGGTCGCCAGTACCAAGCATAAGATCACAGATAGCATCAGACAACTCGTCTTCGGCTATGAGATCATCACCATTGCTGTCGCATGGAAGTTCATCAATATAAATTGCTGCAGCCGGAAGACACATTACAGCAAATACAGATGAAATTATCAGAATAATCTTCAATGCTTTTGTAAAGACATTATTATCAACCATGATCATCACCTTTTCCCTCTTCTGCCAGCCACTGCCAGAACCAGCATAAATGCAAGACCGCTTAAAGGAAGTTCAAAGCCCGGAACCGAACTTGCGGAGGATTCGACATCATCATCCGCGGCAGAAGCAGGGGTACCAGTACCTGCTTCATACTCAACTTCCTCATCACCGTCAGCAGGAGTGCTCTTTAAAGACTCAGCCTCCCCCTCAGGTGCTTCACCCATATCTACAGAGACATTTTCTGTGGTTTCTGCCGCAGTTGATGAAACACTCAGCATCGAACTTTTGCTGCTGGAAGAACTTCTGGAAGACTTTGCTACAACTTCAAGAACATTATCTCCACTAGTATCTTCCAGACGCTCTGCCACATCATCAACTTCTACATCCTGGTAAAGCAGGTCTACCCATTCACCTGAAAAATCATATATCCCGGTTGAGGAAGAGACCAGAGTGTAACTTATTGTGTCAACGTCTATTGCAGAAAATGCAATTGTCATGTTATCACGATCCACTGTGAAATCACATGAAGAACAAATATCTGCGTCATCATCCGGGAAAGACAAACCGGATGGAATGTATTCAACGATACCAACAACTAAAGGAGAATCTCCTTCGATCTCCAGCATCACAGAAAATTCAGTGTTAGTTGTAACAGAATCCGGAACTGTCCTGACAACATCACTGATTTCTGAATCAGCCGCTGAAACAGAAGATGCTGTTAAAGCAAGCATCAAAAGCATCAGCATGGATAAGAAAAGTGCTCTTTTTGACATATTATTTATGTTCATTCCACCACTACTCAATATTAATTGATTTATATCAACCTAAGTTGTAATATAGTTCATATATGAACTATTATTTAAGCTAATCGGATTAGAATTATAATGAAAATAAAGATGCCAATATGAAAAATACTTATATCCAGTATAATATTAAAAATAAATAGAACCATACAAATAACGGGTGTCAGTGAATAACACAGAATAACATGGCATATTAAAAATAATATTATTAACCATAAAAATAAACCAAACTCCTGAATCTGAAACACAAATCAGTAGTCAGAAAGATATTTATCCAGAAGGGAAACCATCCTGGACAAATTCTCATAATATTCTACGAGTTCGGATTCACTCATACCATAAGAATCTGAAATAAAAGCAACACGTTCCGTGATTATATCCATAAGGTCAGAATGATACTTTTCCCCGTCACAGGTCAATGAGAGAATCTGTTTTCTCATGTCATCCGGATCGTTTTTTCTTATGACAAGACCATTTTTTTCAAGGGAATCTATCGTGGAAGTGATAGTGCTTTTCCCGACACCCAGTATTTTACCCAGTCTGGAAGGGTTTATCTCTTTTTTAAGATGAATTATTCTTATGGTCTTGTTAGGGAGAGTGTTGAAAGTTAAAGAAGAAGAGTCTTCAGCAACATTAAGCATTTTCTTATCAAAAAAACAGTCATGCTCCAGATGTTTATCAAATATCCTCCTGACAAGTTCTTTGCTCATATCAATCCTCACAGTCTTTACATTGTTAGCATTTTCAAGAAATAAGTATTTTTTGAATTATCAGCAAGGAAAACAAATTTAGAAAATGTGACTCTGTAGAAATCCTGTCATTATAATTTTAAGGAGTACAGACCGGTTTTGTCATGACAATATGATTCATTGTGAGTCATGAATAACTAAACTGATCCCGAAGGGTACGGCGAAGCCGGCGTTTTCCAAAAAGAAGAAACAGAATATCCTGCCTGATATCCTGAATACTTTCTTCTTGGAACACCTATGAGATTATTAGTAGATATTAAATAATATTTGAATTAGTCTTCTGCATAGCAACATTGGAATGTGCCACCTTCGGTGGATGGTTACTTTGTTTTTGGTTTGCAGGTTGTATATCAGCAGGAATTCTACAGAACCGGAAATATGAGAACTATCACCTATCACCCTACCGCCTTGAACGCTGCAAGTGCCACATTCCTTTCCTTAGAATGATCCACAATCGGCTGTGGATAATCAACGCCTAAAAGCTGCTGCCCTTTATCCATTGAATGAATGACTTTTGGAGAAAGCGCTTCCAACTCTGGGATCCACTTTTTAATGTACAGACAATCGGGATCGAACTTCTTCTGTTGTAACCACGGGTTGAATATCCGGAAGTATGGTTGCGAATCCGCACCTGTTGATGCAGCCCACTGCCAGTTACCGTTGTTTACGCATGGATCATAATCCACAAGCTGGCTGGCAAAATATCGTTCACCCCATTTCCAGTCAATATGCAGATCCTTTACGAGGAAAGATGAAACTATCATTCTTACCCGGTTATGCATGTACCCTGTAGTATTGAGTTCCCTCATTCCGGCATCAACAATCGGGAAGCCGGTTTTCCCCTTACACCATGCATCAAATAGCTTTTCATCATCAGACCATGAAAGTGAGTCGAATTTTTTCTTGAAGGCACCAGTGAAAACATAGGAATGCGCAACTGCGATATGTGTGAAGAAATCACGCCAGTGAAGTTCATTTATGAGAGTGTGATCCCTTCCCAGTTCATTCTCCACATAATGATAGAACTCACGTATAGATATAGTTCCCAGTTTATTATGAGCCGAAAGTCCTGTTGTACCTGTTACTGAAGGAAAATCACGTTCATTTTCATAATTCCGGAACACCCTTATTTTCTGAAGAACAGACAGAGCCTGGATTCTGCCCCCTTTTGTGAAAAGAGAAAGATTTCTGCCAATTGAAAAGTCAGAGAGTGAAACCTGAGATACATTCAGGTTGCCAGAATAGAATTTACCCCCTTCTGTCATTTCTGGCAGTGAAATCTCTTTTTGAGAAGCTTTTTTGAAGAACTGGGAGAACACAGAATAGGTTCTCCCTTCATTTGTAAGCACAGAACCGGGTTCATGTAGTAAAGCATCATGGCAGCTTACAAGATCAATACCTGAATCCTCACAGGTCTTAAGAAGTGTATCATCACGTTTTCTGCTAAAAGGAGTGTAATCCTCATTGAAAAAAACAGCAGTAATTCCATGATTCTTTTTCAAATCCATAATGACATTTTCCGGCAATCCTGAAAACAGGAATAGATTACCATTTGCGGATTTTAACTGTAAATCCAGGTCTTCAAGACATTCCAGCAGGAACTGGAAAGCATTATGATTGAAATGTTTTCTCTTTTCATCAGCAAGCCTTGGGTCGAAAATGAAACATGGAATTACCTCATCGGAGCTCTCCATCGCATGGTTTAAAGCAGTATTATCATTAACCCGCAGGTCACGTCTGAATATGAACAGAGATAAACTGTATTCTTTTGCCAATTATGCCACCTCAATAGCAATTTCATTCCGCATAAGAGCAGGAGGGACCCACGGAGGATTATAGCTAATCAGGAAAAAATCACCTTTAGTTGTAATATTATTTTCATCAAGTTGTAAGATGAGAGCTGAACGCTTAGTTTCCAGAATCTCACCTTTTGCAGACCCTGAGAATTTGATCGCAACCACTTTTCTTTCAGGAACACTTTGAATAGAGATTGCCGGGTTCACTGAAACAGGTGTATCATTTACACTATACGTTTCCGGGAGTATAAATGACATATTTACAACGTTTTCATCCTCAAATGTTATTACCGGATATATCATATCAATTTTCTTTTTCTCTGCATTTTTACCGGAAATGTAAGACGACAGTATGAAAAAAGCATCATCGATATCATTTGATGACGTGGAAGCAGTTGTCATTTCACCGTACTCCCTTACCTCGATGTTCTCCCCCAACTTATACAGTACCCTGTATTCAATTTTCTCTGCTGTCATTGAAACATGGACACCTGCAAAAAACCATGAACCAAGCATGACAGCAAATACTGTCAATAAAGCAAAAATTGCCCCGCCTTTATCCATATGACTAAATTATGCTGAAAGTTTAAAGAGTGTTGCGGTTCAGTTCAGTAAAAATATATAGATATTATAATCTATGATTGAAACCGGGATTAATTAGATATATACACATGCCGATTTTTAATTGTGATAGAAGCTCTGATATTTGATATGGACGGGGTGCTCATAGACTCTATGCACCTGCATGCACTGGCATGGAAAAATGCGTTTATGGAAGTTGGGATAAGCATAGATGAAAAAGACATATTCGCCCTTGAAGGCGAAAATGACGTTGGTATTGTGAAAAGAGTCCTTGAGATGAATGAAAATGCTTCCGCAGACATGGATACAATACTCACAACAGTGCCTGCAAGAAAACACCAGCTTTTTGACAGGGATAGTGTCTCCCTTTTTGATGGTGTTGATTATATGCTCCGGCAGATCAAGACAAAATTCAGGCTTGCGGTAGTTTCAGGTTCTGACAGGAAGATAGTGGAAATGATGATGGAAAAATATTTCCCGGGAATCTTTGATGCGGTTGTCAGCGGAGATGACACGAAAAATGGAAAACCTGCACCTGATCCTTACAACAAAGCAGTTGAGATGCTCGGTGTGAGCAAAAATAACTGCATAGTGGTTGAGAATGCGACCCTTGGTGTTGAATCTGCGAAAAATGCAGGAATATTCACCATAGGCATACCCACTTATCTTACCAGTAAAGAACTCGGACACGCCGACATAGTCCTGCATGACCACGAAGAATTATTCAGACTAATAGAATTGCTGATGAGAATGTTCCCCGGGAACTGAGGAAAAATATTCCTCCAGCTTTTCCCTTATGAAATCCGGACCGTGGCACTTCTGTGCCTGCTCTTTTAATGCAGACACGTTTGACCTGTATTTTTCATCATCTATTAGAGAACGGATAGCTTTTAACAACTCCTCAGGTGTTACGGAATAGGAAAATCTTCTTCCGTATTCATTATCTTCAATGAACTGAGCATTGTTTTCCTGTTCATTATGTGATTGGTCAGGGAATGAGATAACAGGAAGCCCGTAACTGAGAGATTCTGTAATAGTCCCGTGACCTCCTGTGCAGATAACCACGTCCACCGACCTGTAATATGGGAAGGGATCAGGTATGAGACGGCGGATATCCACATTTTCAGGAACACTTTCTAAAAGATCATAGTCCAGATCAGGGCCGCCTATAAGAGTATAATTAATACTATTGTCCATTTTTGCTGCTTCCAGCAGGGTTTTGAATATCTGGAAACGATAACCGAAACCTCCAATACTGCAAAGCACATGCGGACGCTTTAAGTCTTTTATCGGAATGACTTTTTCATATTTTTTTCTGAGCACGGGACCACTGAACCTGATCTTGTTCTTTACCCCATCAGGAAATGAAAGATTGGAACCACATATAGTATAAGGTGGAGCGAAATCCGGAATGAATATCATATTTACATTCCTGTAGATCCATGTATAGAATTTCTTTACGACAAACCCCACTGCACCTATTACAAATCCCTTGTCCCTGAAAAATTCCTGCATACTTGACTGGTTCACTATTATACATACGGGAACTTTTTTGCGTTTTGCAGCTATTATCCCATTGTAGTAGCCGTCTGATATCACAAAATCCGGTTTTGTTCTTTCTATCAGTTTTGTGACTGAATTGATGTTACCCAGGGAAATGACTTTTGCTGTTGAAAATATGGAATTTTTCAGATCAAGTGCCCCTTTTTTGCCACTAAGCCTTAGCTCCTGCGGGATTTCCTCAACGATGTATCCGGATTCCTCAATCAATTTTTGTGAATATCCATAGGCACCTATGAAGACAGTGTGGCCTGCATTCTGCATCTCAGATGCTAGTGAAATACATCTTCCGGTGTGACCAAGTCCTTCTCCACACACGAAAATCAGAAAGATCATACGTTTATCCGAACTTGTCTTGCACTCAGGCATATTTATAAAAATGAAGAGTTAATATTTATTTGTTTATTACATATAATATAGCAATATCTATAGATGATGTAGATTAACTATTTATTTTTAGTATGGAACATATACACACATAGAATAATAAAAAAACAAAATAAGCAAAAAATGAAAAATGAACAATTTAACATCGAACAGGAGTGACAGTATGTTCCGCAAACAGGAAAAAACAATGCAAAAAATAATTGCATCTGACAGAGCAACAGAACTTCTTGAAGACGGCTGGTGTAAAGCAGACCTGCACGTCCACACTTCATGTTCATATGATGTACCGGCGAGTAAATTAACAAAACCGGAAAATCTTTTTCAAAAGGGGCTTTCAGATGGTCTTGGTTTTGTGACATTTACAGATCATGATACTGCAAAGGCATATGACAGAATGGGATGGAATCGGGACAAACTGACAACCGGAGTGGAATTATCAATTACCGACATGAAAAATGTCGGACACACAGTCCACATCAATGCTTTTGAGTTTGATAAAATACAGTATTCTGAGATGGAGACAATTGTACAGGAAAAGCAGGATGTATATATGCTTCTTGACTACTTCAGAGAAAATGACATATTGCATATGTACAATCACCCGTTCTGGTTCAAACCGGGGGAAAAGCCAAACATCATGGCCGTGACCGAGCTTGCAAGGCAGTTTCCGGTGATAGAATATAATATGCAGGACCTGAAGCAGAAGAACTTTTTCTCAATGGTGCTGGCACAGCGCTACAGAAAAGGAATGGCTGTGACAACTGACAGCCACACAGGCAGGATTGGAAGAGTCCATACTCTTGCAAAAGGAAATACCTTCAGAGAGTACTTCAAAAACATCGAGAAAGGCCGGTCTTATATGATGATCGATGAACCTATCTGGAAACACATCAGCCATGAACTGAATGCATGGGTAGAACTTATCTTTAATATGGAAAAACGCATGCCATACGAGGGTAACTACTCTACTGGAGTGGAGGTATTCGATAGAGTGGTTAACCTCGTTGGCGGAGAGAGAAGGGTGAAACACCCTCACATTTATAATATGACAATGCACCTTACACAGCAGTTCTTTGGTTCAGGCGTACCTTTCCTGCTATACAGGATATCAAAGCAGCCACAGGTTTCCAGAATCGGACGCGTTGTTAACAGTTAAATGTGCCTGAAAGCGCATTCTTTTTTCAAAAACAAGAGATGCAGACATTTGTATTTTTGATGAAAGTTTTTTAAAAGATTAAAGCATATGGACACCGGTCAGTTTTTTTAGCTGATTATTTTTTGGTGTTAAGATGAGAGTAATGATATTTGTCTGCGGCGAAGGTCTTGGACACACCAGCAGGTGTATATCCATTGGCAAAAAGCTTGTTTCTGCGGGGCATGACGTGCATTTCGGAGCTTACGGGTATTCTAAAGAACTAATTGAACGTAAGGGATTTAAGACGCACGAAGTTCCTTCAGAGATTACCCTCGTTGGTAAAGCCGGTTCACTGAATCTGAAGAAATCTATTCTTGCAACCTTCAAGAGAGGGCAGTTCCTTGGTTTAATAAAGATACGAAAGCTACTTAAAAAAACCAGACCTGATGTCGTGATATCAGACAGCTATTTCATGGGAATGATAAGTGCTAAATCCCGCAGCATTCCATGCTATTTGGTTGTGAATCAGTCAAATATGGAAGAATTCTTTAAAGGCAAAGGGATTTCAAGCAGGATAATAGTTGAGATTGTGAAAAAATCCTATATTGGCATGTTCAGGATAGCTGATAAAATAATTATTCCTGATTTTCCGTTGCCGCACACCATATGCAGGAAGAATCTGGAATTTAAGAAAGATATGTGGAAAAAGGTTTTTTTCAGCGGTCCGCTTACCGGAAAGACCTTTGAGGAGACAACTACTGAGGAACTGGAACGTCCGCACGTACTCTGTACCGTAGGTGGATTCGGCTACCGTGAACCGATTTTTAGAAAAGTTATCGAAGCTGCCGGCATGGATGAGTCTATCAATTACACCTTACTTTCGGGCCCAAGCGTTGACCCTGAAAGTCTTGGAACTTTGCCGGAGAATGTAACCATACTCAAATTCATCGATGACCAGTTCCCATACATGAAAGCATCCGACCTGGTTATCGCTCCCGGAGGCCACAGTACCATGATGGAAGCCCTGAGCTTTGGAGTTCCAATGATCAGCGTTCCTGATAAGAAACATAGCGAGCAGCAGAACAATGCTTTTGTTATTGAGGAAGACGGCCTTGGAAAGAAACTGGACTACTCCGCATCTCCCGAAGAGATACTTGAGAACATCAGGTTGCTTATTAATGATGAAAAATACAGCAACAAGCTTGCCGGGATGCGGGAGATGGCTGTGGAACTGAACGGACCGGGGGCTGTAAGGTTAATGGTTGAGGAAAGCCTGGCCAGATAGAACAATCCGGAGAAGCCTGTTAAGTTCGATGTGAGAAGTTCTTCCTTAAATAAATGCTCAGAACTATTGCGAATAATCCAGCTACTGTAAAAAAGATGACGTGGCTCAGGATGCTGACATCAGTTATCAGGTTTTGAAGCTTGCTGTGGAAAATGTAGCCTGCTGTTATTAGAAAAGGGTAAAAGGCAAGCAGGGCTAAAAGGTCATAGGATACAAATTTACGCCATGGTACGTTTGCGGAACCTGCAACAACCGGACCAAAAAAACGCAGGCCTACTATGAGGCGAAATGTGAAGATAGTTTTAGCACCGTGACTTTCCATTAAACGCTCATACCGGACGATCTTTTTCTTATCTTTGTTATGATCGAAACGTGATAGTAATTTATTTCCATTTCTACTGAGCCAATAGAGCAGGAAGTCACCGGAAGCGCCTGCTATCAGGCTGACAATGATGACTATCCAGAGATTTCCATAACCAAGGCTTACAATATAGCCCACTATGAGAAGAAGAACTTCTTCCGGAAGTGGTACAAAATGTCCAAGGAATGCGAGAGTTATGAAAATACCTGCATATGACAGGTGTTCAAGATAAGGTATTAAGAACTCCCAATTACTCATTTTGAGTTATCAGTAATTGAATGTATAAAAGCTCTTTCTGAATTTAAAAAATAGAAATGGAGTTGCAAAGAATTCGTTTTTTATGCAACTCCTGAGTGGAGTGGTTGGTTGGTTGGTTTGCCGTTTTTATAATCGCTTTTTGAATGGAGTTTGCCCTGATTATTCAATGTAGTATGTTACCTGAACTGACATTGAGACTGTGGACTCTCCAGGTTCTATCGGAGTTGAAGGTGCTCCTCCGTCCATGTCCATTGCTGCTTCTTCCATTGCATAGTAGATTCTTGAGTTACTATTATCGTTTACGGATGCGGTCTGCACACCTGTGATCTTAAGACCCAGGCTGTCTGCAAGATCATTTGCCTTTGATGATGCATCGTCTACTGCTTCGTCCATGAGATCTGCACGTAGCTCTTCCTGCATGTCATCGGAGACTGTGAAGGAGATACTTCCAATCTGATTAGCCCCTGCGGCTGTGGAGTTGTCAACGATATCGCTCAGGATGGCGAGATTTGTTGTTGTGACCTGGACGCTGTTGGATGCGGAGTAACCTGTGATGGTCCTTTCTCCTTCATAGTTGTAGACCGGATACACGGAAACATAGGATGTCTGGATTTCTTTGTCTTCCAGTCCGAGAGCTTTGAGTTCTGATATGACAGCACTCATTATGGCGGCATTCTCGTCAGATGCTTCATTTGATGTCTCGGACTGGATCACGACACCTATGCTTAAGGATGCGGTGTCTGGTACTACTTTCTCTTCGGCATATCCGCTCATTGTAATTGTGTCGGATGCAGTCTGTTCTACTCCATCCTGTGAGATGGCATAGATCGTTAGTGACATCACCACCAGCACAACTGATAGTGCAATGATGGCGAAGTATGATTTGTCGTTTTTGGTGTCAGATGACATATTATATCCTCCTCAAATTACCTTCCAACCGGCAATTATGACCGGTTGTTACGATTAATAGAAAGACTTGCATATATTAAAGAATTGTCTAAACTTCAGACTCGTTTGCAGCTATAAATGGCGCCTGCAGATGATAGCCAAAATTCAGAAAAATAGCGGTAAAAACAATGCGCTAAAAAGAAGATTACGGATGTTCCCCAGAGCGAGCAAGGGGAGGTATTGAATGATCTGCTATGAAGATGATTATTTATAATACCATGTGCTTTCTTCTCAGGACTTCGTAGAACTCCTTATATAGCTGGTATCATTTTTGTAATAATTTTCTGTATAGCAGCATTGGAATGTGCCGCTTTCGGCGGATGGTTGCTTTGTTTTTAGATTACAATTTTTTGTTGCTAAAAAAGAGTAATGCATGTATCACTCATATCAATAAGAATCCTACTGCCGCAAAAACAAGATATTAAATATCGAAAAGGATTACCTTTGAGCACATCTTTGATCTCATGGGATGGAATTATCAAAGAATCCTATGTTGATGGTGGAAAAAATGACAGAAATTAAGAAACTCATGACTTATGCTTGTGTGCTGTGCGCACTATTATGTGCTGTTCTCATGACCAGCGGTTGCATGGATGACAATAACAGTGACGGCACAAACAATGACAATTCCAATTATGCCACATATTCAGATTCAAAAAATGGATTTTCTGTTAAATACCCCGATAGTTGGGAAAAAATGGAAATGACTAACAGAGTGACATTCAAGAATAATGAAACAAATGCGCTTGCCAATATAGCTGTTTTAAGTATGTCTTCGCTGGGCGCAACTTCACTTGAAGAAGTCGTAGATTCCTATGGCGCTCCCGGCGGCGAATATACTACCTTCAACGGATATGAAGCCTATGAAACAATTGTGAGCGATCCATCCGACATAGATACCAGAGATATCCTTTTCGTTGACGGAGACAGATTGTTCATTCTGAGCTATATCAGCTATTTAGAAAACGAAGATGAAATCGAGACTATGAATATGATTCTTGAATCTATTGAAGTGGAATAATTGTAGCTTATTTTCCTGATTGTGTCCTTCTGATAGAGGAGGATGCAATTTCAGTAGTTTGCTAATTTTCCACTCGGTCACAAAGTAGTGCCTTTCGATAGCTTTATATGCGGCGAGAACGCCGCCATATGTCGTTTCTAAAATTCAATTCCAGCACCCCTTCTAAAGTCGAGTTAAGACCAAAACAATGTATCAATGCTGTTCTAAAACCTCTTACTGATAATATCGCCATTAATATCAATGGTTCTCTTACCTGTAAAGACCTATTTTATGCTGCTATATGTATGGCAGTAGAAAAAAGTTCAGTTCATTCCATGTCGAAACACTATCAAGACGTTCCTTGTGAAACATCTACAAGATATCATCTCAATAAATTGGATCTTGAAGAACTAATCCGGTTAAATGCAAAGATTCTACTTCAAGGTCCTATTAGTACTCTAAAAACTGAGAAAAAGTATGAGTTTGCTATTGACTTTACAAATGACCCTTACTATGGAGAAACTGATTCATCCAATGAAAACTACGTCATACGTGGACAGGCAGAAAAATCTACAAACTCTTTCTATTCATATATTTCATTGTCCATCATAAACAAGAATGAGAGGTTCACTATATCCGTTCTTCCAGTAGAAAAAAGTGAAACAAAGATCAATTACCTCGCTTATTTCGTTGATCTGATAGGGAACCTTGATCTTAAGATCAAGGTTCTTTGTTTGGACAGAGAGTTTAGCTCTGTTGATGTCTTTGAGTTCTTACAGAACAAAGACATTCCTCATATTACTCCTGTAGTTAAAAAAGGAAACGTGATCAAACGACTACTTATTGGTAGAAAGGCAAGGGATTCGCAATATGTTATGAAGAATCCTCAGAAGAAAGAGGTTCGGCTAAATATCGTTATTGATGTCAAGTACATGAAAGGTAAAAGGAATAAAAAAGGATGCGAAAACCTGGGTTTTGTTGTTTATGGGCTCAACTGGAAGCCCCGGAAGATTAGCACGGTCTATAGAAGAAGGTTTGCAATCGAATCGTCTTACAGGATGAGGAATATAGTCAAACCCAGAACATCGACAAGGAACGTTACTTTCAGGTACTTTTTTACATTGGTATCGTTCCTGCTTAGAAATACATGGCTCCTAATTCAGAAAAAGCATTTTACGATTGTAAAACGAGGTCCTCAAACAATTGATGAGGATAGGTTCAGGTTTGACAGATTTATCCTGTTTGTTGAGGAATGGTTTAGAAGAAACTTAAGGGTTCAATTGGTAGTGCGGTGTTTGAGGTAGATGAATAGCGGTAAGGAGAAAAAGGAGGGAAAAATAGCGAAGTACTGAAATTAATTCTTGATGAATTGAATGAAGACTGGATGAATATGCGGCTTAATTCAGAAGATTCTAAACAATGAACTGCCATTTGTTTAGGAAAAAATAGCGAAAGCGTTATCCTAAATTCCATTTCATAATAACAGTGACTATTCCGATATTTTCTCTTTTGACTAAGGATGTACTCATGATACATCCTTAAAAATATCTCAATACACGCCAGCGGAGTTTTCACAAGCAACAAATCTAAATTAGTTCAAGTGGAAACTCTTTGAATTTCCATCCTCCGTTTTCTTTAACGAGTTCAATCTTTTTTTCCTTGTTAGTCTCCCAAGAATAGCCAAAAACATCCTCTTTTTTATTGTACTCGATATCTACAGATGCAACATCTTCAACTACTGTGAAGTCTTTCACCCCTATGAATTCATATTGAAGTGCTTCATCGTTTTTGTAGCCATCTATCGTTTGAAGAAATGCATAAGCATCATTTTCTTTTTTATACTCTTTAGACATCAAAGAATAACACATATCTGCATCGTTAGATTCAAATGAATCTCTAAACAAGACAACGGTTTCATTGGGTAAAAGATCATCTTCACTATTATTATTATTGTATTCTGCACATCCAGCAACGGCAAGCGTTGCTATCAAAATGAGTAAAACTAACAATTTCTTCATTTTACAACTCCCCTTCATTAAAAAGTTCAGCATATCGGTGTCAACGGCGGAATAAAATTCCTCATTTTCGGCGGTTTAAAAATCCCCAAATCCTAATCCTTGAGAAAAACTCAAGGATTTTGGATCATGCTGAAAATGGAGGTGCGACAAGAAGCTGAATTATGGATTGCTGTATGCTATCCTATTTGCTCAGGATATCCCTATTGTAGCATGCATTTTTTGGTAACAAATTTGTGTGAAGCCTGCGAGACAACGTGGAAAGACTGGAAACCTAATTTTGGTCAATCTGCAAGGGAAAGACTATCATGGAGAAACGAAAGTTGAACTATCGTAAGGGTCGTAATCAGCGACAAGTGAAATAGGTTGATACACTTGAACCAAAAGGTAAGAAACCGGATTATACTGGCTCTCCGCACGGTATAATGAGCAAAACGAGTGTTTCCGGCCTACAGACGATTTCATCATCACTGCCGATTCAGAGGAAGTAGCTAAAGATATTGCTGATACTATCAGACTATTCTTAAAGGAAAGAGGACTGGAACTATCTCGTGAGAAAACCCTTATTACTCATATAGACAATGGGTTTGATTTCCTGGGATGGAATTTTCGGAAATACAGCGGTAAACTCCTAATCAAACCCTCGAATAAATCTATTGAGAATATCACAAGAAGTATAAGTAACGTGATTAAGAACGGCAAGGCTTTGTCGCAACGTTCTCTCATTAAGAAACTCAACCCTATTATCACTGGATGGAGCGAATACCATCGCTCAGCAGTTGCTAAAGAGACGTTCAGTAAGCTTGATTTCAGATTATGGAATATGCTATGGACGTGGGCTAAAAGGCGACATCCGAACAAATCTCACCAATGGATAGTAAATCGATATTGGCATAGGATAGGGTCAAGGAACTGGGTATTCTCTGCAGAGGGGCTTAAACTTAAAATCTTCTCGGATACGAAGATAATAAGACATCCGTGTATAAAAATGGATAAGAACCCCTACGTAGACAAAGAATATTTCAAATGGAGAACAAACTATCTGAGAAAGCAGAAACAAGTGTCGTTGGAGTAAGTGTCACGAAAGTCTAACAGCCGCCTGATACAGAAAGGGTTATAGAATGCTTGAGCCGTGATGAAGGGAAACTTTCACGTCCGGTTCTTAGAAGAGGGAGAGCGAGCAATCGCTCTTTCTTATTCGACGAATGGTTAGTGATACAAGACTTAAATTCGCAAGGCTTTAACGTAAGTGAGATATCCAGACAAACCGGTTATGACAGAAAAACAGTAAAGAAATACCTTGATCTGAAAACTGTGCCTCAGGCACAGAAACGTGAGGGAAGAGGCAGCAAACTTGATCCTTACAAACCTTACATTCTTGAGAAGCTCAATAGCGGACCTTATACTGCATCCCGATTATTTCGTGAAATAAAAAAAATGGGTTTTGATGGCGGTTATACAATTGTTAAGGATTATGTGAGAGAAATAAGGCCTAAACAGGCAGTACCTGCGGTACTGCGTTATGAGACAAAGCCAGGTGTTCAGTCTCAGGTAGATTGGGCAGAAATGGCATCAATAGAAGTTGGAGAAAAGACATCAAGAATCTACTGTTTCAACATGATACTGGGATATTCCAGGATGAGGTATATCGAATTCACCCTGAGCATGGATACTGCCACCCTCATTCAATGTCATATCAATGCTTTCCAATACTTCGGAGGATGTACACAGGAGATCCTCTATGACAACATGAAACAGGTTGTCATCAAAAGAGCTTTAAAGGCATCGAATTCACAATGGAACTCACAGTTTGAGGATTTCTTCAAGCACTATGGATTCATCCCACGATTATGCAGACCTTACAGACCTCAGACAAAAGGAAAGATTGAAAATACTGTTGGGTATGTAAAACGGGATCTGTTCCTTGGAATAAATTTTGTATCAATGAACGATCTGAATGAACAGGCTCTCAAATGGCTGGAAAGGGTCAATTCTACCGTACATGGGACTACCCATGAGATTCCACTGGATCGGTTCAAAATCGAGGAATTACTGCCTCTTAACCAACATCCTTACAGGATGGTCAGAAAAGAGAAGAGAATGGTTTCAAGAGACTGTTACGTTTCATATAGGGGGAACAAATATTCTGTTCCATATAGATTTGCAGGAAGATTATCTGAGGTACATATAGGAGAAGGGAAGTTACAGATCTATGTTGATAATGAACAGCTATGCGAACATGAGATCATTCCTGGAAATAGCAGAGTGGTCAGGAATAAAGAACACTTTGCTGGATTATTAAGTGAGATACTAAAACAGAATTCACAATGCAGGAAACCTCCTCAAACACCTGTCAGGATGTCTGATGTAGAGGTTGAGAAGAGACCTCTTGATGTTTATGATGCATTCTGTGAAGGGGGTTCAGCATGAACCCTCTGATCTATGACAGATTACATAGTAACCTGTTGTATCTGAAATTGAATACTGTGGAGCAGACATTAGATAATTATCTGGAACTTGCTGCAAAGGATGGTAGAACAACAATGGAGGTTCTTGATCATCTTTTTGAGCAGGAAAGAATACACAGGGAAGCTGATGCAATTGAGAGAAGAACTAAGCTTGCTGTGTTCCCGATAAGAAAAACACTGGATGAATTCGATCTAGATTTCCAGTTATCAATTGATAGAGCTGTTATCGATGATCTGGCTACTCTGAGATTTGTTCACAATGAAGAGAATGTTGTACTGCTTGGTCCTCCGGGAGTGGGAAAAACACATCTTGCAATTGCCCTTGGAATGGAAACTGTAAAAGCAGGTTTTTCTGTTTATTTCATCAATGCAGGAAACCTTATTGAGAGGTTGAAAAAGGCAAATAGGGAAGGAATTCTTGAGAAGAAGCTCAGGGAATTCACCCGATACAAGTTACTCATTATCGATGAAATGGGCTATCTCCCTTTTGATGAAGAGGGTGCTCATTGCTTCTTTCAATTGATATCCAAACGCTATGAAAGGAGTTCTACAATCTTTACTTCAAATAAATCATATGGTCAGTGGGGTGAGATATTCCAGGACAATGTGATTGCGTCTGCTGTTCTTGACAGGATATTACATCACTGTACTACGATCAATATCAAAGGTGAAAGTTACAGGCTAAAGGACAGGAGAAAAGTGGGATTGCAAATAGGGAAACTGTAACATTTTATTATGTATGTAGGGGGGTGTAGAGTTAATTTTATATCAAAAGGTGGGGAATTTTATACCGCCGAAAGTGGGGAAAATTAAACCGGCGATGACAGTGTTGTGCCTTTTTTCTTGTCGTAATATGAGATCATTGTCCTGTGACCCGCAGGACAAGTAACACCCGATTCATCTATCGTGAACATTGCTTGTGCATAATAATCCCCAGATGTATTTGCATCTTTACTGACAGGTGCAATAAGCACAGCATCCCTTTTTAATAGTTCAAATCGATTAGTAGCACTACCATAAGCTCCGTCTGCTATTACTTTGTTTATACTTTGTCCGTTAGCTATACCCTTATCAATAAGTGGTAATAATAGGTCTCCATCATAACTGTTACCACAAGTGGCATTGATGTTAGTTATGAATCCATCTTCTGACATTGTAGAATTCACTTTATAACCAACAAACTTCTTATCATCTGATTTTGCACCATGTCTGGCATCAGGGTCTACTGGATTTACTATCCTATCTTTGACCATACCTTTTCTTCTGCAAACGTTCCCTTCTTCTTCCAGGACATTTTCTCCCAATATACGTTTTAAGATCTCTACTTTTTCCTTAACATGCTCTTCAAAACATTCGGTCTTCTGAATCACATTTTTTGCTTCTTTTACAATATCAACCAGCTTTTCCTCTTTCTCTGTTTGGTCCAAATTGTAGACCTTTTCTCTTTTTAGTGCCTGTTTTTTGCCACCAAGGTTCTTGTAGAGATGAGGATCTACTTTCTTTAATGACTTAAGAACTTCAGTGATTCCTTGCCTTATTATTCCAATCGTACCTGGAATAGCAATATTGGCAATCACATGTGTTGCATCAATATATTGTGTGCTGCTTTTTGAAAAACCCGCATCTTGAATCTGTTTTAATATCTGGTAAAAAATCTCATTCCATTTATCATTCCCAAGCTTATCTCTGAAATACCCCAATGCACTATGATCGTATGCATTATCTTCCAAATTTAGCCCGATGAACCATTTTACCATTATGTTTACGTGTGCTTCATACTCCATCTGCCTATCCGAATAATCATAGAGGTGCTGGACTACTGCAGAGCGAAGCATCATCTCGGGAGTGTTTGTTACAGGTCTACCTTTGTTTGATGAATAGAGGTCTTTACAGACCTCATTGATGAATGAGAAATCTACCTTTTCATTTATCTTATAAAGCAAGTGGTCCTTTTGTATCAGTTTTTCGTATATTTCAGGCCCATATACGAATGTTGTTTGCTTGGAATTAGACACAGAATACATTTCTATCACATAATAATCAAATTATTTATACATAATTGCCATATATGAATATAAATGCATCTATTGATAGCGATTGGCCGCTTAAAATGGATTTGGTATATATATATGTCATTATAAATTTAACACAAAGTGAACGGACTTTTCCGACAGTCTCTACAATATCCAAGTACAATTAGTATCTGAAAATACAACAATAAACAATTACTTTCATAATTGAAGATGGAATTTAGAAAAATGAAGAGCACATATGAAACACTGAATATTGTTTTCAAAGGATCATTAGATATTGCATTTTTCATGTGTGCTAGAAAAAGTATGAATAAACTTTTTAAATATAAGAGGTGCATATCACATTTTAATGGCAAACCTAAACAAATCTGATATTCTCACATAGAACAAAATCACTTTACAATACTTATATTTATTAGAGATACTAATTACTCTGCACTACTATATATTGTGCTATCGCAAAGTTCTAACTAATTTATGAGGGGAACAACAATGAAAGATGAGAGATCAAAACCATATAGTCCAAAAAATAGTCTACCATACCTAATCGGTGTGACGTTATCTTTTTTAATAGCATTTTACATCCGAACAATCCCTAAGGCAGGCGTTTTTATCTCCGAAACCTTTGTAAGGTTCGGTGGAAATGACCCTTGGTACCACCTTAGAAATGTAGAATCCATTATCCATAATTTCCCAAATATGCTGTGGTTTGATGCATACACTCAGTTCCCAAACGGTGCTAAGCAAGTATTTGCACCACTTTACGATCTTGTTCTTGCCACAATCATCTGGATATTGGGAGCAGGCAATCCTGATCAAAATCTGATATACATCGTCAGTGCTTACTACCCATCAATACTTGGCTCCCTTGTTGTTGTTCCTGCATATTTTGTAGGAAAATGGTTGTTTGATAGAAGAGTCGGCCTTCTTGCATCATTTTTAGTTGCAATTTCCTGTGGTCAGTTCCTTTCAAGATCTATCATAGGCTTCAATGACCACCATATTGCAGAAACACTGCTCAGCACTGTGGTAGCCATGTTTCTCATAATGGCAATCAAAAAAGCAGATAAGGAAAAAATTACTTTTTCTGATCTTAAAAACAAGAATTTTGAGCCGATAAAACCTGCAGTTCCTTACCTTATACTCACAGGGATTGCACTTGGTGCTTACTCACTTGCATGGAAAGGAGCATTATTTTTCGCATTCATTATTGGAGTTTACATTACTATCCAGCATATTGTTAATCATATGCATGGAAAAAGCACGGACTACCTCGCAATAAGTGGAATGGTCATCTTCTTGATTGCATTAATAATGGTCCTTATGACACCTTATTTGGGAGGAACAAAATCCCTGTATATAAAAGGCCTTATTGCAGGCATCATAGCATTTCCAGTATTAACCGGGATATCCATTATTTCAAATCAAAAAGGGCTAAAAAACTATTATTTCCCTGTTTCAATAGCTGCGCTTTTCATTATAGGCATCTTTGCAGCAAAAATATTTTCAGAATCTGCATATGCCCTGATAACAAGTGTATTCAGTTATTTCATGCGTACTGGAGGTGGACTGACTATTGCAGAAGCCTCACCACTATTATCATCAAGTGGGCAATTTACCCTTCAACCACTCTGGTACTACTTTGGAACGATGGCTTACATATCTTTCTTTGCGCTGGCAATACTCATATACAAGTCATTTACCCAGAAGAACACACCCGATAAAACATTCCTGATAGTCTGGACACTCATGATAATCTGGGCCATGCTTCAGCAGAACCGTTTTGCATACTATTATTCAGTAAATGCAGCAATTCTCAGTGCATGGATCGGTATTAGTATTCTGGACCTTGCAGGATGGCAAAATCTTATAGACAGCATCAAATCAAAAACATTCGCTGCAAATAATATCAAAGCCATGCATATACTCTCAGCTATATTTATCATACTGATCATGATATATCCCAGCTATAGCCTTGCAATGCAACAGAACCAAGGAACTGGTGGTCCAAACGGTAACTGGATAGAAGCAACACTGTGGCTAAAATATAATACTCCAGACCCCGGTCTTGATTACTATGAGAATTATGAAATCCCTGCTGACGGAGAGAGCTATGATTATCCCGACACCGCATACGGAGTCATGTCCTGGTGGGACTATGGACACTGGATAGAAGTCATTGGACGTCGCATTCCAAACGCAAATCCATTCCAACAAGGAATTGGTGGCCGAAGAGAGAGTATAGACGAAGAAAACCTACCAGGTGCTTCCACATTCTTTACCGCATCCTCTGAAGATGAAGCTACAGAAGTCTTGGAAGCAGTTCACCCGGACCCCGATAAAGCAGGAGCACGTTACATAGTATCAGATATTGAAATGGCAACCGGGAAGTTCTACGCAATGGCTGCCTGGACACTTGACACTGCTGATTATTACCAGCAAGTTCAAACCGGCTCAGGATACATGACAGTCCCCGGACAAAGATACTTCAACTCAATGGAAGCAAGGCTTCACATATTTGATAGTAACGGACTGAAACAGTACCGTATGGTACATGAATCCCCAATAGCAAGCACACAGGAGACAGGCTATAAGAATGTCTACAATGTTCTCTTTGGAGGAAATATAGCAGAAGACAATTCAGGTTATGTCAAAATATTCGAATACGTCGAAGGTGCCACAATAACCGGCACAGCTCCTGCAAATGAAACTGTGACTATCAGCAACACCATACTGACAAGCCAGATGAGGACATTCGTGTATTCACAAACTACAACTGCAGGATCTGATGGAACTTACTCATTCACAGTTCCTTATTCCACAACAGGACCTATTGAAGGGGAAACACAATTTGACACCATGCCGACGGGACCTTATGTGATAAGTTATGGAGGCAACCAACAAGAGGCCAGTGTTAGTGAAACAGATGTTCTGAATGGGAACACAATAGAAGTCTGATCTCTTTATCCCATTCTCTCTTTTTTACTTTTTTGCCTCATTCCCGACACTTACAAATAACATCATGCAGAAGCTAGCCATAAGGTGATATATTGGACAATATAATCAAGGGAAAAGCATGGATATACGGTAGTGATATCGATACAGATGTAATAATTCCCGGAAAATACCTGCGCACAAAAGACATGCAGGTCTTTGCAGATCATGCTATGGAAGGAATTGATCCTGAGTTCTCAAAAAAAGTGCAGAAAGGAGACATTATTGTTGCTGCTGATAACTTTGGTTGCGGATCATCCAGAGAACAGGCTGCTCTGGCACTCAAATATGCAGGTGTGGGTTGCGTAGTTGCCAGGTCATTTGGAAGGATCTTTTTCCGAAATGCCATCAATGTCGGACTTCCATTAATGGAAGCAGACGTAAAGTGCAACGAAGGCGATGAAGTTGAGATTGAACTACTTCAGGGAACAGTAAAGGTTAATGGAAAAGAATTCCAGGGCAATAAACTTCCAGATTTCCTGCTGGAAATACTCACTGACGGCGGCCTTGTAGCACACAGAAAAGCACAGAAAGCCAAACAGTAACAGGTATCAAATGATATTTCCGGATGAATACAAATACGTCGGGCACAGCAAAGAGATACCTGACGGTGAAGACAGGAGAATCTATTTCCTCACAAAGTACCTGATAGTTGAAAACTGTGAAACCGGGAACTATTCTCTTTTTGAGGTGGAACATCAGGGAGAAGGATTTCTCAGGGATGCCAGCAGCCTTAAAGAACTGGCATCAGGTGATGAGATTGTACGCTATGAAAAGGAACTTAATATCAAAGACAGGGCGCTTCTCATAGATACAGCATCTGAAATATGCAAAGGAAAAATTAACACCGTCATATTCACAGGCATAGACAAGCACCTGACATTTGTACACAAACCTGATCCTTCAGATATCATTGAGATTGAGATTGTGGATATTTTTCCTCCTGAACCCTCATGGCTTGCAAGTGTCGTCCGCAGGATCGAGCAAAGCGGAGTATGGGGAGATTTATCCATCAGGTTTTCAGAGAACCTTACTGATCTGAGACAATTCGAAGGTGAGAACACAGTTTTCCCCTGTTCTTCTTCCGGACTGAAAGGAAAATGCCTTGATTGTGATGTTATTGAAGAAGACGGATCACTGCTTGTTGGCTGTGAGATTTCAAAAAATCTATTTCAGTCCAGATTTCCAGGAATTGAGTATTCATTTGTTAATATCTGTCCTTTCAAATCGGATATATTCAAACCCACAAAGGTATTCATTACAAGATGTTGCCGCGCAGAAAATTCTGGAATTGTCACCATCGCCGGCATGCGGGGAGCAGTCGTGCACTGGGGGGCATCTGAATTTGATGTAACCATGGCAATCAGGAATCTTGTCCAGGAGCTAAGGCTTTCTGGTAAGAAAGACAATTTATAATTACATATTTTATGAAAATAATCGAGGAATTGACATGAAACTTGCAGTTGTTGAAGGTGATGGAGTTGGAAAAGAAGTAATTCCCGCCGCACTTGAAGTCCTTGACGCATTTGGACTTGACGTGGAAAAAGTACCCCTTGAACTTGGATACGGAAAATGGGAACGCACAGGTTCTGCCATTACAGACGAAGACATTGATACTCTGAAAAGTTGTGATTGCGTTCTTTTTGGTGCTGTGACAACTCCCCCTGACCCTAATTACAAAAGTGTTCTCCTGACAATTCGTAAAGAACTTGACATGTATGCAAATATCAGACCAATACGTCCTCTTCCCTCTGTAAAAGGGATTCATGACAGGACTGATTTCAATTACATAATTGTGAGAGAGAATACAGAAGGACTTTATTCCGGCATTGAAGAGATCGGTGAAGACGTATCTACCACTAAAAGAGTAATCACAAGAAAAGGATCAAAGAGAATTGCAGATTATGCAGGCAAACTTGCAGGAAGCAGGACTAACAAACTGACAATTGTGCACAAATCCAATGTCATGAAATCTGACAAATTGTTCCTTGATGTCTGTCGCCAGTCTGCAACTGATGCAGGAGTTGCGCACAGTGATGAACTTGTGGACTCCTTTGCATACAACCTGATAAAAAATCCCTGGAACTACGATGTGATAGTCACCACAAATCTTTTCGGAGACATCCTCAGCGACATGTCAGGAGCGCTTGTAGGAGGACTCGGTCTGCTGCCAAGCGCCAATATCGGAGAGAAATATGCATTCTTTGAACCTGTTCACGGCAGTGCACCTGATATTGCAGGCCGGAACATCGCAAACCCACTTGCTGCAGTACTCAGTCTCAAAATGCTACTTGAATGGAACAAGAACATGACTGAAGCAACGATCCTTGAAGAAGCTATTAACACATCCCTGAATCATAGGATATGTACTCCTGACCTTGGGGGAAAAAGCAGTACACCTGAAGTTGGAGAGTTCTTAGCAAATTACATCAAAACAAGAATTGAATAAGGCCCTGACAGTCTTAGGTCTTATTTCCGGGATTCTCTATTTTCTGCTTCACGCAAGACCCAGTAGTGATGACACTGCTGCCATGGTTACCACAGCACTTGCACCGGATATCCAGACCATTATCACAAAATCAATTGTGGCGCTGAGCATATGACCACCATCTACAATTCTGATCAGTATAGCAGACATCAATGAGTGACCAACCATAATGGCCATAACCATATATGAAAGAGTATCCAGATTTCCAATATTGGTATAGAGAACCATACCCATGGACATACCCGCGGGCATCTCTACAGATGAGAACATTTCCTGCATAAGTCCCACAACACCAAGGGAAATATACATGGTAAATCCGATACCTCCTGTCAGACCGTACAACACACCTACAAGACTTCCGGCAGACTGGGACCTTTTCTTCCTGAGAGTTACTATCTTGTGGAAATTTGTAGCGATAATGTCTCCGATGACCTCCGGCTGACCACCAAGATTGGTAGCCTGGACAAACATACCTGAAAAACGCTGGATAAGGTTGCTTCCGGTATTAGAGGCAAAGTATTCCCAGGAATCGAATTTGTTAATCCTGGTCACCAGCATCTTGTAGAGATTATTCACGTCAGTTGTAAGAGGGCCGAAATCATGTGCTCTCAAAGCTTTTAGAGCTTCGTCAATGACACCACCCCTGGCACCTGCAGAACTTCCCAAGGAACGGATGAATGCAGGGAAATTTTCGTCTTTTCTTCTAATAGCTTTTTCGATATTTCTTGAAACATAACCTGTGTATGCCAGAGGAGTTAACACCATTGCAACTGCAATACTGGTCTCAATTTTACCGTGGAGAACCACTGCAACGAGGACAACGAAGCATAATGCAAGAGATACTGGTATTGAACGATAGAGTTTCAGTTTGTTCTCAGTCATATTGGCGGACTGACTCCAGGCAGGGTCCTTTGGTATCTTGCTCTTTGTGAACATCACCATAACAATATCAGTAACAAGGAAAATAATAACAACAATGCCCATGAGAAGTTCGGCATTCATCCCGGTTATAACAGGCATGATCACAGCAAACGAAGCCATGAAGATCAGTGACATAACAAGAGATACAAAAAGTTCCTTGATGATCTCTACAACATAGAGAGCACCGTTATACATTGCCTCATACTCGTTCATCACAACATTCTGCTCTGCAAAAAGGAAAGTCTTTACATCTTCTCCTGACTGGAGAGCATGTGCAAACCTGTCAAGGAAGTCCTCAAATATTATAGAAGGAGTCCTTTTGGAAATAAAACGACATGCGTCTGCAAGACTCAGGTGCCACACCGTTACAAGATCATATATTTTCCTGGTTTCCTCTGCAAGCTCCTGATAGTCCTCGTTTTCCGAAACAATGCGCACAATATCTATCCTTGGGGTCTCTGCTGTTGCAATGGAACCCATCTGGGTGATGTAATAGTGCATATTATTGTCAATTCTGGAAGCTTTTCCAGCCAGGATCGAAAGAGGATAGGAGAATGCAAATACAATACAAATAACGGGTATCAGGTAAGGGATATACTTAGCAGTTCCAACAAACATTGTGGGGAGTGCCACAAGAAGAAGTAGTGCGAATATAAATCCAAAAGCTACGATAGGTAAAGCAAACTTCTTGAAATAAACCTTGGGCTCCATTCCAAGATTCTTGAATGCTTTCTCATAGCTCACAAAACCACCTTATACTGCAAATGGAAGTCCTTCCACACCATGCTTGTAGAAATTCACAATGATCTCAAGCACGTCATAATAGTCTTCAATACCCCTTGACCTCATCTCTTCCAGTATCTTTGCTCTGAGGAAAAGGTCCTGGTAGATCATTCTTTTGTCCTCATAACCAAGCTTGGTTGCAATCTTATCTTCAAGAATGTAACTGTTGTTCAGACCACGGAACTTATGAGTATCACTATCCGGTTCCCACAGGAAAACAGCTCTTGTTGCAACACCACCTATTTCCTCATAGTAACCTTCTATTTCCTCGATTGCAAGGGCACGCCTGAGGAATTTACCTTTACGGTAAACAGCCGAAAGGATCATTGCAATATTCAGGTTATCGATAAATGTCACAGGCACATTGATAGGATCGGCCGTAAGACGCTGGATCATCTTTGACACAGCGGATGCGTGGAACGTTGCCAGTACAGGGTGACCTGTCTGCATACCCTGGAAAGCTACGTTACCTTCGGCTCCTCGAATTTCACCTACGATGATGTAGTTCGGCCTTGACCTGAGAGCCGCTTTTAGCAGAGCAAAAGTGTCCACCCTTGATTCAGGCGGACCTTCCTCACGAGTGATCAGCTGCTGCCATACAGGCTGTGGTGGCTGGACCTCAGCAGTATCTTCTGCAGAGAAAATCTTGGCCCTCGGGTTAACAAAAGCAAGGCACGCATTAAGCATTGTGGTCTTTCCACTTGCGGTTTCACCACTGAAGAATATACTCATACCATTCTCAAGGCACATCCACATATAGGCTGCCATTTCTGCATCCAGTGCACCCCAATTGATAAGCTGGATAATACTTACAGGAACCTCACTGAACTTACGCATGGTGAAACTGCTACCACGCTTACTCACGTCAATACTGTAAATAATATTGATACGTGAACCATCAGGAAGCGCACCATCGGCAATCGGCCTTGCATCACTTACTGGACGACCGATACGCTCACTCATACTGCGGAGCCAGTTGTCAAGACCTTCCTCATCCCCGAAGGTCAGATCAGTTTTAATCGTATCGAAAATTTTGTGGACAATAAATATGTTGTCCACACCTATACTGCTGATATCTTCAAGGTACGGATCCCTGATAATTGGTTCAATCGGACCGGAACCAATGATATCCCGCTCCAGGTGATAGAGAATTTTATTGTACTCACCCTGTGTCATAGGCACTTTTTTTTGAACCGGCATGAGTTTCTGGATAATATCAAATTTTCCCTTATCTCCATCTTCATCATCCATGCTGTCACCTGAACCAATGTCAATAGATTCATTGAACAATTTGGTGATCAAATCCTTAAGCTCTGCTTCGGTGTTTGGAACAGGTTCATTGGAGGATTTTTCCAGGATAATATCCAGAGTGGTTTTATACTTTTTCTTCTCTGTGTCGTTAAGTTCAGGCTCAATACCATAGTAATTTACCTCTCCCTGTTCGTCTCCGCCATAAAGATGTATGAATACAGGATCACCAACCGGAAGAATAATATTTACTTTAGCCCGGTCTATGTCTTTAGAAAGACTTACCATGAAAGTTGGCTCATCTTCTCCTTGCTCACGCATGAATTTCTTTACATACTCACCCAGATGTGGGTTTCTTTGTACTGCTTTCTGAAATTCCGCATCCATATTACCACTGCCTTTAAGATTATGATACTGAAGCGATCTCTACTACAAGACCGACCTTTGGCTCTATTCTAAAACCGATCATCTGTCCTACAGGACCCTTGGCACCTGTGAACTTGTTTACAACAATAGTCCTCTTAACTTCACTTCCCAGGGGTTTTGATTTGAGAGTGATGTACACATCACATGATGAACGGAACATTGCAGCCAGGTCCTCTGTTAACTGGTTAGGCTCGATTGTGAGGATGATAACCTTACCCATACCATTCAGTTTCTTGAAGAACGATATCAAATCAAGAGTTTTCTCGGTATTTGCACTATATTTGATAAGCGAGGACAATGTATCAATGATAATAACATCTTTTTCAAAAAGTTCTTCTGCAGCCATTAATCTTTCAATAAAATCAAAACGTGATTTTGCAGCCTGTACCAATGGAATAACGGGTATGTACAAAAGCAGACCATTCAAAAGGAACGGGGCAATGGGATAGTCCATTGAATACATCTGGTTGATAAAGCCCTTTGTTGTCATTTGTGTGGAGACAAGTGTAACACTGACATCGTTTTCATTCAACCCGAATGAAAGACGCTGGGAAATAGTACTTTTTCCTCCTCCACTGCCGCCTTCTATTACTACAAGTGAACCGGCAGGAAAACCTCCTCCCAATTTATCGTTCAGGTCATCCCTGGGAATATCAAATGCATTGATCTTTGCCATTATTTGCCTCTTATTACGTTTTGAAACTCATTGCACCGGATTTGCCGTTATCTGCTGCAACAAGTACTCTGTGATCCCCTTCTTGCAATGGCGAAGGATTGGTAGTTACATTCAATGTCAGAATATCACCCGGCCTCCATACAACATCGCCATCTGTCAATTCGGCATCAGCACTTGCCGGTTCTATCAGTATGCCGTCGACCAATACGGTAACATATTCCGGTGCCAGTTCGGTCTTTCCGGTGTTCTTGGCGTAAAAAGTGTATTTACCGGTGCTATTGTCGTAAGGAATAAGCTCAGGGTCATTTACAATAGTAATGTCAGTCCGCATCTGTTCTGACAGTAATTTGCTGCCTGCACTGGATGAAGAAAGCATGGATTGTACATTAGCAGAGACAAGGACAACTACGCTGATAGCCAGGAGTATTGCAGTGATGAAAAAGATCATGTGCGTTACTGCGGTTTCTGCACCTGTATCTTCCAGTAAGGAGTCTCTGTTTGCCTGTAGCATGCTTTTCATGTTTTTCTGCCAGCCCGATGCGAATAGAATTAGAGTAGTAATATATAATTAATAGTATATATAGTTGCCATTTGCCCGGACAATGAGAATTCAGACAGTATAAGAACTATAAGCAGAAACACCATTACGGGTCACAACTTTAACGCGGTGAGTGCCTGTCCCGGAAAGACCTGCAATGGTCAGATTACGTGTTTCAGCCGGTGTCCATGTTGCTGCAATATCGCTATATGTATATGGCTCCAGATTTCCATCCACAAGAACATTAAGTTCATCAAAATAAACACTTTCACTACCTATGTTGGAAAGCGTCACTGTCAGGTTGTATGTGCCGGAATAGTTTCCGGCAATTGCATCTTCAACTTCGATATTGGTTTTAAGCTTAGCATTCTGTATTTTGTATTGTTCTTCGGATGCATCGCTGACAATTTCATTTGAAGTTGTTAACATCGAGTAAGAGAATGAGCCCAGAACCATGGCAGTTAAAAAGAAGATTGCAGCAACCACTGAAAGCTCAAATCCCATACAATTCCTCCAGACCGTGCTTTACCTTTGCCATTTCCCTGTCTATGGAACTGAGCATGTTCCTGTCAATCTTGCGGCCTGAAAGCCTTTCAATGAAAAGCAGGGATTTTGTGTGATCCTCTGGCAAAAGCCTCCACGTGGGCTTTTCCACATAATAATCGATTCCACGGGCATAGGCCATGATCTCTGACATGACATCCTCGCTTATCCAGCCAATGTCAACATAATAATCGAGGGCATCCATAAGGTTGTTTCTCCCAACCCTTTCCATGAGGAACTCTATCCAGTTAAGCAGGACAACTACGCTTGTAGGATCAGCTTTTATAAATTCCAGCCTTACAAGAGGTAATGATGTTTTCTTTGCAACAGAAACATCTTCGGTTTCCATTTCTCCTTCATTTATTCCCTCAGTTTCGGCAGAAGCATTCTTAGTCTGTCTTTTCTCTTCGTCCTTAGAAAGAACAACTTTTGGACTGCCTGCAGCCGGACGATTCTCAAGGTCTTCAAGCCTGGTGGTTATAGTGGATGTGGTTTCTGCAAGGTCCGTCAAATTCTGATTAAGCGAATCTATACGTGTGAATAAATCATCCGTTTTTGAGTTTAATTGCTCAAGACTTTCATGCATCATTACCATGGCATCTGCGAATGCATCCATTTTGGATTCAAGGTCCTGCATCCTGGAAGCTGCTTCCTCAGAGATACCTTTTGGCATACTTGATTTCTGGGCAGTTGCATCAAGTTCATTTTTCAGAAGAACCATCATGTCGCCCATTTCAGTAAGGCGTGTCTCTGTCTTTTCAAATCTCTCTATTGTATCTCTGGAACCTGCACCATCGCCTACAAAAGGATTGACCTGATTGGATACGATCTCGTACAGGGACAATAATTCAAGAACGCTCTGGTCTATCTTGTCAACCGTTTTCCTGATCTCTTCATTATCCCTCTGGACCATGTTGAGAGTTACATCTGCCTTTGATACTTTTGACTCAACTTCCTTGATCTTTTTACGGTTCTCCTCCAGCATTTCATTATCTATGGGAGCAGCTTGTGGAGCTGAACCTGGCGGCCCACCCGGAGCTGCTCCGGGAGGAGCCATACCCGGAGGAAATGCAGAGTTCCCGGGAGCACCTGGGTCCATTCCAGGAGGAACACCTGGAGCAGGTGGCATACCGGCAGCCAGATCGGGAACAGAACCCAGATCAGGCCCTCCCTGCATGAAAGGAGGTGAGTCAGCACTACCAAATGGAGAGTCGCCTCCTTTATTCTTGCCCTTTTTGGAAAGAACAGAAGTCACTTTTTTGATTTTATCACTAAATCCGGCCATGGTTCCACTGGTTTTATTTAATTGGTGAGAGAGATATCCATACGTTGAACAATATCCCCTTAATAATATATATAAATTATGAATAAAACAATCATTAAGCTTATTATGGGTCCAGATTATTTTAAATCACTTACCTGACTTGTAGGAGGAGTCTATGGCACGTAAAAAGCAATTCAAAACGGAAATGATATCTGACAAGGATGGAATAAGATTTGCAACTCCTGAACCTGTCGCGCAGTACAGGGCAAAGAGGCTTCAATGTAAAACAATAGCCGACATCAGTTGTGGTATTGGTGGACAGGCTCTTTTTTTTGCCAAATACTGTGATTTTGTCTATGCCATTGAGATCGAACCAAAGAAAATAGCATTTGCAAAAAAGAATGCTAAGATGATGGGCATTGATAACATTGAATTCATTGCAGGCGATGCACTGTCTTCCGAGGTAATTGAAAAACTACCCCAGCTAGACGTTGTCTTTTCAGATCCTGCAAGACCTCCTGCTGAAAAGGAAAGAAGCATTGACAACCTCAGTCCTTCCATCCCTGAAGTAATGAAAACTTATGCAGGCATTTCATCGAATTTTGCTTTTGAAGCTCCACCACAGTTGTCCCCTGAAAAAATACCATTTGACTGTGAACGGGAGTACATGTCCCTGGAAGGAAAGCTCAATCGTCTTAACCTTTATTTCGGGGAACTGAAAAAAGCAGATGTTTCTGCTGTTGCACTTCCCGGAAGCAATATCATCAGAAAAGCAGGGACTTTTGAACCTGCTAAAAAGGTAAAAGAACCTGCACTTTATGCATATGAACCGGAAGAATGTGTAATCAGATCAGGCCTGCTGGAGCAGCTTGTTGCAGAGCTTAAAAAGGAAGCAAATGATGTTGCTATCTTTGGTGTTGACGGCAAAAGAATACTTCTGACTTCAGGATTTGAAATTGATAACACCCTTTTTAAAAACATATACAAAAAAATGCTGATCTGCGAAGCCAACTTTTCAAAGATCAATTCCTTCCTTAAGAAAAACTCATTCGGAAAAGTTATTGTCCGGGCAGCCATTGATCCTGAAAAGTACTGGGATGTACGCAATGAACTGGAGAATGGTCTTGATGGTGAAAGGAAAGCACATCTTTTTGTAAAAGATGAAAAGGCAATAGTGTTTGAAGTGCTGGATCACTGAAGTTGCATTTCCAGCAATTCTTTTGTCCTCTGGATAAGCTCTTTTCTGCTGAAAGGTTTTGTGATATAATCATCAGCTTTAAGGACATGCAGACCAAGCATCTTGTCAAATTCCTGGCTTTTTACGGTGAGCATTGCAACAGGAAGAGCCGGTTCTTTCTCTTTTATCTTATGGAAGGTTTCCCATCCATTCATGTCAGGCATCATGATATCAAGCAAAACTGCATCCGGATGTTCCTCTGCAATTGATTCAAGGCATTCAAACCCACTTTTTGCCCCGACAACTTCTATATCCTCTGATTCCAGGATCAATTTTACGAGGTCTATGGTATCGGGTTCATCATCCACGACCATGATTTTTGGACACATTAATGATACATCTCCTAAGATGATTAAATTATATGTTATGCAAATATTCATTTGAATATATAATTATTCCTCTTCAACCCATCCAAGACGACGCATTACCATCTTAATCCTTGCTTTGACCTCTCTTTTATCGAAGGGTTTGGAAATGTAATCATCAATTCCAAGTTCCATGCCTTTAACCTTATCTTCAATAGCAGTCTTAGCTGAGATCATGATAACAGGAATATCACTTGCAGCTTTACTCTTTTTCAGATTCTCCACTACTTCATAACCATCCATATCAGGCATCATGATGTCCAGGAGAATAAGATCAGGAAGCTCTTTAAGCGTGAGATTAATGGCGTCCTCACCGTTGTGAGCCACAATGAAGTCGTATGGTTCGTTAATTAGAGAAAGCTTAAGGAGCTCAGGGATATCAGGTTCATCATCAACAATGAGAATCTTCAGGCGCTCACGCCTGATCTTCTTCTGCATGGGCTCGAATTCAATTGAACCTTCTTCCACCGAATACCTGAAGTCGAAGTCTTTCATGCCAATCTCAGTATGGATCTCACCCACATTTGTGATATCTATGACAACATCAAAGAAAGAAGTGATAAGAACCTCTGTCTCAGAAGGCAGGATGTTCCTGGAAAGCATGGAGACAATACTGCCATCGTTCTCAGCTACTTTCTTTTCTATGAACTGGACAAAATTCTCCACGACCTGCATTGTGTCGCTTGCAAGCACATTCATGTTGTCTATAATTAACACTGACTTCTGGTGATCCTGGAAGATATTTGAGATATGGGATGCCATCTTTGTGTAATCCGCAACGGAACTGCAGTAGAGTGTATCGTCGTGATGTTCCTTTCCCGGTACATCAATATCAATGAAGAACAGCCTTCCTTCATAATTGATATCAAATTCAAAATCCTCGAATCTTGACAAAATTTTATCCCTGGAAGAATTGAGGCATAGCCACACTACGGTCCTTTCTGGTTCTTCATTAAGTATGTCAGATACCAAAAAATAGACAAGTCTCTCAATAAAACTATCCACAGGGGCAAGGAACAATGTATATTTCCGGGACAGCTCTATTCTGAGGGTCGAAAGGATTTCCTGCGTTTGAGCATTCATTGCCAAGTACCTTTTAATTTTGTTTAGTAAATATTATTAGTTTTATTTTCTTATTAATGTTTGGGCAGAAAATGTACTTACGGCACGTAAATTGCTCATTTCATGGGAATTAGGCTAACCTGTGGATAACCTGACACAAACTCCATCTGAACAGCAAAAATACCGGTTTTGGGCACCACACCATACATAACAAGTGTCTTGTCAACGTTTTCAAATTTCCAGTGGGTTGTAGCCATATGCGCTACTGACTCAGTAATCCTCTGACCATATTTTGTGACAGCAAGGACAACATTTTCAGTTGTCTTGGTAATGGACGCCATCTGCCCTATGATAGAGCTGATATTCTCCCATCCGTAATTGTATTCCATACTGTCAAGACCCATATAATCAAGAACCGGCGAACCGCACTGACGCATGACCTCATTCTTGGCTTTGTGGAAAATATCCATGTCTTTGTAGACATTACCTGAGAAAGGTTCAATGTATGCAGGAATCCTGCCTTTAAGGTCACGAATCTCAAATCCCACAAACTGACCGTGGAAGTGATCATCCCCTGTAAATGGAGATATCATACGCTTTTCAGTCTCAACGCTGGTACCTTCTGTGGGCATACTGAGAAGACCACGACCAAGCCTTAGGTGGTTTATGAATGTAGGCAGCAACAGACTGTAGAATGAGTCTCCTACACCACTTGTAATCTCAAAGAGATTGAAACTTCCTTTCTGATATCCTCCGGTAAGTATCTCATCAAAATCATGAATCCCGGTTGATATTTTGCTTTCTTCGGGATCAGAAAGAGGCAGGGGGATCTGCGTATGTTCCGGATAGGAAACAGTGAAAGGTTCAAAGCTCCTGAAATGACCGCCATCAAGTGTAAAAGGATACCTCGACTGTGAAAGTTCAACACCGCGCATCTTGAGCAGGTTTATTTTTCTTACGTCACGTCCGGAAATATCTGATATTTCAAGGAACACCACACCGTCCACAAGATAATCAAGTGATGTAACATCTGCCTGCTCGGTTATCATTATAATATCTGCATTGACCTTTCTGGAAAAATCAAAAAGCAAACGCTCCAGCTCAAACTTGTTGCTTTCCCAGTCAGAAGATCGTGTTGTTGCAATGCTCAGTGAGTCTATCGAATCAACAACAATAATTGGTTTTGTGTCACTGGTCTCCCATATCACTTTTATCCGGGAAGCCAGCATGCGAAGAAAATCCTCATTGTTATTGAAATCTCCCTCTATCCAGGGATAATTTCCATAATCTGAAGATTTGTCTATGCGGGGTGAAATATAAACACAATTGCCTTCGGGGCACACTTCATCGAGTATTCCGAAGACAAAAGTGGTTTTCCCGGTACCAGGCTGCCCCTTTACTAGCAGGGACTTCCCATACTGGGATGAAAAGAATTGTCTGACCTCACCAGGTATCATACTGATGAGTTACAATTTACATATATATATACATATCTAATTATTTAATTGCCCACCCAGTATGTTTTGTCCTTCGGCAAGTGCTTCGTTGATCTTACTGGCATCAACACCGCCACCACGTGCCATGGCTGGCTTACCGCCACCGCCACCGCCAACTACCTGGGACATAGCCCTGACGATCTTTCCTGCGTCTGCTCCAGCTTTAAGTGCATCCTCACCTGCGGCACCAACTATCTTGACACCACCGGCGTCACTTGCAAGAAGGACAACCAGGTCTTTGCTGCTTGTCAGTTCACCGGCGATCTTAACAAGCTCATCAATATCTGCGTTAGGAATGCATTTTGCCACAAGGCGCATACCTGCAACATCAACAGCCTCGTTTGCCATCTGGAGTACATGGACATGCGCAAGATCGTCCTTGAGTCTCTGATTCTCCTTCTTGAATTCTTTCCATTCATTGAAGAAACGATCAATTGTAGACGGAAGATGTTCCGGCCTGACACGGAGTGCATCAGATGCCTGGCGGAGATATGATTCCATTTCCTGCATTGACCTGACGGCTGCAAGACCTGCAGCATACTCGATACGTTCAACACCGTCCTGAACACGTTCGGTTTTAAGTATCTTGATAGGACCGACAAGTCCGGTGCTGGTACAGTGAGTACCTGCACATGCCTCTATGTCATCAGCGACTTTCAGCACACGAATAGTACTTCCAGGAGGGACACCTCCCTGATAAAGTCCAAAACCATATTTCTTCTCGGCATCGATCCTGTCCATCCATTCTGCAATAACACGCTGGTTTTCCATAACAGTACGATTGGCTATCAGCTCGATCCGGTTAAGTTCTTCCTGTGAGATACGTTTGTAGTGTGAAATATCAAGACGTGCGCGGTCCACGAATTTCTGTGCACCGGCCTGCCATACATGATCACCAAGCACCTTACGTGCAGCATCATTGACAATATGAGTTGCAGTGTGATGACATGCATGCGCCATACGACGTTCTTCGTCCACATGGCCCTGTACCATGTCGCCTTTTTTAATGTGGAACTCATTCTCTGACTCTTCGATAATGTGAACAACAACACCATCTACACCCTGAACATCGACTACATTATGTGCAACATCCTCAAGAACCAGAGTACCGTGGTCAGCAGGCTGTCCACCTCCTTCCGGATAGAAAAATGTGCTGTCAAGTACTACATGATTGTCAAATACATCAAGGACGACTGCTTCAAAGTCCATCCTGGTAGGTTCATCATAGAACAACTTCCTGGTCTTTGGAAGCCTGGCCACTCTTTCTGCGTATGGGAAAACTTTTTCCTCTTTTTCTTCGGCCTTGCTGTGACCTTCAGCTACAAGAGAATAGAAATTATCCGGCAGATCCACAGCCACACCAACCTCAGATGCTGCTTCCTTTGAGATCTCCGGTGGGATTCCGTGACTGTCATACATCTCGATAATACTTTCAAGAGGCATGTTCTCTCCGGATTCCTTGTAATGTCTGGCAGATTTCTGGATCATGCGCTTTCCACGTTCAAGAGTTTCGGCGAACTTGCGCTCCTCATGTTCAAGGATATCCTGAATAACATCGAACTTCTCCTCGAACTCAGGATACTCCGGAAGGTGCTTTATGTGCATCTTTACGATTTCAGACAATGGCACAGATATGCCCATGTCCTTCATCATCCTGAGCGTCCTGCGCAGTACAAGTCTTGCAAGGTATCCTGCCTTTACATTTGATGGAATAACACCATCTGCAAGCATGAAGGTCAGACAGCGTGTATGATCAGTTATGGCATATACAGTTTCAACAGGCTCCATGATGGCTGAAAGTTTATCCACGGTTGTTCCAATGCTGGAAGCGACTTGCTTTCTCAATTCAAAAAGATTGGCCTTCTCACTTACATCCATAAGACCTGCAAGGCGGGCATTCTGGGCAAGGATGTTAGCATACTCTGAGTTGTCAAGTTCGTGGTTAATACCTGCAAGGTCCATAAGCTCGTTGACAATTTCAGGGAAAACTGCATCATATATAGTAGGGGAACCCTGCGACGCCCATACAAACCTCTCAAGGCCATATCCTGTATCCACAATGTAGTTGTCCATCTTGCGGTATTTGTCGCCTTTTATGGTAATGTCGCCGTCTTTTGACTGCTTGAGGTCCATGAACACAAGAGTTGCAACCTCAAGACCACCGATAAGTGCCTCAACACAAGGACCGGCATTTCCACCGCCAGCCCATGGTTCCTCTTTATAGGTCACTGCCAGTGGGTCAACGCCAAGGGAATTGAAAAGTTCATCACATAATTCTACTGTGTGGTCTTTCCAGTATATTTCTTCGTCCTTTTTATTAAAGGCGTGATGTGCCATCATTTCAAATGTGGTCAGATGGCGGCCACTTCTGCCAACTGCATCAAGGTCAGAAAGACGGATGCATGGCTGGGAAATAGTCAGAGGGTTAGCTGGTGGCGGTACCTGCCCTGAAGTAACAAATGGCTGGAAATCCGCAATCGATGCAATGGTCAGATAGATGTCATCTCTCCACCTTGCAATAACAGGATATCTTTCAAGCCTTGTGTGGCCTCTTTCTTCAAAGAAGTTCAGGTAATACTCACGCATTTGCGCAAGGTCAAACTTTTTCTTAAATACGGGATTACCGATAAATGAGTACGGATCGCACGGAGCATCTCCACAAGTGACTCTTTCAAGGTCACGAGTCCAGAAATGTTGTCCACATTTAGAGCATTGTTTGCGAACGAATCCATTCTCTGAAAAATAATCAAGCTGATATTCGTCTTCAAGCATAAATATTCCAACTGGATGATTGTTTTAGTCTAAGTAATGTAGTATTATGTAGTCAGATTTATTCTTCCAACTATCGCATCAATGATTAAAAACGTTTCTTATCAGAAAACCGGACATGGGTATTACATTTTATAGTATATAAGTGTCAATATAAATATACATGGCGAATAATTTCTATTGCCGTCTTTTATCGACAAATCCCGAACACAAAAATTCGTGGTTTGTGAACATAGACCTATTATTTTCTGTACATACTATGGAAAAACTCTACATTAGGTTTAAGTGCATGACCATAAGAATGTGTTATTGGTGATGACCGATGGAATCAATGCGCTATATGTCATTAGTATTCAGAGGACTTGTAGAAGAATATAACAATACAGGTGTCAGACCATCCGTATTCATGGATGAAAGTGGCAGCCTGCAAGTATACCTGTGCGATCCTATAATCGAGGAAATGGACGAGGATTATGGAATAGATATCGAACGGGAATATGATGTTAATGGCGGACAGTTCTCAGATGCATACCTTAACAGAGTAATGCCTGTTGAGACAATCAGACACAATCTTGAGAGTGAAGCAACTATTCAGTAGACCAGCTTTGCAATTGAAGTCGCAGGACCTTACGTGACGAGATTTGCACGGGATGAGGGAAAGGTACCTGCATCCTACCCTTAGGGTGAAAAACATGGACTATAAAAAACTTCTGAAAGTATTGAAAAACTCAAAACAGGTCTACAGAGAGGATTATGTTAAAAAAATATTCAGAAGCGCGCACTACGATATTGGATTGTTTGAGGAACAGCTCAATGAATTCAACTCAACCCTGTCCGGAAGCGATTCTGAGACTGCAAAATCATACATGGACCGGACTATCCTGGCCCAGGTAATTGATGATGCTTCAATATTACTGGAAATTGTAAAGGACAGCCCCTGTCTGAGTACTGATGAGAATAAAACCATTGAAGAAATGATCTTCACCCTCGATGAAATGAGCGATAAAATAGAAGTCATGGAAGAAGTCAAGGCACTTGCTGACATGTCCGAACAGGAAGGATTTCCCGCTACTTCACATCGAAAAGACAGAATTTACGCAAACGTGTGAATTCATATAATTTCAAATCACCTTCAATTTATGCCTTTTTTTATATTTTTGAATGATCCTGCTGAGAATTCATTCTGATGGATTCCTTTTTGACCTGAAATCCTGTAATCACGAGTAGACTGCAAGGCATTAGTTTTAAGGCATTGTCAGGCAATTGGTACAGACATGTCAAAAAAGATACTAGTTACCAACGATGATGGTGTTTATTCCACAGGCATTCATGCTGCCTGGAAAAGTGTTTCAGACCTTGGGGATGTGACAGTATCCGCACCCATGACGCAGCAAAGTGGTGTGGGAAGATCAATATCCATTTTTGAGCCTCTCAGGATAACACAGACAACAATCAATGGAATAGATGTTAATGCAGTGGCAGGTACACCCACAGATTCTGTAATACTGGGAATTTTTGCAGTCATGAAAGAGAAGCCAGACCTGATAGTATCAGGTTTCAACATCGGAGAGAATATCAGCACCGATACGATCACAACATCCGGTACGATTGGTGCGGCACTGGAAGGCGCAAGTTATGGCATTCCTGCAATTGCTGCTTCCATACAGGTAATGGAAGAAGGTGACAAATTTGACGATAACAGGAATTTCCAGCATGATTACGATGTTGCCATAAAAGTCGTCAACAGGATAGCAAAGAAAGTGCTTGAACATGGACTACCGGAAAATGTGGATCTGTTGAACGTGAACATACCACACCATGCAGAAGATGACCCTGATATAGAGATCACACGCCTTGCCAGGAAATTCTTCAAGACCGATGTTGAAGAAAGACATGATCCAAGGGGAAGACCATATTACTGGATTGCAGGCGAGCTGTTAGTTGATGAAGAAGAAGGAACCGATGTTCATGCCATAATGAACAACGGAAATGTCTCTGTGACCCCCATATCACTTGACGCGACATCACCTATTGATTTCTCAGAGATAGAGCACTTGCTGTAAGACTGAAGAAATACCATCATTAAAAATTCAAGGTAAGTAGACAGGTTATCTCAGGCCAATATGATCTATCATAGGTCATGGATATCTTGATAAATCCCGAAGGGTCCGGCGAAGCCGGCGTTTTCCAAAAAGAAGAAACAAAATAATCTGCAAATACCTTTACTTTCTTCCCAGGACTTCCGTAAAATTCGCTGTATAAATGCAATCGCCTTCGTAATTGTCTTCTGTGCAGCAGCATTGAAATGTGCCGCCTTCGGCGGATGGTTGCTTTGTTTTTGTGGAAATGAAAAAGAGTGATGTTTGTGTCACTCTGATAAACAAAATAGTTCCTGACACATTTCAGGAACTACTGTTTTACTTTTATGACAACTTCTTTGCAGTCATCTTCAACGCCATGAAGTGTTGTGACTGCTCCAATGACAGTGCTGCCAAGTATGGACTGCACGAAATGATTGATTTCAATATCCTTCCCATCTACTGTAAGTACGACTTCCATTTTTACTACTCCTTCAACTTTTACAGAACGGCACACGCCTGCTGACAGCCAGCCTGAAAAGATCAGGTAGTTCTTCCACACTGGCCTCTGAGACATCAACCATATTATCACTTACCAGAAGGCAGGGTTTTAGTTTTCCGTCTGCTGTGACTCTTAAACGGTTACAGTTTGCACAGAATTCAGTATTATCAACCGGTCTGACAAATTCGACTTCTGCACCATTGATAATATACTTTTTCCTTTTATGTAGCTCACGCACCCTCACATCCGAAGAGACGGACAATAGTGAACGTTCAACTTCATTAGCGTCTATTCTATACTGCGGAAGATCCCTGAAATCCATAAGTTCAATTAACTGTAAGATTACGTCCCCACCATATCCACGCGTGAATTCAAGCATATCCTTAATCTCATTATCATTAAAATCTTTGAGAAGGACCATGTTGAGTTTGACCGGAGTGAGACCAACGTTTACTGCTTCATGTATGCCATCAAGCACCTTATCAAAAATTCCCTTTCCACAATTGGTAATTGTGTGATACTTGCCCCGGTCAAGGGAATCAAGACTTATATTGACCCTGTCAAGACCTGCATCCTTCAGGGAAGCTGCCCTGTCTTTTAGCAGGACGGCGTTAGTCGTCATGGAAACATCCTTCATTTCAGGGAGACGCACAAGTGCTTCTTCAAGATCTTTTCTGAGAAGCGGTTCACCACCGGAAATTTTCAGCCTATTAATTCCAAAATGCGACCCTACCTCAACAATATTGACAACAGTATCCACTGACATCTCTTTGCTGTGGCCGATGTGACCTTCATTATGACAGTAGATGCAATTCAGATTGCAGCGGTCAGTTATAGACATTCTCAGACTTCTGACTGTACGTCCATAAGAATCAGTGAGAAGTTCTGTCGCTTCCGGGAGAGACATAGTACTTAGATATACGTTCTTTATTTAATCGTTTTGAATCCTCTCCTGAGGGAATAATACATATATCCGTACTATACACAATAATCTCCATGACAAATGCGGTGTTGCTTGCAGGTACCAACAGTGGAGTTGGAAAAACGACAGTTTCTATGGGCATTATGGCCGCCCTGAAAAGAAGAGAGATGGAAGTCCAGCCATTTAAGGTCGGACCTGATTACATAGACCCTACATACCATACAGCCATCTGCGGCAAGCCTTCAAGAAACCTTGATACATTTATGATGCAGGTTGATGGTGTAAGGAAAAGTTTTTCAAGGCATTCCGAAAATGCTGATATTAACGTCATTGAAGGAGTTATGGGTCTCTTTGACGGAATGGAAGCTACGGAGATAGCAAGTTCCGCCCATGTTGCCAAATCACTAGGAATTCCTGTAATATTGATAGTGAATGTACACGGAATGTCAAGAAGTGCAGCAGCTATTGTCAAAGGCTTTTCCCAGTTTGATCCTGATGTAAAGATTGCCGGAGTGATCCTGAACAAGGTAGGAAGCCCGAGACATGCACAGATGATCATTGATTCAATACCTGACATCCCCGTGGTTGGAACGCTGCCACGTAACAAGGATATTACTGTACCTTCCCGCCATCTTGGATTATACATGGCAGATGAACTGGATTTCGATACGGAAAGTCTGGCTGCATTCATTGAAGAGAACATAGATCTTGATGCTATAATCGAACTCTCAAAAACATCTCCTGATTTCGGAGCACCTGAAAAGGAAGAGAAAATAGGAGCAGATCTGAAAATTGGTATTGCATACGACAGTGCATTTTGTTTCTATTATCAGGACATGTTTGAGGCTTTCAGGAATGCAGGCGCAGAAATTGAGTTTTTCAGCCCGATGAAAGGAGAAGTTCCTGATGTGGATGGTTTTTATTTCGGAGGAGGATATCCTGAGCTTTACATTTCCGGACTTGAAAAATCTAAGACTACAAAAGCTCTTAAAAATCTGTCAGCTGAAGGTATGCCAATGTACGGTGAATGCGGCGGATTGCAATACATGTCCACATCATATGAGATAGATGGAACAGTATACAAGATGGCTGATGTGCTGCCTGCTGAAACCGTCCAGACGAAGAAACTCCAGGCACTCGGCTACACTGAAGGAGTTGCAAATGGAGACTTCATCAAAGGAACCATTCGCGGACACGAATTCCATTACTCTGCAACTTATTGTGACAACGACGCAAAGCTTGCATATGAAATGAAAAGAGGAAAAGGAATTGTTGATGGTAAGGACGGACTTGCCGAGTATAATTCACTTGCAAGCTATACGCATGCTCATCCGGCAACGTTCCCGGTGAAGAGTTTTGTTGAGAAATGCAGAGAATATAAGCGCAGTTAAAGTTTATGGCACACTAAGTAACAATAAAGGCAGTAAAATGTCATCTTTCTTTTTCATCCCGCACATTTGAACAGTTCCGAAATAATTTCATTGTAACCCATTCACGGACGTGAACTCTTGCCAATAATAGGTCCACATGAATACCAATATAGATAGTGATTTTGAAATATGTGGCATGGCTAAATTAAACATATACAATTACGATAAATATATATAGTGATATTTACTAATAAGAAATGCACAGTATAAATTTATAACAAATGTATATTTTGTTATTAATAAATGTGTATTAATTAATATTAACTGAAAATAACATATTAATGGTGGTACAATGAAAAAGATGACGAAACTATTTACAATGGCCTTTGTGCTATTACTTATGCTGACTGCAGTGCAACCTGCAAGTGCAACATATCCGTGTGAACCTGCATACACTATACCAGATGGATGCTACTGCGTAAATCTTGATGGTGAATATGCTATAAATGCAAGCAATCTGAACTTAAATGAAGTGCTCAGTGATGTTTTTGCAAATACACCTTTACCTTTTGATTATACGTTATCTGAGCCATATACACTTACTGCATCTTACATGCTTCCTAGTGAGTATGTTGTCCCTTTTAACGTACCAATTATTTATCCAATTACAATAGGAACCATCCAATATAATCCAGGAGACGTTATTCAAAAAGGAACAGTCATACCAGCAGGAGTTACAATTCCAGCTTCATTAACCTTGCCAGCAGGGTTTACAATTCCAGCAGGATTTACATTGCCTGAAGGATATGCAATTCCATCCACCGTTACAATACCACTGGAGTACGAAGCTGCAGCTGATCTTAAAGTCTGCAAAAATGGAGAAAATGTAGACGTTACAATCGTGTCCAGCACACCAAGTGTCCCTGAAGGACTCCCTGACAGCTTTGCAATTCAGATTACTGACGTGCAAATTACAGCTATAGGTCAGAAGTTGCAGGTCATAGCAACCATGAGCCCGGTTAATGTCAACACTGCAATTGGAGACTATACCTTCACTGGTGTACTGGACCTTGACATCCAAGAAAATGGAAAATTTGTGTATACAACTGCAAGTGGACTGATTAACGGAGCAATCCCTGTCGATGCAAGTCTTACAATGACTGTCAAGAACTGCTCACAGGAAGAAATACCTGAATTCCCAACAATCGCACTTCCGGTTGCAGCAATTATCGGACTTGCGTTCTTCATGCAGCGCAGAAAGGAATAATTCAAAAACAATTTAAGGGACAAATAATGTCCCAAATATTCTTTTTTAACAAAAAAGTTATTTACTTTTTCTCTTCTGACTTAATATCAGAGCTGGCATTTTCAGCAGCTTTTTGAGCATCCTTTTTCCTGAACCAGACCTTGCGACTGTAATAATTGAGAGGATGGCTTATTTTCTTGCACATATCATCAGGTGCATAGCAGTTACCGTAGGTCTGCATGGTTGAACATGATGGTGGCTTGTAGTGAGTACCTGAGGAACCGGCGATATGCTCTACCTGATATCTGGCTTTCTCAACGTCAAAATCAGGCGATGTAGTAAAAAGATTCATAATATCATCCACGTTCATGCCGATGGTCAACAGAAAAGCAGTCATGGCAAACCTCATGGAATGAGCAAGATTCACACCTGCCTGTGTATTTGCTATGGCATGAGTTATGCAGGGAGGGAAAAGATCAGTTTCAACGGTCTCAAATTCTGATTCGCCAAAAGTGCTCTTTTTTTCCTCAAGATATTCACGTATCTCTGACAGATATGGTTCACATAGTTGCACAAGTTCCTCATTAACAGGCATTGGAAGATTCTGTTCAACACGTTCTTTGATCAGTTCCTGCAAAAGACGGGCAAATTCCTCTTTTGAAACGTTCACATTTCCATGTTGGAGTTTGCGATTTACAAGTTTCCACTCAATGGCTTTCAATGAGCTTGCCATCCTGATGTACGAAGTAAAATGCAACTTAAAACCGGAATCGCTTTTACCAGGATAAACTGAAAAATCAGAAGCAAATTCCTCCAAAAAATCAAGCTTCGTAGTTTTCAGGAGTTTGTATGAGGCAACAGCTTCTGCAAGACAATACCTCCTAATCAGGAAAGGGTCATCAAGACATGAAACAAGAATTCTTGAAAACGGGTAAGAAAGCAGTTCCAGCAATATCTTCTGCTCATCTGAAGCAGAAAGAGCAGGCTTGAACAACTCACCCGAGATCGCCTGCATGACACGATCCTTGCCACGAATCCGCGCAGATTCCATGGCTCTGGAAGTGACCAGGCGGTCAAGAGATATCCCGAGACTTTTTACGTGCGCTGATGCCCCGGAAATGTAAGGATATAATGCAAAATCCTTTTCATCCATAGATCAGTCAGACTCAATCCTCGGAGCCAGGAGATAGCCTACCTTTCCTGCACCATTCGCAATAGAGAAGTTAATCTTTACAGGGAAGTCCTTTCCAAGCTCTACAGTAACTTCATTGGAGCGTGAAGCAGGTTTAACGATATCAGAGAGATAATCCAGTGAGAAGAGAGAACGTGCCTCACCTGATTTCAGGTCGATAAGACTGTCGCGGGCCATGTCAAGACGGACGCGGTCGGTGTCACCTTCAGCTTCCATGTAGAATACATCCTCATCAATACCAAGAAGCATATGGTCACTTATCTTTTCGGCAGCTTTGACAGCCCTCTGGAGGTCCTTCCCATTAAGGACAACCTCAGCAGGCAACTCTAGTTGTGGAATTCTGGGCTCTGCCCTGATTGTTGACGGATCAAGCAAGGCCAGGGTATAAGAGAGACCACCAAGTTGTAATGACATTTTCTGGGACATCTCATCAAGTTCCATGACAACTTTTTCATCCTTACCTGCAACGCCAAATATATCATTGATCTTTGACAGGTCCATTCCAACCTCGGAGTCATCAGCATTGAATTCGTCAAAAGCATCCGAGCTGAGATCAAAACTTACCATAGCCACATTTGCAGGGTCTACAGCCCTTACAACTATGCCCTCAGGAGATATCCTGAAACGTGCCTCATCTACAAGAACCGAAAGAGTTTCAATTGCAGTCTTTAAAACATCTGCATCAATAGTTGCCTTGAACATCTGGATTCGCCACCAATAATTTGAATTTTTAGGTCATTATATCTAATAAGTAATATAAGTTTTCTTTTAAATATCCAAAATCAGGAAAATGTTTTAGATATTCAGATTTTCTTCAGTCGTATTCACGCCAGGTACAGCCACATTTTGTACATTTGAAGAAACGTGTCTCCGATTCATCAGCAGATCTAAGCTGACGCAACCACCAGTAAGCAACATTGTGGCCGCATTCCTCACACCTTGCAGTGGTTGTTGGAAGACCCTGGTCCACATTACCTTCAAGCACAGTAACATCCCTCTTTTCCCTGGACTCCTTTGACACAAGTGCTTCAGAACCTTGCTGCTTGCCCTTGACATAGCCACATTTTCTACACTTAAAGGAATCACCTGAAGGGAACATCATACTTTTACATTCGGGACAAAATTCCATCGATATCACATCTCGCATTATCTATTATTAAGTTATGGTCAAAAGCCATCTGCGGCATATCTGAAATATCAAATAGATGCACCGCCTTAGCATCCGAATCCGCCCTGGGCTTGCCTTCGCCCAGAACCAGGTATACCACGCTCACCGTATGTCCACGGGGATCACGCGAAGGGTCTGAATATACTCCAAGTAACTTAACTATTTCTATTGTAAGGCCTGTTTCTTCAAGAACCTCGCGCATAACAGCTTCTTTTGTGGTCTCACCAATGTCTACAAAACCTCCGGGAAGTGCAAATTTTCCCCGAAAAGGAGGATTTTTTCGCTGGATAAGGACAATCTGCCTGTTCAATATGATTACTGCATCAACTGTTAATTTCGGCGTGGTGGGAGGCATGAGGAACAGAATTCAACTTTTAGAATTAAACTATGGAAGTCATACATATTAAAGGTGCGCTTTAAGCAAATAGTAGCACTATATCATTCACGTAAATCATAATTTACATTATAAATTATCAAACACTTTAAAACGAAAAACTGGGAGGATTAGCCAATATATTAAATATCATATAAACTACCGAAGGTTGTATGGTTGTATTTATGACAAAAAGAGGATTGATTGAAAGGTCTACCGAACCAAATGAAGAGAATCTTAGAAGGGTGCTGGGCACAGCATACGAATTATATGGAAATCTTATGTAGAATATACCAAATTACGAAACTAAATGGACTTATTATAAAGGATGGTCTCTAAAAGTATATGATAAGAAAAAAGCACTATTCTATCTTGTACCGTATTTTGATGTATTCCATGTCAACATTGCTATAGAATAAAAGAAAGAGATGTTATATAAAGTGACCCCCAATCATTACGTTTTGAAGAAAGATTAATGAATGCATTTAAGTATACAGAAGGCTACAAAATAAGCTTTGAGGTTCAAAATAATGATTCATATGATGAATGTCCGGATTTTGTGCTGAAAATACTGAGTATGAGATAAAATTTATATGAATTGAGTATTGACATAGCCTTTATGCGACCATTGCTTCGTACAAATGTCAGGAATAATTGGAGAAAGCAAACAGGAGATAGGAACAAAAACTTAATAGACTACATCAAATATATAGGTGGCATATCTATTAAAGGTGTACTTAAATGATTGAGAATATTCTATGGATTGCAGTTGCCCTCATGCTAATCGGCTCGATTTTGCCGAAAAACGTAGAGGCGCGAAGAGCAGTATCTGCAGCAGGGTGGGTATTCTTTTCCGTACACTGGTTCTACCAGCCGCTACATTATATGGAAATAAAAGATTACTTCAACGTAGCTCTGGTAATAGTCGTAGGAATAGTCTGCCTGATCATAGCATATGCCATGTTCAAAGAATACAGGGAAAACAAAACTCCTTCACCTGATGTCACAACCATGGCCACAAGCGCAACAGCCCTTGGTTGCCTCTTCTATTTTCCTTTTGCACAAATGGAAGTCCTGAACGTAGGAATAATATCTCAGGTAACGGATACTGTACTTCTTACCCTGCACTACCTCAACATCCCAGCTGAACCCGTAGCATGGAACAAAATAGCACTGAATGGATACACAGTAGAGATAATACTTGCCTGTACTGCCATTGAGAGTATAGCACTTTTCATAGGCCTTATTGCATCAGTAAATGCACCAATCAAAAGATTGACAGCGGCATTCATAGCCTCAGTACCAGTGATATACATTTTAAATATAATAAGAGATGTTTTTGTAATTGTAGCCTATGGATACCAGTGGTTTGGTCCTGAAAGCTTTGAAATAGCTCACAATTCTATTGCGAAGATAGGATCAGGAATAGCATTATTTGTAATCGCTTACATTGTCATGCGCATACTGCCGGAACTGGTAGACCTGATAGAAGGAATCTGGTTTTTGGTTACCGGATTTGTTCAGAAGCTATTCTATAAAGTAGTAGGAAACCAGTAAATGCTTGCAAAAGGTTCTTTCCCCTGGATATTAACATCCATCACTGTAAGTGTGGTGAGTTTCTTTGCATACCTGTTACTCAAAGTTCCATATTCAGGAATGACTGCTGTATTTGCAATATCAGTTACAATTTTCTTCTTATTCTTTTTCAGGGACCCCGAAAGAGAAATAAAGGAACACGACAGCTACATGCTCGCACCTGCAGATGGAAGAGTTGTAGACATAAGAGACAGAAAGATCTGCATCTTCATGAACTTCCAGAATGTCCATGTAAACAGGGTTCCGATTACCGGAAAGATACATACAATCGAACATAAGAAAGGTGGATACATTCCTGCATTCTGCAAAGACTCACACCGCAATGAACGAAGCCATACGTTTATAGAAACAGAACATGGCCTTGTTGAAGTCATACAGATAGCCGGAACAATCACACGCAGAATTGTCTCCTACGTCCAGGAAGGAGACCATATGAAACAGGGCCAACGTTTAGGAATGATCCGCTTTGGCTCAAGAGTTGATGTGACAATCCCTGACAACTTTGAAATTGCCATTAAAAAAGGAGACAGGGTTTTTGCCGGCGAAACTGTGATTGCAAGAATAAAATGAAGGAAGTGAACCAGATACTCCATACTTTGAAACTACCTGACTTTGTCACCTTACTGAATGCATTATGTGGGGTCTTCGCCATTATTCTTGTAACAAACGGTTTTACATATCTTGCTCCGTTGCTAATACTGATTGCAGCCGTTGCTGACGGAGTTGACGGACATATTGCAAGGAAGTTCACATCAAGTGAAATTGGTGGAAATCTGGACTCGCTTGCTGACGCAATTTCTTTTGGTGCCGCACCAGTCATAATTACGTACTCATTAACAGGAACAAATGCCCAATACATCCTTTTGCCTGCAATGATATTTTATTTCATATGCGGAATACTGAGACTTGCAAGATTCAACACCATGCACCAGGAAACAAATGCATTCAACGGCTTGCCAATTACTGCAGGAGGGATTGCCGTTTCTGCATATCTGCTCATGGGAGAGAGATTTTTTAATGTTTATGCTATGGCAGCACTGGCACTTATTCTCGGAATACTCATGGTGAGTAATATTACCTATATTAAAGCAAGAAATAAAAAAATACTCATTCCACTAACGCTGATATTTGCCACAACTATTATTTCACCTACCATAAACATAGAATACACGCACAGTATGGCATCCATCCTTTCAGGACTAATGGCAGTTTATATAATCTCACCTATCATCAAAAAGAACAAAGAGGCACACTATGCAGGAAAACGAAGTGATAACTGACAGGGACAACGTACTTTTTGAAGCAGGTATCAAACTTGGTGCTCTTTATCACCAGTTTACAGGCTCACCGGTCAATCTGGACACAGTTGCAAGTCTGGAAAAAGGAATACAGGAAAGTATTTCAGTCCAACCTTGTGTGGAAAAAATCAATGTTTCCATTAACAGGGACATGATTCACTCCAGACTTAACGGCAAATACGGCTACTGTGAACTTGAAGGCCGCATGCTTGATGTCCACATCACAGCAGTATTTGAAAGTGCAAAAGCAGATGTCAGTCTGGGATTTGACACAAAACTCGACTATCCACTTATGAAAATAGAAAAAATATACTGATTTTTGCTAATTAGATCAAATTCGAATTGACCTTCGCTTCTTCAAAGGCTGACACTACTTTTTCGTTTTGATCTCTGGTCCCCACGGTTACACGAATAAGTGACTTGCCAGCATTCCTGAATGACCTGCAATCTCTGACAATGATACCTTTTTTCATTAGCGACTCTGAAACATCTTGTGCGACCAGAGGTGAAACATCCACAAGAATGAAATTTGCTTGGGAATCATAAACCTTAAACGGAATATTTTCTGTCAGGAACTTGCGACCTTCCACAGTCATAGAAATGCTTTTTTTCAGATAATCTGAATCTGAAAGTGCAGCCACTCCTGCCATAACAGCAGGCAGGCTTACATTGAAAGGTGTTGCAATCTTCATGTATTGAGATTTGAGCCATTCAGGCATCAAACCATATCCAATCCTCAGACCTGCCAGGCCAAATGCCTTTGAAAATGTCCTGCCAATTATAAGGTTGTCATATTCCAGCACCAGTTTAGAAAGATTACTGTCTGCAAACTCAACATATGCCTCATCCACAAATACAAGTCCCTTAGTAGACTCGAGGAGAGAACGAACATCCTCTTCTGAAGTAAGCATTCCAGTAGGGTTGTTAGGGGAACATAAGAATACAACCTTTGTCCTGTCAGTAATGACTTCCCTTATAGCATTTACATTGAATTTCATCTCTTCGCCGGGAGCGACATAAATTGCAGTTGCCCCGTTTGCCCTTGCTGCAATCTCATAATAAGAGAATGTCGGTGTTGGAATTACAACCTCATCCCCAGGCTCAATGATCACACGCATCATGTTATCAAGAAAACCATCCATGCCCGGGCCTGAAGCACATATGTTTTCAGTTGGAAGACCTGTGTAAACAGAAATAGCCTCCACAAGTTCGGAAGCATCGGCTGATGGATATATGTTCACCTTTGATGCGGAAGTCACAAGAGCTTCAACTGCCTTTGGAGATGGTCCGAGAACATTTTCATTGGAACCGAGTTTGATGATATCCTTCGGGTCGATCCCATATTTCTTAGCGATTTCCTCTATGGACTTTCCCGGAACATATTCTGCAATGGTGTTTACAACGTCCTTGATTAGTTCAGGCCTGCTCAAGTACAGCCACCACCCTGTCAATCTGCTCTTTTGTGATTACCAGCGGAGGAGCAATACGCAATACTGTTTCTGAGGTGCAGTTCAGAAGAACACCATTCTTGCGACCGTGCTCTACAAGATCAGCACATTTGCGGTCAAACTGGACACCAATCATGAGACCTTTTCCACGGACCTCTACAAAACCGTCTGTTGAAAGTTTACCTAATTCACTGCGGAAGTATTCTCCCATTTCCTTTGAACGCTGGATGAGATTCTCGTCGCGGATCACGCCAATTGATGCGAGTGCAGCGGCACATGCAAGCGGACTGCCTCCAAATGTTGCTGCGTGTTCTCCACGGTTGAAGGACACACCTTCACGGGCAGCTATGGCACCCATTGGGAAACCTCCGCCAATTGCCTTGGCCATTGTCATGATGTCAGGCTCAACACCAAAGTGTTCCTTGCAGAACCAGGTCCCTGTCCTTCCAAAACCGGTCTGGACCTCATCAAATATGAGGAGAACTTCATTCTCGTCGCATATCTTGCGGACCTCTTTCAGGTAATCCGGTGAAGGGACATTTATACCACCTTCTCCCTGGATGGGCTCGACTATAACAGCAGCTGTGTTTGGAGTGATGGAATCAGCTATCGCCTGTGCATCATTGAAGGGTACGAACTTTTCTTCCTGCACAAGAGGCTTGAATGGAGCACGGTATATGTCCTTGTATGTCAGGCTCAGCGCACCCATAGTACGACCGTGGAAAGAGTGTTCAACTGCTATGAAATCGGTCTTTTTGGTTGTTGCCCTTGCAAGTTTCATTGCAGCTTCAACTGCTTCTGTACCCGAGTTACAAAAGAATACACGGTCCATTCCTGTAACATTGACAAGTTGCTCTGCAAGCTCTGCCTGTGGCTCTGTGTAGTAGAGGTTGGAAACGTGAATTAGTTTTTCAGCCTGCTTTTTAATTGCATCTGTTAAGTGCGGGTGACAGTGTCCGATATTGTTCACTGCAATTCCTGCAACGCAGTCTACATATTCCCGGCCTTCTATATCGAAGACCAGAGAACCTTTGCCGCTTTCAAGGACAATTTGCTGGCGGCCGTATGTCTGCATTACATATTTGGAGTCCTTATCAAATATGGATTTAGACTCTGATGATGATGAAGTATAATCCTGTTGCAAATTAACACCTGTTCACTATAATTATTAGAACCGTTTTTAAATCTGACTATCGCTGCAAGAAAAAACAAATAGAAAATAAAAGTGACCATAGCCAGCCAGCAGCCAGCCTGATGTCACAGATCAAAGAATACGTCTGTCTGGCACCTTTATCGCCACATATAAATGATAAAGGAAAACAAGAATTGATATCTGGAAAACAAGCAGCATCAAACCTTTAATGTCATCATACTGAGTACTTCCGGGTATTGAATTTATCGTTATAAGCACCTCAGAAAGATACAGTACAAAACCTACTGTCAGAAAGACAAAATACTTTTTCAGATTGTTAAATGATACATAAATTCTTGAGCGTATGACATCGGGATCTATCTTTAACAGGAGATAAGATGTCAATAGCGCCAGAATCACTATACAAAGACGTATTGCAAGGTCCAGAAAATGGAACGTTGAACTTAGACTCATAGCCATCCCCTCATATTTTTTGTGTTGCCCTATAACCTCAAACCTAAAGTCAATCAGACATCCAGTTGCATCAGTTCATTGTCACTCAAAGAATCATCATCTTCACGCTCAAAGATGATACCGCCCGGTGCACGCATCACGCCATCTACGCGGGCACTCTCGTGTATTGTTATTGACTGTGAGTTGATCTCCCCGAGAATGTGTGTTCCGGCAGCAACGTAAACTTTGCCTCTGGAAATTATATTCCCGTGAATTATATTATCATTTCCGAGCTTTACATCCTGAATGGTACGTATACTTCCATATAATGTAGTCTCGTCTGCCATGTCAAGGGAAGTTGCACGAATATTTCCAACAAGACGGCATTTGCTTCCGATAATTGCATTTGAGGGAACCCTGATAGAATCCATGGATATCTTGGAGCCGTTCGGAATGATCATGGAATTGAGTCCAATGGACTCTTCGTCATCCTCAAACAGATCCTCTAATGCCTTTTCAACCTCTTCGTCCTTTCCAAGCCTCAAAAGCTCGCTGATATAAAGGAAAAGATAAACCATAACCGGAACCGGATTTCTTACAACAATCCAGCCCTTGGCTTCAAAACCACCGTTAATCTTCACGTCGTTACCAATATCAAGATCGCCTTTTACCACCAGTTTACCGTCGATGGTTACAAACTCTCCGATATAGGCATTCTCATCTGTTTTGACATTGCCGCCAATCTCTGACCAGATATCGACCCTGGCATCTCCGGTGGTAACCAGATCACCTGTGAGAGTAACCCTTTCACCAAATATTGCTGAATTTGCAATGATACCGTACTTAATTTCAGAGTGATTGCCGGCAATAACATCCCCATCTACGACTATTGTACGTTCTTCCATCCTTGTGTTGTCTGGAATTACAAATGTCTTAAATATCTCCTCTTCTATGCTTTCACTCTCCGGTTTCGGATATACTGTATCAAAGGCACTACTATGACTTTATTTTCATCGTATTTAATAGAGATAGATTTATAAATAGTTATTCTAAGATTGTGCTATCCCTCGCCTTACATCAACTGCAGGACCCCTGTCCATATGAAGTGCTTCATCAGGCGAGAGTAATAGCTGTCCTGTTGCAAGAATCTCATCCTTTCCATCAACTATGATTACCTCATCTCCTGCTCTTAGTTCCGGATCAACTGCAACTACGTGTTTTGCAAAAGCGGTTTTCCCTTTTGAGACAAATGGGACTGCATCATCACAGATTACAACTCTGGACGCAGGCTTTCCAAGACCCTGGTGAAGTGCAGCGGCTCCGTCTATACTGAGAGTGAGCATTCCATCCCTTGCACGAACTGTTGCCATGTGCTTTCCGTTGAACTGGACCTGTCTTACACGCTTTGTCCTGGAAAGCTGGAATGTGACACCGTCAGGAAAAAGAATATCCCCACAACCCTTACCGAACTGAATATCGGCCATTGTCCTTACTCTAATGAGGTTTTTATCTGCATTGCTCATAGTTGCTAGATAAAGTATAAGTTTTAAAATGATAGCGGTTAGATTGATATCAGAGCATCTCTTATTTAAGGATGTTAGCTATATTTGCTATATAAATAATGTCAAACAGATTTATATATAATAATGACCAATTATAAGTTGAGGAAACGGGAACTACTGCTTGTAACTGTATTCAAAGGTATAGTAACTGTAACCAAGCAAAACCATTCATCCCCTCAAACATGTCCCCGTTTCCTCGTTGCTCAATAACAGAGCGGGACTTCTTTTGTGATGTTTAACTGACCAGTGTGAACTTTGCATTTTAATCAGAGTGCTGTAGAATTAGTCAGAAAAGTCATAAAGTAAAGCCAAAGGTCAGATTAACCTTTGACAACTCCCATTGGAAGTACACGTGCAACTTTTGTGGCAATTCCAAGGTTGTGTACTACATCCACAACATCACTGCTGGATTTGTAAACCTCGGGTGCTTCCTCGGCTATGAGTGATGGCTGCGTTGCCCTTACAATAATTCCCTCTGACTCCAGTTCATTCTGGATCTCTTCACCGCGTAGTTCTTTCTTTGCCCTGCTTCGGCTCATAACCCTTCCGGCACCATGACAGGCACTGCCGAAGGTAAGCTCCATAGCAGCAGGACCGCCTTTCAGCACATAAGATGCTGTACCCATGCTTCCGGGGATAATGACCGGTTGTCCTATGTCCTTGTAATCTTCCGGAATCTCAGGATGACCTGCCGGAAACGCACGGGTTGCACCTTTCCTGTGGACGTAGACTTCCTTTTCCTCGCCGTCGACCATGTGTTTCTCAAGCTTTGCAACATTGTGGGCAACATCATACACAAGATCAAGTCCCAGATCACCATGCTGAGCCTTGAAGAACTCATCAAAAACCTCACGGGCCCAGTGCATTATCATCTGACGGTTCACCCATGCATAGTTTGCTGCACATGTCATGGCCTTGAAATAATCCTGAGCCTCCTCTGAGCTTGCAGGAGCACAAGCAAGCTGCTTGTCTGGAAGAGAAATCCTGTACTTCCTAGAAGCCTGTGTGAGCTTCTGGAGATGATCAGTACAAATCTGGTGACCTGCACCACGTGAACCGCAGTGAATCATAAAAGTTATCTGTCCTTCCTTAAGACCGAAAACCTTTGCAGCTTCTGCGTCATAGACCTTATCCACATACTGCACTTCAAGGAAATGATTTCCACTTCCAAGAGTTCCTATCTGGGGACGACCTCTTTTTCGGGCTTTAATACTGACCTTTGAAGGATCAGCACCAGGCATCTTGCCATTGCTCTCACAATGACTTAGATCACCCTTCATACCGTATCCATTCTTTACAGCCCAGTTTACACCATTGATAAATACGTCATCCAGTTCTTCATCGGTAAGTCTCATGCGGCTTTTGGAACCTACACCGGAAGGTATTGCCTCAAATAGCGAATCAAGAAGCTCCGGAAGCTTTGGACGGACATCGTCCTCCATAAGATCGGAACGGATAAGACGTACTCCGCAATTGATATCAAAGCCTACACCACCCGGACTTATCACACCCTCATCTTTATCGAAGGCTGCAACACCACCGATGGAAAATCCGTATCCAAGATGTGCATCCGGCATTGCCATTGAGTATTTCTGGATTCCCGGCAAGGAAGCTACGTTTGCAACCTGATCTATGGTTTCAGGCTCCAGAATATCAAGGAGAGTTTTTGATACGAATATCCTTCCCGGAACATTCATTCCCGGTTTGTAATTTCCGGGCACCTCCCATGTATTATCATTTACTTTTGTGAGAATGTCATTAACAGATTTTTCATTTTCATGTGACATGTTATTCCTCTTGTCTTTCTTCCTTCAAGCATCTATAATAGAGACTATGTGCTCTAATAGTATGAATATATTGATTCCCAATAATCGAATAATCAACAGGAAGTGGGAAAGTTCTAGATAGTTATCCTTGCTAATAACCCTTTGTCATATCCCGCAGAAAATCACTGACAACCTCTATAAAATGTTCTGTTTCATCATAATGGATACCATGCCCACTGTTATCGAATATATAATATGTAGTATTAGGCCTTTTATCTGCTATTTCTCTTATATGGTCTGCATTTGTAACGTGAGAATATTTGCCATGTAACAGGAGCATGGGGCAATCAGTCGCCAGCAGATCATCCCACCAGTTTCCATTTAATGATTCCTGAGACACAGGAAGGTTATTTTTGTCAAATCTGAAATGCCATCCAGTCTCATCTTCATACGCACTTTCCAGAAAATATCGAGGGTCTTCTATGCCAAATGAACGGATAATATCAGAAAGGGCTTCCAGTGTAGGAGCAGTATCAGGGAAGAAACTTGCAAATGACAGATCATCATTGATCTCAGCTCCGATGTCTTCGATTATTAAGGAACGTACTTTATCCCCATTTCTTGCTGTAAACTGATATGCATTGACTCCTCCGAGAGAATGACCTAAAATGACCATCTGATTATCTTCAACTATTACCTGAGAGGAAAACTGCTCTATGTCATGGATGTAATCCTCTCGTGTGTAATGGTCGCTGTCTGCATGGTCACTCCAGCCATGACCACGCTGGTCCAGTGCATAAACGTGCCAGTCCTTAAGGGATTCTGCAACTTTAGTGAATGTCCTTGCATTTCCAAAATGTCCATGTAACAAAAGAAGGACAGGCTTGCCGTCACCACCATAATCAAGATATGACAGTCTCAAATCACCACTATAAAAATACGAACGTTTCATATTCACAGCTCCAATGCAGTTACAAATCTAACTCTATCCAGATTAAACATTATGTGTCAACTGTTGCCTGGATCATCCAGCCATCATCTGAGTTCTCGATCCTCATGTCGTTATAAGTTGCAGCCTTTACCTCGGTATCGAATACATGAACTGAAAGGTCGATTGTTTCTCCGTAGAGTGTGGCTTTAAGGGAGCATTGTTCATCATCGTCAGCCACGGTTATTTTATTGACCTCCACTCGGCCAAAAACCATTTCGTCTACCTCAAATACGAAGAGTATCTCAGAAAGCCATTCAAAGAGCAGGCTGTCAAGGTCAAAGGATGTTAGTTCGATATTTACTGACAGACTGTTGTTGACAGAAGATGTTTCCACCATTACATTCAGCATGGCAAGGGCTGCATTCTCAAATGCCTGCTCAAGACTTTTTCCATAAGCCCTAAACCTTACATCAGCAGTGTGTTCCAGATACTCGTAGTCGATATCCATCTCAGATGACATGAACCTTAATTGGTCTTGAGATAATTAAAGTAGCCCCTTGGTTCCGGGAGTTTGCCATTGTAGAATTCTTGCCATTAAAACTTTAAGGCAAATAAGTTGGTTTTGTCAGGTCAATACTGAAGACTAAAACGAAGTGAATAATCTTCTGTACAACAACGCATAATTGCATTGTTATCAGTTAGCAAACTGCTTAATCGTGAGTAATAACTTGAATTATTCCGAAGGGTCCGGCGAAACCGGCGTTTTTCCATAATACGAAACTAAATAATCTGCATAATGTTCTGGAATACTTTTTTTGCAAACTTTCCGAAGAATTACCGACAAAATCATAATAACATGTGAAATGATTTTCTGCATAGCAGCATAGAAATGTGCCGCCTTCGGCGGATGGTTACTTTGTTTTTAGCTTACAAGTTGTTTTTTTGGAAATGAAAAAGAGCAACGTTTTTGTCACCATATAAACAGGAATTCTACAGATATGATATCAATGAACTTTGAGGTAGATATGAGATTATTCAAGTTGTTTCCAGATGTGATTTATGCGCTGGATTGCTGTGATATGGCTTCCAATTCCGATAATCAGTATCATCCATCCAAGAGATGAGAATCCTAGAACTTCGCCCTGATAGAAGTAGTAGATCACTGAAGACAGTATAATAAGGACAAGCCTGTCAGCTCTTCCTATAATCCCTCCATAATAGCGTCCAAGCTTGAGTGCCTGTGCCTGAGTTCCAAGGTAACTTGTGAGAAGTACACCAACAATGGTTATGACACCAATCTGCCAGTCTACATAGCCTCCGAAAAATATACCGCATATGATAAAAACGTCTGAGTACCGGTCAATTACATGGTCCAGGAAGTCACCTCTTGCACTGGCAGTGTCGAGATAACGGGCCATGAGACCATCCATTGCATCAAAAAATGAATTGAACGCTACCATCAATCCTGCTACGAGTACAAGTAGAGGATCAGATGCAGAGTAATAGTAACGAAAACCAGCAGCTATTGCAAAAAATAGAGAGAGCAGTGATATTGTATTCGGAGATATACCAAAATCTGCTATTTTTCGTGCCATTGGCTCCAGTATTTTTGATGCTACAGGTCTTAGAGCATTGAATGTCATAGATATTGTACCAAATGAGTATTTTTATGATTTAACGTTTTCCGGGAACTACAATATTTCAGGACCGTTTCAGGCTAAATATTAGAGACCAGAGACAATTCTTAGAAACTATCGGGCAGAGTTTCATTCTCTGGTATTTTTGGCAAGGTCGTACCAGTATTTAATCCTGCATGAGTGTTCCACCTGAGTGGTTAGCACGTAGGCTTCTTCCAGTACTTTCCCTATGGCAAAGGTGCCGTGGCTGTAGATTATCGCGGTTTTGTTATGCGCAAGAGCTGATGCAAGGTTGTCTGCAAGTTCATCCGAACCAATGCCGCCTCTGACTATCGGAACTTCCCCGAGGAAGTATTGTCCTTCACTGTCAGCAGGTGCAATACTGTCACCTTCTGCCAGTAAAGAGAGTGTCACGGCAAAAGGACAGTGTGCATGAACAATGGCAAGAGCAGGGGTCTGACTGTAGATAGCACGGTGAACGATAGCTTCGGACGAGGCTATCATATCAAGAGGAGAGGAGCCGTCGATGCGCACCTCTACAACATTATCCTCTGTAATCTCGTCCAGCGCGCAACCGCTGCGTGTGATTAGCATTCGCTTACCGATCCTCACACTGATATTCCCAAAGTGGGATTCTACCAGTCCGTTTGCTACAAGTTTTTTTCCAATCCTTGATATTTCACGCCACATAGAATGTCACCGGCTAGTCTGCTACCATAAAATTTATCTGCTATTATGATATGTAAGGGAATGCTTTCCATAAATAGATGTGGAATGCAATCATGTTGCCTCGATGGCTCAGCCCGGCAGAGCGAGTGATTTGTAATCACTAGGTCGCGTGTTCAAATCACGCTCGAGGCTTCATATTCTCTACTTTTCAAAGCTTATACTTGCACATTGCTTACTTAATACTACAAATGTTTAAGAGTTAGTATGTGTTATGAATTTGTGCAATTTTTCAAAGGACATCATTAATGCTGAGCAGTGTAAATAGTAATGATCAGGATTGCCTTTTCATCAATATTTTCATATCACTGACTTTCTGATTCCAGATTAGTCCAGGATAGTCCAGTAAGGGTGTCTCCAAAATATTTTATATAGTATTATAAACATTTAGTTCTTAATAATTTATGGTGGTCAGATGGAACAAAATATTCCTATAAGTCCAGGTTCAGCGGGAAAAAACCCTCTTAATAATTTGATCATAATAGGAGTGATAGTTTTTGCCATATTGATGTTAGTCAATGCTTTGGGAATTTTTGCTGACTCCGACACAGATGAAGTTCTACAGATCAAAATCGATGAAGATGGAGAAGTATCAATTGAAAATGAACACACAGACATTCCAGAAGATTTTGGGACCACTGGCCATGAAGTGCCTTACTATATAGAGGGTACATCCAGTGTATGGATTCCTGTAGACCTTCCCGCAAGTGGTTCTACAAGCATCATCATTGAAAAGGTTGAAGGCTATGCCCCAAACGTTGAAGAAGTGTTTGATTTTGCGGACGAGTTCGATACTGATCTGAACAAGTGGATGGCGCGTTCAGATGGTCCGGGTGGAAATACGATTATTGATCTTGAAGATGGGAAGTTGTTACTTGGAGCATACGGTGATTATTATACAAGCCCAAAAATTGCCTACGTAAGATCAGTGGATAGCTATGAACTTCCAGTTTCGATTAAATTCAAAAGTGATCAACCTTCTTCATCTAGCGAGGGAAAATGGTGGTACGCAGGATTCTTCATTTCTCCCATGACAAAACTAACCGCAGCCAAAGGTGGTCACTTTTGGACACCTGAGGGAGTAGAAGTGGCCCAGGCGGATGATGCTTATAGGGATACAAAAACAGCCATCAATATTATTGATAGGGTAGATTCTGAAACGATAGAAACTTATTACTCAAATCCAGATAACCCCGGAACTCATGAGTTCCAACTTGACATATTTGATGATGGTACTATTGACGTATATATAGACGATGTGAAGGTAACAACCCAAGGAAACCACAGTCTTCCATTGAATAATAATTACCTTTACTTTGCCAGAAATGCAGACCAGTCAATATGGAACAAACAAACTTTCCACTACATTTATGTCAAAAAAGCTGCAAAGAATCCTCCAACCACTATAGTAACTGACATGGGAGATTACTACAAGGTAGAAATACAAAACAATGAGGACATAGCATTGACAGACTTTCAGGTGGAAATAAGCGCATCTGAATTAGATGTATGGACATCTGACGAATCGCTGAGGATTAAAATGCAGAACAACGATGATATACCATTAACAGAGTCACAGATGGAAAAAACATGAGTTGAGTATAACCATTCTGATTTAAACAGCAGAATGATTATGCTTAACTTTCCAACCATAATGACAAAAATGGAGGACATCATCGCCATACAAAAAAGTTTGTTGCTCATCGAACATTGAAACAGAGACAACAACTAAATATAAAGAAAGTAAATGTGCCTTGCATCATGGATAAGTCCACATGATGCTTCATATTCTCTTTTTGTAATCGTTATTTGCGAATTGCTAATGATTATTATTTGATAAGTTTGATTCTCAAAACCGTAAAATAATAAAGTATCAATAGAATGACAGGTGTAGTTCATTGGATGCTAAAGAGATAATTATTGTAGTTGTAGTAATTCTAGCTGCTTTTACCTTAGTAAAAGCTATTCTTAATTTCATGGGAGCTTTTTTCCATCTGGCATTCAGTTTTGTGTATCTTCTAGTTGTGTTTGCAGTGGTTGTGTTGGGGATTATGGCTGTGGTGAAGTTGTTGTTTAAGTGAAGATAAAACAGTCCAATCTCAAAGAATAATCTGGCGACAAATAGTAGTCCAAAGAAAGTGCTTTTGAAATCAATGTAGACATAAGATTTGACAACTTGAAGAGAGGAGGTAGGTATGGAAAAAAATACGTTGGAAAAAATAGGTCTTGTGCTAGGAGTACTCGCATTTTTCATTTCCCTAACAAACGTATATTATACACATTTCGATGGACCAGATTTATCAATCGTATCACTTCCTAATTCAAATGAAATTTTACATAATAATGTCGATAAGGATATAACTTTTAATTTTAAAATTTACAATGACGGAGGGAAGCCTGCGTTCGTTAGACGTATGTCCATTTATCATGTACTGGAAAGTGGGGATGACACTGAATTTATGGGTTACGACATCGAACCTCAGACAAATTTTTACATATTGCCAGGAGATATAAAAGAAATAAACGTCACTTTAGTTACACCATTGAGCAAATACACCGGGAAGATAAAAATAGAAATACTGCAAGAATCACCTTTCAAATTAATTGAAAGCGAACCGTTAATCATAGAATGGAGATAGAATAACTCATCACTAATTAAGTAGGGATTAATCCATGTCCATCAAAGAAATCGGCTGCTGTGGTGCATACTGCAAAACCTGTAAACCATTTAACAGTGGAAACTGCAAGGGATGCAAACTCGGCTATGACACCGGCGAAAGAGATCTCAGCAAAGCCAGATGTAAAATGAAAGTCTGCTGCATTGGGAAAGGTTACGATAGCTGTGCCGATTGTCCAGGAATTGAAACCTGTTCTGTGATTAATGAATTCTACGGTAAAAACGGATACAAATACGGGAAATATCGGCAGGCAACAGAGTTTATCAAGGAAAAAGGATATGAGGAGTTTTTGAAAATTGCTGATAACTGGACGAATGCTTATGGTAAATACAGGTGATATTGAAATAGATATGCATATAGAGCAACTCCATGAAATGTTGCCGGAGCTGGAAAAAAGGTTCAACGTAAAATCTCTTGCAATATTCAGGCCATATGTCACAAATGAACAAAACAAAAAAAGTGACATAGATGTACTTGTGGAGTATATTGAAATGCCGGGATTGCTTACTTTTATGGAACTTGAGGATTATCTTTCTGATACATTAGAAATTAAAGTTGAACTTGTACTCAAACCTGTCCTGAAACAAAAGGTTGGAAAAGATATGTTGAATGAGATTATACCAATATAATCATCGACAAACAATTTTATATAATCTCAAGCTCTCCTGACACCATGAATCCCGGAAGCTCACGAAAGAACATCAAAGTCGGACTTGCCGTTGGAATAGTCCTGAAGAAGGATCAGAAAAGCGGCAAGATAACCAGAGGTGTTGTCAAAAGAATTCTGACAACTTCCTCATCTCATCCACACGGAATAAAAGTCCAGCTTGAAGATGGCAGCGTGGGTAGAGTAAAAGAGATTCATTCGTGATTATCGTTCTTAGTATAGCATGCAAACATCTTACTGCAACTTGTACATCTTGAACTGGATTTATATGCTGCTCCAAAATCATCCGGTTTACCGGAAGTAACTGAAACACATACAATGCTTTGTCCCATTGGTATATCCGCAAGAATATGAGAACCACATACCGGACATAACACCTTTTCTAACTTCATAAAGAATTCCCCCTAGCTTTGCTTACGGAAATGATCGTATAAAAAACAAGGATCAAAAAAAGTTATGTTGACAGATACGAATCGTATCAAATCTATGACAAAATAGTATCTGTCTGAAATATACTGAATTATACAAAATAATTAGTATCTTTTAGGTCTGTGGTTCTGGAAACATTCCCTGCAATATACAGGTCTGTCACCGGATGGCTTGAAAGGAACTTCAGTTTCCTGTTTGCAGTCAGAGCATATTGCCTTGTGCATTTCCCTTGGACCGTCGTTTGATCTAAAGCCGCCACCGCCGCCTCTACTGTTTCCGCCTCTGTCATTGTATCCCATATTATATTTCTCCTAAAGTTTTACATAGTTCGCACAGCAGAACCGAGACTGAGAATTGTTGTATGAACAGTTAATATCTGTTTAAACCAAATTGCCCATTCCGATACGACTACTTCTTACTGTCAGCAATTGTTAAAAGAAGCACGCAAAAATCGAGTAATCCTTTATAAATCGTTGAGCAATCGAACTAATGCCTTCTATCACTCAATGGTATAAATAACCAATGCTATCAATTAAGAAAGTCTGCCTGCTAATCTGGCAATAGCAAAAAATAATTCACCATATTTTAAGCAAATTCATTATTCCATGACAGTTACAGGTTGTTGCAATAAAGAAAATACGATCCCCAATTGGATACGAATAACTGTTTTCATTAACTGACTTCACATGTTCCATTAACGAGAGTATATATTCCTTAAACTCAACCCCTTTGATCCCACCGATTCCTGGTTTCATCTGGCAGCTTTCAAAAACCCATCCTTTGTAAGATGGTAGTAGCTTTCTGGCATGAGCAGTTATAGTTTCAGGCTTTTCCCTTTTGAAATTATAGCAATAGTCTGCAGGGCCCATGCAGTTGTCAGGACATATTTCCCCCGTCTTTGCGTATGAGAGCATGATTGCCCCATACTTCGGGGAACTGAACACCACAATGTTTTCCGGCAAAAGAGAGAGAATACCGTTAAAACATGCTGCCATATCCTCATCATTTTCATCTATCTGAACAGCTGAAATGAGATTTTCAGACGACGCTGAGCCCATCATATCAATTGCCATATTCACAACCGCATGTGTTGGCACAGCAGGAATTATGAACTCTGGGATTCCAGCTTCAAGGATATCAGGGACATTTCGTACGTCCATGCAATGAAAATAAACACTGCCGGAATTGACTTTTGATTTGTGGAAATCCTTAATCAGACTAAAAAGTTCTTCACGGTTTACAGTTACTGAATTGTCAGCGGCATTGGCTGACTTATCGACGTCAACAATAACTACAAAAGGAAAAGACTTCTCTTTGGTATACCTGGCAAAGTCACTTCCTATTTTTCCACCGCCCAGCACAAGGTAATAGCCTTTGATTATTGGCAGGGAACTAAAATCTGTAATTTTCTTATTCAATGATGAAAGGAATTCTTCAGCCACAATAAGAATAGGAAAATACAGTATATAAGTGAAGCTGTTTGCGATGGATGTTGAAGAAATGATTAATACGAATCAAGGCACTGCCCATTTAGAGATAATATAAGTGAAAACGTATCCGGTGACAAAATGCCAGTAGTCTTTATTGGACATGGCTCTCCAATGAACATCATTCTTGACAATAGCTACACCTGAAGCCTTGTTAAACTCGGAAAAGAACTTCCAGGGCCAAAAGTGATAATGGTTGTTTCGGCTCACTGGATGACCGACGGGACCTATGTTACATGTAATGAGAATCCTGAGACAATCTATGAGTTCTATGGTTTACCACGCAGATTATATGAGGAGGAGTACCCAAGTCCGGGAACAACGGAAGAGGCGAAACTTGCGTGTAAAACCGCAAGCATAGTACCTGTGCTGTGCAGCAACCAGTGGGGACTGGATCACGCTTTATGGGCGGTTGAACTTGATGAAAAGGTCAGGAAAAATCTTCTATCCGGTAACCACAGGGATCTTATCGAATATCTTAACATGGGTGAAGAAGCCAAACTTGGCATCCCAACGCTGGATCACTATCTTCCAATGATATACGCGATTGCATTACAGGAAGAAGGTGAAACCCTTGAGTTTACACATGAAGGCTTCCAGAATGCATCCGTTTCAATGAGATGCTTTAAGATAGGATAAAAAGTTCAGCCATAAATGGCTGAAAAGTGAGAAAAATCATTCAAAAAAGAATATTCAAATTATTTTACCCTGTCACCGTATATTGCCTGTAAATGGTCTTTTGGATTAAAATCTACACTATATTTGAACTTGCCAGAATTTGACTTGATATTAATCTCCCAAGTAATCTGGATCTGATCGTCATCATAGCCACTCTTTTTTCTCACTTTAATAGAACTTATGCCTGCATTAGGAATTGCAAAGTTTGCCTCATTCTCTGCCAACGCTGCCTGTGCGCTCATGTTTGCATATCTTTCGGCATATTTGTTTGCACCGGACATCTGTGCACCCCACTGACCAAAGAAACCTTTGCCTTCAGCTTTAGCCTGTGCCCTGGATTCTTGTATGACCTGATTCAGCATCTCGCGTGTGACCTTGGCGAAAATTGTTGAATCCGGCGTTGCTATCAAAGTAAACATATCATAAGACAATCCCAGCATCTTACTTTTTTTCAAATTCGGAACTATTCCGATAATTTCGTCATCCATAAGAAACCTCCTAGCCATCTATTGAATTGAAACCACTTTTGCACCATAGAATTACAACCATAGATGATAATAATAAATCAATTACACCATATATATATAAAGATTGTCTTTTTGAGATTGCCTAAAAAAACAAACACATAAGAATCATCATTCTGATTCCTGCACATAAGGAATAGAGAAATAGAAAGTTGTTCCCACACCAACTTCTGATTCAAAGCTCATGAAACCTCCCATAAGCTCTGTGAGAGACTTTGAAATTGGCATACCAAGACCTGTACCTTTGTATTTTCTTGTTGAGCCGTCGTGCACCTGCCTGAATCTCCCAAAAACACATTCGTAATGATCATCAGGAATGCCAATACCGGTATCAGAAACGTAGAACATCATGAAATCGTCTTTAATATTATAACCAAATTCAACTTTTCCCCGTTCTGTAAACTTCATGGAATTGCCGAGAAGATTGTTTAAAATCTGCCGCAAACGATGTTCGTCAGAATAGAGCATGCCCCCGTCATCGTCAAGGCTTTTTACGAGAATGAGCTCTACAGGCTCTTCTTTGGATTCAAACTGAATTTGAAAAAGGGAGTAAATATCATCAAGCATCTCATTGACATTAAACTGTTCTTTGTGTATGACAAGTTGATCTGCTTCTATTTTAGAGATGTCAAGTATGTCATCTATTATTAGGAGTAATTGTCCCCCGCTCTTTTTGATAAGGCTGGCATAATGGCTGCATTTTTCATCAAGGGAAGAGCTGATGATCAATTGCGAAAATCCCAGTATCCCGTTTAGAGGTGTCCTGAGTTCATGACTCATGTTAGCAAGAAAGCGTGATTTCAGAAGGTCTGCCTCTTCTGCCCTTTCTTTTGCAGCTACAAGATCAGCCTGGGTGTTTTTGAGTATGCGATGATTGACCAGGAGAAGAAAGATGAGAATAAACTGAATGATGAGTGCAATGATTATAATATAAAGCTCGATCCTGTATTGGTCAAAAAAAGAAGCACTGCTCTCAGGAGAAGTGCTTGCCAAACCAGATACTACCAGAATTTGAGAGACAAAGAAAGGACTGATTATAAAAAATAAAAAAAGCTTCCTTACAAGTCTCTTTCCTGAAAACATAGTAGATTCTTCTCCAGAATACAAAGTTTTGTAATCTATTCTATTTTATACAAATTTATATTATATATACGAATCATTTTCCAGATAGATATAATGTGTGTTTCAACGTATTCAGTCTATCGCAAAAACATTATTACCCTTGGACATATAAACGGGAAACCGACCAGAAAGGAAACATGTGACCAACAGATGACAGAGCAAGAAAAAAACATAAAGCGAAGTAGCGAAAGTATGCCTGAATCTCTTGTTGAGATGAAGAATATTGTTGTCAGGAAAAATGACAGACTTATCCTTGATTCCTTATGTTTCAACATTAAGAAAGGCGAAAATATCGCTATCATCGGACCGAATGGCTCTGGCAAGTCATCTATAATCAAAACTATTATCGGAGATTACCGCCCAATTGCAGATATTGAAGGCATGGTCTTCAGAATTATGGAGAAGGACAAGTGGGTCATCTCAGACCTGAAAAATCTCATGGGAATTGTATCAGGAGACCTGCAACTTGACTATACAAGGGATATCTCAGTTGTAGAAGTTGTCCTTTCCGGTTTTTTCAGCAGTATTGGTATCTATCCTAACATGAAAATCGAGCCTTACATGCTGAAAAGAACAGCAGATATCATTGATTTTCTTGAGATTAGACATCTTGCAAGCAAGAGCATCTCTCATCTTTCAACCGGTGAAGCAAGGAGAGTCCTCATCGGAAGGGCACTTGTCCATGATCCTATGATACTTGTTCTGGATGAACCAACAAACAGCCTTGACCTGAAAAGCAAGCATGTGTTCAGGGAAACTGTGAGCAAGATTGCAGCTGCCGGAAAGAGCATAATCCTTGTAACCCACGACCTTGAGGATATTGTCCCTGAAATCAACCGTGCGGTTCTCCTGAAGAATGGCAGGATATTTGCAGACGGAGATATCGAGGACATTCTTACTGCTGAGAAACTGACGGAGTTATTTGGTATTCCTGTTGAGGTTGGTAAGGATAAGGGATATTATCATGCGTGGTGCTGAGAGAGCCCAGCTATTTTCTTTTGAATTTATTTAACTGTTTGAATGTCATAAAATGATATTCATGCGTCATCGGTTAAGAGAAGAATCGTGATAAATAGCATGTAGTTTCATAACTTCATCAAAAACATACCAGTGATAAAACCAGTAGTATGAGATTACTTAACAGTTAAATTCTGTAAGTTAAGGTAGTTGTTATTGTCCAAAACCATTAGCAATAAGTAAATAAAACTCCTTAACCGAAGACACATGAAATGATATTGCAAATAACTATATCTTATTTTGTATTTTTTAATTTAAAAAAGTGCTTTTCCTAATAGGAATACCATGAACAAAATGACTAGTATCAATAAGAAAGAGTTGATAATTTGATTAATGTAGACTATTCTCAAAAAATATATAAGCATATTCAACATTTTTACTACATAACTAAGTCATTTGTCACAAGGAAGGAACATATATATGGAAAAAGAAATTTACGCTTTTATTGATAATTCCAACATATTCATTGAAGCTCAAAGAGCATATGCCAAAGAAAACTATGCTATTCCTGATTATGAACCAAGATTTAGATTGGATTTCGGAAAATTGTTTGACCATATAAGCAGCTCGCGAGGACAGATTTTTTTTGATAAGGGAGAAGACAACCATTATCCTAAACTGTACGGGTCTGAGCCACCAAAGATGGATTCTCTGTGGAGATTTTTGGAAAGAAAAGGTGTTGATGTGAGAGTTTTTACACGAAATGCCTTTAATAAAGAAAAAGAAGTTGATGCTGCGTTGGTATGGGATGTTGCTAAGCTCGTAATAAAAGCAGAGGACGAAGATAACTCTAACAAAATAATTGCAATTGCTGGTGGAGACAAAGATTTCCTAAGTTTGTATGAAAAGGGAAAAAATGCTGGGTTTGATGTTGAATTTTACAGTTGGAATCACAGTGCATGTTACGAAATACAAGAATTGCCAACTTTTTACGACTTGACACCCGTAATAAAAAACATTGGTTTCCTTGAGAAAGATAGATTTGAACACAACTTTGGGGATACTGATTGGGGTAATGTTGTGTCATACGACTAGAATCGTTATTATTTGATAGTTAAAAATTTAACTTTCCTTTTTATATTATTTCCCTAGCCATAGTGTACACTACCAATATCATTACCCAATTACCAAAAAAAAAATAAAGGCGCAGATTAACTTCCCATAACGTTCATTAATTATAAAAATATGGAAATGATTAAAAAGAAAATTAATCAACAAACCCACACAATTCTCTTTTAGTATATGCATTCAAATATAATTGGCTCATATTCTAGCCCAAAAATGAGATTACACTAATATATTACAACTTTTACACGGATGATACAATGAGGGAATTTATCGACCAGCTCAGGAAGAACGGGAAACTCGTTGAGGTAACAGAGCATGTTTCAAAGGTGTTTGAAGCACCGCGTATTGCAAAGAAGACACCCGGACCGGTGCTGTTCCATGACATTGACGGCAACAAAGCCATCATGAACGTGCTCGGTTCAAGGGATGAACTTGCAACAATGTTCGGTGTGGACAAGGATAAGATCATCAAGAGACTCTCGGAAGTATCACCTGATGGTGAGGTTGTAACTGTAGAGAACTCACCAACAATGGAAGTCATTGAGGACGATGTTGACCTCACAAAACTCCCTATAATGACACACTTCGAAAAGGATGCAGGACCATACCTTACAGCCGGAGTTGTTGTAACAGAGTATGATGGTGTCATGAATGCAGCTATCCACAGGCTCCTCGTAGTTGATAAAACAAGGCTTGCAGCACGTCTTGTAGCTCCAAGACACAGCTACGTCATGCACAAGAAAGCATCCGACAAAGGAGAAAAACTTCCAATTGCAATCGTTCTTGGTGCAGATCCCACAGTTACCTTCGCATCAACCACACGTGTCCCTGCAGGTAAGGAATTCAACTACGCTGCTGCACTTCGTGGCAGACCGGTAGAACTCTTCGAATGCTCAAACGGAATCAAAGTACCTCATGCAGAAATTGTGCTTGAAGGTTACATCGACCCCGAGGAAAGAGTTGACGAAGGACCATTTGTAGATATCACAGGAACCTACGACCTTGTGAGGCAGGAACCGGTCATACACATCACAAGAATAATGCACCGCAAAGACCCCATCTACCACGGAATTCTTCCTGCAGGCCCAGAACATCTGCTCATGATGGGAGTTCCATACGAGCCAAGGATATTCAACGCCGTCAGCGAGGTCACAACCGTAAAGAATGTAGTACTCACTGAAGGTGGATGCTGTTACCTGCATGCGGTGGTTCAAATTGAGAAACAGACAGAAGGCGACGGGAAGAACGCAATCATGGCAGCTTTTGCAGCCCACACAAGCCTGAAACATGTGGTTGTGGTTGATGATGATATCGACATCTTTGACCTGCATGATGTTGAATTTGCCATTGCCACCAGAGTGAAAGGTGACATGGACGTCATGATAATACCAAATGTGAGAGGAAGTTCACTCGATCCTAGGGGAGCACCTGACGGAACCACGACTAAAATGGGCATTGACGCTACAAAGGTACTGAAAGAAGCACAGAACTTCGAACGTGCAAAGATGCCAGAGTGAAAAGTGAAAATTACGACATGGTGAAACAGAATGTATCTTACACCTGAAGAAGAGAAAACACTAAATGGCGAATACGGAGAGAGTCTACAGAAAGCCATCGAAATACTGGTTGCACTTGGAGATATTTACGGTGCTGACAAACTTATTCCTGTAAAGAGCGCACAGATAGCCGGAGTATCTTATAAGACAATTGGCGATGCCGGGCTGGAGTGGATATCAGACCTTGAAGGAAAAGTGAAGATACCTTCCGTACTCAACCCTGCCGGCATGGATATTGCCAGATGGGAAGAGATGGGAATTGAAGCTGATTTTGCAAAGAAGCAGCAGGAAATAATTGAAGCCTATGCAAAACTGGGAATCCAGACTAAGTGCACATGCACACCATATTATCTTGAAGGATTCAACGTCACACTTGACGACCATATCGCATGGAGTGAATCATCCGCTGTATCTTATGCTAATTCCGTAATCGGCGCAAGGACAAACCGTGAAGGTGGTCCTTCAGCACTCTCCGCCGCACTTGTAGGCAAGACTGCAAACTACGGATACCACCTTGATGAAATGAGAGAACCAGTGATCGCCGTGGAAGTTGATTGCGAACTTTCAGGCTCTGACCTTGGAGCACTCGGATATGTTGTGGGGAAAGAAATTGGAAGCAGAGTTCCAATATTCTACATGAAGAACGAGCCTTCAAAGAACGAGATGAAATCCCTCGGTGCAGCGCTTGCAGCATCCGGAGCTGTGGCACTTTATCATATCGAAGGTGTGACACCTGAAGCTTCCAGAAAGACATTTACAAGACCTGATGAAGTCATTCCTGTTGAAAGAAAACAGGTTGATGAGGTCTATGAAACTAATAAGGACATACTGTCAAGTGAGATTATCACCGTTGGATGCCCACACTGTTCTGTTGAAGAACTGGAAGAAATAGCAGGACTTGTCGATGGGAAGAAACTGCAAAAGGAAATGTGGGTCTGCACTGCAAGGGAAGTTGCTGAAAGGCATCCCGATCTAGTACAGAAAATAGAGAAAAGCGGTGCGAAAGTCGTATGTGATACCTGCATGGTGGTTTCACCTGCCACAAACAGGTACGCTTCTATAACCGTGAACTCAGGAAAGGCACTTGCATACGTTCCAAGTATGTGTAAGGTAGCTGCAAAGTATGCGAGTATTGAGGACTGCATTAACGAGGCAGGTGTTGTCGATGAAAATTAAATGCAGGACAATATCCAGAGGCGTTGCAGAAGGAGAAGTGCTTCTTACAAATGATGCGATCTCATTCCTTGGAAATGTAGACCCTGAAACCGGAGAGGTAGTTGAACCTCAGCACGAACTTTACGGTCAGTCAATTGCCGGAAAGGTCCTTGTTTTTCCTCATGGAAAAGGCTCCACTGTTGGTTCTTATGTCATATATCAGCTTTTCAAGAATAGTGTCGCTCCTGCTGCAATGATTAACCTTGAATCTGAACCTATCGTAGCTGTTGGAGCAATTATATCTGAAGTACCTCTTGTTGACAGGCTTGAAAAAGACCCATATGAAGTGCTGAAGAATGGTGACAGGGTTATCGTTAACAGCACAAATGCTTTTGTTGAGCTAAAGAACGAATAACTGAGTTGTAGCTGAGATTTACTTATGGATGTCTGCTTTCGCTGGAACAAGAAGAATACGTACAGTTTTGCTGCACTGGCACCTCTTGTGCCGGAGGCTTTGAAGGTCAAAAAGCCCCAAGATGGAGTAATGATATACAGCTTTGCCACCAGACAAAAGGATTTCATTTTTAACGAGATTGAAAAAGCAGACACCGAATCTATATTTATCGCAGGCGGCCCTCATCCTTCGGGAGCACCTGATGAAACTCTTGATTTTTTTGATTATGTGGTTATCGGCGAAGGCGAGGAGACTTTACCTGAACTTATTGATGCAATTAAATCAGGGAAAGATATTTCCACTGTAAAAGGAATAGCCTACAGGGACAATTCAGGAAAAAACATTATCACTGAAAAAAGGGAACCTGTTGACCTTGATAAATATCCATGTTTTGACCCGGACATAGTGATGTCACCTCTTGAAATCAGCAGAGGATGTCCTTTCAGGTGCAGATACTGTCAGACTCCCCGGCTTTTTGGAAATAAAATGAGGCATAGAAGTATTGACAACATTGTGAAATATGCAAGACATTATCGTGATCTGAGATTCACGTCTTCAAATTCAATGGCATATGGAAGTGACGGGATTCATCCACGTTTTGATAAGGTGGAAAAACTCCTGTCAGCATTGAAGGATACAGGAGCCAGAGATATTTTCTTTGGGACATTCCCGTCAGAGGTCAGACCGGAATTTGTCACCAATGAGTCACTGGAACTTATCACAAAGTATTGCACAAACTCAAAAGTGAGTCTTGGTGCACAATCCGGAAGTGACAGAATCCTGAGAGAGATCCTCAGAGGGCACACCGTCGATGATGTTGTCCATAGTCTGGAACTTTGTTTTGATCATGGAATTACCCCTATGGTAGATTTCATGGTTGGTTTCCCGGATGAGACTGAAGAAGAGCAGGACATGAGTCTGGAACTTATTCAGTGGATTTGCAAAAAGGGAGGAAATGTGCATTCACATTATCTGACTCCACTTCCTGGAACTCCTTATGTTGATGTGAAAACATCGCCTGTTAGCAAGCGTTACAAAAAAGTAATGGGAAAACTTGCGCTGACAGGTAAGGCAACCGGTACATGGGAATGATATTTTAGTCCCCATTATTTTATCTTTTGAAACTCTGCCCTACGAATTCACCATTATAATAGACAAATACTGCAATTTCTCCGCCTTTGTTGAATTTCCTCATTTCCCTGTCGTAGACACCCTGAACGTGTTTCAGTTTATTCTTGCTGAAGTGTTCCTCTGCTTTTTTGAAGAACTCAATTAGCTGGGAAAGATAACTGGTTTCGTATGATTTGATCTGATCTGCAATCTCACTTGCTTCATCGTCACTAATATCAATATGATAGCAACCGTGCTGGTTAAGACCGCTTATCTGCCTCCAGTCTACATTGCCGTCTTCATCCGGCTCGCGATGAAGCATGTAGGGATAAAGGCTGCAAATTGTGGGGCGTTGATCATATATCTTACATCTCTTATCTTCATTGAGGAAAATACATGAACCATCTTCTTTTGCTTTTAGTGCATAGCCGGATACATAGAAACGGCCTTGCTGATCGCATAACTCAAAATATGGTGCAGGTTCCATGCAATCATTATCTATCTGTTTCATTCTAATGGCATCTTCATTAAGAAGGAAGACATGGTCATTGAACTGCCTTGTACAACAGCGGGCACAGAAATCACATTCAAAACCAACTTCCTGTATAATAGATATGAGCTCTTCAGTAGGATAATCTTTCACTCCATGAAACTCATCTTTTACTGCTTCCAGCTGTTTCTCAGTTGCCGGGATTATTTTCATCAACTCCTGCCAATATGGATGCATAATCTCTGCTGTCTACAAGTATTTTTGCTATGATATTCCCGTAAGCTTTAATAATAAGCGTTACGTTTAGAAGTGAACTCAACGACTAGAACTATATATCTAGGTTAAACATAAAAGAACTTAAAAGTAACATTAATTTACAAATGATTATAAATAATAATTCAAGAGGATTTTATCATGGGTAAGACAGGCAGCATTGAATGGTCAAAGGTAAAAGGACGCAAAGGAAGAACAATCAAGGTACCAAAGTGCAGGGAAGGAAAGGCACATCCGGGACCAGCACAGAGATACACCTCATCCGGTGCTAAGAGAAGATTCCTTAGCAGATCCCCGAAGTCAATTGTAAGGTGAGGATTCTCACTTTCACCAATCTTTTTTTCTTTATTTTTCATTAATCAGACAGCTTTTTTTCAATTGTGAGTAGCTTATTTATTCTCCGTGAAGAAATCAGCCAATCCGATATGCTTATATAGAACTACAAACATTAAAAAACGACTTGAGAATAAATGTCATTCTAATTTCATAACATAGGAGGATAGACAATTATGGCAGGACAGATGGCAGGACAGCCAATTTTCATATTAAGAGAAGGAAGCCAGAGAACCAGAGGCAGAGAAGCACAGAGCAACAACATCATGGCTGCTAAAGCAGTCGCTGAAGCTGTAAGAACAACACTTGGTCCAAAAGGTATGGACAAGATGCTTGTAGACAGCCTCGGAGATGTAGTAATTACAAACGATGGTGCAACCATCCTTAAGGAAATGGACATCGAGCACCCGGCAGCAAAGATGATCGTTGAAGTTTCCAAGACCCAGGACGACGAAGTTGGAGACGGAACAACAACAGCTGCTGTAATTGCTGGTGAACTCCTCAAGAAAGCAGAAGAGCTTATCGAGCAGGACGTACACCCAACAATCATCGCATCCGGTTACAGAATGGCTTCAGAAAAAGCTAGCGAGATCATTAAGGCACTTGCAAAATCAGTCACCAGAGAAAACAGGGATATACTCCTGAACATTTCCGGAACAGCAATGACCGGTAAGGGTGCAGAAGCAACAAAGGAAGTCCTTGCAAACATCTCAGTTGCTGCTATCACAAGCATTGTTGATGAAGACAACAAGGTCGACATGGACAATATTAAGGTAGAGAAGAAAGTCGGTGCACGTATCGAGGAATCCGAGCTTATCGAAGGTATGATCATCGACAAGGAACGCGTACACACCAATATGCCAAAGAAGGTAGCAAACGCAAAGATCGCACTCATCAACACAGCAATCGAACTCAAAGACACAGAAGTCGATGCTGAGATCTCAATCACATCCCCGGAGATGCTCCAGTCCTTCCTTGACCAGGAAGAAAAGATGATCAAGGATCTCGTTGACAAGGTAGTAGGCAGCGGTGCGAACGTCGTATTCTGCCAGAAGGGAATCGATGACATGGCACAGCACTACCTTGCAAAAGCAGGTGTTTTCGCAATCAGGCGTGTAAAGAAGAGTGACATGCAGAAACTTGCAAGAGCAACTGGTGGAAAACTTATCACAAATGTTGACGAGATCACAGATGCTGATATGGGTAAGGCAGACCTTGTAGAAGAGAAGAAGATCGGCGGCGACCCAATGACCTTCGTAACAGGCTGTGACAATCCAAAGGCAGTTTCAATTCTCCTCCGTGGCGGAACAGAGCACGTAATTGACAATATTGAGAGAGCACTTAATGACTCCCTCAGAGTAGTCGGCGTAGCAATCGAAGACGAGAAGCTCGTAGCTGGTGGCGGATCACCTGAAGTAGAGGTTGCACTCAGACTCCAGGAATACGCAGCAACACTCAGTGGAAGAGAGCAGCTTGCAGTCAAGGCATTCGCAGAGGCTCTTGAAGTAGTCCCAAGAACCCTTGCAGAGAATGCAGGTCTTGACCCAATAGACATGCTCATGGAGCTCCGTGCACACCACGAGAAGGGCGTAAAGACAGCAGGTCTTAATGTCTACGAAGGAAAGGTAATCGACATGTGGGAAGCTGGAGTCGTAGAGCCACTCAGGATAAAGACCCAGGCAATCAACTCAGCAGCAGAATCCGCAGTCATGATTCTCAGGATTGACGACATCATTGCATCCAAGCAGGGACCAGCAGGACCTTCAGCAGAAGACATGGTTCCAGGCATGCCACCTGGAGGAATGCCAGGTATGATGGATATGTAAATATCCTGAAAACAAGAAATACAAATTTAAATTCATTTGCGCAGGTTCAGCTGAATTCTGCGCAAAACTGCTTTTTTCTAAGTTTTAGTGCATTTGTTCTTTTAGTAGCCAAATTTTGGTTCTGTAGAAATCTTAGTGATATAAGTGATACATACATTGCTCTTTTTCACCTCCACAAAAACAACCTGCAAACTAAAAACAAAGTAACCATCCGCCGAAGGCGGCATTTTCCAATACTTCCGTACAGAAGATTATTCCAAACATAATGTATTTGTGCCGAGAAATCTACAGAATACCTGCGAAGAAAGTATCACATAGTACTACATGAATTACTTCATTTATTCTTATGTATGGGAAAACGCCGGCTTCACCGGACCCTTCGGGACCATTCAAGTTATTCATAATCCGCGATAGATCCGTTTGCAGACTGATAACAATTCAATAATGCAAGTATATGCTTTTACTACTGTTTAATTTTACAGTAATTAGATTACTGTAAAAATAGAGAAAATACATAAATACAGTAACTACATTACTGTGATATGTGAGTGGTATAAAAATCAAAGATATCGCAACAGTACAAATGGGATATTCATTCAGATCGAAACTTGAAGTATCTGAAAATGGGAATGTCACAGTCATCCAGATGAAAGACCTGCTTGATAATAATACTGTAGATTGCACCGGATTGATGAAAATTGATATGCAGACTCCAAAAGAACAACATTTTGCCCGAAAAGGAGACCTGGCATTCAGGTCAAGAGGACTAATTAACACTTCTGCTGTCATCCTGAAAAATCCTGAAAAATCTATTATTGCTGCTCCTTTGATAAGGATAAGAGTTACAAATCCTGAAACTGTTTTGCCAGAATATTTGAACTGGTATATTAGCCAGACCGAGGCCCAGCGGTATCTGACTTCTGTGCAGGCAGGGACCTCAGTTAACATGATCAGAAGCAAACAACTGGAACAAATGCCTGTTCACCTACCTTCTTTGAGTATCCAGAAAAACATAGTTGAGCTGGCAGTATTGTCCGCCAGGGAACAGACAATATTGAATACACTGGCCGAAAAGAGAGATAAGTACATTTCAGCATTATTAATGCAGCTTGCAAAAGAGGACGAGAATGATGAAAAAGATTGAACAGAAAGATGTCAATAATGCAGCCTGGGCTGCATGCGACACGTTCAGGGGAGTCGTTGACCCTGCACAATACAAAGATTATATCCTTGTTATGCTGTTCCTGAAATACATATCCGATGTATGGCAGGACCATTATGAGTCATACAAAGAACAATACGGAGATGATGATGCCCGGATTAGACGCAAGCTGGAACGAGAAAGATTTGTTCTTCCGGTTGTCAGATTAGTCGAAACAGATGAGGAAAAAGGAGAAGAGACCTTACTGGATGAATTCCCTGCTACCTATTACAGCCTTTATGAACGCAGAGCTGCAGCGAACATTGGGGAATTGATCAATATTGTCCTTGACCATATTGAAGAATCGAACAAGAGCAAACTTGAGGGAGTTTTCCGAAACATTGACTTTAACAGTGAAGCGAATCTGGGAAAAACAAAGGACAGGAACAGGCGTTTGAAACAGCTTCTTGAAGATTTCCACAAACAACAGTTGAACATGAAGCCAAGCCTTGTTTCAGAAGATGTTATCGGAAATACATACATTTACCTGATAGAAAGGTTTGCTTCAGATTCCGGCAAAAAGGCTGGAGAGTTCTTTACCCCGTCAAAAGTTACGGAACTTGTTGCCATGCTGACAAAGCCAAAACCGGGGGATCGTATATGTGACCCTGCATGCGGTTCAGGTGGTCTTTTGATACAGGCTGGCAGACAGGTAGGTAGTCGTGATTTTGCCCTTTTCGGGCAGGAATCGAATGGCAGTACATGGGCACTATGCCGGATGAATATGTTCCTGCATAGTTTTGACAGTGCCCGCGTCGAGTGGTGTGACACGCTGAACAGCCCGCTTCTGGTCGAGGACGACCGTTTGATGAAGTTCAATTGTGTTGTTGCCAATCCACCTTTCTCACTGGATAAATGGGGTGCGGAGAATGCGGAAAGCGACCGATATAACAGATTCTGGCGTGGAGTTCCCCCTAAAAGCAAGGGAGACTGGGCATTCATCAGCCACATGGTTGAAGTGGCACTGGAAAAGGAAGGACGTGTGGCTGTGGTTGTTCCTCACGGAGTTCTTTTCAGGGGAGCTAAGGAAGGTCAGATACGCAGGAAGATGATCGAGGAGAATCTGCTTGACGCTGTTATCGGCCTGCCGGGAAACCTGTTCCCGACAACTAATATTCCCGTAGCCATACTGGTATTTGACCGCTCACGGGAAAAGGATGGAGCCAGAGAGGACTGCAAGGATGTTCTTTTCATCGATGCCAGCAGGGAGTTTGTTTCCGGCAAGAACCAGAACACACTTTCGGATGAGCACCTGACAAGAATCATGGAAGTGTATGATTCCAGAGAGGATGTGGATAAATACGCCCATGTGGCTGACTTTGCCGAGATAAAGGAGAACGATTTCAACCTGAACATCCCCCGTTATGTTGATACATTCGAGGAGGAAGAAGAGATCGATATCGATGCTGTCCAGCAGGAGATCGATAATCTGGAAAAAGAGCTGGCAGAGGTTAGAGTGAAGATGGCTGAGAAGTTGAGGGAGATTCAGCGATGAGCAAGAGTAGTAAGAAGTTGATCCGTAACAGCACTGCGGAATTTCTCATCTTTACCGGACAGGCTGGCGAACAGAGCATTGAAGTAAGATACGAAGATGAGACGATCTGGCTATCCCAGAAAATGATGGCAACTCTGTTTGAAGTACATGTCGCGACAATAAATCAACATTTAAAAAATTGCTATGCACATTCTGAAATTAATAAAAATGAAACTATTAGGAATTTCCTAATAGTTCAAACTGAGGGTGGCCGCAAAGTCAAAAGATCAATTGATTTCTATAATCTTGATGCCATAATTTCTGTGGGGTACAGAGTTAATTCAATACGAGCAACACAGTTTCGCCAGTGGGCTACCAGAGTTTTGCACGACTTCGCCATCAGAGGCTATGTTCTGGACAAAAAGCGTATGGAAAATGGTTCATTCCTTAACGAGGATTATTTTGAGCATCTTCTTGAGGAAATTCGGGAAATCAGACTCAGTGAGAGACGGTTTTATCAGAAGATCACAGATATTTACGCCACCAGTGTGGATTACAATAAGAATGCACCGACAACTAAGGCATTTTTTGCAAGAGTACAGAACAAGTTGCATTTTGCCATTCATGGACACACAGCAGCCGAACTTATTGTAGAGCGGGCAGACAGTACTAAAACTAACATGGGGCTTAGTATCTGGGAAAATGCACCAGATGGTAAGATTTTGAAGAGCGATGTTTCAGTTGCGAAAAATTATCTTGCAAAAGGTGAACTGGAATCATTAGGACGTATCGTTAACGCCTATCTGGATCTGGCGGAGGAAAGGGCACGAAGAAGAATACCAATGACAATGGAAGATTGGGCTAAACGTCTGGATAAGTTCCTTGAGTTTGATGATCGGGATATTCTTCATGACAGCGCAAAAATTACTGCCGATACCGCTAAAGAACATGCTGAGAGTGAGTTCCAGAAATACCGCATTGTGCAGGATCGGATGTTTGAATCAGATTTTGACAGGATGATCAAGAATCTGCCAAAGAATCCAAAGTCAGAGGAATAACAGGAACGGAAGAGTTAATGAAATGTTCTCAAACAGAATCAGGAAAGCCGGAATTGAAATCATGAGTGAGAATCAGATTATCGTTCCACTGGCACGACAATTAAACTTGTCGCAAATTGCAACTGGTTCAGGAAGCAGTCCCTCCGATATTATATTCCAGTTAACAGAAGAAAAGTACGAGGTTTTGAGATCAAGAATTGTAACCCCAAGTTCAGAACGCGATGGATGGCGCTATTTACCTTGCGTTATTGAAAAGCGAAACTGCATACCCCCGAAGTTTTAAGGATGCTTCAGATAATCACCGGAGAAATGTCACGAATTGATATTATGACCGCTCTTGGACTGAAGGACGAAAAACACTTCAGGGAAAAATACCAGCAGATTGGAATCGCCACAGGTGTAATTGAGATGACTGTCCCTGATAAACCTGAAAGTAGTAAGCAGAAATATCGACTGACTAATGCCGGAAAGAAACTTTTGAAAGGAAGGAAACACTAATGAAATTGTGGAGTGACAGATGAACAATAACAGCAATATTACTCCGGCAATTGAAGCCACAAACCATTTTCGTGACATTACGAAAATGGTCATGCTCCTTGGAATTAAATTATCAGAGAAACAGGAGAGTGGAGAATGAAATTACCTGATGGATGGAGAAAAGAACGTTTGAGTAATATATCAATCATTCAGACAGGTATCGCAAAAAATCAAAATAATATCGAAAATTCGATAGAACTCCCATATCTACGTGTTGCCAATGTGCAGGAGGGATTTTTTGATCTTAATGAGATTAAAACTATCAGGATTCCACACGAAAAAATAAAACGTTATAAACTTATCAGCGGGGACGTTTTACTAACAGAAGGAGGAGATTTTGATAAATTAGGTAGAGGTGCTGTATGGTATGAACAAATTAAAGACTGTGTCCATCAAAACCATATTTTCGTAGTTAGACCTAATAATAAACACATTATTTCTGAGTTTCTTTCAGCACAAACAGGAAGCACTTATGGAAAAAAATACTTCATTAGTTGTTCAAAACAAAGTACAAATCTTGCCAGTATAAATTCAACGCAACTTAAAGCATTTCCTGTTATTCTTCCCCCACTCCCCGAACAAAAAGCCATTGCCGACTTACTATCTACATGGGATGAGACCATCGAGATAACTGAAAGACTGATCCAGGCAAAGGAGAAACAATTTAAAGGAAATACTCAAAAATTAATTGATCTGCGATGCACAGAATGGACGCACATTAAGCCAAAAAATATGTTTGATTTAATTACAGAAAAAAATCACCCAAATGAAGAACTACTTTCTGTAACTCAAGATCAAGGCGTAATTCCACGAGACATGCTGAAAGGTCGAGTTATGTCCCCCGATGGAACAACTGCTAGCTACAAACATATAAAACCGGGAGACTTTGTCATTAGCCTTCGTTCTTTTCAGGGCGGAATTGAGTATTCCAAATATCAGGGAATTATAAGCCCTGCATACACCGTTTTACGTCCTAAAATTAAGATGGACACAGATTTTTATCAGATTTTCTTTAAAACATACATATTCATTGAAAAATATCTGAATCTTGCAGTAATTGGAATCCGTGATGGAAAACAAATTAGTATTCCAGATTTTCTAAGCATCAAAATCCCACTCCCACCACTCGAAGAACAAAAACGAATTGCAGAAACTCTATCTGTCACCCAACAAGAAATAGACATACTCAAACAACTGGCAGAGAAGTACAAGACCCAGAAACGCGGCCTGATGCAGAAGATGCTTACAGGGGAGTGGCGGGTTATGTCTGATGTAGTGAAATCCTACGAGGAAAACACGAAACACCAAAGTGCCCCGGAGAAGTGGCACTCAGTGGGTGCCGAATTTAATGCACACTGCGAATGAAGGAAGAGGTAACCAACAATATTTAGAGGTATGAAAATGGCAAGGAAGAGACTGAACTCACTGGAAAAGACAGAGCTTGTTGCTCTGGTGAAGAACATAATGGAATTATCTGATGATAATAAGCTCTTTGTCAGGTCATCTCTTGCAGATGCCGGAGATATTGAAGTTGAGAAGTACAAGAAGAAAATATCCCGTGCACTGAGTTTCAATCTAAGAACAATGAGATACTGGGACTTTAAAGAAGCAAAGAGAATTCTCAGGTATCTTGAAAAAGCCACTGATGATGCAATGGTTCTTGCGGATGTTTATGTGCATACAGTGATGGAAGGAAGGAAAATTACCGAAACAATTGGAGATCTTGAAGAACGAGACTACATCTCAATGGAAGATTTCTATGAAAATGCTATAAAATGGGCTCTCATTTTGGAAAAGCAGGGACATGATATTTCCCGCCTGAGAGATGAACTGTATCAGGTCAGGCTGGGTGCCCGAGATATCGGCTGGGGATATAGTGACGTGCTATTAGAAATCTGGACAGAATATTTTGGAGACAAGAACGAACTATAAGGAGAAAACATCATGGACACATTCGAGACAAACGAAAAGATTCTTTCCCAGATTCCAGCCGTACAGCTCCTCATAAATCTGGGTTATGGATATCTGACACCCGGTGAAGCACTGAAAGAAAGGCAGAACCGCACGTCCAATGTGCTCCTTGAGAACATCCTGCGAAGCCAGCTAAAAAAAATAAACCGCATCCAGTACAGGGGAAACGAGTACCTCTTCAGTGAAGAGAACATCCAGTCTGCCATCGAGAAACTCAAGAACATCAGGTACGACGGACTACTAAAGACCAACGAATCAGCATACGACCTCATGACCCTTGGAACTGCAATGGAACAGACCATTGAAGGCAACTCAAAAAGCTTCAACCTGAATTACATTGACTGGAGAAATCCTGAGAGGAACAGCTTCCATGTTACTGTGGAGTACAGTGTCCAGCGCTCCAGAAGTACTGAGACTGTGCGACCGGATGTCGTGTTGTTTGTCAACGGAATTCCTTTTTCTGTAATTGAATGCAAAGCCCCGCAGATAGACGTGGCTCAGGCAGTATCACAATGCATCAGGAACCAGAACGATGACCATATTCCGAAACTCTTCACTTACACTCAATTGCTGCTTGCCACAAACAAGAACGAAGCCAGATATGCAACAACAAGAAGTGCCCCGAAATTCTGGAGTATATGGAAAGAAAAACAGACAGAAAAAGGCAATCCTGAATTTGAAAAACTGCAGGCACTGGTCAACAGATCACTTGAAAAAGAAATCACATCCAGAATACTAACCACCCTCAAAGCAGACCCTGAAACACTGGAAAAAGAGCGTCTTGTAACCGAACAGGACAGGACGATATACTCACTATGCCGTCCTGAAAGATTGCTGGAACTTGCATGGAAGTTTACCGTGTTTGATGCAGGTATCAAGAAAATTGCCAGATACCAGCAGTATTTTGTCATAAAATCAACCCTCAAACGCATAAAACAGTTCAAAGAAGACGGAGCCCGCAGGGGAGGAATAATCTGGCACACACAGGGATCAGGCAAATCCCTGACAATGGTCATGCTGGCAAGGAACCTTGCCCTTGACCCTGAAATATTAAACCCTCGTATCGTCCTGGTAACTGACAGGGACGACCTTGACAGGCAACTTGGAAATACATTTGCAGCATGTGGTCTTGAAGCAAACCGCGCCAGCTCCGGGCGCAATCTTCTGGAATTGATCACAAATAAAGAATCAGGCATCATCACCACACTAATCCATAAATTCGACAAAGCCTATGCCGTTGAAAAATACCAGGATGAATCTCCTGACATCTTCGTTCTTGTCGATGAGAGCCACCGAACCCAGTTTGGTTCATTCTCTGCACGTATGAGACAAATATTCCCAAATGCCTGCTATCTTGGATTCACCGGAACCCCTCTGATGAAAAAGGAAAAGAACAGCTTCACAAAATTCGGAGGGCTGCTCGAACCTCATTATTCCATCACACAGGCAGTTGAAGACGGTGCAGTTGTCCCACTCCTCTATGAAGGCAGACATGTGGAAATGACCCAGAACCAGAAAGCTGTTGACCTCTGGTTCGAGCGCCATACGCAGGGACTCACCGATGAACAGAAAGCCGACCTTAAACGCAAATATGCCAGAGCCGAAATGCTGAACAAAGCAGATCAGGTCATCTATATGAGAGCATTCGACATTAATGAACACTATCGTGAAAACTGGCAGGGAACAGGATTCAAAGCCCAGCTCGTAGCTCCAAGTAAACCTGCTGCCCTGAAATATCATGAATACCTGAATGAAATTGGTACCGTTTCATCGGAAGTCGTCATTTCCCCTCCGGACATGCGTGAAAGTTTTGATGAAACAGATGATGAAGCAACAGACGATGTTGTCAAATTCTGGCAAAAAATGATGAAACGCTATGGTAATGAAGAAGAATACACAAAACAGATCATCAACCAGTTCAAACATGGAAACGACCCGGAAATACTGATAGTAGTAAGCAAACTGATAACAGGATTTGACGCTCCTAAAAATACCGTATTGTATCTGTGCAGAGTTTTACGGGAGCACACTCTTCTCCAGGCCATTGCAAGGGTTAATCGTATTCATGAAAACAAAGAGTTTGGATTCATCATTGATTACGCAAGTATTCTCGGAGAACTGGACAAAGCCCTGATTATGTACAGCGCATTTGAAGGCTTCGATGAATCAGATCTTGCGGGTACACTTAGTTCGATAAACAGGGAAATTGAAAAACTACCTGAAAGATACTCAAACCTCTGGGACCTCTTCAAAACAGTAAAACACACTTATGATGAAGAAGAATACGAACTTTTACTGGCAGATGAGGAGCTTAGAGACGAATTCTATGCCCGTCTTTCCGAATATTCCGGAAATCTCGCAATTGCCCTGTCTTCAGACCGCTTTTTATCAGGCACGGACGAACAAACATTGTCAAGATACAAAGCCGATCTTCACAAATTCCAGTCCCTGAAAAAATCAGTTAAACTGCGATATGCAGAAGCAATTGATTACAGAGATTACGAACCAAAAATAAAGAAACTCCTTGATACACACATACAGGCAGATGAAGTAATACAGCTCAACGAACCGGTCAATATCTTCGATAATGAGATGTTCGATCAGGTAAAAGAAGAACATGGCATTTATGATACAAAAAAGACCGCGGCCTCCAGAGCCGATACTATTGCGCACGCCACCAGGAAAGTGATTATCGATAAAATGGACACTGATCCTGCCCTCTATGAGAAATTCTCAAAGCTTATACAGCAGGCTATTGAAGATTTCAGAGCAAAGAGAATCTCAGACATGGAGTATCTGAGCAAAGTCATAGATATCAGGAACAAGGTCGTTGGAAAAATACATGACAAGGTACCAGATCAACTGACCGATAACGAAGAAGCCATGGCTTATTACGGAGTGATCAAACCTTTTATAAAAAAGAATGAACTGGATGAGAATGAGATTGAAGCTATTATCGCAGATACTGCTATAGCCATCTATGAAATCATTCAAAAACACAACAAAGTCAATTTCTGGGATGATGAAGATGCAAAAAATCAAACAGCAAATGAAATCGATGACTATCTGTACGATGAATTAAAAAACGCAAAAAATATCGACTTGTCAACGGAAGAAATGGATGGAATTATAGACAAAGTACTCCAGGTTGCAGAACACAGGAGCTACAAATGACCGTGGAAACAAATTATGAAAAAAAGTCATTTACCTACGGTAAAAAAACTATTGAATACCAGCTCTTTTACTCCAAAAGAAAAACACTGGAAATTGCAGTTCATCCAGATAGTACCATAATTGTCAAAGCACCGATTGACTCTCAAATTTCACTAATTGAAAAAAAGATACATCAAAGAGCTAGATGGATAACAAAACAGCTTGATTATTTTCAGCAATTCACCCCAAAAACACCGGAGAAAGTTTACATTAGTGGAGAAACGCATCTGTATCTTGGCAAACAATATCGTTTAAAAGTCATGCAGGGACAGGAAAATAGTGTAAAACTGTCCAGAGGGATTTTTCAGGTCATCTGCCACGATGAACCAAAACCGGAACTCGTAAAAAAACTCATGAAAAAATGGTATCTGGATAAAGCAAAAATCCAGTTTTCTAAAAGCTTTGAAAGATGCTGGCCAAAGTTTAATTCCATGGGCTTCAGTAAACCTCCCATGTCTGTAAAAAAGATGCAGAAAAGATGGGGAAGCCTGTCAGAAAAAGGCACCATGACGCTAAATACAGAACTGATCAAAGCCTCAAAAGAATGCATCGATTATGTGATTATCCATGAACTTTGTCATTTAAAGTATCATGACCATAGTTCTGAGTACTACAAAATGCTTGATTCATTTATGCCGGACTGGGAAAAGATAAAACATAAACTCGAACTCAGCATGGCTTAAAACCAAAATCAAAATGAAATTACTCAAGACATTTGAGTATATCTTCTGAATCATAGGCAGGAGCAACATATCTAGTCCTTCCCCGCATACCCTTGCCTGAAAAATCTGCATCAATTAATCTTGAGACATGCATTTTTTCAATAATTTCATAGAAACGAGTGTATCCAAGCCCTGTAACTTCATGAAATGACTTGTAAAGCTCACCGGTGGGGAGACTGCTGTCTTTTGCAATCAAACCAAGTAATGTCTTCTCATGATCGGAAAGAGATTTGATATTGCGACATAGATGCAGGAGTCTTGAAGCTTCATAGGCTTTGTCAACATCTTCAGCAGATACGGTCTTACTTGCTCTTCGTTCTGCATTAAGACCGGAGCGCTTCAAAAGATCAATACCAATTCTCAGATCCCCTGTCCTGTCCACATAAATTACAACTTTGTCCAGTGCTTCATCAGAAACGACATCCTTGAAAAAGGCATGTTTCACACGATTGGATATGATATCAGCAATCTCTGATACCTCATATCTTGGGAAAGCTATCTCTTCCGGAAGGAATACTGAGCCTACACGAGGATCAAAACTGTAAGGAATTCCAACATCACTGATGATTGCTATAACAGAGATCCTCGCGCCGGGATATTGCTCATGTGCCCTTAGAAGTGAGTACATAACCTCATCTGCATGCCCTTCAGGGAAAAGGTAATTTATATCGTCAAGAGCTACAACAAGGGTTTTGTCGGAATCTAGAAGGTGTTTTATCACTTTCTCAAAAAGTCTCCTGAAAGAGATTCCAGACGAAGGGGGTGTGATGTGAACCAGTTGTTCATATATTCTGGAAACAACAGCAAATCTTGTGGAATCCATCTGGCAATTTACCTTTACAAAAGCAACACTATCAGTGTACTCTTTTACTTCGTTGAAGACCTTCATTACAGCAGTAGTCTTTCCAGTGCCGGGTGGACCTTTTACAAGACAGTTAACCGGGCGCATTCCCCGCAGAGCGGGTTTAAGACTAAAACGAAGCGCCTGCATCTGGGAATCCCTGTGCGCAAAATACTCCGGCAGGTAATCAAATTCAAGAACCTCACCGTTGCTGAAAATTGTTTCATCCCACAAAAGCATGTCTTTGCTCAACTGAACTCCCCCCTTTCCAGATAATTAGTCCTCATCGATGATAACCATTTTTAGTTTCAGTTATTAGTTACTATTCTTAGCTGTCAGTTTTCATAATAAGATGATCTTATGTGTTTTTAGAATACCAATTTACAAGACTAATATAATTATTAGCGCATAATAACTTTTTGCTTTTATTCGGACACAAACCGAATACAGCAAGAAATTAGTACAATATCAAATTAGTAATATTCACCTTGAGTCATACAAGTGAAGTGATATCTGAAACTGTCTTAACAAGAGATTCAAGCTCATCTTCTGTATTGTACAATCCAAATGATGCCCTCACAGTGCCGTTTACGCCAAGATTGTCAACTCCTGGCATTGCACAATGATAGCCACTTCTTACACAGATACCACGTGTCTGGTCAAGTATCATTGCAACATCATGAGAATTCATGCCAACGACATTGAAAGGTACAACTCCTGCACGCTTTTCAGGACCATAGACCTCTACGCCTTCTATTTCACTAAGAAGGGATGCAGCTTTCCTGGAAAGTCCAAATTCATGCTTCTGGATAAAATCAACACCTAATTCCGCGACATATTCCACTGCACGCCCAAGGCCAATTACACCAGGAATATTGGGAGTTCCTGCCTCAAATTTTGCAGGACTTGGCTCCATCCTAAAAGATTCCCTTGTGACAGAACTTACCATTCCACCACCAAGAAATAATGGTTCGATCTCATCCGGCTCCTTGATGTATAGAACACCTGTTCCCTGAGGACCAAGCAAACCCTTATGCCCCGGACAGATAAAGAAATCAGGGTCAAGTAATTTCATATCAACCGGCATGTTTCCTGCGGACTGCGAACCATCCACAAGTATTTTCACACCTGCCTGTTTTGCAATTTTGATTATCTTTTCAATATCCTGTATCGAACCAAATACATTCGATACATGGTTTACAGCCATAAACCGTGTGTTGTCCCTGATTGCACTGCGGATACTCTCCGGGTCAATAACGCCGCTTGCATCAGTACCTACAACAGTTACGTCAACACCAATTTCCTTCAGGCGCATCCACGGAAGCAGGTTGGAATGATGCTCAATGAGCGTTACTATGATATGGTCCCCTTTTTTCCATGGGAAACCCCTGGATACAATATTGATGCTTTCTGTTGCATTCTTTGTGAAGATCGTTTTTTCAGCATCCATATTAAGGAAAGATGCCACGGATTCTCTTGCATCTTCATAGTGATTTGTAGTTTCCCTTGCAAGCCTGTGAGCACCACGTCCATGGTTTGCTGCATACTTAAAAAAATAATCCTGCATTGCAGAAACAGCCTGAACCGGAGTCTGTGTGGTGGCCGCACTATCAAGATAAATAACTTCTTTCAATACGGGAAAATCTTCCCTTACACTGAAAACATCATACATAGGGAGCACTATGCATAGAAAATAAAAATAGTTTTGCAGGCTATTTTGCCTGCACACCGCCTACCATGAAGCGATAAAGCTCCATTTCCTCAGCAGTGAGTTTGTCTTTTGATATCCCTCCAACCACTGCATGGCAGTCTCTGGAACTATCGGCCTTTCGGCATATTTTAACGTCTCTCATATTTTACCTCCTGTCTCTCATTTTAGTTTGCTGGAAATACAGTATACAGATCATTTTTATACACATACCAACAATATTTATTTAACCTTCTTGTGGCAAACGTAATTATTGATGCGCATAATATAAATACATTTCCATGTAGAATTTAGCTGACATCAATTCCAAAAAACAACCAGGCAATGTAGAAAAAATAAATTGCATTTACATCAATTTACAGGGATAGCACACATAATATTTTTACACTATGTTCAAATATGATTGTCAGCTTCGGGAAGAAAACAGGCAGAACCTTGTCGTAAAAGATATAATATATGCAGAACTCTCGCTAATCATGCCAGAGATAAACATTGACAGATCACTCAGCTTCATGGAAGGTACCCAGCGGGTACTTGATGAAAACAGCACCCTTGAGAAAACAAAAGATAATCTCAAGAACATAGGTGTTACCAGGATAGCAAGCATTACGGATCTTGACAGACTCGGCATACCTGTTTTCTCCTCCATCAGGCCAAGTGCCGCAGAAGGTGCTATCTCAGTGTATTCCGGAAAAGGAAGCACAGAAACACAGGCAAGGATATCGTCCATGATGGAAGGTTTTGAGCGTTGCCTTGCTGAAAAAAGTGGCATAAACGAAAATGTGAAGGAAGATGTACAATCAGTTGAAGTTGTGGAAACCTATGACGAACTTCGCAAAGAGAATAATGTACTGAATCCTCCTTCCCTGCTTATATCTGAAAGCTATGATCCAAAAGCACTGATAGAATGGATACAGGGATGGGACCTTTTGAATAATGAAGAGATCTTTGTGCCCTCTAATTCAGTATACCACCCTTATGAAGCACCAGGAAGAACAGCGAAACTTTTCAGAAGCAACACCAATGGACTTGCTGCCGGCAACAGAATTGAAGAAGCAATATTCCACGGGTTGCTTGAAGTGATTGAAAGAGATGCGCTCAGCATTGCAGAGTTTACCAGGAATCCGGGTAAAGAGATCATTCTCACAGAAGAAGACGGAGAAAATTATGAAATTCTCCGCAAGTTCACAGACAATGAAATCGATGTTAAAATCTGGGCACTCAACCACGACACCGGGATAGCAACCATAGTTGCTACTACAGATGATGTAAGGCTCAGGGATGCTGCCCTTCTTGTAATGGGTGCAGGTGCACACCTCAAACCTGAAATTGCAGTAAGAAGAGCGCTCACAGAAGCTGCACAATCAAGGGTCGTACAGATACACGGCGCACGTGAGGATACAGAGCGTGAGGAATTTGTCAGGGGAATAGGATATGACAGGATCAAGCGTATGAATAAATACTGGTATGAGGATGGAGAGAAAATTTCCATGTCTGAGCTGAAAGATCTGTCAAAAACTACACCTGCTGAGAGCATTGATGTAATAACCGAGCAACTCAAAAAGGTTACAGATTCAGCTATTGTTGTAGACCTTTCCCGCGAAAGTGTACCAGTCCCGGTTGTACGGGTAATAATTCCTACATTTGAGGTGTACACACTTGACAGGGAAAGAGTTGGCAATAGGGTGAAGTCCGGACCCAGAAAGAAAATGGCCCCACATGAAAGACCATGGAGAAAAGGGCGCAGAAGATGAGTATTAAATCAGAAGTCCTTGTATTTGCAGGTTCCAGTATCAGTCATGAAGATGCAGCAGAAATCCTTGATGCCACATACTGGCCGCCTATATCCAGGGGAGACATCGGCAAAGCTGCCAGTGAAGGTTACAAAATAATAGGTATCATCGATGGTATCTTTTTTAGCAGGGCAGCTGCAGCCCACAAAGAGATAATAAATGTAATTAAAGACGGCGTTACCGTTATCGGTGGATGCAGTATGGGAGCCCTGAGGGCATCAGAGCTTGATATCCATGGAATGGAAGGCGTGGGTACAATATATGAATGGTATAGGGATGGAGTTATCGAAGATGATGACGAGGTTGCTGTTGCCACGAATCCTGATACATTCGAACCGGTTTCCAGCCCCATGGTCAATATAAGAGAAACACTGAAAGCTGCAAACTCTGCAGGTATCATTGACAAAGAGCAGTGCAGGCTTATAACCCGGCTTGCAAAAAACACACACTACACAGAAAGAAGCTATTTTGGGATCTCAAGAACAGCAGAGAAAGAAGGAATAATACCAAAAGAAAAGGCTGAAAGCCTCCTTCAGTTCTGTAAGGGAAATGAGCGTGACATCAAAAAAGAAGACGCTATTCTTGTTCTTGAAAAAATAAAAGAGATCATTAAATGATTGCTAAATCATCATTTTGAAATGATCATGATGCTGTTTTTGGTTTAAGGCCATCATACAGGAAATGGAGTATATAAACCGTTGACATTGACAGGATTATTGTAGCACCGGAAGGTGCATCAAAGAAGTATGACAGGAACAGGCCTGTAAGACTGAAAAGCACACCAAAGAAAATTGCAAGATACATCATTTTTCCAAGATTATTGGTGTAGTGCCTGCTAAGAGATGCAGGCATGGTCAGGAGTGCAATGATAAGAATGATTCCGACTACTTTTATCAGAAGTACGATGGTAAGTGCAATAAGACAAAGCAGGAGAAGGTAAAGTTTCTCTGCTGACAGACCTGAAACCGTTGTGAATTCCTCGTCAAAACAAAGTGCCATGAAATGTTTGTAGTAAGCATAGACGACAAATATAATTACAGCATCCAGCCCCAGCATAAGATATATGTCTGACATCGGGACGGTCAGGATATTACCAAAAAGATACGTCATCAGATCCGGAGCATAGCCTGGCGTCCAGTAAATGAGGATGATACCAATAGCCATTCCAAGAGACCACAATATACCTATTGCCGTGTCTTCAGCCACTTTTGTACGCTTGCTTACAAGACCCATGACAATAGCTGAAAACAAACTAAAAGGTATCAGGCCAAACAGTGGATTAACACCAAGGTAGTATCCTAGGCCAATCCCGCCAAAAGAGGCGTGTGTTATGCCACCACTGATGAAAACGATTTTTTTCACAACTACATAAACGCCGATTATACCACAAGCAATACTGGCAAGGATAGCGGCAAAAATTGCATTCCTCATGAAATCATACTGGAGTATTTCAAGCATAGTTCCTACCTCAGTGCTCTTTTAATACCCTGTGTGGCACACCATGTGCAATCAGTTCTACCGGACACTGATATGATACTTCCAGATCATGCGGACTAATTTCTTTATCGTCGTGATAATGGAATTTCCTGTTCAGACAACCGACCTTATCAACATAAACTGAGATCGCACTGATATCATGAGTCACCATTACAATAGCAATCTCGGATTTCAGCTTATTGAGAAGTTCATAGAACTCTTTCTGCATTCTGGAATCTATACCAGTGGACGGTTCATCCAGTATTAACAGTTTCGGTTTCGTAACAAGAGAACGGGCAATGAAAACCCTTTGTTTCTGACCACCGGAAAGCTCACCGATCTGCCTGTCCTTAAGATCAAGCATTCCTACAGTCTTTAGAGCCTCTGTAGCTGCATTCCGGTCATCTTCAGTATAACGCTGAAGAGGACCTTTATGACTCAGACGACCCATGAGAACAACATCCCATACCGTTATGGGAAAATCAAGATTAGAAGAATGATATTGGGGGACATAACCTACATCCTTTCTTGTTTTTGCAGGCCTGCCACCCAATAAGTTAACTGAACCTTTATCAGGTCTGATCAATCCCAGGATAACTTTCAGAAGAGTGCTTTTGCCCCCCCCGTTGGGACCTATGATAGCCAGGAAATCCTTATCCTTTACTGTCAGGTTCACTGACTCAAGAACCGTAACGCCACCATAACTTACCCATATATCCTTAAGATCGATCACATTTTCCATTTAAGCCAGTCCTTCTTTAAACGCTTCTGCTACCTTTGAAAGGTTATCTATATAATCTTTCGCCAATGGATCAAGCTCTACAACTTCTCCATCGATCTCACTTGCTATAGCTTCTGCACTGACAGTACTAAAACCTGACTGTACGAAAATGACCTTGATACCTTTTTCTTTTGCTTCATCGATGAGGTTCTGCATATCCTGAACACTTGGCTCCTTGCCTTCAATCTCAACAGGTACCTGTGTTATTCCGTAGTGTTTGGCGAAGTAGCCCCATGCAGGATGATAGACCATAAAGCTGGTGCCTTCTTTTCCTTCAAGTGTGGTCTGGATCTGCTCATCAAGCTCAGCCAGTTCTGCAAGATATGCATTCTTGTTAGCAAGATAGGTTTCCTGGTTATCAGGATCGACCTCAACAAGCCCCTGGTAAATGTTCTCCACCATTATTTCCACATTATCAGGTGAAGTCCATATGTGGGGATCGAGACCTTCTTCTTCTTCATGATCGTGTTCTTCCCCCTCAGCCTCATGATCATGTTCTTCCTCATCGTGACTGTGAGCTACCATTTCAACGAGTGTGATACCTTCTGAACAATCAACAATGAGCATGTCGGAATTCAGGTCCTCAAGTTTACCTATCATAGTGTCTTCTACTGTAATTCCGGAACCTACCATTGCATACATTTTAGCATCGCTAAGAGCTGTAAGCTGGCTTGGTGTTGGTTCATAAGAATGCGGACTTGCACCAGGAGGAACCATTACTACTACTTCCACATTGTCCCCTGCAATCTTTTCTACAAATTGCTGTTGCGGGACAATACTAACACCTACAATAATGGTATCAGAATCCGAATTCGATGTAGCGTCGGAGGAGCTTTGTTCATCTACACAGCCGGCTGTCAGAACGACACCCATTAAAAGAAAAGTAATTATTAGTGTTGTTATTTTATTCATTTTAATACACCACCTAAAGATAACATTGATTACTGTTTTTGTATTATGCCCAATCAATTTGCATATGCACCAAATAGTTTGGAGACAAAACAGCCATAGTAACAAAATACAAAACCATAACAAGAGATTAATGCAAATTACATGAAGAATGTTTTATTTTCCCACAAACACTTACAGTAGGATGACCCATTGCACCACAGATAGTATCTATAGCATTCTTTGAAACAAATGCTTCAAAGCGTGATACTTCAGCACAGGCATCATCCGAAGAAAGACCATAATGACTCAGCATCAGACTCAGGATATTGTGCCTGTTAACAAAAAATTCTGCAAATTCCCGACCCATTTCCGTAAGACGAACCCCACGATAAGGGATATGATCTACATATCCGGACTCGGAAAGATCATTAATTGTCTTTGTAGATGTAGAAGGATCAACATTTAATTCCGTAGATATATCAGTAGTCTTTACCAGATCATTCCTCTTGAGAAGGAACTTCAGGTATTCCACTTTTTTCGGAGATAATTCCAAACCTGTAATTTCCTGCATGATAATGCATAATATAGAAGAGGTATATATGTTTTTTGACTTGTACTCAAAAATGCACCACCTTTTTGTACTGATACCAAATATATGATATCAGGACTAAAGAAGGAATTAAGGTGTTTACAGACACAGCATAAAATATTAAATGCAAACCACCTGATTAAGATAGGGGTTAAAAATGCTAATACAACAGATATTCACTGAAAAAATCGCCCACAGTTCTTACATCCTGGCGGGTGACAAAAACTGTGCGATAATTGATCCGAGAAGAGATATTGACATCTACCTTGACATTACAAGGGACATGGGAATAAAGATCACACATATTCTTGAAACACACCTTCATGCAGATTTTATTTCCGGGCACATGGACCTCGCAAAACGAACAGGTGCACCAATATACACACCTGAAAAAGCAAATTGTGATTTTGAACATGTTTCTCTTTCAGAAGGCGATTCCATTGAGATAGAGGACATCAGAATTGATATTATAGAAACTCCAGGCCATACCCCTGAACATATATCCTACATAATCACGGATATTATAAGAGGAAAAGAACCAGTGGCAGTTTTCTGCGGAGATACGATGTTTGTAGGAGACGTAGGGAGACCTGACCTGTTTCCTGGAAGAGCGGAAGAACTCGCTTCAAAACTATATGACACACTCCACGAAAAGTTGCTGAATTTACCTGAATTCTGTGAAATATATCCCACGCATGGCGCAGGCTCACTCTGCGGAAGGGCAATGGCATCAAAAAGAAGCAGTACAATAGGGTACGAAAGAAAATACAACTATGCACTCCTGATAGATGACAAAACGGAGTTCATAGATTCACTTACAAATGATATGCCTTCGGCACCTGATCATTTCAGCAGGTGTACAGAGATAAACCGCAAAGGTCCGGAATTATTAAAGAAACTGCATATCCCGGAAGCTCTGAACAATGATGCATTCAGGAATATAATGAGAGACGCAGTAGTCCTTGACGTTCGCAGCTTCGAGTCATTCGGAGGACAACATATTCCGGATTCATACAATATTGATATAAATTCAAATTTCCCAACCTATGCAGGATGGCTCATTCCTCCTGAAAAAAATATTATTCTTGTTTCAGACAATTACACGCAGGCATTTGAAGCTTGCCAGCAGCTTCATCGCGTTGGTCTTGACAAAGTTGAAGGATACCTGGAAGGAGGAATGTACGGATGGGTAACCGAAGGCTTTACTGCAAAACATGTCCCGCAAATATCAGCGCCGGAGCTGAACGACAGAATGCACAAAGGAGAGAAAACAACTATTGTAGATGTAAGAGAAAAATCAGAATATGAAGAGTTCCATATTGAAGGGGCTGTGAATATTCCAGTGCATGAATTAAGAGAACGTTACACTGAGCTTGACCCGGATGCTGAAACTGTTCTTATATGCGGCTCTGGCCAGAGATCAGGAATGGGGTGTAGCCTCTTACTTCAGCATGGATTCAGGAAAGTTATGAATGCTGCTGGAGGCATGACAGGCTATGCGGCAGCAGGATTCGGGCACGAGTGTCCTATGTGTGTTCTTCCATGGGCACCATTCGGGAACCGGTAGCTGCCCAATCCGGCAGCTTACATCTTTTATTTAGCTTTAACTAAAAGGCATGCTCTTGAAAGTGAAAATTTCCCTTACCATATAAAGGAAATTCACAATCTCATCCATGGATATCAGCAACAATATCAGGATCAACAGAACCAGGAGCAACTCCGAATAGTCCGGCAGGGATTGTACAAGATGGGCAAAGGAGCCCATATTTCCATTTGCAGAGTGGGCCATAATTTATACCTAAATAAATCATCGATAGTATAGAATAAAAATATACCGGCTATCTATCATGATTTATTATGATGATAAAAACCTGACTAAAAATAGAACAGTTGAGCAGAATTCAGAAAAGAGGAAGTAGTATGAAGATCACAATAATCGAACCAGACCTTCTTTTTCCTGCATCAGAAGAAATTCAAGTTGGTTCCATGTTGATATGATGCCTTCCGAAAATTTCCCATCAGAATATTCCACCACCGATTTTCCGGCCACCATGGCTTCAATAACAACATTGTCATATAGAAGCATCCCCAGAACAGGGATATCATTGCTTTTACAGTATTCACCAATAGAAGTTGAAAGCCTGTTGTTGATATCGCATTTATTGATACATACTGCTACAGGAATCCTGAAATGCTGTGCAACTTCCACAACTCTTTTGAGATCGTGTACGCCGGATTTTGTTGGTTCCGTAACCACAAGAACAAGATCTGTACCAGTGATAGCAGCTATGACAGCACACCCTGTTCCCGGAGGACCATCGATGATTATCATATCCTTTCCGCTTTGTTCTGCAATCTCAGAAGCGCGGCAGCGTACATCTGAAACTAGTTTTCCGCTGGCCTCTTCACCAATTCCAAGTTTTGCATGTACAAGCGGACCGAATCTTGTATTTGAACAATAATATTCGCCGGCTTTTTTTGCGATCATCCTGACAGCATCTTCAGGGCAAACATGCTCGCACACCCCACAGCCCTCACATTTATAAGGGTCAACCATTTTGTTAGCAGTTATCGCAGCAAACCTGCATGAGGATACACATGCCCCGCAATCGGTACACAATCCCTTATCAATGCGGGCAACATCAAGACCATAGAAATCATGGGTTTCCGATCTTTCAGGCTGTAATATAAGATGCATGTCGGCAGCATCCACATCACAATCAGCAACTACTGCATTATTTGCAAGGGCGGCAAAGGAGGAAGTGAAAGTAGTCTTGCCAGTTCCCCCTTTTCCACTAATTACAGTTAACTGCTTTACCATTAATTACTCACCCCGGCAACCTGACGATGAGAATTATTTTCGGAAACAACGCTGCATATTTCATGATATAAGGCACTGAAATTTTCTTTCCACTGCGGCATACGCTGCACAAAAGGAATTCCTTCTGAATAGAGAATTGCCATTTCCCGATCATAAGGAATCTTCATCAGTACAGGAATACCCTCTGACTGGCAGTATTCCTCCACACGATCATCGCCGGAACCATGCCGATTGATGACAACACCGAATGGAACTTCCAGCTGCCTCACAACTTCCACGGCAAGTACAAGATCATTTAGTCCGAAAGGTGTAGGCTCAGTCACAAGCACACAGTAATCCATTTCTGCGACAGTTGCTATAACGGGACATGCAGTCCCCGGAGGAGAGTCGACGACAGCAACCTTGTTTTCACCTATGTGTGCCTGTAACTGCCTGATAACCGGAGTTGCCATTGGTTCACCAATTCCAAGTGTTCCCTGGAAAAAACTAATTCCTGAACCAGAATCCACTCCTTTTTCAATTGTTCCGATTGGCCTTTTAATCTCTGAAATTGCATTTTCAGGGCATACTATCGAGCATCCTCCACAGCCATGGCAAAGTTTTGGAAAAATCATGACGTTTTGAGGAAGTTTTGCTATTGCATTATAGCGGCAGAACTCTGCACAGCTTCCACAAAGAGTGCATTTATCAGCATCAATATCAGGAACAACGATATTGACATCTTCCTGTTTTTTGAGATCCAGATCTAAAAAAAGATTACAATTTGGCTCTTCAACATCGCAGTCAAAAAGCTGGGCATTGCCAATCGCAAGGGCAAAGTTCACAGCCACAGTCGTTTTCCCTGTGCCACCTTTTCCGCTTGCGATAGCTATTTTCATAAACTATACACCTGAAAAATATTAGTGGCAGTGACCGTCATGGTCGTGGTCATGACCGTGGCCTGCACAGGAGTTGTCACGGGTTGCCTTTGAAAGCTTGCTTGCTTCCCATGAAGCAACAGCATCCTGGATACTGCCGGTTGCACCGATAAATACAGCGATACCATACTGCTCAAACATATCTACAGCTTTCTTTCCAAGACCGCCACAGAGCATTATGTCAACATTTTCCTTTGCCATAATCTCAGGTGGAAGTCCTGTACCACCGTTGTGCTCGCTTGTGTTTGATATTACTGAAGCTTCCTTTGTTTCTGTATCATACAATGTGTAGTAAGGTACTTTTCCAAAGTGTTGACCGACAGTATCTTCCATTCCGTTTTGTCCCATTGAAGGTATACATAATTTCATCATTCACACCTCTTTTGATAATTTGATAATTTTGAATACTGATCCTGTCTTATCTTTTAGATTTTCCAGGAGAATTAGGAGCATCAATACTCTCCAGTGATCCTGAGTTGTAAGCTTCAATTGCTTCTTTCACAGAACCGCCGGAGATTATCTTCATCTCAATGTTCCCGGACTCCAGCAATGAGAATGCATTCGGACCTACACTACCTGTTATCAGTACGTTTATTCCTTCACCGATAATTTGCTGGGCTGCCTGAACACCTGCACCTCCTGAAGCGGAGCCCTGATCATTTCCAATGGACTGAAAATCCATAGTCTCAGAGTCTACTACCAGAAAGTTTTTACATCTTCCAAAATGAGGATCAACAGTGGCATTCAGATCAGAACCTTTTGCTGTAACACATATTTTCATTGATGAACTCCTGAATACAAATAAATGATTGATACACACATAAGAGACAAAATATAAAAAGCTTATGGGAATAGCTTATATATTTACTCACAAATGAGCGATAAAATGAGAGAAATAGAAGAAAATGACGAAAAGAAAATATATCAAACACACAATATAACCACCCCATATATATACAAATAAAGCTAACATGGGACTGAATGTTAACAGTTTTTGAGGCAATAGTACTTGGAATCGTCCAGGGATTAGCTGAATGGCTACCTATCAGCAGCGAAGGCATGACAACACTTGTTATGTTGAACTTTTTTGATAAATCCCTTTCAGATGCACTACCCATAGCCATCTGGCTGCATACAGGAACACTACTTTCAGCAGTTGTGTTTTTCAGGAAAGATCTCAAGGAAATAATCACAGATATTCCCCAGTATGTAAAAAGCAGGGATATACAGGAGAAAAAGGACAGCTTAATAACATTCCTGTTAATTACAACTGCAATAACCGGAATTATAGGACTTCCACTTATTCTCTTTGCCACTGAAATGAATGATTTTTCAGGAAGACTTGCGACTGCAATCATCGGTGGCCTGCTCATATTCACAGGTCTGCTTCAGATGTCTGCCTCAAAGAATACAGTTCACAGGAAAAAAACCGGAATCAAGGATTCACTCATTGTTGGTACTACACAGGGATTTGCAGCACTGCCAGGAGTAAGCAGGTCAGGAATTACTGTTTCTACATTGCTTTTGAGAAATATCGAACCTGCACAGGCACTAAAACTTAGTTTCCTTATGAGCATACCGGCAGTCATGGCTGCAGACGTAGGAATGGGAGCAATGGGACTTCTTGACATCAGCATGAACTCAATACTTGCACTTATCTGTGCATTTCTTTCCGGCATACTTACCATTGACCTCTTCATAAAAGCAGCAAAAAAGATAGATTTCTCTAAATTCTGCATTGCTCTGGGGATTCTCAGCATTCTGGCATATTTTGTCGGATGATATAACCTTAAACAGAATATCGCCCAAAAGAGAATAAATATATAAAGCTGTTGGGTTATATATAAATAAAACGTCACTTATTGAGTCCATAACAATGACTTGCAGAGGAAGACCAAAAGCACCCAGAAGAATAGAATGTTCCCCGGATGTATTATATTTTAAACCACGCGGAGTGCCGCTAAAGGAACTTGAAACCGTAGCTCTTGCCATTGAAGAACTTGAAGCCCTGCGTCTTGCAGATCTTGAAGGATTACAGCAGGAAGAAGCAGCCATTAGCATGGGAATTTCAAGACGGGCATTCTGGCAGGATCTTCAGAACGCAAGAAAAAAAGTGGCTCTGGCACTCATTGAGGGCAAGGCTATTGAAATAACCGGCAAAAATCCCCTGGACACGGAATAATTGCCTTAACACCATTTGTTGTCCGTAATTACCATATCAACATCTAAAGGAGATCACATGACACAAAATATCCAGACTACAGAAGACCTTTTAAAGAAGCCAGAGGAGCCAAAGCTTGTCAGGAACATGAGAGCCATTAAAAAGAAGATAATGGTCATGAGCGGTAAAGGTGGAGTGGGAAAAAGTACCGTTGCTGCAAACCTGGCTGCAAAACTTGCCGAACGTGGAAACAAGGTAGGACTTCTTGATGCGGATATACACGGACCAAGCATCCCGAAGATGTTCGGTATCGAAGACACAAGACCAGAGGTTGATGAGAACGGCATCGTGCCTATCAGCGTCACAGAGAACCTTGTAGTAATGTCTGTGGCACTCCTTCTTGAGGACAAGGATGCACCTGTCATATGGAGAGGACCTGCAAAAATGGCAGCCATCAAACAGTTCCTCGAGGATGTTTCATGGGGCAAACTCGACTACCTTATCGTTGACCTGCCACCAGGAACCGGTGACGAACCACTGAGCATTGCACAGCTCATCGAAAAGATGGAAGGCGCAGTTGTTGTAACAACCCCACAGGATGTTGCTCTTGTGAGTGTCAGAAAATCCATCAAGTTCGCAGAGATCCTGAAAGTACCAGTAATTGGAATCGTGGAGAACATGGCTGGAATCATCTGCCCGCACTGCGACGAAAAGATCGAACTCTTCGGCAAAGGTGGAGTCGAGAAGGCAGCAGCCGATTTCAATGTGCCAATTCTTGGTGAACTCCCAATGGACCCAAAAATAGCAGAGATAGAGGACAGCGGAAAAGTCCACACTGATATTAATGAAGAAATGTTCTGGGGCAAGGAGTTTGCTTCGATTGTGGATTCTGTTGAGAGTTTTAAGAAATAAAAACACAGGAAGATTTATTCTTCCTCTGATTCTTTTTCAATGATATAACAATTCAGACTATATTCGTTACGTTACCCTATATTGTTAATATCCCAAATGCTCCCAAACTCTATTCATTTCATCTGGACAGCCAATCACCTTAGTGCATACAATGAGCATCACTCCGCCATTCTCAAGTTCTTCCACTTTGAACGCAGGAGTAGAAAGTAGTTTTTCACGCCCAATTTCCTCTACCAAAGATTTGGAATAGAAGTTTACTATGTTGGGTTTTTCTTTGAGGAAATCCTCTTTAGTTGATTTGATGAAGTGTTCATATTCACTCCGAAATGCACCATAAGAGCAATCGAACCTGACAAATACACCCTTGCACAAATCGATAAATGCTAAAAATGATTCTTCATCCGTAATAAGATGCTCACCCGTTCCAAAAGAAACGGATACACTATTATTTTTTATAGGAAGAATCGTAACATCAAATGTAAAACTTACTTTATCGTAGTAACCTAACCAAACATCAAGAAGCGTTGTTTTATGGTCATAAGTGAGGTAAGTATTTATTATTTCAGCCAGTTTTTCTGTAGACTCATTTATCTCTTCTTCCATGAAATGAATATCTTTTTTAGGTTCCTTTCCGATAATCTGATAAGATCCTTCATATTCGTACGCATTGTATTTCATTCCTTTTGAAACTAAAAAATAGAAAAGTTTGTGGATAAAAACTGAGCTAAAGTCAGCAGTTCCACAATTAAAATTAATTTCCCAGTCCATTTGCATCACTTATAAGTAATTAATATCCCAAATGCCCCCAAACTCTATACATTTCATCTGGACAACCAATCACCTTAGTGCATACAATGAGCATCACTCCGCCATTCTCAAGTTCTTCCACTTTGAACGCAGGGGTAGAAAGTAGTTTTTCACGCCCAATCTTATCGACCAGAGATTTGGAATAGAAGTTTACTATGTTGGGTTTTTCTTTGAGGAAATCTCCCTTATCATGCGGTACATCACTTATATTCTCAATTCGAAACGCACCATGAGAAAAATTGAACCTGACGAATACTTCCTTACACATGTTAATAAACACTAAAAAGGATTTTTCATCAGGGACAAGATGTTCACCCGTTCCAAACGTAACAAATAAATTGTTTTCTCCTATTGGATCTAGGGTAAAACTAAATCTAAAATCAACTTCTTTTTGATAGTCTAACCAGATGCTGAGCAAATCTGTTTTCAAGTTAAACTTCGTATATGTATCAACAATTTCTGCAAGTTTTTCGGTCGATTCTTTTCTCTCCTTCTCTTTGTACTCCACGTCATTTTCATTTTTTTCAGTGTAAATGAGATAGTAAGTATTATAGTCTCCTGCATTGTATTTTATGCCTATTGATATCAAAAAATAAAAAAGTTTATGGATAAAAACCGGTTCAAGGTTTTCATCGCATCGAAATTGCACATCCCAATCCATTTGCATCACTTCACAAAGTAATCCCATGGTATGCTATTTGAATTTAACCAAGATATTTCGGATGCAGGTGGTTCATTTCTGAATACTATTTTGTAGTCATCAATTGTTCCTTCTGCTACTAAATCCTCAAATCCTCTGTTAATAGATCCAATATTTGATCTAAAATTATTCGAACTAAAGTCGTAACTATTCAGCCTACTCATATCAGCCGATTGAGGGTGATTCGATTTAATCCCAGGTATTTAGTCCTTAATTAAGTTACAACAAAAAAAGCAAGTATTAGGCACAGTCAAAATAAACGCATCACTCAAAATTCACGTATCAACTTTTTATCATAATGGTTATCGATAGTGATTCTACCAGGCTGAATAGTTACCTAAAGTCTATGTTCTTTAGCTCATACCCTGTTTTTACACTTCCTTCCATTCGAATTAAATCGATATCTCCGGGTTTATTTACGCTGGATTTCGCCCCCATTCCAACAATGTCATCAACATTGCCGCTTGCTGCAAACTCTGCTTCAAACGCCGCACCTTTGAAGTTTCCATAGTCTTCTACGGAAGGAGACGTTTCACTATACTACTTAAGCCCCGCTTATCTTCCAGTTTCTCATAAAATATCAGCTAATGAAAGAAATTGTCACCTATATCCCAAATGTCTCCATACCTTATCAAATTCCTCAGGACACCCCAATGCTTCAGTACACACGATAAGCATCACCCCGCCATTCTCCAGTTCCTCCACTTTCCTTGCCGGAGTTGAGAGCAGTCTCTCTCGTCCAATTTTATCCACCAGAGGTTCTGAATAGAAATTCACAGTGTCAGCCTTTTCTTTGAGGAACTCATCTTCATCCATGGGAATAGATTCATGATCCTCATCCCGGAAAGCACCATATGAAAAACCGAATTTAACGAATACTTCCTTGCACAAATCCATGAAGGCAAAAAAAGTCTCATCATCCGGGACAGCATAGTCATTTGAGTCGAAAGCAATAAGAGATTTATCGTCGTCATGTCCAATAAATACTATGAAATAAAAATCAACTTCTCCGACGTAGTCTAGAAATATGCTAAAAGATGCCTTCTTCAAATCATAGTTTACAAAAGTCTTGACAACTTCAGGTATCTTTTTAGTGGAATCTTTTATCTCTTCCTCAAAATAACCTATTGATTTAACATGCTTATCTGGAGAGATATTATATCTGCCTTTGCGGTTGATATTATATTTGACACCCTTTGATACAAGGAAATCAAAAAATTTGTTAATGAAGACCGGGTCAAGGTCTTCATTATACTTGAACTGTACACTCCATTCCATATATCTCACTCTATAAAGTAATCCCATTGGATGTTTTCACTGTCCATTATGCTAATAAGGTCATCTCTTGGTCTGTTTCTGAACATAATTTTATAGTCGGCAACTACACCATTTTCTTTTAGTTCCTCAAAACCATCTCTTATTCTTCTAAGCTCACGTAAATCCCCATCCGATGTCCCAAAGTTCCTGTTTTTGCATTCATATCCAATTAAATCATCTCCTTCTTTTATCAGGACATCTATGTCACCGGGTATTCCACCAGTACTTTTTCCAAGTGCAATAAGGTTGTCTGAGCTGCTTGCCGCAAATTCTGCTTCGAACGCCGCACCTTTAAAATTACCATACTCCTTTCCTGTTGCTGCCCTTCTTACAATCTTATCTACGCCATCAACATTTTTCAGTGTATCGATATTGTCGATAAAACTTTCAATTTCATTGACAGGTGTATCCACTTTGTTTAATTTTGCAAGATTTGCATTCATTCTGCTCATCAAATCAGAATCAAGCTTATCACTGCTGATGGAGAATAGTTTATTGAGTTTATTCTCATCAATGCTATTAACAAAGCTTACGCCATCGCCACCTGCTCTCGAAAGTAGCGTGCATAATTTATCCTCGTCAGCTGCACCACCAAGTTTGCTTACTTAAACATCTTGAAGGTCATCGACCAATTGTTTGGTTTTTATCTCAGTAATATCCATTTTGCTGGCAGCTTTCGCATACCTGCTTCCATCTCCACCCAGAGATGCAGTATCATCGATGAGCATATATACGATTTTGGTCTTTGCCAGTGAACCGCTGTTCTTTAAAACGATTCCAATATCATCGAGTTTACTCGTAATTCCGCTTGTAGCTTAGATAAATTGTTCCGATGATGTTATTCCTTTTGTCACCTCAGCACCCATATACATGGTGGCAAGTGACATAGAAACGTAACCTGAGTGCCATCCAGTTTCAAAATCATCATAGAGTCCGTCATTCACATCATAAGGATTTTCCATTTCCTGCAAGTCTATTATAGTTCCTGGAAGATTTGCTGCAATATCTGCGATAAGAGTCGGGTCAGACAATATAGAACTAAAAAGATCTGCATGTGTCATCGGTTAAGAAAAAAAACAAGTCAGATGATGCTGTTTTTCTAATATCCCCTACTCGGACTGGATTCCTATCGTAAATTCAGTACTTCGCTATTTTTCCCTCCTTTTTCTCCTTACCGCTATTCATCTACCTCAAACACCGCACTACCAATTGAACCCTTAAGTTTCTTCTAAACCATTCCTCAACAAACAGGATAAATCTGTCAAACCTGAACCTATCCTCATCAATTGTTTGAGGACCTCGTTTTACAATCGTAAAATGCTTTTTCTGAATTAGGAGCCATGTATTTCTAAGCAGGAACGATACCAATGTAAAAAAGTACCTGAAAGTAACGTTCCTTGTCGATGTTCTGGGTTTGACTATATTCCTCATCCTGTAAGACGATTCGATTGCAAACCTTCTTCTATAGACCGTGCTAATCTTCCGGGGCTTCCAGTTGAGCCCATAAACAACAAAACCAAGGTTTTCGCATCCTTTTTTATTCCTTTTACCTTTCATGTACTTGACATCAATAACGATATTTAGCCGAACCTCTTTCTTCTGAGGATTCTTCATAACATATTGCGAATCCCTTGCCTTTCTACCAATAAGTAGTCGTTTGATCACGTTTCCTTTTTTAACTACAGGAGTAATATGAGGAATGTCTTTGTTCTGTAAGAACTCAAACACATCAACAGAGCTAAACTCTCTGTCCAAACAAAGAACCTTGATCTTAAGATCAAGGTTCCCTATCAGATCAACGAAATAAGCGAGGTAATTGATCTTTGTTTCACTTCTTTCTACTGGAAGAACGGATATAGTGAACCTCTCATTCTTGTTTATGATGGACAATGAAATATATGAATAGAAAGAGTTTGTAGATTTTTTTGCCTGTCCACGTATGACGTAGTTTTCATTGGATGAATCAGTTTCTCCATAGTAAGGGTCATTTGTAAAGTCAATAGCAAACTCATACTTTTTCTCAGTTTTTAGAGTACTAATAGGACCTTGAAGTAGAATCTTTGCATTTAACCGGATTAGTTCTTCAAGATCCAATTTATTGAGATGATATCTTGTAGATGTTTCACAAGGAACGTCTTGATAGTGTTTCGACATGGAATGAACTGAACTTTTTTCTACTGCCATACATATAGCAGCATAAAATAGGTCTTTACAGGTAAGAGAACCATTGATATTAATGGCGATATTATCAGTAAGAGGTTTTAGAACAGCATTGATACATTGTTTTGGTCTTAACTCGACTTTAGAAGGGGTGCTGGAATTGAATTTTAGAAACGACATATGGCGGCGTTCTCGCCGCATATAAAGCTATCGAAAGGCACTACTTTGTGACCGAGTGGAAAATTAGCAAACTACTGAAATTAGATATATATACTCGACTGCCAATATTTTATTGTCTGAGGGGACAATAATGACAAACGATCCACAAATCATCGAGAAAAACCTTTGCAGTATTTTCTCTCCTGATTGGCTACGCCAAACTGCACACGAAACAGGTCTTGTAAAACGGGAACGAAAAATCGATCCTATGATAATGTTTTGGGTTCTAACCTTGGGGTTTGGTGTTCAGCTCCAGCACACTTTAGCTAGTCTTAAACGCAGTTATGAAAAAGCAGCTACTAAGAAAATAAGCGATGGTAGCTGGTATGAACGTTTCACTCCTGAGTTGGTTGCATTTCTGCGAGCTTGTGTTATGCACGGGATAGAACAACTTACTCAAGAACAGAACAAACATCTTTCGGAGAAACTCTCCCAATTCGAAGATGTACTGATCCAGGATAGCAGCATTGTTCGACTACATAGTTCATTATCTGAAAAATGGCCTGCTGCAAGGATAAGAACGGTTGCTGCAGGTGTAAAAGTAGGATTACTGGTAAGTGCAATAGCCAATGAACCAAAAAATGTAGCTCTTTATGCCGAAAGCACTAATGAGTTGAAGACATTGCGTATGGGACCATGGATCAAGAATAGAATCCTCCTTATTGATCTTGGATTCTATAAGCACCAGTTATTCGCAAGGATTCAGGATAACGGCGGATATTTTGTGTCCCGGTTGAAGAATAATGCAGATCCTCTTATCGTTAATGTTAACAGCACTCATAGAGGTCGAAGTATCGATGTCAAAGGAAAATGCATAAGTGAAGTGTTACCTCATCTGAAAAGACAGGTTCTTGATGCAGATGTAGAAATTTCTTTTAAACGTCGAGACTATAATGGCAAGCAGAAGAACGACAGTGAAATGTTCCGAATGATAGCGATAATGAATAAGGAGACAGAAAAGTATCATACATATATTACAAATATCCCATCGGATGTACTGGACGCAGAAGACATTGCGAAACTCTATGGAGCAAGATGGGACATTGAATTAGTATTCAAGGAACTCAAAAGCAGGTATGCAATGGATGTTGTGAATACAACTAATAAAAATATTGTTGAAGCATACATATGGATAGCAATGCTGACACTTCTTGTTAGTAGAAGGATATACACGATTGTGAGAAGCAACAATGAAAAAGAGATGAAGTTAAGGTATACACAACTTCGATGGAGCACGATATTCTCAGAGAATGCTAACAATCAGCTTAGATTGATATTGAAATATTGTGGAATAGAAATGTCACTTGAAATGATAATGGAGGTATATTCAAGTCAGGCATTAGATCCGCATGTTAATAGACAACGATTTAGAGAGGAATGGTGGGCTTAACCGATGACACATGAACAGATTCTCACGACCTTACTAGTAGTTGGGGAGGTATAAAAGGATCTCCTGTGGTTTATGATGCCGGTGCGACTGATTATGTCTACGTGACTGTAAATGGACCAACTGCACCTTCATCATGCGTGAGTTTCACAAACGGCACATATCAGTCTGTCACTGGGACTTTTGATCCTACGGGATATACACTGCAGGGTGTGGCCATCGTAGACGGATACATCGTTCTCTGTAGCGGTAACGTAATCGGCTGCTACAAGTAAATCTGACTGCAGCAACTGTATTTTGAGGAAATCTTCTAAAGATTTCCTCTTTTTAAGCTTATATTAATTTCTTTTCACACTTTTATAACCCAAGTTTGACAGTTTTCACTCTTTCATGAAGAGAATGTCTTCTCACTGGACCCAATTTTTCGTATTTTTGTCAGGAAAACCTATTTGACACTCTAAACAATTTTAAGTAATTCGCTACGATTTCACCCATTTCTGCCTTAAAATCAGTGAATTTATCCCATCAAAATTGGCGTAAATGTACTTTTTTGATTGCTCATCCGTAAAATCGACGGTTACTGTCAAATTCAATAAGCTATTTTTGATGAATTTTGTAGACTTATGTCTGAGTTCATTGAACTCATATCGCATCAGCGATATGAAAAGTTGTGCAATGAATCCTATGATCACTGCACCATAAATGGAAGCCTCAGTCCATACTCTTAATGGTTTAATTTCAATCTCGTTCTTCAGGGAATGGATTATTTTTTCAATGGAGTCTTTTTTTCTGTATGTTAGAAGAGCTTCTTTTAGTGTCAAATTCTGACTTGATCTCAGGCAGAAAAATCCTTCTCTACCTGTAATTATCTTTTCTTCCAGAAGCTTGATAGCTTCCTGTTCATCTAGTTCCATCAGTTTAGTCTGCAAAGAATAAGTGACATCAACAAGAACATTGTTGATTCTGAATTTTTTAGGAAGCTTCTTGTTTTTGCTGATAGCTTTCTGTATCTCCTTTGCTTCCTCCAACAATCTCATAACTTTTCTTATTTTAGAGTCGTGTTGTTCTTTCTGGAGCTTTTCTGAAAAATACATGTAATTAACACTGCTTGGTTTAATGGTTTTCAGTCCATATATTCCATTTTCAGAATCGATAAGTTCAGGAGAAGCTTCCCAGAATACTGCAATTTTCTTATCATCACTCTTATTGAGTTTTCTTGCAGTTAAGTAATGCATCTCATCTTCCCTTATCAAGTCAATGTTCCCTTTGCTATGAGCTCCTTTATCAAAAACGACAAGTGAACCCTGGTCCATTCTATTGTTGATTTGGTAATATGTCTTCCCAAAATGTTTTTGATCTGGTAGATTTCCCTTCTCTACTGTAAGACCTATGGGAACATTTATAGGATTAGCAAGTTCAGCAAGACCTATTGTTATCTGTTTTTTGTCTGGTCGATGATCTCTGCTATATCCATACATTCCAAGAGGAGATTTGTCACCATGGAAAAAAATGCTCGTCCAGTCCATGTTTACGTTGGTATGTTCAAAATCGTATCGGGCAAATATTTCATCCTGAATATTGGAAATAATCGTTTCACGATTATTTCCCAGGGTTTCAAGAACCCTGTAGAGAGTTCTTTCACAAAATTCAGGTAGATTGAAAATGTCAAGCACTTCATCACGATTGATCCAATCGTGAGCTTTACTTATGCTGAAATTATCTGTAAGCTTGTAACTTATAAGTGCTTTCAGTAGGCTGTTGATATCAATACCATTCTTTTTGTGTTTACCAAAAACAGCGGATAAATCAAGGGTATCGTAAAGCCAATTTACAGCCAGAATAGTTCCGATGGGAAAGCATATATTCTCATTAGGAATAATCTCATATGTTCTTAGTTTTGTTTGCATTTTAACCGAATACAACAAAGCTAAGAACACTCTTATTAATTTTGACTGTCAAAGTTGGGTTATAAATGAAACATGTCTGAAGTGCATGATTATTTTTGGATCCAATATGGTTATCTTCATGAGCAACATATGTTATCGTAATTACTGTATACCTATATCGGACTATCTGGAGTTTTCCCAGTTTCACTGGAATTTTATGCATGTTCTAAAAAACAAAAAAGCTGGGGCATGATTGAGAATTAATCTGAACGGTTATGGAGTTGGAATGATTTTTACTATTCCCTTTAGCTGTTTAAATTAGGGCAATGTCAAGTATTCGATCAGTCCTTTTATGAAATACAGAATAAGGAGTTACATTTAATAACAAATCCAATGCAGTGTGTTTATATATTTGTATATCCATCTACGCTCAGGAATGCATAAATTATTTGTTTTGGAGGAATTCTTGTCAAATCAATTATATTAGCAGGCGGATCTGGAACTCGTCTTTGGCCTCTAAGTCGTGAAATGTATCCCAAACAGTTTCTGAAATTGAATGGTAACTCATTGTTTCAGGACACTGTACTAAGATGTCTTGAAATATCAAAAATAACGGAAATATTCGTTGTAACAAACAAATCACAAAAATTTTTTGTGATAAGGCAAATAGAAGAGATGGGTCACAAGATTCCGGTTGATAATATATTGTTGGAACCCGTAGGCAGAAATACGCTTCCTGCAATCTCTTTTGGAATGCATGAAATTAAGCAGCGTTTTGGGAAATCTACTGTAGGTGTATTTTCATCTGATCATATATTAGAAAAAAAATCAATGGATATTTTTAAAAATGCTGAAAAACTTGCTTCCGATTACCTGCTTACATTTGGGATAGTGCCTACTTCTCCTCATGTAGGTTATGGATATATTAAGCCGACAAACCCAGTTGAAAATGGGTTCATAGTATCAGATTTCAAAGAAAAACCCGATGCTTGCACTGCTGAAATGTATTTAGAAGAAGGGTACTTATGGAACAGTGGTATGTTTCTGTTAGATACTGATATTTTCTTTGAAGAGCTTAGTATTTTTGCTCCGGAAATATATGCTATTTTTGATAATTCAAAAAATATTTGGGAATCATTTGATGAAATGCCTTCTATCTCAATAGACCATGGAATCATGGAGAAATCAAATCGCGTTGCAGTTATAAAGCTTGATAAAAAATGGAGCGATCTTGGTAGTTACAAAGCTATCTATGAAGAATTTGATAAAGATGAGAACAACAACATAATACTAAATTGTGATGATGCTCTCATCGATTCGTCCGGCAACCTGATACATTCCAAAACTGGAAAGATTGTATCACTCATTGATGTTAACAATATGGTAGTAGTTGACACTTTAGATGCCTTATTAGTTTGTCCAAGGGAAAGTAGTCAAAAGGTTCAAGGTGTTGTATCTTCACTCAATGAAAAAGATGATGAGCGTGTAAAACTGCATCAAAAAGTTTACAGGCCATGGGGGTCATATACCGTACTGGAAAGCTCTGAAAGACACAAGATTAAGAATATAGTTGTTCTGCCGGAAAAAAAATTAAGTTTGCAATTGCATCATCACCGGAGTGAGCATTGGGTGGTAGTTACAGGAATGGCCCACGTTCAGGTTGATGAAGATCAATATTTCTTAAGACAAGGAGAAAGTACGTTCATTCAGGCTGGCGTGAAACATAGGTTATCTAATCCTGGGAAGTTATCTCTTGAAATTATTGAGGTTCAACTTGGAGATTATGTAGAAGAGGATGATATTGTCAGGTTTGAAGATGAGTATGGAAGGAAATAATAAAAAGCAATTCTTTTAAATCTCAAATTCAACTACCTAACATTTGTTATAATGTAACTATTCAGCCCTCCTTCTCCAATAAAGCAAAAATCAATATACTATGACTTCATTCTAACTTTGATAATAAAAGTTCTGTTGATCTGAGGGGATTCGAATGGAACGAGAAGAAATACTTGCGGTTTATGAAGCTGGTCCAGAAGCAGTAATAGAACTTGTAACTCGGTTACTTGGAATCATTGAACAACAAAATCTGATCATCGAACAACAAGCTCTCCAAATTGCACAGCTTGAAGAACGTGTCAAGCATCTGGAAGAAATGCTTGATAAGAATAGTTGCAATAGTAGCAAACCACCTTCTACTGATTCTTATGCACGGAAAAAACCGAAGGTAAAAGCTCAGAGAAAAAAGAGTGATCGATCTGCTGGTGGACAAAATGGTCATCCGGGTACTACACTGAGAATGAATGATGAACCGGATGAACTTGTTGTTCATCATATAGACAAATGCATCAAGTGTGGGGGATCGTTAGTTTCTGTGTCCCCTGATTATGAAAGAAGACAGGTCTTTGACATTCCTCTAATAACCATCAAGTGCATTGAACATCGCTGTGAGATAAAAAAATGTCCTGAATGTTCTCATATGAACAAAGCAGTTTTTCCGGATGGTGTAACTCAGCCAACTCAATATGGTCATCGAGTTAGGTCCTTTGCAGTTTATTTGCACACTAACCAGCTACTTCCCTATCAGCGTGTTGTCAAATTGTTCTCTGATATTTTAGGATGCAGGATCAGTCCTGCTACAATAGTGAACATCGAACGCAATTGCTATGATAAACTTGAAGCATTTGAAAGCGGAGTGAGATATCTCCTGAAGCAATCTCATGCTATCAACCTTGATGAAACAGGTTTAAGAATAAACGCATCCCGTAATTGGCTTCATGTAGCAGGTACTAAGAACCTCACATATTATTTTGTACATAAAAAAAGAGGGTCGCAAGCAATGGACGCCATGGGTATCCTGCCAGGTTATACTGGTGTTGCAACACATGATTTCTGGAAACCGTACTACAAATATGATTGCCAGCATTCATTATGTAATGCACATCTGTTAAGAGAGTTAACCGGAGTTGCTGAATACAGTGATCAAGAGTGGCCAAAGCTAATGGGTGATCTGTTGGTGTGCATCAAACACCAGGTAGATAATGGTCTTTTAGATACTGAACTAATTCAAAAGTTCAGTGAGGATTATGATCACATTACCTGTTATGGAATGAACGAAATTCCTCCTGATCCGGAATCAGATGTGCAGTCTAAAAAACGAGGACGTAAGAAGCAAACTGCAGCAAAGAACCTGCTGGATCGGTTCATGAGGTTTAAGGAGGATATCTTGCGGTTTATGTACGACCCGGACGTTTCGTTTGATAACAATCAGGCGGAAAGAGATATCAGAATGACGAAGGTACAGCAGAAGATATCAGGTACTTTCCGTAGTGAACAAGGGGCTAGAAATTTCTGCCGCATTAGAGGATACGTTTCTACTGTGAACAAGAAATCTCTATCGGTTATAGACTCGATTAGTGAAATATTCAATGGGAATCCACTTGTTTATTTATTGCAGAATTGAGCGTAAATAGAGAAAGCAGCTTGGTGGAAATGAGATAGGCTGAATAGTTACCTTTATTTTAATATTACATTGAATTTTGGCTCTGTGGAAATCCCCTAAATTCAAGCGATTAGACAAATCAACAAAAATTCAAAATGTTTTTCCAAATAGTGATCTTTTTTGCTGAATATTAGCTGCAGATTGTGATTTCAATAGCTTTTCTACAGGGCCTTAGAGTTTACTTACATCCAAAAAACCATTTATTTTTGAATATTTATAGTCGATTAATATAAAAGTTGCGATGTAGTCATATAAAATCACTACCAGCATATATACAAAATCCAAAGTACACATATATATTATCAAAATAACAAATATCTGTTATCAATAACATGTAGTTTAAATAGTAGTAGATTTTTACGACTGTTGCAACAACAGTGAACTACCTCCAATGATGAGTGAGCAAGCATTATTTGAATGTTGAGACTTTCCTGGAGTTATAGTTCTATTAATGGAATAATTTCACAATAGCCGGAGGCTTAGAGTATATCCTCATGCATGCACACTTAGGAAAATAATTCGATGAGTGTGGAATTATTCAGATTAGTAAGAGTACAATGAAAGCAGGTGGCATACTATTGTTTCTGGAAAGAGGGTAGTGATGTTTTTACGATTAATTATGAATAATCTGAAGGAGCAGCATATGGCTGGAAAACTGCAAAAAATTATTGTTTGCATTATGGCGGAAGAATCGACGGATATGACGTGGCACCAATTCCACAAAGATGCAAGTAATTCTGGATATTCACCATCAACCGCCCCCGATTCAAACAAGATATTCTGGGAAAGTGATGTGATTGATGCAATAGGATCATCTTCTCCTGTAGTAGCTGAGGCTAAGGTCTTTGTTAACTGTGATGGTTGCCTGAAAGCCCTTGATGTTTTTAATGGCTCTGTATTGTGGAGTACAACCATTCCTGAAACTGTATACGATTTATGGTCTTCTCCTTCATATCATGCAGGTAATGTATTCACTTCTACAGGATTTGAAACCAATTGCATTAATGCCACTAATGGGGACATCGTCTGGACATTTACCAGTTCAACGGGTTCGGAGGGCTCTGTAAATGGTGGTCCGACAATTGCTGATGGCAGGGTCTTTATTAATGATTGGGATGGAGGACATTATTACTGTCTTAACGAAGATACTGGACAGGAAATATGGAATTTTTCAGTTGACGGATATTCTCAGGGGACACCGTCTTACGATGATGGAAACGTTTTCCTTACAAGCTACGGCTATGGCACCAGATACTCCGGACATGTTTATTGTGTAGATAGTGCTACCGGAACTCAGGTGTGGCACTATGGAATCAAACAGGATTGTTGTGGTTCTGCTACGATACATGATGATGTTGTATATGTAACAGCTTACGATTTTTATGGAGGTGGGGATCTTTTTGCATTCAATAAGACTGACGGGTTCCTTATCTGGCAGAGAAAGATAGAGCTAACGGATGCAACTCCTGCCATAGCTAATGGCAACGTTTATGTTACAGGTGGATGTGTCGGATCCAGCAGTGGAATTATCTCTCCTTTATACCCATCAGACAGTACATGTTATAATTTTATGTGGTCATCTCCTGTTGCAGGGACATCCAGCTTGGCGGTTATTGTGGACCCTTATGATGAGATCAACGAGGAAGATGAGAAGAATAATGATTTCAGTTGTCAGGTTACGGTAATAGCTGAAACTGATCCGGAATTACTTGACAACAATGATTGGACTCAGTTCCAGTGTAATTGGTTAAGAAATGCTTCAAGCGTCAGCTCTGCTCCGACAGTAGTTCCGAATGTGTTGTGGAAGGCCGGTCAGGAAGGTGATGTGGACGTCACCCCAATAATCGCCGGAGATACGTTCTACGTTTACTCTTCAAGTGGCTATATCCGGGCATATAATAAGAGCGAAGTCACTCTTGTGTGGAGTAATTTTACCTCTTCCGGCCTGCAAACATCGATTCCTGCCTGCGGGGACGGTAAGATATTTGCAACAACCCAGGATGGTGATCTGTTAGCACTGGACGCGGTCACAGGTGATGAGCACTGGAGTGCCCACCTAATCGATTTGAGCCTTGAATGCCCGATAACATACTATGACCACAGGATCTATATCGGTGAGGCCCTCTCCGGCGGGGTTGCAGACAAACACTACTATTGTTATGACGACCTTGGGAACCGCCTCTGGGCTTATACCAAAAATGATACTGCAGGATTCATATGGAACGGTGTATCTGTTGTAGGTGACTATCTTGTCTATGCTGTCCATGAAGGCCTTCTTGTAAGCCTTGACAGATGCATTGGGGAGCTTGTGGACAAGATCAATCTGAACAACTCTGCAGATGCATCCTTTGCAAAAGAAGGAACAGGCATGTTCCGCTCATCCCTGGCTTATTTTGACGGCCATGTCTACACGACATCCGAAAGTGGACAGGAATACGAGTTTGTATGGAAGGTAGGTTTCGATGAAAACACCGGACACTTCCTTGACGACGGCTGGAGTACCCAGAACGGTTTCAGTACCTCTACTCCGGTTGTTTATAATGGCAGAGTATATGTGGGACAGGGTGAGCACGGCTACACGGGCAATCTGACCTGTTTTAATGATACAGACGTTTCTCTCATATGGTTCTATTATGTAGGTGCTGGTATCAAATCTTCGCCTGCTGTTTCTGTACAGGAAGACAATGTTTACATTTATTTCACCAGTGCTGTTGAGGATGGGTCACTTTTCTGCCCGAAGGACAATGGTACGGAAGCCTCCCTCAGATGGGAATACAATCCTCCGGATGATTCAGAACACATACTGCAGGGTGCTGCAATATCTGACGGTAACGTGTATTTCGGATCTGACGGTGGATATCTGTACTGTATAGTGGATGATGACTGGAATCCATGGAATAATTATGAATCTGTGGATGGGGAAGTCATCACCACCTCTGAGCTATATGAGTGTTACTCCTGCTGGAAAAATGGGTCCCCTGCGTCCTATGCCGGTGCAGAGATCACTACCTCACGTCTGTTCCGGGTGTTCAGCGCCTGGAAGAACTGATGAAATTTAATTAGCAGACCAGTGGCTTCGCTATATGGTCTGCAATTTAAACCAAAAAGAGATTAAAATATAGTATAGGAATTAAAAAATGAATAAAAGTGGAATGAGGGTTGTTTTAACAACATTGATACTTTTGCTTTCCATAGCAACGCTGGTAATTCCTGCTACTGCTGCCGGAGAAGCAACAATAACAAGAACGATAACTCCTGCAGCGGTTTCTGCAGGAGATACTTACAATGTAACTCTGACAATTTCATATAACGCTAATGCTGATTTTGTCGCAATACACGAAGATCTTCCCGAGGACTGGATGCTGACTGAAGTAAACAGTGGAAGGTACGGGTGGAGCATCTCCCAGAAGGACTACGTGTTCATGAATACCGGTAGTATGAACCTGGCAGGAGTCACTGAAACCGTCACCTATAACGTTACAGTACCTGAGGAGACGGCTGCAGGCACATACTCCTACGGTTCAGGTTATGTTGCTGGTAACGATGGAGAATGGCAGGTAGACACCACAGGCGACAGTGAATTGACAGTCCTTTCAACATCTGGAGCACCAGTTGCGGATTTCTCTGCAGATGTAACTTCAGGTACCTCCATGCTTACTGTACAGTTCAGTGATCTCTCAACAAATGCCGAGAGCTGGTCATGGGACTTTGACAACGATGGAAAAGAGGATTCCACCGAACAGAATCCACAGTATATCTTTATCAAACCCGGAACATATACAGTAAGCCTTAACGTGAGCAACTTCGCAGGAAGTAATATAAAGACAGTAACTGACTGCATTGAGGTCATAGCCCCAACGACCACCAATAATGTATATGAAATATACCCGGACTATCCTTACAAAACACTATATAATCTTATGAACTATGTGATCCAGCCGGAAGACACGGTATTCTTCCATGCCGGTACATATGATGTTTATTATGTGCTGCAAGACAGCGATATTGACGTAACGAACGTCACATGGAGAGGGGAAGGCGCGGACCTTGTAACTCTTTATTTATACGGCACGTGTGATGTGAACCTCGAAGCATCAGGTTGTGTTCTTGAAAACATGACACTTCTGAATTCAAGAGGTTTAAACTTTTATAATGAACCAATCAATACTGCCGTCAGGAATTGTATATTCGAAGGCATGATCAACTATGTATGGATTAGTGGTGCGGATAGTTGCGTATTTGAGAATAACATCTTTTCAAATGGGACTTCTGAATATGGTCCTTTCCTAATAGAAGGTAACAATCATATAGTCAGGAACAACACATTCATAAACAATAGCGGACCTGCTATTTTTCTGTATTCTACAGCCGATGGTAACATAATCACCAACAATCAGATAAACTCCAATGATCAGGCATTCGGTTTCATGGAATCTTCCGGTGTCAACACCGTATATCTGAACAACATAGAAGTCAACGGAGCAACATCGATAATATATGATACTGCATATCCGTCTGTCAACTGGAACACCACTGAGGCTGTAAGTTACACCTACAATGGTGCTACCTACACAGGAATTCTAGGCAATTACTGGGGCTCAAGCTACACAGGTACGGACGCAGATGGTGACGGTATCGGTGATACTCCATATGTGCTTCCCGATGGCTGCGGTACTGACTATGCACCGTTGATGTCTCCTTTCAAGAACTATGTTATCTCGGAGGGAGGTGTAACAGGGCCAGTTGCAGATTTCACTTACATTGTCAACGATACTTCGGTGGTCATCACAGGGTACGTTGGTTCAAGTGGCAATGTTATCATACCAAGCACCATAGAGGGCTTGCCAGTAACCTGCGTCGGCGCCAGCGCATTCAAGAGCAATACCAACATTACCTCGGTGACCATGCCGGATAGCGTGACCAGCATCGGAGACGAAGCGTTCGAAGACTGTACTAATCTGACCTCGGTTAACATTGGCAGCGGTGTCACCAGCATCGGCAATTATGCGTTCCACAGTTGCACTTCCCTGTCATCGGTTTCTATGCCTGACAGCGTGACAAGCATCGGTGCCAGTGCGTTCCGCGGCTGCAGTTCCCTGTCATCGGTGACCATACCGGATAGTGTCACCAGCATCGGCAATTATGCGTTCCGTGATTGTACTTTCTTGTCATCGGTTTCTATACCTGACAGCGTGACAAGCATCGGTGCCAGTGCGTTCCGGGGCTGCACTAATCTGACCTCAGTTACTATTGGCAGTGGCATCACCGACCTGGGAGATTCTATGTTCCGCGAATGCACTTCCCTGTCATCGGTTACTATACCTGACAGTGTGACCAGCATCGGCAAATATGTGTTCCATGATTGCACTTCCCTGTCATCGGTTACTATACCTGACAGCGTGACAAGCATCGGCAAATATGTGTTCCGTGATTGCACTTCCCTGTCATCGGTGACCATACCGGATAGTGTGACCAGCATCGGTACCAGTGCGTTCCAAGGCTGCACTAATCTGACCTCGGTTACTATACCGGATAGTGTGACCAGCATCGGCAAATATGTGTTCCATGATTGCACTTCCCTGCCCGCGATCAGCGTCGATGCAAACAACACCGTGTACACTAGTGTTGGTGGTATTCTATACGACAAGAACGTCACAACGCTTATAATGTGCCCGGTAGGAAGGTGCGGTTCCGTGGTCATTCCTGAGGGTGTGACTGCCATAGAAGATAATGCGTTCCGCAGTTGCAGTTCCCTGTCATCGGTTTCTATACCTGACAGTGTGACCCGCATCGGCAGGTATGCGTTCTCCGGATGCATCTCTTTGGACGAAATGGTATTTGAGGGCAATGCACCTTCGGTGGGTTCTTCTTGGATACGTGATTGCGTAAATCTGGTAGTTTACTACCAGCCAGGCGCCACCGGCTTCACCACACCTACATGGGAAGGTGTTCCATGTTATCCGATTCTTCCGTTACTATCCTTCGTGCCTGTGGATGCCGAAGTAATCGATGGGCAGACCACCGAGATTGTCATCAGCGTAGACTCACTGCCAGGTGGTCTTTCAGGCTATGAGCTTACCGTGGATATCGACGACCCGGCAATTGCCGAGATAGTGGACGTCAGTTATCCTGACTGGGTATCCATTTCCGACAACTCCAGTCTGCCAAACGGTTCTATTTACATAAAGGCAGTTGACGGAAACAATGCGATAGAAGCAGGTGCTGAGGACGTCGTACTTGCAACTCTCACAGTTGCCGGAAAAGACATGGGAACTACCAACTTCACTCTTGGTGTCAAAAGGCTTGACGACGACACAGGTGCCCAGATCAATGCTACACTTGAGATTGGGACCCTTGAGGTCACCAGAACACCGATTCCAGGCCAGACCGCTTCTCCCCGCGACCTTGACGGCGACGGACTCTACGAAGACCTCACAGGTGACGGTGTCTGCAGTTTCGTGGACGTAGAAGTACTATTCTACCAGATGGACTGGATAGAGGCAAACATGCCATCAAAGGTTGATTACAACGGCAATGGCAGGGTTGACTTCGATGATGTGGTAGCCTTGTTCGATATGGTGTGAGGTGAAATGAAAAAACCATGAACAGATTGGAGGTATAAAGTCAGGAAAAAAGGAAGATATTACTTCATTTTCCTGACTTTTCTCCTGATTTTTGTACTTGTGGCAGATTAAGTGCCTGAATGTAAAAAAACGTCTCTCATAAGGTGATTATTTTGAAAAAAACATATGGAAATAGTATATCGATAGCATTAGCAGTTACTCTGATTATCTCATTCGTCTGCGTAGGGCTTGCAGGGTATGCAATGTACAGAAAACAAGGTAGGGAGGATCGGATACATGAGTAAAGATAAGTGTAAAGCTTCTGTGATAATTAAAGGAATAGCATTATTGCTTCTGTTCGGTACAATGGTTGCGACAGCAATACCTGCTTTAGCAACCGAGGCTACGACGGAGGAAAACGAATACGGTCTGACACTTCAGCATGTCATCACCAGGACAGAAGCCGAATATGACAGTATTTTCGGGGTTGTTATAGACGAGGGAATAGTATATGCTTTTAAGGAATATAACCAGAGATTATATGCTTTTGACCTTTATGGAAATGAGATGTGGCAGGTAAGTCTGGACACGGATAATGCTCCTGATAGTTCTACAGCCCTGTATCACCCGGTTGTTGGGGAAGACGGTACTATCTATCTTCAGGTCAGGGGTGAAAACACTTCGGTTTACGCAGTAAACCCCAACGGAACCGTTAAATGGAGTCAGGAAATCGAAGCACACTGCCTTATCCAGACCTCTCCTCTGGTAATCGGCAACCAGGTAATCATAGGTATCCGGAATGGAATATACAGCCTGGACACCGGCAACGGCAGTGTAAACTGGAACTATGAGATCACCGGTGAAGATATGCAGTGGATCACTGATTATTATGAACTGGCTCGTCCTCCCGTAGCCGATGATAACGGAAATATCTATCTTGCGGTTCAGGGTAAGTCCACTTCCATCACCGACGGGAAGATTCAGGTTCTGGATACGCAGGGAATTGAAAAATGGCACCATGTAACGGAAGAATTTAGCACAAGGTTTGTCATGCAGCCGGCCATAAGCAGCAATGGCACGGTCTATGTCTTGGATGATACCGCCATCATAAAAGCCTTGGATCCTGCGGACGGTAGTGTACTCACCGACGATCCCGTAAACGGCGTCTGTATTGAGACCTGCAGTCCCTATATTATGTCTTTCAGAATCGGTGGTAACGATATCCTATATTGTTATCTTGATTACAACTATAACGGATATGAAGGAGATCGGGAATATGTGACTGTTAACCCCGACGGGACAATAAGAGTCTACAGGTCTGAGGATCTTTCAAGTCCGAATTGCATGGATGATGAAGGCTATATCTATTACGACAAGCAGAAAGCAGGACTAGCCGGAGGCTATGCATTAATATCCATAAGTCCTGAAGGAAGTGTTGCGGACTTTATATCTCCCTTCGGAAGCAGTGTGGCCTCGTATCATGACATATATGTAGATGGCAATGTGCTTGCAGGGGGACGCAGTAAGTTCGGGAAGTTCATAATAGCAAAGATCGAAAGGACAACGCCCGAAGTTCCGGCCAGCGTGGACATTATTGAAAAGGATAAGCAATTCGGGGTTAACCTGGAAGAGACCCTCGGTGTCAGGGTATTCAATACCGAAGGAAAGGCAATGGTTGGCCAGGATCTGGTATGGGAAAGTTCCAATCCTTACATAATTGCGGTACAGGAAGACGGCAGTTTCATCTGCAATTCCCTGGGAACCGCCACTATCACTGTCAGGATAAAAGGTACGGGAATCACAGACAGTGCAGCTATAGATGTTATACAAAAAGATCCGCAGCCAGAAGCCGTTGAGATCCTTTCCGAAACTGGAGAGGTCGTGCAAACCGTAAATTTGGAATACAGGATGCCCTACCAGTTCCAGTACCGGGTAATTGATCAGTACGGCAACGAAATGCCGGAAGAAGAGGTTAAATGGGAGTGTATAATCAATTATCGTAATGAGGTAGATGAAAACGGGATACTGGGCCCTGCTGCCACGGGAACATACGTACTTTATGCGACATCCGTTACCGACATTACCTTGAGCAAGCAGGTAACAGTGATCGTGGAAAGGGAAGCCGATGTCTACAGCGGTATATCCCCTGAGGAAATTGTGCTGACCGTTTACGGGACTACATCTGCAATGCCTCTCAACCAGTATGGTGAAACGGTGGAACTCGATTCCATAGAATGGTCAAGTTCAAATGAAAATGTTGCAACAATAAACGAAGAGGGCGAAATAAACGCCGTTGGTCTCGGAATTACTGAGATAACGGGTACCAGTGAAGGTATCACTCAGACCTGTGAACTAAAGGTAGTAACCGGCTTTGGGTATGAATGGAACAAAACGGGTTGTTTCGAAAACCTGATTCATGACAATGGCGGTAATGTTTACGTGTATAACAGATCCTCGGGTAAGTTGTTATCCATAGCTTCCGACGGTACAGAAAACTGGGACATGATCCTGGATTACGTCTACGACATGCAAATGGATGACAATGACGGCATCTATGCAGTGTGTAAAATTAACGGCATTCTGTCTGCGGCATTAATCAGCCCCGACGGGACGATGGTATGGGACAGGGAAATCAACAGTGGGTACCAACCCATTTCCGCCATAGAGCGGGCAGACGACGGAACCATATATATGGCACAGGGAGATTCCCTGACCACCCTTCTGTATGCCATAGACAATCAGGGAACTGAAAAATGGAATATGACTCTAAACACAAGTGTGTATAACTTCGTTCTCGGAGAAGACGATAACATTATTTGCACAACCTATAGAAACAAAGTTTGCAAAATAATTGAAATTCAGGATGAAGGCACACAGGGCTCCTTGTTAAACCAGTGCCAGGCAGGTTGTTATCCCGAATACGGTGGTGACCTTGTAGTAGACAGCAATGGTGTACTGTATGGATACTTTGGTGACTATGGTAGTCATGTCGTTGGAGTATATGCTGTGAATCCAAGTGATGGAAATATTCTTTGGAAACATGATTTCTATTCCAGCGAAACTTCCGATGATGGGAAGATCTTGTTGAGCGATGATGGTACTCTGTATTTTGCCTCTTCTGAAAGCTCTGGCGCAACGACGCTGTATGTTATAGATACTCAGGGCAATGAGCTGTGGAAAAAAGATTTGGACTCCCTGGTTAATCCGGATGAGCACATGTATTCCACCGGAGATTTTGCCGTGGATGACTTGGGGAATGTCTATCTGCCATTTATGCATATGGAACGGGCCGGATACAGTTTTAGTAGTACGGAAAGCGGCATTATAAGGCTGGATACCAGCGGGAATATTGCCCAGCGAGTGGATTGTCCTGCGGAGAAGTACGGCACCTTTGATGAAATATGCATAAGTAATAACAGTGCGTATGTCTGCGGATGTGAGGGTCTTGTAAAGTTCTCTTTTGAAACGAGTCAGCAGAGCGTTGCGAGTGAGATAAGGATCACCTCATCTGTGAACAGTATTATTGAAGGAGGTACTCTACAGCTTGAAGGTAAGGTCTACAGCCAAGACGGATTTTTGATGCCTGAGGAAAACTTTAGCTGGTTCAGCACAGACGAGCAGATAGCCACCGTGGACCGTACAGGCCTGGTTATGGGAATCAGCAACGGAACCGTGAGCATTGTGGCAACCTTGGACAACAATTCCCATGTGCAGAATAGCTTCAGGATAACGGTAGTAACCAGTGGTCAGTATTATGTGGAGGAGGCTACTCTTTATGAAAGTATCCAGAAAACGGTCAATTACTACAGGCAGACCGGTGTAGAGAGCGACTGGCCGGCCTTTGCCCTTGGAGCCGTTGGAGAGGACATAAACGATGAGATGTACTACAGCAGTGGTAAAGCTTACATCGAAAGCCTGGAGGATATGGTCAGAGGCAGCGATGAACTGGGTTCCCTGACGGAATACGACCGGGTAACCATGGCGGTGCTGGCTGCGAAGTATAATCCACACAATTTTGGAGGCAAGGATCTCATAGAGAAAATATACAACTATCCAAGCCTTTCACAGGGCAACAATGCCGTCATGTGGGCGCTCATTGCCCTGAATGCGGATGGCGGTGATGTTCCAGAGGGTGCTAATTATGATGGGGAATTCCTGGTGGATTACCTGTTAACCCATAAAGCTGGAGATGGCTGGACATGGGCCGGAAGCACACCGGATGTGGACATGACTGCAATGGCCATCTATGCTCTGGCACCATACTACGATGAAAGGGCGGATGTCAGAGCGGCAGTCGATGAAGCAATTGAATGGCTCAGGCAGTGTCAAAATGATAACGGAAGCTTTAATTATGCCAGTGGTTCGGACACAAATACCGAATCTACGGCTCAGGTTATCATGGCCCTTACTTCCTTAGGTATCGATCCGCAGGGTGACAACTTTACACAGGCTAATGGTAATCCGGTCACAGCTCTACTGGATAACCAGTTATCTGACGGGACTTTCTGCCATATGCCGGGAGGCAACACTAACGGGTTGGCTACCAATCAGGCATTACAGGCTCTTGCGGCGTTGAAACAGTTCAATGAAAAAGGTGTGTCCACCATCTTCTGCGAAGGAGAAGGTTGGAACCCATGGAACGACTATGAATCAGCAGATGGAGCAGCTATCACCACCTCAGAGTTGTTCAAATGCTATTCTTGCTGGAAGGATGGAACTCCGGTACCCGAAACCGCTGCAGAAGTTACCACCTCACGTCTGTTCCTAGTGTTTAATGCCTGGAAGAACTGATATGATCAGACCATTTTAGTGTGTAGATAAAAGAAATACGTAAGATTACGGGGACGACATCTGGAAAACGGATGCCTGTCCTCTGGTTTATTTTTATGTGTATCATGTGATTTTGAATATACATGAATAGTATCGTCAAGTACTACTCTAGTATTTTCATTCTTTATTTCAGGTGTTCCCACGCTTTATCTTCTTCGATTTCCTTCCACAAAACCATGAACAATTCCTTACGAGTATAAAATATCGTTCAATTCCTATAAAAAGACCATTTTTATTTAAATAATTTTGAAGCAAACTAACTGCCAATCACGAAATGTGAATAGAGATATAACCTGTTAAGAATAGCAATACAGATTAAGGACGTCGATTCTTATTGGATGGGGAACTAATGAGTCAATCGTTTTCTCAACTTGTCACCATGCCAGAGGGAAAAACGCTGGAGTTAAAGCGAGACATCTTCTCACCCAGAATATCCTTAAAACACTGGTGGCATTTGCTAACACAACTGGAGGGTGCTTGCTTATCAGGATTGAGGACGATACCAGAGAAATACTTGGAGTACAGGATCCTCTGGACGAAGAAGAACGACTTTGCAACCTTATAGGGTTCTTTAGAACTGACACTCAAATAAAGGGGGTACATGCCTTATTTTTCATTGCAAATTTGCTGTAAGTGCTCCCCCACAAAAAATACATTTTTAAAGCTGCTTAATTTTTAAAATAAGGACTATTTATATTTGAATTGGAAAATAAAGTGTCAATTTTCCCTAAATTCATTCCCTATTATAAGTCTTATAAGACCGTCTATTTATTGCGTTTTCATAAAAACAAAAGAGTATAGGAATAAAGGTATATTGAACTTTTAATGCCATAATGATTCATTATTATAGTACAATTTATTAAATAAACGGATTAGATGATGTACTTTAGTGAGGGGAGTTTAAATAAATACTAATATAAAGAAAATAAGGATTGTTATAACTGGAAATGAATATCATTTTGAAAGGGGCCTATAACCATAACACAGATTAACTGATATATCGCTATCTAAAGGTGCAGTATCAAATCATTGATAATAAGCCTGTTGTCGTAGGGATAGCTGTTGGTGCTGAAGTGCTGCAGGATATCTTTGATGATTTTGATGACATATGGCTTGGGGAGGAAAAATATCCGGTTCTGAACAAATGTTTATCGGGAGATATGCAGGAGTTTGGTTTAAACAATAAGATTTTCTTTTATGAATTCCTCGCCCCCTGGTTTGCGTTGAGCCAGAAAAACAATGATCTTTATTCTCGTTCCCAAAATCACGAGAAATGCTTAAGCTTCTTAGAAAAATACTGGTAGGTAATCTACTTTCAATGTCAAAGTCACTCAATTATAAGGTTCCCGGTCAGATTAAATGTGATGTAGACCTTGCCGAGACCCGCATCGAACACAAAAACAGGAATTTTGTGGCATTTAATGGCTTTTTTATGTCTAATTTCAATATCCCTGATTATCTCGGAATAGGCAAAGCTGTTTCCATGGGTTTTGGTACGGTTCGTAAGATAACAAAAGAAGATATGATCTGAATCAGATCTTTCCCGAATAATCGGCTTATTGGTCAGCATAAATTGTTCTTATGCTGTAATTATACGGAATTTAAACAAAAGGACCTCCACAACATCGAGTGGGTAAATTTGAAAGGGATTACATTGAAAATCTGTTCCAAATTTACGGGTCATATCTGGGATCTAAATATGGATGGTGTCACATGACAGGGATTCATAAAATATCAGCTTGTATTTATCATGTGGAGAATCACCCATTTTCTATAGGGCAATAAGACCTTGTTGTTAAAATTGCCCACCCGATGTTGAAGAGTGCCAATTATTTAAACATGGTCTTTTTATAGGGATTTTATGCGAATTCGAATCCCTGTACTTCTAAATAGTACACTGCTTCCTATTCTTGCATAAAATAAGTATTCCAATCTCAACTCAAACAAACACCAATCTCTATACTATCAATCTCTTCCATATCGTCATCAAAAAGGCTAATCACAACCCAGTAACTTCCGCTATCCACAGAATGTAACTGGTTCGAGTAATTAACTCCCTTAGAAATAGTATTGTATGCTGCCAGATCAAAACTCGTTTTGTAATCAAAACCATCCACCAATTCTTCAGTTTCAACGTTCAGAAGCTGGCATGTCACTGTATATTCACTCTCTTCTGATGTGGGATTTGCCACTGTGAAATAAACAGACATGCTGTCGGATTCTTCAGTTTCTCTGGTGCTGGTCAGGTCAGTGCTGTCAACGACGCAGTATCCGTTCTCGCAGGTGCCGTCAAATCTCAGAAGTCCTGTGTCGTTTTCTTCGTATCTGTTGGTGAAAGTCAGGCAACTGAATCCTTTGTCGCTGCGGTCTGTCAGGTAGATGGAGCCTTCGGTTGAGTTTTTGGGTGCTTCGCTTATGATCTCGATGGTGTATGCCATGTTCGAGGGTGAGATGTTGTTGACAAGTTTTTCATTGAAATCCTGCCAGCTTACCGGTACTGCAATGTAGCCGTTGTCGCTGCCAAAGACTCCTTTTGTGATAGCTCCGCTGGAGTCTGTGAGGTAGATGAACTGTTCATCGTATCCCACTGCGAGTATTGCGTGGCCTTCCTTTACTCCGTCTGAATTCATGTACTGGAATGCCATGAGGACCGGCTGGCCGTTGTTTATATTGCTTTTTATCAGGTCGTTAAAGGTTTCGTTATCAAAATCCCTGATAGTCAGTCCCCATATTGTTTTTTTGATGTTCAGTGAGCATACATGTCCAGCGTATTCCTCAAGGGATGTGTCAGAAGGATTGTATTGCTCGGAAAAAGTATCGTAATATCCGGAGTCAAAATAATCTGCCATTTCCCATGTTTCCATATTCTGGCCGTTGTAATTGAACATCATGGTAAGGCAATAATAAAGACACCAGTTCGTATTCCCCTGATTGTAGTATGGCACATCCAGTATTGTGTCTGTGCTCAAAGAGTAGGCAACGCCATCTAACATGCCGGTCTCTTCCGTGGAAGCGACATTGCATGTGCACAGTATCAAAATACATAGCAACGTTGCTGCTGCTTTGCCCGCGTGTGCATAGCTAACGCTATGGGTGTTATGTGGATCCCCCGATCCGCTCATACTCCGTTTGACTCCTTGTCTCGTTTTTCAGGGCGCGTGTTGTGATTCGTCACAGGGACGGCCTGCAGACATCACGCTATATGCACAAGTTGTTTTGCATACCTGATATGATTTTTTTAATCCTGTTTATTGGTATATATACGTTATTGATATCGAAAATCTGCTGATTGTGATGATGATGAGGTATTAAATCAATTTCTTTTTATCTATTTTTAATTTCAAATCTAATTCCAAAATGCTACACATATCTGAACCAAGATGGAAAATATTATCTATGAAGCTGCTTCTCTAAAATAATGTGTCAGGAGATAATGAAATTCGGGTAAGTCTAAGCAGGGACCTAACGCTTTTTGATATAACTATGATAGGCATTGCCGGCATGATAGGTGCGGGCATATTTGCTCTGACTGGTATTGCCACAGGAATCGCCGGACCTGCCGTCCTTCTTGCGTTCCTTCTAAATGGTATTGTTGCAACTTTTACAGGACTTGCATATGCTGAGCTCGGTTCAGCAATTCCTGAAGCCGGTGGAAGTTATCTCTGGGTAAAGGAGGGTATTGGAAATCATTTCGGATTCCTTGCCGGTTGGGTAGATTGGGCGGCCCACACCATAGCATGTTCTCTCTATGCAGTTACATTCGGTGCATTCTTTTCTGAATTTGTCATTCATTTTTTAGGATACGAAGAAATCCCGCAGGCTACTTTAATGACTGTTTCTGCATTTTGTATTGTCACTCTAATGGCTTACCTTAATTATCTTGGTGCAAAGGAAAGCGGAAGAATTGGTGGCCTTGTCACTCTGTTCAAAGTTGCAATTCTTGTAGTGTTTGCGGGTTTTGGTATTTACAGGACATTCATGACACCTGACTGGTCTGTTGCATTTCTTGCAGACCCGGCATTCCTGCCTAACGGTGTTGGAGGTCTTCTCGTTGCAATGGGACTTACTTTCATAGCATTTGAAGGATATGAGATCATTGCCCAGAGCGGTGAGGAAGTCAAGGACCCGGAAAAGAACATACCAAGGGCCATATTGCTTTCACTTTGGGTTGCTGTTATTGTCTATATTATGGTGGCTTTTGCTCTGATAGGTGCTATTAAGGTAGACGGACCCAGCTGGATCTATCTTGGGGAACTTGGCGAATTCAGTATGATACGGGTTGCAGACCAGATTATGGCATTCGGTTCCATTCTCATCATTGCAGGTGGCTTTGTTTCCACAATAAGTGCCATGAACGCTACTGTTTATTCATCATCAAGGGTTGCGTTTGCACTTGGAAGGATGGGCTATCTGCCTGAAGCACTATCCCGGATTAACGAAAAGAGAAGAACGCCTCATTATGCAATTCTTTTCAGTTATTTCATCATTGCAACAATGACATTTGCTCCGATTGAAACTGTAGCTTCTGCAGCAAACATAATGTTCCTGATTCTTTTCATTCTGGTAAACTCTGTCCTTATTATACTAAGGTTCAGGCGACCTGACCTTAAGAGGGCCTTTAAAATGCCTTTTGCTCCTTATCTTCCTGTAATTGCTATAGTTGTGCAACTTGTTATTGGCTATTATCTTGTGACGTCTATCGAACACAAGACTTTCATTGCAGGGATAACTATATTCTGGGTACTTGCAGGTTCTTTCTTTTATTTCTCTTACTCTGAGAAGGAGATTAAGAGACGCTCGAAACATCTCATCAAAAAGGTATATGAGGAAAAGCCATTTGCTGAAAAGGGATACAAGATACTGGTTCCAATTAAGAATATTGCTAATGCAGGTGATCTTTCAGGCCTTGCCAATATTGTTGCAAAACAAAAGAATGGTCACATTGTTTTTCTGAAGGTCCTGACTTTCCCAGAACAGACTCCGTTGTCTGCGTCAGATGGGATTGTTGAGGAAAAAAGGTCTATGATGAGAAAACTTATTTCTTCTGTTGATGTACCTGCAGGAGGTATAATTAAAGTTGGAAGAAATGCTTCTGATTCTATACTTGATACTATTGAGGAGGAAAAGCCGGATATGCTTGTCATGGGCTGGAGGGGCCGAACTTTCCGTCGTGACTTTGTTCTGGGAAGTACTCTGGACCCTCTGCTCCTTAAGGCGCCCTGTGATGTGGTGGTTGCCAGGTTTGATCCTGGTAAGAAACTGGAAAATGCCCGGAATATATTGTTGCCTACAGCGGGTGGCCCACATGCTTCTCTTGCGGCAGAGCTTGTCAGGGACCTGGCAGTTGCCGGGGATGCCCATGTGACCATGTTCAATGTGGGGAAATCCTCTGATGATGAAAACAGGGCAAAGATGGCTTTTAGAAATCTCAAACCTTATTTTGAAGGTATTGAATATTCAGAAAAGTTTGTTGTGTCTGAGAATATAGAAAAGGGTCTTTCAAGTGAGGCAAAGGATAGTGATGTCGTGTTTATTGGTTCTACTACACGTCCTTTCCTGAAGAACTTCCTGATGGGTCTGTTTCCTGAGAAGATTATCAATAATACGGACACTACAGTTATTGTGACCAGAAAGTGGGTCAAACTTATGGATGTCATCAAAAAATGATGATGTTCTTTTTTCTTTCTTTTTTTCAATTATTAGTTTTTATTGTTTTCGGGACTAATATTTTCATTCGACTTGTTTATTCCTATTGTATGTGAAAATTATTTCCCTTTATTTTCCCGCAACGTATTTATAGTAAGCCTGTTATGTAAGGGTGCTCGCGAGGAGCCCAATGATGCGGTCACCGCATCATGAAAATGAGTTCGTCGCAGAGTAGAAGATGAAGTATTAAATATCATTTCATCATGGCAGGTGTGATCAAAGGTCCATCCTTTGCCTCCGAATCTCTTGATTCGGAAGGTATATATACGATGATGTCCTTTGAAGGAGTCCGCGCAAATCGCGCGAAAACACTTACAATCACCGCCTTACAAGTGGAGACAGAAGCTTTTTCTGTCTGACGTTGGATTTGGCAGTTCGGTTAATTCTGACCGGTAGTGTATAACTACTAAACTATAAAATAAGGAATTAACCAAACTATGTGCAAATAGGAAATATTCTCTCAAAGAGAGTTCTTTCCGACTGATTCCTAAATGACTTCCAATTAAAATCTTTGTGTGTGATCAACATCAATTCTGGTTGATCCTGCCAGAGGTCACTGCTATCAGTATTCGATTAAGCCATGCGAGTCAAATGTTTTTCGTAAACATGGCGTACTGCTCAGTAACACGTGGATAATCTGCCCTAAGGTCAGGCATAACTCCGGGAAACTGGTGATAATACCTGATAAATCATAGCTACTGGAATGTTCTGTGATTCAAAGTTCCGGCGCCTTAGGATGAATCTGCGGTCTATCAGGTAGTAGTGGGTGTAACGTACCTACTAGCCAACGACGGATACGGGTTGTGAGAGCAAGAGCCCGGAGATGGATTCTGAGACATGAATCCAGGCCCTACGGGGCGCAGCAGGCGCGAAATCTTTACAATGCGGGGAACCGCGATAAGGGGATACTGAGTGCCAGCATCTTATGTTGGCTGTCCACCTGTATAAACAGCAGGTGTTAGCAAGGGCCGGGCAAGACCGGTGCCAGCCGCCGCGGTAACACCGGCGGCCCGAGTGGTGGCCACTATTATTGGGTCTAAAGGGTCCGTAGCCGGTTTGATCAGTCTTCCGGGAAATCTGACAGCTCAACTGTTAGGCTTCCGGGGGATACTGTCAGACTTGGGACCGGGAGAGGTAAGAGGTACTACAGGGGTAGGAGTGAAATCTTGTAATCCTTGTGGGACCACCAGTGGCGAAGGCGTCTTACCAGAACGGGTCCGACGGTGAGGGACGAAAGCTGGGGGCACGAACCGGATTAGATACCCGGGTAGTCCCAGCCGTAAACGATGCTCGCTAGGTGTCTGGGACGGTGCGACCGTTTCAGGTGCCGCAGGGAAGCCGTGAAGCGAGCCACCTGGGAAGTACGGCCGCAAGGCTGAAACTTAAAGGAATTGGCGGGGGAGCACTACAACGGGTGGAGCCTGCGGTTTAATTGGACTCAACGCCGGAAAACTCACCTGGGGCGACAGCAATATGTAGGTCAGGCTGAAGGTCTTACCTGAATCGCTGAGAGGAGGTGCATGGCCGTCGTCAGTTCGTACTGTGAAGCATCCTGTTAAGTCAGGCAACGAGCGAGACCCGTGCCCACTGTTGCCAGCATATCCTTAGGGATGATGGGTACTCTGTGGGGACCGCTGGTGCTAAACCAGAGGAAGGTGCGGGCTACGGTAGGTCAGTATGCCCCGAATCTCCAGGGCTACACGCGGGCTACAATGGTCGGGACAATGGGTCCCTACCCCGAAAGGGGTTGGTAATCTCATAAACCCGCCCGTAGTTCGAATTGAGGGCTGTAACTCGCCCTCATGAAGCTGGAATCCGTAGTAATCGCGTTTCAATATAGCGCGGTGAATACGTCCCTGCTCCTTGCACACACCGCCCGTCAAACCACCCGAGTGAGGTATGGGTGAGGGTATGGACTAGTGCCGTATTCGAACCTAAATTTCGCAAGGGGGGTTAAGTCGTAACAAGGTAGCCGTAGGGGAATCTGCGGCTGGATCACCTCCTAAGCAAGATAGGCAAAAAGCCTATCACCACTTACCGGTCAGAAATCGAAAAACTGTCAGATTCAAGAAAAAAGGCAAGATTCTAAGTGTTAGGATCTTCTATGGGCTTGTAGATCAGTTGGAAGATCGTCGCCTTTGCAAGGCGAAGGCCCAGGGTTCGAATCCCTGCAAGTCCATTATTAGTGCACCTGGAGAGTAATGTCTCCGGGGAAGGATGAAGCGGCTGAAGCAACAACAGCTGCAATGAGATCGTGTATATGCATGCATATATCAGACGCTCACTGGACAAAGTGAGATGGACTCTGGTAATTATGCTTTCAGGTGGATGGCTCGGCTCAAGAGCTGATGAGGGACGTGCCAAGCTGCGATAAGCCTGGGGTAGGTGCATGGAACCTATGAACCCAGGATTTCCTAATGGGTCTTCCTAACACATTTTGTGTGTTGATCAATACTGATCGGGAACGCCCCGAATTGAAGCATCTTAGTAGGGGCAGGAAAAGAAATCGAAGAGATGCCGTTAGTAATGGCGAATGAACACGGTAAAGTTCAAACTGAATCCCACTGGTAACATGTGGGAGATGTGGTGTTATAGGTTTTTTCTAAAGATCCCACTTGATTGAAGTTTAACTTTTCTGGAACGTTAGACCATAGAGTGTGATAGTCACGTAAACAACAATCAAAGGATCTGGATTATAACCTGAGTAGCGTGAGTTGGAATTCTCGCGTGAATTTGGGAGGCACCAACTTCCAAAACTAAATACTTCTTGAGACCGATAGCGAACTAGTAGGGTGACCGAAAACTGAAAAGTACCCCAAGAAGGGAGGTTAAAAGTGCCTGAAACCTGGAAGCGATGGAGCGATATGGCGTTAAAGGATCTTTAATGCGAAGGAAACAGCCGCGAGGCTGCAGTACGGGCATTATTGCCAATGTCATATCTTACGTTTTGAAGAACGGGCCAGGGAGTATATTCAAATGGCAATGGCTAACCTAAAAGGGAAGCCGAAGCGAAAGCAACATGCTCGCAACCGTAAGGTGAGGAGCGACGTATACAAGTGCGTGGAGTCATTAGGATATGACCCGAAGCCGGGTGATCTAGGCGTGGGCAGGTTGAAGCGTGGCGAAAGCTACGTGGAGGACCGCAAGCGGTATTGATCTGCAAATCATTCGTGTGACCTGCGTCTCGGAGTGAAAGGCTAATCTAACCCGGCATCAGCTGGTTCCTTTCGAAACATGTCGTAGCATGACCTGACCGGAGATAGTCGGTGAAGTAGAGCACTGATTGGTGGTCCCGGGGAAGAAATTCCTCAGCCGCCTGTCAAACTCCAAACTCACCGTCGTCGAAGAAGGTTGGAGTCCGGACTACTGGGGTAAGCCTGTAGTCCGTAAGGGAGACAACCCAGCCCGTGGTTAAGGTCCCTAAGTGTCGACTAAGTGTTAATACTAAAGGGCGTCCTAAGCCCTAGACAGCTGGAAGGTTAGCTTAGAAGCAGCTATCCTTTAAAGAGTGCGTAACAGCCCACCAGTCGAGGTTTGGGGCCCCGAAAATGGACGGGGCTCAAGTCGACCACCGATACCACGGAGTACCGCAAGGTAATCTCGTAGAAAGGCGTTGCGTTCGGGCAGAAGCAGGGCTGTGAAGTCCTGTGGACCGTGCGGAAACGAAAATCCTGGTAATAGTAACAGCATAGTTAGGTGAGAATCCTAACCGCCGAAGGGGCTAGGTTTCCTCGGCAATGATCGTCAGCCGAGGGTTAGTCGGTCCTAAGACGTACCGTAATTCGAGTACGCCAAAAGGGAAACAGGTTAATATTCCTGTACCTCATGACAATAAACTGACGTTTTTGGGCAGGCCAAGCGGCGTTGTCGCGCCGTCTAAGCAGCGAATCCTGTGGAGAGCCGTAATGGCGAGAAGCAGGCGAATCTGTAATGGCGAAAGTTGGCTGCACCCGGGAACCCGTGAAAAGGAAGTCATGGGTCCGTACCGAGAACTGACACAGGTGCCCCTAGCTGAAAAGGCTAAGGCGTGTCGGAATAATTTGGCTAAGGGAATTCGGCAAATTAGCTCCGTAACTTCGGGAGAAGGAGTGCCTGCTGTGAAGACAGCAGGTCGCAGTGACAAGAGAGCTCTAACTGTCTAATATCAACATAGGAGATCGCAAACCCGTAAGGGCTAGTACGATCTCTGAATCCTGCTCAGTGCAGGTACCTGAAACCCCGGTTCAACGGGACGAAGGGCCTGTAAACAGCGGGGGTAACTATGACCCTCTTAAGGTAGCGTAGTACCTTGTCGCTTAATTGGCGACTCGCATGAATGGATCAATGAGAGCTCTACTGTCCCTAGCCAGAGTCCGGTGAAGCTTACTTTCTAGTGCACAGTCTAGAGACCTCTAGGGGGAAGTGAAGACCCCGTGGAGCTTTACTGCAGCCTGTCGTTGGGTTGTGATTTTGGATGTACAGTGTAGGTAGGAGACGTCGAAGTCGGTGCGCCAGCATCGATGGAGTCGCAATTGGGACACTACCCTTCCAGAATTACGACCCTCACTCCGAGAGGAGGACCCCGATAGGTGGGCAGTTTGCCTGGGGCGGGACGCCCTTGAAAAGATATCAAGGGCGCACAATGGTTGACTCAAGTGGGTCGGAAACCCACTGAAGAGTGCAAGAGCATAAGTCAGCCTGACGTTATTCAGCACAGTAGTGGATGACGAGACGAAAGTCGGTTCTAGCGAACTTTTGAGCTCGCTTGGTGCGAGCCAAAAATGACAGAAAAGTTACCCCGGGGATAATTGAGTTGTTGCCGGCAAGAGCACATATCGACCCGGCAGCTTGCTACTTCGATGTCGGTTCTTTCCATCCTGGCCGTGCAGCAGCGGCCAAGGGTGAGGTTGTTCGCCTATTAAAGGAGATCGTGAGCTGGGTTTAGACCGTCGTGAGACAGGTCGGTTACTATCTACTAGAGGTGTCTGTGGTCTGAGGGTAAGCTACTTTTAGTACGAGAGGAACAGAGTAGCGGCGCCACTGGTGTATCAGTTGTCCGACAGGGCATCGCTGAGCAGCTACGCGCTAAGGAATAAGAGCTGAATGCATCTAAGCTCGAAATCTGACTTGAAAAGAGACCACGTTAAGGATTCCGGTACAAGACCGGTTTGATAGGGTCGGGATGTAAGCACCAAGGCAACGAGGTGTTGAGTCTGCGGCTACTAACTATCCGTGCCTGTTCGTCTTGCTTTGTCCAGGCGAAATCTGATATGTGCATGTTTTTATACACTATCTTAAGGTAAGCTATATATATGATGGATTCATCCATAAATCGCTCACTGCCAAGGTGGCGGAGCGGCTACGCAATCGCCTGCAGAGCGATTCCATTCCGGTTCGAATCCGGACCTTGGCTTTACCTTTATCAATTCATTATGAGTGAGTCTGGCGGCCATAGCGGCAGGGTAATTCCTGTACCCTTCCCGAACACAGAAGATAAGCCTGCCAGCGTTCCATACTGTACTTAAGTACGAGAGTCTTTGGGAAATATGGATCGCTGCCAGCTCACTCATTATATTAACTATTACCTTTTTTAACTGGATTATTATCTGATAGCATCAGCTATAGGGTTTTTCTAAATGAAAATGTTTTTAATCAAAAAATAAAATTGAATTTTATAGTGACTAGCAGTGGCTCTGGTTTTTTTTTGTTTCATTTATATGCTGTAGATGCTCTGCATCGCGCAAAGCGCAGCACAGCGGGAATAATAATATTATTTCTGATTTTCATTCATTCTTCAGTAGTAACTACAATAACATCCTCATCATGAACTCTTCTCTGTGCTTCACGTTTAGCCACTTCAATGAACTCTTCGTTAGCAGTTTTCTTACCTGCAACCCATTTATCCATTATCACACAGGTTACAAGATCCCCTGTAACATTAACTGCAGTACGGCTCATGTCAAGTATCCTGTCAACTCCGATAATCAGTGCGATGCCTGATGTGGGTATACCCACACTGTTCAGTATCATTGCAAGGATTACAATACCTACTCCTGGTGTTGATGGAGTACCAATTGATGCTCCGACTACTGTTACCATGATCAATAGCAAATCTACAAAACTAAGGTCCACTCCAAATACCTGTGCAAGGAACACAGCCGCTATACTCTGGTAAAGAGCTGTACCGTTCATATTGATAGTAGCACCCAGCGGAATCACAAATTGGGAAACAGAAGGTCTCACTCCAATATTTTCTTCTGCGGTCTTGATTGAGAGTGGCATAACCGCAGCAGAACTTGATGTGGAAAACGCAAGTAGCAATACATCACGGATTGATCTTAAAAATGTCAACGGATTTTTTCTGGTCACAACAAGAATGATAAGCATGTAAACTATCAACATTAACAGGAGACCCAGCAATACAGTACCAACGTATACCAGCATTCCCAACAATGCATCTATTCCCAGATTCAGGGTGAATTTACTGATAAGTCCAAATACGGCAACAGGTGCTAAAAGCATGCTCCAGCGCACAACCGTCATGCTGACTTCCTGGAGAGAGCCCAGCAGTTCAAGCAATGGCTTTGACTGTAGCGGCTGCATGGAAACAAGAGCTACTCCAATTATTATGGAAAATATAACCACCTGCAACATTTGTCCGGTTGCCAGTGACCCAAGAGGATTAGTCGGGACAACTGTAGTTATCATCGACGGGAGTTCCGCCATATCGAAAGCCCTCAGTCCGCTACTGTCAGTCTGGGTTACATTTGATACCATGGTATCCTGTACAAGCTCGTTACTGATGTAATTTCCAGGATTGATTGTCAGTGCAAGTGTCAGCCCTACAAGTATTGCAAATGCTGTAGTAACAAGGAAAAAACCAACTGTCCTCAAGCCAATTTTTTTTAATTGCTCCATGTCCTCTCCGGATGCGATTCCACGAATTATGGATGCAAAAACAAGCGGGACAACTATCATCTGGAGCAGCGCAAGGAACAGATAACCCGGAAGCGCCATCCATTCGCCAATTGTGTAGGACATTTCCGGATTCAATATTCCAGTTGAAGGGCCAAGTACAAGTCCCGTAATGATACCCAGAAACATTCCTATCATAATCTTTAACCAGAGCCTGCCCTTCATAAGCTCCTGAAGGTGATAGTTCAGATTTTTTAGTGAGCGCGGATGAATAAGTGTAAGAGGGTCCGGTAAATTATACTTGCCTGACATGACGTTAAGTTTATTTTCATCTTTAATTGATTTATGGTATCTTTTACTGAAAGATAGGCATTTATGCAAGTGTGCACTTTATATGATTATTTGTGAGTTATCTGGAGGAATAATATGGGATTATTCAGCAGAATGGAAACAGTAGTTAAATCTAAAATGAGTAAACTTATGGACCGCATGGAAGATCCACGTGAAACACTGGATTACTCCTATGAAAAGCAGCTTGAAATGCTTCAGGATGTAAAAAGAGGTGTAGCTGAAGTTACAACATCAAAAAAGAGACTTCAGTTGCAGAGGTCAAAGCTCCAGCAAAACGTCGAGAAACTTGACGGTCAGGCAAAAGAAGCCATTAAAGCAGACCGTGAAGATCTTGCACGTATGGCACTTGAAAGAAAAAGTTCTCTAACAACCCAGATACAGGGCCTTGACCAGCAGATTACTGATCTTGAAAAAGAGCAGGAGAAACTCGTTGCTGCTGAGAAGCGCCTTTCAACCAAGGTTGAGGTATTCAGAACCAAGAAAGAAACTATCAAGGCCCAGTATTCCGCAGCCGAGGCACAGGTCAAGATCAATGAATCAGTATCAGGTATCAGCGAAGAAATGGCTGACGTAGGCCTTGCAGTTGAAAGAGCTGAAAACAAGACTGAAAATATGAAAGCACGTGCATCTGCACTCGATGAGTTAATAGATTCCGGTACACTTGATGATTTTACCAGCAGTGGCGATGATATTGACAGGGAACTTGCAAAGATAAACTCGTCAACAACTGTTGACATGGAACTTGAGCAGCTCAAGAAGGAGGCAGGCAAATGATTATAAGAATAGTCGGTGAAGGCCAGTACGAAGTTCCTGAAAGCTTTTATGACGAACTGAATGTCATTGACAATAAGATAGTAGACCTTGTTTCAGGTGGTAATGAAGGGGAATACAGGTCCGAACTTACAAAACTCATAGAGAGCATAAAATCCTGCGGAAAGAAGGTGGATGATGCCGAAATAGTTGAATCTGATGTTATTGTCCCGCCTGAGGACCTGACATTTGAGGAAGCTAAAGAAGTTTTCAAAGGTGAAGGTATATTTGAGGACTAAAATTCCTAGTCCTTAAATCGGCATACTCCACAGGGGATACCATTTCCCCACTTCTTTTTCTATCGGAAGTTCATTTTCCATCAGGGATTTAAGCCTGAATTCCATGTTATTGTCCCGATTGTTCTTTCCTCTCGGAGCAAAAGGATAGTAATTTCCCTGCTTGAAATTATAGATCCAGTATACTGGTCCTTCACTTTCAAATTTATAAACCGCACAGAGTATCTGTTCGCCAAATCCCTGTTCTACAAGTGTCTGGGAGATCATGTGGATATTGGTCACAAGATCTTCGAAATCCTTATCCTTTAGAACTACCCACAGGAAATTATATTCATCCTTCTCGATGCTGAAATCTGTGCCTGTTTCCTTGGTGCTGAACTTAAGCAACTCTTCTATCTCATTTCTGGTATTTGCATACTTTGACATATCCATAGCCTTAAAACAAATTCCTGCAATAGCAGATGGTTTAAGGTTCAGGTTCATCTCCAGTGTAATTACTGCTGTGGATATGGCAAAAAGCTTGTCCGTTTTTGCTTTAGGAACTCTGCTGCTTCCAAGGACTGATCCCAGAAGATCACGAAAACCCATTAGTACTCGATCTCCCTCTGTATCTTCTCAAGTGCAGCTATTCTTTTTTCCATGGTTGGATGAGTTGACAGCATGTTCATAACCGATCCGGAAACAGCTGCGGGTATTATGAAAAACGCATTCATTCCTTCAACTTTACGCAAATCTTCTGTAGGGACATTTGCCATTGTTCCGCTGATTTTTCTAAGAGCTGAAATGAGTTGTGTAGGCTGGCCTGTTATGAGGGCAGAACCTCTGTCTGCTGCAAATTCCCTGTATCTTGAGAGCGCACGGATAAGCAGGAAGCTTAAAACCCATACGATTATGGAAACTATCCATATAGCGATAAGTCCACCGTTTGAATTTCTGCGATTTCCTCCAATACCACCAAAATAAAGACTGTATCTTACAATATAGAATGCCAGTGTTGAGATGAAACTGGCTATTGTCAGAACTGCCATATCCCTGTTCTTTACATGACTCAGTTCATGTGCAAGTACAGCTTCCAGTTCTCCCTGATCAAGTTTATTCATAAGGCCTGTTGTAACTGCAACTACAGCCTTTTTTGGACTTCTTCCGGTTGCAAAGGCATTTGGTACTGATGTATTAACAACTGCAACAGTTGGTTTTGGAAGACCAGCTATGACACACAGTCTTGTAATTGTTTCATGGAGCTTTGGTTCTTCTGCCTCGGAAACAACATGTGCTCCGGTGGACCACAACACCAGTTTATCAGAATAATAATATTGTGCTCCCATGAAAATAGCAACAAACAGCAGCATAAATCTTGCAGATGCATACTGGGAAATGACTACAAGAAAGGCAAGATACACTGCAGCCAGAAGAAACATTGTCAGTAACATCCTTCCTTCAAGTCCAAGGTCTTTTTTCCATTCTACCATTTTAGCACCATCTCATATAATTGGTATTGGTATATTAAAACTTTACAATTTTCACTCACAGTCCGTTTTTTCCAGGTGAAGAAGTCCTTTCTGCCAGTCATTTATTATCCTGACAGCAGTTCTGTTCTCATCTATTTTTCCTTTCTTTTTCAGAAAATTACACTGGCTTCCTATCATTTCCAGAAGATCGTAAGAATTTTCATCGGTGAATTTTATCTTATAGAATGATTCCAGTAGACTTCTGTCCTCCGCAACAAGCTTTTCAATTATTTTCAGGGCCACACCAATTGGATCTTTAAGGTGGGTTGAATCTTTGATTCCCAGAAGTCCCTGTATATATTCGTCATGTTCGTCAAGTGGGAATACACCAGGGGTATCAATGAATACTATGCGCGATCCTGCATTAACGATCTGCACACCCTTTGTATGGCCTGATATGGCGGAAGTTGAAGCTTTACCTCTTCCTGCAACACCATTTATCACAGAAGACTTACCGGTGTTCGGGTAACCGATGCAACCGACCTGTATGTCATGTCCCTGCATGTCAGCGACTTCCAGTATTTTATGCCTGAGCATTGTCGTTCCGAATCTCTCTTTTGAAGATACGAATACAGCAGGAGCTATCTTAGACATTCTGGACTTTGCTTTTTCCAGTTTATCCTTAGGTACAAGGTCGCACTTGTTCAATACAATGATAAAAGGCTTTTTTGCACGTGCAATATCATTTTCGATCTCGCTGTTCCTTGTTTCATCTGGAAAACGCGCGTCTATAACTTCAAGAAGGACATCAGCTTTCTTAATGACGTCCTTTACCAATAATTTCTGGCTTGCCATGGTATTTCCCGGTATCAGAAAAGTTAGTCGCATAATATTCGATAATTAATCTTGTATCTGACGGATGTTCATATTCCCTGAAAGGATATATCACCTTTGATATACTTCTGTTATCCACTAATCTACTCTTGTTCTTTCAGGTTTATTGTCATTTATACTAGCAATGCCCGATATGATAGTCGGGTAAATAATATGGCAATGATCTCTTTTAATTCATAATTATGTACGAATTGTGCAGAACGTGTATAGTTACGTAGCATGTCCACCTGGTCTTATATTTAAGGGGAATAAAAGTGAAAGTACTCCTTTCATGTTCGATGAGGTGGATTCTATTTGCGCAAAATCCAGGATTTCAGGCAGGAATCCTACAGGTATAATATGGGAATAATTTTCAACTTTTTTGATTCTTTTTCTCTTATCCAGTTGTGCTTCATGATTCTTCTTGTATTTTGTTATTGCATTAGTTTTTTCTCTGGTACACCAGCATGGGAATCTATAAGTACCATTATGTTTGTTAAAACATATCGCTAAAAATCATGGTAGTTTGTGGGAATGGACAAATATTCGGAGGCTAAAAATGGTATACACATCTCAAAAATACATTCTTATCAGTATGGTATTCCTGCTCGTGCTGGCCATAGTAGTTCCATGTTCGGCCACAACAGTTGACATAAGAGGGACACCTATTGATACAGGAGTGACTGACGCAGGTAATATATCCTGGGATTACTCTAATTTCCCCGGGTTATATTTTGCCGCTAACAAATACTCTCAACTTACTGCAGGCGCCGGAGAACACCTTTATTTTGAAAACGATGTTGACGGAGGCAATCCTTCTCTCGGTTCAGCAAATCCAAAGGCCCATGTAATTGATGAAGAAGAACTGATTTACACTACTAAGCAGGTAGCTTCTAAATACAAGGTCTATTCTGAAGAATCCAACATAACAAAAGTAACCAAATTTTACACCCTTTCATTGTTTGGTACTAAATACTGTGCGGTTGACAATGATGCTACCAAACTTGCAAAATTGCTGATGCAGCAAAGTGCCAGTGATAAGAAAACCCTGAAAAGTGGCGAGGAATGGATAATGAAAAACGGTTATTCACTGGTAATGAATGCAGTGGACATTGATGGTTCCAAATGTTATATAACTCTGTATAAGAATGGTGAAGAACTCGACACTGGCGTAGTTTCCACAGACGGAAGCAGTGATGATAGATTATACTTCGTTGAAGATGAATGCTCTGATGGGAACGACCACATCTACTTCCTTACTTATGTAGATTCAATATTTGCAGGACAGCAAGACAACTTTGCAGTTCTCAAATACACATGGCTTGCCGACAAGGACAGTTATATGGAAGTATCATCAGGTGACGAGTTTGGTAACTTCGAGGTTGACGAAGCAGTTGCAACAGGGCTAAAATTGTCAAACAGCAATTCCATATCGATCTCAGTTGATGCAGGCATAGCAACTTCTATCACAGGAAACTTCTACTTTAAGGCATCTGATGAAGGAAAAGGCAGAAACGGTGGCTATGTTCTTTATCCTGTAAAGCAGGTCATTATAGAGGATTCCACCTCAACAACAGGTCAGGTTGAAAAAACAGTCGCCAATGAAACATCCTCTGATTCGGAAAATGTTGTTGTTGATATGTCTTCAGATTCAAAAGCTGAATCCGATACACCTGATAGTGCCGATAGTATGCCTGAAAACGAAGGTGCGGGTTCTGAAGTTGAATCAAATACTGTTGAAAATTCAATTCCTGGATTTGAACTGCCATTTACTGCAGTTTCGATTTCACTCGTATTGTCCATCCGCAGAAAAATGTTTAAATGAGTGACTGTCAACCGGCAAAAATAACATTTTCCCAGTTCTCAGAAAGTTCTGGACATCTGGGGATGATTGCTTTTTTTTTTTTTTTTTTTTTTTTTCATAATTATTTTTCTGTTCTCAGATGTTGAATTACTGCAGATGTCACGTAAATAGTATCATTGAAATTTATCTGTCTCAGCAATACTTAAGTATTAGTAGATAAACTCTTATGAATAATATGCAAAATAATTTGTGCAAGTCAACTGATGATTAAGACTGATAAATTTGTTCATCTAAAAGTATTAATTACAGTATTAGTAATAGTAATCTTTGAACATTCTTCAGTTGCTACTCAACATCCGAGTAACATTCAGATATTGGAAGCTATGTTTTCCGCCTTTAACCATTCACGTAATTAATCATGACACTCCCTGATAAACCCCGGATTCTTGTTGTTGATGACGAGCCAATGAACGTTGAGCTGCTCCAGGCCTATCTTTCAGAGGAATACGAAGTACTGCCGGCTTTCAATGGACATGATGCTCTTGACATTGTTTTTAGTGAAGTCCCTGATATCGTGCTTCTTGATGTAATGATGCCGGATATCAACGGTTATCAGGTTTGCGAGAAGATCAAGAATTCAGAGGGTACTCGTTTCATCCCTGTGATCCTGGTAACTGCACTTTCAGGAAGGGAGGACCGATTAAGAGGTATTGAATCAAAGGCCGATGATTTCCTTACAAAACCAGTGGACAGGCTCGAGCTTAGAATGAGAGTCAAGTCTCTTCTCCGTATTAAGAGTCTTCACGATAACCTTATAAGGGAACGTGACCAGGCCCAGAACTATCTGGATGTTGCCGCTGTTATGCTGCTGGCACTTGATAGTAGCCAGAATATTACTCTTATCAATAAAAGGGGTCTTGAGATACTGGGTTATGATGAGCCGGAAGTTCTTGGAAAGAATCTGGTGGATAATTTCATTCCGTTTTCTTCAAGGTCAGAGATGGAGATCCATTTCTTAAATTCGCTGAACACTGCCGGAGTAGGTAGTAATTACTATGAATGCCCGGTGCTGACAAAAAGTGGCGAAGAACACATGGTTAACTGGTATTCCAAACCACTCACTGATGAAAATGGAAAAGTGACCGGTGTTCTCTTTTCAGGTCAGGATATTACTATCAGAAAAAAAGCAGAAGAAAAGCTCAGGGAACAAACCCAGGCCATGGAAGCTTCTATTGATGGTATGGCCATTCTCAATGAGCAGGGAATTCACAGTTATGTAAACGCTGCTCATGCCAGTATATTTGGCTATGATAATTCCGGGGAATTAATTGGCAAAAAGTGGGATATACTCTACAATCCTCCTGAAGTTGGATTGATCAAGTCTGTTGTTTTTCCGGAGTTCAGGCAAAAAGGTAAATGGAAAGGCGAAATTCTTGGAAGAAAAAAGGACGGAAGCACTTTTTTTCAGGAAATGTCATTGACTGCTCTGGATAAAGGCCTGATATCAGTTGTAAGGGATATATCCAAGCGAAAGGAAGTAGAATATCAGCTGAATGATTATGCAGACAGGCTTAAAAGCTCAAATGAACTCAAGGATTTGTTCACGGATATTCTCCGCCATGATCTCTTAAATCCGGCTGGCGTTGTAAAAGGTTTTACTGATATGTTGCTCAATGAGGAAACCGATGAAAATAAAATATATAAACTCCAGCTTATTAACAGCAATGTATCCCGTCTTATTGAAATGATCGAGTCTGCTGCAAAGTTTGCAAAACTTGAAGATATGGACGAACTGGACTTCAAACCAATGGACATTGGTGCTATTCTCCGTAATGTAGCTGAGGAGTTAAGGCCACAACTCCTAGCAAGGAATATCACTCTTGATATGAAAATATCCGGCAAATATCCTTCAATAACAAATCCTCTGATAGACGGTGTTTTTACTAATTTCATATCCAATGCCATCAAATATAGTCCTTCGGATAGCACTGTAACTGTAGATGTCCGGGATATTGGTGATGAATGGAAAGTTGTGGTTTCCGATCAGGGTGAAGGTATTCCTGATAAGGACAAAGTTCTGATATTCAATCGTTTCCAGCGTCTTGCTGAGAAGAAAAAAGCTGTGAAGGGTTCCGGGCTTGGTCTTGCTATTGCCAAAAGGATTGCAGATTTGCATGGTGGCAGTATAGGTGTGGAGGACACCCCTTCGGGAAAAGGAAGCTCTTTCTGGGCAACAGTGAAAAAAGCATGAGGAATTATTTTCCAATATCCTCAAACCAGATGTCTGGTTTTTCATGAATGAATTTTTCCATGATATTTTTACATTCATCGATATCAAGGTCGATAACTTCAACACCATGTTCTTTCATGAATTCTGCAGCACCGTCAAAGGTTTTAGATTCACCTGCAATTACCTTTTTTATGCCGAATTGCACAATTGCTCCTGCGCATAGGTAACATGGCATAAGTGTAGAGTATATTGTGGTTCCCTGATATTTCCCAATTCTCCCTGCATTGCGTATGCAATCGATTTCCGCATGTGCCAGAGGATCATCATGCTGAACTCTTCTGTTATGGCCTCTTCCTATTATTTCTCCTTGTTTTACAAGGACTGAACCGATTGGTATTCCACCTTCTTCCAGTCCGCTTTTTGCTTCATCAATAGCTGCCTGCATAAACTTATCCATAATATCCCTCTTCAGATTTGACAGGCAATAATATGCATGATTTTAATATATTATTTTGTATCCGAAACGGACAAAAAAGAATTAATAATTAGATTATCAGAAAAACGGAAATTTGAATGTATGCTTGCGCATACTTAATTACTTTAGAGGGACAACATAAGATTCCCAAAGAAACAACTATCTTCATGGGCACTGATTGCTGCCGGTTTAAGAAGAGAGATTCCTTTGTTCATTGTCTTTGATGCGGTGAGTATATCCATAAGTGACAGTTTTCCTTCTTCAAATCCGTCACCTACTGTTTTCATACCCTCTATAAACCCTTCTTCGATAACATCTACCGGGTCAATGCCTGACCTGATAGTTTCCATTGCTACGTTTGTTGCTTCAGCGTCACTAAAGTTAATTACTGAATTTTTAGCTTTGTTGATAAGTTCTATCTTTGTAGATTTTTCATCATCCATGATTTCATCATTCCTCAGACACTTTTCTTTGAAATTGAAAGGTTTACTTTCAGGATAGGAGTTCCCATCCGGCCTTCTCTATATTTCATTTTTCATAAGAATCTTGTCTACCAGAATTATATATTTGTCTGGAAAATATATAGTTTCAATATATGAAGTGGGTTGAAAAAAGTATAATTATTGCTGTTATTTATTGATCCTGAACACCCGGTCATTCTTGCGAACTATGTCTTCAACTTCAAGTCCTATCTCATTCCCTCTTTCTGCACTGAGCACTGTTTTTCCATCATGAACAATGGATGTAACATCCTGTTCCAGATAAGTGGTATTGCCTTCAATGATAATCCTGTCACCATTATCCAGTCCTTTCTCCAGGAGTTTGACTGCTGCTGCGGATTGCTTTGGATAATAGTTTGTTACTATTCCAACAGCTTCACGCTTAACAGGAGATGCATTCATATCAAAATCAAATGCCAGGCTGTCAGGTCCGGGATATCCGAAATAGAATCCAGTTGAAAATCCCCTGTTGTATTCCAGTGCCATTTTTTCCTTGAGGGGAAGCACTTTATCTCTGTCTAAAATCCCTTCACTGTACATGCTGATAGCTTTTCGATAGGACTCAGAAACTGTTGCAGTATATCCTGGGTTTCGGAGTCTCCCTTCAACTTTGAATGCATCAATTCCTGCTTCAACAAGCTCGGGTATATACTCGATCATACAAAGGTCCTTAGCACTCATCAGGTATTTTCCATCAATGTCGACTACTGCACCGTTATCGGAATGTAGGGACCATTCCCATCTACATGGCTGGCTGCATTCCCCACAATTTCCTGATTTACCAAGAAGGTACGCTGAAAGGTAGCATCTGCCTGAGATTGCCTGACACATTGCTCCGTGTACAAATGCTTCAAGTTCTATCTTCGTGTCTTCTTTGATTTCCCTTATCTGCTCAAGATTTAGTTCCCTTGCAAGCACTATTCTGCTGGCTCCCAGCGACCTGTAAAACTCTGCTGTAACCTGGTTTGAGACATTTGCCTGAGTTGATATATGTACGCGAAGGTCCTTCTCTGATGCTTTTGTTATAGCGGCAGGGTCCCATGCAATTACTGCATCAACTTCTGCTGAGGCTGCGTATTCAAGTACCTCATCGAGTTCATTGAGATTATCCGGGTATATTACGGAGTTTACAGCCAGATAGCCTTTGAGTCCCTGTGCGTGAATCTCATCAATAAAAGAAGCAAGTTTTTCAGTTGTTATCTCCTGTGCCCGTGATCTTAGGCTGAGTTTGTCCAGAGAAAAGTAAACTGCATCTGCGTGTTGCTGGCATGCTTTTAGGGCAGCAAAGTTTCTAACACCCATAACAAGTTCTGGTATTTTGTATTCCTCAGGTTCCGTGGACATTGGTGTATGGATTCTAATTAAGATTTAAATCATTTGTGTTGAAATCAAGCTGAATTGTTAAGTGGGCAACTTTTATTCTGATCCGGGAAATTATATATACTATAATACACTATATTGCAGTATCAAGTAAGATTAGGGTTGCCTAATTTTGCAAGGAAATTTCAAATCGTATTTATCGATTAATTTCTAAAAAACTAATGAGGTAAAAAATGGCTCCAATAATACCGCTTGCTATGATGCCCGAAGGTAAGGATAGTAAGATTATTTCTATTAATGCAGGTAAATGTCTGATCAATCGTCTCAGATCAATGGGCTTTATTGAGAATACCCTGCTCAAAGTCAAAAAAGGTGTCAATGGTTCTCTAATCGTATCCATAAACGGCTGTGATTATGCGCTGGGCATGGGTATGGCCACAAAGATCATGGTGCAGGAATATTCTGCATAAAATCAATTTTTTAAGAATAAAAAAGGAAAATGAAGCCATAGGGCTTCAAACGTTTTTTTAAATCAAATATGTCTTAGATTACTCTTCCTTCCTCTTAGTGAAGATGAAAGCAAGTCCGATTATTGCTGCAACAGGAGCTGCAATTGTTGGGAATTCAGGAATTTCTTCAGTTTCAGGACAGTTATATCCATATTTGTATATGGTCACATCATAATCATTTGCGTTTGTATTTTTAATTTTGATCGAATGGGTTTCATAATCCAAATCTGAAATATGCAATGTCCTGATTGTTTGTTTGTCAATAGACTGCCCAAGCCCTACATCTGAATATGTGTTATCAGACCACACTTTATTCCCATCTACATACACACGTGCATAACCGTCATTTTTGTCACTGGCAAAGACAATGCAGAATTCACTGGTGGGGTTTTCAGTGTTTATGAGCATATAATCTCCTTCGTTGATTACAGCCAGTCTTCCATCTGCATCCGTCCAGGTACTTCCTGAAACTGTTGTAGCAAACAGACTTTCAAAACCAGTAGTTTTAGAGTTAGAATTTCCGTATACGTAAATGTCAGGAGTTGTGTCTTGCTCTGTATATGTTGTAGATACAGCGGATGCGGTCCCTGCCAGCATAATTGCAGCAATGAGCAACAATGCTATGTTTTTAATGTTGTTTTTCTTCATATCATACCACCAAGATTATGTAATGCTATCTTTGATAATTGGTCTTCTATAATCTTTATGTATATAAACATTATCAAAAAAATACGAATGTAATGATTATTATCATCATCATTTTTTCTAATTTGGAAAGTATGGTTATATGATTAAAGCAAAATAAGAAAATAAGGATTTTAAAAATCCTTTTTATTGCCGCTTGGTCCACGCATGTGTTTTCCAAGCTCCGAATCAACAAGTTCTAACCCGTTAAACACTGGTCCGTCCCTGCAGACTCTTAAACCTTTTTTGTCCATGCAGCATGCACCACATACGCCGATTCCGCATTTGAAATACCTGTGAAGACTGAACTCTGTCTTTTCAAGGGCATTTTCTTGTTCAAGCATTCCGAAGATGCATTTCATCATCATTTCAGGGCCACAGGTGTAAATCCTGTCATAGGTGTTAATGTCTGTTTCAGCAAGAATATCGGTTACAAAACCGCATCTGTGTGCAGAACCGTCATCAGTTGTTATATGAAGTTTACCACATGCTGCAAATTTGTCCACAAAAAGCAGTTCATCAGAATTTCTGGCTCCAAGTATGGTGGTTATTCTTATACCTTCAGAAGCTGCATGATTTGCCAGAGATACGATCGGTACAGTACCGACTCCACCTGCAATGAGGAGTATCTTTTCGTCTTTTCCCGGAATTGTGAAGCCTTTTCCAAAAGGTCCTCTTATTCCAAAAGAATCTCCTTCATTAAGATTGAATAACTTCTCCGTTGCATCTCCTACCTTTTGCACAGTGATGGAGTTCTGACTTGACAATCCCATGGGAATCTCGTCAACTCCGTGTATCCATACCATTACAAATTGTCCGGGTACGGCTTCATCAAAGGATCTGTCAAAAACAAAAGTCCTTGTGGATGGTGTTTCCTTGATGATCTTAATAATTTTGACGTTAATGGGGTACATTATATCCTCTCATGTGCAATTCCAATGACATCTGTTATGTCCTTGTATCCTTTTTCAGCAACGAACTTCTCTATTCCTGTTGCAATTGAACTGAAAACATCCAGTCCTTCGTGGACTGCAGAACCAATCTGGAATGCTGTGGCTCCTGCCATCATCATTTCGATGGCATCCTGCCATGTGTAAATGCCCCCAACACCAATTACAGGTATATCAAGGGCTGTGTAAAGATCATAAACACATTTGATTGCAACTGGTTTCACTGCCTTTCCTGAAAGTCCGCCAAATCTGTTTCCAAGAATAGGATATCTGCTTTCAATGTCAATAGCCATACCTTTTACAGTATTAATAGCAACAACCGCATCGGCTTCTCCTCTCTGGGCAGCTTCTCCAATGGTCACTATGTCTGTGACATTAGGTGTGAGCTTAACCCATACAGGTATGTCAACTGCATCTTTTACTGCGGCTGTGACACTTTCAACCGCATCAGGGTTGCTTCCGACAGATGCACCATATCCAAGTGCATGTGGACAGCTTACATTAAGTTCAAATGCGTCGGGTTCTGATTCAAGAAGACCCTGAGCAACTTCAACAAACTCTTCTTCAGTTCCGCCAAATATGCTTGCAATTACCGGAGTGCCGGCTTCTTTTTTTGCAATTGCGAGCTCGTTCTTAAAATCAGGATATGATGGATTCGGTAAACCCATTGCGTTCAAAAATCCATATCCAAGGTCTATCATGCTGGGGTTCTTATGACCTTCCTTTGGTTCCGGGCCAATGGACTTTGTAACCACAGCACCGGCTCCTTCTTTTGCCACACGGACAAGGGATGCACCGGTGGTACCCATAATTCCGGCAGCCAGTATGGTTGGATTTTCAAGTTCGATCCCGGTAATCTTAATCATATTGTCCCTGCACCTCTTCGGCTGTTCCTGCGCTCAACTGGCAGACTGCTCTCTGTACAAGTTCCTTGCCTCCCATCTGCACGAGTTCCTTTGCAATAATTTCGGCATACATCTGGTAGTTTTCAACCGGAATTACCTCATCAATACGGACATGTTCTGTGCCATCAAGTGCCAGTACTTCACAGCAGATACTAATCTCATTTTCATTGATGAATTGAGCAAAGGAGCCTATTGGTGCAGTGCATCCACCTTCAACGTCAGTAATAACGATACGTTCAATTTCCGTCTCAATTCTTGTCTGCTGGTGGTCAAGATTGGATGTTACTTCTTCTGCCTCACTTCCTGCAGGTGTGACCACAGCTATAGTTCCCTGGTTTGCTGAAGGGCAGAAGAATTGTGTATCAAGACGTTCAACATCCATTTCCCATCCCATTCTCTGGAGGCCTGCTTCAGCGAGCATAATTCCATCGTAAAGTCCTTCTTCAAGCTTTCTTATCCTTGTATTGATGTTTCCTCTGAGGTCCTGTACATGAAGGTCAGGCCTGTATCTTAGGACCTGGGCTCTTCTGCGCATGGATGATGTGCCAATCACAGCTCCTTCGGGAAGATCATCCATTCTTGAACCGTCGGTAGTAAGAAGGACATCACATGGTGAATCACGCTTAAGAACTGCGGATGTAGCAAGTTCTTCAGGTCGGATGGTGGGCAGGTCTTTCATTGAATGGACTGCTATGTCAACTTCACCATCAACCATCCTGTCATCCAGTTCCCTGACAAATGCACCAACACCTGCAACTTCATGTAGCGGCCTGTCAGTGAATGTGTCACCAGATGTCTTTATTATCTTCCGGGTTGTGCTGACTCCAAGCTCTGCAAGCATGCCTTCAATGGTCTCAGCCTGTGCAAGGGCCAGAGCACTTCCGCGGGTTCCTATTATCATGTGAATTCACCGTTCATTTAAGGTTAGCTTCGTAAGCGTAGAGCGTCTTTTCAATATCCTCTTCGCTGTGTGCAGTTGAAATGAAGTTTGTCTCAAATTGTGATGGCGGGATGAATACACCGCTGTCAAGCATCTTAAAGAAGAACTTAACATATCCTTCCTTGTCGCATTTGAGAACGTCCTGGTAGTTCAGTGGCTTGCCACCGAAGAATATCTTGAACATTGATGCAATACCAACAACATTGTAATCGAGATTCAGGTCTGCAACTATCTCTGACAATCTGCTTCTCATCATGTCACCGGTTGCATTGAGTTTCTTATGTATTTCTTCCTTCTCAAGTACATCAAGAACTGCAAGCCCTGCTGCAACTGAAGCCGGACTTCCACTGAAGGTTCCTGCCTGGTAGACGCTTCCGGAAGGTGCTATCATTTCAATGATCTCTTCCTTTCCTCCGAAAACACCGATTGGCATTCCTCCGCCAACGATCTTACCCAATGTTGTCATGTCAGGTGTAACACCGAAATATTCCTGTGCTCCACCCATTGCAAGCCTGAAACCTGTGATGACTTCGTCAAAGATAAGCACTACATCATTCTCTTCTGTAACCTTGCGGACTTCTTTCAGATAGTCTCCTTCAGGAAGAATAGGACCAATGTTGCCCATTACAGGTTCAAGTATAACTGCTGCCATATCGTCCTGATTCTTTTCAATCAGTTTTGTGAGTGCTTCAATATCATTAAAAGGTGTCTGCAATGTGTGTTTTGTAAAGTCTTCAGGAATCCCAAGTGAGTCCGGTTTCCCAAGGGTGGTAGCACCTGAGCCTGCTTTAACCAGTACTGCATCGTGTGCACCGTGGAATCCACCTTCAATCTTGATGAACTTGTTCTTGCCTGTAAACCCCCTTGCTGCACGAAGAGCACTCATGGTTGCTTCGGTTCCTGTTGAAACGAACCTGAGCATATCGATGCTTGGATAGAGTGCTGCTATCTTTTCAGCAAGTTTTACTTCCAGATCTGTTGGTGTACCGTAGAGCCACCCTTTTTCAAGCTGGTCGATGATTGCCTGCTTGATTGTGGGATTTGCATGTCCCAGAATGTTTGGTCCGTATGCAAGACAATAGTCGATGTACTCATTTCCATCTATGTCCTTTATTTTTGAACCGTTTGCGGACTCTGTGTAGAACGGGTATGGCTTGATAGCTCTCACCGGACTGCTGACTCCTCCTGGCAGGAGGGTCCTTGCTTTGTTGTATAATTCTCTGGACTTATCTAAAGACATAAAAACACCATTTGTTAATTGAATATTAAATTTGATTTTACGTGGAAATACTTAGAATTTTGCCAATAATGCGTCAACACTATTTTTTGCTCTCCCTTCTAGCTCTCTCATCATTTTAACATCTGTGCCATTTCCTTGGCAAAATAGGTAATTATCATATCAGCACCTGCACGTTTGATGGATAATAGTGATTCGTGCATGACCTGCTTTTCATCAAGCCATCCGTTTTGTGCTGCTGCTTTAAGCATTGAGTATTCGCCACTGACATTGTAAGCTGCTGTTGGCATTTCAAATTCAGTCTTGAGGCGGTATATAATATCAAGATATGGAAGCGCCGGTTTGACCATTATTATGTCTGCACCTTCCTCGATATCAAGGGCAGTTTCCATAAGTGCCTCATCGGAGTTCGCAGGGTCCATCTGGTGTGTGGATCTGTCTCCGAAGCAGCATCCTGATCCTGCTGCATCTCTGAAGGGCCCGTAGAAAGCTGAAGAATATTTTGCAGCATAGGACATAATTGGTGTATTGTGGAAATTATTATTGTCAAGTTCACTGCGAATTGCAGATATCATGCCGTCCATCATCCCAGATGGTGCTACCATGTCTGCCCCGGCTTTTACATGGCTGACTGCAGTTTTTCCAAGGAGTGGAAGTGTTGGGTCGTTCATGATCTCTTCTGTATCAAAGTCGACCATTCCACAGTGTCCGTGATCGGTATATTCGCAGAGGCAGACATCGGTAATTACAAGCATATCTTTTCCGAGTTCATTTTTGATCTCGCGTATTGCCTGCTGTACAATATCATCATCTCCCCATGCACTGCTTCCTTTTTCATCTTTGTGTTCCGGTATGCCGAAGAGGATCATGGCAGGAATCCCGAGATCAGCAGCTTCTTTTGCATCATCTGCAACCATATCTACAGGCAGGTTGAACACGCCTGGCATGGATGACACTTCTTCTGGTTCGTTTATTTTTTCATTGACAAACACCGGATATATCAGGTCATTAACTGACAATGAAGTCTCACGTACCAGCTCTTTTATTTTGCCGTTTCTCAGCCTTCTCATTCTGCGCTCGGGGAACATTTTACCAGCTCTTTCTTTTGTTTAACGTTTTATCTGTTAGCAATAAATACTCTGGCAACAGACTCTAACAACTCATCATCACCAATCTCTGCTGCATACCTGATCACTTTGGTAGGTTCTGCCAGCATTTTATTGATAATGGAGTGTGTCAGGTCTTCTATTATCTGTTTCTCAGTGTCGCCAATTGTGTGATAAGCACTAAGTTTTGTGATGGCTCTATCTTTTTCATTAACACGAAGTTTGTAAGACTGGGCATACAGCTCTGATACAAGTGTGTCTGCTCTCTGTCTCTTATATTGTTTTATAAGGAGATCGAATTCCTCATCGATTATGGCCTGGGCCTTTTTAGCCTCTTCCATTCTCAGTTCAAGGTTCTTTTCATTTATGACCCTCAGGTTATCTATGTTATAGAGGGTCACATGAGGAATACTATCGACTGAAGGGTCAATGTCTCTTGGATTTGCAATGTCAATTAAAAGAAGTTCTTTTTCCCTGAAATTCATTGCCTTCTCAATCTGCTCATATTTCAGGACGTAGTGAGGTGCACCGGTTGCACTGATAACTACATCTGCTCTTCTGAGATTCTCTTCTATCTGGTCGAAATGTACTGCATGTCCTCCCATTTCATCGGCAAGGTCCTTTGCAGCTTCATATGTACGATTGGCAATGTACATCAGTTCGATTTCCCTGTGGGAAAGTGCACGGGTTACAAGTGTCCCCATCTCTCCTGTACCAATCACAAGTACCATCTTGTTTTTGAGGTTGCCAACAGTGTCCTCTGCAAGGTCTACTGACGCTGATGCAATTGAAAGTGCACCACGGTTTATTTCAGTCTCGGTTCTTACACGTTTACCTACCTGAATTGCTTTACTGAATGCTGTATCAAGCATTTTTCCTGTAGTATCCAGTTTTTTTGCAACAAGGTACAGGTCTTTAATCTGGCCGAGGATCTGGTCTTCGCCGATAATCATGGATTCAAGGCCACATGCAAGTTTCAGAAGATGCATTATGGATTCTTCGTGTTCAAAAAAGTCTATAATGTTTGAAGAAAGTCCCATTTTCTTGGCGAACTGGAACAGAACAGTACTTCCCTTTGGTGAAACAACATATATTTCCACCCGGTTGCAGGTCTTAAGCACAACACACTCACAAACAAAATCAATGGAATGAAGGTCCTTAAGCATTTGTTCGATGTCCCCTTCCCAGGCTTCCTCGATCTCTTCAACGGTTGCTTTGGAATGGGTTATTACCATACTGGTAATTTCAGTCATGGTTGCCTCGTGTTTTACAATGATTTAAGTAGCGGTGTCTGTGGTACATGTTCATCTGACTTTCTCGCTCATTTTCTTCCTTACTATACCTTGTGCTGTATTAAACCCTTTTTCATAGGATTCTTCAAGGGCAGTCCACACTTCCTCGCTTTCAAGAATGTTCCACAATATTTCTTTCCTGTCTCTCTGGTCAGAAACTTCAGCTTTAAGATATGTACGCATTTCATCCTGAATCCTTATCATATCCCCAAATTCCGGGGTAATAATATTCTCCACCTGTCTGCGTGTAAATCTTGAAAAAGCAGGGCTTGAACCCAAGGTGGATATGCTGATCGTAAGTCCTCCACGCTTTATCACAGCAGGTACTGTGACATCGCCAATGGCATCAACCTCGTTTGTCAGTATCCTCAAGGACTTGGATAGATTCACAATCCTTTCGTTTATGCTTCTGTCATTGGTGGCAGGAATTACAAGAAATGCATCTCTGATTATATCGTTAATCTCATCATCGGTGAGCTTTCCTGCATCTGCTTTGATTAGCCTGATGCCATATTTCTCTTCAAGCTCGTAAAAAACATCGTAAAAGCTTCGGCTGACTACCGTAACTTTTGCATATTCTGAGAACAGGTTAGCTTTTCTTTCCCCGACAGATCCACTTCCAAATATTACGACCTTCTTGTCGCTCATATCTATCAGCAGTGGCAGGAAGTGGTTCTTGTCTTTCATATCTCCATCTCCGGAAATGATTGCCTTCTGCTTTTTCCGGTAAACTTAGTTAAAGATTACGATTACAACCGAACTCCGGTTTTCTTGAATTCCCTGTCACTATAAAGAAGCTTATAATCATTAATGCCGGTTGCATCTGATATCCTCGCTGCAACTTCCTCGCAGTCATTCTTTGTGTATGAGTGGACCATTGCAAACAGGTTATATTCCCATCCTGGAGCACGTGGTCTTTCGTAGCAGTGTGTGACTTCAGAAAAGCCTGCCATTGTCGTTCCGACTTCTTCTGTTATTTCATCAGGTACATTCCAGACACACATTGCATTTGCAACAATTCCGATATCTCTGTGTCCGATGGATGCACCGAACCTGCGTATAATATCTTTTTCCTGCATTTTTTTGAGGCGGTCTATTATTTCCTGCTCGCTTATTCCAAGTTCAATGGCAATATCTGCAAAAGGCGATTTTTTAAGCGGGATGCCGTTCTGTGTCAGCTTTATTATTTTTTCGTCAATGTCATCTAATTTTCCTGCCATATTCATCACCTGTTATCTTATGTTGAACCTGACTCCTATCTTGAACAGTTTTTTTGTTGGCAGGTCGATAAACTCCAGACCTGTCTTTTCCCGCAGTTCTTTTAATATGGTATCGATTCTTTCCCTGTTAGCTGCAGAGATGGTGAACCACACGTTGAATTTCTCGGGCCTGTGGTAGTTGTGGGACACTTCATGGTATGCGTTGATGTATTCTGCGACCTCATCCACTTTTTCTTCAGGAACTGTCACAGCGACCAGTGTGCTGGTACCTCCTACACCTCTACGGTTGATTATTGGTCCGATTTTCCTGACTGCACCTTCATCATGCAGCCTGTCAAGTCTTTCAATTACTTCTTCTTCACTGATACTCAGTTCCTCTCCCAGTTTCCGGTATGGTTCTGTTTCCAGGGGAAAACCAAACTGGATAGTATTGAGTATCTTTTTATCAGTATCATCAAGAAATATCATTCAAATCACTGTTTTTTAGGTACATATATACAGTAGGGTTCTTCTTCAAGATAGTCTCCCGTGGCAGCGTAAGCCCGGGCACGACATCCTCCGCATACTGTATTATATTCGCATATTCCACATTTGCCCTTGAGTTTTGAAACATCACGCAGGTCGTTGAATACTTTTGAGTTCTCCCAGATATCCTTAAAGCTCTGCTCTTTTATGTTTCCAGCAAGTGCGGGTAGGTATCCGCAGGGGAAAACATCTCCGGTGCTTGATACAAAGCAGAATCCAGTTCCTCCGAGGCATCCTTTTGTCATTGCTTCGTAACCGTGGGTCTTGACACTTAGCTCAATGCCTTCCTTTTCCGCACGCTGGCGCATTATCCTGAAATAATGTGGTGCGCAGGTTGCCTTGAGCTGTATGCCTGCATCCTTCTGCCTGTCGTAGAACCAATTGAGTATCCTTTCATATTCCACAGGTGGGATCTCATCATTCTCAAGCTCTTTCCCTCTTCCTGTTGGTACAAGGAGGAATATGTGAAGTGCCTCAGCACCAAGTTCCTTTGCCATTTCCAGTATTTCCGGAATTTCATCAATGGTGCGTTTTGTGATGGTTGGGTTGATCTGGAAACCTATTCCTGCATCCTTCAGGTTTTCTATTCCTGTTACTGCACCATTAAATGCTCCGGGCATGCAGCGGAAGTCGTCGTGTGTATTAGAACTTGAACCATCAAGGCTGATACTTACTCTCTGGATGCCCGCACTTTTAATTTTGTCAGCCATTTCAGGTGTGACAAGTGTACCGTTTGTTGCCATGGCAACACGCAGGCCTTTTTCTGTGGCATATTTTGCAATTTCGAAGATGTCATCTCTGACTAAGGGCTCTCCGCCACTTAAGATTAGTATTGGATTTCCCATTTCTTTGATTTCATCCACGAAATGGAGTGCTTCTTCAGTTGTAAGTTCGCCCTCTGGTTTTTTCTCAGTGGATGATCCTCTGCAGTGCTTGCATGAAAGGTTACATCCTGCTGTTGTTTCCCAGGCAATGAGTCTTGGAGGTTTTACCATAATTGATCATGAATATTTTTTGTTCGTATGTTTACCTATATATAGGATGGAACTATACTACTGCACACCCATATTAATACTTGATTATCAGGCCAGGACTTCAATGCATGAATCGGTTCATTTGTGCCTGATTATTGATAGAGGGGTTCGTCTTAATGCATATGACGAACAAATAGGCTGATATAGAGGTGATTCTTTATAGGCGCGTTAGAGGTTGCATTTGCAATTACGTGGATTACATTGATGGTGTATGTCGCATACATTATAAGTTCCCGTCAAAAGCTGGTGCGCCAATGTAACAGGCTGGAAAAGTGATCCTGATAAACGATCATTGTAGAGGTGCTTCCTATGGATAAAACACAAAAAACGATAGTTGCAGTTGCTTTCATTGCTTTTGTTGCTTTTGTAGGTCTCTGGAATGTTGACCTTTCACAGGGCTATTATATGGTCTCTGAGCTTTCCATGGACTCTGAGGAGTTTGTAGGGCATGATGTCAACACAATGGGTATGATCAAGAATGGCACTCTTGATATTTCTACGGATGGCACTTCTTTTGCTCTTCAGGATATTGAAGAACCTTCTTATGAGCTTTATGTGGAGTATATTGGTTCTCTTCCGGCTAATCTTGAAGAAGGGCAGAGTATTAGTATAAGTGGAAAAATGCTCTCATCAACTATGGTTGAAGCAAGTCGGATAGTTACGAGTTGTCCTTCTAAATACTCAGAGTAAGCAGGGTGGTTATGGTACAAATAGAAGATCTGGATGAATATCAGCTAATCAAGATGGCTAAGGACGATATGGTCCGGTCTATGGATGATGGTTCCCAGATGAAAAAGATGCTTCTGCACATATGCAGTTCCGGCGGGAAAAATATTCGTCCTGTCATGCTTATATTATGTACTGAGATGTGCGGGGGGAATTCAACAGACGGTGTCAAAGCTGCACTTGCAATTGAATTTATTCATTCGGCATCTCTGATTCATGATGATGTACTCGACGGAGGCCTTGTACGTCGTGGTGTGGAATCAGCACACGAAAAATATGGAATTCCTGCAGCTATACTGTGCGGTGATTTCCTGATCTCCAAGGCAATATCTCTTATTTCAGGCTACGGTAATAATGCAGTAAACGAATTTGGCCGGGCCGGGATGTATATGGCCGAAGGTGAAACTATCGACATTTCAAGTGTTGATGATGAATTCAGGGAAAAGAATTATTTTGAGTGCATTAGCAAAAAGACAGGTTCTCTTTTCGCTGCAAGTGCCGCAATAGGGGCATACGTTGCAAGTGCAGATGCCGAAACGGCTAAAAAATTACGGTATTTTGGTGAGAATGTAGGTAATGCATACCAGATAGTTGATGACCTGCTTGAGTATCTTAATGAGCTTGAAGATAAGAGCTCTACTTATGAATCTGTTACATTGCCTCTTATCTACAGAAGAGTCATGGACCATGATGAAGCAGTGGAGAGAACTGTGGATCAGGTCCGTACTTGCGTTAAAAATGCAAAAGATGTCCTTGCCTTGTTCCCGCTATCTGATGCAAGAGAGAAACTGGAGTTAATAACTGACCTTATTACAGTGGACATGCTTCCTGAAGATGTCCTCTAATTTTATTCAATTATCAGGTGACTTCATGAGAGTTTATGATAAATCAGTAATTAAAGTAAATGCCAGCACTGAAAACGGACGGGTGGTTCTTGATACAGAGGGACCGCTGTCTCCTGTTGCAAAACCTATTATTAAACGTATCAATAAGATATTTCTTGAAGAGAAACCCATATACTCTGATGAGGATAGCATAATATTTTCTACGTGGGCTCCTCCAATGCCAGGTGATATTTTCAAGAGGATGATCAGTGCCCAGGTAGCTTCTATTTTAAAGAAGAGGGTGCCCGATCAATTTTCAATAGGAATTACGACGCATTGTCCTTATGATTGTATTCATTGTGGTGCAGCTGGTACTGTAGCTGATCCTATTGTTACATTTGATGAGGTCAACAGTGCCATCGATCAGGCTCTGGATCTTGGTTCTTATTATATTGCTTTTGATGGGGGGGAAACTCTTCTCAGGAAAGATTTTGAGCAAATGGTGGCAAAAGTGGATAAGACACGTGCTGTTGTTTCATGTTTCACTTCCGGGTTCAGTTTGACTGAACAAAGGGCCAGGGATTTGAAAGCAGCCGGGCTTTATGCTGCACACTTAAGTCTGGATAGTCCGGATGAAGCTGAACATGATCGTGTAAGGGGTACTAAAGGAGCTTATCAGAATACTGTAAACGGCATAAAACACATAGTTAATGCGGACATTCTTGCGGATCTTTTTGTGGTTGTTTCTCCTCATAATATAGATGATCTTGATGGTTTCTACAATTTCGCAGCAGACATGGGTATGCAGGAACTCTCAATATATGAGATCATAGCTGTAGGTCGCTGGATGGATCACGAGGATGAGGTAATAACTTCTAAAGATGTGGACAGACTTGGTAAATTCCAGAAGTCGATGAACAAAAAAGAGGATGGTCCGAGGGTTACTTCATTCCCAAATTTCATGGGTCCTGACGAGTTTGGTTGTTTTGCCGGTAGAAGATGGATGCATACAACAGCAGGCGGGGATGTTTTACCTTGTGCGTATACTCCTCTGTCATTCGGTAATATTCGCGAGGAAAATCTTGCTGCTATATGGGAAAGAATGGGCAAGCATGAAGCGTATAATTGCTCTGCTGAATACTGTATGATGCGCAACCCTGAATTCCGCAGTAAATATATTCGTACTATTCCGGACGGAACGCCACTTCCGGTCAGGCTAGATAAAACGATTCATTGAGTTTGTGTAATTATTATTCATTAGAGTAACGCAGTAATCGTAATCAAGGACTCACATTTATAATATTATCTCTGTAATAAAAATTTCCACTATAATGATAAATCATTATCATTTTTAGCTCGCTGGTATCTGGAAAACCGAATACTTTATATGTGAGTTAGCAATAGGAGATGATGATTTATTCGGGATAATAAGCAATTCATCACATGAGGATTAGCATGGCCAAAGAAAAAATCTTGTCGGAAATCAAAGAAGCAGAAGACAATGCACGCAAAATGGTTGACGACGGTATCAAACGAAAAAATGACCGTATAGCCAGTGCACGTGCCGAGGCCAGGGAAATCATTAAACAGGCCGAAGTCGATGCACAGAAATCTGCACAGAGTGCAATGAAATCTGCAGAAGAGTCTATCACTTCAGATAAATCAAAGATCGTCGAGGATGGGGAAAGCGAAGCAAAATCTATCGCAAGCTCTGCTTCTTCTAAAGTCGATGAAGCTGTCACTTTAATTGTAAACGAATTCGAGAGGGCAATACATGCTTGATGTAAAGCAGATGAATCGTGCCGTAATTGTTGGCCATAAAAGTATTTTTGAAGAAACGGTCGATGCTCTGCACAAAGCAAATCTGTTCCAGATCGAAGATTTCAATGAAGATGATTCCGGTCTACGTATTGGTAGGCCTTTTGAGAAAATAGATGAAGTATCTAAGAAGCTTATCAAGATCAGGTCCATTGCCAGTTTACTTGGTGTGGAGGATGTTGAATCTAAAGGGAAAGAAACTGAAAATGCTGTTCTTTCCAATCTTGATGCAACTCTTGATAAACTCGATGCCGAGCTCGATGTTAAATACGAGCAAAAAGGCAAGCTTGAAGCTGAACTTAAAGATATCGATTCTTTAAAGAAAGAATTACTTCCTTTTGCTAATATTTCTCTTGATCTTGACCTTTACAGGGGATATGAGCACCTTGCTGTGTTTACTGGCTATGTAAAGGAAGATATAGGAAATGCAATCTCTAAGGTCACTTCTGAGTATGAGTTGTTCTATGATGCGAAAGAAGGTACCATGGTGTTGTTTGTCTCTAAAGACAAGAGCGCCGGTGTAGCAGATGTTCTTGCAGAGTTCGGATTCCGGGAACTCAGAATTCCTTCTGCAAGTGGCGTTCCTTCTGAATCTCTTAAAGCTCTGATCTCAAAAGAATCCGGTCTGTTGAAACAAATAGAGTCAATTGGTGCGGAAATCGAGTCACTTAAGGATAAATACGCTGATTTCATTCTTTCCAGCAATGAAGTTCTGTCAGTGGAAGCTCAGAAGTCTGAAGCTCCTCTGAGGGTTGCTACATCAGACAGTACGTTCATGATTGACGGATGGGTTCCTGCAGAGGATTTCTCTGAACTGGAGCGCGTTGTGAAAGAAGCTACAAATGGAAGGGCTTTTGTTTCCATGCAGGAAATGACAAAAGCAGATGAAAAGATTGTACCAATCGAGTACAATAATTCTAAAATCATTTCTCCTTTCCAGGAAATCATGGACCTTTACGCAAGGCCTGTCTATAAAGAACTTGATCCTACTTTATTGATATTCATTTCTTTCCCGCTCTTTTACGGAATGATTCTTGGTGATATTGGATATGCACTTATATTGCTTGCAATGGCACTTGGAATCAAGAAGATGATCTCTTCAGAAGCTGTCAAGCCACTCATGAATATTCTCATATACTGTCAGATATCTACTTTGATATTTGGTGTCTTATATGGTGAGTTCCTGGGATTCTCGCTTGCAAGTCTTCACACAGAGCATGAAACAGTATCAGGTTTAATACCTAATTTTGAAACAATCGATCTCTTTGCATCTCCGGTCGGGGATGAAATGATTACTTTCCCTGTTCACAGGACCCATCTTGTAATGACTATGATTGTTGCGACCGCTCTTATCGGTTTCATTCACATCAACATTGGTTATCTCCTTGGTTTTATCAACGAGAACAAGAAACATGGGATATCAGCAGCTATTTTTGAGAAAGGAAGCTGGTTTGTTATTGAAATCGGTTTGATTATTGCAATTCTTGGATATGCAGCAATGCTCCCGTCCTTTGCTACGATCACCGGTGTAGTTGTCTTCTTAATAGGATTTGTAATGCTTCTCAAGGGAGAAGGTATCAAAGGCCCTATCGAGTTGCCTTCACTACTCAGTAACTCACTGTCTTATACTCGTATCATAGCTGTAGGACTGTCATCCATCTACATTGCGTCAACTGTCAACCTGATAGCCTTTGAGGTGATCTGGGAGCCAGGAACGCCAGTAGGTGTGGCAACAATAGGTGCAATTATAGTGTTCTTACTTGGACACGGATTAAATACTGCGCTGAGTATTATGGCCCCCGGTTTACACGCGCTCAGGTTGCAGTATGTAGAATTCTTCGGAAAATTCTACGAAGGAGGGGGACGCAAATACGATCCATTCGGATATATTAGAAAATACACGGAGGAATAAGAAAATGGTAACAGAAGCAGTAGCCTTTATGGACGCAGAAGGATTAAAAGCAATTGGTGCAGGACTTGCAGTAGGTCTCACCGGTATCGCATCAGCTCTCGCAGAGAAAGACATCGGCAGTGCTGCAATCGGTGCAATGGCAGAGGACAAGAGTCTCTTCACTAACGGTTTGATCCTGACTGTAATTCCAGAAACAATTGTAATCTTTGGTCTGGTAGTTGCACTGTTGATGATAATGTAATTTAAGAGCAAATTATTCGCTCTTAAATTTTTCAAAGGTGTTGAGCATGGGACTTGAAACTGTTGTAAAAGATGTCATAGAAGCTGCTCAGGCAGGGGTTTCCAAATTGGATTCTGAAGCGGATGCAGAAGTAGCTCTGATTCTTGATGAAGCAAAACAGAATGCTAAAAGGATTATGGGTGAGCGTCTTGCTAAGGCAGAAGATGATATTAAAAAGATCAAGCAGCAAGAAATATCCAGTGCAAATCTTGAAGTGAAGCGCACATTGCTCAATGCACGCAAGGAAATACTCGAAAAAGTATATGTCCAGGCTTTAGAAACCATATCTGATTTTTCTCCTGAGAAAAATGAAGAACTCCTCAAAGCTCTCATTAGTGAAAATGAGGCAAACGGCACAAAGATTTATTCCAATGCCGAATCAGAGGAGATCGTTAAAAAGATTTCTTCACTCGAATATGCCGGCAATATCGATTGTCTTGGTGGCGTTGTTATTGAGAACGAAGATGGTACTATCAGATTGGATTATACCTACGATGTCATCCTTAAAAGCGTGAATGAGCGGTTGTTGAAACAGACATCTGATATCTTATTCGGGTGATTTCTAAATGCAGCTGTTGCAGAAATTTAAGCGTGGTAATTCCAAAAAATCCCAGTCAAAGGGTCATGCAAATTATGCATATACCACAGCACGTGTACGTGCAATGAAAAGTAAGCTTCTGCCAAAGGAGACCTATCCTAGGCTCATGAACATGAGCATTGACGAAATTACCAGATTCATTGAAGAATCTGAGTACAAAGAGGATGTCGACGAACTGGCAAGGCAGTATGAAGGTGTAGACCTTATTGAGCATGCCCTTAACAGGAATCTTGCAGAGACTTTCACAAAATTGCTTAATATTTCAGATGGCGATGTGAACTTCCTTATCGGTGAGAAACTCAAGAAGTTTGATATCTGGAATATTAAGACCATCCTGCGTGGTAAATATTGTAATGCATCTACAGAAGAGATCCTTGATGCAATTGTTGCGGCAGGAAGGATGAGTTATACTTCCTTTTCAGAACTTGCAGCAAAGGCAACTTATGAGGAAGTCATCTCTGAGCTTGCAAATACGGAATATTACCCGATATTGAAAAAATACGATGGTACGAATCTTTCAGAGATTGAGAATCAGCTTGATAAAATGTACTATACAGGTTTATTTGCCGCAATAGGTGATTTCAAATCCAAGGATCGCAAGCTGTTCGAAGAGTTTACCAGAATGGGCATTGATCTGAAAAATCTTATTACTCTCTTCCGTTTGAAGAAATCAGGAATCACTGATCCAGAAGTAATGAATTTGATGATCGATGGTGGATTAAGGTGCAAACTTAAAGAAACAGAAAGAATGATGCCTTTATCCTTTGAAGACTTTGTATCTGAGTTAGAGAACAGTCCTTACTGGGATGTTATTTCAGATGTTGTAAAACCGGATATGGAATCGTTAATTGATGTCGAAACCCGACTTAAACAACACAGGCTTAAATCTGCAGCAAGCTTTTCACATGTTTATCCGATTTCAATTGTACCAATCATGGACTACATGCTAAGTAAACAGAATGAGATAAGCAATCTGCGGATGATAATTCGTGGCAAAGCTGCAAATCTCGAAGATGAAGTGATCAAAGAACAGTTGGTGATTTGATGGAATTAGCAGTAGTCGGAAATGGCGAGTTTGTAACAGGTTTCAGACTGGCCGGTGTCAAGAAGATATTTGAAGTTAATAATGGCGAACTTGAGCCTACTGTAGAGAAAATACTTGAGGATCGGGAAATCGGCATTCTGGTAATGCACGGTGATGATCTGAATGAACTACCGGAGATATTGAGAAACACTATCAGCGATTCTGTTGAGCCAACTGTTGTGACTCTCGGTGGTAGTGGTGAAAGTTCGAACTTAAGGGAAAAAATAAAGCAATCGGTAGGTGTAGATCTGTGGAAATGAAAGGTGAAATTTATCGTGTGGCCGGACCTGTCGTTACGATTATGGGTATCAAGCCAAAGATGTACGATGTGGTACATGTTGGTCACGAAGGCCTGATGGGCGAAGTTATCAGAATTAAAGGTGACAAAGCCACTGTTCAGGTATATGAGGATACATCTGGTGTCAAACCAGGTGAACCTGTAGTAAACACTGGAATGTCTCTCTCTGTAGAACTTGGTCCAGGTTTATTAGAAAGTATTTATGATGGTATTCAGAGACCTCTGAAAGTACTCCAGGAAAAGATGGGAGACTTTATTGACAGGGGTGTAACCGCAAACGGTCTTGACCGTGAAAAAGTATGGGAATTCAAGCCAACTGTATCAAGTGGCGATTCCGTAACTGGCGGTCAGACAATTGGTGTTGTACAGGAAACAGAAAACGTTGAGCACAAGATCATGGTGCCACCAACAGTTTCTGGTGCAATTGAAGAAATAAAGTCAGGAAAGTTCAAGGTAGACGAGACAGTCTGTGTACTCACAGACGGTACCGAGATTTCCATGATGCAGAAGTGGCCTGTAAGAATGCCACGTCCGGTAGAGAAGAAGTTCATCCCAAGAAGACCTCTTATTACAGGTCAGAGAATTCTTGATGGTCTCTTCCCGGTTGCAAAGGGCGGTACAGCAGCTATCCCGGGACCATTTGGTTCAGGAAAGACTGTTACACAGCAGCAGCTTGCAAAGTGGAGTGACACTGACATTGTAGTTTACATCGGATGTGGAGAACGTGGAAACGAGATGGCTGATGTACTGAATGAGTTTCCTGAACTTCAGGACCCTAAGACCGGTCGTCCACTTATGGAACGTACAGTTCTTATTGCAAACACATCCAACATGCCTGTAGCTGCCCGTGAAGCATCTGTTTACACAGGTATTACAATCGCGGAATATTACCGTGACATGGGTTATGATGTATCACTTATGGCTGACTCTTCATCCAGATGGGCAGAAGCAATGAGAGAGATTTCCTCAAGGCTTGAAGAAATGCCTGGTGAAGAAGGTTATCCGGCATATCTTTCCGCAAGGCTCTCAGAGTTCTATGAGCGTGCAGGTGCAGTAAAATCACTTGCATCAGAAGAAGGTTCAATTACAGTTATTGGTGCGGTATCACCTCCTGGTGGTGACTTCTCAGAGCCTGTTACACAGAACACTCTCCGTATTGTTAAAGTATTCTGGGCACTGGATGCAAAACTCGCACAGAGGAGGCACTTCCCATCCATTGACTGGCTTACAAGTTACAGTCTGTACACCCAGGGTCTTTCTGACTGGTTTGCAGAGAACGTTGCACCTGACTGGGTACCACTCAGAGATCATGCAATGGATCTTCTCCAGCAGGAATCCGAACTTCAGGAGATCGTACAGCTCGTCGGTTCCGATGCACTTCCGGAAGACCAGCAGCTGGTTCTTGAGATCTGCCGTATGCTCAGGGAGTACTTCCTTCAGCAGAACGCGTTCCACCCTGTTGACACATACTGCCCATTCGATAAGCAGTACAAATTACTCAAAGCAATCTCCAAGTACAGTGACATGGCACAGGCATCACTGGAAGCAGGTATCCCAATGAAGGATATTCTCTCCGTTGAGTCTAAGGATGAACTTGCAAAGGTCAAATTCGAAGAGGACTTCGAGAGTGCACTGAACGTTGTCATGGAAAAGATGGACAAGGAATTTGCAGCACTTGGAGGCAACTAAGATGACCAAGGAATATAAGACGATCACAGAAATCTCCGGACCATTGATGTTCCTCGAGAAGACTGAACCGGTAGGCTACGGTGAACTTGTTCACATTAACCTTCCGGACGGCACAACAAAGAGAGGTCAGGTTCTTGATACTTCAGCTGATGTTGTAGCAGTTCAGGTATTCGAAGGTACAGGCGGACTCAACGAAGAGTCTGGTGTAGTGTTCTCCGGCGAGACTATCAAACTCCCTGTATCAAAGGACATGCTCGGTCGTATCCTTTCCGGTGCAGGTGAACCACTTGATGGTGGGCCACGTATCATTCCTGAAGACAGGATCGATGTAAACGGTGCATCAATGAATCCATATTCAAGGATGCCACCAGAGGACTTTATCCAGACAGGAATATCCACAATTGACGGAACAAACACCCTCGTTCGTGGACAGAAGCTTCCTATCTTCTCAGGTTCAGGTCTTCCACACAATGAGATAGCACTTCAGATCGCACGTCAGTCAAAGGTCCCAGGTTCCGATGAACCTTTTGCAGTAGTATTCGCTGCAATGGGTATCACAAACGAAGAAGCCCAGTACTTCATGGAAGACTTCGAGAAGACCGGTGCTCTTGAAAGAGCTGTGGTTTTCCTTAACCTTGCAGACGATCCTGCTGTAGAACGTATCATCACACCGAGGATGGCTCTTACAGCTGCAGAGTACCTTGCATACGAGCACGATATGCATGTACTTGTTATCCTTACTGACATCACAAACTACTGTGAAGCGCTTCGTCAGATGGGTGCAGCCCGTGAAGAAGTACCAGGTAGACGTGGTTATCCGGGTTATATGTACACTGACCTTGCATCACTCTATGAGCGTGCAGGTGTTATCAAGGGAAGGAAAGGATCAGTTACTCAGTTCTCTATCCTGACCATGCCTGGTGACGATATTACCCACCCGATTCCTGACCTGTCAGGATATATTACAGAAGGCCAGATCGTAGTTTCCAGGGAACTTCACATGAAGGGTATCTACCCACCAATCAATGTGCTTCCATCACTCTCACGTCTGATGAACTCAGGTATTGGTGAAGGAAAGACCAGAGACGACCACAAAGCAGTATCTGACCAGATGTATGCTGGTTATGCAGAAGGTCGTGACCTAAGAGGTCTTGTGGCCATTGTAGGTAAAGAGGCATTGTCCGAGAGGGATCAGAAGATCCTTGAGTTCGCTGACCTGTTCGAAGACAGGTTCGTACGTCAGGGAAGAGATGAAGACAGGTCAATTGAAGATACACTTCAGGTTGGCTGGGATATTCTCTCTGAACTTCCGGAAGCTCTGCTTACCAGGATCGATAACAAGTATATCGAGAAGTACCACCCTGCTCACAAGAGCAACTAATTAAAAAGGTGATCCAACATGGGCGTGAAAGATGTAAAACCAACTCGATCAGAACTTATTGAGATCAAGAAGAAGATCAAACTCTCTCAGAGTGGTCACAAGCTGCTCAAGATGAAAAGAGATGGTCTTATCCTTGAGTTCTTTGAGATCCTCAGCAAAGCAAAGGATGTAAGAACCGAGCTGGATGCCGCCTATGAAGGTGCTTCCCGTAAGATTGGTATTGCAAATGCTGTTGACGGTACAATTACCGTCAAATCCACAGCTTTTGCACTTAAGAGCAAACCCGAGATCGAACTTGAAAGTCGTAACATCATGGGTGTTGTGGTTCCAAAGATCGAGTCATCAAGTGTCAAGAAATCCATTGAAGAAAGAGGATATGGTATACTTGGTACAAGCTCTTATACCGATGAGGCAGCAGATTCCTATGAGGAACTTGTTGAGAAGATCATCCTTGCAGCAGAGATAGAGACCACCATGAAAAAGCTTCTCGATGATATTGAGAAGACAAAAAGGCGTGTCAATGCTCTTGAATTCAAGGTCATTCCTGAACTTGAGGAAGCAATGGTCTTTATAAGACTCCGTCTTGAAGAGATGGAGAGGGAAAACACCTTCAGACTTAAGAGGATTAAGGGATAATCCTCAAACCTTTTTTATGAATGATGTTCCGGAAGATCGGCCTAATGCAGTCGATCGTTTTTTTCTGAAAATGATGCAACCTGAGAATCTTGGACGAATTCTCAGATGGGCATGGCTGATCTCGCTTTTTATGCTAGCACTTGGCTATATTTTGATATTCAGCGAAATATCACAATATGTTGACTTCATATGATATGCTTGTTGAAGCAGACATTATTCTTTCAGTGATCTAAGGGCATCAAGAACTTTTTCAGCGTGGTCCTTTGTTTTTACATTGTCCCATATCTGAGCAATATTGCCTTCAGGATCAATGAGAAAAGTGGATCTGACAGTTCCAAGGTATTCTTTTCCATAGTTCTTCTTTGTTCTCCAGACATCATATTTCTGGTGAATAGTTTTTTCCTCATCTGAAAGAAGAGTAATTCCAAGTTCTTTCTTTTCAGTGAACCTTATATGGGATTTCACGCTGTCTTTGCTGACGCCAAGGATAACCGCGTTCTCAGACTCAAAGTCACCTTTTAAGGCTGTAAAATCCTGTGCTTCCTTTGTACATCCTGATGTATTGTCCTTGGGATAGAAGTAAAGAACTACCCATTTTCCAGTAAAATCCTTGAGGCATACATTGTTTTCATTCTGGTCAGGGAGACAAAAATCGGGAGCTTTCTGTCCTTCTGTAAGTGAATTCTTGCTCATGACATGTCTTATGTATGTTTTCATTTAAAGACTTTAAGTAAAAAAGGCCACGGTAAATATGTAAATGTGTACCTGAATAAATGGAAATTGGGCTGGCTGTAATTATCGGGGCAGAGTTGTAAGTTATTTTCAAGACCAACCCATCATGTATAAAGTAAGTTCCCCATATATATTTGAGCACCATTATGTATATAGCACTCAATATTCTATATTAGTAATCTATATTTGATTTTAACCTGTGGAAATAAGACGGCATAAGCAAAGGCTGGAGTAAACAAATATGGGGATACTGGATATTCGGAACATCGCTGTTAGTTATGATGGGAAAACAATCCTGTCAGATTTTGACCTTTCCGTTTCTAAAGGAGAAAAGATACTTATCAAAGGCAGTTCCGGAATTGGGAAATCAACTCTTTTCAGGCTTATTATGGGTTTTGGTGTACAGAATTCAGGCGAAATATTCCTGGATGGCACTCCGGTTGACTCTGATAATATATGGGATACAAGGAGGAGGGTTGCTTACGTGTCACAGGACACGGACATTGCAGAAGGAAAGGTCAGTGACCTGATAGACGAGGTGTTCTCGTTCAAAGCGAACAGAGACAATACTGCAAAGGGTGACCTTGAAACAATAATGAATGAACTTTCTCTTTCTTCCAGGTTACTGGGCAAGGAATACATGAAACTGTCAGGGGGAGAAAAACAAAGGATTGCACTGGTCCTTGCATTAATATCAGGCAAGGATATTTTTCTGCTTGATGAGGTCACAGCAGAGCTTGATGCAGATCTTAAACAGAAAGTTGTGGAAATGTTCTTTAATAATTCGCAATGGACGGTACTTTCCATTTCCCATGACAGGGAATGGGAAGATAAAGCTATGAAAGTAATCGATTTTTCTGCGGAGGCGGATAATGGAAACATATGATATTAGTCTTGAAGGTATGCTGTTTTCATTTCTGCTGCTTATCATACCACTTGTAATTAGCTATTATCTGGGTCTGAAACTTACTTCCTCTACACTTGAAAGTGTGGCGAGAATGGTTATTCAGCTTGTTTTTGTAGGTGTTTTCCTTACTTTTGTCTTTGATCTCAATAATGCGCTACTCAACGTTGCATGGGTACTTGTAATGGTCATTGTTGCTTCCCACACGGTTCTGAAAAATGCGGAACTGAAAACCGGGAACTTACTGCCTGTACTTGTGTTTTTCATGGCCACAACAAATTATTCCATGCTTCTTTATTTCAACAGGTTCATACTGGATCTCAATAATCTCATTGATGCAAGGTATTTCATACCCATTGCAGGTATGGTGCTGGGCAATTCCCTGAAAGCCAATGTCATAGGAATGGAAAATTTCTGCAGTGAGATACAGAGAAACGAAAACCGTTATCTTTTCCGTTTGTCAATGGGTGCCGAAAAGACAGAAGCTCTTGTTCCGTATCTGCGTAAAAGTATGAAGGTTGCATTAAAACCCACAATTGCAAATATTGCTACAATCGGAATAGTCTTCCTTCCGGGAATGATGACCGGTCAGATACTTGCCGGTGCAAGTCCTCTTGTTGCTATAGAATACCAGATAGCCATCATGCTTGCAATATATGTCACTACAATGGTGAATGTTTTCCTGGGTGTGCTTGTCCTGGTACACAGGGGATTTGATGATTACGGAATGTTTAAAAAAGAACTGTTAAGGAATTCCTGAAGCCTGTCAGCTTGTGATACTGCTCAAGTGTAGTCCTATTACTCCTATTGCAATAAGCGCAAGAAATGCTATTCTGGCAAGTGGCATTGGTTCATTGAATCCGAAATGGCCTATGATGGAGATTAATGCCACACCAATCCCCGCCCATATGGCATAAGCTACACTTACATCTATTTTTTTCAGGGCAATGGTGAATGATATGAAACTGATGCCGTAGAATACAAAGATCAATATTGATGGCAGCGGCTTAGTTAATCCTTCGGATAATTTCATACATGTGGTTCCGCAGATCTCAAATATTATTGCAAATGCCAGGTAAAGATAACTCATTTTTCTCTTCCTTTATTTTTTATACATAAGAGTTCAAGATACTTGAGCTTATTTAAGCTGCCAGCGTCATCTTATAATAGTATTGAAATCCACTTTTCGATACTGTACATGGAGGTGCCCGTTCTGCCATTAATTACTTTCATAGCCTGCAGGATGTTTGAGGATGAGATTGTTCACATTGTTGAAAAAGATGATTCAATAAGAAGTCTGCTGGTTATTGATAATGCAGATTCCGGAGGACTTGTGACCAAACTTACGGATGCATGCTGTGACTATAAACTGGTTGCGGAAACCTCTCTTCCGGATTGTCAGAGTGACGAAGGACTTACACTTGTTGTGGAAATGCTTGAACTTGCCCTGCATGCAAAACCAGAACATCTCAAAGATGTTGTTTATAGTAAAGTGCGTGAGATGGCAGCACATTCTGATGGAATTTTACTGTTCTATGGCCTGTGTGGAAATGTCCTGGGCAAAGTAGATACTGAACTTGCAGATCTCTCCTGCCCTGTGCGCATACTGAAAGAAGACAATGGTGATGTTATCGATGACTGCATTGGTGCAGTACTTGGAGGAAGAGCCGCCTATCTTGAGAAACTTAAGAGTTTTAGAGGTGTGGGTACCTTTTTCATGACTCCTATGTGGGCAGCCCACTGGAGAGAAATGGTGGTATCTGCAGGAATGACTCCGGATGCTGATAATATTAAGCTGTCAAAATTTGTTTTTGACTATGCAGGATATAAGAATGTAGCTAAAATGGATACTGGCCTGTATTATGAGAAACAGTTTGAAGCAAAGGTGGAAGAGTTTGCAGGACTTTTTGATTTTGACATTATTGATATGAAGGCAAATCCTGATCTTCTGGTGCGCTGTTATGGGAAGTTGAAAGATGAGATATTCAGTGAATGATATCGAAAATATTCGTTTTTAAAAAATTAATGGATAACTTATCATTATCCATTATTCGGGATTAAGGCAATGAGTGTTTATTCTCCCTTACTGTACGTTCTTACAGATTCGATTTTATCCCAGTCATAGTATGTGTTGATTTTTTGTCCATTTTCCTCTTCTGTAATACGTACAAACTGCTCCCCAAGGAAAATGACTACTTTTGAGTAAGTTGTTCTATCCCGTGCATAACGCAAGCTCGCAGAAATGCAACCAACTCAGGAGTGAAACGTTCATACCAGCTACCATCGCTTATTTTCTTAGTAGCTGCTTTTTCATAACTGCGTTTAAGACTAGCTAAAGTGTGCTGGAGCTGAACACCAAACCCCAAGGTTAGAACCCAAAACATTATCACAGGATCGATTTTTCGTTCCCGTTTTACAAGATCAGTTTCGTGTGCAGTTTGGCGTAGCCAATCAGGAGAGAAAATACTGCAAAGGTTTTTCTCGATGATTTGTGGATCGTTTGTCATTATTGTCCCCTCAGACAATAAAATATTGGCAGTCGAGTATATATATCTAATTTGCGATAGGAATCCAGTCCGAGTAGGGGATATTAGAAAAACAGCATCAGCTGAATTGTTTTTTCTTAACCGATGACACATGGATGTCATTTATCAAGGACATCAAACTACTTTTCTTGTTATTTGTTGTAGGGGATACTGTGACCACTATTTATGCATTACAAACCGAATTATTCTATGAAGGTAACCCAGTTTTATCCCACATCTTCCAAGTATTTGGATACAGTATTTTGTTTGTCTTAAAACTGTTCTTCATTCCAATATTGTATTTCGTTTACAAAAAAGTATATTGTACTTATTGGAATATCACGAGGCATTTAGTGACTTCCATAGGGTTGATGGCAACGCTTAGTAATTTAGCAGCACTAAGAGTTTTGATTTGAGCTGGATAATAATCAATGTCCCTGACAATCACATGATACAATCAAAAACAGAAAAATTCATCGATTATTAAAACTTAACTTTTTTATTACACTGTCAGTGTTGCCATAGTCTACATTTTCTATTACGTTGTCAGTTGTGCCATAATCTACGTTTTCTATTACTTTATCAGTTGAACCAAAATCCACATTCTTTATTACTTTGTCTGTGGATGTTTGTGTGCTTTTTTTGTTTCCCATATGTATAACTCCTAGATTTTTCATACTATGTTAATCTCTTGCCACTATAAATGCAATACATTCATTTACATCGTTCAGGTTAATTTGATATATATTTTTTCTATAGGACTTCAGTATAATTACGAAAAAAGCATGCCCTTTGGAACTACTATATAGTTATGTTAAAAACTTGATACTAAACCGTTGAAGGAAGTTCTTGCAAGGAGTGATATGAACTTTAATCATCTACTTTTTCTTTTTTGCCTTTCACGTGTCTGCTTTTTATCCTGTTTTTGTAATTGTCAATGAATTCAGATTTCATGAAGGGAAGTATATAGTCCTGTATATATGACCTGATTCCAAGCAGTGTGAAACTATTCATTTTACCTATCAAACATATTTTACATATCCCTATATAGTCTATAAAGAATAAAAATTAGTATCTCATGAATTGTCGTTAACTATATGGGTCATAATTTTCTAAAACTTTATTCTGAAAAATATTTTATGGTATCAGTAGGCATTCTAATGATATTATATTACATGGTTGTAAGTTCTAATCGTGATTTAATTGAAGTTTCCACAGTAGGTATTCTTATCTTAACTCTTGTAATATATTCCGGCCAACTTCATATTAATGTACAGGCTAATAAGACGTTACTTCGAACTAAACAGTTCGAAGAACTCTACATGCCACTAAAAAGTGAAGCACCTGAATTCGAGAATCTTAACATAAAAGAAATTGAAAAATATTCATACCTTGCATCAACAGAGTTAAGCAAATACATTGATGAATTTATTGAATGTATCAAAGCATCTGACACATTTAGTTTGCATGAAAAAAATAAATTGTATGAAAATGTTGAAGATGCAATTGAAAAAGATATTGGTTTATTGAAAAATGATTTGGGATACCTCTAATATAATATTCCCACAGTGATGTAAGCAATGAAAAAGATATCATCTTTCCATTTGAACAGGACAAGATATGAGTCAACATAACAAATGACAAGACCCTATTGAATAATATTGGTTTATTTTATCTTCCCATTTATTATCACTAAGTCTGAACTTCATTTTTCTTTCTGATTTATTGCATTCCCATACATCTGCATTAGTAAAAATAGCTCCCAAGTGACTTGAAAGTTGAGCAAATGAAGTGTCTGGATTTATTCTATAAAGAAAACTTCCCAATCCTTCTATTTCTGTTCCATTGCCAAGTTTTTGAACATTATTTGCAAGATACTTCCAACTTCCATTTGCCATATAATCATTTAGCCTGTATAGTACATCTGCACTGACTTTTTCAGGTTTCCAGTGTTTGAACTTCCTGCGAATGAATATGTTATGCTCACCATCTACCTTCCAGTAAAAAGGTTTTTGGTGAGACAAAGTATATTTCAAAACCCAACCATCAAAACTCTCAACGACATCAGAAAACATGCTGTTTTCTTTCATTATTTGTTTAATTTATATTTTTTCTACATGATTCTGAGAGTTAGTACTAGGAAAACATACATTAGAGATTACTATATAGTTCTCAAACGGCAGTGCAACAGAAGGTACATTTTGTTGTATTTTTTGATTCAGGTGTATTTTTGCAATATTTTAAAATCCGGATGCCTGTAAGCCTTTTATTTTTGAATCTAAGGGTGGAAAAAACGTTTTTATTGTAGTTGTTTCATTTTGAAATTATGTACTCGAAAGAATGGCTAAGGCCGGATGAGATAGAGAGCATGATTTCATTGCCTACTCTGACAGAGAAGTATGAAATCTGGATTCTTTTGCTATACGTGCCTGCACTGAGGGTTACTGAAGCAATCAACATAAGAGATAGAGACCTTGACCTTGAGGGTGAGAGCATCGATGTATGGAAGGGTAAAGGACGAGATGGATATATGCAGAAGGTTCCATGTGATATTGCCACTCTGAAGAGGATAAAACGCTATTCTCAGCACAACAACCTGAGATCTAATGATTACATAATGTTCTCAAATAAGTCCAGCAAAGTGCATCGTTCCCATGGCTATAAGGTTGTGAACAATATACTCCAACAGGTCAACCTTGATAAGACAATTGGAACTCACACATTCCGCCGAAGTCGGGCACAGCATCTCTTGGATTCTGGACTGCCTCTTGTATACGTTTCTAAGCTACTTCTACACAAAAACCTGTCTACCACGATGCATTATCTCAATGTGTCCGTTGTTGATATTCAAAGGGAAATGGAAAAAATCAGCGACCCAATGGATAAGATTAGTGCTGTGATTTAGTCGTGCTGATAGGGTTGAATTCACCATGTGACAGACTTTTTTGGACTTGATGAATAAAAATCGAGTTTTGAGCTTAATTTCATGCCTTATGTGTCTGTTTTTCGTGCATGGTAGAAAAAAGCTTTCCCTTTCAAGCTATAGCTTTTGAGTAAACTTTACCTTCATTTACCTGAATGCTTACTCCTTCCCTGAGCTTCCTTGACATTGTTCCGTGAAGCGGGGACGATGCATACTCAAATACTTTTTCCCATGTATCTTTCATTTTTTCACCTTTCAATTCAAAACGGTTTTTGCAAGTCGGTTCTCGTATGATAATTCATACATCGGATTCCTATGTTCTATTAATTAATATATATACATTTCTTGTATCTCTGCATTGGTATATTTGATATGTGGTGACAAATGAATAGATTATTTACAGAAGGGTAATGTAAAAATGAATTAAAAACAGGTTGATATGAAAATCAAATTTTCATCAATCAAGGTATTCATCCCTGCGGGGTGAAAAAACCTCTATGGCGACAGAATCCTCAATAACCTGCGCTTCATGTGGGATATTTGAGGGTATGTTCCATGAATCCCCGGCGGTTACTTCGTATGTTTCATCACCTATGGTGAGCAAGATTTTGCCGGATACCATATAGCCAGTCTGCTCGTGAATGTGTTCATGTGAAGGCAGATGGTTTCCTTTTTGCAGTAAAAATTCAGTCATCAGGGTTTTGTCCCCGTAGACTATCGTTTTCATCATTATCCCAGGCAGCACTTCTTTGTATCCTTCATTGCTGTGTTTGCAAAACATAAGATAAGCTTACAGTTTATGTCAATTTATTATTTTGCATTTAGAAAAGTAAAATAAAAGTAAAAAAGAATCTTTTTTCTCACCGTGTCAGGTAGAAAAAGGGCTTGTATCCTGTTTAATCAGTACATCAAACTAATGGAAGGTTTTAAAAGTTCAACATTGCAGGTTGCTTTTTTTGATGCCACACATCTATAGCTCTCTGGCTTTGCATCGACTTGCTTGAACTCTTTCCAGACTCTGAAATGCCTGAAACGCTGTTGTGTCTTTCTAGACAACTTCCATTCCATGTTCTATTCTCCACACTGATTTTATATTATTGTTTTTCAGACCTTTAGTGAGGTCTTCCTGTTCAATTAGTGCTCTGACTTTTTCCCATATAAGCTAAACGCATGTAATCTCTATAATCTATTGTTTTTTTCATCTTTTGTAAGTTCATAATGTTCTCTGTAGATGTCTTATTGACTAAAATACATCTATGTCTCTATGTCCCAACACTTTTTTATACAAATACCTCTTACTAATTTTGCAATCATTGGCTAAAAATAGAGAACAGAGATTTAGCCTCTGTTACAGATTACTTTACCTGGCCGGAATCTGGACTTCTGTCATCAGTTCGTCTTCTGAAACTTCACCAGGGTCGTTTATATACAATGCTCTTGAAGGGCCGGCAGGTTCCATATTGTTTTCCTGCATGAACTCAAAGAGACGTGTGTAGGCAATACCGACTTCATTATAAGGTCCTTTGTGAATTGCCGAGACAATTTTGACTGCCGGTAGCGTTACGAGGTCAACATTAACGTCATCAGTGGAAATGCTGCCTGATACAGGGATTGCAACTTCAATATTTGCTCCTGTTTCCCTGTATTCCTCGTCATGGCAGATGAACATGCAGGGTCCTGTCATCTTCAGGTTGTTTCGTGGATTACTCCGTGATTCTATGAACCCGAACAACTCTCCTATGAGTTTTCCAATGGTCACCTCATAACTTCCAGTTTCTCTTTTGCTTAACACACGTATCTGTGGAACTTCTTTTATTTCTGGTTCTGATACTGACATACTATACAACTCCAATGTGTCTTTCTGTCTGAGCAGGATCTGTTGTACTTTCTGCAGTCTGATAATCTCCTTTTCAGTGTGTGCACATCTTTTCTGCATAAGTTCACTGATGGTGGCACTGTCACTTTTTTCTTCCGCATCCAGCAGTGTTGCTATCTCATCAAGAGAGAATCCCATCCATGAAAGGGTACGTATCTTTACTCCCCTTTCAATTTGTTCATAGGTATAGCAACGGTAATTTGTGAATGCATCCTTTGCCTCTGGTACAAGAAGACCTTTCCTGTCGTAGAGGCGAAGAGCTTTCTGTGTCAAATGCGTCATCAGGGAAAATTTTCCAATTGGTATTCGATCGAATTTCATCCTGCTCAACACACAATTGGATTGTATCTATATAATGTGATTTTTTCTGACGCGGGTCAGAGTTTATTCAGGAATGCTGCATGAAGACCCTTTGAACATTTCCCTTATGTTATGCAGGTCCTCCGGCTTACCAAAAATGATGCATAAATCCCCTGAATACAGTGGAGTATTTCCGTCCGGGTTTGTAATGGTGTCATTTTCCCTGTGGATTGCCAGAATTGTTGCTTTGTGTCTGGTTCTTATTTCAAGTTCACTGAGAGTTTTCCCGTTTGCAAGACAGTTTTCTCCTACTTTAAATGTGCTGACTTCCATTCCGGGCAGCTCATCCTTTAAGTTAAAGTGTCTCTCCTGGTCCTTTGAGTAAGACTTTCTCAGCATACAGTATCCGTTGGCACGTACTTCCCTTGTGAATCTATCAATGTCTTCTTCAGGGACAAGATATTTCTTGAGCAGACGGACAAAGATCTCAACAGATGTCTCGTATTCTTCAGGAATCACCTCATTAGCACCAAGTTCTGTGAGTCTTTTAATCTCACTCACATAGCGTGTCCTGGCAATGATATAAGTTTCAGGATTCAGGCTTTTTGCCATATCAATTATTTTTCTTGTGGCAACAAAATCCGATATACCTACGACCAGTATCCTTGCTGAATCTATGTTTGCGGACCTGAGCACGGCTTCATGGCTCGCATCGCCATAGAGAATTTTCTCACCGTTTTTCTTTTCATGACGTACGGTTTCAGGATTAGTCTCAATTATAACATAGGATATTCCTGCATTCCTTGCAGCGTGGGATAATGTTTTGCCGTTGAATCCGTAGCCGATTATTATCAGGTGGTCTTCAAGTTTCTCATCACCGTCTTTTGATGTGATGCCACCAGTATATAAACCGTCAATGAGTTTCCGGAAAGGTACTATTTTTGATGCCCTGTCTGAAATTCCGTAAGATGAATTTGTGATAAAAGGAGTTGCAGCCATCGTGATAATGGACACTGCAAGAAATGTCTGGTACATGTCCTGATTAAGAAGGGAATATTCAAGTCCGAAGGTTGACAACACAAATGAGAATTCTCCGACCTGTGCAAGCGAAAGTCCGGCAATAATAATTGTGCGAAGCGGATATCCGAGCACAAGGGCTGCAAGGCCGGCTGTTGAAGACTTCATTATGACGACCGCACTTGCGAGTAATAGCAGGTAAATGACATTGTCGGCAAAAAAGCTGATATCCAGCAGCATTCCGATGGATACAAAGAAAAAGCTCATGAAAATATCCCTGAAGGGCATAATATTACCCATAGCCTGATGACTATACTCGGATTCCGATATAATAAGTCCTGCTATGAATGCCCCGAGTGCAAGTGAAAGTCCTATACTGGAAGTAAGCCATGCAGTTGCCAGGCAAATGAAGACAATACTCAGAAGGAATAGCTCCCTGTTTCTTGTTTTTGCTATCTGGTAAAGCAGGGATGGAACTACCCATCTTGCACTTATAAGGATGACTATTATTATCCCGATAGCTTTCAGTAAAAACAATCCGAAAGTATCGCCGGATTCGGCGGATGCACCTGCAATAACAGGAGTTATCAGTATCATGGGGACGATCATAACATCCTGGAATATGAGTATCCCAAGGGATGTTTTGCCGTGTGGTGTATCCAGCTCGGCTTTTTCCTGTAATAATTTAAGTACAATGGCAGTGCTGCTCAGGGAAATGAGAAAACCGATAAACAGTGCAGTTCCAGAACTAAGGCCCAGGTAGGTGCCAATATAATAAACGAGTAGAATAGTTATCCCTATTTGCAAAGTTCCTCCAAGAAGCACGAGTCTTTTGATTTCCCAGAGCTCCCTGATTGACATTTCCACGCCAATTGTAAAGAGCAGAAGAATAATTCCTATTTCTGCAAGGTTTTCTACTTCACTCATGTTGCTGATTATTCCAAGCCAGTGGGGACCTGCAAGCATGCCTGTCACAAGAAACCCTAATACTGAAGGTAATTTCACTTTGTTGAAAAGCAGCAGTATGACGATTGAAACTCCAAAAATGATTCCTATATCGGTAAATAATGTTAAATCCATTATCTTATCACAACTTCCACTGTTATGTGTATAATTCAAAAAATATTATACATTAACAGTGTACACCGTATTAAAAAAAGATTGTGTATGAAGGATTCTAATTCAGGTGTGGTTTGTAACCTAAGAGGAAATTATAAGGGTTGAGGGGGCTTAAAGTCCTGCCCTCTCAACGAGTATATCTGCGACTTCCTTTGCACTCTTGAATGGGAAGTCATCTGCTGTAAGAAGTCCGCCTGCTTCACCTGCTGTTACTGATACGTCTCCTGATTTGCAGGTTGTGTCTGCTCCGGCCGGGAATGCTGCAAGCAATTTTTCAGGTGTCTCAATTGGGAATGTTGCATCTGCAAGTCCGCCGATGATCTGGCTGTGTATATCTTCTTTTACGCTCATTTTTGTTATCTCCATTGTTTGTTGTTTCGTTTTTCAGGTTGGTTGCTGATGCTTAGCTCCGGAGTGTGTGTCAGCAATACTTAATTGGTTAGTTTCTAATATATACTTAATCGGCATTGTACTATACTTTGTATAATGCAGTGCACTTAAATGACCTATTAATATTATACACAAACCTATTTATCAAATAAAACACAATCTTCTTGTATGATTCAGGAAGATGACCTCACCTCTGACCTCTCTGACATAAAGCACATGCTTTCTGATATCAAAAGTGATATTCGTTCTTTTATGGATTCATCCAACCACCAGCATCTTGATATGATGGTAAATAATGTGAAGAATGATTACTCCGGTGCCATTGTTCGCCATCTCATGGAAGATGCAGGCAAGAATCTTGAAAAGAATATGGTGAAAAAGTGTGAGATGCGTAATGAATGCAAAACCTTGCTTTCCAATGTTCTGGAAAAGAATGCCGGTCTTATCAGGGAAGGTGAGGTGAGTGAGGCTGCAATAGAAGAAAATCGCCTTGAACTTAAACAACTCCGTACAAAAGTACCTTACAATCAGTGTGATACCTGCTTTGCAGAGGCATCTGGTATTCTCTCCAGGCAGGTGACCCTCATGCGTTCCATGCGAATATATGAGACCAATAAGGACAAGCGTCAGGATCTCAGCCAGCTTCCTCCTGAAGAGGTTGTTGCTGGCATACTGGAGCCTCTTTGCCACCAGAAGCGTTTTGAGATACTCAAGGCAATATCTGCTGAAACTAAAAGTTTCTCTGCCCTTTCAAACCTGACGGGTCTGCGGGGTGGAAACCTTTTGTTCCATTTGCAGAAATTAGTTGCAAAAGGAATGATCATCCAGAGGCATGAAAGAGGGGATTATATGATTACGGGAAAAGGTTTCAAGGTTATGGAAGGTGTCAGTAGCATCTATTCCGCTCTTGAACCGGAGCCTGATGAACAGGACCAGGAACCGGAATAATTCAATTAATTATTTTCCTCTTTTCTTTTTTGATAGTGACATAATAATTGCAGTTATGAAAATTACCATGAATAAATCTGTAATTCCTGCACCCGGTGATGTGTTCTCTTCTTGTTCCTCTTTAGCATGAGTTTCTGTTTTTTCAATACCGTTTTCAGTATCTTCTTCTACTGTGATTGATCGAAGCAAAGTTTCTGCCTTTTCCAGATATTCATCTGTACGTTCCATATTGTGCATTCCAAGACTACCGTCTGCTTTTACAAATTCAATGTACGCAATCGCTTCTTTATAATCACCTGTAAGCTTCTCCAGACTCATGTTGTCATCTGGCATGAGCAGGACTTTGCTGGCATTTTCCTGCAGGATTTCAAGTTCCTGAAGCTTGTATGCGGTCATTTTTTGGTGGCTGGCAGATATATTGAAAAGCGATACTTCGTGGCAGTTATCACAATCACCGCTTTCAGGTATCTTATCGTGCCCTGTCACATGGCATTTTTTACATATATTTCCGGAATCAGGATTGGACAGTAATGCCGGATCAAAATCGAATGAATGACCAGTGATTAGCTTTTGTTCTCCTGTTTCATCTGTTAGTGTTGCCATGTGGCAGTCCACACATTTCAGATTTACGGCATGTACATCGTTAGTATAGATTGATCCGTTATACATTTCCCATTGTGGACCGCCTGCAACTACATATTTGCTTTCTGCAGGGGAAGCATTTGAACTATGACATCTTGCGCAAAGTTCCTGTACTTCTATTCTGAGTTCTGTATTGTGGGGCTTGTGGCACATCACACATGTAATTACGGACTTTGAATTATTGTTTACATTTTTTTTTGAAGGTGGTTCTGAATGGCTTTCCATTGAAGCCGGGTTATAGCCTATTTTATCGTACTCGTTCCACTCCTCATAGATTGCATGGTGTGGTCCCGTATGGCAATCTTCGCAAACTTCTGCTGACAGGTTAAGAGGAGGAACTGCTTCTGAAGGGTTTGTGATGTGCGCGGTGAACCCTTCTTCAGGAGGCTTGTGGCACATTTCACATTCAGGTGATTCAGCCGACACTTCTCCATACATTGTACTATAAAGTCGTGGGGTGTTTATTGAATGACATGGAATGCAGGTTTCAGGTCCCGGTTTGTTAAGTGATGTCCCATTTTCACTGTAATGGGCCGACAAGCGCCATGCCCTGTATTCATCCACGTGGCATTCCTTACAATCTTCAGTTGATGCTGCATTTGCAATGTTTGCAAGTATTGCCATCAGCAGTATGGCAATAGCCAAAGCTCTTGCTGTTTTCATTAGCTGACCATCTTCCCTGATTAAAAAATGGATATGCCATGTATATAGTTATTTGTATGGTAACGAACTGTTTACAATGCAGTATGCAATGTAAATTACGAATAAGAAGTATATTTGAAAAATAGCCGAAGATCCGGGCTGAATGCTTTTTTAGCCTACGGATCTCTAGTTCTGATAAAAAGTTTTAGTATCTCTTTGGTCTGTGCTTCTGGAAGCATTCCCTGCAGTAAACAGGTCTTTCCGGGTCCGGTTCGAATGGAACTTCGGTTTCCTGACCGCAGTCTGAGCATTTTGCCTTATGCATTTCTCTAGGGCCGCTTGACCTGAAGTTTCCACCTCTGCCACCGCCACGATTTCCGTCTCTTGAACCGCCTCTGAATCCGCCTTCTCTATTGTCTCTCATGTTTATTTTCCTTTGTTGTTTATTTTGTTCAGTTAACTTTTGGCTAAGATTATTCGCACGATTCGTTCTATTTTGATTCTTATCAAGTCTACAATTATTGCAGCTGAACATAGTCACAACTAGTGGATACGGAAATTGTACAATACCTGGCGGGTATTCTGTCGTGATGCTGTGTAGCAGTTATCATTGAGACGGGAACCTCTATCCCGCAATCTATACGATGCTTCTTGTTAGCAATTAACTTAAAAGAAGTAGCCAGATGAAATTATCTCTTTCTTAACCCGCAAGTAAGTTAACTGTCAATATTAAGATAGGTAGGGTGAATATAAAAAAGTATGGTAATTTGGATTATCTCAAAATATTCTCGTTGTACTGCTCCTTTCTAGTAATATTTTTTATTTGTTCTGACTTTTTCTTTTCAAATTTCATATGCGATGAAAATAATTTCGCAATATTCAATAATAATGAGTGACTTATACATATTATGCGATGCAAGATCACTATCCGAAAAACATCGTCTTCTCCTCTTCATTATGATTACCAGTACGGTTTAGCTTCTATGCTGTATCACCGTCTTACCAATGCCAATATTACTCTTGCAAATGAGCTGCACAGCCATCAGGGATTCAAGTTCTATACGTTTTCCAACCTTGTTATTGAGGACTGGATTCCGAATAAATATGGCCTGAATTTTACGAAAGCACATTTTTTCATCTCTTCACCGGACCCGGAGTTTATTCGCAGTTTCACCGAAGGTCTGCTTATGGAGCCGGAATTTTTCCTCGGAAAAGGACAAAAAGCAAATCTCATTATTGAAAGTGCAGAGATCCTGCCCCAGCCGGAGTTCTCGGACACCTGCAAGTTCACAACCCTCTCCCCCCTGTATGTGAAGACCATGAGGAAAAAAGGTGATAAGCTTGCTGAGTTCGACCTCTACCCAAAGGATGCCAAGTTCTATGAGAATCTCCATACAAATCTCTGCTCCAGATACGAGGAATACTACGGCCACAAAGTAGAACAGGATTTTTTCGATATCCTTGATGTGATGGATGTCAAAGCAAAACGCGTGTCCATAGATAACAGTTTCAGACGATGCAGCATGCTAAAGATGAAACTGGAAGCCAGCCCCGAACTTGTGAAGTTCGCCTACGATGCGGGGCTTGGGGAGAAAAATGCGATGGGATTTGGGTGTATGGGGGTGGTGGGATGAATAGGTTCACTGTGTCTGACCCTTTAGATGTTTCTTTAGAAAACACTGAGATATTCAAGCTTGATTTCAAGGAAACAGGAAATTATTGGTTAGATTCTGGTATAGTTGCATTATTCATTGCTTTTGACAAACATAAGAAGTTAGCAGACAATTTTGGAGTTACAGTAAAAGGACGTAGATTTACAGTAGAAGGCCCTGATCAGCAAACAGTTGTTGGATTTGTCAGTCAAGTTATTGATAATCTTGTTAATATGAATTATATCTCACCTACTCAAAACAAGGACATCTGGTATGATGGAACGGATGGAGAGTTCAAGCTTTATCAGAAGACAAATTTCACTCCATTTCATTCTGCTCTTATTACAGGAGTTATTCCTTCCATAAACAATAAGTTGCTAGTAAAAGAGATGGACGATGATTTAAAGAATCAGTTTGAAACTGCTTTGGATTCTTTTAATGAAGGAATAGAACAGAAGGCAAAGATAGGACCAAAGCAAGCAAGTAATGTTAACAAAGCTTATGTGCCAATGGATATTCCGAAACTATCTTTAAAGACAACTCTTGATTTTGACCCTGGAAAGAAAAACTGTTCTTTCTGTGGTCGGTCGGTCAAAAAGGGTGCAAATCCAACCGGTGTAAATTATCCATGGCTCACATCCAGTAATAAACTGAAGAACTTTAATCCCATGCACAAAGGTAAACTTGTTATGTGTGGATATTGCGAAGCAGCATCTATTGCTGTTTATGATATTTTGCGTTATCATGTCAATGGTGATCGCCTCTTCGTGGCTCTTCCACATGCCGAAAGCCTCGATGAACTTAGAAGTGTTTGGAATGACATTAAATCATATGCTCCAACAAAAGGGACTGAAAACATATACTGTAATTTCTCAGAACAAAAGATTCCTACTTTTCATCTGAGTGAAAATTTTGTTTATCTTTCAATAGCTATGTATCAGTCAATAAAGGATTATATATCCCTGATTGACAGAGAGGACACAGATGCTTGGCAACGATTTGCTTCTAAGAGATGGTATGCAACTTTAGGCGTCAAGACTCAAAGTTTGCAATTCCATCGAAACTTTGAATTTGCAAGATTCGGAAACATATTTCGATTTTTTGATCAGGTAACAGAATCTGGGGATGGCGTAGATTTGTTCCATCTATTTGGTGATTTGTTCGTTGAAAAAAAACGTGGTATCAGCATTGCTAATGTGATTCACCGAGAAAAGATATGTGAAAAATTGCTCAGTTTTGATGATATCACGAATGAAGTAGAGAGATTCACTTTTGAGAAAGGCAGGCCAGTAAGAGGTCTCCATCAATTTGTAAAAATATACATGATAAAAAGCGTAAAGGAGGGTTCCCGTGTGGATGAGAATATTGTAGAGATATGTGAAAGTATCGGTGACAGAATTGGAAAATATAGTTACTTTAGCAAAGACAAAGGTGTTCTTTTTGGACTGAGGAATTCAAAGAATCTAACGGAATTTCTAGAGAATCTTAATAGTGCACAATTCAAAATGCCAAATGAAAAGTATTCAGGTCGTCTTAGGATACCAAAAGAGTTCCTATTAAGTATCAATGAAAAGAACTGGAGACAATATAAATCATTGATAACTATTTTTGCGAAGAACCCTCCGTTGAAGAAGGAGGATACTATTGAGGGTGAAGGAGTTCTGGCTGAGACAAATGAAATCAAGGAGGAGTGAAGATGGAATCAAATTGCTTAAATATTAGTTATCTGTTCAAAATGAGTATAGGAAATGCAAACAGCGGATTTAACGAAGATAATGTTTCCACACTAAAAAAGATTACATTACCTGATGGTTCAACATTACCATATATATCAGGCCAGTCGATTCGTCGCAATATAAGGAACAAGTTCATGGAGCTGGGGTGTGATGTTTCTCCATTGCAGGACCCACGCAGTGATGAAGAGAAAACAAGTGAATCGAAAACCAAAAGTCCTGATTTTACAGAATGCGATCCTGTAAGTTATATTGACGATGATCTTTTTGGTTTCATGAGAGCAGTAACTGGCGATACCCGAAAACGTACTTCTCCTGTGCGTGTAAGTTCCGCAATTGGGATGTACCCTTTCCAGAATGACCGTGATCTTGGAACAAGAAGTAGTGAGCAGACTCGTGGAAAAGCCGATGCGGGCGGATCAATGTTTGAAACTGAAATCACGCATAACTATTTTGCAGTCAATATTCTCGTCGAACTTGATCGTGTCGGAAAGTTTAGCGGAATGGAACTCAACAAAGATGAAGGATTTGAGCTTGACGCAGAAGCAAAAGTCGAGAGGTTGAATTTACTGATTACAGCAATAGAGCATTTATGGGGAGGCGGAAAACAGAGCAGACTCCTTTCAGACATGTCTCCAAAATTCGTAGTATACACACGTCAATCTTCGAAACTACCTCTCTTCCTTGAAACTTTGCGTACGAACCCAGAAGATATAGATTCTGTGGATGTGAATTTGCTGAACAGTACATTGTTGGCAAATGAACGCATAATACAAAAAGAGTGTGTTGGATATCTATCAGGTTTTTTCAAAAATGATAATGAGATTAAAGAAACATTCAAGGTGGTAAACCTCAACGAGTGCTTTGACCAGATACGAGATGATTTAAAGAGCGTTTATATCGGGTGAGATTTTGAATGCTATTCGACTTCATGTGCGAGGACTTCTAAATTCTTTCAGAGATCCGAATACTCATAAAATTCATCGCACATTTCCTTTTCCTCCACGTACAACATTGATAGGTCTTGCAGGAGCCGCACTTGGAATTTCAGAAGACACTATCTGGCAGGATTGCAAAGACTTTAAAGTTGCAGTTGTAGACATATCCAAGAAGTCTGACATCGGTGGAATGGGAAAGGCTGAGGACCTGATAAAATACAAGAAGTACAAGGACAACAAAATCGAAACAAGCATTTTTGTGCGCGAATTGCTCTATAAACCTGAGTATCTAGTTTACTACACATCTAATGATGAAAATCATATTGATGCGCTTTACCATGCATTTCTAAATCCTAAATATGTTTTAAGTCTAGGGCGTGATGATGAGATTATTTCTATAAAATCTGTCGAAAAAATAGATTTAAGAGCCGTAGATTCAGGTGAATTTGGGGAAACAATCTTGCCTTTCAATCCAAAAGATGAGGGATTTGAAATTGATATAGTAAATCAAAAATATTTTGAACCCTATAGTCTGGCTACTTTACCTTCTACGTTTATCGTAAAAGATAATGTCAGGCAACCATCGGACTTTAAGATATATGCATTTCTGAATAACTTGAAAATTCATCTTAGTAAACAAGGAGGATTTACAGACGGTAGATACAACTTCTTCCTCCTCTAATCTTAAAACCAATGAAGTGCTTGCCAAGGTAAACCCTCAAAAATCTCTTCAAGAACATATTTCTGACTGTCTTTGTATCTTTAAAAGATTTATAGCACACCGAAAGATGGATTGTATAGAGCTTTCCAAAAAAGCTCAGATTAGTGAAGAACGGCTTATTGAAGGGTTATTTTATTGTGTTGCATATCATGACCATGGGAAAGCAACTTTGCCTTTTCAGATGAAAATCAGAGGTAACGGCAATTCGAATTGTTCTCATTCTCTTGATTCTTTACCATTTATTGAATCACAGGTTAAAAACAATTCATTATACAAAGAACTTCCCGAACTTCAACTGGAAACTCTTGTAGTAGCAAGTCATCATTCTCGTTTGCATCCAGATAAATTTTCTAATTGGCGTACTAAAATGCCACCACAATATTACAATGAATATCTGATTGATGTAGAGGATTTCATCTGTGAATCCTATTTTGATTTTTTTAATAGGGAAAAAACTGCATTTACTTTTCCAAAACTCAATAAACCTAATTATTACATCATCAACAAGCAATTCTCGGTTTTCAAAGACATCTATCCTGAAGATGCTGTGCTCCGTGATATATTTTCATTTTTGAAAGCAGGAATGCACTATTGTGATTGGTGGGGGTCTGGAGGGAATTTTAGTAAGAAATTCAATGTTGACAATATTTATGATCCATTGAAGCAGTCAACTCTGAATAGAATTCAGAAAAAGGATTCAGAAAAGGGATTTCTTCCTCGAAAGCGGATAGTCTGGCATGATTTTCAGAAAAAATCAAGCAATTTGAAGGGGGATTCTTTTTTGATAGCTCCCACAGGCTCAGGTAAGACGGAAGCAAGCTTATTGTGGGCACAAAACAATATTGAAAACCATAGACTTCTGTATCTGCTTCCCACTATGACAACTACAAACAAAATGAGGGAGCGAATGACCGATATTTTTGGAAATGATAATGTTGCTCTTGTCCATGGAACTTCCAGATTCCTTTTACATGAAGAGCTGGATGATGATTATATAAATTTCAACTATAAAATGAAAGAAATGAGTTCTTTTTTTTATCCGATTAATGTTTCAACGGTTGATCAGATGCTGTTCAGTTTGTTCCACTCGAGTCAATGGGAAACGAGGAACGATGCCCTCCAAAATAGTCTTACTATACTAGATGAAATCCATGCTTATGATCCCTATACATTGGGATTGATTATAGAAGCCATGAAAAGAGCAGGACAAAGAAGTAAGATTTGTGTGATAAGTGCAACACTTCCTGATATTATTAAGGAAACAATAGAACACGAAACTGGAAGACAATTCTCTCATGTAGAGGACAAGCAATACAATAATAGAGTGAAACTCACCATCAATATTGAAGACGAAAAGATAGAAGATTGTATCGAACAGGTTTTATCCTCATTCAACAACGGGAAAAAGATACTTATAATTGCAAATACCGTTGCAAAAAGTATTGAAATTTATTCTAAGATTGTTGAAATGCTTGATGAATCACCATTGTTTGTTGGAGAAAAAGAGACATTGGATCAGGTACTTCTTTTCCATTCTCAATTCATTTTTAATCATAGAAGAATTAGGGAAGATAGATTAGAAAAACTTCCAGAGGGTCCATTTATTGCAGTTACAACACAGGTTGTTGAGGTAAGCCTAGATATTGATTTTGATGAGTTACATACAGAAGCTGCACCAATTGATTCATTAATACAACGTTTTGGTCGTGTTAACCGTAATAGACTCAAAAGTGTAATCTGCCCAGCATATGTGTACCAAGTTGATTCACCTAGACCCTATAATGATATTAACATAATAAGGTTCAGTCTGACGTTGCTTGAAAGTGCTGGTAAGGAACCAAGTGAATTCGTGTTAAGAAATTTAGTTAACCAATTATATGACGACGGTTACTATACAAAGATAGAAACAGGTTTACAGAAAGCTGAGTCAAAGGTCTATGATGTAATCTCTCAAAGACGTTATCTTTATACGGGTAAGCTATTTGACGATGATATTGCTGCTTATACGAGAGAATCCGATTACCCTACAGAAACATGCATTCCTATTGAGTTTCAAAACGAAGTTGAAGAACTTGATCCACTTGATCGCATAGGATACCATCTTCGTATTCCTAAATGGATGTATGAAAAGAATAAGTATGAAACGAATGGTGAAATTCGATATATTTCTCTGCATTATGATTCATTAAGAGGCATTACGAGCAATGTTCCTTTCCTATGTATTTAGCAAATATCAGTAGTTCTAATATAATTAAAAACATCAATCTAAAAATCTCTGTATCATGACAAACTCCAACTCACCCACACAAAATTCAACATCAGACCATTCTCTCACTCCCCACATGAAAATAACCGGTGTGAAAATCAACTACTACCACATCTGCCACACTAAGCTATGGCTTTTCTCCCACAACATCGCTCTTGAGCATGAACATGAGAACGTCAATATCGGCAAACAGCTGCATGAAGAGCGGTACACCAGAAACAAAAAGGAAGTCACAATAGACAACACCATCAGTATTGACTTTGTGAAACAGCACAATGGTATCATGGAGCTTCACGAGATCAAGAAGACAAAAAAGATGGAGGATGCTCACCTGCGTCAGATGTTGTACTACCTCTACTACCTCAGAAAAAGAGGAATTGAGGCCAGAGGTGTTATGAACTATCCGCTGCTGAACCTGACAAAAGATTTAGAACTGACACCGGATGATGAAAAGAACATCGAGGATGACATCAGGGGAATTGAACAGATCGTCACCGGCAGGATGCCGCATCCCAAACGCATACGTATCTGTCCTAAGTGTGCGTATTTTGAGTTCTGCTTCTGCGGGGAAGGGAGTGAGGATTGATTTTGTTTAATTTCAATCACGGATGAGGAGAAGGAACAAGATGAAAACAGATTATTATATCCTTCAGGATGGAATCTTAAAGCGAAAAGAAAACACAGTCTATTTTGAAAACAAGGAAGAAAAGCGTGCTTTACCTGTAAACAAAATATATTCTATCTACGCATACGGGAGATTATCATTCTCATCAGGTGTCGTGTCATACCTTTCAAAAAACGGGATCCCAATACACTTCTTCAACTACTACGGTTTCTACGAAGGCAGCATGTACCCCAGGGAGACTTTGATAAGTGGCGACCTCGTGATACAGCAGGCTTCTCATTATCTTGATAAAGATAACCGAATGTTAATCGCAGGGAAATTCATTGAGGGTGCCTGTGGTAATATCCTCAAGAACCTGGGGTACTATTCGAGGAACAAAGAGGACATTCAGGAACAGATGAATGAGCACATAGCTTCAATTGAATCAGAGATACTCCGCCTTCCCGAATCCGTATCCATACCTCAGATGATGAATGTGGAAGGGCGGATACGCAATATCTACTACAGTGCTCTTGATGAAATATTTCCTGAGGAATACCGAATTGTAACACGAACACGCCGTCCCCCGGGAAACAAAATGAATACACTCATAAGTTTTGGTAATTCATTGCTGTACACGACTGTGCTTTCCGAGATATACAACACCCAGCTAAACCCTACCATTTCCTACCTGCACGAGCCTTTTGAACGCCGTTTTTCCCTTGCCCTTGATGTCAGTGAGATCTTCAAACCCATAATAATCGACAGGATTATACTAAAACTTGTGAACAAAAATATGCTGGATGACAACTGCTTCAGAGGCGAGATTGGAGATATGTTGCTGAGTGAAAAAGGCAAAAAGATATTTTTGCAGGAGTACAATGATAAATTGGGTACAACTATCAAACATAAAGGTTTGAAGCGCAATGTGTCATATAAAAGGCTAATTAGGCTGGAACTTTACAAATTATCAAAGCATGTACTTGATGACGAAGAATACAAACCTCTGATTATGTGGTGGTAAAATGTACGTGATTATAGTTTATGATGCGGGGACAGAAAGGCTGAACAAAATACGTATTTTTCTGAAACAATATCTTAACTGGGTGCAGAACAGTGTTTTTGAGGGAGAGCTTACAAAAGCGGAATATATGAAAGTGCGTTCCAGACTCAAGGAACTGATAGACGATGATCTCGATTGCATATTTATTTATCATGTCAGAGATAAAAAGTATTTTGGCTTTGATGAATTAGGTACCAGAAAAGCCGAGATTGATTCAATAATCTGACTTTTCGTGGATCTTTATATACCCTCATCCAAATCAGAGTTCCACGAAATCCTGAATTTTTATTATCGTCAAAGAGTCGATTTAAAATAGTATTAAATTCTTATTTTCAATCAGTAAATCAGTGCCAAGCTAATTTCCAATATGTTTTCGCATTTCAACAAATGCAAGCGAAAATAGCCTGAAATGATCCAAAACCGGCTTGGTTAAAATCAGACCTTAGAGGGATTGAAACCCGTTTTGTAAGGTCTCTTTACTGCCAACAGTATATGTTAAAATCAGACCTTAGAGGGATTGAAACCGACCTCCGGCCAGATTTCCACAAAACCGCATTACTGTTAAAATCAGACCTTAGAGGGATTGAAACGCTTGCGGGTGCTCTCGATAGCATGTCGACGTATGCGTTAAAATCAGACCTTAGAGGGATTGAAACGCGTCGAATGATACAATTTCGGTGTTCATGATGAACGTTAAAATCAGACCTTAGAGGGATTGAAACCGGATACGTGACAGTTGAATAAGGATCAGCAGGTAGAGTTAAAATCAGACCTTAGAGGGATTGAAACACATGTTAGTACGTCGGTAGCTTAGCCCCTCGGATGTTAAAATCAGACCTTAGAGGGATTGAAACATCATCTGCACCCTGTGGTGCATCCCCTCTTAACCAGTTAAAATCAGACCTTAGAGGGATTGAAACTGTTTTCATGTAATCCATGACAGATTCCATCGATTGGGTTAAAATCAGACCTTAGAGGGATTGAAACATACAATTGGCCGCCCTGATACCGTTTTTAGGCGGGTTAAAATCAGACCTTAGAGGGATTGAAACGCTCACGTTTGCTTGTTTTGAGATACCGACAGTGAAGTTAAAATCAGACCTTAGAGGGATTGAAACACAAAAGAAGTACTGAAATCAGTAATATTAGCACCTACGTTAAAATCAGACCTTAGAGGGATTGAAACGCAGAACTAATCAACTATGAAATAATAGGATATAACGTTAAAATCAGACCTTAGAGGGATTGAAACGCTGCATATCCTCCTTCAAGATGTGCAGATCTACCACGTTAAAATCAGACCTTAGAGGGATTGAAACTTTTCAGGTACATTGCGCGTGAAGTTTGATATGGCGTCAAACGCATCAGGTTAAAATCAGACCTTAGAGGGATTGAAACTACTGGCAAGTGCCATTTGATATTCAAGCACACCTGTGTTAAAATCAGACCTTAGAGGGATTGAAACACGTTTTCAATTAAATCATTTATAATGCGAACCATGTTAAAATCAGACCTTAGAGGGATTGAAACTTGCTCTTTTAGAACTTACACGAGATTGCGGAGTGGTCAAAACCAGACCTCTGAGGTTTATTAAACATGCCATCCAACCTTCTCTCACTGGACCCGGCGGGATTTGAACCCGCGGCCTTTACGTTGCGAACGTAACGATCTCCCCCTGATCTACGAGCCCAATAAAATTACAAAGTTGGAAAATGAATAAAAAAAGAGTTGATGAGAGGTTTAGACAGGTCTTCCGACATCTGTTACTGTAACACTCTCGACGCCTTCTACTGCTGCAAAGGCCTCTTCTACCTTTTCGGTACCGCCCTCGATGTCACCTACAATGACTACCATGACGATTGCCTTAAGTCCGAATGCAACAGGTTCTATTTCATGAGTACCGTATTCTGCGCCTTCAGGAAGTACTGCGATAACATCGTCCTTAAGTTTCTCGATGTCTACATCAACGCCAGTAGGCATGATCTTCATTGTTGCTGCAACTTCTCCCATCTAAATCACCTTATGCTCCTGTAAAGCCGCATTTAGGGCATTTGTATGGATTGCTCTGCTGCCTGCAACTTGCACATCTTCCAAGTTCTCTACCACAAACAGGGCATGGGAAACGAACGTATCCTGTTTCCACAAGGCTCTTGTTGCATGTAGTACAATTATCAACTTTATTTGCCATTTAGAATCTCCTTACTGTATGAGTAATATATGATCAATATGATACTGAAAATCAGCATGTCAATGATTTCAGTACATACGCAGTATATAATTTAAATATTCCCCTTGATGTGAGTGCCAATAACATTTTTTCCGATAACGGCATCAATGACCCTTTCTGGATACATTCCATTAACCACAACACAATCCATAATATTCTTCATCAGAAATCCTGCCAATGAACTGTCAATGCATGTGGTCCCCATCCTTGAAAGTTCCACGGCAGTCATCCATTTCTGAACAATATCATCGGCTATCACTCCGTCAACATCCGTTACTTTCACAAAACGCGATCCGGTTTCTTTTGCAACCCATGCTCCTATGGTATCAGAAGTAACGTCCCAGGAATGCGGGAGCCTGTCAGTTTCCTTCAACATCCTGTATGGCAGGAGCACAGAAACACCCATGGGAACATTGTGTATGTCCTCCACAGAGCTGACACCAGTCTTGTCCATCAGGAAATATGCGTATTGTTCCATAGAAAGAATTGCCATCCAGTGAGCTGCATCATCACCGATTGAACATTTTTTACTGATCTCCCTAATAGAGTTGGCAAACACACCGCCACCCGGGACTATTAGTATTGAATGCTCTTGTTCACTATCGCCGAAACGTTCCTCAAGGTGAGCGATAATGGAAGCCGAGTGTTTAATCAGGCTTCCCCCCAGTTTAACAACTGTCCTCAATTCAGTCTCCCCCTGTTTTTCAAGAGTATTTCCACTGAAGCTTTTATTCTTTCCCAGGCTGTGAAGTTTCATCTTCCAGTATCCTTGCTGCAGCATATGCCGGGAAGACTTTTGAGATATCAGGTCCCCATTTTTCAGTGACAGAAATACAGTCAAACCCCAGTCTTTTTGCTGCTTCCCTAATCATAAATTCTCCCAGTCCTGCGGAAACAATTCTGTTGAGTCCATTCTTCTCAGCAACAACAGATATAGTCTCACAAAGAAGGCTTATCTGTCTTTCCTTAACCTGGACTGCGATATTGTATATCTCATCAGATGAAATCTCTGTCAGGTCTGCACAGACAACCCTAGCCAGTCTTCTCATGGCATCTGTCTTGCTCTTACCTGCTCCGTCTGCAGTTTCACAGGTGTACAGCTCTTCAGTAATATCTTCAAGCAGCAGGTATGCATCAGCAGTGTTTGCAAAAAGCTCGGAAGAAATGTTACAGTCACCATCTGCAACCTTTACTTTATCAAGCAGGTAGGCAAGATTTGTCCTGAGTGTTCCCGCATAGAAAAGTTCACTGCGCACAAGTCTTGAAAAATCTGTAAGGCCCGCAACATGTTTTCCATCCTTGATGGGTATTATGTCACTGGTGGTACTCCCGATATCAACGAAAATACAGTCTCCTATCTCAGATCCTATCAGCCTGCTGGATGCAGCCCAGTTAGCTGCAGCAAGGTCCCGCAGATTGCCTGCACCGTCGTAGAAATGCCCATTGCTGTCTATGTATACTATGTCACAATCAAAAGCCTCGTCTACAGACTTCATAATGAACTGAATTCCCTGAAGCTTGTCCTCAAAACAGTCTGCCAGTTCCCCTGTCATGACCACGCTGACCATATCAGGTTGCAGCTCAGCGGCAATATCCTCCAGCGATTCCGGCAGTGTAGTATCTTTCCATAGTGGGACGTAATGTAGTTCTATGATTTTTCCGTCGGCAGATGCTATTTTTGTATTAGCACCGCCAATATCGATCCCTATTATTCTCATATGATGTCCTCAATGTCATCTTTGGTGAAAGAACATTCCCCGTTAAGCTCAACCGATTCAGGAAGTTCTCCAAACATGTTCATAAGTAATAAGTCTCCTATCTCGCATCCAAGGGTTCTGACAAGTCCGAATATTGCAGTAGTAGGTCGTGGATTCACATCTACCACATATGTTTTGTCTCCATATACTATATCAATTCCCACATACCCATTACATCCAAGGGCTTCGACTGTTTTCTTTGCTGTGTCAAATGCTTCTTTTTCAAAGTCAGCTTTGTATGGCACCTGATTTCCCTTGTAGTCAAAAAAAGTTCCGTCATTTTCTTTCTTTATATTTATCAACTGCCTGTTCAGGCTTAAGGGGAGGGACTTTTGACCGCATATCATACTTACACTGAGGTGTTCCCCCTCAATATATTCGGTTGCAATGTACTCATCAATCCGATCATCCGTTTTTTCAGCAGGTTTGAGTCTGACACCTTCGGAAGCACAGCCAAATCTTGGTTTAATGACATAGTTTCCTTTGGAGTAATTATTTATTATCTCCGGCACGGCAATTGAATTTGACTTAAGTATTTTCGTACAGGTAAGTTTGTCAGCACAAAGCCGTACTGATTCCGGAGAACAACCCAGATTAACAGTTTTATTTTCTATAATATCCGTAAGGTTTCCCAGCAACTCATCAGGGCCTATGACAAGTGCCGCATCGTTTTCCTTTGCTGTCTCCTCAAGTTTCTCCGTGAATGTGCTTTCATCAGATATCACATCTTTTCCGCATTTCAGCCTGCTTTCCGCAGTAAGATAGGTCACATCATGTCCCAGGCGTGAGAAACTATTGGCAAGTGTACTTAACATTGCTTTGCCCTCAAGCAGCAAGGTCCCTTCCAGTCCTATTCCCATTGCGTATTCTGCAAGCAGTATTCTCATGCTGGATGCAACTGTATTTATTTGATATATCCTTTGCTATTAATATTCGTGCCGCAATGAGATTTTGTAGTACAATTAATTTGTACATTTCAAGCCCTTGGTTTTAATGGCGTATTAAATTAAAATAACGTTAAAATTTGAACTGGCATGATAAATTTCATCGAATTCTGATTATATACTATGATAACTATCAGAATAAATGAAACTGGGAATTTATGTCCCGGTTAAGGCGCGTTGGGTTGGAGCCGGGTTTAACCGGTTAACGGTGGGGGTACAAAAGTAGTGTCTTTTGTCCGATAAGATACTACTTCCATAAAGAAAAGAGACCCGTATCGGAAGCGAGTGAGTAGGAGATTAAAGAACCGTTGCGTTTTTGGTACGTGCGGGGTGCAATGGTTTACTCTCCTTTCTTCATAATAGTTGTTTTCATTTTAATAATTCTGCGTGTCATTTCTGTCATAGTTTTATATCACATGTGACATGTTACGTGTACTTTGCTTCAATGCCTGTATATGTATTTTCACTTTATATTAAAAATGACTATATACTATGATTACCGATAGAGGACTGGGATGAATATGGATGTAAATACTGAAAATCCATTTGTGCAGGCACTGATTGTTTCAACCACCATGGCAGTTTTCATGATCGGTGTGGCATTTGGGCTTATGAGTATGGCAACAAGTGGTCTTGATGTTCCGATGGCTGCGATGCTTCTTATATTTGCAGTGATTTTTATAGCAGGCTCTGTCTATTTTGAATCAAGAGGTGCGGATTATATAGGTTCCCTTGTGGGAGGAGCAATCATAAGTCTGGTCGCTACTTTCTCTGCAACGGCATTTTTTAGTGGTGTCAGGTTTGCTATTGGCGGTGGCATTACACAGATTGGCGCTGATCAGGTTGTTTCAGCTCTTGCAGTGTGCATGATTGCCAGTATGTTTCTGATACGTGTTCTGCAACATAAGTTCAGCAGTGCATTTTAAGTATAATGCTTTTCCTGAACATGCACTCAAAATATGCATTCATTTTCTCTTTTGTTCATTTCATTTCTCTTAAATAAAGTGCGTATGCGAAAAGTATTTATAGAATATCATACAATCACTAGTTCAATTGGACATTACCGCGCACAGAATATGCGGAGATATTAAGAATGGCTGATGGACCAGAGAAATGTGAAGATTTAGACTCGGAACCTGTTAACGAAGATGAGGTCGAGGTAAGTTCTGCAGAAGAAACTTCAGAGCTTCGGGATAAACTCCTTCGTCTGACTGCTGAATTCGATAATTTCAGAAAAAGAAGCATCAGGGAAAAGGAAGAATACCGCAAGTTCGCAGTTGAGCAGGTTATCATGGAACTCCTTGAAGTCTACGATAACTTTGAACGCGCAATCGAATCTGCAAAACAGACTGATGATGTCGAATCGGTAATCACAGGTGTTGAAATGGTATTCAAACAGTTTACCGGCATCCTTGAGAAAGAAGGTCTTGAGAGGATAGAATGTCAGGGTAAGGAATTTGATCCTTACCTGCACGAAGCTATGATGCACGTTGAACATCCTGACCATGACGAGAATACCGTTATGGATGTTTGCAGGCCGGGGTATTGCCTGCATACTAAAGTTATCAGGCCCGCAATGGTAACTGTTTCGAAGAAACCGGAAAAATAACGGATATATATTTACTATAAGTACAAAGAAAACACAATTAATAATGAAATTTACAATTAATTCATAAATGAGGTAATTAAAATGGGAAAAATACTGGGAATTGATCTGGGAACTACAAACTCCTGTATGGCTGTGATCGAAGGTGGAGAACCTACTATTGTCCCTAATGCAGAGGGAGGGAGGACAACACCTTCAGTTGTGGGTTTCTCTAAAAAGGGTGAGAAACTTGTAGGTCAGGTCGCAAAGAGACAGATGATCACCAACTCCGAAAATAGTGTCAGCTCAATTAAGAGGCACATTGGAGAGGGTGACTATAAGGTAACACTTAACGATAAGGAATACTCACCACAGGAAGTTTCCGCAATGATCCTGCGCAAGTTGAAAGAAGATGCGGAATCTTATCTTGGCGAAACCATTACTCAGGCAGTTATCACTGTTCCTGCATACTTTAATGATTCCCAGAGACAGGCAACAAAGGATGCAGGTACAATTGCAGGTCTTGAGGTAATGAGAATTATCAACGAGCCAACCGCAGCATCACTTGCATACGGTCTTGATAAGGGCGAGGAAGACCACAAGATACTCATCTACGACCTTGGAGGAGGTACTTTTGATGTATCTATCCTTGAGCTTGGAGGAGGAGTATTCGAGGTCCTTTCAACAGCTGGTGACACACACCTTGGTGGAGATGACTTTGACCAGAAGATTGTTGATTTCCTTGTTGAGGAATTTAACAAGACCGAGGGTATCGACCTTTCAAAGGACAAGGCAGCACTCCAGCGTCTTAAGGATGCAGCAGAGAAGGCAAAGATCGAGCTTTCAGGTGTAACATCCACCAACGTCAATCTTCCGTTCATCACTGCGGATGCAAACGGTCAGCCAAAGCACATTGATATTGACCTCACAAGAGCACAGTTTGAGAAGATGACAGCAGACCTGCTTGAGAAGACACTTGTTGCTGTCAACCAGGCAATGAAGGATGCAAAGGTATCCTCATCAGACATCGACAGGGTACTTCTTGTAGGAGGCTCCACAAGAATGCCTGCAGTAGCCGAGCTTGTAAAGAAGGCAGCAGGAAAGGACCCATACAAGAATATCAATCCTGATGAGGCTGTAGCCATAGGTGCAGCAATACAGGCCGGTGTACTTGGTGGTGAGGTCCACGATGTACTTCTGCTTGATGTCACACCACTGACACTTGGTATTGAGACTCTTGGAGGCGTATCAACACCTCTTATAGACAGGAACACAACCATTCCTACCAAGAAGAGCCAGACATTCTCAACAGCAGCTGACAACCAGCCATCTGTAGAAATTCATGTACTTCAGGGAGAGAGAGGCGTTGCATCAGGTAACAAGTCCCTGGGCAGGTTCACACTTGATGGCATACCACCAGCACCAAGAGGTATCCCACAGATCGAGGTGACATTCGATATTGACGCAAACGGTATCCTTCATGTAAATGCAAAGGACAAGGGAACAGGTAAGGAACAATCCATATCTATCCAGAAGCCAGGCGGTCTTACCGATGAGGAGATCGACCAGATGGTCAAGGATGCAGAGATGCATGCTGAAGAGGACAAGAAGCGCAAGGAAGAAGTTGATGTCAAGAACACAGCAGAATCCCTTGTGAACGCTGCTGAAAAGACCCTTGAGGAAGCAGGAGATGTTGCAACCGATGAGCAGAAATCAAAGATTGAAGCTGCAATAGGCGAATTGAAGACTGCTCTTGAAGGGGATGACATTGAAGATATCAAGGCTAAGACCGAAGCTCTCCAGACTGCTGTCTATGATGTCTCCTCTGCAATGTACCAGAAGGCACAGGAAGAAGCCGCAGCTGCAGCATCTGCCGCAGAAGATACCGAAGGGTCTTCTGACTCCGGTGATGATGAAACCATTGTGGATGCGGACTATGAAGTAGTCGATGATGACAAGTAATCAAAACATGGATAACCGGTAAGATACTTTAATCTGGAAGTATCTTACTACTTTTAATTTTAAAATAAAAAATATCATTATAATATCACAGTCATAACAGGAATCATCCATGTCCACCCAACGCGATTATTACGAAATATTAGGTATATCCAAGGATGCCACTGAGTCCGAGATCAAGAAAGCTTACAGAAAGCTTGCTTTAAAATATCATCCGGACAAGAACAAGGAAGAAGATGCCGAAGAGAAGTTCAAGGAAATATCTGAGGCCTATGCTGTACTTTCTGATGCTGAAAAGAGGGAACAGTATGACAGATTCGGTCACGCAGGCATTGATGGCCGTTACAGTCAGGAAGATATTTTCAGAAACGCAGATTTCGGAGACTTTGCAGACCTTGGTGATATACTTGGAGGTATATTCGGCCGTGGTGGCTTTGGAGGTTTCGGTGGCTTTGGCGGAGGCCAGAGGAGACAGGGCCCAATGAGAGGGTCTGACCTGCGTTATGATCTGGGTATCACACTTGAACAGGCTGCTGAAGGTGTTGAAACTAAGATCAACATTCCAAGGGCAGAAAATTGTGAGTCCTGTAACGGGACTGGCGCCAAGGCAGGCACAAGTCCGAAAACATGTCCTACATGTCATGGTTCTGGTCAGGTAACACAGGGTCGTAAAACTCCGTTTGGAACCTTTATGTCAACCAGTTCCTGTAATGCATGCCATGGCCGCGGTGAGATAATAGATGACCCATGTCCTGCCTGTAAGGGGACAGGTAAGATGAAAAAGGTTCGCAAGATATCCGTCAAAGTTCCAAAGGGTGCTGACAACGGACTTCGCCTGAAGATAAGGGGCGAAGGGGAAGAAGGCAGTCCTGGTGCGCCATCCGGTGACCTCTATGTTGTCATTCATGTGGAGCCTCATGATAAGTTCCAGCGTATGGGTGATGATATTGTTTATGAGCAGGTAATATCCTTTGCAACTGCCGCACTGGGTGGGGATGTAATGGTCCCGACACTTCATGGTAAAGTGAAAATGAATCTCAAGCCCGGTACACAGACTCACTCCATACTGCGTCTTAAGGGCAAGGGTATGCCCCATCTTCACGGACATTCTCATGGCGACCAGCTTGTGAAAATTATTGTCAGGACGCCTACCAGGCTTTCAAATGAACAAAAAGATCTCTTCAGGAAGCTTCAGGAGCTTGATGGTGGGCCTGATGTGAAGGCCACTAAAGGTGGAAAAGGAATCTTTGAAAAAGTAAAAGGTGCTTTTGAAGCTGGAGCCTGATTCTTTTTCATTTTCTTTCAATTTTATTTTTACATATCTTTTTTTAGGACAGCTATTTATAATGCTTCACCAGTTGTGTGGTAAGGTATAAAAAGCAATAATAATATTATGCCGTTTTGTTTTTCGTATCAACAAATATCCTGTTTATGACCTTTTGAAGGTATTATTATGAAGATCGTAATTATCGGTGCTGGTGAGGTCGGCTATCATATTGCTAAAGCTCTTTACCAGACAAACGATGTAGTGATAGTTGACCAGAATGAGGAAGCATGCGCCCGTGCTGATGAACTTGACGTCCATGTTATACATGGCAATGGCGCCAATGTTTCTATTCTTCATGAAGCTCTTGAAAATGCAGGTCTTCTGGTTGCTGTCACGGGTTCTGATGAAGTGAACATCGTTGCATGCATGGCCTCAAAGCTTACTGTAAGCGACAAAACAAAATTGAAAACAGTTGCAAGGGTAAGTAATCCGGATTATATAGATAAGCCTGTGGCCAAAAGACCCCAGATCGGAATTGATATCATGGTTTGTCCGGAGCTATCTCTTGCATCAGAAGTTGCAGAGATACTTGCAATTCCTTCTGCTATTGATGCAGAACTTTTCGCAGAAGGGAAAGTTGAGATGATGGAATTTGTAGTTCCTTCGGATCATACTCTTGTAGGAAAACAAATGCAAGACCTTCACCTGGCTAATTGCTGTATTGTAAGTGCTCTTTTCAGGGATACGGAAGTTATCATTCCCCATGGTGAGGATGTAATAAAAAATAACGATCATATAGTTGTTATTGGAAAGCCTGCAGCCATGAAGGAAGTTCGTGATCTTTTCGGGGAAAAGACTGGAAAAAGAAGTAAAGTTCTGATCATTGGCGGAGGAATAGTTGGTTTCTATCTTGCAAAAATGGTTGCAAAGAGTGAATTTGACCTTAAGATCATTGAAGCCAATAAAGAAAGGTCTGTTGTGATTGCAGAAGAACTGCCGGATGTACTTGTTCTTAATGGTGATGGAACTGATATCAATCTCCTGAAGGAGGAAGATATTTCGGATATGGACGTTGTCATATCTGTGACAAACAGTGATGAAAAAAATCTTTTGTGTTCCTTGCTTGCCAAACAGCTCGGTGTGAAAAAAGTTATTGCCAGATCGGACCGCTCTGATTATGTTTCATTGTTTGAAATGGTTGGTGTTGACAGTGCGGTAAGTCCGAGGCAGGCAACAGTCAATGAAGTCCTTAAACTGACATTCGGACAGGGAATAGAGTCCATAACTACTATTGAAGGTGAAAAAGCAGAGATTGTAGAATACACGACTTCAAAGAAGTCAAAGATAGTCGGCAAGCCTCTGAAAAATGTAAAATTCCCGTCCGGGGCTATTATCAGCATGGTGGTTCATAAAGGCAATACAATTGTTCCTCGTGGTGAGTATGTCATAGAGGAAGGCGATCGTGTAGTGGTATTCAGTCTCCAGTCCGCAAACTCTGAAGTAGAGAAACTATTCAAGTAGCTTCTGGCGAGGTGTATTCTTGAAGTACGAAGTCATATTGAATGTTCTGGGTGGTCTGCTCAGATTCCTGGGTGCCATAATGATTCTTCCTTTACTGGTAGCAGTCTATTATGGAGATTCTCTATATCCTTTTCTGGTTGCGGTGTCAATTACCGGGCTAACAGGCATCCTCCTTTCTAAACGCTACAAATCTTCAGATGAGTGGAAAACAAGAGAAGGGTTTGCTATTGTTGCCCTGGGATGGCTTTCAGCTGCTATATTCGGTTCCATTCCTTTCATGGTTGATGGTATAAGTCCTATTAATGCTGTTTTTGAGTCAATGTCCGGTTTTACGACAACCGGGGCAACAGTTCTTCTTGATATTGAAGCCCATTCCCGCAGTATACTTTTCTGGCGCAGTCTGACCCAATGGCTTGGGGGTATGGGTATTATCATGCTTTTCATTGCCATCCTTCCAAAACTTGGTGTTGCAGGAAGGCAGTTGTTCAGGGCGGAAGCTCCCGGTCCGACGGAAGATAAGATCAAACCGAGGATCAGGGAAACAGCTAAAATTCTCTGGCTGGTTTATTGTTCTATTTCCCTGCTGGAAGTTATTGCCCTACTGCTTGCTGGGATGTCTTTTTATGATGCGGTGACCCATACATTTACAACAATGGCGTGTGGTGGTTTTTCCCCATATGGTCTGAGTATTGCTGCATTTAATAGTCCTTTAATAGAAGGTATTATCACGCTGTTTATGTTTATTTCAGGGGCTAACTTTGCGCTCCATTATCGTACTTTATACACTGACAAAAAAAGTCTGGTAAAGGATGATGAGTTCAAGTTCTACACTGCTGTCACGCTTGTTGCAACTGCATTACTTACTTTCAGCCTCTGGAATGATATGGGTGAAACGATACTTACATCTTTCAGATATGCGGTTTTCCAGGTAGTCTCTATTATGACCACAACCGGTTTTGCAACGGTAGATTTCAACTTATGGGCTGATTCTGCGAAGATCGTACTGCTGGCAGTAATGTTCATAGGCGGATGTGCCGGTTCAACTTCCGGTGGTATTAAAGTTGTCAGATTCCTTCTTCTTCTCAAATATGCACGACGTGCTCTCTTTAAGTCAATTCATCCCCGGGCAGTCCAGCCTATCAAATTCAACAACAAAACAGTTCCTGATGATGTAATGCATGCAATTGTCTCTTTTGTAGTTATCTATCTTATGATATTTGCAGTATCTACCGGTCTTCTCTCTCTCATGGGCATGGATATCATAAGTTCAATCACTGCGTCAATTGCAACACTGGGTAACATTGGCCCCGGATTCAGCCTGGTGGGTCCGATGGCTAATTTCGATGTTGTTCCTTTTGTAGGGAAAATTTTGCTGATCATTAATATGTGGGTTGGACGACTTGAGGTTTTCACTGTGATAGTGATGCTGACTCCGGAGTTCTGGAGAAGGTAAACTGATAGTGAAAATAGGTTTTAAAAAGAAATGGGATAAAGTGATTATAATATCACTTTATTTTCTGTCAAAGTCAAGTTCGTACTTGACCACGGTTTTGAAAAGAACTCTTAAATCCCAGAGCAGTTTCTTGTTTGCCTTGAAAAGTGCATAAAGCAGGTCAAGAAGACTCATACTTGAGAAATTAACTCCTTTAAGTGAGTGCCCCAGTGAGTTAAGTTCCTTGTCGCTGAATTTTGTAAATGTATCCTTAACGATCAGGCTGTTATCAATTTCACGACCAACTGTCTCCCGCCACTTCTCTTCATATTCATTAAGCGCGTCTGTTGAGTAGTCGCCTTTGGAAATAGCATTATATGCAACTTCACCGGCAATTTTTCCAGTTTCCATGGCATTAACAATGCCGCCGCCGGTAATCGGGTCAGACTGCCTGGCTGCATCTCCGACAAGCATTAATCCATTAGCAATGGTCTTCTCAATGCTGCCACTTACGGGAACTCCGCCAACATCCAGCTCCAGTATTTTCGCATCAGGATAATTCTTACTCACAAAATCGTTCAGGTAGTCAATTGCATGTTTCCCGTTGCCTGATTTATTTCCCAGAATTCCTATGCCAACGTTGGCCATGCCGTTTCCTTTTGGGAATATCCACACATAACCTGCAGGAGCGATTTCATTTCCAAGGTAGAAATAGCAATAATCCTGATCAATGCCTGTACCGCTCATGAGGTACTGGGCGCAGGTTTCAATATCGATTGGTTTGATCGCAGTATCTATACCTGCCCATCTGCCGACCTTTGATTCTACTCCGTCAGCACCAACTACGATTTTTGCTTTGATGTCGTATGACTGGCCAAGATGGGAGACATTAACACCTTTTACGAATCCATTTTCAATGATAAGGCCGGTGGCCCTGGTCTTGACCATTACTTCGGCGCCGGCTTTTGAAGCTTCGTAGGCAAGTGCCCTGTCAAAAATCTTGCGTTCAAGGACGTATCCGACTTCCCCGCCTGCAATCTCTTCTGCCATTTCTATCATTGTTCCGTCAGGAGTGTAGATACGTGAACCTTTTACATCCGCGCATATCCAACGATGATCTGGTTCAATATGTTTCCTGAGCCATACTTTGCTCACTCCTTCAGCACACCTGACCGGGTCACCGATTTCCTGCCTCTTTTCGATCAACAGGACACTGAGACCTTTTTTAGCTACTGTTTTTGCAGTGATTGATCCTGCCGGGCCGGCACCTATGACCACAACATCATATTCACTTTTCACTTTTTCACCTCAATGGCGCCTACCGGGCATATTTTGGCACAGATGCCGCAAGAAGTACACAATTCATTTACTTCTATCCAGGTTTCGACCAATTCAAGTGCACCGGCCGGACATACGCTAACGCATGCTCCACAGTATCCGCATTTGAATTTATTTACATTGATGGTCACAATTATCACCTATAAATTTGCATAATTTATCACTAATAGTTTAAAAGGAAATATATCTTTCTGATTCCGCACCGGAATTCGGTCATCAGGGAATTCAATATAGTAAAAGGAATATATGTGTTTATGCATCGCCTGAAACATTAATTCTGGCTCTTGCTTTGCCTGTTTTCATATCAAACCTTTCAGTCACGTATTTTTGTGAGTTCCCATGTCCGTGAAGCATGATCTCTACCAGATCATGCGGCTCGTCAATATCAGTGCTCAACATGAATGAATCATATATGTGGACAGTACAGTTCCTGTCTTTTGCGATATTGCAATGGTTAAGGAAGCTGGGACCATAATATTTGACATGATAGTTGGAAGGATCTTTTATGCAAATAACATTTGTTCCTCCTCCTTTGCCTGGGACGATCACCACATCTTCTGTCCTTGAAACAATGTCTTCTATATGTTTAGCTCTCACAAGGGGGAGATCTGCCATTATAATGAATATTGGTCTGCTTTCCTGTTCAAGATAAGCATTTATTGCTTCATTCAGGTCATATTCACTGGGAACAACATTGACATTCAAATCTCCGGGAACGCCATTATCAGGTGTTGTCAGTACATCTATTTCCCTGATGCCTGCTTCTTTCAGACTTGAAACAACCTCCCTTAACATTAGTTCCACAAACTCTTCGCGTTCTTCCAGAGTAAGGGCAGGTGAAAGTCTTGATTTGGCGTTTTTCTTTTTATAAGGTATCAATGCCTTCATTGTATTTCCTCATACAATGTTTCTTTTGAACAGGTTTACCTTTTATTTCCTGTTCCTCAGGCAACTTTGAAATCAATCTGCTCTGCATCATTGCTGAGAATCGGACTATATGTCGTATTCCTTTGCAATGGCTGCCTTCCTGATGATGTAATGAACCATTCCAGTTCCTGTGATGACATGAACTGGCCGTTTGTAGAACCGGCAGAAGCTGAAATCTTCTCTTCCATAAGAGTTCCTCCAAGATCATTGACGCCACAGAAAAGAGCAACTTGTGCCAGTTTTTTTCCGAGCTTGACCCAGCTTGCCTGGATATTTTTGATATGGGTATTAAGAATAATACGGGCAAGAGCATATAACTGCAGATCCTGGATTCCCGGGGTTGCATATCTGCCCTGTTTTATCATCTCATTGCCAATCCTGTTGTTGTATGGCATAAATGTAAGTGGGACAAATTCCGTGAAACCACCGGTCTTTTTCTGTACCTCCCTGATAAGCATTATGTGGTCGATACGTTCCTCAATGGTTTCAATATGCCCGTACATTATGGTCGCAGTTGTGTTAATCCCTGTCTGGTGTGCCTTTGTAACCACATCCACCCATTCATCGGTCCTGAGCTTGCCGGAGCAGATTATGTCCCTCACTCTGTCAGACAGTATCTCTGCAGCGGTTCCGGGCATTGTGTCAAGGCCTGCTTCCTTAAGACGCATGAGGGCTTCATCAACAGTTATATTACTCTGCTTTGCTGCATGGTAGACTTCCATTGGTGAAAAGGCATGTGTGTGAATATGGGGAAACTCCGTCTTGACAGCTCTGATTATATCCGTATAGAAATTGATGTCAACATTTGGGAGTAGTCCGCCCTGAATACATACCTCGGTTGCTCCCTGGCTTTCCGCATCCCTTACTTTTTCAATTATTTCGTTTATATTTAATATGTACCCTGTGTTGTCACAGAACGCACAGAACCCACAGTTCCCGATACAGCGGTTTGTAAAGTTGATGTTACGGTTCACTACATAGGTTACAGTATCTCCCACTGTTTCCTGACGCAACCTGTCTGCAAGTTCGAATAGTTTGAACGGAGGCACCTCCAGCAGAAAAAGCGCATCTTCCTTTGTGGTCCTGCCCTGATAGGCTCGCTCAATAATATCATCCGGGATAATAGGGTCCATATTTCTCACCGATACTTTTCTTTTGTATTTAAAGTATGTGCCCAATTGGAAATCACAATTTCCGATATCCATCTTCATCTGCAAGACTGTTTATAAGGTCTTTCAGATTATCGCTATACCACCCTTTCTTAATGTACTGCGGATAAATTGGAAGTCTTTCCTTAAGTTCTGTCGCTTGAACCATTTCCTTAAGTTCGGATATACCTGGCCACTCTGATTCAGGGTTGATCCAGTCAATTGTAGTTGGTGAAACACCGCCCAGGTCGTTAGCACCACACTGAATCAGAATATATGGATCTATCAGGTTTGGCGCAACCTGAATTGCGACATCGTCCGGTAGGATTTCCCTTGCAATCAGTATAGCCTGCATCATCTCCTCTTCGGTAGGTGTTGGCACATCTGCCATTGGAGTATCAGGTTTAGGGGTGAAGTTCTGTATTATAACTTCCTGTATGTGCCCGTACTCTTCATGCAGTTCGGCGATGGTCAGCAGGGAATTGATCCTGTCATCCAGCGTTTCACCTATCCCTATGAGTATACCTGTCGTAAAGGGGATTTGTAGCTCACCGGCATAACGGATTGTCTTGATCCTCCTGGATGGTACTTTTCCTGGCGATCCTTCGTGTGCGTCCAGATCTGCTGTAGTTTCCAGCATTAAGCCCATGCTTGCATTCAGAGGTTTAAGTTTTTCAAGTTCCGTATAGTTCAGTATGCCTGCATTGGTATGTGGCAAAAGACCGGTATTAATGGCTATTCTGCACAATTCACATATATAGTCCACTGTGTTGCTGTATCCCAGTTCTTCAAGCCACTCTTTGTATCCGGGAACTTCTTCCGCATATTCCCCGAACGTAAAAAGAACTTCTGTACATCCTGCTTTTTTACCATCTTCAAGAATTGGCAAAATTTCATCTGTCTTCATAAGCTTTGCATCAGGGTCATCGGGATCACACCTGAATGTACAATACCTGCAGTTATTCCTGCAGATATTTGTGACAGGTACGAAGACGTTGCGGCAGAAAGTTACGAATTCATCCATTGTTAATCTCTTGTTTTAAAGCAACCATTACATAAGTTTTACCGGTTGTGGTTTTTATAATGGTCACTTTATCAAAATGTGCTGCATACAGTTCTTAACACCCAGAGCAATGCCTTCAACTTCAATGCCTCCTTTTCCTTTCGCCCCGTCCCCCACCACGTAAAGGTTTGCCATTGGAGTTCTGTTCTTAAGGTCTGCTCCGGAAGGTGACCTGTTCACAGGCCAGTCATTTGAATAAGATTGTATCAGAAGTACTTCATATTCTTTTCCTGCGAATATGTCCCTGAGGTCCTCAAGACCAAGTTCGATTTCCTTTTCAAGCTTTTCAAGATCATTCCAGTGAACGCACTGATGTGCCATTGTAAGATGTTTACCAGCCGGTGCAAGGGACGGATCGACATTCGTTACTTCGTTTATTCCGTTAACTCTTTTTGCGTAAGGCGTAAGTAATACGCCGCCATGTCCTATCAGTGGTTTGTCGGAAGAAAGGCATATCTTAATTCCGGCAGAAGGCTTAAGTTCCTTTGATCTGCGTGCGTATTCTTCCATTCCGTTAACGTTTGCATCAGTTCCTGTCAGCTTAGCCGTGGCAGGATGGCCGATGTCACTTATTACAATTTCAGCAACATGTTCCTTTCCATCTACGATTACTGCTGTGACCTTGTCTTTATCTGATTTGAAACCGGTAACTTCTGAAGATGTATGTATGGTTCCGCCATTTGATGTGATAATATCTACCAGTTCATCGGTGACTCCTTTACATCCTCCCATTGGAACTCCGGGTCCGCCGAAGTGATATAGGTTCTCGATAATGGCAAAAGCTTCTTCCACAGGCACATCTGCACCTTTCAGACTGAGTGCCCATCCGAAGAATGAATCTGAAATACGGTATGTCCAGTCCTGTGGGATATGTTTTCTGCACCATTGTTCAAAAGATTGCCCGGTTGGAGGGTTCTTTCTGGTACTTACAACATAATATATGAGTTTAAGGCGGTTTAAAAGTGAGAATGGAACTTTAAAGTCCTCGAAAAGAATGTCCTTATGTCCGTATTTGTAATCCGTATCTTTCTTTGTTCGTGGAATCCTTATGACAGATACCGGCTTTTTCCGAACGATTTCTACATCTGCTCCCACTTCTTTCAGTAATTGTGAAAGGGGACCGGCAGGCCCGTGTGGGATCATGTGCAATGCACCGGTACTTAGCTGGAAGCCCTGATATAGGATATTAGTGAATCTTCCTCCTATTATTGGGAGGCGCTCAAAAATCTCGACTTCATATCCTGCTTTTGAAAGCTTTGCTGCGCTTAAAAGTCCTCCCAGTCCCGAACCAATAATAATTGCTTTCATCCTATGCCTCTATTGCTTTAACCGGGCAGTATGCGGCACATGCCCTGCACTGAATGCAGGCGGAATTAAAACTTGCTTTTCCTCTGATCTCAATGGCTCCGAATTTACAAAAAGCAGCACATTGACCACATCCTACACAGTTATTGTTTACTTTCATATTATATTCACCGGATTTTCTTGTATAAAGGTTTCAATAATAAAAAGCCTTATTGTTCTTCATTTTGTTTTATCAGGCATGAAAAATTGCTTTGTGTGGTATTATTTGCAATATCTTCCACATTTTTGTCATATGGGAATTCAAACGGAAATATTTATTATTATTAACTAATAATTATATTATCATGGATGAAGTTGATCTATCTATATTAGAGCATCTTTGCAAAGATTCCCGTATGCATAGTACTGAAATCGCAACAGCCCTTGACCTTGCGACATCCACTGTGCATAAGAGAATTGAAAAAATGCGTGAAACGGGGATAATCAGGGAATTTACTGTTAAAGTGGATACCAATGAGGTTGGTCTTAACGTCACAACATTTATTGGTGTTAATATCGAGCAGAGCAAAAGAATCAACATAATAAACCGTCTGAAAACCATTGATGATATACTGGAAGTTTATGAATTGCTCGAACCTTATGACCTGCTTCTGAAAGTGCGGACCTTTGATATACATTCCCTTAAGGAAAATGTTCTGCAGGTACTGGGAAATATGGATGGCATAAAGGATTCCCAGAGCATACTGACAACCAAATGTCATAAGGAGAAGAGTTGCACGATACTCAAGAAATAATCTTTTCTTGATATATGGGTACCCGGGTGTGTTTCTGTCTCTATTTTCGCGCCTGTTTACGTGCATAATTAGTGGTATATGAATATAATGATTATTCGTTATAATTGGTGGCAACTTTTATATAGCATCATGTCAGTTTATTTTTGGGTGAACTTATGAAGAAAGAAGTGATTCAGGTAGTTACCAGGGATAACGGGGAATTGGCATCTAAGAAAGTTAAAGCTGCACCATATGAGTTTACGATTGCTACGCGTGCAAAATGGGAGATGGTAATCTCCGGGGAGGATATGGAAATACGTGCAGGTGAATTTAAAAAAGTAGCTGTGAAAGAAATACATCTGGACTCTGATATGGTCGCACTTCCATGTACTTTTTCACACCATGCAGTTGTTTCTCTCATAAAGGTAGGTGCTAAAGGCGGAGCAAAACCAGTTGACAGTGAACGTGTTATAAATTCTGCATATGTTCTTGGTCAGGAAAGCGGAAGGATACGTGATGGTGACCTGCTGGCAGTCCTTAATATATTTCCCATCATGTTCACCCGCGAGGCTATGACTCCGCGTTCTCTTATGTAAGGTGGTCTCATGGAAACTTGCGTAATATGCGGGGAACTGCAGGACTCCAGGCAGTTTGATGGTTACAATATATGTACTACATGTGCGGATATCATGGAAGATGTCATGGGTGAGTACTTCCTCCGGACAATATGGAAGCGCGAACCTAAGGCACATGCTGCTTACCTGAATTATCTTAACAGCACGACAAAGTACATTTCAGATTACAAGAAACTGGTTAAGAAATCCGGGCAGCACACAAAGGAAGTCAGTGCCCGGGTCCACAATGCCCTTGAAAACGGGGAAGGGCACCCGTCAAAACAGCGCTATTTCGAACACATGCAGAAAGTTCTGGAATGGCTGGAGGCAAGTCCGCATTTCTATCATTATTATTTTAAGGATTACTATGTCTGCCCGCAATGCGGTGCTTCTATCTTCGAGAAATATGCTCGGAGGGATGTCGGTGACTGGATGGTCATTTCCTGCTCGCAATGTGATACGGTTATTAAAAAATATTTTTCTATGAAAAGCGTTTGACAACCGTTGTCACAGGACCTGAACAATTCAGAACAGTGCAGATATCCGCAGAACCAGGTTAAGGCTTGTTGGGCTCAGGCATAATTTCTTTTCTGCCTGTGCAGGTTATGCAAACTCCTGCTTCTTTTTTATTATAGTTTTTGGGTGTGTTTCAGCTTCCGGTATTCTGATTGAGACAATTTAAATATGATGAATCATTATCAATTAATAGCCGACACTATCTATTGAAAAATGTGTCAACAGATATGTTAACCTATCCGTACTGGTTTAGATTCATTTGTATTACTCCCTTACACGAAGGTGTTTTATACAAATAGTCTATCTACGTTTATAACTTTCAGGAGAATAGTTTATGTCAGGAATAATCGATATTAGTAACATAGCCAATAGTTACATACCGGTTGCAATAATTCTCATCGTGGCACTAGTGATGCCTCCTATGACAATGCTTATCATAAAATTGATAAGCCCGAGGAGTAAAGCATCAGCAAAGTATGCGACATATGAAGCTGGTTCCGTACCAAGAGGAAATGCCAGAATACAGTTCAATGTCGAGTATTATCTTTATGCCATTGCTTTTGTTCTCTTTGATATTGAAGTCCTTTTCCTTTATCCCTGGGCGACAATTTTCAAGGGACATAATATTGATTTTATAGCAACTGTCGAAATGTTAGTCTTTATTTTTGTTGTATTGTTTGGCTACGTTTATCTGATCAAGAAGGAGGCTCTTAAATGGATGAAGTAGAGCAGACGAATGTCGAACAAAATGATGCTTTGGACATTGGGTATACTGATGTTCCGGGAACGATGCTTACCGAGTCAAATGCGATCTGTGATTTCATTAAGAAAACAAAGATCCAGGATGTCCTTAACTGGGGCCGTAAGAATTCATTGTGGTTTACTGTAAATGCAATGGGTTGTTGTGGTGTAGAGCTGCTTGCCACAGGTATGGCTCACTACGATACTGATCGTTTCGGTATTATCCCACGTAACTCCCCAAGACATGCCGACGTACTGATTATCAGTGGTTATGTAACAAAGAAGTACCTGCCAGCCCTGAAGAGGATATGGGATCAGATGCCTGCGCCAAAGTGGTGCATATGCTTTGGGGATTGTGCAATCAGTGGTGGTCCTTTCTACGAATCATACAGTACACACCAGAACATCGATGAGATCTTTCCTGTAGATGTTTATGTCCCGGGATGTCCACCCAGATGTGAAGCTTTGATCCAGGGATTTGTTGAGATCCAGAAAAAGATCGAGGCAAAGAAGGACAAAGGTACAGAGTATTGAGGTGAATTAATGGATGCTAATTCTATAATTTCTTCACTTTCAGGCAAGTTTCCTGAAGATATCTATGATGCAGAAATCGAGTCTGACATAAGGATTGTTGCCAAAGTGAAGCCTGAAAATGTAGTGGACGTTTGCCGCTACCTCAAGGAAGACCTGTCTTTTGGCCATCTCTGCTGTGAACTAGGAGCAGACTATCCGGACAGAAATGAGATCGAAGTGATATATGTAATAGGTTCCTATGAACATCCGGTAGTTATTTCCATGAAGGCTGTCCTTCCAAGGGATAATCCGGAAATTGAATCCGTGGTGCCTGTTTACTGGAATGCGAACTGGTACGAAAGAGAAACGTACGAAATGTTTGGTGTGAAGTACCTTAATCATCCTAACCTTAAACCTCTTTTACTTCCGGATGAGCTACATGGCGAGTGGCCATGGCGTAAGGATTACAAAGGCTTCCCCAACAAGACAGCCAGGAATTTAGTGTGAGGGTTAAATTATGGATAAAACAGTTGGACCTTCTGAAATGATATTACAAATTGGCCCGCAACATCCTATGCTTTTCGGTCCCTGGAGATTGAATGTGAAGTTGAGGGGCGAAACCGTTATGGACTCTGAAATAGAAATGGGTTATATCCACAAGGGCATTGAAAAGATCCTTGAAAACAAGACATATCTTCAGGGTATTACCATAATGGACAGGATATGTTACCTTGAAGCAATGACCAACGAGGAAGTATATGTTGGTTGCGTCGAGAAACTTGCAGGTATTGAAGTGCCTGAAAGAGCACAATACATCCGTGTTATAATAGAGGAACTTTCCAGATTACAGAGCCACCTCCTTGCTATGGGGGAATATGCTGAATTCGTAGGTTTTGTGAGTATGTTCATGTATACCATCAGGGACAGGGAAGATCTGATGTCTGTTATTGACTCCCTTACAGGAGCACGTATCACACACAGTTTCCTGCGTTATGGTGGTGTAAAGGATGACCTCCCCGAAGGATTCAAGGATGATGCTAAATATGTCTTCGGAAATCTGAAAAAGGCCATTGACGAATATGAAGAATTATTCAGCACCGACTCTATCTACAAAGCAAGAACTAAGGGTATAGGCGTTCTTGCAGCAGATGTTGCAAAAGATCTTGGTGTTTCCGGTCCGCCACTCAGGGCATCAGGTTTTGCTTTTGATATCCGGAAGGATGAACCTTACCTTGTCTACAAGGACCTTGATTTTAAGGTTTGTACGCACACAGATGGTGACGTTTATGCAAGGATTCAGGTACGTCTTGATGAGATGCGTGAAAGCATGTACATTGTAGAGCAGTGTCTTGACCAGATTCCTGACGGACCCCTCTTCCCGGAGAACACTCCGTATGGTAAGAGGTCTCCTGTAATGAGAGTTCCACCCGGAGAGGTTTTCCACCGTGTTGAGTCTCCACGGGGAGAAATGGGAATGTATATGGTGTCTGATGGATCTGACAAACCATACCGTGCAAAAGTAAGAGGACCTGTGTATCCAACACTACAGGCTCTGCCACCACTGATCAAAGGTGTGGAAGTTGCAGATATCGTGGCAATTGCCGGCAGTATGGACACATGTACCAGTGAGGTTGACCGGTGATTATGATGATGGATATAGAATCAATAATCTATAACCCTATTCTGAGAGGAATCCTCGGATTGTGTATAATGGGTGCTGTTTTCGGTGGTGCCTGTGTAGCTGTCTGGTTTGAGCGTAAACTCTCAGCAGATGTGCAACAGAGATATGGTCCTATGAGAGTAGGTCCCCATGGTTTACTCCAGCTCGCTGCCGATGCTATTAAACTGTTCACGAAAGAAGATATCATACCTAAGAATGCTGACCGATTGTTATTCGTTTCAGCACCAATCGTTCTTATGGGATCTGTTTTCCTGATGCTTGTGGCACTTCCTTTCGGTGCCATAATTATTGATGGTCAGAGTTATGTGATTGCAGCAACCGAGATGGATATAAGTCTCCTCTATATAGAGGCCATGTCTGCTATTTCGATTATCGGTATTTTTATGGTTGCCTACAGTGCGAACAACAAGTTCTCCGTTCTTGGAGCTTTCAGGAACTTCGCACGTATGATAGGATATGAAGTTCCTCTTGGTATCTGTGTTGTGAGTGTCGCCATTATGGCAGGTTCACTGAATATAGTAGAAATTGCCGAAGCTCAGAGTCCTATGTGGTTCATAATCATGCAGCCTCTGGGAGCAATTGTGTTTTTCATTGCTCTTATGGCTGATATGGGCCGTCATCCTTTTGACCAGAACGAGTCAGAAGAGGAACTCATTGCCGGTTGGATTACCGAATATACGAGCATGAGATTCGGTTATGGCTTCTTCGCAGAATATATCCACTTGATCCTTGGTTCAATGCTTGTTGTACTATTGTTCCTCGGTGGATGGAATCTGCCTGCATTCCTGACTGATATAACGATCCTTGGTGTAATTCTTCCAACAGCATTCTATTTGTTGAAGGTAGCATTGGTAATGCTCTTTATCATCATGATCAGATGGGCAGTTCCAAGGTACAGGATCGATCAGGTAGTAGATCTGAGCTGGAAAAAACTTCTGCCATTGTCCCTCCTTAACCTCGGATGGGTAATCGGACTTGGTCTGCTGGGGGTATACTAAATGGTTATTAAAAATATCATAACAGCAGTAAAGAACATCTATTTTGGTCCCCCTGTTACAAGAATGTGTCCGGAAGAACCAACAAAACTTTCAGACAGGTTCAGGGGCTTGCAAAAGTTAGATAAAACGAAATGTATAGGTTGTGGAATATGTGCCAACACATGTCCCAATAATTGTATTAAGATAGTCAGGGCACGTGTCAGTCCGGAAAGTGACAAGCAGAGATGGTTCCCTTCAATTGACATAGGTCATTGTCTGTTCTGTGGTCTTTGTATCAGCCAGTGTCCAAAGGATGCACTGGAAAGCACAAAGGTATACCTGACAGGTGTCATTCGCTGGAACCATGAGGATCTTCTCTTTACACCGGACATGCTGGCAAGGGAAGTTGACATAAATGCTGAGGCTGAAGCTGGTGAGGAGGTGAGCAGATGGTCTCCACAATAGGTCCGATCATTGAAATAATAATCTTTGCGATCCTGGCTCTTTTATCGATAGTGTTCGCAGTATTCGTAGTAACAGCCAGGGATGTAGTAAGGGCAGCTATTGCACTTGTAATAACAATGTTTATTGTTGCAGCTTTCTACATAATGCTAAATGCACAGTTCCTCGGTGTTGCCCAGGTACTGGTGTACATCGGTGCAGTAGGTGTATTGATACTGTTCGCTGTAATGCTTACTAAGAGGGAGTTTGGTACAGATGCTGAATAAAGAAATATCATTTACGGCAATGGATGTTGCCACATCTGTGTATGACTACTTTAAGCCACGCATACTTGGAATGATAATTGGCGCTCTGTTCATGACAATAATGATAGTGGCAATTTTCTTCACAAGCTGGCCTGCGGTAGACCAACTCCCTCAGAATATCGAGGATCAGAGTAACATTGAGGCTATCGGAGTTATGATCTTTACTGATTTTGTGATTCCGTTTGAAATAATGTCAATCGTATTGTTGTCCTCGCTCATGGGTGCCATCTACATGGCAAAAGGAGATGATCACAAATGATACCAGTCGCACTTTATCTTGCTGTTGCAGCGATCATCTTCTCCATAGGTCTCTATGGACTGATGACACAGCGCAGTGGTATTCGTATTCTCATGTGCGTGGAACTCATGCTTAACGCTGCAAACCTTAACCTTGTGGCATTCTCAAGCTACCACGATGATCTTACCGGACAGGTATTTGCATTGTTCTCCATTGCACTGGCAGCCTGTGAAGCAGCAATCGGCTTTGCTATACTGCTGGCCATTTACAGAATGAAGGGTACGATCAGTCTTGAGCATATTAACGTACTGAGGTGGTAAAAATGGCAGTAGAAGATCTAGCATTTTTAATTCCGGTCCTGCCTGCACTTGCCTTTGTGCTGACTTTCTTCTTCGGGAAGAAACTGCCAACCGGCGGTGCAATAATTCCAATAGCAGCTATTGCTACATCATTTATAATATCGCTATTAATTACATTGAACCTGCTTGCAAACCCTGATGAAGTTGTGAGCCAGTCATACAGCTGGTTTGCCATGCTCAACATAGGTATCCTTGTTGACCCGCTGGCAGCAGTCATGCTTACAATGGTTACATTCGTAAGTCTGCTTATCCACATTTATTCAACAGGTTACATGTCACACGACAAGGCACCCTCAAGGTACTTTGCCGAAACAGCACTTTTCACAGCTTCAATGCTTGGTCTGATACTTTCAGACAACATCCTCCAGCTCTTCATTTGCTGGGAACTTGTGGGTGTCTGTTCATATCTTCTCATCGGATTCTGGTTCGAGAAGCCATCCGCTGCAACAGCAGCAAAGAAGGCTTTCCTTACAACCAGAATTGGTGATGTGATGTTCCTTACAGGTATAATTGTCCTGTTTGCAGATCTTTACAAGATGTTTAATGGAGTCATTCCTGATGGTGTCTATATACTCAGGTTCGACGAGATATTTGCCCACATTCCAGACCTTGCAGCATTAAATGCAAATATCTTTGGAATGGAGGTTAGCCACATCACACTGATAACACTCCTGTTCTTCGGTGGTGCTGTTGGTAAGTCAGGTCAGTTCCCACTCCACGTGTGGCTGCCTGATGCAATGGAAGGTCCAACAACCGTCTCAGCTCTCATACACGCAGCAACAATGGTTACAGCCGGTGTCTACCTGGTTGCAAGAACATTCCCTATGTTCATCGCAGCTCCAAGTTCACTTATGGTAGTAGCATACGTTGGTGCTTTCACTGCAATATTTGCAGGAACAATGGGTATCGTTATGAACGACCTTAAACGTGTGCTCGCATACTCAACCGTAAGTCAGCTTGGTTACATGATGCTCGGACTTGGTGTAGGTGCAGCAATCGGTGCGGAAGCAGTTGGTTTTTCAATCTTCCACCTGATCAACCACGCATTCTTCAAAGCACTTCTTTTCCTGTGTGCAGGTAGCGTAATCCACGCAGTTGGTACACATGATATGAGACAGCTTGGAGGCGTTGCAAAGGTAATGCCAATTACGGCAGTAACAATGATTATTGCGGCACTGGCTCTTACCGGAATGGGTATCCCCGGAACAGGCATAGGAACAAGTGGTTTCTTCAGTAAGGATGCAATAATTGAAAGTGCATACCTCTTTGGAGAATCCACCGGATCATGGATTCCATACATATTTTCAATTGCAGCAGCTCTGCTGACTTCTATCTATATCTTCAGGCTTATCTTCATGACATTCTATGGTAAGCCACGTACAGATTATGGTGGTCATGAGTCCCCTGCATCAATGACAATCCCGCTCTCAATACTTGCACTGTTTGCACTGGTCTTCGGTGGTCTTACCGCAGATAAGTTCAACACATTTGTAAGTGAGACATTCGTGAACAACTTCGTACACATGGACATACATGAACTTGCAACACTTGGTGGTTATCACCTTGCAGAACATGCAGGACATGAGCCATTGCTCATCCTCTGGATGCCACTTATCGTAGCACTTGCAGGTCTTGTAATTACATTCCTGATTTACGGACTTAAGATTGTCAACATGGACAGCCTTGTATCAAGAAACAACCCTATTTACAAACTCCTGTACAACAGGTACTACCAGAACTCAATATTCACCAACTTTGTTTCAGTCAAAGTAATCTACGAAGGTTTTGCCTTTGCAGGACGTGCTGTTGACAGAGGATTTGACTGGACAGTAAAATGGTTCAGCGATCTTACACTGGAAGCTGGTGAATCACTGCGTCAGTTCCAGACAGGAGCAGTACAGAATTATGCCACTGCAGTAATAACCGGAGTAAGTCTTCTGGTCATTCTCATTAAAGTGGTAATGGAGGTAATCTGATGATGCCGATACTTTCAATGATCGTGCTGATACCTCTGATATTCGCAGCACTTGCATTATTCACAAAAACAAAGGAACAGGCAAGAGTAATAGCTCTTGCAGGCACTGTTATCGTACTGTTACTCACAGTATACATGTACTTTAACTTCGACAGCACTATAGCGGATAACCAATTCGAAGAATTTGCACAGTGGGTACCATCCCTTGGAATTTCCTACCATCTCGGTGTTGACGGAATCGCAATGCCATTGATACTTCTCAATGCAATTGTACTTCCGCTGCTCATTCTCTTCACATGGAATGATGACAGGAAATCACCAAACAAGTTCTACGCATGCATACTTGCAACAGAGGGTGCAGTTATTGGTGTATTCGCCGCACTGGACTTCTTCCTGTTCTACGTGTTCTGGGAGCTTACTCTCATTCCGCTCTTCTTCATGGTGAGCATATGGGGAGGACCCAACAAACATAAAGCCGCAATTAAGTTCTTTATCTATACTCACGTGGCGTCCCTTGTGATGCTTCTTGGTATATTCGGACTTTACTTCGCAGCATGGGACATGACAGGAACTCCGACACTGGACATACCAACACTGATTGCCCAGTTCCAGTTCATTGAATCCGGAATTGCAAAGGATATGATATTCCTTGCACTGCTCTTCGGTTTCATTGTCAAGATACCAAGTTTCCCATTCCACTCATGGCTTCCGGATGCATATACTGAGGCGCCAACTGCCGGCAGTGTGCTCTTTGTCATGCTTAAGATCGGTGGATATGGTCTCTTTAAGGTCATGCTTCCAATGTTGCCATTTACAGCATCACCAAACCTGATGATCACCATCATGGCAGTCCTTGGTTCAGTAAGTATAATTTACGGTGCATTCCTTGCACTCTCACAGAAGGACCTCAAGAGAATGGTTGCATATTCCAGTGTAAGTCACATGGGCTACGTAACACTCGGTGCAGCCGGTCTGATATCACTCTCCGTTTCCGGGGCAATGTTCCAGCAGTTCTCACACGGACTTATCATGAGCATTATGTTCATGTCATGTGGTATTATCAACAACACAACAGGTACAAGGATCATCAACGACCTTGGCGGTCTTGCACAGAAGATGCCAAAACTGGCAGTTATAATGGTACTGACATTTATGGCATCTCTCGGACTTCCTGGTCTAAGTGGTTTCATTGCTGAAGTATCTGTACTCGCAGGAAGCTTTGTGAACCTGCCAATGTACGTAATAATCGCAGTGCTTGCCATTGTGATAACTGCAGCATATCACCTGTGGGCTCTTCAGAGGGCAATGTTTGGTGTCTATAATGAGAAACTCGGTACAGTAACGGATATCAATGTCTTCCAGACTTTTTCAATGGGAGTCATTGCAATACTTATAGTATATTTCGGACTTCATCCAAACCCGGTACTTGATATGATGATGACGAACTCTGATCACATAGTCAGCCTTATGGCTGCAATGGGGGTGTAAACAATGGATATGATGTTATTAGCACCTGAAATAACCATGGCAGTTACAGGACTGGCAGTATTGCTTATCGGACTCTTCCTTCCGACAGAATCAAAGAAGATACTTGGCTATCTGGCATCTCTCGGTGTCCTTGTTGCACTGGGACTGACAGTTTCAAATCTTGGGACAGAGGCAATATTGTTCTATAACACAGTGTCAATTGATGCCCTGTCACAGTTCTTCAAGATAGTCTTCCTTGTGGTTGCACTGCTCTTCAGTATTGCAGGTATCAAGTACACTGAAGGTCACAGTAACACAGAGGAATTCTTTACCCTTGGACTGTTTGGAACAATCGGTATGATGTTCGTTGCATCAGCAAACGACCTTATGGTACTCTTCGTTGCATTCGAACTTGCAAGTCTTGCAACATACGCACTTGCAGGCTTTGAGAAGAAGAACGCCAAGTCACTGGAAGCGGCGATGAAGTACTTCATCATCGGTTCACTTTCAGCAGCACTTATGCTCCTTGGCATATCATATGTGTATGGAGCAACAGGTACAACCAGCATCCCTGGAGTTGCAGCAAATGCAGGTGTACTCGCATCAAGCCCAATGGGAATTGTTGCAGTGGTTCTCCTGATCGCTGGATTCGGTTTCAAGATCGCTCTTGTACCATTCCATATGTGGGCACCTGACACATATCAGGGTTCACCTTCAGTTGTATCAGCACTGCTTGCAGCAGGCTCAAAGAAGATGGGTATCGTAGCAGCTCTCAAGGTATTTGTGGTTGCACTCATTGCTCTGAAAGCAGACTGGCAGATTGCCTTTGCAATACTTGCAGTCATCACAATGACATACGGTAACGTTGTAGCCCTTAAGCAGACAAGTGTTAAGAGGATGCTTGCATACTCCTCACTTGCACAGGCAGGTTACATCACAATGGCATTTGTGGTACTCACGCCACTGGCACTTGGCGGTGGTATATTCTATGCACTGTCACACGCTTTCATGAAGGGCGGAGCTTTCATTGCAACAGCAGCTGTAACATACATGGTACTTTCAGAGAACAAGGATTCCACTGATCCTGACCACATTGAGAACTTCAGGGGTCTTGGTAAGAGAATGCCAATAACGGCAATCTGCCTGACACTCTTTGTGTTTGCGCTTGCAGGTATCCCGCTCACAGCAGGTTACATGAGCAAGTTCATATTGTTCTCATCAACCATCCAGGCAGGCTTTGTTTGGCTTGCAGTAATTGCAATCCTTAACAGTGCAATTTCACTGGGCTACTATGCAAGGATTGTCAAGTATATGTACTTCCTGCCAACAGACAGTGAAAAAGTCTCGGAACCATTCCCATATACTGTTGCAATGGTCATTGCAGCAGTTGGTGTACTTGCACTTTTTTTCTGGTCAGAGCCAGTTGTCTACTGGGCAATGGAAGCAGTAAAAGTACTGATCCCGGGAGGTATGTAATATGACAGATTGCGATCTTTGTGGAGTCGGAATTCCAACAGTTGTTCCTGTAAGGGTATTCAAACCAAAATATGCAGAGTCCTATCCTCATGGAATGTGGCAGGGGCTTTGTGAAGGATGCCTTAATGCAGGAAAGAAAACCCATGATATGCAAACAGAATCACCAAGCTGCGGAACAGCCGGCGTGTGTGATTTCTGTGGTGCAATCGCACAGTTGTACGATGTGAACATCAGCAGACCTTCATTCTCAAAGGGTGCTGACCCAGACACAGTACATCTCTGCAAAAAGTGCCTTTCTTCAATCAACGAAGCACATGAGGCATGGGAAAAACAGAAGGCTGAAGACGAACACGAACACCATTAAATTTTAAAATGAAAGGCCGGCTTTGCCGGTCAGCTCTTTTCTTTTTTGGATAATTTTATTGCTGGCCCGAAGCTATGACTTAACGGGCAAATGTCAATGTACTGGCAGAGTTTCCTCCGTAAGAGTTAAAGGAAATATCAAAAATCTATAACAGAGAGGAATTGTTGTGAGAAGGGATTACTGGCCTACTGAACAGTGGAAAGCTATACCTCCGGAAATAGTGGGAATGAATTCCGGGAAATTGTTATCGCTTAGTACTGAAATAAATTCCCATTACAGGAACATGAATGGTATCATTATTGTGCGTAAAGGGTATGTCGTATATGAGAATTATTTCCGGCGCAAGAACAATGCAAGTACATATAATGTAGCATCCGTGACAAAAAGCATTACTTCTGCTCTTGTTGGCATTGCTATTCAAAAAGGATATATTGAAAGTGTGGATGAACGTGTGGTGGATTTTTTTCCGGAATATGCTGTTGGTCCCATCGATAAACGCAAACAAAAAATTACACTAAGACACTTGCTCACAATGACAGCTCCATATCCTTTCAAGAACTGGCATGAACCTCTGGACAGAATGCGGAGGCAATCTGATTGGGTCACGTATGCTCTTGATTTGTTAGGACAAGGCGGGAGAATTGGCACATTCAAATATTCCACCGCAGGGGCACATCTGCTTTCTGCTGTTATCTCCAGTACAACAGGGAAATGTGCCCGCGAATTTGCCAATGAAAACTTATTCCAGCCTATTGGTATGGCAAAAATCCCTGACAACAACATGCAGACATATGATCTGGAAGCTGTATTTGGTCGCCGGGTACAGGGCTGGGTTCACGATCCGAGTGGTAATTCCACAGGCGGCTGGGGTCTTACATTAACACTCCGTGACATGGCGCGTTTCGGTTATCTGTATTTGAATAACGGTCTCTGGGATGGCAAACAGATTGTACCTGAGGCATGGATTGCTGAATCAACATCAATGAATAAAAACAAATACGGTTATATGTGGTGGTTACGCCAAACAGACGGAAATTCTTCTTATGCAGCTATGGGTGATGGTGGCAATATGATTTGTTGTATCCCGGAAAAAGATATGGTGATAGCAATTGCATCCCATATCATAAGACGGCCTCGTGACAGATGGGACCTGATTGAAAAACATATACTTCCTGCAATCGAGTAATAATTTTTGATTGCTTTCTCAACTCATTCCCTTATATATAGCCTATTTCAAAACCTTGCTCCTATCTTTTTCCAGCATAACAAGAAGCATACAATATCCAGTAGTCCTTTGAAAGCAATATTCAGTCTTTCATACCTGCTTGATATTTTTCTGAATCCCATCTTTAACCATGCAAAGAATCGTCCTATCGTTCCTCTTTTATGATATGATTCATACTCGAATCCTGTAGGTCTTCCTCTTTTTCTGTGTTTTTCATTCCTGCTGTTGACTGGAATGTTACTTTTTATAGCTCAGAACTTATCATTCTGGTAAGCTGAATCCCGAAGGAATTCCATTCATATCCCCATAATAACATTCTGAGAGATAGTATTTATAGTTTTAATATGGGTTCAATAGATAACATACAAAAGTTCAGGAAGAAAGTACAAGATATTTGCATATTATTTTGTATATTCTGATGGGAAAACGCCGGCTCCGCCGGACCCTTCGGGATTATTCAAGTTATTCAATTTGTCATTTCCCTTCTTTAATGTTCTTCACTATCCTTACAGATACAGAACTCACAAAATGAGATGCCGGTTTCTGTTTGTTTATCCTTTACCGGGCAATAATAAAATGTGCCATCCTCAGTTATTTTCAGACCTCCGGGAAACACCATTCCTACCGGATGCAGTGGTTTTTTGACTATGAATGTCAGGTATATATGAACAATAGTAATGAAGCGGTTCATTGCGTCTTTCTTTCTGTCAGCAGTATCGTTTTTCTCATTTATGCTGGAAAGAGCTGATTCATAGTCTTCAGGATTTATTTCCTGTATTACTATTTCATGCGACCTGCATTTTTGGATTTCCAGGAAACTCTCATAGAGAAAAACAAAGTAATCGGAAGAATAGATTGTTTTGTAAGGCTCTGGAACATGTTCCACGGTTTCCATGGCATAAGCTCTTGCAAGACTGATGTCTGCATTACTGATGCTTCGGCTGTCATTTTGTAGGTTAAGGAGGAGTTCTGAGGTATTCATTCCTGCTGAGAGGTTGCGGGTGAAAGTACATAAGTGTCTATTCAACAAGGGTACTGGAATAAGAATACAAATGTTCTTACATAAATAGTTGATAGGGATAAAGCATCTTTGTTCTATGTTCCCTTTATTCTTTTTCTTGCATTACATTTTTTATTCTATTTGCACAATATTATTCTCTATAAATTAAATAAATAAGTATTTATGTACTAAAAAACATAAGATATTTGCAAAGTCATCGATAAAATAGAAAATAGCTGAAAAAATAGTAATAATTTGGTTTAGGTATCTTGGTGGTAACATGATAACAAAGTCAACACAACTAGTGATAACTTTCTTAATTTTGGTCTCGTGCACTCTAATTGCAAGTGCAGACCAAACGAACGATTCTGATAAATACACTTTCGATAATTATGGCGGCGAGGTTTACACCCCGGAACCAATGGAGTTTGGTGCAAACCTTGATGGCACTGGACAGATCAGTGTCATGACCGCAAGTGACACTCTGGAAAATCAAACTGAAAGGAAACACGTACTGCTTCAGTTCTATGCAAATCCTAATGAGGAACAAAGGGAATTATTCGAGGAATATGGAGTGCAGTTTGTTTTGGGAGCAGGTACTTATTCATATATTGTTTCAATGCCAGCTGATTATACTGCTGCTGACCTGCCAAATGATGCAGGTCTTCGCTGGATGGGTGAGCTTCCGGTGGAAAACAAATATGAAGGTTTGAACGTACCTGATTGGTCAAGGACAGAAGATGGACAGGCAGAACTTGAAATTCGTTTTTATGAAGATGTTACCTCTCAAGAAGCAGAAAGTCTTGTGCAAAAATATTCGTCAAATGACCCTGATTTTTATAATGGCAAATCTATAGTGTATGGCATTGTCACTGAAGAAAGCAACATTACTCCAATAGCGAGTGAAGATATCGTGGAATTTGTATGCTTCTCTGCCCCACCTACTATTCCAGCGGACGATAATGTAAATGACAAACGACAATCTCCGGGATTGAAATTTATTTATAGCCTTTTCTTTTTAATAATTGCTTTTTTCTGTTTAAAGAAAAGGGGACTCAATAATGAATAAAAAAAGTGGATCTCCTTAACACCGTGTGGGTAAACGAAGTTTACCTGCCATCAAGAATATCATTGCATCCCTACACTTCTCCGTCTTTAATCCATATGATCTCTTAAAAGCAGTCTTGATCTTGTTGTTCAATCCTTCAACAACACCATTACTGATACCTTGTTTAATTGATTCCAATATCCCATGAGAATTTCTTTTTATCATCTTAGCCAATGTGATAATTTCCTTGATGTTGCTATGTGTTCCCCAATAATGCCATTTGTCGAGGTATTCCCTTGCTACTTCTACATTTTCTATATCCCACAAACGTTGAAGTCCAAGCTTAAATCTGTAAGCTTTCGCCGTTTCAGTATCCAGATCTTTAATCGATCGTATCTTAGCTATTTCCCGATCCGATAGATTTTCAGGATTTTTCAACCACATAAATCTCGTTTTACCCAGTTCCTTATTTGTTTGATATTCCTTTCTTCGAACCTTATCAATTGCATCGTTCATCATTTTGACAATATGAAACTTATCATAAACAATCTTAGCATTCGGGAAATATTCTCTTGCTCCACCTTTGAAAGCAGGATACATATCCATTGAAATATACTTGATATTATCAGGGTCTGTTTTCCTGGAAAGAACTTCCCTGAAGTTCTTGAAAACACTTCTTTTCTTCCCATTTTCAAAATGAATTACTCTTGATTGATTTAGGTCATAGAGCAAGGTCACATAGCTGTGACCTTTTTTGACAGAGATTTCATCTACTCCGATAGTATCAAGTTCAGACAGATCCATCTTTGCTCTTGCTTTTTCAACATAATGAGCTAGAATTATCCAGACTGAATTTTCATGAATGTAGATCTATTCACCAATTGATATATTTCCTAAATTATATATATTAGTAGTGTGTACCTTTGCTGTTAAATATATTTTGATTATTTGAGAGGTAATTGGTATATTAAAGGATGTGTATCGGATGATTTCGGATAGAGGGTACGTTTTATCAACAATGTTTGTGTGCATGTTACTATTATGCACAGGTACAGCTTCAGCAGCAGAAATAATGGTAGGTTCAGGTGAGACTTATACTACTATCACCATGGGAGTTGCAGCCGCAAGTTCTGGTGACACAATTACTGTGGGTGATGGTACATACACAGAGAACGTGGATATTTATAAAAATAACATAATTATTCGTTCCCAGAACGGGTCTGCAAGCACGACAGTAGTTGCCAATTCAGCATCTGATGAGGTATTTTCTGTAAGTGGTGACAATGTCACTATAAGCGGATTTAATATTACAGGTGCTACATCATACAGGTCAGGAGTTTATTTGTATATAGGTTCATCTGATTGTACTATTTCAAATAACACAATAACAGGAAATTATTATGGTATTCGGGCAAGAACTGATTCTAACAATACGATAATAACTAACAATACTATCAGTAATAGTAATGGATACGGAATTGAGATTGAGGACTCAACTGGTAATACTTTAACTAACAACACGATGCTGCTGAATTACTATAATTTTGGATTGTATGGTAGTTCAGTAACTGATTATTTACATGACATTGATACCAGCAACCTTGTAGATGGAAAACCTATCTACTACTGGCTGAATATTTCAGATGCAACAATTCCTTCAAATGCAGGAGTTGTGTATGCCATAAATTGTACTAATATTATCATTCAGGATGCTGAAATTTCAAATGAAATATATGGTATCTATTTCAGAAATACCACCGACTCATCAATAGAGAATGTTATAATATCTGATTGTGGGGATGCTGTGGACTTTGATTATTCATCCAATAATACAATTACTGATAGTAATTTCAGCATGAATGGTGATGGTATTGACATTTATTATTCCAATAACTGTACTTTCACAAATATCACTGCTATAGATTCAGGCGATGCTGCGCATTTTGATAACTCCAATAACTCTACATTGACAGATAGTAATGTTAGTTTAAGTGGTGATTATGGTATTTATGTTGAAGATTCCTATTACTGCACACTGACAGATAATATCGCTATAGATTGTGATTATAGTGGTATTTATGTTGAAGATTCCTATTACTGTACTCTGACAGATAATATTGCCTTTTATGCTGATGATGAATATGGTAATATTTACCTTGAAGACTCATATTACTGTACTCTGACAGGCAATAATGCCAGTTATTCTGATGACTATTATGGTATTTACGTTTATGATTCTGATAATTGTACTCTGACAGATAATATTGCTTTGAGCAATTATGATGAAGGTATTTACATTGATAGCTCAGATAACTGTACTCTGACAAACAACACTGCTATTGATAATGATGATACCGGCATTTACCTCTACTACTCAGATAACTGCATATTGAGCGGTAATATTGCCAGTGATCAGTCTGATGATGAAGGAATTCACATTGATAGCTCAAATAATTGTACTTTGACAGATAATACTGCTAACGGAAATTATTACAGTGGTATTTATGTTGAAGATTCCTATTACTGCACACTTACAGGCAATGATGCTTGTTATACTGATTATGAATATGGTAATATTTACCTTGAAGACTCATATTACTGTACTCTGACAGGCAATAATGCCAGTTATTCTGATGACTATTATGGTATTTACATTGATAGCTCAAATAATTGTACTCTGACAGATAATATTGCTTTGAGCAATTATGATGGTAACTATTCAGCCCTCCTTCTCCAATAAAGCAAAAATCAATATACTATGACTTCATTCTAACTTTGATAATAAAAGTTCTGTTGATCTGAGGGGATTCGAATGGAACGAGAAGAAATACTTGCGGTTTATGAAGCTGGTCCAGAAGCAGTAATAGAACTTGTAACTCGGTTACTTGGAATCATTGAACAACAAAATCTGATCATCGAACAACAAGCTCTCCAAATTGCACAGCTTGAAGAACGTGTCAAGCATCTGGAAGAAATGCTTGATAAGAATAGTTGCAATAGTAGCAAACCACCTTCCACTGATTCTTATGCACGGAAAAAGCCGAAGGTTAAAACTCAGAGAAAAAAGAGTGATCGATCTGCTGGTGGACAAAATGGTCATCCAGGTACTACACTGAGAATGAATGATGAACCGGATGAACTTGTTGTTCATCATATAGACAAATGCATCAAGTGTGGGGGATCGTTAGTTTCTGTGTCCCCTGATTATGAAAGAAGACAGGTCTTTGACATTCCTCTAATAACCATCAAGTGCATTGAACATCGCTGTGAGATAAAAAAATGTCCTGAATGTTCTCATATGAACAAAGCAGTTTTTCCGGATGGTGTAACTCAGCCAACTCAATATGGTCATCGAGTTAGGTCCTTTGCAGTTTATTTGCACACTAACCAGCTACTTCCCTATCAGCGTGTTGTCAAATTGTTCTCTGATATTTTAGGATGCAGGATCAGTCCTGCTACAATAGTGAACATCGAACGCAATTGCTATGATAAACTTGAAGCATTTGAAAGCGGAGTGAGATATCTCCTGAAGCAATCTCATGCTATCAACCTGGATGAAACAGGTTTAAGAATAAACGCATCCCGTAATTGGCTTCATGTAGCAGGTACTAAGAACCTCACATATTATTTTGTACATAAAAAAAGAGGGTCGCAAGCAATGGACTCCATGGGTATCCTGCCAGGTTATACTGGTGTTGCAACACATGATTTCTGGAAACCGTACTACAAATATGATTGCCAGCATTCATTATGTAATGCACATCTGTTAAGAGAGTTAACCGGAGTTGCTGAAAACAGTGATCAAGAGTGGCCAAAGCTAATGAGTGATCTGTTGGTGTGCATCAAACACCAGGTAGATAATGGTCTTTTAGATACTGAACTAATTCAAAAGTTCAGTGAGGATTATGATCACATTACCTGTTATGGAATGAACGAAATTCCTCCTGATCCGGAATCAGATGTGCAGTCTAAAAAACGAGGACGTAAGAAGCAAACTGCAGCAAAGAACCTGCTGGATCGGTTCATGAGGTTTAAGGAGGATATCTTGCGGTTTATGTACGACCCGGACGTTTCGTTTGATAACAATCAGGCGGAAAGAGATATCAGAATGACGAAGGTACAGCAGAAGATATCAGGTACTTTCCGTAGTGAACAAGGGGCTAGAAATTTCTGCCGCATTAGAGGATACGTTTCTACTGTGAACAAGAAATCTCTATCGGTTATAGACTCGATTAGTGAAATATTCAATGGGAATCCACTTGTTTATTTATTGCAGAATTGAGCGTAAATAGAGAAAGCAGCCTGGTGGAAATGAGATAGGCTGAATAGTTACTTATGATGAAGGTATTTACATTGATAGCTCAAATAACTGTACTCTGACAAACAACACTGCTATTGATAATGATGAAGGTATTTACCTTGAAGACTCATATTACTGTACTCTGACAAACAACACTGCTATTGATAATGCTGATACCGGCATTTACCTCTACTACTCAAATAACTGTACTCTTACAGGTAACAATGCCAGTTATAGTGAAGATGATGAAGGAATTTATGTTTACAGCTCCTCTTATTGTACTTTGACAGATAATACTGCTAACGGAAATTATGACAGTGGTATTCATGTTGAAGATTCCTATTACTGCACACTTACAGGCAATGATGCTTGTTATACTGAAGATGAGTATGGTGGAATTTACATTGATACTTCAGACAACTGTACCCTGACAGGTAATAATGCCAGTTATAGTGAAGATTTTGCTGGTATTCGATTAGAGTACTCAAACAATACTATCCTTACTAACAATACATTCTCCTACAACTACGAGTCAGGTTTTGAAATGTATTATTGCTTTAATACCACCATGTCAAACAATACTGCAAGTCACAATGATTGGGGTATATGGATACAAGATTCACAAGGAAGCACGTTGACAAACAATATAATGTCCCTGAACGACTATAATTTCGGTGTGTGGGCTGGTAATCTGGAAGATTATTACAACGACATCGACGCCAGCAACCTTGTTGACAGCAAACCTATCTACTACTGGATTAACATCTCGGATTCAACTTTCCCTGATGATGCAGGTACTGTGTATGCCATAAACTGTAGTAATGTCACTGTGGAGGACATCGATTTCGTGAATAATGAATACGGTGTTCTGTTTGCTTACACAAGTAACTCAACAATAGATGGCATTACAGCATCCGACTGTGAGTATGGATATTATCTCTATTATTCAGATAACAATACACTGATGAATAACGATGTCAGTGGTAATGATTATGGTATTTACTTTGACAGTTCGGACAACAATGCTCTGACAGGTGATACTGCAAGTAATAATACTGACACAGGACTTTATCTAGATAAGTCATTAAATAATGTTCTGACAGATAGTACGTTCAACAGAAACGATGAATATGGTATCTATCTGTATTATTCTGACAATTGTAACCTGACAGGCAATACTGCTAACAATAATGTATATGGCATTTCTGCAAGAACATCTGAAAATTGTACTTTCATGGAGAATATTGCTAGCAATAACGCCGTTTCATTAATACCCGATGAGATTTCTATGGATGAGATTTCGATAAACGGTCTCGGTGTATCTGGTGTTGGTTATTATCTCTATGATTGTCCAGCTACTAGCTTCATTGATAATCAGGCAGATAACAATACTTATTATGATCTCTATCTGAGTTCATCTGAAAATTCTTCAGTAAACCCGCTGATCCTTGGTGATGATCTGGCAGAAATTGACTTTACTTCTAACAGCTCAACTGTGGAAATATTGAGGACAGAGACAAATGTCAATGAATTTGCCGATAAGACCAATGTCAATGGTTACATTTCCATTGTTTCCGCACTGGACAGCATGAATATGAGTCTCTTCTATTCCGATAGCGGAATGACTTCCTCTAAGGAAGCTACTCTGGCTCTGTACAAGCTCAACGGAACGGAATGGGATGAACTGAATGCGACCGTTGATACAAGCAGCAATACTGTAACAGTCAACCTTACTGAATTCGGTACATTTGCCCTTTTCAAAGATTCGGATACAGCAGCTACCACAACTACTACTACCAGAAGCAGTTCCGGAACCCGTGCATCAGTCAGTCAGAGTCAGAACCCTGAAATCGTATCTCAGTCTGCATCTTTAGTAAAGCGTATCACTGCTGGTTCTGAAATGAACTATGACTTCTCAGACAGTGGAACTCCGGTTCTTGGTGTAAGTTTTGACGCAAAGGATGACAAGGGTCTTGTTGTTGCCAAAGTACAGGTCCTTTCCAGTAATCCGGAAGGAGTTCCATCTCCATCAGGTAGGTCTTACCAGATGATGAGCATTGATGTTGGAAGTGAAGGAACTATCTCTTCATCTTCCGGTAGTGCCGATAACATCCAGATACGCTTCAAGGTTAGCAAACAGTGGATTGAAGAGAACAACATCGATGTTTCAACTATTCGCATGACCAGATATAATGATGGTCAATGGGGCGATCTGCCAACATATCAGGAAAGAGAAGAAGGTGAGTACATCCATTTCTATGCTGAAACTCCTGGATTCTCTGTTTTCAATGTTGTTGGTGATGAGATGGGTGAGACTCTGGAGCAGGTTCAAACCTCGTCCCCGGTTACTGGAGAAGTTGAAGAGCCGGTAGAGGAAGAAGAAACGCCAGACACTCCTGGATTCACTGCTCTTGCAGGAGTTGTGTTTGTTTCACTTGTGGTCCTGACCAGGAAAAAATAAGAATATGAGAGAGCGATAAGCTCTCCTCATTTTATTTTTATTAATTGCTCCCTATATTTTATCAAACAGTGCAAGTTCTATTTTTCATGCTAATCATTAGCACAACAGTCTAAACACTTATTATTCATTGTATTCATAATTCTAGTTTGAGGGTTGGATACCAGATTAGGATGTGGTTAGTATGCATGCGTCATCGGTTAAGAGAAGAATCGTGATAAATAGCATGTAGTTTCATAACTTCATCAAAAACATACCAGTGATAAAACCAGTAGTATGAGATTACTTAACAGTTAAATTCTGTAAGTTAAGGTAGTTGTTATTGTCCAAAAACATTAGCAATAAGTAAATAAAACTCCTTAACCGAAGACACATGGGTTAGTATGCCATCAAAAAGACAATATCTCAATTTAACGACATTTATCTGCATAATACTTCTATGTACAGGAATAGCTCCAGCTGCCACCTACTCAGGCGGCAGCGGCACAATAAATGACCCATATCAACTCTCATCTGACAGTGACATTGACAACCTGTCAGTAAGTTCTGCTGATTGGGGAATGAACTTCACAACCCAAGTTTGACAGTTTTCACTCTTTCATGAAGAGAATGTCTTCTCACTGGACCCAATTTTTCGTATTTTTGTCAGGAAAACCTATTTGACACTCTAAACAATTTTAAGTAATTCGCTACGATTTCACCCATTTCTGCCTTAAAATCAGTGAATTTATCCCATCAAAATTGGCGTAAATGTACTTTTTTGATTGCTCATCCGTAAAATCGACGGTTACTGTCAAATTCAATAAGCTATTTTTGATGAATTTTGTAGACTTATGTCTGAGTTCATTGAACTCATATCGCATCAGCGATATGAAAAGTTGTGCAATGAATCCTATGATCACTGCACCATAAATGGAAGCCTCAGTCCATACTCTTAATGGTTTAATTTCAATCTCGTTCTTCAGGGAATGGATTATTTTTTCAATGGAGTCTTTTTTTCTGTATGTTAGAAGAGCTTCTTTTAGTGTCAAATTCTGACTTGATCTCAGGCAGAAAAATCCTTCTCTACCTGTAATTATCTTTTCTTCCAGAAGCTTGATAGCTTCCTGTTCATCTAGTTCCATCAGTTTAGTCTGCAAAGAATAAGTGACATCAACAAGAACATTGTTGATTCTGAATTTTTTAGGAAGCTTCTTGTTTTTGCTGATAGCTTTCTGTATCTCCTTTGCTTCCTCCAACAATCTCATAACTTTTCTTATTTTAGAGTCGTGTTGTTCTTTCTGGAGCTTTTCTGAAAAATACATGTAATTAACACTGCTTGGTTTAATGGTTTTCAGTCCATATATTCCATTTTCAGAATCGATAAGTTCAGGAGAAGCTTCCCAGAATACTGCAATTTTCTTATCATCACTCTTATTGAGTTTTCTTGCAGTTAAGTAATGCATCTCATCTTCCCTTATCAAGTCAATGTTCCCTTTGCTATGAGCTCCTTTATCAAAAACGACAAGTGAACCCTGGTCCATTCTATTGTTGATTTGGTAATATGTCTTCCCAAAATGTTTTTGATCTGGTAGATTTCCCTTCTCTACTGTAAGACCTATGGGAACATTTATAGGATTAGCAAGTTCAGCAAGACCTATTGTTATCTGTTTTTTGTCTGGTCGATGATCTCTGCTATATCCATACATTCCAAGAGGAGATTTGTCACCATGGAAAAAAATGCTCGTCCAGTCCATGTTTACGTTGGTATGTTCAAAATCGTATCGGGCAAATATTTCATCCTGAATATTGGAAATAATCGTTTCACGATTATTTCCCAGGGTTTCAAGAACCCTGTAGAGAGTTCTTTCACAAAATTCAGGTAGATTGAAAATGTCAAGCACTTCATCACGATTGATCCAATCGTGAGCTTTACTTATGCTGAAATTATCTGTAAGCTTGTAACTTATAAGTGCTTTCAGTAGGCTGTTGATATCAATACCATTCTTTTTGTGTTTACCAAAAACAGCGGATAAATCAAGGGTATCGTAAAGCCAATTTACAGCCAGAATAGTTCCGATGGGAAAGCATATATTCTCATTAGGAATAATCTCATATGTTCTTAGTTTTGTTTGCATTTTAACCGAATACAACAAAGCTAAGAACACTCTTATTAATTTTGACTGTCAAAGTTGGGTCACAATGATAAATGACATCACACTTGTAGGCAATCATACTCCGATTGGTATTGACCACGCTACCCCGTTTACAGGTGACTTCGATGGAAGTGGGTTTGCAATAAAGAATCTTACTATCTATTTAGGGTCCTTGTGAATCCCTCACTCAGCAAAGGCTTGTAACTCCTTTTTTTCCTTAATGCCGAGATTAACAGTCGCCCCCACTAAAAGTACAGCTAGAGAACAGTATTTTTTAACAGATCTCTTTGTATATCGGTGTAAATTCTCCATAGAGTATGCTTTCTTCGCCAATTTGAATACATCCTCAATGATGGACCTTACTTTCCTGCAATTTTTCCAGTCACTGATCAATTCCTTGAACTTAGCAATTATTCGCTTATATACGACAATTTCACTTTTAGTATCCCTTTTCAGATCAAATATCTTCAAAGCTTGTAATGCCTGAAATGCAATCGCTTAGTTTAAGTTGAATTGAGCTAATATGAGATTTGAAAGTGGATATAATATAGTTTGTCACAAAACTATATTTACTTTCATAATATCTATTTATTGTCATTAATTAGCTCAGGCTCTGCAACCCCAAAGTTTTTGACAGCCCCAAAAAAGATAAGCTTTTATGCCGAAGATCTAATTAAACGGCCTCTTGTAGAAACAAAGAAAAATTAAAAATGATGGAGAAGTAACTCCACCTTTTACTTATTCAGTAGTGTACTTTGAAACGAATTCCTGCATTTCAGAAGCCATCTGAGCAAGTTCCTGTGAACTTTTTGCTAGTTCCTGCATGGAGGCATTTTGCTCTTCAACAGCTGCTGATGTCTCCTGTGTTCCAGCTGCAGCATGCTGAGATATAGATGCTACCTCATCAACCGTTGCAGTTACTTCTTCTATTGAAGCAGACTGTTGTTCTGCTGCTGCTGCAATGTTCTCTGCCATTTGAGCAACTCTGTTACTCTCTTCAACAATTCGCTTTACAGCATCTACAGTTATAGTCAGCGCAGACACACCTTCTGTAACAGTATTTGTACCATCTTCCATGGACATGACTGCTGCACTTGTACCTTCCTGAATTTCACCTATTAGTTCGGAAATCTGTAATGCTGCAGTTCCTGAATTTTCAGCAAGTTTCCTGACTTCATCTGCTACAACTGCAAATCCTTTGCCATGTTCCCCTGCCCTTGCTGCTTCAATTGCTGCATTCAGTGCAAGCAGGTTAGTCTGATCTGCAACGTTGGTAATAAGCTGTACAATCTCACCAATTTGGTTTGATTTTGCTTCTAACTGTTTAATAACATTTGAAGAACTATTAGTAGCATTTTGTATGGCATCCATTTTCACAAGCATATCTCTGGATTGGTTCCCAACTTCTGATATTGCTTCCAGGGCTTCGTTGGCTGCTTCTGCAGCTAATTGTGCATTATGTGCAATATCCTGAACCCCGATTGTCATGTCATTCATTGTTCTTGCAACATCATCTGTCTTTACAGATTGTTCCTGTGTGCCCACTGAAATTTCATTTACTGTTGTAGACACTTGTGTAGATGAAGCAGTTACTTCTTCTATAGATGCTGACATTTCTTCTGCTGTTGAGGCAACATTGTTTGCACTTTTTGTCACCACATTAATTACAGATGTAAGAGTGCTAAGGATATCATTCAATCCTTTAGGAATTGCAATAAAATCAATATCTACATCAGTATCTGCAGTTGTATTTATTTTACCTTCAAGTGCATCATCTGCTATCATTTTAAAGTCAGAAACGATCTTTTGAACACCACCGGAAATAGATCTGCTTATCAGGAAAGCGGCACCAGACCCAAGTATTACAAATACAAGTATGGATGCAATAAGAGCATTTCTAATAGCCACAACAGGGGCTTCGAATTCATCAACATAAGTTCCTGAAATTATATACCAATCTCTGTCTTCATAATAAGTATATCCCATTGTTTTCTCACGGCCATCCCACTCGTAAGTAATCACGCCTTCTTTGTTAGCAATTATCTCTTTTGTGAAGTCTTCCATATCAGGTGTTTCACCTTCTTTATTTGGGTGAATAACAAGTTTTCCATTTGAATCCATTATGTACATATATCCTGTTTCACCAAAGGTTACACTGTCCACCTGTTCTTTGATTATGAGACGATAAGTTTCTTCAGGGACTCCTACAAAAAGAATACCTACGATTTTCCCAGCGCTATCTTTTATTGGTTTGTACTGGCTCAGATACCAGTTTCCAAGTACGTCTGCTCTTCCCTGATATGTCTGCTCATTCTCCACAACGGCAGAATAAACAGAATCGGATACACTGGTTCCGGTTACACGATTTCCATTTTCATCAAGAATAGTAGTAGAGACACGAGTTGCTGCCCCATCTTTTACCATAAAAATTGTCGCTTCAGCTCCCGTATCGTCTTTAATTGAATCAACGAGACCATTATTATTGTTCACAACATAATCATTACCAAGTACAAGTTCGTTTCCAGTTAATGTAGGAGTACCTATATCATAAAATTTTGTTGTGGCAAGTTCCAGATTAGATTCAAGGTTTTTCTGTTCAAAGGAAAATACAACATCAACATATTGCTTCTCCATGGAAACTTGTTCGATGAGCCGTTCTTGCATCTGTTCTGTTATAGCATCTGATGTTTGTTCGTAGGCAAAAAGTCCTACCACTGTTACAGGCAGTATCGTAAGTATCAAAGCAAAAGCCATTATTTTCTGGCTAATCGTGATTTGTTTTATTTTCAATTTATTTTCCCCGCAGATAGTTTTCATGTACCGTTTTGTAAGTGCACAGATAGTGTAATATTAGTGCCAACTTAATTATAATCTAATTATTATACTTGCTTTGTATATATATATGTGTGTGTCCGCTCCTGCAATTATTAGTTGCACGTATATAGGCATACATTGCTAAAAATAAATATATATAGACAGTTTTGCTGTTAATGGGTATTACACTCGAAATGAGAGTTTGTAGTACAATTGTATTCAAAATATAGGCACCAGTGCTTAATGGAATATTTTAACATACAATATACATTTGGAATTAAATTCATCTACAAGTTTTATTTTTTGCGGGTTCACATTGTTAATACATAAGTATATATCATATGTCGTTTAGTGCTACGAATAATCCAGGAAATAACATTAAAATCGATGATTTATTATTTTCGTAAGAAATGAAATAAGAATTCTAGCTCAATGTAAAACACCCCAAAAGAAGGAATTCAAAATGGAACACGGAAAAATAGACTGGAACGAAATATGGAAAGAACGAATGGCTGCCCAACACTCAGCAAACAAAGAAGTTGAGAACAATCTGTGGAACAAAAAGGACAACGCTGAAAGGTTCTGGAAAAGAACTCAGAAATTCTCTGACAGAACACAGCTTACTCTGGAAGAGCTACCGCTTACGCCTGAGTCCAGAGTACTTGACATTGGTGCAGGACCTGGAAGACTTTCAATACCTATTGCAGAAAGGGTTGCACATGTAACCGCCGTGGAACCTGCAGAAGGCATGAAAAATCTTCTTCTTGAAAACGTTGCTGAAAAAGGAATAACCAATCTCGACTGTGTTAGCAAACGCTGGGAAGACCTTGACGTTGAGAAAGACCTTGGCGGTCCTTATGATATTGTCATTGCATCATTCTCTCTTGGTATGCCGGATATAAGGGATGCCATTCAAAAAATGGAACTGGCTTCTTCAAAACATGTTTATCTCTACTGGTTTGCAGGAACCAGTCCCTGGGAAGAACATTCGGTAAACCTGTGGCCATACCTGTACGGAACTAATTATACATGCGGCCCTAAATGCGATGTATTATACAACGTTCTCTACGATATGGGAATCTATCCGGATATGGCAGTATTCCCTATGGAATACACCAACGATTTTGCATCCATGGACGAAGCCATGGATTTCTTCAGATCAAGATATACAATTGAGACACCTGAGCAGGAAACTATTCTTTACAATTACCTCAGTGACGAGCTCTCATGGAATGACGGACAGATCACTGAAAAGAGCAACTCAACACGTGTCAGGATCTGCTGGGAAAAAAAAGAAAACAACTAAGGAGATGATATTTTGAAAATACTGATATGCGGAAAAGGCGGATGCGGAAAGAGTACATTAACAGCTTTACTGGCACAGACAATGTCCAGAGAAGGATATAATGTACTTGTGGTTGACAATGATGAATCCAATTTCGGACTTCACAGGCAACTGGGACTGGAATTACCTGAGGATTTCCTGAATTTCTTTGGCGGAAAAAAAGACCTGGTTGAAAGAATGAAGGCTTCTTTTTCAACAGGCGAAGAAGTAAAGTTCTTTGATAAAAGATGGGAGATTGCAGACATACCCGGTGAATATGTCTCACAGGCAGAGAACATTTCACTAATGGCTGTTGGAAAAATCCATGATTTCGGGGAAGGCTGTGCCTGTCCAATGGGAGTTCTTTCAAAGCACCTGCTTAAGAATATAGATGCCGGAAGCAACGACATTGTTTTAGTTGACACTGAAGCCGGAATAGAACATTTCGGCAGGGGCGTGGAAGAAGGCTGTGATGCATTGCTGATGGTAATTGATCCATCCTATGAATCCGTCTGCCTATCCGAAAAGATAAGCAGTCTGGCAGAAGCTGCCGGAAAAGACCTCTACTATGTGCTGAACAGGGTTGAAGGAAAAACTAAAAGCATCCTTTGCGAAAAAGTCCCGGAAGATCGAATTCTGGCAACTCTGCCTGTAATGGTTTCAGTTTTTAAGGCAGGGCTTATGGGTGAAAAATTCCAGGTTGATGTGCCTGAGGTGGAAGAGATTTCTGATTTTTTGAAGAATATGAATAACACTTGAAATTTTACTTGTATTTGAAATAATTAAAACTGCAGTTCTTGAAATTAAGAGGATATCATGTACTTAAAGCAATTTGTTGTTGGTATAAGCTTGCTGGGTTTTTTAGTTGCTACTATTGGTTTTGCTTCCTGCTCAGAAATAACTGACGTTGAACGCCATCTCCCTTCCGGTTTTTCAAAAGGTGAAATGGCAGAGATCACACTGGAGATTACAGGAGAGAGTCCTTTCATGCTTGGTATAGTGGAAACTATTCCAGAGGGGTTCACTTTCCCGGATACTGATTCTGAGGTATCTGATGCCAATTCTTTTAAGGTTGACAGGGATGCCGGAAAAATATCATTCTCAGTAAGTGACAGTGCTGAAGTCACGTATTATGTAATTTCTTCTGGTAGCGCCGATAGCGCATTTGAAGGATACTGGGTTGACATGCTTTACCAGACACAGGAATTGAATGAAGGAAAAGAAAGATGGGTAGCGGTAACTGATCCTAATTCTGCTTCAAACGGACAGAGTTCCACTTCAGTTTCTTCCGGAGATACTGACTCCGGAGTGGAATCCGGTGTGCCTGGTTTTACTTTATTTATGGCTTCAATTTCACTTTTTGCATGTGTTTTTTTTGCAAGGAGAAATAAGTCAGGAGGGGATGAAGAATGAGTAAAATGAGAATTTTTTTGATTGGAATGGTAGTACTTGCCTGTTCATTTGCTTCTATGATTAACGCTACTGCACTGTATTCCACTCTTCCCTGTGATGATGGTGACGGATCACTGACCGAAAGTGAGGTTTCAGACGCCGTTTGTGATTATATGCTTGAAGATAGCTCTTATACCCTGGACGATGTCGGAGATGCTTCATATATACTTACATTCTGGGACGGAAAACCAAAAACCGTTACTGACTATAATGACAGAGAAGTTACATTTTACAGGCCCATTGAAAGAATAGTCACAACCAATCCTGATAACTCGAGAATCGTTATTGCACTGGGGGACCTTGATAAAATGGTTTCTTCAGATGAATGCACGCGCGGGCAATGTGTGCTTCCAAGAGATTCAAATGATGAAAAGATTGCCACAGATGCTTGGGAAGCTCTTCAGATATATGGTGGAGGGCAACTTGATGACCTGCCTGAAACTAACACCCGTCATGAAATAGATTATGAGACCATGGCTCTTCTTCAGCCGGATATTGTTTTTGACACAACTTCTGCTAACAGGGGTGAACTGGTTGAGGAAAAGGTCGGTTGCCCATGTGTGGAAGCAGGTTCCGGATTTACGTTCGCACAGAACTATGATCATATAGAACTGTTAGGAACTGTACTTGACAGGGAAGAGAGGGCCGATGAACTGGCGGAGTTTATACGTTCTAAAGTGGAGATGATTGAATCAGTAACTTCACAAATGGATGAAAGTGAAAAGCCGACAGTTTATTTTGCTCCAAGAGGAGCTACAAAAGGTTTTTACGATTCCGTTGAAGGAAGGGACTTCACCCGTACCGAAGCCGTATACGAACCACTAACCATTGCAGGTGGAAGAAATCTTGCAAAGGACTGTACAGGTACTAACGTCAATGTTGCTCCAGAGCAGATTGTCGTATGGGCGCCTGAAGTAATCTTCGTTGCAATAGGTACATGGGATGGGGAGAGTGGTGTTGGTTTTGTAACGGAAACCCCTGAACTCTCAGAGATTCCTGCTGTAAGGAACGATCAGGTCTATGATTGTTTCTATCCTTATTGCAGAGGCAGGCCTATTGACAAAACTTTATTCAACTTGCTCTACATGGCAAAACGCCTGCATCCGGATGAATTCAGTGATATTGACCTGGAAGCTGAAGGGAATGAGATATACAAGCAGTTCCTTGGAGTCGATGGTATGTTCTCCGAACTTGTAGAATATCAGACTTTCCCCAAAGAAGTGTATTGAAATCAGATGTAATTACAGGAAACATACTTGCAGTTCAGGCTGTGTTGTATGTTTCTTCATCTTCATTTTTAGGTGAAAAAGATGTCTAACCTGTTTAAAAAAGAAGCAAAAAACAAGGTGGATCACTTTGAAGGTTCTGGTAATGGGCAGCAATCAGATGTAAGGGATGATTACCAGCGTTATGTTGGAAGAAAAATCATTCTTTTAATCGGCATGTTTGCTCTTATTATTTTACTGGGAGCTTTTTTTGTAACCATCGGCCCCCTTGAAGTTTCAGTAATTGAAGTCTACAAGATTCTTATTTCCAGATATTTCCCTGACCTGTTTGTAACCTCCGGCCTTCCTTCTCAGGTAGTCTGGAATATTCGTTTACCCCGGATTGTTGCCGGTATTATGGCAGGTTTTGGTCTGGGAGTATGCGGATGTGTAATGCAATCGGTTTTGAAAAACCCCCTGGCAAGCCCGTTCACACTTGGTATTTCCTCAGGAGCAAGTTTTGGAGTTGCAGTTGCTGCCGTATTGGGAGTAGGAATAATAAGTGGCCCTTATTTGCTTGTGGGGAATGCTTTCTTGTTTGCCATGCTGTGCTCCCTGTTCATCATTGCTCTTGCAAGCCTTAAAGGGGCTACTTCAGAAACCCTTATTCTTGCAGGAATTGCAATAAATTACCTGTTCAGTTCTCTCACTGATCTGTTCAAGTATTTTGCAACGGATGAACAGCTTCGTCTGATGGTGAGCTGGGGAATGGGAGACCTGTCTGCTTTTTCATGGAGCAATTTCCTGCTTCTGCTATGCGTCTTTGTTATTTGCGTCCCATTGATGTACTTGAAGGCAAACGACCTGAATATCATGGTAATAGGAGATGAAAATGCAAAAAGTCTTGGTATTGATGCCAACAAGGTCAGGATGTTCTGTATGCTGCTTGCAAGTCTTTTAATTGCGACCATTGTTTGTTTTACAGGAACTATCGCTTTTATAGGGCTGGTTGCACCGCATATGGCACGCATGCTAATTGGTTCGGATCACAAATACCTGTTCCCTGCATCGGGTCTTTTAGGTGCACTTGTACTGATATGTGCTGATGTTACAGGTATGAACTTAATTAGGCCAACTATCATTCCGACCGGCATAATGACTTCACTGCTTGGAGTGCCGTTCTTCATGTATCTGATACTCAAGAGAAAGAAGAAGGAGTTCTGGTAATATGGTTACAGTGAATGTAAACAATGTCACTTTTGGATATAACAGCGCAAAAATACTTCATGATGTATCGGTGGATATTGACAGATCAAGCTTTGTCAGTATTGTAGGACCAAACGGAGCAGGCAAATCAACGCTACTCAAGTGTGTTAACAAGATTCTCAAACCTGAATCCGGAAACATTCTTGTTGACAAAAACAACATTCATGAAATGAAACGAATGGAAGTGGCAAGAAATGTTGCCTATGTTCCCCAGAGTTCGAACAGGGTCTTCCCTACAACTGTTTTTGAAACGGTGATGATGGGAAGACGTCCTCATCTCGGATGGTTCAGTAACGAAGATGATAAAGAAAAGGTGTGGCAGGTTCTTGAGGAAATGGGTCTTGATGACCTGGCCTTACGTAATTTTGATGAACTTAGCGGAGGCCAGCAACAGAAGATTCTGATCGCAAGAGCCCTGGCACAGGAAACCGGGGTTATTCTCCTTGACGAACCCACAAGCAATCTTGACATCTGGCACCAGCTTGATGTGATGGAAAATGTGAGGTCGCTTGTCAATAACAAAAATGTGACAGCATTGATGGTTGTTCATGATCTCAATATGGCTTCCAAGTATTCAGACTGGATCCTGATGATGAAAAATGGGAAGATCGTATCTGCTGGCAATCCGGCATCAGTGCTCACATGTGATAACATCGAGCAGGTCTATGGTGTTGAAGCGCATGTCCATACACATGCAGGAATTCCATATGTGATGCCTCTTAAGCAGGTGGGACTGGCCGCTGATGCCTGCATGATGCAGGCTACAGACAGATTTGAAGCTTAAGGGGAATGGAAATGTTTGAAGTTTTCAGGAAAGGCATCCGTTCAAAAGACGAATGCGAAGCAAATATTGAAACATTCTCTGATATGCGGAAATATGGAATTCTTTTCATATTTTTCCTGGTTTTGTTATTTGCAGCAGCCATTGCCATGGTTATGGGAGCATATGACATCTCATTTACAGATGTCTATGCGACCATACTAGCAAATATGGGCCTTTATGGAGATGTTTCCAATGTCAGTAAATTGCATAACACAATCATATGGAACATTCGTCTCCCACGAGTTCTGCTTGCAATAACTGTCGGAGCTGCACTTGCAAGTTCTGGTGCTGTTTTCCAGGGCTGTTTTAGAAATCCGCTTGTAGAACCTTACATTCTTGGTGTATCGTCAGGTGCTGCATTTGGTGCAGCACTTGGAATTGTTTATCCTTCTATATTTAGTTCCGTTCAGATATCCGCATTCATATTCGGTTCTCTGGCAGTAGTAGCAGCATACACACTTGCAAGGACACGTGGCCAGACACCCATAGTAACCCTGATACTTGGCGGAGTAATAATCGGATCGATATTCTCAGCACTGGTGTCCCTGCTAAAATACATGGCAAGTGACTCTGCACTTCGTGAAATTGTATTCTGGCTCATGGGAGGATTCTATTATGCAACCTGGCAGGACGTATTTCTCACTGTTCCGATAGTGTTCGTTTCGTTCCTGATAATGTGGTCCTATTCATGGAAACTCAACATACTTTCCATGGGAGATGAAGAAGCAAAAGCACTTGGTGTCAACCCTGAAAGATCAAAACTTATCATAATTACTATTGCGACACTTGTGACTGCCATAGCTGTTTCCACTGTGGGTATAATTGCATGGGTCGGACTTATGATGCCACATGCCGCCAGGATGATACTCGGACCTGATAACAGATTTGTTATCCCGTCTGCCGCTATGCTGGGAAGTATTTACCTTATTATCTGTGACACTATGGCAAGGACCCTGACAACCTCGGAGATTCCTGTAGGAATTATAACTTCGATAGTCGGTGCACCATATTTGTGTTATCTTCTGCGAAATAAAGGCAGATCATTACTGGGGTGACCACATGCTGAAAGTGAACAACATTCATTTTAACTACGGGACCACCCGGATTCTGGATGACCTGTCTTTCAATGTTGAAGAAGGACAGTTATGCGGGCTTTTCGGACCAAACGGCTGTGGGAAAACAACCCTGTTCAAATGCTGCATGAATTTTCTGAAATATCATATGGGTTCGGTTGTAATGGACGGTGTGGACATTAAAGAATGCAGCATCGAAGATATGGCAAAAATCGTTGCATATGTTCCCCAGGAACATAAACCGCCTTTTCCGTATCTTGTCAAGGAAGTCGTCCTGATGGGAAGAACCCCGCATCTTGGAGGATTTTTTGGAATCAGCCGGGAGGACAAGGAAAAAGCGTGGAATGCTCTGGAATTACTTGACATCTCCCACCTGGCAGATCAGCCTTACAATCAGCTGTCAGGAGGACAACGCCAGATGGTACTGATAGCAAGGGCAATTGCACAGGAAACGAGAATAATTTTTCTGGATGAACCTACATCTGCTCTGGATTTCAGTAACCAGATGCGTATATGGGATTTGATGAGGAAAGTCAAAGACCAGGGAATAACGGTTCTTGCATGCAGTCATGATCCTAATCACGTATCCTGGTTCTGCGACAAAGTTGTGGTAATGAACAGGAGTGGCATTCTTTGTCAGGGTCCGCCACATGATGTGATAACTGAGTCCGTGCTCAATGATGTTTATCAGGACATGTGTGCGGTCAAGTCGTTAGATGGAATTAGAATGGTGTTACCCAGAAGTGTTTCTGCCAGAGTGTGGTAGAAACCGGAATTACTTTTTTTTATCGAGGATTAAAAATGAAATCAAAGGTACAGTATATTGCAATGTTGGGAATATTGCTGTGCATTCTGCTAAGTGCCGGGTGCACAGAAAATGTAACAGATAATAGTATTGTGTCAGATGAAGTAACGGATGAAGTGCAATACAGAACAGTTGTTGATAGTCGTGGCGTGGAAGTTCAGATTCCCGCTGATATTGAAAGGGTTGCCACTATAAGTGATGGTCTGGTTGAAGGAGTGATGACAGCAATCGGTGTTCAGGACACTCTTGTAGGAGTTGGTTCAAGCTGTCTACAGCGCAATTTTAACTATTCATATGAAACCGTAGGTGGGGAAACCTACGAATACGAGGATGGAATGAACCCTGTGACATATCTTAATCCAGGTATTATGGACCTTCCACTCTTCGTATCTTCCGGTTCCGCAGTGAACTATGAAACCCTTGCAAGTCTTGAGCCGGATGTTGTGATTGTAAGAATTGGAAGTTGCTCATTACGAGATCTCGACGACGAGAATACTCAGAAAAGCATCGATACAATGGAATCACTTGGTATTCCGATAGTTGTTCTCTATGACCCCAATTGCTACGATTCTCCTGACATGACCACCATATCCGATGAGATTAATATAATCGGGCAGGTATTTGGAAAAGAAGATAAAACACAGGTTATTGCAGACTATCTTGAAAACCAGGTCAGTTTTGTAAGTAAGCGGACGCAGGACATTCAGGAAGAGGATAAAACCAATGTGCTGATATTCGGAGCATCTCCGAAAGCACGGGGACAGGGCGGTGCCGGACAGGTATTCGGACTTGATACAATTGAATCCTTCTTCATTGAGGATATAGTAAATGCAAACAATGCATTCCGGGAAGAAGGATATTTCAAGACGGTAAGTGCAGAGCATCTGCTGGCACTTAACCCGGATGTCATAGTTTTGTGTACAGCTTCAGGGTATCATCCGCCTCTTGAACTTTATGAAGCACCGTATTACCAGGACCTTCAGGAAATGGATGCAATCAAGAACAGAAGAGTATCAGCTTTCCCCTGGTCTCCATGCAACTGTGCAAAAAGACTTGAGTATCCTATCGATGTGATGGTAATTGCAACCGGCACTTATCCGGAACTGTTTGAGGATGTGCAGCTTGAAGAATGGCTACTTGGATTCTACCAGAATGTCTATGGCGTGGATCTTGAAACTGCAAAGGAATTACGTTCAGCACAATGGATGGACTGGACTGTAGATGAATGTCCAACTTGTACCTGAAATTCCTAAAATCCATGTTAGCAATAACATGGAACTTTTTTAGGAGTAAAAGAACCCACGTATGATTCTACACACAATCGTGGCATCCTGCCAGGATTGTGTATCTCTTTTTAGTGCCAGTCCAATATTCTTAAAACAAAAAGCCTATTCCAGTAATTAGTAGAACTGAAATAAATGGAAAATATAAGTTATCATATTCAAATTACAATACAGGGTATTTAGTAATACATTTATAGAATAGTGTAATATCGAATCCCGTTCATATAATCGATAAGAATTACAGTTGACTTTTAGATATATCATAAATGTAAGGTGTTATGTAATGAATAAAAAAAGGTTATTGATATTATTTTCAGCATTCCTGATATTTCTGGTCTTAATGACCGCAGGCTGTGTTGATCAGAAAGATACTCAGGCCAGTATCACTACCTCAGATACCGATGCAGGATCTGAGAAAGTTGATGTTGTCCGCCTGAGTGGTGGAGATTACGGCTATCCACAGCCATTCTCAATATATCCAAGAGGTCCGGGGTCATCAAAGGTTGGAATGATCTTCGACTGTCTGGTAGAAAGAAGTGATACAGGTATAGTCCCCTGGCTGGCTGAAAGCTGGGAAACCAGTTCAGATGGAATGGAATATACATTCTATCTCCGTGAAGGTGTAAGCTGGAGTGACGGAGAGCCATTTACAGCAGATGATGTACAATTCACTTTTGATTATGAACAGAAAAATATACCAGTATCCGGAGGAATTGAGGATGGAGTTGTAGATAGTGTTCAGGTAGTAGATGGCAATACTGTCAAATTCATACTCACTCAACCCGTGTCATCATTTCTTTACGAAATGACCGGTTTTAAGGTCATACCAAAACATATATACGAAAATATAGATGACCCTACAGGTTTTCTTGATCCTGAAGCAGTAACCGGAACAGGTCCGTTCCTTCTTGAAGAATATAATAAAGAGCATGGAACATACAGGTTTGTAACAAACGAGAACTTCTGGGGTTCTGATACTGCCGTTGAAGCTGTCGAATTTGTTCCTGTCAGTGATGCACTGGTTTCTTTTGAACAGGGTGAAATTGATTTCACAAGCATATCACCTGACACTCTTGATCGCTTTACATCAGACCCTGCTATAAGGGTCGTACAGCAGCCTGCTTTCTGGGGATACCAGTTCTATTTCAACATGAACAAATGCACTGAGCTTAATGACAAAAAGATAAGACAGGCTTTTGTTTATGCCATCGATCGTGAAGAACTGGTGGAAACGATAGGTAGAGGTGCAGGAAAACCAGGAGAAATGGGCATACTTCCTGAAGACCACATATGGTACAATTCTGACCAACCAGAATATGAATATAATCCTGACAAAGCCGGAGAATTACTGGACGAAGCAGGATGGATTGATACCGATGGTGACGGAGTACGCGATAAGAATGGAGAATCATTATCATATATATTGTCGCTTGGAAGCGGTGAAGTTCGTATTGGAGAACTTATAAAAGAGAGACTCAGTGAAGTTGGTATCGATGTTCAGGTCAAAGCTCTTGAAAGCAAGTCCCGTGATGCAAACCTGAATACCGGAGACTTTGAGCTTGCAATAAGTGGCTTTGGTGGCTGGGGAAGAGATGCTGATTATCTCCGCACAAGATATTGTGATACAAATTCAGGATCAGATAGTGTGGCCTCCGGTGCAGCAATATTTGGTTATCACAATGACACCCTGAATGACCTTGGAACACAGGAATTACAGGAACTTGATGATGAGAAACGCAAAGAAATAGTATATGAAATGCAGGCCGTGCTTGCAGATGATATCCCCACAATACCTCTTTATTATACTACAAAATATGATGCGTGGCGTATTTCAACTTATGATGGATGGGTGAGTGCTTATGACCATCATGCAAAAACACACTGTATTTTTTCATACCTGAAGAGGGATTGAATTGCAGCAAAAAGATAATATCAAAAACCTGATCGACTGCTGGAATAAAGTTTCCGGCAATCGTATGAATATTCAGGATGAGGGCAGGATGGCAGAAGTCTGGAACAAACGTTCAGTGACCTATGCCAAAAATATGGAGAAGGACAGGAGACAGAAGAAAACCGATGAAATTCTTGCATTCCTTGATGAATGTGGGTTTGAGCCGGATGGAGCAAGGATTCTGGATATTGGATGCGGCCCCGGGACTTTATCCCTTCCTCTTTCAAAAATGGGAGCAGACGTTACTTCGCTTGACATATCTTCCGGAATGCTCGACAGACTTAAAGATTCTGTAAAACAGGAGTCACTTCCTATAGATATCATTGAATGCTCCTGGTGGACCGCAGACATAGACGAGCTTGGATTCAGAAATGAATTCGACCTTGTAATTGCCTCTATGACTCCCGGAATAAAAGACGTTGAGAGTTTCGAAAGGATGATGGCATGCTCAAGGAAGTTTTGCTATTACAGTAATTTCCTGAGAAGGAAAGAAGATAAAGCATATCGCGATATCCGCAGCTCAATACTTGGTGAAAGTTCAGCGAATAACATGAATGGGGGGATGAACTTCCCTTTCATGTATCTCTATCTCGCGGGTTACAGGCCGTCTGTCAAACTCAATCATGCAGAGTGGAAAGAGGAAGCAAGCTGGCAGGAAACAGCAGACCGTGCAATTGACTTCATTGGACGAGGTCAGGATTTTGATGATGAAACAAAACAGAAGATAATGGATTATTATCAAAATGTCGCTGTAGATGGAAAATATGTTTCAGAGTCAGATGTGTACACTGGTATGATGGTCTGGGAAGTTTAACGGCAGGATGATTGTATGAAAAATGACAGGAATTCATTTGTTTTCAGGTTAGTGTTAACACTTTTTGTAATTCTTGTCATTAATTTCTTCCTCCCTCGAATGATGCCGGGAGACCCATTCTCCACAACGTCCGACGACGATTCAGGAGATGAGGTCATTATAATGACAGATGAACAGCGGCAGTATTACATGAGCTATTACGGACTGGATAAACCAGTGCACGAACAATTCCTGGTATATTTGAAGAACCTGCTCAAAGCTGACCTTGGGAGGAGCATATACTACAAAATGCCGGTCAGTGATGTGATAATGCTCCATCTTCCCTGGACTATGATGATAGTCTTTGGGTCAACAGTTATCAGCACGGTTGCCGGTGTGATTCTTGGAACATTCTCGGCAAAGAACCGGAAAAAAGGAAGTGACAGGTTAATGATGACCGGCATGATAGCTTTTGCTGAAATACCTTCATTTTTGCTTGGCCTGATACTTCTTCTTATCTTTAGCGTACATTTCAGACTTTTTCCGCTTGCAGGTGCAATCACTCCCTTTGCACACTACAGTGGACTTGCAGAACAGCTATGGGATATATTATACCATGCCTTCCTGCCTGTTATGACCCTGTCACTGGCACAACTTACCGGTGTCTATTTACTCACCAGAAATACCTTGATCACAGTAACCACGAAGGATTATATCCGAACCGCCCGGGCTAAAGGACTGGGTGAAAAAACGGTATGGACCAGGCATGCACTCAGAAATGCATTACTTCCGGTGGTGACAAGAGCAGGGTTCATGATAGGTATCATGATGGGTGGAGTTGTGCTGGTGGAGAGTGTATTTTCTTATCCTGGAATTGGAATGACCCTGCGAAGTGCTGTTGTAGGTCGTGATTATCCGCTCATTCAGGGAATCCTGCTGGTAATTGCAGTTTCCATACTTATCTGCAATCTGCTGGTTGACAAGATATACGGGAAACTTGACCCGAGGGTTACGATATGACCGAGAATGTCAATGTCTCCGGATATGCCAGAATAATAGCTTATATTCAGGCTTTGAGTATTTACAGAATCAGCACCAATCTAAGCGCAACATTCTCTAAATTCAGTACAGAAGGCAAGATTGGTGTCCTTGGAATTCTTGCAATAATCCTGATGGCTGTTTTTGCCCCAATAATAACACTTAACCCTCCCCAGAAGATCACAGGTGATTCCCTGGAAGCACCCGGTTCCGTTCATATACTCGGCACCGATGAACTAGGTATGGATATCTGGTCACAGATATGCTACGGTGCAAGAATGAGCCTTACAATAGGTCTTGCTGTTGCCTTCATTTCGGGTTTTGGTGGCGGAGCTCTTGGAATACTGGCCGGATACATCGGAGGACATCTTGATCAGGCACTTATGAGAATCATCGATGTTACAATGGCACTTCCGAGTTTTCCACTACTGATTGTAATATCTGCTTTTCTCGGACCAAGTATTCTAAATGTTATTCTTATACTCGTTCTTTTCAGCTGGGCAAAACCCGCACGTATTGCACGTTCCCAGACGCTGGCTATTAAGAAGAACAGCTATATTATTGCTGCCAAAAACTACGGTGCAAAACCATTTTACATTCTCCGAAGACATATTTTCCCTGAAATTATGCCTGTTCTGTTTGTGCTTGTCATCGGCATATCCTCACACGCGATCATAGCTGAAGCGGGACTCGCATTTCTGGGACTGGGTGACCCAACATCCAAAAGCTGGGGTATGATGCTTAACAGTGCAACCAGCTTCAGCTCGATATATTTCACACCTTACTGGCAGTGGTGGCTATTGCCTCCGCTATTCATGCTTATTTTCCTCCTGCTGTGTCTTGCGTTTATTAGCAGGGATGTGGAGAGAATACTTGATCCTAAATTAAAGATAAAGAAAGGGATTTGATTATGAGTCTGCTTAAAATCAATGATCTGAAATGTCACTATCAGACTGATAACAACACTGTAAAGGCAGTTGACGGTGTTTCTTTTGAGATCGAAGAAGGAGAGATACTTGGCATCGTGGGAGAATCCGGAAGTGGAAAGACCACTGTCGCACTTAGTATCATGGGGATTTTACCGGAAAACACGGTCATTGCAGGTAAAATAACCTACAAAGAGAACGTGATCTCCTCTTTATCAGAATCCGAAATGGATAAATTCAGATGGAAGGATATTGCAGTTGTTTTTCAGAATGGAATTGAAGTACTGAATCCTGTTATGAAAGTAGGGGTTCAGGTAATGGAACCAATGTTGAAGCACCTTGATATCAGTCCTGATGAAGCCCGTAGCAAATGCGAAGGTCTTTTCAGGACTGTCCATCTTGAACCAAAATGGATGGGTTCCTATCCGCATCAGCTTTCCGGAGGCATGAGGCAGAGAGTTCTGCTGGCGATGGCTCTGTCATGCAATCCAAAATTGCTGATTCTTGATGAGGTTACTTCTGCACTTGATGCTTTTACCAGGAAGGAAATAAGGGACCTTCTGGTTGAGCTTCAGAAAAAGAATGGCTATACAATGTTGATGATATCACACGACATCACTTTTGTGTCTTCTGTAGCCTCAAGGGTTGCTGTCATGTATTTAGGAAGGGTTGTTGAGACTGGCCCGGTAAAGGATATTCTTGTTTCACCCAGACACCCATATACAAGAGGACTTGTTCATTCAACTCCAGATATTTTCGTATATAAAGACCTCTGGGGAATCCCCGGTGATATTTCTGCCGGGACACAATTCAATGGTTGTCCTTTCTTCTCAAGATGCAATCAAAAGACAAATAAATGTAATGAATCAGCTCCTGAGCTGGTACCTGTTGACGGAGGAAGAGAAATTGCCTGTCACAGGGGAGGCGTTGCTGAACTCCTGCAAGCCAAAAACCTGAATTATAGTTATAGCCTCCCGGATGGACAATACCTGAAAGCTGTTAATGATGTTGATCTGGAAATAATGGAAGGAGAAGTCCTTGCAATTGTCGGACAGACAGGTTCAGGCAAGTCAACACTTGCACATATCCTTGCAAACGTGATAAAGCCTGAGAGTGGAAGCGTATCTTTCATGGATGAGGACACCAGCAAGGGATGCTATGGAAACAAACTCAATGGCATTCAGATAGTATTCCAGGACCCCTTCAATTCAACAAGCAACAGGTTCACCGTGCTCGATGCGATAAAGGAACCTCTTGACATCAATAAGATCGGAACCAGGGAAGAGCGTTTGGAAATGGCAAACAATGTCCTTGAACTCGTTCATCTTCCAGCTACTGATGCATTCCTCAGTAAATATTGCGGTGAACTCAGCGGTGGCCAGAGGCAGAGGGTTGCACTTGCCAGAGCGATGGTTATGCAGCCAAAACTCCTCATTGCAGACGAGGTTACTTCGGCTCTGGATGTTTCGACCTCAGCAAACGTAATGCGTCTTTTAAAGGGACTCCAGAACAGAAGAGGTTTTGCAATGATCTATATTTCACATGACCTGTCAATGACTCTGAAAATAGCTGACAGAATAGCAGTTATGAATCATGGAAAGATTGTGGAGATGGGCAATTCCCATGAAGTGATGCTTTCGCCTTCTGATGAGTATACTAAAAGACTCGTTGATTCAAAGATCCCTGTTTGAAGGTCTTGCTTAATATGAATACAATATCAATTAACCGGCTGACTAAAAAGTATGGAAATTTCACGGCTGTGGATGATGTTTCATTCTATATTAACGATGGTGAAATATTTGGTCTTCTAGGACCAAATGGCGCTGGTAAAACCACTACCTTAAAAGCAATAACAACTTTAGGAAAACCAAGTTCCGGTTCTATAACAGCTTTTGGTATAGATGTTGTAAAATCACCAAAGCAAGCCAGGAAGATGTTTGGATATGTTCCACAGGCAGTATCTGCTGATGGAGACCTTACAGGTTATGAAAACCTTCTCATATTTGCCAAATTATTCTACGTGAATAAGAATGAACGTGACAAAAGGATAAACACTGCTCTTGAGTACATGGGTCTTTCAGAAAGGAGTCATGATCTTGTAAACCACTATTCCGGCGGCATGATGAGAAGACTTGAAATAGCACAGGCTCTGGTAAACAGACCTAAAGTACTTTTTCTTGATGAACCAAGCATAGGGCTGGACCCTTCTTCTAAAAGGCAGGTCTGGAAGTACATTAAGAGACTGAATGAAGAGTTTGGAATGACCATAATCATTACAACCCATGATATGGTCGAAGCTGATGAACTCTGCCACAGGATAGCTATAATGAATTCCGGGAAAATAGCAGTGATAGATACACCTTTCCTTTTGAAGAAATCTATTGGCGGAGATATTATATCGCTAAGCTTAATGGAAAGTGCCCGGAATGTATCAATTCCGGATGACCTGGGTTTGATAATCGACAGTGATAATAATCATGTCCTGATTTCTACAGACAATTCCGAAACTGCCATTCCTAAGATAATAAGGTATTTTGAGGTAAATGGAATTGTTGTAAGTTCTGTAACTGTTAATAAACAAACACTGGACGATGTTTTCATGAAGTATGCAAGATCAAGCCTCCAGTCTCAGGGTTCCATAAAGGATACTCGTTCTGTACGCAGAAGTTTTGTGAGGCGTGGAAGATGACCTGCACTCAGGAGATATATAATTTTGTATACAGTGCCCTTTCAATAGTTGAAATGGAAGTAAGGAAAATCCGCCATGATTCAACTGAACTCTGGACAAGGGGTGTTCAGCCTGCACTTTGGCTTCTCTTATTTGGTGAGGTATTTAACAGGGTTCGTGAACTGTCAATCCCCGGTTATGACTATATTCAGTTTCTCACCCCTGGTGTACTGGCACAGTCTGTTTTGTTCATTGCAATATTCTATGGGATAACCCTGGTATGGGAAAAGGATGTGGGATTGCTGGCTAAATTGCTTTCAACTCCCTCTCCCCGTTCTTCAATAGTAGTTGGAAAAGCCCTTGCTGCAGGTGTAAGAGGTGTATTCCAGGCAGTAATGGTCTTTACACTGGCGGTATTTATGGGTGTGAACCTGCGTCACAATCTTTTGAATATGATAGGCGTTTTTGTTGTAGTCATCCTGCTTGCAATGTGCTTCTCAAGTTTCTCAATGTGCCTTGCATCATTTTTTAAGACAAGGGAAAAGATGATGGGTATAGGTCAGATGATAACCATGCCGCTATTCTTTGGTAGCAACGCTATCTATCCTATAGACCTGATGCCATCATGGCTCCAGTCCATATCTAAACTAAATCCGCTAACCTATGTGGTTGACGCACTCAGAGCCTTGCTTCTGACAGGAGATTATTCAAATATTCCTTATGACATAGCATTTCTGTCTGTAATCACTTTTTTCCTCATAATCCTTGCTTCAATGTCTGTTAGCAGGTTGCTTGAGTAATTACAATAGATTTGCCTATGTAGAATTCCTGTTTATACGAGTGACACAAACTTTGCTCTTTTCCAGTTCCATAAAAATAATTTGAAGCTAAAAACAAAGTAATCGTCCGCCGAAGGCGGCACATTCCAATGCTGCTGCACAGAAGATAGTTCCAAACACTATTGCGGCTATACTGAGAATTCTACGTGAGTCATGCAAAGAAAGTTTTTCAGGGTACTATGCAGATTATTTTGTTTCGTGGTAAAACGCCGGCTTCGCCGGGTTCTCCCGGATCCTCCCGGATTAGTCTGGTTATTCATAACATACACTAGAACAGATTTATTGACATGACAAAATCGGCTTAGTTGCTTTAAAGTTTTAATGGCAGGATTTCTACGGAGCCATAGATTTGTTTACTTAAGCGGAAGGAAATAATTTGAAAATAGATATAGGTTAAAAACATCGTAACTATTCAGCCTGATATAAACACCATCCACCGACATTTTATCAAAGATCGGAGGGGCACATTTCTTTTGGGTAATTTATTTTGTTGTTGCTATAGATTACTTTTTTGTTTTTAAGTTATTAATGACTGACATCTCTGTTTTGATTAAATCAGCATCTCATGAATGATTATGATAAACTGAATAGTTACAAAACATCAAAATTAATATTCAAAACAAGAACTTGCATTAATTGCCTTTCCACCGGTTGCAGATAAAAGCAGTGACTTTGTGTACTCATGACAACAATCTGAAATTATCTGCTTTCTTGAACCGTATTCGACAATCTTTCCTTCTTTCATGACAGCAATATTATCTGATATGTATGCTGCTGCTGCAATATCATGCGTAATGAACATGAAAGTGATACCCATTTTTTCTTTCATATCAAGCATCAGGTTAAGAATATCAATTCCGATGGATGCATCAAGCATGGATATTGGTTCATCGGCAATTATCATGTCAGGTTCTGTAATCATTGCTCTTGCAATCGCAACCCTCTGCCGTTGTCCTCCACTCAGTGTATGAGGATACTTGTGAAGGAAACTATCAACAGGTGTGAGTCCCACCGATTCAAGAGCGCGAATAATCCTGTTCCGGTCAACGTTTTTACCATTATTGATAATACAGGGTTCTGCTACAAGCTGTTCAACTGTCATCATGTGGCTCAATGAATCATAAGGGTCCTGGAATATCACCTGAACAACAGGTTGTCCTGTTTCTGAAGATTTGTTGTTGATATCTGCAAAAGAGATATTTCCGGAAGTTGGTTTCAATAGACCCAGTATCAGTTTTCCAAGAGTTGTTTTACCACTTCCGCTTTCACCGATGATCCCAAGCACTTCACCTTTTTTCACAGTAAGGGTAACATTATCAAGAGCTCTTATTTCAGAACCGCTTCTAATCATGCCTTTTCCCTTAAACACCTTACTGATGTTTTCTATTTTTATGAGCCAGGAATCGTCCATTATTATCACTCCGGATGTCACTCCAAATTACACCCCAGATGACAGGCTACTTTCACACTACCATTACATTCCGGAGGTCTTACTGTCCTGCATATCTCCGTGGCCCTGTCACAACGTTCCATGAACTCGCAGACCTCATACTTCTTCAAAGTTGAAGGAGGAGTGCCTGATATTCCCTTTACTCTTATCGGCTCACACATCAGCGGCAATCTCGAAGCCAGCAGCTTTTGAGTGTACGGATGAACGGGATTGTTAAGAATTTCATCCCTTGTGCCGGTTTCAACGATTCTTCCCGCATACATGATGTAAATCCTGTCACATATTCTGGAAATCGTATGCAGGTCATGGGAAATCACAAGCATGGATGTGTGCTTCTTCTGTACTACATCCTTTAGTAGTTCGATGATTTTCAGTTGAATCGTTGCATCCAGAGCAGTGGTTGGCTCATCAGCAATGATTAGTTCAGGTGACAGGAGCATTGAAAGTGCGATCATTATTCTCTGTCGCTGCCCACCACTGAATTCATAGGGAAATGAATTCATCCTTGAAGGATCGATACCTACCATTTCCAGTGACTTTTCAGTCAACGAAGGCATGTCCTCCCGGGACATATTTGTATGAGCTTTGATTGTCTCAAAGAACTGGGACTTTATTTTCACAAGAGGGTTAAGTGCATTCATGGAAGATTGCGGCACAAACCCGATGTTTTTTCCCCTGAGCTGACGCATCTTTTCCTTTTTGATGCTGTCAATTCTTTCTCCCATAAAACTGATATTTCCTGACATCTGCCTGTTGTGGGAATTTATGTCCAGAACTGTCATAGCAAGTGTGGATTTTCCAGAACCTGATTCGCCTATGAGTCCTACAATCTCTCCTTTGTCTATGTTGAAATCCACATTCTTGAGTACGTAATGCATGCCTTCCTTCGTTGAAAAATCAACATTAAGTCCTTTAACATCGAGTAATGGCATCATTTACCACCTTCCAGTGCCTGTCCCACAAGCACAAAAGAGAGTACAAGCAGAGTGATACATAATCCGGCAGGCATCAGCCACCACATCCATGCATCCGTGAAAAATACCAGCGGGTAGGCAATTGCATATTTTATCATGGTTCCCCAGCTTGGAAATGAAGGGTCTCCAAGACCAAGGAATGCAAGGCCGGATTCTGAAAGTATGGCACGGATGGATTGCATGACAACTGTGGTTATCATTATCGGATACAGGTCAGGAACTATGTGTTTTTTAATTACGTACCAGTTACCTGCACCTGAAACTCTGGCAAAGTCCACATGACCTGAGACTCTCAATGTTTTTGTCTGCGCCCTGGTGATTCTTGCACCGACAGGCCATCCCATTACAATGAGAATGAAAATGATGTTCCAAAGACTTGGACTCAGGTACGCTGCAAGGATCAGGATAAGGGGCAGGTCTGGTATCATAAGGAAAATATCAACTCCTCTCATCATGACCCTGTCAAAGTTGCCACCGGTGTAACCTGAAAATACACCTGCAAGCGTACCGATCACCAAAACACCGAAAGAGACCATCAGGGCAACCATCAATGAAGTTCTTGAACCGTAGACTAGATTGGAAAATATATCTTTTCCAACATCATCGGTTCCAAGAGGATGTTCACTACTGGGCTTAAGTAAAGGACTGCTGGATACATCAGCAGGTGAATAGGGTGTGATTAACGGTGCTGCAATGGCAATGAAAATGAAAGAACAAAGTATGGCAAGTCCAATAATACCTTTTGGACTTTTCAATCTCTGAAACAGCGTTTTTTCGTGCATTTTCACTCCTGCCCCGTTCTTCCGTCAATATAGGAACATGCAATGTCAGCTGCATAGTTACATGCCAGTACCACCAGTGACATGAATACGAAAGCTCCCTGCAGTACCGGATAGTCACGTTCAATAAAAGAATTATAGACCAGCAATCCCATTCCCGGATATGAGAATACGGTTTCAATGAACACCGTACCTGCCACCATAAAACCAAGCATCGCTGCTATCTGGTTTATCACAGGCACAATTGAGTTGATAAGCACGTGTTTTTTTATTGTCCTTTCTTTAAGTCCCCTGGCTTCTGCCATGAGAACATACGGTTTTCCGAGTTGCTGGACACATACGTTCCTTACAAGCAGATAAGTACCCGGCATTTCAAAGGCTGCAAGACAGAGCATAGGAAGTGCGAGATGTGAAATGATATCCAGTGCATGATCTATGAATCCTGCATAATTCATATACGGGGTTATCGCACCTGAAGTCGGGAACCATCCGGTTTTGTATCCGAAAACAAATATCATGATGGCTCCAAGGAAAAATGCAGGTATCGACCTGAAGAAAGGCATTATCACAAGTAGCGCATGGTCCAGTTTTTCCCCGCGTTTCCAGGCAGATTCAAGACCAATGATTATTCCAAAGATAGTTGAAAATACAAGAGCAGTGCCCATGAGAAGTATGGTCCACGGAAGTCTTCCTATCAGAATATCAACTACAGGTACGTTATAGAAAATGGAATAACCAAGATCAAGATGCAATGCATCTGAGATGTAATGTATGAACTGGATATGCAGCGGATCATTGAGATGATAGTATTCCATCAGCTTGTACTTCATTTCCTCGTCAATGACCACAGGAAGATCAGCACCCTGACTGCCTGTAATACTTAGCAATGGTCCTCCAGGCATTACCCGGGGAAGAAAAAAATTGATTGCAAGGATCAGGAAAAAAGTGATGGCATACTCCAGTCCCCTGGATATTATATGCCCTGACCTTTTCCTGTCCATTGCTCTTTATCTCTCCTGTTTTTCCCTGTTTAGCGTTTCCAGTGGCGCATCAGGACGAAGGCACATGCAAGGATTGCAACTGAGCCAAGTACGCCAATGCTATCAGCTGTATTTCCCGTAGTGTCTTCAGCAGTGTCATCGTCGTCACCATTCCAGGTCCCGTAAATGAAAATAAGTTTGTTGTATTCGGTTGGTACACCGCCACCTACTCCACCATCCGTGTAGAAGAAACCGGTTACTGTGTCCTTGCTGCTTGCACTGTAAACGTTCCTGTACATGAGAGGAATCGTTGGTACATTATCAGCTATAAGAACCTGCATCTTGTCAACCAGTTCCTTACGCTCATCCTCATCCATTGTGCTCATCTGTTCTTCTGCAAGAGCCATGAACTCTGAATTATTCCATCCTGTTGATGTCGGGAATGAGTTCAGCATTCTGGCAGGGTCTGTGGATGTACCGTGTGAGTAGATCGCAAGGTCAAAGTTGCCTGCACCTACCAGTCCGTCAACGGTTTTGGTGTCTCCCGGTTTAAGAGTTATGTCGATGCCTATTTCTTTCAGGTATGTCTGGACAAGTTCTGCAATCCTCTGGCTCTGCTGGTCAGATGAATACAATAACTGGAATTCAAGTGGTTTTCCTTCTGAATCTAATCTTACTCCATCGCTGTTAGTTTCAAAGTAGCCTGCATCATCAAGCATCTGATTGGCTTTTTCAATATCATGCTCATACTGTGTGACATCAGGATTGTACCAGCTTGAATAAGGAGGAACGTATCCTGGATTTCCTTCGATTCCACCACCGTGGAGTACCCTGCTTTCAATGTCAGAACAGTTCAGTGAATAATAGATTGCCTGGCGAACTGTTGTATCATTGAGTATTGTGTTTGAAGGGATGTTGAATCTCAGACGATAAACCCAGTAACCAGGTCCGTTTATTACTTCCATGTTGTCAGATTCGTCAAGTGCCTGAACCTGGTCAAGAGTGAGACCTGATTCATCCACTTCCCCGGTCTTCAGGGAAATGACAACGTCAGATGTTTTGACATAGATTAGAGTATCTATAATTGGTTCACCAAGATAGTAATCCTTGTTAGCAGTGTACTTGTAAGACTGCTGGTCAGTATCATAGTCTTCAAGAATGAAAGGGCCAGTACCTATTGCAGCCTCATCTTCCATGTATTTGCTTGGGTCTTCAACATTTTCCCAGATATGTTTCGGCATTATTGGGATGACTGCTGCAACCTGCTGCATAAAAGGCGCATATGCGTAGTTCAGTGTGATAACAACAGTATGGTCGTCAGAAGCTTCAACGCTCTTGATTACAGCAGTATTGTACCAGCCTGAACCTATTGGACTTATTGATGCCTTGCCTTTGATGTAATCCATTGTAAATACTACGTCATCTGCTGTGAATGGTTCACCATCGTGCCATGTCGCTCCTTCTCTCAGGTGGAACGTCCATTCCAGACCATCGTCTGAGCTATCCCATGATTCAGCAAGCAGTCCCGTGAAATCTCCTGATTCTTCGGGCCATACGAGTGCATCAAAACAGTAGCTTGTCATGATGTATCCCGGGCCACGCGGATAGAATGTCAGCGGGGAAGGAAAACCCCAGTCTGCTGTTGAACTTGTGCCCCAGCTTGCAGTAAACACTTTTTCTTCACTGTTGTCTTCACCTGAAGCAGATGCAGGTACGAATAATACTGTGCTAATCAGGAGTAAGGATATAAAAAAGGAAAATGATCTTTCATTTAATTTCATCCTTACCATCCTCTGTTATATTCCTCATAGCATGGGATGCAGATATATTCACCATTCTGGACTCTTGCCCTGGATTCTGCCATCATTTCTCCGCACCTGGAACATTGGAGAGAATTGAATATTCTGGCTTTACCAGGAATTTCAGCGTCAACAAATTTGACTTCGAACATCTCTTCAACAGGGGTGTTCCTCATTGTAACTGAAATGCCATTCATCCTTTCACTGAATTCTTTCTCTTCCTCCTCAGTTGCAGTGCCTGAGATTACTTTAGGGCGGAGTTCACTTACCTTCGGATCAATGTTATCAATATTAAAGCTTGATTTCAGGGCGACTCTTACAGCCTTTTTACTCTCACGACAGATGAATGTGAATACCTGTTTTGCATGGTCCTTGTAAATGAGATTTCCTTTGCCTATTGTGCAGCCTGTAAGTACCTGTACTGCATCAACTCCACAGGCATCGTTTTCCACAATGGTGACAAGTTCCTCGTCAATATCCCTTTGTGTTTCCAGCTTTTCAATACCTGCTTTTGCTGCGATGTAACCAATAGTCAGACCGGGACAGATGTGTCCGTGGAATTTTGCAGCATCTTCAAAAGAAGCGATATCTCTTGTTGTGTTTTCGATAGAACAATCTGATGACATGATAATCACGGATGCTAAAAGAGAGTAATACATATAATCCTTTTTGTATTATTTATTTTGACTTGGTTTTTATAATGACTACTATAATTGGATTTCAGGATTTATTCATCATATGATATACGAATCAATATCGCAGCAGTGATATCGAACGATATGAAATGTGATTAGAAATAAAAAAGAAATGGATTTGCATTAAAAGTGCATACAAAGCACTTTAAGCAGAATGATTTTCCTTATACATTTTGGCAAGCGGATCATTTCCTTTAGGGAACATTGCACCAAAAGGTTCAAACTTCCCTATTTCTTCAACGGTACAGAAATGCATACCATTGTCGGCTCCCATCATCATTAAAGGCCGGGCTTTGCCTACATTGCATAATCCGTCTTCACCATATACTTCATCCGCAACTTCCAGATGGACAACTTTACCCATGATCAGTATGTAGCTGGATTCTTCATATAACTTAAAAAGTTCACATTCCATCCAGGCGTAACATCCCTCTATTCCGGGAGCACTGATATTCTTCGAACTTTTTTCCTCAAGACCTGCAAATTCAAATTCATCCTGGTCTGCAGGAATGAATTTTGCAGTTGGGATGACCTTATCTGCAAAGTCTGCGCTGGCAAGGTTGATAACAAATTCTCCTGTTTCCCTGATATTGTCAAGCGTATCTCTTTTTTTTGCTGTTGCAACACATATAAGGTCAAGTGGCCTGAGCACCGGCATTACACAGCCATACGGAGCAATGTTCCTGATCCCATCTTTGCTTTTTGTGGATATGAAAGCAACCGGAAGAGGCATTACTGATTCTCTTTTGAATGGTTTTAATTCCATATTTTCACCTTTTATTCTACACATCGCAATAACACCGCAATCAGATAAATAGTTATTAGTTGTTATTTTTTGCACCATTCGTAATATTGATATACAAAGAATTACTATTAGAACATAACAGGTCGAACACTATCACAACAATAACTAGAAAGTTCTCCGAAATATATTCTGTATAGCAAGTTAGTGGTTCACGCATAACTGCTGTGTTTGACCTGTTGATATTGGCCAATTGATGTACCAAACAGACCTTCCATTAAAATTGGCCAATCCTCCTATCTTTGATGGGATTGATTTTAACGAAAATGTAAGCTCACCGGGACTAATTATGGCGGAGGAAGATATTATCTGTTGTAAGAGTAATCTTTTCCTGAAAAATCACTGAAATAATAGCTCTGTATCCTGCTGTTAGAACTTAAAGGAAAGTAGACAGGTTTTGTCAGAACAATACGATCTATCGTAGGTCATGAATAACTTGATCCATCCCAAGGGTACGGCGAAGCCGACGTTTTCCCGCAAGACAAAACAAAGTAATTTTCATAGTACCTTGAAACACTTTTTTCGCAGGCATTCTATAGAATTCTCAGTATAACTGCAAAGTGTTTGGAACTATCTTCTGTTCAACAGCATAGGAATGTGCCGCCTTCGGCGGGTGTATTAACCTTTTGGTCCAACCATACCTTATTACATATAGTCTACTTTTATATAATTATGTTTCTGACCCTCAAAAATGTATAAATATCACTTAATTTAGTACTAATTGTAGTACTTTAAATTAGAGGGTTAAAATATGCACGTTACTTTGCAGGAATACAATGGACAATACAGACTCACATTGCCAAAGAACATTATGGAGTTAGAGGGATTTAAGAAAGGACAAAAATTCAACATTATCAAAGTTCAGGGATATTTGGCACTTGAACCTATAGTATAGGTCAGGATGACCTGTATTGAATTTTCTGTGGTATACAATGTATATCCCTGATTGAAACACCTGATATTAGGATATTTGCAGTAAATGCAACATATTCATCTAAAACGTTTTCTTCTTGCTTTAATTTGAAATTAAACACATTTCAAGTATGCAGATTTCAAATTATGTCTAAAATTGATATGAACTGAAAAACGCAACAAAATGTACCTTCTGTTGCATTGTCGTTTGAGAACTATATAGTATAAAGGAAGTATGTTTTCTTTATAATTATGCTAGGAATCATGTAGAAAAAACATAAATGGAATGGACGAAAATGTCGTTATTTAAATGGAGTTATTGACATGGCAAAGAAGAAAGACAAAAGTCAAGCTGAAAAAATAGGAGATGCCTTCAAAATAAAAAAGAGTACAGGCAAGAAAATAGAAGACGGTTTCAAGCGTAGGTACTATTAAGAAGAAAGTGAAGTTTTAAACTATCTATAGCCGCTGTGTAAAATAATTTATACGTATGTTTTCTGCGACGAATTTATATTAACTGCGGTGAATGATTGCTTTTTTTGTTTTGAATAAATTTAGGACTAAACATCTCGGATTTAATAGAATCACTATCAATAGGCAGAAATGGGTAGGCTGAATAGTTACAAAAGAACGAACATTATGGAAAAGATATCAATGATAGAAATATGTATGAAAAGGTAGAAAAAAACAATGCTAGCAAGGCTGTCCATGACAGATATAAGAGGTTATTTGGTGAAGTGGAATACCATCCAATAGGTTTTGAAGAGTTTTCAGGAAATTTAGAACAATACTTATGAGGGTGCGATATATGGGACAAAATAAAAATACTGGCAGAGAAGGAGTTGTTTTCGGACGTCGTATGGCCGAATTAGCTTTTCGACACCTCGGATCAGAATTACTTAACACCAAAACTAAAAGTAATGAAACTAAATTCAATGGACAAATAGTCGTTTTGAAGTCAGCACACAAGAATACCTCATCCGTAGGTGTAACGCTAAATGTTCTTGAAAACATCCAAAGCATCATTGCAGTACTCGAAAACAAAGAGAAACAGGAAGATGGTGTTCACAAATATACTCTCTATAAAGTACCTGTGGAATGGTATAAACAACACATGTACCCTTCACGAAGTAGTCCAAGTGCTGCAAAGACCACAAGGATGGTTAATTGCAATCCGATAAGGAAAAATGGTGAAGTTATCGGAGAATTAATCTGTGATTTTTGAATCCATCAAAAAGGAGATAATATGACCGATTCCATATCAGTTCTCACGGCAATATTGGTGATTATCACTGCTTATTATGCATGGCAAACCAGAGGGATGGTCAAAGAAATGGAAACTGCTCGTTTATATCAGTTCCTTCCATCGCTGAAAGTGAATCCCACACATTTACATTTAGGTGATGGATTTGATGTGGAAATACGCAATCTGGGGGTAGGTCCTGCAAAGAATATCAGAGGTACTCTGAAAATAGAGCCCGATGGAGATGAAGTAGATATTATTTATACAATATTATATCCTACTGAAAGTTTCTCATTGCATGCACCTTTCAAGTGTGCAGACTCATATAAAATAGCTAAGGAGTACAAACAACTTACTATGGAAGTCTGTTTCGAAGATATTGCAAATATTACACATGAAAATAAAGATGTTTTTATGATTGAAGATATTGATAAAACAAGAAATGATGATCATAGAGCCTCTACTATTGTGGAAGTGCTTAATGAAATAAAAAGAACATTAGATTCAATAGAAGGGAAGCTTGGAAGATAAGTATAATACAATATATTAACCATCATAAGTTCCCTATTAATTATTATTTAGCCGTGATCAGGTCTACATAATCGGTAAGCAATGACGTTTCACTAATTTCTGATTTAACCATGCAAGTTCTGATTCAGACAACAAATGTTCTTCCCCAATGTGGAAATATCGATCTTCAATACTATAACCTGTCCTGAGTGATGCAAAAAAATCAGAGTACTCTTCCAATATAGCATCATTCCATGTGTCTTCGGTTAAGGAGTTTTATTTACTTATTGCTAATGTTTTTGGACAATAACAACTACCTTAACTTACAGAATTTAACTGTTAAGTAATCTCATACTACTGGTTTTATCACTGGTATGTTTTTGATGAAGTTATGAAACTGCATGCTATTTATCACGATTCTTCTCTTAACCGATGACGCATGAGCATCATTCACATCATCCATTGTGAATAGTCCATTTGACATGATCTAAGGATATGATGCCATCCAATATATCAATATTGAAAAGTTCATCAATGCTGTTGTGCTTGATTTTTAAAAATAATCACAATCAATAAGCTGTGTTCATGTCTGTGTAGATGATGACTACATTGACTACAGTGTAAGCAATGTAGTCACTTACATCACCTGTATGCAGTGTTGTAGCTGCATGCAATGATTGTAATGAACTACACTTACTACAAAAACAGCAGCAACGACACCAATTGTAAATAAAATATTATGTTCAATGTTGGATTTTAAGGGTTGAAATTATCAAAGGTAGCATCATAAGGAAACACCTAAGTTATGTTGATCACAGACGGGATTTCAAGGATGAACACTCATGTAGTGCCTATAAGTAAAATTCACGTCTTTATAGATGCAATTTTGGATATTATATTTTATTTTGAAATCAAATAACATTTTATTTATACCTGAAGAATCATTTAGCTTTTAATGATAGTTTTTGCAAAAGAGTTGTTCTACAAAAAAAGCCCTCTTTTTCTCCTCCCTACTTTGCATATTAGATTTTGGAGGCAAAACTAGTGGAAAGAATCCGCTTTTCGAATAATTTTTATCTTCATCCACAATTTAAAGAAAAAATACTATCAATACAGAAGGATATAGAATTACCAATAATTCCAATATCACAAAATGTTGTTAAAGATGACTATCTTTCTACATTTGGGAAACTAAATCTTGAAGAAGAATTTGGAAGTAATGATTTGTGTGCTTCCAATGGAAGGAAGTTACTGGACAAACATGTCTTCTTGGCCTATGATGAATCATTCGATTTGTTCCAAGTACTGGAAGGTACTGGATACCTTACATGCCATTCACTTATTTTGATGGACGATGATGATTACTTGGCTTCAACTTGTTTGTCATTTAGGTTTTACACCCGCTCAAAACTCCTTCTTGAAAAAAACAAGTCATTAAGTGACGCTAACCTTAGTGGAAAAACAGATGCAGACTCATTGGGAGAAAAAGATAAAATCGAAGCTGTATTTAAAGAAGACTATGCACTTGATAGAAATAAGTTCATTTTATCAAATATTCCTAACAACTGCATTATTTTTATTGACGGGCCACTTGTTGGAAAACAGATGACACGATTTAACAATGAATTAAACTCAAGATTATTAGAGAAATCTGTTATTCCAATATTTGTTGTTAAAAATAGTTCAAGCAACCTTGTTACTGACAATACTTCTCAACTATACGGAAAATATAACTCGGATATGCATTGGGCACACAACCTTTTAAAAAGTGGTCAACGAACCAATTTTTTTAGATATACCGACCAAACAGTTCGTGCTAACTCTAAAGTTTTCTGTTACATGAAACCCTTTGGTGCCTCTCCTCAAAGAATCGAAATGCATCCTGATACATATGTGATGTATAAGGAACTGATATTTCAACTAATGGAAACAATATATTATCTTTATTTAATTCAGGGTGACACAAAAAATACCCAGATTAGACCCATCGCAATTGCTGAGAAATTTGCACGGGAAAGTAAGAAAATGTATAATCTAAATGACATTATGATGGATTCATTGCTTCAGCCAACAATGAATCAAGCTAGAGGGTTTAGGTGACAATATGACATGGATTGTGATAGGTCCTGATAAAGACAATAGGTACAAACTAGTATCAAAAAGGGGAACCGCATACCTGCTTCCAAAAGGTTCGTATTTAACAGTAATGGACAAAGAAAATGAAGACAAACCTCTTTATGTATTGCAAGTTGAGCAAAGTCACCAAGAGTATCCATATACCCCTTCACCACTGACAGTTGACATGGACTTAGGAAAAGTTAAAGCTGATTTAAAATGGCAAAACATAATTTCTGCACGTGTTATAAAGGACCTTAATGAAAGAACAGATGGTGGAGTTAATGTTGTAGATATTCTTTCAGAAGCAAGACGCTCAAATCAACAAGAAATCAACATAGCAATGAATAACGAAGAATCCGGTGAAAATAAGACCGGGCCTGCTGTGTTTCTTGCAACAGTACATGGAAATAAAACCCAAATATTACCAGATAATAATAATAATCTATTATATACTTGTCTCCCGAGTGATTTATTCTTCTATCAAACTCTTATATGTGGAAAAACAGGTAGTGGAAAGACTGTAGCTACAAAATATCTTGCTCAACATTTTGTGGATAATGGAGGAGCAGTCCTTGCAATTAATGTAAAGGATGTTGATTTTTTAAAAATGGATATGCCTTCAAATGCTTTATCGGAGGATATCGAAAAAGAATGGGAAGTAATTGGAGAAAAAGCACGCAGCATCAAAAATTTCAAAGTATATTACCCTGCAACAACAAAGATATCACCAACTAAAGGTGTAACACCTTCTATATTACAACCAATTTCTCTAGACGTGCATACAATTGAACCTGAAGCTCTGAATGGTATACTTCAATCTATCAGTGATATTGCAGGGCAGTATCTTCCTGATATTTTTAGATATTGGCGTGAAGCAAGACGTGAAGAGAATGAAATAAGCGAAATTACATTTAATAATTTTGTAAATTGGTTTACAGACATAAACCAAAGAGATGAGGAAAAAAATAAATTCCCCATGCGATTTGCAAGAGGAGACTTTGGTATTGCACCACTTGCTCCGGGAACAGCATCTAATATATTAAGAAATCTGAATCTTGCAAGAGCCTATTTTGATGATTCTCAAGCTTATAAACTGAATGGAAAAGATATACTCCAGCACGGAATGATGTCAGTTATTGACTTAGAAGATGAAAAGTCTAAAACGTTTGGTTCCGTCTTGCTCCGACATTTACTTCACCAAATTGTGCTATTAAAAAGTTTAAATCAGAGTGACGTTCCCATCCTCATAATAATCGATGAGGTTCATCAATTTTATAATACTGAAAGCTCCAAAGAGGCACTAGGGGATTTAGATACAATATGCCGTCAAGGGAGAAGTCAGGAAATTGGAGTTATATTCTCCTCGCAAAATCCTACCGACATTCCAAAAGGTCTTTCTAATGTAATCAACACTAAAATTTTCTTTAAATCTGATTATGGCGTAGCTAAAAGCCACGGAATTAATATTTCAGATAATGAAATTCAAAATCTAAGAAAAGGGTTTGCAGTTGCAAATATCCATGAGATGTCTCAATTAAAAGTCTTAAAGTTCCCATTGGCCTTTGCAGGTGTTATCAAAAGGAGGGATTAAAATGGAGGCAGGTCTTTCAATACTATCTCTTTTATCTAATCTCATAGAGGATGATGAGCAGGTCAACGTTTTGAAGTTAATATCTGAAGGCTACTTCAATGAAGAATTACTTGAACAGTTATTGGATACAATAGGAGAATAACATGCTTGAAGTAGAGTATGAAATTTCAAGAAAAGAGGGAGATAATCACAATCGAATATTTACCATTGATGATAAGCTAAAGAATGTAAATGGTAATGCTATATACGTAAAAGCCCCCAATGCACGAGGAAAAAGTACATTTCTAAACATGCTTGCACTCGCATTTTATGGAGACAGACTTGAAGATACTGATTGTCGTATTTCAGAGTCACTGAGACACGATATTGAATATATGGCCCAACGTGACAGTCAGGATTATACCTTTGATGTAGTTCTTACAAGCAAAGACGGTACTATAAAACTAACCTCGTCAAAGAAAAATGCAGTTTCTAAAGATATCAGAGTTCAGGAAACGATCGACTCGGAAACAAATGATATTCCTCTTCAAACTTTTAAAGATAAATATTTCTTGGTATATGATATTCCTGAAGACCCCTTGAATCGTGTTACAGAAATTCTAGCTGATGTCAAGAATCAACAAAATAGATACCATAAAAAAATATCAGATTTCAGAAATTACCTTGGTGAAGTAAAATCAGAAATCGCACGATCAAGAAATGATGACGAAATTGCACAGCTAAAGTCCACATTATCTAAATACACTACGCAAGAAGAAGATTCAGCGAATTTAATAAAGGAGCTTGAAGAGGAATATAGGGTATTAGGAAGTTACCTTTCGTTGAGAGAATTTGGTAGATATATGTTTGATTCAACAAATTTAATGCAAGCAATAGAAGACGAAGGTCAAAAGTTAATTAAAAAACGGACAACTGCAAAACGATTTAATACTCAATACGAACATAAAAAGGAAGATATTGAATCGGATATTACACGTGTCAAGTTATCAATAAACAGTTTAACTTCAACTTTAGAACGGCTATTTATTAATCGTAATTTAGAACAAATAAAAGTACATACTTCAAAAATAAAAAGTTTAAATTTTGCGAAATCTCTAAAATCATATCATATTGAAGATAACATTAATTCAGACATCACTTTTCTAAAGAAAAGTATAAACAGTTATCTTGCTGAAAAAGAGATTCGTGAATCAGGGAAAAAAGGCTCATTTTATCATGATTTAATAAAAATATTTGAGCAATATAGTTCTGTAGATATTTCTCTCCCAGGTTTTGATAAAAACATAAATGAACTTGTACATTTACTAAAAAAGGAAAGTGAAAACAACAAAACGCTTAAATCCATTTATGATGATTTAAAGAAATCTCTTGAATTGATATCAAATATTGAATCTGATATCGATAAAATAGAATCCGATTTAGAAAGTTTAAAGATTCTTTATGGTAAGAGAGAAAAATCAATACGTGAAAACAATGAGAATATCATTGATGACAACATTGATGAAATAAATCAAGAGCTGCAACCTATACTTATAAAAATTGAATATTACAAAAATTTGGCCAAGGCGAATGGTATTATTATTGATGAAAATACAGATCCATCAGAGATAAGTATTAAACAGGACGAAATTTTATCTCAATATCCAAAATATAGTAATATTTATCTACAAGCTGAAGATTCTTATTTGATTGAACTTCAAAAGCGTCAAAAGGATATCGAAGATCATAATATTAAACACAAAAATCTCCTAAGTATAAAGTCTCAGAATGAAGCAAAGTTAAGAGAATTAGAAAGTCGAGAACCTCATAAATACCATAGCTATTCTGCTCAAATTGATAATTTAAGCAAATTGATAGATGTTCTTGACCAAAATTTTACCAAATATGAGGATATCATTCATAAAATAGCTGAAGGAAAACAACTCTCATCAGATAATGAAATACGTTACAATGAAGCGGTTTCCAGTTATTTTGCAAATAAGATTCCTGAATTTCCATATATTGATGAGTTCTTGAAACCAACTAAAATCGATTTTTTAAAGAAAACGATATTACTTGAAGGTGGCAGAGAAATTGATATGAAAGATATCAGTACTGGGCAGTCAATGAGCATGTATATTCAAGCAATACTAAACAGGCCAGAAGATGATAAAAGAAGGATGATAGTTATTTTTGATGAAGGTTCAACTATGGATTCAAATTCTCTACAACCGATTCAAAATATTCTTGAAAAACAAATCGACCAGAACAAAATTTTGCTTGCTGTCTTTGCAAAAGCCGTAGATGAAGAACTAACTATTGAAAAACTTTACTGATGGTGCTATAATGTCAGAAGAATATCTGTTAGTTTTAAAGGAAGATTTTTACAATCAATTATGGAAAAATGTATCAAATGCATCTAAAATGCAAAAATCATCGATTTATTTAACTTTTCTGCGAGGAAATAAAAATAATATTCTTCAATACCTAGATGACTCTGCGGTTTTCTCTGAGAATTTAGACCCACAAGTTGCCCATGAGCTTGTTGAAAAAGGCTTTATTCGCTCTGGAAATGATTTTTCCAAATATGTTATGACTGCAAAAGGTGTATGGGAAATAGAAAGCCTTTTAGGGAAAATTAGTTTTGAAATACTAATGGATGACATTGATGAATATAAATATGATATTAAGTGGGGAGGAGACCTACCAAATAAAGAAAAGGTAGTAATTCTTTCCCTCGTCGCACTCCGTGCTTTCTATGAAAAGACTCCTCTTAATAGAAAAAATGGAGAAAAATCCATTCAAAATATTCATCAAGTTGTGTTGGAGACAATAAATTTCTTAAATAGCTCAATAGATGATTTTAAATACGATATGCCTAAAGAGACTAGAGAAAGTCCAGTTAATTCTATTTTTGCTAGGTTGCAAAAGCTTCCGGAATTGACAAGAGGAATATACAAATTTAACAAAGAAAGTCAAAGTTGGTTAGACATTTACGATGAAGAGAAGGAAACACTTTCAGAAGACAAGCTCAGTTACCTTTTATGGAAAGTATTTGGTGGAAATCTATCTTTTGAAGAACAAAATAAAATAAACGCCTTTTGTAACAACGTATTGTATAATCACAAAAATTATGTATATAATTCCGAAGAGTTGCAATCTTTTGTATTTGCAGACATCTCTTATCAAAATGCAATAAGCAATTCCCTATTCAAAATTGCGGAGAATAGTGCGAATTGGGAAAAACTAGATAACATTAAAAAAAAGAAATGAAGAATATGAGCAGCCCTACTGTTACCTCTGTTTTGAGATATCCAGGGGGAAAATCCAGAGCTTTGAAGACCATTTTGGAGTACATACCATCAAACTTTAAAGAATTTAGAGAACCTTTTGTAGGCGGTGGCTCTGTTTTCATCGCTGCTAAGCAAAAAATTCCAACCCTTGCCACTTTTTCGATAAATGATATTAACCCCGATTTGTATTATTTCTGGGAATATTTACAAGAAGATGGAGAAATATTCAAAGAGACAGTAATCTCAATGAAAAGTCAATTTAAATCGGGTAAAGACCTTTTTAAATATTACAAAAATACGGAACACGAATGGAGTAATTTTGAGAGAGCAATCCGATTTTTTATTCTGAATAGAATAACATTCTCGGGACTCATTGATTCAGGAGGTTATTCTCAAGAGTCTTACGATAAAAGATTTACTACTTCAGTGGTTGATAAACTAGTCCCATTATCCAATTTATTAAAAGGCATAGAGATAACAAACAATGATTATGGTCATCTATTAAGCAAACCGGGTAAAGATGTATTTCTTTTCTTAGACCCTCCCTATTTAACGTCAAAAAATTCGAAGTTGTACGGAATCAACGGTCATCTACATACTAATTTTGACCATGATAAATTTGCGGAGGATGTCGAAAAGTGTAAACACCGTTGGCTTATAACGTGTGATGATTCTCCCGAAATAAGAGAGTTATTTAGTTTTGCTGATGTAATCCCTTGGGATTTAGCATATGGGATGACAAATGTAAAAAGAAAAAAAGCAAGGAGAGGCAGCGAGCTGCTAATAACTAATTGCGATTTAGATGAAAAAAACATGGTTGATCCTCTTCAACTTATAAGCAATAGGGAGTTGGAGCCAACACTTTTAGCTGACGATTTAGTTTGTACTTTAGGAAAATGAAAGTCATCAGAATAATGTCTCTAATGATTATGACAATTAAAGATAGGGCTATGTCAGCCGTGGTATCTCAACGACATAGATTTCATGATTACTTAAATAGGAGAAAGTATCATGAATGCAATATATGTAGACCCCAACAACTTAGGAACGGATGAAGACTGGTTTGGAAACAATGCGACATTTAAATGCCCTGTTTGTGGTAACACTTTCACAGTAAGTACTTTTCCTAGGAATCAAAGGGAATGCACACGTGTGAAAAATCAACAGGATACTGTAAAAGTGGCAAGGACTCTGGTGGGGTTGCTTATATTGAATGGTGAAATAAGCCCAAAAAATTACTGAATTATACGTTCCTTTTTAGTAGTATATTGCTCTTGGCGTAACAATTATGACCAAAAGTTGTACCATAAATTATGTACACATGCAATAATAATGTCCTCATGCACTTTATAGAAAGAGGTTATAATCACTATTGCTCCAACAATTATGCATGTTACTATAATAGCAAGCTTAACTCTTAGTATTGAAGGTCTATAAACGACTGAATGGGGACCAATATCTCTGAATCTATTTTTCAATTCAGTTTCCCATAAAACTAAATTAGCTTCTTCTTCTCTAACTTTAAATCTATCTACTTCAATTCCATCAATATTTAGAATTGCTATTTTTTTATCGCAGTCCAATGAGAAAGAACCATATTTTTTCTTCAACCATCCTATTTTAATTATGATTGAATATGTATCAGCGTTCTCTCTGAGACAATGAACTTTACTAATATTTGTAAGGATATATTTTTTTTGCAAAAATTCCTTAAAATTATTATTCCTATCGTGAGGTATTTTATCCCAATAAAAAACGTCAACAATACCCATTTCTTTAAATAATATATCTCTTTGTAACATCTCTATCTTTACAGTAGCATCAGTCATGAGAGGTAGATGAAAAAATAAAAAAAGTGTATTGTATAAATTATCCAAAATCATAAGTAGTGCAAAAATACCTATTGAAGCGATAAACAAATCATTATAAAAGGTATGACTGTTTGTGGAAATGGCAGTTGCTATTGCATACAAAAGTGCCCCACTGGCAACTGCTATTGATATAGATACTGTATACTTTTGATTTCCAATGATACGACAATCTTCCACTGATTGGCGATAGTATTCTTCCAAAAGTTCATTAACTGATTCTTTTATCTGAGTTTCCTCAGTATCTTCGATAGAACCACTTCCATTTTTAATAAGGGCGATAATTGTTAATGAACCATACGGTGACCCTAATCAGGATAAGTATTATGATTAGTAAAGTTCTATTATTCACTCTTTATCGTGTTCATTTCCAAAGTGTGATTTATGGTACCCACATCAACGAATTCAATACATATTAATTCAAAGCTATTGATATCCTACGAAGTTCAATTGACAGTTCTGAATACAATCAATACATATTCGATATGTTGTTCCTAGATCATTGTCATGTAAATTTAATGAAAGTGTAATCTTCGTACCAGAGAAGGCAAGACGAAGTGAACTGCAAAAGGAGTCATCAGATATTAATGAAACTACCAACATCGCATTTAAAGCATAAGAATCATGGAAGAAAATATTGGGATTCCATAAAGACCATTATGTCTGACTATGAGCAACGCAAGGAGTGGTTCAGAGTTCATGGCAAGGTTCTGGAGATTTAAACTATTATTGTTGATTCGTTGAAGGTTCGGCTAAATGAATATGTTTATTTATTGCAGAATTGAGCGTAAATAGAGAAAGCAGCCTGGTGGAAATGAGATAGGCTGAATAGTTACTTTTTTGTATTCATTGTTCCAACTCATTACAAGTGATTTTGGAACCAATTAACAGATGAAAACCTGTATTCTGTATGGTTCGCTTAATACTTTAATACATCGGCGGATGGTTACTTTGTTTTTAGATTGTGGATAGTTTTTGTAGACACAAAAAAAGCAATGTTTGTGTCACTCAGACAAACAGGAATTCTACAGAGTCGAAATAATGGGAAAACTATGTCCAATTAACAAAGCATAATAATTCGGAATAAGCCGCAACCACACTACCTCCGTATTCTCAATAAAAATAGCAGGAGACCGAAAACACTTTATAGAAATCTCATCAATTCTATGCGGGGAAGTAAGGTTCAGGTAAGGTGAAAGAATGGCCAGAAAAGTAGCTATTTTTGCTTTTAACGGAGAGGAGATGTGTTTCATCCATGCTCTGATGAATGCACTTGATATGAAAGACAAAGGCTATGATGTAAAGCTCATCATTGAAGGTTCTGCAACCCGTCTTGTAAAAGAAGCCGAGGGTGAGAAAAAACCATTCACAGCTCTTTATCTTAAAGTAAAGGATGCAGGGCTCATAGACTGTGTATGCAGAGCATGCGCATCTAAAATGGAAAGCCTTGAAAGTGCAAAAAATCAGGAACTTCCTTTGTGTGATGAAATGTACGGACATCCGGGTATGGCTCGCTACATGGATGACGGCTACGAGATCGTAGTAGTCTGAGCATTCTATGTTAGAATCAAAACTTATTATGAAACAACATGAAGAACGGAGACTGTAAATGTTAAGCGAAAAAATGACAGCAGCCCTTAACGGGCAGATCAACAAGGAAATGTACTCCGCATATCTTTACATGGATATGTCAGCTCACTGCACATATGAAGGACTTGATGGCTTTGCCAACTGGTTCATGGTACAGTATGAGGAAGAAATGGCCCATGCAATGAAGATATATGATTACGTGAACGATCAGGGCGGAAAAGTCGTTCTTGAAGCGATTGAAAAGCCTCCTGGTAATTTCGGAACTCCGTTAGAGATGTTTGAGGCCACACTTAAGCATGAACAGTTCATCACAAAATCAATTCATGATCTGGTAACCCTCGCAAACGAAGAGAAGGATTATGCTACACAGATATTCCTCCAGTGGTTTGTAACAGAACAGATAGAGGAAGAAGCCAATGACAATGAAATGATTGCAAAGCTCAAGCTTATAGGTAGTGATGGAAATGGTCTCTTCATGATTGATAAGGAACTTGCAGCAAGAGTGTTCACGCCACCGAATGCTGAGGAATAAAACTAAATATTGTCGTCAAAATTTAATATTATCAAAAGTACATTAATCTGAGGAGAAGGTGAAACATATGGAATTTGAAGAAGTATTGAAAGGAAAGGAAGTTGAAGGTAAAGAAAAGCACGTCCCTGAGATCGATATTATCAGAGAACACGGTCATGCAAAAGCAGACTATGTACGTGTAATTGTCGGAAAGGATGTAAAACACCCAAACACTGCCGAACACCACATTGAATGGGTAGAACTTTACGGCATTACAAAAGATGGTAAAATGATTGACTTTGGAAGAATGAACTTCGAGCCTGTGTACACAGAGCCCACTGTTTCATTCCACGTTAACAACATTGACGACTTCAAAGCTTTTTGTGCACTTGAATATTGTAATATCCACGGTCTGTGGAAAAACTGTATAGAAGTTTAAATACAGAGGTAAAAAATCTGTCATTTGTGGCATCAGTCGCCACATCTTTTTTATACCTGTTCATTCCAACCTTTCAATTAGAGCATCGTGCAGATGAATTGAAAGAAAAGAGGAAACAACAGTGATCAAAAAACTGATTGGGAAATTTACATTTCTTGCTATTGTAGTAGGAGCCATGGCAATAATCATACTAAATTATGTGATACCCTACATGCATGCGTGAAAGAAAAAAAGGTTACTTAAGACTCGTCGTAACCTATCTCTTCTTTAGTAAGATAACATGCAGGGTCGTCTGCCCAGGTGTTACCATAAATAGCTTCCGCCCTTACGCGGAAGTTTCCGTTACAGACATCAAACCATTTACAATTGGCACACCTGTCGCCATTTTCCATAATAAGGGGCTTCCGATCTTTGAGCCCTGCCATGAGCTCATCACTGGTATCTCTCCAGATCTCACTGAATTTGCGGTCCCTTATATTACCGAATGAATAGTGTCTCCAGAACTGGTCAGGATGTACGGCCCCGTCCCATGAGATACAACCAAAGCCGATTCCTGTGGAATTACCCCTGTTCATTTTCAGGAGGTCAAGGACCTCAGCAGCTCTTTCCGGGTCTTCTTTCAGAAGGCGCATGTAGATGTACGGACCATCACAATGGTTATCAACGGTCAGTACTTCGGCCTTCATACCTTTTGCATGAAGCTCTCTTGTTTTGTCCATCAGCAGGTCAACGGTCTTGCGGCTTTCCTCAAGGCTCAGGTCCTCATTGACCATTTCAGAACCACGACCAGAATATACCAGATGGTAGAAACAGATACGAGGGATATTCTCTTTTTCCATCAGGTCGAATATTGCAGGGATATCATGTACATTATGGCGATTGATGGTAAACCTCAGTCCTACCTTGATTCCCTCCTTCTGGCAGTTGTGCAGACCCTGGAGTGCTTTTTCAAAAGAGCCTTCCTGTCCGCGGAACATGTCATTTGTTTCCTTCATGCCATCAAGGGATATTCCAACATAGGAAAGCCCGATATCTTTGAGCTTTTTTGCCATCTCTTCTGTAATAAGAGTTCCATTTGTTGAGATAACAGCCCTGATGCCCTTTGAACGTGCATAACCTGCAAGTTCAGGAAGGTCTTTTCTCATCAGAGGTTCGCCGCCTGAGAATAGTATCACAGGACAACCAAAATCGGCAAGGTCATCTATAAGAGACATACCTTCTTCGGTGCTCAGTTCGTTCTCGTATTCCATATCCTTAGAATGAGCATAACAATGGACGCAGCGGAGGTTGCAGCGCTGGGTGACATTCCAGACAACAACCGGTTTTTTATCCTTTGAGAACTGGAGCAAGTGTGATGGGAGTTTTTTAGAGTCACGCCCATATCTGAGCGCGTCCGAAGGCTCTACAGTTCTGCAATAAAGTTTTGAAATTCCTATCATAATCGGACTCCGAATAAAAAATAAAAGAAGATTGTTCTATTATATGCGAAACTCCTATATCATCATCCTATATTACATCTATGGTAGGCCGGCAATAATTGGATGTTTGGGGAAGGACTGTAAAACCAGCAAAAAATAAAGAAAAGAAAAAGCGGAAATGCTAGTTCAGCAGATCCATAACTTTTTTAAGAATATCTTCGAATGTGAATTTGCCAGGTGTAACTGAAACTTTCACGCCGTAACTCTCAATGGTCTGCGCGGTGGGCACACCTATGGCCGCAACGACAGAATTATTCATGATAGCCAGAACTTCATCTTTTGAAGACTGGTCTACAGCATGCTCAAAGAAATTGCGCACCATCATGGAACTTGTGAATGCGAACACATCAACTTCACCTGCAAGCACCTTGCGTATAAACTCAGCCTGCGCGTCCCCTTCTGGTTTTGTCAGGGTGTATACATTTGTCTCATGAATTTCGGCCCCGCAGTTCTTCAGACCTTCTATGAGAAGTGTTGAGCCATAGAAACTTCTCGCTGTGTCAATGACCTTGCCTTTTACATCAGAACAGAGATACTCCACAAGACCCTCGGAACTATAAACTCCTGGCATGCCAAGTACATTTATATCCATATTATCCAGTGCCCTGCGGGTAGTAGGACCTATTGCTATTACGTTAGTTGAATTGAGTGCAGCAATGAATTTCTCATGCTCTTCTTCAGGTATCTTGTCCAGTGTGAAATCTATGCCGTTTGCACTTGTGAATATCACATAATCCGATATTCCTGACATTACTCTTTCAACGAAGCCATCGAAGAAATCATCTTTCATGCCCTCAAGCTCGATCATTGGAACTGCAAGAGGTTCAAATCCCATTGATTGTGCAAGTTCAACCGAATCTTCAAGATAACGTTTTGGCCTCATTATAGCAAGTACATGTCTTTTTGATTCTTTTGTCAAAGGTAACACCTTCTAATCAAAATAATTAGAGACCTGCTCGCCAAGAATATCGTGTAATGTCACTACATTACCAATTACAGTAATAGCAGGTGCCTTCACACCTCTTTCCTTTGCAATTTCTGCGATATTCTCAAGGACACCAACAGTTACGCGCTGGTCAGGTCTTGTACCTCTCTCAATGAGAGCAACAGGTGTTTTTGGGTCCTTGCCGAATTTTATAAGTTCGCCGACATTTCTGCCAAGCATTTTAACGCCCATGAAAATGACGATAGTACCACCGAAATTTGCAAGTGTCTCCCAGTCAAGAGCTGTTTCTTCTTTTGTCGGGTCTTCATGCCCTGTAATGAAAGTCACCATTGATGCATGGTCCCTGTGGGTCACAGGTATGCCGGCGTATGCTGGAGCTGACACGGCTGATGTGATACCCGGAACTACCTCAAACTCAATTCCTTCTGCAATGAGTTCCTCGGCCTCTTCTCCACCACGACCAAACATGTAAGGGTCGCCACCTTTGAGGCGAAGCACGTTCTTTCCTTCCCTGGCTTTCCGGATGATCAGGGCATTGATCTCATCCTGAGTTAATGTATGATCGCCGGCATGCTTCCCTGCATCGATCTTCTCGGTGCTGTCAGGAATGGAATCTATTATCGCCTTACCGGGAAGTTGATCGTATACCACGACTTCAGTTGTATCGAGTAACCTGCGTGCCTTTAGTGTCAGTAACTCCGGGTCACCCGGACCTGAACCAACCAGATAGACTTTACCATATTTCCGGGTCATGTTAGTGAGATCCTCTTAATCTTTATCAGAATGGTAATGAACTTACCAAGTTATAAATATGCATCGTCCCGGAAATACAGGGAAACAAGATGACATTATAAATAAAGAAAAAAGCAAAACCTATTGATCAAAAAAACAATGCAATAAAAATATTTCAACTTTACTAAGCAAACCTTAATAAAATAGAAATGGAGTGCCGCATCGTTAGATACCGCACCTTTTCCAACCCTTTAAAATTTATTTTTTGCTTAATATGTAGAACAGCATTTCTTTGTTCAATTTTCCTTCACGTTCCAGTTTACTTACTATATTTTCATCAGACATGCCTTCTGATTTAAGCTCTTTGATCTTATCGAGCAGCACCGGAGCGATACTATAATACTCGTTTATGTCTTTCCTGTGGCCCCAGACATCACCTTCTATGAGCTTAATTCCCTGCATTTGCATGAACATTTCGATGGACTTTGAGACTGTACGCCTGTAAGAACCCGGAATCTGGATAACTTCCACTTTAGGACAAGTCTGGACCAGTGAAAAAATATCCTTGTTCGATGGTCTGAAAGCAAGATGAATTACCTTCTCACCTGGATTCAGATGTGGTATTTCCTCTCGCGAACTTACAACTCTTATTTTCATAAGTCTCTCTCACCTCCAGTTTGTTGAGAACTTATTAAAATAATGTATGTGCTTACCTATTAAATAATTATCGATTTCAAAAACAAAAAAATATAAAGGTAACTTATTCAAATCTTGTTCTCACGGAATCTGCATGTGCCTGTAGCCCCTCCTTTTCAGCAAGAGCAATTACAGAATCTTTCAAAGTGGAAAGTCCCTGCTTACTTATTCTCTGAATACTTGCAGATTTCATGAAATGAGCAAGGTTAAGCCCTGAGTAGATCCTTGCGTACCCCGCGGTTGGCAATACGTGGTTTGTACCTGATGCATAATCCCCAACCGGAACAGGGGCGTAATTTCCTACGAATATGGAACCTGCGTGTTCGATTCCTTCAAGGACCTCATCATCATTTTTAACCATGATCTCAAGGTGTTCAGGTCCAAATTCATTTGAGAACTCAATGCACTCATCCATTGAATCTGCTATAAGAATAGCGGCGTTTGCAAGGGAAGTATTTACAATCTCCGTCCTGAGGGTTTCTTCTGCCTGTTTAAGCACTTCGTCCTTTACATCTAATGCAAGTTTCTCAGAAGTTGTCACAATAACTGACACTGCATTAGGATCATGTTCTGCCTGGGCTATCATGTCAGAAGCTGCCATTCTGGCATTGCAGGAATCGTCAGCTATGATAAGTACCTCACTTGGCCCGGCAGGGAAATCAATCTCTGCCGTGTCCCTGACCTGCATTTTTGCAGATGTGACAAAAACATTGCCGGGACCTACTATCTTGTCAACCTTCATGACAGTTTCAGTGCCATAAGCCATACCTGCAATTGCCTGCACACCACCTATTTTATAAACATGGTCTGCACCGGCAACTTTAGCTGCCGCAAGAGTGAGAGGATCTACTATTCCATCCTTGCCAGGCGGAGTGCACATAACCACGTTATTAACGCCGGCAACCTTTGCAGGAATAATTGTCATAAGGGCTGTGGATGGATATGATGCACGTCCTCCCGGAACATAGGCCCCAACACTTTCAAGAGCAGTGAACTTTTGTCCGAGTTCGATTCCTGGTGAGACTTCGATGAACCATGTCTTTTGCGGCATCTGAGCCTCATGGAACCTGCGGATGTTGTTTGCAGCGAACTCAAGATGCTTCATGAGTTCAGGACCAATACTTGCTGCTGCCTCATCGATCTCCTCTTTTGTGATTTCAACTGCCTCAATATCAGCACCATCGAATTTCGTAGTATATTCACGCAGGGCTGCGTCGCCATTATGCTTTACATCTTCAAGGATAGATGCAACTGTATCTTCAACATTTGCAAGATCTCCACCACCACGTCCTATCAGTTTGCTCTTTTCTTCATCGGTAAGTCCGGATAATTTCTTGTAAAGCATAGTATTTCCCCTGAGGTTTGTGAATTGTTACATGTATTAGATGTATTACTATAGATAATGATTATTTTCTGATGTTTATACCTGTTCATCATATATAATGCTTAGAACCTGCATGCATTCAGCCACAAAAACAATAGTCTATTTTTCAAAATCACTGAAAGTGCTCTGCTCTCTTTCCATAAGTGAATCCATGGTTCCGGATTTTATGCTCTCTTCTGAGCCAGATGGTCTAAACCCGGAAGCAACACCAAGTTCCTCAAAAAGTTTCCTGGCTGTTTTAGGACCAATCAATTCAGATACGGTAGCTATATCAGAACTTTTGATGGCCTGTACCGTTTTAAGTCCACTGTCATAGAGCTTACGGGCACGTACACGACCGATTCCCCTGATACTCACAAGCTCGATAAGCTCGGATGAAGCTCCGTAATGTATCCTTTTTTCCAGCAGGGCTACATGATTGGAAATATCTGTTGACATGTCGGGAGCAATAAGTCCGGCCAGTCTTGAAGTTGCATGCATGAGCCACTCGGCAATATCGGCAAATGCATGGACATCACCTTCACCGACATTAAACTTTTTTGTTATACGGTCAAGAGACTTCTCTTTTATCCAGTCCTCTACCAGCAGTGCAGTTTTCACTTCAGCCAGGAACCATTCATAGTCAACTTCCTTTGATCTTGGTGGAATCTCCACAAATTCATCGCTGCGAGCCATGATAATATCATTGATAACTTCATAATCACTGGCCCTCATATAGAGCTGCCTCATATCAGGTGTTTTGCATATCAGATGCAGAAGGGTCATATCAGTGATATCCTCAGCTTTGGCTTTTTTAATCCCTTCAACAATATAAGCACCTGAAAGCGGATCAATATAGAGTGTTGACACAAGCCTTCCAAGCACAGTTGGCAAAAGAGTTTCCTCGCCCTCAAGCATACCATGGTTTCTGAGAAAATCCAGGCATTCATCCACAACATCCATGATTCCCCAGGTATCATTCTGGTGAGCAAAGAACGTTGCTTCGATAAATTCCAGAAGACCATCCCTTGTTGTTGCAAAACCATTGACAATAGTCGAAAGTATGTGAGTCCTCAATGCGTTCTCAGAACCAAGTTTGGACCAGATATCCTCTGCATCGGCATCAATGTAATTGTCAAAAAGCCCTGTCATTTCATTGTAGGATTTGGCTATTAGAACCGATTCCCCATAAGGATCAAGGTGTGGCCTGCCTGCACGTCCTGCCATTTGTTTGTAATCAAGAACCGGAATTGGCTGCATGCCGTAATTTGGATCGTAACGTCTGTAACTTCTGATAATTACTCTTCTTGCAGGAAGATTGAGTCCTGCAGCAAGGGTTGGAGTGCTGGAAATTACCTTTATCTTGTTAGACCTGAAACCATCCTCCACGATCCTGCGGTGAGCAGAATTCAATCCTGCATGGTGGAAAGCAGTTCCATTGCGGACGCATTTTGCCAGTTCGTTGGCTGCTTCGGTTTCGCCGTTCTCTATGATTTCCTCGACAAGTTCATCCAGCGCTTCCCTTGTTGGTTTATCAAGGGTTTCAGCTACTTTTGCACCTGACCTTTTAGCAAAAGAAACACTGTTCTTACGACTGCTTTCAAAAACAAGACACTGGCCGCCTTCTTCCAGCGTATCCAGCACTACATTGACGGCTTCATCTTTTGCCCGGTCTTCAATAAGTTTCTGTGAACCATGGAAATTGATGTTTCCATTAAGATAGACTCCTTCCTGAAGGCGTGTTGGCCTCCATTCACTAAGGACAAGTTTTCCTTTCAGCCAGTCTGCGATCTCATAAGCATTGCCCACGGTTGCTGAAAGTGCAATTATCTGACATCCGGGATTGAGTCTCATGAGTTTTGTGAGTGTTACTTCCAGTGTCGGACCCCGGTTTGCCGAATCAAGCAAATGTACCTCATCAACCACAATTGTGGTTATCTCCTGCATCCAGGAGGTCTCATTACGTAAAAGTGAATCAGTTTTTTCAGATGTGGCAACTATAATGTCATTGGAACCTAGCCATTCATCTCTTGACTCGAAATCACCTGTGGATATTCCAACCCTGAGACCGCCGTTTCCTTCTCCTTTAACTTTAACTGATGAAAATGTCCTGAAGCGATCGAATTTTTCACTTGCAAGAGCCCTAAGTGGTACTATATAGAGAGCTTTGCCACCATTTGAAATGGCTTTTAGCATAGCAAGCTCAGCAAGAAGTGTTTTTCCTGAAGCTGTGGGAATTGCAGCCAGCAGATTATTTCCTTCAAGCAATCCTTTTTCAATTGCTTCAGCCTGAGGTGGATAGAGTTCTTCAATACCCGAATCCAGATAGAAGCGAATGACTTCGTCTGGCAGGTCAAGTGATTCTGTCTTCATGTTAACTGAGGATAAAGAGTGGGTTATATCTAATTAAAATTGTCCTATCTGAAATATCCAGACTTTATCTGCATCCTTAATGTTAAAAATAAAAAAGGGAAAGCACCATCAATGCTTTCATTCAACTTCTTTTGCCTCTGCAACATAGTCATAAAGCAAAGCAGCAACCAGAGCACCGACTATTGGTCCTATGATATAGATAGGGAACTGCCACCAGAAATTCGTACCTCCCATTAGGAATTCCGCAAGATACGGACCAAAGGTACGAGCCGGATTTAGCGATGAACCAGTTATATTTCCTACAACAATAACATCAGCTGCTACCACAAGACCAATTGCAAGTCCTGCAAAACCTGCAGGAGCTCTTTTATCCACTGCCGAGCCCATGATGGTCAGCATAAGGAAGAAGGTTGCAACTGCCTCACAGAGTATAGCCTGGCCGTAACTCACGCCGTCAAACATCGCCGTGGCACCAAGACCTGTGGCAACAGCCCTTGTGCCTAATATTGCAACAATGGTGAAAGAAGCAAGGCTTGCACCAATCAGCTGAGCCAGAATATAACCCGTCAGATCCTTTGCAGGAAAACGCCCTGTTGCCCACAATGCAATGCTCACTGCCGGGTTGATATGAGTTCCCGATATGTGTCCGAAGGCATATATCATGGCAATTATCGCTATGGCAAAAGAAATACCGATGGCAAACCATGCCGCAATATCGATACCCACATTGAATGTGTTACCCGGTATCGAGCTTGTGCCTTGAATCAGCAGAACAGTTGTAACCACAGACCCTGTTCCCAGAAATACCAGTACATACGTCCCGATCAGTTCAGCGATGGATCTCTTTAAAAGACCCGGTTCTGACATATAATCACCCGCCTGAAAACAAAATGTGCCTTAAGAAGGCACACCTGTGATCAAACTGCCTCCGCCCAGTTGCAGTACTTGCACTTGTAGTCGAAGTAGTTGGCTGCACAGAACTTACAGGTACGTGCAGGTGAATGCGGTTCGGTTTTATGCAAAGATATGATATTTGTCAACATAGTAGCCGTTACAGGCTCACTTGTTAGCAGGCATGGGAAGTCAGCCAGCCGCATAAGAGCCGAGAACCTGACAGTGATTGCACATGCCGGGTATGTGTAACGCTGAGGGTTGTTGAGAACTTCATTCTTTTCTATCGGACTCATGTCAACAGGGATGCCCTGAACTTTTCCTCCCATTCCTCTTGGTTTGTGGTCAATTATGCGTTCACCCTTTTCAATAAGATCAATGAAATCAACATTGTGCAGTTCGGCTGCTGCGCCTCTTGTTGGATTGTTAAGTACAAGGTTGTGGAACCTCTTAACAAGAAGGTCCAATACCATCATTGTTGTGAAACCGTCCATCCAGAGTATTTTGGTTGTTGCTGCTGCTGCTGCATCTGTCGCAATGGTCAGAGGTGAATATTCGTCCTTGAACTTACCCATGGCATTGTTCATTGTACCGTCCATGACTTCAGTTACGGCATTGATGACTGCCATGACAACGTCATCCTTTGTCATATTGAACATCGACTGGGAAATGTGGTGGGCAACATCACCAACTCCATATGCAGGAACAGTAACTATGTTCCCGTAGAAAACATCTTCATCCATTGCGGCTTTGACTGTTTTCTTCATTTTGTTCTTGTACTCGTTCATGTACTTCTTTACGTCAAAAGATATGTGCCCTGCTTCGTCCATGAGCTTGGCCTGGGCAGCCATAGGTGCATCGTAGACCATCTGAAGCATTTCAATTTCTTCCTTTACGGCTTCAGCGGGAGTTTTACCATTCTCGATTGCCATCTGGAATTTTGCACCAATACCGTACGATGTGTTCATACCCCATGATTTTGAAGAAAGGATTGCACGCTTATGGTCTACCGGAATATCTGTCTTTTCAAGAATCCTGTTGACTACATTGCTGGTACTGCCGGGGACAAAAGCAAAATCTACGACACATGTCGGGCCATAGAAACCTGCATATCTGCGGATTGACTCTTTTCCGATAAGAGCTTCAGATCTTCCAATCCTGTCTATGAATATCTCTACAGATTCCCTGAAAGAAGGGTCTTCCTCATAGAGAATATCCAGAATTGGTGGTGTCTGATAGTGTTCGACGAATGGGTCATCCTCAGGCCTTACGCTATCTGTTAAGCTGGAAAGGACCTCATAATGAGTGTTCACTGAATTTACATGCAGATCAAAAACTTCTTTGCATTGATTCCCCTTTGGTTTCATCTTGTTAACTGCATCAACGTAGGGTTTTGCATCCTCAACCTTAAAAGCGGTGCCACGCTTCTTATTAATAGTACTTACTACAGCTTTCTGTGCATTCATGGCTTCTGTGGCCATTTTATCGTATATCTCTTTCATATTCTACCCCTTACTCTATTTCTGAAAGTGACAACTATTCCCGAAAAAAGTGCATTTATAAAAAAAACTACTAAAGCCAGATACTACTCCATACTATATTGTAAGCATCAAGCTAACTATTGCCCTAACAACACTCCATCTCCAGGGTGTTTCTTCACTCCACATGATAATTGTGGGGTGATGTGAAATAAACATTTCTAAACTAAAATAAACAAACTAAAAGTTTACAGGTTCAGAAGCCACAATGGGATCATTTCACAAATTAACCCTTATTTCAATTGAAAATGGATGGTATACATGCTTTTTACAAGCAAAGTAACAAAAAAAGAATAAGAATTGTGGCATTTTAACTGCCACTTATCTTAGAAAACTCAGTCGTTGCTCAGGTCGCCGCTGAAGTACTTGTCATAGGAACCCATGTCGAAGTGACCATGTCCACTAAGGTTGAACAGGATGGTCTTCTCTTCACCGGTCTTCTTGCATTTGAGTGCTTCATCGATTGCGCACTTGATTGCATGAGCAGATTCAGGTGCAGGTGCAATTCCTTCACTGCGTGCGAATGTCACTGCTGCATCAAATACCTCTACCTGGTGGTATGAGGTTGCTTCCATTATTCCGTCTGCAACAATCTTACTGATAATTGGTGATGCACCGTGGTACCTGAGTCCTCCTGCATGGATTGCAGGTGGAATGAATTCTGAACCGAGTGTGTACATCTTAAGGAGTGGTGTCATCTGTGCCATGTCACCGAAGTCATACTTGAACTCGCCTGATGTGAGGGTCGGACATGCGGATGGTTCGACTGCTATGAATCTTGTGTTTGTCTTGCCTGCAAGGTTGTCCCTGATGTATGGCAGACTGACACCTGCAAGGTTGCTTCCTCCACCACAGCATCCGATAACGATGTCTGGATAGTCCTCTGTCTTTTCAAACTGTGCCTGAGTCTCAAGACCTACAACGGTCTGGTGAAGACTGGTGTGGTTAAGAACACTACCGAGTGCATACTTGGTGTTATCGTTAAGAGCTGCATCTTCGATAGCTTCACTGATGGCTATTCCCAGACTTCCTGTTGTATCAGGGTACATCTCACGAATCTTTCTTCCAAACTGTGTGTCCGTACTTGGAGAAGGAACTACATTCGCTCCCCAGAGATTGATGAGAGATTTTCTGTATGGTTTCTGGTAGAAGCTTGAGCTTACCATGTAGACCTTGCATTCGATATCAAAATAGTTACAGCAGAGTGACAATGCACTGCCCCACTGGCCTGCACCTGTTTCGGTTGTGATCCTTTCGGTGCCTTCCTTCATGTTGTAGTATGCCTGTGCGATTGCAGTGTTAGGCTTATGACTTCCTGCTGGACTGACGCTTTCATTCTTGTAGTAGATCTTTGCAGGAGTTCCCAGTACCTTTTCAAGCCTGTGTGCCCTGTGCAAAGGTGATGGTCTCCAGAGTGAGTATATCTCCTGTATTTCATCAGGAATATCAATGTATCTTTTGGAGCTGATCTCCTGGTTGATGAGTTCCTTTGCAAATATGGCTTCAAGATCTGCAGGATTCATTGGCTCATTTGTTGCAGGGTTCAGCGGAGGCTCCACCGGCAGGTCTGCAAGTATGTTGTACCACTGTTTTGGCATTTCATTTTCATCAAGTAATATCTTCGTATGGTCCATAGTTCAATACCTCTGTAAAAAGGATTCGATAATGTATAACATAGTACATTTATGAGATATTTAATGTTTTTGATTTATGTAGAAGTTGGAAGTTACAAGAAGATAAGTTTTACAAATATTATGAAAAGTAGGTTCTAACACGAATCTACTTTTGTTTGTAAATAGCTGCTACGACCAACGCTAACACAGCACACAATGCAGTGAATGCAGGAGTTGTCAGTGAGATACTTTCATTTTTTGAGCCAGATGTTGAATTTTCTGTAGATTCTGAACCATCGTAGTACTCTTCGGAGATTGTGACATAGGCGGCGGTGAATTTGCCACTGGTAATTACCTTTTTTGGATCTCCTCAATATTGAGTGTGTAACTTAATATTTCTATTCTCCAATTCACTTGTTGTGGACGATAAAGAACCGCATCCATTTCATCAGAATCTATGGTTGGATTGGTCCATCATTTTACTGCGGTTCTGTTCAATGAGAGTAGTATCGGTTGAGACGCCGTTTGTGACAAGCTTGGTGCTGTCGTCTGCCAGATCTGCAAGCAGGGAATCTATCTCCGCATTTGCATCTCAAATACTCTGGCTCATGGATTGAGAGATTGTATTTTTCAGGGGTTCAGATGCCTTTTCAAGCATTCCGGCAATATCATCGCCTATTCCTGTGGAGAAAACGCACACATTCCTTACAGCTAGCGTATAGACGGCTTTTCCTGTTCCATCCTCCCATTTGTATTGGCTTTGAAGGCCAAATTCCGGGTCATGGTAAAGATAATCAGTATACTGGTCTACAACAAGAATCATATTCTCTGTCCAGTTGTACTTGCTGTTTGGCATTCCCACAACCCCAATGGTTTTAGTGATTCTCATTTCAGCGCCCATGGCAGTTGAGGCTTTGTCCGTTGCAGGGTTATTGAAGATGACATCCGTTGATACTTTATTTTGTACGGGACTAAGAAGAGAATGTCCCTGCTCTTTCTCAAAAGATTCGTCGATGTAAGTCTCAAAAGAATCCTCAGTTTCTTTGTTTCGTTCTCTGAGTTCCTTAAGCAAGCGGTTGTAGGCTTCATTTTTTGAGATCACACGACATGCGGCACTGCTAGCAGTGAACTGCCCTGAATCCATGTATTGAGACTGCTCTATGAAAGAATCCCGTTTGGATGATTCCTCCATTTCGTCAGCAAGCTCAAGCGAAGCTTCCTGGACCAATGTCGTTGGATTTTTACCAAGATTCTCACCAGGCAAGTCTAGTTCCCTTGTAGGATTATCAGTATTAATGGCATAAAACATACTTTCCATTTTCAGGCTCATGTTTTTATGAAGCCATGAGGGAATATCACAATAGACCTTTTCGTCGGAGAGATAAGTTCCATCACTGTAGGTGTTGTAACCTTTTTCAATCTCGTACAAATCGACAAACTTGCCACGATACTTGTCCGCAGCATCATTACATCCGGGATCATGTTCTGGAATTCCGTTAACTATCACTGTTGTGTTCCTGTAATCATTGGAACTGCCGGAATTGTAAATAGCATCTTCATTCACATACAATACAAAGAAAACAGCATTACCATCACAATGGATAATATCAGTTCAGGCATACATGGACTAATCGAAACTGTAAAATACACTACATTTATACTAGCAGACATAATTAACTGGAATAATTCAAAATAATATTTATAATTCACACTTATCAGGTTGACACAAAATGAAGATCACTAAACCACGAGGAACACGTGATTTCCTCCCTGAGGATACAAGGAAAAGAAGATACGCAGAAGGCATCCTGCGTCAGGTAGTTAAGAACTGGGGATTCAGTGAGATAATCACACCTACATTCGAGAAACTTGAACTCTTTACGTTAAAATCAGGTGAAGGTATAATCGGAGAACTTTACAACTTCACTGACAAAGGCGACAGGGAGATGACACTGCGTCCTGAACTGACAGCTCCTGTCATGAGGATGTACGTCAATGAGATGCAGGCACAGCAGCAGCCTTTGAAATTATTCTACTTCGAAAACTGCTTCAGGTATGAAAGACCACAGAAAGGACGCTTCAGAGAATTCTGGCAATTCGGTGTAGAGCTAATAGGCAGCAGAAGAATGGATGCTGATGCCGAAGTAATTGCCCTTGCAACAGAAATGCTCAAGGCTGTAGGAATAAAAGGCGACCTGAACGTAAACAATCTCGGAGTTATCAGGCATCTTCTCAGTGTTCTGGAAAATGAACAGCAGAGCCAGATCATGAGACTTGTTGACAAGAAAGATTATGAAGGACTAGATAACTTCCTTGAGGAAATCAATGCTCCTGCAGACCTTCGTCAGAAGCTTATCGAACTGATCTCACTCACAGGTAATGATGCAATTGCAAAAGCAAGGGATATTCTGGGAGACCTTCCTGAGATAAACGATTTCCAGGAACTTCTCACTATGCTTGATGCCTATGGTGTGGAGTACACAATTAACTTTGGAATTGCCAGAGGACTTGACTACTACACAGGAACCGTTTTTGAGATTTACGCAGAAGGACTCGGTGCCCAGAATCAGGTATGTGGCGGTGGATCATACCAGCTTATCCAGCTTTTCGGTGGCGGAGATGTTCCGTCAACCGGATTTGGTCTTGGTTTTGACAGGATAATGGAAGTATGTGAGCTTGGAGCACCTGATGATGTTCCAGTCGTGATAATTGCAAAGGACAGCACACGTCTTGATGCAATAAAAACAGCTAACGAACTCAGAAAACATATTCCAGTATACAATGACCTGATGAAGAGGAACTTCAAGGCTCAGTTATCATATGCCAATAACATTGGCGCAAAGCATGTCATAATCATTGGTGAAAAAGAAGTTGAAGCCAGAAAGCTCATGTTAAAAGATATGACAAGTGGTGAGCAGGAACTCCTGAGCATTGATGAGGTCATTACAAAACTCACAGGCAAATAAATAATTTTTCAGGAACTTTTTAAAAAACAAGAGGGTGACAGATGCCCTCCCAATGAAAATGTTGGTTGCTATAATAGCAATAGGAGCGTTGCTAATCCTGATGACAGGATCGTTTTCCTCCCTGATTGAAAGTGAAGAAACACACACCACCAAAGCAATAATTTCTGAAATTGAATCAAATGCAGAACAAATGTCAGCTAAAGGATCAGGTAGCATTGTTCCACTTGATGTGAATGTTCCTTCTGGTGTTGAGATCACATTGGCTGTATGAACTACACCGTAAACGACCTGTACGGGCTTAATATTGAAATGACGTCTGAAGAACAAAGCATCAGTCTGGATATTGTTGATACAACATATGGCCTGATTAAAGAAAAGAACACTAAACAGATATCAGAACACATAATAAAAAGTCAAAGTGGAGATATCAATCGAACTGTTATGCTCATGTGTAATGCATCAGATAATAGCAGCAGACTGGATCTTGCAAATACACAGCTTTCAAAGATACACAGAAATGCAAATCCTGGTGGGGCAGACATAGTAATTATGATTTGGTAAACGAGTTATCCTGATGGAAATCGGCATCTTACCAATCATAACATATATATGAGATGATTGACTTCATAGGTAGCACTTCGCCAATCACATTAATATTTTATCGAACCGACTCCCAAGTTCAAGAGTTCGATAAGGATCAAAACATCTAAGCTATATTGAACCCTATCTAAGTTCAATATAGAATATCAAATCAAAAATTAAATTATAATTATCAGGAGGATGCTAATGGCAAAAATGCACACCCGTAGGAAAGGAAGTGCCGGACCTACAAGACCACTTCGCACGGAAATCCCTTCATGGTCAACAATGACCGGAGATGAAGTAACTGAAGTAGTTGCTGATCTCTGGAAACAGGGTATAAGTACAAGTGAGATCGGAATGATACTCAGGGACAAGTATGGTGTACCTGATGCTAAGATTGCAACAGGCAAGAAAATCACAAAGATTCTTAAGGACAATGGAGAGGATTTCGCTGTACCTGAAGATCTGTACAATCTTATTGTAAAAGCAATCGGCATGAGAAAACACATGAACTACAACCACAAGGATGTACACAACAAGCGTTCTCTCCAGAATGTCGAGTCAAAGATCAGAAGATTGGTAAAATACTACCAGTCCACAAAGGTCCTTCCAGCAGACTGGAAATACAAGCCGGAAACGGCTGAGATGCTGATTACCAGATAAGCATAATAGTAGGTCGTTCTGCGATCTCTTGTTTGGCCAACCGGTCAAACACAACTTTTCTTTTTTCACAGCTTCAAATTCCAGCGATAGCTCCGTAAATGAATATTTTAAAATACGGATACCTATAGTTTTCTAAAACACTTATGAAGGCAACTTATAAATTGTTTTAAAGAGCATTATATGCCATGAAAGCTGTCATACTTGCAGCCGGTGAAGGAAAAAGATGCCGGCCTCTCACACTCACAAGGTCAAAAGTAATGCTTCCGGTGGCTAATAAGCCTATTCTTGAACACATTATCAATGCTCTTGTAAAGAATAATATCAAAGAGATAATTCTGGTCGTCGGTTACAAAAAAGAACGTATAATGGACTATTTTGAAGACGGTATAAACTTTGGTGTGAAAATAGAGTATGTGGAACAAAAAGCACAGATCGGAACAGCACACGCAATTCTTCAGGCACGCGATCTAATGGGAAAAGAAGAGAAAAAATTCGTTGTTGTAAACGGGGACAATATAATCGGACCGGAGGCCATTGCTGATCTGATAAGTGGAGAAGAAGGCGATGCAACATTACTCACCTGTAAAAAGGACAATGTCAGCGGCTACGGAGTAATTGTGGCAAAAGGGAAAAAAGTTGTTGAGATAATTGAAAAACCAAAGACGCTCGTAAGTCACCTCATCAACACGGGAATCTATCTTTTCAAGAGTGATATTTTTGGTATGATTGAAAGAACATCCATATCAACAACCGGTGAATATGCAATAACGGACACGCTTCAAATGATGATAGATGAAGGATTGCCCGTGACTACAGCCATAACCAACGCGGAATGGCTTGATGCAGCTTATTCATGGAATCTGCTTGAAGCAAACACAATTGTCCTTGGGGACTTTGAAACCGACCTTTCAAAAGCAAAAATAGAAGACTGCGTCAGTATAAAGGGAAGTGTTTCCATTGGCAGTAACACAACCATCAGGGCAGGTTCATACATTGTGGGACCGGTTGTAATTGGTGACAATTGCGATATCGGTCCAAATGTAGTAATATTGCCTTCCACCAGCATTGGCAATAATGTGTCAATTGCCTCATTCACATATATCAAGAACAGTATTCTGATGGGGGATGTGCGAATCAGTACACACAGTAATTTATCAAGCTCTGTTGTAGGAAGTAATGTTACAACAGGTCCGAACTTCATCACAGAAGAAGGTGAAGAACTACACATAATCCTTGAAAATGAACTTCATGAAGCTGAAAAGCTTGGAACTGTAATCGGTGACGACACAGACATCGGTGGAAATGTGCTTGTACGTGCCGGGAAGATGGTTTCGTCCAACTGTCGCATCAGTTCCGGAAAAACAATTTCAGAGGATGTACCAACAAATGCACTTGTAAAATAGGACCAGGGTGAAAAAATGTGCGGAATAGTTGGATATATAGGAGATGGTCAGGCAGTGCCTGTATTGCTGGATTCACTCAGGATGCTGGAATACAGGGGATATGATTCTGCCGGTGTAACTGTCTTTAATGAAAAACTTGAAACTTTTAAGATTGCAGGCAGAATAAAGGATCTAGAGGGAGTACTTCCGGAAAACGTATCCGGAAAGGTGGGAATCGGACACACCAGATGGGCCACACACGGAAAACCGGAAACTAGAAATGCCCACCCTCATAATTCATCAGACATATCAGTAGTACACAATGGCATAATTGAAAATTACCTGGAACTCAAAGAAAGACTGATAGAACAGGGATATGAATTCAAGTCAGACACAGACACCGAGGTCATTGCACACCTTTTACATTTCAACATGAGCTTTGATAGCGAAATGTGTCTTCTGGACGGTCTTGCTAAAACCATAAAGGAGCTTAACGGATCATACGCCATTGCTGCTTTATGTAACAACGAACCAGGTTTAATAGCATTTGCAAGAAAAGACAGCCCGCTTGTAATAGGAATTGGAAATGGCAGCAACTATGCAGCATCTGATGTTACAGCTTTTTTGAAATACACAAAGGAAGTCATTTTCATAAATGATAATGAGATCGGTCTTCTGAGGCCTGATTCAATAGAGATCTATGACCGTGAAGGAAACTCTGTTTCAAGGGATACAGAAACAATAGAATGGGATCTTGAGGCTGCAGAGAAAGCAGGTTATGAGCATTTCATGCTCAAAGAAATTCACGAGCAGCCAACTTCCATACAGAATACATTTGCAGGTAAGCTTTCTGAACTTGAAGGAACTGTCACACTTGATGAGATATATCTAAAACCTGAAGAGGCTAAAAGACTCAGAAGGGCTACTATAATCGCCTGCGGAACGTCATGGAATGCCGGTCTTTTCGGAAAATATCTTTTTGAGAAACTTGCAGGTCTGCATACTGATGTTGAAACTGCATCTGAATTCAGGTACAGTAATCCGGTCCTTTGCGGAGAGGAACTTACCATTGCAATAACACAATCCGGCGAGACAGCCGACACTCTTGCAGCTGTCAGAAGTTCAAGTTCATACGGGTGCCGAAGCATCGCAATTACAAACGTTGTTGGAAGCACGATTACAAGAGAATCCGACAGCGTGCTTTACACCAGAGCTGGACCCGAGATCGGAGTTGCTGCAACAAAGACATTCACAGCCCAGCTTATGGCACTTTACATGCTTGCGATAAATCTTGGAAGAACACGTGGAGTTATCAGTGCCAACGAAGCAAAAGACCTGATAGTTGGCATTAAAAAGCTTCCCGGACAGATACAGAAAGTACTCAGCAGGAAGAATGCAATAAACGAATGTGCTGTGCAGTTTGCAGATAAGAGGGATTACTTCTTCATTGGTCGTTACCTGAATTTCCCGGTAGCACTTGAAGGAGCACTGAAACTGAAGGAAATCTCATACATACACGCTGAGGGTTATGCAGCAGGTGAGCTTAAACATGGGCCACTGGCACTTATCACAGATGAGACTCCGGTTGTGGCAATAGCTACAAAAGGACACACTTACGAAAAGATACTTAGCAATATCAAGGAAGTAAAGGCACGTAATGCAACTGTTATTGCAGTTGCAGATGACGATGACACAGAAATTGAAAAGTATGTGGATGAAGTTATACGTGTGCCACCTGCACATGAACTACTGTCACCTGTACTTTCATCGGTGGCACTGCAGTTGCTTTCATATTATACAGCACTTGCAAAGGACTGCTCCATTGATAAACCAAGGAACCTTGCAAAGAGTGTGACTGTAGAATAATTATTTTATTTTTAGAGAGGATAGCAAATGAAGTTATTTGGTTCTTCAGGCATCCGCGGACTTGCAAATGTAGAAGTTACCGTAGACCTGGCACTAAAAGTTGGAATGGCTCTTGGAAAATCAAAGAAGACCGCTGTTATCGGCAGGGACCCAAGGGTAGCAGGCGAGATGATCGAGCTTGCAGTAATTTCGGGTCTGATGTCTGCTGGCTGCGACGTCGTAAGAGTTGGTCTTGTAACAACTCCGACACTTGCATACGCAGCAAGAAATTACGATTGTGGTGTAATGATAACCGCATCACACAACCCTGCAAAAGATGTTGGAATTAAGCTCTGGAATCCTGATGGGATGGCATTTGATTCAGCCCAGCAGGGAGGGATAGAGTATATCATCGAGAAAGAAGATTTTGTTTTTGTTCCCTGGAATGAGGTTGGTGAGATCACCACATACGGAAATGCTGTAAGGGACCACATGGATATGATACTTGGCAATTCCACAGGTGCGCCAATACGTGTCGTAATTGATTGCGGAGGCGGTGCCGGAGGTACGATTACACCTTTCCTTTTACGGGAGATGGGATGCGAGGTCATCACACTAAATTCCCAGCTTGACGGTCATTTCCCTGCACGTAACCCCGAACCAAAAGAGGATAATCTCTGGATGCTAAAAAAAGCCGTAAAGGAATTCGATGCAGCTCTTGGTATCGCCCATGATGGTGATGCTGACAGGATGATGGCTGTTGATGAGAACGGAGTTTTCCTTTCAGGTGATGAAATGCTTGCAATCTTCGCCCGTTTTGAATGTAAGGGCAATCCGAAGATAGTGGTTCCAGTTGACACATCTATGATGGTTGATGATTCCATGCCAGGTTCCACTATTGTTCACACAAAGGTTGGAGATGTTTATGTAGCCGAGGAAATGAAGAAGCTGAAAGCTGATTTTGGAGGCGAGCCTTCGGGAAGCTGGATATTCCCGAGAATTTCCTACTGCCCGGATGGAATTTATGCAGCAGCTCTGCTTGTTGATATTGTGAAAGAGAAGAAACTCTCTGAACTCAGAGATGAGCTACCAAAATATCCAACACTCAGAAGCACGGTTGCATGTGACAATGATAAGAAGTCTGCTGTCATGCAGGCTGTCAGTTCAAAACTTGAAAGCATGGGCAAAGTTTCCAGTATAGATGGCATCAGGGTTGATATGGAAGGTGGCTGGGTGCTTGTCAGGCCATCGGGAACCGAGGCAAAGATAAGGATAACTGCAGAAGCCAGACAGGATGTTGAGAAGCTGCATGCTAAGGTTGAGAATATAGTAAAGGAGTGCCTCAAATGAAAGTAGTAATTCTGGCTGCCGGTGAAGGCACACGCATGAGACCACTCACTGTTTCAAAACCAAAAGTAATGCTCCCAATCGCTAACAAGCCAATGATGGAGCATACAATCAACGCGGCAATTGATGCAGGCGTAAAAGAGTTCCTGATTGTAACAGGTTATCGTGAAGATGCCATTAAGGATTATTTCAAAGATGGCAGCCATCTTGGGATTAGTGTTGAATACGTACTTCAGGAAGAGCAGCTTGGAACTGCGAATGCCATTGGTTGTGCAAAAGACTTTGTGAAAGGTCACTTCATAGTGCTTAACGGGGACATGCTTGTAAGCACGGGACATATCGCTCATCTCGTATCAAGAACTGAAGATGCTATTATTAGTGTCAAGAAGGTGGAAAATCCTTCCCATTTCGGTGTCATTGAAACCGATGGAGATATGGTTACACGTATCATTGAGAAACCTAAAAACCCGCTTACTAACCTTGCAAACGCAGGAATATACCTATTCCATGATGCTATTTTTGATTACATTTCAAAGACCGGTAAATCATCAAGGGGAGAATACGAAATCACTGATTCCCTTCAAATGATGATAGATGATGGTCTTAATGTCGGATATGAACTCCTGGAAACCGAGTGGATAGATATTGGCAGGCCATGGGATATACTGGATGCAAACAAGGTATTGCTCGAAAATATCGATAATAGCTGTGAAGGAACGATCGAACCATATGCGACCCTGCATGGTAATGTCAAAGTTGGAAAGAATTCCATTATCAGAAACGGTGCTTACATTATGGGTCCTGTCATCATAGGTGATGACTGTGATATTGGTCCCAACTGCTTTATCAGGGCTTCAACTGCAATAGGTAATCATGTTCGCATTGGAAATGCAGTTGAGATAAAGAATACTGTGATAATGGATGGCACAAATGTCGGTCACCTTAGTTATGTCGGTGACAGTGTCATAGGTACTAACTGTAATTTCGGTGCCGGAACAAAAGTTGCAAACCTCAGGCATGACAACAAGAATGTGAAGTCTGTTGTCAAGGGCGAGGTTGTGGACACCGGCAGGAGAAAACTTGGTGTTATCATGGGTGACGATGTACACACAGGCATCAATACCAGCATCAACATCGGTACTGTGCTGGAAACCGGAAGTTCAACCATGCCCGGAGAAGTTCTGATGTACAGAAGAAAAACTAATTAAGGCTAATTGCCATCTTTATTCGGAGATTCGGATGAACTTAAATATCGAGATGCAAAAACTCAAGGAACTGGCACGGGAAGCGGCAGACGTAATTGAGAAATACGGACACGTACGTGTAATTTCCCATAACGATGCCGACGGTTTGACGTCAGCCGGTATTATCTGCCAGGCCCTTCTAAGACAGGATATCCGTTATCATACATCCATTGTGCCACGTCTCGATAAATCTGTAGTTGAAATGGTGAAGGAAACCACGGCAGACGATGACCTTGTGATTTTCTGTGATATGGGAAGTGGTCAGTCAGATATAATCTCCGAAATAAAACAGGATATTGTTGTACTTGACCACCACGTTCCTGTTGGCGAATCTCCTGCAAAGGTGCTGGTAAACCCGCATATTGTGGGGATTGACGGTGCAATGCACATATCCGGTTCTGGAGTCACTTTTTTTGTGGCAATGGAAATGGAACCTGCAAATGTTGACCTTTCAGGACTTGCAATTGCAGGTGCTGTGGGTGACAAACAGATCTTCAGTACACTTAACGGTCATATTCTTGAGGAAGCTGTGAATGCCGAAGTTGTTTCAATAAAGAAAGGACTGAAAATCGGTGATGGCGATACTGCAAAGGTTCTTGAGTACACTCCTGAACCTTATCTTGACATAACCGGTGACAGTGAAAAGATAGCCCAGTTCCTGGATTTCCTTGGAATTGAGGGGAACATTGAAGACCTGAATCCTGACCAGACAAAAGCACTCACTTCCGCAATTGCACTAAAACTTGCAAAGAATGCTAGTCCTGAGGCTGTGGATGCTGCAATCGGTGATGTTTACATACTGAACAATGAGATTGTTTCCAATGTCTATGACCTTGTTGCAATCCTGAATACCTGTGGCAAGGCTGAAAAATATGGCATGGGGCTTTCCATATGCCTGAAAGATAAAACCCATCTGGAAGAAGCAAGGGATATGGCAATCTCTCACCAGATATCCATTGTGGAGAACATCAAAAAAGGCATGGATATGGTCAAAGAAGGAACAAGTATTGGTTACCTGATAGGAGAGGATATGGAATCCACCGGCATGATTGCCAGTACTTTTGTCAGGTATGTAAATCCTGAAATGCCTTTTGTTGCAGTAAATCAGGTTGATGAACTTGTAAAAGTTTCCGCAAGGGGCACCCGTGCACTTGTAGAAAATGGCCTTGATCTTTCATTTGCCCTCCGCGAGGCTGCAAAGTCAGTTGGCGGTGAAGGTGGCGGACATAATGTTGCATCCGGTGCATCAATCCCACCGGGAACTGCTGAACAGTTCATTGCTAAAGTTGATGAAATAGTTGCAGAACAACTCCCAAAGCAGGAGCAGAATGAATGAAAATTAATACGACTATTGAATTCAGGGATGAAGGTGCCATGCAGGTGGCAAAGAGAATTGCAAATTCACTGGCTCCTGATAACCTGACAAACATGCATACCGAAGTCAAAGATGACAGTGTGAGCATTCATATTTCCACGGAAAAGATAACTTCGCTCATTGCTACTGTGGATGATTTGATGATGAATGCAAAGCTGGCAGAAGAGATAGCAGAAGACCTTGAAGAGTGAGTTCCTTTCTATTTTTTTTGCTCTGTAGAAATGCTGTTAATCTGACTGACAGCACATTGCTCTCTTTCATATCTACAAAAGTGACCTGCAATCTAAAAACAAAATAGCCATCCGCTGCAGGCGGCACATTCCAACGCTGTTGTACAAAAGATCATTAAAATGACGACTGTATTCATACAAGAATTCTACAGAAGTCCTGAGAAGAAAATACAAGTGTTTGAAGATTATCTTCTTTTTTATTGTGGGAAAACGCCGGCTTCGCCGGACCCTTCGGGATCAACCAAGTTATTCATGATTTACGATTAACTAGTTTACAAACTGTCCTTACATTTTAATGGCAGGACTTCTACAGAGCTCCTTTTTTGTCTTTTTATTCCTGTTCCCACAGATACCTGTTATTATCAATCAGAGAATTCTGTTCCTCAATCCTTGAACGCTGGTAAATTAGCGCTGCCGGATGGTATATTTTTAGAAGAGTGTACTTTCCATCCACTGCTCTAGGAACTCCCCACTCAAGTTTTTCACCATCACAAAATGCTTTTTCTGCAGTGTTTCCAAGAAGTATGATTACTTTTGGGTCTAGCAGTTGAATCTGTGCTTCTAAAAATGGTTTGCAGGCTTTTATCTCGCTTTTGAGCGGGTTACGGTTTTTAGGAGGGCGGCATTTGATTGTGTTTATAACAGCATAGTCATCGTCTGAAAGTCCCATGTATTCGGTCATGCCATCGAGGTTCCTGCCTGCTCTTCCGCAGAACGGAACGCCGGTTTCATCTTCATTCTTTCCGGGTGCTTCGCCAACAAAAACAACCCTTGGAGTTTGGGAGCCTTTACTAATTACCTTATTGGTTACTGTTTCATGAAGCTGGCAGTCTGTGCATTCAAGTATTTCTTCTTCAACAGCTTCAAATCCCTGTTCCACAAGTTCACTTACTGTTCTGACTGCCATATAATCACTATTCCAATTTTTGTTTCAATATTAATTTCAACATTAATTCCAACTTTAGTTTGTAATCCTTAATCCTGTTTCAGTTTTTCTGCCTGCAATGCTTCCATGAAGCGGATCTGCTCTGAAATGAACGTGTTGTATGGTGCATCTATTCCAAGTTTCTTAGCTCTTGATACGATTGCACCGTTGAGGAAATCAATCTCGGTTTTTCTGCCGGAAGTGATATCCTGATACATGGATGAATGATGTTCGGCAGTATTCGGTAGCTGGAAATCATGCAGGAAAGCAAGGTATTCTTCTGCTGTGTTCCATGGAAGTACAACAGCTTCTGCTTCAGTTACCATGAAAGCCTCATGGGCAATGTTTTCAATAATACTCCATGCGTGTGAGTTTTCAAGTTTCCCATATGGAACTCCCATGACTGCACCAAGAGGGTTAAGGGCTGAGTTGTAGAGGACTTTGGACCAGACTGAACTCATAATGTTCTCTGTTCCGCTGACCTGAACGCCTGCACTTTTTACCAGTTCAACAAGTTTGAGAACGCTGTCATCAAGTCCAGAAGGGAACCTTCCAAGGTTCATTGGTCCGGTTTCAACGGATACGTGTATCTGAGCATCGCCTGCCCATTCAAAACCGGTAATTATGGTGCCTCCTATCACTTTGTCAGTGTATCCGGCGATAATCTCCTCGTTACCGATGCCGTTCTGCATGCTGATAACTTCCCTACCTTTGATTATATTTGCGAACTGCTTACAGATCGATTCAGTTGCCGTGGACTTGGAAGTTATGAAAATATAATTGTAATCATCTTCAGGGGCATCCTCAGAACAGCTGAATTTACAGGTTGCTTCACCCCAGATGCCTGTCATCTTAAAACCATCTGTATTTATTTTCTCAGCATGTTTCTGGCGGCATATTGCATGTACATCACAAACAGAAGATAATTTTGCAGCAAGGGTCAGACCCACTGCTCCTGCACCTAATATCAGGACTTTCATAGAGCACCTCTTTTTTGCCTTAGACGCTTTTTTCCGTTAAAAGAATAACTCTTGGAGCACAACCAATTAAGAGAAGCTCTTAATTAGCAAAAGATACATCTTGCATAAAGTAGCCTGAGGGCTGGAAATACCTATAATATTATAAAAGATTCACAAAAAGCGGTTATTGCTGCTTCATTACTACATATCACAATTATACAGAGGAATGGAAATCTATGGAAGCAAAGAAAAGAGATGAATGCTGTCCGGCAGATAAACCGGAGGGTGCAGGAAGTACAATTGACTTCAAATTCAGGCTGGAGTGCTCACTTAAGACAAGTGCAGATGCCAGCAAAGCAAGTGATGTCGTCGGTTCATACATTGAAGAAGCTAACAAAACCATTCTTACAAAAGGCGCTCCTGAAGGTCAGGGTGCAAAGGTCACTGCATGGAGTATTGAAGCTGACAGGGTAAAGCTGACAATAGAATCAGGCAGGCACGTACGTGTACACGATGCACTGCTTCGTATGAGAAAACCTCTTGCAGGAAAACTCGGAAAGGAATTCAAGATCGGAATTCGTGGGATTGTGGTAGATTCATTCACAATTGAAGTCCCTTCTGAGAAAGAACTTCCTCCAATGAAGATTCCTTATGTTGAAGAAATGACCTACACTGATGGGATTATTAAACTCGTTCTTGGTGTTGATGAGTCTGCAATGTCAAACCGTGTCCCCGACAGGATTCTTTCCCTCATGGAAGATAAGATCGAACAGCAGTCATACGGTGGAAAGACTGAGCACTGGAATGTCCTCTGGCAAAGTGAGAAGAAGGAACACAAGTTCAACGAAGATCCGACCAAAGCTATGATGGATGCTGGCTGGCTTAAAAGAGGTGCCAGCAGGGGACAGTGGATACATGGTCCGCAGTCTACCAGAATGTTCAGGACTTTTGAGAGAATCGTTCTTGAGGAACTGCTTGAACCACTTGGATACAGGGAAATGATCTTCCCAAAGCTAGTACCATGGGAAGTCTGGCAGAAATCAGGACACGCAAAAGGTGTCTATCCTGAAATTTACTACGTATGTCCTCCAAAGACAAGAGACCCTGAATTCTGGGAGGAAGTTATTGACCATTACAAGGTGACACACGAAGTTCCAACTTCACTTATCAAAGAGAAGATCGGTGACCCTATCGGTGGAATGTGCTATGCACAGTGTCCTCCTTTCTGGGTATACCTGCAGGGTGAGACCATCCCAACCGACGAATTCCCGATAAAGGTATTCGACAGGTCCGGAACATCACACAGGTACGAGAGTGGTGGAATTCATGGTATGGAACGTGTTGATGAGTTCCACAGGATAGAGATTCTCTGGCTCGGCACAAAGGAACAGGTCATCAAGACGGCAAACGAACTCCATGAGAAGTACATGTATATTTTTAACGAGCTCCTTGATCTTGAATGGAGAAAAGCATGGGTCACACCATGGTTCATGGCACAGGAAGGACTTACCGGTGTTTCCGAGCAGACTGAAGCCGGTACGACAGATTACGAAGCAGTGCTTCCTTACCGTGGCGAGGATGCAGAATGGCTGGAATTCCAGAATGTAAGCGTGAACGGAAACAAGTACCCATCTGGATTTAATGTTAAATGCCAGTCCGGAGAAGAACTCTGGTCAGGATGTTCCGGTGTGGGACTTGAAAGATGGGCTTCAGCTTTCTTTGCACAGAAAGGAATTGACCCTGAGAACTGGCCTGAGGAATTCAGGAAAAGAGCAGGAGAGTTGCCAAGAGGAATTAAGTTCCTCTGATTTTTACTCCTTTTGTTTTAATCAAAATTGAGATTCTGATGGAGAAATCCATCAGGACAATCTGTTTTTTCAAAAATAGGCTCTGTAGAAATCCTGTTTATGTGACTGATACAGTCTTTGCCCAATTTTATTTCCACAAAAAATTGGCAATCTAAAAACAAAGCAACCATCCGCCGAAGGCGGCACATTCCAATGATTCTATACAAAAGACTATCCCTTAGATTTTTACATTCATACAGATAATTCTACGAAAGCATGCAAGTAAAGTATTCTAGTATTAATATGCAAATTTTTTTGCTTTTTCTGATGGTAAAGAGCCGGCTTTGCCGGACCCTTCGGAATCATTTAAGATATTCGTAATCTGCGAGAAATCATAATGGCAGGATTTCTACAGAGCCCAAAAATAAAGATTATATTTAACTTTGTTATCTGGTTCTTTGTATCAGGTCAATAAAATCCCTGGTTTCCTGTCCCACATCATCACTGCAAACAACAGCAGAAATAGCAACCAGACTGTCAGCACCACCCTCAATCACACTTTCACTGTTCTCTTTATTGATGCCACCTATAGCTACAACAGGGATTTTGATAGCATCTTTTACAGGACGGATGTTTTCAGAACCGATGCTATTTCCTGCATCTTTTTTAGTAGAAGTATTAAATATAGGGCCAAGTCCTACATAATCAGCACCCATTTTTTCTGCTTCCAGCGCCTCTTCCACATTATGGACTGAGAGGCCGATTATTTTATCAGGTCCGAGAAGGCGTCTTGCTGTTTCAATTGGCATATCGTCCTGTCCGATATGCACACCATCGGCATCTACTGCTAAAGCAACATCAACGCGATCATTCACAAGGAAAATTGACTCGTCTCCGCATATTTCTTTGATCTTAGCAGCCTCAAGTATCATTTCCTTTGTGCTGATGGATTTCTCACGGTATTGTATGGCCCTGCACCCTGCAGCAACAGCTTTTTCCACATCTGAAAGTGTACCTGCTTTGGACAGACCGGAATCTGTCACAAGGTAGAAATCAATTTCATCCAGCAACAATCTTTTTTGTATCATCGGTTTCAGCACTCTTCAAAGTTCAACATGGACTGCGCTTTTTCATCTGTGAGGTTGGATACCTCATCGTAAAAGTAGGCCTTGAACGTTCCCGGGCCATTTGAGTTTACGGCTGCAAGCTGGCCTGCAATTCCGAAATAGCAGAGTGCATCCTTTGCAGCATCACAGTAGTCTTCATTGACAGCGGCAAATGAACCGATAACTGATGCAGCCATGCATCCGGTACCTACTATCATGCCCATTGACTCATGGCCGTTCTTTACCACGAAGGTCTTTTTTCCATCACTGATGATGTCTTCTGCACCGGTCATGGCAACAACACATGACCTTGCTTTTGCAAATTCCTTTGCGATCTTTTTTGGATTTGCTTCAATGGATGTAGCCTCGACTCCTCTTGTTATTGCGTTTTCACCTGCAAGTTTTGCAATTTCAGAATAGTTACCTTTGATAATATCGATACGGACTGAATCGAGTATCTTTGCTGCCATTTCATCGCGGAAATTTGTGGCACCAACACCTACGGCATCAAGTACCACAGGTATGTTCTTTTTGTTTGCAGTGCGGGCTGAGATCAGCATTGAATCGATAAGTTCTGTTGTGAGTGTGCCGATGTTAAGAACAAGTGCAGATGCGATACCTGTCATGTCTGCAGCTTCTTCAGGTGCATGGGCCATTACAGGAAGTGCACCGAAGGCCCTTGTCATATTAGCACAGTCGTATATCGTTACCCAGTTGGTAATATGGTGGACCAGTGGTTTAGATTCCCTTATAGATTCAAGCGGATTTTTCATTGAAGTGCTCCTTGAGCTTATAGTTATGAGATAAAATGTACCGTTTTTACAGTTGTTCAACTGTGGTTGCCATAGAGAAGTATTTATTCATAAAATACTTTTTGTAACCATTGTTGACCGAATGTAGATTTGGTACGAACTTTTTCTGAATCAGACCTAACCGATCTATTTATATATGGATATGCATAGTATAGAGAGCCAATTTATCAGTGCATACACTATATCATAATTATTTATGACAGCTCGTTGAACAATTACAGATTACAATTTCACTAAATTTATTATTAAATCACACTCACTCGGAGGAATTATTACTTGGCAAGGAAAGTGCAGAGAAAGTTAGACAAATGGAAGTCAAAGACATGGTACAACGTAGAAACACCGGAATTTATGAGCAGGACAAACATTGGCGTTACACCTGCAGAGGAGCCTGAGCAGCTCATCGGTCGTGTCGTTGAGACCACGGTTGGCGAAATTGCTAACGATTTCACAAAGCATAACACAAAACTCAGACTCGAGATCAGCGATGTCAACGGCGACACTGCAAACACAAGATTCCTTGGTCACGAGATCACAACAGATTACCTTCGTTCAATTGTAAAGCGCCAGACATCAAGAATTGACGCAAACCTTGACGTAACAACAAAGGATGGCTACAAAATCAGAGTAAAGCCAATCTGCTTCACCGTCAAGAGAGCAAGAAGCAGCCAGATCAAAGGTATCAGGGAAGTAATGGTCAAGATCGCTGAGGAACGTGCAGCAGAGCTTAGCTATGAGCAGTTCGTCGAAGAAGCCATCATGGGCAAGCTTTCCGCAAACATCTACAGGAACGCAAAGTCAATCTATCCACTCAGAAGAGTAGAGATCAGAAAGACAGAAGTATTGTCTGTTCCTGCAAAAGCTTAATTTTAAAACTTAAAACAATAAATAGGTGGCATGTGCCACCTGAATATCTCTTTTTTCTTAGTTGATTGCGTTTTGGGAAAGTGCAACTTTTATAATTCGGAAACGCGTGCTTTACTTTCGTATTCATCACGTATGAGTTTCATCATCCTTGGATTTGCATCAATGACAAAACCGCCGATATAACCACAGTACTTGCAGTGATAAAGACCTTCAGTGCCACCTGCCTCATAATAAAGATCAGGACTTCCACATACGGGACAAACTTCTATCAGTTTTTCTTCTTCATCAGATTCCTGAACATCTGTTAATTCCATATCATTATTGTCTTCCACGATAGCATCTCCTTCAGATTTCCCACATGCAGTGTACCGACAATAGAATATGGATGCTCAAAACATATCAAACTATCTGCTTCAGGCATAAAAGGCATGAATTAACCGGGATTGTTTTTAGGGCAGAGATAATTCCGGTGGATAAGGACAGAAAAATGTCTGTCTTAAGAGATATTCCACATTATATTTTTCTGACATTTCCCTGAACCATGCCTTTAATTCAAATATTACAGAAGCATCCTTTCGTAGCTTTTGCAATTGCTGCATGAATCCGAATTTTTCAGGGGCACTGAGATGTCTTGAAAAATAACCGAACGCATGCATAAAAGCATTGATAACAGAACCACTTTGTGGAGCCTCGGATATTATCTCCATTAAATGTTCAGTGTAATCCTCATAGACTTTCTCAACCGGGATATTAGTCCTGTTTGCAACAATATTTCCCATTGCAGTCATCATCTGTTTGTTATGTGCCATGAAGAGCAGCTTGTTTGCAGTATGAAATTCAACAAGTGCATGAATCTTGCACGAAGCGCATGCATCCATAAACGACGCCATCACAAAGACCCGTGTCAGAAAATGGTCACATTTTACCGGGTCTTTGATCTGTTCTTCATCTATGACCGGAATATCAGGATAATTCTGAAGTATCGTCTCTGCAAAGAAACCATTTCCTTCATGATGAATATATTCATCTGTTCCTGCATCCGGGAATACTTTTGTAGTTCCGACACCACATGACGGAGATTTTGATTTTAATATGAAGCCATGAAAATCATCCCGTTTTTCAAGATAGAGGTGTGAAAATGCTTCCATCTTATCAGTCAGATCAAGTCCTGTTGCCGGCTGAATCAATTTACGGTTGATGTCATCGATATCTTCAATTATGACTATAGGTTCCCTTGGAATCCCAAGTCCAATATCATACTCAGGACACACATCAATAAATTCAACAAATGGTTTCAGTGTTTCTGCTAAAGGAAATTGAACAATCTCTCCGTCATAGCGACAGTTATCAAATCCAAGACATCTGCTGATTACAATTATTGGGCGTGAAAAACTGCATTTGGGATGAGAATCCATGTTAAGTAAAACAATGAACTGGAAAAAAGACTTTTTGGATAAAAATGGCTCTATATAATTCATTCCATTAGAAAATTATGATGGTTTGTAAACGAAGTTACGTAAGTCATGAATAAATGAGTTCTCCCGAAGGGTCCGGCAAAGCCGGCGTTTTCCCACAAGAAAAAACAAAATAATCTGCATAATGCTCTGGAACACTTTCTTAAGAGCTTCCGTGGAATTATTAGTATAAATACATGGTATTTGCAATAATCTTCTATACAGAATCATAGCAACGTGCCGCCTTTGGCGGGTAGCCATTTTGTTTTTAGATTGCAGGCTGTTTTTGTGGACATAAAAAAGCAATGTTTCTGTCACTCAGGTAAACAGGATTTTTACTGAGTCATAAAAACGAAAAAAGAATAGGGATTTGAAGTTCCCTTTTCTTTTCACTTATGTGTATAATAAGCCACAACTTCACCGTCAACAGAGTCGATGCGGCAGAATCCGAATCTTTCGAACTGCACGACCTTATCAAGCTCGCTTGTGATCTGTTTTTCACTGATACCTGTGAACTCTCCGTCAGGTGACAATACCTTTACAGAAACTCCATCTGTAGGAGCCCAGTGGATGATTCTCATCTTCTCCTTCTTCACCGATTCAATGGAATCACCGATATGCTTTGCCTGCAGAGGCTCTGTGGAAGTGATTTCCACATTGAAAAGGTCCTTTAGTCTGAGTTTAGAACCGACCTGGAGTTTTTCAACATCTTCACTGCAGATGTAAACCTTATCGGCAACTTCTATCTCGCGACATCCCCTGTCCTCAGTCGGATGAAGTGAAGGATTCACTGTGCATGGTTCTGAATCTGTGATTTCTATCTCAACTGGATTCCATACAAAAAAATACCTGTTTGCAACAGGGTCCACAAGCTTACGGTTCTCTGCGTAAAGTGTGTCCATACTGATGCTGACATCAGTTTCTCCTACGCCCATTTCTATGAAGAACTTGCGAATCGCCTCAGGGAGAATTCCTCTTCTGCGAAGTGCTCTCAGTGTTGGAAGACGTGGGTCGTCCCACCCTGAATATTCACCATCTTCAATAGCTTTGCGAAGTCCGCTTGTGCTGAACTTACCGAACTCGTGCATTTTAACGCGACCCCAGTGAGTTGTTTTCGGATATTCCCAGCCAAGGTAATTATAGATATAGGTCTGGCGCTTTTCACTGTCCATCAGGTCCTTACCCCTGATGATATGAGTCATTCCGAGTTCATGGTCCTCAATTGCGCCCTCAAAGTCAAGCAAAGGCCAGACACAGTACTTGTCATCTACTTCCGGGCGTGGGTGAGGAACCTTAACAATCCTGAAAGCTCCGAAATCACGAAGGGCAGGGTCTTTGTGAGTAATATCAGTCTTTATACGCAGGACAGCAGCTCTTTCCTCGTATTCTCCTGCAACCATCTTGTTCCAGTGTTCCATGTTATCTTCAGGACTTGCGTTCCTGTGAGGGCATGCTTCCTTTGCATCCTTGAATTTCTTGAAATCCGCACCGTCACAGAAACAGACATATGCATGTCCCATTTCTATCAGCTTACGGGCATAGTCGTAATATATTGGCATCCTGTCTGAAGCGATTACTACTTCATCAGGGTCTGCTCCCAGCCATTTACAGTCATCCACATACCAGTCGTATGCTTCAAGCATCGGGCGCTTTGTCTGCGGGTCGGTGTCATCGAAGCGTATGATGAACTTGCCACCATATTTCTTTACGTATTCGGAATTAACAACGATACCACGGGTACTCCCAAGAGTTGGAGGACCATTTGGGTTTGGTGCAAAACGCATAACTACCTGCTGTCCTTCTTCAACATCCAGTGCTTTCAAACCCTTGTCAGGCTCTTTCTTTGTATTGAGCTCTTCTATAAGTTCAGGGGCAAGAGCTTCAAGACGAGCCTGCCACTGATCAGGTGTTTCTTTTGCAACCTCTGCAAGGATCTGCTGGATTACCGGTCCTACTTCTTTTGCCATTGGACGCAGGTGGGCACATTCGCCCATGACGCGACCCATAACAGCACCCAACTGCGGTGCCTGGCCGTATTTAACAGCATTCTGCAAAGCATATTTTTCTATGGTCTTTTTATCGTCGTCAGTTAAAGTCATTATAGATCTCCGGAATCAAATGTGATAATAAAAGATCAAATGCCGGAATCCTGAAAGTGTTTCAGGACTGCAATAATCAATATAGTTATCAATATAGTAAAGTGAATTATAAGAACTGGACTTAAAATATATGGTCAGATAAAGCTGATCTGCTGATTTCACTTAAAAGGAGTTACCTGTTTCTTTCACTGCTTCAGCCTTGCCGATCAGTTCATTGATGTTTTGTTCGAAATCAGAAAGGAACTCTTTCACAGAATCACCCGCAATCGCTCCATGCGATGAAGGCTTGATCAATTGTTCCTGTTCAAGTACACGTAGAGAATAGCGTACTTTATGTGTTGGCATACCTGTCTCTTCCGCCAGCTTAAGTATGCCTATTGGCCCTCTTTCAACGACCACTTTTAAAACCTCTAAATGACGCTGGGAAAGTTCCAGCTCTCTGTTTACCTGATCGAATAGCATTATGCAACCTCGTTGACCAATGTTCCTATTCCTTCAATTTCTACTTCAACAACATCTCCTGGATGAAGTTCTCCAACTCCGGGAGGAGTTCCTGTTGCAATAATATCACCGACTTCCAGTGTCATTATTCCTGAAATGAACTCCAGCAGATAAGGGATATCAAATATTAGATTGCTGATATTTGAATCCTGCATTACTTCGCCATTTACCCGGGTCACAATGGAAGCATCCTCCGGGTTGAAGTCCTCGACAGGAACTACAAAAGGCCCCACCGGTGCAAAAGTATCAAAACTTTTAGACCTGGTCCATTGGCCATCTTTCTGCTGGAGATCACGGGCAGTAACATCATTAAAACAGGTAAAACCGGCAATAACATCGTAGGCACGGCCATATGTTATGTTCTTGCATCTTTTGCCGATCACTATTGCAAGTTCTGCTTCATAATCAACCCTTTTGCTTGTCTTCGGACACATGATCTTTCCGTGCTGTCCGATTACAGAAGATGGTGGCTTTATGAAAAGTATTGGTTCATCAGGAACACTAAGACCAAGTTCTTTTGCATGGTCATGATAATTCAGACCCACACATACTACCTTGGAAGGAGTTGAAGGTGGAAGTATTTCCAGATCTGAGAGTTCACACTCCATGAAAGAGCCTTCTACAGAAGCAACTTTACCGTCATGCACTTCTCCGTAAAATGTGTTATTATTGTACCTGAATCGTCCGAACATTAGTGCAACTGTTTTGTTCTCATGCTAGATAAGGATAAGTATTAAAAAACGAAAATATCCGCAAAAACGGATATGGATTTAACTTTATTTTGAAATGTAGTCTATATGAGGCCTTAAAGGACCTTAGAGAGAATCAGTACAATTAGCATTGCAACAATGCCTATTGCCCAGAATTTGATCGTTTCATTTAATGGTATTCTTATATCCACAAGATCAGCTCCTGAAATTGCAATTGGTTTTGAACCTGCTATACTACCGGAAGATGATTCATATCCTGCTGCCTGCCTTTTTGGTGAGTCTGACACCGGAGGCACCGAAGCGGCCACAGGTGTGCTTGAAGGAGCACTTACAGGTGCAGACCTTATTGTCTCAGCCCCCTTCCTTCCAATGACATTTTCTTCGGCTGTGTAAGACGAAACCGGCTCCTGGGCAACTGGTGAAGATGGTGATGAGAATACGGATTCATCATTTTTATCAACTGGCGGTGAACCTGAGATTACATCATGTTCCGTGGGTTCTGGTTGGGGAACAGGACTGCTTCCGAAAACATTCTCTTCAGGCTCTCCACGGGATTCATATCCTGAATCCTGTTCAGAAATGGTTTCAGGTTCTGCCTGGGATTCTGAAACTGACTCCGGTCCGAAATCGGATGTTAATTCGGGCTCTGCGGCTATGTCTTCAACAAATTCTTCCCGGACTTCCTGCTCTTCTACAGAATCATGATTTGAATCCGAAGGAGAAACATTGTCAGTATTCTCTCCTGAAACTACGTTGCTGAATACGGATTCATCACCAACTGGTGGGCTGTATGATGAAATACTTTCATCGGAAATTTCCTCTGGTTCTGTATGGATGATTTCAGGCTCGGAAATGGACTCTTCTTCCATCATTTCTTCTTCGATTACAGGTTCAGCAGTTTCAGGTTCATACGCATCTTCTTCCATAAAGTGAGCATTAGACATCTCTGCTGACGAGCCATGTGATCCGCCTATCAGGCCCTGGTAATCAGGATCGATTTCTATGGCAAGATCAAAACTCTTTTTTGCTTCTTCAAATCTTCCTACTTTTTCCAGAGCTTTGCCTTTCTTGAACCATGCTTCCGCATTATAAGGATCGACATCAAGCGATTTGGTGTAATATTCTATTTGTTTTTCAGTTGTTTTGGCCGAATCGGCCATTTTCGTCCAGTTTTCAGCAGCTTTCTGCTTTTTCTTTGATTTTACGTCATCTAACATTCCCATGTAAACACCTTTTTAATGCCGGAATAGTCTGCCGGGAGGTTTGTAATAATCAGTACCTTTAACTCAGTCATTAAATTGTTAATCTATTTAATAATTCTATTTACACATTTTTAAGCATGTACAATCTATATAAAACTCTATGCATTTAAATGCAAAATCAGTCAGTTACTTCCTCATATTCAAGAGCCCACATAGGAAGTCCTTCGATTTCTACATGTTCCAGATGCTCCATCTCATGTGCAGCATAGAAAGCGGACGGACCTGAAAAGGATACGGTTTTTTCCGGTGATTCTTTCAAGTATATTTTCTTTTTTGCTGTGCTGATAGAAGCAACTATTATCCTTTCAGCCTTTAGTGTAACTGAATAAGGTCGGGTAACAAGGGAACGTTCATCTTTTCCGCCGCATTTTTCCAGCCGGTGAACAGTGCCTTCTTTTGATACATACTCAGGGTTCAGTAACAACCATACTTCTTCAATGGTGTGACCTGTTTTGCTTTCTTTATCATAATCTGTAAAGATTTTCATTACGGAGATGCTTTTCAGGTCATCTGTGGAATAGCTCCATGCACCCCCTGTTTTCAGTGAAAGGATCATGGGATAGAATGCATCTTTGGGGAGATCGAATCTTCCAAATATGGCTTCTTCTCTTGAACTGAATTTGAGAATTGCTTTCAGATCGTTGATTTTCATGTCCAGAAATAATTATTGATATTTCAAGATAAATACATTCCCAAATTCGGCTCTGTAGAAATCCTTAAATCATGATCTATCGCAGGTCATGAGTACTTTATCAATCCCAAAGGGTCCGGCGAAGCCGGCGTTTTCCTACAAGACGAAACAAAATAATCTGCATAACTCTTAATAATATCCCGAAAACTTTCGTTGCATAACTTTTGTAGATTTTAGCATGGATTTTGAATAATATTCTGTATAGCGACATCGAAATGTGCCGCCTTCGGCGGATGCTTACTTTGTTTTTAGTTTGCAGGTTGTTTTTTGTCGCTAAAAAGAGCGAAGTTTGTGATTCTCCATCCTCTTCTGAATGATGCCGATGTTTTTGATATTTAAGGATGTTCCAGTGTTTTGATATATGATGAAGAGCACATTTATTTGTGCAAATACTGCTGATTGAGGATAACGGGGTTGTATCTGAACTCTGCAGCTAAGCAAAGTTATGAATATCAACCGATGGGAGTTATAAATATGGATAAAATGAAAAAAATCGGTCTTTTAGGAGCAGCAGCACTTATAGGTGCAGGACTTGCAGCACTTTCGGAAGAGAGAATCAGAGAGTTCGTTAAAGAAAAAGTCGATGCAGGAAATATCAGTAAGGAAGAAGGAAAGATTCTTGTTGAAGACCTCATCAGTGAGACTAAAAGGCAAAAGCTCAGTCTGGAAAAGAATATTGTTGAAAAGCTGCACGATTCGGTAAAAGTAGCTGACAAAGAACTGGATGAGCTTACTGACAGAATAGATGATCTTAAGATTCAGGAACTTGAATCTGAGCTTGAGAGAATGAAGAGTTTGAGGAAGGGGCAACAATAAGTTGCTTCCACTTTATTTCAAGTGATTTTCAGATTATACTTTTTTGATAGGAAAAACTGATATCCCGGAACCAGAGGACAATATAGAATATGGAAGAAAATGGAACTCACGATAAACTTGCTGTACTGATAGATGCTGATAATGCACAGCCTTCAATTATAGAGGGTTTGATGGATGAGATCGCCATCTATGGTGTTGCCAGTGTGAAGAGAATATATGGGGACTGGACGTCACCAAGCCTGGTTTCGTGGAAGGAATCACTGCTTGACCATTCTATTCAACCTATTCAGCAATTTGCATATACCACAGGGAAGAATGCAACTGACAGTTCGCTAATCATTGATGCCATGGACCTCCTTTATACGGAAAAACTGGATGGTTTCTGCATTGTTTCAAGTGACAGTGATTTTACACGTTTGTCCCAGAGGATAAGAGAATCGGGACTTAAAGTCTATGGTTTCGGAGAAAGGAAAACACCTGTGGCTTTTATCTCAGCCTGTGACAAGTTCATCTTTACTGAAAACCTGAGAAAAGAAGAAGCATCTACATCTGAAGTTTCAGAATCCTCCAAATCAGAAAAAAAGTATATTGAAAAACTTAGAGGGAATGCAAAACTTGTGAATCACCTGAGAAATGCGGTAGAAGATTCTGCTGATGAAGAAGGATGGGCGTTCCTTGCTGAAGTTGGTGGAAATCTTATCAAACGCAATCCTGCCTTTGACCCGAGAACCTATGGTTACAAAAAACTTGGAGAGCTGGTGGAAGCAACAAACCTGTTCGATATCGACAGAAGAACGCATGGTGGTTCAGGAAAAAGTGTGTTGATATATGTGAGAGATAAGAGGAATAAAGAAAAGAAGTGAGATTCAAAGTTTTCAGTTTTTCTCTTCCAATATCCAATACCACAACGGCACATACCGCACCTTCTTCCCCTCTGTCTCTTCCTCGCCAAACTTATCAGATGTGATTATTAACCCTTCATCCATCTCAAAATTCTTCATGCCAGCGAGGAGGCCGTTTATTTCTCGTTCTTTTGTTTCGGGGTCAGACAGGTCATAGCAGACCTGTACCAATTGTGTGGGTTCAAGGCCTTTCTTTGTGACGAAATCAACCTCATGGCCTTTCTGGTTCTGCCAGTAGTAGACCTCCTGGCCTGAACGTAAGAGCTGGATGAAAACCATATTCTCGTATAGTCTGCCGGTGTCGGATGAGAGCTTGAAGGAGACGGCATTGATCATGCCATTATCGATGCAATACAACTTTCTGGGTTTACTCATCTGCTGTTTCAGGGAATCATCATAGTGAGAGACACTGAAAAGCAGGAACGCATCCTCAAGGTAGTTGATGTAATTTATCAGGGAATCGGTGCTCAGGGACGAATAATTAGCAAAGAGACGCCTGAGGGAATTGTAAGTATGGGGTCTGGCGATATTCGATATGCAGAACAGTGCAAGATCTTTGAACACCTGCGGATTCCTGATGCCATGTCTTGAGATAATATCACGGTATATTATATCATCGAAATAGGACTGGAGCAGCTCATGAGACGGCATTGAAGGATGAATTATCGTCTCCGGGAAACCTCCGTTTACCAGATACTCGCTAAACATCCGCTTTATAACAACCCTGTCTTCTGAATACGGAAGTGTCTTCACATCGTAGTCTACGGAATGATACTCAAGGAACTCAGCAAAACTAAACGGAAACATCCGTGTACTCAAATGCCTGCCTGTCAGCAAAGAGGATATATCCTGCGAAAGCAGGGAAGCATTTGAACCGCTTATAACTATCTTCACATTTTGTTTCCTGTCATAGACACCTTTTACCCATCGCTCCCATGACGGATAACTTTGAACCTCATCAAGGAATAGATACAGACGATCTTCACCCGAACTGTTCTGTATGTCCCGAATCTCCCTGAATGTTTCTATCAGAAGCTGAAGCTCATTACCATTAATCGGCTGGAGTCGGTCATCATCAAGATTCAGATATAAGATATTACTCTTTGGAACTCCCTGCTCTAGCAGTTCCTGTATCAACTGATACATATAAAATGTCTTGCCGCACCTCCTTACGCCCACAATGTCATTTACATGTGGTGTGTTAAGGTCGAGCTTATACCCACGCCTTTGCAACGATGGTAAATCTCTTTCATGCCAGTCGATTATTGCATTCTTAAGCTTTCCTTTGATATCCACAAATAACAGTCTGGCATCATTATTTATATAGCCATCGAGTATACTCGACAAAAAATACTAAATTTATCGATTATACTCGACAAAAACTCCAATATCTGTCCAATATAGTCGACGAGTAGATGACTAAATCATAAAATATCACTTACTATAATGTTAATGCAGATTAAATCCGAATGGACAACACCACACATATAAAAAAGTTAATAAGATATTGAAACATCATCATGGATATCAATTTTTGGAGATACTATGCTAGATTATGAAGGATTAATAAAGGAATCGTGGCTGCTTACCAAAAAAGACTTAGGGACGTGGATTGCAGCAACAATTTTAGGTTTATTTGGATCAATATTCCTGATAACAATAGGTCCACTGGCATATGGTTATAATCATATGGTTGTTAAAAGCCTTAGATCGGAGAATGTTAGAGTCAAAGACATATTTGAAGGATTTAAACTCAGGAACTTTTTCGGAAGCTGGATAGTAATCATTGTTTCAACGTTGCCATACTTGCTTATTGCCTTAATCAGCTCGCTTTTAGCATACATAGTGGTATTTCCCTTTGTCTATACTATGCCACTTCTTGTTCTTAGAAAATGTGGAGGAATTGCAGCTTGTAAGGAAAGTGCAAGAATTGCAATAAGCAGGCCTGTAGAGACAATTCTTATAACTATTCTTTATGGATTTTTTGTAAATATAGGATTCTTGGCCCTGTTAATAGGAGCACTAATAACAATCCCATTCGCAGAAATATTTTTGACAGGCGTAGTATTTGATCTCACCGGAGAAGAAAGGACAAACGGGACATCAATAGACGAAAATACTTTTCTGAATGAAAATAGTCCTTATGATAATTTCAGTGAATAATGACAGAAAACTAATTGGTTGTTACTGCTTCATATGATAAAAACTATCATTGGAACAGTACAACTCTCTCATGTAACCATCGATTATACTCGACAAAAAAATCAATATTTGTCCAGTATACTCGACAAATAAATAGCACATCAACAAGAACCTATTTTTCCAGTGACTCCATGAGTGCGTAGAAATACTTTTTTTCATGAGTAGCATACAGGTTATACCATGCTTCCAGTGTCTCTGCTGATAAAACATCCAGCTCCCTCAGTACCTCACGTGCAAATTCCAGTGGAGCAATGCCGGTAGCGGTAATTACATTTTCACCGGTAACAGCAGGTTCATTGCTATAGAATGTTTCACCGGCATAATTCGGGCAAACTGATTTCAGGAATTCAAGATCATTACTCGTGTGTGTCCGTTTGTCAAGCAGACCTGCCTTTGCAAGTCCCATTGTTGCGCCGCAGATGGCAGCCACCAGAATACCGGCATCCAGAAAATCGTTTACTTTGCCAATCAGGGGATCATGGATTGATTCAAGCCAGGTGTCACCGCCGGGCAGGATCAATACACCTGTGTTATCAGTTGCTAATTCGTCTATACTAATATCAGGAATAATATGCATTCCACCCATTGTTACAATAGGTTCTTTCGTAAGACCCACTGTTTTGACAGTATACTTTTCCGCATCTTTTCTGAATGCACGCCCTGTATTCAGTTCAGCTATCAAAAAACCTGACTCCCAGTCAGCCATTGTGTCAAGTACGTACAGATAAGCAATTTTAGTCATGGAACACCCCTATGGAACAATGAAACCATAATTAGAAATTGATTCAAAAGATTAAAAACTACCTGTGGAAAAATGGTGAAAACATTGTTTCCTTATATAAGGGAGGCAGAAAAAATAGTAATCAGCCACTTTGTGCTCTTGCCGACCTACCCATGAACAACCGTCACTGTATTACTCAATGTTGCGATAAGTCCTATACAGGCAACAGAGTATCTCGTTATATTCCAGTAATAGCGGTCTGCATTGTTATAGACATGGTACATGACAAACAAAAAGCCGATCTTCAAAGGAATAAGTGAAGTAAAGCCATATGTGTGGAAAATGTTGGATAATATCGGATTTCCTTCATAAAAATTCCCTGTCTGTAATGCATATAAAGTAGTTAGAGTATCGCCTATAAAATAGAGAAGCAACACCGACCACATATCTTTCACAAAAGACATAATGAGTCAACCGCCGGATCAATATACTTACTGACATCCTGCATATCCGATTTACAAAAGCAAAGCTCATAGGCATTATTTTTTGCGTTTTCCATGTTATCGTACCACTGATTACATTTGGTTATTTCAAGACTATATTCTCAGTTTTGATGTATAAGTCTTTCTACAGATATTTATGGAGTATTGATAATAAAACAGATAGTATTTTTAAACTTTAATATCCACGGATGCATAACATGAATAATATTAATTAAAAAGAGAGGAGAGACATTTTTGGAAACATGCCACTCCGAAATTGGTCTGATGATTTGCAAATTATTTAGAAATCTTAATCTGCATTGACCACAAGGGTTCCGGCAATCATGTCATGCAGACCCTGCTTTTTCTGGGTAAAGCCTATAATGATGTAACCTATGCACAATATAGAGGAAGCAATCCTTCCCACGTTTCTTAAGAGTGCTTTGCCAAATGCAATCCTTTCTCCCTGAATATCTACTACTTTAATACCTATTATCTTTTTACCCGGAGTTGCCTGCCAGTTGGAGCTTTCGAATACTGCAAAGTAAAGCAACAAAAGTATGAATATTAGTACAGATGGTATTAATCCAACAATAACAAACATAATATCTAATGCCGGATTCGAACCCATACTACTATCACCAAAGAATAGTAACATTGCAATCCCATTAATTAAAACCGCAAATATAATGGAAACGATAAATAAAGGAATAGCAAGGATTATCGAATCCAATAAGTAAGCAATAAACCTTTTCCAAAATCCTGCATATAATTCAACAGTTACCATCTGCGGAGCAAAACCACAATTGCTGCAGGAATTAGACATTTCATTAATATCCGAACCACATTTTTCACATTTCAAAATATCGCCACCTTAAATGTATGAAGCTTGTTTATAAACTAAGATGGTGATAAAGATTTCTAAATTAGTTCACTAAAAATGTCAATTATAAAGATAAGTATATAATAACATACCCACTGGAATATTATTCTGTGCAGCAGCATAGGAATGTGCCGCCTTCGGCGGATGGTTGCTTTGTTTTTAGCTTGCAGATTGTTTTTGAGGAACTGAAAAAGAGCAAAATTTGTGTCACTCATATAAATAGAATACTACAGAACCGAAATAGCAATCTTGTTAAAATGAGAAGATAAACTGAGAGCTTTAAACATTATAATAAGAGCCTCGGGTGGGATTTGAACCCACGATCTCGTCCTTACCAAGGACGCGCTATACCCCTAGGCCACCGAGGCACAAAATGAGTATTGGGGTGCTCTCCCCTAATACACAGAATCAATTAATAAACTTTCGGTTGGAAGAGCGGTTATTTATAAACACCAGCGTGTGTCAACAGGGAACTTCTCATTGATCCACATAAGCACACCGCTGTGGTGGACAATACGATAAGAACGTGAAAGCAACTTTTGAGCCCCGAACAGAGGCTCATCTTCAATAAGCTCAATATTTTCAAAGTCCCTGCGAGTCTCAATATCGTGGTCACGCAATATCCTGCCTATTGGAATGTCAGCCTTCATCATATCAGAGCGCACAGCCTCAGGCATCTTTTCAATAGCCGACAGTGAACGGGCGAACACATATGGTACATCATCAGCAGTGAGGGTCACCACGCGTTCATTTATATCCGCACCCACGTTCACATCGAACAGTTCAGCAATTTGCTCATCCGCAGGAATAATATGCTGAAACTCAGTGACAACAGCAGTGGGATACCTGGTCATTATTTCCAGAAGGAAGGTCACCGAACCATCGGTCCCTGCACAAATTCTCAGGCAGGTCGGAATATCAAAGCTCTTCAGTTTTTCAAGAAAGTCCATATAAGTGACTCCGTGAGCTCAAAGAAAAAAAGAAGGAAATTACTTGGAAACTTCCTTCTTTGCCTGCTTCAGGCGCTCCTTAGCAGTGTAGCCTGTAGCTGCTAAAAGAAAATCTCTGAAACGCTTGTTAGAATCAAGAATAAGTTCATCATCTGTCAGAGAAGTATCAGCTTCCGTATCAACAGCCAGTTTCTTACCTTCTATCCATACCGTAATTTTGGAAAGAACACCATAGGAAGTTACATACTTTCCATCTTCTTCCTTTATCTCACCTGGAAAATTCTCTGTAAGGCACTCGTAAATCCTATCCATCTCAGGTTTAAAACCACGCTTTAACTTGTATTCCTGCATTTCAATCAACCCTATATAACATTCTCTAAACGAATAAATGTACCGGTTAATCTTATAAAAATCAGCTGAGAAACAAAACAAATTATATAAAAATGAGTTCACAGGATTAAATATAATCCTCTCAACTCATCAATTTTATTACTATTTTGTCAGTACCAGTTTTCCCCTGTCTCCAACAAGTCTCACCTGAGGGACCTTTTCAATAACCAAATTTCCAAGTTCTTTTAATTCATCCCAGGCAGGTGTTGGTGAATCATGACCCATGAAAGGCAGGTCAAAATCAGGATTACTCATGAACTGGTATAGCATCACTTCAGAGGCACCCTTAAGGTCTGGCAATATGCGAGGCATGGTTTCAATATTCACATATTCAGGAATGACGCGTATCCACACTCTGAGCCACTTCTGCTTTGCAATGGTCATGGATTCACTTAGAAGTTCAAGGTACTTTTGTGTCCTTTTTTCAGACATCCCGGTAACTTCCATCACTGCCTTTACATCATCTACAGGTGCTTTGATCTCAAGCACAAAGCCATACACAAAAGGAAAGGCCTTTTCAAGTACATCAGGTTTCATGCCATTGGATTTCAGAATAACCTGTTTCCCCATCTCATGGAGGCCCTCTATTAAAGGCATCAGGTCTTTCTGCAGGGTTGGCTCCGCACCCCCCAGATATACATTTTCGGTCGTAGACTTCCTGGCATAATCCAGTACTTCATCCACAGTCCATTCTTTTACAGGCTGATGTATGTGAACACAATAGGGGCACTTCATATTACAGCCCCCAAATTCAACCCTTATCTGCCCTTTCTCATCGGATAAATCAATTAATCTCATTCATACACTCCTTCTCTCAATAGCAATTTATAAATTAGCATAACTATCTGTATTTTTATAACTAACAGTATTAATAGTTAAAGCTTGAATACTTCTCTAAGCTCATAATGAGGCCTTTTTGACATCCAGAAACACGTTTTCAAAAGGATAAACCGGACCATTGTATCTTTAAATTCCAGTTCATCCAGTTTAATAGTTTCATCTGCTATGGTCTAAGCAGATACGGAAAAATAACAATTGAAATGAATGATATAGAAATAAGACGACAGTGCTCAATATGGAATCAGGAACAGATATATGGGATTATTTTACCGTTTTCTGGCTGCCATGAATTTTTTGAAGCGTATTCAAAACCCTCTTTTTTGCCCATTCTTTTTTGGTCGTCTCTATTTTTTTGAAGTTATCGTTCGTATAATTGAGGCAGGAACAATCAAACATCACAGACATATCCCCTTTTATTTTTTTATGGACAAGATCCAGGCCTGCGTTAGTTAATTCCTTGCTATACCAGTCAATCAGGCCGTCACACACAAGAGATTTGCAATGCTCAACATATTCATCCTGATGGATGTGAATCATAGCAAATACATCCGGTTCATAATTATATCCAAGATAGAAACAGAACAAAATACGAATAGCTTTATCTTCGTCTTCATTCAGAAGTCCATACAATGCTATCATAATAGAGTAATCTCTTGATCTTAATGTAACATCAAAACCATTTCCATAATAAATAATTAAATCAATTGAACAGAAATTCTTACACATTTCCATATCTATTCTTCCAATGCCAGTTGCAAGTAACAATGTTTTTATGTCAGCTATAAGCACATTTCCACATTGCATAGATTGCCCCCATCTTGATACTATTTTCACCGTTTCTTCATTAGCAGGATGTATATCGTCCAGATATTCACATATTTTGGATAACTCACTGAATCTGTCATGTATATTGGAACCCAGCTTCTTTTTTTCTACTCCTTTAACCCTGTCAACGAGTTCAATTCCAAGAGGGGTAAGCGCAGCATAGGCATCAACCAGTTCTCTCTTTTTCAAAGAAGAAAAAGTTCTGTTTAGTAACTCTTCGTCTCCATCAAAAATTGGTACGAGTATGTCTACACTATTCACTCCGCTAGCTAAAAGGCATAATAATCGTATGTCTTCAGGTTTCATATTTCCAACAAGTGGATCAACTTTTATTCCCAGAAGACTTGTAAGCATGTATTTCAAATTAGAAATATCTGATTTCTTTCCGGCACATATCATAGAACATAATATATCGCCTACCCCAAGGGAGGCAGGCTTTTTATAGTCAATGACCATTACTGCGCCATGTTTGCTGGAATTCTGTATCTTGTTGAGAATGGCATAAGGGAGAGGTCTGTCAACAGTTAAGATGTCTTCTAAACAAATATCTTTTGTATTGCAGTCAGTCTGGATTTGTAAATGTTCGTCTGATAGCCTAACAATCCAGCCGTCCCATCTTGTATTATCTATATAGACCATCGTGGATATGCGAGGGACATCAATGATTCCCAAGAATTCCATTTCACCATATATCATTTTCGTAACCTCCTATGTAATCACATCCAGGAGGCATCACCACACTAAGTTGACACCCGCTTGTCGTTTTAATATAACAAATATGATATGCGAATCATAATAATATTTTATTTTATTTATTTTATTTATGTTTATTTTATTTAAATTTATTGCAAGGGGGTACAAATATAACTATAATTATGATACAATATATTTGTAATGGTGCCGTATAGATAAATGTAATATTTTAATAGCATCACTTCTGTATGTCCCCGGTCCTGTACAAGATTAAACCTTTAACAGTTCACTGGATATTTATGAAAAATTAATTTCTATTAAATCAAAGCAGAATCCAGAAATGGAGAGTTAAACCCCGGACACAGCGATTACTATATATGCATATCACACCATCAAAGCAGAAAGACGGTGATCGCATTGACAAGGAAACTTACTCTTGAAGATCTTGAAAGATCAAAAGACAAGAAAGAAAACAAACCGGCAGAACAGGATCTTGAAGACCTTTATGACCTTCTCATACCGCCTGGTACTCCTTCATATATCATCTATGACCTCGTAGAGGAGTTTGACCTTGAACCGGTTGAAAGGAAAATAAATGTACACATTGTGGATACTGATGAAAGGGAACTGATTGCTCTCAGGGGAACGCTGGAAGTAGTACAGGCTGCTGAGCAGTTCCTTCATGAAGAACTCAAAGCATGGATTGAGAGTTAAATGAAATAAATTCCTCTCGCTATCCTATAATTGCCTGAATTATTATTTTTTCAAATCAAAGTTTTTCCATAAATAAAATTTAAGGAAAGAGACAGCATTTTGCTGTCCATTCATATTCCTGTTATTCCGCTTTCCTCAAAGTCAAAGACAACAGCTCTGTCGCTGCCATTAAAAATATCAATGATGTGGCTATCGTTGATCTCACCAACTACAGCAGCCTTCAGCCCTGCATTTTCAAAAACCTCAACACACTCGTTAGAATGTCCGGCCTCTGCAGTAACAACATATCCGGTTGCAGGATATATCTTAAGCCACTGCTCAAAATCAACACCTTCAGGACAGGGGATCTTGCTAAGATCGACTGAAGCACCGACCCTGCTAACCTCACAGAGCATGCCAAGCGTGCCGATTGTTCCGGGGTTGCTGATATCTTTTCCCGCAGTTGCCAGTTTCTTTTCTCCTATCTCCTGCATGACCATGAAACGCTCACGCACAACATCAGCATCCTTGAAAGATGTTGTATCCCAGCTATAAGGTGAGTTCTTGCCAACACGACCATCCATGTCATAGGCAACTATTATAACGTTTCCGGGATTTGCACTATCACTTCTGATAACACAGTCTTTCTTTGCAATTCCAATTATAGCAACCCCAAGTGAATTGTATGGGGTATCCGGATGAATGTGGCCTCCTACCATTGGAACTCCGAATTTTCTAATTCCATCACGAATTCCTTTCATGATCTCTTCTGTGGATTCCAGATTGCTGGAAGACATCACATTGACCATTGCAAGGGGACGACCGCCCATTGCGGAAATATCATTCACGTTGACAACAACTGAAGTATAACCAGTCCACCAGGGGCTCTTGTTGATGATCCTGCCCCATATGGCATCGGCTGCAAACAGAATTACATCATCGGTTCCTATATCTATGATAGCTGCATCATCACCAAAATCATCTATGACCTCACCGTATTCTGACCTGACAGTCTCGAATATACTAACAATATCTGCTATCGGTTTTTTCCTGGTGACGCCTTCAAAGTTCCTTAAATTTGCCGCAAGCTCTTCAATATTCAAAAAAACACCTGCAATTAGTAGAATTAATAGGATAAAATGACGAAATATTATGAAAAGGTTTCAGTGAAAAGGACTTACTCCTTTCCACATGAACTCTTCTTTTTCATATCAACCTTAATAATGTTCCTGCGCTCTTCACTCATCTGTGACATGTCCTGACCGATAAGTCCGTATGCATCAGACCTGCACTGGCGACAGTGTCTCATTTGCTGGACATAAGGTGCACACTTGTCCTGAACAGCCTTACATTCTGCTGGTGTTGGTGCTGTCCTGTCAGCAAACTTTGCCTGGCAGATAAGTGGCATCACATTCATTATGAAGACACCAAGTTCATTGATCTTCTGAGCAAGTTCAACAATATGCTCATCGTTGATGCCCGGTACAAGAACCGTGTTGATCTTAACAACAAGACCAGCTTCTACGGCCATCCTGATACCTTCAAGCTGGTTTTTCACCATTATTTCAGCAGCCTCAAGACCTCTGTAGATCTTTCCCTTGTAGGATATGTGGCCTATAAGCTGTGCCTCGATCTCAGGGTCGATTGCATTCATAGTTACTGTCAGCGTTGTTACTCCTACCCTGAGAAGATCGTCCATCCTCTCCGGAAGTACCAGGCCATTTGTACTGAGACAGAGAGTCACATCAGGGAACTCCTTCTTGATGAGTTCCAGCGTCTCAAATGTCTCATCGTTAGCCAGAGGATCTCCAGGTCCTGCAATGCCAACAACCTTGATAAATGGGTAAGCCTCAAGTACCTGCTTTGTCTTTTCAAGAGCTGCCTGCGGGCTCAGTACTTCACTTGTAACACCCGGTCTGCTCTCATTTACGCAGTCAAACTTACGATCACAATAATTGCACTGAATATTGCATTTCGGAGCTACTGCAAGGTGGATTCTTCCAAACTTGTGTTGGGCTTCTTTGGAATAACAAGGATGCTGTGCTATCACTCTCTTTATATCTTCATCCTTGTTGATTTCTATCTTACAATCGTCTGCTTTTTCATTTTCCATAAACATAGCTCCTATAGCTCTATTGCAGCTCCAATAAACACGACTCAAGTTAAGGGAGACTAATAGATATACTTTTGTGTAAACTTATGGCAAATTTACCAAAACAAAAGCACTCTGCATATTGTTCATATATCCCTTATGAGTCCTCAAATAGTACTTACCTCACACCACTTGCCATTGCCTTCCCACATCTTAACTGAAAGAGGGAAATCAAGTCTGGAAGAAATCTTTGCATGTACATGCTCACACAGATTCTCAACACTGGGAAATTCCAGTATGTCATTAAGAAGCACATGGTCGTACTCCTTGAGTATGCCTTTTATGACCTTCTTTATCTCATAAAAATCCATGACCATTCCGGTTTCCTTTTTTTCACCTTCAATTACAATTTCTGTCTTGTAAGTGTGTCCGTGTACTATACCGCATGTATCATGCCCTGGCAAATAATGGGCACTATCAATATAATCAATAATTCCGAGTCTCATTTTCATTATAAACAACCCCACATCTTATGTGTCTGAGGTATTATTCGCGTATCAATATCATCAAGGAAAGATTCCTGTAATTTCAGCAGAAATCCTGGTTTTGGCTGCATAGCTTTCTGTGTCACCGGTTGTAATACCAAACAGGAGATATAGCCGGAGATAGCTCCCACAACACCTTCAATATCATCTCCATGTGTGTCCTTTGTCACAACGATCTTACAGAAACAGTCCCTGTCTTTAGTTTCTTTAAGCGTCCTGAAGCACTCAATGGTACTTTCAAGATGCAGTTCTGTATCTTCAAGCAATTCAGGTGGCAACAACTTCACATCACCTGAAACATAGGATATTTTATTCTTCACCTTTTTGGCCATACGGGGAAGTGTCATATTCGACTCCAGATATAGTGGAGTTTCAGTTTCAAGCATATTGATGAAGTCTGCATGCATGAGTGGTTCTCCACCTGTAAGGGACACAGAGTGTAAACCAGAGTAAGAATTTATCATCTCACTGACCTTTTCAGAACTCAGGGGATTGTCAACCTCCTGAAACTCATCAGATCCCGGAACAGCTTCAAACCTGCAAACTTTTGTAGCCTCAACAGGAGTGTCGCAATAATTGCATTTCAGGTTGCATCCGGTAAACCGGACAAAAGCCTGTCTGCATCCAACATATGGACCTTCTCCCTGTACTGAACAGAACACTTCACTCAGTGAAGTCTGCATCATATCACATCCAATGTCCTGGATTTCCTGAGGTCTTTCTCGATATCAATGAATTCATTATAGTATCGCTTTGCTATTTTTTCCATTACATCTGCAACATCATCACTGCCAAGTCCGAGGTCTTCAAAACTGCCATAGAAATCATGGACAACATTAATCCCAAAATGGATTTTCTGTGAAATTGCTGATGTGCTTGCAATGGATACTGTAAGCTTTTTGCTATCTACAAAAAGGTCGTCACCCTGTCTGACAATATCATTACGATATTCTGAGAGAATCTCTTTAACTATTGCAGTGAACAGGCGTTGTCTTGCATATATGAGTTTCAGATCGGTTGAATCAAAATGCTCGATGATAAAATGAACCATATCAGTGGAAAATATCATGTCTCCCTGTTTTTTGTCCTCAAGGTCGATCATGTGCTCTATCTTAACATCGCACCCACCTCTGAAAACTATGATGGAATCTTCCTGGATGTCTGCAAGATTGTAAGCCCAGAGGGATGAAATCTGACTACCGTCATAATCTGTCTTTTTATCAAGAATTAAGCATTCCATAAATAACACCGCGAAATAACAGTTCTATTCCTTACCAAGCCTTACAAGCAGAGGGTCTTTGATACCTGCAGCTTCAAAAGCTCTTCTCCTTCTGGTACAACTTTCACATTCACCACACGGAGCATCAGCACCATGATAACAACTCCAGCTATATTCCAGAGGAGCTTTCAGTTCAATGGCTCTGGAAACTATCTCTTTCTTATCCATTCCAATAAGCGGTGCAAGCACTTTTACGCCATTCTGTGTTGAATACGAAAGTGAATCATCAATTGCAGTTATAAATTCCAGGGAATTATCAGGGAACGTGACAGCTTCTTCTTTGTTGAAGCCTACAACCACATATTCACAGTCCATGCTTTCTGCATAAGCTGCTGCAATGTTTATGAGAATACCATTCCTGTTAGGGACCCATACAGCGTTAGCTGACTCAACTGTAATGGAAGGATCAGCATCGTCGGATATCTCTTCCATGCTGAGTTTTGGAACGTCGGTATCTGTGTTCACAAGTGAAGTATTGGTGATCTCCTGCATCCAGGTAATATCGAGGATACGATAATCCAGTCCAAAATGCTCACATATTTTTATGGAATTCTGGATTTCACGCTCGACAGCACGCTGTCCGTAATTGAATATAAGGGCCATTTTTACATCAGTCTTTTCAAGGACTGCCGCAACGGAAGTCACTGAATCAAGACCACTACTTAACAAAGCAATTGCAGTAATAGGGATTCCTCCTGAAGAGTGTATTCGATAATAAGTAATACCCAGATAATACTGGGGGATTGCTTAAGGAATACTAATATATAAATAACCATCGATGAGGAGAAAAAAGAACATTAAAACAACATATAATACCAGGAATAAATTGCATCATAAGACCTTGTGGCCTGAGATATACCCTAAAAAACAAGCTATAATACCAGCAAAAACACAGGTAAAGAAGAAATAGAACAAAGAAAAAAAGTAGTTAAAACCGTAAGATTACGGTTTAAATCTAAAATGTCTGTTTACTGCCTTCTGCTGAAGATGAAAGCCATACCAATGATCGCTACCATTGGAATTGCAATGGTTGGGAATTCAGGAACTTCCTGAGTTACAGGAGGGTTCTTTTCATCCTCGTTTTCTTTTCCAGTAAGATCAATATTACATTCTACTGAATCATTGTTTAATTCGTCTTCTCCGTATGCAGTCAAAGTAACAGTATAGATACTGGCAACAGCATATTCGTGCACTGGATTCTGAGCTGTGGAACTGGTATCATCTCCAAAGTCCCAGTACCAGGAAGAAGCATTCTCTGACATGTCAGTAAAGGTCACATTAAAATCGTCAACAGTGTAATCAAATTCTGCCACTACAATGACCTCTTCACTACCTTCTTCCTCTTCTTCACTGGCCTGAATAAGATCAACATAATTTACTATTGAGGAATTTTTCAGTTCATCTTCTCCGTATGCAGTCAAAGTGACTGTATAGTTAGCAACAACAGCATATTCGTGCACTGGATCCTGAGCTGTGGAATTAGTATTGTCTCCAAAGTCCCAGTACCAGGAAGAAGCATTCTGAGAATTATCATTGAAAGTCACATTAAGACCATCAACAGTATAATCAAAGTCAGCTACAACAACTCCTTCTTCTTTCGTCACAGGATTTCCAGTTTCAGTGCTGGAAGTTTTTGGAGTACCGCCACCACCCATGCCCATAAACGTAGGTGTTGAAGCAGGAGCTTCTTTTATTGATGTGTTAGTCTTTTCTTCAGGTTCCTGAGCACTTGCTTTTGGACTGTCCTGAACGACAGTTTCCTTTTCTCCGATAACCGGAGCAGGATTCTCTTCGGGAGATTCCTGTGCTGAACCCGCCTGGTAACTTATCAGTCCTCCAAGCAACAGAACTGAAAGAAACATAATTACAACGGGCAAAAATAATCGTCTGTCCATAGTCGTACCACCTTTTTTCATAATACAAATTATCGTTACTACCTTTGCATAAGATTGAGTACTATATAAATATATGGACACAGCCAAAAATCATGCTCATCATAATATATCTGATTTGCAAAGTTAAACAATCTGATGCCTGGTTATGCTAATCCTATAAGTACATATTATATTAAACCCAAATAACTATCGGGAGTATATAAGTGTGAATAAGAATTACAATGGGCAGAATGAGGGATACAACCGACTAAAAGAAGAAAAAAGTCCTTATCTTTTACAACATTCGCAAAACCCAGTTGACTGGTATCCCTGGAAGGATGAAGCTTTTAAAAAAGCAAAAGAAGATGATAAGCCAATATTCCTTTCTATAGGCTACTCGACATGTCATTGGTGTCATGTAATGGAAAAGGAGTCCTTTGAAAACAACTCCGTGGCAGAACTGCTGAATGGATCTTTCGTTTCTGTAAAGGTTGATCGTGAAGAAAGGCCGGACATAGATAATATATACATGGCAGTATGCCAGGCAATAACCGGTAGAGGAGGATGGCCCCTTACGATTATTATGACACCGGACAAAAAGCCTTTCTATGCTGCCACCTACCTCTCCAGGGAGGGCAGATATGGAATGCCAGGGATGCTTGAACTGCTGCCTGCCATATCCCGGCTCTGGAAAAATAAAAGATATGAACTTCTCAATAGTGCGGAAGGCATAATAAATGCGGTTTCAGAGAACAGCAATGAAGGAAATAAAAATGATCAATATGCCAATAAGGATTTGCCCAACAAAACATTTGATCAGCTCTATAGTATTTTTGATGAAGAATACGCCGGTTTTGGCAGAGCCCCTAAATTTCCCTCGCCGCACCACCTGACTTTTCTCCTGCGGTACTGGAAAAGGACTGGTAATGCAATCGCTCTGGAAATGGTTGAAAGAACACTTGAAGCAGTGTATATGGGTGGAATATACGACCATATAGGCCATGGTATTCACCGATATTCTACAGACAGGCAATGGTTAGTACCTCATTTTGAGAAAATGCTATACGACCAGGCCATGATAGTTATTGCCCTGGCAGAAACATATCAGGCAACTGCAAACCCCGAGTACAAGAGAACTGCAAAGGAGATATTGAGCTATCTTGAAAGAGATATGACCTCATATGATGGAGGATTTTATTCCGCAGAGGATGCTGATAGTGAAGGAGAGGAAGGAAAATTCTATCTATGGACAACGTCAGAGATTAAAGAGCTGCTTGAAAATGAGGATGCTGATATTTTCATGAAAGTCTTCAACATCAGAAACGAAGGTAACTTTACAGAAGAACACAGCAATATTCCGACAGGAAGAAACATTCCCCACATGACCGAAAGTATGCGGGATATCTGTTCGTGGAACAAAGAACAGGGAGAATACATCGCAGTATCTGTTGAAAAGGCCAGAAAAAAGCTGTTCAATGCACGTGAAAAAAGAGTCCATCCATCTAAAGATGATAAAATTCTCACTGACTGGAACGGGATGACCATCGCAGCATTCTGTAAAGCTGCACAGGCATTTGATGACGAAAACTACGTCAGAACAGCAATTAAAGCTGCAGAATTCTTTATGGAAAATATGACAGATACCGATGGAAAAATGAAGCACAGGTATCGCGATGGAGAAGTTGCCATTGATGCCTTCCTTGAAGATTATGCTTTTTTTACCTGGGGACTGATCGAACTTTACCAGACAACTTTTGATATAAAGTATCTGGAACATACCCTGAAACTAACTGACTATCTCATAGACCGTTTTTATGACACTGAAAATGGGGGATTCTTTCACACATCAGATGAAGCAGAAGAAATGATATTCCGAAGCAAGGGAGTTTATGATGGTGCAATACCTTCCGGGAATTCTGTAACGGCCATGAATCTGCTGAGGTTGGCAAAGATAACAGGCAATTCTGAATTTGAGGAACTGGCCGACAGGACTCTCCGGGCTTTTGCGGAAAAGGTCAGCTCTGCGCCTGCAGGATATACACAATTCATGTCAGCCGTGGACCTGGCACTTAACAGTTCAGTAGAAATTGTAATTGCCGGAGAAAAGGACGACAGCGGTACCATGGAAATTGTACGTTTTATCAATGAAAGATTCATTCCTGAAAAAGTGCTGCTGCTGAAAAATGAAGACGATTCTGACAGGATCGTCGAAATAGCACCATATACAAAAGATATGGTGATGGCAGACAATAAAACAACTGTATACATGTGCCAGGATCACAACTGCAAACTCCCGTCCAATGATACGGAAAAGATAAAAGAGCAGATAGATGCGCTGTCTCATATCTAAGGAGGAACATATATGACAACAGAAAAGTTCTACAATCCGGAAATCGAAACCATGGGACGGTCTGAACTTGATTCCCTGATAGAAGAAAGGATCAGATATACTGTTAACTACGTTGCAGAAAACTCACTGTTCTATAAGAAATGGTTCAGGGAACACAAAATAAATCCATCCGATATCAGATCACATGAAGACCTGCTGGAACTTCCCATAATATCTGGAAAAACCATCCGGGAAAATCAGCCACCGACGACCGATGATTTCGGGTTCAGGACAGTGGACTGGAAAGATGTGTTCACTGTGCATGAAACCAGTGGTACCAGCGGTACACCAAAGGCGTTTTTCCTGACATGGGATGACTGGGAAAGATATGCGGAAAAATATGCAAGGTGTTTTGTTTCCCAGGGATTCAGAGAGCATGACCGTGTTGTAGTTTGCGCTTCATACGGAATGAATGTCGGTGCAAACACCATGACACTGGCAGCCAGAAATCTAGGTATGGCAATGATACCCGAAGGAAAATGCACATTCCCGGTCAGGGTCATGGAATCATATAAGCCAACTTCCATTGTAGCCAGTACATTCAAGCTTTTACGTCTTGCAAAGAGAATGGAAGGGAGCGGTTTGAATCCTGCGGAATCCAGTATTGAAAGACTGATCATCGGCGGGGAGAGCTTTGCAAAGGAATCCCGGGATTACGTTGCTGAAATATGGAATTGTAATGTTTACAACAATTACGGAAGCACAGAGGGAACAATGTGCGGAGAATGCAGCGATATCAGTGGTCTTCATGTACCTGAAGACCTGGTGCATCTGGATGTCTATGATCCTGGCATGGACAAATTCGTAAAAGATGGGGAATGCGGCAGACTTGTTCTTACTACCCTGCTTCCTGTGGGGGCAAAGAGCGGGAACGTGCTTCTCAACTATGATACGGAAGATACAACTGTTGTTCTTGACAGGGGAGAATGTGCCTGCGGGAGAACACACATGAAAATTATGACTCCTGAAAGGGAAACTGAAACGTTCTGGACTGCTGGAACACCTTTTAACCGGGTAGATATCGAAAAGGGCGTGTTCCAGAGGGAGAATATGGAATATCTGACAGGGGAATATGAAGCATTCCTTTACGGGGGAGATGATGAGGATGAAATGACTCTCAGGGTGAGCATGGAATGTAATAATCTGCAGAGATGCAATAAGGAACTCATCAAAGAGAATTTCCTCAGATCGTTCTTTGCCTACAAAAAGAATCTTGAAAACTCTTACATCGACGGCAGTCTGAATATCCTGTTCAATTACGTTAAACCCGGAGAGCTGGAATTCTATCGCATCAAAGGCAGGCCGAAACGCATTGTTGACAGAAGGTAAACAGTGAATACGAAAATCAGATTATAGTTATTCCTTCCCACAAAGTAAGGTAGAGATTAAATCCACCAAGTAAAGTCAGTATCCAGAGTAAGAGGGTTGGCTTCATCATCTTCAGGGGAGGAACAGGTGAAGGAATCTTTCCACTGAATGCCAGTTTAATGTATATGGAAAATAGTATCACGATCAGCCCCAATATGTGATGAAGGTACATCAGGGACTTAAAGGAACTCCCCATCATTACTCCTGAAAGGGAATGCATGGAAGGCAGCATATATATAACCACTGACAATAATTGCACTGCTATGGCAGCGGTCATGAGCTTGCAGTGTTTATCATAAGGGTCCCGGTATGCCTGCGCAACAGCAAGTACCAGCAGAATAATGACTATAAACTGCAACAACAGGTCCACATAAACCATATTAAAATCTGTAAACATATGCCCTTACTCCACAAATAATCAGGCTATGTTTGGTCTGAAGATATAAATATTTAGCTTAAAGCAGGATACATCAGTTTAAGATGTGGGTTTTAAGAACAGAAACTTTATTTTGCACTAAAAATTACCTTTGTACACTTTCAGCCCGTTTTCAGATACTGCAAGTATCCACGGTTCCATGCTGTGTGATGTGGAACGCATTTTCCTCACTCTCATATATCTGTTGGCAACATTACCTTTCAGGTGCAGGCCGAGTTCAATTATCCCATCTGCAAGATAGCCTTCCATACCTGTGGAAGGGTCGGAAATACCGGACAATTTTTCTTCTTCCAGTATCAGGAAAATCGTGAGTTTTTCACGCCTCAAAGTCTCAAGGAATTTGTACATTATTTTCCTCAGGATGCGAGGGTCTACGTCGAGGAGAGAGTAAAGTGCACCCAGAGAATCAATGGCGATGCATGTACATTTCTCACCAATGTTTTCCCTGAACTGAAGGATGTTTTCTTCCAGTATGTTCAGCAGATCATCTGAAAATTCATCATACATTACGCGATAATCGCTGAAATCCGATATATGCAACTTCTTTGAAAGACTGATTCCCATGCTTTCCATATTCTGAAGATGGTTTTCCTTGCTTTGCTCAAACGTGATGTATAGACCATACTCATCCTGTTCTTCCAGGTAATTGGATAAAACCTGGAAAGTAAAACCTGATTTCAGCGTACCTGCCGCACCGGTGACCAGCACTACGCTGTTTTTTGGTACATCTGTCTCAAAGACTTCATTCAAACCTTCTATAGTATCCACAAATCTCATAATACCCCTCTTTTTCCTATTTTTTAAAAAAGAAGTAAGAATAATAGTGTAAAAATAATATATATCTTTAATGATAGTTGAAAAGCTAGTATTTGCAAAAATGTCACTTTTTTCAGGCTTTATCCTGAACGAACCCAGCTCCGGTTACCGGCCGCATCCATCGTTTAAGAAGGTGGAATTCTTTTTTTTCCAGAACATCAGGGTCAAGCTGAAGCAACATTCGGGAGCTGGATGCCATGATGGTGTCATTTGTCTGTTCCAGCAATTTGACAACTGACAGGAAATCGTTGTCAAGAACGAGATACTCCAGACCATCCATAAGAACAACACCATCATCTACTTTATTTACAAAATCTGCTATTGTGGGATATATCCTGAAGAGCTCTGTGGAATCAATTGACTGCTGGCCTGTGATCTTGTTCTTGGTCAGCCAGACAATAGGTGTTTTTGCAATTCCATACATGCTTCTTATTTTATCAGGGTTCATTCTGGTAATACAAAGCCCGGGTTTCCCGCTTTTGACAAGGTCGGAAAATGTTTTGTAGCTCTGGCCGGTTTCCTCCGAACCTGAAAGATATATATATCCATTTTCAAGTTCAATGTCTGAAGGACTGGATTTCTCTTCAATATCCTCGGTAAGAGGGGTGATAAACAATCCCCTGAGACGGGACCGGTCCTGAAGTGTAATAACAAGCCCTTCTTTTCCGCTGTCGCCCGGCAAAAAAGATGTTGAAACGTTCATGCGAACCTTTTCTCCATGCTTGGTAAAGAAAATCATTTCAAAGTCTTTTTTATCGGTGAACTCGAGTAATTCCACATCGTTTGCAAAATCCCGGATTGGCTTTGCAATGATCTCCCCTGCTTCATAACCAAGCAGATCTGCCGCATTCTTATTGGCAGTGACTATTCTTTTTTTGTTGTCAAGGGATAATATGGCAATAGGGGATGCCTTCAGGAGATTATCAAGATATTCATTAGCCCTTTTAATTTTGGAGTCTGCCTCAAGTCTTTCCGTGATATCCTCACCGGAAACAAGGAGACCGTTTATAGTTCCTTCCGAATCGTGGAGAACAATATTAGTCCAGCTCATGATTCTTTTTTGCTTGTTACTGTTGATGAAAGGTATCTCAAAATAACCTGCATTGTCAGTCTGGCTTGATAGCAGCCTGTCAAAGCCCTGCCTTGCGCTCTCCCTGAAAAGTTCCGGTACATAACTCTCAAACCAGTCATTACCAAGAATCTCATCTTCCGGGTAACCGAGTATTTCACATCCTTTCCTGTTAATGACCTTGACAATACCATTCTCATCCAGTACGAAAAGCATAACTCCTGCAAGATCCAGGTAATTCTGTGCCTGATCCCTCTCAGCTATCAGTTCATCATGAAGTTTTTTGATCCTCAGAAGAGAGCCAACCCTGGTCTTGATCTCAAGACGGTCAAGGGGTTTGGTGAGAAAATCGTCTGCACCGGCGTCAATACCTTTTATACGGTCTTCCAGGCTTGATAATGCTGTGACCATGATAATAGGGATAAAACGAGTCTTTTCAGAACTCTTCAGTATTTTACAGACTTCATAACCGGTAATATCCGGCATCATAAGGTCAAGAAGAATAATATCAGGACTGTGAGATTCCACCTTTTCCAGTGCCTCTACACCGCCAAACGCTGATATTATCTCATACTCATGTACGAGGTAAGCATCCAGCAGCTTGACATTCATCGACTCGTCGTCAACAATCAGCACTTTTCCTTTTTTCTGCTCATCCATCCCGGTCATTAGCAAAACCTGTTAATAGCTTTATTTTTAGTATGAGAAATAGTCTTAAAATCATAACAATGTATTATATTTAAGATATTTAAATAAAACCCGAATACTAATTAGATATTAACCAATTTGAAGATAAAAAGGAAAATTCAAGGCTGATACCTGATGTCAGAGAAACAGCACAGTGACAGGGATCTTAAGGAAGGGGGAGAGCTGAAAACAAAAGCTGCTGAAGATATCCGCGACTTGCTTGGACGTGGTTATCGCAGGGACAGCTCTATCCGTTTTGTAGCTGACCATTTCCGGCTGGACAAAGATGAAAGATACATACTGGCACGCACGGTATTTTCCACTGCTACAGCCAGTTCGCGGATAAGCAAGAAACTTAAAGTTGAAGATTTGAAAGACAGGAAGTTGATGATAGACGGCTACAATGTGCTTATCACACTGGAAAGCCTGTTTGACGGAGAAAAGGTCTGGATAGCAGATGACTCTTTCCTCAGGGATATCAGGGGAGTTTTTAAAAACCATTCAAATGATGATATTACGTTCAAAGCAGTTGAAAAAATGCTGGGATTCATATTTAAAGCGGATGTGAAAAGTACTGAAATATTGCTGGATGCCCAGATGAAAAATAGCGGTGAACTGGCAGCATTCATCAGGAAACGCATGGATGATCTATCGATTCCGGGTGATGCAAGGACATCAAAACATGTGGATTATGACCTGAAAAACTGTTCACTAGATTATGTAGTGGCTACTGCAGACGGTGTAATTATCGATGCCGTGGAAAATGTAGTGGATATTCCCGGATGTATTGCCGATAGTCTCAAGGGTCAGCCTGCAGGCAACAGTTCTAATAGTTCATAGCACTTAGGGCAAGGAAGTATTATGAAAAAACTGGGAATCGTTGTAACTGATCCGCATGACTGGACAGCACAAGCTCTTATTCAGGAAGCAGGGAAAAGAGGTTTTGAAACCTGTTGTCCTGATCTTGGGCAAATTGAAACGTCTATTGGTAATAGTGTAAGCCACAAAGCAGGAGATGTCTGTCTTTCAGAACTTGATGCTATCATTATCAGGGACATGGGACCTGGAAAGAATGATGCCCATGTATTCCGCTTTGATGTACTGAGAGAACTTGAGCAAAGCGGAGTACTTATAGCAAATCCACCGGCTGCCATACAGAATGCCGCAAATAAGTTCTATGCAAGTTGCATGATGGCGGATGCAGGAATTCCTACGCCTGAAACTTTTGTAATTCAGGAAACGGCTAAAGCTCTTGAAATAATTGATAAACTTGGGGATGCCATCATAAAACCTGTTTTCGGATACAAAGGCATAGGTATTAACCGTATAAAAAATGGGATTGTTCTCGCACCTGACGGAACAAGAGATGAAACAAATGCAGAAGACCTTGTAAATCAAATAATTGATGAAAAAGGAATGCTTTATATACAGGAATTCATAGAAAGCTCAGGGCAGGATATTCGTGCATTTGTTGTTGACGGCAAAGTTATAGGTGCTATTTACAGGAAAGCACCGCAAGGGTGGTGGCTGAATAACCTCAGTCAGGGAGGGACACCTGTTGCCTGCGAACTTACAGCAGAGCAGGAAAGAATGTGTATAGATGCTGCGGAAACCATTGGGGCGATGTACGCAGGTGTTGACATTATAGAAAGTGAAAATGGATATTTTGTACTGGAAATTAATGCTACTCCTTCAGGAGCAGGTATCTATAAATCCCTGAGTATCAATGTTGCAGAACATATCATAACTGCCATAGATAAATAGGCTTAAAAAAAAACGGGGCTTCAAAATGACTGAATACAAACAATGCATTATTATCAGAGACGATCTAAAACTATCAAAAGGCAAACTTGCCGTACAGGTCGCACATGCAGCAGTCTCGGCATCGGAATGGGCTGAACGCTCAATCCTTGACAAATGGAAAGAAGGCGGCCAGAAAAAGGTAGTCCTGAGAGTTCCGGTCTTAAAAGACCTTTTTGAACTGAAAGAAGTGGCAAGAAGACAGGGACTTCCAACAGCACTTATACAGGATGCAGGATTAACCCAGATTGCACCGGGAACTGTAACCGTACTGGGTATCGGACCTGCAAAAGCAGATGATATTGACAAAGTAACAGGGAATCTGAAACTTCTATGAATCCTGTATTATTTGGGGGTCTGGCATGAAAAATGAGAAAAAAACGCAAATGCTGAAAATAGCTATTGTGTTTCTCTTACTATCAGGAATCATATTTGGTTCCGGATGTATTTCGGAGTCAATACATAAAGTAGAAGATATATTTGACCCCTCATCAGTAACTCTGTTCCAGAGCGAAGATTACTATCAGGTAGATGCCAGTGAACTGACAATTCCCACAGTCCCTTCTCAGGATTTAGACAATTTTGACGAAAGCCCTAATCAGTTAACTGAAAAATCACCAAGTTTTGAAATATCCAGTTCATACCGTTATACCGAATTCTTTGAAGGCACTGAAACAGTTATCAGTGTATTTGTACACAACATGGGAGATACCCCTGTTTACATTTACCAGTTTGGTGTTAAGCTGAAAGAAGAAAATGAAATAGTGTCCTATGAAGCAGGTGTTACCCTGGAACCCGGAGAAGATGCACGGGTCGGTATTTTATCCATAGAGGTTCCTGAAAATTCCACGCAAACCAAACTCGAGCCTTTTATTTCACTCTTTGTTCAGACTGATTCCGGAAAGTGGCATGATTATGAAAATCAGCAATTTGAAGAAATAACAATAGAAGTATCTGAGAAAATGGAAACACAAACTCCCGACTACTCAACAAACCCGGAACACCTTTTCACTCTTGTTAATGACAAAATTGATCCTTATGATGTCCAGGTACGCACCATGGCAGCAGCTTCTGCAAAAAAATATCCGGGACAGTACAACATATACCAGTTATGTTACCTTTTCGATGACACGAAGGAGAATATACAATACATAAGTGATCCAAGAGGAAAGGACCTGTGGTCAACTCCCGGAGAAACAATCACAGTCGGAGCAGGTGATTGTGATGACTATGCTATACTGCTGGCGTCACTTATAGAGGCAATCGGCGGAACTTCAAGGGTCTATCTAACAGATAGCCATGCATTTGCAGCGGCATATATTGGCAACGATACCAAAATTATTACTGATGCAATAGGGGAATATTACGGACCTGTACCTATTTATTATACTACGGACGAGTATGGCTGCTGGCTCATGATGGATCCGACATCAAGTATCTATGCGGGAGGACTTCCCGGAAGTACGTCACCAACAGATTCCGGATGGACTTTCCTCAATACCAGCACGGTCACTGTAATCGACATATCCCCTGACCTGGAATGATAATTAATGATACCGGAAATTGAAAAGAAGATGGGAATCGAACTTTACTGCACAGATACCGAAGGCATAGGTGGTGTGCTCAGGCAGGAGCCTGAAGATTTTATTGTCAAAGAGATAACAAACCGCGAAGAAGGTGACAGCGGTAAGAACCTGATTCTTGAACTTACAAAAACAAACTGGGATATGCATCATCTTGTAAGGGATATGTCACGTAAACTTGGTATCAGCCAGAAAAGGATCGGTTTTGCAGGTACCAAGGATAAAAGGGCTAAAACAACTCAGAAGATCAGTATCTACGATATGTCCGAAGAGGATATTGAGAATTTCTATCTCAGGGATGTTGAGCTGAAAGTCATCGGAAGGTCCGTCAGGTCAATAGGACTTGGTGATCTTTACGGGAACGAATTTAGCATTACTGTCAGGGATATTGACATAGAGCCTGAGGAACTTAACAAGACTCTTGAAGCCGCCACAAGGGAGATTGCTGAGTACGGTGGTGTTCCTAACTTTTTCGGAATCCAGAGATTTGGAGCTGTAAGGCCTGTTACGCATCTTGTAGGAGAGCATTTACTTAGAGGAGATGCAGAAAAAGCTGCCCTGATCTACATTGCAAAATCATTCCCTGATGAAACTGACGATATAAAAGAAGTCAGGGACTATGTGTGGGAAACAAAGGATTTTGTTGAAGGACTGAAGGCCTATCCTTTGCGCCTCAGGTATGAGAGAGCAATGATGCATTACCTTGTGGAGAATCCGGAAGATTATGCAGGTTCTTTCAGTGTACTCTCCCCGAACATCAGGAAGATGTTCATACATGCATACCAGTCATATGTTTTTAACCGTATTATCTGCAGAAGGATAGAAAAAGGACTTCCACTTAGCCAGGCTTCTTCAGGTGATATTGTCTGTTTCAGGAACAAGGAAGGACTTCCTGATACAAAAAAAATGCAGGCAGCAACAGAAGATAATGTGGATGGCATGAATAATCTTCTTAAAAGGGGAAGAGCTTTTGTAACCGCCCCTCTTGTGGGATATGAAAGCGAGTTTGGCCTGGGAATTCCAGGTGAACTTGAAAAGAAAGTATTTGAAGAAACTGATATATCACAGGATGCTTTCAGAATGAAACAGATTCCTGATCTTGCGTCCAAAGGACTCAGAAGGGAAATTTTACTCCATTGCAAACCTGAATTCGTTGCAGCAGAAGACGAACTTAATCCTGGTAAAAGCAAGGCAACACTTACCTTTTCCCTTCCAAAGGGAAGTTATGCAACAACAGTCCTCAGGGAATACATGAAGACGGACCCGTTAAAAATGAGTTAGGCCCACATATGTGGGCTTTTTTTTAGTTTTCAGAAAAATCCTTTTCTGATTCGATTTACTTCCAGAAACCATCAGATCATAGACTTAATAAAAGCCTTAAATGGTGGTGAAGGTCTTCCTGGTCTTGATTTGAATTCAGGGTGGAACTGTGATGCGAAGAAGAATTTCTTACCTGGAATTTCAGCAATTTCCATTCTGTTCCTGTTCTTGCCGGAAAATACCATTCCGCCTGCTTCTATCTTCTCAACATAGTTAGGGTTTACTTCATATCTATGTCTGTGACGTTCCACTATTTTGGACTGGCCATATATTTTCTCTGCAAGTGAACCGGATTTGAGGTCTGCATCATAGTCACCAAGACGCATTGTCGCGCCCATGTCAACCACATTTTCCTGCTCAGGGAGTATGTCAATTACAGGGTAAGGAGTATCCTCGTCGAATTCTGTACTGTTAGCACCTTCAAGACCTGCAACATTTCTTGCAAACTCGATAACAGATAGCTGCATTCCAAGACAGAGACCAAGATATGGGATATCGTTTTCCCTTGCAAACTGGATTGCCTTGATCTTGCCTTCTGTTCCTCTTTCACCAAAACCTCCCGGGACAAGGATTCCGTCGTATTCTGAAAGTGAGGAAATCATTTCAGGATTCTCTTCGAAAGTTTCCGCATTTATCCAGCAGACATCGTAGTTGACACCGCATTCTATTGAAGCATGTTTGATGGACGCACTGATACTGAGATATGAATCTTCAAGGTGAGTATACTTTCCGACAATACCTATTTTCACTTCACCTTTCAGGTTGTGCATTCTGTCAACCATCTTTGCCCAGGAATCATCTTCTGAACCTGTAGAACTGAGTTCAAGGTGTTTCATAAGGAAAGAAGAAAGGCCTTCTTCCTCCAGCATCAGAGGAACTTCATATATATCATCTGCATCGTGGGCACTGATCACAGCTTCTTCTGACACATCACAGAAAAGGGATATCTTGGAAATCGTGCCTTCTAACAGTGGTTCCAAACATCTGGTTACTATTATATTAGGTTTAAGGCCAAGTTCCCTCAGCTCTTTTACAGAATGCTGTGTTGGCTTTGTTTTCTGGTCACCCTGCGGGTCCATGGGCACAAGTGTCACATGCACAAAAGCAATGTTTTCCTTTGGTTCTTCTCTGTACATCTGCCTTACAGCTTCAAGGAAAGGCATACTCTCGATGTCACCAACGGTACCACCGACTTCAATCAGACAGACATCTGCACCGCTTTTTGCAGCAACCCTGCGGATACGGTCCTTTATTTCATTTGTGATATGAGGAATGATCTGAACGGTCTTACCAAGGTACTCGCCCCTGCGCTCTTTGGATATCACAGACTCATAGACTTTTCCTGTTGTCAGGTTATGTTCTCTTGTAAGTTCAGTATCAAGGAAACGTTCATAATTTCCAAGATCAAGATCTACCTCTCCACCGTCTTTGAGGACAAATACTTCTCCATGCTGGAACGGGCTCATAGTACCTGCATCAATATTGATATAAGGGTCAATTTTAATGGCAGTGACCTTGTAGCCCTTGTTCTTCAGGTTCCGCCCTATTGAAGCAGTGGTTATTCCTTTTCCAAGCCCACTCATTACACCGCCGGTAACTATGATATATTTCATATTATTCACCTTGATTATCTTTTAGATTTAGGAAGTCTCATTAAGAGATAAGCCATCAAAAATGTCAGCATGATCGAACTGAACACAGAAGTATAGAAATTTGAGAATGGTTCAAGGAACTTTTCAAATAACTTTTCCGGATCAAGCGACAATATAAATGAAACGAATAAAGCAACAAGTAACAATAAAATAACAAATTTCAGTATCCCACTGGAATAAGGGGAAATTGCCTTAAAAGCAGAACTGAACATTTCAGCAGAAATAGATGGGATCTGAGCACTCCAGTGTTCTTCACCAAACATGGACGAAGGAGATTTAGATGATGAAACCGATGATTTAGGAGATTTTGATTTTGACTTTGGGGACGAGGATGAGGGTTTGTAAAGTGATTCGTCAACATCGACGGTAAAACCGGATTCGTCTGGTCCGGGGTGACCAAGATTCAGGTTAAATCCCTGTCTTTTCGAACCGTAACCTACAGTAATATACACCTGTCCTTTTGTGTAGAGCCTCCCGTCATACGGTATCCGTGCTATCAGGGGGATGTATTCCTCGTGTTTTACATAAGGATTATCTTCAAGAATAGTGATGTTCTCGTGCAGAGAATCATTTACGGACAGATTAACATGTGTGGGTGCGCCATAGTTTATAAGCACAACTTCAAAACTGCGTTCCTCGCCTGGTGATAAAGGTAGCTCAACTGTATCCGTGTCGAATTCAATAGAATTTACTCCCAGTCTGTTGATATGAACCTGCTGCAATTAAATGTCCTCACAGTTTCATTCCCTTAGATCAGGCGGAAGCATATTCGGAATACCTTCCTCTATGGGATAGTACTCATCACAAACAGAACAATACAGGGTGCCTGAAACAACCTCATTGGCATTCTCTTTTTCGATGTTCAGGACAAGATCCCCTTTGCAAACGGGACAGGCAAGAATATCCATAAGGTCTTTTTTCAGTTCGATCACCACCTTTCAATACGTTACAATAAATATAAGGTTTTTCTATCGTCTAAACTATAAAAATAGAACTGATTGCCGGAAAAATGGATTGATGCATTTATTGAACAGCATCGCAATATGCTTGATAAGCTGGAATAAATGTGAATGATAACGCTTGTGATATTATTGCATGTCCTGCATGCAGGAATGGCTGGGAGTACGCTAAAATCAAGCATTGTAGGGATTGAGATTCAACGCGTGACAGTGCCCCTCTTAATCTGCCACAAGTAAAAAAATCAGGAGAGAGTCAGGAAAAGGAAGTAGTATCCATTCCTTTTTTCCTGACTCGTGCTCCAATCTGTTTATATTCCTGTTTCTTCACCTCACACCATATCGAACAGGGCTACCACATCATCGAAGTCAACCCTGCCATTGCCGTTGTAATCGACCTTTGATGGCATGTTTGCCTCTATCCAGTCCATCTGGTAGAATAGTACTTCTACGTCCACGAAACTGCATACACCGTCACCCGTGAGATCTTCGTAGAGTCCGTCTCCGTCAAGGTCACGGGGAGAAGCGGTCTGACCTGGGATCGGTGTTCTGGTGACCTCGAGGGTTCCAATCTCAAGTGTAGCATTGATCTCTGCACCTGTGTCGTCGTCAAGCCTTTTGACACCAAGAGTGAAGTTTGTAGTTCCCATGTCTTTTCCGTTAACAGTGAGAGTTGCAAGTACGACGTCCTCAGCACCTGCTTCTATCGCATTGTTTCCGTCAACTGCCTTTATGTAGATAGAACCGTTTGGCAGACTGGAGTTGTCGGAAATGGATACCCAGTCAGGATAACTGACGTCCACTATCTCGGCAATTGCCGGGTCGCCGATATCCACGGTAAGCTCATAGCCTGAAAGACCATCTGGCAGTGAGTCTACGCTGATGACAATCTCGGTGGTCTGGCCATCGATGACTTCAGCATCCACAGGCACGAAGGAAAGTACCGGAAGAATCGGATAGCATGGAACACCTTCCCATGTAGGTGTGGTGAAGCCGGTGGCGTCTGGCTGGTAGTAAACTACCAGATTTGTGCATCCTTGCGCCCATCTTCTACCGACCGTCGGTGCGCTTCCCTCGAAGGTCAACAAAGTCAGGTTGGTGCAGTCACGGAACGCACTGGTACCGATGCTGGTTACATTGTAGGGGATGGTCAACGAGGTAAGGTTGGTGCAGTCACGGAACGCATCGGTACCGATACTGGTTACACTATCCGGGATGGTGGCAGAACCGTTCTTTCCTGACGGATATTGTATCAACGTTGTGATGTCCTTGTCGTACAGGATGCCGACAACACTGGAGTACAAACTGTTATTGGCATTGACATTGATCGCAGTCAGTGCGGAACAACCAGAGAAAGCATTAGTTCCTATTCCCCTTACTCCACTGCCGATGTTCACCGTAGTCAGTGCAGAGCAGTCCCTGAACACAAACATACTGATACTGGTTACGCTGTCCGGAATGGTCACAGTTGTCAGTGCAGAGCACCCCATGAACGCAAAATTACCGATGCTGGTTACACTGTTTCCTATGGTCAACGAGGTAAGGTTGGTGCAGTCACGTAACGCATTGGTACCGATGTTGGTTACACTATCCGGAATGGTCAAAGAGACAAGGTTGGTGCAGTCACTGAATGCAAAGTCGTCGATTCTGGTAACGCTACCGGGGATGGTGACAGAACCGTTTTTTCCAAAGGGACATTGTAGCAGCGTTTTGAGACCCTTGTCATACAAGACCCCGTCGACACTCGCGAACACACTGTTGTCGGCATCTACCTCAAGTGCAGCCAGACCTGAACAACCGGAGAAAGCAGAACTGCCTATGTACGTAACCCCGCTGCCGATGTTCAATGTGGTAAGACCGAAGCAATCTGAAAACGCGCCGTTGCCAATGCTAGTGACGTTGTTCGGGATGTTCAATGTGGTCAGACCTGAGCAATCTTTGAATGCCCTGGTACCGATGGAAGTGACATTCTCCGGGATGCTCAATGTGGTCAGACCTGAGCAACCCTGGAACATATAAATACCAATACTGTTGACGTTGTTCGGGATGTTCAATGTGGTCAGACCTGAGCAACCCTGGAACACATAATTGCCAATACTGTTGACGTTGTCCGGGATGTTCAATGTGGTCAGACCGGAACAATCTGAGAACGCGCTGTCACCGATGGTGGTGACGCTGTCAGGGATGCTCAATGTGGTCAGACCTGAGCAATCTGAGAATGCACCGGCACCGATAGTAGTCACCGGTAATCCCTCGATCTTTGCGGGTATTATGACAATACCATCCGGGCCTACGTATTTAGTGATGGTTATAGAGCTGCCGTCACTGGTGTAGGTAAAATTACTGGCCGGAGAAGCCTGCTGCCTCACGATGATGTAGTCACTCTTAACTTTATCACCACTTCCTGCAGAATTGCTCACTGTAAAATTGACAGTGTATGTTCCTGCGGTAGTATATGTGTAGTTCGGATTCTGCATCGTACTGTCAACTACACCGTCATTGTTGAAGTCCCACTGCCAGAAGGTCGGAGAGTTTGTAGACAGGTCAGTGAATTGCACACTGTGTCCTATTAAAGTGACCAACGGATCAGCTGAGAAATCAGCCATCGGTGGTAAATTGACAACCGAAGTCAGATTAACCCTGGTGACAGTATCAGAAGCCGCCAGGTTAGAGGCGGTCAGAGTCACTGTATAGTTACCAGCGGCATCATATGTCCAGGAGGGATTCTGCTCGTGTGAGTCGATTATGCCATCAGACTCGAAGTCCCAGGCCCAACTGACTGGTTTGTTGGTAGTAAGGTCAGTGAACTGCACAGTCAGCGGAACGGAACCGCTAGTTACATCAACGGAGAAATCGGCTACCGGTGAGTCCGGCAGGACGGAGACGATGTAATCTGCCTTGGTTTCGGTGGTCGATCCACCGGGATTGGATACTGTCAGTGAGACAGTGTATGTACCGGCAGTCTCATAGGTGAACTCAGGGTTCTGTGAGGTTGAGTCTATAATCCCATCATTATCAAAATCCCAGGCATAGTCAACTATTACACCGTTGCTCACATCATTGAATTGTACCGTAAGCGGTGCAGTCCCATAGGTCACGTCAGCGGTGAAGTTCACCACCGGTACACTAACCGCACCAATATTGATGACGCCAACAGCTTCCAGGTCTAATCCGCCTGAACCAAAAGTCAGCCAGCCATCATAGATGGGATTGCCCAAGGAGTCCTTGAAATCCCCGCTGCCCGGAATATCCACTATGCGGACATAATTAATGGAATTAAGGTCTACGCTCCCATTAAGCACTTGGGGTGCCTGTGCAAGGGTGCTCAGGTCGAAGGGTGTGCCCCAGGAATCTCCATAAGCATTGGCGTGCTTGCCTGCCAGGTTGTATACTCCGGTGGGGTCTATATTCCCATATCCGCCTACTGGCCCAGAGGTCCGGGATATCGAGGGGAAGCGCGCGAAGATAACGCCGTCAGTTGATACCTCCACATAACCTAACTCGGCGAATATTGTGTCCATACCAAAGCCATTCTCAAAAACCGCCAGGTCCGGTCCGTTGCCGTCAGCAATAGGGAAGGCGAATCCAAGGGTTATGGATCCCGGTAGTTCACCTGCATTAATCTGATCTTGATTGAGATCTCCCAGGCTGACAATGTCGAAATTATCGCAGGTCACAGGCCCAAGAGTCCTGCCCGGATCGGAAAACCCTGCCCCTATAGCCTGGTCAGCTGGAGAGTAGTCCATGACCGTGCTGGCCCAGGTCACAAATATAGGGTTCACAGTACCTAACTCGGTCTTACCATCACCGTTGGGGCCTACAAATCCTGGAATTCCAGGATCAGGCGCTCCGGGATTAGTATTTCCCATTGCCGTTGAATAAATATTGAGAACGCCCCCGTCGATAGTCACAATGCTATCACCTGTAGTAAGGACCTTCGGATCTGAAAGATCATCGTCATCAGAATGATCAACATCCTCATAATAACCTTCAATAGTGTAATCACCAGAGGTTTCATCGGATGGCACAGTCATTGTGTAGGATATCTGGTAACTACCTAGTGGCAGTGAACTCATTCCAGTACCCCACTGGTACATACCCGGAGTACCGTTTATGTACTCCGCGAAAGCTGTATCTGCGGTGATATTGCTGATAGTCCAGTCGGTCTTGGAATATTTTTCCGTTACCGTGGCCATATTGCTGCCACCAAGGGTGCCTGTGAGATTGAGGTCGATGATTACATCAAAAGATTCACCTGTATTGACAGTGCTTGGTGTTATTGTTCTGCTAATCGTTACATTATGCGCCGAAACTATGCCCACAAGGGATAGCATCAGCAACAGGACCATGCTTACCATGATCCCGTGTTTGATTATGTTTTGTTTCATATCGTACCCTTCGTATATTTAATATAGCATTACGGCAACAACAAAACATTGCTGCAGTAAGAGTCTCTTTCTGCGGGAAATTCAGAGAACAGGTATAGATCAGAGGAAGAAAAGGGAAGAAGGAAATGGAAAATATCTTTCCCTTTAGCCTTTCCTATCCTGTTCTCACATATCTTCGCTTTTTTTTTCTGAGACTAAATAATCAGGCAGCAACTCTGAGTTGCTGCCATGAACGTAATTACATCAGTTGGGAGTGAATCCATACATTGTAGTTGTCAATGGCATTGCTGATGGTGACCAGTGCACCTGTTTCCGGTACATTTATCGAACTCATTAAGTCTGTTATTTGTTGTTTCTCCCGCATTGCTGACGAAACGAGCAATACCAAACTCAGTAAAATGATTGATATTTTCAATGTAATCACCTCGTTAAAGACGTTTTTTACTTCAGATGCTTAATCTGCCACAAGTAAAAAAATCAGGAGAGAGTCAGGAAAAGGAAGTAATATCCATTCCTTTTTTCCTGACTCGTGCTCCAATCTGTTTATATTCCTGTTTCTTCACCTCACACCATATCGAACAGGGCTACCACATCATCGAAGTCAACCCTGCCATTGCCGTTGTAATCAACCTTTGATGGCATGTTTGCCTCTATCCAGTCCATCTGGTAGAATAGTACTTCTACGTCCACGAAACTGCAGACACCGTCGCCTGTGAGGTCTTCGTAGAGTCCGTCTCCGTCAAGGTCACGGGGAGAAGCGGTCTGACCTGGGATCGGTGTTCTGGTGACCTCGAGGGTTCCAATCTCAAGTGTAGCATTGATCTGGGAACCTATGTCGTTCTCCAGTCTGCTGATATCCAGGGTGAAGTTGGCGCTTCCCGGTTCTTTACCTGCTACGGTGAGGGTAGCAAGTACAACATCCTCAGCTCCTGCATCCACAGTCCTGTACAGGTCGGCTGCCTTCATGTAGATAGAAGTGCCGGGTAGGGATGAGTTATCATTGAGTGTTGCCCAGTCAGGATACTCGATGCCCACTATCTCGGCAATTGCCGGGTCATCGATGTCCATGGTAAGATAATAGCCTGAAAGGCCATCAGGCAGATAGTCTATACTGACAACGATCTCGATGGTCTGGCCCTCGATGACAGAGGTGGATTCAGAATTGAAGGAAATAACCGGAGAATCGGGAACCGAGCCATTACTTTCCGCTTTCAACCCGAATAAGTATCCTGCATCATTGCCATAGTACAGCCAACCGTCAACCAACGCCACACCCTGAAGAGTATACTCGTTCTTTTCACTTTCAGGCTCAAAGTACCATTCCTCAGAATCCATCTGGTAATTGGTAGCAGTGTCCTTCAGGCAGTACAATCTTCCGGAATCAGTGTTGGTAGTGAAGTAAATGTATACTTCTCCGTCACCATCGTCATAGGCCGTGGATATCACAGGTGAAGACTGGATACCACCATTGGTGCCCGTAAACCGCCAGATTTCCACCAGATCCGTACTGTTGAGACACAGGAACGGACCGGAGGCCTGGGAATTGCCTGAACCCAGATACACACGCCCATTGTAAATGACAGGAGTGGAGGTTGATTGCAGACCTAAAGCGTTGCTCTTCAGCAGGGAAGAAGCATTGAATGTTCCGTCGGAATTCACTTTAATACTGATACAATAGCCGTTCTTTGTAGAAGTGAACAGCCGTCCGCTCTCCTCCTCATAAACAACACTGGAGCGGATCATACCTGCATCAGTGTCAAGCTCGTCAACAAGGCTGCCATTGGTTTTGTAAAGTGAGATCAGGTACCCGTCATCTCCGCCGAAGATTAGGTAGTCATTTATTACGGTCGCACCGGCCCAGTAGTAGCCTTTGTTCCCGTGAGTACAGTCCCTGTTCCAGACCTCGATGCCGTCTTCGGTGTAGCAGTAGTACTTGCCCGGACTTCCATAGGACACCCACTGACCGAAGTAGATCCTTCCATTGTCATAGATGACGGGAGTGTTAAGCTGACCGTACTCACTGTTTGTTTCCACCGAATCGTTCCACAATTCTTTTCCGGTCAAAGCGTCAAAGGCGAATATCCGGGAGTCGGCTGTGGGTACGAAAAGTTTGTCGTTACCGTAGGCGGGGTTAGCTACCTGGAACCCAGAACATTCAGGAATGATACTTTCCCACTTCAGGGTACCTGTGGTGTGGTTGAAGGCTAGAACATGACCTCCGGTGGTGAAGACATAAACAGAATCATTCACCACAAGGGGTACTGTGTCGATACCGGAGCTTGAACTGGCATGGGTGAATACGTTCCAGGAATTATTCAGATCCGGGGAGATAATGGGACCTGCATTGGCTGTGATTCCGCTGTTGGAGGTGTCTTTCTGGAAAGAAGTCCAGCCTTCCACGGATTCACCCACGGTGATGTAACCTGTCTTCGTTTCGGTAGCATCACCTGCGGAGTTGCCTACAGTGAGGGTTACGGTGAAACTACCTGCCTCGTTATAGGTGAACTGCGGGTTCTGCTCGATGGAGTCGGCAACTCCGTCACCGTCAAAGTCCCATGACCAGCTTTCAGCATCTGTGGAGGTGTCGGTGAAGCAAACGGTTAACGATGCCTCTCCTGAGGTGACATCCGCAGAGAAGTCGGCAACTGGTGCATCCCCTGCACTTCCTCCACTGCTGACTGTGATGTAGTCTGTCTTCATTTCAAAGTCGCTGCCATAGGAGTTTGTCACCGTTAGATTTACTGAATATTCTCCGGCTGATGTATAAGTATACTGCGGATTCTGCTCTGTGGAATCTACAACTCCATCACAGTTGAAGTCCCATGACCAGTTTGCAGCATCTGTGGACTGGTCGGTGAAGTTGACAGTAAGCGGTGCAGTCCCTGAGACCACATCTGCAGAGAATTTAGCAACAGGCATCGGTGAAAGCACAGTTATGTAGTCGGTCTTCACATTCGGTGTCCAGCCATCGTATTTTGCAATTACGGTGTAAGTGCCGGGTTCTGTGTAGGTGTGGGTTATGCTGAAATTCGGCGAGTAATCATATATTCCGTCACCATCCACATCCCAGGACCACATGTTCTGGTACTCAGGAGCCAAACCGGAAACATTTCCAGTGAACTCCAGAGTTAGAGGAGCAGTTCCTTCAGTTACATTTGCTATGAAATCCGGGGACGGATAGGTTACACTGATATAATCTACCTTCAGTTCGGAACTACTTCCTGCTGAGTTGGTAACTGTGAGTTTCACAGAATGTGTACCCTTCTCCGTATAGATGAACTGTGGATTTGGTTTGTTGGAGTCTACCACACCGTCATTGTCAAAGTCCCATGCCCAGCTTTCGGCACCTGTGGAAAGATCGTTAAACTGCACTGTCAGAGGTCCTATTCCTTCAGTCACATCGGCAGAGAAATCCGCAACAGGGGTCGCTGATTTGTCATCCTTAAAAGCATACAGATATGACACACCATCTGACTCCTTGCCAATTGAGAAAACCGTATCTGCCGCAATGGCAGGAGAATCACCGGCATAATCACTATGCCAGACTTCCTTGCCGGTGGCGGTATTCAGGGCATAGAGACCGGTATGGCCAAAGGAAGAACCTGCGGACTTGCCCACAAAAGCCTTACCATCAGCCACTGCAATGGAACATGTCCAGTCACCTACTCCGTCGTCAGATTTGGTGGTATTCCAGATTAGAGTACCGTTCAATGCATCGAAGCAGTAGGTCTGGCTTTCAGAGTAAACGTAGGCTCCACCGCTTACATACAGATAACCGTCCACGATGGTAGGGGTAGAATCACTCCTCTGAATAGTGGAATTCCATGCCAGAGTGCCGTTTTCAAGATAGAAGGCAAACAGGGCCGGATAGTCGTCGCTACCGAAGTTATAGGTAGTCAGGTAGAACAACTCCCCTGCAATCGATGGAGAACCACAGATGTTGCCTAAGGAAGGACTTGTTTTTGTCCACAACAGATTGCCATCCATGTCGAGACAATAAATGTCTGTCCAGCTTGTGAGAATTATCTTCCCGTCGCTGATAGCCGGAGTTCCCTGGGTGTAGCTACCACTGCTGTCAACTGTATAATTCCACAGTTTGGTACCTGTGGCTTCATCGAGACAGTAATAATGAAGACCGTCCCAGTCACTGCACAGGACTTTGCCCTCTGCGATTACAGGCCCGCCATTACAGGAAGCCCTGTTAGAAGGATTGGTGAAAATCCATTTGATGGCACCTGTGCTTGCATTGATGCAGGTGGTGTTTGCACCAGTAGAGGTGAAGACATAACCATTGTCATAGGCCGGAGAGGACCATGAGCCCAGTTCAGGTACTGCAATGGTGGTATTCCAGTATACTCGTCCATTATACATGCTGAAGGCGACTAACTGGCCGACAGCTCCGTCTTCTGGGTTCCCGTCCTCGTCGACCGGGCCGATAATAGCATTGGCAAAGACCTTACCGTCTGCTACGGCCACAGAGGATGAGGGCACAAGGGTGAAGTCATCAGTTAACTTGCTGCTTCTCCAGAGCAGGGTGTTGGTGTCGGGTGCGTCCGAGCCACTGTACCCGGTGTGTCCGGCGGTCTTCATGAACTGGTACCAGGTATCTTCATCTGCCGGGGAGGAAGCTGGGGCTTCAAGCACGGTGATGCAGTCTCCAATAACTACGGTGTCACTGCCACCGGTATTGCTTACCGTAAGAGTGACGGTGTAGGTTCCCGGAGTGACATAGGTATGCTTTGGGTTCTGTTCCGTGGAGTCTACAACACCATCGCTGTCAAAGTCCCAGGACCAGCTTTCGGCACGTTCAGATGTGTCGGTGAAGCTGACGGGCAGCGGGACATCGCCGGAGGTTATGTCGGAGATGAAGCTGGCTACAGGAGGCTTGGCAGGGTCGCAAAAGGCGTATATTCCACCGTTGGCGATGACATCGCCATGGCTATCGTAAACTATATCAGTCGCGATATAAAGAGTCCCGTCTTCACTGAGTGCAGGTGTAGAGGTTACCGAAGGACCTGTAGCGTATGTCCATTTAATCGTACCGTCCGGGTTTATGGCATATAATGTCTTATCATTTCTATTGCAGATATAGATAATGCCATTGGCATCTATGATCGGAGATCCGCTAAAAGCACCGTTGTCGATACAACTCCATTTGAGTGTTCCGTTTGGATTCAAGGCATAGAAATTTCCCAGTGCGTAAGCTCCGATATAGACAGTACCGTCAGTGCCGACAATGGGCGAACTATACATGAAACCACCTAACATACCTACCACTCCTCCCACTGCATAGTTCCACTTTTCAGTCCCGTCAGGATTTATTGCAAATACCTTGCCGGCTCTGTTTCCTACATACAGGGTATCGTCCGAGTCCAGCACAGGACTGCTCTCGATTCTGCCACCAGTACTGAAATTCCACTTTTCAGTCCCGTTGGGATTCAGGGCACAGACAGTGCCGTCTTGGAAAGGTACATAGATAGTTCCATCGGAACCGATGGCAGGACAAGCAGGAGAGACACCAGCATCCTCGTCAGTGTACGACCATTTGAGTGTTCCGTCGGGGTTCATGGCATAGACAGTACCGCCGGTGCCGTCACTTTGACCTCCGAAATAGATCGTGCCGTCGGAACCTATGGCAGGAGAAGCAGCGAGATAGCTATCTGTGGTGTACGACCATTTGAGTGTCCCGTCGGGATTCAGAGCATAGCAATTCTTGTCAGTACATCCGAAATAGATCGTGCCGTCAGAACTGATCGTTGTACTGTAGACCGACTTCCCGACAGTGTAATTCCACTTAACTGTCCCATCAGGATTCATGGCATAGACATTGTAGTCGTAGTAGCCACCTCCAAAATAGATTGTACCGTCAGAACCTATCGACAAAGAACTTGAATAACCGAATGATGCATCTGTGGTAATGTTCCAGACGGTATTATTGGTCTGGGGACCTATGTAGGGAGATATTCCGGAGTTCTTTGCATCCATACGGAATTTGGGCCAGGATGTATCCGCAAGGATACCATAGGACGAGATATAATCCGTTTTCACCAGATACGAACTACCGAATTCATTCATGGCGGTAAGTTTTACCACATAAACTCCGGGATCTGCATAGACATGCAGGGGATTTTGTTCGGTAGAGGTGCTACCGTCTCCGAAGTCCCAAAGCCAGTCTGTTGGCTCCCCGGTCGAAGCATCAGTAAACTGAACGGTCAGCGGGAAAGCGCCGGAAACCGGATCGGCGGTGAACTCCACAACAGGGCTCCTTGGATCTTTATAATCAATTATTATGTATCCATCCTTAACCTCCGAATCATTGCCGAATTGATTTGTAGCCTTCAGGCTGACCGTATAAGTGCCTTCGGTTGTATAGGCATGCACAGGGTTTTGTTCGTTTGAAGTGTTACCGTCTCCAAAGTCCCATAACCACGTTGTCGGTCCCCCTGTAGAGATGTCAGTAAATTGCACCGTAAGGGACCCGGAGCCCGTGGTCTCGTCTGCCGTGAAGTTGGCAGCCGGCCGACAATAAATCACATCTATGCCGCCGAACTCAAGGCCTCCGGTGCCCCAGGTGGGCCATGCATCGTATATCGGGTTGCCAAGTGAATCTTTGAAGTGGCCACTCCCCGGAATATCGATGACTCTTACATAATTGATCTCGTTCAGGTCGAGAGAGCCGTTAAGAACGCCGGGGTCGTCTGCAAGGTCGTCCAGGTCGAACGGAGTTCCCCAGTAGTTGCCATACATGGAGACATGCTTTCCGACAAGATTGTATACGTTCCTAGAATCAATGCCTCCGTAATCCCCGACTCTTCCAGAAGTATAGGATACGCTCGGGAACCGGGCAAAGTATTCACCGTCGGTAGAGACCTCCAAATATCCAAGCTCAGCAAAGAGAAGACCCGTGGAATCGGCAAGGAATGCGTTTTCAGTTGAAACGAAATCAGTTCCCTTACCATTGCATATCGGGGCTTCGAACCAGACGGTGATCTCACCCGGAGATTTACCTGCAGCAATCTCCTCTTCGGTCAGGTCTCCAAGAGAAAGGGTGCCTCCTGATATCTCAGCCGAGGGTGAATAGTCGACGACCGATGTGTGTCTTGCAACGAATATCGGATTCCTGTAATTAATATTATCATCACTGGAAGTGTCATATTTTCCGTCGCCTTCAGGGCCGATATACATAGGTATTGCCGGATCGGGAGCGCCGGGGTTCTCATTAGCCATAGCCGTGGAGTACGGACCGATAACTCCGATATAATCTTCTTTACTTTCGGTGTCGGAACCCGCCGAATTGCTTACCGTCAGGTTGACGGTATAGTTTCCGGGATAGAATATATATTGCGGGTTCTGCTCCGCAGAGTCTTCAATTCCGTCACCGTCAAAGTCCCAGGACCAGCTTGCAGCTCCTGTGGACTGGTCTGTAAAATTGACAGTGAAAGGAGCGGTACCTGAAGTAACATCTGCCGTGAAGTCCGCCGCAGGGACGTCCTTAACAGAAGAACTGCCGCTGTCACCGCTGTACGGGACAGTTACGTTATGCGCCGAAACTACGCCCACAAGGGATAGCATCAGTAGCAGGATCATGCTTATCATGATCCCGTGTTTGATCATGTTTTGTTTCATATCATAGCCTTCGTATTTCTTATATAGCACTACGGCAACAACGAAACATTGCTGCAGTAAGAGTCTCTTTCTGCGGGAAATTCAGAGAACAGGAATAGATCAGAGGAAGAAAAGGGAAGAAGGAAATGGAAAATATCTTTCCCTTTAGCCTTTCCTATCCTGTTCTCACATATCTTCGCTTTTTTTCTGAGACTAAATAATCAGGCAGCAACCCTGAGTTGCTGCCATGAACGTAATTACATCGGTTGTGATTGACTCCATACATTGTAGTTGTCAATGGTATTGCTGATGGTGACCAGTGCACCTGTTTCCGGTACATTTATCGAACTCATTAAGTCTGTTATTTGTTGTTTCTCCTGCCATTGCTGACAAAACGGGCAATACCAAACTCAGTAAAATGATTGATATTTTCAATGTAATCACCTCGTTAAAGACGTTTTTTACTTTCAGATGCTTAATCTGCCACAAGTAAAAAAATCAGGAGAGAGTCAGGAAAAGGAAGTAATATCCATTCCTCTTTTCCTGACTCGTGCTCCAATCTGTTTATATTCCTGTTTCTTCACCTCACACCATATCGAACAGGGCTACCACATCATCGAAGTCAACCCTGCCATTGCCGTTGTAATCAACCTTTGATGGCATGTTTGCCTCTATCCAGTCCATCTGGTAGAATAGTACTTCTACGTCCACGAAACTGCAGACACCGTCGCCTGTGAGATCCTCGTAGAGTCCATCACCGTCAAGGTCACGTGGAGAGTTAGTATGACCTGGAATCGGTGTTCTGGTGACCTCGAGGGTTCCTATCTCAAGTGTAGCATTGATCTGGGAACCTATGTCGTCGTCAAGCCTTTTGACACCAAGAGTGAAGTTGGTAGTTCCCATGTCTTTTCCGGTAACAGTGAGAGTTGCAAGTACGACGTCCTCAGCACCTGCTTCTATCGCATTGTTTCCGTCAACTGCCTTTATGTAGATAGAACCATTTGGCAGACTGGAGTTGTCGGAAATGGATACCCAGTCAGGATAACTGACGTCCACTATCTCGGCAATTGCCGGGTCGTCGATATCCACGGTAAGCTCATAGCCTGAAAGACCACCTGGCAGTGAGTCTACGCTGATGACAATCTCGGTGGTCTGGCCATCGATGACTTCAGCTTCCTCCGGGACGAAGGAAAGTACCGGAAGAATCGGGTAGCATGGGATTCCTTCCCACTCAGGGGTTGTGAAGCCGGTGGCACTCGGCTGGTAGTAAGCTACCACATTCGTACTGTCGCGGAATGCACGGCTGTTCACTGAAGAAGGAGCATTGCCAGTGAATACCAGCGAAGTCAGGTTAGGGCAATCGCGGAACGCATAGCTACCTATTTCGGTAACGTTTTCCGGAATAGTCAGCGAGGTCAGGCCGCTGCAGCCACGGAATGCACTGTTGCCGATTTCAGTGACGCTGTTCGGTAGAATCACCGAGCTAAGGTTGTTACAGCCGTAGAAAATAGAGCTGATTTCGGTGATGGCATCTGGCAGAGTCATGGATGTCAGGCCAATACATCCCCTGAACGCATAGCTGCCAATACTGGTGACATTGTTTCCTATAGTCATCGAAGTCAGGGCACTGCAGTCACGTAATGCATTGGTACCGATGCTGGTAACGTTGTTTCCAAGGGTCAGCGAGGTCAGGCCGCTGCAGCCGTAGAACGCACCATCACCGATGCTGGTAACACTATCCGGGATGGTTACAGAATCGGTCTTTCCTAACGGACATAGTATCAACGTTGTGATGTCCTTGTCGTACAGGATTCCGTCAATACTGGCGTACACACTGTTATTGGTATCGACATTGATTGCGGCCAGAGCGGGGCAATCAGAGTAAGCACTGCTACTGATATCGGTGACGTTGCAAGGGATGGCTACCGAGGGAAGTGCGGTACAGTAGCGGAATGCGCTCATGCCGATGGTGGTGACATTGTTTCCGATGTCCACAGAAGTGAGGGCGCTGCAGCCCTGGAATGCGCTGTCACTTATTTCGGTGACGCTGTCAGGGATGGTTACTGAGGGAAGTGCGTTACATCCCCAGAACGCTTTGCTGCCGATGGTGGTGACATTGTTTCCGATGTCCACAGAAGTCAGGGCACTGCAGCCTTTGAATGCGCTACTATCGATAGTGATGACACTGTTTCCTATGGTCAAAGAGCTAAGGTCAGTGCAGCCCTCGAACGCACTGCTACCGATGCTGGTAACATTGTCAGGGATGGTCAATGTTATCAGTCCGGAGCAGCCCCTGAACGACCAGAAACCTATGCTGGTGACACCACTGCCGATGTTCACCGAGGTCAGGTTAGTGCAGCTACTGAATGTGCAGGTGTCGACGGTTGTGACACCGTCTGGAATGGTCACCGAGGTCAGTCCGGAGCAAGCATAGAATGTGTAATGACCGATGGTTGTAACGCTGTCCGGTATGATCACTGTGGTCAGTCCGGAGCAGCTGTAGAATGCGTAGGGGCCGATGGTTGTGACACCATCCGGAATGGTCACTGAGGTCAGTCCGGAGCAGCTGTAGAACGCATCGGAGTCGATGGTCGTGACACCGTCCGGAATGGTTACAGAATCGGTTTTTCCTGTCGGACATCGTATCAAAGTTGTGATGTTCTTGTTGTACAGGATTCCATCAGTGCTGGAGTACACACTGTTATCGATATTGACATTGATCGCGGTCAGAGCAGAGCAATCTGAGAACGCATGGGTGCCGATGCTGGTAACACTGTCCGGGATATCCACTGTTGTCATAGCGGCACAACCGAAGAATGCGTAGTCACCGATGGTTGTGACGCCTTTTGGTACGGATATTGAACCGGTCTTTCCTGACGTGCATCGTATCAAAGACGTGACATCTTTGCTGTACAAAATTCCGTCGATGCTAGTGTATGCAATGTTATCGGTATCGACATCGATCACTGTCAGAGCAGAGCAGCCAGAGAACACAAAGGTGCTGCGGCTTGTAACCCCACCGATGCTCGTAACCCCGCTGCCGATAGTTACGGTCGTCAATCCAGAGCAATCCTGGAAAGCGCTGGTGTCGATGGTTGTGACACTGTCCGGTATAGTTACAGTTGTCAGTCCTGAGCAATCACGGAAAGCACTGGAGCCAATAGTAGTGACACCACTGCCGATTGTCACTGTGGTCAGAGCAGAGCATTTGCGGAATGCATACTTGCTGATGGTTGTTACACTGTCCGGTATGGTTGCAGTTGTCAGTCCTGAGCAACCCTGGAATGCATAATCGCCAATGGTTGTAACGCTGTCCGGTATGATCACTGTGGTCAGTCCTGAGCAATCACGGAAAGCTCTGGCGCCGATAGTAGTAACAGGCAGTCCCTCGATCTTTGCGGGTATTATGACAATACCATCTGCACCTACATATTTAGTGATGGTGACAGAACCGCCGTCGCTTGTGTAGGTAAAATTACTGGCCGGAGATGCCCGCTCCCACACGACGATGTAGTCGCTCTTGACTTCATCACCACTTCCTGCAGGGTTGCTCACTGTAAGGTTGACAGTGTATGTTCCTGCGGTAGTATATGTGTAGTTCGGATTCTGCATCGTACTGTCAACTACACCGTCATTGTTGAAGTCCCACTGCCAGGAGGTAGGAGAGTTCGTAGACAGGTCAGTGAACTGTACACTGTGTCCTATTAAAGTAATCAACGGATCAGCTGAGAAATCAGCCATCGGTGGTAAATTGACAACCGAAGTCAGATTAACCCTGGTGACAGTATCCGAATCCACCAGGTTAGAGGCGGTCAGAGTCACTGTATAGTTACCAGCGGTATCATATGTCCAGGAGGGATTCTGCTCGTGTGAGTCGATTATGCCATCGGACTCGAAGTCCCAGTCCCAGCTGATTGGATTGTTGGTGGTAAGATCAGTGAATTGCACAGTAAGCGGAGCTGCGCCACTGTTTACATCAACGGAGAAATCGGCTACTGGAGAGTCCGGCAGGACGGAGACGATGTAATCGGCTTTTGTTTCGGTGCTCGATCCCCCGGTGTTGGATACCGTCAATGAGGCTGTGTATGTACCGGCAGTCTCATAGGTAAACTCAGGGTTCTGTGAGGTCGAATCCACAATCCCATCGTCATTGAAATCCCAGGAATAGCCAAGTATTACACCAGTACTCTCATCATTGAACTGTACTGTAAGCGGTGCGATTCCAGAGGTCACATCAGCGGTAAAGTTCGCCACCGGTGCACTAACCACACCAATATTGATGACACCAACAGCCTCCAGATCTAATCCGCCTGAACCCGTAGTAACCCAGGCATCATAGATAGGTTTGCCCCGGGAGTCCTTGAAGTCTCCGCTACCTGGAATATCCACTATTCGGACGTAGTTGATGGAGTTTAGGTCAACGCTCCCATTCAGCACTTCGGGTGCCTGTGCAAGGTTGTTCAGGTCAAAGGGAGTACCCCAGGAATCTCCATAAGCATTGACGTGCTTCCCTACTAGATTGTATACATAGGTGGGGTCTACATTCCCATATCCACCTACTTCCCCGGAAGCCTGGTATACCGACGGGAAGCGCGCGAAGACGATGCCGTCAGTGGATACTTCTACATAACCTAGCTCGGCAAATACTCTGTCCGTGTCTGAAACCATGAAACCATTTTCAAAAACTGCCAGGTCCGGTCCTTCGCCGTTGGCTATAGGTAAATCAAATCCAAGAGTTACGGATCCAGATAGTTCTCCTGCATTTATTTGATCTTGATCGAGATCTCCCAGACTGACGATGTCGAAGTTATCACCGGTCACCGGACCGAGAGCCCTGCCCGGATTAGCAAAACCGCTATCCATCTCCTGATTAGCAGGAGAGTAGTCCACGACCGTGCTGGCCCAGGTTATAAATGTAGGGTTCACGGCGCCGCAGTCGGTCTTACCATCACCGTTAGGACCTACAAATCCTGGAATTCCAGGATCAGGCGCTCCGGGATTAGTATTTCCCATTGCTGTTGAATAAATATTGAGAACGCCCCCGTCGATAGTCACAATGCTATCACCTGTAGTAAGGACCTTCGGATCTGAAAGATCATCGTCATCAGAATGATCAACATCCTCATAATACCCTTCAATAGTGTAATCACCAGAGGTTTCATCGGATGGCACAGTCATTGTGTAGGATATCTGGTAACTGCCTAGTGGCAGTGAATTCAGTCCGGTACCCCACTGGTACATGCCTGGAGTACCGTCGATATATTTCGTGAAAGCTGCATCTGCGGTGATATTGCTGATAGTCCAGTCGTTCTCGGAATAGTTTTCCGTTACCGTGGCCATATTGCTACCGCCAAGGGTGCCTGTGAGATTGAGGTCGATGATTACATCAAAAGATTCACCTGTATTGACAGTGCTTGGTGTTATTGTTCTGCTAATCGTTACATTATGCGCCGAAACTATGCCCACAAGGGATAGCATCAGCAACAGGACCATGCTTACCATGATCCCGTGTTTGATTATGTTTTGTTTCATATCGTACCCTTCGTATATTTAATATAGCATTACGGCAACAACAAAACATTGCTGCAGTAAGAGTCTCTTTCTGCGGGAAATTCAGAGAACAGGTATAGATCAGAGGAAGAAAAGGGAAGAAGGAAATGGAAAATATCTTTCCCTTTAGCCTTTCCTATCCTGTTCTCACATATCTTCGCTTTTTTTTTCTGAGACTAAATAATCAGGCAGCAACTCTGAGTTGCTGCCATGAACGTAATTACATCAGTTGGGAGTGAATCCATACATTGTAGTTGTCAATGGCATTGCTGATGGTGACCAGTGCACCTGTTTCCGGTACATTTATTGAACTCATTAAGTCTGTTATTTGTTGTTTCTCCCGCATTGCTGACGAAACGAGCAATACCAAACTCAGTAAAATTATTGATATTTTCAATGTAATCACCTCGTTAAAGACGTTTTTTACTTTCAGATGCTTAATCTGCCACAAGTAAAAAAATCAGGAGAGAGTCAGGAAAAGGAGGTAATATCCATTCCTTTTTTCCTGACTCGTGCTCCAATCTGTTTATATTCCTGTTTCTTCACCTCACACCATATCGAACAGGGCTACCACATCATCGAAGTCAACCCTGCCATTGCCGTTGTAATCAACCTTTGATGGCATGTTTGCCTCTATCCAGTCCATCTGGTAGAATAGTACTTCTACGTCCACGAAACTGCAGACACCGTCGCCTGTGAGATCCTCGTAGAGTCCATCACCGTCAAGGTCACGGGGAGAGTTAGTATGACCTGGAATCGGTGTTCTGGTGACCTCGAGGGTTCCAATCTCAAGTGTAGCATTGATCTCTGCACCTGTGTCGTCGTCAAGCCTTTTGACACCAAGAGTGAAGTTTGTAGTTCCCATGTCTTTTCCGTTAACAGTGAGAGTTGCAAGTACGACGTTCTCTGCACCTGCTTCTATCGCATTGTTTCCGTCAACTGCCTTTATGTAGATAGAACCGTTTGGCAGACTGGAGTTGTCGGAAATGGATACCCAGTCAGGATATTCGATGCCTACTATCTCGGCAATTGCCGGGTCGCCGATATCCACGGTAAGCTCATAGCCTGAAAGACCATCTGGCAGTGAGTCTACGCTGATGACAATCTCGGTGGTCTGGCCATCGATTACTTCAGCATCCACAGGCACGAAGGATAGTACCGGAAGAATCGGGTAGCATGAAACACCCTCCCAGGTAGGCGTGGTGAAGCCGGTGGCACCCGGATGGTAGTAAGCTACCAGATCAGTAGTCGCTCCATACGCCCAATTTCTGTTCACTGAAGAAGGAGCATTGCCCATGAACGTCAGCGAGGTCAGGTTGGTGCAGCCGTAGAACGCACTGGCACCAATGTCGGTGACGCTGCCTGGGATGATCATTGAGGTAAGGCCGGTGCAGCCGTAGAACGCAGTACCATCAATGCTGGTGACGCTGTCAGGGATGGTCACAGAGGTCAGAGCAGTGCAACTGCGGAACACATTGGAAGCAACGCTGGTGACGCTGTCGGGGATGGTCACAGAGGTCAGGGCGGTACAGTCGCGGAACGCACGGGTACCGATACTGGTGACATTGTCGGGAATGCTCAACGTGGTCAGACCGGAGCAACCAGCGAAAGCAGAATTGCCAATGCTGGTGACGCTATCAGGGATGATCACAGAACCAGTCTTTTCTGAAGGACATTGTATCAACGTTGTGATGTCCTTGTCGTACAGAATTCCATCGATACTGGAATACACACTGTTATCATTATCGACCTCAAACGCGGTCAGAGCACAATCACTGAGAGCAGTGGTACCGATGCTGGTGACGCTGTCGGGGATGGTTATTGAACCGGTTTTGCCAGATGGACATTGTATCAACGTTGTGAGTTTCTTGTCGTACAGGACGCCGTCGATGCTGGCGTACACACTGTTATCGGTATCAACATCGATCGTATTCAAGGAGGGGCAACTAGAGAAAACGGAACTGCTTATTGACTTTACTCCACTGCCGATGGTCACAGAGGTCAATGCAGAGCAGCTTCGGAAAGCACCAATGCCGATGCCGGTGACACTGTCCGGAATGGTCACAGAGGTCAGAGCAGAGCAGTCCTTGAACGCAAAATTACCGATGCTGATGACACTGTTTCCTATGGTCAACGAGGTCAGGTTGGTGCATCTGAAGAATGCGCTGGCACCGATACTGGGGACACTGTCGGGGATGGTCAATGATGTCAGGCCGGAGCAGCCGTAGAACGGATAGTCGCCGATGGTGGTGACGCCGTCCGGGATAGTCACAGAGGTAAGGCCGGTGCAGCCGTAGAATGCACGGTCGCCGAAGGATATGATACTGTCGGGGATGGTTACAGAACCGGTTTTTCCTGAGGGACATTGTATCAACGATGTGAGATCCTTGTCGTACAGGATTCCGTCGACACTGGCGTACACACTGTTGTCGGGATCGACATCTATCGCGGTCAGAGTGGAGCAATCTTGGAACGCGCTGGTGGCGATACTGGTGACGCTGTCGGGGATAATCACTGTAGCCAAACCGGAGCAACTCTGGAATGCGTAACTCCCAATGGTTGTGACGCTGTCGGGGATGATCACTGTAGTCAAACCGGAGCAACTCTGGAATGCGTAACTCCCAATGGTTGTAACGCTGTCGGGGATGATCACTGTGGTCAGAGCAGAGCAACCTTGGAACGTCCTGGAGCCAACGGTGGTCACCGGCAACCCCTCTATCTCCGCGGGTATTATGACAATACTATCCGAGCCGGTGTATTTAGTGATGGTGACAGAACTGCCGTCGCTTGTGTAGGTAAAATTACTGGCCGGAGATGCCTGCTCCCACACGACGATGTAGTCGCTCTTGACTTCATCACCACTTCCTGCAGGGTTGCTCACTGTAAGGTTGACAGTGTATGTTCCTGCGGTAGTATATGTGTAGTTCGGATTCTGCATCGTACTGTCAACTACACCGTCATTGTTGAAGTCCCATTGCCAGGAGGTAGGAGAGTTCGTAGACAGGTCAGTGAACTGTACACTGTGTCCTATTAAAGTAACAAACGAATCAGCTGAGAAATCAGCCATCGGTGGCAAATTTATTACGGAGGTAAGATTGATCCTGGTGACAGTATCCGAAGCCACCAGATTAGAGGCGGTCAGAGTCACTGTATAGTTACCAGTGGTATCATATGTCCAGGAGGGATTCTGCTCGTGTGAGTCGATTATGCCATCGGACTCGAAGTCCCAGGCCCAGCTGATTGGTTTGTTGGTAGTAAGATCAGTGAACTGCACAGTCAGCGGAGCGGCGCCACTGGTCATATCTACTGAGAAATAGGCTACAGGTGAGTCCGGCAGGACTGAGACGATGTAATCGGTCTTGGTTTCGGTGCTCGATCCACCGGTGTTAGATACCGTCAATGAGACAGTGTATGTACCGGCAGTCTCATAGGTGAACTCGGGGTTCTGTAAGGTTGAGTCCACAATCCCATCGTCATTGAAATCCCAGGCATAGTCAAGTATTATTACACCAGTACTCTCATCATTGAACTGTACTGTAAGCGGTGCGATTCCAGAGGTCACATCGGCGGTGAAGTTAGCCACTGGTGCATCAACCACACCAACGTTTATGACACCAACTGCCTCTAAGTCAAATCCACCTGTACCCCAGGTTACCCAGGCATCATAGATGGAGTTGCCCAGAGAATCCTTGAAGTCTCCACTGCCCGGAATATCCACGAGACGGACGTAGTTGATGGAGTTTAGGTCAACGCTCCCATTCAGCACTTCGGGTGCCTGCTCAAGGGTGCTCAGATCAAAGGGTGTGCCCCAGGAATCGCCATAAGCATTGACGTGCTTCCCTGCTAGATTGTATACATAAGTAGGGTCTCCGTTTCCATATCCTCCTACTTCCCCCTCACCTGAAGCCAGGAATTTTGACGGGAAGCGTGCAAAAACGCCGCCATCAGTGGATACTTCCACATAAGCGAACTCTGCAAATATATTTCCTACACTGCCTGAAAGGAAACCGTTCTCAAAAACTGCGAAGTCCGGTCCTTCGCCGTTACCTATAGGTAAGTCGAACCCGAGAGTCGCTGACCCCGGTAGTTCACCTGCATTTATCTGATCTTGATCGAGGTCTCCCAGACTGATTATATCTAAGTTATCACCGGTCACCGGACCAAGGGGCCTAGTGGTGGTAGTAAATCCTGTATCGATCTCCTGGTTAGCTGGAGTGTAGTCCACGAGCGAGCTGGCCCAGGTTATAAATATAGGGTTCACAGTACCGAACTCGGTCTTACCATCACCGTTGGGGCCTACAAATCCTGGAATTCCAGGGTCAGGCGCTCCGGGATTAGTATTTCCCATTGCTGTTGAATAAATATTGAGAACGCCCCCGTCGATAGTCACAATGCTATCACCTTTAGTAAGGACCTTCGGATCTGAAAGATCATCGTCATCAGAATGATCAACATCCTCATAATAACCTTCAATAGTGTAATCACCAGAGGTTTCACCGGATGGCACAGTCATTGTGTAGGATATCTGGTAACTGCCTAGTGGCAGTGAACTCAGTCCGGTACCCCACTGGTACATGCCTGGAGTACCGTCGATATATTTCGTGAAAGCTGCATCTGCGGTGATATTGCTGATAGTCCAGTCGTTCTCGGAATAGTTTTCCGTTACCGTGGCCATATTGCTACCGCCAAGGCTACCTGTGATATTAAGGTCGATGATTACATCAAAAGATTCACCTGTATTGACAGTGCTTGGTGTTATTGTTCTGCTAATCGTTACATTATGCGCCGAAACTATGCCCACAAGGGATAGCATCAGCAACAGGACCATGCTTACCATGATCCAGTTTTTGATTATGTTTTGTTTCATATCATAGCCTTCGTATTTCTGATATAGGACTACGGCAACAACGAAACATTGCTGCAGTAAGAGTCTCTTTCTGCGGGAAATTCAGAGAACAGGAATAGATCAGAGGAAGAAAAGGGAAGAAGGAAATGGAAAATATCTTTCCCTTTAGCCTTTCCTATCCTGTTCTCACATATCTTCGCTTTTTTTCTGAGACTAAATAATCAGGCAGCAACCCTGAGTTGCTGCCATGAACGTAATTACATCAGTTGGGAGTGATTCAATTCCTGCTTCATATTCCACATCACCGGATAAACGCAAAGCTAGCAATACAGTAATGTGAGATACAATTCCATTCGGGAATTATCGTATCACTGTTTTCAATTATCCGAATCAACTTCGTTTCCTGTAAATCAGATATCCTGCACATCCTCCAATCAGCAATATCGACATTGATCCGATAATCGTCAGGTTGCTGAAGTCGCTCTTTGTTTCGACAGGAACCTCTTCTTCCGGCAGATTACTATCTTCCAGAGATTCTTCAGTGCTTCTCAACTCTTCGGTAGTTGTATTTTTAACAGGAGCACCAACGATTGCAAACGGTGAGAATCCCGGCGTGTCGGCTTCAAAGTGAATATACCTGTCATCCTCACTTGTCATTCTGGTATCAAGATCGTTCCAGGATCCACTGGAGTATCTGCACAGCCTGATAGTATCCCTATCTATGTTGTTCTCTTCAATCCATCTCTTTTCAACCCTGAATCCTACAACAGAATCCTCAATGTTGCCTGAACTTGAGAAACCTGATTCTCCAATCCACATATTGACGTTACAGTACACCGTGTCCGGTGCGTCCACATCAACAAGTGCAGACCTGTTATGCAGCATTTCAATTGTAGAGGATATCTTTCCCCAGTTTCTGAGAGCCTGGAATCTGATGTATTCAATGGCATTCTGCTCATCATCGAATTCATAGGAGGTCATGTTATTTTTCGAAACAAACTCAGAAAGGACGCCCTTGTATGCGATATTCTCGTAGTTTTCACCGGTAGTACTACCACTGCCACTGCCTCCACCGGCGGAAGGGGATGAGGATTGCGAACTTTCATCTTCGTCAGCATATTTCATATCGGCTTCAAACATAGATTCCGTCACGGTGATACCGGTTGAACCGCCTGAAAGGCCTTTCAAGGTAATTGTAACCAGTTTCGTATCCTTAGAACCTTTCTGTACTTTTCTTTGAAGATCCATAGCTTTGAGACTCACCGAGGAATCAGGAAGTTCTGAAACTCTATCCAGAGTAACCCAGGATGGGAAGCTGACAGATTCTATTGTTGCAACTGCCGTTTCGTCCAGTACCACAGTCAGTTTATAGCCAGAAAGTCCGTCGGGTAATTGATCCACACTCAAGGATACTTCTACGCTTTCCCCCGCTTCCAGGGATACGGGTTCTGAAGGGTCGGTTATAATAGAGGGTGAAGCACCCGAAAGCCCTATGCAGATGAATGAGATAATGAGAGTAACTGCTAATGATATTTTTATACTGTTTTTGTATGTTTTTTTCAATGTAATCACCTTGTTAAAGACGTTTTTTACTTTCAGATGCTTAATCTGCCACAAGTAAAAAAATCAGGAGAGAGTTAGGAAAAGGAAGTAGTATCCATTCCTTTTTTCCTGACTCGTGCTCCAATCTGTTTATATTCCTGTTTCTTCACCTCACACCATATCGAACAGGGCTACCACATCATCGAAGTCAACCCTGCCATTGTCGTTGTAATCAACCTTTGATGGCATGTTTGCCTCTATCCAGTCCATCTGGTAGAATAGTACTTCTACGTCCACGAAACTGCAGACTCCGTCGCCTGTGAGATCCTCGTAGAGTCCATCACCGTCAAGGTCACGTGGAGAGTTAGTATGACCTGGAATCGGTGTTCTGGTGACCTCGAGGGTTCCAATCTCAAGTGTAGCATTGATCTGGGACCCTATGTCGTCGTCAAGCCTTTTGACACCAAGAGTGAAGTTTGTAGTTCCCATGTCTTTTCCGTTAACAGTGAGAGTTGCAAGTACGACGTCCTCTGCACCTGCTTCTATCGCATTGTTTCCGTCAACTGCCTTTATGTAGATAGAACCGTTTGGCAGACTGGAGTTGTCGGAAATGGATACCCAGTCAGGATATTCGATGCCTACTATCTCGGCAATTGCCGGGTCGCCGATATCCACGGTAAGCTCATAGCCTGAAAGACCATCTGGCAGTGAGTCTACGCTGATGACAATCTCGGTGGTCTGGCCATCGATTACTTCAGCATCCACAGGCACGAAGGAAAGTACCGGAAGAATCGGATAGCATGGAACACCTTCCCATGTAGGTGTGGTGAAGCCGGTGGCGCCTGGCTGGTAGTAAACTACCAGATCAGTAGTTGCTCCATACGCCCAATTGCTGTTCACTGAAGAAGGAGCATTGCCCATGAACGTCAGCGAGGTCAGGTTGGTGCAGCCGGAGAACACACTGGCATCAATGTCAGTGACGCTGCCCGGGATGGTCAAAGAGGTCAGTGCAGAGCAACCAGAGAACGCAGTGGCACCAATGTTGGTGACGCCGCTCCCGAGGTCCACAGAGGTCAGAGCCGAACATCCCTGGAACACATAGCGGCCGAGGTTGGTGACGCTGTCAGGGACGACCACCGAGGTAAGGCCGGTGCAGTAGCGGAACGCACCATCATCGATGCTTGTGACGCTGTCAGGGATGACTACCGAAGTAATGCCACAATCGTAGAACGCGGATTTACCGATGGTAGTGACGCTGCCGGGGATAGTTACAGTATTGGTTCTTCCTGAAGGACATTGTATCAACGTTGTGATGGCCTTGTTGTACAGGATTCCGTCGACACTGGCGTACACACTGTTATCGGGACCGACATCGATTGCGGTCAGATCACAACCAATGAAAGCAGTGGAACCGATGCTTGTGACGCTGTCAGGGATGGCGAAAGAACCGGTTTTTCCTAAGGGAAATAGGATCAACTTTGTGACGGCCTTGTTATACAGGACCCCGTCGACACTCGCGAAAAAACTATTATTGGCATCGACATTGAACGCAGTCAGAGCCGAACAACCAGTGAAAGCATTAGCGGGTATCATCCTTACCCCACTGCCAATGTCCACCGTGGTCAGTGCAGAGCATTCGCTGAAAGCAAGTACGGGGATACGGGTGACACTGTCCGGAATGATCATATTTGTCAGCGCAGAGCAGCCCCTGAACACAAAATTACCGAGGGTCTCAACATTATTTCCTAAGGTCAACGATGTCAGGTTGGTACAGCTGTAGAATGCGGTGGCACCAATACTGGTGACGCTATCAGGGAGGGTTAGCTCGGCCAGGTCGGTGCATCTGTAGAATGCGCTGGAACCGATGACGGTGACACCGTCCGGGATAGTTACCGAGGTAAGAGAAGTACATTCCATAAACGCATTATTGTCGATCTTGGTGACGCTGTCAGGGATGGTTACAGGACCGGTTTTTCCTAAAGGACATTGGATCAGCGTTTTGAGATCCTTGTCATACAAGACCCCGTCGACACTGGCGTACACACTGTTGTCGGCATCTACATCGATCGCAGCCAGAGCGGAGCAACCGGAGAAAGCGGAACTGCCTATGTTAGTAACTCCGCTACCGATGCTCATTCCAGTCAGACTGGAGCAATCTACAAACGCATTGGCACCGATACTGGTGACGCTGTCCGGTATGATCACTGTGGTCAGATTGGAGCAATCTTCGAATGCCCTGGTGCCAATGGAAGTGACATTTTCCGGTATGATCACTGTGGTCAGACCGGAACAACCCTGGCACATATAACTGCCAATACTGGTGGCGCTGTCTGAGAGGATCAACGTAGTCAAACCAGAGCAACCCTGGAACGCATAATCTCCAATACTGGTGACATTATTCGGGATGATCAACGTGGTCAGAGCTGAACAATCTTCAAACGCGTTGTTACCGATGCTGGTGATGCTGTCCGCGATGCTCAATGAGGTCAGAGCTGAACAATCTTCAAACGCGCTGGCGCCGATACTGGTGACACTGTTCGGGATGCTTACAGTTGTCAGTGCAGAACAGCTTTGGAACGCGAGGGCCCCGACAGTAGTGACAGGCAGTCCCTCAATCTCCGCGGGTATGATGACAATACCATCCGAACCTACGTATTTAGTGATGGTGACAGAACTGCCGTCGCTTGTGTAGGTGAAATCACTGGCAGGAGTGGCCTGATCTTTCACGGTGATGTAGGCGCTCTTAACTTCATCACTGCTTCCCGTAGGGTTGCTCACCGTCAGGCTGACAGTATATGTTCCCGCGGTCGTGTATGGGTAGCTCGGATTCTGCATCGTACTGTCAATTGTACCGTCATTGTCGAAGTCCCACTGCCAGGAGGTCGGGGAGTTCACAGACAGGTCAGTAAACTGCACGCTGCATCCTGTTAAAATAGCCAACGGATCTGCTGAGAAATCAGCTATCGGCGGCACATTTTCAACTGAGATCAGATTGACCCTGGTGATAGTATCCGAAGCCGCCATGTTAGTGGCAGTCATAGTCACTGTATAGTTACCAGCGGCATTATATGTCCAGGATGGACTCTGTTCGTGTGAGTCAATTATGCCATCGTTATCAAAGTCCCAGGCCCAGCTAATTGGCTTGTTGGTGGTAAGGTCAGTGAACTGCGCGGTCAGCGGAGCGGCGCCACTGGTCACATCAACGGAGAAATCGGCCACCGGTGAGTCCGGCAGGACGGAGACGATGTAATCGGTCTTGGTTTCGGTGTTCGATCCGTCGGGATTGGATACCGTCAATGAGATAGTGTATGTACCGGCAGCCTCATAGGTGAACTCTGGGTTTGCTGAGGTTGAGTCCACAATCCCATCGTTATCGAAATCCCAGGCATAATCAAATACTATTCCAGTGCTCGCATCATTGAACTGTACCGTAAGCGGTGCGGTCCCGGAGGTTACATCGGTGGTGAAGTCAGCCACCGGTGCATTAAGCACACCAATGTTGATGACACCAACGGCCTCCAGGTCTACTCCGCCTGAACCTGTAGTAACCCAGGCATCATAGATGGGTTTGCCCCGGGAGTCCTTGAAGTCTCCACTACCTGGAATATCCACTATTCGGACATAGTTGATGGAGTTAAGATCCACGCTACCATTCAGCACTTCAGGTGCTTGCGTAAGGGTGCTCAAGTCAAAGGGTGTGCCCCAGGAATTTCCATAAGCATTGGCGTGCTTGCCTGCCAGGTTGTATGCCCCGGTGGGGTCTATACTCCCATATCCGCCTACTGGCCCAGGGGTCTGGGATATCGAGGGGAAGCGAGCGAAGACAATGCCGTCAGTGGATACCTCCACATAACCTAACTCGGCGAATATTTTATCCGAGCCGAAACCATTCTCAAATACCGCCAGATCCGGCCCTCCACCATTAGCTATGGGTAAATCGAATCCGAGAGTTATAGATCCAGGTAGTTCGCCTGCATTAATCTTATCCTGATCGAGATCTCCCAGGCTGACAATGTCGAAATTATCACAGGTCACAGGTCCGAGGGTCTTGCTCGGATCGGAAAACTGTGGATTGATAGTCTGGTCAGCTGGAGAGTAGTCCACTACCGTGCTGGCCCAGGTTATGAATATAGGGTTCACGGTACCATTGTTGGATATGCCGTCACCGTTAGGACCTACAAAACCCGGTATTCCAGGATCAGGTGCTCCGGGATTAGTATTTCCCATTGCTGTTGAATAAATATTGAGAACGCCCCCGTCGATAGTCACAATGCTATCACCTGTAGTAAGGACCTTCGGATCTGAAAAATCATCGTCATCAGAATGATCAACATCCTCATAATAACCTTCAATAGTGTAATCACCAGAGGTTTCATCGGATGGCACAGTCATTGTGTAGGATATCTGGTAACTGCCTAGTGGCAGTGAACTCAGTCCGGTACCCCACTGGTACATGCCTGGAGTACCGTCGATATATTTCGTGAAAGCTGTATCTGCGGTGATATTGCTGATGGTCCAGTCGTTCTCGGAATAATTTTCCGTTACCGTGGCCATATTGCTACCGCCAAGGCTACCTGTGATATTAAGGTCGATGATTACATCAAAAGATTCACCTGTATTGACAGTGCTTGGTGTTATTGTTCTGCTAATTGTTACATTATGCGCCGAAACTATGCTCACAAGGGATAGCATCAGCAACAGGATCATGCTTACCATGATCCCGTGTTTGATTATGTTTTGTTTCATATCGTCCCTTCGTATTTCTTATATAGGATTACAGCAGCAACAAAACATTGCTGCGGTAAGTATTTCGCTTTCTGCGGGAAATTCAGAGAACAGGGAAAGATTAGAGAAAGGAAAGAAAGAGATCACAGCACCTTCTTCCTTACTTGCTTCTTTCCTGTTTTCACATCTCTTCTTTTGATTTTCGAATACTACTATCAGGCAGCAGCGATACACTGCTGCCGTGAAAGTAATTACATAGGCTGGGTGTACCTCCAGGCATTGTAAAGAGCAATGACCTTGCCAGAAGTGATGTATTCACCAGTTTCCGGTGCAGGAGAAGTGAATCTCCAGCAGTTATAGGCAGCAATGACCTCTCCAGATGTAATATAGGAGCCATCAGGAATACCTGCAGAATCCAGGTCATTCCAGGGGTTCCAGTCGCCCTCGGTTATGCAATACAGGTATCCGGCATCAGTCCCGAAATACACATTACCGTCTGAAATGGCCGCACCCTGCAGTATATATTCAGAATCATCTGCAGGATTGTATTCCCAGGCAAGGAAGGGCCCGGTATCGTTATCCTTCAGGCAGAAAAGCGAACCATCTTCTACAGCACTGGTGAAGTAGATGTAAACATCATCTTCCTGTACCGAAACTGCAGGTGAGGATTTAATACCTGCATCCACATAATAAGACCAGATAACAGAGCCATCAGCATCATTAAGACATGTCAGATTGCCCGTGTAGCCGTGCTCACCCTGTCCCACATATACCCTGCCATTGTAAACAACCGGAGTGGATGTACTAAAACCGTTCTGGATACTCCAGCCATCATTAAGGAACTGTCCTGTAGACTCATCGAACCCTACCTTCCACACAAATCCGTATTCCTGTCCGCTTTCGGATGTGGTATAGACATAGCCGTCAAAATATGACAGGGATGAACGGAACATTCCAGGAACTTCTCTTGCAAAAGAAACATCCTCAGAACTGCTAAGGTTGATCTTATCCACAAGTTCCCCGCTGCACCTGTCAAGGCTTACCAGAAATCCTTCATGTACCGGGTAGACAACATAATCACCTACAACGGAGGCACCATTCCATATGAATCCAGCAGTATCATTATTGGTATAAGCCCAAAGGCGGTTCCCAAGGTCATCATAACAATAGTACTGTTTGTTTGCAATTCCGCCAGAGAGACCTTCACCGATATAGATTCTGTGGTCATAGTATGTTATCGGGCATTCAAAAGTCAAATCGGTCGGATGGACACTCCAGAGCTCATTACCTGTGACCGCGTCCAGAGCTAACAGATTTCCATCCTGAGTTGCTGCAAATATCTTGCCATCCCCATATGCAGGAGTCGATGTTTGCAGGCCTGTAGAGACAAAAGTACTCCATATAAGAGTCCCTTTACTCTTATTGTATGCCCGGATATATCCACTTGAAGAGTAGACATAGACCGTATCTCCAGCAATTAATGGACTGACATCCACATCTCCACCCTGATCGGCCTTCCAGAACACATTCGGATCTGTTGTCGGAGCAGAGCTGGCGCTTGAAGCGTTTCTTAACCAATTACGCTGGAACTGGGTCCAATCATTTTTGTCAAGTGGCTCCGGTTCAGTTTCAGCCATTACCGTAACCTGACAACTGAAATCATTATTCGTCTCATCCTCTTCGATGATTTCGTTGTTTGAATCCACGATAACTGTCAGGTTGGACGTTCCCTCCATAGAAGGTGTCCACATAAAATTATAACATGTACTATCTGACGGGTATAAAGAAGAGATGATTCCACTACTGACAACAGTATCCTCCTCTTTAACAATCACAGAAAAATTATAGGCTGCATCGAAACCGCTGTTCTCTACAATTGCACTCATTTCATATGGCTGGTTCTCATACACCATTTCCGGTGCAACTGAAACCGGTACAAGGTCAGGTTTTCCTTCTGTTGCAGTTAATGTGACAGGAAGAGCTACATTATTTGTCTCGTCTGATTCTGCAACTGAGTTATCTGCATCCACACTTATTTCAAGTAGATAGTCGCCGGTGGTTTCCGGTATCCATGAAAAAGCAACATCTTTATTGTATCCGCCACCTAGAACGGAAATTGTCCGGGTAGCTACTACTGCCCCATTGGCTTTCAGTGAGACATTGAATTCACCGGAAAACGTGCTTCCCACATTCTCGATAGTAGCGGTAATTTCATTCGGTAAATTTACAAATACCCTTTCTGGGATTTTTATATTTTTTGAGAGAAGATCTACTGTAGTCTCCCCGCCTGCAAATGCATAGACTTTCCCATCACTTCCAATGGTATATACAACTCCATCATAAATGGCAACAGCTGATCCTCCGTGTGGACTTGTCCAAAGCACCTCACCTGTGTATGCATCAAGTGCATAAATTCTCTTATGCCCGAAAGACATTCCTTCAATTTCATCCACATCGGGTTCACCCACGAAAACCTTGCCGTCAGCCACAACGGGAGAACATGTCCAGTCTCCGATCGTTCCATATTTCGAAGTCTCCCAAACAGATTCCCCTGTTGTGGCATTAAAACAATATGTCTGCAGACCGCTGTATCCGTCACATCCACCTGTAACATAGACATTGCCATAAGCTATGGCAGGAGTTGCATCCGTTCGCTGTATCTTCCTCTGCCAGATAATGGTGCCTTCTGTCTTATTGAGTGCAAAAAGGTCCCCATCTCCATAAAAATTGTAAGTTGTTACATATACGGCATCATCCCCCACTGTAACAGAACCGCAACAATTCTGGCTGATCTGGGCCTGGCACCATAGCTGATTTCCGGTGGCAGCATCAAAACAATATACACGTCCTGCATATTGTGTGCCGTATCCCCAGCCTGTCAGGTAAACCCTGCCATCTTCATAAGCTGGAGTTCCCTGAGCATATCCGTCAACCGTAAAATTCAATATTTCCTGTCCAGTATCTTCGTTAAGACAGTAATAACGCCCTCCATCCCAATCATTAATAAAGACCTTGCCATCAGCAATTGTTGGACCTCCGTTTACAGAACCCTCTGATCCCGTCGTGCTGGTAAATGTCCATGTGATATTTCCCGTAGTAGCATTGATACAATTTGTCTCAAATGCAGTAGAAGTGAATATATTGCCGTTATGGTATGCAGGGGATGACCAGGAACCACCCACAGTCCCAGGAATACTAGTACTCCATAAGACAGATCCGCTGGAAACATCCAAGGCTTTCAGAGAGCCATCACAGTTAACAAAGACCTTAGCCTCGGCTACTACCGGAGAAGATGCGCCTATTGCATCAATCACATCACTTTCCCATAGAATCTTGTTTGAATCCGGGGCTGTTGATGGTGAATATCCTGAATTACTTACATCTTTGTGGAATTGGTGCCACGTCATATCCGTCGATTCTTCCGCCATGGTTGGCGAAGCTACCAAAATCAAATTTATTATTACAAATATAAACAACAATTTTTTCAGTTTTCCAGTCATATGCTGCTCCTTTCTCTAATTTATGTATAAACAGTCGTAAAAGCATCAACTACCCTCCTTTTCAGAAACAATAGTATGCCACCTGCTTTCATCGTATCCTTAATCAACCTGAATAATTTCTTACTCATAGAGTTATTATCCAAAGTGTGCATGAAGGGGGACATCCTCCAAGCCTCCGGCTATTGTGAAATTATTCCATTAATAGAACTATAACTCCAAGAAACGATTAACATTCAAATAATGCTTACTTAGTCATCATTAGAGGTAGTTCATTGTAGTTGCAACAGTCGTAAAAATCTCCTACTATTTAAGCTACTAGCTACCACTAATAGCTATTAGTTTTTTTGATAATATGTATGATTACTTTAGATTTTGTTTGTATGTAGATAGTGATTTTTGATCACAATGCCATAATTTTCATACAGGCTATCTATAAAAATTCAAAAATAATGTATTCTCAAATGTAAGTATATCTATTTATATTTATAAAAAAGTATATAATATTAAAATATACTTCATTATGGATTGCTTCATAAGTAATACATTTATTTCCTTGAACCGTCCACCAATAATTTGATTTACATCCTGAAATGTACATTTATCCCATGTTCTCGATCTTTCTGAAAGTACTGGATTTCGCAATTCCAATACTGATTACAATTTTTGTGGGATTGTTCGGTACCGGAATCCTGATCGAGCTTGGTTTCATGCAGAAATTCTCAGGTCTTGTCAGGCCTCTTTTTAAGTATACGAATCTTCCGGACACATGTGCGTCCTCATTTCTTGTAGCCATGGGTTCTACAGTTGCTGCAAACAGCATGGTTGTCAATTTCAAGGAAAATGGATGCATCAACGAAAAGGAGGCAATGCTGTGTGCTGTACTCAACAGCACTCCTGCATACATAAGGGAAATAATCACATACCAGATACCTATCGTCCTTCCTGCACTCGGACCCATAGTTGGCGGGTTATATGTAATGGTGTTCATAATCACAGCAATCGTGAAAGTAAGTGCTGTTATTATCCTCAGCAGGATTTTTCTTGAGAAAAACAATTGTATGTATGATGAGAAGGTTGCTGATAGAAAAGTAACTTTAAAAGAAGCTGTCAAAAAATCCCTTAAACGTAATAAGAAATTGTTCACAAAAATTGCTGTCATTTACCTGTCAATGACAACACTTGTATTCTTCCTCAGGGAGAACGGTGCATTTGAGGTGTTCAGTGTGTTGCCCCTTGCAGAGATTTTTGGGATACCTCCGGAAAGTATAGTACCGCTTACCAGCTACGTTGCAAGTCCGATTCTTGGGATATCTCTTCTTGGACCCATGATAAGCAATAACGGTATCTCATACGTCCAGGCTATGATAGTACTTATGCTGGGAAGCATGTTCATGCTGCCAGTATTCAGTGTAAGGACACTACTGCCACGATATGTTTCAATTTTCGGCCCGAAAACAGGTGTAAAGATAGTAGCATTTTCAACCGGGATCAGTGTACTTGTCAGATTCTGCTTTCTGATTATTTTTCTGTCAATTGCAAACTAAATCAGGATTTTAAAGCAAGTTTTGACTTATTTTCCGGCATTTTATCCATATTGTTTATTTAATATATAATGAGAAATATTATATAGTACCCACAATATACTTAAACTGCATAATTTGCACAGGCGATATTTTTAGCCCGCATTTGTATGGAATTGTTATTGTGGAAGTAACTTTAAATATGAAAAGTTCAAACGAACAATAAATTAATATATTATATTATACTCTATATAATAACGTAGAAATACAATCCATATTCTACTAAAATACAGTGCAAATTTTGCACATGTTATGCAATACCAAACATGGGAGATATGAACAAATGGTAAAAGTAATGATTGTGGATGATGCTGCCTTTATGCGCATGGTCATCAAAGACATATTAACAAAAAATGGTCATGAAGTAGTTGCCGAATGTGTTGACGGGCTTGATGCTGTAAACAAATATCCGGAGGTAAAACCGGAGCTCGTCTTCATGGATATTGTCATGCCAAACATGGAAGGAATCGATGCGCTCAAAAAGATAATGGAAATGGACTCGGCTGCAAAGGTAGTCATGTGTTCATCCATCGGGCAACAGTCAGTTGTCACTGATGCACTTAAAACAGGTGCTCTTGACTTCATAGTTAAGCCATTTGATGCAGCAAAAGTTCTCGAAGTAATTGGAAAAGTAATTTAACATGACTATCAATGCACTTGTGGTCGATGACTCCGCGCTCATGCGAAAGGTCATCTCGGATATCCTGAAAGAAGACCCGCAAATAAACGTAATAGCTACGGCCAGGAACGGTCTCGAAGCTGTTAAAAAGGTCGAACAGTTCAGGCCGGATGTGGTGACTTTGGATGTTGAGATGCCTGTTCTTGACGGATTGCACGCTCTTGGATATATCATGAGCGAATGCCCAACTCCGGTTGTCATGTTAACAGCGGTCGACTCAAGATCTGCGGAAAGTACACTAAATGCATTCGAATACGGAGCAGTAGACTTCATTCAAAAACCTTCAGGAAGTATAAGTGTTAATATTGCGGATATTGCCGATGAGATCCGCAAAAAGGTAAAGATGGCTTCTAAAGTGGACCTGAAAAAACTTGGGTTCATGGAAGAACACGTGAAAAAATCGCGGGAAAATGAAGGGAAACCTTTGCCAGCTAAACCAAAGAAAACAATTCCAAAAAGCATACGTCACGCAAACGGTAAGATTATTGCCATTGCATCTTCTACAGGTGGGCCTCGTGCTCTTGAACAGGTAGTTCCTAAATTACCAGGAGACTTAAAAGTACCTGTAGTAATTGTCCAGCACATGCCTGCAGGATTTACAGCATCTCTGGCACAGAGACTGGACGGCCAGTCTGCGCTGACAGTCACCGAAGCTAAAGAAGGAGATGTACTCCATCCGGGACATGCCTATCTTGCACCGGGAAATTATCACATGGAAATTGTATCTGTTGATAAAGGGGGAGTTCACCATGAAATTGTGAAACTCAACCAGAATCCCCGTGAGCAAGGAGTAAGGCCCTGTGCCAATATTCTCTTCAAGTCACTCGTCCCGATCTATAGATCAAACATCATTTCTGCAGTTCTGACCGGAATGGGAGCCGATGGTGCCGATGGCGTGGAAGAGATCAAGAAAGCCGGAGGAAAAGCAATCGCTGAAGATGAAAAGTCCTGTGTGGTATACGGTATGCCAAAAGCAGTAGTGCAGAGAGGACTTGCTGACAGTATTGTATCTCTGGAAAAAGTATCTTCTGAAATTGTACGAATGCTGAATTCATCCGGTGATTAAAATGTTTTTGGAAAATGAAAAGATCATTATGATCTCAGGGTTGGTGTGACCATGGATATGTCAGAATATAAAGAAATATTTAAAGCAGAGTCTGAAGAACATCTGCAGCAACTTAACGATTCATTACTGGGGCTGGAACAGAACCCCAATGAACTGGAATATATCAATACAATGTTCCGTTCAGCGCATACCCTGAAGGGAATGTCTGCTACTATGGGTTTTAACACAATTTCAGAACTTACCCATGAAATGGAAAACCTGATGGATATGGTCAGGAAATCACAGGTAGAAGTAAGCAACGGATTAATAGACATTCTTTTTGAATGCCTTGACACACTGGAAGCTCTTGTTGAAGCTGCTGACAGTGGTGAGGAAGTTGATATTGCCCATCTCCAGGCAACCCTTACGCAGGCCATGGAAGGAACTATGCCTGTTCAGGAAATCAAGGGATCAGTTGCTGCAAGTATAGATACAATTCAAAATGAGATCAGCAAGGAAATTCCCGACAAAGCCGCAGAACCAGACGCAGAGGCGGAAGTAGCTGCCGTTCCTGATAATGTCGAATTATCGGATAATGAAAAGCAGGCAATAAAGGAAGCTGTGGACGAAGGCAACCGTGTGATTTCACTGAAGGTCATTCTTGACGAATCATGCGTCCTGAAATCTGCCAGGTCAACTCTGGTACTGATTAACATCTCCAAAATGGGAGAAATTATAAAATGTGTTCCAACCGAAGCCGAACTTGAAGACGAGAAATTCGATCTTGAATTTACTATGATATTTGCAACGAAATCCGGTGATGAAGACATTGTTGGTGCCATTAAGAAAATTTCAGAGATTAATGACGTAATTCCTGCTACTATTGCTGAAAGTTCAGGGACTGAGGAAAAGGCGCAGGAGAAAACAGCTGAAAAATCCGAAGAAAAGAAAAGTGCTTCTGCTGTTAAGAGGTCCGATGCTGTAAAGAGCATACAGAGTGTAAGGGTCAATATCGAGCGCCTTGATAATCTGATGAACCTCGTGGGAGAATTAATTATCAACAAGATCAGGTTAAACCAGCTTGCATCCGATCTGAATGCAAAGGATCTGGACGAATCACTTGCAAACCTTGACAGGCTTACAAATGAGATCCAGACCGAAGTAATGGAATCAAGAATGGTTCCTATTGACCAGATATTCAGCAGATTCCCGAGAATGGTAAGGGATCTTGCCAAGTCAGAAGGAAAACAAATAAATCTTATTATTGAAGGCAAAGAGATCGAACTGGACAGGACCGTACTGGACGAGATTGGCGATCCTCTGGTTCACCTTCTAAGAAATGCCGTAGACCATGGAATAGAATCCGAGGAGGAGCGTAAGCAACTTGGAAAACCTGTTGCAGGTCTTGTCAGGCTGGCTGCATCGCGTCAGAGAAACAGCGTACTCATTGAGGTAGAGGATGACGGAAAAGGAATGGCCCCCGGTCATCTGCGGGACGTTGCTGTGAAAAAGGGCATCCTGAGCAGGGAGGAAGCTGATAAATTATCAGACAACGATGCACTGAATCTTATATTCATGCCAGGTTTCAGCGGAGCAAAGGTAGTCACCGATATCTCAGGAAGAGGTGTTGGAATGGATGCCGTCAAAACAAAGATCGAAGCACTTGGAGGTAGTGTAAAGATCAGCTCTGTTCCGGGACAGGGTAGCATAATGAAGCTGCAGCTGCCACTTACAGTTGCGATTATTCAGTCACTCATGGTCACCGTAGCCGGGGAAACTTATGCCATACCTCTTGGTAGTGTAATCCGCGATGTCGGAATAAAAGCCAGTGACATAAAAACCATAGAAGGAAAGGAAGTAATCATGCTCCGGGGAGAAGTGTTCCCGTTACTTAGATTGCATGATGTACTCGAATGCCCCACCGAAGAGGAAGAAAAACAGAATCTAATCGTTGTGGTTGTCGAAAAGATGGGAAGTAACATAGGACTGGTAGTTGATGGTCTCCTGGGACAGCAGGAAGTAATCATCAAAACACTTGACAATAAACTTTTGAAGAATATGAAAGGGTTTGCAGGTGCAACCATCCTTGGAGATGGAAGTGTCGCACTGATCCTTGATATTGCTACATTGATCTAAAAGATGAGGGAATAATATGACAGAATTGGACGAAATGGCAAAAGGAGCATTTCAGGAGGCCGGAAATATTGGAATGGGACACCTGGCCACTTCACTTTCTAAAATGGTAAGCAGGGACGTTAAAATCGACATTCCTGTAGTAGAAATGCTCAGTCTGGATGAGATAATTGCAAAAAGCAATGAAGAAGGCAAGAACAAGAGTGTGGTTGGAATCCACCTCCATATTACAGGTGATGTTACCGGAGGAACCCTCATACTGCTCCCTAAGTTCTCAGCACTCTCATTTTCGGACCTGTTGATGAAAAAATCAATCGGAAGTACGAATAAGATAGAAGAACCGCAGACCAAGAAACTTCGTGAGATGGGAGTGAACCTTTGCAGTGCTTACATGCGTGTTGTAAATGAATTCCTTGGGATTAATCTCAACATTGGAAATCCCAGCATGGAAGTTAACATGGACGGCGTAGGAGACTTCATACAACAGGAAATAGGACCGGTTGCAGACCAGTTTATTGTTGTTAAAGGTGAATGTCTGATCCCTTCTACAAACTCAAAGAATGAATTCAATATGCTTTTTGAACCCGGTGCCACGGACATAATAATGGCAGCTATCATGAAAAAGATGATGGGATAAAAATGAATAATGCCCATTTTGCCCTGGATATAGGAACAAGAACTGTTGTGGGACTTGTTACAGAAGATGGGAACCTCAACATAAAGGCTGCGTGTGTTCATGAACACAACGAGCGTAGCATGCAGGATGGGCAGATTCACGATGTTGAAAAAGTTGCAAAGGTTGTAGATGAGGTCCGAAAGGACCTTGAAAATGAAACCGGTTGCAAGTTATCAAAAGTTGCCGTAGCCGTTGCAGGCAGAGCGCTTAAGACTTCAAAAGTAAAAGTTTCAGTGGAGATGCCTTATAGAGAAATAAGTCGTGAGGACATCTCTGAACTGGAATTTGAAGCTGTTGCGCGTGCTGGTAATGAACTCGGAAACGATAAAGGATTTAACTGCGTCGGATACTCGGTTGTCCGCTATGAACTTGACGGAGAATGCATTTCCAATATAGTGGGACAGAAAGGAAGTTCTGTCACAGTGGAATTACTTGCTACTTTTCTTCCGGAAGCTGTTATCAGCAGTATGTTTGCTGTACTTGACAGGTGCGGACTCGAAGCCTCAAGTGTTACACTTGAACCTATAGCAGCTCTTAATGTTGCTATTCCTTCTGATATGCGTAAACTCAATATTGCGCTTGTCGATATCGGAGCAGGAACATCCGATATTGCAATTACAGATAATGGAACTGTAATTGGCTATGGAATGGTACCTGAAGCAGGGGACGAAATTACTGATTTTATCTGCGATTACTATCTTGTGGATTTCAAAAAGGGAGAAAATATTAAAAAATCCCTCACAAGCAAAGACAATATCGAGCTTGAAGATATTTTTGGTGTAATAACTGAAGTCCCGGTAAGCCAGGTAATTGCTGACATCGAACATGAGGTGGATAAGCTTGCAATGCACATCGCCGAAGAGATACTCACAATCAATGAGAAAATACCACGGGCAGTGGCTCTGGTAGGTGGCGGATCACAGACTGCGGGACTCAGGGAACACCTTTCAAAGCACCTTGGCATACCTGTGCAGAGAATTGGTTCACGTCTTCCAAAGCAAATTGAAGGTTTGTCTGACAAAACCGGAATCATCACCGGTGCAGATATGATAACACCACTTGGTATAGCCCGTATGGCAACGCTTGATGAAGGAATTGAATTCATCGACCTTACTGTTAATGACCTGGAAATCCACCTGATGGACATCAACGGGCTTTCTGTAATGGATGCGCTTGTAGCTGCAAAGGTTAACCGTCTTTATCCACGTCCTGGAATGGCACTTAGCCTAACAATAAATTCTGAATTCAGAACCATTGAAGGAGATATGGGTGAACATGCCATCATATTACATAATGGCAAAAAAGCAAGTCTTGGTGACCCTGTACACAAAGGTTCTGTAATTGATTTCACAGCACCAGTTGATGGAAAAGATGCTGGTCTGAAGGTAAAAGATCTCATTGTGATGCAGGGACTGAAGAGTGTACAAAATGTAAATGTGAATTACAAAGAAATAGAGATCGGACCTTTTGTAACCATAAACGGGAAAAAGGCCTCTTTTGACGATAAAATTCCTGGCAGGGCTGATATTAAAATACGAACTCCAACGCTGGAAGACATCCTTGAAATGGAATACGGACACGAGGAACTTGAGAAAATATCAGTCCTGGTTAACAATACTGTCCGGTATTTTGACCGGATAACTTACTCGTTCAAGCTTAACGGTAACCCTGTTGGCAGAGAAGGGCTTTCAAAACATCCTGTTAGTGATAATGATATAATTCTTATTGAAAAATCGGAGTTTGACTACAGGGTCGAAAACGTCCTGGGCAAACTTGAGGAAGGTAAAAAGATCAGCGTACATCTCAACGGCAATGAGATTGTATTTGACGGATCAATGCCGCAGATCAGCCTTAATGGAAAACGGGCTTCTATTTCTGATAAAATTGATGACGGAGACAACATCACGATGAAAATTGGTGAGGAGGCGGATCCGATACTGTCTGACCTGTTCGAATTTATGGATATTAAAAAGGAGGAGCTTGTAGGCAAGAGAATGAGACTTCTTGTGGACAATGTTCCTGCAAGATTTACAACCCCTTTGAGGAATGGAAACAATGTGACAATAGAATTTGCAGAGGTATAAAAAATGCTTGAAACCGTTGGGAAAAATGAAGATCAATATTACGAAATACTGAAAAACCTTATCCAGAAAAATCTGGGATTTAATTCAAACCAGTATAAGGATTCTCACTTCAAAAGAAGAATCGATGTCAGATTGCGTGCAACAAATACCAAGAGTTACAAAGAATATGTGGAATTGCTGCAAAGTGACAGGAACGAGTATCCGGAACTCATGGAAACACTTACAGTAAATGTTACTAATTTCTTCAGGAATCCTGAAGTATATGATATCGTTGAAAAAGAAATACTGCCTGCAATTATTAAGTCAAAAACAGGTGGCCTGCGTTCAATAAGAATATGGAGTGCAGGATGCTCCATCGGAGTAGAAGCATATTCCATAGCAATGCTACTGAACCACTTACTTGGAAAAGATTTCACTAAATATAATATCAAAATAACAGGAACTGACATCGATAAAGAAAGTCTTCTCAAGGCACAGAACGGCATATATTCCGATGCAGAAATGAAGGATGTGAGGCCTCTTTTCCTTAAGAAATACTTTACCCATGAAGATGGAAAATACATAATATCAGATGAACTCAAAAAGATAACACAGTTTAAGAAACAGGATCTTATATCCGGACCAAAGATGACTGGATTTGATGCGGTATTCTGCAGAAACGTTACTATTTACTTCCAGAAAGAGCTGCAGGAGCAGCTCTATATGAACTTTTACGATGCCCTTGGAAAAGATGGCTTCTTTGTGATGGGAAAGACTGAGACATTAATCGGACCCTCAAAGGACAAGTTCAACTCTTACAATTCCAAGGAGAGAATCTATCGGAAATGATATGAAAATAATATCATAAAGTGAATGTATAATCATGGAGTCTGCAAATGAAACATAAGATATCAAGCCTGAGTGAGTTACAGGTAAGTGCCTTAAGGGAAATTGTAAACATTGGTGTTGGTAATGCTGTAACCTCGCTTTCCAAAATGATAGAAACAGGAGTAAATATAGAAGTTCCTGACTTTAAGGTAGAGCTTATCGAAGATGTTCCCGAGGTTCTCGGAGGAGCTGCCAATGTCGTATCAGGCGTCATTATGCAGGTCAATGGTGACATTGACGGATACATCATGATGATGCTTCCGGAAGATGCAGCCCGGACGATATGTGAAATAATCACACATGAAGAAAATGCGGATATTCTTACACCTCTGAACCAATCACTCATTGAAGAAGTCGGACATATATTGGCAGGCTCTTATGTAAGCTCACTATCTGATTTTCTGGGGCTGAACATAAAAATCTCCACGCCGATGCAGACTTTTGACATGCTGGGTGCCATAATCGACCAGATACTGATTGAAATGAGCCAGAAAGTCAAACATGCACTTCTTTTTGACACTCTGTTCATAATTCAGGGCAACAGGACCGATGGATTTTTCCTCACATTGTTTGACCCTGATTCCATGGACACCATACTTGACCGTATTGATAAAATGATCTGACAGGAGACATACGAATGAATATAGTACTTGATAAGTTCTATTACGATGCATTAAATGAAGTGGGAAATATCGGGATGGGAAATGCAACAACTGCACTTTCACAACTTGTGGGAAAGTCAATAAAGGTCAGCGGATCATCCCTCACATTGCTCAAAGACAAGGATATTTCAGAGAAACTGAACTATGAGAAGGTAGGAGCCATAGTCAGGGTAATGGGAGATATGAATGGTGGATTCATACTGATCCTTGGAAAAAATCATTCTGATGTCCTGGCTGATATGCTTCTTAAAGATAGTGCTGAAGAAGACAAATACATGAAGCTATCGGCATTCATTGAGGTTGCAAATATCCTTGCCGGCAGTTATTATAATGCACTCTCCAAATTCCTGGACCTTTCGATTATACCTTCAATTCCTATTATATCCGAAGGTACGACCGATGAGATATTTGAAAAAGCGAAAAGACACATGAGCGGAAAAATCGATCACGTCTTTGGCCTGACAACCCTGTTTGAGATCAGAGGGGAAGATGAGTACCATAGCCTGAGTGGTGATATGTATATGCTTCTGGATACGGCTTCATTGCAGTCAATCATCGACAGGATAGAAGAAATGCGTACGAGATAAACATGATAATAGTGGGAATGGCTGACAGTGCTGTTGCAAAAAAGCCTGCAAAACTCACTACCCTCGGACTTGGGTCGTGTGTGGGTATTTCGCTGTATGACAAAAGCACAGGTGTCGGTGGTATGGTGCATATTATGCTGCCAAGCATAGAAAATGCAAGATCAAAGGATAATATCGTGAAATTTGCAGATACAGGTATCCCTGCACTTGTTGATGAGATGATAGAGACTGGTGCGTATAAACACCGGACCACTGCCAAGATAGCTGGTGGTGCCAGCATGTTCGCATTTAATTCCAAAACCCAGCTCAATATAGGGGAAAGAAATGTAGCGGCTACTAAAGTTGCGTTGAAAGAACTGAAAATACCCATTATTGCCCAGGATACCGGGAAGAACTACGGGCGTACAATTATACTTGACACTGAAAACGGAGAACTTACTGTCAAGAGCGCACATAGAGGAATAAAAGTATATTAATATATACAGCGTAATAATATATTATATGGATTAATAACAGGTGACAGCAGGATGTTAACTCCGGAAATAACTTTAACACATATAATTTTCATATCCATATCGCTTGCGTGTGGATTGGCAGCCATATACTTCTGGGTGAAGGTCTATTTTGAAACGAAGAAAGGATCTATTGCCTGGTTACTCCTTGCACTTACGGCTATTTTTCTCATTACATCCTCAATATTCCCTTCCATTGCTATTGGTTCCCAGGATGCAGACATTACTGAACTTGTTTTCCTGTTCCTTGGTTTCTGGAGTGCTGTCTACACCAGCATATTTGCAGCTGCCGGGTTTTTAATGCTCCAGGCATTTAAAACAATCCCAAGGGAAAAACTTGGGGATTTCCTGATTGAGGGAATGGTGTTCACAAAACCCGTGGAATCCGAAAATGACATGGAAGAACTGCCGGAAGTAGAACAGATGTCTAAACTACTCAGCAGGTCAACACTTATCGAATATACACCAAAAACCAGATATGAGGATTCTGTAATTGAGATATGCCTTCGTCTTTACGGGGAAATGGTAAACACTGTTCTGGTGTCCACACAGCCACGTACTGCAATGTACAAAGAGAAGATTGGAGACCTGATGGATATAGGTGCAATGAAATTCATCGAAATATCTTCTACAAGCAAAAGTGTGACCAATGAAGATGGAATCATAAAATTGCCTGCAGACGAGATTGAAAAATTCTTTGAACTTACAAGCAAGCTTCCTGAGGGCTGTGCTATTATCTTTGAACCTATGACCCAGTTTATCCTTAAAGACGGTGAACAGAAGACCTATGATTTCATGTCTGAAATGGTAGAGCGGTTCTCTGACAATGAATTGCTTCTGGTAGGTCTGATCAATAAAGATGCACATGACGCCCAGACAGTATCCAGATTCGAAGGTCTTTTCCTGAACCTTGCAGACGAGAAAGATGCAAGAATCCGCGTCATAAAAGGAGGAAAAGAGGAGTATGTCAGGTTCTATGTCGGAGAGAAATTTTTCATGGAACAGGACGTTGAGGTCATACTTGAAGAAAAAAAGGTTGAGTTCTAATGAGCAGACAGCTTGATAATTTTCTTACTGATGCATTCAAGGAGATAGGCAGCATCGGAATGGGAAATGCCACTACTTCCCTGTCCCGGCTTATTGAGAAAAGGGTGCAGTTAAATCTTTCAGATGCCCGTTTGTTTGAGCCGTCTGCTATTGTTGACATGATACCGGATTCGATTACGATGACTAGCATAATGATCCCGGTACACGGTGATCTTAATGGTCTTGCAATGCTTTTGTTCGAGTTTGGTAATGCTGTTTATCTTAGTAATCTGTTGTTGCAGAGTATTGAGCATGAGGACGACCCGAGTATCTATGAGTCTGCACTACTTGAAACCGGAAATATTATCGCAGGTTCTTACCTGAATTCTCTGGCATCGTTCCTGAACCTCAAAATTATGCATTCTGTCCCGGACATCAGTATTGGTACTATTGATGAGATACTGGAAAAAGGACTGGCAAGGATGCAGAATGAACCTGAAGGGATACTGAACATTGAGACGATGTTTATGGTATATTCATCTGAAAAGGACGTAGGAGCCGGTACGATCTATGGTGATATGTTCCTTCTGCTGGATGGTGAATCATTAGACAGGATGCAGAATTCCATCCATGAAATGCTGAAATGAATTTCCAATCATGAACTAGGTTTTACGGTTGAACTATATGAAAAATATCTGGACACAGCATATTGAACGGTCAGGCACAGGTGGCCGTGACAGGGAAACCACATTTTCACAGAGAGTGCACTCTCTTGTGAGAACAGAAAATGATAATTACCTGCAGACATGCGGTGTGGGCACCTCAGGTAGCAGAAATAGTCCGGATAATATGGGTGCCAACAAGACAGAGACTGAAGTTTGCATCTGGACGGCAGAAAGCCATAAAGGATACGAACTTGGAATCGATTCACTTAAACAGGATAGTGTACGGTTGATAATGACCGGAGGCGGCAAATGTTTCCTAAGCTATGACGTTGCCGGGGAATCACCTTTTGAAATGGCAGTGAAATCAGAGGATGAAGCCATAGAAATCATTGAAGAGGATAATGCAACTACCGAGCAGTTATATCCGGATAATCCAGAGTTAAAGTGGATTAAAATAACATGAATTTAATATATGTATATAAATTCAATGGCAAAGAATAAAAACTATTACGACAATTAATATATAAATATTGTATAATAACTAATCGTACCCAAGAGATAAAGGAGACCTATAATTATGATGGACATTGCAATTTACTCGCTTGTTGACGATATGGTCAGCAAAGCAGGAACAGAAGGTGTCGTAGAATACTGGCTTCGTGTAGGTGAGAGCTATGCAGAAAGGATGGGCAAAGAAGCATACGTAGGATGGCCTGCCTTTAACGTGGCAATGAAGGATGGAAGGACATCTCTCACTGTAGAAGGTGATGTTAATGTCCAGACTGACCTTGCTATCACTGATAAGGATGGAGATGTCATTGGTTATGTCTATGCTTTAAAGACATGTCCGATTGCACCTACGATGGCAAGATTTATTTCAAGGATCGGACCTATCCCGGATTCTGACACCGATGTGGCTGACAGTTACAATAACCGTGTAAGAGACTCAGCTGTTTCCAATTACTGCATAACCCACCAGAAGTTCAGGGAGGTTGCAGCTAACAATATCACTGTTGCAAAACAGGCTCTTGAGTGCCTGCATCTTGCAAACAAGGGAATGACCGGAGAAGTAAAAATGGAACAGGAGAACCTTGCCAGGATAAATGTGGACGAGAGACACATTAAAAGTATTCTCCGAAGTGCATCCTGTGTGTTTGCTCTTATTGTGAAGGGCAAGAGTGCAGGCGAGGAGATTATAGATTAAAGGTGATCATATGGCTGAAAATATAGAATCAAATCCTTTTGTTGATGTTTCAGTATTTCTGTTCTTTGAGGATATTTCCGATAAGCAGGGTGTTGAAGGGTTTACCAATTACATGGTTGGCCAGGCTGAATCACTTGCAAAATCAGTTCCTGAAGAGGAATACCAGACATGGGATGACTTTGCGAATGCTGTTATTAACGGAGAATCCGTGCTTTCATCATTTGAGCATATCGGACAGATAAGCAAATTCGGTTTTGTTACAAAGGTGTGCCCGTTCTCCAAGGCTATCAGGGAATACATTAAAAGAATCGGTAACTTCAATCCGGTTCACATGGAAGCAACAGATCATTTCAATCACACTATACAGCCTTCTGCTGCACACAGTGCATGTATGATGCACCAGACTTACCGCAAGGAAGTCGCTAAGAGAATCAAGATCGGCGGCAAGCCGCTTCAGTATGCCCAGATCGCAGCAAAAGCGTACACAGGAAAGATTGCTCTCCCACCTGAATCATGGAAGAAGGTTCTGCTTGAAAAAGCTGGGATCACTGAAACCCAGGGATTCATGGAAATGAGAGAGAACAGTTGTCTGTATTTGCTTTATGTTGAAGAATAAGAGAGAAACTTATTTTTTATCTTGAAGCCAGTTGATGGTAACTGGCTTTTGTTTTAGTATTGATATCCTATAACAGTTTTTCTGAGGACAATTGACTTTCTTTTTGAACGCTGTGTTTGAGTGGTCAAAGGTAATGAGTCCTTAAACCAGCCTGAAGGGCACGGCGAAGCCGGCACATTCCTAAAAGGAGGATGTGAATATATTTGCTTGCCTCAATTATTTTTCCGCATACCGGTAATCAAAAACCGCGATTAATCCACAAAATAATAGTCTGTGAACATGAAAAGTACGAGAATCTCATAAACATTCAAATGAAGAATTCTACAGAGCACAATGTTTTATTGTAGAGCTATCAGAAACAGGAGTTAACTATATACCTACTTAAAACTGATTTTTTATTGATGCAACCTATAATCATTTTTTTTTTGTCTTTAGGTATCATACTCTTCCTTACCGCAAAACTCAGACTACATCCTTTTATCGGACTTATTCTCACATCTGTCATAACCGGAATACTTGCAGGTGAGGCATCTACAATAATTGAGACGATCACAAGTGGAATGGGAAAAGTATTTTCACATTTTGCTATAATTATCGCATCAGGAAGTATCATAGGTCTAATACTGCACAGAACAGGTGGAGCAAAACTAATTGCCAGCGATATAATAATAATCTCAAAAAAGCCACTTTTAGGACTGAATATACTTGGTTTCATCTTTGCTGTGCCACTTATGTGCTGCATCCTTGCCTATGTGATATTCATTCCGGTTGCAAGAGAGATAAGGATCAGGGAAGGATTGCCAAAGGTCCTCACAGCATCAGCACTTGTCTTTGGGACGCTGGCATCGTATAATCTTGTTTATCCATCTCCGGTTGTTTATTCAGCTGTTTATGAATTGGGCATTGATAGCAGCGATATACTGATTCCCGGAATTATAATTGCGTTTATTGTTTCTGTTATTGGATACTTCTATGCTGTGAGATTCTGCAAAACGGGAGGAATCAGTGATATCACAATTGACACTGATACAGAAAATGGGAATATCAAAACACCTGGCAGAATTGCTGCTTATTCTCCAATTGCCATTCCTGTTGCACTTATCCTTGCAGATGTGTTCACAAACATTCCCCTGTTTGGTATTCTGGGTGAACCTGACATGGCACTGCTGATCGGAGTTGTCATGGCAATAGTCTTTGCTTACAGACAATACACGTTTGATTCAGTAAGGCAGTGGATTGAGAAAGCAATTAAAAGAAGTGGAGTGGTCATTCTGGATATGTGTGGTGGTGGAGCTCTCGGTGCCACCCTGGCAATGACAGGAGTTGGACAGGAAATTGGAGATTACCTCGCAGTATTGCCGTTGCCTGCGATACTCGTTCCTTTCCTCATTGCCGTTGCAATTCAGAGTGTCCAGGGTTCCCGTGTTGTTACAATGCTGGTTGCACCTTCAATAGTAATTCCACTAGTACCGGTTCTTGGTTTACCGCCTGAGATCGTGCTTTTTTCAATGGCTTCGGGGACGTTCCTTATATCTCATTTCAATGATCCGTTCTTCTGGATATACAAGGATCTGGCTGGACTGGAGACTTCCGAGGTTCTGAGAAGTTACACGTTGGGTGGGGCTGTGATGGGCATTTCCAGCCTGATTTTTACAGAGATAGCATATCTGTTCTTTTACTGAGAAAACAAAATGCAGTCTTATTTGTGTGTATTGCCTGCAATAAAACACAAATGGAATAATTGTGCTTTGGTATACACTTAAAACTTGTTGGAAACACGGCTCTGTAGAAATCCTGCTATCAAAACTTAAAGGAAGTTTGTAAGCTGTTTTATCGTAAGTCATGAATAACTCGAGTAGAATCCGAAGGGTCCGGCGAAGCCGGCGTTTTCCCACAATAAGAAACAAAATAATCTGTAAAACCCCTGTACTTTCTTCTCAGGATTTCTGTGAAATTCTCCGTATAAATACAATTGTCTTTGTAATTATCTTCTGTGCAGCAGCATGGGAATGTGCCGCCTTCGACGGACAGCTACTTTGTTTTTAGATTATAGATTATTTTTGTGGACATGAAAATGAGCAATGTTTGTGTCACTCAGATAAACAGGATTTCGATAGAGCCGAAAATGCAAGTTACACCCCAAGTTTGACAGTTTTATTTTTGGTTAACTGAATATCCCTCTTTCTTGTTTCTATTCTAATCTCTATGTTTATCTTTTTCTTCTAGTTGATTGCTGGCATCTTTTCTTTCTTCCATACTTGTTTTTACAATTTTATCCATTTTTTGCCTCATTAATTTGACAGTACCACATAAGTCATTAGGTTGTGTTTTTTCTGATTTTTGCCCACTTTTTGGACAAGGAATTTGACAGTATTGTTCAATCTTCTAAATAAGCCTCTTAAATCGATTTCATTTTGTTTCCAAGCAAAAAATATCCAAAAATAGCTTAATGGAATTTGACAGATGAGCATTATTCTTATGAAAATAAGGGCTCAACGGGTAAATTTAGACCAAATTTCCTAGAAATTGCCTCCACTTTAATGGAAAAAACGATGAAATCAGAGATTTTTGCATGAAATTATTTGAACTGTCAAATAGCTTTTCCTGACAAAAAAAGGAAAAATAAGGAGGAAAGAGAAGACATTCTCTTCAAGAAATAGTGGAAACTGTCAAACTTGGGTTACGCCAAAAACTCGCATCATCAAGCCTATTGTTGTAAACATTAGAAAAGTGCTTCCTCCGTATTTTGATGAAATATAGAAATAATGGGTTGGTTATGTTTGGGTAACATTGCCAAAAGCTGTATTTACTCAACTTTTCCGGACCTGGCCTTTTCTTCAAAAATAAAAACCATGGCAATCGGGGCAGGCCCAAAAAAAGTACAAATAAAAGTAAAAGCAAAAAAGGAATTATGCTAAAAGTTCAATTTTCATACTTTTGTTTTTCCGCTTCAGGTAACGGTCACATTGTTGTAAACGGTCATATCCCAGCATAATTCCAAGTATGAAATCCTCTTCATCAGTGTAGTCTGAAAGTCTCTTATCACCGATTTTGCGAAGTATATTAATACATTTCCGGTCTCCGAAAAACACATTTATCTTGCTGTCAGATGCTCTTTGTATCATGTAGCTGACATCCTTTTTATCAAGGAGCCTGGTGACATCATCCTCAAGATAACTTTTGGTAGTATGAAGTATAAGGTCTCTCAGGCCTTTCTGGTATTCATATATGTGCTGCCTTAAAACCTGCATATTACCATGGGTGTATGCTCTTAGGATACTTTCGTCTACATTTCTCATCATATGTCTCCTTTTATGCTTATCAGGACATATTCCTGATGACTTCCTCTGCCCATTCGGAAGCTGCATCAAGCTGACCGTCAACATCGCCGTCGATCTTTAATCCTTCAACAACAAGTGCTGCTCCACATGATTCGAGCCGTGCCTCAAGAATGTTGACCGCCTCACAGAAGAAAGTATAGTCGCTGTCGCCGGGACCAAAGCATGCAGCTTTTTTGCCATCCAGTTCCAGGTCTTTCATGTCGTGTTCAAAAGCAATGAAATCATCCTGCAATTCTCCTTCTCCCCAGGTAGAGCATCCCAGCACTATCAGGTCATAGTCTGCAAGTTCCGAAGGGACAATGTCCGTTACTTCTACAAGCTTTGCATCAATTTCCTTCTTGCTGAATGTGCTTTCGATTTCTTCTGCAAGTGTCTGTGTACTGCCGGTGGTACTGCCATATACGATTATTGTTTTTGTCATATTAAACTCCAATCAAATCTTTCTGTGTATTTTTTATCCGGTTTAAACACCAACTATCCGGGATACCTGATATTGTGTTGTAGGGATAACTACAATATCTTGTAATAACTAGTAAATAATGTATGGTATATAAAGTTTTGTTATTTTTTTATGTGAATCTAGTCTTATACAACACATATATTATTTTTAAAATGTATTTGGCCAATTTTCAATTAAAAAACGTAATCATTAGCTGGGTATTTTCAGTTAGTAACAAATCTCTTTTTTCATTTGGTTGCTCTGCAAAAACCTTTATATCTAATGTATGTAGATATGTATTGTAAAATTAGCTATAACTAACATATCTTGTTATTTCTATTGTAAGTTATCAGTATCCCTGTCAGAGGTAATTCAGAATGGAGTTATTCTGGAAACAATCGAACATTGTAATTGCCAAACGTTTCAATTCCATAGAAAATGCCGACCGTATTCTCATACCGGATTATGGAAAATGCGACAACAGGCAGGATGATGATAAATGAGAACTCATGACATTGCGTCTCAAAACATTAACATGATGGCTGTTTCATTATGCTTTGCAGATCATCAGATTTGAAATTATCTTCAGATGGAGTGAAATACAACAAATATCAAAATAATTAAGGCTGGGTGGATGATGCTATCAAGAAAAGCAGAAAACTATTTGAAAGCTATAATGACAATCGAATCCGAAAAGGGCTACGCACGCATAAAGGATATTGCAGGAGCAATGAATGTCAGAGCTCCCAGTGTAACTGAAATGGTAAAAAGACTTGATAAAGAAGGTTATGTAAGTTATGTAAAATACGGAAGTGTTAACCTCACTTCAAAAGGAAATAATGTAGCAAGGATTGCAGAGAACAGGCATGTCCATCTGAAAACACTTCTCATGGACATCATCCACGTACCGGAAAATATTGCAGAAAAGGATGCCAGTGTCCTTGAACAACAACTACATGACGTGACTATTGAAAAAATGAAAAAGTATGTCCGGTCAAGAAGACCGGAGCTCTGATCAATTAGTTTCAGAAGCATCGGCAGTGTCTTCAGGGACATAAATTACTCTCCCGTCAGCCAGCCTGTATGCTGTTCCAAGTGCTTCGCCTGTTCCTCCTCCTACTTCATCTGTCATGTTCAGGACCTCAATTGGCTTACCCTCGTCCTTGATTATGATTTTCATATCCTGCTGTCCCGGATTCTTGACAATGGTTATATCCTCATTCGGGTCCAGTAATTCAGGTAGCTGGTATGACATTACAAGAGCTACAAGAAGAGCGACTGAGAACACCATGGCTATATCAAACAGATTAGCAACCCCGGTAAGAGGATTTTGCTCATCTTCATTATCTATAAGTCTTCTTCGGCTTTTTCGCTTCAAGCTTCAACCTCCATAGTCTCAAGAATATAATCTATATCTGCCATGTCCTGCCAATACCATCTCTTTCTGATCTGTGTGAGAACATAGCCAATGGTTCCTGCGAAAAGTCCGATAACGGTTGTTGCAAAAGCAATCATAAGATTATTTGCAAGCTGCTCAATATTACCCTGTGAAAGACCGATAAGTGCCGGACCCAATGGGATAAGGGTGCCCATAAGTCCCAGCATCGGTGAGATGGTAGCAACTATCCTTGTCTGTTCCAGCCTCTTTGACATCTTTATCTCAAATTCCTGCGCCAGCCATTCTATGGATGGCAGCATATTATTCTCAAGATGTTTCGAGGCTGCATGTGCAAAATCTGTGACCATATAGTTCTGTCTGGTATTTTGCAGAGACTCAGCAGCCTTTTTGAATTCCATTGCTTCGATATTTTTTCTTACAACGGCACAGCATTGTTCCAGATTGACAGGATCACGATTTCTTTTTGAGTATTCGGATAGGAATTCCCCGATCAGGGACAGAGAAAAAACGACTAGCAGGATCAGTGTGATGATCACCGGATACAATAAGGAAGCGGAGAATACGTACAGTACCTGGAAAATCTGGGATTCGAATGCCATTATGAATTCCTCCTTATCTTCTCTATTATGTATCCTGTCAGGATGAATGTCCCGAATACAAGGAAAGGCATTATTCCCACGCTTTCACTGGAGATCGGTGTTATGTTCATTGACTGCATTTTGATAAATGACGGGATCAGCAGGATGCTCAGCATATAAAAAAGTCCCAGGAAAACCATTATATTTCCAAGTGTATCGGGTTTTTTGCCCATTTTCCTGAAAAGGTAGGCAGAACTTACTACTGATATGAAAAATACAAGCCCCACAAGCAGTCCTACAAGTAGTCCGCTTATTTCAAAGGTTGTAACCAGGATCATGCAGGATAGGAATAAGGCTGCCAGACATACGGGACAGGGTAGTGAAAGCAGTACAAAGGTATGTTTTGATACGTCACACCCACAATTCCATTTTTTGTTTGTATAGATTCCCACACTTATGAGAAGGATTGCAAGAATTGAGTGCACTATCATGCCTTTTCCTGCAATATCCTGCAATCCCTGGGTATCTATAAATCCGGTAAGTGAACCCATAATCAGGGATATTACGAAATAAGTCCCTCCGAGCAATAATATCTTTTTATATCCTATACTTGAAAAACCACATCCTGCTCCGGTTTTTATTCCGAATACAAGGATTGATAACAATATACCGATCACAATAGAATAAGCAATATCCATTTTTCTTTCCTCATGAATAATATCATACTGTTTGATGAGTAATTTTTTTGAAATTTCGAAATTGTTAACAGCAAATGAAGAGGCATGAATTCGTGCTAGTTTTACATGCCTGGCAGTTTTGCACCTTATTTGTATTTTCTATACACTCTTAGACTTAGATACTAATGTATGCAAGATGCATAATTATTAGGTAGCTGTATATCTAATAGAGTAATAAATTAGTGTTAGGGATACATCTATTCTACTCTAAAAAAGTTAGGTAATATCTGAAATGCAAACTTTATATTACAAACATTCCTCTTTTTCATTTCCACAAAAAGCACCTTCAAGCTAAAAACAAAGTAACCATTCGCCAAAGGTGGCACATTCCTACACTGCTATAAAGAAGATAATTCCAAAGACTATGATATTTATACTGAGAATTCTACGGAAGGTCTGAGAAGAAAGCATTCCAGATTATTTTGCAGATTATTTTGTTTCTTATTGTGGGAAAACGCCGGCTTCGCCGTCCCCTTCGGGACAACTCAAGTTATTCATGACTTACGATAAATCAGTTTGCAAACTTTCTTAATGTTTCAATGGTAGAAATTCTACATGGCGGTCCTTTTACCAATAAAAAAGATTTTTAGAGGACAAACGGTACCTGATTTGTCCCCGTATTTTGTGCACTACTTTTAGGTATTTAGTGCATTCTCCATAGTCTCTCACTAACATATGGGGCCTGTATGCAACCAAACCTCAGTTCCATGGGATGGAAAACAACTGCATGACAGATAGCAGTTGATTGTAATGTGCGGAGTTACATACTAGCGCTGTATAATATGCGTTATACTTATTTATTAATTTTGGTTTGACTATTAATATTAGCCTATGCTATAATCCAAATTTGAAATTTCCTTATTTTTACAGTATGCAATCAGTCAAAACTTCAAGTTCACAAATCAAAATGAAAGAGGATATCCCCTTTCTGAGATCACATTGGTGTACTAGCCGCAGAAGACATATGACACATACCACAGGTTGGGGGACTTTTCACCTTTATATAATTTGTCTTTAGTTTTGTATCACTGCCATTGGCATTGTTTACTGTAAGACTCACAGTATATGTGCCGCTTTCAGTATATGTATACTCTGGATTCCTCACGATAGAATCCACAATGCCGTCATTATTGAAATCCCATGCCCAGCTTTCAGCACCCGTGGACAGGTCGGTGAAATGCACATCAAGTGGTTTATAACCATAGGTTACGTCCGCATTGAAGTTGGCAACCGGTAGGAGTAATACTGTTATACAATTTTCCTTTATTAGGGTGTCACTGCTTATCCCGTTTGTCACTGTTAGGCTCACGTTATACGTTCCTGCATCAGTATAGGTATACCTTGGGTTCTTCTCGGTGGAATCCACAGTACCATCACTATTGAAATCCCAAGCCCAGCTTTCAGCATCATTGGATAAGTCGGTGAAATTTACTGAAAGTGGTGGCGTGCCTGACACCACGTCTGCTGTGAAATTCGCAATGACTCTTGGATTCACATTTATATAATGTGTCCTCAGTTTCGTATCACTGCCATTGGCATTGCTCACTGTTAGGCTCACGTTATACGTTCCCGCGTCAGTATAGGTATACTCAGGGTTCTGGATGGTGGAATCCACAATGCCATCATTATTGAAGTCCCATTCCCAGTTTTCAGCAAGTGCAGATTGGTCGGTGAAATTGACCGCCAGCGGTTGGATGCCTGACACTACATCTGCCTCGAATTCTGCAACGACAGGTGGGACAATCTCTGTCCCTTCCGGCATTTCAAATCCATATACATAGTAAAATATTATAGCGTCAATCCTGGAGGGATTAATAACTGCCCCTGTATAAGGAGCAGTTTCATTTATATAATAATGATAGTAAGCCTCATTGAATTCTGTCGTGTTAATGCATGCACCATCGTCGGAACCCAGATCATTCCATGGATTCCAGTCCCAATGAGAGGGATAGTCCTGAACATGGATAAGCTGTGTTGTCATTTCACTGGTTTGTTCGTCTTTCACCCTCAAGGTGACTTTATGGAGTCCCGTAGATGTAAACACATGGTTCATTATGATGCCTGACTTAGTATTGTTCAGATCATCATCGATTATCCACTCATAATTAACAGGATTCTCAAATGTATCGTTTATGACTGTACTGCTACTGGCATCGAAAATAATTAGATTGTGAACGGCGGGGTCCAATGAATCCTCCCAGTCATAGGTGAAACGTGGTACAAATATACTGGATTTCAATTCAATGGTATCCTCGTTTCCATTGTATCCTTCGGTGTCAACAGGGCAGACAGAATATGCCGAGTTATAACAAGCATCAAGAATACAACTTGGCTCCGTGGCGTTTTTTGCAAACTTGCCATTTATGTATACAGCATAGTGGTCAATAGAATAATCACCATTTTCTCCTGTCCATGATAAATAAATACTGTCATTAGTCATCTTAGTTATATCCAAGTTAGATACAGCAACAGGCATTATATTGCTTATAACTCTTTTCGGAGTTGAAATTGCGTTTCCTGATGTATCCTCAGCATATAGCTGAATCGTATGGTCCCCAGATGGTGCATCAATGCTTGCATATAACAATCCGCTATGCATATTATAGGTAAAATTCTGCTCCTGTTCATCAAGATATACTTTTATTGAGGAATTATCAACGCCAGATCCTACGTCCGTAATCAAAGCCATTATTGTAATATTTCCGATGTAAAGCTCGGAATAATCCCACTCTATCACAGGTTTTTTGCTGTCATACCCGATAACATACGTTCCCAGATCAGAAATATCTGCTGATACATTCTGAGAAGAAACATCAACTTGGGATTCTATTGGTACCCAGAAACCGTTGTATTCATCCCATTCATAAACTGACATCTTTGATTCATCAATCAGTGACTTCATATATGTTTGAGGCAAAACGTTCCTATCATCGATCCATGCAATGTAGTCACCACTGATAACAGGCTGTGACTGATTAAAGGAGTTATTGCATATCACAAATTCTTCTTCAAGATATAAGTCATACATGTAAATATCAGGATTTCCACTCCGCTCATCTTCCCATACAATTTTGTTACCTGATATTCTAGGATTTATTTGATTACCAGATTCATCACAGATTACTTGCGTTTCCTTTGAACTTAAATCATACATATAAATATCGCAGTTAGAGATACCATTTCTGTCATCAACCCAAACAATTTTGTCACCTGAAATATCCGGACTGAACTGGTTATGGGACTCAGCACAAATAGTTTTTCTTTCCCCTTCTGAGATATCATAATAACGAATATCAGTGTGCTGAGGATAAGTGTTATTTTCTGCGGTCCATACTAAATCATTTCCTGAAATCTTGGGTTGGGTTTCAAGTAGATATTCATCTGAATCTGAACTTATTTTTGTATGTGCTCCTGTGGAAAGGTCACACATGAAAATATCTCCTCTAAGCAAATCGACTTCATCCATCCAAACAACTTTGTCACCTGAAATGTCAACCATATTGCTACTGCTTGAAGACATTGCAGATACACTATCAAGCAAGACCTTCAATGTATTTTCACCTGTTGGACCAGACGAAAAGGTCCCGAACATTAAGTGATTTGTGCCAGTGTATTCAGAGACATCAATCTCTTTTTTGACCCATGTTGTGGATGACAAGTCGGTTTGAATTCCTGCTTCCGTTTGATTATATATCTCATAGCGATCGTTTTCGGAATATACATAGCTTGAACCGATAAATACTGAATAATCCAAAGAACCTGTTCCGCTAAAGCTACGTTCATATATTTTGGTGTAGAATGATAGTGTATCTACTCCTGTTAAGTCTAGGTCTGTTACTACAAATGTTTCTTGCATTTCCCCCTCATAAGATTGACTTCCAGCAAGTGAGCCATACACACCATCATAGTCATATGCATTACCTACAACTGTCCAATTTTCTCCTTTTCCATTAGAACTGCGCCACCACCCGGGAATACCAGCTTCAAATCCACCATTTGCTACCCTGTTTGTAAGCCTTGCAGAAGAATTCGTCACTCTCATTTTACGTCCGGCTTCCATATCGTAGGCCCAGATCTCTCCATTGTATATTCCGGAATTATTTAAAAAAGTGGTCCAGGAAATATAGTTTTCAGAAATAACTGGAGAGGAACACAGTTCTTGCCCAAAGTCTAAAGTAATATACGAAGTCTCATTCGGACTTGTAACGGCTAGCACAGGTGAAAAATTCAATAACATTAATGCGCCACTCCACACAACTTTATCGTCAATGATATCATGAGTAATTGTTATTGTGCCATTCAAAGGCATCTCATCAAGTTCATTTAACGATTTTTCATTTTCATTGTAATTAAGGTTTATCTGCGCATTGGATAATCCGGATGAATCTGATGACTGAATTTTTTTAATGCTACCAACTGCCAAATTCGCACCACTGGAACTTTCCAGGTACTCTGAGCTGTAACCATCATCTTCAAATAATTCTAATGTAGTATCAGTTGGTTTTTCAGGAACATATGAAATAACGGTTATATCCTGTATATCTTCATTTGGAAGTATATCATCAGCATCAACAGTAGGAAACTTCTCAGATACTGAGCTTTCATCAGCAACTGAATTCATAAGAGAAGTTATAATTCCTTTTATTTCCACTGCCGGGTATTCATCTGGGTCCTGCAACACCGGATCATCAGGATATTGTTTATAATAATATTCTTTCCCTGAAAAAACCAAGCCTTCATCAGTGATGTAGTTATTTGCAATACCTCCTTTACCTCCGACCCCAACATCAATACTATAAATTCCAGCTTGTAATTCTAAGGGTATATCTATTCCTACTTCCATACAGGAACTTTCCTCAGCAGTGATAGATGTATAATCATTATGAATATTTTCCCTCACTTGTGAGAAAGCAGGCGATACAAGCCTATCAAGTAAACCAGCTTCAAATGGATCGTTTTTAAGGATAACCGGATCCTGAACTATACCTGTGTCATAAGTTATTTCTTTTGTAGCAAATTTTTTTAAGCCTACTATACTGGGTTCAGCAGTAGTCTTAACTTTCAGCTTCGAAGTTAGAACACCATTTTTATCTTTTCCTATTATTTCCGTAGTTTCCACTGATTCCCCATAGGACCCAACAAGAAGTGGAAGGCTAAACACCCTTTGATCACAATTTGCTTCCCACTTTGCTAGCGTTTGGGAATGGTATTCGCTGTATTCTTCTAAAGGATAGTTTCTCATAGCCAGATATTTGCCTATTTCCCCTTCTACTCCAACTGCAAACTTATTCACAGTAGGATCACTCTTAGAAAGGCTATCAACCTTAACTTCTATTAGATTCACGGCTGCACCCGCAGATAAAGAAGTTCCGGATTCACAATAATCAGTCTCCAGTGGTGCATCATTAGGATCCAGATAAGAATCCGAAATTAAGTTTAATACTGCTACTGATGTGCTAGTAGGGTTTAAACTTGACAGGAGATATAAAACTGCATCGTGTTTCTGGGTAAGAGATGAATTTGTATAATTAAGACTTACCTGAGAGCCGCGTGTCACTTCAGCTTTTCCATGAACATCAAGAGAAGGCAGTTCAAGTTCAAATCCTGTAGTTACGGGTGACTTAAATAACTCAGCCTTTACTCCTGCAGTCACTCCTGCAGCCTGAGTACTTTCCAGGACTAAATCTGTGTTTTGAGTAGAAGCCGTCGTTTCAAAATCGTTGCTAGCTTCTCCTTTTACATATGCCAGGGCGCCACCACCAGCTTCCACGGAATTGCCGGCATACCATGTAGTCGAATAATTCCTCGGGAGCACAGACAAAGTAAAATTGAACATCGACAAATCATCGAATGTTATTTCCCCATCATGTTCGAGTTTCAATTCATTCACAGATATTATTTTGGAGTCATGGACAGCCATATCGCTTGCATCAACATTAATTGAGAATACTCCAGCATCATCTGTGTGTGTATAAGTAAAATTACTTGCATCGTCTGAGATTATAGTAACCTTCGAATTCGGATATTTTGTCTTGTATACGCGAGAATAGCTACCGCTGCTCTCTATAAAGTCAACACCTGGCGATAAAAGATAACAATCTGCATATTTGTGGAAATAAACAGTAATGTTGGTTTCATTCATGTTACCTGAAGTATCCAAGGCTAAAACTGAGAGCTTGTTGTCTCCCTCATTTAACTTAATATCTGCATTCCATTCATTTCCATTAACTACAGCTTCAACACCATTCACTGTGATCGAAAATAAATTAGAGTCAGATACTGTTCCACTCACCGTCACAAAAGAATCATCATATAGAATCTGTCCGGATTCCGGGGAATTTACAGACAGGATGGGTGCTGAATTATCGATACGATGGAGCCACACATCCTCGTTACCAGTAGTACTGTTCAGGTCTGTCCAGACTACATAATCATTCGATATTACCGGCGCTCCTGTCTCTACCAAATAAGACTCTGCTACAGAACCCGTTGATAACGATCTTGGTACGGTAGATGCTATCTTTTTAATAGAAGTTGAATCAAAATTATATAGATAGATACCGTTATTTGCAATATCAAACCATACTACGTTATTTTTGTCTATATCTGGAAGACATTGATCTCCACCATAAGAACATATTATATCGTTATCCCCGCTTGATATATTCAGAGTCCAAAGATCATAATTTCCTGATTGCCCTTCCATCCAAACAATGTTATCCCCGGAAATTACAGGTGCGTATGATCTCTCGGAACTAGTATGAATCGTTTTCGTGCCATCATTGCTTTTATATTTGAGTAACCATACTGCATCTTCGTAGTCATAATACGTTGTATCAAAGAATTTAACCACAATTGGTTTTTCAGGAATAATTTCACACCAGACTACCTTGCTGCTATCATCTGCATCCAAATCTGGGGAAAACTGTCGATTTTCCCCGTCAGCAAGCTTTACGAAAGGAGAGCCAATTTCTTTTATCCATATATTAATGTCCTCTCCTTCATCATCATATTCAGAATAATCCCGGCATACAATTGTATTACCAGATATTTGCGGATTTCCCTGATTTGTAGTAGTATTTTCTACACAAATTGACTCTCCTGTATCCAAATCATGCATCCATATATCCCAATCATCATCTTCAGTTACATAATCTTTTGTTGCTTCCCGGCCATCGTCCCACACAATGATATCACCTGAAATCGAAGGATGCAACTGATCCCCTGATGCATTGCATATCTCCCGTTCCTCCCCTGTAGAGATGTCATACATAAAAATGTCCCAGTTTCCATTACGATTATCCTGCCACACTATCTTGTCCCCGCATATTCCATGAAAAGCCCGGGCTCCAGGTTCACTGCATATTAAGGCAGTCTCCCCTTTTTCCAAATTAAGTGCTGCAGTTGTGTCTGTATTTGTTATTATCAGTGAGAATATTAACACAACATATATCATGCAAGTTTTGATTGTCATTTCCCCAACCTTCCTATATTTTACAAATTGAATAATGTTAATTTTACACTGTTGCATGGTAATAAAGTTGAAATTGCTTTCAGTTTCATCGTAAAATATGAGGTTGCTGGAAGAAATGTAGTGTATATTTGGCATACGTTTCTCGTCGCTTGCCGCTGCAAAAACAGATTGATAGATAGCAATGCTTTTGCGACGAAGCCTGGAAGTATAAATATATGTTTGTTTAGAATTTTCATCATATTACCCTTATTTTAGATGGATGGCAGTAATTTTTGAATTCACAAGAATAAAAAAATAAATATGTGTTAGGTATATATTGATTCAATCCTAACAAAGTTAGCAAAATGACAAGAATACAAAAATTCAGGTTTGTATTTGAAAGATAATTTATACAATGTTAGAAAAAAAATAGTTTTACTCTTACAGAAGGTATATCCTTTAACATTAATAACATTCAATCCAACGATAATGGAGGGAAAAAACTCATCCAATCTGCATTAGGAATTTCAGGTTCTTGATATGTAAAAGATATAAATCTGACTCTTTCTAAAAAGAAAATTCAGTACTTCGCTATTTTTCCCTCCTTTTTCTCCTTACCGCTATTCATCTACCTCAAACACCGCACTACCAATTGAACCCTTAAGTTTCTTCTAAACCATTCCTCAACAAACAGGATAAATCTGTCAAACCTGAACCTATCCTCATCAATTGTTTGAGGACCTCGTTTTACAATCGTAAAATGCTTTTTCTGAATTAGGAGCCATGTATTTCTAAGCAGGAACGATACCAATGTAAAAAAGTACCTGAAAGTAACGTTCCTTGTCGATGTTCTGGGTTTGACTATATTCCTCATCCTGTAAGACGATTCGATTGCAAACCTTCTTCTATAGACCGTGCTAATCTTCCGGGGCTTCCAGTTGAGCCCATAAACAACAAAACCAAGGTTTTCGCATCCTTTTTTATTCCTTTTACCTTTCATGTACTTGACATCAATAACGATATTTAGCCGAACCTCTTTCTTCTGAGGATTCTTCATAACATATTGCGAATCCCTTGCCTTTCTACCAATAAGTAGTCGTTTGATCTCGTTTCCTTTTTTAACTACAGGAGTAATATGAGGAATGTCTTTGTTCTGTAAGAACTCAAAGACATCAACAGAGCTAAACTCTCTGTCCAAACAAAGAACCTTGATCTTAAGATCAAGGTTCCCTATCAGATCAACGAAATAAGCGAGGTAATTGATCTTTGTTTCACTTCTTTCTACTGGAAGAACGGATATAGTGAACCTCTCATTCTTGTTTATGATGGACAATGAAATATATGAATAGAAAGAGTTTGTAGATTTTTTTGCCTGTCCACGTATGACGTAGTTTTCATTGGATGAATCAGTTTCTCCATAGTAAGGGTCATTTGTAAAGTCAATAGCAAACTCATACTTTTTCTCAGTTTTTAGAGTACTAATAGGACCTTGAAGTAGAATCTTTGCATTTAACCGGATTAGTTCTTCAAGATCCAATTTATTGAGATGATATCTTGTAGATGTTTCACAAGGAATGTCTTGATAGTGTTTCGACATGGAATGAACTGAACTTTTTTCTACTGCCATACATATAGCAGCATAAAATAGGTCTTTACAGGTAAGAGAACCATTGATATTAATGGCGATATTATCAGTAAGAGGTTTTAGAACAGCAGCGATACATTGTTTTGGTCTTAACTCGACTTTAGAAGGGGTGCTGGAATTGAATTTTAGAAACGACATATGGCGGCGTTCTCGCCGCATATAAAGCTATCGAAAGGCACTACTTTGTGACCGAGTGGAAAATTAGCAAACTACTGAAATTGCTATTTATTTTGATTTATCTCACTATGAAAATATCTTCATACAAAAATTTATTGAGCAAGTGTGATGAATGTGTGCAAAACTTGCTAACATCTCTGTAACGAGACGAAACATCGGATTTATATCATTTTGGCTCTGTAGAAATCCTGTTTATATGGATAACACAAACATTATTTTTTATTTCCACAAAAACAATCTGAATCTAAAAACAAAGTAAGCATCCGCCAAAGGCGGCACATTGCAATACTTCTGTATAGGAGATTATTGCAAATGCCATTGCATATATACTAATAATTCCACTGAAGTTCCGCAAAGAAAGTTTTCGGGGTATTATGCCAGATTTTTTTTTTTCTTGTGGGAAAACGCGGCTTCTTTGGCCCCTTCGTTTTCACTCCAGTTATTCATGACATGAAATAAATTATTTGGCCTGACTTCAAGATAAAGCTATAAAATAAATTGCACCCCGACTTGCAAATCAGGGTGCATTTCAGGTTTTGTCAGTTCCTTCTGAATCCCATGTAGAATACTGTGAGAATCAGCAACACAGCCACAGTTCCAAGTATCGCCACCCCTGAGGCTGACATTCCTCCGGATGCACTCTGGCTGTTTTGGTTTGCAGTAGTCTCGCTTTGCATTATATTCCCTTCCACATGGTTGTCAGGAGTAGATGCAAGCGAAGTATCTGTACCGTAGCCTCCATCGTTTGCATTGGAACTCTGGTTACTCATACTTTCCTGGTTTTCATTGTTGTTCGCAGGGACAATCTCTGCACTGCCGGTACTACTGCCTCCAGATGAACTACTACTGATGTCGTTGCTGGGATTATCCAGTACCTGATGTGATGTTGCATGTCCATTGGCATAGTCATCTAAAAGAACGTTTCCACAACACATAAAACAACAGCAAGGTCCATATTTTTCCTTGGATTCCAGATATTTGTTTGCCAGATTCTCGAGTACCTCGGCTGAGGCATCCCATTCCTTCAACCTCACTTGTTCTGTTAAATAGGCTACTACACTCTGTATAGCATGTGGGTTGTATGTAGTAAACCATCCCTCCAGTCCAAGGCCATTTGAATCCAGTACATAGGTGTCGTATATCTGCTGCCACATATCATCGGTAACGGCTCCCGTGGTATGATCAAGAGCAGCGAGGGCTTCTATCATGCTTACTATTTCTGCTGCTCCGGCGTAGCCCTCTCCCATCAGGCCTGATATGTACGTCGGATTATTGTACTTAGAACGCAACTCCGTGTAAAGGTATTCTACAAAGGTTACTGTCTCCATATTTTCCGTATCCCTCAGGTCGACAATATACATTTCAGGATATTCTCCGTCGATTTCCTTTATTGCCAGGGCCAGTCCTCCGTAGAACGTGGTGACGTGGTCAAAGACTACTCCACTGCTTCCACGGCCGTCATTGCCACTCCTGCTGAACAAGATGGCTTTCGTGCCACTGAGTACCCTTTTAAATAACTCTGGTTCGTGCTGGCCCCATACATCCTCGCCATATACATAGGCCATGTTGCTCAGGTACAATTCCGCAAGCATACTATCGTTACCATTCCATGTATCACTCTGGGACATTGCAGAGCCCATTGAACCGACCTCATACATTCCTATATCAGGACCAAAAACCCGGTCCATTGAAAGGTCTTTTGCTTCCTCTTGCGTATAATTGCCGGTTCCATTGAGGTACTCATACAAATTATCCGAGTTCTCCTTCACATAGTTATGCCAGGTACTATCAGACTCGTCCAGTTCCGACACCTTCGCCACGGCCCGGTCCATCATTTTCACCTGCAGTTCCCAGGTATCCCTGTATACTCCTGTGAAGGTGACCACAACATCAATCCGTGGGTGGGTCAGTTCTTCGTCCGGAATAATCTCCACGTCTGAAAAAACACCATTCTCCCATACTGGCCGTACTCCCATCAGGTACAGGATCTCGGATTCCATAACACCTTTATGCCGAAGGGTTTCCGCCGACCAGAGGACAAAACCTATCTTTGTGGGATATTCCCCATCGTTCTCTTCTTTCCACTCTTTCAGGAATTCATCTGCAAGTTCCACTCCCTGGTTCCAGGTTTCCTCGCTGGGGATGAGATATGGATTGAAGGCGTAGAAATTATTACCTGTAGGAAGGACCAAGGGGCTGCGTATCGGATCGTCCCCGAGAGCCGGGCTGATATACTGCCCTTCAAGGGCATCCAGAACGCTATCTATCTCCTTCTCGCATGCCTCCAGATTTACGGCATAGGTAATTGCAGTCTCAAGGTCATCCATCACTTTCTGCTCCTTCACAGTGTATCCAAAAGCTTCCTTGCCAAGGATGATAAGTGCCGTGGAATTTACTCTTTCTCCTTCCGAAGTATAGTATGCCTGCCCGGAAAGGGACGCATTGTCAGTGAGGGACAGCAATTCATTGTATTCGGCTTCAGTTCCGCTTGAATAGATCTGGAGCTGGTAGTCTTCTTCACTTTCTCCTTCCTCCAGTTCATGTTCCGTTATCTCTTTGTCTACGAAATAGAACTGTGACTTCATTTCCGGGACATTCCAATAGTAATATGCATTGAGTGTATAGGTTCCGGCGGGTAGGTTGATAAATGAGAAGTTTCCATTGGCATCGGTCCTGTCAACTGCCACCACAGAATCGTCTTGAAGGAGCAAAATGGTCATATTTTCCAAAGTCTTCACCTCCTCCTCCTCAGACATTCCAGATATGTAGAATACATGTCCTGACAGGCTGGCATCCCCAAAGTCGGAAAGGTTTGCCATTATTCCATTGTATTCCTGTCCGGTTGCATAATTCATTTCCACATCGCAGACAGTGTTCTCGGATTCATTTATTTCCGGCAATATCTCCCCGATCAGGTACTCATTACCGGAAAGCTTCTCTAATGCATAAACAGTGTAGTTGACACCTTCTCCGCCCTCCAGATTGGTGAATGAGAATGACCCGTTTTCGTCCGTATTAGTGACTCCGGCAACTGTGCTGTAGGCACGTGGCGTAACATTCAGATGTGTTTGCAGTATCTCTTCCGGGTCCGTATCGTTCAGCAGCAAGTCCGCAAGCATTTTATTCAGCGTGTTGTTCTTATTGGCAGCTTCCAGTAGCTCATCGTCCCCTTCGTACACCTCTGCCACATTCTCCTTAAAACTACTTCCCAGCATGGTTTGAACCATTGCTGTCAAGTTTTCTCCTTCCAGGTTTTTTCCCAGAGTATGCAGCCCGAACCATATATTTTCCGAGGCCAACTTATGCAGGTAGGTGTGTACTTCTCCGTAGACCACGAAAGCCTCAAACTCCTCTTCCGTCATTTCGGTCAGTGCTTCCACGGACACTGCCCACTCGTTGTTCGCAAACCCAAGGGAGTCATATAATTCTATTATTGATTCCCTGTAATCATATTTGATTGACTCGTTGTCCTTATCAGCTTCTTCATATAGGTGTATCTTATCATGCAGGTTTGTGAGATTTCCGTAGAGGCCGGCATCCATTATCGCCGGAGTGGCGTGGTCCACTATCACGCAGTTGCCTCTCCTTTTTGCAATAGAACCTTCTGAAATTCCACCGACGTTATAGATATAGACCACCGGCATATCTCCGATTACTATGGCAGGCCAGTCCTCTGTAGCCGAAAGGCCCACTCCTTTGCCCTTGAGCCATTCCTGGGTTCCGTGTTGTCCGAAATGGATTACCACATCAGCTTCATACTGCTTTTGTAACCACAGGTAGAAGGCAATGTAATGGTGGTCAGGAGGTGTGGTCTGGTCATGATAGAGGATAGTGGAATTATTAGTACCTCCACGGGTAGGCTGAGGAGTAAGTATTACATTACCCAAAGTGATCTTTGGAAACACAAAATATGATTCATTATTTTCATCCGTGTACACCATGAGATTACCGGGAGCTTCTCCCCAGATCTCTGTCACTTCATTCTGACAACTCTCCGGGAGCCGGGAGAACATTTCTAAGTACTCATCCACTGGCATGAGCTCCGTTTCATTGGTGTTTACTATCGTTTCCAGTTCATTGGGAGCCCATGAGCCGATATTACGTCCCTGGTGCTCTATCAGTTCCAGAAGTTCCTTCTCGTTGGGCGTACCGTTGTTACCCAGGGTGTATCCCCGCTCTTCCATTCCTTCCAGTAATGCAGCTATACTGCGAGGGGAATTTAGGTTGGTAGCTGTCGTTACTGAGTCTCTTCCCGGAGAGTTGTGATAGTATATCAGGGCGACTTTGCGATCCTCATTCTCTGTACTTTTAAGTTTGATCCAGTTCATGGTGCGGTTGACCATCCATTCCATCTGGGCAGGAATGGGTTCGTCCACATATGCATCGTATTCTTCGTCATATTTCTTGCCGCTGACTACAATGGATTCGATTTCCCCCCCTATTTCCATGATGGGAATCTGGTACTGGAAGTAATAACTCCTGCCTGTGGTACTGTTTTCCCATTCTTCTATAGTCCCTTCATACTCGATGGCATTGATTACCGGGACATTTGCCTCCTCCAGGTCTTCGATGTTATACACCGCACTGGTGGCCATGGCACCAAATCCCATGTCTATGAAGGCGTCGACAAGCCACTTGTCTTCATATTTGAAATAATCGGAAGTGCTCATGTAGAGCATCCAGTGACAATGAACAGGTATCACATTAACTCCCCTGGCCTCCAGCCGCCGGATAAGATCATCAACAGCCCTGTCTCCGATATCCCCGTTTGTGTTCAGCATGAAAGTTATTCCTATGGTGGTATTATTCTGATTGTACACATGATGAGTGCCATCGTCTGTAGAATACCATTCCATATATTCCTCAAGTTTTTCAAATGATGGGCGGCCCATGTCGGGATGATAGATACCATTCATAGGAACCGAGATGGGGTCTTCGACGTGTCCGTTCGTGCCGTTCCAGAAATTAAGCAATATATACATCAGCATCCTTTTCGTGTTGATGTCATAGTAGTCTTCCCAGTAATTTGGCAATGTATTCCCCTCTTCATCCTTCGCGCCAGAATTCAGAAATGGGTATTCTGTCAGGTTGACGGTTCCCAGGCCATAATTACCAAGATCAATAATAGTGGCGTCGTCTCTTCTTGTTTCTTCTACTATAGCAATCAAGTCGTCTTCAACTTCCGCCGACTGGGATGACATAGCAGCAGAAAGCAGTACGATTATGTCACTATCTGAAAGGTCTACATTTTCGGGAGCAATATAGGACATATTTACCGTGTCATCCCGACTGAAGCCGTAAACCGAAATATTTACTCCCTGGTCTGTCAGGTTAAGCGCAGACACTGCCTTCCGGACCATATAGGTACTGTCATCGTCCACGGTGATGCATGAAATTTTTACCGACGTGTTTACCTTCACGGATTCTACAAGTGACGCTTCCAGTTCCGGGAATTCAAATTCAGAAACTGTCTGTGACTGTAATCTGTAGTAGTCTGTTGCGGTTACCTGTACCTTCCAGACGTCTCCCGCCCGGGTGTCCGCTGGACGAACTGTAGCAGTAGTATGATCCTTACGCCCGGCTTCTTCGTCAGCGACATATCCTTCTCCGGTATTGACAAACCAGTCGTAGGAGTAGGTTACACTGTCACGATTGGGGTCTGCCGGTTTTGGTCCGGTCACCTTTACCGTAAGGGGATCTGCTGCAGTCAGGTTTGTAGTATCCACGGCGGAAGAAAGTTCTGGGGCATAAGGATGCTGATTCACTCTTACCAGATACACAGTTGTTATGAAACCATCAGGAACGTTCAGATCCCCTTTTATTGTGGGGGAATCAGGATCAAGTGGATATATAACTGGTTCAAGTTTTCCAAAATAGTTAACCAGTCCCCAACAATAATTCACCTCTGTCATATTGTTACTATCGGCAACTACCCAGTTAATTGTGACATTTTGCACTTCCGATGACACTACCGACACCGTGGCTTTGCCTATCATCCAGGACATACTATTCTTTTTTCCCAGTAAATAGAGTTCATAATCTCCATAGGGAATATATGAAAATTCAAAGTATCCTTCTTCTTCAGATAGACCCAGATAGACATAGTCATTGTTCGGGCTAACTGAAAAGTCGTATGATGCAGCCATAGCAATTGGCATAGATGCGATTATCAGCAGTACCAGAAGTGTGCTCGTTAATAATACCTTTTGTTTTTTGTTCATATCTTCACCACATAACAAAATGCTCCCGTACTCAGGGGATTGAATCTTTGGTCTATCAATGTTTGTTAGGTCTATGAATATCCCCTCCTAATATAATTAGGAAAAATCCAAAACCCGAAAAATAACTATATCTATTCAGGAAAAAGACATGGAAAGGAAAGAAAATGCAATGTTGGAGAAATTACATTCTTCCACCCAGGCAGCAGTAACCACGTGGTTTAAATGTTATTTACGATTAAGTCAGGTAGGTAATCCCTTCCTTTATGTTGAAGCATCGTTCCTATATGCAATGAACAGTTCAAAAAAGCGTGTGACACTAATTTCAGCATCGGTGTATGGGGCAGGTGTAGAATCACGATAGCAAATATAGGCTTCAAAAAACTCTGTTACTGTGATGTGATCTCCACCGGCTGAATCCAGATCATTCCATGGATTCCAATCAGGCAATACCAGAGGAAGATAATCCGCATTATCAGCATTCAATTCATTAATTGATTCGCAAATTCCGTCCTCATCCTCATCGATATTTGTCTGGCTGAAACCAGTATTATCAGGGTTTGCCCAGCAGTTTCCTCCAAGGTAGGAACCACCGGCAATATTTATTTCTGGAACTTTGGTACTGTTCCAGACGTTATCGTTGCATGCTCCATCAATAAGGGCATTTATACTGTTGTTGAAGAAATTGTTATAAATGAGGTTGCTGCCGGAAGAGGACAAACGTATTCCCTGGGCAGTGTTATGCGATACTATATTGCTAAATGCAGCGTTATTATTGCTGAAAAATGAAAGATAGATACCGTTACGGCTGTTGCCTGATGCTGTGTTATTTATCAATGTGTTGTTGCTGGAAGATGCCAGATAGATACCGTTCCAGCCATTATTTGATGCTGTATTATCTGCCAGTGTGTTATTTCCGGAAGAAACCAGATAAGTGCCATCCCAACTGTTCTCTAATACATTGTTATTTGCCAGTATATTATTGCTGGAAGAACTCAGATAGATACCATAACTGTTGCCTGATAATGTGTTGTTTCTCAGCATACTGTTGTTGGAAGAAATCAGATAAATGCCTGCTCTGAGACTGCCTGTGGCACCGCTTACATTAAATCCGTTAATGGTCGCCCGATCAGATGTGATTTCAAAGACATGATCATCGGAGGAGGCAGCAGTGACACTTGTGAAAGCAGCACCATCAGTTGATATTATGTCCAGTTGCTTGTCTACGACCACGTTCTCATTGTACGTACCTGGGTACACAATGATGGTGTCTTCCGGAATAGAAGCATTAACCGCATCCTGAATGGTAATATAATCTGCTCCGCCGCTGGCATCCACATTGAGAGGTAGTGTGGTTGCAGTGTATGTTGTAGTATTATCCCGTACAATATTAGTTGTAGCATCCATTGCAGCTACATTAACTGAATGGATACCTTTCTGAGCTGTAATAGTACCGTCCCATGTGTTATTTCCCTGGAATGTAAGAGGAAAACCATTGGCAGTAACCCTTTCTACTCCCAGGTTATCAGTAGTGTTCACGGTGATGAGTATGGGATCGCCTCGATAGGGTGTGCTGTTATTCAGTGTTATGCTATTGATTACAGGAAAAATGGTGTCCGGCGTAATCAGGGGCAGGTGGTCGATGTTATCCGTTAAGAGATCATACACTGAATCACAGATCCCGTCACCATCAGCATCTTCTGCTACCTGACTGAAACCCGTACCATCCGGTTTGTGCCAGAAATTTCCTCCGATATAAGGACCACCTGCGACATTTACACCTGCGGTCTTTGTGGTGTTCCAGATATTACCTGTGCTCGTCCCATTGAAGTAAATATTTACCGGGTTGTTGACATGGTTATTGTAAATAACATTGTTACCGGATGAATGGAGGTATATTCCATAATTGTTCTCCGATACAATGTTATTGCTCAACAGGGTGTTATAGGTATTATACAGGCAGATACCTGCTTTAGAGGAGTCCGTAGCACCACTTATATTGAATCCGCTGACGACTACACCGTCAACCGTGACATTGAAAACATGATCATTGGAGAACGCAGCAGTTACCTTCGTGATGGCACTACCACCAGTTGATACGATGTTCAGTTGCTTGTCAACATCCACATTTTCATTGTATGTGCCGGGGTATACAAAGATCGTACAGCCTTCGGTAGAGTTGCTGACTGCTGCCTGAATGCTGGAATAGTCAGCTCCACCACTGGCATCTACTGTGCTGATGGATAATGATGTAAATGCCTTTATACACACATTTGTGTTATCATACAAATCCGTCAGATCAATCCAACTGCTACCATCAGCACTGACGTAACTTTCGCCGGAATTTGCAGTTGCTTTGGTACTGTACAGATATATTGGCTTCTCTATAGCAAGCGGATTTTCGTAGCTGGGTGTTGTGAACTCGATAACCACTGAGAAAACCTGACCCGAATCTACCAGAACCTCTGCATCAAGTGGGACGGTGTGGTATCCTGCTTCAGAGCAAGTGCCACTCTTTACTGCTACTGCACCGGAACTGTTGATGGGACTTTCTGATGTAGGTTCCAGATAAATGTAAATTATGTACTGAGTGTCACTGCTTGTTGTATAAAAACTAACAGCTGTCAATGCCTCAGCAGCCTCAGAGGTAAATACATTGGCTCCCCATGTCGTGGTTCCATACCCGAAGCTGCTTGCCCATCCTAATGGATCATACTGGTATATATTATCATAATTGTCAGTTTCTTCGGTAATAAATACTGTTGCTTCATCACCTGCATTTGCATCATGGTAAGACAGGTAAAAATATCCTCCGTCCCCCCAGTCATTTCCCCAGCTGTTCTTGATTATATATGCACCTTTTTCCGGGAAGTCCGGGGATGTGAAATCATCATCCCAACCAACAATGGCTACTGCATGGTTGCTTCCGGATGTGGGGCAATAATAGGAATAGTCTGTGGCGTTATAGTACTGTGATTTCCAGTAAAATGATGTCTGGACTACCCCTCTGTTCATTATTGCATCTTTGATAGCATTCATATTTGTCAGTCGCAAAACTTCCTGTATATGTTTTTGTTCAGAAAGTCCTGCAGGTGATTCTTCATACGTTGAGCTGTAGGGGTCGTCAGATTCGTTGATTGGCCCACTCCAGCGTGCAAGGTAGGCCGCCGACATCCATGCATCTCCACCTTCCCAGGAATCGAATCTATCCTGATATGGACTGCCTTCCCAGTTATTAAGAAGGTTTTTCATATTGTTCTCGGAAAAATCATATGTTTCACAGGGAAGGAGACAGGATTCAAGGGATGCAAATGTTGCAAATGCCCAACAGGAACCTGCACTTCCCTGATCTCGTACAGGTGTTACTTTTCCCATTGCCCGGAGGTCATATGCTGATGGATAGGTTTCCATAGATGTGGAATACATATTATACCCCCCAACATTACTTTCCTTAATGTTGTTTTCCTCTTCCTCTATATGTGACAGGTTCACAGGGGATGGCATGTAGCCCAATCCATGAGTACCGTAACTCATCTTGAGATTATTTATTTTCTCCTGATATTCTATAAACCCGGGGTTCAACGGAGCAAGTGTCCCTGTTGCATTTAGAGTTTCCGCTGTGTCTGTATTTTCATTATATGTTTCCGATTGGAAGTTTTTCTCTCTCTGCTGTGTGGAAACGTTATCAATGCCCTCTATTGCTGAATGATCGACAACTTCACTGTTATTCACAGCAATTGTTAATGCCATTGCCCCATTAATTGTTGCTATCAGGAAGATAGCAAGCGCTGTACCAAAAAGCAGGCGTCTTGATATGGATATCATGTCTAAACATCACCTATGGAAAGATATAGTATGTTCCCTGATAGATTAGGGAATTATATTTTAGGTAGGTTAATGTTTATTAGGTCTATGAATATCTCTTCCTAAGATTCTTAGGAAAAAAGTAAACATTAAAAGTGAAGGAAAGCTATTTTCAGGCGTAGACTTAGGCTATAGAGGTAGATATTGATCTGCCAGATAAAAGACAACAAAAAAGAAAAATCAAAAAATGCACCCAAGGAGAATAACCTTATGGTGCTTTTATGTAATTCACAAAAGAAGACGGAGTACCCACTCCCTTTTACATTGGAGTGTCGTCTCTATATGCCATGAATAGTTCAAAGAACCGTGTGACATTAATGGTAGCATTCGTTTCCGGGGCAGGAGTGTCATCACGATAGCAAACATAGGCTTCAAAAAACTCTGTTACTGTGATATGGTCCCCTCCGGCAGAATCCAGATCGTTCCAGGGATTCCAGTCATCCGGTGTTTCCATCTCACACAATATTACTGTGGCACCAGAGATATTATCAAGATCGCCACTCATTCCATTCATTTGTATTTTTCCTGATATGCTGCCGTTGCCTACAATGGGGGTTAGGATGTAATCGGAAGTAGCAGTCACATTCTGGGCCTTTGCAATAGTTTCGTTATCGTCTACAAAACTCATAAGTATGTTTTCCGTAACAACCTGTCCATCTGTAATAGTGACATTGGATGTGCCATACTCCCATGTACCTCCCATAGCAGACAGATACTTTGCGGACGTCAGTTCATAATAGCCATCTGGAACATCGGAGAAATTATAGTTTCCTTCTGAATCTGATGTAGTGATATCTATAATTCCATCCTGCAGATCCATAATCTGCCATAGTCCTACGTCACAACCACGTATGGACGTCCAACCAGTATCATTATGTCCCATGTACGACACGGTTGTTCCAGATATGCTGGCGTTGCCTGTAAGAGAGCCCAGGGTGGAACTGTTGATTAAGTTCCGCATGGCTTCTGCCCATACCGTATTGTTCTCTGTTACAAGGGGAATGTTCTCTCCAGCTACTGGCTGTCCGTTTACTATAGTAACTTTGCTGCCTGCCATCCAGAATTTCATTCCTGAGGCTATTTCACTCATGTTTTTTACGGCGGTCAGGTTATACTCACCGTCCGGGACATCAGCAAATTCATAGATACCTTTGACGCTTTCATTATCGCTGTCTGTGCTGTATGTACTTGCCACCAGAACGTTCACTTCCTTGGCTGCACATATAGGTATACTTGCAGTTAGTATAACTACCACAAATACACTGAGAAGAATTGTGATTTTATTTTTGTTATTCATTTTTTCACCGTCTCAAAACATCCATCTGCATATTGTGATGATGAATGTTTTTTGTACTAGTGAATGATATTAGGTATATGAATAACTCAGCCTAATTATTTTAGGATATTTTCCCAAAGCTAATTCAACCAGTTGCATAGTGCTAATTGTTAGTTTTATTGAAATAGTCTAATTTTGTTAGGAAAGATTATAGGTGCACCTAATGATGTTATTGTCATCTACATGCCGGTGAACCGATTGGCAAACAAGTTCAATGTGAAAAGTTTTGATTCGGTTTCAAGCCATGTTTTTCGTAATGGCAGTTGCTTCCTGTGATCATTGAACCCGTTGGTCGAGGGGTTTTATCTGAAGGCGGTACTTCGGAAAATCGGCAAAATAAGTTTAAAACTAGAATTTTGGAGGAAAAAATATGAAAACACTGACAAGATCTATTGTGGCAATACTTGCTGTTTTTTTAGTTGCTTCACTCATTGGTACAGCAGCCGCCGAACCAACTGCCACAAGATCACTAAGCACAGATACTGTTTCTGCAGGTGATACAATCACGGTTACTTTGATCATGGATCTGGATAGGGATGCCTCAGCCCCGACATTATCAGAGGTATACGACCCGGCAACAGACATGGGTGCCTGGAATGTAACTGCAGTTACAATTCCATCAGAATTGGATTTAGGTTTGATAACAACCGCTTCTACAGGTGAATACAATTTCGGCCGTAGTCCAATGAGTTCTGATCTCTCATCAGGTACATCTCTTGAAGTAGTATATGAACTTACAATCGATTCAGCCACACCCACCGGGACCTACGATCTGGAAGGGTACTATTATGATGTAACAGGTTCTGGAACTACCATTCCAATGACAGGAGATACACAAATTACAGTTACAGCCCCTGTTGATAATCTCTATGATGGAGTTATTGACCTCGAGGATGGCGCAACCGCTCAGGATGCCCTTAATGCAACCTGTCTTGAATACAGTTTACAGTCTGCTGGACTCCATGTATTCCTTAACATGGAGGGTTACAATGTAAGTTCTGCAAGTTCTTCATACTGGACATTATGGATAAACAATGAGGATTGCGGATATAATATGGCCAATAATTTCAGTACTATTACTCTTAGTGACGATGACGTAGTTGAATTCCTGTACACAACCAATGGCACTACTATTGCAAAGGTTACTGTTGAAACTAATATGCTCGATTCAATCACAGCTGTAAGGAACATCCCCTACGAAACCGTCTATTACGGTTCCTCTGATTCAGATAAAAAGGTTCTTGTAGAGGTCGATATCACGGTCAATGAAGAACTTTCCAGTCTGACACTCTCAGAGATTCTCGATCCTGCATTCGACGAATCCGATGTTGAAGCAGTAGAGCTTGATGGTGGATCATTAAACCTTGGTGCAGACAATGCTACATTTGAAATTCTCTGGTCTGGTAACTTTGTTGAAGGTGATACCAAGCACGTAGAGTACACTATATTTGTCGATGAAGCAGCAGGTGACTACACATTCGGCGATTCATTTGTCGATGCATACCATATGGATGACTATCTGGTAACCGGTGAAGACACGATTCGCGTAACAGGTGACTGGAACCCATGGAATGATGAAGATTCAGACGACGGAAGATACATCACAACAGCAGAATTCCAGGCTGCTGTATACTGCTGGGTAAAGGATGTTCTTGCCCCTACAACTGGTGCAGATATCGATACATCCAGAATGCAGGCAATCGCACACTTCTATGCCAACGGTTTTGAGATGGGGGACAACGAAGAGTGAACAAATGACTAATTAAATTCAGGGATATACGTTTTCACATGTATATTCCTTCTTTATTTTTTCACTGTCGATCATAGTTAATTTGAGACGGCGATCTTGTATTAACATAAATTCAGTAAAAACGTCTGTATTGTTGTAATTCCAGTCATTATTATTTCAATATCCGCAGATGACGGGCTCGTTTTCAGGAAAGTATTGTCAGCAATAAAAAAAGTTTGGACAAGGGGGAAGAATTAGCAATACATCTAATTTAAATTAATTCGATGGAGAAACAAAAAATGATAAAAACAACAATGAAAATATGTGTTTTGAGTGTTCTCACAATCTTATCACTCGCTTTATTCATAACTCCTGCATTAGCCACAGAGGAAATGATCGGAACCCGATCGATATCTGATACCAGTGTAGAAGCAGGAGATACCGTTACTGTCACCGTTTCCATGTACATGCTCAGTGAGTTATGTGGACCTTCAATTGAAGAATCTATTCCAGATGGATGGGATTTTACAGTAAAAGATGATGATGGAATGACCTTTACGTCACGTTACAATCAGTTCAGTTATATGGGTAATCTTTCGTATGGGGATTCACGGACAGTTGTATACGATTTAACGATCCCTCAAGGAACCGAGGAGGGTGTATATGATATCACTGGTGTGCTCACAGCAATCCTCAATGTAACTGCGGGACAATATATTACTCCTATTCCCATTGAGGGGGATACCCAGATAACAGTAGGAGAAGGCAGTTCTTCAAATTCGGCTTTGAGGACAATATCTGCGGATACGGTTAAAGCTGGTGATTCTTTCGATGTTACGATTTGGTTTACTGCAAATCAGGCTGACAGTACGACAATTACTGAAAATGTTCCGTCAGGGTGGACTTTAAACGAAGTAGACAATGACGGGTGGAGTATTAACTCAAATTCAGATAATTCAATCGAATGGGCGAATACGGGTGTTGAGGCAGGTACGACCAGCACTATAGTCTACGAAGTGACAGTTCCCTCGCAAACAACAGCTGGCCAATATGAAATTGCCGGGTCTGTGGATGGGTCTCAGGGTGACATAGATGTTGAGGGGGATTCAAGTATAACGGTAACTACAGCTTCTTCATCCACTACAACGTCTTCAGGCAGCAGTGGAAGCAGTGGTGGTGGAGGCGGCGGTGGAGGTTCTACCGGCGAGGAATATGAGAATATTGCAAAAAAAGAGGTTGAATCTGTTTTTATTAACAAAGGTAGTGATGCCAAATACGAATTTGACTCTGAAGAGAATGCAATAACCTTTGTCCAATTCAATGCCCTCAAAAATTCAGGACAGATCTCTACTACTATAGAAGTGCTCAAAGACAGGTCAACATTTGTGACTTCCGGTGCACCCGGATTGGTATATCAATATATGAGTATATGGGTTGGAAAAGCAGGTTTTGCAACATCTGAGAACATTGACAAACCTGTAATAGGTTTCAGGGTTGAAAAAGACTGGATGGAAGAAAACAGTGTCACTTCAGGGGACATGCACCTGTATCGTTATTCTGACGATTCGTGGAACAAACTTGAAACAGAAATAGTGAGTGATCATGATAACTATGTTTACTTTGAATCCCAGACTCCCGGATTCTCTCCATTTGCGATATCTGCTTCCGTAACAAACAGTGGGTCTACTGGATCAGGAACAGACGATCGTTTAGCATCCGTGCAGGATGGACAGGAATCTGAAGTTACAGGCGATGAGAGTTCTCAGGAAGAACAAACTGCGAGCATTCCTGCTGTTGGACTGACAGGAAGTCTCTTTGTTCTTGCAGTGGCTGGGTTGTTTGTCGAAAGAAGAAGGAATGAATAAAGTTCTTTGGTTTAGGTAGTTAATTAGTGATGCATTGTGAAAATATATGTATCACTATAAACTTCCATGATTTACGATTCGATTATGAAAAGAACAGTAGGGCCAAGAGATCAACGATACAAATGCCCATGAAACAAAAAAAGTCAAGTTTCGAAGAATCTGCAGGGTTAGTTATTGGCGGACTAGTCTACTTTTTTGTATATTTGTTTAACATAGATGATTTGTTGATAGCATTTCCAGTATTATTTACTTATCAAACTGGTTATTCTCAGATTGGTTATTGGATAAAATGCGGACCTATGTTCCTCTTCTTTCATACATTTTCATACCTTGCAGCACGGAAAGTAATTGATGAAAAAACAAAAAATGAATACTTATTTCTCATCACGTGTAATCTGATTGCTCTTATTTTGTGGCTTATTATAATGACAGTAGCATATTCTTTTAACTTTAAGATAGATGATACGACAAATATAGTCGGTGGATATGTAACAATACTATTGGTGATTTTTCTTATGGATGCAAAACAGAGAATGCACTGCGAATTTACATAAAATTGCGATCACATTGGAAATAATGTGCAGGGATATCATAGCAATCCGGAAAATCGAATGATATCCCTTTACCCGAAGGTGAAGTAATCTTGTCTTTGATACAACATGAATCTTTGCTTACTTTGCCTTCCGGAAAAAACCTAAGGGTGAAATATGTGAAAAATAAGAAAGTAAGACAAATTGGAATATTATTTGTAATGATGTTGCTTTTAAATATGGCTTTTGTGCCGGCTGTCAGCTGTGAAACGGATTCCGAATCTTTATTCCAGGATGTAACAGTCGAAAAAGTTGAATCTCCCGATGTTGAGATAATCAAAATGAACAATACTTCCTCTATTGTGCAAGTTGGGGATATAGTAATATCTATGGATTCTGATCCTGCATATACCGAAGCCAGGATGACTATAAATGACCAGAATACCGGCGAAACAGCGGATATTGATTATAAAGTCTTCGAAGTCGATGGTGGGTTCGAAACGGAGGTTTATTTTGACGGAGAACTGTACACCACTCTGATTACGGAATATAATCCGATAAAACCAATCGAACGAAACCCGGAATTTAAGGAGATGTCCCTCCAATATACTACAAGTGAAGTTGCTTTGGAAGCTACTCCGTTTCAATGGGATGGCGTGACTTTTGTCCAGGGGCGTGGAATAAAATACCCTCATCCTGATCGTGATTACTATGGTATTGAAACATGGGATGATTATTGTATTACTGGTAACAATCTTTATCATTGCCAAATTGACGAGAGTAACTCAGCTACATACTCATATCTTAGTCCTGTAATTGTAGGAGGGCTTATTGGTGTTAAGCTAACAGCCTGTGGCAATCCGGCCGTAGCGAGTGTTGGTGGTGTTGTAGGGTCAATACTTGCACTTATAATGGGCAATGATTCAGCTGCACTTCTTCTTGATGAGGAAGGCTGCATTTGGTACTGGTATGGCCAGGAGTCTTTTTGGAAGCCATTTCCTTCATCTTATGTAAGTGCCAGCGCTGCCAGCATCATACCTCCATCACCTATAGTACTTCAGGTGCCTGTCTATGCCCGGATTTCCGAGTATACGTTGTGGAACAATATAGGTTTATCAAACCCTGGTGCAGATGACTGGAACCCATGGAATGATGTGGATTCACTCGATGGAAGGTACATCACAACTGCAGAGCTTCAGGAAGCTGTATATTGCTGGGTAAGGATTGTTCCTGCTCCAACAACAGGTGCAGAAGTTTCTACATCCAGAATCCTGGCAACCGCACACTTCTATGCCAATCACTTTGAAATGGGAGACGGTGAAGAGCAAGCAAATTATAGGATGATGAGTGTTTCATCCCAGATTACAGCGAACCGGACAATTTCTAGTTTTAATGTCACACCAAACAGCACTTTCACTGTGACCGTTGATATTGAGACCGATTATAATGTCACCGGTCTGGCACTGGATGAAAACTATCCATTATTAGATGGGACGGCAGTAAATCTTACTAACGAAACATTCAGGTTCTGGAGTACAACAGTTGTTGAGGATGACCACAGTACCTTCAAATACTGGACACATGACTTCATATGGTCATCCAATATCGCAGGGGAAGAAAATCTTACTGTTATCTACAATGCCACAGTACCCTCTAACCTCACCGGAGGCATGTATAACATTTCAGGCAATGTCTCTGCCTATGGAATAAACGACATAGAAGTTGGTGGTGACACTGAAGTTTACGTGATGGACGACTGGAATCCGTGGAATGACTGGGATTCTGGTAATGGAAGGTACATAACCCTGAACGAAGTGATAAGTGCCTATAACTGCCACTTGAACTCGGTTTCCGCTCCAAGAACAGGTGCCTGTATATCTATTGATAATGTCATTGATATGTACAATGCTCACATTAGCGGTACGCCGATGTGATGGTGACAAAAGGAGTAACTTTGTTATGATTGCTTGCTCTTCCCTGAGCAGGTGTTTTTTTCTGCCCGACAGGGGGTTTAAATCCCTGATTCTCTGCTACATTGTGTGTATGTGTTTTCATATATTCCTGCTGTAGGCGTTTGCTTCTATAATTGAAACTGTCGGAAAATCTAACGTATAAACATTTGCTGAGTATTTCCCGTGAAAAAGCCAAAAAATGGCTTTGCTCATTAAGCTTTAATTTTCTAATATCTGTTCCCTAATTTGATATGTGGTGATTTCTGAGAACGTTTTCTGTCAACACCAATCTTTCTTTTTTAATCATACAGTTATCGGCTCTGTAGAATTCCTGTTTATCTGAGTGACACAAACATTGCTCTTTTTCATGCCCACAAAAACAACCTGCAATCTAAAAACAAAGTAGCCATCCGCCGAAGGCGGCACATTACCATGTTGCTGCACAGAAGATACTTATAAATACGATTGTATTAGAATTCTACGGAAGTCCTGCGAAGAAAGTATTCCAGAGTATTATGCAGATTATTTTGTTTCTTATTGTGGTAAAACGCCGGCTCCGCCGGACCCTTCGGGTTCGCTCGAGTTATTCATGACTTACGATAAATCAGTTTTCAAATTGATAACAACTCAATTATCCGCTGTTGCATAAGAAGATTGTTTCATTCATCTCAGTCTTCGGATTAGAGCCTTGAACTGACAAAACGGCCTGCTTCCCTCAAAGTTTTAATGCCAGGATTTCTATAGAGCCGGACCAACTTTTCTTTTTTAATCAGTTACAGCGAAAAAAGAATGCCAGCATGCAATACAGCAAAGAAGGCTTTTTGTTGTACCAAGGAAGTGACCATATTATAGCTTCCCTTGAAAAACACTGGGTTTATAGGCATTTGCACGCTCTGTATTGCATGTAGCAAAGACTATAATGTTTTTGAAGTATATATTATTATTGTTTTAACTATTAATAGTAGATATACCTATTTTAAATGTGGTATCGGTGCCAGTTACCCGAATCCGGGAAAATCCTCCAGGTACTTTTCCTGTAATCTGTGTACTCTTTTCCGGACCTGTCTTCCAGCTATCGTTCTTCATAAGGAATTCTCTTGTTCAGAACGTAGAAGGCAGAGGGCAAAAGAAGGCCGGACACGGATCTGGTCATAATGGCTACTCCCGGTATGCAAAACAAACAGAATGCAGTATAGATTGGATGCTGTAGGTACCTGAAAATGCCGGAGGTGACCAGTTTACCTTTTGGAAAAATTTTCCTGATCTCCTTTGCCCCTGAGGACCAGACAGGAATACCCGGGAAAAACCAGAATGCTCCTATGCGGAAGGCATTCTCCTGTGAGACAGGAATCCTGTAATCCGGAAAAGGCAAATACTGGAGTCCATATAGAATAATGGCAGCCAGTACTGCGTCCCTTGTGAGCCAGGGACCACATCCGAATCATGTCATTTTCCCGGCATTCATGCGAACTCAAGCTTCAGTATTCTGTTATTCATATTATTCCTGACCCAGGGGATGTAAGCCAGTTTGCCCAGCCATCTCCACCTGTCTTTTCTTATATCAAAATAATTGAATGAAGCTTTGACCCTGAGTCGTTTGTCAATAGCTTTAAGGTCATCCGGTTTATTTATTCCCCATTTGAAAACAAGGGGCTTGTCCATCATCTTCAGGGTCTCATGTTTCCTGCTGAATCGTAAGAAGAACTTTGGAAAAACTTCCAGAAGCATCCATGCATTAGGAAAACTCCCGATAAGCCGGTTTAATATATTCTGCACCTGTTCCGGATCAAAGTACATGAAAACCCCTTCTGCAATAAAAAGCACAGGTCTGTTATCATGCACGATGTCGTCAATCCAGTTATGATCGAAGATAGAAGTACCAAGCATCCTGTACCGGTCATTTTCCCGGAAGAATTGTTTTCTCACCTCGATTACCGGAGGCAGGTCCAGGTCATACCAGTTTATAGTCCCGTTGTCCACTCTGAAAAATCTGGTATCGAGCCCGCAACCCAGATTGATGATAACTGCATCCGGGTACTCTCTTACGAAACGTTTTGTTTCCCTGTCAAGTATGTTCGCCCTGATCGCACAGCCAAGTTGGGACATCCATGATCCTTTAAACTTCGAAAAATCATAATCTATATCCCGGACAAGGTCAAGTGCATGTTCGTCCATGATAACAGGGTCTGCTTTGTCCCATTCTTCTGCCCTTGCCCACAAAGGGATCAAAAGGGTCTCAGAAACATCTTTCAAATTATGACTGACCAATTAGTTCACCATCCCGGAAAAGCCATCAGATAATTGTTCTTTGCCTCAAATATTCTGATTGCTTTTGCACATGGGCATTATTTAGTATTCCTAATATTATTTTGTTACTATATATTTATTTGTAATAACTACTTATTTTTTTGGCCGTGAAAATAGAATCAGAAATTCAGGACTTTATGCCTGAAGTGGTTCGTGAAGGAAAAAATAACTGATCCTGGGACTCCTTTAGCCTTTCCGGGCCATTACCTGCCTATATATTAGTGAGGATAGTGATGATTTAAAGTTTGGTATGCATGCAAAAACGGTTTTGATTTTTATAATGTGCTTTCATATTTTAGGGCTCTTATGCATCTGATTTTAATATATGTATTATATATTATTTCTGAAAGGACTAATAGGAAAACTATATATTCATTGATAAATCAACAATAGTCACAACATATGGTATATTTGGTATCTAACCAAAAAATGGTGGATTTGTTGATAATGGATAAGAAAAATTCACTCCTATTAATTGGAGTATTAGTTGCAGTTGTCCTCCTTGCTCTTGTTCTTTCGATACAGGTGGATGATGATAGTGAAGACCTGAAAATAGTAACAAGTGTATATCCTCTGGGATATATGGCCCGGGAAATAGGAGGGGATAAGGTCCAAGTCGATCTTCTTGTTCCCGAGAACACAGAGGTCCATTCCTGGTACCCGTCTGCATCGGATGTACTCAAAGCCAGCAAAGCTGACATATTTGTATATAACGGAGCAGGTCTTGAGCAGTGGGTTGAGTACAGTCTGCTGCCTGCTTTAGAGGGCAGCAACATGTCAGTTGTGGAAACAACAAAAGGGCTGGACCTGTCAACATCCTATGAGTACGATCTTACACGCTTATTCATATTCGATAATGATAACTCCAGAACACTTGTCTATGATATAAGTGAAGATGATGCAGTTCTTGTCAGCACCCTGCCATTTGCTATGAACGCCACCAAACACAGTGGCTTTTTTGATAATACACCATTTATCAGAAGTTCCTTAGGTACTTGTTATCTGTTCGTACCCAACCCTGAAAGCCTGAAAGTGCTTAACACAGGATTACATGGGGACCACTTCCACGATCCTGAAGTTCTAAGCACCATTGATGCGGAAAATCCACGGCATTATGCAATATCCACCGATGGTAAACAGATAGCATTTGCCCTTGATAATGAACAGGCGGTTCTGGTAGTGGATACCGAAAATCCGGGATCATATAGCAAATATGAAGACCCGGGAACTTCATCCACAAGTCATGCAACTGTTGTTTATGACGAGGATGGATTGCTATACATCGGGGAAATGAATACACCGGCAGAAGAGAACCTGCGTATACTCCAGTCTTCTAGTGGTGATGTAGTGGTCGAAGGCAATGCAGGTGACTCTCCGCATGGGGGAGTCTATTCTCCGTTTACAGGCAATGTGTACTTCAATGGCAGAGGGGATAGCTTTGGCCTTGTCAAGGTATCAGGTTCAGGATATGAAGGTTTGATCCCATATACTCACAATGGCACATACCTGACCCGCTCATGGATCAGTGATGATGGAAGAAGTCTGATCTCATATACAGGTAACGAGTCTCTGGATCTGGAATATTCAAGTATTGTTGTTTACGATCTTGTCAATGAGGTTCTTGAGAAAGAGATAGAAGTCCATGTCCGGGAAGTATCAGAAGAATATGGCTGGCCAAATTCTGTTTTCATCAGTGGCAGCAACCTGGTGGCCATTTCAGATCCCAGTGATGGTCAGGTAGTACTGGTAAACCTGGCAACAGGAGGCACTCACAATGTCCAGCTTGAGGGTTCCTTCCCACAGGCTATAAGGATAATAGAAAACCAGGAAAAAAATACATTGTGGGCAGTGACATCTGATGGCAATGTTCATCTGATAGACCTGGAAGAGATGTCTGCTATTAAAACATGGCAACTTGAGGAAAAACCCGGTTCCAACAATGTGCTTGCACTGGTGGCTGTGGAATCCATGTCAGCCCAGGTTTATGACCCCCATACATGGATAAGTCCGTATATTGCAATGCAGCAGGGAGAACAAATATATGAGACCATCGTTCAGGCAGATCCTGAAAATGAAGCTTACTACACTAAAAGGTGGAACAATTTGAAGGACAAACTGACAGACCTGGATGAAAGATACATGAGTGAACTTGCCAACACCGAAAATGAGTATATTTTCGTGACACATTCCGCATATGGATATCTTGCCAACAGGTATGGTTTTGAGCAGGAAGGAGTTATCGGTATATCGGCAGATGAACAGCCAAGCTCCTCGGCCATGGCGGCTCTTGTTAATAAGATGATAGAAACTGATACTTATTTCCTGTATGTCGACCCGGTTTATTCAGATGCATATGTAAAGACATTAAAAAGCAACACTGAAAGCCTGAGCGGGAAGGAAGTGCAGGTTGAAACCCTGTATATCATGACAGGAACTGTTGACAATAAGGACTATCTTGAGCAGATGGAGGCAAACCTCGAATCCCTCAAGAAAGGGCTTGGAGCCACATGATCTGCATATGGTATAATTAAGGACCAGCCAAAAACACGCTCTTTAGGCTTTTCACCAGAGAGTTCATGAAGAACACAGAGAATGAAATAGTTCTCATTCTCCGTGTCCTTTGTGGTTGCAGCTTATGATAGTGATTTTCATATAATTCTAATAACTTTGCGAGGACTTCAGCATATGATCATTGATAAACAGAAGGAGGATATCGTACTCAAGGTCAGCAACCTGGATGTTTACAGGGGCAACAGTAACATTATCCGGGAGGCAGGCTTTTCTATCCATAAAGGGGACTATGTTGGAATTATCGGTCCCAACGGCGGGGGAAAAACCACCCTGATCTTAAGCATACTTGGTGAGATCGAACATGAAAAAGGGAGTATTGAACTGTTCGGCCAGGATACTGCCAGTTTCACCCAGTGGGATAAAGTGGCTTACATCCCGCAGAATGCCATCGAATTTGATTATCATTTTCCTTTGAGTGTCAAAGAACTTGTCTCTTTAGGACGGGTCAGAAAATCGAACCTGTTCAGGAGGCTTAATTCACAGGACTGGGACAAAGTCAATGAAGCAATGGACCTTATGGGTATATCCGATCTTGCAAACCGAAGAATAGGACAGCTTTCAGGAGGACAGAAACAAAGGGCATTTGTTGCAAAGGCTCTTGTAAGGGACCCTGAAGTCCTTTTCCTGGACGAGCCAATTACCGGTATGGATTTTGAGACACAGGAGAGGTTCTATAAGACCCTGAGCAATCTGAATCTTCACAGGAAATTAACTATTCTGGTTGTGTCCCATGACCTGACAGCTGTATTCTGTCGTATGTCAAGGGTGATCTGTGTAAATAATAAGGTTCACGATTCTGAGATAAGACCTGACCTTGATCCGAACGATTTCCTGCAACAGGCTTATGGGGAGCATTTCCACTTTGTATTCCACGATCATAAATGCCAGGGTGATTTCAATGGTGCTTGATCTTCTTCTTGGTGACCTTCCCCAATTGCTGAGAATGCCTTTTTTCCAGATGGCACTGGTAGGCGGATGCCTGATATCCCTTATATGTTCTACAATGGGCCTTTTCATTGTCCTGAGGAAAGAATCAATGATAGGTGACAGCGTAGCCCACACTGCTTTTGGAGGGATCGCTCTTGGACTTCTGCTTGGGACAGACCCCATATTCACTGCGATGATAATCTCGATTCTTTCACTTCTCGGGATATCTTACATGAGAAGCAGAGGTATTGCAGAATCAGATTCAGCTATGGCTGTCATGCTTGCAGGAGGATTCTCTCTCGGACTCATAGTTATCAGCATTGCGGGTGGGTTTAATGTTGCTCTTATGGACTATCTTTTCGGTTCCATACTGACCATCACAATGGATGACATGATGCTTATATGCGTATTGGGACTTGCAGTTTTTGCGGTTACGATGTTACTGTACAAGGAACTTATGGCAATCACATTCGATGAGCGGGCTTCCCGGATGAATGGTATCCCGGTTTCAAAGATATCTGTTGTTTTCAATATTCTCATGGGCATAACAATAGTGCTCTCAATAAAAGTGGTGGGAATTATCCTTGTAGTTGCACTTATTGTCATTCCTGCCCTCACAGCACTGCAACTGGAGCAATCATTCCGCAATACCGCAATCTACAGCATGGCCTTCGGTCTTCTTAGCATGATAACAGGAATAGTAATTTCCGGTGTAATGGATGTAGCAGCGGCAGGTGTCATTGTTTTCACAGGAATACTCATCTTCCTCATAGTAACAACTTATAAACGTCTGAACAAAACATGATCCAAAAAAGAATTTTCCCTGTACAGCTACACCTTTGCTAAAATAAAGTTGTGCGGATGCTACCATACAGCGTTCTGGAAAATGATATTGCACCTTTAAGAGTGACCTATGTACTACGCTAGGAAGCTGAATGTGCTGTAAGGTATATTGCTGTACGGTAGCAAATTCTATAATGTTTCTGTAGTATTTACATTTTTCGTATATACTATATTATTTAGTTTACTTTAGAGACTGTCATTTGATTTCTGAACTGCCACCAAGTACATCTTACATTCAACGCAGCTGTTTTTGGGCCACATGTTAGGTTGTAGTATTTTTTCTAACTTTCTTAGGGTTTCCTATACATGTTCCTAATGGCTTATTATGAGACGTCCTAAGAGGATGTGACGATTATGAGAAAAAAGCAAAAAGTAATCTCAAAGGCCATTACAACTATTCTGTTGGTCTTTATGGTGGTATTGATTATTAGTTTACCTGCAGGTGCCAGTGCCTCTTCTGAAGAATCAGGCAGTGGAACCGTGGGAATTCTGGTGGTAGCCCACGGCAGTACAAGCGAAAGCTGGTGTGATTCGGTCAGGGATGCCGTTGCCGATGCAAACCTGGATTATCCTGTTGAAATAGGATTCCTTGAAATGGTTGACAACGAAACTATCCCTGATGCAGTTGAAAAACTTGAGGAACAGGGAGTTACGGATATCGTAGCAGTCCCTCTCTTCGTATCATCCAACAGCGGTCACATTGACGAGATAAAATATATTCTCGGACTCAGTGATGACGAGCCGGAGGAAGACCTTACGCAGGTGGACACGAATGCGATAATAGTTCTTTGTGATGCAATGGACGACCACTCCTTTATTGCGGAAATTATCGCAGATAGAGCAGCCAAACTGACTGATAACGCAGAAGGCGGGACAGTTGTCCTTGCTCTGCACGGTACTACCGGTGAAGATATCGAAGGCTGGAACGAGAGTGCCAGTTCACTTGCCAGCAAGACAAAACTCATCCTGAGACATAGCATGGGTATTGATATTGAAGATGTGAAATATGGATTCATGAATGTTGATGAGTCTTCCGAAGAATATGAACTAAGCAATGTCGTAAGTGAGGTTGCTGAAACATCGCATGCGATTGTGATCCCGTTGTTCATCTGCGAGGGATATTACACAAACACAAAGATTCCTTCATTGCTGGATGGTCTGGATTATGAGTATCCTGAAGCTGGTGACAGGGCACTGACACCGCACACAAGCGTAGGAGACTGGATAGAAGTCATGGTTGCACAGGAGCTTCCGTATCCTGAACTCTCAATCTACGATGACGATGAGCTGCTTTCATTGTCCCTTGAAGACATTGAAGCCTGTCTCTGCGGAGTAACTGCATACAGGTCTTCCTTTGTGGCTTTCTCATACGGGCAAGTCTGGAATGACCTTCCTGTAAGAGGGGACATCAGCATAACAAGCGGACATCCTTCAGACGGTCACGAGGAAGTGTTCCTGTACATTCTTGGTGGTCTCTCTGAGGATTACACAATAGATGCACCGGACGGTACAAATACAACCTACATCAAGCCGGAGAACTACTTTTACATCTTTGAGCAGAAATCTACGGAAAACACAGTTACTGTGACAGTACAGGATGATGTGTTCCCGGAGAATATGTACGAACTCAGGACAAAATCCAAACTTGGCACTGCCAGTCCAGAGGAAAAACAGGCGTTCAGGTTGCTTAAATCCATCATGCAGGAACGTATGACATACAGCCCTTCAGATGAGTTATTTGAAGCGGATGTTGTGCTTCCGGGTGGTCTTGCCATTGATGCGGGCTGGAACTTCATTTCAGTGCCTGCTGCACTGAGCAATAGTAACGTTGATGCTGTCCTTTCCGGGGTAAACTACGATGCGATAGTGTATTACAACACATCATCAGGCATGTGGGAACAGGGCGGTGTGGATTTCACAGACCTTGAACCTCTCAAAGCATACTGGATTAAGAATTCTGAAGAATCTGTCCAGTACATCACAGAAGACATGCTCGAACCTGAAGTACCTGCTGTTCCTGCAACTATAACCTTGCAGGAAGGCTGGAATGCCATAGGGTACAGTGATGCGGATGATTCCCTGTCTGCGGAAATGACTCTCCAGTCAATGGATGATTCATATTCACTGATCAAAGGACCTTATGATCCGGAAGATATGACTTACGGATTTGTGGGCCATAATGGCGAAACAGGCGTCGTTTCAGGTAGTCATGTAGGTACGGACTTTTTCGAGATGGATCCCTACAACGGGTACTGGGTTCTTGTGACACAGGAGACCACACTGTACGGATTCTGAGGGACGGATGACAGAGATTTGGACTGGAAAGACTTGAAGATGGGATATCCCATCTTCTTTTCATTATTTCAGTTTGAGGTGTAAAAATGTTTTTTGAATTTGGAATACATAGTTTTTATAAGTCAAGATTTCTGGTTCTGCTTGTTGTGCTGGTTGCAGGGGTCTCCGCCATGCCTGCATCTGCAGATACCGGTGCGGTTCCTTCTCTTCCGTTGATACTGGAAGGCAGTGTCAGCATGGGAGATGAAGCAGTAACGGCAGGGACAGAGATTACAGCAGAACTTGACGGGGAAGTTATAGGAAGCACTACTGTTGGTTCGGAAGGAGTATATGGGGATCAGCCGAGTACAAAACTGGTTGTAACATGTGAATCTGAGGATTATGAACATATAAAGTTCTACGTTAATGGTGTTGAATCTGAAATTTCCGGGGCAGATTTTAGCAGCTCAAATCCCGGTGATACTGTAAGTCTTGACCTGTCAGTGCCTGCCTCTTCAGATTCAGGTACAGATGATAGTTCTAAAAGCAGTTCATCTTCCGGCAGTTCAGGTGGCAGTGGAACCTTAACTTCTTCCTCATCAACTTCTTCTGCAGAAGATGAAGATGTCAATATTGTTAATGAGGATGAAAACGGAGAGCTTGAAAGCACTGTAGATGATGTCCCTGTTTCTTCCGAAGGGGAAACACCTGCAGCTTTGAAAGATACTTCTGCTCTGTTTTCGATATCAGGAATGACAGTTGCATTTCTGGTAACTCTTGCAGTCCTGCTGGGGGTTATGAAAATAAAGGGACGTAAATGATGAAGTTCAATTAAACTATTTCAGGGAGTGACATTATGCAAGAATCTTTAATTCCAAAGATCCGGCCTCAGATATCAAATGAAATAGCTGAGACTTTGTTTATCACTTTATACATGCGAAGTCAGGAGACAAAAAATCCTGACGGAATTATCAGGGATACAACCGCAGAAAAACTTGTCAGTAAAATCGATTATGATTTTTCAAAGTTCAGTAAAGGCAAAATGAGTGGTATCGGGACTTCAATAAGAGTTCGTCACTTTGATACTAAAGTGTCTGACTTTATTGAAAAGCACCGGCAACCTGTGGTTGTCCTGATCGGCTGCGGACTTGATACGCGATACCAGCGACTTTCCAATAGCAAAAAAGCTGTATTCTACGAACTTGATCTACCTGAAGTGATCAAACTCAGGCAAACGCTTCTGCCGCCAAAGTCAAACCAGAAGTACATAAGTGCTTCAATGCTTGAAACGGACTGGATGGAAATGCTGGCAGCCAGTCATCCGCAGGGTAATTTTATTTTTGTGATTGAAGGAGTATTGATGTATTTCCGGAAAAACCAGGTAAAATCCGTGATCTGTAATCTTGCCAGACATTTCCCGGGATCTGAGATTCATTTTGATGCAGTAAGTGAATGGACATGTAAGCATTCAAAATTGCATGATACTATAAAGCATATGAATGCGGATTTCATATGGGGCCTGAATGATGCTTCGGAAATTGAATGCTGGGACCAAAATATCAGACACCATGATACTCTTTATTATATGGATGTGGAGAAAAAAAGGTGGGGTCTGAAAGGGTATATAATGGGCCTGATCCCCACATTCAGAAAAGCATCCTGTATTCTTCATTATGATGTTGTTTCATAATGAAGAAATCAGGTTTCAGGTTTCAGGTTTCAACTCAGGTCAACTTTCCCATTGAGCTCCTCATATTTTTTTACCGCACTTGGCGTATTAAGCAATATTTTCCTTATTCTGTTGTACACACTCGGATTATTCTCGGCATCAAGCTTATTCAGGAATCCGAGCATCATTTCTACAAGTGGAACATGATATCCTTCTTCCATCCTGTCAATATTGGCAAGCACATTGAGAATGCCTACGGTATTGTATTCATTCACCGTGGCCAGTTTTGGAATAGTTTCGTTTAGAAGCTCTCTTCCCTTTTCGGTTTGCAGGGACATCTTCCTGTTGTATGCAAAACTTCCCAAAAGTGCTCTCTGGTCATTTGCCTGTTCAATCCTGAAAGCTTGTGACTTTTCAACCTGTCTTACAAGATCGGTTACATCATCCCCGCTGCTGCTTCCAATAACTCTCAGGAAGGCCTCCCAGCTAACCGGATTCTTTTCCGCTTCCTTCTGGTAATTCTGCATGAGCTCTATCTTATCAGATGCAGAACTGTCAAGATAAAGACTGAAAGCTGCTAACTTATCCGTGGCATTTTCTGCAGTTTCAAATTGTTTTTTGATTATACCATGGACAAGCGGGTTATCAAGGGTTGAAAGAATAGATAGGCATTTGTTCTTTAACTGTCGACATTTGATTGCATGAACCTGGTATTCAAGGTAATCTGAATTATCAACAATCTTTGCATTGCAAGTCTCATACAGTGATATAAGACTGTCCTCATGTCTGTTTGCTATTGCTTTGAGAAGTCTCTGTTTTACTTCATACAACAACTGATAGCTGTGTTCAAATTTCTCATCTTCCACAGACTCAAAAATAGTCAGGAACTGAGCACCAGCCCTATCCATCAGATCTAAATCCATAATAAGTTCATGGAAAAGTTCAATGAATTCATCTGATGGTACTGTTTCGTTATCCTCGATCAGTTTCATCTTCTCAGAATCCAGTATCCTGTAAAATGCAAGGAACCTGTTAATAAGGTCTGAATCAGTTTTAGCCTGCAGGATAAGTTCACCAATAGTTGCTTCATGGACAACTTTTCCGAAGAATGAATAGTTGCGGTTCAGGGAAAGGAATGCAGGTTTATCTACATTATCAATTACTATTACCTGTTCCCTGTCAGTCATACGTTCCATAACTTCAGCGAGATCATTTCCGTTTTCATCTACAAGAGCTACGCATATTGGTAATTCCCAGAAGGATCTGCCTTCAGGAATTTCCTGCCTGAAAGATAGAGTGCATTTTCTTTCGTTTTCATTGTAAGAAGATTCTACATTAAGAACCGGGAACTGTGTTTGCTTCAGCCATATATTTGCCATGTCTTTTAATTCAAGGCCTGAAGCTTCTTCCATAACATCAATCCATTCCCAGCTTGTGGCATTAGAATGCTTATATTTGGAATGATAGGCATCCAGAGCTTTTACAAAAGTCTCATTTCCCATCATTGTTTCTAACATATTCACGAACTCAGGAGCTTTGACATAGGTTACTGCACTAATGAGGTCATCAGGATCATTGAACCCGTCCGGGATGATTGGCATCGAAGCTGCTCCCCTGTCAAGGGCAAAAGTCCCTGATCCCGGTGCAAGAAGAGTTAGTACTTCACCAAGACGGCTGTATTCTTCTCCAAAGTGATATGCGTGATACATCCTTTCAATATGAACAGTAACAGCTTCGTTAAGCCAGATCTCAAAAGGACTCCATCCTGTAACCTCAGAGCCGTTCAGGTTGTGGTAGAACTCATGCACTTTCACTCTCATAAGATACTCAAAAGCAGTGTCTGTCATCTCAGGGAATGGCATTATACGATTGGTGCTGATTGTGGTATTTCCAACATTTTCCATTCCGCCGAAATTGGAATTCTGCATTCCGATCTCCCTGTAGACTGTTCCGGTGTACTTGTATCCTGGCTTAATTGCAGCAATCGCATTTTTCAGTTCTTCCCTTATCTTTTCCAGTTTCTCACCAGCATTTTCTTTTTCACTTTTGAGAAGATCCCTTTGCTTGATCATATTCATGATCTGGTTGCGCTTTTCAATCTGGTTATGTTGTTCAGGGCCGGTAAACAGGTGTATCCACATAATTGAATCATAGAGGACATCAAGGGATTTTCCGGCAATTACAGGGTCAGAACCTGGGGGAACCAGCAGTTCAAGATCAAATGTATGGCCGTCCGGATATTCAAATTCCTTTTTGAACGCATCATATGTGCCTGCGCCAAGGAAGAAAAGATAGGTTGCCATCGGGGTGACAGAATTGTCATAGACAATCTTGTCCCTGCCGTTTCCGACAGAGTGTCTTTCTTCAATAATATCTCCGTTTGTGATGAGATTTGTGTATCTCTCATCAGCGATGATGGTGGTAGTATATGTGCACTTTGCGGTCATGTCATCGATACAGGGCACAATTCTCTGGAATCCCCACTGCTGGCACTGGGTTATCTGCTGTGGTGGAGCACCTGCAGGTGTTTCATCGTAATAGAGACCTTCCAGTATATTGTCTGTGGGTCTGCAAATAGTTTCAGTACTGATGACAATTTCAGTATTCTCAGGTACTGTTTGCTTGAATTTGATAAGAAGAATGTCATCTTTTATTTTGTATTCATGGTCAATATCATATTCTTTGCAATTTACTGATAATATTTCCAGTTTCTTGCAGTTCAATTCAAGTTCATCAATGGGCTTTTCGAGGGTTTGCAATTTCAGATCCGATGTTACTTTTGTATGATCATCAAAAATCTCGAATACAAGATCCATGTGAATGACTTTTACATTCAGTTCGCCAAAATCTTCCGGATAATATTTGTATATTCTCTTCATCAAATTCCCTCTTTATGATGCGTTTTACGACTAAACTTGATATCTATTAGCCTATGCTGTTATACATATATTTGTATGTCCGGATATGAAAAAGTATCCGGTAATGTCGTAGATAATTAGATTATTCTGATTAAATGTTACACTTATATACTATTAATATATTATTAATGTGTGTACAGGCTTATAATATTAAGTAAGTTATAACTTGTATGTACAGATAAAACAGGCATCATTGTCTATTTTTATGTGGTGAAAACATGTTAGGGTATGACAAACAAAAAAGAGAAATCATTGAAGTTCTGGATTCAATCGAATCCGGTAAAGAAGATGCAAGATTAAGCTTGCGTCGTAATGGGACTGACAGAGACGTTGCTGAATCCTTCAATAGTTTCCTGGACAAGGCTTTGGAATGGAAACACGAAGCTGATGAACAGATAAAGTTAACCAGAGATATGAAGCCTGTTTTAAAAGCAACTGCGGTAGGAAATTTAAATTTCCGACTGCAAACAGGTGATTTCAATGGTAATGCTGGGGAACTTGCGGAAATCATCAATAGCATGCTTGATAATGTTGTTAAGCCTTTGAATGAAAGTATTTCCGTTCTGAATAAATATGGGGTGAATGATTTTCAGGGCAATATCGGAACTGAATATCAGGGTATATTTGCCGAAAACATACAGGCTGTGAATGAAGTTCGTGCAAGACTCCTGAACGTCCAGCATACACTGGAAAGCATGTCCAAAGGGGATTTCAATGATCTTGAAATGTACAAACAGATTGGAAAACGTTCTGAGAACGACAGGCTTCTTCCTGCCATGGTCAGTATGATGGAAACCATAAAAGGAATGACTGATGAGTTTATACTGCTTGGGCAGTCCGCTGAAAAGGGTAAGCTTGATTATCGCGCTGACAGTACAAGGTTTGAAGGCATGTTCAGTGAAGCAGTAACAACTGTAAATGGAGCTTTTGATGCTGTGATAAGTCCGTTGAATGTGACTGCGGAATATGTTGAACGTATATCAAAAGGTGATATTCCTGAAAAGATCACAGATGAATATTATGGTGATTTCAACGAGATCAAGAACAACCTTAATAGTTGCATTGATGGTCTTGGAGGACTTGTTGAAAGTAATGAAGTCCTGCAGTTAATGGTCTATAATGACCATACAAGAAAAGTCGAGGGCCAGTATCAGGGGATATTTGAGGAGGTTGCATCAGCAACCAATAGTATCCATGAAAGGCTGCTGACTATTATGAGCATGAACAAGAAGATTGCTATAGGTGATATGAGTGATCTTGAAGGCCTCCGGAAAATGGGTAAGCGCTCGGAAAATGATGAACTGGTCCCATGCTACATAACAATGCTAAGTAACATCCAGGGAATTGTTGACGAGTTCATTGAACTTGGAAATGCAGCAGAAGCAGGCCACCTTAAATATCGTGCGTCAGGTTCTGAATTTGAAGGAGGGTTCAGGGAAGCTATTGATACGGTTAACCTTGCAATAGAAGCATTGGTAACTCCCCTGAAAGAAGCAATGGACATTGTCCATCATTATTCGGAAGGTCACCTTGATGCCAGATTCAGTTTTGAAACAAAAGGTGATTTCCATGAATTCTCTTCAACACTTGACAGTTTCGGGCAGGAGTTGCAGTCAATAATTGCAGATTCATCCGAAGTACTTGAAGCTATATCCAATAACAATCTGAGCAAACCGGTCAAAGTTCACGGAGTAGGTGAATTCAAAGTCCTGACTGATGGAATTGAAAACACCAGAATATCACTTAATGACGTAGTTTCACTTGTTCATGACAGTTCGAGGAATGTTGCAGCCACATCTGAGGAAATGTCAGCATCAGTTGAGGAAATGACATCCTCGTCACATCAGATTGCCGAAACTGTTTCAGATATTGCGCATGGCTCACAGAACCAGGCTTCCAAAACTGAAGAGGTCACACGCGCAATGATCGATATGACAATGACGGTGCAGGAAGTAGCCAAAAACTCCCAGAAGGCGGCTGATAGTGCAAAGGATTCCAATGAGCTCATAAACAATCTGGGAGTCATAGCAAGGGATTTGTTTGCAAAGATGAATTCAATTAAAAGTGCCACAGGTGATTCATCCAGTGTTATAATGGAACTTGATGCCAAGTCCAGGCAAATAGGTGAGATCGTCAATCTTATCACCAATATTGCTGACCAGACCAACCTTCTGGCGCTCAATGCAGCTATTGAAGCAGCCCGTGCAGGTGAGCATGGTCGTGGATTTGCGGTTGTTGCAGATGAGGTGAGGAAACTGGCAGAAGATTCGGGAAATGCTGCAAAGCAAATCGAATCATTGATCTCAGAGATACAGACTGGAACTCACAATGCAGTTACTTCCATGCAACAGGGTGTGGATGAGGTTGAAACTGGTGCTTTAGCCCTGACTGAAGTGGTTGAAGTGGTTGACAAAGTAGTTGAAGCCGGAAACCTGATTGCCAATATGGTTCAGGATATTGCTGCGGCTGCTGAAGAACAGTCAGCTTCAATTGAAGAAGTGACATCATCAGTTGAAGAAGTAAGTGCTATATCCGAGGAATCCGCCAACGGAACTGAGGAAGCATCAGCCGCTGTGCATGAACAGAATGCCACAATGCAGGACCTTTCACATTCTGCGGAAAATCTTTCATCCCTTGCAAGGGAGATGAAGTCTGTTGTTGATAAATTTGTACTGGATTCCCGCAGTTCAAGAGCTGAACAGGGTCATCCGCCGGAAGCAACAGGAGAGATAATTAGCGGTGAGTATACTCTTGCCTGAGTATATTGCGGACATCAAGGATGTTCTCATTCTTCCAAAATGAATAAGACATCTATTGATGTTCATTTTCTCTTTATTATGTTTACTTTTGTTTTTGTCTTCACAACGGACAGACCTTTATGCACATTCCGCACCTGAGTCCTCCAAGTGTGTTGAACATGTAATCAGCGCATTTGTACCTGTCAATTGTTCCGCCCTCTGACAGTGCTCCTGCAGGACATATTCTGATGCATTTCAGGCAATTGCTGCAATGCTCATGGACAAAAGACAGTGTGACGTCGGTTTCATTATTAAGTTCTGCATCCGTTAAGATTGCGGTCATACGGACCCTTGGACCGTATTCCTTGCTTATGAGCAGATGGTTCATGCCGAAATTACTAAGCCCTGCATGATATGCAGCATATTTGATCGACATATTGGCTTTCAGTGTCTCTTTATTGGCATACCAGTACCCAAACTCACTTCCCTCGGATGGCAATATGGTTGCTCTGTATCCTTTTTTCTCAATTATCTTTGCAAGCTGGAATGCGATAACCCTTAGAGTTGCAGTCCCGGCCATGAGTGTATTGGTATATTCTGCTCTTCCTGCAGGGAGTGTTTCAAAAGCACCGCGTGGAACACTGACTCCAAGGACAATAACTGATCTGACATTCGGCATGACATCCTGTGGTTTGTTTCCTTTGTATGCGGGATCAAGGAAACATTCAGGATCTGCAAATCCTATGATGTCAGCATTCATTTCAAAAGCGGTCTCTTCTAAGGTTTTTGTCAGAGCATCATCTGTCATGTTTTTTCTTCCTGGGTGTCCGGATTAATTCCGGATTTTTAAGTTTGTCATCGGTATACATATTATACTCACTCTTACTTAAAACCGGGAGTGGTGAATGTATGCACTTTTTACTTTTACTGATAAATTCTATAAAAAGAAATAATTTTGTGGCAGGTTAGAATAATGAACAGATAAGAAGTCCATAGCTGCTTTTGAAGTACTATCTATCCATGCGATGTTACCTGCAGGACTTGTGGACTTGTGGAATTATTTGTTATTGAGATGAAATCAGCAGGAAGGGATATATGTTCTTTTAAATGGGCAGGGTTATGGCTAGATAATCAGGAATGGGATAGTGTGTACTGTCCTGACAGGCAGCACTTGTATTTTGTTTAAACATTTCAGATCCTATTATGCAACAAAAATACAAGTGAAACAGGACTCATCAAGTCCATAAAGCTGAAGACAATTACCATAAACTTTACTTCAGTACTTTGCTAATTTTCCCTCCTTTTTCTCCTTTCCACTACCTATCTATCTCAAACACCGCACCACCAACTGAATCTTTAGCTTTCTCCTGCAGGTAAATTCCACAAATAGACAATATGCAATCACTTCTTTAAAAAAAGCAGTAAAAAATAACGAGATATTATCAAAAAAAATAAGAATAAAGAGAGCATACAGCTCTCCTTTGATTTTATCTCTTTCTCACAAGAACTGCAAATGAAACAAACATAATTCCTGCAAGAATAGTAAATCCGGGAGTATCCTTTGTTTCTTTTTCCTCAACCGGTTCCTCAACTTCTTCAGTAACTGATGTAGATGCAGCATCCTGCTCAGATGTTTCACCAATTTCATCGCCTACAACCTCAAATATTGAGAAACCAGGTGTTTCGGCATAGAAATAGAAGTATTCACCATCTTCATTTTCCTGAGTTGTTGGAAGATCATTCCACTGCTCACCATGATACCTTGTCATGCGGATTGTAGAAAGATCGATGTTGTTCTCTTCTATCCACTGTTTACTTACCTTGAAATGAATCATGACATTATCTGCACTATCTGAGGAGATAGTTCCTTCACTACCAACATCAATACTCATCATCTGATAAGAGTTACCTGATGCAGAAGGCACACCTTCAGGAGTACTTGAAAGCACCTGCACCTTGGCAACTACAAGACCTTTGTCGTCCTTTGCATCAAAGCTGACACCAAGAACGGGTGTACCGCTGTCTGAAAAGTCATAATTAACTTCTGAACCTCCTGTAATACGCTTCACAGAAGATGCAGAGTTTGAAACTATTGCAGGGTTCTGACCCTGGCTGACCGACGCACGAACCCCATCATCATCTGGACGACTGCTGGAACTTGGAACGTTCCTGAAGAGTCCGTATGTACTTGTGTGATCCGCTATTGACGCTATGTCTACACTAACACCGGAATCAAGATTTACAGATACAAAATTACCAGATGTATTAAGTGTTGCATTTGGAACAGCAACCCACTCATTTCCATTCAGTTTGTACAGAGTTACTGATGACTCAATAGAGCTGCTCATACCTGAATCGTCATAGAAGATAGTCATATTCATATCTTCAAGGAGGCCAATATCCAGGTAACCATTTACATTTGCTTTACCAGAAGGACCGGTAGAGATTGTTTCGTTGCTTCTTATTGCAGTTCCATCATAAATCGGTACAAATGAAAGTTCCATGGAACCTGTATCTATCTCCAGATTATCAATTGTACAATTTGTAGATGATCTGGAATAGAATTCATAGTCATCATTTCCTATTGCAGTATTACCTGTCAGAGTAGTATTTTCCGATCTATAGAGAGAGAATCCACAGGAATAATCGGAGCCCATATCGACATTTGGAGATACTGCATTGGAATTAGATGCCATCAGAACCCCGTTACTGCCTTCATTATAATTGGCGGTATTGCCATTCAGAACGTTGTAATCAGAGTAACCAATAAAGATACCTGTGGCTGGTCCACCTGAAATATCCATCGGTTCTACAATAGAACCAACAGACATTGAAGCTGGTTCAATATAAGTATAGGTGTTGTAACTGGCAACATTGTCTGTCAGAGTATTATTGTTTGATGAACTCAGATAAATTCCATATCGACCGTTATAGTTTGCATCATTGGATGTAAGTGTATTGTTGTCTGATGAACTAAAATACATTCCATATCGGGTATTGTTCATTGCAGTATTATCTGTCAGCGTATTGCTGGCTGAAGAAGACAGGTAAATACCGTAATCAGAGTTATTGCTGGCCGTATTGCCTGTCAAAGTATTGCTGGCTGAATTAGAGTACAGGTAAATACCGCGGCCACTGTTATTGCTGGCCGTATTGCCTGTCAGAGTATTGCTGGCTGAAGATTCCAGGATAATACCGTAATTGTTGTCATTGGCCGTATTGCCTGTCAAAGTATTGCTGGCTGAATATGACAAACCAATACCTCCGTAACATTCAGATATTGTGGCATTCTCAATTGTTGAATTATCTGTTTCATAGAAAAGAACACCACCGTATTCATTTGTGATATTAATGTCCTGCATAGACACATTGGTACAATTAATAGCATACACAACACCTGCATTTGAAGGAACTACAGCATCTGAACTGTTTGTCAGGTAATAGACAGGCTTACTATTAACAAGGTTACTCGTATCTATGTCATTTAAGTAGTCAGTCAATGAACTGCCGGATATGTATAGATTGTAATCATTTTGTGACATTATGTTTCCTGTTAAAGTATTGCTGTCTGAATGATACAGGAGAATACCGTAATTGTTGTCACTGGCTGTATTGTTTGTCAGAGTATTGCTGGCTGAATAATCCAGGCGAATACCGTGGTCACTGTTATTGATAGCCGTATTGTTTGTCAGAGTATTGTTGTCTGAATTATAGTACAGGTAAATACCGTAATTAGAATTATTGCTAGCCGTATTATTTGTGAAAGTATTGCTGTCTGAAGAATACAGGTAAATACCGTAATCAGAGTTATTGCTGGCCGTATTGCCTGTCAGAGTATTGTTGTCTGAATTAGAGTACAAGAAAATACCGTACGTATTATTGCTGGCCGTATTGTTTGTCAGAGTACAGCCAGAAGCACCATCCAGATATATACCGGCTTTTAAACTGCCTGATGCACCTGTAATATTAAAACCGCTTATAGTTACATTATCAACATTCACATAAAATATATGGTCACTGCTTGAACTCGCCTTTATATTAGTGTTTGATGGACCATTCTGTGAGCGAATTGTAACCTCTTTAGCAACATCCACATTCTCTGTATAAGTACCGTCAGTGACAGTAATTATGTCGCCGTTGCTTGCATTTGCAAGTGCAGCAGTGATAGTAGTGTTACCATAACCGGGACCTACCATGATCTCCTTTGCTGAAACTGTTCCTGTGCATGATAATAACATGCAAACGAATAACGCTGAAATGATAATGTATGTCTTCATCCTTGTGTCACCTTTAGGAATATAATATATCATAAATTAATATAATTACAGTTAAATGCATCTATATATTATAAAAGTGTGCAGTTATATGATGAATATTTGCAATAGTAATTGTAAAAAGTGAATAGTGCCTGAAAAATTAGCGGAGTACTGGATATTCAATAACTTCATAATAGAAAAACAGCAAAAAACCAAAAATAAGAATAAAGAGAGCATACAGCTCTCCTTTGATTTTATCTCTTTCTCACAAGAACTGCAAATGAAACAAACATAATTCCTGCAAGAATAGTGAATCCGGGAGTATTCTTTGTTTCTTTTTCCTCAACCGGTTCCTCAACCGGTTCTTCTACTTCTTCAGATCCGGCTGATGCAGGGACCTGTTCATAAGCCGCGGAAATCTCGTCTCCTACAACATTGAAAACAGAGAAACCCGGTGTTTCAGCATAGAAATAGAAGTATTCATTATCTTCATTTTCCTGAGTCGTTGGAAGATCATTCCACTGCTCACCATGATATCTGTTCATACGGATGGTGGAAACATCTATGTTATTCTCTTCTATCCATTGTTTACTGACCTTGAAATGGATCATGACATTATCTGCACTATCTGAAGAGATAGTTCCTTCACTACCAACATCAATACTCATCATCTGATAAGAGTTACCTGATGCAGAAGGCACACCTTCAGGAGTACTTGAAAGTACCTGCACCTTGGCAACTACAAGACCTTTGTCATCCTTTGCATCAAAGCTGACACCAAGAACGGGTGTACCGCTGTCTGAAAAGTCATAGTTGACTTCTGAGCCTCCTGTAATACGCTTCACAGAAGATGCAGATCTTTCTACAATATCCGGACTTTGTCCCTGACTTACAGATGCACGGGTACCTGAGCTACTACTGGTAGTAGTGGTGGTAACCGCAGGTTCCGGATCTTTGAACAAAGCAAATGTATCAAACTCTGTAAGATTAACTGACAATGTATTGCTACTTGTATCAAGTATTGTATTTTGGACCTCATTCCATTCCGTACCGTTGAGCTTGTACAAAGCAATAGTAGCTTCATCAATAGAGCTCATTCCTGTATCATCATAGAAGAGACTCATATTCATGCTGCTCAGTCCAGAATTTATTTTGATGTATCCATTGATATTGGTTTTACCGGAGAAATTATTGGCATTTGTCTCAGTCCTCAATATTTCTACAGTTGAACTGTCAGAAGTAAAGGTCAGTTCTGCCAGGTCATCGCCAAGAATTAGAGGGTTTATTAAGTTGTTTGCAGATGAATACACACGTAGATCAAAAATAGTATTATTACCTACCTGATTGTTTGTGAGATTATTGCTGTCTGAATTAAAGAACAGGTAAATACCGTAATAAGAGTTATTGCTGGCCGTATTGTTTGTCAAATTATTGCTGGCTGAAGAAGACAGGAGAATACCGAAATCAGAGTTATTGCTGGCTGTATTGTTTGTCAGAGTATTGCTGGCTGAAGAATACAGGTAAATACCGACGTTATCGTTATTGGCCGTATTGTTTGTCAGAGTATTGCTGGCTGAAAAATACAGGTAAATACCGCGTTCACTGTTATTGCTGGCCGTATTGTTTGTCAGAGTATTGCTGTCTGAAGATTCCAGGAAAATACCGATATCAGAGTTATTGCTGGCTGTATTGTTTGTCAGAGTATTGCTGACTGAAGAAGACAGGGAAATACCGTAGTAACATTCAGATATTGTGGCATTCTCAATTGTTGAATTATCTGTTTCATAGAAAAGAACACCATAGTATTCATTTGTGATATTAATGTCCTGCATAGAAACATTGGTACAATTAATAGCATACACAACACCCGCATTTGAAGGAACTACAGCATCTGAACTGTTTGTCAGGTAATAGACAGGCTTACTATTAACAAGGTTACTCGTATCTATATCATTTAAGTAGTAAGTCAATACACTGCTTTGCACACGCAGATTATACTCATTTTGTGACATCATGTTGCCTGTCAAAGTATTGCTGGCTGAAGAAGACAGGTAAATACCGCGGTCACTGTTATTGCTGGCCGTATTATTTGTGAAAGTATTGTTGACTGAATAATGCAGGGAAATACCCACTACATTGTCGTTGGCCGTATTGTTTGTCAGAGTATTGCTGTCTGAATTATCCAGGGAAATACCGACGTTATCGTTATTGGCCGTATTGTTTGTCAGAGTATTGCTGTCTGAAGATTCCAGGAAAATACCATAATTGTTGTCACTGGCCGTATTGTTTGTCAGAGTATTGTTGTCTGAATAAGAGTACAGGTAAATACCGCGTTCACTGTTATTGCTGGCCGTATTGCCTGTCAGAGTATTGCTGGCTGAAGATCGCAGGTAAATACCGTAATGAGAGTTATTGCTGGCCGTATTGCCTGTCAGAGTATTGTTGGCTGAAGAAAACAGGTAAATACCGTAATTGTGGTCACTGGCCGTATTGTTTGTCAGAGTATTGCTGTCTGAAGATTCAAGGAAAATACCGTAATAAGAGTTATTGCTAGCCGTATTGTTTGTCAGAGTATTGTTGTCTGAAGAGGACAGGCAAATACCGCGGTCACTGTTATTGCTAGCCGTATTGCCTGTCAGAGTATTGTTGGCTGAAGAAACCAGGTAAATACCGTAATAGTTGTCACTGGCCGTATTGTTTGTCAAAGTACAGCCAGAAGCACCATCCAGATATATACCGGCTTTTAAACTGCCTGATGCACCTGTAATATTAAAACCGCTTATAGCTACATTATCAACACTCACTTTAAATATATGGTCACTGCTTGAACTCGCCTTTATATTAGTGTTTGATGAACCATTCTGTGAGCGAATTGTAACCGCTTTAGTAACATCCACATTCTCTGTGTAAATACCGTCAGTGACAGTAATTATGTCGCCGTTGCTTGCATTTGCAAGTGCAGCAGTGATAGTAGTGTTACCATAACCGGGACCTACCATGATCTCCTTTGCTGAAACTGTTCCTGTGCATGATAATAACATGCAAACGAATAACGCTGAAATGATAAAGTATGTCTTCATCCTCGTGTCACCTTTATGAATAGATTATATATTACAAATATATATAATTACAGTTAAATGTATCTATGTATTATAAAAGTGTGCAGTTATATGATGAATATTTGCAATAGTAATTGTAAAAAGTGAATAGTGCCTGAAAAATTAGCGGAGTACTGGATTTGTTTATCATATCGAAGATCACTCTTCTTTCTTTTCCTTTTTGTAACTATTCAGCCCTCCTTCTCCAATAAAGCAAAAATCAATATACTATGACTTCATTCTAACTTTGATAATAAAAGTTCTGTTGATCTGAGGGGATTCGAATGGAACGAGAAGAAATACTTGCGGTTTATGAAGCTGGTCCAGAAGCAGTAATAGAACTTGTAACTCGATTACTTGGAATCATTGAACAACAAGCTCTCCAAATTGCACAGCTTGAAGAACGTGTCAAGCATCTGGAAGAAATGCTTGATAAGAATAGTTGCAATAGTAGCAAACCACCTTCTACTGATTCTTATGCACGGAAAAAACCGAAGGTAAAAGCTCAGAGAAAAAAGAGTGATCGATCTGCTGGTGGACAAAATGGTCATCCGGGTACTACACTGAGAATGAATGATGAACCGGATGAACTTGTTGTTCATCATATAGACAAATGCATCAAGTGTGGGGGATCGTTAGTTTCTGTGTCCCCTGATTATGAAAGAAGACAGGTCTTTGACATTCCTCTAATAACCATCAAGTGCATTGAACATCGCTGTGAGATAAAAAAATGTCCTGAATGTTCTCATATGAACAAAGCAGTTTTTCCGGATGGTGTAACTCAGCCAACTCAATATGGTCATCGAGTTAGGTCCTTTGCAGTTTATTTGCACACTAACCAGCTACTTCCCTATCAGCGTGTTGTCAAATTGTTCTCTGATATTTTAGGATGCAGGATCAGTCCTGCTACAATAGTGAACATCGAACGCAATTGCTATGATAAACTTGAAGCATTTGAAAGCGGAGTGAGATATCTCCTGAAGCAATCTCATGCTATCAACCTTGATGAAACAGGTTTAAGAATAAACGCATCCCGTAATTGGCTTCATGTAGCAGGTACTAAGAACCTCACATATTATTTTGTACATAAAAAAAGAGGGTCGCAAGCAATGGACGCCATGGGTATCCTGCCAGGTTATACTGGTGTTGCAACACATGATTTCTGGAAACCGTACTACAAATATGATTGCCAGCATTCATTATGTAATGCACATCTGTTAAGAGAGTTAACCGGAGTTGCTGAATACAGTGATCAAGAGTGGCCAAAGCTAATGGGTGATCTGTTGGTGTGCATCAAACACCAGGTAGATAATGGTCTTTTAGATACTGAACTAATTCAAAAGTTCAGTGAGGATTATGATCACATTACCTGTTATGGAATGAACGAAATTCCTCCTGATCCGGAATCAGATGTGCAGTCTAAAAAACGAGGACGTAAGAAGCAAACTGCAGCAAAGAACCTGCTGGATCGGTTCATGAGGTTTAAGGAGGATATCTTGCGGTTTATGTACGACCCGGACGTTTCGTTTGATAACAATCAGGCGGAAAGAGATATCAGAATGACGAAGGTACAGCAGAAGATATCAGGTACTTTCCGTAGTGAACAAGGGGCTAGAAATTTCTGCCGCATTAGAGGATACGTTTCTACTGTGAACAAGAAATCTCTATCGGTTATAGACTCGATTAGTGAAATATTCAATGGGAATCCACTTGTTTATTTATTGCAGAATTGAGCGTAAATAGAGAAAGCAGCCTGGTGGAAATGAGATAGGCTGAATAGTTACTCCTTTTTAATATAAGCCGATGCTTAAGAAATCTGCCATTGGTATTACATAACGTAATCAATCTTACTTTAAAACTTGAAATTCATAATGACAACTGTATGCATTTTTCACCAAAACACCTAAGTAAAGTCCCCGCCTCCATTGACTTAAATAAGTGAGAACTTATTTTTGTATAAACTGAGTTGATATTTTTGCCAATACAAGATGGAGATACAATTAAGATCGATTATACCGGCACGCTTGATGACGGTACTGTTTTTGATAGCTCTGAAAACCACGATGCACCTCTTGAATTCACAGTTGGTGCAGGTCAGGTTATCCCGGGATTTGATGAGGCTGTAAAGGGAATGGAAGTTGGGGAAGAAAAGGAATTCAGGATCGAAGCTGTAGATGCATACGGTGAACCAAATCCTGCAATGACACAAACTGTTCCAAAAAACATGCTTCAGTGTGACACTGAGATCACAGAAGGTATGATGATCATGGTAGGAACTGCTGACGGCCAGCAGATGCCTGCAAAGATAACCGAAGTGACCGATGAGGCACTTACGCTTGACATGAACCATCCTCTTGCAGGAAAGGCACTTACCTTCAACATCAAAGTCGTTGAATAAATTCAATCATTCTTAAAATTGAACTCATCCTGGGTTCAATTCATTTTTTGATTTCAGCATTTCAGTTATTGAATCATTTTGTAATTTTAGAAGCAGACTTTTCCCTGAGCTCTTTCAGTTTAAAATCACCAGGCTTTTCTCTCAGTGCTTCATCAAACATCTCCACAGCACCCACAAAATCACCAAGACGGTGCAGGACTATTCCCTTGTGCTTCCATACAACACTTTTTCCATATCCACGGCTTATGAGTTTATTAAAAAAGGTCAATGCCATCTGGTTCTGACCAAGACGCAGGCATGTCATACCTTTATTCATAAGTGCTGTGGCATTTGAAGGCTGAAGTTGGAGGGCAGCCGAGAAACATTCAAAAGCCAGTTCATGATCTTTTTCCTTTCCAGCCCTGATGCCTTCATGAATCCATTCTTCAGCACTTTTCCTGTCACGCTGCCTGAGTTTTCTCCTTGCCCTGTTCAGCGCAGCAGTATGGTCAAATGGCCTGTCCTTCGGATCTCTCTGAACAGGTACGTAAGTTTCATCCTTCACAGGTCTTTCAACCTTCCTTACTACTTTCTTTTTAGGGATATATGCTGGCATATCGAGCATCTTTCTCAGAATCATTATTGCAGCATCCTTGTCCAGAGGATTATTGTTGTTTCCACATTTCGGTGACTGGATACAGGAAGGACATCCATCATAGCACGGACAGCTTTCGATGGATTTCAGTGTAACCTCAAGCATTTCCTGTATTCTTCCATAACCACTTTCAGCATATCCCACGCCACCGGGGTGTCCATCGTAAATGAAAATACCGCTGTTCCCTGCGATATCAGGATGCGATGGTGTTGAAACACCGCCAACATCATTTCTGTCAGCTAAAAGATGCAACGGATACATTGCGATAATAGCATGCTCGATTGCATGTATTCCCCCTGCAAGGTCACGTTCATGTTCATCCACAAGCTTTGTGAATGAGTATGACAGCTCAAGCCAGATGGCTTCAGTCTCAAGACGGAACTGTGGCATATTCAGTGAATTCTGTCCAAGTTCAGTATCTGATCTTTGCTGGACCTTTCTATAACCTGTGACCTGTTGTGTGACATCTACATCACCAAAACCAACTTTTACTTCAGGACATGTGAGCAGGTCTTTTGTTTCAACAACTTCCCTGACAACAATATCTGAATCGACCATGGCTCTTGTATAGTACCCATCGCCAGCTGGCTCTACATGTATCTCTTTCTTGTCATGGTCGAGTTTTGTGACACAATAGGGTTTGCCCTTATTGATGTAAACAGCACCTTCAAACGCTTCCCTGTATGCTCTTAGCTTTTCGATATCTTTCTCAAGAGGTCGCCTGGTAGTTTTATCAATGATGGTGTAGCTTTCATTTTCAATATTCCTGATGGATATTTTCATGTGTGGTGCAGGATCAGTTGACCTTTTCTCGTTATTACCTTCAAGAAGTCCTTCTTCTTCAAGAACCTGCACGACAGTGTCAAATTCAGGTCCGAAATAGACCTTATCTTCAGGTTTAAGTGGCAGTTCCCTTGCAGCACATAGCAGGTGTCCTGCCTGAATGTAGCGGTTTGAAACATTTATGACAGCTTCCTCACAGTCCCGCCTGAAAAAGTCCCCGGGATTTCTCATATAATACTGGTCAAGAGCATTGGAGTCTGCTACAAGCGTTACGATACTTTCCCTGCTTCCTCGTCCTGCTCTTCCTGCCTGTTGTCTTGCACTCATAATAGTTCCGGGAAAACCGTCCATAATACAGGCATCCAGGCCACCAATATCAATTCCAAGTTCAAGAGCGTTGGTGGATATTACACCTTCTATCTCACCGGAAGCAAGTCCTTTTTCGATCTCTTCACGTTCATCACCATGATATCCTCCCCGGTAAGGACTGATGGTTTTGTCAATTCCCCTTTCTGCAAGGCTATTTTTTGCCTGTACGTACATTCTTTCCACTTTCTGTCTTGACCTTGCAAAGACGATTGTCTGGAGGTCGCCCTGCACAAAGTTTGTGAAAAGGTCTACAGTTTCCCCGAAACTGGCTTTTCTTCGGGTGAAATTGCGTGAATTTGAGTACAGTGGTGGATTCCAGAACACGAATTTCTGCGTACCCTGACCTGAACTATCATTGTCTATGAGTGTCATTTCCCTGCCGGTGAGAGCTGAACTATGTTCTACAGGATTTCCAATTGTAGCGGTACAGCAGATATATTGGGGTTTAGCGCCATAATAATCACAGATACGGTTGAGTCTTCTCAGGAGGTTTGCCATATGGCTTCCCATAACACCGCTGTATGAATGACTTTCATCAATGATGATGTAATTGAGATTAGAAAGAAACTGCTTCCACTGTTGTTTCCATTGCAGAAAACTCAGATGGAGCATTTCGGGGTTTGTGAATATGATCTTTGTGTTTCCATGCTTCACAGCATCTTTTTCAGCTCTGCTCATTGAGCCTACAAAACGATCAATTTTGACATTCAGAGTCATTGTCTGGCTCAGTTCCCTGAAAGTATCAAGCTGGTCATTGACAAGAGCGTTCAGGGGAGAAATGTATAGTGCAGTTGCATGTGGTTCCTTAAGCAGGCTTTCAAAAACCGGGAGCATGTAACATAATGATTTTCCGCTTGCTGTACTGGTGGAAAGAACGATATTCTCTCCGTTTCTTGTTCTTTCAACTGCTTCAGCCTGATGTGCGTAGAGTTGATCGATTCCTTTCTGGTTCAAAGCGTATCTTATCAATGGATTCATTTCCAGATCTTTGTATGATGCTTCTCTGGCGGGCACATCTTCTATATGCGTAATTTGTCCATCATAATTTCTTGATGTTTTTATTTTTTCAATTATCTGGGAAATGTCCATTTTTAGCCTGCTCCGTGCTCTGTTAAGGGATCAATCCTTTAATATCTTACACCTGAGTATCCGGTTATATCCAAATCAATTTACAAATTTCACTGGAAAAAAGCACTTTATTTGTTTTGAAACACTTGATCCAGTCCAGATTAGTTTTAAAAGGGAATATATCCTAATATCGTTTTTCAGGCACTCATAATCTTCTTATATGAAGATACAATTTCAAGTATGATTGCGGATTTATGATATCAGTTTATATTAAATGGCTTTAAAAACGATAAATTTCTGTAAAAACAGATGAAATACAATACATAATGCGATGATTGAAATGGTTCCAAAAAAATGCTTTTTGACTAAAGGTGTTGGCGTTCACAAAGATAAATTAGCATCTTTTGAATTAGCACTGCGTGATGCGCTGATTGAGAAATATAATCTTGTTACCGTTTCCAGCATACTTCCACCAAATTGCAGACTGGTATCCAGGGAAGAAGGAATTGAAGAACTACCTGCCGGTGAGATCGTTCACTGTGTACTTGCACGTAACCAGACAAATGAACCCCAGAGACTTGTTGCAGCAGCAGTTGGAACCGCTGTTCCCGTTAATGAGGGTAATTACGGATACATTTCAGAACACCATTCCTTTGGAGAAGATGAGGCTACAGCCGGGGAATATGCAGAGGATATCGCAGCAACAATGCTTGCAACAACTCTTGGAATTGAGTTTGACTCCGATTGCGCATGGCATGAAAGGGAGCAGGTCTACAAGGCAAGTGGACACATCATAGATACCACCCACTATTGCCAGACTGCATACGGCGACAAGGATGGCAAGTGGACAACTGTCATGGCTGCCATGGTATTTATTGAGTGAAATAATTCAACTTTTTTCAGGATACACTAAATCTGACAATCTGAAATCCTTTAAATCTGTTTATTATTTTCTTTTAAGTTTATTCCTGCACAGTTTTACTATTCAAATAAAGTTGTCATTTTCTTCTCAATTATTAAGCTGTACTTCCTCTGGAAATATGATATCAAGAAACATCGCATATCGGGGCTGTCAATTTTGTTGGGGTTGAGCAATTACCAATTACATAATGCAAATGAATGAATTGGGTTGATTATTTGAAAACGCGATCATAAGAATGTACAATTAGTCAGTATTACAATTTATGGGAAAATGCTATCCAAGAAGAATTGCTCTAACACCAAAGTTTTTGACAGCCCCCGCATATCGATAAACTTAAATAGATTATAGTTTATCCGTAGACGTCTATAGAATATATAGATTAGTAGTAATCGGAGACTTAACATGAAGAAATTATTAAGTATACTTATGGTTTTCCTGATGGTCGGGCTCGTAGCCGTATCAGGTTGTGCAGACACAACAGAAGAAGGAGCAGATGAACACGCAGAAACTGCAGAAAACGTTTCAGAAGAAGCTGTAAATGAAAATGCAACTGAAGAAGTTGCAGAAGAAGATGTAGCAGCAGACGTTGCTGAGAATGCCACCGAAGAAGCAGCAGAAGAAGCAGCAGAAGAGGCTACTGAGGAAGGAGCAACAGAGGAAGCTGCTGAAGACGCTGCAACCGAAGAAGCTACCAACGAAACAGCAGATGCATAATCCTGTTTATTTTTAGATCTGCCTGGCATTGCACAATACTAAACTGAAATGCCAGGAACGTGATCTTTTCATATCATCATCCTGAGTACTTTTTTTCCTGTTTTTATTTTCTTTCAGCAAGCTCTTCAATACTCTTTTCATCAAGCCTGTACAGCAGCCACTCTTTCTGGTGCTCTCCACCCATATGCTCATAGAATTTTCTGGCAGGGTTCCAGTCAAGCACGCTCCATTCCAGCCTTCCGCAGTTTCTCTTCTTTGCTATTTTTCCACAATGTACCATTAGTGCCTTACCCACCCCCTTACCACGATATTCAGGATAGACGAATATGTCTTCAATGTAAAGTCCCGGTCTTCCTACAAAAGTAGAGTAATTATGAAAGAACACAATAAATCCAACAGCTTTGCCGTTCATCTCAGCAACTATTGCTTCTGCGTATTTGTTCTTTCCAAACATTCCTTCCCTGAGACTCTTCTCTGTTGCAAGCACATGATTACTTAGTCCCTCAAATTCAGCCAATGCTTTTACAAGTTCCATTATAAGGGGTGTATCATCTATTGTCGTCGATCTCACACTTACGGAATTTGTGTTTTCGGGTTGCATGTTCATATTTCCTTTATAACTATGTGTCTATGAGACAGGAATTAATATTCTCAAGGAGCGTTAACTTATCATTCTATCAGGTTACTAGTATTTTTACTAAACTGGTGAAGTTACAATCTTGTTGTAATAAGTCGGAAATATATCAGAGGTCAGGATTAAACATGCATGTTGTAAAAATGGTTATAATCAGTTTGATTATCTTTGTTCTTGTTACAATACTTGTTACTCAGTCATTGCAGGACAGGATATTTTTCTCATTGTTTGTAGGAATACCATCTGGAATTGTGGCTTTTGTGCTGAGCTTTTTATATATGTACAGGCAAAAGAATGAATAACCAATAGCATGCAGGGAATATTATGCCATTACTGACGATACTTTCGTGCAAGATACTCCAGGATGAGATCGTGCACATACTTGAAAATGATAGTACGGTAGATGAGATTCTTGTAGTTGGTAACGGCCAGGAGGACGACTTTAGCTCAAAACTCAGAAAAGCAGGTCTGCAATTCCGCTTGCTGTCACCTGGAAAGCTTCGACCTGATACTGAGGGCTACAGGAATGATCATGAAAAGTATACAGTCATGATCTATATGGTTGAACTGGCATTGCATGAGTTTCCTAAAATACTCAAAACTGAAATTTACAAGCTGGTGGATGAGTTAAGTAAATATTCAGATGCTATCCTGATGTTCTACGGTCTCTGCGGTAATGTGTTTGATAAGATTGAATCTGATTTTGTGCACCTTGAAGGAACATGTCCTGTCAGGATATTAAGGGATGATACACGTACAGTTGATGATTGTGTTGGTGCAACCCTTGGGGGTTGCAATGAATATCTGGCTACGCTAAAACAGTTCAGTGAACATGGTACATTCCTTTTTACACCGATGTACGCCCATGCCTGGCGTGAGATTATGCGGGTTGATCCTGAGAAACCTGATAAGAGCATAAAAATGCTTAAGAAAGTTAATGAGGTGACAGGGTACAAGAGGGTTGCAAAAATAAAAACCGGACTTACATATACCGAGAATTTCGATGAAAAAGTCGATGAATTTGCGGAGATATTTGATTTTGAAGTTCTCGAGATTGAAGGTGGACAAAGCCTTTTTGAGAAATGTTATTTGGATATTAAAGAAGAGGTTCTTTGTAAGTACCAATAACAGAAACATTTATGACTTATGTCCACTCACCATTTCCTAAGTGATGGGATGTTATCAAAAGATGAATTACTTGGTAAGGGTTATGAAACAGCTACGTTTGCAGCAGGTTGTTTCTGGGGTGTTGAGGCAGTATTCAGAAAGGTTGAGGGTGTTGAATTCACACAGGTAGGTTATACCGGAGGAAACAAAGAAAATCCAACCTACAAGGAGGTCTGTGTGGGTAACACCGGGCATGCAGAAGCTGTGGAGCTCCTTTTTAACCCTTCAATAGTTCCATATGGGAAATTGCTGGAGCTTTTCTGGGAAATGCATGATCCTACAAGTCTGAATCAGCAGGGTCCTGACATCGGGAGCCAGTATCGTTCAGCTATATTCTATCATAGTGAAGAACAAAAGTATAAAGCGGTGGCTTCCAAGAAGCAACTTGATCAATCAGGTCGTTTCAGAAATCCCATTGTAACTCAGATAGTGCCCGCAGGTCCTTTTTACCGGGCAGAGGAATATCATCAGCAATATTTTGAAAAAACAGGCACTGAAGGCGGGTGTATTTTGAAATACTGATTTGCTGCATTTTTTCCCTACGTTTACAAATAGAATCAAGACCCAAAAGGCTATAAATTTGAAAGATAATTTAAGAGTGGTGAAGATATGCAGGAATTTACACTTGAAGAAGTAGCCAAATATAATGGTACTGACGATGAGAAAGTTTATGTTGTTTATGCAGGTCAGGTTTATGATGTAAGTAACAGTGAGTTCTGGGATAGCGGAGAACACATGGGGTTACATGAAGCAGGCACAGATCTGACTGAGTCCCTGGATATGGAAGCTCCTCATGAAGTCGATGCCCTGAAAAACTTTCCGGTTGTCGGAAAAATCAAACAGTAATTACTATTCATTTAATCATTTTTTAAAACTCTCTTAGGGGCAGTTCAAATATGAATGGTGAACCAATGTCAGGTTCACTTTCAATCCGAATTGATCCATTTTGCATTTCAACATATTTTTCACAATTTTTGTATCTCTATTGAATAGCGCTATCCTGAACTTAAATCTGGAGCTATCTTTATAATGGATGCTGCTTATAGGAGGCAGCACACAGGTGATGTTTTGGTAAGAGTACTTGCAACAGGAACATTCGATCTGCTTCATCCGGGACATATCCACTATCTGAGCGAAGCAAAAAAATTCGGTGATGAACTTTACGTAATCGTTGCCAGAGAGTCTATGATAAGACACAAACCAAGACCAATAGTACCAGATGGGCAAAGACTGGAAATGGTCAGTTCCCTGAAAATAGTTGATAAAGCTCTTCTTGGTAGTGAATCTGATATTTTTGATCCCATAATGCAAATCAAACCTGATATTATTGCACTTGGATACGACCAGGGTTTTGACTCGGATAAACTTGAAAAGGATCTGCATTCCAGAGGCTTTGATTGCAAGGTTGTGAGAATAGAGAGCTCACATAACTGCTCCCTATGTGGCAGTGGAAAAATTGTGAAAAAAGTGCTTGAAAGATATCAGGAGTAATCTTTCAGCCATCAGATCATATCTTATTTTGGCCAGTGGAAATCCTGCCATTAAAATTTGAGGTTAACAGTTAGTTTTCGTCAGGTCAATATCATTTATCTCAAGTCATGAATAACTGGAACAATCCCGAAGGGTCCGGCGAGGCCGGCGTTTTACCACAATAATGATCAAAATAATCTCCAATACTCTGGGACACCTTCTTCGTGTGACTTCTGTAGAATTCTCTGTATTAGTGCAATAGTCTTTAGAATCATCTTCTGCATAGCAGCATGGGAATGTGCCGCCTGCGGCGGTTGCTTACCTTGTTTTGAGATTAAAGGTTTTGTTTTTGTGGAAATAAAAAAGATAAGATCAGACTAGCGCTGTCTTGATCCTTTCCAGTCCTTCCTGTATTCTCTCAGTTGATGTTGCGTAAGAGATTCTGATGAAGTTCCTGCCGCTTTCCCCGAAAGCTGATCCTGGGGTGACTGCTACGTGTGCATCCTGCAGGAGTTTTTCAGCAATGGTATTTCCATCTCCGTATTCACTGACATCTGCAAATGCATAGAAAGCACCACCAGGTTTCTGGCATTTGATATCAATTGCATTCAATCCGTCTACAAGAACATCCCTTCTGGATCTGAACTTTTCAACCATTTCAGTTACTGGCTCCTGTGGACCTTCAAGTGCTGCAATGCCTCCGTATTGCACAAAACTTGTTGCACTGCTGACTGAATGTGATTGTATCTTCAACATTGGTTTTATGATATCAGATCTTGCATGAACATAACCAAGTCTCCAGCCTGTCATTGCATATGATTTTGAAAAACCGTTCACAGTGATGGTCCTGTCCTGCATTCCTTCAAATGAACCCAGGCTGACGTGTTCCTGATCATAGATTATCTTCTCATAAATCTCATCTGAAATCACAAGGATGTCATTGTCAATGGCAATGTCAGCTATATTTTTAAGGGTCTGTTTATCGTAAACAGCACCGGTTGGGTTTCCAGGACTATTGACGACAATGAGTTTTGTCTTCTCATTGATGTACTCTTCAATATCAATTGGCTTAAAGCCGTTTTCAGAATCTGTAGGAACCCATGTAGTATTTGCACCTGCAAATTTAACGGCAGGATCGTATGAAACCCATGCAGGATCAAATAGTATAGCCTCATCATTATCGTCAAGAACTGACATCATGATTTCAAAAATAGCCTGCTTTGCGCCTGGTGTAACTATTATTTCTGAAGCTTCTGCATCCAGTTTGTTCTCTGTGCAAAGTTTATCTGCAATAGTTTTTTTTAGTTCAGGAATTCCTGCTCCAGGTGCATAGTGTGTCTCCCCCCTGTACATCGCATCTGCTGCTGCATCACAAATATGTTTCGGTGTATCAAAATCAGGTTCACCTAATGTGAAACTGATAACATCGATACCATCCTCTTTCATTTTGTTGGCAGTATTTGCAGCCTTCATAGTTGCTGATTCTTCCACCCTCTTCAATCTTGATGATGCCATGCAATTAACACAACCATTTTTCAGTTTTGCACTTTGATTCCAGGTTAGAATTTTTCATATTCATAATTATTATCGTATTAATAAGTATGATTAGTCTTATGATAATTATAAGCGCTGTACCAGCTTGACAGCAGCTTCAACACCACGCTTTGCGTAGTCTACGCGCTGGTGTGCTTCCATTCTGGTCATTCCGGGTCCTGCGATTCCCAGTGTGACAGGCTTACTGTATTCCAGTGAGAGATCGGTGATCTTCCTTGCCGCATGCTGAACAACAATCTCATCGTGCTTTGTCGCACCTTCAATTACAATTCCCATGGTGACAACAGCATCGATGTCATCGCGCTGGCAGAGTTTCTTGATAGCCAGTGGCATATCATATACTCCCGGAACCAGGATCTTTTCTACAACCTCTGCTCCGAGGAACTTAGCATGCTCTTCACCAAGCATTTCCATCTGGAAAGTAAGGTCCCTGTTAAATTCAGCTATTACAAATCCCAATTTTATGGTCATAATATCACTTATAAGTTCAAATTGATCTGGATAAATTATTAATCTTCTGTTGATTTCTGTCCGGTACTACATCCTTGCAGGGCCCACGTCTTCAAATCCCTGTCTCTGACCTGTGCCAGCTTCTTTTATCATTTTCTCAGGTCTGGACAACATTTTCACAACATTGAGTGCGTGTTCTCTTGATCTCTGGTCCATGAGAAACGCAAGTTCGTTCTCATCCTTTGCTTCATCCTCATGAACAAAGACCTCTATTATATGGGTGTTTGTCATAAGCTGTGCCTGAATTATCCCGGTGGATGCTTCGTGGGCACAGATCTTATCCTGCTCTTTGCTGCCTGGCATACCAAGGGCCATGACAATTTTGCACCCTTCCTCATCTATGAGCTTCTTGGCTGCAACCGGGAGGTCCTTTACACCCGGAACAGTCCTGCGTATTATCTTTGCAGAGATGTTCTTCCGGATCTCATCGATAGCTGCTTTTCCCATATTAAAGCGTGCGAAAGTTGTGTCAACGATCCCTATTGTTGCCATATTAACCTGCCGTACTCACCTGATTGTTCGGATACTGCTTTGAATTAAAGTGTGTCCAATACTTCAGATGCTGCTTCAACACCAGCTCCGAATTCTGAAACAACGCCTCTCTTCATCAGTGCCATTTCAAGTTCCTGTATTGTGAGCATGATGTCCTTTGGCTGCACATTTCCCATGCTTCCGATCCTGAAGATCTTGCCGCTGAGGTGTGCCTGACCACCGGCTATTGTGATACCTTTTGCCATCAGGTCTTTCTTAATATCATTACCACTGACTCCTTCAGGAGCCTTCATGGCTGAAACTGTGTTGGAATAGTGGCTGTGATTGTCATTAAGCTGTGGGAACATTTCAAGACCCATTGCTACTGCTGCAGCCCTGATTGCCTTTGCTCCTGTTGCATGACGTTTGATCCTTGCTTCCATGCCTTCTTCCTTAACGATATGCAGGGCTTCCTGAAGTCCGAAGAATAACGGAACTCCTGGTGTGTATGGTGTCTGTGACTTGTCAGCGCTCTTCTTGTGTGCCTTGAGGTCAAGATAGTATGGGAGTGCATCCTTTTCGTTCATTGCATCGAGTGCCTTTTCACTGACAGATATCATGGAAAGTCCAGGTGGTGCAGCAAGACATTTCTGTGAACCTACAACAGCAATGTCAACGCCCCATTCATCGGTTTTAACAGTGTCACCACCGAGCGTTGTGACACCATCCATTATGAAAAGTGCATCATACTTCTTTGCGAGTTTTCCGATTTCCTGTGCAGGATTCTGTATGCCCGAAGATGTCTCATTGTGTACAAGGGTGATTGCTTTTGCGCCTTCCTCAAGTTTCTTTTCAATATCATCAAGGTTAAAGGAGTGTCCCCATTCGTTTTCAAGGGAATTTACTTTTCCATATCTTGCAGCAATATCCTTGAACCTTTCACCAAATTTGCCGTTTTCAAGGGCAACTACGACATCATCCTTTCCGACTGTACATCCCACAGCGGCTTCCATTGCAGCGGTACCCGATCCGCTTAAAATGAAAATGTCACTTTTTGTCTGGAAAACATCAGCAAGAACTTCACGGCAATCATCAAACATTGCTGAGAACTCTGCTCCCCTGTGATTTATCATGGGCTTTGCCATTGCCCTGAGAACGCGAGGTGCGACCGGAACCGGTCCTGGCATCATAAGAAGTGTATCTTCAAGATCCATATTAATCTCCTGATCCTATTAGTGTAATTGAAATTTGCAAGTATTTGTTTGCCTTCTGGTGCGTTGTCCATGCGATAACTTTTGCCTGATATGCAACTCTATTATATAAACCTATTATGGACTCCCGTTCAATTTCTGATTATTTAAAGGATGTACATATTTTGGTATTCCATTCAGCAAATAACATCATAGAATCTTTGAATTTATAAGAAACATTCGCTTTGCAGGTAATTCAGCAGGATAAGATAAAGCAGGTAAGGATAAGGAATACTTCAAACAAATAATGTGGAATGATTAAAAAAGGGAAATGGAAGAGAATTACTCTCTCCATTCGTATATGTAGTTTGTTTTGTATACTCCACCATTGAGGTATGAGTAAAGTATTCTGAACGAGCCACCATATGCATTTGCTTCCGGTGCATTCGCTTTGAAAGTACCTTCTTTGATATCACCTGTCGTGTCTTTCCAATCCATTGTGAAGGACTTTCCATATGTTTCATCTTCCAGTTTATAATGGCTTGATGAAACTCCATCAACTCCGATATCTGCCATGTCTATGTCTATGTTGCTCGTATCACCAAGTCCGAGACCATCGGTTGCTATGAATACAGCTTCTTTTCTGACTTTAATTACAATCTCTTCTTCAGCAGCATAGAAGTCTTCTGGTTCATCACTGATGGTTCTGACCTGTACTGTTTCGCCTTCGTCTCCTGTATCAATGGTCAGGACGTTACCTCTTTCGTATTCGACATCGTATGTGTAGTAGTCATTTGTGCTGATTACTTTGTCTCCGTAGTCTTCAACTTTAACTAGATACCAGCCAGGTTCTACGCCAGATGATGTTGTGGTTGTTTCAGTTGTTGATTGTCCTTCTCTGGTTCCTGTCCATCCACCGCTCCATGCTGCACTGTCAGAGCCGTATCTCCAGTTTCCTTCGAAAGAGTTACCATCGCTGCTCAGTTTAAGCTCTACGTCACCTGCATCGTTTGGTTCTGCATATGAAGGACTTTCAGACCAGGTTCCAATGAATACATCACCGTTTATAACACCTTCAAGTTTACCACTATCGTGCGTGTATTCACCATATATCCTGCCACCTGATTCCCGGAATTCCATGTCACCCCAGTTAGATGACCATTCACCTACAAAGCTGTGTGATGTGCTTTCAGCTGTAAATCCACTTTGTGGAACTAGCGTATCATCTGTTGTTCCTGAGTTTCCAAAGTCTGCTTTGTGGCTGTCAACAGTTGCCCCATCTAGCATGTCAAATGGTTCTGAAACAGTTGTCCCATCTATAATCTCAAAATCAACTGATTCTTCAACACCTGCACCACTAATTACTACTCTGTAATCTCCAAGTGGCCAGCCATCATCCGGCTGTTCAAGAATGAATGTTCCACGACCAAAGTCTTCACCAGTTTCAGATTCAAATGTATAGATAGAATAGTCATTGTCAAGGTATATCCATTCCACGCTTATTGTATCATAATTAAAATTATCATAGATGAACCATGCATACAATTCCTCAGAATCTTTTGAGTATTTCAGCACCTTATCAACCGGTATGAAATTTACAGTTGATGACGTCATCATAACTTCGAGGAGTCTTGGTTCCCCACTGGCTGTCATGTCGCCATATTTTTCAGTAACTGCATCTACAATCTGCTGTTCTTCTTCGGTTGCTCCGAAACTTCCGGGTTTATATGAGTCACTGATATCAGTACAACCGGAAAGTGCTACAATGCTTATCAAGAGCATTGCCACTAATGCTACTATTTTTATATTCATTTTTCCATCCAGCCACAAATCATATTATTTTTATAAAATTGCTTCAGAAGCAGATTTACTTCTTTATATTTAAACTTGTTAGGATTATCTTGTCTTTAACGTCTAATACTCACATATATTAGTATCAGAAAGCTATGAACGAAAAATCTATTTAAACTATTCTGAAATCATTTTTATCTGAAAAACAATCATTATTCAAACAAACATATCTGATTTCTATTGATCTATCTTATTGCTTGAATTGATAAAATTTCTACGGAATCGTGCTAAAAGAAATAAGAGAATGGAAGAGAATCACTCTTTCCATTCGTAAATATAGTTTGTTCTGTAGTGTGCACCATTGCTGTATGTGTACATTATTCTGAATGATCCACCAAATGCATTTTCCCCTGGTGCATTTGCTTTAAATGTACCTTCTTTGACATCGTCACCGTTTACATCTCTCCAGCCCATACTGAAGAATGATCCATATGTTTTATCTTCAAGGTAATAATGGCTTGATGTTCCTCTGTCGATTGCGACATCTGCCATATCTATGCAGATATTACTTACATCCTCAAATCCACCTTCGCCAGGTGCTATCACTAAGCCTTCTTTTCTTACATTGATAACGATCTCTTCTTGAGCAGCGTAGAAGTCTTCCGGTTCGTCACTGATTGTCCTTACCTGGACTGTCTCGCCCTTTGACCCTATGATGCTGGTCCAGACATTAGCTCTTTTGTAATCAACATCATATCTCTCGTCATCCGATTCGTCACCGTAGTCTTCAACTGTTGTGAGATACCATCCAGGTGTTACGCTTGATGAAGTTGTGCTTGGTCCTGTGTTTCCAAATTCTGCTTTATGGCTGTCAATAGTTGCACCGCCCAGCAGGTCAAATGGTTCTGAAACAGTTGATCCGTCTATAATCTCAAAGTTCACTGATTCTTCAATACCTGCGCCACTTATTATTACCCTGTATTCTCCAAGTGGCCATCCGTCATCTGGTTGTTCGAGTATGAAAGTTCCGCGTCCAAAGTCTTCGCCGGTTTCTGATTCAAAGGTGTAGATCGAATAATCGTTATCAAGGTAAATCCATTCCACACTTATTGTATCGTAATTGAAATTGTCATAGATGAACCATGCGTACAATTCCTCAGAATCTTTTGAGTATTTGAGTACTTTATCAACCGGTATGAAGTTTACAGTTGATGAAGTCATCATAACTTCAAGTAGTCTTGGTTCCCCACTGGCTGTCATGTCACCGTATTTCTCAGTAACAGCATCTACAATTTGTTGTTCTTCTTCGGTTGCTCCGAAACTTCCGGGTTTGTAAGAATCACTTATGTCCGTACAACCCGAAAGTGCCACAATGCATAATATGAGCATTGCTACTAATGCTACTAATTTTGTTTTCATTTTTCATCCAGCCTAGTATTCTGTAATTTTTATATAATTATGTTCATCTCACATTCGCCTTCCTTATATTTAAACTTATTAGAATTGACGTGGAAGTATCAAACAACCATTATATCTATTAATGCCAACGAACAATTGATGAAAAATCTATTGAATTAGTATTAAAATCTGTTATATCTCATTTTAACCAGTTGTTCTTCCCTGCTTGCATTGCCGTATATATAAAAAGCAATCAGTAGCAACCATATATTTGTGAATAGTCCCAGGATTCCTATTGAAACAGCAAATATCTTGCCGATTAGAACAGCTTTTTCAGTTGCTTTTACAAAATCCATGTATATTGAGAGGAATGCACGGAGTATCCGTCCTCCGTCCATGGGAAATGCCGGGATAAGGTTGTAAAATCCCAGAAATATATTAAGGTATCCAAGAATGAAAGCAACTATAAATAGTGAATTCCCCTCTCGGAGGGATACAGGATTTAGTGTATAGTTCAAAATGAGTAGCAATGCGCCAAGAACAATACTTGAAAGCGGCCCGGCAGCAACAATTATTATTACCTTCAATGGTTCATGCACTTCTTTTTTCATAGCCGCTACCCCGCCCAGCAAATGAAGCCTGATCTCTTTGATACTTCCACCGTATCTCAGGCTGAAATATGAATGTGCAAGCTCGTGTATCAATACGGATGCAAAGAGCAATATTGCAGTTAACAATGAAATACCGTATTTCAGTATTTCAGGCTGGACACCTGCAAATCCAAAAGGCATTGTCCTTGAGGAAAAGAACCATGCAAACAAAGGCAGGACTATTAGAAAAGAAATGTCTACCTTTATAGGAATACCAATTATTTTTCCTATCCTGTAAGTGTTACTCATTAATTTCTCCTGGAAAATGATGTGTAAACGAGATCATTCACTCAGCAACTTGAGAATATCATATTTGGTAACAACCCCGGCAACCTGTCCTTTTTCCAGCACCAGGACAGCAGGATATTTCTCCAGCATATAGGATGCTGTCTTAACATCAGTGCCCGGCGAAAGCGTCGGGAAAGAATCTCCCATTACATCACCGATTTTCATATTGGAAACCTCAGAAGTCCTTTTGTCAGCCATTGACCTGACAATCATTTCCTCAGAGATACTGCCAACTGAAATTCCGTCCTTTATTACGGGTATCTGGGAAATATTGTGCTTCTCCATGATATTGACGGCTTTATCTATACTCTCATTAGGGTCAACAGAAATGAGTTCTTTGTTCATGATATCACTGAGGTATATATCCTCTTTTTCAATATCATTGAACACGTCAATTATTTTCCTGAGAGTTGATAACCTTGGATCTACATCTCCAGCTTCGATCCTTGCAATAAGCGGCTGACTGACTCCTGCACGCTTTGCAAGGTCACTCTGTGTCAGACTCAGATTAATCCTTTTTTGCTTCAGTTCATCTGGGGACGGTAATTGCATAGTTATTACTGATAGTAATTATCCTATTTAAAACCAGCTCAGGAAAGGCCGGATTATTATGTAGTGAAAGAGGTCTAATAAAAAAGAGAAAATGAGGTAAGGGGATTATTCTCCCATTCCCATACTCATTTCGAAAGTCTCACCATTTTCATCTGTCATGGTCATTTTGCCGTCCATGAGTTTCATTTCAGACAGAACATTGTCATCTTCATCGTAATAGATCATAATGAAACTTTCATCACTCTCATCAATCGGGGTGTACATCTCCATTCTGGCTACGTTGTCATCTGAAGCCACATCTATTTCAGCCACCATATGACACATTTCCACTCCTTCTACAACCTCAGTACCGACAACTTCCATCACCATACCTTCGCCGGTGTTAGGATTCATCATGGTCATAGTTGAACCTACCGGACAGGCTTCATCTTCTGAACCTTCAGTGTAGGTAATCTCTACATCATTGCCATCTTCATCCTGGACAGTGACCGTTTCTTTATCGCTACATCCGGATACTGCCAGGGACAGTACCAACAACAAAATAAATATCAGAAATTTGGTTTTCACAATATACCACCTTTTTCATAAAGAAGTAGCTGGGTGTCATAATTTAAATGTATCGATTTGTCATTGCATTTATGCTCAGTTAAAAAGCGTGAAAAGCCCGGCTATATATCCGATGTAGATCCCAAGAATTACCCCTCCTTCCCACCTTTCCAGCTTCCTCCCGGTGATACCGAAGATTATGAGAATTATCATTAATGCGATAAGGATTGGAAAATCATACTCAAGTGACTGGGGGAGTATTGTAAGAGGTCTTATCTGTGAGGACACGCCAAGAATGAGTGCGATATCCATGGTATTTGCACCAAGTATATTTCCTATGGATATATCCTGATGTCCTTTTAGGGTTGCTGAAACCGCAGTGATGAGTTCCGGCAGTGATGTTCCAAGTGCAACCAGTGTAAGAGCTATTATCATTTCAGGAATTCCAAGCCAATCCGCAATGGTAATTCCCGCATCAACAAGGATACGACTGCCAATTACTACAAGCAATGCGCCTGTGATGAAAAGAATGATATCCTTTTTCAATTGACTGACAGGCACTTTTTCCCTGAGTTCTTCATTACCGTCAAAAACAGCACGCTGGAGTCTGAAGTTATAATACATAAATCCGACAAATATTGTCAGCAAAAGCAGTCCGTCAAATGGAGAAACAACACCATCATATGCCACAGTTATCAAAAGAAGGGCAGAACCAAGCATGAATCCGCCTTTGCGTGTGAATCCATGAAGTTCAATGGGTATTGCTTTAATAACTATTACGGTACCCAGTACAAGACCAATATTACAGATTGCAGAACCAACTGCATTTCCTACTGTCATTTCAACATGGTCAAGATAGGCCGCCATGGCAGAAACAGTAAATTCCGGTGCTGTGGTTGCAAAACTTACAATAGTAGCACCTATTATTATTTTGGGGATACCACTTTTCTCTGAAATGCTTACAGCAGACTCCACAAACCAGTCCGCACCTTTTGTAATCATCACAAGACTAATGAGTAATGATGCAACCGTTACTAGCATAAGGGTTCTTATATATTCGCATTTGATTTAAAAGTGAGTGAAAAAAGTATAAAACTGACACTAAAAACAGATATAAAAAAGAAAACAATAGTTTGGTAAACTATTGTTTTTGTCGGCTCTAATTGCTTCTTTCTTCCATAGATCAGGGCAAGTCCCATGATGGCAATCATTGGGATGGCTATTGCAGGGAATTCAGCATGAGATGGAGTTGCCTGATTATTATCATCACTTCCTTCTCCATCTGACGCAGGGCCTGTTGAGGTTATAGCCCTGACTGCATCCATGTCAGCGCCTTCATAATAACTGTCAACATTAAGTCCGGAATAGTCTGCAATTTTGACATAACTATATTTTTCTCCGAATTCGACTCCTTCAACAGAATATCAAAGAAACTGTTTCTATTTCCAGTTCCTATCCTGATTCAGTCGTTTCCATCTGTGCTGATGAATACCTCAACAAGTTCCTGAGCAGAATATCCTACTTCATAAACTACCAGGTCATTCCGTTCATAACCTGGACATGTAAGTGAATTGTCAGCAAATTTGAAAATCATGTATCCATAAGCTCCAATACTTACGGATTTCCTGTCTGCAATTCCAAGTATCCTGCTAATATTTCCATCCGCTGCACCGCCGTTTAGCTGATATTCAACAATTTCATCTGCAAAAGAAGATTCTCCGGAAGGAAACTCCACTCCTCCGTAAGTTTGTCCCGACACCGTACTTGCCAGCATGCAGGAAATGATCAAAGTACCAACTACCAATAACACCACTAATAAATTTTTTCAGTGTTCAATAAGCAACCACCTTCTAAATTGTACCTTATGTCAGATATTCACTTATACTGGCAAGCGTGGTTACTGAACTATATCGTTCATAAACTTTACTTAATTATTCTCTTATATTTCAAAGTAAATCAAATGCACATCATACAATATTTGCCAGAACTTAATTATTTTCACTCAAGTCCAAGAAGTGTGACTGCTGCCACAATCATTATTCCAAGTCCTACCATTCTCACTGAATGTTTGATAACACTTTGTTTTGCAAGCTTGCCGGAGTATATTCCAAGTATCGACAGAACTGAAATACTCAAAATGATTGCTACCTCAAGCATGTATTCATCCAGTAATAGAAAAGGAAGGATCGGCACCAATGAACCACAAAAACTTGCTCCTCCGTGGAATAGGGAATCGCTCCATATCTTCTTTTTAGTTTCCTCTTCTATTTTTGTACTGTCAAGGCTGCGCAGCAAAGGTTTTTCCAGTTCAGCAAGTTTGCCGAACTCAACGGCACTTTCAGCAAGATAGGACCCTACGCCATTTGTGAGTGCCAGGGCTACCGCTCCACCCAGTGCGGCATTTATTACTATTGTCGGGTCATCGGACACGTGGGATGTACCGATTACAACACCAAGGACGGCAAGTATCCCATCGATACTTCCAAGGATTATATATCGTCCGTGTTCGGTTTTCAATTTCAGGCGCTTGTGTTTAAGAATAGATATCTGTTTCATAATTACCTTCGGTTTAAATTCAGTTTAATCTATACACACAAAGCTTTTTTCTTTTTCGGGTATTAGACAAGGTTAAGCTTATTGCTGATGATAAAAATACAGACCCGACAAGCTTACAGGAGTGATCACATGAAAGTTCATCCAAGATGTTCATATTGCCTGCTCTCCCGGGTTCACCAGGAAGCGGAACTGTCAACTGATGATCAGGAACTTATACACAAAGCAATTCTGGGTGGTATCGAGGTACTTAATGCACTCTATGAGCCTGGAATGCCTGCGGCAGAGCTGTCAACACCAATGCACAGGAAAGCATATGAGATTCTTGATGATAACGATCCGTATAAAAGCATGAAAGAACTCAGCAGTAAGACCGCAGAACGGTTCATGCCTGTGATACGTTCCCACGTATTCAATGGTGACAATGATGATGTTGCTACTTTTAAGCGTGCAGTGCTTGCAGCTGTTATAGGTAATTACTTTGATTACGGTGTAATGGGTCTTGAAGTTCCAATTGATGTTTTTGATGAAACATTCAAAGAGCATTTCCAGCGAGGCCTGGATATCGATGACACCGATAAAATGCTGGATAAACTCAGCAATGTGGTCTACCTGGCTGATAACTGTGGTGAGATCCTTATTGACACTTTTGTCTTTGAAATTGTCAAAAAGATGGGGGGTAAAATTACACTTGTTGTCAGGGGTGCACCAATACTGAATGATGTTACAATGGAAGAAATAGAGGAATTCGGTATTGCTGATAAGGTCGACCGCGTCCTGACAACCGGGTCTAATGCCATAGGTGTTCGCCTTCAGGAGGCTCCTCTGGCACTAAAAGATGCATTGGACAATGCTTCACTCATTATAAGTAAAGGGATGGCAAACTATGAGACCCTGTCAGAAGAGAATTATAGACCAATAGCATATTTACTTAAAGTAAAGTGTGATCCTGTGGGAGAGGATATTGGAGCACCAAGGGGTTGTTCAGTAGCCCGTTTACTTGAATAAGCAGTAAGGAGAAAGAACATGTGTGAGTTAAAGGTAATCCTTGTTGACGGGGATAGTCGCAAGACAGTTATGGAATCTGTAACCAGACTTGTTGTTGATGGTGATTCGGTCACTGTTTACGGTATATTCGGAGAAAGCGAAATCGTAAAAGGGTCTGTAAAAGAGATCAATTTTGGAACTGGTGAAGCCATACTTCACAAATGATTTTAATATACATAAAAGACATTGTATATTTGGATTTTAGATGCTTCACTCATAAATTATTGAGTTACTAACTAAAGGACGAAAAGATAGGAAGGAACTGATATGTCAAAAGTAAAAGTTGCAATAAACGGATATGGTACCATTGGTAAACGTGTTGCTGATGCTGTTGCCGTGCAGGACGACATGGAAATAGTAGGTATTGCAAAGACAAGACCAAATTATGAGGCTTTTGTTGCACACGACAAGGGTTACGATGTCTACACCTTAGCTGACAGGGTAGATGACATGAAGAAGGCAGGAATTCCTGCTGCAGGTTCAATCGATGACATGATCGCTGAAGCAGATGTCGTTGTTGACTGTACCCCCGGAGGGATCGGTGAAAAGAACAAGGCGCTTTATGAGAAAGCTGGTGTAAAGGCAATGTGGCAGGGCGGCGAGAAACATGAACTTGCAGGCTGCTCATTCAATGCAGAAGCAAATTACGAAGAAGCACTTGGCAGGGACTTTTTAAGGGTCGTATCCTGCAACACCACAGGTCTGTGCAGAGTTATCTATCCTCTTGACCAGGAATATGGAGTTAAGAAGGTAAGGGTCACACTTATGAGAAGATCTGCCGATCCAAATGATGTAAAGCACGGTCCTATCAATGCAATTATTCCAAATCCGATAACACTCCCATCACACCACGGTCCTGATGTAAAGTCCGTAATTCCGCACATTAATATTGCATCAACTGCAGTGAAGCTGCCAACAACACTTATGCACCTTCACACCCTGAACATCGAGATGGAAAAGGACTGCAGTACTGAAGATGTAAAAGCACTCTTTGCAAAGCAGCCACGTGTAAGGATGATCGGACAGGGCATTGGCTCCACCGCTGAAATCATGGAACTTGGAAAGGATATGGGACGTCCAAGAGGCGATATGTGGGAGAACTGCGTCTGGGAAGACTCCGTTACAATGTATGAAGGGGAACTCTACTTCTTCCAGGCAATCCACCAGGAGTCCGACGTAATTCCCGAGAATGTCGATGCGATCCGTGCAATGACAGAGATTGAGAAAGACGGCGCAAAGTCCATAGCCAAGACCAATAAGGCAATGGGACTTTAATTTTTCAAAGGTCATATGCACTCCACGGATGATTTCCTCACTCTTGGCGACAAAATAGCCGGGGCAGTGCATGAGGCCACAAAAGAGCTGGTCGGCAGTCCGGATGCCGGCCGGATTCTTTATACGGGGGCGGATGGAACTCCTACCAAGTTAATAGATGATGCCGCTGAAAAAGCTATTTTCAAAGTATTGGATGAGGAGGGCAGTCCGTTCAGGATCATAAGTGAAGAAGCCGGAGAGAAAATAATAGGGAATTCCCCTGATCTCTCTATAATTATTGATCCGATAGATGGCACATATAATGCTGTACAGGGTATCCCATTTTATAGCGTTTCACTCGCCATAACATCAGATGACCTTAACAACATAATATTCGGATATGTTCAGAACCTTGCTAATGGAGATACTTTTTATGCAGAACATGGCAAAGGTGCTTATTTTAATGGAACCGAACTAAAAACATCAGTAAATTCGGATATCCGTAAATTCTGTGTCAGTGTTTATGGTTACAGGCAAAACATTGTGGATGCATCAAGTCTTTCGGAAAATGTCAGGAGAATCAGGTCTCTTGGCAGTGTGGCACTTGAATTATGCTATGTGGGAGCAGGAAAAACGGATGCATTTGCAGATGTCAGGGGCACCATGCGTATGACTGACATTGCTGCGGGGAAACTCATTATAGAGGAAGCCGGAGGAATTGTTACTGATGGGAACGGTTACCCTTTAAAGTTAGAAAACCAATTATTAAGCAGGGCTTGCGTGATAGCATCCAACGGACTTGCACATGAGAGTATCTTAAAGCTTTCAACAGGGATAACAAATGACGGTAAGTAAAATAGGTATTGTATCGCGATTTGACCAGCAGGATGCTCTTGATATGGTCAGGAAGATCTATGATGAGTTCAACTCTAAAGTTGAAATATTCTTTTCACCAAAGACCGGACAACATCTTGGTATTACAGATAATTGTCTTCCGGTTGAGCAGATGCAGGAGGTAGGTGTACAGCTCATCATTTCAGTAGGTGGGGACGGTACAGTACTTCGCAACATTTCAAAGATGGAAGATCCGCTACCGGTTCTGGGCGTAAATATGGGTACACTTGGTTTCCTTGTTGATGTTCCTCCGGAGGATGCCATAAAGGACATTGCCGATGTTCTTAAGGGTTTCAGTTACACGGAACGTTCACGGCTTAGTGTTCGTTTGAACGGTAAACGTTTGCAGGATGCAACAAATGAGATCGTTCTAATCACAGCAAGACCGGCAAAGATACTGACCTTCAGGATCGCAGTTGATGATTCGGAAATAGAGGATATGAGGGCGGATGGTATTGTAGTTGCAACACCTACCGGTTCAACTGCTTATGCAATGAGCGCAGGAGGGCCTATTGTAGATCCGCGTGTAGATGCCTCAATAATTGTTCCGATAGCTCCTTTCAAGCTTTCTTCAAGACCGTGGATCGTGCCCGGTAATAGTAATATTAAAGTGGAGATGACGATTCCTGAAAAGGAAGCAGCACTTGTAATAGATGGACAGCATTCCTATAATATGAAGGAAAATGATGTTGTTACTGTAACAAGAGCTGAAAATCCGGCAAGGTTTGTGAGCAGCTCAATTAACGGCTTCTATGAAAAGGTGCAGAGTAAACTTTCCTGAGCTTCTGTTTGCGCAACCTTTTATGAGATTCTCTTTGTGATTGGAAATACGCAAAATCAGCATAAAACTGCCTTCTAATTTCTTAATAAACATTGCTCTCAAACATTAATGGAAAAACCGGAAATAATCTTAAAAAACCTAACAGTTATATAATGGGACTGGAAATTGACCAGCAATCAATGGAGTCAAAAGCATGTTAGAAAATAAAGATTACTCAAGAAACAAGCTTATGGATTATTTGAATTTGCCACCTCTTGATATTGAGATCTGTGATGTGACACTCAGGGACGGTGAGCAGACACCGGGAGTGGTCTTTACAAGGGAAGAAAAGATTGCCCTTGCTACAAAGCTTGACTCAGTTGGCGTTGATATTATTGAAGCAGGTTTCCCTGTGGTTTCAGTTGCTGAAAAGGAAATTGTTAAAGAAATAGCCAATATGGGACTTAATTCCAGGACATGCTGTCTTTCAAGGTCAAGGGTAAGTGATGTTGAAGTTGCTGTTGACTGTGATGTTGATTTTATCAGTATATTCATTGCAATGTCAGATCTGCACCTGAAGCACAAATATCATAAAAGCTGTGATGAAATGTTCTCTGCTGCAATGGGAGCTGTCCAGTATGCAAAGGACCATGGTGTTGGTGTGAGATTTGCAGCCGAAGACGGTACCAGAACTGATATTGAAGTTCTTAAAAAAGCATTCAAGGCGGCAGAGGAATACAAGGTTGACTATGTGAGCATTGCAGATACAATTGGTATACTGAACCCAAGCAGCACTTATTATCTTGTAAGTGAGGTCAAAAAAGCTGTAGACACTCCTATCTGTATCCATTGTCACAATGATCTTGGAATGGCAACTGCAAATACACTTGCTGCGGCAGAGGCAGGTGCCAAGCAACTTCATACAACTGTAAATTCCATCGGTGAGCGTGCCGGAAATGCTTCACTTGAAGAGGTTCTTGTGGCGCTCAGGGTACAGTATGGAATCGACAGGTACGATACTACAAAACTGACCGAGCTATCACAAATGGTGAACGAATATTCCGGTCTTAAACCTTCAGTAACCAAGGCAATTGTTGGTGAGCACGCATTTTCACATGAATCAGGAATACATGTCTGTGCAATCCTTGAAGAGCCACGTACTTATGAATTATTCAGTCCCGAAATGGTGGGTGGGAAACGTCATCTCATTGTAGGCAAACATACAGGTATGAAAGCGCTGAAGGGTATTGTCAATGAGATGGGACATGACCTTTCTAAGGAGGAACTCACTGTACTCCTTGACAGGATCAAGAATTGTACCGAAACCAAACACGGTATTTCTCCTTCAAGACTGGAAACAATGATCAAAGAAACAAAAAACAGTAAAAAGCATTAATAATCAATTAATGCCCCTTTTTTTCTATGAGGATTGCCGACATCACTGTTGGTGCTAAATTCCGTGTCACCACCTTCGTCATCTGAATCATCATAATAGTTCATTTCATCATTTTCCAGTATGATGACATAGTCTGCTGAATTTCTCAGGGCAGTAGAAAAGCCGGGTTCCACGCCAAAAATAATGGTTTCTTTCCCATGTTCATTGGCTTTATTCAGGAGCGGCTTGAAATCCGCATCCCTTGTAACCAGTGCCATGGTGTCAATGGTTGGGTTGTAGACTAGTTCCATCCCTTCCACGGCAAGCCTTACATCTACATCGCTTGAACATATAATTGGTTCAAATCCGTTGTTCTCAATGGCCTCTACGAGTTTATCAGATGCATACTGGTTCAGGAACACTCTCCCGATCTTGACATTACCATATTCCTTTAGCACGTCCCGAATCTCTTCCAGATTCACATTGAACTCCTTGCGGAGTACGTTAGGGCCGTCAACAAGAAGACCAATGCTCCTCCTTCCTGTTTCTTTTTTAGTGCTAAGGTATTTGACTATCGAATTAAGTCCTGTTTTAACATTAGCCATGATGCCTCTTTATAAGTATAAACAATTGCGAATAACGATCGTTATCGAAAGCCAGTTATCGATAATTCATAGATTGATACTGATATAAGTATTATAATTGTTATTAATGGGGGTAACATCTAATGGAATATAATTATTACTGATGTGCCATTATCACAGACATGTGATACTAAGTTTTCCAGATATCGTCATCCTGTTTCAGTTGCAGGAAAAAGGATGTTCAATGATCCATAATCTCTGCCAGATTTTGCTTTTCAATGCTTGATTGCGATTTATGTCCATTACTCAGGATGAAGTAGTTTACAAACCTCCCACCAATTCTTTTTTTTGTAAAAAGAATTTCACCGCCATCTTTTATAAACGTATCCATTACTTCTTCAAACTGGATTTTTTCCATGTCTGAAAGTTCAATAAGACTTTCACCGTCCAGAAGCCAGTTGTATACTCTGAGCAAAGTAATCTCCCGCACACGCTTCAAATTTTCCGTATCTTTGAAATCGTCCACATAAACAGATCGTTTTATCTCGGGGGACCAGCCTGCAAGTTTTTCCTGCATATCTATAAACTGGATTGGTATCATCTCTCCTTCTTCCGGCCTTGGAAAAAGTCTGGCAAGGTGTGGGGCTGCGACCAACGGAATCACCTTCTATACCTATAATAGGTATTATCATAGTTATAACGTATCTGAGCTCTCTTGATTCTGCTTCCCATGAGAAGTCCCACAAGAGCCCCGCTAAGATGGGCTGTGTGGGCTATCATGTCATTTGACCCGAGCAGGAAGAAATCAAGGAGTACAAATAAAACCAGAGCATGAGTTATCTGCATTGGGATGAAGTATACATAGACTCTGATATCAGGTGCTATTATCGCAAGGGCGGCAAATACTCCCATGATTGCACCACTGGCTCCGACCACAGGAGTGTATGGACTGCTGCTGGTTAGTGTATATGCAATGGCAGCCACCAAGCCTGCAGTGAAATACACATACATGAATATTTTCTTTCCAGCTCTTCTTTCCAATTCCGGTCCGAAGAAAAACAGTATAAGCATGTTGAAGAACAGGTGTGTAAAGCCTGAATGGATGAACATGTGAGTTACAAGTGTCCAAAGGTGTCTGCCCTGTAATATCCATGCAGGTACAAGCTGGAAAAGCTGCATATATCCCGGCACAAATAATTGCAGAACGAATGAGAATATACACAGATATATTATAGCCATTGCAGGGCTGCTTTTCATAGAGTACTTAATGTTACTCCCGACACCTTTAACTGCACTTTTGGCTGCGTATTTTGCAGTGCTTTTCAAAGCGTCTTTGAATAAGTCATCATTGACATTAGTTCCATATCCGGGGCTTCCACTATACGATCCGTTCTTTTTGACTTCCTCAAGACCTTCACATGCATGTTGCTCGGGAAGCCTGTGTCTGGAACAAAATGTTTTTCCGCAAAAACGGCATTTAAAGGGAATTGTTTCTTCTTTGCCACATATCCAGCATTTTTTGTCCAAATGATTCACCGTGATTTAAATGCTTCTTTATGGTAGAACGGCATTAAATAAAACCGTTTCCTCAAAAACACAGGATGATAAGGCATAGTATTTCAAGAATAATCATGATAGTTATCGGAACACTTATATGTTAAAATCGTGTATTTCCGTCACTTATTACTCATATGTACGTATATGCTATTTTGACCTGATTCCTGATGTGGAACATTGCAACAATGGTCACAAATAATCATGATAGATTCCGGAAACTTTTTTATAGGGGATAGTGTTATTAGAACATCTTACACTACAGTTTCAAAAATATTACTACTTTGATAATTAGTAACAAGTGATAATAACACAGTGCTTTTTCGTAGCACTTCTATACATTAATAGGAGGACAAAACAAACATGAGCGACTTAGAAACTGGACAGTTTTCCATTGATGAACTGGAAAACGTTCAGATCACAATTGGCAAGATCGTGGGTGCCATTGAGAAAAGAGCGAGCGACGAAGGGGTTGAGGTAGGTCCAACTCCTAAACCAGGTATCTCTACTCTAAGGGATTGGGACTATAAACTACTCTCCCGCTACCAGCCGGTCTATACTCCCATATGTGACCAGTGCTGTTACTGTACTTTTGGTACATGTGATCTTGGAGGAAACAAGGAAGGTGCCTGTGGTATCAACATGGAAGCCCACCAGGCCCGTGAGTTCCTGCTCAGGGTAATTACCGGTGCAGCAGCACATGCAGGGCACGGACGTCATATATTGCACCACCTGATAGATGTTCATGGCAGGGACCATGCTATTGATGTAGGACCTTCAAACCTGCTTGCTCCTAACACACAGGCTGTAACAGGTATTAAGCCGGAAACCCTTGGAGATCTCGAAGAAGTGATGGATTATGTAGAGGAGCAGCTCACACAGTTGCTTGCAACCATCCACGCAGGGCAGGAAGGAGCTGCTATGGACTTCGAGTCAAAAGTAATGCATGGTGGAATGCTTGACCATGTAGGTATGGAAGTCTCTGATATTGCTCAGATCTCCTGTCTGGGTATGCCTAAATCCGACCCTGAAGCACCACTTGCAGAGATTGGAATGGGTTGCATCGATGCAGACAAACCTGTACTTCTTGTTATTGGTCACAATGTTGCAGGTGTAACATACATGATGGATTACATCCATGATCATGGCCTTGAAGACAAGATGGAACTTGCAGGTCTTTGTTGTACTGCCATCGATATGACACGCTACCAGATGGATCAGGGCGGCAAACCACACGCCAAGATCGTTGGAAGTCTGGCAAAGGAGCTCAAGATGATAAGGTCAGGTGTGCCTGATGTAATCGTAGTTGACGAACAGTGTGTCAGAGCTGATGTTCTTGATGAGGCAAGTAAACTGTCCATACCTGTTATAACCTGTAATGATAAGATCATGTATGGTCTTCCTAACAGAACAAACGACAGCGCCGCAGATATTATCGAAGATCTTTCAGCACTAAAGGCAGAAGGTGCACTTATCCTTGATTTCGATCTTCTTGCTGAAGTTTCTGTAGAACTTGCTCTTAAGATGTCCAAGATAAGAGATGATATGGGCATAACAGCTCTTCCAAGTGAAGATGAACTTCAGACACTTTCCGAGAAGTGTGTCCAGTGTGGCGCCTGTGAAATGGACTGTCCTGACAACCTGCCAATAATGGCAGCAATGAAGGCAGGAGTTGACAAGGATTTCACAAAGTTCGAATACCTTCACGACAAGTGTATTGCCTGTGGCAGATGTGACCAGGCATGTCCAAAGGATATCCCGATTCTCAATATGATCGAGAAGTCATCCCAGAAACTTATCCGTGAAGAGAAAGGGCTCATGCGTGCCGGAAGAGGTCAGATAAGTGACCCCGAGATTCGTGAAGAGGGTGTCAATCTTGTTCTCGGTACAACACCTGGTATCGTTGCAATGGTAGGATGTTCCAACTATCCGGATGGCACAAAGGATCTTTATGATGTCGCAGATGAGATGCTCAAGAGGAACTATATTGTTGTCATGTCAGGATGTTCCGCAATGGACCTTGGTATGTACAAGAATGAAGACGGTGAAACACTTTATGAGAAGTACCCTGCAAAGTTCCTTGCCGGTAACCTCATCAATGTAGGTTCATGTGTTTCCAATGCACATATCACAGGAACAGCTATCAAAGTAGCTGCAATATTTGCACAAAGGAATGTGTCCGGTAACTATGAGGAAATTGCTGACTACATCACCAATCGTATTGGTGCAGTAGGTGTTGCATGGGGAGCATATTCACAGAAGGCATCTTCAATTGCAACCGGTTGTAACAGACTTGGTATTCCTGTTGTAGTAGGGCCACATGGTTCAAAGTACAGGAGAGCACTCATTGGTAAGCCTTACCAGGAAGAAGACTGGAAGGTATTTGATGCAAGGGACGGTTCTGAAATGCCAATTCCTGCAGCTCCTGAATACCTGCTTACAACAGCAGACTCTATTGAAGAACTGCTTCCAATGCTTGCAAAGAGCTGTATCCGTCCATCTGACAACAACATGGGCAGAATGATTAAACTGACTCACTACATGGAACTCAGCCAGAAGTACCTCGGCCACATGCCAGAGGACTGGTACAAGTTTGTAAGGACAGAGACTGACCTTCCACTTGCAAAGCGTGAGCAGCTCCTCAAGATACTCGAAGCAGATCATGGATGGGAGATCGACTGGAAGCGCAAGAAGATCCTTTCAGGTCCGACAATGAAATCTGATGTTTCAGCCCAGCCAACTAATGTCAAGAGACTCTGCAAGGAGGGATGCTAAATGGTTGACACAACCAAGAACACTCAGATATACTCAACATGGGGTAGAAAGATGGCAAAACCTGTCAATCCAAATGTGGCAGGGAAGATGATCAGCAAGGCAAAGAGGCCTCTTCTGGTTGTAAGTTCTGAAATATTAAAGGATGACAAACTTGTAGAGAAGACTGTTGCAATAGCAAAGAAGGGTGTTCCGGTAGCTGCTACCGGACATTCCATGACAGTACTTGTTGACAAGGATATCGGTGCAAAATACATCAATGTTCACTCACTTGGGCATTTCCTTGGTGACAAGAACTGGACCGGTCTTGACGGACAGGGTCCTTATGATACAATTATTTTTATCGGTCACAAAAAGTATTACCTTAACCAGGTGCTTTCCGGTCTTAAGAACTTCACAGATCTGAAGACCATAGCTATTGAAAGGCATTTCATGCAGAACGCTACTTTGTCCTTTGGAAATCTGAAACCAGAGGTACACCTTGAGGCGCTTGACGAATTAATTGAAAACTTATAAGTGTAATTATAATTTGGCGACAATACGGAGAACTAATCATGGCAGATGAATTCCCTTTTGAAATATCTCCTATGTTTGAAGGAGAGAGGATTAGAAAAGACGGTATGTATGCAGAACTCGCAGGTCCTAAATCCAAAGGATTCGAACTTGTAAGGGCAGCAGATATAAGCGAGGTTGAGGATGATAAGTTTACACTTATCGGTCCTGATATCTCAGACATGGAAGAAGGTTCCAGATACCCACTTGCAATGATCTACAAGATCGCAGGAGAACTTGTGGAAGCTGACCTTGAGTCCATTGTAGAAAGAAGGAACCACGAATTCCAGAACTACATACAGGGTTTCATGCACCTTAACCAGAGAGACGACGTCTGGATGAGGGTGAGCAAGGATGCTGTTGCAAAGGGTATGACCTCATTTGAGTCAGTTGCAAAGGCTATCATGATGCTCTTTAAGAACGAGCTTCCATTCATAGAGGCTGTTGAGGCTATTTATATCACAGATGAGGCTGAGATTGACAAGGAGATCGACAATGCAAGGGCAGTCTACAAGTCAAGGGACGAAAGGACCCGTGACCTTCACGATGAAGATGTTGACACATTCTACGGATGTACTCTCTGCGCATCATTCGCTCCAACTAACGTTTGTGTCGTTACACCGGACAGGATCTCACTCTGTGGCGCAATCAACTGGTTTGACGGCAGGGCAGCTGCAAAGGTAGACCCTGAAGGCCCTCAGTTCGCAATTCCAAAAGGAGATGTCATTGACGCAGAATCCGGAGAATATACCGGTGTCAATGAAGCAGCAAAGAGACTTTCAAGCGGTGAATATGACCGTATCAAGCTTCACTCATTCTTTGAGTACCCACACACATCCTGTGGATGTTTTGAGGTAGTAGGTTTCTACATCCCTGAAGTGGACGGTATCGGATGGGTAGACAGGGACTTTGCAGGAACAGCACCAAATGGTCTCCAGTTCTCAACCATGGCAGGACAGACCGGTGGAGGTAAGCAGGTCGTTGGTTTCCTTGGAATAGGTGTCAATTACTTCCGTTCACCAAAGTTCATCGAAGCAGATGGTGGATGGGACAGAGTTGTCTGGATGCCAAAAATGCTCAAGGACAAGGTAATTAATGACATTCCTGAAGAAATGCGTGACAAGGTTGCAACCGAAGAGGATGCAGCAGATGTGGACAGTCTCAGGAACTTCCTCAAGGAAAAGGACCATCCGATTCTTGAGAGATGGGTCGAGGAAGAAGAGGAAGAGCCTGAAGAGGAAGAAGCAGCTGAAGCAGCTCCACAGGCTGGATTTGCACCACAGATGCAGATGCCAACCAACTTCATGCCATCCATGCCAATGATGGGTGGCAGTGGTTCCGGTGGCGTAAAAATTGTCCTTAAGAATGCAAAGGTAAGCATTGACAAGGTAATCATTAAGAAACAAGATTAAGAGAGGTCTTTTGTGGCTAAGATAATTGCAGTGACAGGTAAAGGCGGAACAGGGAAGACGGCAACTACCAGTCTTCTCATTCGCCACCTTACAAGGGGTGACAAGATCGTCCTTGCCGTTGATGCGGATCCTGATACAAATCTCCCGGAAACTCTCGGGTGTGATACCACCAAAACAATTGGTGACATCAAAGAGTACATGCATGAGGAACGTGACAATCTTCCACCTGACATCAACAAGGAATCAATATTAGAAGGGAAACTCTATGAGATTCTTGAAGAGATGCCAGGATATGACCTGCTGGTCATGGGAAGGCCTGAAGGTTCAGGATGTTATTGTTATGTTAACAACCTGCTCCGTAGTATCATGAACAAGCTGGTGACAAATTATGATATACTCATCATCGATGCTGAAGCTGGCCTGGAACATTTCAGCAGGAAGATTTTCAGGAACGTTGATGACCTTGTGGTTGTTACGGATGGATCACGCAGGGGTCTTCGGACTGCAGAGCGTATCAGGGAACTTGTTAAAGAGATGGAAACTGATGTTTCCAATATTTACGTTGTTGCAAACAAGGTCACAGATGCAAACCGTGAGAGGATCTCCAGTACTGCTGAAGAACTCGGTCTTGAACTAATAGGAATGGTCCCTGTGGACGAGATGATTGTGGAAAGAGATCTCGCCGGGGAGCCTTTATTTGATCTTCCGGATGATTCCGTTGCGGTACAGGAAGTTGAAAGAATCGCTCAGAAACTTGGTTTGTAAAAAATATATCATATGGTGGAATGCACATGACAAAGAAAATGAAATTATCACAGCTTAGTGATATGTTGCAGGACCTCGATGTGGAGTCACTGGAAGGTGTGACTATAGAAGGTGACATCGAGCTCAACATATCCGGCGGTGGAGGACTCAATCCTGCACTCGCTTATGCACTGGGGAACGAGATCTCCCAGATCTCCCTGCACATGGCCAACATTGGAAGGATGCTTGGATTTCCTGCTGAACAGTTGTTCGCATCTGCTTTCGGACTTGGCGAGATGCCACAGGCAGGGCAACTCCCAACTTCCCCGAAGATACAGGAGCTACTTGCTTCCAAATTCGAGGTTGCAAAGGTAGACAACTGGAAGAACCCAATACAGGAAGTAACACTTGGTGCAACATCAGGTGACGGTGGAACGAGAAAGAGCACCGTGACCATTGGTGGAGAGAACGCACTTCCATATTACTTCGATGCCGAAATGCCACACAGGAACTACGTCACAATGGACGTTTTCGATATGCCAATAGGTATGGCAAAGGCAGTTAAGGGCAACTATGAGGATGTTATTAACGACCCTGCAGAGTGGGCTAAGAAGGTAGTGCGTGATTTTAACGCAGACATGGTAACCATTCACCTTATCTCAACTGACCCTCTCATCAACGATACACCTGCAAAGGAAGCCGCAAAGGTTGTCGAGGATGTACTCCAGGCAGTTGACGTACCAATCGTTATCGGTGGTTCAGGTAACCCTGAGAAAGACCCTGAAGTACTTGAGAAGGCAGCAGAAGTTGCAGAAGGAGAGAGAGTACTTCTCGCATCCGCAAGTCTGAACCTTGACTACGAGAGAATTGCAAAGGCAGCCATGGACTACGGACATAATGTACTTTCCTGGACACAGCTTGAGATCAATGCTCAGAAAGAGCTTAACAGGAAACTTATGAAGCAGTGTAATGTCCCAAGGGAAAGAATCGTAATGGACCCAACCACAGCAGCACTTGGTTACGGTCTTGACTACGCTTACACCAACATGGAGCGTATAAGACTTGCTGGTCTTATGGGTGACGATGAACTGACATTCCCAATGTCATCCGGTACCACCAATGCATGGGGTGCCCGTGAGGCGTGGATGGTCTCTTCCCCACTTAACCAGGACTCTGATTGGGGACCAAGGGAATATCGTGGACCTATATGGGAGATTGTCACAGGTCTTGCACTCTCACTTGCAGGTAACGATATGTTCATGATGATGCACCCGACATCCGTGCAGGTGCTCAAGGAAATTACACAGACACTCTACGGTTCAATCGAGTCCGAAGAGATAGACATCACCAACTGGATTGGAGCGGAGGTGTGATAAATGAAAATTAACAGTCCACTGGAAGCTTACAAATTCCTGCCAGCCACTAACTGTGGTGAATGTGGTGAAGCTACATGTATGGCTTTTGCAGCACACCTTATAGACAGGTCACACAAACTGACCGACTGTAAGCCAATCCTTGAAGCAAAATTCAAGAAGAAGTACGAAGAGCTCGATGCACTCCTTGCTCCTGAGATCAGGGAAGTTGAAATTGGTGTAGGTGACAAGATCGCAAAGATCGGTGGAGATGATGTTCTCTACAGGCACAAGCTTACATTTTTCAACCAGACACAGTTTGCATACGATGTAACTGACACAATGGATGAGAAAGACCTTGTTGAGAGGGTGAACTACATCCAGGACTTCAAAAAGTTCTATGTAGGTAACTTCCTCACTGTGGATATGATCGCAGTACGCTGCACATCAAATGACCCTGCAAAGTTTGCAGCAGCTGTAAAGAAGGTCATGGAAACAACAGATCTTCCACTTATACTCTGTTCATTCGATCCTGCAGTATTAAAGGCTGGTCTTGAAGTATCAAAGGACAGGAACCCACTGCTCTATGCAGCAAACAAGGATAACTGGAAAGAAGTCGGGGAACTTGCTCTTGAGTACGATGTACCTGTAACACTCTTTGCACCAGATGACCTTGACATGCTCAAGACACTGGCAAAGACCTTTGCAGAAATGGGTAACGAGAAACTTGTACTCGATCCGGGCACATTCCCAACCGGCAAGCAGCTCAAAAAGACCTTCACAAACTTTGTTAAGGTACGCAGGGCTGGAATTGACGGTGACCGCGACATCGCATACCCGATTATGGCAGTTCCATTCACAGCATGGATGGCACACGATGACCCTGTAAGTGCATCTTACTGGGAAACAGTGGTTGCTTCAGTATTCACCATTAAATACGGTGACATTATGATCCTCCACAGTACAGAGCCATATGCAATGCTGCCTGAACTGCACATCCGTGATACTATCTACACTGACCCAAGAAAGCCGGTGACAGTAGATCCGGGTATGTACAAGGTGGGAGAACCAACTGCAGATTCACCGGTTCTTGTTACAACTAACTTCGCTCTCACATACTACACAGTAGAGAGTGATATCGCATCCAACAAGATCGACTGTTACCTCTGGGCAATTGATACCGAAGGTATCGGTGTAGAGGCGGCAGTGGCAGGTGGACAGCTTACTGCCGAGAAGATCAAGAAGGGAATAGAGGATTCCGGCTTTGACATGAAAAAGGACACCACACACAACACCATCGTTATCCCTGGACTTTCAGCACGTCTGCAGGGTGATGTGGAAGATGCAACAGGTGCCAATGTCATGGTAGGCCCTGCAGACTCCGGTAGGATTCCTGGCTGGATGGAAAAGAACTGGCCACCAGAGAAGAAATAAATTTAATTCAATGGATGCTATTGATCAAAATAGCATCTCACTTTTGTTTTTTAGTCTTTTGTATTTGTTTACATTTCACAATAATTTTGAACACAAAATTATTATACTATTTGTTAATCGTTCTATCTGGGATAAAATGGACTTGATAGTACGTACTCACAACAGTGTCGAATTGACTAAGGATGGGATGCATTGTGTTATCATGGGTGATACTAAGGATGTGAAAGATGAGCATATCGAAAAGATTGCTGAATGGGCGAACTGTTTGTGGGATTATTCCGCAATAAGCATGTGGAAAAAATCAGACTCACTGAGTCCTGGATATTTTATACGCAATAATGAGGATGGAAAATACAAAGTTCATGTTCTGGATGATAAACAAAAAGCTGAAGTCTTTGGAGGCACCCGGAAAGATAGTCCCCGGAAGCTTGACAACTGGAATAAAAAAGAACTGCTTGTCTATGTGGACTGGTTTATAGAATAATTGGATTGATTGTGGTTATTCAACTTAGAAACCACACTCATCAATCAATATTTCCTGTAAATAGTCATTGTTAAGGTCCGCAGTTACTTTTGATTCAAGATATTTCAGGAATTCGCATTTTCCTGTTTTCTGGAAAATAATGCAATTTGTGCAATAGATTGCTTTATTTTCTTCAGAATACCCTAATTCCTCTATCATACACATGCCTGAGCTCCATCGTCGTTTATTTTGAATGTCACTAAGTCCTTTGCGGAAGTTATTCTTCCACATTCTTTGCAATAATAGAATACATTCGATCCTATCAGTTGCCTTTTAAGTTCAATACTGCAAAAATCACAGTACAGTTTTTCTTCTTTTTTCATGTTTCTCCCACACTAAAAATTGGCATTCACAGGTATTTGTAACTTATTTTGCACCTATTCCGCCTATCATGAAGCGTGCAAATTCTATATCTTCCTTGTCTACGTTATCTCTGTATTGACCGTTTTTTATCAGTTTGAGACTGGCTTTCGCCTCACCAGTTGTCAAATTTGAACGATTTGCACAAAGTTCCATACACTTCTCTAATTTTTTCACTTGTATCATCTCCTTTTTTCTTCTCAAACAGTAATATTCCATGCATTGATATATAAAAGACGCATATAATCTATTTATATCTGTGATATCTATATAGGCAATTGTACTTTATGGATTATTATATTCTGCTTTTTCCAAGTCCCCCGAGTGCTCCTTTGGGAATATTGCTTTTATTTGTTCTTTGTATTTCATGAATAATTGATACTGGATAGTTATACTACTTGTTTAATATATTTATTTATTAAAATGATTATACATATATAAAATATGCGGTCAGTTACTATCCTGAATTATGTATAAATACTGAGACAGTAAATCCTATTATGGAGAATTGTTATGAGTGAAGTCTTTTTTAAAGCTGCAGAAGATATCGGACCGACAAATACTCAAATTGACCAGATCACAGACCTGTTTCCGGCAATTTCACCAATTTCCGAAGGTGATATTGTTGCCATAAAAATACATCCCGGAGAACTTGGAAACACAACATATGTTCGTCCTGTAATAGTAAAGACTGTTGTGGACCTCGTAAAAGAAGCAGGTGGTATTCCATTTGTCACCGACACTACCGTGCTGTATCCCAGTAAGAGGTTCAACGGTGTAGATGTTCTTAATACGGCTGCTACTAATGGTTTTACTCTGGGGACAATGGGTGCTCCATTTATCTGCGCTGATGGTATCCATGGCGATGATTCTGTTTCTGTTGATATAGATGGGGAAGTACTTGACAATATTACAGTTGCGTCTGCAATAGCAAGCGCAGATTCCATGATAGTTATATCTCATTGTAAAGGACATCCTGCATCAGGTTTTGGTGCTGCTGTCAAGAACTTAGGGATGGGGTGCCTGGATAAAGCAGGAAAGACTGCGGTTCATAAGGTAGCAAGACCTTCCATTGACATCGAAAAATGCGTAGGCTGCAAGAAGTGTGTAAATATTTGTCCATGGGATGCTCTTTTTGTAGTAGACGGAAAAGCGATTGTCGACCATGATTTATGTAGAGGAGAATTGGCATGTTTTGCCAGTTGCAGTTTTGGTGCAATTGTCCCACCTGCAGATTCTCCTGTAAGGATGCAGGAAAAACTTGGTGAAGCAGCTTTTGGTCCTGTAAAACTCCTTCCTGACAGGATAGGATACATAAACTGGATATTTGATCTCACACCTGGATGCGACTGCTTCAATTTCTCATCTCCGACATTTGCCGGAGATATTGGAATCACTGCATCTAAGGATCCGGTAGCTCTGGATAAAGCCAGTCTTGATCTTGTTAATGAAAGGATGAAGCATGATGAAAGGGGATGCGTTAACAACATCTGGGGAATAGATCCCGTAGTTCATCTGGAATATGCTGAAAAGATCGGTGCCGGAAGCATGAAATATGATCTGGTAAGAAAGTGATATGTGGTAAAATTGCATCTTGCACCAGATTTATGAAAATGACAACACAGAATTATATTAGAGGGAAAACAATATCTAAGTAACCATGGTATCAGAGCCGATGAACAATACCTTATGTCCCAAATGCGGAAATCCCACAACAAAACTTTTCCAGGGCAAATGCAAGGATTGTTTCCTGGAAAACTTTGTCCTTGCTGAAATCGCACCTGTGCTGCATACAAAGATATGCTCCACATGCGGAGCCCGCAATGTGAAAAACAAATGGGTTGACCAGGGTGATCTTGAAGAAATAGTTATACAGACTGCTGAAGATGCTCTTTTTATACATGAGCTGGCAGATGATATAGAACTGTATATCGGACCAAAAGCCCGTACTCCATACCTATATAAGGTACATGTTGAAGTTGATGCTACTTTACTTGGTGAAACATTCCATCAGGAACTTGAAACCGAGGTTCGCGTAGGCCGTGAGTCCTGTGATATGTGCAGTAGAATATCAGGTGGATATTTTGAGGCCATAATACAGATACGTGCTACCAATCGTATCCCGGGTGATGAAGAAAAGCAGGAATGTATCAATATAGCAGGCTCTGTTCTTGAAAGACTTATCAATAAGGGTGACAGGCTTGCATTCATATCCAGTTCACTTGAAATTAAGGAAGGGACCGATCTTTATGTCGGTTCTTCCAATGCTGCAAGACATATCTGCAAGGAAATTGTTTCCCGTCTTGGTGGCAGTTTTACTGAGTCTGCCTCTCTTCAGGGCAGGAAAGACGGAAAGGATATGTATCGTATAACATATTCCCTGAGGCTTCCGGAATTTATGCCACAGGATATTATTGACTACAAAGGCCGTGTCATTGAGATAAAGAAGTTCTCTAAAAATGTGACCGGAATGGATATGGAAACAGGGACTCGTTTTACTGCAACTCCTGATGAGATAAAGGGAGCCACGCTTGTTGCAAAGCGCAAAGATCTTCCAAATACAATGCTTGTTGCCGTGGAGAATGACGATCTAATGGTTCTGGACCCTGACACTTATGAGACAGTAACTGTTAAAAAACCTGTAATGTTCTCTGCAGAACCAGGCACCGAGATACCTGTCGTCCGAACTGAAAAAGGTCTTCTTGCTGTTGCTGATCTGTCATGATCCGGTTTGTGGGAATATGAAAAATATACTTGTAATTGGTTTCAGCACCCGCAATATTGTTTGTTCCGGTTCCAGAGCCGGATACAACATGTATGCTATAGATGCTTTTTGTGACCATGACATGCAGCAATGTGTCAGAGATTTTGCAAAACTGGATATTGGTGAAAGTTTTGATGCCAGCAAAATCAGTCTGAATGAAATCTCAGAGCTGATAGGGGGATTTGGTGTAGATTTTGATGCCATTATTCCAGGTTCCGGTTTTGAGACAATTGGGCTTGAAAGACTTCCATACAGGATTCTTGGAAATGAAGCTCGTATAATGGCAGAGGTTTCTGACAAATACCTGTTTTCGCGTTTCCTTAAAAAAAGGGGGATCGCTCATCCTGAAACCGTGCTTCTTTCTGAGATGAATGAACTGGAACTTCCGTTAATGATTAAACCTGCCTGTTCCGGCGGTGGAATTTTTAATATCAAGGTTGAACGTTTGGATGACCTTTTACTTCTGGAAAACAGGAAAAAGGAAGAAGGACTTCCTTCGGCTAAGAACAAGATGATAGCCCAGGAGTTTGTAGATGGTATTCCAGCAAGTGTTTCAGTAATATCTACAAAAGAGAAAGCCATTGCAATTGCTGTTAATGAGCAGCTTATTGGTACACCCTGGCTTACAGGTATACCATTTGCATATTGTGGTAATATCACTCCTTTTTACACGCCTTATGCTTCTGAAATGAAGCGGATTTCAGAAGAGCTTATACTTGAACTGGGACTTATAGGTTCCAATGGTGTTGATTTCATAATTACTGAGGACGGACCTGTTGTGATTGAAGTCAACGCGCGTTTTCAGGGCAGCCTTGATACGATTGAAATGTCAGCAGGAATCAATCTTCTGGATGCTCATATGAAGGCTTTTGAAGGAATTATTGAGCTACCTATTGAAACTAATATTAAAAAAGAGAATATAAATGTTAATTCAAAAGGAAAGGTATATGCTGGACGGGGAATATTGTATTCTGAAAAGAAAATGGTTATGAGTGAGATTGTTCGCGATATGTTATTAGACAGGAACGTATGTGATGTCCCTGTTGCAGGCCAGGTGATTGATCCTTATGAGCCAGTAATATCTGTTCTGAGCTCGGGAAATAATCATGATGAAGTTATTTGTGGGATGAAAGATAGCGTCATGTTTATACGTGAATCATTGAATTTACTTGAATCTGAATAATGACTTCAAACAGGTATTGATGTTTCTTATCGGACGGAATTTGCAAGCAAAGATTAATATTTAAGTAAATTGCATTAAGCATGCACATCATGAGGTGAAATTTTTTGATAGATTTGAATGATCCGGTTATCAGAGGTTATCTCGTTCGGCTGGTAGGTGAAGAAGGACTGCAGATGATAGAGAATATGCCAGAGGGCGAGGTTACCGATGAACAGATTGCGGAAGCCACTGGTATTCTTCTGAACATAGTCCGGAGAACCCTTTTTATCCTTAATGAAAACAAGCTTGCAATATGCAGGCGTGAGCGGGACTCAAGCAGTGGATGGCTTACTTACCTCTGGACACTTGATATGACCGATATAGGACCTCAGCTTCTTAAAGAGAAGAAAAGATTGGTAAAGAACCTCAGGACCAGGGTTAAGTTCGAAGAGGATAACGTTTTCTATGGCTGTCCTGAAGGGTGCATCCGCATGAATTTTAACGAAGCTACTGAATGTGAATTCCTTTGCCCTTACTGCGGTGAGGATATGATGTATGCGGACAATGCCGGATTTATCGAAAAGATAGAAAAGCGTCTTGCATTCCTTGATAATGAGAAATGATATCCCGTGGAGATGCTCTGGATATCCTGAAAGATTCAGGTTGCAGTGAAAAAGTTATAGCTCATTGCATTGCAGTTTCTGATCTTGCCATGGAGATAGCAACCAGAGTAAAAGCTCAGGGAAAAAAGGTTGATCTTGAACTTGTGGAAATAGGTGGTCTTCTCCACGACATTGGCAGAGCCCAAAGTCATGGAATTAACCATGCCGTTCTTGGTGTTGAACTGGCAAGATCCTATGGTCTTGCACCTGAACTGCAGGAAATCATTAAAAGACATATAGGGGCAGGAATAACGCGGGATGAAGCAAAGGAAATGAATCTTCCTGATGATGATTATATTCCTGTGACACTGGAACAGAAGATAGTTGCTCATGCTGATAACCTTTTAGTAGGTACCGAAAAGATATCCATTGAAAAACGTATCCGTAAAATGGAAAAGAAGGAAGTCAGCATGAAAAGTATCGACCGTGTGAAGGCACTTGCTGAGGAAATCGGTATTCACTGAACAAGGGATAAATATATATATAAAAATTGCTAATGAGTAACTGATGCATGTCATGCATTGTACATTTTTCAATTTATTTTCTCATTTTTGTATGAGGTATAATTAATGGTTAATGATAAACATTACAAAGGTACGACCACTGTAGGGATAGTTTGCAGAGACGGTGTTGTTCTTGCAACCGAACAGCGTGCAACAATGGGAAATTTCATTGCAAGCAAAACCGCAAAGAAGGTATACCAGATTGATGATCAGGTGGCAATGACCATTGCAGGTTCTGTGGGAGACGCACAACAGATCGTAAGGGTCATGAGTGTGGAATCTAAGTTGTACAAAATGAGGCGCAAGGAGTCCATGACCATTAAGGGACTTACAACATTGTTGTCCAATATGCTCAGTGGACAGAGGTATTATCCTCTTATGGTGCAGCTTTTGGTCGGTGGATATGACAAGAACGGACCTTCTATTTACTCACTTGATGCACTTGGCGGAAGTATTGAAGAGACAAAAGCTGTATCTACAGGTTCAGGTTCTCCTTTTGCATATGGTGTACTTGAGGACAGGTACAGAGAGGATATGTCAACTGAAGATGGTATCGAACTGGCTGTACGGGCGCTTCACAATGCAATGAAGAGAGATTCTGCATCCGGTGAGAACATTGACGTGGTTGTAATTACAAAGGATAAATACACAAGACTTGATATGGAAGAAGTTAAGAAAATGAGGGAAGAATTCTGATAGGTTTAATCATCCTTTAATTTCTCATTTAACTAATATTTTAAATATAGTTTTTTTTGACTATATCATTTTTTACTTTTTTATAAGGAAGGCTGTTTTAATGGCGGTAGAAGAAGTACTATCTGATCTGAAGAAGAAAATAGAAGAAAAATTACCTCGCGGTACTACTATTTCTAGTGTTGAGTTTGAAGGCCCCCAGTTAGTTGTTTATACAGAAGAGCCTAAAAAATTTGCAGACAATGGCAACATTGTCCGTAACCTTGCAAAAGCACTCAGGACACGTATTGTTGTACGTCCTGACCCAAAGGTGCTTATGCCACCTGAAGAGTCTATCACTAAGATACTCCAGACAGTTCCGGAAGAATCAGGTGTTTCCAATTATCACTTTGCCCCTGATGTTGGTGAAGTTATAATAGAAGCTGAAAAGCCCGGGCTTGTAATTGGAAAACATGGAGAGACTCTCAGGGAGATCACTAAAAAAATAGGATGGACTCCAAAGGTTGTGAGAACTCCACCTATCAAATCACGTACTGTACAGAACATACGTGAGTTCATGCGTACCAATCACAAAGAAAGAAAAGATATTCTTAAATCTGTTGGAAGAAAGATTCACAGGGGATGTACGTCCAAGGATGAATGGGTAAGAGTAACTTCCCTTGGCGGTGCAAAGGAAGTAGGAAGAAGCTGTTTTATCATCTCAACCCCTGAATCCCGTATAATGATCGATTGTGGTGTCAATGTCGGTTCAGATGACAATATGACTCCTTATCTCTATGTACCGGAAGCATACCCTATCAACCAGATCGATGCTGTGGTACTGACACATGCTCACCTTGACCATCAGGGTCTTGTGCCACTGCTTTACAAGTATGGTTTTGAAGGACCAATTTACTGTACTCCTCCAACCAGGGATCTTATGGCGCTGTTGCAGCTTGACTACATAGATGTGGCTGCAAAGGAAGGCAAGAGACCTCCTTATGCTTCTGCTGATGTAAGGGAAGGATTGAAACACGCTATTGTTCTTGATTATGAGGAAGTAACTGACATTGCTCCTGATATCAAGCTCACATTCCACAATGCAGGACACATTCTGGGTTCTGCTGTATCACACTTCCACATTGGTGACGGTTTGCATAATGTTGTTTTCACAGGTGATTTCAAGTATGAGAAAACAAGGCTCTTTGATGCTGCAGTTAACAGGTTTCCACGTGTTGAAAGTGTCATCATGGAATCCACGTATGGAAATTCCAATGCAACGCAGCCCTCACTTCAGGAAGCTGAGAAGAACCTGCAGAACATTGTCAATTCAACACTGAAGAACGATGGAATTGTTCTTATCCCTGCTTTTGCAGTAGGAAGAAGCCAGGAAGTTATGATAGTTCTTGAGGATGCAATACGCAAAGGTATCATACCAAATGTACCTGTCTATCTTGACGGTATGATATGGGAAGCAACAGCAATCCATGCAACATATCCTGAGTATCTTAACAACGACCTGCGTAAGCTTATTTTCCAGAAAGGACAGAATCCGTTCCTTTCCGAATGCTTCAAGCCGGTTGACTCCAACGAACTGCGTCAGAAGATTATTAATGAACCCGAACCATGTGTGATTCTTTCAACATCAGGTATGATGAATGCAGGTCCGGTTATTGAATACTTCAAGGCGTTCGCTGAGAACGAAAATAACACTCTCGTGTTTGTAGGTTATCAGGCTGACGGAACTCTTGGCAGGAGAATTCAGAAAGGATGGAAGGAAATTCCACTCTCCACAAGAGACGGCACTCATGTAGTTAAGATGAATATGAATGTTGAAGTTGTTGACGGTTTCTCTGGTCACTCTGACAGAAGGCAGCTTATGGATTACATCAAGAGGATGAAACCACGTCCTGAAAGAGTATTCACTGAACACGGTGACGAGCGTTCATGCATTGATCTTGCAAGTTCACTTCACAAAAAGAACAAACTTGAGACAAAAGCACTCACAAACCTTGAAACAGTACGGTTGGTATAACCGTACAGTTCTCTTTTTTTTAAAATCTGGCATATTGGATTTAATTTGACATATTTGTAAAATTGAAGTCTGCGGTATAACCCAACTTTGACAGTCAAAATTAATAAGAGTGTTCTTAGCTTTGTTGTATTCGGTTAAAATGCAAACAAAACTAAGAACATATGAGATTATTCCTAATGAGAATATATGCTTTCCCATCGGAACTATTCTGGCTGTAAATTGGCTTTACGATACCCTTGATTTATCCGCTGTTTTTGGTAAACACAAAAAGAATGGTATTGATATCAACAGCCTACTGAAAGCACTTATAAGTTACAAGCTTACAGATAATTTCAGCATAAGTAAAGCTCACGATTGGATCAATCGTGATGAAGTGCTTGACATTTTCAATCTACCTGAATTTTGTGAAAGAACTCTCTACAGGGTTCTTGAAACCCTGGGAAATAATCGTGAAACGATTATTTCCAATATTCAGGATGAAATATTTGCCCGATACGATTTTGAACATACCAACGTAAACATGGACTGGACGAGCATTTTTTTCCATGGTGACAAATCTCCTCTTGGAATGTATGGATATAGCAGAGATCATCGACCAGACAAAAAACAGATAACAATAGGTCTTGCTGAACTTGCTAATCCTATAAATGTTCCCATAGGTCTTACAGTAGAGAAGGGAAATCTACCAGATCAAAAACATTTTGAGAAGACATATTACCAAATCAACAATAGAATGGACCAGGGTTCACTTGTCGTTTTTGATAAAGGAGCTCATAGCAAAGGGAACATTGACTTGATAAGGGAAGATGAGATGCATTACTTAACTGCAAGAAAACTCAATAAGAGTGATGATAAGAAAATTGCAGTATTCTGGGAAGCTTCTCCTGAACTTATCGATTCTGAAAATGGAATATATGGACTGAAAACCATTAAACCAAGCAGTGTTAATTACATGTATTTTTCAGAAAAGCTCCAGAAAGAACAACATGACTCTAAAATAAGAAAAGTTATGAGATTGTTGGAGGAAGCAAAGGAGATACAGAAAGCTATCAGCAAAAACAAGAAGCTTCCTAAAAAATTCAGAATCAACAATGTTCTTGTTGATGTCACTTATTCTTTGCAGACTAAACTGATGGAACTAGATGAACAGGAGGCTATCAAGCTTCTGGAAGAAAAGATAATTACAGGTAGAGAAGGATTTTTCTGCCTGAGATCAAGTCAGAATTTGACACTAAAAGAAGCTCTTCTAACATACAGAAAAAAAGACTCCATTGAAAAAATAATCCATTCCCTGAAGAACGAGATTGAAATTAAACCATTAAGAGTATGGACTGAGGCTTCCATTTATGGTGCAGTGATCATAGGATTCATTGCACAACTTTTCATATCGCTGATGCGATATGAGTTCAATGAACTCAGACATAAGTCTACAAAATTCATCAAAAATAGCTTATTGAATTTGACAGTAACCGTCGATTTTACGGATGAGCAATCAAAAAAGTACATTTACGCCAATTTTGATGGGATAAATTCACTGATTTTAAGGCAGAAATGGGTGAAATCGTAGCGAATTACTTAAAATTGTTTAGACTGTCAAATAGGTTTTCCTGACAAAAATACGAAAAATTGGGTCCAGTGAGAAGACATTCTCTTCATGAAAGAGTGAAAACTGTCAAACTTGGGGTATAAACGCGGCTTTCGACATCACCATCAGAAAGTGCATATAAGTTTGTGGCATTCAAATCTCCTATATCTGTTATATTGTACCAATATACTGGGAATGTCGCAACTCCACAACGGACAAATCTTACAGGCACTTGGTTTATTCCTTTCTTTCTTGCTTCTTTATCATAAATTTGATAAATCGTATTCATTTCAGATATTTCAGGTTCAATGTCACTTGAGATCTCTATATAACCACTTTTGATATTATAGCTTCTCATAATAGTTGTAGCATTTTCAATTATGGATGAACTACTGTTCAAACTGCACTCATCCATTATTTCACCCACATTGTTCCTGTAGAGCCTTTGTTCTTCACTCAAAGGGTATGGAAGCTTCCCATAGCTTGCATAAACATTTTCTCCGTCTCCTATTTGGTCAAGAACATATGCAGCATGGTAGAGGATAAGCCCGTCATCACCATAACTCAAATTTGCAAGAGGCATGAGCATGGTCACGTTACCAATATCTCCAAGAGCAAGTATTGATGCCATTCTTATTGTTTTCTCTTCTTCTCCGTCCAGGGAAATGTTGAGCAAAAGTTTGGATGCACGGTTATTTCCAGTCGCACCAAGGACTTTAATTGCATTTTTCCTTTTTTCGATCGTGTTGTTATTATTATTGGCCACCTGCATCAGGGATAAAACTGTATCCTCATCTCCAGTTTGTGAAAGTTTCTCAATTGCATCATTTCTTATACTCGCATCTTCATGCTCCAGATCATTTATCGGGGAATCTGCGGAATTGTCTTCAATGCAGCCGGACAATAGTACTAACAGAGTACACAGAATTAGTATGGTGGGATTAAATTTCATATAGGGATGAAAAGAGACAAACTACATAAAATTAATCGGAATTATACTTCACTTTTTTAATCCTCGGTCATTTTGTTCCTCAGTCCTGTAAGGTAATCAATAAGTTCAGCGTGATTTTTAACTATAATATCAGCTTCCTGAATCTTTGTTTCATCAAGATAAGTCGGGACTCCAACACAAAACACACCTGCATTCTTAGCTGATTCTATTCCAAGAGGCGCATTCTCTACAACAAGACACTCATCTTTACTGAGTCCTAGTTTTGCAATTGCTTTTTCATAAGGTTCCGGGTCCGGCTTTCCATTCTTAACATCTTCTCCGGAAACAATGACATCAAATATTCCCGGATAGAACTTATCCATAAGTGATGTAACAATAGTCCTGTCGGCACCAGATGCTACTGCCAGTTTGAACTTGTTTTTCAGGGAACTGAGGCATTCATACATGCCTTTAAAAACTTCGGCACGGTTATTTTCAAGAAAATGAGCTCTCTTCTTTTCCAGTATTTCCGCATAAATTTCAGGTTCCGGTATCCTTCTGGCTTTGCCAAAAAATATGTTGATGACTCCGACATGGTTTGAGCCTTCGATCTCATAGATGTCTTCTTCTGTAACTTCGAGACCGTATTCTGCAAAAACTTCCACCCATGCCTTTGCATGAAACGGCATTGAGTTAACCAGAACTCCATCAGAGTCAAAAACGATTCCTTTGAACATAGGTCTTTCTTGAAGATGTTTTCTGATAAGTGTTTTGGATGCGGTTATCATTTATTAGAAGATATTAGGGTCCTTTAGAACCGACACTCTAATAAAGGGAGTACATGCCTTATTTTTCATTGCAAATATGCTGTAAGTGCTCCCCCACAAAAAGTACATTTTTAAAGCTGTTTAATTTTCAAAATAAAGACTATTTATATTTGAATTGGAAAATAAAGTGTCAATTTCCCCTAAATTCATTCCATATGATAAGTTTTATAAGACCGTCTATTGATTGCGTTTTCATAAAAACAAAAAAGTATGGGAATAAAGGGCTATTAAACTTTTAATGCCATAATAATTTATTATTATAGTACAATTTATTAAATAAACGAATTAGATGATGTACTTTAGTTAGGGGAGTTTAAATAAATACTAATATAAAGAAAATAAGGATTGTTATAACTGGAAATGAATGTCATTTTGAAAGGGGCCTAAAGATATATATTGGAGATAAAAACAACAATATAAACTATATCAAAGGAAATATTCCAAAATATCCAGAGACACATCACAACCTTTCTTTAAGATCCATTTATTTTCTATTAGGAGTAACATCTTTTCCGTGCTATTACTAACTTCATCGGTGAATCATAAAGCTCAGTCATATCAATAATATCCTCCACAAAAAGTCCTGATTTTGACAGAAGACCGGAAAGAGCAGAATCCGTTTTCATGTAAGTATGCCCGTTTTTGATCATTTTGTCCTTAAGTGACCATATAAGAGGCAGCAATGGAGATGCACCGTCATCATCAATGCAGATAGTCTGAATAATGAAAAGACCACCTTCATTCAGAGAATCTGCAACCTTGCCATAGTACCTGTCTGCCTGTTCTAGATTACCACCAAAAGAACATGCCTCAAAGACAAGATCATAGCCGCTGCCAATATAATCCTCAAGGTAATCTCCTGCAATAGCTTTCACCCTGTTTTGCACCTGATATTTCATTATGTTCTTTTCAGCAACTTCGATTACCCCTTGCATATCAAAAATAGTCACTTTTGCTTTGGTGTTTTCTTGGGCAAATCCTATCCCAAAAAGTCCATGTCCACCTCCAAGGTCAATAATTGTTCTTGCACGCTTGAACTCTGGAATCGATCTAATGTAATGCATGGTAGCCTGTATTCTGCCAAACACTGACATTCTTGCTATCCACTCAATCTGATCAGTCGTATAATCACGTTTCTGAGCATCTTTCTTTTCAGTCTCAGGCACACCATTTTTAATTATGTCTGTGAGATTCATCCAGACTTCGATCTCCTCTCTGGCATTGGCCAGATATCTGGATGCATATAGACTATCCTTCACAAGAAAAGGTGCAAGGTCAATTGGTGTTGTATATCGAGAGTAACTTTTTTCAAGCAACTCCATAGCTACCAGAGTATCCAGCAGATGTGACGTTAACTCATAGTTTGTGTTAAGTTCCTCTGAAAGCTTATTTGCATCTCTTGCAACCGTTAGTTTAGAAAAAATATCCAATTCAAGAGCAGTTTGAAGTATCCTGCTCTTTTCAAAACCAATATTGATATCACGTAAGAAATTTGTTTTATCCTCAAAGGGTGGTTTCATATCTGATAATTTTTCCAATTGTTCCATTTTTAATCTCCAGTATTCTAAAAGTATCATGATTTGGGTTTTCATGTCGTATTTTGATTTCACTTACTTGCCGATAATTTATACAGGGGTGTATTGTACTAATTAGTGTTATATATGTATTACTAATTATTACCAATGCATAGAAAACATCATAGGCGCAATTTATGAAATACAAAGGAAAATTATCAGATATTCCACCTCCTGTAAAGTACATGGAAGAATCAATAAGAAAAATTGCAATGGGATTTGAGAGATCACAAATCCTTTTTACGGCTTTTGAACTGGGTTTTTTTGAGAAGCTGAAAGAACCTATAACTGCTGAAGCATTTGTTGGAATGACGGGATACAATGAAGCCGTTAGCTCGCGTATGCTTGACATCCTTACAGCAATGGATTTTCTTCATAAAATACATGATAAGTATTGTCTGAATCCGGATTATGTACCTTTTCTTGTAAAAGGTGAAGATTATTATTCATATTATCTGGAAAATGCAGTTAAAGAACGCAATCTTTGGAATGATCTTAAGTCCTGCCTTGTAAACGAGACCCCTCCTGCAGAAGAAAAGACAAAATTCAATTATTCCACGGAATCCATCAGGTGGACTGCAAGGGATTGCACTCATGGAAGATTGCAGAGAACAATACAACTAGTGTCTTCGTTTCCAGAATTTGAAACGGCATGCAGACTTCTTGATCTTGGTGGTGGTCACGGTCTTTTTGGGATAGGATTTGCACAGGAGAATCCTGACCTTGAGGTCATTATTTTTGACCGGCCTGAGGTCTCAGTCGTGGCAGAGGAATTCATCGATGATTTTAATGTAAATAACCAGGTTTTTTTTGTATCCGGAGATTATATGATAGATAATTTTGGAACCGGTTATGAGATAATATTTGAAGCTCTGTCACTGGAAGGAGGATTTGATGAAGCAAAAAAACTCTATGAAAAAGTGTCAGAAGCTTTAGTTCCAAATGGCTTATTCATAACCCAGCTATTTACCATAGATGACTTACAAACATCTCCTCTCTCTACTTTGACCCTTGATCTCCGGGAAAGAATCACAAATAATAAGCAGTTGCATTTGATGACCAATACTGAGCTTTTTAAGTTGTTTGAAAACTGCGGGCTTTTAGGTGAACAAATAATCAACATTTCAATGGGAGAGAATCTGCCTTTAAGGATGATTGTTGCAAGAAAAGTCAGCTCTGATTAATCTCTAATTTTAGATTCCTGCCTGCTATTATTGATTTACGCAATATTTTTCATGATTCAGGCAGGTTGCGCACATACAAAAAATATAGAAATATATATTATTATACCAGGCATTTGTTAAATGTTATTTTCCTTAATTTATTAATGAATAGATGCTGTATTTTCACTATATGCTCTATTTTCTTAAAACAGTATACTCCATCAAAATGTAATACCTTTATTTATTTTTGTATTATTTGATTTGATTTCAATTTTTATTATTCCCTTATTGTAGCAAATAAATAGATTTATGTATTATTATATGGTCACTATTTCGAAGATAGTTGATACGTATATACAGATTCAACTAACCCTGCATTTAAAAGGTGGTAGGTATGAACAATAAATCAAAAATTGTTTTAGTAGCCATTCTATTGTTGGTTTCAATAATGCTGAGTGGTTGTCTTGATAATTCTGCAACTGACGAAAGCCAGGAAACAGAACAAATTCAAGAGACAGTAACGAATGAGAAAGATAAAGACACAACGGATAACACAAGAATGTCCGTTACGGATAATAGTGAAGAAGAAGAGAAAACAACTGCAGCTCCCGAATCGGAAGCAGAGACCGTTTACTCGGTTTCCAGAAGTTCAGGCAGTTCTTCAAAATCATCCAGAAACACCGGGACTGTATCAGACGACGGAGATACAATAACAGTAACTGATGACATTGGAAGGGAAATTACAGTGCCTTATCCCTGTGAAAGAAATGTATTCCTTGTAGAGAATGCTATGAATTCAATGTATGCTGTTGGCGGCGCTGATACTATAGTTGGAATTGGTGCTGTGTGGTACGAAGATGTAAAAGCTCCATTTTTCAGAGCAATTGATGATGATTTTGATAGTAAAAGACTCTCAGAAGGCAGTACACAGCCAACTACCGAATCAATTGCAGCAGTTGATCCGGACCTCATATACCTATGGGCTTCTGATTGGGAAAGTGAATCCATTTCATCCATGGAAGAGACACTTGGAGTTCCTGTTTATGCTGTATATATTGACAGTCTTGATGATCTTCAGACCCAGATGACAACTTTCAGTAAACTGATAGGCAAGGAAGATGAAGGAGAAAGAGTTCTCGACATAATGGACGAAGAAATGAAAAAGGTCACCGATGTCACAGATACTATGGATGAAGATGACAAACCAACTGTATACTGGATGTGGTCAGATGTATACGGTACTGCAGGAAAGATAAGCACTGCAAATGATCTCATCGAAAAAGCAGGTGGTGTCAATGTTCTTGATAACTGGACTAATGAGACAAAGAATCTGGAACACCCTACCCTTAATATTGAAACTCTCCTCGAGCTTAATCCTGATGTAATATACATGTGGTATGATCCGGATATTGATCCTGAGGACATAATCAATGGTGATACAGCAGATGGATTTGATTTTAGTACCTGGAGTGAACTCTCAGCAGTTAAGAACGGAAAAGTGTATGAGATCTCAGATTCATTCATATATGATTTCCATTCACCAAGGCTTCCTCTTGCAATGATCCATATTGCAAAAGACCTGTATCCTGATGAGTTTGCAGATCTTGATATGGTTGAAGAGACTGACGATTACTTCGCTGACCTTTACGATGTACATTATCCAAGCTTTGAACCTGCATCAATCACAATTACAGATTCCGCAGACAGGACAGTAGAAGTTCCATATCCTGTAGAATCCATTGTAGTTCTCTGGGATAACCCACCTGAGGAACTCAGGTCACTTGGAGCAATCGACAGAGTTGTTGGTATAGATACAGCCACATACGCAAAAGTAGAGAAAGGTTTCTTCCCTGAACTTGAAGATGTACCGGTTGTTGGAAGCTGGGATGAACCTGATTACGAGCAGATTGCTGAGTTAGATCCTGATGTTGTGATCATGCTTTCAAGCTATGCTCCATTGCCTGACGAAGTACAGGAAAAACTCGATCCGTTCGGAATTGCCGTAGTTGGTCTTGACTTCTATTTAGTCGATGAATGGGAAAGAGAAGTCACAACCCTCGGACAGATGCTTGACACCGAGGAAGAAGCAGCGCAGTACATAGCATTCTTTACAGACTACTGGGATATGCTCGATGAAAGATCAGCAACCATAGACGATGAAGATCGAAAATCAGTCTACTTCGAAGGTGCAAATAAATATACAACCTATGGAGGAGCTGACTGGGGATGTGGAATTCCCGGAATGATCAGACGTGCTGGCGGAATAGACCTGTTCCCTGAAAGAGAAGAATACTCTTTTGAGGTTGATGCGGAAGAAGTTGCAGTCAGAAATCCGGATTTCATATTCAAAGGATCAAACGAAGGATATTACCTGGAAAATACAACATTATGTGAGGATACCGTTCAGGAAATTATGTCCAGGGGAGAACTATCGGGAACCACTGCAGTGCAGAATGATGATGTTTACTTCATCAGTTTTGACGTTGCAGGCGGTGCAAGAAAGAAATTCGGTCCGATGTATCTGGCAAAGGAACTTTATCCGGACCTCTACACCGATATGGACCCTGATGATATCCTAAAGGAATATCTGGAAACATATCAGGATCTGGATTATCAGGGAGTGTACATCTACCCTGAATAATTGATTATGTAAGGCCCATGTGATACCATGTCGGTAAAAAAAGCATATTCTGCGCATATAGCAAGGAATATATCATTTCTCATATTGGGCCTTACAGCCCTTTTTTTCTTACTCGTGTATGCAGTAACAATTGGTGCTGCAGACATCAGCGTTAAAGATGTCATTCTTGCAATGGTTGCCAGATTTGTCATAGTGGAAACTACAGATTTTAATTATGCAGTTCTCTGGCACCTGAGGCTTCCACGTCTTGTAATGGGCGTGATTGCCGGTTCAGGATTGGCACTTGCCGGAGTTGTCATGCAGGGTATAACAAGAAATCCCCTGGTAAGTCCTTTTACCATAGGCATTTCCTCTGCTGCTGCATTCGGAGCAGCAATTGCCATAATGTTTGGTATAGGTTTTGTCGAAGGGGGATCACTTTTGATTATCTTGAATGCGTTTGTATTCTCACTTCTATGTGCAGGCATTGTCTTTGGCCTGTCCACTATAAAAGGAACCGCCCCTGAAACCCTTATTCTTGCCGGGATAGCTATATCTTACTTTTTCAGTGCACTAACAGCAGTCCTGCAGTTCTTTGCATCCGAGGAAGAACTGATGATGATCGTTCACTGGACCTTCGGTTCACTTACAAGAGCTGACTGGGATACCGTTGGTATTTCAGCAATATCTTTTGTGCTTATATTTCCCCTTGTAATGTACTTTGCATGGGATCTGAATGCCATGATGCTTGTGGACGACCAGACTGCAAAAAGTCTAGGGATCAATACTTCCAGAGTGAGAACGATCCTTATGGTACTGTCGGCCCTGCTTACAGCTACCATAATATCTTTTACCGGAATAATCGGATTTGTAGGACTTGTAGCTCCTCATGTAACAAGACTTCTTATTGGAGGAGACAATCGTTTTTTACTCCCGGCCACCTGTATTACCGGTTCGATTCTCGTAATAGCTGCTGACATTGCCGGAAGGACATTATTACCACCGATAGTACTTCCTATTGGTGTTGTTATTTCTTTTGTGGGCGTACCCATGTTCGTTTACCTTTTAATATCAAAAAAGGAGGAATTCTGGAGATGATAGAAAAACAAATATCATTTGACAGTGATGTCAGGCTTGCCGGGGTACTGAGGTATCCAGAGGGTGAAGATCTTCCTGCGGTCCTTTTGAACCATGGGACTATCGAGCAGGACAGGGACGGGAACATGCTTCGGCATTCCACCCGGAAAAACATACATAAAAGAGACTTTTTTCTGAAGATGTCAAAACATCTGTGTGATGCAGGATTTGCAACATTCTCCTGGGATAAAAGAGGTATCAGGGACAGCGAACCCGGGCATCAGGATAGCCTGAGTCTTGTACGGGATTCAAAAAAAGCCCTTGATGTCCTGTGTTCACAGGAAAACATTGACAGTGGCAGGATAGCAATCTTCGGTCAGAGCGCCGGAGTATATACAACATGCCTTCTTGCCAAAGATGACAATCGTGCAAAAGCATACATACTGTCAGGTGGACTCTACCGGGATTGCAAGGATATGATGGAATTCAACTATCTAAGACCACTTGACTATGCCAGCAGAAGTCCAGGGCATCGGGAATGGGTTGAAAAGAATGACCTGTGGGGACTGATAGTTGGTTCTAATCTTGATAAAAGACATGAAGCCGTCATGCAGGGGAAAAAAGAGTACACAGCCACATATAATGGACAGGAATGGAACCTGCAGGTAGATACTCTTTTCTCAGACCCGGAATATGCACCTTCAAGACAGTTTCGTTACATAATGAAGCCATCACTTGTAATTCATGGAGAATATGACCTGAACGTCCCTCTTGACGATGCATTTATGGTAAGGGATGAACTGGAAAAGAACAATGTTGCCGTGAATTTTACGATTGTCCGGGATGCAGATCATGGTTTTCATGACGTCCCGCATGACGAGGAATTACGCCTGAGAGAACGCATGTCGCTTGATTGCTTCAAACGGCCCTACAAACCGGAATATTTCACACATATCACGGAGTTCCTTCAGGAGGTACTCTGATGCTTGAATTGAAGGATGTTTCATTCAGTTACGGAAGGAAGCTCAATCTTGAAAATATCAGTCTGTCATTTCAGAAAGGAGAAATTGTAGGAATTATCGGGCCTAATGGCACGGGAAAAAGTACACTCCTCAAATGCATGAATCTGATATTAGAAGCAAGCGGTGAGATCATTTTGAATGGAACAGACCTTCAGGAACTCAGTATAAAAGAGGTAAGCAGGCTAATAAGCTACGTTCCGCAGAACGTGCAGACACATTCTTTTCCTATCAAGGTATTTGATGTGGTTCTGCTCGGTAGGAGGCCTTATATCGGATGGAACGTTGGTGACAGTGATCTGGAGATTGTTGCGGATGCTTTCAACATGCTGGATCTGGAAGACCTGAGCATGAGAAACTATAATGAACTCAGTGGTGGGGAAAAACAGAAGGTTCTCATAACAAGAGCACTGGTACAGGAACCTGAAGTCTTGCTGCTGGACGAGCCAACAAGTAATCTTGATGTGAAACACCAGCTTGAGATAATGGAAACCATCAGGAATATTGCCAGGGAAAAAGAACTGGTTGTTAACATGGTATTGCATGACCTGAATCTGGCAGGCAGGTTCTGCGACAGGCTGGTTCTTTTACATGATGGAAAGATATTTTCTGAAGGTGCACCTGCTGATGTGCTGACAGATACTAACATCAGAACAGTTTATGGGATCGATGCAGAGATCAAATATAGTGAAAGAACGGATTCCATTGTTTTGCACCCGGTAAAAGTAATCGATAATACTCCTGAAAAGGAAATGTTTCCGGAAAAAGGAAAAGTGCCCCAGAAAATCTAAGGGCTAAGTATCAATAATTACTTTCAATATTTGTTTTTCAGCATTCCTGACTTTTTATTTCATTTGCAAAGATTAATGCCGGATGGTCAGCAGGTAACTCTGACATTTTAAATGGTTCTCCATTCTTGTTCTTTGCTTCAAGTCGTTCCTTCAGTCCTTCAAGGTAATCCATGAACTCCTGGGGATCTTTTTCTCCTTCGAATTTTATTATCAGAATGCTGGCAGGTTTATCGAAGGGCACTTCATAACCGGTTTCTATGCCCGGTGGCATGAAGAACAATGATCCTTCTTTCATATGACGACGTTTACCTTCTGCGAACAGAACCCATTGTCCCTTTGAAGTATATATTATACTTTCAGTAGGATGTGAATGCGCATCACAATACATATCAGCATGCATCTTTATGAAATGAGCAGACCCTTTGTTACCTGACATTAGCGGGCCAATAACACCTTCAAGTGTATCTATACCTGGCATTCCTTCAATCGAATCAAGAGTTTGTAATTCTTTCATATTCTTTTTTCCTGAACATTACTTTTTTTAGTAATATTAAATTTTATTAAGGTAACACTAAATCAAAAATTAGTATTAAATATACATAATGAATAGCAAATAATTAAATTTATGTATTATCACATGCTGTTATGCAACTGTAAAATGAAAAAGATGGAATAACGGACTACCATCTTATTTTCTGATTCATGGACAGGCAATGATTAACAATGGAAATCTCAAAAACAGGAAAAGAACGGATGAATTCTCTTTTAAATAATAAAGAAAGTTCGTATTTTGAGTGGAAAAACGTATTATTCGTACTAATCCTGATCCTTCCAGTACCGGTATTAATTTTCTCACTTTTTCTGGGGACATACCATCTCGATGCACAGGAAATCATTAAAGTGATTTTTTCGCGGGTAACAGGATATGAATATGACTATCCATCCGTTTATGATGTGGTCATTTTCAACGTCAGACTCCCACGTATTCTTCTGGCTATGATAGTCGGTGCTTCTCTTTCAACTGCCGGAACTACATTCCAGGGAGTTTTCAGAAATCCGCTGGTAAGCCCTTATATTCTCGGTCTTTCTTCAGGTGCGGCGTTTGGTGCTGCACTATGTATAGCAGTATTAGAAGGTATCCCTGCTCAGGTCGGAGCATTTGTGTTCAGTATTATAGCTCTTTTATTCTCTTATTTTATGGCACGGGTCGGAAATCAGGTTTCCAATATAGCCCTCATACTATCTGGTGTGATCACATCATCCATTTTTGGTGCCTTGATCGCTATTATTCAGTTTACGGTTGATTCCAGATCCCTGCAAAGTATAGTATACTGGAATATGGGCTGTCTGCATACAGCCTGCTGGTCAAAGTTTTTTGATTCGTTTCCCCCTGTGGCTGTAGGGTGCATTCTGATCTTCTTAATTCGCTGGAAACTTAATGTACTGGCACTTGGTGAAGAAGAAGCTAAATCCGTTGGAATGAATATAGAAGCTTACAAATTACTTTTTATCACAGCTTCCTCATTAGCAGCGTCTGCTGCTGTGGCAGTTGCGGGAATTATTGGACTTGTAGGTCTGATTGTACCACATATATTAAGAATGATATTTGGTCCCGATCACAGAAAATTAATCCCCCTTTCCATTACATTTGGTGCAGCTTTTCTTGCTCTGGTAGATGACGTTGCAAGAGCATCGTTTGGATTTGAGGTCCCGGTGGGAATTATTACCACTCTTCTTGGAGCTCCCTTTTTCCTGTATCTGCTCAGGAACACAAAGGCAGGAGGGTGGGATTGATGTTTTTCACTGATAAAGAACCGGATGGAATTTCGATTCAGAATATAAGTCTGGGTTATGACAGGAATCTTATTCTCAATAAGATCGATTTTACAGTCAAAAAAGGATCTGTAGTCACATTGGTAGGACCTAACGGATGTGGAAAGACTACTCTTCTCAAAATAATAAACGGTTTCCTGAAACAACATGGGGGTGCCATTTATATTGATGGTAAAAATGCAGAGGAAATGGCAAAAAAAGAGCGTGCAAAAACACTTAGTCATGTATCACAGAACCACAAATCTTCCTTCCCGTTCTCTGTGCTTGATGTGGTGCTTACAGGACGGATGCCTTACATTTCCACGTTCTCAACACCTGGCAAAGAAGATATAGATAAGACTTACAGTGTGCTGGAGTACCTTGGAATAAAACATTTTGCAGATCGTCCTTATACGCAGATAAGCGGAGGCGAAAGACAGCTTGTAATGATTGCAAAAGCACTGGCACAGGAACCGGATTTTCTTCTGCTGGATGAACCCACATCTTTCCTTGACCTGAAAAACCAGATTCATGTTCTTAAAACCATAACTGATCTTTCCAGAACCCGGAATATCACAGTCCTGATGACACTGCATGATCCCAATCATGCCATGCTTTTTTCTGATGAGATAATACTCCTGAGAAAGCTGGAACAGGCAAATAATACTGAAATTATTTTGGAGGATCTGGAGTTGAATCCCGCTTCTGAATATGGAGCCGGAAAGTCATTGGATTGCGATAATATCGTTGTTTCAGGGGTCCCTGAAAATGTAATGACTCCCGAAAAAATAATGGATGCTTATGGTGTCCATGTGGACGTGTTTGAACATAAAGGAAAAAAAATGATTATTCCTGTTATATGATTACAGGATTTAGGCTGGATGCAAAATCCATGAACATTTGCCTTTAAGAAAAAGGTGAAAATCATGAAAAAAATCTTAATGAAATTTTTGTTTGTTTTGTTAATAGTATGTATTACAAGTACGGCTGTTGCAGTAAATAATACTGCAGAGGAACCTGAGTCCACAGAAAACGATCAGGTTCAGAATGTGCCACTATCGATTGAAGAAATTACATCAATGCTGGAAAGTGATGATGCTTATGTCAGAGCGGAAGGTCGCACAAGTCTTGAAGATCAGGATAAGCAAATAATATTCAATTTAGCTGATAATTCAGACTTATTATCCCCTGTTGCCAGAAGCGAACTTGCACTTGTTCTTGGAAAAATTGACGACCAACAGTCAGAACAATATCTCTTTGATTTTCTGGCAGATAAAGAACCAAAAGTAAGAATGAATTCTGCATTTGCTCTTAAGAATTTCAGGTCTGAGAGAACAAAGAACGCTCTATTGAATGCACTTTCTGATGAAAATGTATTTGTTCGCTTGAATGTCATCTGGACTTTAGGTGAAATTGAATTATCAGTTTCATCATCTGCAAAGGGAAACAATCTGCAAAATAATAAATTCTCTTTAAATCTGGGAAATGACCGGGTAGTGCAAAGCTTATGTCAGGCAATGAATGACGATAACCCCCTGATTCGGGCTGGTGCAGCTGAAGCACTTGGAAAGTGTGAAGGAGAAGGTATAAGGGAAGCGTTGATTGCGGGTCTTTCAGACAGTGACAAAAATGTAAGAATACAGGCGGCAAAGTCACTTGGAAACATGAGAGGCGATGATGTTGCATCAGCCCTTACGGAAGCGTTATCTGATGAAGATGATAAGGTGAGAGAATGTGCAGCTGTTTCCCTTGGTTTGATGAGAGAGACTTCCGCAACCGAAGAACTTATTGATTTGCTTTCAGATGATGATGCAAACATGCGCTCTACTGCTGTCATAGTTCTTGGTCAGATTGGGGACGAAAGGGCTGAAGACGCATTAATACTTGCTCTTTCCGATGAAGATCCTTATGTAAGGATCAATGCTGTTGATTTCCTTGGAAAAACAGGTAGTCAGAAGTCCCTTGAAGCACTCGTTCAACAGTTGCAGGATTCTGATCCTTATGTACGTCAAAGAGTCATGGAAACTCTGACAGCAAAGGGGGAGGACAGCACAGAACTGCTGGTTGATGCACTTAGTGATGAGAACAAGGATGTAAAATGGTATGCAGGTGATGTACTTGTTGCTATAGGTGAACAAAGCGTTGAGCAACTGGTTAATGCCCTTTCTGATTCAGATACTTATGTACGTTCAACTGCTGCCTGGGCTTTGGGTCAGATAAGTGATGAAAGAGCATCTGAGCAGCTGGTAATGACATTATCAGACGAAGACGATGATGTCAGGATGAGCAGTGCACTGGCATTGGGTAATATGGGTGAACCTGCTGTTCCTCATCTGTCAATTGCACTTGAAAGTGATGATCCGGATGTAAGGAAATATGCTGCGTTTGCATTGCTGAGTATCGGGGATAAAAGTGCTGTCTCTGAGATAAAAAAACTGTTTGACAGTGAAGAAATACACTCATCTGATACAGAAGACCTGTTTTTGCACTATAATGAGAACTATTATGCACCTTTCAACAATGCCGTAGATGAAGTTGACAAAGACCTGTTATCTGGACTTGTGCTGGCTCTTGAAGATCTGGATGGAACAGAAACAGGCGATTTGATTAAAGCCCTTGAAAATGAAGAAGATGACCCACAGGTGTATGCAAAGATTGCCGGGCTGAAAAATACAAAAGTAGCATCATCCGAAAATGTTTCGATGATGATGAAGCACGATGCAGGATATATAAGATTAAGCACAGTCTTAATGTTCGGTTTTTCAAAAGAAGAAAAAGCTACGGAAGCACTGATACAATCTCTTGGTAAAGATGGTGATGAAATCAGGGCATGTTCGGCTTTCGCACTTGGTGAGATCGAAATCGAAGAAGCTATCATACCTCTGACTTTTGCGTTGAAAACAGATGACTATGACAGGGTTGCAGGATGCAGTGCCATTGCACTTGGGAAAATAGGCGATCCTCAACCAGTAGACATATTAAAAGTTTCCCTTGATGACAAAAACAGCTATGTAAGAACCTGTGCTGCTCTTGCATTAGGAAGCATTGGAGATGAATCTGCTGTTCCTCAATTAATAAGCAAATTATCTGATGAAGATATGGTTGTAAAAAGGAATGCTGCTCTTGCACTTGGAAATATTGGCGATACAAGAGGAGTTGAACCTTTGGTACTGAGTTTAAAAAATGACGACGATGAAGTGAGAATCGCTGCTTCCTGGGCTCTTGGAAACATCAGCGACAGAAGAGCGGTTAATGAGTTGATCAGCGCAACAGATTCTGAAAATGAAGAATTGATCTGTATTTCTCTGGAGGCTCTTGGCAGGATTGGCGATGAAAAGGCAATTTCTACAATAGATTCATTCCTTGATGACAGCAGCCAGGACATCAGGATATGTGCTGTGAATGCACTTGGAAACATCATGGATGAAGAATCAACTATAGCTCTTGTTTATGCATTGGGTGATGATAGTAAAGAAGTCAAGAGCAGAGCTTCTGCTTATCTTGTAGAAAGAAGAGAAGATTCTGTTGAGGCTTTAATAAAGGGACTTGAATCTGATAACAATAACATCAGGATCAATTCTGCATTACTGCTTATAGAAATTGGTGATGAAAGAGCTTTAGAACCTTTGCTTGAAAGTTACAGTTGTACATGATTGGGATATTATGAGGAAAGAAATAATGGCAGCATTTTGTATTTTATAGTATGCCAGTACTTCAATAATAATCTTTATTCTTTTTTATTTTGATAATAATTTCTAAAAAAATATACTCTTCTGAATGTCAGGATGCATATCATAATGTATTTATAACATCATTTACTTGCCGTATGTGATACATCAGTTTATAAAAGTATGATGTATTCATATAAATATAAGTGGTGGTGTGATTATTACCAAACAAATAAAATCAACTCAATTAATAATTCTGGCAGTCTTTCTGACTGTCGCATTAAGTGGATTCGCATCTGCTTCTACTTCTGTTGTCAGAGGCGTGTCAACAACGTCTCCATCAGCTAATTCCGAAATTGAGATTACGCTAAGTATATCGGATATGGATGTAGGTGGTATAGTAGAAACAATTCCAGATGGTTTTGCTTATGTATCAACAGATCATCCGTCAGACCAAACCAGTGTAAACGGACAAAACGTGATTTTTTCCGTTATAGGGGAATCAAAGATCACTTATACAGTGTCTGCACCCAGTTCCGGCTCAGGAGTTTTTAGCGGCTTATGGGATAACTCACTGGATATGGACGATGGAACTATAGCTGATACCAGTGTAACAGTAAAATCAAGTTCCGGTTCTCGTTCATCTTCTGGAACAGGCACAGCCCGTGTAACAACAGCTGACTCTTCCGCAGAATCAGAGAATACAAACAATGAAGAAACAACTGAGACTGCAGAGGAAGCTTCAACTGAAGAAAAGCAGGATATGAGCACCAGAATGTCAATTCAGGACGATGAAGGTGACGCACCATCTGAAACTACTGATGCTGATGATTCTGAATCAAAAAGCACTCCTTTTATTGGTATTGTTCCTATGGCCATACTTGTGATATTCAGTGCTTTTTTTGCCAGAGACAGAATGAACAATAAAGGAGGTATTTAAAGTGATATCATTCACAAAAAGGACTGCATTTACCTGTGTCTTTATGTTGATTATCCTTTCATCGGCAATTCCCGCATCATGTGCAGCGTCCCCGGATAACTCGGAGATGTCAGCGTATATTATTGACTACATGAAAGCGGAATATCTCGACGAGAACCTTGTGCACCCTGCCAGAACAGAACTCTGCGCATATGCCAGGAGTTATATGGGACTTGACCCTCTGGAAGAAGATGATTCCGTAATCAAGATCGCTACTCCCAACATTGTTAAAGCCGAAGCATTTTATGATTACTATGTAGGAATTTTCTCTCATCTTTCCAATATGCCACTGATGCAGATGACATCCACAGGTAGTCTGATCGGCCAGACTGCCGAAAGTTATGAAGTCTCCGAAGACAATACTGCATGGACTTTTTACATAAAGGATGACATGTACTGGAGCGACGGAAGAAAAGTCACTCCCGAAGACATTGAATTCACATTCCAGTACATAGGGACAAAAATAGCTTCATCGGAATGGATCGGGGAGTCACTGGTCAGCACATCAGTATCAGATGAAGACAATTCGGTAACTTTTGTCTTTGATCAGCCATACACCAATCTCAATCTGGAGTTTGCAACTTATAATGTAATCCCAAAACACATATGGGAAAACATAGACGATCCGGAAGGATACACCAGTAGTGGTCCTTACGTAGGATGCGGACCATACTACCTTGAAGAGATTAATCTTGACTCAGCTAAACTGACATACAAAAAGAATCCTCACTGGAAGGGGACTGAACCTAATTTTGAAAACGTGGAAATTCACTGGTTTGCAAGTGACAGTGTTGCATGTATGGCACTTGAAAGTGGTTCTATGGATACCTACTACAGATATGCTAATTCCTATCCGTATGCAAATGTAGATGAACTCCTTGAAACAGGTGACTTCGACGTCGACAGGCAAACCAGCATTGGTCTTACATTCATGGCTTTCAACCTTGAAAGTGAACCTCTCTCTGATCCTGCATTCAGGAATGCGATCTCTTATGCTGTCAACTATGATGAAATAATCACCTATGATACAAACGGCTACGGACAGGTTCCAAATAAGGGTTTTGTCCCACCGGGAATGGATTATTACAAGAATACAGACGCTCTGGAGTATAATGTCAATACTGCAAAATCATTGATTGCTGATGCAGGTTATGTAGATAGTGACAATAATGGTATTGTAGAAGACAGCGAGGGCAATGACATTACTCTCGAATTACTCATTCGGGATGGATATGATGACACAGCAAAACTGATGGAAGAATATCTGGAAGACGCTGGTGTTGATGTAGAAGTAACTCAGGTAGATTCAAGTACATGGTTCGATCGTAAGGATAACTATGAATATGACTTGACACTTTCAGGCGCAACTCCATGGGGTATGCTAATGCATGCGGGATGGGGAACCGGATATCTCGACAACAGACGTACAGGTAAAGGAGTACTGCACATACTGGGTGACCAGGAGTTCCTGACATTGTGTGACAATATACTTGCAACAACAGATCAGGACGAACTTGAACAGTATGCTTCAGACATGCAGGATTACTATGCAACTGAGATGCCTATACTTCCTCTGTACTGGAAGGAAGTTGTAACGCCATACAATAAGCATTTCACCGGATGGCATTACAACCCTCTCTTTGGTATCTACAACCTCGACACTTTCCTTAATGTGAAACAGGTTGCAGCTGCATGAGGAATGCTGCACAGGAATGGGTGGATATCCTCAGTGAATCCACCTATTTCCGCTTTTTTAAGGATAAGAAAACAACCCATGATCAGTACTGGAGAGATTTTGCAGTTTATGATGATTACATAACCCATTCCTGTTATCCCGGGGCTGTACTTAGCAGGATATCTGAATTGATTATACCTGAAGCAAAGATAATAGACATTGGTGCAGGTACCGGTGCGTTTTCCATAGCACTTGCAGAAAATGCATCCCATGTTATAGCTGTAGACCCTTCTTCATATCATCTTGATGTGGTGTCTGCTAAATGCACTGCTCAGGATATTGAAAATATTGTTCAAATCAATGCTGAATGGAAAGATGTGGATAGTGATACACACACGAAAGCATTGAAAGATGCGGATTATGCACTTGCTGCATATAGCATAATTGATCCGGATATTGAGAATTTTCTTCAAAAAATGCATGATACAGCATCAAAAGGGATATTTATAGTATATCGTGCCGGAGAACGTGATTCTCTGGACAGATTTGCATATGGTGATAAAAGATCGATCGATTATCAATATATGCTGCGTGTTATGGAAAACATGGGAATGGATGTCCATACAGAATTCTTTAACAGAAACTACAAACTGCCTTTTTCCCTGGTATTGCATCTGTACAGGAACAGTGAGCGTACAGAATCTGAATTACGCGAATTCCTTCTTGAGAATGAAAGGTTTGACAATTCCTCTGGAGAGAATCATGTTACCTTCTCGTCCACTGATGCTCTTCTCTATGTATTGAAGAATAACTCCTGAAATGGTAGGTTTCATGAAAAACGTATTAAAAAAAGTTTCACGTTACTTCTTTTCTATTCTTGCCATAATAACCCTTAACTTTACCCTTCCAAGGGTTATGCCTGGCGACCCTGTAATGAATATGATAGGTGAGGACACGTATGTGACCGAGAATACTCTGATAAGTCTGAGAAACGAACTCGGTCTTGACAGGCCACTTACGATACAATATGCAGATTACCTGTGGAATTTGCTTCACTTTGATCTTGGTTATTCATATCATCTTCATGTACCTGTTTCAGAGGTCATCTGTTCGCGCATGCTCTGGACAATGCTTTTAGTAGGTATTTCCATCATAATAGGTGCCATCATAGGGACATGTGCCGGAGCTGTTGTAGGTTGGAACTCAGGGACTCTAAAAAGCCGTATTATGACAGTTATAGTGATGTCAATTTCCTGTACACCTCCATATTTTCTGGCACTGATGGCTCTGTATATATTTGTGTTCCGTCTGGGAATTTTTCCTTTCAAAGGGTTTTACGATACTTTCACCGTAGCCAGCGTGATTCATCATATGATCCTGCCTGTGTCTGTAATGAGCTTATTTTCAGCATCGCGTAATTTCATGGTGATGCGTGGCAGTGTCATACAGGAAAAGGAGCAGCTATATGCTCTTTACGCAAAAGCAAAAGGACTTCAACATAATCAGGTACTCTTAAGGCATGTATTCAGGAACGCCTGCCTGCCAATAATCACCCAGATCGCCCTGGATTTTGGATTCATATTCAGCGGAGCGCTTTTTATAGAGATCGTCTTCTCGCTGAACGGGCTTGGTACTCTTATATATGATGCAGTTATGGGTCGAGATTATCCAGTACTACAGGGTGCCTTTCTTCTGATATCCTTTTCAGTTATCTTGGGAAATATGGCAGCAGACATTCTTTATAGTATTGCTGATCCGCGTGTGAGGAGGGACATATGATCACCGGTTTCAGGACAAATCTTGCCAGATTAAGCCAATCAAGCATACTCAGTATAATTATGCTGTTGCTTTTCATCAGTATGGCTCTTTTTCCGTCTCTGATTGCACCGTACAGCCCAAAAGAACGAAGTCTGCCCTATGCATCCCCATCATCTGAACATTTGCTTGGTACCAACAATATGGGAAATGATATTCTTTCGGAGCTGATTTATGGAGCAAGGATCTCGCTCATTGTGGGTTTTGCTTCTGCGATCATTACTACATTTATAGGAGTGATGATAGGTCTTCTGGCCGGATACTTCCGGGGTATAATGGAAGAGATCCTGATGGGATTCACGGATGTGGTGCTTATGATCCCTAAAATACCCCTGGTTATCATCATTGCAGCATTTCTGAAGCCAAGCATATGGATATTGATCATTGTTCTTGGTGTGCTTTCCTGGGAATCGATTGCAAGAATTGTGCGTTCGAAAACCTTGCAGGTGAGGGAAACAGGATTTGTTAAAAGCTCAGAATGTATGGGTTTCAGTTCCCTGCATATCATGTTGTCCGATATCTTCCCGAACATCGTCAATGTGGTTATTCCAAAATTCATGCTGGCAACAGCCTCAGCGATGATATCCGAAGCTTCCCTTTCATTTTTAGGGCTTGGCGACCCCACAATGAAGAGCTGGGGTATCATGCTGTCATATGCTTTTACAAAAGGTGGATTCATAAGGGAAATGTGGTGGTGGTATCTTCCACCGGGTATCTGCATCACTCTTTGTGTTTTATCACTTGTTACACTGGGATTCATCATTGAAAAAGGAAAAACCGGGGTGAACATCGAATGACATTGATGTCCGTTGACGAACTCAATGTTGTTTTCCACGGAGAGGATATTGTAAAAGCCGTGAACAATGTTTCATTTTCAATTGATAAAGGTGAAATACTTGCTTTAGTCGGGGAAACCGGTTGTGGTAAATCTGTAGTAGCACATGCCATAATGCGTTTGCTCCCTTCCGAAGCTGTGGTTAAAGGAAATATCGCATTTGAAGAACATCATAATTTGCTTATTCTGGATGAAGGCACCATGTGTTCTTTCAGAGGGAACAGGATATCCGTTATATTCCAGAATCCTTCTCTTTCTTTGAATCCTGTGCAGAAATCAGGAATACAGATTGCTGAACCCCTGAGAATTCATAGGGGAATAAAAAAGGAAACTGCTTTGGAAAAAGCTGCCAGCTTGCTTAAAAAAATAGGATTCTCTGACACGGAAGAGATTATGGATCTTTATCCCGGTCAATGTTCAGGTGGTATGAACCAGCGATATCTTATTGCTGCTGGTGCCATTACTGAACCTTCACTGATTATTGCCGATGAACCTACAAAAGGACTTGACGCTGACCTCGTATCTCATGTGGAAAATAACTTGCTGTCAATATCAAAACAGAAAGGAATATCGATGTTGCTTATCACGCATGATCTTAGTGTAGCACGTAATATTGCTGACAGGATAGCTGTCATGTATGCAGGTGAGATTGTTGAGATTGCAGAGGTCGATACCTTCTTTGAAAGACCTTTACATCCTTATTCCAGGGGATTGTTACAGAGTCTTCCTGAAAATGGTTTTGTTCCGATACCAGGAGACTCTGTGAATTCTGGAAAGATAAAAGGCTGTTATTTCAGTTCAAGGTGTACAGAGAAAATGTCTGGATGTCTGGAAGAACATCCTCCGTTGTATACTACTCAAAACAGACAGGTGAGGTGTTTTAAGGAATGCTGAAAACAGATAATATTTCAAAAAAATACAACTCCGGTCTGTTGTTCAGGAAAGAGCACGTTGTCTTTGATAATCTGACGATTGAACTGCGTGCCGGAAAAACTTGCGGGTTAATGGGTTCTTCGGGTTCAGGGAAAAGTACGCTTGGAAGAGTGATAGCAGGGTTAGAATCACCCAGTAGCGGTCATGTGTATTATAAAGGAACTATTCTGGATAATATGGATAGAAAGATGCATAATGGATTTCGCAGGAATGTTCAGGTTATGTTCCAGGACCCTGTAGGTTCGTTAAACCCTCAAAAAAAGATAATCAAATCAATGAATGAGGTTCTCGGACTACTTGGAATGAATGATGCTGAAAAAGCAATGGTTATCAAAGGAATGCTGAAAAGAATTGGCCTTTCTGAAAGATTGCTTTACCGTTATCCATCACAATTATCAGGTGGAGAGAACCAGCGCCTTGCCCTTGCCAGAATATTTCTTCTTGAACCGGAGTTTATTATTCTGGATGAACCAACTTCAGCACTGGATGTATCGGTACAGGCACAGATATTGCATTTATTGAAGCAATTTCAGGCTGATGAAGGTACAGGCTATCTTTTTATCTCTCATGATGAAAGGGTTATCAGATTCATGTCTGATAAAGCATTCTTACTGGAAAATGGAAAGATATCAACTTTGTAGGTACGAGAGTATATCAGTTCTCTTCATCAATAAACGGAGTTTCACACCGGATCCATCTACGACCCTCTACAAAAGAGTCGGTCTCATTGATGAAACGAACACTACTGCAACCCACGCTGTTTGATACGCAATAAGCAAGCATTGACTCACAAAGCGTTTTACTTTGTTCGTTTACTTTTTCAATGTCACGGCCCCATACTCTGCAGGACATGGCATACCTATCATTTTTTAACTCATTTTTCAAAGGGCATACGGAGATCTGACGGCTGTTTAATTCTAATCCATTAGCAACTAATGCATCGAAAGTCTCCTTTGCCCTTCCTGTATTACATGTCGTTACCTTCACTGTTTTTTTAATAATCGTTCTCCCTGATTCAGATGACACTTAGTCCCTCCATGATTTTGTATTCTTTAATTTGGCCTGTTTTCCTATTATTCATAAATTCCTTCGATCTTTGATCCGTCATAGTTGCATCGGGTATTGATAATATTCTTAAGGATAGGTTTGTAATCTGCGTCATCTTTATCGATTATTTTTTTAGGACTATCCGTTTTACTCCTATTTTCATGATAATTTTCATTGTCCATACTAATTCCTCTGTTATCGGGTAAATTCTCCAGATCAGTGGAGTCATGTGTGTATTAATTACTAGAATAATGTACTTATTAAATAATACTTTTGCTTAGATTCGTAATATTAATATACAAAGAACATCTATAAGGGCGTGACAAGTCAAATGCTAAAATTAATCTGATTGTTCCCTAGGACAACATTTTCACATAGGTTTAATGTTAGCTCATGCAGCCGATTTGACTTGTTAAAATGGCCAATTCACTGCACACATCAAGTGATTGGCCATTTCTCCTATGCCTAATAATATTGTGATAAAACGGCTTTTTAAAAATCCTGTATATGTGGGTGACATAAACTTTGCTCTTTTTCAGTTCCAAAACCAAAAAAACAATTTGCAGCTAAAAACAAAGTTACTGTCCACCGAAGGCGGCACATTCCCGTAATGCTATACTGAAAATCATCCAAAACGATATTCAGTACTTCGCTAATTTTAACCACTTAAGTCATCAAAATGCATTCGATAGCTTTATATGCGGCGTGAACGCCGCCATATGTCATTACTATCATTCAATTCAAGCCCTCATTCTAAAGTTGAATTAAGACCGAAAAAATGCATTGACTCTGTCTTAAAACCGCTTACAGATAATATTGATATTAAAATCAATGGTTCTCTTACCTGTAAAGACCTATTTTATGCTGCTATATGTATGGCAGTAGAAAAAAGTTCAGTTCATTCCATGTCGAAACACTATCAAGACATTCCTTGTGAAACATCTACAAGATATCATCTCAATAAATTGGATCTTGAAGAACTAATCCGGTTAAATGCAAAGATTCTACTTCAAGGTCCTATTAGTACTCTAAAAACTGAGAAAAAGTATGAGTTTGCTATTGACTTTACAAATGACCCTTCATGCGTCATCGGTTAAGAGAAGAATCGTGATAAATAGCATGTAGTTTCATAACTTCATCAAAAACATACCAGTGATAAAACCAGTAGTATGAGATTACTTAACAGTTAAATTCTGTAAGTTAAGGTAGTTGTTATTGTCCAAAAACATTAGCAATAAGTAAATAAAACTCCTTAACCGAAGACACATGAATGACCCTTACTATGGAGAAACTGATTCATCCAATGAAAACTACGTCATACGTGGACAGGCAAAAAAATCTACAAACTCTTTCTATTCATATATTTCATTGTCCATCATAAACAAGAATGAGAGGTTCACTATATCCGTTCTTCCAGTAGAAAAAAGTGAAACAAAGATCAATTACCTCGCTTATTTCGTTGATCTGATAGGGAACCTTGATCTTAAGATCAAGGTTCTTTGTTTGGACAGAGAGTTTAGCTCTGTTGATGTCTTTGAGTTCTTACAGAACAAAGACATTCCTCATATTACTCCTGTAGTTAAAAAAGGAAACGTGATCAAACGACTACTTATTGGTAGAAAGGCAAGGGATTCGCAATATGTTATGAAGAATCCTCAGAAGAAAGAGGTTCGGCTAAATATCGTTATTGATGTCAAGTACATGAAAGGTAAAAGGAATAAAAAAGGATGCGAAAACCTTGGTTTTGTTGTTTATGGGCTCAACTGGAAGCCCCGGAAGATTAGCACGGTCTATAGAAGAAGGTTTGCAATCGAATCGTCTTACAGGATGAGGAATATAGTCAAACCCAGAACATCGACAAGGAACGTTACTTTCAGGTACTTTTTTACATTGGTATCGTTCCTGCTTAGAAATACATGGCTCCTAATTCAGAAAAAGCATTTTACGATTGTAATACGAGGTTCTCAAACAATTGATGAGGATAGGTTCAGGTTTGACAGATTTATCCTGTTTGTTGAGGAATGGTTTAGAAGAAACTTAAGGGTTCAACTGGTAGTGCGGTGTTTGAGGTAGATGAATAGCGGTAAGGAGAAAAAGGAGGGAAAAATAGCGAAGTACTGTATTTGTCTTTTATTTATTTTCTTGGAGATTTGAAAAAAAGTTACATAATCTTGTATATCAATGCGTGGTTATTAAAAGATTTACTCTGTAGAAAACCTATGAAATCACTATCTGTAGATAAAATTCAGCAAAAATAATAACAATACGGGGAACTATCTATTAGTTTTTCAGACTGACATTGTCGCTTGACTTCAGATGATTTCTACAGAGTCGAAATAACAACAATACTACAAAATATGAAGATTCTGATGGCTCTGTAGAAAACCTATTTCCAATTTTATTTTGACATAACAATTTAAAAAGAATAAATCCCCTGAGTATTACTTGCAACAGAAAACACATAGGGGATGATTGTGTTTTGTCTAATAAGTACTTAAAGTTTGTTGATGCAGCGCTAGCTGTATCAGGAAACTCACACCTTCAGATATATAGCTGTAAATATTCTAAAAGGAAATACACTCAGCATCAACTCTTGGTACTGGTTTTATTGAAAGAATATCTTGATGAGGATTATCGAGATATAGTTGAAATTGTAGAATTAATGGACAAAGTCAAGGAGAAAATAGGACTTAAACAAGTTCCACATTTCACCACTCTCCATAAATTCATTACAAGATTGAAATCAATCTATTTCAGTGGATTATTGAATCAAACACTAAAACTCTTCTATTCCTATGGAGAACAAATAGAGATTACTGCTATTGATTCAAGTGGATTTTCTAGTGGTCACTGTAGCTACTATTATTCCTGGAGGACAGGAAAAAAACGAAGGTCTTTCCTGAAAACAAGTATCTCTGTTGATACTGGAAAGTTCATAATTACTGGTTTCAAGATATCAGGCAAACCTGTTCATGATGCAAAGAATGCAATGGCATTGCTGAAGCAATGCCATAAGAATCGTAAATCCAGATATTATATCATGGACAAAGGCTACGATTCAGAAGACATACATTCAATAGCAAGAGAACAACTGGATTCTATAGCTATGATTCCTTTGAGACAAAGAAAGAGGAAAAGGATCAAAGGAAAGTACCGTAGAAAAATGGAACGGGAATTTAACAGAAAATTGTATCATAACAGAAATCCATGTGTCTTCGGTTAAGGAGTTTTATTTACTTATTGCTAATGTTTTTGGACAATAACAACTACCTTAACTTACAGAATTTAACTGTTAAGTAATCTCATACTACTGGTTTTATCACTGGTATGTTTTTGATGAAGTTATGAAACTACATGCTATTTATCACGATTCTTCTCTTAACCGATGACGCATGAACAGAAATCTGGTTGAAACGATGTTCTCTGTTCTGAAAAGAAAATATAGTGAAGAAATAAGGGCAAAAGGCTATTGGAATCAACTGAAAGAAGTCAAATTCAAGTTACTTGTACATAACATTGACAGGTATGTCAAGGTTATAATTGTTGTCAAAATAAGGATTTCTACAGAGCCGATTCTGATTCTATATGATATAGCGGATACTTTCTCTGCAAACTCATTATATCGACAATGATTTATTCCAGCATTCCGAATTTTAATTATGGGTTCAGAAGACAGTTATTTTCGGGAATGTATAAACTGTGGGTACCAGCGTGGTTTTCATGTGTTTTTTAAGGAAATAAAAGATAGAAAAGCAAGACTTGGACTGATATGCCCAAGTTGCGGGCAGAGTTATGATATCGGATGGCTGACTTCGGATATTCCGGAGTTTGAACCGAAAAATGAGAAAGTATATGAAGACCATTAGGTCTTTTTCAGTTTCTCCAGTTCACTTTTTATCTTTGATGCTTTTTCACTGTGTTTTTTCTCAAGTTTTTCAAACTCATCCATGCTTAGCTTATCATTTTTCCTGTCTTGCTTCATCTGGGATAGTACAGCCATTTCTGCATCATAGAGGTCTTCCAGTTCATTGATGTCCTTTAAACTTTTGGGAGTATATTTTCTCGTATAATAAAATGCGGCTGGTGCCACAATTATAATTACAATCAGCATTGGTATTGCCAGATTATTGTCGGACTTCTCAGTGTTTTTAACCGCTTCCTTTTCTTCACGGGTAATTGTAAATTCATTGAATGCAGGCATGTTCCATGTATATGAACTATAATTTGACTCCAGTACGCTATTATCTGCTGTGAGCAAAGCTCCGTTCTCAGAACTGAGGCTGATACCTGTGTTTTCATCATGGTAGACTGTGAGAATTAATCCGGATATTGGCTGCTCAAGTTCTCCATTTTCGTAAATGACCTTCCGGAGAACTTCGTCTCCGGGGTCAGGGAGTACATATTTTATTCCGTAAAGAAGTGGCATTTCACTGGAACTTTCATTCTCTTCTGAATAGAAATACAGGTAGTTAGTGCCTCTGGTGTAATTTACAGGCACAGCAGAATTAGCACCTGCCATATCCGTAACCTGAAAATCCATAATTTCAGCATTTTCCGGTATCCAGAGTTTAATCTCAGTTTGATTTAAGTCCTGACCCTCAGCAGTTTCTATTAGATACACCATTGATTCGCTGACAACAACATATCCGGAATTCAGGAGACTGACTTCTATCAGATGATTATACTCGGAAACATTTCCCTGATCAGTTATTATAGATTCGGCAGATAATGTCTCATTGTCAGAAGAAAGAGCCATGGCAGATGTTGTCATTGACATTATGAAAAATGCCATTGCAAGACAGACCAGAGAGGCTGGTTTAAATTTACTTGTAAATGACCTGATATAAGGTAAATTAGAAGATGAAATTTGTTTCATGGTATCACAGGAATAATTGAATGAAGAATAATTAAAGGCATTATATTTCCCTATTATCCTGTATTTGTAGAAACCCTGTTAATGTGAGTGGCACAAACATTTATTATTTTGAGTGACAGAAAAAGAACCTGAAATCTAAAAACGAAGTAAACATCCGCCGAAGGCGGCACATTCCTATGCTTCTGCACAGAATATTACTCGAGGGATTATTGCATTTATACTAAGATTTCTACAGAATGCTTGCAAAGAAAAAATTATCAGGTATATATGCAGATTTTTTGTTATATCTTGTGGGAAAACGCCGGCTTCGCCGGACCCTTCGGGATCACCAAGTTTATTCATGACCAACGATAAATCATATTTCTCTGACAAAAACAACCTGTTTTTCTTTAAGTTTTAATGACAGGAATTCTACAGAGCCATTATCCTGTCTAATCTTTTACTTTACAGGAACTCTTGTGCATAATTTGTTTGTATCTAAATATGATGTATGAATATTTAATTCGGCTTTTTTTATAAATATGAGGCTACTGCTCCTTTCTACTATTCATCATAAATAATAATTCACATTAAAAAACATTATATATAGGGAATTGAATGTAAGGAGGCATGGATTCGTTTACAGCAATTACTATAGCGGTTTTTTTGCCATTTATTTTGGCCGGTATATTGCCTGCCGTTGAAAAACTTCTAAAGGAAAAAGTAGGATGGTACGCCTCCGCAGTTGCGTTTCTGAGTTTACTCTTGATTGCTCAGGTTGCACCGGAGATCATACACGGGGGGACTATTCAGGGAACTATAGAATGGCTTCCTTCAATGGGAATTAACTTCTCTTTCTATGCTGATGGCCTGAGTATCATGTTCGGTTTCATCGTATCCGGTATTGGTGTCATTATCATGTCATACTCCAATGGATACATGTCAAAGAAAGAAGATCTTCCAAGATATTACCAGCAGCTCCTTTTCTTCATGGGGTCAATGCTCGGTATGGTGTTCTCTGCTAATACTATTCAGCTTTTCATATTCTGGGAACTTACCAGCATAACTTCATTCATGCTTATCGGTTACTGGCGTAACAGGCCGATGTCAGTTTACGGAGCAACCAAGTCATTGCTTATAACTGCTTCAGGCGGTTTATTCATGCTTGCAGGATTTTTGGTGTTACATGCTATCACCGGAACATTTGACATTCCTACAATATTACACAACGAATCCATAAGGGAAGCCCTGCAAAGTCATAACCTTTTCATCTATGCACTTATTCTTATATTCATCGGTGCTGCTTCAAAATCAGCACAGGGTCCATTTTACATATGGCTTCCAAATGCAATGGAAGCACCAACCCCGGTCAGTGCGTTTTTGCATTCAGCCACAATGGTAAAAGCCGGTATCTATCTTGTAGCAAGGATTCACCCAATGTTCTCAGGTACAGAAGCCTGGTTCATTCTGGTAAGTGGAGTCGGAATATTCACAATGCTTCTTGCGGGTTTCCTTGCATTCAGGCAGACTGACATCAAAGGAATTCTGGCATATTCAACAATCAGTCAGCTTGCATATCTTATGACAATGTACGGTTACACCACCCATGAAGAACCTGGAATTGGTGTGGCTGCTGCAACATTCCATCTTCTCAACCACGCAACATTCAAAGCATGTCTCTTCCTTGTGGCAGGTATTGTAGCACATGAAACGGCTACAAGGGACATTACAAAAATGGGTGGTTTGCGTAAAGAAATGCCTATAACGTTCATAGTGGCAACAATCGGAGCATTATCCATGGCGGGAATTCCACCTCTCAACGGTTTCCTGAGCAAGGAGATGTTCTACGAGGCATCCGTTGAGATGGGTCATCTCATTGGTGGTCCATACACAATACTCATCCCGGCACTTGCGGTGCTTGGTGGTGTATTCACATTCGCTTATTCTATCAAACTCATAGACGGCATTTTCCTTGGTAAAAGACCAGCAAAGGGACTGCCTGAACACATACATGACCCTTCAATGATAATGCTTGCACCGGCAATTTTCCTTGCAGGTCTTATTATACTGTTCGGACTTGTACCTTCAATTCCGGTACACAACTTCATTGAGCCAACTGTTTCAGGAATTCTTCTTGAGGAAGCTCACCTGCACGTAAAGCTCTGGCATGGATTCACAACATCACTGATGATGACCATAGCCACATTCATTCTGGGTATCTTAATCTACACACAGTATAACAGGATCGCAGAATGGCAGAACAGGTTCAATGCAAAATTCCCATGGATCAGTGTCAATTATTACTATGATGGTGCAGTGAACAATGCAAAAAGTGTTACATCCCAGTTCTCAAACAGGATGCAGCCTGGTACGATAAAGACATATGTTGTGGCACTTCTGCTTTTAACACTTGCAATGTTTGCAATTCCTGCAATAATGCTTGGTACAAGCCTTATACCACAGAATCTTAATTTCGACATCCCACTTTACGAAGCTTTGATATTCCTGTTCATGATAGTTGCAGCTCTTGGCGCAGCATTACTGCCAAGATACTTGCCCGCCATCATATCTCTTTCAGGTCTTGGATATCTGGTTGCTCTGTTATTCATATATCTGCAGGCACCTGACCTGGCACTAACCCAGGTTTTGGTAGAAACTCTTTCAACTATTATTTTCCTGCTGGCACTTGTAAAAATCCCGCAGAAGTTCAAGGAGCATATCCCTGGCACAACACTTGCAAGGGATCTTGTAATATCTGTGGCTGTATCGGCAATGATCTTCATACTGCTGACAAACGCAACACAGGGAATAGTTGCACCATTTGAGTCTCTCTCCTATTATTTCATAGAGAAGAGTCTTTCACTTGCAGGCGGTCACAACATTGTGAACGTTATTATCGTGGACTTTAGAGGATACGATACACTCGGAGAAATTTCTGTTCTCTGTCTGGCAGCACTTGGTGTCTATAATCTCATACACAGCAGGGGTGAGGACGAATGACAACCCTGATTACAAAAACAATAACAAAGATATGCTTGCCTTTGGTCATCCTCTTCTCAATCTCACTCTTACTTGCGGGACACAATAATCCCGGAGGAGGATTCATTGGTGGTGTCATGTTCGCTTCAGTTATCGCACTGACATACGTGGCATTCGGTCTTGATTACATAAAATCATTCTTTAACCCGGACTGGGGCAACTGGTTTGGTTTTGGCTTATTGCTGGCTGCACTTACAGCTTTCTCAGCAATTGCCTTCTCACACAACTTCTTCAGGAGTGCTGTGGAATTTGTCCACCTGCCATTCTTCGGAGAGATAGAACTGGTGTCGGCCGGTCTTTTTGATATAGGAGTTTATTTCGTGGTAATCGGAGGATTGCTTTCCATTTTCAAAAACGTAGGTGATGATGAATGAACAATACATTGCTTTCTCTCACAATAGCAATTCTGTTCGGTATCGGTACTTTCCTTATACTTCGCCGTGATATTGTCAGGGTTATTATCGGACTTGGTGTCCTTTCACATGCAGTGAACCTTCTGATAGTTTCAGCAGGAGTTTTCTCCGGAACAAAAGTGCCAATAATTACAGATGATGGTGGACACGGAGCTGCAGAGGCAACAGGAAGCATCTTCACAGATTCTCTTTCTCAGGGAATACTTGCACCTATTATAGAAGCAGGTCATCAGGTCGATTATGTTGATCCTCTTGTACAGGCTCTTGTACTGACAGCCATTGTAATAAGCCTGGCTACAACAGCATTCATATTGATCCTTGCATACCGCATTTACGAGGAATATGGAACAACTGACATAAGGGAACTCAGGAGGCTCTGGGGATGAACCTGTCAACTCACATTCCTATCATATTGATAGCCACTCCAATACTTGTGGCTGCACTTATGATACTTCTCAGGAAACAGCCTGGCATACAGAAAGCAATAAGCGTTGCAGTTTCATTTGCAATGCTGATCCTGAGTGTTATTCTGCTTTCACAGGTATGGTCAGGTGGGATTCAGGCTTATGAAGTAGGAGAATGGGGAAAATACGGAATTATACTGGTAGCTGACCTGCTGAGTTCAGGAATGGTTGTGCTCACATCATTCGTATCATTCCTTGCGCTGATATATTCACTTGATTACATTGAGAAAAAGTCACTGAGTGCGTCCTACTATCCGCTTTTCAGTCTGCTTGTGGCAGGACTGAACGGATCATTCCTCACAGGTGATATCTTCAACCTTTTCGTATTCTTTGAGATACTTCTGCTTTCATCATGTGGACTTGTTATTGCAAATGAGGAGGGTGGTGTGACTAAGAGTTCCGATAAGATGGAAGCTACTTTCAAGTACCTCGTGCTCAACATGATAAGTTCCATTGTGATGCTCATTGCAGTATCTTCACTTTACGCAACAACAGGAACTCTGAACATGGCTGATATCTCAGTCAAGCTCAGTGCAATGAGTGCAGCAGGAACACTTCCATGGCATGTTTTTGCCATTGCTTTGATGTTCGTTGTGGTCTTTGGTAACAAGGCTGCAATTTTCCCGCTCCACTACTGGCTTCCGGATGTGCACCCCACAGCACCCTCACCCATAAGCGCAATGCTTAGTGGTGTGCTTATCAAAGTAGGAGCATACGGAATGCTCAGGGTGTTCTTCCTTATATTCATTGATACACTTGATATTTTCAAGCCAGTTATTATGTATCTTGCACTGGCAACCATTGTTGTAGGAGCAATTTCAGCAGTGTCACAGACAGATGTAAAACGTCTGCTTGCATATTCCAGTGTAAGTCAGATAGGTTATGTTTTCCTTGGTATCAGCTTTGGAAGCATCTATGGAATAACAGCAGCACTTGTTTATCTTGCAAACCACGCAATAGCAAAGTCAATGCTTTTCCTTACCTCAGGTGGAATCATTCACCATGCAGGAACCAGAGACATGAGAAAAATGGGCGGCATGGTTGATAGTGCACCACTGATGTCACTTATGTTCCTTGTAGGAGCAATGTCAATTGCAGGAATGCCACCACTTGGAGGTTTCTTTGCCAAGCTCAGTCTTTTCGATGCAGGAATTGGTGAACAATATTATTTTGCAATAGGAATCGCACTCTTCTTTGCAATATTCACTCTTTTCTACATGTTCAGGGCAATGTTGCTCATGTTCTGGGGAGAGAAAAGGGATGTTGAAAAGTATGGGGAATATTCTCATCACGGAACGTCAGTTCTGATGGCATTTCCAATAGTTGTGCTAGCACTGACTGTTGTAGCATTCGGAGTATATGCAGAACCGCTGATAGCACTTGCAAACGCAACAGCCCATCAGATACTTGATCCGCAACCGTATATTGATGCTGTAATGACGAGGGTGGTAAGATGAAGAGATATTTTGCCTACTCAACTATACTTGCTCTTGTATGGTGTTTTGTCCACGGTACTGTAAGTGTTAACAACTTCATACTGGGACTTATTATTTCGCCATTCATTATCAGGCCGTTCAAGGTCCTGTACCCATTTGACCTTGAGTTCTCTTTCAGCAAAGCAATAAAGAAGATACCTGCCCAGATAAAGTTCCTCTACGTGCTTATTGTGGAGATCATAAAGGCAAATGTCATGGTCGCAAAGATAGTACTGCAGCCAAAGATAGATATTAAACCGGGTATCATTGCAGTACCAATTGATTCCAAAACTGACATTGGTATAACTGCCATTGCAAATACCATTACTCTTACACCCGGTACACTGACAATTGATGTATCTGAGGATAAGTCCATCCTGTATGTGCATGCTATAGATGCAACTGATCCGGAGGGAGTAGCCCAGTCCATAAAAGAGGATCTGGAAAAATATACAATGGAGGCATTCGAATGAACCTGCTTGAATATTCACTAATCTTCATGGTAATATCCTTTATTCCCTGTCTTTACAGGGTTATCAAAGGACCAACAATTCCTGACAGGGTGGTAGCCCTGGATGCAATGACAACGATCATTGTTGTCATGCTTGGTATCTACTCATATGTAAAAGAGTCTGTTTTCTTCATGGATGTGGCACTTGTGCTTGCTGTAATCTCATTTGTAGGAACGCTTACGATTGCAAAATATCTTGATGAAGGAGTGGTATTTTGAGTACATTATCAATGGCTCTGGAAATGTTGAGCGATGCAGTCCTTATAATAGGACTTTTCTTCGTATTCCTTGCAATGCTCGGACTTGCACGTCTTCCTGATGTGTATAACAGGCTGCACACTACTACAAAGATTGGTACACTGGGTGCTTTTGGCGTAATGCTAAGTATATTGCTTAAAGTAGGCTTTTCACCAATGGGTGTTAAGGCATTAACAGTAGCACTCTTCATTCTGGTTACGTCTCCGGTTGCAGCCCATATGATCAGCCGTGCAGCTCACAGGCACGGTGTTGGCCTGTGCAAGGAATCAGTTATCGATGAGTATGGAAAAGCCTGCGATGCAGCCTGTCCACCACCAGAAGATGACTAATTTAAATAATGAAGGAGCAGGTGCATAATTTTGCACAGAAGCTTCTTTCATCATCTTTTTTTGATTTTCTAAATAATCAATGTCTTGTGCTAGATTTAAGAGTTTGTTCTTGAAATCATCATGGAAATGATAATTTTGATTTCTAATCCTTAATTGCGAGATGGAATCTGTATATACGAAGTTAACTCTCATAATTAATGTTGAATCGTGATTAATTAGTTCCCATTATTATCAGTGAGCGGGTTGGGGAGTGGGGGTTAGTGTGGGAGTGGGGTTAAAAACAGACCCGCTCACTTCGTGCCTAGACGAAATGATCGTATATAAGTGTTGCCTATAAATCATGTACAAAACAGATTTGTGCCTGAAAAGGATAATATCATCCTGATAATGACATAACTGTCTCTCTAATTTAATGTACATTTTCACTACAGGTGAACAAAAACCTTATGAGCATTATGGTTCAATAGGTTACATTCCTTTGCATTTATATCTTATAATATGCTTCTTAAATAACTCTTAAGTGCTTATTGAAACATGACAAAAGAAACAAAGATCTTTTACGTAAGTGGAAAACTTGAATCCGCCCCACTTGATGAAGCGGCGAAAATACTGGCGCAAGGTGGAACTGTTGCTTTTCCCACTGAGACCGTATATGGGCTTGGAGCCGATGCTCTTGACGAAAAAGCTGTAATGCAGATATTTGAAGCAAAAGGCAGACCAGCTGATAATCCACTTATAGTCCATGTTGCTTCCAGGGAAGACTGCAAACCACTTGTACTTGATATTCCTGAAAAAGCATCATTGTTAATGGACAGGTTCTGGCCTGGTCCTCTTACTATAATTATGGAAAGAACAGACATAGTTCCCGATGTCACTACAGGCGGACTTGATACTGTTGCAATAAGGTTTCCTGAAAATCAAATTGCAATCGAGCTGATCAAAAGATCAGGAAAAACCCTGGCAGCACCAAGTGCAAACCTTTCCGGAAAACCAAGCCCGACATCCTCTGGACATGTTATTGCGGATCTTTCAGGGAGAATCGATGCTGTTGTTGATGGAGGCGACGCAACAATAGGGCTTGAATCAACTGTTATTGACGTAACTTCCGAGATACCTGCGATACTGCGTCCGGGAAAGATCAGCAGGGAAGAACTTGAGGAATGCGTTGGAGGAGTGAAGATTGCCTACGATGACAAAGTCCATCCTGAAAGCGAGACCGTTCGTTCACCAGGAATGAAATATACTCACTATTCTCCCAGAGCAGGTGTAATTCTGGTGGAAGGTGAGCATTCTGCAGTTGTTAAACGGATAAAGGAACTTCTTGAAGACCTGAACATGAGAGATGCAAAAACCGGCCTGATGCTTACTGACGAGTCCGAAAATGATTTTTCTGGTATAGAATCATTCTCCATTGGTAGTAAGAATAAACCCGAACAGGCAGCAAAATATCTCTTTTTTGGTCTTCGAGACCTTGATTTGAGGAATGTAGATATCATTATAGTAGATGGTTCATTTGATTCAAGGGGAATTGGTGCAGCCGTGTTTAACAGGCTTCGCAAGGCGGCAGATATGATAATCAAGGTTCAGTGATTACATGAATAAAGAAAAGAAAAGTCAGATACAAAACCGACAAAAAAATATAGCAATCCTTAAAAGAAACAAGGGACTACTCAAAGTAAACATCCTTATTCTTGGTGCAGGTCTTTCCTTTATCTACTTTGGCAAGGGAAACATAGGAGACCCTCTTATCTGGCTTGGGGTTATCATATTTGCGTACACTACAATTACGGGCATGATTGCCAGACAACAAATGAAATCCCAAAAGTAAAGCTTTGATGTTTTAGAAAGGTGATTATTTTCACTTTGATTTGCAGCTTAGCAAATCCATCAATCTGTGCAATTTTTGCTTATAGAGACTGTCGGAAAAGTCGGTTTGTATGAATATCAGGATTAATTATAGCAACAATTGTTAAGTACACATTAATTCTAATTTTCTTTAAGACGACTATTGATGCTGATTTTATTATAGTTCCAGACTATTTAACTCTGCTCACATGTCAGAAATTGTCTTGTGCGGGGACTTTTCCGACAGTCTCTATAACACATACTAAACATTCTTCCTCAAAATAGTTTCTTTAAACTTTATTAGACTTGAAAACTATGGATGGATAGGTGGTCGAAATTTGTCTCCGTCATCCCCAACTTTTTAGGGGACATAATCCTTAGTACCACTATACTATCAGGTACCACCAACAAGCAAGCAAAGAGAAGAAGAGATAAAGAACAGGTTTGCTATTAGACCTGTTTCTTTTATCTCGGCTCCGTTCTTGTTGAGCTGCTACAATATTGTTATATTTCTGCAATTTCTGCACAGATTCTTTATGCTTCCAGTATTCTATTCATTGTTCAATGCTGCAATATGGTCCGGATATTCAGTATGGTATTTACTTATGTAGTATTCCCTGAAACGAAAAATTACATATAGTTTACATATTTTCACAGTATATTGGTGGCATCATCCTATTTTTTTCTTGCATGTGTTTACTCTGTTTAGGGGCTCTTTTTTCTGTTAATTTTATAACTTTGTTCAGGAATAATAATACAGAACAATATTACCAAAAAAACTTCTGAATTTTTTGTTCTTATGAGTATATATCATTCAAATTCATAGTATTCATGGGGTTGTCAATGGGTTATTGTCCAGGGCAACTTAATCTGGTGCCTTAAACAAACCTCATTTAGACAAAGTCTTGTCAAAATGATGGCTTGTTAGTGGTACTCTCTCAAAATATACCTTAAAATAAGGAGGATAGGAAAATATGGAGTTTAAAAGCCAGCAGAAGCTCTTAGCTATTGCTATTGTCATTCTTACAAGCATAGCAATGGTACAGACTGCTTTTGCTGCAGATGTAAATACACTCAGGCTATATGGTGAAGACGGAATGTCCACTCCAAACTTCCCATACGAAACGCCTGAAGGACCGTTCGATCCACTAAGTGATGAAGCACCTTACAAGGACTTCATGACATTCAACCCGGCACTTTTCGAGGATGGAATTGTGGTTAACCACGCCAACGCCTATGAAAAAGTGTTCGCAAGACAATATTTTGTTCCAAACTACGAGGAACCAACGGGTCGCGTATGGCTTGAAGACAGAAGCAAATTTGCAGCGACATCAAATGATATCGTGACAGAATACACCTATATGATGGTTAACAAGGTTGACTATCAGCCAATAGAAGGAACTGCAATGGATCCACAGACCGATTCATACTGGACTAAGTTCTGGTTCCCTATTGCTGACAACGATGACGATCAGATAGGTCTTGATGGCATGGATGCCGATGGAGACGGTTCAGATGATATGGTACATCTTGAAATGGTTGGAGACTTTGACACACTGGACCAGAATGCAGATGGATATAAGGATGTAAAGATCGCAACAGATTCATTCCAGCTTCAGGTTGGAGATGAATTACAGTTCCTTGACCACATGGTGGTAGTCAAGGATGTGGCTGTCAGTGGTCTGAACTCAAACCCATTGCTGACTCTCACTGTTGATGTTTATTATACTGGTAATGATGAACCTCAGCTCATTCAGCAAAACTATCAGGCAAGTATAGTTCCAGGTGATTATCTGGTTGCAAGCAGGCATACAGTTGCTGACAGTATGGAACCTGACTTTGATTATTCATGGTTCCTGAGAGCAGACGCAGTGAGTATGAACTATGCTTACGTAACGGTAGGACGCAGACTCTATCAGGGTGAATCTTTCTTCGTCGATGGTGCAGAATATGATGTTGCAGCTATCTTTGGAAGTGTAGATGATGGTAGCTGGGCATATGACAACACTGTAAAGTACATCACTATCAGAAACCCGGTTCCTGAAGACTATGATGTTGACCTTGGAGAGCTTTCAGTAATCAAGGAAAGTGTAAGTGCAAATGAAATGATTCCACTGCTTCCACCTTTCAACAGAGAGCACATCATGATTGATGACATAGACCTGCCAGTAGAGTACACAGGATTAATTGATCACACAACAACATGCTACTATGGAGACAATACAAATGTCCCGGCACGCAAACTGATGGCTGATGCTCTTGAGATCTACTTCGTAGATGAATCAATGGAAGAAAGGTTTGATACAAATCTTTTGGAAATTCTCGATGAAGGAAAGACTGAGCAGTGGCAGTGGCTTGATATTCTGACAAAGCCGTACCAGTACAAGGAATTTGTGTATCCTGCTCTGCCTGATGTAGATGACAGTTATGCAGATTTCATCTTAACAAGCTCATTTGAAGCTCCTTACACAAAGTTCTGTTATGAACAGTATGGATGTCTTTCAATGGATGGACTTGATAAGAGACTCATGTTCGAGTACGACCAGGAGACCGGAATTGAAGACATTTACGTTAACGAAATTGATGCAAATACCAATGGTCTCAGACTCTATGGGGGCTCTGCAGATGTAAATGATCTCATGGACGCTACATTCCCTTACTCAGCAGACAATCCTGAAGGACCATTTGATCCGCTAAACGATGAAGCTCCTGAAATGGACTTTGTCACAATGAGCCCTGCAGTATATACTCATGATTCCACTGTCGAAGGTGTTCTTGTAAATAATGATGATTCTACTGAGAAGGTATTTATAAGACAATGGTTCGATCCGGACTATACTGAGCCTGCAGGCGAGGTATGGCTCAAAGACAGGAATAAGTTTGAAACAACAACTGATGACATCGTTACTGAGTATACTTACATGCTCACTGATCTGAATTACTACCCAGTAGAAGGTACAGCTCTTGATTCAAACGATGGAAAACACACTTACTTCTGGTTCCCGATAGCTGACAATGACGATGCACAGATCGGTCTTGACGGAATGGATATCAATGGAGATGAAGAAGATGATATGACTTATCTCAGGGCAGTAACTGACTATAATGATGATGGTCGCACTGACATAGTAATATCTTCTGACAGATTCCAGCTTCAGGCAGGGGTACAGAACGAAGATGGCATAAATTCTGAAATCCAGTTCCTTGATCACAAGGTTGCTGTAAAGGACATTGCTATTTCAGGTCTTAATTCCAACCCACTGATTACCCTGACAATGGATATCTACTACACAGGTAATGATGAGGATCAGCTCATTGAACAGAATTATCAGGCAAGTATTGTCCCTGGTGGGGCAGTTAGCGTAGGCAGACACGTTGCAATTGTCAACCAACCAGATGTTTTCGAATATCCATGGTTCATTACAGCTGATTCAGCAAGTGAGGACTATGTTTATGTGACCGTTGGACGTGTACTGTACACAGGTGAGTCGTTCTTCGTTGATGGTGCAGAATATGATGTTGCTATGATTTACGGCAGTACTTTTGAAGGTGATGATTGTTACAATTCCACATACGTTAACACTTTCAAGTATATCACCATCAGAAACCCAGTACCGGAAGAGGCTGAAGCTGATCTTGGGACCCTTTCAGTAATAAAGGAACCAGTCCAGCCAATGGAAACAATTCCGCTGCTTCCACCATTTAATGGTGAATACTGTATGATTGACGACATAGATCTGGACCCATATGACAAGACTGATGTTACATGCTACTACGATGACAATACCAACATAGCATCTCGTGTATCAGACCTACAGCCAGCACTTGATATCTACTACACAGGTGCACCTGAGACTGAAGAGAGATTCCACAGCAACCTCTTTGAGCTGCTCTGTGAATGCACAGTCCTTGACACAAGTGTTGAACAGCGCATCTATGCTGATGAATACTGGAAGTGGCTGCACATCCGCACACTGCCTGATGAGTACAAGGAATTCGTCTATCCTGATGTCTGGAATTGGGATGGTACTGGTGACTATCTGGTAACCAGTTCATTCACTGCTCCAAACTCTGATCTTTGTGAGTACATCAACGAAGAGTACCGTAGCCTGGGTGACCAGAGGCTCATGTTCTACCACGACCCTGCAAACGGTGTTGGCCTTTACATGAACCAGGCAGAAGGTGCAGTATTCTCCGGTGATGATGGTATGAAGGGTGACTACAATGAAGATGGTCATGTAACTATCATCGACTTTGCACAGTTCGCTAAGGCATACAACAATGCAGCAAATTACGATGACGTTTTCGACTTCGATAACGATGGCGATATTGACATTGTCGACTTTGCACAGTTTGCCCAGGCATATGAGTTTGATTAACAACAGGGGTGTAAATCATGACAAATGAAAAGAGGAAGGGTTTGGTAGTTTCCGCTACTTCCCTTTTGATATTTTTCGCGTGTTTCATGGTAGGTATAGGTCTTGCAGCAGCATCTCCATCATTGTCTGTAGATCCATCTCTTACTGATAATTTGTCTCAATCAGACACATTTGCAGTAGAGGTTATTGTGGACTCTGAAGGTGCTTCGCTTGATGCAGTGGAATTTAATCTGGTTTATGACACAAGTGCTCTTAGTATGACTGGTTCAAGTTACTCTGGTCTTATGGGCACCCAGAACTCAGATGTCTTCGTTATTGAGAACATGACAGATGATGGTAACATCTTTTTCTCAGTAGCAGACGCAACTCCAGCAGCACAAGCAGGTAATATCCTTACCGTTAATTTCAAGGTAAAGGCAGGCGCAGCTGATGCATTATATGATCTGGACCTTTCTGGTGTTTCACTTGTAAGTGGCACTTCCACTCTAACTGGAGTATCTGTCAATGACGGTGAGGCGAAAGTTGGTGACGGCGATATTGTTGTTGAGGAAGACCCATTCGTTCAGGTAGTAGCTGATTCAGGTTCTTTCAGTGAAGGCGAATCTTTCCAGGCAACAGTAGTGATTGATTCAAAGTCTAACAGTGTTTCAGCAGTAGAATTCGATCTTGCCTATGACAACAGTATCTTCAGTCTTACAGGAGCAAGTTATTCTGGTCTTATGGGTGCTCAGGATTCAGATGCCTTCGTCATAGAGGACATGACCGATGATGGAAGTATTTACTTCTCAGTAGCAGACTCAACTCCTGCAATGCAGTCAGGTGTCTTAGTGACCTTGGACTTTGAAGTGAATGCCGGTGCAGCAGATGGTTCTTATCTTTTGGATATCCAGGATGCTACAATGGTAGATGGCTCAACAACTATACCTGGTGTAGATGAGATTGATGATACCGTTGAAGTCACAAATGTACCAAACACTGTTCCAATAGCTAACATCACATCGCACACATCCGGTGAAACGGTCTCACAGGTGGAGATCATTTCAGTTGTAGATGACTCAGGTGATGATGATGTTGTAAGTGCTACATTTGAGATCTTTGCAGATCTTGATGGTGATTGCAACGCCGATGATGTTGGTGAGGATTGGAGTGTACTGGGAGAAGATACAGATGGAACAGATGGATGGAGTGTCGTGTTCGATACAACTACCGTTCCTGACGGATCATATCTCATAAAGGCTACCATCGATGATGGTCAGGACACATCATTTGAGATTATATGTGTCACTGTCTACAACCCAGAAGGAATTTTGTTGAAGCCTGGCTGGAATTTCATATCGGTTCCTGAAGCACTTGAGACCCCGGATGTGAATGATGTACTCACTGACTTTGACAGTACAGTGATTGACGCAGTGTTCTATGATGACCTTTCAAGTGGAGTAAACACAATGGTTATTCCAACTGAGTTTGAACCACTTAAGGGATACTGGATACACAACGCTCTGGAGGAAGATGTTGTAATCGTTGAGACATATCTCCAGAAGTCAACAACTGTTCCAGCAACACCAGCAACAGTCCGGCTCTACCCTGGATGGAATGCTATTGGGCACACAGCTCTTGAAGCACAGTCTGCAGACATTGCTCTTGTAGCAATCGGTGACAGCTGTATCAAGATCAAGGGTCCATGGGTACCTTCTGCAAATGACTATGCATTCGTAGGTTTGAACATTGTGGACGGATCAGAACTGACCGGTAACTTTGTGACAACAGCTGACTTCCAGCTGGATGCATATGAAGGATTCTATGTCCTGGTTCAGGAGGAATGCCTGCTCGGTTAAAGAGGCAACATAAAGGAGACAATTCAATGTGAGATACAGTTTGTATCTCACTTTTTATTTGTTAGGTGGTAACAATGAAATCAGATCGGATCTTTGCTTTAGCTATTAAAATCATTATACTCAGCATATTATTATCAGGTGTGGCTTCGGCCAACCCGCCCATTGTTCTTGAGGGTACTGTAACTATTGATGGTAATTCTGCTCCTGCAGGAACAGTTATCAAGGCAATGTGTGGTGACGATGTGGTAGGTACTACCACAGTTGACAATGCAGGCTCTTACAGCGATACCAGGGAAAACAGGTTGGGAATTTCCTCTGTATCGGAATGTGACAGTGTGACATTGTATGTGAATAACATGAAGACAAAAGTAGTGGATATTTCCAGTATGAATGCAGGAGATATAGTTACTGTAAATCTTCAGGCAACGTCAAGTGGCAGCAGTTCTTCAGGATCAACAAAAACTACTACGGGAGGAGGAGGTGGCTTCTCTTCTGCTCCGGCCCAAGAGAGTCCGGCCGAGGAGGTTGCTGAAGATACACAGGAAGAAGAGACTATGGGCAGTGTTGCGGATACAACTGCTGAAGAGGTCTCTTCTGTAGAGGAAGAAACTCCTGCTGAAGGAGAAACTCAGTCCCAAAGTGCTGATTTCCCAACATTAGTTAGTATAGGTTCAATGCTTGTGGCTGCAGGAGTACTAATCCACAAAAAGGCTGATAATTAAACAAATTAAAAATTTGTCTGGAAAGCCGGTAAGGCAGTACCGGCTTATCCATAACTTTGATGCCTTGAAAAAGTTCACCTCAAAAACAAAAAAATATTAATTAAATAACATTTTTGTGTAGTGGATGTGGTTATTATAAGAAGAAGCAGAACGGCCATAAGTGTGGAGATTTTAAGGGCTGCGTTAGAAGGGGCAAAAAAAACTCATATAGTGTACCGTGCAAACCTGAATTTCGAAGTTGTGAACAGGTATCTTTCCCTTTTACAGGAGAATGGCCTCATAGAACAGAAAGGTAACATATATGTCACGACGGATAAAGGTAAGGAATTTCAGGAAATTGCTAAGGAATTAGGTTTGTAAATATCTGTCATTTACAGGTTTTTACATGTAACTATCAAAAATATATCTCTGGCAGGGCACCGAATTATCCTAATATTTCTGGGCGATATTTCTCAAATTTCAATAGGTTTTTAACCGATAACCCGTATAGTAATGCAGGATTCCCATGAAAGCTGCTTTCATGGGTATGTTGTCATAAAAAGGAGGCCATATTATGCTGGAGATCAAAAATCTAACAGTTGAAATCGGCGGCCGAAGGATATTAAAAGGCGTTGACCTTAATGTTGAAGCCGGTTATACTAACGTTCTTTTCGGGCCAAACGGAGCAGGCAAATCCGCTCTACTCATGACACTGATGGGATTCAGTGGTTATAATGTTGTAGAAGGAGAAATAATCTTCAAAGGAGAGGATATCACCCATATGTCGGTCTATGAAAGAGCGCAGATGGGAATGGGCATCATGACACAGAGACCTCCTAATATGAGCGGTGTCAAACTCCATGATCTTTTAAATGTCATTTCTAAGGATGTTAAAGACACAGAAGAACTTGCAGAAACCCTTGATATGGCAAGGTTCTTTGAAAGAGACGTTAATGTAGGATTCTCTGGTGGGGAGATCAAGAGATCAGAGCTCTTACAGCTATCAGCGCAGAATCCGGATTTCATTCTTCTTGATGAACCTGAATCCGGAGTTGATCTTGTAAGTATTGAGCAGCTTGGAAATACTATTAAACACCTTTTGCAGAAAGATTGTAAATGTGCAGGTGACAGGTGTAAGCATGGGAAGTCAGCACTGGTAATTACACATACAGGCCAGGTACTGGATTATATAGAGGCGGACAGAGGAAACATTCTGTGTAATGGTACAGTTATGTGTTCAGGAAACCCACGTGAGATGCTGAATGAGATCAAGGAACAGGGATACGAGGAGTGTATCAAATGCAAGCTGATGAAGATATGAGAAAGAAGGCAGAAGCAGCCCTCAAGAAAAATGCAGCATATGGTGAGGATTTCGACCTTAATGAATATGGGCTTGCATCAGAAGAGGAAGAGCAGGCGGATGACCTCGAAGAATTAAGTGAAGAAGATCAGAGGACACTCCTGAATGTAGGATTTACACCTTCCGAGGATAACAGGTCAGGTAGTTTCCTGATGCTTAACAATGCTGTGACACATTCATCCCTGCGTGACGATAATGTTGTGGAACTCATGTCCCTGCGTGATGCCATGAAGGTCCACGATTGGGTAAAAGACTATTCATGGAAGCTTGTAGGGCCAGATCAGGACAAGTACACTGCAATGAGTTATCTTCAGGATGCAAACGGATATTTCATCAGGGCGCCTGCAGGTAAGAAGTCCAAGATGCCTGTTCAGACATGTCTGCTTATTGGTTCTAAGGAGGTTTCCCAGACAGTTCACAATATAGTTATTGTTGAAGAGGGTGCTGAACTTGATGTTATTACAGGATGTTCTACAAAGCATGGCATCGAGAAAGGTCTTCACCTTGGTATCTCGGAAATGTACGTGAAAAAAGGAGCTACCCTTAATTTCACTATGATTCACAACTGGGGTGAAGAGATAGGTGTCAGGCCAAGGACTGTTGTCCATGTTGAGGAAGGTGGTTCATATATCAGTAACTATGTTACCCTGAAACCTGTAAAGTCCGTTCAGTCATATCCTACAGTTATTCTTGAAGGAAAGGGTGCTTTTGCAAGGCTTAACACGATTGCTGTTGCGCATCCGGACTCTGAGCTTGATCTTGGGAGCAAAGTTGTGTTCAATGCTGAGGACACAAAAGCTGAGCTAATTTCAAGAACAATTACCACTGGTGGTAAAGCTATTGCCCGTGGTGAAATGATCGGTAATGCAAACAATGCAAAAGGTCACCTCGAATGCCACGGACTTGTGCTTGGTGGCGGAATGCAGAGGGCAATTCCTATACTTGAGGCAAATGTCGAGGATATCGAGCTGTCACATGAAGCTGCTGTGGGAAGGATCGCACGGGAGCAGATAGAATACCTGATGGCACGAGGTCTTACAGAAGAGGATGCAGTGGGAATGATTGTAAGAGGTTTCCTTGATGTTGGTATCCAGGGAATACCTGATGAACTTAAGGCTGATATTGATGCTACTATTGCAAAGATAGGAGAGAATGCAATCTGACTTTCCTATTTTTATTTATACTTTGAATTAGGTTTATTTAATCCAGTTAATCAATTATTTGAGGAAAATGAATGAATCAAAAATACGGAGCAATTTTTTTAGCTGCCATAATGGTTATGTCTATTTTTTCATACTTCGTTGCAAGCTTTATGGGTGATTCCAACGATGGTGAAGATCTAAGTACAGATTTAGAGGATGCACCCGGATTCGAAGTTATCAGTGGTACCCATTTTGGTGCAGAACTGGATTCTATTTCTGACGGACTCACGATAACGCCGGAGGGAGCAACGAATATAGCATATGTGGATTATGCAAGAGTCTATAACACCCCGCTTCAGATCCTAGCTCCAAATATCACTGACCTGTATTCTGTTTACAATACTATGATCGTCAGAAGATATTCAGCTTCCAATAACGATGACTTTGCTTTTGAGGCACACGTGCTCAATCCTGAGGTTGTCAATTTTGGATATATGGCAGCAGATACCTATAATGGATATCAGCTTCTTTCCAGAAATGGTGAGTTTTATAGTGTGATTGGCACTCCGACTCTTCTGGGTTCAGAAAGTAGCCTTGAAAAGGTTATCGATGTTTCTTCAGGTACGGCAAGTGTTTCCACTGGATATTCCGAGATACTTTCTTATGTAGAACCTGGTGCAGAGTATCAGATGCTGAGTTCAGAGGATATGATTGCCGATCAACATTACCTGGAGTTCAGGAATATGGGAGATGGAAATTATTCCAAGACTGAAATATTCCTTAATCCGCTTAACACAACGCTTGAAACAATATCCTCTCTTGAAGATAACAGCACTGAGAGAAATCTGATGTATGATGTGGACATTGAGGATGACGGAAGAATAGCAAAGGTAGTTGTTACGGCCAATGCTTCTAATTTCTTCAATCTTGCAATGGAACAGTTTTATTGATTGTAAGATTAATTGTAAAATGGGTCAGTAAAGATATGGCTTATCTTTTCTGATCCGACCTTTCCTTTTCTATACTTTCTGCCACAAGGTTTATACCTGAACAGGTTATTTAAAGACTCCAATTGCGCATTCTGCAAAACTATAAGTATGCTTATAATCAGGAATGCTGTAATTCACAGCCGTTACTTTGGCATATAACTTTGTGTCAGTTTACTTATTGATATACATTGTTACAATCGTAATTGGCCAAATTAGTCGCATTGGCGGCACACAATGAATAATGAAAAACCATGAGTATACAGCATGGTTTCGAAGGAGAAAATAATATGGCAGCAAAATTTGACGTTCCGGAAGAACTCGCTAACAAGGCACTCGAGAGTGTAGAGCTTGCAAGAGACACAGGCAAATTAAAGAAAGGAATCAATGAAGTGACAAAAGCTATTGAGAGAGGCATTACAAAGCTTGCAGTTATTGCAGAGGATGTCGATCCGGCAGAAGTCATCGCACACATTGCACCTCTCTGTGAAGAGAAGAACACTGCATACATATATGTGAAAGAGCAGAAAGAGCTCGGTGCAGCCTGTGGAATCGGTGTCGCTTGCTCAGCAGTTGCTATTGTAGACGCTGGCAAGGGTAGCGAAACAGTTGAAGATGTCGCACAGAAAGTAAGTGCACTTAAATAAACCTGATACGTGAGGTATCACTATGGCAGACGAAGATACAGGCTATGCGGCTGAAGTCATCGATGTTATCGGAAACACCGGTATGCATGGTGAAGCCAGCCAGATCCAGTGCCGCGTACTTGAAGGACGCGACAAGGGCCGTATAATCACCCGTAATTGCGTTGGTCCTGTAAGGATCGGTGACATTATGATGTTGATCGAGACTTCCAGAGAAGCCAAAAAACTGACTACCAGATGAGGTGACTGATATGGAACAGAGAAAATGTTCATTTTGCGGTGAACTTCTTGAACCAGGTACAGGTAAGCTTTTTGTAAAGAAGGATGGCTCAACATATTATTTCTGCTCATCCAAATGCGAAAGCAACTTTGAGCTTGGAAGATTACCAAGACGTACCGTCTGGACCGAACAGGGCAGAGTATACTTGAAGAAAGCATAATCGGGTGTTCTAAATGGAACAGACATACATTATGATCAAACCGGACGCAGTACAGCGTGGACTTATGGGCGAGATCATTTCAAGAATAGAGAAACGTGGTCTTAAGATCGCAGCTATGAGACTTGGTGTCATGAGTGAGGAAAGTGCAAAGGAGCACTACAAGGAACATGTTGAAAGACCTTTCTTTGCTTCACTTATAGAGTACGTAACATCAGGACCATCTGTCTCATTGGTTGTTGAAGGTAAGAATGCTATTGCAATCATGCGTGCAGTAAATGGTGCAACAAACCCTGTTGAAGCACTTCCTGGAACAATCAGGGGAGACTTTGCAGTTGAGACCGGCAGAAATGTCGTTCACGCATCAGATTCAACAGAATCCGCACAGCGTGAGATAGCTATCCACTTCAAGGATTCAGAGATAGTTAATTATACCAGGATCGATGAGGTCTGTCTCTACGAGTAAAAAGGTTAGATTCCGGATGTTTGCATGATACAAATGTCCTGAAAATTCTTTCCTTTAAATCATTTCCAACTATCCGAATGATCTTTGAAGGGGTTTGCACATGGCTGTAAATGAAAATCTACGTACACCAATCGTTTCTGTAATGGGACATGTCGACCACGGCAAGACCAGCTTACTTGACAGGATCAGGGGAAGCGCTGTTGCTGATGGAGAAGCAGGTGCCATTACCCAGCATATAGGTGCAACTGAGGTCCCCATCGAAAACATTGTTAATAAATGTGGGGATCCTTCACTTAAAGACAGATTCATAGTACCGGGTCTTCTTTTTATTGATACTCCCGGACATCATGCATTCACATCTCTTCGAAGCAGAGGTGGTGCTCTTGCAGATCTTGCTATTGTTATTGTTGATATAAATGAAGGTTTCATGCCTCAGACAATAGAGAGTCTCCAGATCCTTAAGCGGTTCAAGACTCCTTTTGTAGTTGTTGCAAATAAAATAGACAGGATCCATGGCTGGGAAGCCAATAATAACCTTCCATTCCTTGCTAGCTATAATAAGCAGAGTGAACGTGTTAGATCTGATCTCGATAATAAGCTCTATGAGCTTATAGGAGAACTTTACAATATCGGTTTTAACTCTGAAAGGTATGACAGGGTAAATGATTTCCAGCGCAATATAGGTGTCATTCCAATAAGTGCAGCAACAGGTGAAGGCATTGCTGATGTGCTTATGATTCTTCTGGGGCTTGCCCAGAGATTCCTTGAGGGTAACCTGCATTATAGCGCGGCAGCTCCGGGAATAGGTACTGTTCTTGAAGTAAAGGAAGAAAAAGGTCTTGGGACAACTCTTGATATAATCCTTTATGATGGTACTATCAAAAAAGGCGATACTATAGTTGTAGGGCGCCTTGGGGACCCAATTCAGACAAAGATCCGTGCTTTACTCAAACCACGTCCGCTTTCTGAGATCAAGGCCGAGGAGAAATTCCAGCAGGTTTCTGAAGTAACAGCAGCAGTTGGTGTGAAGATATCAGCACCTAACCTTGATGGTGCTCTTGCAGGTTCCCCTGTGAGGGTTGTAAGCACGGAAACCATTGATGAGATCACAGAAGAGGTCAGGAGTGAGATCGAAGATGTCCAGATTGATACTGATACAATAGGTATTACTATCAAAGCAGATACCATTGGTTCTCTTGAAGCACTTGTAAACGAGCTGAAGAAGGAGGAAATTCCAATAAGAAAGGCAGATGTAGGCGATGTCAGTAACAGGGACATTGTTGAAGTTACTGCTATTGAAGATCCTTTATTCTCAGCGATCGTAGGATTCAATGTGAAAGTCCTTCCTGATGCAAAAGAAAAACTTCAGTCCACAGAAGTAAAGCTTTTCCTGAACGATGTAATTTATCGTTTAATAGATGATTACAAAGACTGGGTAAAAAAGCAGAAGGAGCAGGCTGAGAAAGAGATATCGGATACTATCACAAAACCCGGAAGATTCTATATCATGCCTGACTGTACATTCCGCCAGAGCAAGCCTGCTGTTGTAGGAGTCAAGATCATTGGTGGTATGGTGAAGACCGGTGTAGATATCACCACCGCTGATGGAGAAGTCGTTGGTAAGGTAAAAGGCCTTCAGGTGCGCGGGGAAAATGTCTCCGTAGCAAAGATTGGCATGGAAGTCGCAATGGCCATTGAAGGACCTACAGTTGGAAGGCAGATCAAAGAAGAGGACACACTCTTTGTAAATGTCCCTGAAAGACATGCAAAGAAAATGGAACATGAAATTTACGACTCAATGACGGCAGATGAATTAGAAACACTTGATGCATTCCTTGCAATAAAGAGAAGGGATAATCCTTTCTGGGCAAAATAAGAAAAGAATGCACAATTCATTTAGAACGATCATAACAAACACTAGGAACAATAAAACCATAAGGAGGAAAATATATGGCAGATTTTAAAGTAGTGGTTGCAGACCCTAAGACAAAGTCATACCAGTTTGATGTCACAGGCGCTGAAGCCAATAAATTCGTTGGAAAATCAATCGGAGAAACAGTTGAAGGAACACTTGTCGGTCTTCCGGGATACACACTGAAGATCACCGGTGGAAGTGACAAGAGTGGAATGGTCATGAGACCAGACCTTCCCGGACCAAGAAGACAGAAAGTACTTGTTGCAAACGGAACAGGATACTCTCCTGTATCAAAGGGTGTACGCCGCAGAAAGATGATGCGTGGAAGAGAAGTTGCACCGGACATTGTCCAGATCAATACAGTTGTTACAGAATATGGCAGTGATGCAATAGAAAAGATTCTCGGCGGCGATGAAGAGCCGGCTGGGGATGTCGAAGCAACAGCAGAAGAGTGAGTTTCTCACTCTCTCATTACTTTTTTATCATTTCTTTAGTTTAACATACTGGGATTTTCCAAAGCCTACGTCCACTATCTTATTAGCAGTCACCATTTCCGCAAGGAATTTTTTAGTGCCTTCAGGGCTTAACCCCGTTAGCTCGGCAATTTCAGTATCCTCAAAAGGCTCTTCACTATCTATCAGGGGCTGGATTTCTGCTTCTATTGTTTTATAGGAATTAAGATCGTGCCATGTCTTTATCCTGTCAGCATTGAATACAGAATCATTATAAATTAATTCATTTGTTCCAACATCACAAAGGTAGAGTACAAGTCGTGGGTGAAGATAGTTTTCCGCCCAGTTTTTGATGTCTCCATTCCAATCAGAGTTCAAAAGACACAGGCTTTTGTACTGGCCAGAAGGAATTGCTTTTGCTTCTTTCTGGACAAATTCCATAATAGTTCTAAGATTATCAAATGGTTTCCAGTAAGTTTCAAAAATGATGATATTTAGAAGTATTTTGCGGACAATTGTTCCGGAAATATATTTTTCAGAGACCTCCACTTTCCATTTCTTATCTCCAATATATTCTCCGTCAAATGATACTTCCGGCTGGTGGTTTGAATATTTATCTTCCAGAATATTCATGTAATTGATGAGTTTTGACAGAATCTCTGTATCAATTTCTTCCTTTGTACCATCCTTTCTCTGATCTTTGATAACATTTTTGGGTTCAGGTGTTTTTGAGATCGTGGACCCTGCATTATTTGCACCCCTTCCCGACATGCCATAAGTTAGATTGATACTCTCACGTTCTATTTCCTTTACTTCTTTTTTATCCGGCGTTTTTTCTGCTCCGGAAATTACACGTTCTGCGCTTGAAGCTTCCATCTGGTTTAGTTTGAACTCATTGCGTATGTCTTTATCAACATTTATACGCTCATTAAATGCTTTTTTAAAACTCTCAAGCAAATCATCCAGCGAGAAAATATCAATTGTACCGGACTTTATTGTTGATGCAAAATACTCGTTCATTTTTGCAGAATCGTTAATCAGTTCATTTTCAGTTCTATAGAAATCTTCCAGAGTGCCTTTTTTCCCTGAAAAACGATCCAGATCCTTATTTTTTATATCTGCAAGTAGCTGGGATACAGATGTTCTGGTATTTCTCAACTGGAAATTGAGGTCAGTCTCCTTATTCAGATATGTTTTCTGAATGAGTTTTTCAACGGAGTTATAAACATAATTCAGATTTCTGATAATTTCCTGCCTGTTCTGCTTTTCCAGCTCTTCGGGATCTTTTAATATATCCATTCAATCCTTCCAGGACTTTGTGTTTATATATGATGTATGTGATTGCTAATCGAATTTAAAATAATACAGATAGGTAATTTATGGCCGCTGATATTGCATCATTTTTGGACAAGTTCTGAGAATACATCTTCTTCTCCTGTTTTCCTGACAGATGTCTTTGCTTCAATGTACCAGCTCACAATAGATGGCTTGCGTTTCTGCAATACCGTCTCAAAGTCCCCTAAGCTGATTTTCCTTGGGTCTCCACCTCTTAAGGCTTCTCCAAGTGGAATATCGGCAGCCTCTTTGCAAATAGCTGCAAGGTCCGCTCCAGAGTATGAATCGGTAATCTGTGCTAGATGTGAGATGTCAAGATTATCATCTATTGGACGCTTTTTCAGGTGAATCCGAAGTATGGCTTCCCTGGCTTCAAGATCAGGTTCAGGAACAAATACAAGTTTGCTAAAACGTCCCGGACGTCTAAGGGCCGGGTCAATTGCCCACGGTTCATTGGTTGCTGCAAGAACAAGAAGGTCATCGGATGCAGTATCCACACCATCCATCTGGGCCAGCAGTTCGTTGACAACCCTTTTTGCATAATCCTCGCTTTCGCTTCTTCTTGTGGCTATAGAATCAATTTCGTCAAAAAATATGATAGACCTTTTTCCCTGACGGGCGATGTCAAATATTTGTTTGATATTTTTTTCAGATGCTCCCACCCATTTACTGACAATAGTACTGGTCTTCACGCTGATAAACTCTGCACCACATTCCTTGGCGGCTGCTTTTGCCATCATGGTCTTACCGCATCCGGGAGGTCCATAAAGCAAAATTCCTTCACCTGCTTTCTGACCATACATCTGGTAAAGTTCTTTATGCGTAAAAGGATAAATGATAGCCTTGCGGATTTCTTCTTTAACGTCCTCCAGACCTCCGATGTCTGCAAAACCAATATCAGGTGTCTCTTTCAGGAAAACATCATCCTTAGAAATGGAAGATTCATCGCCAGTTCCTTTACTTTTGTTCCCTTCAAAATTTCCACCAGGAGTAACTGCATTTGAGCCTTTCAGTGCCTGAGCTCTGGCGAAAAGGTGTTCTGCAAGATCATGCTGGGTATTTTTATCCATGTCATCGCGAGATAACGTGGAAGCATCGTTGTAGAGTTTGGCAGCTTTCAGATACAACTCACGGGCTCTTTCGGCTTCCCCTCTATCTTCCAGTTCCCTGGCAGCTTTTGCATACCCACGGGCCTGGGCAGCTAAGGTAATGGCTGAGTTCAAACAGGCACCTCTTGTATAGAACCTGATTTAATGTTCAAAGAAGAATACCTCTGTTATTTAGGTATCTGCCATCTCTGATTCTATCTTCTTTGAAAGTTCATCCTTTGCCGGCTCGTCACTTGACAGTTCCGCAAGCAATTCTGACCGAAGTGAATCCTGCATTTCGCTAAGTTCACCACCACCACTCATGGCCGCATCCATGGAAGCAGTCATCATGCTCGTTGCAGTGTTCACTTTTTCCATTGACGTCCTTATATTGGTCACAGCACCTTCAAGTTTGGAAGTGTCAAATCCAAGTTGCTTCTGCCATTTTCCAAGGTCATTACCAATTTCCACAACTTCTTTAAGGCCTGTCTGCATCTCGATTACGTCATTCATGGACTGTGCCATTTCCACCATGCTGCTGATGGTATTGACCTGGCCTTCAACAAGTGAATATCTTCTTGATGCAACCCGAAACTCCCTGTCATTTCCTTTTGAAAGGGCATCCTTTGCCTGTTCCCTTGATTGCTGTTGCTTTTTTAGAAGTTCTTTTTCACGGGTTGATAGTCTTTGCTCTGAAATAGTCAGTTTAGTTTTAAGCTCTTCAGGTGATATTTTCTTAAATGGATTGGTTAATCCCACTTACAATTCCTCCTCCATTTTTTTTTGCTTTGCATATCTGATACAAAGCTTCATAGCTTCTGATCTATTGATCGCTATTCCCATTTCTACTAATGAATCCAGATATACTTTACTATCTTCTGATATTCTTGCGCTTACAGGATAAGAATTAGCCATAATTTACCAACTTGGCATTTTGTATGCCTATGTATACAATAGAAAACAATATATATAATATTTACTCAATATCTTATCTAGTCATAATAACCAATAATTTATGAAGCATGCCTATTACAATAGGGTGGTCAGATCATGGCATTTAAGTGGAAAAGAGAAACAGATGACATTGCCAGAGTGGTTCCAAAAAAGCAGGTTGGAGGTTTTTTCAGAAAAGCGGTGATACTCTCACCTAATGAAAAGGCAGCCATGGTAAAGAATGGAGTAGTTGACGAGATAGTAGACAGTGGTAAATTGCAGGTCGGTGGGTTGTTAAAACCCGGCAACATCGGAAAGGATGTGGATGTTGCCCTGATGGATACATCTCCAAAGGACCTCCAGTGGTCAGAGAAGGATCTCTGGACCAGGGATAACCAGAAGGTATCCTGCAGTGGTCTTCTCAGATTCCGGATACAGGATACAAAACGCTTTTTCCAGATGCTCTATGCATATGCTACTCCTGATAAAAAAGGAGAAAGGGCACTTTCTATACAGGATATATATACACGTCTTGAAAGTGAAGTAATTACCCTTGTCCTTGAGCCGGAAGTGAGGCAGGAGGATATTGAAAGTCTCTATGGTAACAGGGATCTTCGCCTTAACATAGAGAATGAACTTGAAATGCGCCTTCGTTCTACATTGTCAATGTGGGGGCTGGAAATGTTGAAATATACAGTGCAGTGGGATCTTGGTTCCTATGGTGAGGTCATGCAGGCAACTAATGATTTCCAGACACAGGAAGAACTTGCCGAACTTGATACACTTGCAGTAGAAGGTGATTATGAACGTAAAGGCAGGGAGGAAGTTGCAGGTATTCGTGCAGAACAGGCAACTGTTGCAACAGAAAAAGATTTCCACAGGAACCAGGGGCTAAAAGACGTCCAGTCCGATCTTGAAATAGAAAGGTTGCAGCATGAGGCAGATATACGTGAAGCTCAGGCTGCCATACGCCTTAAAGAGGAATTAAAACTTTCAAAAGCTAAAGGTATGAGGGCTGAACTTGAAGTTGAGCAGGACATGAAGGACCGTGAACATGGAAGGGATATGGAATATCTGAAACACATAACCGAAACCGGTGGCTCCGATGTTGCAAAGACGGTATCTGAGGGCAGGGAATATGGCCGAATGTCTCCGGAACAACTGGAAGCACTGGCAAAGGTCAAGCACAGTGAGTCTCTGGCAAAAGATGACAAGGTCAATTTCATGATGCAGGTTGAAGACAGGGAACGTGCAGACTCATATCGCAGACAGGAACTTGATGCTTCTATGATGGGAGCTGCACAGGGTAAATCATCCCATGCCGTAAGGAAATGTCCAGGATGTGGATCAACAATTCCTTCTGAAGCGAGCTTTTGCAGCCAGTGTGGAAAAAGGTTAACTGACATATGAGGATTTGGTTAACTTTTTGTATTTTCGTCTCATGAGAACTTTAAATACCGTTTGGAATAAACCGTAAAACGGGACAGATTATAAGGCAGGTTGGAATGTGGCAGGTAATTTTCTCAGAAAGATCTTGATACTGGTCTTAATTTGCAGCACTCTTATTCTCAGTACTGGAGTAACTTCAGCGTCTGATGACCAGTTGATATTTGCTGAAGGTGAGATAATCGGAGTTCAGGATGGTTACTACCTGAATATTGTTGATGTAGACACATACGATGGTACTGCAAGAATCGTAGTGTCTTATTATGATGCACTGGTTCAGGATCAATACTATACAAAAGGCGATTATTTCAGTTATCGCGATGATTACCTTACTCTCCAATTCAGAATTGATGATATTTATTATGATTCATTCTACGGCTACGATTACATTGAAATTTCAGATATTTACATATATCCTGACTATACCCTTGATTATGATTATACTGATGTGAGTACTACAAGTCCTGAAGATTATACTGATTATTCAGACTATGATTCTTCCAGAACATCTTCTTCTTACTCCGATACATCAGATGAAGAAGCATTTAATGAGCTGATCAGTACTCTGATTCTTATTTTCGTAGTTGTTCTTGTACTTCGGAAAATATCAAAGAAAAGAAAGAAGAATAAAAAGGACAAGAACTCTGCAGATGCAATAAACCCTGAATCCGGTTTTTCAGTTACTTCAAAGGATAAAATGCCTGATTCTCAAAGAACAGTTGATACAGTTAAGAACAGTGCTTCTGTTGCTTCTGTTCCAAAAGGTCCAAAAAAGAAACCTGTTGTTGTCAAATCAGCTGTCCAGTACAAGGGTGCAAATATTATTTACAAAATAAAGGTAGAAAACACATCTGATGAGCCTATGGGTGACATAACTATCAGTCTTTTTGTACCGGATGTATTTCATTTAAAAGATAACCGGAAGAATATCTCAATGCTGCAGCCTGGCGAAGGTAAAACAGCGACTTTTATCATAAGACCTACGGGAGAATGTGGTGAATGCATACTTTCCGGTAATATCAGGTACTATGATTATAGTATTAAGAAGCATGTTCAGGTAGATCTGAGTAATAAGATGGTGAACATTGTTTGCCCTGTACTCAAAGTAACTGAGGTCGATGAGAACAACTGGAGACTTAATGTCAGTTCAATGATCATTGCAGAGGAGGATACCAAAGACCTGGAGATCCCGGCTGAGAATCTCTTTGATATTGCTACTCGTATACTGAAAGATCTGAATATGTATATGATAGCTCCGGAGGTAACTTCAACACAGCAACTCTTTACCGGTGTTGCAAGGTTTTATGCACAGGGTGTTGCAGGTATGAAATATGCAGCTTACATTGAGGTTGTAGGTAAGCGTAAATCACGGCTAATCATAAAGGCCTGGGCTGAAAAAGAAGAAGCTCTTACAGGTTTCTATCATAAGATACTGGAGGAAATTGAAAAGAGAACAGACATTAAACTCTTTGTTGATGATTCCCTGACACAATACAATATTAATAATACCACGATACAGGATAGTGTAATTCAACGTTCCAACATAGGCAAAGGCACTGAAAAAAGGACGTGCCCTCAATGTGGGCGTGAAGCAGGATCTGATGAAAGGTTCTGCCTGAAGTGTGGCCAGAAACTTGATTGAACAGTTCTGTCACACTACTCTATACTACTTTGTGTATTCCCAGGTCAAGCGGTTCTTGCTGGCATATGATTTCATTTACTTCAAATGAAAAGTTCAGGTTTCCAAAATCTATCTTTCCGGGATTGATCGGTTTCACCACTAAAGATGTAAAACCGGATGATTGTGGCTGTATTTCTCCAATGCAGGCATTTGGATCATGACACTCTATAAATGATGAGAAACAGCTATTGAAGCATACATTATGCAGAATATCATCTGATTTATTGTCAACATATATGCTAATTGAATTTCCGACTTCACTATACAATGACTCCGGCATTTTTATTCTGACATTGACTTCCGGTATCCGGACATAATATTTTCCAAATGGTACCGGTCCGATTTTACAATTGTTACCTCCAAGTTTGAAAAATACTTCAAAACTTCCAAGCTCAATATCTCCCCCTTTACGAGGTGTTATAATGTACGTTGCATTGAAAACAGAGCCCGGACTCAGGTTCTTAGTTTCGGAAAAAGCAGTGTCATAGCTCAGGTGGTCAGAGAACGTGCATTTGACATGCAGTTCTCCAAGTTCTATATTTGACTTGTTCACTATTTTGAAAGATATTTTACTTTCATATCCGAATCTGAATTTATCTCCAGGGTCCACATTTAGTTGAAGATACGTGTGGTTGACATTTATATTCTCAAAAAAGAAAGGTGGTTTCTGGTGCTTATGCCTGTCAATTTCAAAGTAAAGGTCATAATAGCCCATTGAAAGGCTTCCTGCTACCAGTGGTACAAATGAAATGTTTGCGCAGACGGATGATCCCGGTTCAAGTGAGCCAAGACAAAGCACCGGTTTGCTGGAAAGGACAGTTGCCGGAAAAACAGCTCTTAACCAGATGTTCTCAATGGTTTTCCCAGTGGGGTTGTTTACTCTTAGATAAAGTGGGTTTTTAAATCCCAGTTCAACAGAATCTGCAAATCTATGGTCAACATTGACAGAATCAACAACCTGCATTTCTCTGACTCTTCGTCTTTCGATACCAATTTTCTTTTCATACATCCAGAATACATATATTGGCGTATAAAGAAGGGCCACATACAGTGGCGCGCTGGCAAGGTATATCGGATCGGGTCTGCTGGTAACTGAAAGTATACGGGTCACGATAAAGAATGTGGTAAGCATAACCCAGAGGAATACATAGAACTGAAAGAAAATTCCAGTTCTGCCACCTGCTTCATTTTGAAGAGTATAGGTGATTGATCTTGTAATATCATTCAGAGGTCCCAAGTTCAGTTGAACCACCTTTGCATTAATGCTAAATATCTTATGGAGTTCTGATTATAAATATATTAGTAGGCATATCTTATAGATTTGCAATCACTTTCTGAATTTGATACATGATGATTTCATGAGTGGCAGTAAAGAATAAATACTTTAATACGGAAATAGACTTCCTAATTAGTTTGGATTTAATATCTACAGAGATTTACACTGGAATTAAGAATGTCCTGAAAGGAGGCTATTGATGAGACTGGAACTTATGGAGAAGAGATCAAGGTTTGATGATTTTGAAAAGGAGTATCGTGACTCCAAAGCGTACCTTCACAGGGCAAAACTGTTTTTGAAGGAAGGTCTGGATCATAGTGTGGTTTTTAATGTAGCTTCACTGGCTCTTGAACGTTATCTTGTAGCGCTTTGTTATCTTCACGATATGGAACCATATAACCACAATTACACATGCCTGATGGATACCGTTGAGATGTTTATGGAAGTACCGGAAGAGCTCAATAAGGAGATAAGATCTCTGGATAAGATATTCGATATCTGCACTCTTGATGACTATTTCCACGGAGACCCTGAGGTCTCTGATATGGAACGTGTCCTTTCAATGTGTGAAAGGGTGGAAGGGCTTTTTGATCAGGAGGTGATTCGCTCTTTTAAGGATTCTTTGATTGAAGACCTTGGTTAATCTTGAGGTTATCTAATTAGCTTCCAAATACCTCTATTCTAATTAGACAAACATTTTCAATAAAAGCTTCCAAATGAATTTCTTTTCTCAAACCCATTCTGTATTTCTGTAAGTACAAGTAACTGATACGATACAAAACTCAGTAGAGAGTAGAGTTTTCTACTCTCTACTCTAACTCTTCTGATGTCGAACTTGACCACATCTTTAATGTGTCCGTGCTTTGATTCGCATTCTCCTCTTTTCTTGTATAGCTCATAGAACGATTCATCCCTCATATTTTGATTACGTAAGTTCATACCAACCTGTTTAGACATTCCAATCTCATATAGGAATTTTAGTTTTTCTTCAGTACTTGCAAGTATATTCCCACCCAGAAACCACATTTTATTTACCCAATGATCGATTTTGTCCATTTCGCCATCTTTGCTGATCACAGCATTTTTTGGATATGCAATAACTGGCCTTGCATTCAAATGATACCAGATATCTGCATGATTCTTGAATGCTTTATAACCCGTATCTGCAGAATACATGTCAATATCAGCATTCATTTTCTTCAATGCTTGAATGTGTTTGATGAGTTCATGAGTATCTCCTGCTTTGCCATTTGTATGTGTCATGAACACAGGATAAGTTCCTACCATCGTGATATGAGCTTTGTCCATCTTGCATTTGTAATGAGAATTATAATCCGCATATTTATCGTATCTTGAAGCTTCAAGCGGAGTTGAATCAATCTTAGCTTCTTTTATTTGAGCAAGTTTAAGGATTCTTTCTCCAACTAACATCATTATTTCAGTTATTCCATCTTCTCCTAATCGATATTTTACAAAATTATGCAAGGTCTTTGATGAAGGAAGTTTTACAACACCATTGTTATCGCAAAAAGCGAGTAGTATTGCCTCTTCTTCTGTTAATGAGGCGACTGTTTTCTCATAAGATAACTGCCTGAAACACATAACAATGAAGAGTTTTATCATTGAGGAAATGTTATATTTGTAATGCCAACTTTTGTTGGCATACACAGTACGCTCTAAGTACTGTGAAATGTCTTCTATGCAGAGAAAGTGCAGGAATTGGCAAATTGAGGCGCTTTCCCTGTTCAGATAGTTTTCAATAGAGTCCTCAAATTGGACTCCTCCATACATCATTACTTTTTTAGCCATGAGGCGGGCCAGATTTATGCTATTTATAGCTGCCGCCCCCCCCCCCAAAAAAAAAAAAAAAAAAATAGATGATGAAGATGACGAAAAAAAAGGATAAGCTTTTATGCCGAAGATCTAATTAGACGGCCTCAATCTTTTTAATATTACATTCCCTCATTTTTTTCTGGTTCTACTCCAATACTTTAATTGTTATTTTTATCTGATGTTTAAGTATGAATTATAGTTGGAAACCCAGGCCACAATTTCTATATATAATTATTTTGTTACTATGTCTACTAAATTTTGTAATTATATAGAATATTTTGAATGATTTTTCTATGTTTACTCTATTTGTGAGGCACCAGTAACTCTAATAAATGAGTGGATGAATGAAAATGAAATCTAAAATAGTATTTGTATTATTTTTAATAGGAATAGCAATCTTAAATTCAGGTTGCATTGGTGAGGATTTAACTGCTGATCAGATTGCTGAGAAAATGCAGGAGAAACAGGACAGCATAGAGGATATTTCTGCGACAGTTCATACGACGGCCTCAATGAGTGATAATGTACAGGAAACGGAATATCGGATAATCCAGAAGAATCCTGGCAAGTCAAAAACTGTTACAATAATGCCGGAAGAGATGGCAGGTCAGGTGACTGTTTCAAACGGGGAGAAAATGTGGATATATGACCCGATAAACAATCAGGTGACAATAATGGCGTTGCCTGATACTCCTGAAATTTCGGAGTTCGATTATGCAACTGCTATTGGAAGTCTTTTGGACGAAACCGATGTATCCCTGGAAGGGACAGAAGAGCTAGACAGCAGGGACACGTTCGTGCTAATGCTGGTTCCAAAAGAAGTGGAGGAGGAAAGCCCATTTGATTCTGACACGAAGGTCTGGGTTGACGAAGAGACGTGGACTCCATTGAAGATTGAGATGGGAACAGATGATGCATATTATATCATTGTTGAATACAGGGACTTTGAAGTGAATACCGGTATATGTGATGATGAATTCGAATTCGAGATCCCTGACGGTGCAGAGGTCACAGAGATCGATGACTTTGAGGATTTGCTTCCTGTTTCGATGGCACTTGATGAAGCACAGGAGATCTCGGAGTTTGAGATACTAGTTCCATCATATGTGCCGGAAGGGTACGAGTTGGATCATGTTTCGTACAGCAAGAACTCACTTGTATCTAATCTCAAGGAATCTATCACATTGTTCTATTCAAATGAGGAATAGCAGATTCTTGTATCTGAAAATTTCTATGAAGGTGAAAAGGAGACTGACTCTTTATCAATACTGGAAAGTGAAACGGTTTCTGTCAATGGTGAGGATGCTGATCTCTATTCCATGTATGGTGATCCCCTGATGCTGCAATGGGAGACCGATGATGCGATTCTGAGTATCAGTGCTTCTCTTGACAGGGATGAGATTATAAAGATGGCAGAATCGATGGAATAATAGAAAATGTGATTTTATCCGGATGTATGCAGTTTTTTTTCGAACTGCATACGCTTCCTGTTTTTTCCATACTCCTAACTTTGTGGATTTTTCCAATAGATAATTATTTATATAAGACCTACCAAGGAACTATCGTTATGTTATGTCAGACATAACACTCCGAACATTGCTACTTGGAATGATGTTGTGCTCGAAAGAGCATAACATACATTCGAACTTGTTTCAAGGAGAGGATTGGATGGTTAATAAAAAACATGTCATAGTATTTTTATTATTGATTTCGTGTGTTCTGTTTCTGGGTTGTATTGGTTCCACCAGTGATTCCGTAAGTGATCAGGATTCAACGATTTCAGATTCAGGCAGTTTAGATGAACAGGTCAGTGAAGAAGCACTTCTGGTATATTGCGGCGCTGGAATGCGCAGGCCAATGGATGAGATTGGAACTTTGTTCGAAGAGGAATATGGCGTTCCTGTCCAGTACAATTATGCCGGTTCCAATACGCTCCTGACCCAGATGGAACTCACGGGTGAAGGTGATGTTTACATGCCCGGTGCAACCTACTACTTTGAAGTAGCAGCCGAAAAGGGATTTGTTGATAATTCCAGCAAGGTTGCATACCATGTTCCTGTGATCATCACTCCGCTGGATAACCCGGCAAATATCGATAGTCTTGATGACCTTGCAAACGATGGTGTCAGCATCGTACTTGGAGACCCGAAAGCAGCAGCAATTGGTGTGCTCTGTGATAAAATGCTGACCCGGAAGGGTATATATAATCAGACCGAAGAGAACGTTGTTGCAAAAGGCGCAACAGTCAATGAACTTGTAACATACGTTTCACTTGGCCAGGCTGATGCCTCAATAGTATGGGAAGACCTTGTCAGGGAAAATGAAGAAGTGAATATGGTGGAGATTGCAGAGGATGATAATATCATAAAGATAGTTCCAATAGCAACTCTGACGACATCAGAAAACCCGGAAAATGCAGCTGAATTTGTAGACTTTGTTGTTTCAGATGAAGGTCGCAGTGTCTTTGAAGAATACGGATTCACGCTTTATCCAGATGGACAGTACGCTTATTTAGAAGCTAGCTGAACCTGATGGAATAACTTTAAAAACAATAAAAAAGTAAAAACGAAGCAGGTGCAGCCAATGCAAAGGAATGGGTTCAAGTATGCAAATCTATTTCTTATGCTCCTGCTCACTCTTTTTATTTTCAGTCTGATATTTCAGATAATCACTCACACAGATCCGGTGAGCCTTGTCACAAACATATTTTCTCCTGAGATACAATTTGCAATCCGTCTCAGCTTGCTGACATCTGTAATTTCAACCTTTATGTGCATAGTAATCGCTGTTCCTGTGTCATATTCACTTGCAAGATATGATTTTCACGGAAAGGCAATTATCAATACGCTTCTTGATCTTCCAATGGCATTGCCGCCAATAGTTGCAGGACTTGGCTTGTTGTTGATATTTGGTACAACCAGTTTTGGAAGTTTCCTGGCCGATGCGGGACTTAAGTTCGTATTCACAGTTCCGGGAATAATCATGGCACAGTTTGCAGTGAATATCTCCCTGATGCTCAGGATTATGCGTTCAACTTTTGAAGGTATAAATCCAAGGTACGAACACGTTGCTCAGACACTTGGCTGTACGCCTTTCCAGGCTTTTATCAGGACAACCCTTCCTCTTTCAAAGAATGGAATGCTTGCAGGTTCAGTTATAACCTGGTCAAGAGGAATGGGAGAGTTCGGTGCAGTGCTGATGCTTGCCGGAGCTACAAGAATGAAGACAGAAACGCTCCCGATAGCTCTTTACCTGAACATGTCTTCCGGTGAGCTTGACCTGGCAATTGCAGCTGCAACTATATTGATACTTATTTCAGGGATCACACTCTATTTATTCGAACGTAAGGGAGGAGTGGCAAAACTCTATTAGGCAATTAGTCGATGGAGTTTGCTGAACGGTGAATATGATAGAAGTAAGTGATCTTTCAATCAAACTCGGTGAGTTTGAGCTTGAGAACATAAACCTGTGTGTAAAGGAAGGAGAATATTTCTGCATACTTGGTCCAACAGGTTCCGGTAAAACGATACTTCTTGAGTCAATTGCCGGTATATACAAACCGGACACTGGTTCTATATTGATCAGCAATCATGATGTAACTGACCTTCTTCCAAAAGACAGGAACATCAGTGTTGTCTATCAGGATTTCATGCTTTTTCCCAATATGAATATCAGGGACAATATCGGATTCGGACTCAAGTATAAGGGTTTTGAGAAATCTGCAATTGCGGATAAGGTTGAAAGAACGGCAGACCTTCTTGGAATAGCTCACCTGCTTGACCGTCATCCTTCAACGTTAAGTGGCGGGGAAAAGCAAAGAACGGCAATTGCAAGGGCAATAATAACGGACCCCGATCTTCTTCTGCTGGATGAACCACTGTCTGCTCTTGATTCAGGGACAAAGGCGCGTCTGCGTCAGGAGCTTCTCAGGATACACCAGTTAAAGAAGACAACTACCATACATGTGACCCATAGTTTTGAAGAGGCCTTCGCCCTTGCGGACAGAATAGCCATTATGCATGGTGGGAAAATCCACCAGATCGGCACTCCTGATGAAGTTTTCAGAAAGCCGAATTCAGCTTTTGTTGCTGATTTTGTAGGCGTTGAGAATCTTTTCCATGGAACTTCGGTTATCAGGGATGATCTGTCAGAGATATGGGCTAATGGACTGACGATAATTTCAAGCACGTTGAAATCAGGGAATGTGAGTGTTTCCATCAGGCCGGAGGATATTCTGGTATCAAAGACTCCCATTGATTCAAGTGCCCAGAATTCTTTCAGTGGTGTTCTTACTGAAATTACCAGAATGAAGTCAACTGTTAATCTGGTGATTGATTCGGGAATTCCTTTCAGGGTTGTGCTTACAAAAAGAGCCTATGATGACATGGGTCTTTATGTCGGTTCCTGGGTTTATCTGACTTTCAAGGCTTCAGCTACTCATATTATCTGAGTCTAATTTATTGATCCCTGCGTCCGTGTGTTTCTGATAGATTGACAAAACAATTGACAAACAAAGGATAATGCAACTACACGCCGCAGGCGGCACGTCCCTTTGCTACTGTCCTGAAGACAATTGAAATAGTTCAGTTATTAAAAATTCCTGAGTCCAGAGTCGCAATTAGCAGTTTTTCTACAGAACCGCAGAAATAGAGTAAAAAAAGAAGTAAAAGAAAGTTACTCAGAGTAACTTCTTTCCAGCGTCAGGACCGCTCTTACATTCAAATACATCTGTGATCTTCATCTTGACAAGGTATCTTGCAGGGAAACGGTCGCTCTTTGCTTTGACCATCTTGCGCATTTCATCATATTCCTCTCCACGGTCAAGGATTCTGACATCACCTTTTATCTGGAAGCAACCGTTGATCTCAGGTCCCCATATGTATATTGCACATTTTGGATTTGCCCTGAGGTTCTCCATTGTCTTGAGGAAGAAGTTGTCCACGATCCAGATTGTTTCATCATCTTCCTGAAGGAAGCACATTCCAATAGGAATTACGTTTGGAACACCGTCTTTTGATGCGGTTGCCAGCGGGAAGATCTTCATCTTTGCAAATTCTTCTTTCATTGCATCTGTTAATTTCACCATTGCTAATACCTCTGCATTTCAAAATAAAAAGTACAGTAATTGTACTCGTTAATCAAGCTTAAGCTTTTTCATTAGTGATACATTAAGATGATTTGTGATTGTATAGCTTTTTAGGAAAAATAGACTATGCAGCCATATAATCTATATCGATATGCTTATATTGTAAAATTGTTGATATTAAAAAAACATATAAGAGGGATTACTGTTCCAGTTGATAACTTTTCTACAAATGAATTAGATGATATTTCAAAATTAATTGAATTTAGAATTAAGTATGATGACAATTGAAAACGATTGGAGTATCTTTTGATAAATTGAGTCCACTCAATGAAGTCATAGTTTAATTAGCACTAATAAAATTATCAATGCCGAAAATGTTCTTTTTGTTGGTGTGCCACCATTATCGCATTTTCGATATAATGGAATCCGCACATTTTCTAAAATGGTTTTAGAAACTTTAGCTATTGAGACCCCTAATACTAAACATCTTGCGATGACAATTCATGATCCAAAGTATGGATTGGATGAAGTTGAGGCTTTTCTAGCTCAATTTGCTGGATGTATATATGCTTTTTTTAATGGAAAGATACCATCTAAACTGCAAACAGTCTCCATAATTGAAAATAAAGTAAAACGTGTACAGAGGCTTCGCCACGCTCTTGAAGATCGCTTAGTTAATATGCCGTACGCTTCTAAAGTAAGTTCATATTGGGCTTATCGTCTGTTCATTCCTCACAAATTATTTGGAACTAATGAATCTCTAAAAACTGAAAGAACTGTAGATTCGGCTGGAATTGATTCTGAATCGAAATCCCATGTGTTTGTAGCAATGCCTTTTAGCAAGGAAATGGATGATGTATTTTTTACGGTATACAAAAACCAGTACATACTAATGGATTATTGTGTGAATTATCTTATTTATACCTATAAGAAAGGCCATTAGTTATCATCTACTTTACATATTCTGTTATACTCAATAATGTGTGGTAGTATCAAAACAACTTATCAAGGAAATACAGATGAACCCTTAAGTCATGGTTAAGTTCAGGATGAATGCCAGTGCCAGAACATTGCCCTGTTCAGCAGCTACGATCATATCATCAATTCTGGCGACTCCTCCTTCCTTTCTGATATCTTCAGGTACGGTCGAAAAAAGAACGAAGAATAATGAGAAATACTTCATCGATCCTAATAATTTCCCAAGTTTGGTGAAAATGCTTATGGAAATCACTCAGCAAGCATTACCTTATTTGTGTTTCCATAAGGTCTTCTAACAAGGAGCGATTTTCGTTCCAGTTTCTGCAATAACCTGCTTACCTTCACTTTCGAAAGACCGGACTCAAGCACAAGTTCACTTTGCAGTATCTCTTTTTTTTCACAGACTATTAAATATAGTTCTTTCTCGTCGCCCTGAAGTATATCAACTGCAATTTTCTTTTTGTGTTCTGTTTCATTGAATGGTAATTCATTTACCCGATTCTCGCTGACATTTAACTTTTCCGGTCCCTCTATTTTTTTATGGCTATCATCATTGCCAAAAAGTCTATCCTTTTTGTCTTCTTCGTGAGCAGTCTGGTATTTCACTTCATTCATTGCTTCAACGAGCGTTGGATTTGATAACTCTTGGATTTGTTCAAGGCGTGAAGTGAGCATAGTAAGGCTATGGGCTCCAATTGAGGCTAGCACAATCATTATGAGCACTTTATTCATCGTGAACATCGTCGGGATAACAACGGCAAAAGGCTTTTCATCACTCAGAGAAACAGAAAGACTGGTAGTTCCCTGGGAAAAGAGAACCAATGAAAGAGAGAACAACGATACGGCAAGAATTATTGCATATACCAGTTCCTTTCTATCCATTGTTATTCTCCTGATGAGCTAATGGTGAGGAAGACTGCGCTGTTTTTTTCATATGACGCATTATAGGCATCACAAACAATGATGGTAGTTACGCTTTCATCAGAATTTAATATGCCAGATTGACTGTTATTTAACAAGTCTCGATAATAGGAAACTGTATCATTGTCCCCGTTTAGTAATTTATCCAGTTCATCATAGGATATAGTTACTGAATTGTATACCGGGGAATATTCGATATATGTATTAGATATTACTGCACCGCTATCAAGATTGTAATATGAATAAACAGAGTCCAGATCAAAGTCAATCTCATTCTCATCTATGGATTGCTTGAATTTGTTTATTGCATCGTAATCTGTCAATGTTACTTCATAGTCAGAATAAATAATACTATCAGGGTATTCCTTATTAATCTCAAGTAATATATTTTCCACTTTATTGGTAATCAGATATTGCGGAATGACCATTCCGGCAGAACTTATGTTTACATTAACAACTGTAGCATTCTCTACAGGAATATTTTTGCTACCAGCATAACCAAGTGCAATAGCAATTATGCAGATTGTCAGCACAAGAATTATCACACTGAATTTATATTGTTTCATATTTTTCTCATTTATATAATTTTTTAGTCATGTGTTGTTTATATTTATCATTTTTGTAGATGGGTAAGTTTGTGAAAATAAGAAATGAGTACATATTTATACATATGTACTCAGGCACAGGGTAATTCATTATCCTATTTTTTGATGGAAGCATGTGACTATTTAATGGCCTCAAAGCTTCCATTGATTATGTTTCTTATTTATCTGATATCCTGTCTCATAAAAGCCATATATGTTGCTACAAGTGAGACTATAAGCCACAAAAGCATTGCAATAATATTGCTTATTTTGCCCATCAGGATTTCATACATGCTGGCTTCGCTCTGCAAGGGAACAGATGAAAGCATAATATTGCTCATATCATTTCCAATAACAGCACTGGCTATCTGCTCATAGTTCTGGGTTGGTGATATGAAAGATTCGATCATATTCTGAATTTTCCATCTTTTTTGGTATCTATCGTATGTGCTTTCTCCTTGATCTTCATTTGCAGATTCAAAATCATCACCAACAGTAGTAACAACAACAGTATCCATGGCGTTTACTGTATAGTATGTTGTCTCTTCCACTGGAACCACTGCATCCGCAACTGCACCTGAAAATGAAGTAATTATCATTGTACTTATTATCCAGAACATGAAGGCGTTGAGCATTGAGCTTGCTCCGTTTTTAGAGATGGTGGAAAAAAAGATGCTTATCCCCAGGAATGTGACCAGATACATAATCGAAATTCCCATGAATGCTATAATGGCAACAAGATCAGAACCCGTTAAATTTATTCCCATGACCAACGCCACAGCAACTGACAATATGGATGTAATTACGAGTGTTAACACCAGTACTCCGATCTTACCAAGGAGTTTGCCATTGATCACATCTTCCCTGTACAGGGGATATGACAGTAGAAGCTTCAGGTTTCCCCTTTCTTTTTCTCCTGAAATAGTATTATATCCAAGGATTATAGCCAGTATTGAACCTATAATTCCTATATGTGTCACCATTTGCTGAAACACTATTGATGTCAGTTCAGGCTCCGGGAAGTATGTAAAAATACCATCCTCTTCCGCTCCCTGATTTTCAGCCTGCATTTTTTGATATTGGTCGAGTTGCTCGCTGAAATTATTAACACCGGTAACTGAGGAAGCAAGCATTAAAACCAGAAATATCCCGAATATGGTAAGAAAGGTTCTGCTCTTCATGCTGTCAAAGAATTCTTTTTTTGCAATTACTGCAACTTTGCTGTTTTCCACTTTAAACCACCTGATAATATTTGTCAAAGACATCATAGATATCTTCAGTTTCATAACCCAGAGTGAGGATTTGAATCTTGTTTTGATAAAGCTCAGAACCAACTGTATCTCTGATATCATAATCGGAAATGATTCTGAATATGTTATTCTCCTGGACAAATGACAGATCTTTCATTGAATTAAGAAGGCTTGCCGTTTTGTCGGCATCTTTTGTTTCAAGTCTGATGACATTATGATTATCCTGTTTGGAAAGATTCTCAAGAGTATCATATGCTACTAATTGTCCTTGTTTCATGATAGCAACTTTTAAGCAGAGATCTTTGATCTCTGATAATATATGAGAAGAAACAACTATTGCAATCCCTTTTTGATTCATTTTTCTCAGGAGAGCATTCATTTCTGCCTGGGCTTTAGGGTCCAGGCCTGACGTGGGTTCATCAAGAAAGATGATTTTAGGATCTTTAACAAGCATTTGTGCAAATCCTATCTTTTGTGTCATTCCTTTTGAAAATTCACCTACTTTCTTATCTGCCCATTTGCTCATGCCAACAAGTTCAAGAAGTTCGGAGACTCTGGATTTATCAACATCGGCAAGTTCACAATAGTACTCAAGGTTTTGTCTTGCTGTCAAATTTTCATAATAAGTGGTGTTGTCCGGAAGAAAACTGATATTCTTTTTTAGCAGCATCATGTTTTTTTCGATATCCTGTCCATAAATTTTGATGCTTCCAGATGTCTGAAGTGTTAATCCTGCAAGCATTACAAGAAGCGTTGTTTTACCTGCTCCGTTATGTCCAAGGAGCCCTATCATATCACCTTCATAGATATCTAGAGATATGTTATCCACTGCCGTCAGGTCATCATATTTTTTGGTAACGTTTGTTATTTCAAGTATTTTCTTCATATTATCTTCTTCCATATTTTCTATATACAATAGATAAACATAATACAACTGAAATTATAATTCCAATTCCTATCCATGCTGAATTTGATTGTGGTTTCACATTTACTCGCAGTTTTGTGTCTACAGTTTCCACTCCGTCAGTTGCTCCTTTTATATCCACAAAGTAATCCCCGTTCTCCGCAGAGGCTGGAATTCGTACGGTTAAGTCTACAGTCTCGTACTCTTTTGATTTCAGAAAATCTATCTTTTTTTCAGTGACTTCGACATCCCAGTTCTCCGCCGGAGATTTTATTTCAAGCTTAATTTCTTTCAGGTCTGCATCACCGGTATTTGTAATTCTTATAGGTATGGTAAGTTCGGATCCGGCTTTACCCGAAACATAGAGTTTTGAGAGCTGAACAGCAAAACTTTTTTCAGACTTGTTTGTGTTTTCCTCTACGGTGAAAGGAATACTGAGAAGGGAGGATGACCTCCCGGAAGCATTTATTGTGAAGTTGTAATCTCCAGGAGTACAATATTTATCTATCTTTAATTCCAGATTAATATCCTTTGTCTCCCCGGAATTAAGTTTAATTTTGTCTACTCTGAAGCTATCATCAATGAATTCATGAGAGAAAAAATCAGATTCTGTAGCAGTGAGGGATATTATTTCGTCTATCAGTCCACTGTTGTTAATTTTGATAGGAATGCTAACAGTTTCATCCTGGTAAAGAAGTATAAATTCCGGAATAGTTGTTGATATATTTATTTCAGAGAAAACATCTTTTTTTGAACATATTCTTAGTTTGAGCTTACTATATTCATAGGACTCGATATTAATTGCAATAGTATCTCTGTCAAGTAAAATGCTCTTGTTTTTTAGTTCCTTTATCTTTTCATTTCCGGTAAAAGACTTTATCAGGTAATATTTTTCAAAGCCATTTTTATCAATCCTTTTCTCGGATATTGAGACTTGTTCAATGAAGGCTGTATTTGTGCTATTAGAAAAAAACTGGTTGTAACTTATAGTATAGTTATCCAGTTCAATTTCATCATTTGCCGGAAGGTCCAGGAGTTCTTCCATCCATCCATCCTTCCCGAAACCGTGCATATCTGTAATTTTGACAGATTCGGCTGTAGCCAAAAAGGGAAAGGTACTGAATACAAATGTAAAAGTGAATAAAAAGATCAAAGATCTTTTTGTACTTCTCATCCCTGGTACTTCTTTTTCGTTTTTATGATATTCAGCATTCATATTTAACCTCAATGAATATTTCCTGCAAATCGGAAATATGGCAATAGAAGGCTGAAACGGTATTTTGATTTACTCTGAAACCTGTTTCAGAAACATGAAACATTGCATGTAACCAATGATACGGTATTTAAAGCACCAATTACGATGTGAATTGACTGTGCGGATGGTTGTATACAAAAATAGCAGAATTGAACTTTTTAGTGGAGCTGGAGTTCCAGCAGTTTCCAGAGTCATATAACTCCAGCACTGCAAAGTTATCAAAATATAAAATCAAAACAGCTTATCCAAAAAATACTGATGAACCCTCAGATCATCAGTAAGCTCAGGGTGGAATGCAAGTGCCAGAACATTTCCCTGTTCAGCAGCAACGATCATATCGTCAATTTCAGCAAGGACTTTTACATCTTCACCTGCTTCAACGATTCCCGGCGCTCTGATGAAGACTGCATTGTATGGTGTGTCAAGGAATGGGAGATCAAGCTCGTATTCAAAGGAATCACGCTGTCTTCCGAATGCATTTCGGTTGACTTTGGTGTCCATGAGTCCTAAAAGGTGCTGGTGGGTTTTGGCTACCTGCTCGTCTCCGGCAGTTGCCAGAAGAATAAGACCTGCACAGGTTCCCATTATTGGTTTGCCTGCCGTATTCATGTCTCGAATCTCATCGGCAATGCCTTCACGCATGAGCAGCTTTCCAAGGGTTGTGCTTTCTCCACCAGGAAGTACAAGTGCATCACATTCGGGGACAATTCCCTTATGTTTGATAGTAACAACTTCTCCATCCTCTCCACGTTGCTTGAGGGCATTTTCAAGAGCTTCAACGTGTTCGGAAACATCTCCCTGAATAGCAATAACACCTAATTTCATATGATCACGTTTTAGTTAGTATGCAAAGGTAGTATATGTAAGTAGAATAAATCAAAACAATAATGATTAAAATAAAAAGGAATTAGGGATGGGGTTACCATCCACGGGTCTGAAGAATATCTCCTTCAGGAATTGAATCTACGCTGATCCCTTTCATCCCTGCGCCAATGCCCTTGGATACTTCTGCAAGTACTGCTGGCTTGTCATAGTTGTTTACAGCTTCAACGATTGCCTTTGCCATCTTCTCAGGATTCTCTGACTTAAAGATTCCTGAACCGACAAAAACGCCGTCAGCACCCATGCGCATCATAAGAGCTGCATCTGCAGGTGTTGCAACACCGCCAGCTGCAAAGTTCACAACAGGAATACGCTGCATCTCTGCAGTTTCAAGTACAAGCTCAATAGGAGCTTCGATATGACGGGCAACTGCTATGAGTTCCTCCTTTGTCTTGCCTTCAAGTGAACGGACCTCGCCCATGATCTGTTTCATGTGCTTGACAGCCTCGCTGACATCTCCGGTTCCTGCTTCTCCCTTTGTACGGATCATTGCAGCACCTTCGTTGATTCTGCGGAGTGCTTCACCAAGGTTTCTTGCACCACATACGAAAGGAACTGTGAATTCTGTCTTATCAATGTGGTATTTGTTATCTGCAGGTGTGAGTACTTCTGACTCGTCCACCATATCAACACCAAGCTCCTGAAGGATCTCAGCTTCAACAAAGTGACCGATACGTGCTTTTCCCATAACAGGGATTGTAACAGCATCAATAATCTCTGAAACGATCTTAGGATCTGCCATCCTGGCAACTCCACCCTCTTTCCTGATGTCTGCAGGAACAGCCTGAAGTGCCATAACTGCAACAGCACCAGCCTCTTCAGCAATCTTTGCCTGCTCAGCGTTTACGACATCCATAATAACGCCACCTTTCTGCATCTTTGCAAAGCCACGTTTAATAAGCTCAGTACCGTGTCTTAATTTCTCAAGTTCCATAATATCATCCTGAATTTGTTATATGAATATAGTTAATGTTTAGTTACTGGTTTAATGCCTACCTGTTCAGCCTACTAGATATAGTTAATGCTTAAAAACAATTATCTACTCTTCCTCAGTTTTGATCCTTGCTACTCCTACGACTTTGTCGCTGGCACGCACATTCATGATTTTAACACCCTGAGTGTTCCTGCCCTGGACACGTACATCCTTTACAGGTATTCTTATGATAATGCCTTCAGAGCTTGTAAGTATGACATCGTCATCTTCATGAACTGCCTTTACATTTATGACAGGTCCGTTACGCAGGCTGGTGACTATAGTTATTACACCACGTCCACCTCTGTGCATGGCCCTGTATTCATCGAATTTAGTTCTCTTGCCAAAACCATTCTCGGTTATTGTTAGAAGTGCGGTATTATCATCCACAATATCAAGACTCACGACCATGTCGCCTTCTTCAAGGTTCATTCCGCGGACACCTTTGGCGGACCGACCCATGACACGGACCTCTTTTTCAGGGAATCTGATAGCTTTTCCGTGTTGTGATACCATCACCATTTCTCTGGAGCCATCTGTAAGTGCAACATTGACAAGTTCATCATCTTCGAGAAGGCTTATGGCAATAATCCCCTTCCTGCGTGGGTTGCTGAAATCAGAAAGCTGGCTCTTCTTCACAGTACCTGTACGGGTTGCCATGAACAGGAACTCATCTTCCTTGAACTCGCTAACAGGTATCATAGCAGTTACCAGTTCGCCTTCACCAAGTTCAAGCAAATTCACAATGGCTTTACCACGGGATTGCCTGCTACCTTCCGGAATCTCGTAGACCTTACGCCAGTGTACACGTCCCTTATTTGTGAAGAACATGATATAATCGTGAGTGGATGCAACAAAGATATCGACAACAAAGTCCTCATCCTTGGTATCCATGCCAATGACACCTTTTCCACCTCTGTGTTGCTGTGAATATGTGTCCACAGGGAGCCTCTTGATGTATCCACTGTTTGTGATAGTAACAACCATCTCAGCTTCAGGAATAAGGTCCTCGGTTTCAAGCTCTTCCACAGATGATGTGATTGCTGTCCTGCGTCCGTCACCAAAACGCTCTCTAATATCAGTGATTTCATCCCTGATAATAGAGTATTTTCTTTCATCACTTTCGATGATTGCCTTATAATCAGCAATCTGCTTCAGGAGTTCGTCATACTCATCATCGATCTTCTGTCTTTCAAGACCGGTGAGCTTCTGCAGGCGCATGTCAAGAATAGCTTTTGCCTGTATCTCATCAAGACCGAACTTTGAAATGAGTCCATTTCTCGCTTCTTCCACATTTGCAGAAGAACGGATAAGTGAAATTACTTCATCCAGATGGTCAAGAGCAATCTTGAGTCCTTTGAGTATGTGAGCCCTGTCCTCAGCTTTTCTCAGCATGAACTGGGTACGCTTAAGGATGACGTCAATACGATGATCAAGGTAAATGCGAAGTATCTGTTTCAGATCCAGTTCTCTTGGAACATCATCAACAAGTGCCAGATTTATAATACCAAAAGTTGTCTGCATCTGGGTGTGCTTGTATAACTGGTTGAGGACTATATTTGCATTAGTCCCGCGTGTCAGTTCCACAACAACCCTGATACCGTCACGGTCGGATTCATCACGCAGGTCAGAAACACCGGTGATCTTCTTATCCCTGACAAGACTTGCAATATCCTCAATGAGCTTTGCCTTGTTAACCTGATATGGAAGTTCGGAGACAACTATTCTGTATTTGTCCTTTTTCATTTCCTCTATATCAGAAACAGCTCTGACCTTAACTCTTCCACGTCCGGTCTCGTATGCTGATTTGATGCCCTGTTTGCCCTGTATGATCCCACCTGTAGGGAAATCCGGTCCCTTAATGACTGTCATAAGTTCCGGGATTGTCACATCAGGGTTCTCGATCATCATCATGGTTGCATCGATTACCTCGGTGAGATTGTGGGGTGCCATATTGGTTGCCATCCCAACTGCAATACCAGTTGACCCGTTAATAAGCAGGTTTGGTAATTTTGCAGGAAGGACGACCGGTTCTTCAAGTGAACCGTCATAATTCGGACGAGTTGCAACGGTCTCTTTATCGATATCGATGAGCATCTCATCACAAATCTTGTCCATGCGGACCTCAGTGTAACGCATGGCAGCAGCAGAGTCACCGTCAATTGAACCAAAGTTTCCCTGTCCGTCTATGAACGGATATCTCAGTGAGAACTCCTGTACCATCCTGACGAGTGAGTCGTAGACTGCAGAATCGCCGTGTGGGTGGTACTTACCAAGAACGTCTCCCACTACACGGGCAGACTTTTTGTAAGCCTTGTCATGAGTGATTCCCGCTTCTTTCATGGCATAGAGAATTCTTCTGTGAACAGGTTTGAGACCATCCTTTGCATCCGGAAGAGCACGGCTTACAATAACACTCATGGCATAATCCATGAATGAGTTCTTCATTTCCTCTTCAATGAGGATTGGGTAGATCTTCTCTCCTGTATCAGTTGGCTGGGTATCAAAAGGAAGCTCCTGTTGAGAATCTTTCTCCTCACCGTGCTGAATATTATTATCATCAATATTATCTGCCATTTTTCTTCACCTCAGACATCCAGGTTCTCAACATCCTTTGCGTGCGTTGTAATGAATTGTTTACGTGGCGCTACGTCATCTCCCATCAGGATCGTGAACATTTCATCGGCAGCAATTGCATCTTCCATTGTGACCTGAAGCAATGTTCTTGTCTCGGGGTTCATGGTTGTTTCCCAGAGCTGTTCAGGGTTCATTTCACCAAGACCCTTGTAACGCTGTATACCTACACCTTTGTCGCCGATCTCTTGCAGTTTTGCTGCAAGCTCGCGGTCAGAATAGACATAATATTCTGCCTTGCCCTTTTTGATCTTGTAGAGCGGAGGCTGCGCAATATAAACATAGCCGGCATCTATCATAGGTGTCATGTACCTGAAAAAGAGTGTAAGTATGAGAGTCCTGATATGCGCTCCGTCAACATCAGCATCAGTCATAATGATAACTTTGTGATATCGTGCTTTTCCGACGTCATAGTCATCACCTATGCCTGTACCCATAGCTGTAATAAATGCAAGTATCTCATTGTTCTTGAGTATCTTTGCCAGACGTGCTTTTTCGACGTTGAGTATTTTACCCCTGAGTGGGAGGATCGCCTGGAACTTCCTGTCCCTGCCCTGTTTTGCAGAACCTCCTGCAGATTCACCTTCCACAAGATAAAGTTCGCTTACAGAAGGATCTTTTTCGGAACAGTCTGCCAGCTTTCCGGGGAGTGTACTGACATCAAGGGCGCTTTTTCTGCGTGTGAGTTCCCTTGCTTTCTTTGCTGCTTCCCTTGCACGCTGAGCATCAAGTGCTTTCTGGAGGATAGCGGTGGCAACCTTCGGGTTTTCTTCCATGTATTCAGATAGTCCTTCTGAAACCATGGATTCCACAATTCCCTTTACTTCACTGTTACCAAGTTTGGTCTTGGTCTGCCCTTCGAATTGTGGTTCTGTGATCTTAACACTGATAATCGCTGTCAGGCCTTCACGTATATCGTCACCTGAAAGCTTTGCATCTCCCTTTGAGACGTTGTTCTTTTTTATGTAATCGTTAGCAACCCGTGTAAGTGCTGCCTTAAATCCCACAAGGTGTGTACCGCCTTCGTGTGTGTTGATGTTATTAACAAAAGAGAAAACAGATTCAGCGTAACTGTCAGTGTACTGCATTGATATCTCAACAACAGCATCGTCCTTTGTCCTTTCAAAGTATATGGGTGGCTCATGAAGTGAGTTCTTATTGGTGTTCAGGTGCTCAACAAAAGAAACAATTCCACCTTCATACTCAAATACTTCTTCGAGCTTCTCTTCTTTACGGTCATCTGTTATGCTTATTTTAATTCCTTTGTTGAGGAATGCAAGTTCACGAAGCCTTGTTGCAAGAGTTTCATAAGCGAATTTGGTGGTTTCAAATATCTTAGAATCCGGCATGAATGTAACTTTCGTACCGGTACTGGAAGTATCTCCAATTTCCAGCAGTCCATCAGTTGGAACACCACGCTGGTAACGCTGGTAGTGTATCTTCCCATCACGCTGTACCTCAACTTCCATCCACTCTGACAGAGCATTTACAACCGATACACCAACACCATGCAGACCACCTGAAACCTTGTAGGTGTCCTTGTCGAATTTACCACCTGCATGGAGAATGGTCATTACGACCTCAAGTGCAGATTTGTTGTACTTTGGATGCATTCCTACTGGAATACCTCTTCCGTTATCCTGTACTGTAATGGTCCCATTATGATTTATTGATACATCTATCTGTGTACAATATCCGGCAAGTGCTTCATCGATACTGTTGTCCACCACTTCATATACCAGGTGGTGAAGTCCTCTGCCATCGATACTTCCGATGTACATGCTCGGTCGTTTGCGAACTGCTTCCAGTCCTTCAAGTACCTGAATATTGCTTGCATCATAAGCTTGTTTTTCACTCATTTAAATAACAGCTCCGTGAAAAAATTCATAATCCTGATTAACAATGTTGATTGATTCGTGTCTCTAAAACGTACACTAGTTCGTCCCTCAGAATACAGTCAAAGAAATATTTGTTTAGTATCTCTCGTTCCTTATTTTATATCCAAAATGTCCGGATTCTAATATGCATTCATGCTTATTAAATGTTTATATAAAATTGATTAGAAAAGTAAAGATAGAAACTGAAAAATCAGTTTCTTGCTGTCATGTAGATGTTACCGAAAGGAATCAGTGTTGCAGCCAGATACACAAGTCCGCCAATGATTGGGATTGCACTGACAAGAAGTAGTACCAGAAGTCCGAATGCCATTTCATTCATTGTCCTTGTATTTTTACCCATCCTGCCCAGCAGGTGATGTCCTACCCAGATAGATGCGATTATCCTTGCAACGTAAAGCATCACTACAAGAGTTAGCAGCAGAATAAGTCCAAGTGGAATTCCTATTATTGTCACAAATAGCAGGAATGCAAGTATGCCAGCTACGATCAGAACCAGAAGCCCGGTTAAAAATGCTTTTCCCGGTGATTTGGATGTCCTGAATGCTATATCCTCAAGATATTCAGGCCAGATTGCCAGTCCGATAAGACCTATAAGAACAAGGCCGAGATAAGAGACAAGCCCGCTTAATAGTGATGAGACAATTCCTCCGTCCTTGTGTTGTTCAATTTCAGAGTAGTGAATTTTATTTCCGACAATTCCTTCTTCTATATTTGTTTCAGATGGACTACTGTAATCGAGATTACCAGCTATGGAAGCTTCAGGTGATATTGTTATTTTTTCCGCGTTCAGGTCCGCATCTCCGCCAATATTGCCTTCAATATTGATCTCTTTTCCAGATGCTTCAACATTTCCATAAACGTCTCCTATAATAGCGATTTCTCCTGAACCCACTGAAAGGTCACCACCAATATATCCTACATCAGCAAGAAAAGTTTCTCCAGCAAAGGAAATTACATCGTCCCCTACTTCACCGTAGATTGTGAGTGTTCCTGATGCCACTCTCAGATCGTCACCAACCTTTCCGTTAATCTCTACATCTCCGGCTGCTACAATCAGGTCTTCATCTATGTTCCCGTTCATCTTAACCGTGCCACCGGCAACTATTACATCACCATTGATTGTTCCATCAATTATGATTGTTCCGCCGGCAACGATCACATCGTCATCAATTACCTCATCAATGACTATTGTGTCTCCACTTTCAATAGTTGTGTATGCTGCAGCAGTGTGGCAGAAAAGCATAAAAGTAACAGCCAGCAGCATAATCTTACATAAAGCTTGTAAGCTAGTTTTCATTTCGTAGATTCCCCCTCTACAATTTAATTTAAGTGAGCATTCTAATCATTGTTTTTCATTGATTAAATGCTTATTCGGCTGTACGGGGTAAGCATCTAATCTCTTTTGAGGGGTTTATGGCTCTGTAGAGCTTGCGTAGTATCTTGTTGATAAAAGGATGAATTTTGATTCTAGTAAGCCTGCTTATTCTGTTGAAATGCTCATAAACTAATTAAATGGTTTTGAGAAGACGGAAACCAACATTATCATATCTTTCACTTGAGGAATAACCATTGCGACTTGCTGACCGACAAAAAGAAGCATCGTTGATCCAGCTACTACCACGAGCAGGTTTGTATGGATTAATAACATATACCAATTCACATTCATAATTGCCATACCAGTTGTCCTGCATCCATTCCCAGACGTTTCCATACAAATCATAAAGACTCCAAGGATTCGGTTTCTTCTGGCCCACAGGATGAGTAGTGCCTTTTTCATTAATTATATCCATATCCTTGGCCCACTCTATGTGATTCTCATGACCACTGTACCAGGCATATTTTTTCAATTTAGATATATCATCCAAATGCAGATACTTCATGATCTCTTTCCAATAAGGCAATCCACAGAGTCTTGTATGTGTTGAACTATTCTTTCCAAAAAAATACCTTGTTGTTGTACCTGCTCTGCAGGCATACTCCCATTCAGCTTCGAATGGAAGCCGATATGCAGTAACTCCTTCCTTAGCATTCAGTTTCTTAACAAACTCCTGTACGTCGTTCCAAGATACATTTTCCACAGGATTATTATCTCCCTTAAACCTTGATGGATTGCTACCCATCACAGCTTTCCATTCTTTCTGTGTAACAGGATACTTGCCAAAGTAGAATTGCTTTGAGATGGACACTCTATGAATAGGTTGTTCACTCGCATATTTATTCGACCCCATCATGAAATCACCGGCAGGAATTTTCATGAATTGCATCCCTATAGAGTTAGTATAGTCTGCTTTTCTTAGCCCCTCTACTTCAACCTTACTTTTCTTCCAGGATTCTCTGGACATACGCAAAAAAGAGTTTATAAAACACACCTATAAACAGGATTTAAATAAATCTATATAGAAGTTGCGGCACCATGGAAACTTTCTTGGCCTTTGACAAAAAAGGGTTATGTAGAAAAAACAATTTCTAATATAATCCTTGTATATTAATTTAAAAAGATTAAATCTCCTACAATTTTTTGAGTATGAAAATACAATTTATATTAAATACTTTAAAAGAATTATTTAAACAACAGTGATATAAATGGTTGAAAGTTTGAATCATAACCTATATAAAGAAAAAAAAGGTTTGCCTTTATTCATAGACTTAGCAAAGAATAGCAGTAGAAGTGATTTTTTCTATGAAGAACTCCTTCTTGCCATTTCTGCTAACCCAAATATCACAAAAGAACAATTTTATGACCTTTTTTCCAATCTTCCAACAGAAGATATAGCTTTCTTTCATCGTCATAAACATTTCATACCTACGGGCAGGTCTCCCCTGGAAAAACAAAAGTTGAAATGGATGTGGGATATCGCTAAAAAAATAGATTTTCCAGATAATCCGAATCTACTAGTAGACGTTGGCAGCCATATTTTAAAACATTTAGATGAGAACGATGATCTAAGAATTGAAGTAACTGATTGTTTCACACGCTTAAAAGGTAAAACGTTTTACACAAAAAATAAGAACACAAAGTGGCCTGTTTTTGCAGATTCAACCCTCTTTGAAATATTAATGAAATCAGAACAGGACATGAACAAGTTTGATGAACGTATCGATAATTACGAGAAAGCGAGATGGAGATTTAATGATAATGAATATGATTGGTGGATGTACAAAAATCTAGCTCAAAATCCATACCTTGATGATAAAAACGCAAGAAAAATATTCGATGATGTTAAAAAAATATCGGATGGATCTGAACGAACACATGTAATGCAGGAACTACTCAGTCAGTCACATATTTCTGAAGAATTATTTGATGAGATGTTTGAATACCGTAGAGAAATAAAATTTGTAACACTCTGGAACCGATTCTATGTAGGTGCCTCAAAGAATACTGCTCATATAGGAAAAGTATCCAAATACTTACATAAATATGTCAAGAAACTGATCAATGGTGACAGATATCTGGTTTTTGCTGGTTTGGTAGAAAATCCATCCCTGCCTCTTGACCAAGTAGATAAATTGATATCATTCCTTGAAAAAGAGATCCAAGATACTGGAATGCTTAGACACGGAGACAGGCCCTATGAAATATTCCCTATATTTTCAGGTCTGCTTGTACGTAATGATCTAGGAAATGAAAGAACAGAAAGAGTACTTACGATACTTTTTGATTATCTGGATATTAGTAACAATTCAGAAAGTAAACATGGAAATGTTTACGGAAATATGTACAGGACATTGGATCTATCTAAATTCAAAATGGACGATGAATTATTTACTTATTTTACACGAAGAGCACGGGTAAGTGTATATAAATGCTACCTACTGGCGCAACTGTTGTCAAATGTATATCTTACTGAAAGACAATTCAATGAGATAAACAATATGCTTCATTGGACTTACTTTGAAAGTGGAGTTCCTCTTACAGAACAATCTTCAATAAACAGGATATTATATTTTTGGATTTCAAACAAGTATTTTAAATAATGATTAATTTTTCATGAAAAAGGTATAGAAATAGGATTAGCTTCCCATTACTGCACTCATGTTGTATCAAAACAATTGAATTACATAACAATAGTTCATTTTTTGAGTCAAACCTGGCAAAAAGATCAACATTTGTAATTATAGACTAAAGTTCTGTTTTCAGCTTATTTATATCCCTTCATTAAATTGAGACTTGGATGATTCGGACTAATATCCATAACCTGCCCCTTCAATTCCTGCGTCACCCTGTCCAGCAAATCATCAATCTCCTCAACTTCTTCCTCACCAATCATAGAAGAATAGATGTTCTTGATGCTCATAAGGCTGGCAGCCGACAGAGCCAGTAAAATGGATAGCACATCAACAGTAACTTCTTCGCGGTAATCAAAATCGCCCATTGCTCTTTTTATGCCGGGGTGGGCGGCATTGGAGATGAGGATATAAAAATCATCAACCTGTTTTTTCCTTTCTCCTGAGTATAATAATTGGCGTATTCTTGATGGTCTGAGCCAGTGATGTTTATTTTTCAACTCTTTTTCTTCCGTCTCTGTAAGTGTGCCTAACTGCTGCTTGTAGAAAATGTATGCTTCCCTGTCAGCCAGTTGAAGCAAATACATCTGGGTAATCCCTTCAAAAACAGTTCTTAAATTCAGGTAAGCAGGATTGTTCAGGCCAATGCATGCTAGTTTGTAGGCCGCAAGCAAATTATGGTTGTTTCGCTCAAATAATACCGGTATAATGGATTTCGGACCATCGGGACGTTTTCCTGTTTTTTTGAACTCAGTAAGGAATCCGGCATTCAGAACTGTTGTAAGGTAGAATAACAATTCTATTGAGTCCTGGAAAATATCCAGTTTGGCGGCGTGTTCACTGAAGATAATATCCTTCCTGTAGAGAAAGGTTGATTCAATATCGTTATAGTCACGCCTTTTTTTACCGGGATGCATTTTTATTCTCTTCTTCTTCTTTGATTTATTCCCCACGTATATAGTAAGTATCAGCTAAGAGTTATTTTATAATTTGTTAGTAAAAAAGATTAACACATGAGCCGTTATGCTATCCAGCATAATCTAAACATAAAGAAAACTCGGCACTTGTATATAATAAGTATCCAAAGATGTTATCATATTTACGAGTTCTGCATTTGAAGATAGTTCAGAACTGGAGTTAAATGTAATAAAATTGATTAAATAGAAAACAGTGGGCTTGTTAAGCCCACAACGATTGATAGAGGCTTGAAATATATAGTACTATTTTTGTTTAATGTTGCTTGCTATATCAAGGCTCTCACATGTTTTCTAAGATAGAATAGGTGGGTTCATTGAAAGCATGCTGCCTAACTATGACATAATCCCATTTCTGCGTGTTCCATATGAATTGGTCTGATGAACGCAGGAAATAGATATACGAATCATAGTCCACGAGATTATGCTCTACATTTTCTGCCACCATTACGTCATCCACATATAACGTCACATTTTCTTTATCCATTATAAGATTGAATTTGTGTGAACCTGGATTATCAGTGGTGTGATATATTGAAGTTGATGAGCTATCAACATATGAATTCACATTAATAGCTGCACCTGTACTTCCATATCCATCCAATGGCTGGCGTATAGCTATACCATTATCCGGTACATAATGGCCTCCACAATATTTGTGAGGCATCGTTGTATCATTTGAAAAGATAAAGCCTGAGTACCACCATGCACCCTCTCCACTTGATATGACCTGATCTGCAGAGTATTCAATCTCTAACAGTGTACTTTCAAAATTAAAAGAATCTTTGGTCTTTGCGTATGCATCTGCCTGCACAGCATATGATGGACCTCTAGCACTTACCTTTAATTTTCCGTCTTCCGTACCAACATCGTAACTTCCTCCATCTGGAGTATTGTAGGCTGTGGTCCATTTATCTATGTCAAGAGAAGAAGAAAAATCATCAAAGAACTCAAATACTTCATCACCATTAGATTCTGATTCAACAGTAGAATTACCATAGTACATTTTGATAGTTACTCCGCTTGTTGCATCGATCTCAGGTACCTTCACCCATACCTTTGCAGAACTTGAGTTTGTCATTGACTCTATCCAGTATGGAATCAGTATGCTGTATTCGTCCGTGAATCTAAGATCATCGAAATCCGTTTGCATCTCTGGTTCGTAGGTAATATTGAAACTCATCTGGTAATCTGTCAGAGTTCCATCAGAAGACGGCGAGATGGTGATGATTTTGTCATCGCTGAAACTAGCCTCATCAATAGTTTCTGAAATCGAGTATGTAGGTTCATTGAAAGCATGCTGCCTAACTATGACATAATCCCATTTCTGCGTGTTCCATATGTATTGGTCTGACGAACGCAGGAAATAGATATACGAATCATAGTCTACGAGATTATGCTCTACATTTTCTGCCACCATTACGTCATCCACATATAACGTCACATTTTCTTTATCCATTATAAGATTGAATTTGTGTGAACCTGGATTATCAGTGGTGTGATATATTGAAGTTGATGAGCTATCAACATATGAATTCACATTAATAGCTGCACCTGTACTTCCATATCCATCCAATGGCTGGCGTATAGCTATACCATTATCTGGTACATAATGGCCTCCACAATATTTGGGATGCATTGTTGTATCATTTGAAAAGATAAAGCCTGAGTACCACCATGCACCCTCTCCACTTGATATGACCTGATCTGCAGAGTATTCAATCTCTAACGGTGTACTTTCAAAATTAAAAGAATCTTTTGTCTTTGCGTATGCATCTGCCTGCACAGCATATGATGGACCTCTGGCACTTACCTTTAATTTTCCGTCTTCCGTAACAACATCGTAACTTCCTCCATCTGGAGTATTGTAGGCTGTGGTCCATTTATTTGTGTCAAGAGCAGAAGAAAAATCATCAAAGAACTCAAATACTTCATCACCATTTTCTGCAGATGAAACTGTGGGATTTCCATAGTGCATCTTGATGACCGTATCATTTGTTCCATCAATCACAGGTATCTTCACCCATACCTTTGCTTCACTGGAGTTCGTCATTGACTCTATCCAGTATGGAAGTATAATTCCATCTTCATCAGTGAACCTTATATCATCGAAGTCAGGCTGCATTTCATCTTCGTAATCGATATTGAAGCTCATCTGATAGTCTGTCAGGATCCCATCAGATGATGCTGAGATGCTGATGGTTTTGTTATCACTGAAAATGGTAGAATCAAAGTCACTATCCAAAATGGTATAGGCAGGTTTGTTTGCCGTGTATTTGCTTACGATGACATCATCATAGCGAACACTAGCAGTTGCTGTATATTGCTGAGTGTATTGTCCAAGACGAAGAGATGTTATTGGTGAATCAAGAATACTATAGGAATAATGAAGCCAGCCAGTGCTGGAAGGGGCACCCAGATATTTTGAAACACCGTTCACCTGTATCGACGTCTTCCAATAAGTTGAATCTGTCCTCAAAGTCCTGGAATCACATTCAACAACATAATCTCCAGCAGGAAGTGACAGATCTTTTCTTGCCCACGTATAATACCAGCCTGCCCATTCTCCTGACTGTTGAGTAAAGACATCCATTACATTAGTATTATCATCAGTGGCATCCAAAACTACAGCAATATATTGAGCTATGTTGAAAGAACCGGTCTTTTCAAGAGACCAGTTACCATGGTTATTCAGTCCGATATTTTCAAAGTCATCAAAGAAATCAAAAACCTCATATCCATCGGATCTGGGACCAACTCCTGAATTTCCATAGTACATCTTTACGGTTGCACCACTCGTTGCATTTATTTCAGGCACCTTTACCCATACCTTTGCTTTACTGGAATTTGTCATTGACTTTATCCAGTATGGAATCAGTATACCATTCTCATCAGTGAACCTGATGTCATCAAAGTCAGGTTGCATCTCGGGTTCATGCTCTATATCGAAGCTCATCTGATAATCAATCAAGGTTCCATCAGAGGAGGGTGAGATTGTTATGGTCTTGTTGTTAGTGAATTCAGATTCTGAGATCATTGCAGGTTGCGAACTATTCATCTTCGCAATATACAGGCTTTCTTCAGTTGAACTAATGTTCAAGCCTGTTGAAGGTACTGCAATCTGATAATCTGTTAGCGTGTCACCAGCATTGTTGATTACAGTTACTTTGTACCATGATCCCATATCCTGAACTGTAACACCGGGTTCTACTGCTGCATACTTTCTGGCAAACGCCCAATCCTGTGTAAATGAACCTGAATAAATATTCGCACCTAATCCAAGATTTGCAGTTGGTATATTTGTTGTAATGGTACTGAGCAATTGAGTATCATCGATATAGTATTTTGCACTTGAACCGTTGCATTCGATTTTCAAATTATAATATGTGTCTGCTACCGTACTCCCTACGCCTACTGCTGTATACAAAACAGTTGGATTTCCAGTCTTCCAGGCAAATGCATAGTTCCTGGAATATGTAGCAGTTTGTGGATTTGGTTTAATGGTCAAACCATTCGATAAACTATCTGCCTGTGTATCAGCTAATCCAAACCATATATTTGCATCTCCGTTGACTTTTACTTTGGATTCGTATATGACATTACTTGGATTAACTAACAGTGAATCCAGATAACTTGATGTAGATGGGCCATGGTATTGTACAAACATTTCACTGCCATTTGGTGCGTAACCATTCTCCTTCTGAACAGCATAGACCTGAGTCTCAAACGGTGCTAATTCATCAATCTTCATCCATGTGCTAGTATCATTTGATTCTATCCAATAAGGAACAGCAGACTCTTCTGTCATGACATATATCGGTTCATTTTCAACATGTTTCGTTACAAATACGTAGTCATATTTTCCATAGGAATGTGCTCCTGTAAGGAAAAGATAATCCCCCTCATTTGCAATTGTTCCACTGTTTGAACCGATCAAAACTCCCGTAGAATCGTTATACAAGCTTATTGAGCCTGTGCTATCGGTATATGTTATAGTTGATCTATACCAACAATTTGTATCTAGCGGAATGCTACTGTAAACTCCACTGTTGTAGTTATAGTACAATCGGTCTACTCCTGTATAAACAGACATTTTGCATACTGATTCATCTTTAACAGCACTTTCTTTTGGTGTTATAAACAAACGTTCACAGTCATATGCTGTTTCTTTCATTGTGAATAGTCTTGTATGTATGGAATAATTATTGTCTACTGGTAATGGTTCAATTGTTCTTAGTTGTCTTACCTGGCCCTCTCCTCTTTGCATGGCAGTTGTCAATATTCCATTTGATACTGTATTTTCATCAGGCGATAAAGGTGTACTTCCATATTGGTACCATTGACTTAAATTATCAAATTCATCAAAGAACTCGAACACCTCTTCACCATTTTGTGCTGATAAAACGGTGGAATTACCATAATACATCTTGAGTATCGTATTATTTGTTCCATCAATCTCTGGAATTTTCACCCATACCTTTGCTTCACTGGAGTTTGTCATTGATTCAATCCAGTACGGGAGCAGTATATCGTTCTCATCGGTGAACCTCAAATCATCAAAGTCAGCCTGCATCTCCGGTTCATAGTCAATATCAAAATTCATCTGGTAATCTGTTAAGGTTCCATCAGAAGATGGAGAAACATTAATGGTCTTATTGTTAGTGAAATCTTCTGAAATCATTACATGTTGTGAGCTATTAATCTTAGCAATGTACAAACTCTCTTCATTTGAACTAATGTTCAAGTCTGCGGATGGTATTGCAACCTGATAGTCAGTAAGTGTTTCATCACCAATATTAGTTACAGTCACCTTGTACCAAGCGCCCATATCTTCGATTGTTACAGTTGGTTCAACTGCTGTGTATTTACGCACAAACATATTGTTAATTGTCAGTGTAGATGGCTGTGAACTGTCCCAAACTCGGAAACAAGGGACTAAATCAACAGTTGGTGTGTATGCTGAACTCGTATAGTCATATGAATTACTCGGAGTTTGCTCCATTGTAGTGAGTGTAGCCGATATTCTTTTTATGGTATATCTGTGGTAAGAACGTATATCTGCCCATGTGAAAGTTGGTCTATCTAGTGTGCCATCCTTATCAAATGTTAAGAAAATTGAAGAGAAATCGTTGTTTACTATCCCGTCGGAATTTCCGATTTCTATCCTATTGTTTGGAGTGGCTGAGTCATACATTGCCAAAAGCAATGAATCCTGTTCATCAGCTTTTGCGTTTGCTTCGGTGATGTACCCATAACCAAATGAAGTTTTTGCGTATATAGCATCATCTCCACCGAGCGAGCACTCCCCATTAGACACAGATATTGTCCCCTGTGACGTCCATTTTGATGTATCCAACGATGTTTGATTATCAAAATCATCGCCAAATTCCATAACATCATCAATACTTGGTTCATATCCCACGACCTTCTCTACAGTATAAATCTGAGTCTGCAATGGTTCTAACCTATCAACCTTTACAAAAGTTCTGTCTCCATTATCAGTACCCTCGATCCAGTATGGAACGATAGTTCCTTCTGTTATGGTGTAAGTAGGTTCATTTTCAATATACTGACGAACCCGGAAGTTATCCCATTCGATCGTACCATCATAAAAAGCAGCGACACCAACATATCTGTTATCAAGTACGCTTTTATCTGCAAATACTTTGTTCAACGAGCCATCACTTTTGTATCCAGAAATTGTTCCATCTTCAGCAACGGTTACTTTAATGGTTCCAGTGGAACCTGTAAGTTCGCCTGTTGAATCTATATTAGTACCATCTGTAGCCATCAATCTACCTCCATTGTAGTCAATTATTCCCATAGTAGACGATGGTGTCCCATTATATCCGATCAATATGCCGGGGTCCAGTTTAGCATCACCTCGATCAGTTACAGCATCAACCTCAATAACATATGGTTTTGAAAATAAAGCATTAGCATATGCATATCTCCATGAGTATGTAGTGGAATATAATCTCAGCTTTTCATCAACGATTGCCCATGTCGAGCCCTGTGTCATCCATTTTGATAGATTGCCTGAAAAATCATCAAAGAACTCAAAGACATCATCACCGTTCTCCGCAGATGAAACTGTAGGATTTCCATAGTGCATCTTGATGACCGTATCATTTGTTCCATCAATCACAGGTATCTTCACCCATACCTTTGCTTCGCTGGAGTTCGTCATTGACTCTATCCAGTATGGAAGTAAAATTCCATCTTCATCAGTGAACCTTATATCATCGAAATCAGCCTGCATTTCAGCTTCATAATCGATATCGAAGCTCATCTGATAATTTGTAAGAGTTCCATCAGATGAGGGATGAATGTTGATGGACTCATTGTTAGTGAATGCCGAATTGCTAATTGTCATTGAATATGCAGGTTCACTTTCAGCATATTTTGTTACAAATAAGTAATCATATTTTCCATATGAATGTGTTCCAGTTAAACTTAAATAATCTCCGCTGTCTACAATTGTTCCTTCTTTTGAAGAGAGCAATGTATTGCTGCTATCATCATATAATCTTACTGTTCCGTTTTCACTACTGTATGATATAGAACATTTGTACCAGGTATCACTATCAATACTATAAGATGAATAAACACTTGGATAGACTATGCAAAGTTTATCTGCACCCGCATCAACAGCTATTTTTCCTCCTGGTTCAGTAATCGTTGCTGGTTCCTTCGGCCATATCTGGAGACGTGTTTCACCATACGCGCTTTCAGTCATCGTATATAATCGTGTATGTATAACAAAATCATCTGTTATTGCTAACGGAGATTCAGTTCTTAATTGTCTTACTTCTCCTACTCCTCTCTGCATGGCAGTTGTCAAAATACCATTCGATACAGTGTTCTCTGATGGTGACAAAGAAGTTGAACCATACTGACACCATTTCGACAGGTCATTAAAATCATCAAAGAACTCAAAGACATCATCACCGTTCTCCGCAGATGAAACTGTAGGATTTCCATAGTGCATCTTGATGACCGTATCATTTGTTCCATCAATCACAGGTATCTTCACCCATACCTTTGCTTCACTGGAGTTCGTCATTGACTCTATCCAGTATGGAAGTATAATTCCATCTTCATCAGTGAACCTTATATCATCGAAGTCAGGCTGCATTTTATCTTCGTAATCGATATTGAAGCTCATCTGATAATTTGTAAGAGTTCCATCAGATGAGGGATGAATGTTGATGGTTTTATTGTTAGTGAATGCCGAATTGCTAATTGCCATTGAATATGCTGGTTCACTTTCAGCATATTTTGTTACAAATAAGTAATCATATTTTCCATATGAATGCGTTCCAGTTAAACTTAAATAATCTCCGTTGTCTACAATTGTTCCCTCTTTTGAAGAGAGTAATGTGTTGTCGTTGTCATCATATAGTCTTACTGTTCCGTTCTCATTACTATATGATATAGAACATTTGTACCACTTGTCACCATCAATGCTATAAGATGAATAAACACTTGGATAGGCTATGCAAAGTTTATCTGCACCCGCATCAACAGCTATTTTTCCTCCTGGTTCAGTAATCGTTGCTGGTTCTTTCGGCCATATCTGGAGACGTGTTTCACCATACGCGCTTTCAGTCATCGTGTATAATCGTGTATGTATAACAAAATCATCTGTTGTTGCTAACGGAGATTCAGTTCTTAATTGTCTCACTTCTCCTACTCCTCTCTGCATGGCAGTTGTCAAAATACCATTCGATACAGTGTTTTCTGATGGTGACAGAGAAGTTGAACCATACTGAGTCCATTGTGAAAGATCATCAAAATCATCAAAGAACTCAAAGACATCATCACCGTTCTCCGCAGATGAAACCGTAGAGTTTCCATAGTGCATCTTGATGACCGTATCATTTGTTCCATCAATCACAGGTATCTTCACCCATACCTTTGCAGAACTTGAGTTTGTCTTCTCCTCGATCCAGTAAGGGAGTAGAATTCCATCCTCATCAGTGAACCTCAGATCATCAAAATCAGATTGCATCTCTGACTCGTAGTCAATATTAAAACTCATCTGGTAGTCGGTCAATGTTCCGTCAGAGGATGGAGATATGCTAATAGTTTTGAAATTATCGAAGCCTGCTAAAGTTGAATTCTCAACTGGTTCACCAGAACCACTACTCTCATTAACCACCCTCACATATTCATCCATTACCAGTGAAGCATTGCCTGTAGCATTGGTCGTTGTCAAACTAACGGTGAAGTTCCCGACATCAGTATATACATGCACTGGATTCTGTTCTGTAGACATAGCACCATCGCCAAAGTTCCACGACCAATTGGAAGGTGAATTGGTGGATGTGTCGACAAAACGAACGCTCAGTGGTATATTACCTGACGTAACATTAGCAATGAAACTGACAGATGGGACGACAGGTTCATAGTAAAACAACACTGATTCCACAGCCGTACTCCCTGCAGTGTCTGTGGCATAGACAGTCAGGTTATTTTGACCTTCTATAGCATATTGTGCCAGCATTGTTACAGTATCGTTGTTATCATTGAGGCTGTAAGTCAAAGAAGCTTCCTTGCTTGTAGTAATATCAATCTCCGGGAATTCACTATATGTACTTCCATTGATTGGAGAACTTATGAACAAGTTTAAGGGCTCTTCCATTGTGAAATTGACAATACTCTCATTTTCATTTCCACACATATCAAATACAGTTACACTGATGTTATTCAATCCATAGATAAGTTTTGAGCTTTCGACCAGCAAAGTGAAACTTCCATTCTCATCAAAGTCTAAGGTACTTGTACTGGCATTATTGATTGTATAGCAAGCATCCTGAACCCTGATATTATCAGTAAGGTTTCCTGAGAGGTAGAGGACTGAATCGTCATATACTGCGCCTTCCTGAATGCTGGAGATTTCTACTGAAGGCAACTCAGCGTCTTCTATAGGGTTAAGTAACTGATATACACCATAATATGAGGCATAACCCGGTTTTTTGATTTCCAGTGTGAGATTAGTAGTCTCTTCCTCAACGAAACTGACATATCCCATATTATCTGTGAAAAAGCTGGTGTTGTTGAACATAACACTGGCCTCTTCAATAGGTTCTCCATCATCATTTGATATTTCAAATACAATGATGTCTGTTTCGTTTGAGTAATAGGTATTTGATACGCATGGGTTGGAACGTTTGTTCACGATGAAGAAAGTGTCTTCTGCATAAATACGCATGGTATCAGACTCACCTTTTGTTTTCAGGTAATGGGTACCATTGACATCGGCAATTAAGGTCCCAACATACTTTCCTGTTGAAGTCTCATTCTTAAGTATGGTTTCAATGGTACCGTTCGGATATACATGTTCCAGTTCAAAGTTAAAACTGGTCGGGTTCAATGACTGGTTCTTGCTTGTTACGTTTACAGTTATTGTTTCATTTAAATCATAGAGCATCTTGTTAGTGTCAGGGATTAAAAGTATTGTATTGTCTGCCTGCACTACAAATTTCCTGATTGTCGAACTGTCCCCATAAGATATCTGTGTAATATAAGTACCAGGGTTACTTGAATCAAGAATATTTACCTGAATGTTGGCTGTAGAATTCGCATTCATGGAATAATCTACAGTATTCATGTAAAGTGGAAGTTCATCGCTTACAGATGAAGTTCTTACTACGATAGTGCCTGCAAATTCATGACCTGCGCATTGGAGTGTAAGGTTTGTTACCGGTAAAACACCTGGTTCAAACAAATCCGGTATATCCGCAGTAAGTGAAACGGATGTTCCATTGCCCACTACAAAACTTGTTTCGGCTTGGCATGCAGGAATTAAACCCGAAAACATTATTGCTGTGGCAGAATAGCTACCATTTTCAGGAGCAGAGAATGTAAAAATCTTTAATGTACTGGAATTGGAAGGAATATCAATTGTTCCTGTTTCATTGAAAACCATATTAGTAAGACCAAGGTAATATGGTACATCGTCCAAGTCAGTAGAGCCTCCATTGGTAAACTCAGCATTCAAAGTAATAGATTCATTTTCAGAATATACTCTCTTGTCCATGTAAACGACACAGTCTATTGGGATAGGATTATTCGAAACGTTTGTAGTCTGAACAGTATTTTCTTCCAGGTCACTGAATGTAGCGCTTGCTATTGTGTATTCTCCATAAGCAGAAAGAGGAACAGTGACTGTAGAGCTAGTTCTGACAGCAGCCCCATCATCCATACCAAATCCTGAGATTTGCCCATCGGGGGAGTAGACTATATGAATAACGGATTCGGAAGACAGAGTATCAAGAGATGTTTCAATATTTGCTGAATAACTGTCTGAAGACATTACTAACATTTGACTAACATGGGCCTCTGAAATTAAATCCTCGTCAATGTAAACTTCGATTATATCCAGTACACCATCATGTAAGTCAACCACCTCTGGAACTGCTACACATTGGAAAATCATAGTTGACATGAACGTAGCCATAATGAACATAGCAGAAACGCCTATGTCTGATATAAAACTAAATTTATCAAGATTTGCTAATAGAGAACCAAGGAACGTAAGTGAAATACCACCGCTTGGAAGTGCTGCCGCAAGAAGTATAACTATACATACTAAAAGCACTAAAGCAAAAAGCACTACATCAAATATACTCTTAAAGGTATCAATAAAATCTATAGTTCCATAATAATCATCGATAGAAAAGTCAATGAATAGCGCAGCAGGACCAGACACCTGAAGCGTTAATCCAGTTATAATATAGTCAAGACTAGAATCAAGATTAGCACCAGAAATAATATTATTGCGTGAGCTACTAACTTTTTGCAATGCTTTTGTTCCAATTATAGTAATCTCATTAATTTGCTTATTTCTTAAATTTGAGACTTCAACCAAACGGATGAAATCAGTAAAATCGCTGCTTCTGTCATTTATTTTTTGTCTTTCATCCCATACCCCGGACATTAGGGATGTTTTTGCAAGATTTATTATTGTTGGTTTAACCTTTAACTCTGCTATCCAATCAGATATTTTACCAAGAAGAAACATAGGTTTCTCGATGACAAGAGTTGTTGCTGCATCTTTTTGAATCTCTGTTACTCCTTCACCAATGGAGTCTGAGACTAAATCCTTCATTCCGGGCTTAAATTTAGTGTGTACTGCCCATGCTGAACTAGGAATTTGTGCTAAAGATGTGTACCCTATTTCTGCAACTTTTCCTGCCATCTCGCCAATTTCCCCAATTGCCTCATCTTGTAAAGCATCTCCGCATTGTTCCACAGTCTTCAGTTTATCAGGGTCCCATATCTCTAAAATGAAGCTTCTGTTCATCGACAAATTCTTTTTTTCATCGATTACTTGAATTTCAATTAGATGTTCTCCTTCGGTTGTGAATGGAGGAATAACAATAGATTCAGTATAATTCCCATTAGCTGAAACCTGACATGTCCGTGCAGTACCAATTGTGGTATCATCAATTTTCAAATAAGTGCTGGCATTTGCAGGATTATTATACGTGCTTAATAATGTGATTTCTATGGGAGTTGAACGATTTATTTCTTGCTCTGTGACTATTTTCATATTCTGAATAGAAATATTTTCACCTTTATGTGTGGTGTAAGAGCTTACATATAGATTTCCTTTGATGGCATAGTTGTCACCATCATCATCATCCCACCCCATACCATACCATTTTACATATCCACTTATTGCAGACACGTCAGCACCGAAATCATAGCTTACGTTTTTATAATCATATCTTAGATTTGCAAAGTCAGGATAGGATTTGAACTGAAAAGTTACTGTACCATTGTTATTTGCTACTGGAACGTCATCAAAATAATCAGTACCTTCATATCTAAAAATATCTCCCCACAGAGACACATTTTCGTATGCTAGCGTATTGTATGAACCTCCATTGTTGACACGCCACCATCCTTTTTGGTAGGGTTTAACGAAGTTCATGTTTCCAAGAGAAGCTATATAGGTGTCCTCATTATTTGTACCATTTCCTATGGTGTAGGAACTTACATACAATTCTCCTTTGAGACCATAGTTGTCACCATCATCTATAAAATGTTGTTTGGACCAATTTATATAACCACTGATAGTTTCCACATTTTCATTGAAGTCATATGAATAGTAGTCATTATCACTGCTAAAGAATGCATAACTTGGATACGAGTAGAATTTGAACCTAACAACGCCATCATTACAATCAACAGGAATATTTTCAAAATATTCAGTTTTATAATATGTTAGTGAATCTGGTCCATCCTCGATAGTCTCTCCTGCCAATATCCTCCATGAATCTTGACCACTACCTACATGCCATCTTCCTCTTTGATAAGAAGTTACGAAATTAAAACCATTTCCATTAGCTATGTGGAGGCCAGCAGTATTTGCAGGGCCTGTAGAACCAGATACAATTGGATCATATGCAGTTAAAGTAAAATTTCTCATTAGCGATAAATTATTGTTTTCATCTTTTACTTCAATTTCAATTGAATAATCTCCTTCTATCATGAATGGAGGAATGACAATTTCTTCAGTATAAAGTGCGTTAGTAGGGATCTGACATTTCTGGGTATCAACGAGACTATTATCTATTTTCAGATAAGTGCTGACATTTACTGGAGAATCATGGCTGCTTGATAGTGTGATTTCTATAGGAGTAGAAAGCTCTATTTTTTGTATTTCAACTGTTGTCATATCCTGAATGAAAATCTCTCCTTCAGGAACAGTATCAACAATCATCGTATCATTTAACAAAGTTGCTTTTATGCCTTTGCAATCATCCCCATATTCATAAGCATAAACATAGAGATACTGGCGATAGTTTCCAGCAGGCAAACCATTTCTTGAAAAAGAAGTGTTCCATGTTCCCCATACATTTTGTTTACTTGACAAAACGTATTTAGTACCTGTGTCAACATTTTGCAAACCAAATCTTGCGTATGCATTATCTGGAGTTCCATACAATTTTTCAGTTTTCCAGTTTACATAACCGGTTATGTCACCATCAATAAAATGTGTTTCACTCCCATAAGCATACTGTGAACCTGAAAAACCTTCGTATTCTATTTCGTGAACAGAAAAGGATTCATGATACGTATGGGTTTGAGCAGATGCAGTTGAACAGAACAAAAACAAAGTAAGTAGGAACATTGCTATTCTTGTAAAGGATTCTTTCATATTATACCTCAATATTGAATTTTTATTAATGACTCTTTATTTTTATAATACACATTTGATAAAATACGGATGTTATAAATATTTTATTTCATAACCGCAAAAGATTTAGCAATATATGTAACTTCTCTCATGTTTTAAAATAAATCAACAAAAAATAAATACGTTCAATACTCCTATATATTATTATATAGGTGCATATACCCGCATATACAAGGATAATTCCCTCCATCAATCTCCCTACTTGGAAAATTGTCAAAACTCAGCTTCACTCAATTGTATAGCTTTTCCACAATCTGGCAGATACAAATTGAAAAATTGGCATTGGTCATAAAGCATAGCTATATAGTATGGATGAATATATTTGTTTATGAATTGCCCAAGATGTAAAAGTTCCGATTCCACAAAGAATGGCATAGTTGGTGGACGTCAGCGTTACAGGTGCTCCGGGTGTGGATATAATTATACTGTCGAAAAGAAATCAACAGCACACCCTGAGTCTGTGAAAAAACAAGCTTTACAATTATACCTTGAAGGACTAGGATTTCGTTCAATTGGACGTTTTCTAAATGTTAGCCATGTTACCGTGCAAAACTGGATCAAGCAATTTGGCAGTGAATTAGAGGAACTAAAAAGTCAAAAAGAGATCTCTGTCGTAGAATTAGATGAGATGCACACATACATCGGGAATAAAAAAACTACTGCTGGATCTGGATTGCTGTTGATAGAGATAGGAAAAAATTCATCGACTGCTCTTTTGGTAGTAGGGGAACAGAAACAGGCGAAAAACTCTGGGATAAGTTAAAGGAAAAAGAGATTGGAGAAGTGATGACTGATCACTGGAGAGCATATGCAGAGTTCCTTCCGAAGGAGATTCATACTCAATCAAAAGCAGAAACTTATACTGTTGAAGGTTACAACAGTATATTCAGGCATTTTCTAGCAAGGTTAAGAAGGAAGTCAAAGTGCTATACCAAGAGCATTGAAATGCTAAAGTATTCGATCATTCTTTTAATGAAATACAGGAATAACGAGATATCTATATTTAATTAACAATGCCCACATTATTTTATAGTCTATTTAATTCATGTAGTTGCGCTATAAATGCTGAGTTAAGAGCATTAATATTACTTTTCAAATTAATTATTAATACATACTATAAAAAGATATAGCTATATCTAAATTATATTATTAATAATGTCAATATAATTGTGTAGAACATATAATTCTACATGAAAAAAGATGCTTTTGTCAGTAAATGTTTTCAAATTGTAGTATTTAATCATAATAAGAATCCAGAATTCCCTCGAAATCGTAGATAAAAACCATACCCGTACCGGTTGGAGGATCTGTTATATACTTCGACTCCCAGGGAGCATCCAGAGCTATCACAATATATTTTCCATCGTCAGAGAAAGTACCTGATCTAAAAGCGTCGACAAAATCGAGTTTCTGACTTCTGCTACTTACAATCTTTCTTGTGGAATCCGTATCCCAAACGATCAGCCTGCGGAAATCCATACCCATGACGTATTTTCCATCAGAAGACAATGCGGTGCTGTCAGGTGAAAGATCCATCCCTTTTAATCGGTGCATTTCCTCGTAAGTAGTACCGTTCCAGATTATAATCTCACTACGATAAACGCTGCCTGCCACAAGAACTTCCCCATCCTCGGAGAACTGGAGGTCAGCAACCGGCCTTTCCTCTATCGTCTTGAAAACATCTCCACTTTCCAGATCAAAGAAGACTATCCTGTCAGGATTGATATCGTTGTCAAAACTCGCAACCAGAGATTTCCCATCAGGCGTGAATGTGATCGAAGTTGCCATATAATTGTTACTCATGATTGAGTTTACTACATCACCACTTTCAATATCCCAGAAAGTTATGTTACAGCTCTCCGGGTTTGCAGTTATTTCTGTACAAGCAACATAGGTAGTTTCGTCAGGGGAAATGGCAGTATCTTCTATGAAAATACCATTGATCTGATGAGTTCTGAAAACCTTACTGGCAACACCTTTGCTGTGTGTCATGTTGTAGAGTGTAAGATGTGATGCTTCAATTCCACCATCATAAAAGTTGTTGCTATTGGAGCATACCAGATAGTAGTTCCCAATTGCAGAAAACTCGATATCTGCAATGTTCCGATATGGCTCACGGTCTTTTACTGTAGAACTGCTTCCGTCGTTCATTACATGATAGCCAAAGAATTCATCGTTTGATTGCACATCCCAAAAGTTGACAGTGCGTCCTGTACTACTTGCAATAAATTTTCCATCCGGGGATATGTCACTACTTTTTGTGTCACCCCCCTGCAAGTAGGATGTTTTAAAGGGTTCAAACTCGTCAAGGGATTTTGCAGGAGATACTAGATTCCAGGCATCTGTCAGGACTCCGGGCAACATGGACATTATAACTAATATTGAAATGGTTAGGGTAGTCTTCTTTTTCTTGTCTAGCATGGTGATGAACTCATTAATTGGTAACAAGTTTCAAATGGGTAGATGAAACTTAAAAACTTTTTATGAATCAGTATTTAAATAACTATGTCATATTTATCTCTATTGTATCATTTGAGTGGAACTTAGCTCCAAAAGCAAAACCATTTTCCTCATATTTGATATAAGAATTATTCCGTTATCTTCTTGTTCCAATATCTTTTCCGAATAAACACTTATGTACTTTCACCCGCAACCTATCTGCAGTAATGAACACTTCAGAACTCCTTTCTAAGCTCCAAAAAGACAGCCGAAGCATCAGCAATGCAGACATCAGTCTTGCAAGAGCTTATGCCATGGAAGCCGTGGAGCATGTTCCGGAGCCTTACAAAACAATCTATTCTTCCGATTACTTTGTTTTTCTCTATGAGAGTTTCCTGGAAATCCAAAAATGCAGGTCGCATGAAATAGTAATACAGGAAATAAATCCTGAAGACTATGAATCAGCTCTTTCCAGCATAAATGAGAAAAACGATACTGATGACAGAAAAAAAGATGCTATGAATCGCTTCATTACTATTGTTCACATCTACCTTACTTTTATAGTCAAAAAACCACTGCATCCGGTAGGAATGGTGTTTCCCGGAGGTCTGAAAATAACTGAGGATGGCACATTTTATTATTGCCCGGTAAAGGATAAACAAACAGAAACCGGTATTTCGTTCTGTGAGTTCTGTATTTGTAAAGACAGCGAAGAACAGAAATGACAAATTGAATTACTCGAATGATCCCGAAGGGTCCGGCGGAGCCGGCGTTTTACAATAAGACTATTTATAATAATTTATATGTTACCTCGGTAAACTTTCATTAAAAGCCTTCTGCAGAATTCTCAGCAAAAATACAATAATCTCTGGAATAATCTTTGTGCAGAAGCATCGGAATGTGCCGCCTTCGGCGGATGGTTATTTTGTTTTTAGATTAGAGATTGTTTTTGTTATAAAAAAGGTAACTATTCAGCCTGGTAGAATCACTATCGATAACCATTATGATAAAAAGTTGATACGTGAATTTTGAGTGATGAGTTTATTTTGACTGTGCCTAATACTTGCTTTTTTTGTTGTAACTTAATTTAGGACTAAATACCTGGGATTAAATCGAATCACCATCAATCGGCTGATATGAGTAGGCTGAATAGTTACTAAAAAAGAAAAATAGGAGGTAGTGTCTGAATTCGGAAAGATATTCAGGCTTTAAATGACAGCGCTTTCGTTGGACATGCTGTAATGCATCTTCCGCACTTGATACAGTCCGGCTTTTCACTGTTTGTGTGGACATCGAGCTGCATTGGGCAGACCTTCTCACACTTGTTACAGTTGATGCACTTTGATTCATCTGTCTGGAGCTGGTACTTGCTTCCACCGATGAGGTTTTGTGCAGTTCCCATTGGGCAGATTGTACACCATGTACGTGGGCTGAATGTGGTTCCTGCAAGCAGTGCAATTGTAGTAGTTACCAGACACATGATGACAAAGACCATTCCTATCTGGTTGATAAGTCCGTGGGTGTTGAGAAGTCTGTAGCCCATAAATCCCATCATAAGCATGAATATGGGGACTCTGACCCAGTAGCTCCTAAGTATTTTAGGTATTTTCTTTCCCTTGGTTATTTTCCCGACCCAGAAATCATTAAAACTTCCTCTGGGGCAAAGGTTTCCGCAGAACCATCTTCCACGGAATGCACTTGTTATAAGCAGTGTTGCAAACACAAGCAGCAGGAAATATCCCAGAAGTGGGAACCACAGTCCTGCAATGGATACGATAACGACAAGGATTCCAAGATATGGAGTAATTTTCAGCACGATTTCATCCTCTCTTTTCTGTTTTACTAATTCTGATAATGTTTTTCTTAAGTTTTAAGTAGCAGTGTTTTATGGAGTATTACTGATTTTCATCTGCCCATGACTGCAATTCGCTGTCCACTCTCTTGACCCAGCTATTGACTATCTCCATGATAAGCTCATGAATGTCCTTCTTGCTTTTGATCTTATATACAAAGAAGTATCCTCCGCCGTCCATGTTATTCTGGGAACGGATGAGTATCTTTCTTTCATAAAGCTTTTTTACACTTCTCTGGACAGTTGAAAGATTAAGTTCGAGCTCTTCAGCTATCTTTTCAGTAGTAAGCCAGTCCTGTCCGTATTGCAGGAAATATTTCAATATCTGTAGTTCGGCTTTTGTCAGGTTCAGTCCGCATTTAATTACAGCTTCGATCTCAAACTCTTTACAGGCAAAGTCAACCATTTAATACCTCCAATAATCAACAGTACTGTATTAATCCCGCAGTTATATATAAAGAGTTTCAAGTACTGAAAAAAACTGCTAAAAAACAGAAGTACCAGAAAAATAGTTGAAATGGTGTTTTACTGGCACCCACCTATCATCCTGTTTATCTCATCACTTCCAATGATGCCGGTTATACGGTTATTTTCATCAACAACAGGAAGAGCGGAGATAAAATTCTGTTCCATCTTCTTTGCAGCACTTTCAATATCCTCATCTCCTTTTGCCGTGATGACATCCCTTACCATGATCTTTTCAAGGGAGCTACATTTCAATGCAACCGCCTTTGATATGTCCCATGAGGTTATTATCCCGATAAGCTCGTTTTCATCATCCACTACTGGCAGGTGTGTGATTCCATTCTCAAACATTACCTGTGCTGTTTCCTCAATGCTTAGTCCATTTTTGATTGTCTTTATCTCTTTTTTCATAACATCGGAAACAAGTGTATGGGAAAGGAAGTTGCCGATAATATATCCCAGTTGTCCCGATTCCAGCAGGAAAGCATCATGTCCGTAACTGGATTCGATTTCTCTATAAGTTACATCAATCTCATTAGCGCTTAATGCGGAGACTACTTCTCTTGACTGGTAAGGTGGATAAAGCCAGTCAGAACTCACAGCAACGATCAGAAACTTCGCACTTGCATTTTTCATTCCTTCTATCAGAGAGCCATTTACCGCGAGGTCAAAGTAGTCCAGTGCCTTTGTAATGTATAGATAGGAGTTTGCATCAAATCTCTTTGTGAAGGACTGCCCCTGGTAATGCAGATAACTTTCTACCTGAAAATCAAAATCAAGGTTGTAATCCAGATTCTGCTTATCCTGAAGTCGTCTTCCAAACTTATGGTGCATTGCTGCATCGCTCAGATAGGTTATGTGTCCAATCATCCTGGCCAGTGCAAGCCCGTGAATTGGTGGAGAACCGGAATAATAATTTCCATTGTTCCAGTCCGGGTCAGAGAGTATCGCCATTCTGCCAACCTCGCTGAATGCGATCTGCTGAGGTGATGATCTGGCTGTACTTGCAATGACAATAGCCTTGCTTAAGCTGTCCGGATATGTCACAGACCACTGGAGGACCTGTGTTCCTCCCATGGAACCTCCGATGACGGCAAAGAGTTTTTTAATTCCAAGATAGTCAACAAGTTCTTTCTGAGCTTTCACCATATCTTTTATGGTTATGAAAGGCAAAGAAGTCCCGTATTCCTTCCCGGTTTCAGGATTAATGCAGGAAGGCCCGGTTGAACCTTTGCATCCTCCCAGTACATTGGAACAGACCACAAAATACCTGTTAGTATCAATGGTCTTTCCAGGACCGATTAAACTATCCCACCAGCCGGCTTTACTCTCTCCGCTGTGAAGACCTGCTGCATGTGAATCACCTGTGAGTGCGTGGCAGATGAGAATTGCATTGCTTTTTTCAGAATTTAATTTCCCATAGGTCTCATAAGCTACTTTTACCTCTTTCAGTTTTGTACCACTATCCAGAAGCAGTTCGTCTGGCAGATTGAAGACCTTTGTCTCCACTATACCTACTGATTCTTTCTTCATATTTCCTGGGATATTTTGAGTGCCTGGTCAATATCAGCTATCAGGTCTTCCACATCTTCAAGTCCAACGGACATGCGGATGAAATCATCCGTTACTCCGGTTGCCAGCTTCTCATCGTCGGTCAATTGCTGGTGAGTTGTAGATGCAGGGTGTATAACAAGTGTCTTTGCATCACCTATGTTGGCAAGATGCGAGAGCAGTTCCACGCTGTCAATGAACTTCTTTCCTGCTTCAAGACCACCTTTTATCCCAAATCCAAGAATTGCACCGTATTTTCCTTTCAGGTATCTTGTTGCAAGTTCATGGCTTGGGTGACCTTCAAGTCCCGGGTAGTTCACCCACTCAACAGCAGGGTGTTTGTTCAGGAACTCTGCTACCTTGAGTGCATTGCTACTGTGTCTTTCCACTCTGAGTGGAAGTGTCTCAAGTCCCTGTAGCAACAGGAATGAATTGAAAGGGCTTAGTGCCGGTCCAAGATCACGCAGCAGGTGAACTCTCATCTTGGTTATAAATGCAATGTTGCCAAGTTCGGGAACATCCCCGAATGATTCCCAGTATTTGAGTCCGTGATAACCAGGGTCAGGTTCTGTAAGTCCGGAGAACTTCCCGTTATCCCAGTTGAATTTACCGGAATCAACAATTATTCCGCCTATTGTTGTTCCGTGTCCGCCAAGGAACTTGGTTGCAGAGAGAACAACAATATCAGCTCCAAGGTCAATTGGTTTGACTATTCCAATTCCCACGGTGTTGTCAACTATAAGTGGAATTCCAGCTTCATGTGCTATCTTTGATATTTCCTCAAGATTTGGCACATCAAGTTTTGGGTTTCCGATTATTTCTGTGTAGATAGCCTTTGTTTTTCCTGTAATGGCTTTTCTGAATTCTTCAGGTTTTGTAGAGTCAACAAAGGCCACTTTTCTTGCAAGACCCCTGAATGTGTTATTGAATAACTGATAAGTTCCTCCGTAGAGATTATCGGCTGCAACAATCTCATCTCCCGGACCGGTCACGCCAAGTGTTGCAAGAGTGATAGCGGACATTCCAGAGGAAACTGCAAGTGCACCAGTGCCACCTTCTATGGCAGCAACTCTCTTTTCAAGCACATCAGTGGTAGGGTTCATGAGCCTGGTATAGATGTTACCGGATTCCTTCAGTCCAAAAAGGTTGGCTGCATGTTCTGAGTCCCTGAAAGTGTACGATGCTGTCTGGTAGATCGGCACCGCACGCGACCCGGTTACAGGGTCAGGTCCCTGGCCTGCGTGTAAAGCCAGGGTATTTGGTCCGTAGTTCTTTTCATTCATTCTGTTTCCTCTGGATTTTGTAATGCACTTTATTTTCGCACTATTTCGTGATAGGTGCTATATTATATATAATTTTGCATAATTTATGGTGATAATATTACTACTGGTTATTATCTGTTTTGTGTTACACGATTGAACATTTCTATTTATCTGCTCTTAAATTTATATTTTATCAACAGCAGATTAAATTCTGAAGTAAATGCCAGAGTACAAATTAAATGAGAATTACTCTTTAATATGAGTAATTTGGTGGACAGATAAGCTGAAAATCACTTATTGGGGCAGATATACAAAAGAAAGCAAAAAAACAAAAATAAGACTCATCCCAGCAATTCAGCCGGTAAATCTTCATCATCGATTTCAGGATAAACCACTAACTTTGCTTCAGGGTTGAGTTTTTCGATAAGCTTTCTGACAGCATTCATGTGCTCCCGATTATCTTTCCAGATTTTACCCATGCAGACTATCTCTGCACCTGCTGTTTGTTTCCTGACATATTCAGTGAGCTGATCATCCTCTGTTTCAAATTCAGGTGAATCAACAAGTACAACAGAGGGTAGAAGTTCCACATCAGCAAGTTTCATTCTTTCAAGGTCACCCTTCAGTTTGTGAGGCAACACTGTTTCCTCAGCTTCAATGAAAACAGTGTCCGGGTTGAACTCTTCCTGTATTGTCAGAAGATTGCTTCTTATGTCGGTATCAAGAGAACACGGAATACACACGCTGTTAACTTCCCTTGTCTTAATCCCAAGTTCAGTAAGCGTTTTCTCGTCATAATCCACTTCACCTGTCTCCTGAACTATGACTCCGATCTTCTCTCCTCTTGAATTTAGATATTTTGCAAGCTTCAAAATGAGCGTGGTTTTACCACTGCCTGTAGCTCCACCTATTATACTGACTTTCATTAGATTCACTCCGGATAATATGTTGAAAAGATATGTCCTTGAAGCTTACGGTTTGGGTGGTTGGGGGTGGTTCAGGGACTTTGGCCTGCAAATACCTCTTCTGACAGGAGTTATATTATTACTTCTCTCTTTTTTGATTGGATAGACAGGAATCTTGAAGATGAACTTACTACCATTGCCGGGTTCACTTTCCACACGTATGCATCCATTATGCATTTTGAGGTATTCCCTGACAAGTACAAGTCCCAGCCCGGCTCCTCCGTATCTTCTGGTATTGGAACCGTCCACCTGTACAAAAGCATCAAATATCCTTTCCCTGTCCTCTTCAACGATACCGATTCCTGTATCCTGAACTGAAACTTCTATCATTTCAGATCTCCTGTTCATAACAACAATAACATTTCCATTTTCAGGCGTGAATTTGAGGGCATTTTCAATGAGGTTGTAGAGTATTTCCCTGAATTTGTCCGCATCGGCCGTTATGATTCCAATATCCCGATCGATGCTGGTGCTTGTCCTGATATTTTTTTTCCTGGCAATCATTTGTGTTGTTTCCATAACTTCCTCGGCAAGCTCTGCAGGATTAAATTTTGAAAAATGAAGTGTTACACCGTCGGATTCTATTTTAGAAATGTCAAGTACATGATTAATAAGACTCAAAAGTCTGTGACCTTCATTGTTCATAAGGCGAAGATATCTTTCCTGTTCCGTATTGATCTGTCCGATACTCCTGTCCAGAAGCACATCTGAAAACCCGATAATGGAGTTAAGTGGTGTTCTTAGTTCATGATTCATATTTGCCAGTAGTTCATTTTTACAGCGGTTAGCCTCCTCAGCAGCTATCCTTGCCAGCAACATCTGTTCCTCTGTCTTTTTTCTCTCTGTGATGTCAATGAGGGTTCCGATGGCCCAGTGTTTTCCGCTTTTCAGGTCGAAAGTATTGCCCTTTGCCAGTACCCAGGTCCAGTCGCCAGATTTCGAGGCCATACGTATCTCAAAACGAAAGGGTTTTCTTTCATTTACACAATCCATGATTTCAGGAATCACCTGCTTTCTGTCATCAGGATGCATCATGTTACTCCATACTTCAATCGACATAGGAAAATCATTGTCCTTGTATCCAAGCATGATATATGCCTTCGGATTAAAATAGAATTCATCCTGGTCAAGGTCCCATACCCAGAATCCATGTTCGGATACCATCAGAGCAAGTTCAAGCCTCTCTTCGCTTTCTTTCAGGGCGTTTTCAGCTTCCACTCTCTTGCTGATATCCCTTGATGTTCCCTGGATAGAAACAGGTGCTCCGTTTTCATCAAAAATGATTTTCCCCATTATTTCTACAGGTATGGATTCCCCTTCCTTGTTGAGCATTTCCACCTGAAAAAGGATGCCTTCGGAACTTGAGGTATTTTCCATTCCGATGCGGATATACTCCATCATTTTCATGAAATTCTCTTCATCACAATGTTCCCGTAAATTGGACCCTATCCATTCTTCCGGAAAATAACCAAGTATGTTGTAAATAGTGTAGTTGGAATAGGTGAATGTAAGATCAAGGTCCATGGACCATATGCAGTCAAGTGTATTTTCCGCAAGCATACGGTACATTTTTTCACTGGTTTCAAGTGCTTCTTCTGCCTTTTTTTTCTCAGTGATGTTAACAAGTGAACCCATGTAAGAGATAATATTTCCGTCGCCGTTTCTGATCCTTGAAGCAGATAACCATACGGGGAATTCAGAACCATCCTTTCCCAGTGCAATGAATTCGGATTTAAATGCATGTTCTTTCAGCTCTTTCAGTATCCACTTACCTTCGTTTTCAGAAACCACAAAATCTTTTATATTCCTGCCAATGACCTCTTCCTTGCCGGTATACCCCCACATTTCATATGCTGCACGGTTTGCATATGTAAGATTCCCATCAAGATCGGCAAGCACAACTCCATCAATAGCAGATTCTATGGCCTGGTCTTTTATCCTGAGCTCATTTTCCGCTTCCATTTCTTTAGTGATATCAAATGTGTATCCCACCATCCCCACAGGATTTCCTGCTCCGTCTTTTACCAGCCACAATGAGAGGGACCCAATGAATGCCTTTCTTCCTTTCCGCAATAATCGTGTTTGTATCTGGTTGTATCCCTTTGCGAGTAGAGGTTCTATGATATCATTGTTCAGTACATCCAGGTCGTCTTCATGATAAACCAGGGAAATGTGCTTTCCCAATACTTCATCTGATGTGTACCCGAATATTCTTTCAGCTCCTTTGTTCCAGCTTGTTATTATTCCTTCCAGATTGGTAGAGATCACCGAAAACGGAGATTGCTGAACTATCTCTGACATGGACTGCAGGTCATCCATGGCTTTCTTCCTTTCAGAGAGTGCATTTTTTATGTTGAGAGCTTCCCTGATAGCAAATGGTAACCGGCTGATACGTTCTTTCAGTATATAATCTGTGGCACCCGCTTTCATGGCTTCTACGGCTATTTCTTCATTCATGGAACCTGTAAGGATGATAAAAGGGATGTTACTATCGTAGGTAAGTGCCAATTCCAGTGCTCGCATGCCATCGAATTCAGGCAGCAGATAATCTGATATGATTATGTCGGGTTTGAACTGGTAGAGGCCTTTTAAAAAAAAGTCTTCATTTTCTGCCAGAAACGATTCAAAAACAATTCCGCTGCTTTTAATTTTTCTTTTTGCCAGTTCCAGGTCTTCAGGTACGTCTTCTACAAAAAGAATCTTTAGAGCCTGACTATCGATCATCTGATCTCCTTATCAATAAGAACGCCATATAATTTTGTTCATTTTCATCCGTGTTTGCTCAATGGCAATTGTTACACACTTTACTATGCTAACTACTTATTAATAAAGTTACAGGTATTATGGTGAAAAATAGCTGTCTGGATAAAAGCAAACAGGAGAAGTTTACAGGAATTCAGGCTTCATGTGTGATCTCTTTTTCCAGTTGCTTCATCTCTCTGATCTCTTTAATTCTTCTTATAATGACTTCAGCAAGGAAGATTATGAGGGCAATAAGCAGGAAGTAGATCTTCTGGCTGACACTTTCATTAACTTCTTTCACTGCATTACTTTGCGCTTCTTCAAATAATCCAGATCTGGCCTTATTTACCGTGAAGACCTCACCACCATATGATTTTATCAGTGAAGGCAATTTTTCATTAAGTCCTACATCACGATATTCAATGGCATAATTTATAGCAAGAGGATACCCGGAAAGGTCATGTATTCCGATATAAGCAGGGTAAATAGTGGCTTCATAGATATCATTACCAACAAGTGAGAGTTCAACTTCTTCATCATTGAATTTGAGGGTCGGAACTCCTTCTTCATACATTGTAAGTTCAATATCCACAGATGATCCGTACCATGAATCTTCTGCCACCACAACTGCTCCTGTTTCTTCTCTGGGATTGCTAATTGCCCAATTTACAGTTGCAGCTATCAATTTGGAATTATTCCCGGAATATAGCTGGGTAGCCCACATTTTATCATTGCCATAACCATTATCTGTCGTAATTGCTGCCACTCTGCCAAGTCCGTATCTCCAGGTGGTTAATACCGGCTTACCGGTGCTTGTAATCACAAGCCTGTCAGCTCCGGCTTTCGGTGTAACGTCATTATATCCCGTGATACTTCCATCAACATCGATATTCTTTGTGATGAAGTGTCTGGTATTAATTTCAACAAGAGACAGGTCATCAGCTTGGGTCCCGTTAGATGATGGATCTGATGTACTTTCACCCAGACTGATGTCGGCTATTTCTCCTTCTTCTAGCAAGAGGTGCGTCCCTTCAACTTCCTGCATCAATGTTTCTGCATAATAATTTCCATCATCATCATACTGAAATGGCTGGCTAGGGTCGTTGGTATCGATTTGCAGGAAATAAAAACTGATGCCTTTCTTATGAAGTGAATTTGCAATATCCAATGTTTCATCATAGGCATAGCCAATTGCACCATCCGAGATTATTACTATCTCAAGTTCTCCTTCCTGTTCATCAAGCCACTCATCAGCAACTGCAAGTCCTTCATTTAGGTCGCTTTCAGTTGAACTAAAAGAAAGGTCATTGGTCAGTTTATTTACGATAAAATCAATATTGGCCTGTGTTCCTAAATATAATAGTCCATCAGTAATATCAAAACCTGAACCGCTGAAAGTTATAACACCTGCATAGGAATCTCTTACATCGTCGTCAGTTATAAACGAAATTGCATTTGAGATAAGATCGTCTTCGATACGATAATCAAGCATACTACTTGAGGTGTCAATAAGGAGGACAACATTTCTTCCACCTGTCCAGTCAGTTGGTTCAGATCTTACAGGCAAAATCTCTTCAAAGGATGAATCCAGGTAATCGCCGAAGTTGTAGGAGCCATCTCCTCCAACAACTACAATTCCTCTTCCATCATTCAGATAATCTTTTAGTTGCTCAACATCTTCATCACTAAAATCACTTTCATCTGTATTATCAATAACAATAGCTTTTTTATCATCTATGTTTTTAAGTTCACCGGAACTTGAAACATCGTACAGGTTGTATAATACATACCCAAGAGGTGAATCTGCATCCAGTCCTACTGTTCTGATCTCGGGTTTTGGTATTACATAGATAGCTTTATAGAATTCATTGTTAATTGGATCAACATCAGAACCAGAAGGGTATATAATTATATTTAGTGTGTGCGTACCAAGTTTAGAAAACTCTACCTGTGGGACTGTTATTTTTGTTTCCCTGCCCGTAAATGTTTTCTTAGCGCTTCTTATTAGTATGTCATCTTTATAGAGTTCGTAACTAAATGAAGTTTGCTGCTCTGTCGTCTGGGTGACAACAACTTCAAACTGGTTTTCAGTATCAATAACTACATCTTTATCTCCTTCTATTTTGACACTTAAATCATTTGATGTGATTTCCGGTTGTACGTAATACACAGTTGTTCCCATTTCCTGAGCATAATCAAGAGCAGATTCTATATCTTCGCCAGTATTACTGTTGCCGTCTGTAACCAGTACTATCTGATTGTCTCCGGTTGAGTACTGTACAATTGCATCTCCAAGGGCAGTACTTTCCCCTGTAAGCTTGACAATTGAAGTGGATGTCTTTTCTGTAAGAGCTTCGTACAGTTCGGTTGCAGTTTCATTCTCAAACAGTTTCATACTGTTTGTTTCATCTGAAATGATGATAAGATCAGGAGTATCATCAACAGTTTCACTTGTAACTACGGTATAAGGTGAAGCAAGAGCTGCAATAAGAAGTGAAAGAACAATTATACGTGAAATGACAAGACTTTTCTTTGCGCCTTTTTTCAAATAATAAAAACCTGCTGCAATTATCGGGATGATCAATAGCATTACTAGAGGTTGCTGAAAATCTATCATCAGAGTTCACCTCTCTTTTTGATAATAAGCAGTTCAAGAAGTACTAATATTAAGACAAGAATAACCATGTACGTGTCGAGGTATTGTTTTCCTGTATATGAGCTTTCACGGACAATACCGGGTTGGTTGTCTGATTCTGCACGTTCTATTACATCGTCACCGCTAAGTGTTGTATCTGATTCTTTGTCATTATAGAGATTCACTGCAATCTTCTTTCCTGCTACCCGATAAACACCAGTCTCATCATAATACACTCTTGTAGTGGTCTGATTGCTACCGGGGGTTTCTATTTCCTGTTCCCTGGCAAGTATTGAAATTGTGCCTGTTTCCAGATTATAGTCCTGCACATCTCCGGTTCCTCCGAGCCATCCTGCCAGTTTGGACCAGAACACAGGGTATTCAGGGAGGTTATGGAAATTATTCCAGGCATTTTCACCTGTGATGTCATTGATTCCTAAATACACAGAAGTCCCTTCACCAAAAGACCAGTAACTAAGGATAGGAATATCGTCTTCAGTTGCAACAAGAGTGGTTGTTTCTAATCTTTCAGTGGTATTAAGGTAGTGATACATAGCTACTTCATCAAATTTGATATCCTCACTAAGTCTGGTATCCTGAATTACCTCAATTGTTACTCCGTCGTCTGTGTCAATTACTGATTCAGGTTTTACCGGAAGTATTTCTTTGAGTTCGGTAGCTGCATTATCGGATGATATTGCTTCACTTGCAATGAAAACTACTTTTCCTCCGCTATTCAGGTAGCTTCTAAGAGCTGAAATCTCATCACTTTCAAGTGTTCTCTCTTTATTTGCAACAACGATCATGCTGTAGCCACTGAGAGCGTTTGGAACGTCTTCACTTTGATCTAACTCTATACTTGGTATCAGAGAAAGTGCGATCATAGATGGCAGGCTATCGACATCTGACACAAATAGCAGTTTTCTGTCAGATATGCCTGGTATGGAAATATAAGCAGTGTTGTCTGCCATAAGGCTGTCATCATTTGTAATGGTGACTTCGGTTATACCTGATGCAAGATTTGTTAACTGGAACTGTTTTGTTGAATGAGCAGGAATCGCAAGTGAAGTGGATTTTGTATTTCCACTGTTCAGATTTTCAATTTGTATGTCAACTGTCTGCCTGCTATTGTAATAGTTCTTGACAACTCCTGTATATGTGTAACTATCATCATTTGTTTCAATGCCGCCCTGAATGAAACCCACATTGTCGGCTTCATTTCCTACAATGACAAATTCAACATTAAGGCTATAGGACTCTGCCAGTTTCAGGGCATTGACAGGGTCATCCCCATTCCAGTTTGTGAAATCGGAAATAACGACTATATCTCCTCCTTCTTCGGAGAGTAATCTTGTAGCAGCCGAAATAGCACCTGAAAGGTCTGCAACCGTAGCTTTTGCTTCAAGTGTATCAAGCGTGTTATGGGTTGCTTCAGCCCCTTCCCCTTCTATAATTATTACAGGTGTGCTTTCCGCGAGAATGATTGTGTTCTTTTTACTCACATAGCTCTCTGCTTTTGATATCGCATCGTCAAACCTGTTATCTGTCTGCATACTTGCAGAAGCATCGATAACAATTACTGTATGTTCTCCGCTCAGTGCTTCCTCTGTCTCAAAGTAAGGCGAAGCAGCAGCAAGTGCAAGCAGTATCAATACAAGAAGCTGTATCAGAAAGAGTGGATCTTTGACTATTTTGGAGATAGAAGTGTAAAATCTTTTCTTCTCTTCTTTAATATCAAGAAGGAACATAAGTGAAGGAACCTGCACCTGAAGTGGTTTAGGTCTTAACAGATACAGCAGAATAAGCGGTATTACACTTACAAGTGCTCCTAATGCCAGCGGACTATCAAAAGGCATTACCATTTCCTCCGGCTGATAGTATGGAAGAAAGCATCAAATATGGGTGTATCCGTTGTGAATGTGTAGAGCTCGGCACCAACTTTGTTGCAGGCATCGCTTATGTGATTCACATGTTCTGTAAGTTTTTTCTGGTACTCATTTTTCATATCTTCACTGATATACGTATCAAGTTTTGATCCGGATTCCAGGTCTATTAACCTGCTGTGTCCATGAATCTCAAGAGAGCTTTCTGTTCTGTCAAGTACCTGTACAAGTATCAGGTCATGGTCAGCAAATCGATAAATGGCTGATTCAATATCTTCCGGATTTTGCAGGAAGTCAGATATTAAGATTACAAGTGAACGCGAGTGAATTACCTTATTGTAGACAAGTGTTGACTCATCGATAGCAGTCTTTCCACCGACAGGAGCACTTTCAAGTCTTTCTATCGTATTAAGGAGGTATTTTCTTCCCCTTCTGGGTTTTGTGATATTCACATCTTCTGCAAAGGTGGATATGGCGAACTTGTCATTATCTTTGGTTACAAGGTACGCAAAACCGGAAGCAAGCATGGTTGCATATTCAAATTTGCTGGGAGCATTGCCATCTGTATAATCCATACTTTTACTGGAGTCAAGAAGAATATGTGTTGTAAGAGATTTATCTTCTTCAAATTGCCTGATGTACAATTTTTCGGACCTTGCATAGGCTTTCCAGTCTATGGTCTTAATCTCGTCTCCGCTATTATATTCACGGTATCCGATGGTGTCAAGACCTCTTCCACTATGGATTGAACGCCTGCTGCCGGCGTATGCTGTTGATACCCTTTTCTTTACCATGAAGGTAAAGCGGTCAAGCTGCCTGAAGAACTCAACATCTATATTATGTCTCTTGTCGCTCATTGCAAGTGCCCTTGTAAGTTAACGGTAAAGCTGCCTTACTTTATCTTCTCAAGTATGCTCTTGATAACCTGGTCAGTACTTACACCTCTTCTTTCAGCTTCGAATGTAAGTACTATCCTGTGCCTGAGTACCGTATATGCCATAGCATCAATATCCTCGGCACTGACATAATTTCTGCCTTTGATAAGTGCCCTTGCTTTTGCAGCAAGAATAATACCAATAGATGCTCTTGGAGATGCACCGTATTCGATAAATTCACTGCTGATACGGGTAGACATGACTATCTTGATTGCCCTGTTTCTGATGTCATCTGCAACAGGCACGTCCCTTGTGAGTCTCTGAAGATCAAGAAGCGTATTCTTGTTTACAACTTTATTGACGCTTGGGGAGATAGATCTTGTATAGCGATTTACAATCTCAATTTCATCCTCATAGCTGGGATAATCCACAAGAATCTTAAGCAGGAACCTGTCAAGCTGAGCTTCAGGAAGCGGGAATGTTCCTTCCATTTCAATAGGGTTCTGGGTTGCCAGTATGAAAAAAGGCTGTTCAAGGATGTAAGTGTCGTTTCCGACTGTTATCTGCTTTTCCTGCATTGCTTCAAGCAGGGATGATTGTGTCTTTGGTGATGCACGGTTGATCTCATCGGCAAGTACAATATTGGCAAATATTGGTCCGGGTTCGAACTTGAATTCCTTGTGTCCGCCGCTTTCTTCTATTATCTGAGTTCCTGTGATATCAGCTGGCATGAGATCAGGTGTGCACTGAATTCTGCTGAAATTGAGGTCCATTGCTTTTGATATTGTGGAAATAGTAAGGGTTTTACCCAAACCCGGGTTACTTTCAATGAGTGCATGGCCATTACAGAGCATGGCAATTGCTATTTGTTCAACTGTATCTGCCTGGCCTACAATTACCTTTCCAATTTCATTGAAAAGAGTTACGAACATATCACCAGCCATTTTGTATGTTTGTGACAGGTCCCTTGAGTTCATCTCACTAGCCATCTATTATCTCCTTTGTCTTTGTCCTGTGAATTCTATGATTTGAATAAATGTTTTTTATCAGGATCAGGCATTTGCCAGTTCTTCAAAATATGATTTAATTATACTTTCATACCCTTCAGGAAAATCTTCATAGTATGCCTGGGATGAAATTACACTTGTTTCATAAGCAGATGATTTATCAAAATCAACATCTTCATCAGTTGCATTTTCCGGGTTTATGAAACCGTCTCCTGAACTTCCGGAAAGAGTAAGGTCCACATCTACGCCATCATAAACAATTATGTCAGTTTCCACGCTTGTATTGGAATCGTCTGAATCTACGGTACTTTCCTCCTCTTCACTTCCGAATTCGGAAAGACCGTCAGTAGCGTCATCATTTCCACCTATAAAAGGTATATCTTCAACAAGTCCTGCTATCTCTTCCGGAGTCACTACAGTTGTACGAACATCATTGTCAACAACATAAACAACGGTTGTACTTGATACCAGTATTATTACTACTCCAAGGATGAGCTTGCCCTTAATGAGTAAAGTTGAAGAGCTCACTGTATCGATACCGGAAGATACGGCATTTACAAGATCTGAAACTATAAGGTTTTCATCATTTGCATTATCATAGGCCGTACGTAGCTTTTCCTTAAGTTCCGGATATTGTTGTTCGATAAGTATCATCGCTTTTTCTTTATGATCACGCAAATGTCTGAGGAAGGTTATTACCAATGACAGAAAACCTGCAATAATTGTCAGTGCAACAGTTTCAAATGCAATACTTGTTCCCAGAATTTCATAGGAAGTCCCTGCACGGACTTCAAAACTAGGAAGATGTGGGAAAACCTCATCCACGCCCAGGTAGAACAGGAGTAAATACAGAATAATTGCAGTTCCAAGAAAATCCAGAATTTTGTACAGCCTGCGATATCTCTTCAGTGCAGCTTCCTGTTTTTTAACAAAATTCCGTACGTCCATGCTCATAATTGCACCGCTTATTTTTCAAAGGTATCTTTAGTGATCTAGTTTGATTCGCAAGTGGAATCTAATTCCGGATACGAACCAAGCATTTTCAACATCCCTACGCTCGACTCAATGTTATATATTGCATCTTTTATAATAGCATCGCTTATGTTACCTTTAAAGTCAATGTAGAATACGTAATCTCCCAGTACTTTCTTTGATGGTCTTGACTCGATCCTTGTGAGATTGATATTGTTCTTTGCAAATTCTCCCAGTATGGAATAAAGCGCACCGGGTCTGTCACGGTCAAGATAAACTATTATTGATGTTTTGTAAGAACTACATGGATCTGCCTGTCTCAGGGATTTGACCAGGTTTTCTGCAATCTCTGATCTGGTAATAATAACAAAACGCGTATGATTGTGTTTTCTGTCCTGGATATCAGGCATGAGAATATCCAGTTTATAGACATCGGCTGTTTCCGGGGACGCTATGGCAGCCATTTCCTCAAATTCCGTTGCAAGCTTTGCAGCATGGGATGTGCTCCCTGTTGTTCTCAGTTCTGCAAGAGGGAAAGTCTTTTTCAGGAAGTTGCGACATTGTCCCAGAGCCTGCGGATGTGAGAGTATCACTTTTATATCTTCTTTCTTTCCTCTTGAAAGAAGGCAATGTTCTATTGTTACAATGGATTCACCAATGATGTTAACATCTTTTTCCAGGAGCAGGTCAAGAGTAACACCAACAGATCCTTCGATTGAATTTTCCAGAGGTACTATGCCAATATCGCATTTTTCGTTTTCCAGCAGGGTAAAAACATCCTGGATATCAGAGCAATGCTCCAGACTATTATCTTCTTCCGGTATATTTTTGGCAATCCACTGCATTGCAGCCTGTTCTGAATATGAACCTTTAAGCCCGAGTACTCCAATTCTCATTCTGTTCCTCAATGTTTGTAATTCTGGAAAATCTTTCCATCATTCTTGTTCAATAGCTTTAAATATTTTCTTTTCAAGGTTTTCATGTCTGTTATCCAGAAGAGTTATGTCCTTCTCAGCACTGACAAGTTTTTCAATATATTCATCATCTTTATCATCGGGCATGGATGTTATGTCAGGCAGGTCTTTAAGTGCCTGTATTTCCTGATTGGCGTTTTCTTCCATTTTAGCAAGCATTCCGATCTGCTCTTTTAACCTTTCCCTTTTTTCCACGTCAGGAATTTCCTTTATCTTGTTTTCCATGTCCTTTCGGCGGGCAGAGAAATTATCTGCTAGTGTATAAATCCTGTCAAGCATCTGTGCCATTATAGCTTTATCGAAGATGATCTCTTCAGTCCGGACTTCAGGTTCTTTTTCTTTTGGACCCCTTCTGGTATCTTCCTTTGGTGGCATGCACACATAATCTTCGCTGAAAACTCTCTGGTTCATATAAGTGGGTGAGACTATCTCTATTCCGGAATTATGAAGTTTGTCAATTACGTTTTTCTTAAAATCGGATCTTGTAGTGATAATTCTGTCAATATCCTTCAAAAGCCCACCGACTTTGTAACTTATTGAGAAGTCTCCCAGTTTTTCAACATGCACAAAAGGATTTTCCAGTCCTGTGATTTCAGCAGCCTGAAGTAGATTCTTCTCTATATCCTTTCTGGGTATGTTGTATCCCAGTGAAACACTTGTAGTGATAATAGTACCTGATGACCTTATGGTTTTCAGGGGCTTGGAAACAAGAGTAAGATTAGGTATTGTAATCAGATCACGGTCTATAGACTGAACCTGTGTGTGCAGGAAGTAAATTTCAGTAACCCTGCCAAAGGTTCCGTCAGTTTTGATAAAATCCCCTACCCTGAAAGGATTTATCAGGCGGAGCATGATGCCTGCCATTGCATTTGCTACAAATGTGGTGGAAGAGAATGTGATTATTGCACCGATAATAATACTCACAAAGGTCAGGACAAGGTTCTTATCTTCAACATTAATTGGCAATGTAAATATCGTAAGTAAAAGTCCGATTGCCAGTATTGATATGTAGATTATTTGCTGGATTATCCTTTCCCTGGAGAAGAGGTTCTTTTTATGAAACAGGAAATTAAAAATAAGTATTAGTGAGAGGGTTACCAGTAATGATATTATTCCCGGGATTAATTGATTTATGTCCACGTTTTCCCTCTGTGTATAATTTTAGCAAGCTTGCATTCGCCTTATTTTGCTTACATTGCTTATTTTGATAATCGTCTTAATTATCATCAATTCATCCTATATATAATGTAGATTGGATAATGGTCTGTCTCACAAATATCATTGTCTAATACATTCTTTTATCGATTTTTTCATCCCATTCCCTGAGAAGCTTAAGACACTCTTTTCTGTCAACATTGAGCATTTCCAGTGCATTCTCATCCTCTTCTCCCCTGATAAATTTGTAGAAAAGGCTGTCGTCAAAACCTATTGCAGCAACATCTTCCTTGTTAGTTCCAAAATGCACCTTTTTTATTCGTGCCCAGTAGATCGCTGCAAGGCACATGGGACAGGGCTGGGAGCTTGTATAGATCTCACAGTCAGAAAGGTCGAATTTCTCCAGTATTTCAGATGCCTGGCGGATTGCCAGCACTTCAGCATGGGCTGTCGGGTCATTGCTAACTAAGACCTTATTGTGGGCGCTTGATATTATTTTCCCGTCTTTTACGATTATCGCACCGAAAGGTCCTCCATGGTTATGTTCCATTCCCTCACGTGCCTCATCTATTGCAGTCTGCATGAAATTGTCCATAAGACTGTATCATTATTTATTGGTTTTAAATGAAGTGGTAGATTCTCCTTTTTGGACATAATCTTTAAAATGAAACTTTATTGTGCATTTATTTATGGAAAAACCAATTAATATAGCTTTAACTCAATTTCAAAACTTTATCCCTCTTTAATTTGAAATTAAAGCTTTATTTCGTCTTATTGCTGTAAGTATGTTTATATTTGCATTTGACAATCCGGAAATTGTAAGATCACATGTAAATGTACCACCAACCATCATCACCAACCACAAATACCACCATACGTATCGTACACCACTTAAACATGTGATCTTTCTAACAATCACAATTTCATATCGCACACCAGTAGATATCCAGAAATAAAGACCCCGACAAAAAGGCAACAACCGCAAGAAAAAGGAAAAAATCAAATTATAAGGAGGATTGGATAAGTGAAGAAAAACACGCTTAATTACATAGTGGACATCCCCTATTAGTACAGTCGGTCATAGTGAGTGTGACAGGAGTTGTCCTGATGTTTGCCAGCCATGGTGCCAGTTTTCTGGGATTTAGCAGCAGGGAACTGCTTCATATGCATGGACAGATATGAATCCTGATGCTTGCATTCTCAGTAATCCATCTGGCATTGCACTGGAAGTGGATGGTTTGCAAACAAAGAACTTCCTGACAGGCAAGAGCGGTCTGTCTGTAAAGTGTGAAGCAGCACATCCTGTTGAAGACTAAAATAATTATCATTCAGGCATCTGGAATTTTTCGGATATTCTGAACCCTGTTTTTGCAGCTTATCATAAAGCTATTTATCCCTTAGCGTATTTCCCTGTTATATTATACTAAAGGTGAAATGATGCAGCTAAAAGTTCAACCTATTGACATAAAGGTCGGCAAATACAAGGTAGTACTGAATACCATTGATGCCAGAGAAATGGGAGTAAATGAAGGTGACAGGGTAAGGATCAAAGATCACAGGGTTCTTACAGCCATTGTAGACTTTACAGAGGATATGATAGCTCCTGGAATGATAGGTCTGTATCATGAAGTTTATGCACAACTTCAGAAAGAGTGGACTGAGTCTGTTGAAGTCGAACCCGCTGATAAGCCAAAATCCGCACGTATAATCAGAAAGGTTATGGATGGTAAAAGACTTGAAAGGGACGAGATCTACGAGCTTGTAAAGGATATTGTTGAAGAGAACCTGAATGATATTGAACTGGCTGCTTTCCTCACTGCTACTTATATTAAAGACCTGAGCGAGGATGAGACCGAATGGCTCACCAAGGCAATGATCGATACCGGTGAACGTATAGAGTTTGCCACCACGCCTATCATGGACAAGCACTCCATTGGCGGTGTTCCCGGAAACAAGATATCTCTTCTTATAGTTCCTATTGTTGCAGCCAATGGTTTGCTTATTCCTAAAACAAGTTCCCGTGCAATAACAGGTGCAGGTGGAACCGCAGATCTCATGGAGATTCTGGCCCCTGTGGAATTCACAGCCCAGCAGATCAAGGAAATGACTGAAAAGGTCGGCGGTGTGATCGTATGGGGAGGCGCAACTAATATTGCACCAGCAGATGACAAGCTTATCAGGATTGAGTATCCGCTTTCAATTGATCCTCATTGCCAGCTCCTGGCTTCCATCATGGCTAAGAAGGGTGCAGTAGGGGCACAGAAAGTTGTAATGGATATTCCTACCGGTGCAGGTACAAAGATACCTGATGTAAAGACCGGAAGGAAACTTGCAAGGGACCTTATCAATCTTGGAGACCGTCTTGGTATGGATGTCGATTGTGCACTGACATACGGTGCTTCTCCTGTCGGAAGGACAATCGGTCCTGCACTTGAGGTTATTGAAGCACTGAAAGTCCTTGAAACAATGGAAGGTCCGAACAGCCTTATTGAAAAGAGTGCAGTGCTTGCAGGTATGCTCCTTGAGATGGGCGGAGTTGCTGCAAAAGGTCAGGGCCATGATCTTGCAATAGAAACTTTGAAGAATGGTAAAGCATTTGCAAAATTGAAAGAGATAATTGAGATACAGGGCGGAGACCCGACTGTAACTTACAGGGATATAAAAGTAGGCCAGTATACCGCAGAACTGAAAGCTCCTACAAATGGTTATGTCCTTGAATTCCATAACAAGCGTATTGTGCAGATTGCAAGGCTTGCAGGTGCTCCCAATGACAAAGGAGCAGGTGTAAGAATACACAAGAAACGCGGTGAGGCAGTGGAAGCAGGTCAGCCTGTGCTTACGATCTATGCTGAAAAGGAAGACAAGCTGGCAGATGCCATCAAAAATGCAAGGGAAGACATTCCAATTGTTGTAGAAGGCATGCTTCTTGAGAAAGTTGCTGATGTAACAGAACTCTGAAACTATAATGATAAGCATGCCTGAAAAAATAGTAATATTAAGGCTTGGCCACCGTCCTCAGCGGGATAAGAGGATAACAACTCATGTTGGTCTTACAGCACGTGCCTTCGGTGCAGAGGGTATGCTCCTGGCATCAGATGACAAAAAACTTTCAGACAACATTGCTGATGTTTCTAACCGTTTTGGTGGTGATTTCTATGTTGTCAACGATGTGAGCTGGAAGGCTGAGATCAGGAAATGGAAAGACGATGGTGGCAAAGTATGCCATCTGTCAATGTATGGAATTAACCTTCCTGACGCAGTTCCTGGGATAAAGAAATGTGAAAATCTCATGATAGTAGTGGGTGCTGAAAAAGTCCCGTTCGAGATTTATGAGATGGCCGACTGGAATGTTGCAGTCGGAAACCAGCCACATTCAGAAGTTGCTGCTGTGGCGGTTACTTTAGATCGTATAGCAGGAACCGATCCTCTGAGGACAGAGTTTGAGGGTGGGGAATTGACAATAGTTCCTGAGAAATGCGGAAAAAAAGTGATAGACAGGAGAGAATAAGGACTTCTCCTCACTCTCTTTTTACAGAAGGGCCTTTGTATATCCTTCTTCTTTCATAGTCTCCATATCCTCTGTGTTTCGGATCTTCCCTTCTTTTTATGTGCTGTTCGAAGAGTTCGTCCAGTTCCTCTTCACCCATCTCTTCAGCATCTCTATTTTCTTCTTCTGTCATGCTATCACGAGGGTCAGATCGCCTTTATCAGTGGATCATGATCTATGAATTCCACATCAATTCCAAGTCTCTCGGCAAGCACCGGACATAAATCCTGCATTCCCGGATTTTCGGTAGCGTAATGTGTTGCGTCTACAAGTAGCATATCATTATAAGAACGGATTATGTCATGCTTCAGCTCAGATGAGACATAAGCATCGGCACCATAGCTTCTTGCTGTATCAATGTACTCTGACCTGAAACCACTTCCTCCGAATACCATTACTTTTCTGATCTCATTCACATTCCCTGTGAACTGCACATGTGTTCCAAGACTCCTGGATACGTGGTTCACAAAAGTTTCCACGGAACACGGAGTAATGCTTCCGATCCGTCCTATTGGAGTTTCCTGTATGTCTGAAAGTCCAAGCCTGTTTGCCAATGCATCATTGATACCACCATTTGCTTTATCGAAGTTAGTGTGCATGGAGTACATTGAAATTCCATTATCCAGTGCAATTTTCAGGCTGTCGGCAAGTTCTTTATTGATACAATGAACTGCATGGAATATCATAGTATGATGCGTAACAAGCAAATCCGCTCCTATCATGGCGGCTCTGTTAAGCACATATTCTGTGGGGTCAAGCGCCACTGCCACTTTTTTAATTTCATTCTGCAGGTCAAGATTCAGGCCGATCCTTCCAACATCGAAATCTTCCGCCAGCTCAGGCGGGGCAATATCTTCCAACACACTGATAACATCTTTTAGTTGCATAGAAAAAGAATAAATTCTAACTGATTTTAAGCTGTCGGAAAATGCTTTGGAATTTACGCACAACATTTATAAGTTCACTATTATTTTATATATGTATATACAATCGAAGCATTCAAATAGGTGCACAGTATAATTATAAATAAATCTTATATATAGACTAATTAGTGGTTATTCGAGGATAGTTCATGAGGATAAAGACAGGCATAGAAGGTTTTGATGAGCTGGTGCAGGGTGGCCTGCTTTCAGATCGTGTATATCTGGTGAGCGGTCCACCAGGCAGTGGAAAGACGACTTTTTGCGTGCAGTACCTGGCGTACGGTGCAGCTCTCGGTGAAACAGGGCTTTATGTAACCTTACTGGAAAGTCCGCAGAATATTATCGACGACATGTCCAATTACTCCATGAATGTACTTACTCTGATCAAGATGAAAAAACTGCTTTTTGCAGATCTTGGTCCGAGGATGGAATACGGTTTCATGGATGAGATGAGCGAGTATATCACTCCTGATTACGAAGTCTCAACATCGGCAGGAGAACATGAAGCTCCTTCGCCTGCAATGGTATTCAGGGAAATAGCAGCTTATGTTTCCGAATATGACATAAAGAGACTTGTCATAGATTCTGTTTCTGCAATAAGATTCACCACAAGGGACATGTCGTTGCAGGAAAAAGAAATGAGCCGTTTCATCAGGAACCTTAAGAAACTTGGCTGTACGACTATACTCATATCCGAGATGACCGACCCGAGTGCTTACTCCACAGAGCAGTTTGCTGCACACGGAGTAGTATTCATGCACAACTTCCTTTACGACAAAACAATGACCCGTGCAATGCAGATTATTAAAATGCGTGGTACTAAACATGATTGTAACATGCGTGCGGTAAATTTCGGTGACAAGGGACTTGTGATAGCTGATCTTCTCGAATGATGGTGTATCGTAATGGTAAGATTTTTTTCCAAAAAGGAAGAAAAAACCCAGCTTACTGATGCTGAGGTTGCAGAACTCAAAAAGAATGCTTACGACCTTGGTTTTGAAGTAGGTTACCATAAGCATTCGGAATTGGGGTGGGTTAGTGAACGCTACTCCATGCTTGAAGATCTTGCCAAAGCGTCCGGGTTTGACACATTGGTAAAAGACCAGTACAGCCAGGGCAAAGAAGATGGTCTGAAAACGAAGGAAAGGGACATGCATGCAGGCCTCTCTAAAAAAGATGCCGAAAAAGAACGTCAGGATTCGAAAGTAGTATATGAGACAAGTGCATTGTATAATACTAATAACTGTATCGAATCAGGTTACGGAAGTTCTCTTGTAAGGGATAAGTCTATTGCCGGAATGATACTCCAGCCTTCACTTATGAACATCCCTGAATCCACTTCCAGGACCAAGGTCATCGACAGACCTTCCCAGCTCAGGGGATTTAAGCCTTTATATCCGAAAATATAGTATTGAACAACGTAAAATCCGGGATTTCTATGATGCGCAAAATGTTTTTTTGTCTGATATTTTTTGTTTTAATGATCTCGCCTGTAGTGGCGTATACGCTTGATGATATAGAATGGAGTGATAGTGTTGACAAGAGCGGTACGCTTAAATGGGGCGCTACTTTTACTTTAGATGATTACACGATAAAAGCCGAGGACTTCAATGAGGATGGTTACGTCAGTATAGGTATATACCGTGATGGCGTGCTTGAGAAGAAATCTCCATCACGTGCCGGTGAAGGATTTGAGTTCCGGGATACGGAACATGGAGACGACCTTCGTATATTTGTTAAAAAGGTAACCCTGAATCTCGATGAATGGACCGGTAATATGGATAATCCGACTGCCGTCATTGAAGTTTATGAGCGCGGTATTCCTGAAATGGACATAGTCATAGATACCGAATCGGATGAATATGATCCGCGCAGTGCAACATATCGTTCGATTATTGCAACCATAGATATAGACAACGAAGGTGATGCAGAGGCTGAGGACCTTACAGTGGATATCGACACGGATGGTATGGAGTTCATTGATGGTAAGAAGTCATATCATTATACGGCAGTAGAAGAGGACGAGGTACTTGATCAAATAGAGATCGAACTTGAGATTCCTGAATACTGGGATGAGACAGATGTTGATATCACAGTTACTACGAAATCAGAGGACATCAACGGTGAAATCCATGAAGATTCTGAAACAAAGACGATTACAATAGATCCGGTTGTGGAATTGATTGTCACAAAAACAGTAACGGAAGAAGTCTACATGGATGAAACTGCACATGTTTCGGTGAGTATATGGAACAATGGTATATACGGTCAGAGTTCCGTGATGCTTAACAATCCAAAAACAAGCGACCTGGAAGTTCAGGACAATGTTGAGACTGAAGTTACTTTATCTATTGATTCCAAAGAAACAAAAGGAAAAATACTGGAATATACTTTAAAACCAACAAAAACCGGAACATTTACCATCCCCGCGGCAACTGCAACGTTCACAGATCCGAACGGTAAAACTCATACTTTTAAGTCCGATACGACAAAAATTAAAATCGACGGACCAGATATCGTACTTACCAAAACGGTAAGTCCGGAATCAGTGAGCGCCGGGGATGAAGTTACTGTAAAAGTAACTGTGAAAAATCAGGGAACCAAGGATGCCAGTGTGACAACAACGGAAACAATGCCTGAGGATGCAACTTATGTAAGCGGGGACCTTAGTTTCCATGATGTTGCAGTACATGGGAAAAGCTACACTTATTCATATAAGATAAAAGTCGAAAGCACAGAAGACATTAAAGTTCCGGAGACAACTGCAACGTTCATTGATTTTGAAGAATACAAAGGTGAAAGGGTATCCAATATGCCTGTTATCACAGTCGTTGATCCGTCGGAAGTAGCGGATTCAAGTTCTCCTTCTTCTTCCACAACAGATCCATCAGGCACGGGTCAGCAAAGCAGTTCAGATGATAACAGTGATGATTATAGCCCTCAGGAAGATGATAACAGGGTTGAACCGGGATTTGAAGCCAGTTTTATGGTACTTGCACTGTTTGCAGTTTATTTTGTATCAAAACGTAAAGACAGGTCATGACTATATGAAGCAGCAAATCTTCCTTTTTATAGGGCTGACTGTGCTGTTATTCCATTTTTGTATTGTTGCCAGTGCACAGTCAGATGTTGAATGGCTGGATGGGGAAGAGTATACACTTTACTGGGGAGATGAGATCAATCACAGCGGATATCTGGTTACAGCACAGGATTTCTCATCTGCCGGACCAACAGATGATGAAAATGACTATGTAATGCTTACGATTACAAGTATTTATGATGATTCATGGGGGGCCATACTGAGTAATAATACAGGGGGTCTCTCTAACAATACCGTTTTTGATGACAGGCTCAACATCACTGCTCTTGAAATAGTAACTGGCAATGATATCGAATCACCTTATACCGTTCTCAGTGTGGCTATTTCTAATTCTACAGAGTCCATTCCCAAAAAAGTAACAAGAATGGATGCTACTTTTGAATTTGATGAAGATTTCAGCGATGAGGTTTACATGGGAGAGAGGGCTTATTATAGTCTGGAAATGAAGTATCTCCTGTTCGATTCACAAGGCTCTCTCCAGATTAAAACCGAATTGCCTGAAGGTCTTGTTTTTGATCCGGATTCAGATGGTGTCTGGAATTATTCTTTTAATTCATATGGTACAAGGACACTTGAATATTCGGTCAAGGCTTTAAAGCCTGGTACATATGAGGTCAATGGAACTGATATTGAAATGAATTTAGGAGGGAAGACATATTCTAAAGAAATGAATTCTTCCACTCTTGTTGTTCATGGCCCGCATATAGTGGTTAGTAAGGTTCTCAGTTCGGATAATGTCAGCTTAAATGAGAATGTGAATGTATCTGTCGAAGTGACAAACGAAGGCGACCGGGCAGCTTATGTCACTCTTTCAGATCAGTCTCCTGTAGGTGGAACAGTACTCTCCGGTGTAATGGGTGGTAACCTTGTTTTACACCCTGATAACGCATTTTCCATTGAATATACTGTGCGCATGGACAAAGCTGGCGATATCATCATTCCTTCGGCAACGGCAAAATATGTTGATTCTAATGAATATTCAGGAATCACATATTCCAAAAAAACTCTCCTTCAGGTCTTTGATCCTGATGTAGTCATGGCTGCCAGTTCCGGGGATGAGGGTGCAGAGGAGAAAACATATGTTGAAGAAACAGTGGGAAATAATGCCAGTTCTCAACAAAGTTCCCAGGACCCAACAGAACCTGAAGAGGACCATGGGAAATTACAATTCCTGTACGATATTCTGGATAAAATTACGGATTTCCTGAATGACACCAAAGAAAAAATACTATGATGTCATTCATCCTCAGGAAGAATAGTTTAATGAGCTTCTTTCTACTTATTTAATCGGGGATATTTCCATGACAAAATCCAGAAAACATGAGAACAAATCCACTCTTATCCTGACTCACGGGGATTCGGACGGAGTGTGTTCAGGAGCAATTGCAAAAAGTGCTTATCCTGAGGCTGATGTATATTTTACATCTCCTGTAGGGGTCCTGGATGACCTGAATATTGCAGATGGCTACAGGAATGTGATTATTTGTGACATCGCTATAGATGAAAGGCACTGTGTGGGTCTGTTTAAAAGACTTGATGGGATTGCGTCAGTTGCAAACCTCACCTATATTGATCATCACCCTTTACCGGAGAGATGTGTAACTGCAAGCTGGTTGCATCATGACCAGAGTAGCTGCGCATCGGAACTCACATACAAGGTTCTTGAGGGGAGGTTGAGCAGGGATATGCGCAGAGTGGCGATCTATGGTGCAATCGGTGACTACTATGACACCAGCCCGTCTGTGAAAGAATGGCTTCGTGACTGGGATAAGCGGAGCTTATTTTTCCAGGCAGGTACACTTATTCAGGCTCTTATCTATTCAGGAAGGAACTATGAGTTCAAAAGAAAACTCATAGCGCCGTTGTCTCATGATAAGATTCCCACAGAAATTACTAATGTGCTCAGGTATGCCAAGGAAGGCGCTGTTCTTGAAGAAAAACTTCGGATACATGTGAAACATGATGTAAGGGCTCTTAATAATCTGGCCTATGTGGTGGACCCTAATGGTTATATGTCGAAATCTGCTATATATGCTGCTTCTTATGGGCAGAAGGATGTGGGCATATCTGCCGAATTCCGACATAAGAGAAACGCCTATGATATGAGCCTGCGTTCCCGGAATTCCGGGTCTGTGGACCTGAACCGCCTGTTGCGAAGGATCGCACCTGAGTTTGGTGGCAGTGGAGGAGGGCATGCTTCTGCTGCAGGTGCACGAATTCCAAAAGAATCATTTGATGCTTTCCTCCGTGAGTTCGACAAGGCCATAGGGGTGCAAAAACGCAGGGCTGCAGAATTATAATGAAAGATAAAAATGGCGGTATAAATGGCAAAAAAGACCGATGATTTTGAGGGTATTAATTTTGAGATTATATTTTCAGGAAGATCTAATGTAGGTAAGTCTTCCATTATAAAACAGCTTACAGGAAAGAATGTTAAAGTTGGGAAACGTCCTGGTGTGACGCTAAAACCTACTCATATCAGATATTCTGATCTTCTTCTTACCGACCTGCCGGGGTTTGGCTTTATGAGCGGTGTGAAGGACCGCAAACAGGATATTGTGAAGGACCAGATCGTGCGGTACATCGAGAAAAATACTGACAGGGTTAATGTTGCTGTGCTTGTTATCGATGGTGCTTCTTTTCTTGAAATAGTGCAACGATGGGAAGAACGTAACGAAATCCCCATTGATATTGAGATGTTCGAACTTTTCCGGGAATTAGGTTTTGACATAATTCTGGCTATAAATAAAGTTGATAAGATCAAAAACAGTGAACTTGATGAGACCCTGGATCAGATCTGCGATAAGCTGAACATGTTGCCTCCATGGAAGCAGTGGCTTGATATTGTTGCTCCGGTAAGTGCAAAAAAAGGTGAACTGAAAGCTCTGAAATCACTGATCAGGCAGAGGTTGCACAATGAAAAGAGAGATGACCTGTTCAAGCATTTCTGAATGGTTGGCTCTGCAGAATTCCCGTTGGTATGAGTGACACAAACTTTGCTCTTTTTTAGCGGCATAAAAACAAACAGTAATCTAAAAACAAGGCAACCATACGCCGAAGGCGGCACATTCCTATACTGCTAAACAGAAATATTGTAAAAATGATCACAGTTTATACAGAAAATTCTACAAAGTTCTGAGAAAAAAGTACAGGTCAGCTGCAGGATCATTTTGTTTCATCTTTTTGGAAAACGCCGGCTTCGCCGGACCCTTCGGGATTACTCAAGTTATTTATAAGTTACGAGAAATTACTTTCAACAAGTGTCCGGATAACATCTTTTATTTATCTGACTCTGAAAGTGGTGCCAATATCAGTTGCTATCTTTTCACATTTATCAATGTCTATTCCATCCTGTCCTACAACGGTCATACGGGTCTTGATTCCTGCTTTTACAGCATCTTTTGCAAAATCAAGAACTGCATGGTATGCCCCTTCATATTCGGGTTTGCAGAGTTTGTTGTATTTTTCTTCAGATTCCGCATTAAGACTAACTGAAACCGCATCAAGTCCGGCTGCTTTTAACTCTGCTATGACATTCCTGCCGGGGTTCATGAGTGCAGCGTGACCATTGGTATCAAGCCTGACGTGGATTCCTTTTTTGCTTAACCATCTGGTTATATGGAGAACAGTATCAAAACGGCATGTAGGCTCGCCAAAACCTGTAAAGACAACTTCTTTGAAATTGTCAAGGTCGTGTTTTTTGAGGTCAGATATTATTTCCTGTTCAGTAGGTTCCCTTGACAGCCGCAGGTTGTAGCCATAAACTCCGTCACACCCTTCACGGATACAGAATGTACAGCTTGCGCTGCACTGGTTGGTTATATTCAGATAAAGGTTTCCAAAAGCCTCGTAACTTATTGTGCCTTCAAACATGGGACTATTATTGTCGTTTTCCTTCAACACTTTCTCTCATCTTTCTTTTCGAATCCAGTTTCCGTCTGTGACTGTTTTGTAATTGGGGAGTGGGATTTTCTTGAGGAAATACATCAGGGCTGCAAGTCCGTTTTCAAGCCGGATTTCTTCCCGGTAGTACCACTCACCTTCGTAGCGGTCCAGTTTTTCCAGGGTCTCTTCACTGATGTCATAAACTTCTCCCATAATAGCAGACACCGGCATTTGAGATATATCTTCGTGTTTAAGAACTCCGGGGAATGCACCAAGATCGATCATCACATATTTCCCGGCTGTTTGTGTTGAGCACAAAAAATGTGAATCTTTAAGGTGTGCATGATTTGGGTCACCTTTCCTGAGAGTGCCGTAAACAAAGAGATACATCAACTGAGTCCCACATTCAGTTTCATTAATGTCTTTTGAACCGTATCAGGCAACTGGCCGCATTGTATGGCTTTCATCTGCTCCGATGTAATCATTTTTATGGCTGTGGTCATGAGCCTGTCAGAAAGCATGAGTTTGTCCATGAGTTTGCGTACATAAACCGCAGTTTTGATCTCAAGTCCCATCTGCTGTCTCCATCTTGTGTCGTATTCCTGAAGTCTGCATTTACCTTTGAGGAACTCTGCGGCTGTCTCGCCTGCAAGTTTCCCTCCAACCATTGCGGTAGATATGCCCCCTCCGTTGGTTGCAATAATATGGCCTGCCGCGTCGCCTGCTATCAGTGTATTGTGTGATGCGGTTACTTTTGGTGCTCCTCCTACCGGGACAAGCCCTGCCACAACTGATGTAATAGATGCACCTTCCAGCTTTTTGCTTGCAATTGGGTGCTTGTACATGAAACGTTCAAGATAATCTCTTGCACAGAGGTGTTCTTCAAAAAGAGCTTCCCTGATACCCACTCCTATGTTTGCAGTGTCGTCTCCCTGTGAGATTATCCATGCATATCCGCCAGGAACGTAGTCTTTACCGAAATACATCTCAACGGCTTCCCTGTCAATGTCAACACCACTGAGCTCATACTCAAAAGCAGTTCCTGTTCCCATTGGGTCCGGGTTACGGAGCATATTGGAGGCTTTTGCAACTATGGAATTAGGTCCGTCTGCACCGATTATGACTTTTCCTTCAACTTCGAATTCACCGAAAGCACCATCCATGAAGAGTTTAGTTCCGTTCACTTCGGTGACATTTGTTCCCACAAGCAGTTTTGCACCTGCTTTTGCTGCCTTCTTTGCCAGGTGCTTGTCAAAACGTCTCCTGTCAATTGCATCCGCATCAACATCAAAACCTTTTGCCAGGCCATTTGGTGCTATAAAACGCTGATATGAGGCTGTGGCATGTATGCAGCTTGATGGAATCTCTTCAAGAGTTACCGGAAGTTCTGCATTTGGAACCAGTTCCTGCAGTACGGGATAGTGTGGCAGAAATCCTCCGCACTGAAGAGGCACTCCTATATCCTTTTTCTTTTCAACAAGAAGTACGGACATGTCTTTCTCTGCAGCGTACATTGCTGCTGTGGAACCGGCCGGACCGGCTCCGACCACAATAATATCATAAGAATCTTCAGGTGTCATGGTTGTTTTAAGAATTTATGAATTGTTTTTGAAGTGTTGCACTGAGCTGGCGGACCAAAAAGTGTATTTTGTCCGTAACTTCTTTTATCCTTGACTCAATATGCTTATCAAAAACCACATTCTATTAAATATATCTAACTATTAGTGGTAATTACTGATTGCTGATTGCCAGGTTAAATAGATAATTTTAAGGATTCGGTCAATGCTATGCTGTCTGAATGGTGAGAGATATGGTACGCGAACACAGGAACAATGTATGGGTAGTACGTACGGGTTATTGCGGTATGCAGGAAAAATCCTGCATTGAGAGGGATTTCATTTCTTTTGACCTGAACCTGCATATTATGGACCTGTTCGGTAATGAGCTGATGGACATCAAACACCAGCCACCAAACTACAAGAAATACATGCATTTCGGGGATAAGTACAGGGATTTTGACCAGAAGTTCAGGCAGGAGTTTGAGGACGCTATCAAGAACATTGATTATTCAACTGAAAGGCCTGAGATGATCAAAAAGATGAAGAGCCTTAACAGTAAACTCCAGAAGTTCGATGATGAGGTCAAGCAGTTCGATGCTACCATGCATGAATTTGATGAGTTTGAGCGGGTTGAACAGATGAAAAAGGCTTTGCTTGCAAGGCTGAGCACTCCTCCGGTTGACCAGCTTGAAGTCTGGGCAAAAGATGTGTTGCATTTTGTTAATGATATAAGGATATATGATCTGATTGTAATTCCACTGGTGTGTGAAAAAGAAGTGGCAATCGGAAGGGTACGCGATAATTACAAGTATCGTGAAGGAAAAGGTGTCCTGAGCCACAGCAGGAAGGTTGACTGGCATGATACCAGGGTTCCTTTTGGGAATATGTTCCATGGATTTGAGGATATACTGGAATTGCCATCTTCTATTACGCTTCTGGAGGACGATTCCAGGGATTTCGTCCTTGGCATTGTGGTGGACGATACTTTCTGATCACCTTTTACTTTTGTACCTGAAAACAGCAATCCGGATTCAACAATATTTTGTGTGTAGTTTGCGTACACTGCAAAAACAAAATCGCAAATTTGATATACTAAATTCCCATCACTTTGGATGGCTTGTCCTTTTGCGCATGGTGGGGCAGAATACAGGGCATATGTTCCAGGCGGTATCATCACCCATTCGTCAAAGGAAATGTTTGCTTTCAATCGTACACCAATGACTTCTTGTCCCGCCGGGTTTTCTGCAAGAGATCCTTTTGTGCAGGGGCAAGTCTCTTTTAAACACGAGTGGGGGAAATGCGATGTTTCCTTCCGGTTCGCATTAATATTTTTATCAGCATGCTCCTGTATTCTGTGTCTAACCAGATAATTTAAATAATCTTACGCCACTTAGGATAAAAACACAATCAATACATTCAATATACTGATTAATTTCAGATCATATCAAATGTATCCGGATATATCAGATTACATTTTATTGCATTTATCGGAGAGTCACAATGACAATTCCTAAAGAGTATGACCCACACATTATAGAGCCTAAATGGCGCGATTCATGGGATATGTCCATGTATCATTTTGACTGGAAAGATAACAATAGGCCCCAGTTCATTATCGATACTCCACCACCATATCCTACCGGAAATTTCCATATCGGTAACTCTCTTAACTGGTGTTACATCGATTTTGTTGCAAGATATAAGCGTATGTGCGGGTTCAATGTGATGTTCCCACAGGGATGGGACTGTCACGGTCTTCCTACTGAAGTAAAGGTAGAGGAGATCCATGGTATTACAAAGAACGAGGTCCCAAGGGAAGAATTCAGGAACATGTGTCGTGAGCTCACTGTTGGTAACATTGAAAAGATGAGACAGACCATGCTGAACCTCGGTTTCTCCACAGACTGGAGTAACGAGTTTGTGACAATGGAGCCAGAGTACTATTCCAAGACCCAGAGGTCTTTCAGGCAGATGTATGACATGGACCGTCTCTATCAGTCCGAGCATCCTGTGAACTGGTGTCCGAGATGTGAAACTGCTATTGCATTTGCAGAAGTTGAGTATGATGCAAGGGAAACAAAGCTCAATTTCCTGCATTTTGATGGCCTTGAGATCGCAACCACCAGGCCTGAATTGCTTGCTGCCTGTGTTGCAGTTGCAATCAATCCTGAAGATGACCGCTACAAAGAGAACCTTGGTTCTACTGTAAAAGTTCCACTGTTTGGTCATGAAGTGAAGGTCATTGGTGACAAGGACGTTGATCCTGCATTCGGTACAGGTGTTGTTATGATCTGTACTTTTGGTGACAAGCAGGATGTCAGATGGTGGCTGGAGCATGGTCTTCCGCTGCGCAAGGCAATTGACAAGCAGGGCTTTATGACTGAAATTGCAGGCAAGTACAAGGGAATGACAATTCCTGAATGTAAGCAGGCAATTATTGAAGACCTTAAAACTGAGGGTTATCTCTATGAGCAGAAATCACTGGACCAGAATGTCGGTATGTGCTGGAGATGCAGCACTCCTATTGAGATTCTTTCCGAACGCCAGTGGTTCATTAAAATCCCAAATGATGAGATTGCAAAGGCAGCAAATGAGATCGAATGGTTGCCAGAGTACATGAAGGTCAGGCTTGACAACTGGAACAACACCATGGAATGGGACTGGTGTATATCCCGCCAGAGACTCTTCGCAACTCCAATTCCTGTATGGTATTGTAAAGAATGCGGTGATGCAATGGTTGCCAAGGAAGAGTGGATGCCAATAGACCCAACAACACAGCAGCCACCGGAAGCATGTAAATGCGGATGCACAGAATTTGAGGCAGAAGAAGATGTTCTGGACACATGGATGGACTCATCAATAACAGCTCTCCACGTTTCAGGCTGGCTTACCGATCAGGAAATGAGACTTCCTGCTCAGTTACGTCCACAAGGCCACGATATCATCAGGACATGGGCATTCTATACTATTCTCAGGTCAATGGCAATTCAGGGCAAGAGGCCGTGGGATTCTATTCTGATCAACGGTATGGTTCTTGGTGAGGACGGTCACAAGATGAGCAAGTCACTTGGTAATGTCATTTCACCGGAAGAAGTAATTAAAGATTATAGTGCTGACTCTTTCAGGCAGTGGGCTGCAATTGGCGGTTCACCAGGTTCAGATGTAATGTTCCGCTGGAAGGATGTCGTTTCAGCATCAAGGTTCTTCGCAAAGATGTGGAGTATCTACAGGTTCAGCATGTCCCACCTTGGGGAATATGAGCACAGCGAAATTGATGCTTCAGAGCTTAAGATTATTGATAAATGGCTCCTTAGCAACCTTAACCGGCTCATAGCTTCAGTAACCGATTCAATGGAAAAATACCAGTTCGATGAAGCTTTCAAGGCTGTAAGAGGTTTCACATGGGATGTACTTGCAGACAACTATATTGAGCTTGTAAAGGCACGTCTCTATGGTGACGACGAAGCTGGAAAGAAGGCTGCAAGGTACACTTTGTATGTTGCCATTGATGCGCTTTCAAAAATGCTTGCACCATTCGCTCCGTTCTTTGCAGAGGAAATGTTCTCACGTATGGGCGATGGCAGTGTCCACGTTCAGTCATGGCCTGATGTTTGTGATTCACTTATCGATGGAGCTGTGGAGAAATCCGGTGAGTTCATTAAAGAAATTGCGAGTAATGTCAGGCGCTATAAGTCTGAGCACGGAATGGCACTGAACGCTCCTCTTGAGAAGATCGAGATATATGGAAGTCTTGATGACCTGACTGATGTACTTGGAGCTACCAATTCTCCGGTTGAGATAATTGATGGTGAACCTGACTTTGAGCATGTCCCTGTTAATGTCAAACCAAATATGGGTATGATCGGTCCTAAGTTCAGGGGACAGGCCAAGGCAATCATCAATGCACTTACAGAAGCAAATCCAAAGAAGATTGCAGATGAAGTTGCAAAGGGCAAGATTATCGTCGATGTGGATGGCGAGACAATTGAGCTTGAGCCTGGATGCGTGGAGATTGAGAAGGAGGTCGTTTCCGCAGGAAGGGCTGTGGATGTCCTTGACATCAGTGGAATTCCTGTTGTCATAATCAGATAATGCAATCCGGAATCGCCAGTAAAAAATGCATCAGGATGCTTTATGTGTTTCACACAACTCTTTTAAAGCATCCATTACTTATTTTAACAGGACTAATTACATTAATTATTAATCGATAACGAAAAACCATCTTTATCAATATATCTTATCTGACAGGTGATCAGTTGAAAATCAAATCCAGGGTACAGTTAAGGAAATCTGCAAAGAATCAGCTTTTAAGTGATATCAGGTCCGTTTTCGGGGATGCTGTAAAACAACTGGAAAATAGTAAGTTTGAAACGGCAAACATTGATGATATGCACCTTATACTCGTAGATGGTGAACCTTTACTTTTCCAGATAAATGATTTCTATTTCCCAACGGTCAAAGGGGCACTGAAACTGGAATTAAGAAAGAATGTGGTAACAGTTGACTCCGGTGCTGTGAGGTTTGTGGTAAATGGTGCTGATATTATGTGTCCGGGTATAGTTGCTGCTGATGACAATATCCTGGAAGGTGATCCGGTAATCATTATTGAGGAAGCCCACAGCAAACCTCTTGCCGTAGGAACTGCATTGATACCGGGTGCTGAGATGAAAGGAAATACAGGGAAAGGTGTAAAATCCATCCATTATGTAGGCGATAAGCTCTGGAATCTTGACATCTAAAAGAAATCATTAAAATAGGATGAGATTGAATATAAATATCAGAATACCAGTAATTTAATATCAGCAGCAGATAATATTGACCATGTCCGGTATATGCAGTCCATTCCGGTAACATTTTAAGTATTAGTGCTATTAATATAACAGTGTTTTTGAATACATGAGGGCGAATTATGGCAAATATTGTTAACAAATTGTTTGGTGGCAGCGGCAAAAGCTCAACCACTGAGGATGAGTATACTGAACTTGACCTTACCAAGTATGAAGAGGTAATGGATGATGAGCCTGCAGAGACTTATATCCGTGTCGCAGAACTTACAAACCTCAATGAGCTTACCTCACTCAAGAAAGAGATCTATGATGGTAACATAGTAATGATCGACATCTCCAACATCAAAGTGGATAAGCTATTACTTGACCGTGCTTTGAAGGATCTCAAGGAAGTAGTTATTGATGTTCATGGCGATATCGCCGGCATTAAGGAAGATCAGGTTCTTGTAACTCCGACAGGTGTTAAGATCGACAGGTCAAAGATCATTGGTGGCAGATATTGAGCGAGAACCAGTCCGGTCAGAACTTTGTAACTAAGACTTCGTGTCCTCTCTGTCATGAAGAGCTGGTTATCAGCTGGCAGAGTGATGAAATTCCTTATTTTGGTGAGGTAATGTACATCACTGCGACATGTAATTGCAGTTTCAGGTTTGCTGACACTCTTATTCTTGCCCAGAAAGAGCCAATGCGTTATGAACTGCTGGTGGAGGGTCTTGAAGATCTCAACAGCAGGGTGGTACGCTCTACCTCAGGCACCATCAGGATACCTGAGCTTGGAATTGATGTTGAGCCCGGTTCAATATCGGAATCATACATAACGAATATTGAGGGCATACTTGACAGGATTCTCAACGTGGTTATCACTGCAACCAGATGGTGCGAGGATGATGAGGAAAAACGATTGCGTGGTCTTGAAGTCCAGGAATTCCTTAAAGAGGCAATTGAGGGACAGAGGCCTATAACCGTTGTCGTAGAGGACCCTTTCGGAAACAGTGCTATTATTTCTGACAAGGTCAAGTCATGCGCACTTGATGCTGAGGAAGCAGGATGCCTTAAGACTGGAATGATTGTTTTTGATGCAAATTCCTCTGAAATGGAATTGGATGCAAGTGATTCGGAGCACCGTTTGATTGACTGAAGACTTCACTTACACTTTTAAATAAGATTTAATCTTTTCTTTTTTAAATTTCATGTCAGTAGTGCCATCTATCCCTGTCCGGCTATGGAAGGAAATGGCTATAAGCAATGTATTAGTTATTGTAGCCAAAATCAAGTATGAATATTATAAAGGTGAATAAATGGCAGAACAAGAAAAAGAGGCTGCGCTTCCTTCTAAAGAGAATTTCAGTGAATGGTATAACGATCTGCTCTTAAAGGGTGAGATCATGGATGTACGTTATCCTGTAAAGGGGCTTTATGTATGGTTCCCATTCGGATTTAACATCAGAAGAAATGTTTACGATATCATGCGCAGGCTGCTTGACAAGGACCATCAGGAAACCATGTTCCCTCTTCTTATTCCTGAAAATGAGTTTATGAAAGAGGCAGAGCACATCAAAGGATTTGAGGATGAGGTTTACTGGGTAACACATGGAGGTCTGTCTCCGCTTGATGTGAAACTTGCACTCCGTCCTACAAGTGAGACTGCTATCTATCCAATGTACAAGCTCTGGATCAGGTCACACGCAGACATGCCACTTAAGCTCTACCAGATAGTCAACACTTTCAGGTATGAGACAAAACACACACGTCCTCTTATCAGGCTTCGTGAGATTACCTCATTTAAGGAAGCTCACACCGTCCATGCTACATGGGACGATGCGGCAGCCCAGGTTGATGAAGCTATCAGTATCTACACTGAGTTCTATCGCCAGCTTGCTGTGCCTGTACTTGCGTCCAAAAGACCTGATTGGGATAAATTCCCTGGTGCGGATTATACAATCGCTACCGATGCACTGATGCCTGACGGAAAGACTCTTCAGGTCGGTACTGCTCACCACCTTGGTGATAATTTCGCAAAAACCTTTGACATCACCTATGAGGATACTGAGGGTGAGCAGGTCTATGCTTTCCAGACATGTTATGGCGTTTCCGAGCGTTCCATAGCTGCTCTTATTTCTATACACGGAGATGACAAGGGTCTTGTGCTTCCACCGGCAGTTGCTCCTGTCCAGGTTGTTATCATTCCCATCATTTTCAAGAAGGCAGAAGGTGTCCTTGAAGCCTGTGAGGAGGTAATGAATAAACTCGAGGCAAAGGGAATACGCGTTAAAATGGATACCAGTGATGAGCGTCCGGGTGCCAAGTATTACAAGTGGGAAATGAAGGGCGTACCTTTAAGACTGGAACTTGGTCCAAGGGATCTCAAGAACAATGCAGCTATGCTTGCACGCCGTGATACAGGAGAAAAACAGCAGGTGTCTCTGGATACTATTGTTGATGATGTTTCTTCCATGCTTGATGGTATTCATGATTCTCTTTATGAAAAGGCAACGGAAAGTGTCTATTCACGTGTATTTAATTGTGAAACAGTGGATGATGTCAGGGAGAATCTTCCTAAAGGTATTGCAAAGATGTTCTGGTGTGGTAACAAAGAATGTGGCTTGAAGCTGGAAGATGACACCGGTGCAGGAATTCTTGGAATACCAACTGACCAGGCAGATTGCAGGGGCAAATGTCCTGTATGTGGTGCAGATGCTGAAATTCAAGTTTATGTTGCAAGGACATACTGAGTTAATCTGGAAAAGGTCATATACACCCTGTAAAATACATCTAGGCGATTGGTATGGATACATTATCACCTGAAAAAGTCCGGTTACCTGAAAAACCGTTATTTGTCTGTGTTCTTGGAAATACGGAGACTGCATATATAGAAGGACTTTCCGCAGCAGGAAAGACTGCAAAGCTGACTGATTATACGCCTGCCGGTGATGCAGAGGTTCTTGAGACAGGAACTATTATCGATATTCCTGTCTTACCTATGACTCCTCCTTATGACACACCTACGCCTGCACTCATTACACGTGCAGCTCTTTCGATAACAGGTGTCCCTCACATATTTGTGAATTCAGGCCTGAAGGTTCTTCCGGCTAAACAGGTAGATCTTGTCGATATTGGCGGAAAACCGGGTGATGATATCAGAAAGCCGGTTGCTGTGCATAATGTACAGGAAGCTTTTGATAATGCTTTCAAACTCGGAGAGGAACTTGCAAGGAAGCATGACTATATCATGATCGGTGAGAGTATTCCTGCCGGAACCACTACTGCAAATGCATTACTGCAGGCACTTGGTTATGATGGTAATGTCAGCAGCAGTTCCGATGCAAACCCTTTAACCCTCAAAAAAGAGGTTGTAAAGGATGCTCTAGCCTCGTCTGGAATCACTTTTGGTTCTCTGAGGGATGATCCTCTCAAGGCAATAGCTTCTGTGGGTGATCCTATGATGGTTGCAGTCGCAGGAATCACTGCAGGTATTGGAGATACACCTGTGGTTCTTGCAGGTGGCACTCAGATGGTATCGATATTTGCTGCTATAAAACATCTGGGTTATCTGACAGATAATATAAAAATAGTTACTACAAGTTATGTGGTGCGCGATGAATCTGCAAACTTTGTGCAGCTTGTAAATGAGATTGGTGCTGATTTTGAAGGTGCTGATCCGGAATTTGGTAAATCTTCTTTTAAGGGTCTGCAGCAATATGAGGTTGGCTTTGTGAAAGAAGGAGTAGGTGCAGGTGGAGCTATCTACCTCACGGCCATGTATGGATATTCAATGGAAGAGTTGCGCTCAAAGATCGAGCAACTCTGTGATGAACTGTGTAAATTCGGGGATCTTGCCCGGGTTGCCGGTGACGATATATAAGCGTAGGCGTGTAGTACCGCTAAATATATCATAGATAAGATGTATTCAGGGGATACTGCCCGAATTTATGGGGTTGTGGCCTAGCCCGGCATGGCGATGGGCTCCAGCGGATAAATGATGAACAACGGGTCTACTGAGACTAACCCGACGGGGTTGGTTTGTGAGGAGCCGTTGGAGCACTGATATGTGCTCAAGAACCAGGCTGTTTTTGCAGCTGTTCGGAGAGACCCGTCGATCGTGAGTTCGAATCTCACCAACCCCATCTGTTTTTTCTTTTCTGAAATCTTAAAACAGGGTGGGATACTATTATCTATGCCTAAACTATATATGTAGATAGAACTATATAATTAATAGTAAAGTTTAAAATAATTTTACTAATATAATGTAATGAGATGGAAAGGTCACCATTAAATTTATATTGCAATGTATTTATCAAATTCATGTGAAAAAAGGGAGCCTATAATTTATGCACCACAGGGATAAAGTACTCATTGTTGACGACGAGCAGGCTATAGTAGAGCTAATGGGACTTTACCTTAAATCAGATTATGACGTTATTCCTGCATACAGCGGGCAGGAGGCACTGGATAAGGTAAAAACCGAGAAACCGGATATTATTCTGCTCGATGTGATGATGCCTGATATGAATGGGTATGAGGTATGCCGGGTTTTAAAAACGTCTGTGGAAACGCAATTTTTGCCTGTGGTGATGGTTACTGCACTTTCCGGAAAGGATGACCGTATAAAAGGTATTGAGGTTGGTGCGGATGAGTTCCTTGGAAAACCTGTAAATCGGCTTGAACTAGTGACCAGGGTCAAATCCCTTCTGCGTATAAAGCACCTTCAGGATAAGGTTCTCGCAGAAAGGAACGAGGCAATGAGTTATCTTGATGTTGCCGGTTTTGTTGTTTTTGTACTTGACAGTGATATGAAAATTAATCTTGTTAACCGTAAAGGTAATGAGGTGTTAGGCTATGATGAGTTCGAACTCATTGGCCATGATTTTGTCAAGTTCCTTGTTCCTGAAGACGGAGTAGAGGATCTTCAGGATGAGTTTACTAATATTATCTCTGGTGAATCTGAACCACCAGAATTTTGTGAACATGTTGTTCTGGCAAAAGATGGAAAAGAAATCCCTATGCGATGGTATGATGTTATCCTGAAGGATGATGAGGGCAAAATTACTGGTATCATGAGGTCCGGGGAAGACCTAAGCAAATTTGAGTGATCAAAAAAAGAACCTGAACTTTTGCTTTAGTCTTGTATGTTTATTATCCCACACTCTGTGTTTTCCTGATCTTCTTCTCTTTTGAACAAGTTCCTTGTCATACAGCACATCCATTTTTTATGCAGGACAAAGTGCAAAGCTGTGAATAATGTAAGCAAAATAGATGACCTGTTATGGATAAGTGTCCAGGTGGCTTTTGTTATACCTATGAATTCCTGATATCTGCCTTGTCGTACGCCTGAAGGGATGCCAAGATATAATACAAAACCAGTGATTGCAACTATTATAAATAAGACTGTCAATGCAATATCAATGTAGTAGTTCAGCTTTGATCTATTCATCTTTTTCCTCTGGAAAATTGTTTTTTTATTAATACTGAATTAACTTTATATAAATTTGCATGTGATGTGTGGATAATTGTATTTTCATTGAATTCACAGGTATGGATTGTGCAAAGGTTTAAATTTGATAGGGTTAAGTAGTAGTCCTGTTTCATTGCCGGGATTAGTCCCGTGGGAATGTAGCTTCTGCAAATACTAATATCCAAAAGCTGAACCGTGAAACTAGAAATGAAACTTAGGTGAATAAATTGTCTAAATCATATTATGCATACGTAAGGGACGCATGGAAAGACCCGGACAACACATATGTCCGTGAACTCAGATGGGAAAGACTTCAGGAGTGGAGAAAAGAAGGATCTGTAACAAAGATCAGGCGTCCAACTCGTATTGATCGTGCCCGCTCTCTTGGATACAAGGCAAAGCAGGGTATCGTTGTAGCTCGTGTAAAGGTACGTAGGGGAGGTCTTAGAAAGGCAAGATACATCCGTGGAAGACGTACACAGCGTATGGGTAAGAACAAGATTTCCGGTGGAATGAGCATTCAGAGAATTGCTGAACAGCGTGCTGACAGGAAATTCCCGAACATGGAAGTTCTCAACTCCTACTGGGTTGGTGACGATGGTAAATCCAAGTGGTATGAGGTTATTCTCGTAGATCCAAACCATCCTGTAATCAAGAGCGACAAGAATCTCAACTGGATCTGTGAAAACACTCATAAGGGACGTGCACAGCGTGGTAAGACCAGTGCAGGTCGCAAGGGCAGAGGTATGATGACCCGCGGAACCGGTACTGAAAAGACCAGGCCAAGCCTGAGATCCAACCTTAACAGAGGTAAGTGATCCACTATATTAACTTGCGCGTGATCGCGCACTCTACTGAGGATCTTTCCAGGGTACGTGGTTCCCTGGACTTCTTTTTACGGAATGCTACTGGCATGCCCGGCAATGACGTTACTGATGAACTTGTAGAAGTAACGGATATTGAAGGTCATTATGGTAATCCGTCTGTGATGCTCAGTTCGCAGATCTCTCGCAAATCGGATTCTGTAAAACTTGCCAGGTTTATCAGGGCTAACATGAGTCCTGAAGATGTAGGGGACCTGCGCAGTGAAATGCCCGACAGGCTTGATGATGACCAGTTATTCCATATGAGGTTTGACAAACAGGCTGCTTTTATGGGCAAGCTTGCACTTAGTTCATCCTCTGATGCCATTACTGTTAAAGTAAAAATAGCCACTTATCCAAAGAACCGTCTTCAGGCGGGGATGATAGTGGAGGAATTATTTGGCTAGACCTGTTTTTTATGATCTGAATGTTTACTCTGTCCCAGAAGGAAAAAACACGATCGAAGAAATGGCTGCTTTTTCTTCCAGATTAGAATTTGGTGGAATTGCCATAACCAATCCTTCCGGAGATTCACAGCCACAAAAAGCAAAGAAAATTTGTGACCTTGAAATCTTCAGTGGTGTTGAGATAAAAGTCAACAATCCATCACGTTTACATGGCATGGTGGGAAAATATCGTAAAAACACCGATATTATAGTTGTACGTGGTGGTAGCGAGAATATCAACCGTGCAGCTGTTGAAAACTCAAATGTGGACATTCTTTGTGGCTTTGGATCTATGAAAGACAATGGTCTTAATCATATTTTGGCAAGGTCTGCAAGCGACAATAATGTTGCAATTTCATTTGACCTTGGTGAAGTGATCGGTTCCCGGGGTGGAAGGAGGGTCAGGACTTTGTCCAATTTCAGAAACGACCTGGCACTTGTCCGTAAATATAATGTCCCGTTTATCCTGACATCCAACGCAAAATCCTGCTATGATCTGCGGGCTCCCAGAGAACTAGTGGCTCTTGCAGGGCTTTTTGGAATGACGAAGGATGAGGCTATCAATGGTTTATCCACAACTCCGGAACTTATCATTTCAGGTAATCGTCCTTCTCCAAACTATGTTTATGAAGGCGTGGAGATCGTAGATGAAATGCCCGGGGATATTGCAGGTGAAGGTGGTGACAAATGAAGGTGCTTCCACCTACAATGCGGGAAAACAAGCGTTACCTTGCCTTTGAGCTTATAGCTGAAGTTAATACCATAATAAGCAGGGACGATCTTATACGGGAACTATTCTCAGCATCAGGAAACCTTCTTGGAGACCTTGGTTCAAGTGAGTGTAATATCTGGCTTTTTGCTTTTGATGATAACAAAGGAGTAATAAGCTGCGAACGTGCTCATGTCTGGCAGACAAGGGCTGTTCTGGCCACCATCACGCATGTAAAAGGAAAAAGAGTGTTGCTTCATGTTCTCGGAGTTTCAGGTACGGTTCGTGGTGCAACAAAAAAGTATTTAGAGGGTGTGGATATATTTAACCCCGAAGAACAGTCACATATAAATGAGTAGAAAGCGTATTTCAGTTAATTATTGTATATATTCTGTTATTTATAAATAAATCAGGAGATGAAGTGAAGATGCAAATGACGCCACAGATGGGTTATGATCGGGCCATCACAGTTTTCAGTCCGGACGGACGTCTCTTCCAGGTAGAATATGCGAGAGAAGCAGTAAAGAGGGGCACAACCGCGGCCGGTGTAAAAGCAAAGGATGGTGTGGTATTGCTTGTAGACAAAAGGATCACAAGCAGGTTGATAGAAGCAGAATCAATTGAGAAGATTTTCCAGATCGATGACCACATTGGTGTTGCTACTTCAGGGCTGGTAGCTGATGCTCGCGCTCTTGTTGACAGGGCAAGGGTTGAAGCCCAGGTTAACATGGTATCATATGACGAACCAATAGGTGTCGAAGTTATTGCCAAGAAGATATGTGATCACAAACAGACATACACTCAGTATGGAGGAGTCCGTCCATATGGTACAGCTCTTCTTATCGCAGGTGTTGATGATTCACGTCCACGTCTCTTTGAGAGTGATCCAAGCGGAGCATTGCTTGAATACAAGGCAACGGCTATAGGTGCCGGTAGAAATGCTTTCATGGAGATTTTCGAAGCAGATTACAAAGAAGATATGGATATTGATGCTGCTATCATGCTTGGTATGAAAGCTCTTTATACTTCCACAGAAGGCAAAGTTGATGCAGCCACACTTGAGCTTGGCATCGTAACTCTGGAAGACCGCCAGTTCAGAAAGCTTTCCAGAGAGGAAGTTTCCGGTTTTGTATCCAGGATCAGTGAAGAACTCAAGGATGATATTAAAGAAGAAAAAGATGAATCTGAAAACCAGGACTCAGAGGAATGAATTATTAAAGGGTATGGGGTGAATTAGGATGGTGTCTCTTGATGAGTCCGTTATTGCACGGCTCAAGAAAGGAAAGAATCATTTTGAGGTGTTTGTAGAACCGGAAGGTGCTTTTTCTCTCAAAAGAGGAGAAGAGGTAAATATGGAGGACATTATAGCTGTGGAGTCCGTATTCGCTGATGCAGCCCAGGGCGACCATGCTGCTGAATCTGATCTTGAGAATACTTTTGAGACAAGCAATGTAATGGAAATTGCCAGGCAGATTATATTGCATGGTGAGCTCCAGCTTACCAAGGAACAGAGGAAGCATATTCTGGAAGAAAAGACCAGGCAGGTCATAACTATCATTGCACAGAATGCTATCAACCCTCAGACAAGGACCCCTCATCCTCCTGCAAGAATTGAAATGGCAATGGAAGAAGCCAAGGTCCACATTGATCCCCTCAAAGGTGTCGATGAGCAGGTAAATATTGTAATGAAGGCTATCCGCCCAATAATTCCTATAAGGTTTGAAGAGGTAGAAGTAGCTGTAAAAATTCCGGCTGAATATGCAGCAAAGTCATATGGTGATATTGCCGGTTTTGCAACTCTTTTAAAGAATGAGTGGCAGAGTGATGGGTCATGGGTGGCTGTTGTAAAAATGCCTGCAGGCCTGCAGAATGATTTCTATGGTCTTGTGAACCATCTTACAAAAGGCGACGCCGAATCTAAATTATTATGAGGTCGCATAATGGAACGTGAAATTGTAATTCCGGGGCAGTTTTTGTCAGATAACAAAAATGATTCCGGTCCGGGTACATATGTAAAGGACGGTAAAGTCTATTCCCTTTTATACGGAGTAAAGAACGCTAAGAAAAAGATATCTGTAATTCCTTTTTCCGGAAAATACATCCCATCTTCCAGGGATTATGTCATTGGTACGGTTATAGATGTAACTCCATCCAACTGGATATTCAACATCGGATCTCCGTATGATGGATTGTTGCATGTGTCAGAATATCCAAGGCGTATCGATCAGGATAAAATGAGAGAAGTACTTGGCATAGGTAATTCTGCTTTACTTCGTGTAAAAGATGTAAGTTCATCCATGAAGGTCGAATTGACCATGAGAGAACGCGGACTCAGACTTCTTGATATGGGCCGTGTTATTGAAATAACTCCTGCGAAGGTTCCTCGAATCATAGGACATGGTGGTTCTATGGTATCAATGCTTAAGAAAGAGACAAATTGTGAAGTATTCGTAGGCCAGAACGGAAGAATATGGATAAAAGGAAAAGACAGTGAAATGGACCTTCTCACAGAGTCTATTGAGCTTATTATGAAACATTCCCACACATCAGGATTGACTGATAGGATCTCTCTTTTTTTAAAAGGTGAGGAAGAACTTGTTTCTGAGAAGGATGAAGCTGTTTTAGAAGAAGATCTCACAGAAGATACAAAAGAAGCAGAAGATGAAAGTGAGATCAGGGAAGATACCTACCGAAAAGTGGATGCTCTTCTGGAAGATGATAATTGACCGGAGTAACTCTTTTTGATCAGGGAGAATGTGCGAACGTTGGAGAATTAATATGAGTGATAAACCTGAAAAGTTCATTGATGAAAATGGATTACGTCTGGATGGCAGACGTGTTGATGAGATCAGGCCAATGAAAATGGAGATCGGTGTACTCTCCAGGGCTGATGGTTCATGTTATTTAGAATGGGGTAAGAATAAGGTACTTGCGGCTGTTTATGGTCCAAGGGAACTTCACCCTAGAAGAATGCAGAAAGCTGATTCTGTATTGATAAGATATCGTTATAATATGGCTGCTTTTTCTGTAGAGGATCGTATTAGACCGGGTCCAAGCAGAAGAAGTACCGAAATATCAAAAGTAAGTCGTGAGGCATTTGAGCCTGTTGTGCTGACTCACCTTTATCCTGGTGCGGTTATTGACGTCTTTGCGGAAGTCCTTCAGGCGGATGCAGGTACAAGAACAGCAGCGATTAATGCAGCTTCTGTAGCATTGGCTGATGCTGGAATACCTATGAAAGGACTGGTGTCGGCGTGTGCTGTAGGAAAGGTTGACGGCAAACTGGTACTTGATCTTAACAAGCCTGAAGATAACTATGGTGATGCTGACATTCCAATGGCAATGACCTCCGATGGCGAGATAACTCTTGTCCAGATGGATGGTGATGTTACGCAGGAAGAGTTCAAACAGGCAATTGAGATGTGCAAGGAAGGATGCCGCCAGATCATGGAGATACAGAAAGAAACCCTCAGAAACAAGTTTACTAAACTTGATGATGTGGAAATCTCCGATGACGAGGAAGATGTCGATGTTTCTTCCCTTGTAGAATCAACTCTTGAGTCATCAGGGGATGAGGACGCTGAGGATGAAGATCAGGATGATCAGCAGTCCGGTTCAGAGGAGGAGGAAAATGCTACTCCTGACTTATCAACAGAAGAAGACGAAGAGGATGACCTCGATGCAGTTGAATCACACTCCGACTTTGAGGCTGTAGAGCTTGTAGAGGATTTTGAAGAGTCTTTCACAGATGTGGATGAAGAGGATACCACAGAAGATGAAGACGATGAAGAGAAGGCCTGAGGTGAGATCATGGGCAACGAAGTAATGTCAGTACTTAAGAAAGATTATATTTACAACCTTATGCTCAAAGGTCAGCGTGCTGATGGACGTGCTTTTGACGAAATAAGGGATATTGAGATCAGGACTAATGTTATAGAAAAGGCTGAAGGTTCTGCCTGGATTAAGATGGGCGGTACCGAGATTCTTGTAGGAGTAAAACTACAGGTTGGTACACCTTTCCCTGATTCTGCAGACCAGGGCGTCATTATCACAAGTATGGAACTCAATCCAATAGCTTCTCCTGATTTTGAGGCTGGTCCTCCCAGAGAGAAAGCTATTGAGATGGCTCGTGTCACTGACAGGGGAATCCGTGAATCAGGCGCAATTGATTTAAACAAGTTGTGTATTACGGAGGGAGAAGAAGTCTGGATGGTATTCATCGATATCCATGTTCTCAACAATGAAGGGAACATTCAGGATGTATCCTCCCTGGGTGCAATAGCTGCTCTTTTGACTGCCGTTGTTCCGGGTGAACGCGAAGGCCGTGGCGAGGATATGCCAATGCCTATAAGGGATATGCCTGTTTCAGTTACGCTGGTAGACATCGGCGGTGAGATGATGGTTGACCCTGATCTTGATGAAGAAGCGGTTTGTGACACCCGCATAACTATTGTTTCAAATCAGGATGGCTCAATATCAGGAATGCAGAAGAGTGGTGATGGCGCACTTACCGAGGAAAAACTGTTAAAAGCTGTGTCAGTTGCCTGCCAGAAAGCATCAGAACTCAGGGAAACCCACCTGTTGAATATCTGATCCGTAAATTCAATATCACAAAATTTACACCATTTCAAGGAGATAAAATTCATGGCAAAAAAATATACGCGAAAAGGCCGAGTATCCAGATCAGCTGGTAGATTTGGTACTCGCTATGGTAGAAGGGACCGAAAACTTGTGGCAGATCTTGAAGAAAAGATGCGCATGCCACATAATTGTCCAAAATGTGCACGTCCTACTGTAAAAAGAACAGGTACAGGAATATGGAAATGTACCAAGTGCGATTACACTTTTGCAGGTGGAACATTCCTGCCTCAGACAAATGTCGGTAAGACAGTTGCACGTTCTGTAAAGAAAGCAAAGGAAGCAGCTGCAGCAGAGTAAGGTGAATATGGCCTATAAATGTACCAGATGTAAGAGAAATGTTGAGATCGACTACGAGTACACAGGTATCCGTTGCCCATATTGTGGACACCGTATCCTTGTGAAAGAGCGGCCAACAACTATCAAACGCATCAAAGCAGAGTAAGAAGCGATGTATATCACTTCTTCTCGCAAACCTTCTGCCGGAACGCGTACTTTATGTAAGCATCTGGCATCTTTTTTCGGTTGTGAGTATTTCAACCGTGGTAAGATGGGCATGGGTGAGGTACTAAATCTCTCTCACGATATGCCTCTTATTGTGGTTGGAGAATATCATGGAAATCCTGGTAGCTTAGCTTTTTATGATGCCGAAGGTTTCTGTACACTTTCAATTTATTTTTCGGTAATGAATATTCCTTCTGTTTATCCTAAGAGGTCTGATTTATTTCCTGTGGTAGAAGGGGATAATGAACTTGTACCTTTGATCAATGATCTTCTTATTCAGGAAGATTCCGAAATCTCATCCGTATTGTTGCTTATGATCTCTGGAAATCATATGTATTTTAAAGAGGCTGAAAAAGAACTCTTCATTCTCAGGATGAGGAGCTACAAAGTATATGAGGTTGATGAGAGTTGCTCTTAAAGTCTCTTTCAAGTTTTGAGACCGCTGATGCAGATCTGATCTATCGCTCCCTTAAACCTGAACTTGAAAGCCAGATAACTGACAGGGTATCTGTTTCCATGTGGGTTGAAGCCGGGTGTCTCTTTCTGGAGTTAAGCTCTGAGGATCTGGTGGCAATGCGTTCAACTCTTAATACATGGCTTCGTTTGATACAGGTTTCATCCGAAACCGCAAACTGTCTTGTTTAATTATTCCTGTGTTATATTTCAATCTGTATTCTGTACTTTATTATCTCTTTTCATTCCTTTTTTTGAGCTAATTTACATAGAAACATTAAAATCCCTTCAGGTTTATTGGTATTTCAGGTGAAACCAAATGAGTACACAAATACCCCCGCAGATACAGAACCAACTGGCACAGTTGCAACAGGTTCAGCAGCAGGCACAGTCACTTGCAATGCAGAAATCTCAGATCGAGTCCATGCAGAAAGAAGCTGAAATGGCTCTTGAAGAGCTTGAAAAATTGCCGGAGGACGTTGTAATCTATCGCAGTGTTGGTGAATTACAGGTTAAATCCGACAAAGAAGAATCTGTATCTAAACTGAATGAAAAAGTAGAAACACTTTCACTCAGGTTACAATCCATCTCCAGGCAGGAAGAAAGGATATCAAAACGTTTCACACAACTTCAGGAACAGATTGAACAATCTATGGGGAACCAGGCACAGTAAGCCTGATCTCTATTTCTGATTACATGTCGGCGTGAGCCGGCAATGTTCAGAGGTTTCCATGCAAGTTGAAGAAACGGAGTTTTACAATAAGCTTCTGGATTATAGTAATATCCTTTATCTTTGTCATCGGAACGCCGATCCGGATGCCGTAAGTAGTGCATTTGCACTTTCAGAAGCAGTGGGAGGGACAATTGGCCTTGTTGACGGGTGTAATCGTGTTGCTTCTCTTCTTATTGATAAACTAAACATTGACGTGGTTGAAAAACCTGATCCGTCTGAATATGACATAACTCTTGTAGTTGATACTTCTACAAGTTCCCAGCTAAATGATATTAAACTTGGCAAATACTGTGTGATCGACCATCATGCAACTACTGCTCTTATTGAAAATGCTGAGTTCTATCTTCACCGTCATGCAACATCCACTGCAGAGATGGTTTTTGATATACTGAGGTCCATGGGTGCGCCGGTAATGCGTCGCACTGCAATGGGTCTGCTCACAGGAATAATAACTGATACCGGGCATTTTAAACATGCTACCCAGGAAACTTTCAGGACTGTTTCTGAAATAATAGCCTGTAGTGGTGTGGAATATGCAGAAGTTCTGGAAATGATGGCAGCAACTCCTCAGGATATATCCATGCGTATAGCCATGTTGAAATGTGCCACTCGTGCAACCATTGAAAGGGTTGACGACTGGCTGCTTGTTGATTCTCATGTTAATTCTTTCGGTGGTGCAGCTTCATCCATGTTCCTTAACGTCGGTGCCGATGTTGCTCTGATAGGGACTTCCCGTGACGCCAACATCAGGGTCAGTGGCAGGGCCAAACGTGAAGCTGTTGCTGCAGGTGTCAATCTGGGAAAGATAATGGAAGATATAAGCCAGAATTATGATGGTACCGGAGGAGGTCATGCGGGAGCTGCCGGAATTGATGTAGTTGCCGACATGGATACAATACTGGGCGAATGCAAGTGCAGGATAAGCGAAATCCTCAAAGGCAAACCCAATCCTACTATATGTGATTCGCTAAATGATGAATGTCACGAATCTGAATAATTGATAAAGGGGCAATTAGATGATAGAATACTGGAACCCATTGATGGAAAGGATGCCGGTTGATGAACTGGAAAAAATGCAGGAGAAGAAACTTAAAAGTCTGGTTAATTATGTCTACCTGCACTCGGATTTCTACAAAAAGAAATTTGATGAAGCAGGTGTTAAGCCTGAAGACATCCGGACACTTGATGACCTGAAGAAATTACCTTTTACCTACAAATCCGACTTGAGAGATACTTATCCCACAGGAATGTTCTGTGTACCTAATGAACAGCTTGTACGTTTCCACGTTTCCTCTGGAACCACAGGAAAGCCAACTGTTGTAGGTTACACAAAGAATGACATCCAGTCATGGAATACATCCCTTGCAAGAGCTCTCACTTCAATTGGTGTAGGTCGTGGAGATATTATGCAGGTGAGCTATGGATACGGTCTTTTCACAGGTGGTCTCGGGCTGCACTATGGTGCTGAAGAAGCAGGTGCCACTGTTCTTCCTACAAGTTCCGGTAACACAGAAAAGCAGCTTGAGCTTATGCAGGACCTGGGTAGCACAGCAATTGCCTGTACACCATCTTACTTCCTCTTCATGAGTGAGGTTGCAAATCAGAATGGAATTAGTATTCAGAATGACACAAATCTCAAGGCAGGAATCTTCGGTGCAGAACCATGGTCTGAGGAAATGAGGGCAAGGATTGAGGGAGCAACAGGTATTAAAGCCTATGATATCTACGGTACTTCAGAACTCAGTGGACCACTTTGTACTGAATGCCAGTTTCAGGAAGGTATCCATATCTGGGCTGACATGTTCCTTCTTGAAATAATTGATCCGGAAACAGGTGAGCAACTTGCTGATGGTGAGCGTGGTGAACTTGTAATCACAACCCTTGCTAAGGAAGCACTCCCGCTTATCAGGTATCGTATTGGTGACATCACTATCATTAACAAGGAACCATGCAAGTGTGGCCGCACACACCCACGTATCATGAGGGTACTTGGCCGTGCAGATGACATGCTTATTGTTCGTGGAATTAATGTATTCCCCGGTCAGGTAGAGTCCGTACTCATGACCATACCCGAAGTTGGCGAACACTTCATGATAATCGTAGACAGGGTGAATGAACTCGATACTATGACCATCCAGATAGAGATGACAGATGAAGCATTCAGTGACAAGGTCAACGATATAATTGATCTTGAAAAGAAGGTTCAGTCTGCACTTAAGCATGTGCTTAATCTGGCAGTAAAGGTCGAGCTTGTTGAGAAAGGAACAATTCCACGTTCAATGGGTAAAGCTAAGAAAGTTATAGACAACAGAAAGCTATAAACGCTTATGCTGCATAACTTCTAATAAAAATGCAGGTGTTAATATGGAAGAAAAGATAATCAAGCAGATATCACTTTTCGCTGAAAACAAGCCAGGTCGCCTTGCTAATATTGCAACAAATTTCAGGAACGCAGGTATCAATATAAGGGCTTTTACCATTGCCGAAGCCGGAGATTTCGGAATCATCAGGATGGTAGTTGATAAGCCGGACCTCGCTCATGAAGTTCTTCACGATGCAGGATTTACGGTTTCCGAAACCAGTGTTCTGGGTATTGAAATGGAAGATGTACCTGGAGGTCTGGGTACGATCGCTGATGTGCTTGGTGCCCAGAGTATCAACATCGACTATGCTTATGCCTTTGTCACAAAGACCGAGAAGGCACTTCTCATCCTCAGGGTAAGCGACATTGAGGGAGCCATCGAGGTTCTTAACGGTGAAGGTGTAAAGCTCATCGATATGGCAGATATTCAGGAAATCTGATTTTCTGAATATTATTTATTTTTTTATCATTTTCATATTCTTTTTGGCGGATGGCTACTTTGTTTTTAGATTGCAGGTTTTTTGTGGGCATGAAAAAGGGCAATGCTTGTGTCACTCAGATAAACAGAATTTCTGCAGAGCTGAACCACTATTATTTTATATGACCTGTTGTCATTCCAATTGAAATGACGGATGCTATCAATTCAAAAGGAGTTCGCAAGCCAGAGTGTAAGCTCGGCGGTTCACATACTACTATTATTGGTGGACGTGGCGGTAAAAAGGTTGTATCCTTAGTCAGTCAGCATCCTTCGGTCAAGAAAATAATTCCTTCCGTGATTGCTGTTAAAGGAAAAGGAAACTCCGGTGGGAAACTTACAGCCAGGGCACAGAGGCCGGATGACAGGGGCAATATAAGACTTCTTCTTTCACGTGGAACTTCCTTTCAGGAACTGCGTATAGTCACAAATGTAGGCAGTTTTCAGGAAGGTGAACACGTAATGAAAGAACTCAATTCATTATTATCTGATATTTAAGGGGTAATCACATGTTCATTGGAATAGATCATGGTACTACTGCAATGCGATTTGCTGCACTTTTTCCAGACGGGGAAGTGCTGAAACTTGAACTTCCAAGAACTCAAGCCGCTGAAATGTCAAAATCCCAGCTAATATCTTCAATTGAAGAGGCTTTTGGAATAAGTTCTTCTGATATTTTGCTTATGGCTGTGACCTATTCTATGGGTGATGGCATAAAGGACATTGAGGATATAGCTACTGTTGAAAACCGTGGTGTCAAAAGTATAGAAGGTGCCGGCAAGAAAACTGGTGGTGGGGGCCTTGTATTTGATTCTATCCGTTCATCCGGTATCCCTGCAGTTGTGATTCCTGGTATCCATGAAGGCAGCGATACAGACCCACGTCTTAATATTTTCTCACATTCTACAAGTCCTGAAAAGATTGGAATTGCCTATCATGCATTTGCACTTGGATTCAGTGATTTTGTCCTCTCTGACATCAGTTCCAATACTGTTACTGTTGCAGTTGCAGATGGGAAACTTATCGGCGCAATAGATGCATGTATATTTGCTCCGGGGCTGCAACATGGGCCACTTGATGTACAGGCTCTCAGGGATGTGGATGCAGGCAAGATGAGTGCTAATGAGGCATTTGTGAACTCAGGTGTTCTTAAACACACTTCTTTTTCAGATAGGCATGATCTCATAAAAGCTGCCAATGATGGCGATTCTCACGCTTTGCTGGCCATGGACAGTATCGCACTTTTTGCTGCCATGGAAATTGCCGGTATGCAGCTTCTGATGAAAGAATATGGTTCCACAGGCCAAGTTATCATTGAAGGTTCCGTTGGTGAGGTTCCTGAAGTTGTAGGGAAAATAGAATCTCATCTTGGTGCAAAAGTCCATGTCCTGGATAGGTGGAGCGCCGCCATTGGTTGTGCTGAAATTGCCAGGGATGTTCACTCAGGTTCAGATGAAATACTGGGTTTGAATGTCAATTTCAAAAAGTGAGTAAAACAATGTATGTTTGAAATTTAAAATTATAAACATAAAACAATATATTTCAAACGGCAAGTTTTAAACAACAAATTTGAAACATCAAACAATTATATATTGTTTTTTATTTTGTACACTGCCCTTCAATATAGATTACAGAAACACCTTTTGTATCTATCTTTGCCTGAATCATACTTTTAATGTGATTTGAACATGCATTTTTTCCTTCAGACTCCAGTATCTTGTCTATATTAATAAAACTAGTATCAGGTACAAGTGCCTTTATAACTACTTTCAGGTCAGGTGCACCCTGTCCGCCTGTCATTGCTGCAACATCATTCTGAAGTATGATTGCAAGGATGTCAAAACCACCTTCAACTGCATTTATCAATCCTATTATGCCGGAATGTGCAAGTCCAAAATCCCCAATTACGGCTATCCCTTTCCCGGGGAACCCGCAGGCTGTTGATATTGCACCACCAAGTGCAAATCCTGTGTTAACTGCATTTAACGGATCAGGTGCTGTGCGAATAGAACAACCCATGTCTCCTGCAACAGGATGGATATCACTAAGGATATTGTAGAGTGGCATGAACGGACAATCGCTGCAAATAGGCTTTGAACCCCTGTCGAGGATTGTCTGTATATCTGTGTATTTTGAGACTTCATCGTTATCGATATTCTCAAAAGCAAATTCAACATGTTCTTTTTCAACCATACTGAAAGGAAGGTGGCCGGTTCTTTTTCCAAAAACCCTGTCACAACATGTGCTTATATGTGACTCTATGAAAGGTTCACTTTCTTCAATAACAAGTATGCGTTCATGTCGTTCTATGAGATTTTTTACAAGTTTTTCCGGAAACGGTGAAACCATTCCAAGACTCAGGTGTGAATATGAAGAATGGGCTAGTTGTGTGGAAAGAATCTCGTCCACAATAAATGATGGATAACCGGATGATATTATTCCAACCCTGTCTCCGTTAATTGACATGCGGTTGAACCGTGAGTTTTCAGCCTCGTGAATAAGGACTGGTTCAGATTCAATATGGAATCTCTGGTGCTTTCCGTGCATTGTAAGCTTCCAGATATTCTTATCTAAGACCTTTTCTCCCTGTTTTGTTTTTGAGTTTATCTGTAACCTGCTGACTTTCTGTGTTTCTTTTTCCAGCCGGTCAGTTATTCTCATAATAACAGGGACCTTTGCTTTCTCTGAGAGTTCAAAAGCCCGATTAAGTGAATCATATGCACTCTGCGGTGTTGAAGGGTCAAAAACAGCAGTCTCAGAAATTGCTCCGTAGAATCTGGAATCCTGCTCGTTCTGTGATGCTCTTGCTGCGGGGTCATCGCCAGCAATTATCACAAGTCCTGAACCGATGGTGTGCATCATTGCTGTCATGAGCGGGTCTGAAAGCACGTTCATGCCCACATGCTTGACCATCACCATAGAGCGCCTTCCGGTAACAGATGCACCTAATGCTGCCTCAAGAGCAGCTTTCTCATTGGTGAACCAGTGGATATCGTAATTATTGCAGTTACTGGGAGCCTTATTTTCAAAAAAGTGGTCTGCAACTGCAGTCATGGGATATCCGGCAACAGCAGTAATAAATCTTACATTGCTGTCGATCGCTGCAAGGTAGATTGCTTCAAGGCCGGTTATATCCTCATTGTTTGTCATATCTTGATTAATATTATTCATCCAAGTTGAGCCTTTAGTTTTACTGAATCATCTGGTTGTGCGAACCATGCCAGTGCTGCAAGTGCACCAATGACACCATTGCCATCAAGCCATACATCAACACCATTGTCTTTTGCATACTGCAAAGCGTATTCCTTTGTAAGCTCTCCGCTGCGGCATTTGCTGGCGTACTCATTGATTTTCTTTGCTTCAAATTCAGAGATGACTACCATTCCGGTCTCATCTGAAACGCTGTATTTCAGGAGTGCTGCCTCTACGCTTTCGAGGAGTTCCTGTTTTGCATTCTCATCCACGCACCCGAATTCAAGTACTGTGGAAACACAGTTCTGGGTTCTTGCAGATACCGGGAAAAGCTGTACAAGTGAGTGTGACAGGTAAATAGATTCATTGCAGTCTAGAGCTTTAGCTATATTGTGGGTAAGCGTCCAGGTTGCACCTTCTTCCTTGGTGTCGGTGTCATCGATTCCAATGAGCACTCTTTCTCTTCTTGGAACTACGATAGTGCCTTTTGCAGCACGACCACCGCCAGATTCTGTGTAGTTACAGCGAAGCACACCTTCAGCGAATGCCCTGCATTTTGTGGCACCTACGCCTCCTCCTCCAAGTCCGGCGTATGTTATGTGAACCTCGTCTCCCTCCACGATCACAGATTCAATTCCTGCGGCTGCAGTGGATGGTTTTAGTTCAAGAGGGGAAGTACCTGCCTTTACAGTATATCTAATCATGTTCCCTATGGAACGTGTGTTCAGGATAAGCGGTGAGTGAGAATAGTGGAACTTTGACCATGCAGCACCGCCATAACAGTTCGAATGTTCGATGATCTCGGCATATTCGTTTTTATTGTCGCATATCGCGTATATGCCCCTGTATGGAGTGATATAGGGGTCACTAAGTTCAATCTCTTTCATTTGGGACTTAAATGCAAGTCAATACCTTAAATGTTTTGTTTGCCTGGATAGCCTGCTGAGTAGTTTGATATTTATCGTACATACCCTTCGTCCTTCAGACTGACATACCTTCCATCTCCGATAACCACATGATCCAGTACATCGATACCAAGTAACTTTCCACCTTCCACGAGTTTTTCGGTCACTGCAATATCTTCTCTGCTTGGTGTGGGGTCACCTGATGGGTGGTTATGTGATAGGATAACAGAGGCACATGACTCCATGAGTGCCGCCTTAAAAACCTCTCTTGGATGAACAATATTTGCATTCAGGCTGCCAATGGATATGATTTCCTCGCGAATGACATGGTTTTTGGTGTCCAGAAGAAGCGCCACAAGCCTTTCACGTTTTTGTTCACGCATCTGTGGGTACAGGAGTGAATAAACATCCGCAGGCGATCTTATTTTTCTTTTAGGATTATCTGTATATCCCTCAAGCTTGCGTGCAAGTTCAAATACGGCAGCGATTTGGGTTGCTTTAGCAATTCCTATTCCATGTATCTGGGTCAGCATGGAAATATTTGCCTGACTAAGTTGTTTGATGTTGTACTCGGAGAAAATACGACTGCACATATTGACTACATTCTCTTTTTGTGAGCCGGTCCTGAGTATTATTGCCAGTAGTTCTGCGTTAGACAGGGATTCAGGTCCGTATTTCAACAGCCTTTCACGAGGCCTGTCATATTCCGGTATTTCATGGATGCTAATCTTGTAGCCACTCATTTGTCATGCATACAAAATAGTATTATATAAATTAATCATAATTTTTATATTATAAATTTGTGCCAATTTAAAAATAATTCACATGATTTATGCCGGGAGCTATTCTCGCTGTATACTTATAGAATGTATATCATAGGATTGAAGTATGAAAGTCATTTGCATTGCCGGTTACAAAAATTCCGGTAAGACTACACTGGTGACACGCCTTGTTGAAGCCCTCTCTGAAAAAGGTTCCACCGGCACTGTAAAACAGATGCTGCATCATCGTTTTAATCCTGAAAACACCGATACAGGCAAGCATTTCGATGCAGGTGCAGACATTGTTGCAGCCATAACGGACTCTGAACTGGTGACAATAAAACGCAATCCTGCCCTCGAGGATGCCCTCGATTCCCTGGCAAACAGCGGGGTTGACTTTGCGATTGTGGAAGGGGCAAAAAGCAGTGGTCTGCCAAAGATATTCCTCGGTGAACCGGATGGGTCTGACGAAGTATCGAATATCATTGTACAATTACCTGAAAAAGGAGACTGGGATATTGATGCTCTTGTACAACTTATTCTTGATCAGCCCGAATGGGTAACTCTTGATTCATTAATCCGAAAAGTCCGTTCAAATCCTGATATCCGGCTTTCCGGCGGAATCGCAACCTTCACAGGAATTGTCAGGCGCATTAATGACAACGTTGAAACCACTGCAATTGACTTTGAAAAATATGAAGGTGTTGCCGACAGGGCTATTGAAAAAATCTGTCTTGATATGAAATCAAAAAACAGCGTCATTGATGTTCTTGTCCACCACAAAACAGGACTTATAAAGTCAGGAGAGGATATTGTTTACATAGTTGTGGCTGCTGCTCACAGGCAGGAGCTTTTCCAGACACTTATTGATACGCTTGAACGCATAAAAGAAGATGTACCCATATGGAAAAAAGAGTACACCATTGAAGGTGATTTCTGGGTCCATGATAAACATTGAATTGTATATGCTAAAATAAAAAGATCGGCTCTGTAGAATTCCTGCTATCAAAATTTTAAGCTAAGTAGATCAGTTTTATCAGGTCACAGTCTGAATATTGAAAAGGATGAAATAATCTTCTGTGTAGCAGCATAGGAATGTGCCGCCTTTGGCGGATGGTTGCCTGTTTTCAGATTACAGTTTGTTTTTATGTCGCTAAAAAAGAGCAACTCTTGTGCCACTCAGATAAACAGGTTTTCTAGAGGACCAATAAATATTAAAACAAACTGGTGACTAATTGTTTATCTGTTTTTCAGCCCCATCTGCTCATCTATTTCTTCGGCTATTTCTTCCAGTTCCTGGAATATGCGGTCTGAATCTTTTCTCATTTCCTGTACCGCAGCCTTAAGGCTCCCACCACGGAGGTACAGTCCTCTTTTCTCCCGGTATATCAGGCCTGAGTTAATCAGGTTTCTGATGTGGTGGTTCACCCTGGACTGATTGACCTCGATACTCTGGGCAATGATGTCTGATGATATTTTCTCCTGACTTTCCGCCAGTTGCTGGAGGAGGTCAAGAACTATTTGTGTAGCAACATTTTCCGTATCCCTGCCGGATGATAATCCGAAACTGTTACAGAACCAGCGAATATCTTCTTCCAGTCTCTTTTCCCTGGGCTTTTCCAGATTTACAAGGATTATCTGTTGTGGCATGTAATTACTCTATCTTGCAGGATATATATAAATTTATCTGCACAAAATTGAAATGATATCGATAAAACAGAAAATATAGCTATTTTTTGCAAAAGGTTTATATATGAGACGTGCAATATAATTGCACAGATGACCGGAGCTTTCCGGCCAGATGATAATTGGAGGAAAACAAACCATGATTATCAGACCAATTGGTGAGAGAGTATTAATCAAATCTGTCAAAAAGGCAGAAGTCACTGAAAGTGGAATTTACATCCCTGATTCCGCACAGGAAGAAAAGAAAGAAGGAATTATAGTTGCTGTGGGAACCTATGAGGATGGCAAGGAACTTCCGTTAAAAGCCGGGGATCATGTGATCTACGGTGGCTACAAGAGTGACGAGATCGATGTTGACGGTGAAACTCACATGTTCATCGATTTTGCGGATGTCTTGGCAGTAGTTGAGGAATAAGGAAACTAAAAGAAAGCTAAAGAGGGATATCTATGTCAAAACAGATCATGTTTGATGAGGATGCACGTAAAGCATTGTTAAGCGGTGTAGATAAAGTAGCAAACACTGTTAAGATCACGCTTGGCCCAAAAGGGCGCAATGTTGTCCTTGACAAGCCCAGCAGCCCGGTTGTAACCAATGACGGTGTGACCATTGCCAAAGAGATCGAACTTAAAGATAAGTTCGAGAACATGGGCGCAAAGCTTGTGAAAGAGGTTGCATCGAAAACCCAGGATAACACAGGTGACGGAACAACCACTGCAACCTTACTTGCACAGTCAATGATAAGGGAAGGATTAAAGAACATCAGTGCCGGTGCAAATCCAATTGAGGTCAAGAAGGGTATTGAAAAGGCAACAGAAAAGGTCGTTGGAAGTCTCAAGGAAAAGAGCAAGGACGTAAAGGATAAGGAAAAGATCCTTCAGGTTGCAACCATCTCAGCAAACAACGATGAGGTTGTCGGTGAATTCATAGCAGATGCAATGGAAAAGGTAGGTTACAACGGTGTAATTACAGTTGAGAATTCCAAAACCATGGAAACACACCTTGAAGTTGTTGAAGGTATGCAGTTTGACCGTGGTTTCGTGTCACCGTACATGGCAACGGATCAGGAAAAACTCACCTGTGAGTTTGAGGACCCGTATATCTTAATCACAGACCGCAAGATAACCACCATGAACCAGATCATCCCTGTGCTTGAAAAGGTTGCCAAAGAAGGCAGGCCACTTGTCATGATTGCACAGGACGTTGAAGGCGATGCCCAGGCTGCATTGATATTGAATATCATTCGCGGTTCACTGCGTGTATGTGCTGTGAAAGCTCCTGGATTCGGAGATGAGCAGAAAGCCATGCTTGAGGATATTGCAATCCTCACAGGCGGTATGGTGATCAGTGAAGACAAGGGTATGAAGATCGAGGAATTCGCAGAACACATGCTTGGAACAGCACGCAAGGTCAATATCGACAAGAACAAAACAACTCTCATTGAAGGCAAGGGTGACAAAGCTGATATCGAAAAGAGAATGCAGCTTATTGAGTCACAGATCAATGTCACAGATGCGGAGTTCAAGAAGAAGGAACTCAAGAAGCGCCTTGCAAAACTTGGCGGTGGTGTAGCAGTCATAAAGGTAGGAGCTGCAACAGAAACCGAACTCAAAGAAAAGAAAATGAGAATCGATGATGCCCTTAATGCTACAAAGGCTGCCGTTGAGGAAGGTGTTGTCACAGGCGGTGGAATTTCACTGTTCCGTGCAACATCTGTGCTTGAAGACCTCAAGCTTGAAGGTGAACAGGACATTGGTCTTAAGATCGTCAAGCGTGCACTGGAAGAGCCAATCCGCCAGATTTCACTGAATGCCGGAAGGGATGGTGCAGAGATAATCGCCCAGATCAGAGGCGAATCCAATGAACAGTACGGTTACAACGCGAAGACCGATGACTTTGAAGATCTCTTCGAGGCCGGTGTCATTGACCCAACAAAGGTTGTCAGAAGCGGATTACAGAATGCTGCATCAATTGCAGCTATGATCCTGACAACAGAAGCAGTTGTAGCTGACTTTGATGATGAGAAAGATGATAAGACACCTGCGATCATAATCTGATCGCTCTCTTATCTTTATTTATTCACCAAATATCCACACAAGAAAACAAGAGGTGAAGGACAGACATTTCGAATTCACAACAAATTTACGAAAATATGAATGAAAAATCGTACAGCCTGATGAACAAAGAACAACGTAACTATTCAGCCCTCCTTCTCCAATAAAGCAAAAATCAATATACTATGACTTCATTCTAACTTTGATAATAAAAGTTCTGTTGATCTGAGGGGATTCGAATGGAACGAGAAGAAATACTTGCGGTTTATGAAGCTGGTCCAGAAGCAGTAATAGAACTTGTAACTCGGTTACTTGGAATCATTGAACAACAAAATCTGATCATCGAACAACAAGCTCTCCAAATTGCACAGCTTGAAGAACGTGTCAAGCATCTGGAAGAAATGCTTGATAAGAATAGTTGCAATAGTAGCAAACCACCTTCCACTGATTCTTATGCACGGAAAAAGCCGAAGGTTAAAACTCAGAGAAAAAAGAGTGATCGATCTGCTGGTGGACAAAATGGTCATCCAGGTACTACACTGAGAATGAATGATGAACCGGATGAACTTGTTGTTCATCATATAGACAAATGCATCAAGTGTGGGGGATCGTTAGTTTCTGTGTCCCCTGATTATGAAAGAAGACAGGTCTTTGACATTCCTCTAATAACCATCAAGTGCATTGAACATCGCTGTGAGATAAAAAAATGTCCTGAATGTTCTCATATGAACAAAGCAGTTTTTCCGGATGGTGTAACTCAGCCAACTCAATATGGTCATCGAGTTAGGTCCTTTGCAGTTTATTTGCACACTAACCAGCTACTTCCCTATCAGCGTGTTGTCAAATTGTTCTCTGATATTTTAGGATGCAGGATCAGTCCTGCTACAATAGTGAACATCGAACGCAATTGCTATGATAAACTTGAAGCATTTGAAAGCGGAGTGAGATATCTCCTGAAGCAATCTCATGCTATCAACCTGGATGAAACAGGTTTAAGAATAAACGCATCCCGTAATTGGCTTCATGTAGCAGGTACTAAGAACCTCACATATTATTTTGTACATAAAAAAAGAGGGTCGCAAGCAATGGACTCCATGGGTATCCTGCCAGGTTATACTGGTGTTGCAACACATGATTTCTGGAAACCGTACTACAAATATGATTGCCAGCATTCATTATGTAATGCACATCTGTTAAGAGAGTTAACCGGAGTTGCTGAAAACAGTGATCAAGAGTGGCCAAAGCTAATGAGTGATCTGTTGGTGTGCATCAAACACCAGGTAGATAATGGTCTTTTAGATACTGAACTAATTCAAAAGTTCAGTGAGGATTATGATCACATTACCTGTTATGGAATGAACGAAATTCCTCCTGATCCGGAATCAGATGTGCAGTCTAAAAAACGAGGACGTAAGAAGCAAACTGCAGCAAAGAACCTGCTGGATCGGTTCATGAGGTTTAAGGAGGATATCTTGCGGTTTATGTACGACCCGGACGTTTCGTTTGATAACAATCAGGCGGAAAGAGATATCAGAATGACGAAGGTACAGCAGAAGATATCAGGTACTTTCCGTAGTGAACAAGGGGCTAGAAATTTCTGCCGCATTAGAGGATACGTTTCTACTGTGAACAAGAAATCTCTATCGGTTATAGACTCGATTAGTGAAATATTCAATGGGAATCCACTTGTTTATTTATTGCAGAATTGAGCGTAAATAGAGAAAGCAGCCTGGTGGAAATGAGATAGGCTGAATAGTTACAGAACAACAAAATATCCATGAGATAAAAGGAGTGATAGTATGAGATTTGGTCTGACAAAAGCGACACCTGCAAGGGGAGGATTATGGAATCCAATGGAAGAGATCGTGCAGATGCAGGATATGCTGAACAATATGTTCAAAGAAAGGAATTTCGGGGAGAGATGGTCGGAAGCCGGAATACTTGCACCACTTGTGGATGTAAAGGACGAAGGTTCCGAATTACTTGTGACCACCGATCTCCCGGGAGTGGAGAAAGGTGATGTTGACCTTGATGTCAGTGACAATATGCTGACAATATCTGCAAACAGAAGCTCTGAAAATGAGGAAAAGGACGAAGGCTACCTTAGAAGGGAGCGGACTTACAGTTCATTTTCAAGAACTGTGGCCTTACCAAACACAGTCTCTGTTGAAGGTGCAAAGGCAAAACTTGAGGACGGGGTGCTTTCCGTAACTTTGCCAAAGATGCAGATTGAAGAAAACAAAAAGATACTCGTCGAATAGACGGGTTCATACATGAGTAGCCATGCCTGAGTAGCTGCGGCTATATCCGTTTGCTATCAGGTGTTTATTTTTCGCTTATCCGGGTTCAGGCATGACCCACAAAAACGTGTCAGGTATCAAAAAGGATTTAAGTTAAACAGTCAAAATAAAAATGGGAAATGTCAATCCCGGGGAGTTTATAATTATGGATCTTAATCGTTTCACACAAAAAGCCCAGGAAGCTATCCAGGGTTCAAGTACAATTGCTGCAAGATACAGAAATCAGCAGATAGATTGCGAGCATACGTTGCTTGCATTGCTGGAGCAGAGTGGGGGACTGGTAACAACCTTACTTCAGAATATGGAAGTGCCGGTGGACCGCGTAAAGGAAAAAGTTGAAGCCCAGCTTGCAAACCTTCCACAGGTCTCAGGTCCGGGAGGGGATCAGGTCTATATGACCCAGTCCATGAGGCGTGTCCTTGATGCTGCTTCACAGGAAGCAGGCAAGATGAAGGATGAATACGTAAGTGTTGAGCATCTCCTGCTTGCAATGGTTGAAGAAAAGGACAGTCAGTGTGGTAAGATACTTGCAAGTGAGGGTGTAACACGTGCCAGAATCCTTGAAACAATAAAGCAGGTAAGGGGGAATAGGAGAATCACATCAGAAAATCCCGAAGACACAATGGAACCACTGAAGAAGTACGGAATTGATTTCACAGAACTTGCAGCTCAAGGTAAGCTAGACCCTGTGATTGGAAGAGATCAGGAGATCAGGCACTCAGTTGAGATCCTTTCACGCCGCAGGAAGAACAATCCTGTACTCATCGGTGAAGCAGGTGTAGGTAAGACTGCAATTGTAGAAGCACTTGCCCAGCGTATTGCTAAAAGGGATGTACCTGACGCAATGAAGGAGAAACGTATCATTGCTCTTGATATGGGTGCACTGGTAGCCGGTGCTAAGTTCCGTGGTGAGTTTGAGGAGAGACTCAAGGCTGTGCTTAAGGAAGTCGCAGATTCCGAGGGTCAGATCATCCTCTTCATTGATGAGATCCACACCATTGTAGGTGCAGGTGCAACTGAAGGTGCCATGGATGCAGGAAACCTCCTGAAGCCAATGCTTGCACGTGGTGAATTGCATTGTATCGGTGCAACAACCATTGACGAGTACCGTAAGTACATTGAAAAGGATGCTGCACTTGAACGCAGGTTCCTGCCGGTATTTGTTGAGCAGCCAACGGTGGAGGATACAATATCCATCCTCCGTGGACTGAAGGAAAAGTACGAGGTGCACCACGGTGTCCGTCTTAAAGACTCTTCACTCGTTGCTGCTGCCATCATGAGTGACCGTTATATTGCAGACAGGTTCCTGCCTGACAAGGCAATCGACCTTGTGGATGAGGCCGCTGCAAAAAAGAGAACTGCAATTGACAGCAAGCCAGCAGAACTCGATGAGGCAGACCGTAAGATCATGCAACTTGAAATTGAACGTGAAGCACTGAAGAAGGAGAAGGATGCTGCTTCAAAGGAGCGTCTGGAAACCCTTGAGAAGGAACTTGCAGACATTAGGGCAGAATCTGATGCCACACGGGCGAGATGGGATCGTGAAAAGGAAACCATTGCAAATCTTAATGCTCTGAAGCAGGAAATTGAGGAAACAAAGATCCAGTATGAACTTGCTGAGAACGAAGGCAATCTTGAACTTGCCTCCAGGCTGAAGTATGGGACAATCACTCCTCTGGAACATCAATATAAGGAGGAGGAGATGAAGCTTCAGGAAATGCAGGGTGATATGCTCCTGAATGAAGAAGTAGGAGAAGAGGATATTGCCGAGGTAGTCAGCCAGTGGACTCACATACCTGTAACAAAGCTCATGGAAGGCGAACGTGAGAAGCTTGTACACTTCGAGGATAACCTTCACAACCGTATCATTGGCCAGAGTGAAGCTGTCAGGGCTGTTGCTGATGCGGTTATACGCAACTACGCAGGTATCAAGGATCCAAGACGTCCGATCGGTAGTTTCATATTCCTTGGTCCGACAGGCGTTGGTAAGACCGAGCTTGTAAAGGCTCTTGCAGCTGAGTTGTTCGACGATGAGAACAACATGGTGCGTATTGACATGTCCGAATACATGGAAAAGCACACTGTTGCAAGGATGATAGGTGCACCGCCTGGTTATGTCGGGCACGATGAAGGTGGCCAGCTCACAGAGGCTGTACGTAGAAGGCCATATTCCGTAGTACTCTTCGATGAGATCGAAAAGGCACATCCGGATGTGTTCAACGTCATGCTGCAGATCCTTGATGATGGTCGCCTGACCGATTCCAAGGGCAGGACTGTGGATTTCAAGAACACGCTGATTATCATGACATCCAACATCTTCGCAGGTGATCTTACAGAACTCCTGAAGTCCGATGAGGATGCACAGGATGTTGATTACAACATACTGCAGATGCGTGCAATGACTGAGCTTGGAAAGTTCTTCAGGCCGGAGTTCCTCAACCGTGTTGATGAGATTGCTCTCTTCCATGCACTGAAACCGGAAGAACTTGTGAAGATCGTTGACATCAAGGCAACTGACCTTGTAGAGAGACTCAAGGACAAGCGTATAAGTCTTGAACTCACAGATGCTGCAAAGGCATATCTTTCAAAGGCAGGATACAGTGAAACCTTCGGTGCAAGGCCGCTTAAGAGGGTCATTCAGAACGAGGTTGAAACGAGGATTGCAAAGCTCATTGTTGCAGGTGAAGTGCCGGAGGGTTCAACAGTGGTTGTTGACAGCAACGGTGCAGAGCTGACTGTGGATGTCCGATCTGCAGAGTAATGAACAAAAAGAATATCACTAAAAACGTTTTCCGGTTGCATTTAAGCAACCGGTAATTACTTTTGAAAATCAAAATTCTGAACTTAAATTCCAAGCGCCATTCTCACTAACACTATAAGCCCAACCAGCAGATTAAGAACCACAAGCCCTCCAATAACCATTCCACCAAGCTTCAGATACTTTGTATCAAAATCGAGTATTGACAGGGCATTTTTCACTGTATCCATGGTGTCATTGGCTTTTCCAACAGTGTCTTTTGCTTCTTCAAGGGTTGCGTTGACATTATCAAGCAAAAGATCGATGCGGGGTTGTTCTTCTGTCCTGACGTTCTCCAGAACACCATGCAGTTCATCCAGTGTCTTTGGAATTACTCCGGGCACTTCTTCCCATTTGTTAGAGAGGAGTTCGTATTTCTTCTCCATTTTTAGTGACTGCCTGAAGTAAAATGCTTTCTGGGCTTTCATCAGGTCATAATTGCGCTGGTAGCCATCGAATTTGGTGCTAAGGGATGCTGATATTTTTGCACCGTATGGCTGCATCATGGACATTGAATTGCCAGGTGACTTCCTGACAGAAGTTGCAAGCCTTGCGATGTTTGCTGCAGAAATGCCTGTTGTTGCTTTCTTTGCTACGGCTGCACTTGTTGCGGCGCTTGCAGTTTCTACATTGCTCGCAGTAGTCGCTCTTATTGTTGGTTGTGAAGTTGAAAGGCTTCTTACAGTCCTTTCATTTATACCTGAATCAACATTCCTGATATTCTCTCTTGCAATCTCTGTTCTGCCGATATTTTCTCTGACATTCTCTCTGAGATTTTCAGTTATATTTTCTCTTATGTCCTTACCATCAAGAACATCTGCAACACTGAGATTGTCTTTTATCGAATCAGCGATATTTATTGTATCAACTATGTTTCCTGCACTGATGACATCGTCAATTACACTGCTGGCATAGATGTTATCTTTTGGAACACTAATCTTGCCCGCAGCAATCTCAAACTTGTTCTCAGGGTGTACTTTTATTATCTCTCCCAGTTGTGCTGTTACTGTATCTTTCCTTGAGATGAGTCCCTGGTAGTAGAGTTTATCAATCCGGATCATCTCCAGCTGGTCCCTGATGGAAGGACTGAGCTGGTCAATAGAAACCGGAACTTTCTTCTTTGTGACAAAGAGTTTCTTTACTTCCTGAAGGACTTCCTCACTCACATCCAGATTATCATCAAGGGATGCAAGTATATCCTCTATCATTGGCTGTTCGATGGTGTTGAACCGTTCAAGAGTTTCCTTGGCGTTGTAGATACCTGTGGTAAGCACGCCTGGTTCCTGATAGAATATGTCGTGAATTTCCTTATTCACACTGGCCAGCTTTGCCATAAGCTGGAATTTTTCCATAATATCATTGAAATCAGATACTATGTCCCAGAAATTAAAATCAAAATTGCCGGTGTCACTTACTCCTTTATCTTTGAGCTTGTTCTCAAGACGGTTTTTTTCCTGTTTCAGTGCGTCAAGTCTTGCTTTTTCCTCATCCCAAAGATCAGCTTCACTCCTTGGTGTCAGTCTCTGGATCGTCAGAAGTTCTTCTGCTTCTTTTAATGTTGAGGTCAATTGCTCTCCCGCGGCCTGTATGGTCGAGCCGATAACCGCAATCGCCATACCTGCTTCTTCAGCTGCTCCTCCTATGTCATCAGCTGCGTTTCCTGCCTGATAAATAGCCTTTCCGGCTGTGTACAATCCACCCGTTGCTACTCCTAATACCACGTCATACCATGCCATATCTTTTCCTCCTGTCCTTTCCCGATATGATTCCGAAGTGGCACTGCTTGTATGTATCATAATGATACAGGAAGTCAAACTATGGATCTCCAGTTCCCACTCCGGAAAATAAAGACTTTATCAATTTTATGCATGGTATATAATATATGGTTTACCTATATTGTATGGCATATTATAAGACGGATATTTTTAAAAAGTGATTAGAAGCTGTAATCTACTTTTTTCCCCTTGATCCATATTTCCTCAAATTTATCTTTCAGCTTTGCTGCATATTCTTTGTCGTATATTTTAAGTTCGCCAAACATTTCATCAGGATTTAATGGGTCGGGAATTGGTATGTAGGTTATATAGTCATCAATAAGCCTGAAATCATAATCACAATCTAAAGACCTTGCATCGATGTTTATTTCGATCATCTCTTTGTCATGGGGGTCTTTTATATGAGAGAACCAATGGCTCATTAAGTGAGTAAACATATCTTCCGGGAAGATCATTTTTATTTTAATTCCTTTTTTTGCAGCTTTCACAAATTCATCAATAACAATCGGCATGACTGTGCTTGGATCAATGTTTTCTTCTTTACAAATCAACTTTGACATTTTTGCCGGTTTTACATGCAATATTTCGGTTTCAACTTCATCAAGCATGTTCCTGACATTTTTGATAATATTCTCTTCACCTATTGATGTGGCCCAGAACTGGACTTCAGTGTGGTCTGGTTGTGTAATATCGGAAAATTTGGATTCAAGTTCTGAAACTTTCAGTTTGAAGTTCTCAAGTTCGTTTTTTGTCTCTTCTTCCTTTTTAGAGTAAAGATTATTCAGGGCTATGGCTGGCTTTACAGCCCTGTATTTCCGGGGTCTTGACCTCTGGAATTCAACGAGTCCCATATTATTCAGGTTTGAAAGTACTTCATATATTTTCCCTACAGGAATGTCTGATTTGCGTGACAGTTCCTGTGCTCCCGTAACTCCTTCTTTTAGCAATGTTGAATATGCAGAAGCTTCGTATTTTGTAAGTCCCAAATCTCTTAATGATCCTTCGTAGTTCATGTTATCACGTTTTATTGTATGTTTGAATGCAGGTATATTTATAATTTGTGAGTTAAAACAACTGTAAAGATGTTTTTAATGGTAATATTTATATCATTTCATCTCATTGTCTGGTTTGATGATAAATAGTCAGGTGTCTGTAATGTGCAGATATTTGGTGAGAGGTTTTCCAAATGAAATCAAAAACCGGTGATTTTCACAAAAATAAATTTTCTGTAGAGATTTTAAAGTCTCATATTGAAGATATTCCCATAAAAAACCTTGATAATAGCTGGATTCAGGAAAATAAGATTGATCTGAATTCATTAATGGCTGATAATTATTCCGGTGATGATTCTAAAGTCCCGACCGGATATTTGAACAACAAGTATGATTGCATATTATTGTAATGTAACTTATTATATGTTTTTTCAGAGTGAAACTTTTATATGCGCGTCTGTATATATACATATATATTATAGTTTGCTCATATTTTTTGCAGGCAAACTCCTGCGTATTTATATTAAGTGTCGCTTTTCATACTAGAGTTAATGTTCTATTACACAAGTGTGTTAGCTGATGCTCGGGAAATGTACATAGAAACTCTATTCTGTCTATTTATCGCAAGGTTTATCTACTAATAACGCAGTACTAAAGCTGTGTACCATCAACAGCACGCAATGCGTGTATGTTAGTACCACCCTATCCAACCCCCAACGAGGCATCCTTTTAAGGATGTCTCAACCCTGTTTTATGTTTGTACTAAGAATAGGTTACACATGCATACTGTTAAGGAAAACTGTACTAAATTCACTCTTCATTAGTTTATTAAAGGGTGAAATCCTTATATATAAAATCGGCTATTTATCGTCATAATAAAACAACTCACACAGAGTTTTTTAGTAATAATAATTAACAATAAATAATCGCAAGGAGTGTTAATCATAAGAAACATTTTTCAAAAGCTGGGTGTCTTCATTGAAGATAATACAGTTCCAATAATTATGATCGCACTGCTTCTGATACTTATCTCTCTTCAGGGTGCTCAGTTAATTGGGATGGCATCAGGTACTGATACTTTTGTCGATAAAAACTCAAAACTGTATCAGGATTATGACCATTTATACCTGAACCTTTTTGGTACTGAGTCCATTGTGGTAATGGTTGAAGGTAGTGATGTTACAGAACCCGAACTTTTGAAAGCTCTTGACAGGGCCTATCTTTCTGTTCAGAACATACCGGGCGTGGTGGAAGTAACTTCGCCCTCGACTGTTATTAAAGAAGTTAATTATCAGATGACCGGCAGAAGTACAATCCCTGATGATCAGGAAACAATCGACGGGATAATTGCTTCCACAATGCCCAGTGCTCTAATGCCTGACGACACACATGCTGTAATGTCTGTTGTCATGGAAGGTACTTCATCGGATTCTGCCCAGGAAGACATTCTCAGGGAAACGGAAGCTTCCATCGAACTTGCAAACTTCCCTGCAGATTATAACATTATCGTTACTGGTGATCCGGCATTCATGATAGCGATGAATGATGAAATGAATACAAGTATGGGGATACTTCTTTCCTTATCTGTTGTTTTAATGATAATAGTGTTATACCTGGTGTTCAAGCATGTCAGATGGAGACTGCTTCCTCTTCCTATTGTATTAGTAGGCATAGTATTCACCTTCGGAGCGATGGGTTTTCTTGATATACCGATGTCAATGGTATCCATGTCAGCGTTCCCTGTTCTCATCGGACTGGGCATTGACTATGCCATCCAGTTCCATAACAGGATAGAAGAGGAACTCGCACGTGGTGAAACTGATGAAGAGGCCGTTATTGATACTGTCAAGCATACCGGTCCTGCAGTATTAATAGCACTTATCATCACAGCTCTTGGTTTCTTCTCACTGTTCACATCCACAGTCCCGATGATCCAGGATTTTGGAAAACTGCTGATGATAGGAATAGTAATGTGTTTCCTTTCCTCTTTGTTTCTGGGAGTTACTGTTCTCTATGGGTTCGATAAGATCTCCAGAATGAATATACTGAGCAGACTCGGTCTTAAAAAGAAACCCTCACACCATGAAACTCATGCACCGGTCACTGTTAATGAAGACCATGAGCCGGATTTCCTTGAAAAAGCCCTGAAAGGGATTTCTACATTTTCAATGAAAAATGCGTTTCTTGTATTGGCCATTGCAGGTTTCCTGTGTGTTGGTGGTATCTATGCAGATAATCTAGTGGGTATTCAGACTGACACCCAGACTTTTGTCCCGCAGGATATGCCTTCTCTACTGGAGTTGAAACATATGGGTAATATCCTGGGTGGAGACGACCAGTTAAACCTGATAATAAAATCAGGAGATAATGCTGATCCGGAACTTCTGAAATGGATTGATGAATTTTCTGAACATGAAGTCGATGGCAGGAGCCATATACAGGGTTCTTCAAGTATTGTTGACGTTGTAAAAGCGGCAAATTCCGGTGAGATTCCTGATAGCTCAGAGGGGATACAGGAGATATATGACCAGCTTTCTGACAGGGAACGAGATACCTATCTGGAAGGGACTACGATAATTCTGCTGAACTTTAACATCGGTAATGCGATGACTGATATTGGTCTGGAAGGCATAGAATCTCTTTCAAACATTGTGGAAGAAGATATTTATTGGATGCCCCCTCCTCCTGGCGCACATGTAACGATGACTGGCAATTCAATGGTTTATGTTGCTGTAATTTCTGCTTTGACCACAGGCAGGGTCTCTATGACAATGCTTGGTATCTTGCTGGTATTTGCAGGTCTGTTAGTAATCTATAGGGATATTCTCAAAGCCCTCGCTCCAGTTCTGACTATGTTTATGGTTGTGGGCTGGTCCGGCGGATTCATGTATTATACAGGAATGGAATATACGCCGATGACCGCAACACTTGGGGCATTGATCCTTGGTGTTGGTTCCGAATATGCAATTCTTATGATGGAGCGCTATTTTGAAGAAAGGGATAAAGGTGCAGATCCGGAAGAAGCAATGCAGGAAGCAAGTGTCAAGATTGGAAAGGCCATTGTAACATCAGGTCTTACAACGGTGTTTGGTTTCTCTGCTCTAATAGCTTCACCATTCTCAATTACCAGTAACTTTGGACTTATCACGGTAATGGATGTAGTACTCGCATTACTTGCAACATTTGTTATCTTCCCTCCAATTATAGTTACACTGGATAAATTCAGGGAAAAAAGGAGACACTTCCACGAGTCGCATAACAGGTCCGGTTCAGGTGGAAGTAATATATTAAAAAGCATTCAGGAGGCAATTACCCAATGAATGTGAGATATAGTAATAGTAATATAAGTGGTTTTAAAAAGTACACTGGTCTTATGGTGGTATGTGTTCTGCTTTCTATTGCCTTTGTAGCTGCAGTACCTTCTGTAACTGCAAAAGAATACCTTCCTCCTACTTATGAATATACAAATAATTTCTATAACTCGTACGGTGAGCCGGATATTTCCGCCTCCGTGCTGGGTGATACTGAGTTCGACCGAGGAGAAACCGTAACCATTGAGGTCATTCTTGCAAACCGTGGTGTAATCTATGGTTTCAAGGCAGACAAAGGTGTGGGTACTTCAGAAACATTACATGAGCTTTCACTTGATGAGCTGCAGTATGAAACTATGAGAACAACTGCATACGGTATCAAGGCAAGTCTTGTATCTCCTACTGATTTGATAGATGTCGATCCGGCAACAAACAGTCATACTCTTGGGGAGTTATACCCTGGAGTTTTGCCTGGCAATCCGATGGAATTCACCATAACTCTGTCAGAAGATATTCCGGCTGGTGTCTATATACTCGAGTTGCCTTTGAGTTATGAGTATCAGAGTGAGGTCCGGATGACAGCCGGCGAATCAATAATACTTGGTGAGCCTAATCTTGACCACACTAGTATCTATACAAATGTAGAGACAACTCTTCAGATTCCTATTGTCGTAAAACCTGCAGCAAAGTTCGAGATAACAAATATTACAGGGTCTCTGGTGTCGGGAGGTTCAAGTGTTGTGAATGTCACATACACCAATACCGGTGAACTCTCCGCTGAATATGCTATTGCAAGAATCATTGCAATGAAGCCTCTGAGTACTGCACGTTCAACCAGGGTTCTTGGAACAATGGAACCAGGTGAAAGCAAGACCGCTACTTTCACAATCGATTCTGACGTTGGCACACTCGCAAAGAACTATGGTATCGGCAGTGAGATCAAATACATTGATGAAGATGATGAAGATGCTTTCTCTACAAGCATGACAATAAGCCTGCCATTAAATGAACCTGAAGGGGAGATCAATGTAATTAGATTGGCCTTCGCTGGCATTTTTGTAATAATAATAGTATTGGTTATTAAAAATAGTAGAAAGAAAAACGATTCAAATGATGATTAAGAGGGATGCTTATGATTAAGAATATTAACTTTAAAATGGTAGTTTCAGTATCATTGATCCTCAGCCTGCTCTTTGTATTGCCTGCAAGTGCTGATGCCATGTCTACAATGGATCTGGAACTTCCTGATTTTTTCAATTTTGATGAGAACTATTATACAGTTTACGGTGGCCCGGATGTATCTGCCACCCTGATAGGAGATAATGAGTATTCAAGGGGTGATGATGTCACCCTTAAGATTAACCTCATGAACAAAGGTGTCATTACCGGCTTTAAGGCAGAAGAGGATGACGATCCTGTGTCAGAACTCGACCAGAAAATACAGCAGACTGAAATGGGTTATGAGGCACAGAGAACCACGGCTATTGGTATTGTTGCAATTCTTACGTCCGATGATCCAAATGTCAGAGTAAAGTCAGGTGCCCAGGAAGCAGGAACTCTTGCGTCCGGTGAACAGACATCTGATCCGCTGATGTTTAACATCGAAGTCTCAAAGAATGCACCAGCCGGTGAATATCCACTCAATCTGACGCTCTACTATGGTTATCAGGAAAATGTCCAGATAAATGGTGACAATGAAACCGATCTTGGTATCACTAACATGGAAGTAGGTCTCTGGTATGCAGTTGGTCAGCAGATTGATCAGGTAAGTGTCATTGTTGATGAGGAAGCTGACTTTGAAGTCACAAACGTCACCGGTGAACTTGTCCTCGGGGAAGAAGGCATAATTCATGTTACCTACAAGAACGTTGGTGGAGAGGCTGTAAAAGATGCAACTGTAAGGATAAGCTCTGATGACCCTTTCAGCACAACCGATGACCAGTCTTTCATAGGTTCGCTTGAACCTGGAGAGTCCTCTGAAGCGGTTTTCAAACTGAAAGTTGACGAAACCGGTGTTGCAAAGGCATATGCTATCAACAGTGAGATCAAATACGAAGATATGGAAGGTCACAGCCAGACTTCTGATACTGTGAAGATAACAACTGAGGTTCTGCCGGCAGGATCATCCGGATCCGGGTCAGGGGTATATATCGGTATTGTTGTGGTGCTTATTGTTGTAGTTGTGGCTGCAATGGGTGCTAAGAAATTCCTTGCTAAAAAAGAAGAAGATAATTGATCTTCTTCTGTTTCTTCATATTATTCAGGGGCAATATTCATGATCATCGCATCTCTGCAGAATCTTGGTTTTACTTCTTATGAAGCAAAAGTTTATGTGGCTCTTGTCAGAAATGAAAATGCTACGGTTTCGACACTTCACACTGATTCCGGAGTGCCGAATTCAGCAATTTACGGTGCTCTGAAAAAACTGGAAAAAAGGGGCATCATTGAATTCCAGAATACAAAACCAATGCGCTACAGGTCTATTCCGCCGGGAGAGGCTCTTGCCAAATTGAAGAAGGATTATGGAGAGGAATGTGACATTGTCTTTGAAAAACTTAATGAAATATATGGTGAGTCTGCAAATGAAAGAACTGAGGATTTGATCTGGAGCATTAATGGCATCAGAAATGTTACTTCTAAAGTAATCCAGATACTGGATAGTGCAAAAAAGGATATTCTTATATTTGCTTCATCAACCTCTTTCAGGGAAATTTCAGAAAACCAGACATCCCTCAAAAAGGATTATGCTACCATAATAGGTATTATGAACAGGAAATCCCGTGATGAACGTATTAGTGTAAGGGTTATAAGTCCCTGTGAGGAAGAAGCAAAGAAGATCAAAAATCTGGTTCCTATGGCTACAGTACGTGTAAATTCCATTGAAGGCACCGAATCTGAACTCAAAAGTTTTGTTGTTGTTATTGATAATTCGGAAATGCTTGTTGATATAGTAAAAGATGAAGACAAGGACACTGATCTGTCTGCGGTATGGACGAACGGCGCAGAGTTCTCTGCTACAATTTCCCATCTGTTAAGTGCCAAATGGGAACTATCTGAAAAATACATCACATGAGGTTCTGTCTTGCTTTTCACTAAACATGATTTTAAAATTCCGCTCTTTGTCGCAGTTATTTTTTTGATACTGGCAATACTCCCTGCATCTGCAGTCGCCAGTGTCACATTTGTTCCGGCTGTACAATCACAGTCAGTGTCCACTACAGAATCACTGGGATTTTCAGTTTCAGTAACAGAGTCTTCAGACATTGTATGGTTACTGGATGATGCAGTGGTCAAACAGAGTCTTTCATCGACTTCCTCTTCTTATTCTTTCTCGGAACGTGAAGTTGCAACTTATAATTTAACGGCAGTTGTTTCCGGATCAACTGATACTACAAGTAAGGTCTGGACTGTAAATGTCGTACCTGCATTCAATGTAAGTTTTTCACCCGATGAAGCTGTCATCGGCTCAAGGCTTGATCGTGAACCTGTATTCAGGGCGAATGTAAGTGAAGAGTCCGATATTATATGGTATTTCGATGATTATCGGGTATCAAGTTATAATGATATTTGCAACAGCAGTTATGTACCCGATGTTTCCGAAACCGGGAATTACAGCATAGGGGTCCGCATTTCAAATCCCAATGGAAGCATCCGGAACCAATGGTATTGGGTAGCCACTCCGACTCCTTCCCAGGTAATATCAGGTGGAAGTGGAGGCAGCAGTTCTTCAGGTTCAGTTTCTTCCGGTGAGGATTACAAAAATATCCTTGTGAAAGAAGTAAGCATGCGGATGATCAACAAAGACGTGCTTACTGAGTTTTCATTTAATGGTGATAATAATCCCATAAGTTCTCTTGAGTTTACTTCTTCTGTCAATGCTGGTTATGTACGCATGTCACTTGAGGTACTGAATAATCGTTCGTCCTTTGTGTCAGAAGATCCGGATGATGAGGTTTACTATTATGTAAATATCAATCCTGACAAGACCGGTCTTGATAATAAGATTAGTGATACCAGAATTTTTTTCAACGTAAGTCAGAGCTGGCTTGATGAAAACAATATTGATGTTGATTCCGTACGTTTGAAACTGTTCAGCAGCTATGGATGGAGGACATTCCCTGTGAAGACAATAGCAGGATATAATTCAACGGTTGGCCCAAATTCAAACATTACTTTCGTTTCAACAACTACGGGCTTTGGTAATTTCGCAATAACCGGAAAAGTAAATGCCAGTTCTGAAGATGGTGTGGTAGTTATTGATGTGGGTGGTGATTCTTCCATTGTTTCCTCTGAAAATGGCTCTGCTTCAAAGGATAATGAAGACGCTTCCAGCTCAGAAAATGTGCTTGATTCTGTTCTTAAATCCATGAAAGAATTATTTATAAAAAGAAATCCTGTAAATACTTAATATTTGCAGGAAGAAAAAATGGCACTGACAACAAATTCTAAGGTATGGAGCATAATGCTCGTAGTATCGGTATTCCTTTCAATTATCTTTGCTGTATTATTCTATTTTGAAGATATATTCATCGTCCTGATAATTGGAAGCATACTCGTGCTCCTTACTGACAGTATTCTTATAGAGTTTAACCGGCATTTTGGTCATAAATCTCTCTGGGCCAGGAGATTTTATGCTGTATCCCTTGTTGTCATCGGTATAATGCTGGTATCCCTGCTAATGGTGGGTCAGTTATCAGACATGAATTCCCTTGTAAACTCGCAGGAAGAGTATGAATCAGGTATCACCAGTATCTTTTCTACCTATGGTTATCTCTTTTCGTCATTAAATAATGGGGATATGGGTGAAATGGCAGGGAGAGGTCCGGCAGTTACTTCTGACAACATGAGTGAAAATCTGAGTGAGGATGTAAATGGGGATATGGCTGCAAGTCCATTAATATCCGGTGAGGATATGCAGTCAATAGGGAACTATATCTTTAGTTTTTTCTCATCACTGATATCAAAATTATCTTATTTTGTATTTACCGGCCTGCTGATTATTCCGATGATGTTCCGCCTTTATTTTGCAAAGAAGAACGTAATTGTTTCTGAAATCGTTGCTTTTTTTCCTGTAAAGTATCAGGATTGTGTGTCTTCCTCAATACTGGATATAGGCAAGCGTCTCAGGGATTACTTCTCTGCAAAAATACTTGAAAGCGTAATTGTAGGGTTTATCTGTTGTATTGGTTTTTATCTGGCAGGCATCAACGGATGGTTTTTCCTTGGTGTGCTTGCAGGTTTACTTAATGTAGTACCTTATATTGGTCCTGTGGTAGGTGCAATTCCTGCTGTAATAATAGCTTTTATTGTGGGTCCTACAACCGCATTTTTTGCGATAATAACAGTTGGGATTGCCCAGCTCGTGGACAACCTGTACCTGATTCCGTATATGATCTCAGGAAAAGTGGACGTGAATCCACTTTTAAGTGTTTTGTTAACCCTCATATTTGCGGATATGCTTGGTGCCCTGGGTATGATACTTGCAATACCAGTGTATATTATTTATAAAGTAGTGTTGACTGAGTTCTATAATGAACTGAGAAAAATATATCCTGATGAATATGATGCCTGATTATGTTTTTCCTAAAACCGCTACACATCTCATTCTTTTTGATAATGTTCACGGGTGTGAATATTTTATGCCTCTGTAATGCGTTTTTTATGTTATGTGGTAAGCTTGATATAGCAATTGTGCATAATAGGGGCACATCCTAATTACTAATATTTTTTTCTTTTGCAGGAGACACCTTAATGAACAACGAAGATATCCAGACATATGGTAACGAACTCAAAGAAGTACTTCAAATGACAACATCTCCGGTTGCTGTACATCTTGTCAGGGCTGACGAGGAAATCCCGGAAGAGATTCCTCATATTGGTGAGACAACAAGGCACTGCCAGATGGTTGACAACGTAAGAAGGCTTGGTACTGAGTTCTATGCAACACTTGATGACCAGATGTGCAAGGGTGGTGCATCTGTAATGGGGCTTGCAGAGATGAGTCCAAAGCTCAAGTCAGGCGAGGTCTATTACAATCTCAATCACTTTGCTTCTATTGAAGCTGCAAAAACAACTATGGACCGGGTTCCAATGGTGGAGGCAAATTCCATCAGGGCCGTTCTTTATGCTCCACTTGAGAAGGCAAGCTTCGTACCTGATGTTATCCTTGTTATTGCAAGGCCAAAGATAGTGATGGAGCTCTCACAGGCATTGCTCCAGAAAAACGGTGGACGTGTAAATGCGGGATTTGCCGGTAAACAGAGTGTCTGTGCAGATGGTGTTTCATATCCATATCTTACAGGTGAGGCAGGTGTCACGATCGGTTGCAGTGGCAGCAGAAAATACACTGAGATACAGGATGAGGAAATGATTATGAGCGTACCTGTGGACATGCTAGCTGCTCTTGTAGAATCTGCAAAGGTAATGTTTGGGACGTACGCCTGTTAATTCTGTATTTTTTGGGTTTGGAATCAGAATGTTTCACTTTTGTGAAACAGATTTTAATCCACAGGTTCCTATGCTCTGGAATTCTTCCGGAGCAGTTTTGTTTTTATTCAGGTGCGCTTTTTGGTATCTGTATCTTTTACTATTCTTGTATTGAGTTTATTTGCCAGAATGCTTCTGAAATACTTCCGGAAGCACCTTTGTATTGTTTGTCCATCACTAATATTAATTTTGCAATTCACAAATAATAAAATATATATGGATATATTCTCTAAAGTAACGTAAGATTTAATCTGGTGGTGTGGTGGACAATCCTTTAAGAATTACAAGAGAAACTGAATTTTATCAGGGTTACATTCGTTTTAAATTGTCGGTAAGCAATGAAAGTCCACATCTGCTTGGTGATATTTCACTTGACTTCATTTTCGATGAAAATTTGTTGCATATTGCTGGGCATGGTAACTATACTCTAAAAAATGGCAAATTTATTCTGGGTAACATATATGGTGGCAAATCCAAGTCAATCACAATTCTTTTTGAACCACTTTCATGTGCAAAGGCTGCAGACATTAGATGTCAGGTTAACTTTACTGATCATCAGGGTAGTATGAGTTCTTTCTTCATGAAGCCAAAAGAGATCAGTGTGATTTGTCCCATTATGAAGACTGAATCCGATATCAATATTGGAAGGCTGAAGGGATTTATAGAAAATCTTCAGAGCAGGGACAGTCGTCTCTACAAGCTGCAAAATAATATTGGTCTAAAAGAACTGGCCACATTGGCCCGTGAAGTTATTGAAAGACATGATGTTCGCCATATACGTACTCTACATACTCTTGATGGAAAGGCTCTGGAAATCTGGTACTATGGCAGGACAAAGGTAAACGGGGATGACATCATCATCAGTTTTTCTGCTCTTGCAGAAAACCGGACAATTGAGCTTTTTGCAGCTACTCAAAATGCCGGAGTTCTGACAGGACTGCTTGCAGAATTGGGTCGTGACCTGAAGCAGACCATAGAATCCAGGACAAATGAAAATGGCAGAGTGATCAATCTTACTATAAGAGATTCAGTGGTACAGCGAAGCAATCTGCTGGATATGTGTGAAATAGATGGTACCTGTGACGTTAATGTGGTCATTGAGGACTCCGTGGTGCAACGCAGCAATATTGCTTCACACAATGGGGAACACGGACTCAATAGCCATGAAGAAAAAGCAAAAATTCCGGAAACCCCTGATAATTTTCCTCCGCAGGATAATGTTACAAAAAAAGCAGATAGGAAAAAAGTGTTAATTCCCTTGTTTATGTTCCTGATGCTTGGGGGTATCTGGATGGGTCTTTCCGGTAGCACTGAGGTATTGGATTTATTTTCATTTCAGGATAATGCTTCTTATGACAATGACCTGAATGCTTCTGACTCTGAAAACATGTTGAATGTTGAAAATATTGAAAATCCTGAAAGTCCTGGGATTTCCATGGCTGCCAGTAAGGTGAAAGCAAATCCTGAAACCTACACAAATTCCATAGGGATAGAATTTGTATTAATTCCCGAAGGTGAGTTTGAAATGGGTTCATCTTCCTATGAAACAGACAGGAATGATGAAGGCCCGGTCCACGAGGTAAAAATAGGGGAAATATACCTTGGTAAATATGAAGTGACACAAGAGCAGTGGATCCGTGTAATGGGAAGTAATCCTTCACGCTTCAGTAGCAGTAACAACCCGGTAGAATCTGTATCATGGAATGATGTTCTTATATTTATCCGGAAATTGAACGAAATGGAAGGTACTGGCAGGTATCGCCTGCCATCCGAAGCCGAATGGGAATATGCATGCAGGGCTGGCACCAGTACAAGTTATTCCTTCGGTGACGATGCTTCAGAATTAAATGAATATGCCTGGTTTGAGGATGCAAATGGGACTCACGAGGTAGGCACAAAAGAACCGAATTTATGGGGCTTGTATGATATGCATGGAAATGTTGATGAATGGGTTCAGGATGTGTATCATGATAGCTATACCAATGCACCGGAAAATGGTAGTTCTTGGGAGGATGTTGATTCCTCTTACAGGGTCAACAGGGGTGGTAGCTGGTCCCTTGGCGGAGAACGTTGCCGGTGTGCTTCACGAGACAGTTGCGATGCTGGCAGTGTGTTTGATGGACTTGGTTTCCGTCTGCTTGCAGAAGTATGACTGCCTGGTGTTTTCAATTTAAATTTAAACTTAGTTTCTTTTTATTTTTCCAGCTATCAGTTTACTTTGTAGTATTTCTTTTCTCCGACAGCCGTTTCTTTTATAGTAGTTGATGCAAGCATCCTGTCAACAATTGGTTTAAGTTCTTCTTCACTAATTCCAAGGGATGTGGATATCTGTCTGAAAGTACAGGGTCTTCGCATAATAAGGTCATAAACTTCTTCTTCGATATTGCCATGTTTCATTTTTGAGCGGGATTTCTTGACTCCTTTGAGCACCAGTTTCACACGCTCTTTTCCAAATACCTTTTCAAATTCCGTAGCAATCTGCTTTAATCTGTCTTCCGGCACCGGTATGATATATTTCTCTGCAGGAGGTCTGCTGACTGTAAGAATCTCTATTTCATCAGGGTCGATCTCAACCAATACTTCTTTTAATCTCTCTATCTCTCTTTCTGTGTGGTTGACTGGAAAATCAATGTTAGCATCAACAAGCATTACTTCAATGCCAAGAAGTGGACGCTTATCCATTCTTCTTACTTCTTTAAGTCCGTTGATAACGCTCTCAAGTTTAATTCCTTCGGCAGGTCTGTTTATAGCCCTGAATGTTTCTTTGTAACCGGAAACAAGAGTTGCTACTAAAATGTCTGCTTCTGAAAGATTCTCACGTACAGTTTCCTTGTCAACAAGGGATGAATTTGTAATAACACAAACCGGATGAGGACTTATTTCCTTAATTCCTCTGATCATCTCTCCAAGTGCAGGGTTTAATGTAGGTTCGCAAGTACCTGAAAAAGTGATGTAATCAAGATCTTCGATGCTTTTATGGTATGTGCGGATATCCTCAATAACTTCTTCAGGTGTGACAGCACCTTTTATATCATCATCTTCTGTTATTTTTTGGGGGACGTGTCCAAGCTGGCAATAAACACAATCAAAGTTACAGTTTTTCTTAGTATCTGATGTTTTAATAACATCAATTCCAAGGGACCTTCCAAGCCTTCTGGAGAGTATGGGACCATAAACTATTCTTTTCGTCATGCAGAGTTTCTCAGTTCATAATTTTGCTATTTATTTCATAAATCAATTGTATATCCTGCAAATATTTTCTCGAATTTATCAGGATACATTTTTCTGATAACATCCTTGTGTGATGTGCAATGCCCTGCTCCGATAAGTTGCATATTCCTGAATGAACCATATTCCTGGCTGTCATGCAAACCTCCGATAATTCCGGTGATACTGCCAAAAGATGCTGCTGCTTCCAAAATTAAGAGAAGGCCCGGATGAGCACAACCTGTAAGGACATAATTTCCGGATTCACATTCCAGAATAAGGGATTGTTCTTTTATTCCGGTGCCGTTTTTTTCCAATTCACCGGTTGTGTATATTTTATCACAAATTTCCCGGGGAGAACTTACGCCATACAATTTTCTTTTAATTCGCGAGGTAATTTCCTTTTTAAGGCGTGGAGAAAATCCTGACGGGACATATACATCAAGATCCGGATTTATGTTCAGGAAAGTCGTGACTCCTCCAATGTGATCCCAATGCTGGTGTGAAAGTACCAGTGTATCAATGATCTGCGGGTCGATTGCCAATTTTCTCATGTTTTCAAGAAGCAGGTGTCCATCCCATCCGGTGTCAAAAAGTATATTATTTTGTCTGGTTTCGATCAGGCAGGCAAATCCCCAGCCACACTTAAGCCCTTCTTTTGCGTCATTATCATAAACAATGGTAATTTTCATACAGGCACCTCAGTCTGTTATTCCGAAAACTTTCTTCAGGTAATATCCTGAATATATGGCTCCGGCAGGATTGTGTGCAAGCACCCGGTCTTTTACAATGAGTGTGGTTACCGGAGCTGTCGAATGTTGTGTGAAAAGTATGTCATGCCCTATACAGAGGCCTATAATAATGTTGAGTTCTGTTCCTTTCTTTTCAAGCATCATTGCCTGACCTATCGGATTGCATGTAGGGTCAAATGATTCCGGATGGAGTTTCTCAAGATCGTAATCTTCTTTACTGATACTGGAAACTTTGCAGCACACTGAGAACACTTCAAAATGCTTTTCCAGTATTCTCTGTATGACATCGGCTTCTTTTTCCACGCCAACACAGAAAGCAAGTCCCAGTTTTTCGTATCCCATTCCTTTTGCGTAAAGGATTATTTCTTCAAGTCTTGTTTTTTGCATGTAGTAACGGGCTTCAATAGCAGCAGAAGTTTCCATCGATTTGAGTTCGTTCCCTTCATAACTGATATCATCGGTTATGCCTGCACAATCCTTGCCTTCACGGCACATTTTATCATCGCAGTGAGCGCATTTCATTGAGAAATCACCAGGTGGCCTGAAGCCAGATCTTATGGGAAACAATATTCTCTCATATGAGATAAAATATATGGTGGCATAGTTTTTCAATACAAGATTATAATGTCACTTTTGTCTTGCTTTCTGCATTGGCCCCTCATGTATTCTTTCAAGAGACTCGACCATTTTTTCCAGGTTCTCATAAGGAATTCCGGCTATCATCTCGTCATTCCTGATGTTGGTAGATCGACGACACCCATAGCAGCCGAGACTCATATTCATTTTACCACTAAGTAGTGGAATGATTGTGGAATCCACACATGTTGCCTGAAAAGCAGCAGTACTGAAAGCCTGCCTGCCTCCTTCGAAAAATGTAGCAGCAGGAATAAGCCAGTAGAGTGTTTCAGGCAGGTCAACAATAACCACAACGTCAGGTTTTGTTTTGAAATCTTTTAAAGGAGCTACAACAGTAGCAATTGTACTTTCCTCTTCAAATTCCAATCTCTGGCAAATCATGTTTGCAGCGGCATCAGCGCAGTCAAACATTCCAAGCTTTGCATGGAAATCTCCTTCTTTCACTTTGGAAGGTGTAGGCACAAGTCCCAGACTTGAAGCGCCAACCACGCATGCATGTTTGTCTGCTGGAATTACAAAAGATTCTCCTTTCCTTGCCCTCATAATTGACTGGCAGTGTCTGATGTTTTTTTCAGGTTCGCTGAATCCTTCCGGAATCACCTCGCCTTTTTTTACTATCTTTACAGCAACCGGTTCGTATCTGAGCTTAAGGAGCTTTACGAGTTTGTCTGATATTTCAACATTATTCATGTTTTCAACTTCTCATAAACCTTTATTACCAATGTTTTAGCAAGCTGGCTATTTACTGGTTTCCATTCAGTTCTGATTTTTATGGTTCTGCAGAATTCCTGCCATTAAAACATTAAGATATTTTGTAAACTGATTAATCGTAAGTCATGAATGAACTGGATGATCTCGAAGGGTCCGGTGAAGCCGGCGTTTTCCCACAAGAAAAACAAGTTTATCTGCAAATACCTTGTACTTTTTTCTCAGGACTCATGTAGAATACTCTGTATAAATGTAATGGTTTTTGTAATAGTTTTCTGTGCAGCAGCATCGAAATGTGCCGCCTTTGACGGATAGCTACTTTGTTTTTAGATTTTAGGTCGCTTTTGTGGACATGAAAAACATGAAAAAAGAGATTTTTGTGTCACTCAGATAAACAGGAAAACAGGATTTCTACATAGTTATTTTTATATATGTTTCAAAACATTTGACTGTCAAGTAATTGGGAGCTTATGAAACAATAGTTACTTTTACTTAATTTTATTAAAGTATATGTTACTTCATTGCATATTGTTTTTTATTTAACATTTAAATGATATGTATTGTGATGTATGGATTGTCTTTACGATATCATGTATAATCTTACTCGCTATTAATATTAACTGGTTCTCTGCTGTTGGTTATTCTGCATGTATGGTGGAATGTCTATTTTTTGAATACTATGCAACTTCGTAATCATGTATATATACTATGAAGTGATACTACTTTCTAGTTAATTTCTAGCTGCATTTGGAGGTAAATTAAATGGATGCAATAATCATTGGCGGATTTTTAGGAAGCGGAAAGACAACAACAGTAATCAATGTAGGAAAAGAACTGGCTGAAAAAGGTCATACAGTTGCCATAATTGTAAACGAAGTCGGAGAAGTCGGTATTGACGGAGACCTGATATCCAAATACGGACTCGACACCAAGGAAATAACGAACGGGTGCATTTGCTGCACACTGAAGCTCAATATGAAAACAACACTCACTGAACTTTACAACTCATATAATCCGGATTATATCCTGGTAGAGCCTTCTGGCATTGCTTTCCCGAACCTTATCAAAAAGGAACTCGAACTAATGAACTTCGGGGACAATATCAGGGTAGCACCTCTTGTGACACTAATAGACGGCAGCCGTTTTAAGGACATCATGAAATCAGTTAAGGTGTATGCATTGAGACAGATAGAAGATGCAGAGATACTTGTGATAAACAAGGCTGATCTAGTTGAGCCTATTAGGATGTCTGTGCTTGTAGATTCAGTACAGCAGCTCAATTCCAGTGCTCAGGTTGTCACTATGTCATCACGCCCGGAAGATACTGGCTTCAATGAACTCATGAATATGATCGTTCCATCGTTAGCTGAAGAGGAAAAGATTCCAGTAGCTTCGGTGGAAGAACATGCTGCAGAGTCACATTCACACGAGCACAGCCATCACGATGAAGAACATCATCACGAGGCACACGATGAACACCATGATCATCACCATCACGAACATCACAATCACTATGACAGTGAAAGTTCAGGCCTTGCATCATATGCCAACGATTACAGGATACTTGAAGATGATATTGACAAGGAAACAGCCAGGCAGATTACCTTGGATATTGCCGAGAGCGTTAAGAGTTCAGTTGTCAAACTCAGTCCTGAGTTTGTAGGTCATATCAAGATGTTTATGGAAATACCGGATGAGACTGTCAAGATAAGTATCACTTCACATGCTGAAAGCCCTTCTATGAATATCATAGAGACCACTACTCATTCAGGTCCCAGGTTTAAGATCCTCACAGCGGTTTCAGGTTTAGATGAAAATGAACTTGTACATCTGGTGGATGAGAATGTTGAAGCTGCATTCAGCAAGAGGAATATGATCTCACAGCGTCTGCATGAGCCTCATGACCACGATCACCATCATCATCACGATGAAGATCATGATCACCATGATCACCATCACAGCCATGAGCATAAACATTTGCACAATGAGATGGAAGAGGATATGGATGACATCTACGACCATGATCTGGTCAGTTGTGATGCAGAGGGAGGAAATTGTACTCTTTAATTCTTTTTTTCAGATGGTGCATATTCTGGGAAATGAGGTTTCACTAAATAATTCAACTGAGTTTGTGAGGGTCTAAATGAAAATAATAATAGTAAGTGGTTTTCTGGGAAGCGGTAAAACAACTTCTATAATCCGTATGGGAAATTACCTTAAAAATAAAGGTTATAGCGTTGCAGTGCTTGTAAATGATATTGGTGATGTGGGTGTGGACGGACAGGTTATTACCAATAATGGACTCCAGTCCAAGGAAATACCACGAGGTTGCATCTGCTGTACATTAAAGTACGCTCTTGAAGCTAATATTTCCCTTGTCCAGGCACAGTTCGACCCTGATATTCTCTTAATAGAACCTACCGGCGTTGCTTTCCCTCTGAGAATAAAAGAGCAGATAGAGAAGATGGACTTCGGTCCGGAAGTAAGTATGGGTCCTATCATTTCATTGATAGACAGTAGTAAGTTCAATGAGCTTATGGATCATTCAGGCGAATCAATTGTAAAACAGATCCGGAATGCTGATATTGTTGTTCTCAACAAGCAAGACCTGCTGAGTCAGGAAGAGCTTGCTGAAATAAGATCAAACATAAACGATCTGGGTTCTGATTCTGGCCTCTTCGCCCTTTCAATGGAATCTGATGACGACAGTTTTGATACGTTAATGGATGAAATTGAATCATCTTTTATTGCAACAGATGAAAACATTTCAGTGAATGCCATCGATACCTCCTTCAATACCGTATGTGACGATGAGTTTAATCACTTCAATGTTGGCAGCTATGCAAGCTCATACGAGGTCAATACTCTTCTGGATGGTGAAGCCGCATCAAACCTGGCTCTTGATGTTATGCAATCTGTCAAAAATGGTATTCTCGATATAAACCCACAGTTCCTGGGACATCTGAAAATGTTTCTCCACACAGGTTCTGTGGGTCTGAGGGCGAGTGTAACCTCCTACAGGGACAATCCAAAAATTGAATTTGTAGGTTCAGAAGATGAGGATGGTCATGGAAATGAACTCACTGTATTTGCAGCGGTAACGGATGTTGGACGGGATAATCTTGCAGATGTTATAGAAAATGTAGTCCTTTCAAAATCAGGACAATTTAATATTGCTGTCTGAAAACAGGCAGTAATAATCTATGTTAAATCTTCCCTAAAAGAAAAAAGAGGTATGGGGTTGCTTTTATTATCTAAAGTGCCTCCTGCAGTCTTTTAGAAACGATGTCTGCAATGAGCCGGTCACTGTCCGGAGGTTTTACACTGTCAATCTTAAGCTTCCGGCTATCAAGCCCGATCCTGCCTTCATTGTTCTCAAACATAAGTGCATTCACTTCTACATTCCTCAACCACCAAGGTCCTGATAATCAGAACATGCTGCATTAATACTGGAAATAAATTTCCACAGGAAATTTCAGAATAGTGCTGATAAACCCTGAAAATGTAATCTGGAATATTCTATAATCAAATTAAGAGATAGCGGAGGTAATATAATGAACATTGAAAAACCAGTTTACCCCTTTACTGCAATTGTTGGTCAGAGGGCTATGAAGAAAGCTCTTATTCTGAATGTAATATCTCCGTCAATAGGTGGTGTACTTATACGTGGCGAAAAGGGAACTGCAAAATCAACTACTGTAAGGGCTCTTGCAGAACTTCTTCCACCAAGGGAAGTTGTAAAAGGATGTGTTTTCGGGTGCTGTTTTTCAGACAGAGAACATCTTTGTACTTATTGTCGGGAAAAAATAAGAAACGGAGAATCCCTGCAACCTGAAACTGTTCCGATGAGAGTTGTAGAGTTGCCTCTCAGTGCCACAGAAGACCGGGTGGCAGGAACTCTTGATATTGAACATGCACTTAAAACAGGTGAAAAGAAATTTGAACCCGGTGTACTGGCACATGCCAACGGAAATATTCTTTACGTGGATGAAGTGAACCTTCTTGATGATCATCTTGTGGATCTCTTACTGGACGCCGCAGCAATGGGAGTTAATTTCGTAGAGAGGGAAGGTGTTTCCTTTTCCCATCCATCCAAATTTATTCTGGTGGGAACCATGAATCCTGAAGAGGGGGATATCAGGCCTCAGCTTCTGGATCGTTTCGGACTGGTGGTTGATATTGCCGGAGAACATGATCTTGATTTGAGAAAAGACGTAGTCAAACGAAGACTTGCATTTGACTCTGATCCTGAAAAGTTCACCGAAATCTACGCCAGGCAGCAGCAGAAACTCTCATCTAAGATCATGGAAGCCCGGGAAAGAGTTCATCATGTTATTCCCGGCGAGGATATACTTGATGCAGCGGTTGGAATTTCACTACACATGGGTGTGGACGGACATCGGGCTGACCTTACGGTTGTGAAAACTGCAGTTGCAGAGGCTGCTTTTGAAGGAACTGATACAGTAGACTTGGATCACGTACTGGAAGCTGCTAAACTTGCTTTACCACACAGAATGAGACGTCGTCCTTTCGAAGACGGATCACTGGATATGCAGGAGTTGGAGAATTGGATGGAAGAGATCAAGTCGGTTTAGAAGGCAATGCTTTTCCATTTTCGGCTATTGTAGGGCAGGAAAGAGTAAAAAAAGCTTTTCTTTGTGCAATGCTCAGTCCCGATATCAATAGTTTGCTGATAATGGGGGACAAAGGAACTGCTAAGTCTACCATTGTACGTTCACTGGACGGTCTTTTTAACGGGAAAAAGATAATTAATCTTCCTCTGAATGCTATGGAAGAATGTATTGTAGGGTCTATTGACATCGAAAAGAGCCTTTTGAGTGGCAGTAAATCCATCCAACCGGGACTTTTGTATGATGCACATAAACAGCTACTTTTTATAGATAACATTAACCTGCTCGATAATTCTTTGCTTAATACTGTTTTGAATGTGTTGCAGAGCGGTACGAATTTTCTTGAAAGAGAAGGCATGTCCTGGAGCCATGATTCCGATTTCACCCTTCTGGGAACCATGGACCCCTCAGAAGCCGATTTGTCTTCGCATCTTATGGACAAATTCACTCTCTGCGTATATATGTCCCAGTTAAGTGAGCCTGCTCTTCGAAAAGAAGTTCTTTGCAGAAATCTCGATTATGAAAAAGACCCCGTTGCATTTCGGAAGAAATATGAAGACGAATTGGACGAGCTAAAAAGTAAGGTAATTGAATCGCAGGAACGCCTGCCTTATGTAATTATGCCGGATGGGCATATGGAAATCATATGCCAGCTTGTGACTGAAATGGGGGTACACGGTCACAGGGGAGAGATAGCCGTATCAAGAACCGCATGCGCTCTTGCAGCACTTGAAGGAAGAGAACAGGTGCTTATGGAAGATATAAAAGAAGCTGCTGTTCTTGCTCTTGAACATCGCAGTAATCAAATACAGGCTCCCTGTTCTCCGAAACAGCAGTCAGGCAATGAACAGGATTCGAATTCTCCTGAAGATCAGGCTAATGAGCCTGAAAGCAAACAAGAAGAGGATAATTTTTCAGACACAGGTGACAACCCTTCTGAGTCTGATGTGGAAACAAGTCCAGATGTAAGTAATGAAAATAATGAAAAAAATAAGGGAATAAGTTCAGGTTTTGACTCTGAACAGGTTTTTTCCATCGGCAGAACATTTACTGTTATAGATTATCTTTCCGGGAACAAATCCCGGATATCAAAAAAATCAAGTTCAAGAGGTAAAAATAATCAGGTGATCTCATCTGATAAATCCGGACGATATGTTTCATTCAGGTATCCAAAAGGAAAAATAAAAGATATTGCGTTTGATGCCACCCTGCGTGCATCTGCGCCCTACCAAAAATTAAGGAAAAGGGGAAACCTTTCAGTTGCACTTGAAAAATCAGATTTCCGTGAAAAAGTACGTCTTCGAAAAAAAGGCACAACTATTCTATTCCTTGTTGATTCCAGTAGTTCCATGGGCGTGCGGAAACGTATGAGTGCAGTAAAAGGTGCGATTATTTCACTTTTGATGGATGCTTACCAGAAAAGGGATTCTGTTGGCCTGATGTCTTTTTTTGGTGATTCTTCAGAACTCCTGCTGCCACCTACCCGAAGCTTAGACCTTGCGTACAATAAGCTTCGTGAACTTCCCACAGGTGGGAAAACTCCCCTTGCTGAAGCCCTCTCAAAATCCCTTATGCATATGACAAGTCTGAAATCAAGAACTCCCTGGGAAGATGTCGTTATTGTACTTGTTTCCGATTGCAGGGCGAATGTATCACTCAATGGTGGAAATGCCTTTGAAGATGCTATAGCTGTTGCACGCAGGGCAGTTGAGACTTCTACACGTTTTATTGTTGTGGATACGGAAGCCGGTTATCCACGATTGGGCCTTGCTTCCAGGCTTGCTGCAGCCCTTGGAGGAACATACTTCCGACTCGATGAACTTGATTCGGAATTGCTGGCAGCCTCTGTGCATAGTGTTGTGCATAAAAATTAATTGACATTTCAAAGAGAAAATAGAGAATCAGAGAATCTAAAAATGGTGTATGTCTGGAAGTTTTTAGAATACAAATTTTAGGATGGGGATGAACATGAAAATTGTTGATATCGGTGGTGGAACCGGGAAAGACCAGGCGTTGATTGAAGCTGTAGCAAAGATAAACAATGAAGGCTACGAAGCAGAACTTTTCCCGGAAACGACTGAGAATCTGGACTATAGTGAAAAGGCTTTTGTTCATACTCTTGAAAAAGTGAAACAGGCCGATTTTGTAATTCTTCGTTTTCATGGTGCTATTCCTAACTTTAAGAAGTTTTCCAGATTAAAGGAAGTTCTGGAAATTATAAATTCACCTGTTTTTCTTCTGAGTGAAATTCCCGAGGAGATGCAGGAATTCAGGTATCTTTTTACTTTACCTGACACTAAATACGAACAGGTTAACAGGTATGTCAGGCTTGGTGGAGAAGAAAATGCAAGAGGAATGGTTTTCTGGGCCATACGTAATATTGCAGGAAAAGATGTAGATGTACCTGAACCTGTATTTCCCAGGACCGAAGGAATCTACCATCCGGACTATGACATATCTGTCTCTTTTGAGGACTATCGCAAAACCCTGGACTCTGAAAAAGCAACTGTAGGCATATTATTCTGGCAAGGGCAGTGGCTTATGAAGGATCTGGAACCCATTGATTTAATGATAAGGGAACTGGAAAAAGAGGGAATGAATACGATGCCTGTTTTTTTCCAGACGACTCCTAACAGGATTACCGGTGCTCTGGGAATCAGTAAAGTAATAAAACAATTTTTCCTTGAATCTGACGTTCCATTGATTAATTTACTCATTATTAACACAGGTTTCTCCCAGATTTCTCTTTCATCTCCAGGTGACGGGAGAAACTGTGATTTACCTGAGAATTTTTTTGATAAACTGAATGTACCTGTGATACAGTCCATGACAACATTCCATTCTTATGATGACTGGAAAAACGATGCACAAGGACTTCATTTTATGGAGCTTTCAAGCAACGTTATCTGGCCTGAGTATGATGGTCAGATAATAACGGTACCAATGGCAACAACTGCAACAGATGCTTCCAGCGGTTCATGGAAAAAAGAGCCTATTGCTGAAAGAGTAAACAAGCTTGCAAGGATTGCCAGATCATATTGCCTGCTGAAAAAAACACCTGCATCAGAGAGAAAAATAGCAATATTGCTGCACCAGAATCCCCCAAGGAGTGATTCCGTAGGCGGTGCTTACGGACTTGATGCTCCGGAAAGTGTTGTGAACATGCTTCATAGCCTGAACCAACTGGGCTATCATTTGGAAAGAATACCGGAGTCAGGCAATGAACTTGTTCGGGAAATTCTTGAAGGTGTCAGCAATGACTGCGAATGGCTTTCTGAAAGGGAAATGATGGAAAGAGCCGCAGGATTAGTTGACAATGAAATGTACAGACAATGGTTTGAAAAGATACCACAAAAAAGCCAGCAACAGATGATCAGGGATTGGGGAGTTCCTCCCGGCGAAATACTGGAAGCGGATAATAAGATCATAGTACCGGGGGTCAGAAACGGGAATATTTTCATCGGGCTGCAGCCACTAAGGGGTTTTCTGGAACAGGCTATGGGGATATATGAGAGTACGGATCTTGTGATGCCTCATCAGTATCTTGCATATTATCGATGGCTTAAGGAGGAGTTTGGTGCCCAAGCTATTATCCACATGGGAACTCATGGAACTCTGGAGTGGCTACCGGGTAAAGGTGTTGGGCTCTCTGATGAATGTTTCCCGGATATTGTACTTGATGACCTTCCCCATTTCTATCCGTATATAGTAGACAATCCCGGAGAGGGAGCACAAGCCAAAAGGCGGAGCAGGGCTACGATAATTGATCACCTGATTCCTTCAATGATGCGTGCTGACAGTTATGGTGAACTTCAGGAAATTGAAATTAAACTCCAGGATTATTTCAGTGCAAAAAATGCAAGAGATGAAACAAAAACAAAACAACTTCTTGGGGATATTTACCAGGATGTAAAAGAGAATAACCTGTTAAACGACCTCAAGCTCCTCGAAGATATTTCGGCTGAAGAACTGGAAAAGCACCTTAAACAGCTTTACAGATACCTGTGTGATGTGAAGGATAACCTGATTAAAGACGGTCTTCATGTTTTTGGGAAGGTTCCGGCAGATAATCGATTCACCGAACTCATTTATAGTTTAACACGACTCAAAAATGGTAGTGTGCCTTCTTTAAGGGAAGGGGTCGGAGAATACATGGGATTTTCTGACATTCGGGAATTACAGGAAAATGCTTCGGAAATGCATCTTGAACATGGTTCGTTGAAAGGAGTCTTACTTGAGGAACTAGACTCAAAGGCGTACGAATTTATTTGTAAATTAGATGAAGCTGATTATGAATATGATGTCTGCTGTAAGATTGCCAGTCAAATGTTTCCGGAGTCTTTCCCGGTAGCGGAAACAATGAAATATATTTGCCAGACCCTTGCTCCTGCTCTGAAATCTACTACTGATGAACTTAAAAATATAACAAGAGGGCTGGACTGTGGCTATGTTCCTCCGGGACCATCGGGTGCACCCACCCGTGGAAATGCTCACCTTTTGCCCACAGGCAAGAATTTCTATTCTATAGATCCGGCACTCATCCCCACGCCTGCTGCATGGGAGGTTGGAAAGACACTTGCAGACCAGATGGTTGAAAAATATATTGAAGAAGAAGGATGCTATCCGGAGAATGTAGGTGTGGTGGTATTTGCTACTGATACAATGAAAAGCGGAGGCGATGATATTGCTTATATCTTATGGCTGATGGGACTAAGACCTGTATGGTCTGCAAGAGGTGGTATCGTTACCGGTATAGAGGTAATACCTGCTAATGAACTCGGAAGACCACGGATGGATGTTACATTGCGCATCAGCGGTCTTTTCAGGGATGCTTTCCCGAATCTTGTTCACCTGATCGATGACGGGGTAAATATGATATCTGTCCTTGATGAGTCAGAAGAAGAAAACTATCTTCTCAAACATCTGCAAAGAGAGTTGCTGGACTCTATTAAGGCAGGTATGAATGAGGAACATGCACGTGAAAAGGCCTTGGTTCGGATATTTGGTTGTCCTCCCGGTACATATGGGGCTGGTGTGGGTGAACTTGTTGAAGTATCAAAATGGGATTCCGGGGAAGACCTTGCAAATATGTATTTAGCATGGGGAGGCCATGCCTATGGACGAAAATTTAATGGAGAAAAGCTTCCTGAGCTGTTCAGGGCACGTCTCAGCCAGCTTGATGTCACTGTGAAAAACCATAATTCAAGAGAAATTGACATTCTTGACAATGATGATGACTATATATACCACGGAGGTATGATTTCCTGTGTCAAAAGCTTTGGGAACAAAGACCCTTTTTCCCTTGTAGGCGACAGTTCCGATCCTGAAAGTCCCGGAACCAGAACTCTTGAGGAAGAAGGTCGTTTTATTTTTCGCAGCCGCGTACTGAATCCGAAGTGGCTGGAAGGTCTGAAAGAACATGGCTATCGGGGTGCTCAGGAACTTTCCATTCTCGTGGATTATGCCTTTGGCTGGGATGCAACCACTGGTATGATGGATGACTGGATGTACCAGTCGCTGGCAGACAAATTCATTTTTGATGAAGAGACAAAACAATGGATCGAGGAGAACAATCCCTATGCACTAAGGCAGATGAGTGGCAGGCTATTAGAAGCAGTCCAGCGTGGTATGTGGGATACTGATGATGAAACTGTCAGGAAACTGACAGATATCTACATGGAAGGTGAGGATACGCTTGAAGAGACTGTGAAACGCTGAATCCTTGCGTTTACACTACTTGAAAAACAAAAAAGAGCTGTGTCCTGATACACAGCCTAAAGGGCTTCCTGCACCCTCTTGAAGATAAGATCGGCAATGAGCCGGTCACTGCCAAGGGGTTTAGCGTAGACAATCCTGACCTTCTTTCCGTCTAACTCTACCTCGCCTTGATTTGTTTCAGGATCAAGGTCAAGAAAATCCGGAATATCTTCTGTAAGGTGAACACCGGATGCAAGGAATACAGGTGTTGCAGATATTTTTGTGACACCTGTGCCTTCAAAGGACATGAGTGCTTCTTTAACCTTAGGTTCACTGTGCTCTACAAATCCAACTTTCACAACATATTCGGGGTGATTCTCCGTGATCATGTTTGCAATTTCAGTAACTGCCTGCTTGTTATAGGGTAATTTGCTGCCATGCCCGATAACTAAAAATCCTATTTTTTCACTCATAATGTAACCTTCCATCTAAACATCATTAGCAATATTGTATATAGTTCTTTGTGGTGCCGTCATGCCTTTCTTGAAAAACAATATAATTGTGATGCCGGCTAAAGTTATTCCTGCATAGCATTAAAATACATGATGTATTCTACAAAGCCGGAATCTTCGTTGTTTTGTTCCTTCTTAATCACAAAACCATTTTTTGTGTAAAAGTCAATAGCTGGCTTATTGTCTGCATAAACTGCCAGTTCCATTTCCGGATAAAAAGACTTGCAATAGTCCAGCAGTTTCCGGCCAATTCCTTTTCTCTGCTGTGCTTCTAAAACAAACAATGCACCAATGAACGAGTTATCGAGAACGCTTATGAATCCTTTGACTGTACCGTGTTCTTTGTAAACAAAGGTTGTGGAACCCGGCAGATATTCTTCTTTAACAACATTGTATCTTTCAGTCCAGTAATATTCCGGTATAAAATAATGAGCATCAATAGTTGTTTTTAACCAGATATCCATGATGGAATCGATTTCAGAGTTCTCAAATTCTTTGATCATTGTTCTCTTTGAATCGGATCTTTGCCACCTTTAAGGTAGATGACCTATATGTGGATAAAGAAACTTTTTTCATCCACTATGAATTTCAAAAAAAATAAAAAGTTTTCTGCCAATTCACACCAGTGCCATAGGTGCGCCGCAGCACATAAATCCTTCAGTGGCGCAGCATCCGTCTTCTTTACAATGCTTGTCACACTCTTTCTCTACAACCAGTTCGAACCCACAGTCTTTGCACACTAATTTCTGTCCTTTCCTCATTTCATAACATCTTGTTGTCATTTATGATTTCTCCTTTGTTGGATGCATAGTTGTATTGAAGCACTCACATATATAGATGGTTCTACTTTTCATCCACTCCATCCTTTTTTTGTAACATAGCAAACTGTTTGGTATGACTGCAAATTATGGCCATTTACAAACCTTTGAGTCATCAACGACGAGAACCACAAGAATTATGATTAATCGTGCCACAACCACTCACCGTAGGATGGCCCATTGCATTACAAATAATGTCAATTGCAGGTTTGGAAACGAATGACTCAAAGCGGGAAACCTCATCGCATGCTTCCTCAGATGACAGGCCATAATGAGTAAGCATCAGACTCAATATGTTATGCCTGTTTACGAAAAACTCGGCATGGTCCCTGCCTTTTTCAGTAAGGCAGACACCCCGATAAGGAACATGATCTACATAACCGGAATCAGAAAGATCGTTTATTGTTTTTGTAGTTGTAGAGGGATCAACATTAAGCTCAGAAGATATATCTGTTGTACGTACTCGCTTTCCCTTGTTTAAAAGAAACTTGAGGTATTCCACTTTTTTAGGAGAGAGTTCAAGTCCTGTAATTTCCTGCATGCTACTACATAATCAAGAAGGCTTATATATTTTTTTGATTTAGGGACAAATATTGCTCTTTTATTTGGGTAAAATCCAAAAATAAGAGTTGATTATTTCCTGGATAGACCAAAAGTAAATGATTTTAAAATAACTGCTAATTAGGCTCTGTGGAAATCCTGAATTTTGCCATTGACAAATTTAAAAAAAGTGTTGTGTTTCTTACAACAAAAAAGAGTACTGTGTCAGTGACACAGTTTAAAGTACTTCCTGTGCTCTTTTGTAGATGAGGTCTGCAATGAGTTCATCGCTTCCAAGAGGCTTTGCATATACGATCTTGACCTTATTTCCGTCAAGCTCGAGTTCACCTTCGTTTGTCTCAGGGTCCAGTTTAAGGATTGCAGGAATATCTTTTGTGATGTGAATGCCTGATGCAAGGAATACTGGTGCCGCAGCGATTGTTGTTACTCCAGTGCCTTCAAATGACATGAGTGCCTCTTCGACTGTAGGCTCACTGTTCTCCATGAACCCTGCCTTCACAACGTATTCAGGGTGAGCTTCTGCGATCATGTTGGCGATCTCTGTGACAACCTGGTTGTTGTATGGTAATCTGCTGCCGTGTCCAATAGCTAAAATTCCGATTTTTTCACTCATAATATAACCTTCTTTTTTGGATATAGTAATATTCTAATTTAGATTTGTGTTACTCTAACGAGGGTGTAGTAGGGTAGTTATGGGATATAATGGTTTTGATATTTTGATGCTGAGTGTTTTTGATACTTCCACTTTCCCGTTTATTTCCATATTGATTTCCGGAAGAATATTTTTAAACCTCAATAAAATCAAAAAGAATATATAGTTAGATGATTGAGTCTATATGCAAAATAATTGACTTGTGGGACAATAATTTCAGTTTGATATTATCGCAATGAGTCAGTATTTTGGGGTTAAAGCATGAAAACACGCAATATAATATTAGTTGAAACTGTACTTTGTTTCTTTATTCTTATCTCTCTTATATCAAACGTTTCCGCAGTAGACGTGGACATTGCAGGTGATCTGCCTGATGAGGCAAACGAAGGTGATATTGTAGAATATGATCTGACGATTTCCGGAATCCCCCAGTCTGCGGATTACATCTCGTTTGAGACCGACCTTGAAGCATATGGAAGTAATCCTCTTTTCAATTTTACAGAATTCAATATTACAAGCAATTCCAACAATTATGTCCTGGACCTGAATGACAGTGATGAGGAAGTCCTCGTTCACATACAGGGAAAAGTACCGGTTGTCAGGGAAGTTGTCCAGACAGACAAAGTAACTCTCATAAAACTCGATGAAAAAAGGACAGGTTACGCTTACTATCGTTTTAATCTGCTTGATGACGAGAAGAACAGCCTGAAGGACAGTGACACCAGGACATTTATAATAGAGGTGCCTGAGATCGAATCCTTTGAAGCTAAACTTGACACCATCGAAAATTCTTTTATGAGGAACTATCTCACGGATCTTTTTGACAAGGGACTTGTTAATGAAGCCAATGAACTTGCAGATTATCTTAATTCTGATGAAGAAGAAGGACCTGAAGTCTCATTGTATCTGGCAGTGGGTGGTATCATAGCCGCACTTATCATTGGTGCAATAATCGGCATTCGTATAGGCAATTCAGACGACGACTACGAGGATGATGACATATGAGTAACGAAAAAATCATACCGCCACTTCAATTACCCACCGATATGACAATAGTTGGTGTTGGTGGTTGTGGAAAAAGGCTGACAATGGAGATATGCAACAACGACTGGTTCCTGAAACATTATTCTGCCGATGGCAGGCGCCTGAAAGTATATACCATGGACGCTGATGCTAATGAGAAAGAAGGTGATGAAGTACGTATTTCCCAGCTCAAAAACAAAATAATAGAATGTGGGGCACAGGGGAGTATAGAAACCAAGTTCTATTATCTGCCTTCTCTTGCAAACATCAGCCAGGTTCCTGATCTTGCCAGCAAGGAGATTGCTGAGAAAGTCAAGAATAAAAGATCTGAACCGAAAGTTAAGACCTGGTGGCTTAATGATGATTCTGAAAATGGCATTGCTTTTGAGGATCTGCTGAAGATTGATCACCTTGCTATGGATGACTTCGGTGGTGGAGTGCACCGCAGGAGGGCGATTTCCAAAGCCATATTCTACAAGGTCATAACAGAAGGCGAATCCAGCGGATTCCCCACTTTTTCAAGCAGGGGAAGCGTGGCTATTGTCGTGGGTCTTGGAGGCGGTACAGGTTCGGGTATGTTCATTGACCTTGCACGCTACATACGCTCATTCAAAGGCGATTCCACACAGTTATGTCTCTTTGTAGTTCTTCCGACAACACAGGAAGGAGAAAAGGAACAGCTTAACGCTTCAATTGCTCTCTCAGAGCTTGAATACCTTAATATGACTGAGAGGCTGTTCAATAATGTGATTGTCACATCCCTGGGTCCCACAGGATACAAGAAGGGAGAAGAGGCCCGTGAAGAAGTTCATGAGTTTGATGCGATGTTCCCCAATGTGTTCACCAATTTCTTCCATGTGGAAACCGGTGACATTAATATAAGTGATGTGAAAGGATCTTTTTCATCATTCATTTTCGCAAATTCCCATGTGATCGAGTATCCGATAGAGGATCTCCGTGGACTTAAGAACCAGTATGAAGAGATTATTAATTCCCTTGAGATGATAACCACTTCAAGGAAAGAACTGAACCAGCAGGTTTCATCGTTCCTGGATAACCAGTATTCTTTCAAGGAGACTGCTCCTACAAAGGAGAATTTCGAATATATAAAGAAAGAATACAAGAATATCGAAAATGTCCTCAAGCATGAGATTGGCCATTTGCTCAATTATAAGAGTGTGGATACAATCGAATATTTCATTGCAAACCAGATTCCGGCTGAAATGCAGATCGACAGGATAAGTACGTTTGATGATATGGTTGAATACCTGTCCAAAGTCAAATCCGGTTCACGAAGTGTTCAATCTAATGAACTTACCGATGAAAATGATAAGAAACTGGCAAATCTCATACCGGACAGCATCGAGGTTCTTGAAGGAACCGCCCTTCTTTTTAAGAGTGTATCCGGTGTAACAGAGGAATCAGTAAGGTCAACTCTTATCGATATGCTCAAAGGCAACCAGAATATGTCATCTACTATCAGTAACATGAATACAAAGGCAAAAAAACTGAAGGATGAAATGAGGGAGCTTGAGAAGCAGATTATGGAAAAGGAAGAAGAATCCGACGGTGCCGAACTACTGAAAAGTCAGGTAACTAAAAAAGCAGACCAAAAGCTTTCTGATAATGAGAAAGAGATCGATCAGTACCTTGTTATCAATCGGAAGGTCCAGTCTCTGGATGAGAAAGAGAGAGACCTGAAAATGAAACTTGAAGAGTTCATTTCCCAGGTAAAGAGCGGTGACATAAAATCCAGGGATAAGAGTAGCTGGCTGCGGGCTGCTAATGTTCCTGCAATGCAGCAGGAGTTCAAAGATCTATCTTATGAGATAGAGGGTAGTTATGATGGCCTGATTAACCTGATAGAGTCCATAGCACTCTATTATTTCTATGAGTCTGAAAAGAAGAAACAGGAAAAAGGCGGAAGCATTGTCGGGTTTATTAAGGGCGATAAGAAAAAGAAGATCAGAAAGTATGAGGCAATGAAAAAGGAAAAAGAAGATTATATCAAATCCAATGCCAAATACTGGAATATCCAGATCAACAGTCCTTTTGAATTCTATATTCCAGATGATTTCCTGAACAAGGGTCTGCATAAAAAAGCCTCTGAGATTAAAACCCAGACAATTAATTCATTATTGGGTGATGTCGGTAAAGACTCAGTAAATTATGACAGGGTTGATGCTATTTTCGATCAGACAGAAAGAAGTGAGCTGATCGGTTCTTTAAGGGATTGCCTGACAGAAGTGTATCTCAAAAAGGAAGGCTATTTCCTGAAATCCAGATCCATAACCGAGGACATTGAATCCATAAATGAAGATGTCGGTGAAAAGCGCTCTCTTGCCGATATGATGGACCATGCCGAAGAGCTCCATGAAAAGACCTTCAGCTCCAGAAGAGATCTCAACAAGCATTATGAATCGTTCTATCATTTCATGTCATCAATAAATGAGATGAGTAAATCTAAGAACAAGACCGATAAAAGTCTTTACAGGACAAAGGTCGGAGAGATCAATCCGAAGATACTGTCCCTTATTGGTGAAATGTCAGATCTTACGAATCTTGACAACGATGACAACGGAATGAATGAGCTTAACAACCTGCTTTCTGAAGTAAAAGCTACATATCCTTCATTGCTTGAAAACTATAAACTGGGAATCCACAACCAGATGATACCTATAAGCACCACTGAAAAATGGACTTTTGGAAAAGTAGGACTTGTGATAGGTTCACGTTCTTCATACATTTCATCATCAGTTGTGAACAGTACGATATCTACAGATATCAATGCCATAATGTCACTCAAGAGTTCTCAGGATGCCCGTGTGATCACTCATTCTCATGCAAAGCCATGGGAGGTAACACTCACGTTGCTTGCAGCTACAAGTTTCCTTGACAACATATCTCCATTAACTTCAGGTGGAGGTTACTGGAAGGTATATGAACAGAGCAGCAATAATATTCTGCATCATGTACTGAAGATGCAGGATGGGGAATATATCACCAGAAAGAAGCTGCTGGACGTGAAATATGCGGGTGAGCTGGCAAACTCTGAGAGGGCCGGTCAGGATATAGTCCCTGCGATAAAGGATCTTTATGAGATCAAAACCCTTCGTGAAGCCTTAGAATAGTAAATTGGGTAAAAAGTTGAAAAAAAAAGGTGGAACGATGAGAGTGCGGGGAAAACTTAATTTATTCAACCCAATTATTTTTTTATTATGCCTGGCTTTATCCACAGGATTTTTGCTTGCAACCAGTGAGCAGATTATCTCATCTGCATCATGGTACATAGCTATAGTATTGAGTTTTTTTATAGCGTTGTTCATTTCAAGTGGCATGGGGATGATGTTTGAGGAAAGGTCCAGGTTTGGAGGGCAGCTTTTACTGGCCGCCTTTATACCATACCTATATTTTTTCTGGATACAGGATAATATACTAAGACTCGACGGTGTTGTTCCGGGTTTAATTGCCGGAGTCGGGTTCATACTTCATGCATTCATGAACAACCGCTTTGATATTGTCGCAAAGAGGACACGTTACTTCTTAAAACTGTTTTTTGTGGGAATGATGATCTATCTTTTTGCAATACTCATAAAACTGGTTTCAGAAGAAGACATGAGGGAAATTCCCCAGTATGCACTTTCAGGTTCAAATGATCTATTCATGGTTCTGCTGAGCTTCTTTGCCCTGATGATACTGCATGCATTGCTGATGAAATATGTACACGGGATAAAGGCTTCAGATGTTTTTGTCTACGGTCCTTCTAAATCAGGTAAGACTCTATTACTGCTTTCTCTGTACAACCAGTTTGTTAATTATTACAATGGTCGCAGGAGTGAAACCATAATTTCCTCCTCAAGGGAGGAGGATTATTACAGGATAGAGAACATGCTGGCAGAACTTAAGAACGGGAAGCAGCCAAAGAGTAATCAGAAGACTGATCTGACCATGTATACCCTGACGGGGAAAAAATCTATCAAGCCAATAGAGTTCTCTTTTGTGGACTATGGTGGTGAGTTTACCGAGAACCTGACAAAAGATGGTTATCTCAAGGCTATTCTGGAAATCAGTAATCAGATTCCTGAGATTGATAAAGATGCTCTCAGTGAGAAGATAGGTAATCATGAATTCATTAAGGAATTGAAAGAGCAACACCCTGATGATATTGTTTATGTTCTGGACCAGTTGGTTCTGGCTCACGTGTATAAGAAACTTGAAAATGCAGGAAAAGTTGTTTTTCTCATAGATGGGGAGCATATTGTTTCTTACCATGAGGATGGTGCAAGTCATCTGATGCGGTTATTCGGTCAGTATTCCAGAATTATGGAAATGCTCGGGGATGGCAAGTCCTATGCTATTGTGGTCACTAAAGCTGATAAGATAAAGAACATCACAGATGTGATTGATAATTCAAAAGATGCTCTCAACATTGAAAAAGAAATATTTGAAATGCTGACTGAGATTGATACTTTTAAAGAGATACAACACCGGGCCACAAAAGGGCCTATTTATTTCTATGCTGTTAGTGCAAATGCTCTGAAGGGTGTTGACCAGCAGGAAGAAGCTATTAAGAACATTTATCCATGGAGGGTGGAACAAATTGCCAAATTTGGTTTCTGAATTTTATGTTTACAACTCCACTGGCAGACTCCTGAGTGGGGATGGGGAGGTATATTCAAATGAATATAGCGACCTTGCAAAGCAGATAGATTCCAAGAGGAATGCTCTATATTTTAAGCTGGCAGAAAAGGGCAGTACTTTGATACTGGGATGCAGTGTCATAGTTGAAGAAGTTGGTGGCAGGGAAGAAAGAATTGTGTGTATTGGCCGTTATTCCGGCGATGTCGGACATGAACCGGCATTAATCACACAGTTCTACGATACCGTTTACGCAGAGATTCCCCGTTTGCAGAAATTGGATTACAGGGTTGTAGGTCTCTGGGAAGAAAATGACATTAATGATTTTTCAGGATTGCATAATCACACTGCTGATGAAAACGTGGTGGAATATGCTTATGGTAAATTGCTTGCCAATGAAAAGGTCTCGGTCAAATCAGGCAGCGCAGTAAATGCTGTTTCATTGATAAGCAATATATTTGCAGCAATCGGTAATTCTCTGGAAGCCGATCTGAAATTTATGGCTTCCCAGTATCCTTATGAGAGCGATATTTCCGTCTGTCCTATTGAACCAAACCCGGATTTCGAACTGGATGAACATGGTTTGAAATGGAAATCGACTCCCCATTATAGTGAATATTATTTATTGCTTCCAAGGGTTTTCAGGGAAAAAACGAGTGAAATAAAAAGTAATCTTAAAACGAAAGATCGAATGCACCTCTCATTTTATACCAAGAACTTTGCCTTCAGGACTTATACGTGGGATGTTTTTAATATTTTTGCAACCAGTGAGTCATTATATGCGCTGTTTGAACTTTACAAAAAAGATATATCCGTATTGACTCAGATCTTCAAGGAACGGTCTACTCAGATACGGCAAATGCCAATTACAGACGAAACTACCGTTGCGAACATAATTGCCTTGTACAGTAAGCAGCTTTCATCTCAGAATGCCATGTTTTCCCATATGGGTGAGGATGAAGCGCTAAAGAGCCTTTTTGACAGGATAAGAAATCCGGGCGTTAAAAAGAAGCTTGATATTGCACTTCTTAAAAACCGGGGTTTGTGGAGCTATGCAATAAGGGACACTATTCGCAGAATACAGGGACATGAAGATACAGAGTTGTTAGCAGCGTTGTGTAGTGTAGGTTTCACTTATGGGGACAATAGCGGTGAAAGATTCAGAAAACATATAGAATCTGCTTTATCGTCCTATGACAAAGACCAATTGGTAGGACTGCTCAAATTAGTTGGAAATAACACCAAGACGTCTCCTGCAACAGGAGGCAAGATTTTTGTTGATAGTATAAGTGCGCAATTGAGGGCTTATGATCTCTCCTCAAAACTGACTACTTATGAAGCAGAAAATCTTGACAGATATTTCAATACAAATTATGTTGTTGCTAAACAAAGGACCCAAAAGAAAAAAAAGCAGAACATGATGACAATGGCTTCGTACGCGCTTGTGGTAATGATTTTAATTGCAGGAATTGCGTATGTGTTTACTAATGGCGGACCAATGGCTGTTTTAGCAAATCTGACTGGAGGGAATAATTCCTCGGTTGATGGGAATATGAGCAATGTCAATAATTCTCTAAACGTGTCAGAGAATACAACTCCAATGGACGAGTCGGCGGAAAATCTATCAATGAACGGGACAAATGAAAGTCCGAATATTAATGATTCAAGTGAAAACGAAAGCATGGCTTCTTCTGATGATAACGAAACCAACCAAACAGTACAGTGATAGCCTGATAGTCAGGTAATCACTCTCATTTCTCCGGCACACACAGATTCTTTCCCCTCACAAAAGTCATCAGTATCATCCCTGTCATTAAGCCATTAAAAAAGTTTGTAAACCAATTTATCGTGCGTCATGAATAACTAGAATAATCCCGGAGGGTCCGGCGGAGCCGGCGTTTTCCCATCAGAATAAACAAAATAATCTGCATGATATCATGTATTTTCTTCTCAGAAATATATGCAATTATTAAGATATATTTTATGATTTTTGGAATAATCTTCTGTATAGCATTATAGGAATGTGCCGCCTTCGGCGGATGGTTATTTTGTTTTTATTCTCTTTTCCCCTGCATACACATACAGATTATTCCCTCTCACAAAAGCCACTAGTGTCATCCCTGCCTTTTCAGCTAGCTCAACTGATTCACGCACCGTGGCACCTTTACTTGAAATCAGAGGGATGCCCGCATTCATAGCTTTCGAAACCATTGTTGATGCCAGTCTGCCGGTAGTGGCCAGAGCGCATTCAGAAAGATTGACACCGTTTATCAGGGCTTTTCCAACAACCTTATCCATGGAGCATGCTCTGCCCACGTCTTCGCAGAAAAAGAGAACTTCACCCTGGTTGTTGTAGATAATAGATGTGTGTGCGCCACCAGTGCTGTGCCATGACCTTCCAAGTTCTTTTAACTGGCTAACACCATGGATGATTGCATCGGTAGTGAATTTAGTATCAGAATTAATGTGTTTGATAACATCCTTGCGGTATGATGTTGTCCCGCATCTCTCAAGATGTGTCAGTTCTTCCAGTTCAGGAGTGTTAATTTCAATATCACAAAAAATAGATTTATCTTCTATCTTTATTGAATCAACCTGTGTATCAGGTTCAATGAACCCCTCGCAGACGAGAAATCCCAACGCAAGCTCTTCAAGTTCATAGGGACTTGCAAAAAAAGTAGTTACGTGAACGTTATTCACGAAAAGCTCGAACTTTTCCTCAACAATAACGTCCACAGTAATGTGTTGTTTACTGCTCTCAGTGATTTCCAGGCACTCTATGGGGATATAAAAGGGGGAGGAAACACTTTCCTCACCTTTGAAGAAGGTTTCATCCTTCCCTTTCCTTCCAGAGTACCAGTGCTCACTCATGCTTCCTTTTTAGCCTTTACCTTTGCAAAGAGCTGCTTAAGGGTGTCCTCATTGCTCTTTGTTTCAGGGAATGGGGAATCTGTGAATGGCTCGAAGTATACAGGCACATTGTCAAGCCTGTAGAATGTACCGTCACATTCCATAGCATCAATTACACCAGGCAGAACCACGTCTGCTGCGGTAGTAGATGGACATGGTGCAATATCAAGGCAGATCATTGGAATGTCTGCAAGATACTGTGCACTGTCTGCCGGGATGTGGTCCATCAGATCTGCTGACATTACAAATGCAGCGTCAACGTCCTTTTCCCTGAGCAGGTCTACACAGGTTGTCTCTCCAGGGTTGTACCTTGGGTATCCCTTTGTGAAGTCAAGACCAAATGGGTAACCGTAAAGGTAGGATGCAAGCTGGTTGAATCCTGCTACGTTACAGTGACCTCTGAGAGCACCGATGTTACACTTGGTGTAGTTGTTCATTTCCTTGACGAAGTTCAGTGCGATCTCAATGTTTCTGTGTTTTCCGTATGAGGATGAGACACCAAGACCGACGTAGATAGCTACGAAGTTTGATTCTTTCATCATCTCAACTGTCTGCTTCATCACTGAAATTGGGATTCCTGTGATCTCTTCGACAGATGGATGTGGCTCTTTGCCGTTCAGGATTGTAAACAGTGCGCTGAGAAGCTCGTAGTCTGTGTTTGGGTTAAGCTGAAGGTGCAGGTCAGATGCAGCGGCTGTAGGTGTTACCCTTGGGTCCACTGTCATCATAGTTCTGTCGAATCTTCCTCTCTTTGTCCAGTAACCTCTTGGGAATACGCCGTACCTTGACATGTGTCTTGGCATTGATTCCAGTGCATTGACACCCCAGTATACGATCATGTCGGCTCTGTTCTTTGCCTGACCGGCTGTAGCTCCGACCATACCGGATTCCTGGATACCCATAACAGTTGGTCCGTGGCAGATTGTTGCGTTGGAGTCTGCCATTCCACCAAGGTATTCAGCAATGTGAAGACCTACTTCCTGTGCTTCACATGCTGTCTCGCTTCCAAGGAAGAAGAATGGTTTCTTTGCATTGACAAGAATGTCTGCTGCCATTTCCAGTGCTTCATCCCAGCTTACGTCCTTTACCTTACCATTCTCTCTGATGGTTGGTTTCAGGATCCTGTGATGGCTTACAACTTCCTGGAACTTGGCGTTACCCATCTTACATGCATTCTGGACATCAATTGTACCGTTTGCTTTATCCAGATTCACCTGAACGTCGTCACATGAACCTCCGCAAACAGGACATATAATGTTCTTATGGACCATTTTATTTACCTCCCATGTACATTTTCATGACAACTTCCTCAGCACTGAGGATGTCATCTTCTGTAGGTTCAACAAAGACAGGAGCTCCCTTATAACGTGGTGAACCTGTTGAGAATGTGTCAGGCTCAACAACTACGTTTGCCCAGATGGACCTTGGTATGAATACCTGACCTGATCTCATTGCCTCAGTTACTTTTGTAGCGAGTGCAACTGAGTATTTTCTATCTCTTGATATGACTGCCACTTTTTCCGGGCAGCCAAGGGATGTAAAGTCTTCTGCACACATCCAGCAGACCGCACATTCCTTTGTGTAGTCATCGGTATACTTGCTTCCACCTTTTGCAAGTCTTCCTTCATCGATTGTACTACCTGTATTGAGTAATGCTTCCATGATTTAACACCTCACAGACACTCGTTGTTGTCACAGGAAACGTACATTACGCCCTTTCCTTTTTGTGGAATGGCATAGTCACCTGCAAACTTCTTGTATTCTCCAGGGCACTCAATGTCACCGAAAGTGAGATCTGATTCAACATCTTCCATTGTAAATCCAGGTGTGAATTTCTCAATGCAACCACCGACAACAATGGTGCCACCGGTCATTTCTGCTCCAACGGTTCTAACAGCGCTTCCTTTGACATAGATGAGACCTCCGCTGATGCGAATGCCACAGAAGTGCTTTACACTGCCGCCAATGATGATCTCTCCACCAGTAAGGCCACCGCCTACCTGGCTGACAGCATTTCCGTCAACTGTGATGCGTCCGCCAGACATTCCCTTCCAGCTACCACGGTATGCACAGCCGACGTGGTCTTTTGTGTTGCCCTTGATGTGGATGGAACCGCCTTTCATTTCCATTCCTGCCCATGAGTCAGCATCGCCTTCGACAACAATTTCGCCTCCCATCATTCCGGAGCCGATGTGCATTCCTGCACTGCCCTTCACGAGGATTTTGCCTGCTGTCATTTCCTGGCCTAAGCGTTTCACTCTTGAGACATCTCCATCAACAATGATGGTTGTATCTTCTGCTGAGCTTCCACCATTGCCTTCTACTGAAAAGAAGTCTGTAAGTGGATATTCGGCTGGACCCTGCCAGACGAGTAATTTTCCAATCTCATCGGCACTTTTACCGGCAAAGTTGTCAGGTGTGACAACCTCTGCCTCTACGGTAAGGTCGAAATTTCCTGTTGGTTTAAGAATTACGTCTGCCATTAAATCACTTCTCCGCGTTGACCTGAATTGGTGTTGGGTTTGCCAGGTACTTGTCAGGTGTTGGATATCTGTCGAAACCAAGTGTGTAGTACTTGAACCATTTCTTGACATCCTGGAGCATGCTTTTCTCTGCATCTTCATCTGTTGCAATGTCAGAGTAGAATGTGTTCTTCTCCGGGATTGCTACGATCTCACCCATCTGGGAGACAACTTCTCCGGCTTTGATGGTGTATGCAGCGTTCTCGAATCCTCTTACGATGCTCTCATAATCGTTAACTTCGAGGCTCTTTGGATCGATATCATAAATAGCAACGTCACCATCTGCACCAAGGCCAAGTGTACCTTTCCTGTATGACATACCGATTGTCCTTGCAGGGTTTGCACGGGTGATTGTTGCGATCTCAAAGAGGTCCATTTCTCTTGTCTCTGCGCCCAGGTCGGTTCTGTCCTGTGCCCATTTGTGGCATTCTGCAAATGTATCCTGTCTTGCCTTGTTAGACATAAGCCATGCAATTACCAGTGGATACTTTATGAATGGTCCGCCGTTTGGACTGTCGGTTGTCATGATAGTCTTCCATGCGTCCTTGACGTAAAGAAGAGATTCAAGACCCATTGCCCACTGAACGCTGTGTACAGGGTTGCCCTTCAGGTATTCGAACGGAAGTACTCCGGATCCACACTCACACTCTACATCTGTGTTTGACCACTTGTGGCCTGTAAGTACGTAGAGGTCGTGGATTGCAGGACCGTCACCGGTCATTACTGTTGCGTCACCGAATGGTACACATCCACTGTCAAATACAATGTGGTCATTGCTGTTGACGTAATCAGTGATTCCTTTTACGCCGGACTCGAAGTCTCTCCATGATGTACCGCCAAAAGCATTGAACTGGCAGTGTGTAAGGTAGACGGATTCGTGTCTCTTAGCATTCTTCTTTGTCTCTGCCCACTCTACATCCATGTTTGGCTTTGCCTTGACGTTCTTTGGTATCTTGAGTGAGTCCCTTGTAATCTCCCAGCATCCTGGGTGACCAAGGTTGTTTGCGTGAAGGTGTACTGGCATTGGGATACCGAGCTTCTCGTTAAGCTCTGTGAGTCCCTTGATCATATCTTCAGGTGTTGTCTCAAAGTGAATGTTTGCCTGGTCAAGAGCTCCTACGTTCTCTCCCCATCCCCAGTTCTCTACACCGGCAGGGTTGACACATTTAATACCGTAGGTCTTGTGGGTCCTCATCATCCATGATATGTATGCTGCTGCCTTGTCGATATCTCCTTCCTTGAGGTATCTCATAAGGAACCAGTTGTTACCGAGTACAAGATATCCACCCATGTCAAGCATAGGGGTTGAGCGCATTTCCTCGTGTGTGTGGCGTGCTTCCATTGGTGGGACAGCTGCCTCAAAAACAGTTGTGTACCCCATCTTAGAGTACTCATATCCACCAAGGTAGACTGAAGGTACACTGTATCCACAGCCAGAGTGTGTAATTGGTGTTTTCTTCTGGTAGAACTTGTAGTGGTCTTCCGGCCTCATCATCCTACCGGTATTGACCTTTGCTCCTGCTACGTGGGAGTGTGAGTCAACACCACCGGGCATAACGGTCTTGCCCTTTGCATCAATTTCCTTTACATCTTTCATGTCAGCGCCGGAAAGTTCTGTGACGACCTTTCCGTCCTTGATGAAAATGTCCATCATTTCGCCGTTAATGTCATTGAGCGGGTCGTAAACGTAACCGTTCTTGATTGCAATAGTTCCTGCCATTTTTAAACCTCCCTCTTCTCAAGTGTAATGGCACCTACCGGGCAGATCATAGCACATGCACCATCTGAACCACAGAGATCCTGATTTACTACCTGTGCGACACCGTTTCTGACTTCAAGTACCTTTTTACCATCGACTTCGTTAAGGTATCCTGCTCCAACCTCATCATCAGTTGCATTTACAGGACAGACAATTACACAGTTTCCGCATCCAAGACATGCATCTTCATCGATGACAAGTGTTGATGTAAGTGTGGGTCTCTTCATTTCCTTATTAAGCAGTTTCTTCTCAAGAAGTGTTTTCTTGTCAACTTCCGGAAGGATTGCTGTTTTTGTAACAGTAATAGCATCAACAGGACAGGCCATGTCACATGCACCACAATAGATACATGCATCAGCACGCTGTGCAACCTTATCGACTCTTTCTCCTGATTCCCAGTCAGGGTTGAACAGTGCATTGCATGGGCATGTGTCTACACAACTGCGGCATGCGGTACATACATTCTCATCTCTGAACCATGTACCTTCGAATGGTTTTTCAACGCTTATGGCTTCAGCAGGACAGACCTCTGCACACCATCCACAGTGTATGCAGCATTCTGTGTCAATAATAGTCTCACCGTCTACACTGGCAGTCCCATCGTTGGAAAGCCACTGTTTGACCTCAATGCAACCCTGTGGACAGATCTGTTCACAGAGTCCGCAGTGTACACAGTTGTCATTGACTGTTGTTTCTTTAAGTGCAACGCTTATGTAAGCATTATCATTTACAGACTCGCCGGCCTGTTTCAGTTCAAGTGCACCTGTCGGGCATGTCTTTGCACAGATTCCGCATACAATGCAGAGTTCTGTCTGGTTCTCAAGGAAATCTTTGTCGATAAGTCCTCTGGCTACGGCTCCCACTGAACCGAGAACTAATGAACCTTTAGGACATGCCATTACGCACGTTCCGCAACCGATACACTTCTCAGGAGTGTATTCAAGCTGCTTGTCGTCTTTTACTCCAAACACTACTTCGTTCATTTGATCTTCTCCGTAATCCTGCCTATAAGTACAAATGCTTCCAGGTCATGTCTTGTGAAAGATTGCAGCGGTTCTGCAAAAAAAGAATGCAGATATCAGTATTACTGAGGCCACTAAGAACATTTCTTATGTCAAGCACTTTTTGTGTTTGCGGGCATGAATACGCCTTTTTCAACAAGTTACCTTCTGCTAAAAAAGCTATCGGTATAACTTGCTTACAATCTTGATTCTCAATGATCGTGTCACTATACTTAAGCTGTCCCCGACCCGTAAGGGACGAAGAATTGTAAAATATAGTGACACGTATTTGTTATAAAAGTATCGTTTGTTCCTGCTGTTGTTGTTTGTATTTTTCGAATGTCCGTATCATCTTCCTTACAACAGAATTAATATTATTATGATTGGCATATTTTTCGCAGGATTTATATACTACTAATTATCCCATAATATATGGGGTATATATTTGGGTCTGCGAGATTTTTTGTTTTTAGTCTATATGGTCGGTCGTCGATCGTTTTTTGCAATACTTTGCGATACCTGGAACTATAAGGAGATGGGAATATGCCTTTGATGAGTATAATAGGATGTATGGAATACGAAAAAGAAATTGCCAGGATACTGGCTGAAGACAAGACGATAGAACACATCATGGTAGTAGATGATTCCAGGTCGTCGGAACTGGTCTCAGACCTGAAGCATATGGGTGTGAAGCCAGAAGTAATGTTTCCGGAAACGATACCACCAGGTCTGAAGAAAAGTAAGGGTTTCAACGTGCTGGTCACATTACAGGATGATAATGTTTACAAATCCTCGCAGCATCTCAAAAATGAGACGTGTGAAAAAATAAAGTTCTATGGACCTGTGTCTAATGGTGTTTTGATGTTCTCGCCTTCATGTAGAGAGTTGTTTAAGAACGAGATAATTGATTTCTGCAACAGTAAATTCATTCTGGAATTGTTACCTTCGGATGATAACAAAAATACTGCACATCTGAAAGAAAAACTTGATGAATGCCTTTCCGGTTCTGACAGTAAAAGGGAAGCCCAAACACAAATTGCCTCCCCTGAAATGGAGGAGAAACACAGAGGTTGTTACAATAGATTGAAGGATATGATCCTGACGGCAAAGATAAATTCATAAGTCAAATCTGATATTTCTGTTTTCATTCTTTTGAACATTATTCTTTAATAGTTTACAGTACTGGTAGGGTAAAAAAGCAAATGAGTGTGGCATAAGTGCTGTATTTTTTTGCAATAACATAACAGGAATCTCATAATGGCGATAAAAGGAAGTGCTTATGCACTTGGTGCAGGTACGGTAATCAATGCAATAGCTACCTGGAAAGGTGCAGCTTTTGGTATCGATCTGAAAACATTTGCCGATGTGGAACTGAACAGTGATGCTACTTCTGTAAGCGGAACTATTCAGGGGATGCCGGATGCAGACACGCAGCTTATTGAAAGGTCGGTATCATATGTGCTTGAGCATTTTGGCATTGAAATGGGAGGAACTGTAGCAACAAGATCAGAAGTTCCCCTTGCAAGTGGCTTGAAAAGCAGCAGTGCAGCAGCAAACGCTTCAATTCTTGCAACTCTTGATGCCATTGGCGAAGAGCTTGATCCCTTTGAAGCTGTGAAAATGGGTGTACGGGCTGCCCTTGACTCTAAAGTGACAATCACCGGTGCGCTGGATGATGCATGTGCTTCTTTTTATGGTGGTTTTGTAGTAACCGACAACAAGGCAATGGAACTTTTGAAAAGAACAGAGCACGAGTATGAGGTACTTATATTTGCACCTGATACAAGATTGTTCAGTTCAGGTACCAACGTGGACAATTCAAGGCTGATAGCTCCATGGGTTGATATGGCATTTGACCTTTCAATGGAAGGTAATTTTGAAAAGGCAATGACACTTAATGGTTTTCTTTACTGCGGTGCCCTTGGTTTTGACACTGAATTCCTGATGCGTGCTCTTGAGGTTGGTGTGGAAGGTGTAACCCTTTCAGGAACCGGTCCTTCATATGTTGCACTTGTAAATGATAATCAGGCAGGTATGCTTGAAGATGCCTGGAAAGACTATAATGTCAGCGGAAACGTGATAAGGACAAAAGTAAATAATGCTGGTGCTCATAAAGGAGCATGCCATGAAACAGCATGGCTTAATAATCACATAAGTATCAAATCAGAATCACATTCATAAGTTATAGTAACAAGTAGATGTTTTTACATGCGGGGTATACATGTCCACTATCAAAGAAGTGCGCAACGAACTGGAACAGATTGATAGCGAGATTATGCAGCTTATTCATAAGCGGGTAGGCATGGCTGCTAAGGTACTGGAGGCAAAGAAACTGGAAATGATCAATATCAACGATCCGGCACAAAACACAGTAGTTCTGGATCGCGCAGCAGATGCTGCAATTGAATTGAATCTTGATGTTTCTGCGGTAAAAGAAATATTCAGTATATTAATAAGGATGAACATTGAGCGCCAGCAGGAGCTGAGGGGCGAAGGTAATCTTCCTTAGGTGTATAAAATGGTTGATATTGCAATAATAATGGGTTCCGAATCCGATCGCTCAGTGGCAAACAGAGTGACAGGTGTGCTTGACAATACAGATTATTCATATGATGTCCAGGTGATTTCCGCCCATCGCAACCCGGATAAGCTGGACGAATACATTTCTCAAAACGATTCAAAAGTATACATTGCCATAGCAGGATTGTCTGCGGCACTCCCGGGTGTCATAGCATCAAAGACAAAAAAACCTGTTATCGGTGTTCCTGTGAGTGCAAAAATGATGGGTCTTGATGCTTTGCTTTCAACAGCTCAGATGCCTCCGGGCGTACCGGTAGCAAGCGTAGGAGTAGACAACGGTGCAAATGCTGCCTATCTGGCAGTAAGAATATTGGATTTGATCTAATATTCTATTTTATTAAGCTGGAACAAACATTGTTCGTCTCCGTTCCCCATGGTTTCGAGCGTATCAACCTCAAGGTCCTGGCCATAAATATCCAGAATCCTTGAGAATATTCCTCTTGAAACTGTACAGAGTATGGGGTTGAGCCGGGCTTCTTCTTTGCCCCATGGGCACACATTACCTTTGATAAGGAAAACAGTGTTATCGTTATCCCCTGGGCCAGACTCAAAATTCGCACCCAGCTGGTTGATGATCTGGCAACATATATTCCCGATTCCTTCATACCTGTTTTCATTATCTTCGGAATTGGTATTTTCAAGAATTGCTTCCACCACCATATCGATCATCTGATGGATAACAATGCTTTTCTGTTCCGCAGGAAGGGTGCGCAGCAATGTTGGGATTATCTGTGTGAGAACAGATCTGATCTTGTTCTGAAGATTAAGTTTGTCTCTTTCTTCCAGCAGGTCATAGTGCATTTTCTTCAGTTTCAGCAGTGAGGCAATACGTGTAAGGAGTTCCATTTTGTTCACAGGTTTTGTGAGGAACTCGTCCGCACCCGCCTCTATTCCGGATATCCAGTCATCTCTGCCGGAAAGTGCAGTGACCATAATCACAGGGATGAACCGGGTTTCAGGATCACTCTTTAATTTTTCACACACTTCGTATCCGTTAAGGTCCGGCATCATAACATCAAGAAGAATCACGTCAGGTTTTTCTACTGGCACAAGTTCAAGTGCATCTTTGCCATTTGTGGCGGATGCAATGGAATAATCATCCTCAAGATATGCTCTGAGCAGCTCTATGTTCATGATCTCATCGTCAACGATGAGTATTTTCGGATTATCGGTAAGAGTGATAGTAAGGTCCCCTGGTGCGTTTTATTGGATTGTTATAACTTATTTCAGTCCAATTATATATTTCATTTTTTATTATATATACCTAATGCTTTTTACAATCAATAACTAAAATACAAGAAAACGAAGTAGAAAAATAACTGAAAAGATCAGTTCTTTGATTGTTGTTTAAAATAGCAGGTTGGTCAGAGCTCAATAAGTTTAGCCTTTGAGCCCTTCAGGCTGATTCCGGCCGAAGTTATGTCGAATATCGTGATATCAAGGGAAATTTTCGTACTTCGCATCTTTGGAATGCTCAGGAAACGTTCGTTCTTTCCGGTATATGGATTCTCTTTTACCATGAGCTTGATGGACCCGTAAGTTGAGTAATCTGCAATCTTATGTGTCATCTCATATGCAGCTTCGTCCATTATGTAGAGTGTTGTTGTCTTTTGATCTGCAAGCATGCGGTTAATAGTGTCAAACTTATCCCTGAATTCCTTTGGCTGGAGGCCAAATGCAAGAACTCCTATATTATCAATGACAGCCACATCTGTTCCTTCAGGTATTAACCTCACAAGGTCAATGATATCGATTTCTTCAATGTTGAAACCTTCCTGGTCCGGTCTGATATGCCTGTCCAGGTGTGTCTCTTCAATGATCTCGATTTCAGTATCACTGAAATCATCAAGCAGATGGGCGTCTCTGGCAATTGATCTTGTCCTGAATTCAATTACCTGTTTAATTACAAGCTGCTCTTTCTCAATAAACGATTCCAGGCCAAGACCCAGCATTGCTGCCTGTTCCAGCAGGTCTTCAGGACTCTCTTCAGTTGCAATCATTATACATTTTTTACCATCCATGCATGATTTATGCAGAAAATGCAGTCCGAATATTGTTTTTCCGGCACCGGGAACTCCGGTGATGAGTATGCCTTTACCTTTCGGATAACCGCCACTAATTTTTTTATCAAGGTTTGCTATTCCTGTGGGCATTCTTTCCATATATATCACATCAGAATGTATAATAATCAATTTTCGAGTAATTATATATTAATAGGGATAATATATTATATAAATATATTCTTGTGTGGCTTCTAATAGTTAATTTATGTTACAAAATAATCTTGTGCGGTAAATGTTCAAACAGTAACTTTTTTGTATTCTATGAATAGTTAATACAGTTTTTTGCGAATGTTTTTATATATTAACCTCAAAAAATAAGACGGGATTGGATATTAAAAACTGTTCTCAACAAGCAGTTTTCCAATAAGTGTTTAGAATATATTTTGATTGCAAGTGGCAACATATAAACCTCAGGAGGAGAGGTTTGACATTATCACTTTGAAATGTAATACGGACTGTAAAAGGGGATAATCATGAATATAGATCTCAATATCAAAGTAGGAGGGGCAGCCGGACAGGGTCTTCAAACCACTGGCATGACCCTTGCCAGGACGCTAAAGAAAAGCGGATTTCATGTTTTTGCAACACAGCACTACCTTTCCAGGGTACGTGGAGGGCATAATACGTTCAAAATACGCATAAGTGATTCTCCTGTTTCTGCAATGACAGAAAGTGTGGATTTGCTTCTTGCCCTGGATGCTGAGTCCATTGAAAAATACCTGTCAGATATAACCGATGGGGTTGTGGTAGTTGATGCCGATACTGTGAAAGTTAACAGTTCTTCAGAATCCATTTTCCATGTTCCTATGCTGAAAATCGCAAAGGATGTCTCAGGGGATAAGATATATTCCAATTCGGTGTCTATGGGTGCTGTAGTCGGTCTTTTGTGCCTGGAAATGTCCAATCTTGAAGAGATATTGAAAGCTTCCTTTAAGAAGAAAGGTGAGGAGATTATACAGAAAAATATCAGTGCTGCAAGGGCAGGCTATGGTTATGTGAAGGAGAATTACCCCGGTGGATGCAAGTTTGCTGTAAGCGATTCTGGTGAAAAAGAAAAGATGATGCTCATAAACGGCAATCAGGCAGTGGGCCTCGGTGCACTTGCCGCAGGTGTGCAGTTCCTTGCAGCTTATCCCATGACTCCTTCAACAGGAGTAATGACTTATGTGGCAGCAAATGCAGACAAGTTCAATGCTGTTGTGGAACAGGCAGAAGATGAGATTGCTGCACTTAATATGGTACTTGGTGCTTCATATGCCGGTGCAAGAGCAATGACTACTACATCAGGTGGCGGATTTGCACTTATGGCCGAGGCTCTGGGACTTTCAGGCATAACAGAAACGCCTGCTGTTATTTTCCTGTGTCAGCGTCCGGGTCCCGCAACAGGTCTTCCTACAATGACCGAACAGGGTGACCTCCAGTTTGTCCTGACAGCTGCACAGGGTGAGTTCCCAAGATGTATACTCGCGCCGGGAACGCCAGAAGAGTGTTTTTATCTTACTGCTGAGGCCTTCAACATTGCAGATAAATATCAGATTCCTGTTTTTATTTTAAGTGACCAGTATCTTGCAGATTCACTTTTCACATCAAAGAGATTCGATCCTTCTAAAATCACCGTAGAACGACACCTTCTTTCAGATCAGGATCTAAGAACAAAGAAAGAACAATACAAACGTTATAAACTGACTCCGCAGGGGATCTCCCCCCGTGCTCTCCCGGGACAGGAAGGTGTGCTTGTCCTGTCAGACAGTGATGAGCACGATGAGTTCGGGCATATTTGTGAGGATGCGGATAACCGCATAAAGATGAATGACAAGCGCATGAAGAAGCTGGAAGTTTTGCGGGATGAAATGCATGTGGCAAAAGTCTACCGTGACCCCGGTGCTAAATTATCACTTATTGGATGGGGTTCAACCTACGGTCCCCTTGCAGAGGTAGTCGATATACTGAAAGCTGAAGGCAAGTCCGTAAATCTGGTACATTTCACTCATATTCATCCACTGCCAGTGGAAGCAACCAGAAAATTGTTCTCAAAATCCAAAAAGACAGTGTGCGTGGAGAATAATTCCACTGGTCAGTTTGCACGGCATCTCAAGCTGGAGGCGGATGTGAAAGTAACTGAAACTATTCTCAGGTACGATGGGGAACCTTTCAGCCCCGAGTTCATAATTGCTGCTCTTAAGGAAAAGGGGGTGATTTGAATGGTCAGCATAGAGGATTACGGCAACTTTGAAACTGCATGGTGCCCGGGATGTGGTAATTTCGGAATTCTGAAATCTATCAAACAGGCATTGGTCAATCTGGGGCGTTCACCTCATGAGGTGCTTGTGGCATCAGGTATTGGCCAGTCAAGCAAAACCCCTCATTACCTTAACTGTAATGGCTTCAACGGACTTCATGGTAGGTCCCTTCCACCAGCAACAGGTGCTAAGATCGCTAACCATGAACTCACTGTTATCGCAGTAACGGGCGATGGGGATTGTTATGGTGAAGGCGGCAACCATTTCCTGCATGCTGTCAGGAGAAATCCGGACATGACGATGATTGTTCACGACAATCAGATATACGGACTGACAAAAGGTCAGGCATCACCCACAAGTGAGATCGGGATGAAAACAAAGGTACAGACTCATGGCGTGTTCAACATGCCGCTGAATCCTCTGTCCCTGGCTATATCCCTGGATTGTTCTTTTGTGGCCCGCGGATATGCCGGGAAAATCTCACATTTAACGTCCCTGATCGAAAAGGCCATTGAACACAAAGGTCTTTCACTTGTTGATGTGCTCCAGCCATGTGTGTCTTTCAATAAACTGAACACGTTCAAATGGTATTCTGAAAGGGTATATGAAATGGATGATCCTGGCTATGAATTGAACGATCGCGTAAAAGCATTTGAAAAATCAATGGAATGGGGGGAAAAGATTCCTCTTGGTGTTTTTTATGTAAATGAAAAACCAAGCTTTGAGGATTATCTTGATGTTCTTAAATCCGGTCCGCTTTACAGAAAACCACCTGAAACTGAAAAAGTGAATGAGCTTATAGACGGCTTTATATGAGCCGTTTTTATCTTTTTTACCAGATTTTATTTACATAAATGCAAATAGTATAATTTACCTGCGATATTTGATCATTTATTCCATCATGTTCCCTTCAACAAAGTTTGTTCCGGTATAATCACAAATTCTAATATTCAGTTTATACCGATTAATATATTTCAAAATATAATTTATGGGCATTGGTACTTAAACATTGTTATGTCCTATGAAAGTATATTATTATGCATGAATTGTCCAAGATGTAAAAGTTCCAGTCATAAGAAGAACGGTAAAATTGCAGGTCGACAACGCTATCAATGCCATGATTGTGGATACAATTATTCAGTCGAGATAAAATCTACAGCTAGTCCCATGTCTGTTAAAAGGCAGGCTTTACAACTCTATCTTGAAGGATTGGGTTTTCGGTCAATTAGACGTTTTTTAGGTGTCAGTCATGTTTCTGTTCAAAAATGGATTCGGAAATTTGGTAGCGAATTAGAGGATCTAAAAAGTGAAAATGAGATATCTATCGTAGAATTAGATGAGATGCACACATATATTGGGAATAAAAAAAACTACTGCTGGATCTGGATTGCTGTTGATAGAGTTGGGAAAAAATTCATCGACTGCTCTTTTGGCAGTAGAGGAACAAAAACTGGACGAAAACTCTGGAAAAAGCTAAAGACAAAAGTAGTTGGGGAAGTTATGACTGATTACTGGAGAGCATATGCAGAGTTTCTTCCAGAAAATATTCACATTCGTTCAAAAGCAGAGACGTATACTGTTGAAGGATACAACAGTATATTCAGGCACTTTCTGGCGAGACTTAGGAGAAAATCAAAATATTACACAAAAAGTCTTGAAATGTTGAAATATTCTGTTTTGCTATTGATGAAATATAGAAATAATGAGCTAGCAATGTTTGAGTAACAATGCCAATTTATGTTCTATCTCTATTCAAACTGACTGTAAATACTGACTGTAAATACTGACTGTAAATACTGACTATAGATGTCATTTATTCTATAATTTAATTGATATTTTATAATTCATATTTAAAAATATTTTTAAGATAAGTAATCCTTCTTACTTATATGAAAAACGAATTTTTGAAAATAAAAGAAGGTTTAGTATATGAGAAATATCGAACTGTTACTAGATTCTATCAGAGTCAAAATGTGGTATACAAAAAACAAGGTTTGTTCGCAAAATGGAGGAATGAGTACAGATGAACTATAGATCACTTATTTTCATTTTTCTTGTGCTTGTAATATTAAGTAGTGAGGTAAATGCCACAGAGTATTATGTATCTCAAACAGGTGATAATACAAATGATGGACTCTCTATTGATAGCGCATGGGCAACCCCTACTTATGCGGCCATTCAAGCAGTCGCTGGAGACATTATCTATATAATGAATGGAACTTGGTATGATAATGAAATCGTTGTTTCCAATTCAGGCGCATCAGGTGATCCTATCGTATTTACATCATACAATTATTCATATCCTAGATTGGAAGGAAATTCATCCAATACAGATAATTCGTATAGTGCAATAAATCTGAATGGAAATTCATATATCAATATTAGTCGTATTGAAATATGCAATTACACGCATGGTATTTACAATAGTAACTCGGTATCCGGTTACAGTCATATTCATATTGATAATATGTACATACATGATGTTGGCAGTAGTGTTGTTACTCTTAATGGTTTTGCAGACAATTGTTCTATTACAGATTCAATTTTCACCAATTCAGGCCATAACATGATTGGATTATACGGAACCACACCTAACAAATCAACTGGTTTATATACACACAATTGTGTAATATCTGGAAATTTATTAAATGGAACAATTGGGCATAGTGCAATTGATTTATTTGGCGAAGAAGAAGATATTGATATTTCCAATAATACAATAATTGGAGGGCAGATATACTATCACACTACAAATAGTGCTGCAAAAGGGCCAATAGAACGTTTAAATGTAAGTTATAATGTATTAATTGGTAGTAATGCGTATGGATTTAGTGGTCTTGTTAATAATTCTTGTTTTATTGGTAATAAAATCATATCTCCTGAATCTGGAGGTGTATATTTTTATGTTGCTTCTTACAATACAACGTCATATTGTTCATTCAATAATATACTAAATGACAATGTAATTTCAAATTCATCTGCGGCGTTCAATCTATTTGCAATTAATACTAGTTTTTCAAACAACACTGTTGATAGTTATGGTGTCCATTCAGGTAATGCAAGTGTATATAATGAAAATAGTAAGTCATATGTAGTAACTCGTGGTGGTGATCAAGGTTCTATATATGTCAATTATACAAACGGTAAGTTGTCCACCAACACAAGAAATCTTCCAGTTATGTTCTACCCGTCAGGAAGTACTTTTACAGTTGGTACGTTATTTACAACTGTTACTGCATATGATATTTATTTAATTCCATCTTCTGGATACCTTACTTCTCTATCAACAGCATCATATTCTGATGATTCATATTCTTTGAGTGTAGCCGCATCAGAAGATAATCTTTCGACAAACATAATTGCTCAGATGAACAAATCAAATACTGAATATATAATTTCAATTAATGGTAAAGATGTTGGAATTACGAAATCGAATACTTCTGGATATGTTGAATATGATGTAAATTTGTCAAAAACATCTCAAGTACTGTCGATTGAAAGTGCAGTTGAATCCGATTCTACATACATAGGCCAAATTTCTTCATCAAATGATGATGCATATAATAGTGGCTCTGGCTATTTTTCAACAAGCATAAATGTTGAGAATGTTCAGTCGTATGCAGACAATAGTTCTGGAAGCTATGGTTGTAATGGATTGCGATTCCAAAATGTCACGATACCGGTAGATTCAACTATTGATTTCGCATATATTAAATTTTATGTGGACACTACAGTTTATGACAATGCTAACATGAGAATATATGGTAATGCTGTAGATAATGCAAATGACTATAATATGGAGTCAGAAGTCATTAATAGAGTTCGTACAAGTAACTGTACTGAATGGATTGAAGACAGTGTCTCACAAGGTTGGGTAAAATCACCTGATATGACAAATGTTATATCAGAACTAATAACCCGTGAAAATTGGTCAAGTGGGAATAATATTAGTATTTTGATGATAGCAAATACTGATACTCAAAAGTCATTAAGGGCGTATTCATACGATAAAGATCCTTTGTTTGCTCCAAAGTTATATATTGGCTATAGTACAACACCACTTATTATAAATTCATATTCTGTTATGTCGGGTTCAAATGAGTCCGTAGATTCGTTCCATACATTTACTCTTACAACCAATAAAATTGCTAATTACATCAATACTACTGTTGATGGTTTGTTGATGCAATCAATAAATAATAGCAGTACAACAAGTTATGATGCGATAAATATTGGATATGGGACTCATGTTGTAAATATTTCAGCATTCAAAGGAGAAGACGTTGCTTATCATGAGTGGGAAATTACTTTAAATGAAAGCCAGGACCCTAATAAAACAACAATTGTAGTGTAAAGGTTGTTCATTGAACAGCCTTCTATTTATTTTGTATTCTTGTTCTTTCTGATGCTGATATTGCGACAAAAATAGAATGAGAATTTCATATAAGTACTGACCTGCTCAAGTTCATGTTTTCGTATTTAGTATCTTTTAGGTGGGATATTCTTAATTTTTTTCTCTCTATTTTCACACAATAACATTGTCTATTCTTTTCATTCAGATGAATACCCTGCCTTTCTACCAATTATTCCCTTGCGATGGCCAGTTTCAGGAGATAAATATTGAATGGTAACAATATATAAAATCTATATGTCACATTATATAATATAGGAGGATATTAATAAATAGTAACCTGTCATTATGTTATCATTACATTTGCCATAATAACTACCAGCTTTTCAAAAGAGCATTTCTCACTTGCAACTACCTGAGCTTTGAATGAATATTTTCCCATTTCCCTGATCACTTCATCAATACCTGTAAGTGATGAGATCAGCATAAGTATGTAACCATCAGGTTTCAGATGTTTGTGTGTCTGTCGCATAAAAGGCTCCACATCCTTGCGTCCGTTCTCTCCGCCGTCGAATGCATAGTTCAGCCATCCGGGTACTTTTTCATCTTCGGATGTGGGAAGATATGGTGGATTAAAAACAATAACGTCAAATTGTTTTTTCCCTTTCAGTCCGGCGAACATGTCAGTTCTTATTACGTCTATTCCATTGGACTTTGCACATTTTGCTGCGATGGGACTGATTTCGGTAGCAATGAGTGTGATGTCCTTATTAGCTTTAAGAACAGAAGAGACAAAACCAGTTCCGGTTCCGATTTCCAGAACGTTCATTCCATCTTTTACAAGTTTAAGGGCAGTATCTGCAAGTAAATAGGAATCTTCGGCAGGTTCATAAACCTGTTCTGCCAGTGTAATCTTTGCACTCCGGTGTTCAATTGTAACCATGGATACATCTTATTTTTGTTTATGCATGAACATCATATTTGCAAGTTCTGCGAATTGTTCCGGTTCAAGGTTCTCTGGCCTTTTGTTAAGCAGTTCCTGTGGCAATTCTTCTATGAATTCCTTCATATCTTCAATGCCTAAAAGCTGCTTGTTTCTGAGAATAGAATTTCTCATCTTCTTTCTTCTCTGTCCGAAAACAGCAGTGACAAAATCAAGATAATACTTCTTGTCCAGAACTTCAAAATGGGCAGGACGTGGTTTAATTTCCACAACTGCAGAAAGTACTTCAGGAGGAGGTGAGAATGCTCCTCTTGGTATTTTCATTATCATGGAAATGTCTGCAAAATAGTGTGCATTGACCGACAGGCGGCTGTAATCTTTAGAATTGGCGTGGGCTACCAGTCTCTGTGCGAATTCGTACTGGTACATCAGTATTGCCAGTTTAAAATCGTATTTGAAAAGCTTGAATGTGATCTCAGATGAGATGGAGTAAGGGAGATTGGCAACAACTTTGTCAAAAGGTGGAAAATCAACGTCAAGCACATCTCCTTGTATGAGTGTGAAATTCTCTGTTTCTCCTAAGCGGTCCTTTAGTACAAAAATAAGTTCAGGATCTCTCTCAATTGCAATGACGTGGCCGGCTTTAGCCATTAGTCTTTCAGTGAGATTTCCGATACCTGCACCGATTTCCAGTATGGTCTCGTGAGGTTTTATGTCTGCAGCATCGACGATTTTGTCAAGTATCCTTTCGTCAATCAAAAAATGCTGGTCATGGTATCCGCCACGGATACCATATTCCTTGAGTATCTCATAGACCAAGAAATGAACACCCTTTAGTGGTTACGCGGGCGGCGTGAAGGAGTTGTGAAAAGCCTGTATTTGATATTTTCGTCCTTCAGCTCTTCTATGATCCTGTTCACGATGATCTTTTCAGGTGAATGCACTCCTCCAACCCTTTCATGCAGTTCTGCAAGAGTTTTGAAGGTCCCTTTCTTCCTCTCGTCAATGATAGCCCACATGAGCTTCTTTCCGATTCCCGGAAGTAATTCAAGCATGTGGAGTCTGTTTGTGATTGGGTGTGCATCGTTAAAAAACTGCACAAACCTGTCTTCCTGATGTTTAATTGTCGTTTCCAGAATGAAAGGTAGTTCAAGTTGTGCTCCGTGACTCAGGTCATTATATGTGATGCGGTGCTTCACATGATCAATAAGATCCCTGTCGCCTTCTCCTATGTAAACCCTTGATTGGATATCAGGTACTTTTCCTTCCTTCGGGACAAGTTCCATCAGGACAAAAAGGTTTTCTCCAACTGCCTGTACAAGAGGTTTCTTCTGGTATGAGGGGCGTTTGTCATCGGTGCTTCCATATGGAAGATAATCTAAAATCCATGCATACTCTTCTTTCTCAGGTGGCTTTCCCCTTGCTGTCATATACTCATTCCCTCCTGTGGCAAACCAGTTGCTACTGATGCAACTCTCGATGTAAAAAAGGGGTGTATCGGATATAAATCTAATCCATTGCTTCTTCAACAAGGTTTAGCATTTCATCGAGTTCTTCTTCGGTAAGTGTGAATCTTTCTTTTGCGTAAAGTGATCTCAGCTCATCTCTTGACTGTGGCATGATATCAGCCATTCTGATTGCAATCTCAGGCTTCATTTTTTCCAGTTCAAGAAGTTTATTTACAAGATCTCTTGCCTTTTCAGGGCTTGTCTTTGAGAACATCTCTGCATGATTGATAGCTTTGCGCAGTTCATAGCTCAACTCTTCCTCATTATTGAGACGTTCTTCCATAATCTCGTGCAGCATACCCTTAACTTCAGGCAGGGTTAACAACTCTTCACTAAGAACTTCTTTTACTATCATTGATATACACTCTATGCATTAGTTGGATTTAGGCCACATTTGAATGGCGATATGATTACAAAGGTAATTAATATATTCCGGGATAAAACTTAACCGCTAAATATATGCAGTAAACATATATCTAACGATAAATAAAGGTAATCCAGGTATTATCCTGAATTATTAATGTATTTAATATTTCTGTGGTTTAAGGTGCTGTGGAAGGGATATGAGTTCCTTCATTGCGTTTCCGTCCCTTATCTGCAAGATGTAGGCACGTCCACGCTGGCCGAGGACCTTTCCGGTTCTTCCCTGGAACCTTGCATGTGGCATTCCCTTCTGTATGCTTGGATCGATATCGATGTGGACCATCTGTCCGCAGTCAAATTCCTGAATTGCCTTGCTTACAGGTGAAAGCCCTCTTTCTCTTGAGGTCTTCTTTAACTTGTATCTTGTGCAGTGTTTTTCACCGTGTGATGTTGCCATGATTATTTTCCTCCATTGAAAATATGATTTTGATGTATGAATTGTATGTGAGTCCCTGTAGGACTTATTTATATATCAACTTTAATAACGTTGAGTTCCTCAACCTTTGCCTGAATGCCCAGAAGCCCTGTAAGGCTTGGTTCTGTTCTTCCATCATCTCCCGATGTAAGTTCCTTGACATACAGACCGCCATCGCAATGAACTTCTATGATAGCGAATTCCTCTGTTTTCTCAACGAGCTTCATGTTGTGAACGTATCGTTTCCTGACAAGGTCAGCTCTTCTGTGGGCCACTCTCTGCGGAGTTCTTTGGTGTATCTGGACTCCGACAAGTGAACTTATAGCACCTTCCAGTTTGTCCGTGGAAACAGGCTCTTTGAATGTAACTTTAAGGTTATAAACTTTATCCGCCTTTGAGGACTTCAGAGTCTCAATTACTGCCTTCTCAACAATTTTAAGTCCTTCAACCTCAACCTTTCCATCTGCAAACTCATTGATCTTCCTTTCAAGTTCCCAGACATCTATGCTGCGTATCTTAGGGCTGACCGCTTCTACTACAAATGGCCTTCCGGTACCTAGCATGAGCGCATCAATATCTTCCCTGCCAGCACCATGGAACTTAGAATCCATTGCCTCTGTCATCTCAATAAGTTCCTTGCCTATAAGTTCGTCCACAGATTCTGGATATTGCTTGCCGGTATTGTCACACTGGTCGCATCCTTTGCCACCACAGCTCCTGCATGGCCATCTTGTTTGTGGGATGCCCCTGACAAGTTTCCTGTATCTTCCCTGAACGTATAGTGATTTAATCTGCACGCTTGTTGTCTCATCCGCAATTTCAAGGGTAATAACAAGGTCCGGCCTTTCAAATTCCACTTCTTTCCCGGTACGTGCGGAAATGAGTTTTCCGACCTCACGGTTCATTTCTGTTTTGAACTGCTCGGCCTGTGTGATGCCACACTCGCTCCAGAGTATTTCCTCATTTTCCCCAATGAGTCCGCTGACCTTAGTACCTACAAGAAATGTCGAATACTCCCTGTCCCCTATACTTGTGACTGCTCTGTCAGCCCAGAGATCGAGCTTATCAAAGATTCCAAGACAGACCCAGCATTTTTCATCCTCGCCTTTGATCTTCAGTGTTTTTCGGGCATATTTACTGCTCTTTGCCAGTTCTTCCAGAATTGAATCTTCGCCTGATTCTTTAAACCTCGCATCACCTTCCATTGCCAGGGCAAGCTTTATGGCCTGACCTCTTTCAACATTGGTAAGGCCGGTGGATAATTTGGCGAATTGCCTGCCCATGCAATGGTCGCAGATAGGGCCTTCTTCAATTATTTTCTTAGCGGTTTCAAGTATGCTCATTGGATCACTTTGTAGTATGTTATAAAGGGAATTCAGGATTCGCTTAAATAGGCACTATCTAATATAACCTTTTTTGACTATTCGATTATGCTTCTCTCATGTCAAGTTCATTGTGGATGATTATCATGCAATGGTCTGAGTGCAGGGAAACAGGTCCGATATTCAGCGTTGATTTTGCAACCTTATCGATCATTTCCTCTTCCTCTTCGGTAACTCCCATATGGTCTCCAAGGATGAACACAGCATCTGAGTTAAGTTCGGAGTACTTTCTGATGTCCTCTCCATCTTCTCTCAGATAGTAAATATCCCTGCCTGCCTCGCTGAACTCATTGAGCAGTTGTTTAAGTCCGACGCGGCGTATGAATACTCCTGGTGTTGACTGTGTTTCATACTCAATTGCATCCTTTTCCAGTGCTTTTTTGATAAGGGACCCGCTGCTTCTCTCATCAGGATTGAGGTATTTCAGTTTCTCGCCGTTAAACCTCACTACTTTTGCAGGGTCCGGTTCTCCCTGAAGCACAAGGTGGACATTAACATCACGTCTCATCCCATGTGAAAGGAAAAGAGCCGAATTAACACATCTGCAGAGAATGTCCATTCTCCCGGCAGAGCCTGGAAGGTCATTTAGGGAGAAATCTCCGCTTGTCAGTGCTTTATGTCCTATTATCACAAAATCTTTCATTGAATTTCCTCAGTTAAATTTATTATTTGAATGTATGTTCGTAGTATGTATCAGTTGTCGCCTTTCAGCAGCATTTTTGCAAGGGCAGATGCTATCTGTTGATAATCCATGCCATTATCTGCTATGCCAGCAACGAACTCATCATATTTATCAAGCTTACCGCGTCTGACAAGCATTTTAATCTCATCAGCTATCCTGTTCTCTTTTATTCTTTCAATGTCGCGGTTACTTGGAAGTTCTCTCCTGACTATGGCAGTATTAGTGGTCTCTTCAATGGATTCCAGTTTTGCTTTTTCCTTTGCAGTTATGAAACTGTATGCAAGTCCGGGTCTGCCGGCACGAGCTGTTCTTCCTATCCTGTGCACATATATTTCAGGATCATGTGGCATGTCATAGTTGAAGACAACTTCAATATTCTCAACATCTATTCCTCTTGCGGCAACGTCTGTAGCAATCAGAATACCAATGTCCTCATCCTTGAATTTGTTCATACGCTGCTCTCTCTTATTTTGTTTGATATCTCCGTGGAGTGCATCTACGGGATAGCCCCGGGAGCGCAGCTTAATGACGAGTTTGTCTACTTCCTTTTTAGTATTACAGAAAACAAGTGCTGACTTGATGTCCTCAACTTCGATAAGCCGTCTCAGGGATTCTGGTTTTGCGTTATCCTTAACTTCGAAATAATATTGTTTTACCTGAGGAACTGTCATTTTTTCCTGTACTACCTTAATATTTACAGGTTCATTCTGGTACATATCTGTCAGTTTTAGTATTGTCTCAGGCATTGTTGCTGAGAAGAGAAGTGTCTGCCTGTCCGCTGGTGTTCCGTCAAGTATTCTCTCGATGTCATCCCTGAATCCCATATTCAACATTTCATCTGCTTCGTCAAGCACAATAATTCCAATATCTTCTGTGTGGAAATTTCCTCTTCCAATGTGGTCGATTATTCTCCCGGGTGTCCCCACAACAATCTGTGCGCCATTTTTCAGGCCACTTGCCTGTGACTGCATTGCAGCTCCACCGTAAACAGGTAAAATATGCATTTCAGGAATGTATTTACCAAGTTTTTCAAGTTCTTCTGCTACCTGTATGACAAGTTCTCTTGTAGGGCAAATTACAAGTGCCTGAGTCTTCTTTTCGGCAGGTTCCAGCATTTCCATAAGGGGAATACCAAAGGCTGCAGTCTTGCCGGTTCCTGTCTGTGCATGACCCATGACATCTTTACCTTCCAATATTAACGGGATACATTTCTCCTGGATCTCTGTTGCTTTCCTGAAACCCATTTCACGGATACTTTTCCTTATTTCCTTTGACAGGTAAATGCCTTTGAAAAATTCTGCTTCCATTTTATCTTTACTCTTAAGGTGTGCATTCTGACTTTAATTAGCCAATTTATTCTTTACTTACAACCAGGAACGTAATATTTTCTAGTCATTTCTCCTTGTGCAGCGTTCCGGTTTGTTCAGAAGCCACGCAAGCTGGTTAACAGGCCCTGCTCCCTTCCCGACAGGCACACTTCCCTTGATCGCTTCCACAACAAAAAATTTTGCCTTTCTGGCAGCTTCTTTTATGTTGTATTCCTGAGCAAGGAACGATGTCAGTGCAGAAGAATGCGTACAACCCGAACCATGGGTTCCGCCTTTGACAAAAGTACCTGGTATGGTTGAATAAGTGTCATTGCAGGAGTCATATATTATATCTGAAGCATCGAGGTGTCCTCCAGTGATTATGACGTATTTCACTCCTGTATTACTGATGATCTTTGCAGCATTCTTTGCAGCATCAACATTCTGTATCTCTATTCCTGCAAGTATGCTGGCCTCATTGATATTAGGAGTTACAACTTCCGATACAGGTAAGAGTTCTTCTCTGAGGGTTCGTATGGCTTCTTTGCGAAGCAGGTCACCGCCAGCCTCTGCGGCCATTACCGGATCTACCACCAGTTTTAGATTGTGTTTTTTAACCATTTCTGCAACGGTTGAGGTGATCTGTGATGAAGAAAGCATGCCGGACTTGGCCCATGCGATATCCATGTCTTCGCAGACGGCATCTACCTGTTCTATAATTACATCGCAGGGGATATCATAGGCACTTCTGACTCCCATTGTGTTCTGGGCGGTAACTGATGTGATGGCACATGCCGGGTGGAGTCCCAGTGAAGCAATTGTCTTGATGTCTGCTTCGATTCCCGCACCTCCGCCGGAGTCCGAACCTGCTATGGAAAGTATGACTGGTATTTTGCTCATTAAATCCCTCATTTGTTCTTTGACGTGTGACGGAGCTCTTAAATGCCTTGTCGCTTATATAACAGTTGGTCAATTGAACCTATATATCTTTGCGACTAATTTTCATGGCTTTGCAGTCATCTGGATATCTAAAAACTGTTTATCACGATAGTTTTATATACAGCATATGCAACATTGGAGCATCGCAATATGTATATGTAAATAAACAAATTTACAAGCTAGATATTAGCTACAAGTTTAAGTGTAGAATTTATTTGATCTATTTAACTGAGGCGGCGAAAATGGGAAACAGACCTCTTGATATATTGAACGATGCTTTGAACACACCTGTAATTGTGAGACTTAAAGGCGCAAGGGAATTCCGTGGAAAACTCCAGGGTTATGATGTCCACATGAACCTTGTACTTGACGATGCAGAAGAGCTTAAGGAAGGAGACATTGTAAGAAAACTAGGTAGTGTTGTAATCAGAGGTGACAACGTAGTTTACGTATCTCCCTGAAATGAACGTAACCTATAAGAACTACTAGCAATATCATGGGTAACCTCCAGGCTGTAATTTATAGGTTTTACTTATTATAACCAATTAACCAATGAATTTTATATTAAAGGTGATTATAAATGTCAAAAGGTACTCCCTCAATGGGTAAAAGGCAAAAGCGCACACATGTAAAATGCAGGCGCTGCGGTAGTGTTTCACTCAACATTCACACAAAACAGTGTACATCCTGTGGCTTTGGAAAAAGCTCACGCATGAGAAGCTACAAGTGGCAGGCAAAGTGCAAATATTAAGTCTTTTTTAGACTAGGGATACAAATGCGCGAAGAATGCGGTGTTGTAGGGGTTGTACAGTTCGATGAAGAACCACATCCGGTCCCCTCCGCGCTTCGCATCTATTATGCTTTATACGCTCTGCAGCATCGTGGTCAGGAATCTGCCGGAGTAACTGTTCATGATGGCAGGGAACCTCATACCTTAAAGGGTATGGGTCTTGTGCCTGAGGTTTTTAACAAGGATGAACTTGTTGGACTTAAAGGCAATGTGGGTATCGGTCATGTTCGCTATTCTACTTCCGGTGACTCACGTATAGAGAATTGCCAGCCTTTTATTGTAAAATATAAGAGCGGTAACGTTGCTCTGGCACATAATGGTAATCTTGTCAACAGTCATGACCTGCGTGGTCAGCTTGAAGCTGAGGGGCATATATTTGTTGCAAATTCTGATACAGAGGTGCTGGCTCATCTTCTGGTAAAAGAACTTTTGAAGCATGATCCTGTCGACGCTGTACGTAATGTCATAAAACAGCTTAACGGGTCATATTCACTGACCATACTGATCGATGATATTCTCATGGCTGTAAGGGATCCTGTAGGATTCAAGCCATTGTGTTTTGGTACAATTGATTCTGGTTATGTGGTAGCTTCCGAAAGTGTGGCTATTGATACCCTGAATGGTAAGCTTCTCAGGGATGTAAAGCCTGGTGAGCTTCTTATTTTCCGTGACGGTGAAGTTGAATCATACCAGCTCTTTGACGAGAAATATTGTGCTCATTGCGTTTTTGAATATGTTTATTTTGCACGTCCTGATTCTATCATAGATGGTCAGCTTGTCTATAAAGTCCGTGAAAGAATTGGTGAAAGGCTTGCACGTGAACATCCTGTGGATGCAGATATGGTGTCCCCGGTTCCTGACTCCGGTATAACTTCTGCAATAGGTTATGCTAAAGAATCAAAGATTGATTATGAAGAAAGCCTGATGAAAAACCGTTATATAGGTCGCACTTTCATTCTTCCGGGTCAGGCAATGCGTGAGACTGCCGTGCGCCTGAAAATGAACACAATCGGTCAGAACATTAAAGGTAAAAAAGTAATCCTCATCGATGACAGCATAGTAAGGGGAACAACTTCACGCAGGATCATCGATATGGTGCGTAATGCAGGTGCTACCGAAGTGCATGCCTGTATAGGAAGTCCACCGATCATTGCACCATGTTATCTTGGCATTGACATGGCATCCAGGGAAGAACTCATAGCTGCTCACAAAACCATCCGGGGTGTTGAGGCTGTAATTGATGCGGATTCACTTGGTTATCTCAGTGTTGACGGCCTGGTTGAATCAATAGGTATAGACAGGGACAATCTGTGTCTTGGTTGTCTTACGGGTGCGTATCCTGTTGATATCCCGGGTGAAGATATGTGCCAGAGAAGACAGTTAAAACTGAACGAGTTTTAACTCTTATTTTCTGTTGTTCAGTAATCTCTGCATTGTTTTATATATTTTAAATGCCATTGAACTGTCGGGTAATATCGGGGCTGTCAAAAACTTTGGTGTTAGAGCAATTCTTCTTGGATAGCATTTTCCCATAAATTGTAATACTGACTAATTGTACATTCTTATGATCGCGTTTTCAAATAATCAAACCAATTCATTCATTTGCATTATGTAATTGGTAATTGCTCAACCCCAACAAAATTGACAGCCCCGTAATATCTATACTGTTATATAGTAGCAGAGCATAAACAAAATTCAGAATTCAATTATTGGATTCTGCAAGGACGTACCACCCCTTGCAACGGGATGGGGTTTACTCTCATACAAACATTAGGCGGGGTTGTAATACAGCACTTTGTTGTATGCCGAAAAACGTAACTTCTTTTAATAATCAGCTTTGAATACTAACAGTGTTTACCATCATCAAAAGATATTCTGACTTTTTATCAATAACAATATGAAAAATGGGGCCGGGATCGAGAATCGAACTCGAATCGTAGCCTCCACAGGGCTACAGGATAACCGCTACCCTACCCCGGCTCGAAGCAGGTGCTTTATTTGAAAGCACCCTATAGATGTCCGTTTCTTACATAAATCTTTTCCTTTGGAAACATGTTAAACAGTGTCCTCAGGCGCCTTCAACTTTAAATTTCAACCTTTTTTATTATTCATTTTTTAGTTTTTCAATTGCAATTTCAGCAGCTTTTTTACCGGAAAGCATCATTCCACCAAAGACTGGTCCCATTCTAGGTGCTCCTGCAACTGCATTTGCAGCCATTCCTGCAGCAATCAGTCCGGGGTAGACTTCCTTTGTGGTATCCATCAGTATCCGTTCTCCTACATCAGCCCACATCGGTTTTTCACCAGGGATTCCCGTGCCGATTTTAGCACCCGGTATTTTTCTAAGGACAGTATTGCAAATTCCTGCATCGTGCCCTGTTCCGTCAATGACAATTTTTGCTTTGATAGCAAGAGGGTCCACATGCAGTCCTGTCATTGAAACAGTTCCCCAGTTAATCACAAGTCCGCATACCGCATCATTCTCACGGATCATTACATCTTCCACATCTATCAGGTTGAATATTTCCGCGCCTGCGCCAGTGGCTCCGCAGATAAGTTTTGCAACAGATTCCACTGAGCTTGCAACATAGTACCCCTGCTCATATTCGTGGTAGTTAATATCGAAATCATCAAGAATGTGTTTTGCGTCTTCCTGAACAACAATGCGTGGGAACATCATTCCTCCTCCCCACATACCTCCGCCTATTGAGAGCTTTTTCTCAAAAAGCACGGTTTTAAGGCCCGCCTCTGCAAGATATTTTGCAGCTACAAGGTTTGCAGGCCCTCCGCCTACAAGTGCAACATCCACATCTGTGTAGTCAAGAAAAGTCTTTGAAAATTCATCAACTATAGCCCTTGTTATGATCAGTTCATCAAGTTCCATCTTATTTCCTCATGATTATTTGAGATCAAAGGCTTCTGATGGGTATTATATTCCTTAAACCTAATGCAACATTGAATGAATCTCTGTTTTTGTGTTATGAATTGTTTCTGTTCCGATGGTAGCTTCAATACCTATGACAGGTTTTGCATTATCACTGATTGTCCCATGATGCTTTTTGAGCTTTACCCAGAACATGCTGCCATTTCCTTCAGGATTGTCCTCAACACCAACTGAACCTCCCATAAGTTCAGCTATCTTCTTAACGATAGCAAGGCCGAGTCCGCTTCCTTTCACTCCGCTCTTGTTCACTCTCTTAAAACGATCAAAGACAAGCGGTTTTGAGTCATCAGGAATTCCTTCTCCTGAATCTGTTACCGTTACCATCCATTCATAGTTCAGGTCAACAACATCAATACTGATCTCTGTGTTTTCAGGGCTGTACTTGATGGCATTGGATATGTAATTGGCAAAAATCTCCTCAACTATTGGGTTGAGCATTGCAGGATAGCTTCCATCTGCTTTTACATGGAGGTTCATATTCTTATCATTAAGCTGCTGGTCGAATTGTTCAATTACATTTCTAAGACTTGTCATAATGTCAATCCCTACTAACTCCAGTTCGTCTGTTGCTTCAAGCTTTGCAAACTTAGCAGCCGTTTCGATCATGTCTATGAGTCTGTTAGTGTTACGCTGTACCATATCGAGTATCTTTGATTTCTCAGGGTCCTCTTCCATATCGTAAAGTACTTCTGAAAATCCTCTGATATTTCCAGCAGGATTTAGCAAGTCATGACGCATTATGTCTGTGAACAGGTCTTTAAGTTCGTTGGAATGACGTAGTTCTTCTTCCACTTTCTTTCTCTCGTCAAGGTCCATTGTAGTACCGGTAAACCTGAATGGTTCATCGTTATCCCATTCGGTGACCTTTCCTCTGGCAAGTATCCATTGCCATCTGTCTTTGCTGTTCTTCATACGGAACTCAGCTTCAAAGAATGGTGCTTCCCGGTTGATGTGATCATTTATGGCATCGTTCACGGTTTTCAGGTCATCCGGATGAACCAGTTTTTTCCAGCTTCCCATGTTCTTTTCAATATCATTTACATCATAACCGATCATCTCTGCCCAGCGCCTGTCATACATAACCTCGTTCGTCCTGAAGTTCCAGTCCCACATTCCAAGGTCTGCACCTTCCATGGCAAGTTCCATTACCTGTTTTGTCTTTGCAAGCCTGCTTTCCATGTCCAGGCGCGATGCAATGTCACGTACAACAGCAAGGGCGTAATTGTGGTGGTCATGGGTCACAAAAGTGATATTCATCTCAACAGGGATTTTAGCTCCATCCTTTTTTGTGAGTTTCTGGTCCGGTTGCAGGTACCTGTCACCTGCAAGGTCGCGAAGATCGCTTTTCCAGAATGTATCTTCAAAGAGTAAGCACAGGTCATTTTCTTCCATGACTGTAAGTTCGTCTATGCTGTATCCAAGCTCTTTGCATGCAGTTTCATTTGCGTCGATGATGCGGTTTTTTTCCACATCTATTATAAATATAAAATCATTTGACCTGTCAATAAGGTCTTTGAAAAGACCCAGGTCTTTAAGGAATGACCTGTGATTAAGTGCTGTGCTCATGATCTCTGATAACACTTTTAATGTCTGGCTGTTATCAAGGCTGCAGTCACTTTTATACGATGAATTTTCGATACTGATAAATCCTATACATTCAGAATCAGATTCTACAGGTACCAGCATCAATGACTGGACAGCATCTGATAGTATGGCATTTCTTTCCCTTTCAGCAATTTCCAGCAGGTGTGCTTCCTGTGAGATGAATACTGTCTGCTTTTGGTTGAGTTTTTTTGCTATCCACGGGAACCTGGCATATGATATTTTCTCAAAAACACTCTTCTTTTCAGGCTGATCTTTGCTTTTCCAGCTGTGTGACAGGTACGGGTCACCGTTTGCTTTGAACAAAAAGAGGTAGCAGTGTTCTGTATTACAGAATGAGGCTGTCTTCTTTAAGATCTCATCCAGTGTTCCATCTATGTTTCCAGGTTCGATGAACATTGAGATCAATGACGATATCATGTTCTCTATCTCTGTGTTGCGGGAAACCAGGGATTCCAGCCCTTTATGTTTCTCGTTCATTTCTTTATGCATCTGGTCAAGTTCACTGATTTTCGTTTCCAGTTCTGTGTTCTTTTTCTCTATCTGTTTACTTGCATGGAGGATGATTGTGAATGTGGACAATATCAAAGCCAGGCTGACGATCAGGGAATTCGTATCCTTTGAAATTACAAATGGTACGACTAATACGAATCCGAATATACTGATTATCAGAATCAGAACAGTGTTTACCACACTGGTGATCTTTACGTTTTTCAGTGTGTGTTCATTTATCATCATTCTACTATTATAGTAATAATCACTATATTTATCATTCGTTCATCTTATGGTTTCAGAATTTAGTGAAGTAAGCTTAATATTGTCTTTCAAACACGGATTTTAATAGGTAGTTGAATTCCGGTCTTTTAAGGTCATGGGCCACTTCCAAACTTTAAAAGTGGGTTTAAGGGTTAGCTTTAATAGCTTTCTTAAGTAAATTAGTATTAGAAAATAAAAGAGATGATACATATAGTACGGACTGTCCAGAAAACCACTACCAAATCCAGCAGGGAATCAAATTCAGAGCCAGGGGGAAGTACAGCTGATTTTCTTATCCTGGAACCTGCGGGTTACCCTATGATCAGTTTGCTCGATGATTATCCTGAAATTACGGATCCGGGAGTTTTTGAACACTATGCACGTGAACAGTGGAAAGGCTACACAGCGCACAAAGATGATTATCTCTTTGACCGCAGGATGTTTCCTGATTTTGCATACAAGGTAACTGATGTTGAACCGCCGGGTTCGATAATCGGACAGAACACTCATATCATTGTGAATGAAACCGTTGTCAGTAGTGTTTCGAGTGTTGAATTCAGAAGTGATGTTACCTTTGATGATGTGATCGGACAGCAGAGTGCACGTAAGAAGTGCAAGCTGATAGAGCGTTTTCTGGAAGCGCCTGAGAAATTTGGTAAATGGGCTCCACGTAATGTACTTTTCTTCGGTCCTTCTGGTACCGGAAAAACCATGCTTGCAAAGGCACTTGCAAACAAGGCTCATGTTCCTATTCTTCCTGTTAAGGCAACCGAGCTTATTGGTGAATTTGTGGGTGAGGGTGCCAGGCAGATACACCATTTGTACGACAGGGCACAGGAGATGGCTCCGTGTATCATTTTTATAGACGAGCTCGATGCCATCGCGCTTGACCGCAGACACCAGGAGCTGCGTGGGGATGTTGCAGAGATAGTCAATGCACTGCTAACGGAAATGGATGGCATAGTTGAGCGTTCAGGTGTTTGTACCATAGGTGCAACTAACCGTACAGATACAATCGACCCCGCTGTAAGAAGCAGGTTTGAGGAAGAAATAGAGTTCACGCTTCCGGATGAGAATGAACGTCTTGCAATTCTGGAATCCAATGTAATGACATTCCCTGTACCTGTGAAGGATCTTGATCTTTCTTCCATTGCGAAGATGACCGAAGGGCTTTCGGGACGGGATCTTGTAAGCAAGGTATTGAAGACGGCTCTTCATAATGTGATTATCGAGGACAGGGCTCATATTGTTCAGGATGACCTGTATGCTTCTGTGAAAAAACTCAAAAATCTTCCCAAACCTTCAAGTGCTGACAGGATGTACATCTGACAAGGATGAATATGTTCCTAGGATTATCTTTTTAAAACCTGAGAATATATCGGAGAGCTATGTCTGAGGTAAATGAATCTGACCGTTTCGAATGTGTCATAGTAAATGTAATTGACACTCTCATGTGGAAAGGAGTCACTGTTGAAGAAGTAGAGTCTGGTGGCCGTGTATATTTCGGTAAGGTCAAGCCTGATGGTTTTGATTATGTGCCTGGCGATACTCTGTACATAGGCATGAAGCGCCTGTCCTGTGACGTTGAAGATATGGAAATGTCGATGGAAGTCTCGCTTTACGATGCAGATGACAGGAGGCTCGACTGGACTTTCCTCTAAACTTTCTTTTTTGATTATTCTGCCTTTTTATGATTGCTCAGGTTTTGTCCCGGTAGGGTATATCAAGTTCCATAAGGTCTTCTGCAACGATTACGTTATCAAATATCTTTCTAGCTTCTTCAAGCAACTGTGTAGGATTATCTGAATACCTGGAACTTATGTGGGTAAGTATGAGTCTCAGGACATTAGCTTCTTTTGCAAGGGCTGCTGCCTCTTGAGAAGTTGAGTGCATGGATTCAATAGCCCAATCCTGCTGGTCACTGGTAAGGGTTGAGTCGTGGATCAGAATGTCTGCATCTCTGCTGGCTTCCATTATTGCTTTGCAGGGACGTGTGTCTCCGGTATAGACGATTTTCCTTCCGGGTCGCATTTCTCCGACAACATCTTCTGATTTTATGGTCTTCCCATTGACTTCTACCGACTCACCGTTATGGAGTTTTGAGAAAAGAGGTCCGGGTGGAACTCCAAGCTCAATTGCTTTCTGGCGATCGAATCTGCCGGGTCGCATGTTTTCTATCAGTGCATATCCAAGGCTTGGTATGCTGTGTTCTGTTTTAATTGCTACGACGGAATACTCGTCTCTTTTGACCACATCCCCTGGTACAAGGTCAATGGTATCTATCTCGAATTTTAACTTATAGTATCCAAGGGAGCTGAGTATCCTTGCGAATTCATGGATCCAGTGTGGTCCGTATATTTTCAGCGGCTCTGTTCTTCCGTGGAAGGACATTGTCTGTATGAGGCCGGGAATTCCAAGTATGTGGTCGGCATGAAAATGGGTGATGAATATGGATGATAATGCTTTCATCCCTGTTTTGGCTCGCATCATCTGTTGCTGTGTTCCCTCTCCGCAATCAAATAGCATTAGCTCGCCTTCACGATTGATCATGATGGCAGATGGATTGCGTTCCGGGGTTGGAAGGGACCCTCCGGTTCCAAGAAATGTTACGCGAAGCATAGGTTGATATAAGTGCTGGACTTATTTATGAATTGTCTATGAAAGACCATGGAAAAGCTGATTCTTCTTTTCATTTTTGCTGTTCTGTGCAGGGGTGTATATCTACTTCGTCACTCGAAAAGTTCATATAGCATCTTATTATTAAAGGAACGTCCATAAATCATACCAGATTAAATCCGAATTACAATGTTAATTCAATTCATACTTATATAACAATCATAAGAGGATATATCATGAAATGGCAAGGTAGATCTAGAAGAACATATACTGGTGCTAAGATCAAGAAGGCTCGCGGAAAGAGAAAATACGAGCTTGGTAGCGAACCAGCTGACACTCACATCAATGAAACAAAGAAAAAGAATGTTTCCACAAGAGGCGGAAACAGAAAAGTAAGACTTCTTCAGTGCAATGTTGTAAATGTAACAGATGCCCAGGGTAAGACCCAGAAGACTTCCATTGAAAACGTTACTGGTAATACTGCAAATGAGCACTACATCAGGCGTAATATTCTTACAAAAGGTTCAGTTATCAAGACGCCTCTTGGTGATGCAAAGATCACAAGCCGTCCTGGCCAGGATGGCGTTGTGAACGCGATATTGCTCGATTAATCGGGCACTTTTTTCCTTTTTAATTTGATTGTCTGGTTTTATGGGGTTGCTTATATGATGGATAATAATACACGTCATGTTCTGGAATGTCTTGAAGAGGATGCAAGAATAAGTCATGAAGAGATTGCGACCCTTGCAGGACTCACTACAGATGAAGTTGACAGAATCGTAAAAGAGCTTGAAGAGAGCGGAGTTATCCGCAAGTATAAGACTGTTATTGACTGGGATCTTGCAGGTGATGAGTATGTCTATGCGATTATTGAGCTTAAGGTAAGTCTTGAAAGGTCAATAGGTTACCAGCCTCTTGTCGAGCGTCTGTATAAGTTCCCTGAGGTCCGTTCCGTAAGACTTCTCTCCGGACAATACGATCTTTCGCTAACGGTGTCCGGAAAAACAATGAAGGAAGTTGCTTTCTTCGTTGCTGAGAAAATCTCTACTCTTGAACAGGTACAGCATACAACTACGCATTTTGTCCTGAAAACTTACAAAGAGGATGGTGTTATTCTCCACGAGCAGGACCACGTTTCACGTTTACCGGTGACTCCATAATTAACAATTTTGTCACATTTACAGGATGTATAATATATGAGAAAAGAATGCACCCCTTCTAAATTTGTAGCTGATGTTATGAATAAGGTGCCTCCTTCAGGCATCCGTCGCTACTTTGATCTTGCATCAGGTCTGGAAGATGTTATTTCCCTTGGTGTAGGCGAACCGGATTATGTGACTCCCTGGCACATAAGGGAGGCGTGCATCCACTCGCTTGAATGCGGTGAAACCTCATATACCTCAAATTACGGTCTTATTGAGCTTCGTGAGGAACTGGCAAATCATTATGCTGCAAAATACGGGGTGAATTATAATCCTGAATCTGAGATTCTTGTTACTTCAGGAGTCAGTGAAGCTCTTGATGTGGCTGTCAGGGCCATCACCAATCCGGGTGATGAAATTATTGTTGTCCAGCCTTCGTATGTTGCATACGTACCGTCGGTAATGTTTGCAGGCGGAGTTCCTGTTATTATCTCAACGAAACTTGAGAACAATTTTAAGCTCACAGCCGGAGAACTGAAAGCAGCAATCACACCAAAAACAAAGGCTGTTATCATTAATTTCCCTAACAACCCTACCGGAGCTACCATGGCCAGGGAAGACCTTGAAGCCATCGCAGATGTTGTCTGCGAGCACGACATCATGGTAATCTCCGATGAGGTCTACGACTGCCTGACCTACAACGGTGGTCACACATGCTTCGCATCACTTGAGGGAATGCGTGACAGGACTATCCTGCTTAACGGTTTCTCCAAGGCATACGCAATGACTGGTTTCAGGCTGGCATACGCAATGGCATCCCCGAAGATCATTAGTGCAATGATGCTGATCCACCAGTATTCAATGCTCTGCGCTCCAATTACTGCACAGATAGGTGCCATAGAAGCCCTCAAGAACGGCAACCACGAAATGGGGAAAATGGTCCGTGATTACGACCGTCGTCGTCATCTCATAGTAAGCGGCCTGAACAGGATCGGACTCAAATGCTTCGAGCCAAAGGGTGCATTCTACGTTTTCCCAAGCGTCCAGAGCACGGGCTTAAGCTCCGAGGAGTTTGCAGAACGCCTTATGAACGAGCAGAAGGTTGTCACAATCCCTGGCAATGTGTTTGGTGAGGCCGGCACAGGTTTCTTAAGGTGCTCTTATGCGACTTCCAGAGAAGAGATTGAAGAGGCTCTGGTAAGGATTGAAGCGTTTGTGAATGGGCTTTAATTTAGTGCTTATTTAATCACATAAATCGGAAACTTTAAGTTTCCATTCTCTCTTTTTTCTTCCAATTTCTGTTTTGTATAATTTTGTTTTTGACCTTCTTTTCTATGTATTATGTCTCTATCAGATTCTCCCTAAACTCCAAATCTCATAATGATGAGTCTCATTATATATCCAACTGTAGATATATTTAAATAGTAGTATTTGGTACTAGAGTGTGCGGTCACAAAACCTCTTTGACCAGGGCTTTGCTGACCATAGGTGGTACGATGTGTTCATCGGAAAAACGCTGAAGAGAAAAACGAAAAAACGTCTTAAATAACAGAACGCAGGCAGATTCCCTCTGCACTCCCTAACATCATCTCTCCCAAACGCTTTCACTTTGCCTGCGTTCTGGTTCTTCGGCTCCTAATTTCCTGTTTTCTACAACTTCTGATAACATAAAAAACAGACTGTAACAGAATTACATAGTCATCAGTAACAAACATTTTCAGAACAATTTTTTTGATCTACAATTAATTGCTGTTTATTTTCAGGCCACATGATGGAATTTACTTTTCTGAGTGCATCGGAAGCATTGTCGCCATATATGTCAGCACCTATTTCTCTTGCCCATTCCGGGGTGACAGGTGTTCCTCCTACCATCGTCTTCAATTTATCCCTGATGCCTGCTTCCCTAAGACTCTCTTCCAGTGTCATCTGGTTTGTCATGGTGATTGCCATGAGGGCAGATGTAGCTACCACATCCGGGTTGAATTTTACTGCCATTTCAACAAAGGTGTCCACTGGGACATCCACCCCAAGATCAATAACTTCATAGCCGTTTAACTGAAGGGATGTTGCAACTATATCCTTGCCAATAGAATGTATGTCTCCTTCTATGGTGCCAAGAAGCACAATACCTTTTGAATTTTTCAGCACGTTCTCTCCGGGGTTTGGGATCAAAACCTTAGTTGCAGCTTGCACAGCGTCGGCAGCCGCAATCATATGTGGGAGATAAACTTTACCTTCATCGAACATATCCTTCATTAAAGAGAGGGCAACATGAAAACCGTGCTCTAAAAGATATTGGGTATCAATTCCAAGTTTCAGTGCTTCATGTGCAATTTTGCATGCTTCTTTATCATTGAGACTTAATACAGTTTCAATTGCTCTGTCAAGATATTCTTTTGTAGGTAGCACAGGATCACTTCGAAATTTATTATTGTGCTTGAATTTTCCACATAATATTACAAGGAAATCAGCAATTGTATTCCGTAATACATCTATATATATATAACCGATAGTCAAATTGTGAAATAATGGTATGTTCCCAAAATATAGTTAATCTGTATCTGTTTTATTTTGGGACAGATACTCCTCGTTGAACATCTTTGCCATAAGAACAACATAAGAGATCAGTAAAGGCCCTATGATAATTCCCAGAAGTCCAAATAGGTTCAGACCTATAATAACTCCTATAAGTGATTCCAGTGGGTGAATCCTTCCAACTTTGTCCTGTATGGCTGGTCTGAGGAAATTGTCAATAGAACTAATAATAATGCCACCGATAAGTATTCCTACGGCTGTAAGATAGTCCTGCTGAATTATCTGGACTATAACGGCAGGGATCCAGATTATCGGTGCTCCTACAACAGGCAGGAATGAAAGGATCATAGTTGCAAATCCCCAGAGGAATGCTCCGTGAACTCCAAACAGAAGGAATGTGATTGTAAGCAATCCGCCCTGGACTACAGCAATTATTCCTGAACTTATGAGTGTTGCATTGACAATATTTGTAAATTCCTTTTGTAGCAGTTCTGTATTTTCCCTGCTGAATGGTATTGCATTTGTAAGTTTGGCAGAACAAGTTGAATTTATGCCAACCAGTAGGTAATAGAGCAGGAAATACATGATTACAAATTCTATAATTCTCTGTCCAATACTCTGGACAGCATTAACAAGTAAAATGCTGAAATAGTTTGCTGCAGCTGTCACAATCTCTGTGAGCTTTTCCTGTAAATTGATCCCGATTGGCAGGGTGGCTGAACTAAATTGTTCTACGTAGGTATTGATATTTGCCAACTGTGCCAGTAAAGTATCCGTTTCAAATATAACACTCTGTATCTGGATTATGATTAGAGTCATAAGGAAATACAGGGGTATCAGTATAAGGACAATAGTAAGGAGTATTATTGTAAAAGCAGCCACTTTTTTGTTGATCTTCTGCTTTGTGATAAGGTAGGTGTACAAAGGTTTGAAAACAACATATAGAATAAATGCACCGAAAAATGCGTTTATGTAAGGATACAGTGCATACAAAAGGACTGCTGCAAGTATGGCAAGTATTAGTAATGCCTGTGCCATTTTACTGGAATTATTCATTACTTCTTCCATTCTTTTTCATGCTATTTAAGGCTAATATCTATGTATTCTTTTATTTCTTCTGACAACTAATATATTCTATAACATAAATATTCTTATAAATGTTTTCTCAATTTCAAGAGATTATGAAAACAACGCTGGATAAATGGACCAGAGAGGATGGGATCACAAATAGTGCATCGCTTTCCTTCCATGCACTTATCGGTCTTCCATCTTTGCTTCTTTTCACATTATTTATGGGAAGCATCTTCCTGAAACAACAATTGCTGAAAGCAGCTATCTTAACGGATGCATCAGTGTTTGCAGATGACGTTGTAATAGAAGCTTTAAATTCTCTTTTTACACAACTTTCTGTGAGTACTCCCAGTAACTTTGGGATTGTGTTCAGTTTTCTGATCTACCTCTGGAGTGCAGGCAACATCTTCTTCCAGATAAAGAAACTGATAAACAAAATGTGGAATCTTGCTCCTTCAAACAAACACTGGTTGCATGAGTTTTTCCACACAAGACTATCCGCACTGATTGCAGCTCTCGCATTTGGGATGCTTGTGTCCATGGGCACTCTTTTTGAAATGATCTTCTTTGTAATATCTGATGCTTTACAGACAGCATTTTCTATATCAGTGGGTACTGTCCAGTATGCAAGCTTTGGTATAAACTTCATAACTCTGATAGTTCTTTTCATGTATCTTTTCAGGGTACTTCCTGATGCCAAGGTGAATCTCAAGTATGTATTTACCGGTTCATTGTTAACAGTATTTTTACTGACACTGGGAAAATACGTTATAGGTATATATCTTTCTTACAGCAACATCACAACCGTTTACGGGACAATTGGGTCAATACTTGTGGTACTTCTGTGGATATATATGTCCTCTATCATCGTAACTATTATGATAGTATTCACAGGAGTGTATGCTGATTATGATTCTCAGGAGCAGAGTAAGACTTTGCAAACAGATGTGTGATTATATATTATGATTGTATGAAATATCATACATTCATGGCAAACTGGCTGTATTAGGACTATGATGTTTCATGCTTAAGTTTAAGTGCTATTTTATATGATATGTATGTGGGAGTAATTTAAAAATGAATGTTTCAAATATTAGTTGGAAACAATTAACAATCTCAATAATCGTCTGCCAGATACCGGGGATACTCGGTGGATTTATTACAGTAAGTTCAATTCCAACATGGTATGCATATCTGGCAAAACCGGCACTTGTTCCTCCAAACTGGAGTTTTTCAATTGTGTGGACTCTTCTTTACCTTTTAATGGGAATTGCATTCTATATTGTCTGGCAAAAAGGATGGTCTGTTTCACAGGTAAAAGCCGCCATGTCAATATTTATCGTCCAGTTGTTCTTTAATTTTCTGTGGTCTTACCTGTTCTTTGGATTACAGTCGCCACAATTGGGGCTTGCAGGAATCACATTACTCTGGATCTTGATAGTTGTGAATATTGTCCAGTTCTACCGGGTTTCAAGACCTGCTGGTTTATTGCTGATTCCTTACATCCTCTGGGTGTCTTTCGCAGCTTACCTCAATTATGGAATAATGATTCTGAATCCGGTGATGTAAGAATCAAAATGATTGAAATGCGTACTTGCTGAAAGTAAAAAATGAAAAGATTAGGATCTGCTAATCAAATAAAAGGGAGTTATATATTTTACTCCCTTCTCAATAGCTTTTATCTATAATATGTCTCTCAGGGCATTGGCTGCGGTGTAAACACTTCCAATGCCACCAATGTAGTTTGCAATGCGTACAGCTTCCATAACTTCCTCTTTTGTTGCACCTGCTTCCATTGCCTGAATTGCAAGTACTTTTACTCCGTCCACGGCTCCGTGGTCAGCATCAAGTGCCATGGCAATAAGGAATTTGTATTTCAATGGCATGCTGCCTTCTGAAAGTGCGTTCCCAAGGGTTGATTCAATTATGTTGAATAAATCGGTGTCTTTGTCCTGTATTATTTTTAATGGGTGTTCATCCATTTTAGTCACTCCAGCTTCTAGTCTAAGACTGGTCTTTATCTAGTTTCTGGTATTCACAATGCTTAAATATGACTGCGGTCATTTATGACTGTAGTCATATTTTGTAGTAATAAATGAGGTTCCATGTCTCTTCGAGAGAAAAAGAAAAACGAAACCCTAAACAGGATATTCGAAATATCCAGTCGGCTGTTTAAGGAAAAAGGATTTGAGAGCACAACGGTTGATGAAATTACTAAAGAAGCAGGCATTGCCAAAGGTACTTTTTTCAATTACTTCCCCACAAAAGAGTCACTTCTCTTTTATTTCAAGGAACAAAGGGAAGAATTCATATTTAGTATCATGAAAGAGCAAATGCTTCGTGACATTCCCTCAAAAGAAAAAATCAGGGAATTTCTTGTTCTTGTGGCTGAATATTATGAAAAAGACAGGGAGCTTCTGAGGTTATTAGCCTTTGAGCATAGGAAAATGATAATGTCCTCTTGGAAAAAACCACCACATGCGTCTGTCAGAAAAAAGAAACATGAACATTTCATCAATATGCTTGTGGAGTTCATGCGGGAAGGCATGGACAAAGGTTCGATTAAATCCAATATTGATCCAAAGCTGGTATCAGAAACCATCTATGCTGTCTACTTCTACAGTCTCATGACCTGGTTACACTCAGAAACCGACTATTCATTTTCAGGAGATATTTCCTCAAAAATCGATATTATATTCGAAGGCATTGGTGTATGAAAAATGTATGCAATTGAAGTTGAGAATCTGGTACGGAAATTCGGTGATTTCACTGCCGTAGATAATCTGTCTTTCAACATAAAAAAAGGTGAGGTATTCGGTCTGCTCGGTCCCAACGGAGCCGGGAAGACCACAACAATTTCCATGCTTTCAACTATGCTTCCCCCAAGTTCCGGAAAAGCTTCTGTGAATGGCTTTGACATCAAAAAAGATCAGGACAACGTCAGAAAATCTATAGGGATAGTTTTTCAGGATCAGAGCCTGGATGAAGAGCTTACGGCTTATGAGAACATGGATTTTCATGGAAGGCTTTACCGTATCCCTAAAAGCACAAGACAGAAGATGATTAATGAGCTACTGAAGCTTGTGGAACTGTACGATAAAAAAGACAACATCGTGAAAACATATTCCGGTGGCATGCGCCGTCGCCTTGAAATTGCAAGAGGTCTTTTGCATGAACCGGAGGTACTTTTTCTGGATGAACCAACCCTTGGCCTTGATCCGCAGACCAGAAACCATCTGTGGGATTACATTGACAAACTGAACAAAGAAAAAGGCATTACGATAATCCTTACCACCCATTATATGGAAGAAGCTGACAAGCTCTGCCACCGTATAGCCATAATTGATAAGGGTAAAATTATAGCTATGGATTCTTCCAGTAATCTGAAGAACGATATTGGCGGCGATGTGATAACTATCGTTTCACCACAAAGAGATGCACTTTATTCTGCAATAAAATCCATGCCGGAAATAAAGAACATTGAACTTCATGAGTCTTCAATAACCATTGGGATACAGAATGCTGAAAGGCATGTCGCACGCATTGTCAATGTTGCATCCGGGAACAATATTGAAATAACTTCTCTATCGATCCACAAACCAACCCTGGAAGATGTTTTTCTGCACTTTACAGGCAGGACTATCAGGGAAGAGGAAGCCAGCGTGAAAGACAAGATGAGAATGATGCGAAAAGCAGGGAGACGATAAAATGGACATTGTTTATACTATATGGCTGAGGAATGTAAAACGTTACCTTCGCTCAAAGAGCCGATTGGTAGGTAGTCTTGGTATGCCTTTGTTCCTGTTCCTGGTTCTTGGTTTTGGCCTGAATTCCGTAGTGGCTATGCCTGGAATGGAGCAGGGTTACATTGGCTTCATAATGCCCGGTATCATTTCGATGAGTGTTCTTTTCACATCTGTCTTTGCAGGCATACAGGTAATATGGGACAAACAATTCGGTTTCCTGAAAGAGACTCTGGTGGCACCTGTGTCAAGGCTTGAAATCATGTTCGGTCAGACAGTTGGCGGGGCCACAACAGCCGTGATCCAGGGACTTATCATCCTTGTTTTTTCATTGTTCATGGGACTGGAGATGGGCAGCATTCCGGGATTTGTCATAGCGATCATTTTCATGACGTTGATAGGACTTTCATTCACAGCATTCGGTATTGCCATTGCTTCAAAGATGGATGATATGCACGGATTCCAACTTATAATGAATTTTGTCATCTTCCCTATATTCGGTCTGTCAGGTGCTCTTTTCCCTATAGACAGCCTGCCGGAGTGGATAAAATCCCTTACACTATTAGATCCCCTGACGTATGGTGTCGAAGGTATAAGGTACGGCTTGCTTGGAACTTCACAGGTAGATCCTGCCGTAAGTTTTGGAGTCCTTTCAGGATTTACTATACTGATGGTTGTAGTAGGTTCCTGCCTGTTCAGGAAGATAAGTATCTGACTAAAACAAATATGTCTTGCAGTGCAAAATTGTAAACAAAATGTTGTGATGCAATTAACATAATTATCAAAAAGAGCTTATATCAATGGCTCTTCCCTCTTATTTTGTTTTTTACTGGCTCTGTAGAAATTCTGCTTATATGAGTGACACAAACATTTTTTTTTTTTCAGTAACACAAAAACAATCCAATCTAAAAACAAAGTAAGCATCCGCCGAAGGCGGCACATTGCAATACCTCTGTACAGAATATAACTGCAAATACCATTCATTTATACTAATAATTCCATTGAAATTCTGAAATAAAATTTTCGGAGGATTATGCAGATTATTTTCGTCTCTTCTTATGGGAAAACGCCAGCTTCGCCGGTCTCTCCGGGATCAGTCCAGTTATTCATGAATCGAATGTATTCGTCAAAATCAATAAGCAGCATAATGTAGCAATGTTTTTACAAAATAATTTTCTAAAGAGCGTTAGAAAATACTCAATACTTTTGTGTGCTCGTATTTTCAATACAACTACTGTTATAACATAGTAATAAGTTTATTTGGCATGTGTGTTTTATACGATAATAAATCTACATTAGGTCTGTGCTATTATATGAATTCTCATTAATATTTATCGCAAATCTTATCATAAATATTGCTGTATCAGGATTATGTTAAAGGTTGGTTGGAAGGAAATGGATGAAAAAGTTATTATTACTCACATTTGAGGAAAAAGAAGATTCAGGTCTTCAGTCTCTTGTAGAAGAACTGGGATATACTGTATGCCCTGTAAAACTTGATGACAATACCATTGAGTGTAATTTTTCGTCTGAAAATGCAGATGTAATGCTTAGCTCATATAATAAAGAAGAGTTTGCTTCAATACCTGATTTTCCTGAAAGGATGAACTTGATATGGTGATATACATGGCTGTTTTCTCCGCAGGAATAACCCGGGCCAGTGACGAATGTGCAGATCAGGAGAATATATGTGCTGCCGGAACTGGCAAGAATAGAAAATCCGGCAACGGTTCTGATGTTCTGGATATCAAAAAACTGGCAAATGCTGTTTTTGATTCTTCACCCAACGCTGTTCTGATTATGGATCATGATTTTCGTATTGAAAACGTCAATAGGGCAGGTGCAGAGCTTATCGGAAGTGATTCCTGTTTGGTAATGGGTATGCTGGGGGGAGATCTCTTCTCATGTGTGAATTCTGGTAGGGATCAAGGCTGCGGCAACACTCCTGAATGTTCACATTGTAGCATTCGTAACATTGTGATGGACTCTTTCAGGAAATGCATTGATCATTACCGTATTGAAGGTAATATGGATATCCTTCTGGCCGATGGTACTATTTACAGCAGGGATTTTTTAGTATCCTCTGTGTATGTACATCTTGATACAGGGAGCAAGGTAATCCTTTATCTTGATGACATAAGCGAACGCAGGAAGGCAGAGACCGCTCTTAAAGAAATCGAGGAACGTTTCCGGATACTTTATGAAAACGTGCCAGGTGGCACCATCATCATAGGAAAAGATTACATAATAGAGGATGTAAACCAGCGAACCTGTGAGATCACGGGATACACAAAAGAGGAACTGATAGGGCAGTTATGTGATATTGTCTGTCCTAAAGGTTCATTGTCTAAAAAATGTCCGATATGGGTAGATGGTCTTGACGGTTTTCAGGGAATGGATACTGCTATAAAATGCAAAAATGGTACTAAAACACCAATTCTCAAAAATTCAAAAAGGATATTCATTGAAGGAAACCAGTACATCCTCGAGAACTTCCAGGATATTTCCGAACGCAAATCTGCCGAAAAGACTATAATAACTTCCAGGATAAGGGCTGAAGAGGCTAACAGGACAAAGAGTGAATTCCTTGCAACTATGAGCCATGAATTGCGTACGCCTCTTAATGCTGTTATCGGTTATTCCGATCTTATGCTTGAAGAGTCGTTTGGTAATCTCAATGACCAGCAAAAAAGGTCACTTGGTCATATATCCAATAGTGGAAAACACCTTTTAAAGCTGATAAACGACATTCTTGACATTTCAAAGATCGAATCGGGAAAAATGGAATTGCATTATGAGAAAATCCCTGTTGGAGAGATATTTGAAAATGTCCTTAACATTGTTTCTCCCCTGGCAAGAAAAAAGGATATAGAACTGCGTACTTCCATTGATCCGTGGAAGCTATCGCTGACTGCTGATAAAGTTCGTTTTGAACAAATACTGTTCAACCTTGCAAGTAACGCGGTAAAGTTTACTCCTGATGGCGGTCACGTGACACTGAAGGCACGCCTTGAAGGTGACATAGCTGAATTTTCGGTGATTGATACCGGTATTGGCATCTCGTCTAACGACATGAAAAAACTTTTCATGCCGTTCCAGCAGATTGATTCAACGATCTCAAGAAAATATAATGGTACGGGTCTTGGACTTTCACTTGTAAAGCGATTCGTTGAAATGCATGGTGGCGACGTTTCCGTAGAAAGTGAACCTGAAAAAGGAAGTATTTTTTCTTTCAGATTACCGCTGGATGTAGTAACCCATTAGTCCTCTTCCTGATTCCATTCTGTGCCGGAATGGCTATATGGAATGTGCTGCCTTTTCCGGTTTCGCTCTCAAGCCAGATGCTTCCTTTATGTATTTCCACCAGTTTCTTTACCAGGGCAAGACCCAGTCCGCTTCCTCCGTATCTGCGGGTAGGGGAGCCGTCAAGCTGGACAAAAGTATCAAAGAGTTTTGTCCTGTCGTCATTGGGAATGCCTATTCCTGTATCTTTCACATCAATAAACAGGGTGTCTCCATGGTCGTGCTTTATATCTACCCAGATATTTCCCTGTTCAGGTGTGAATTTGATGGCGTTTGTTATCAGGTGATGGAATATGATTTTTAATTTGGATTTGTCGGCGTATATAGTTCTTATATCAGGGTCAATTGCAAAATCAAGTTTGACATTTTTCTTAATAGCTATCGATCTGGCAACTTTCTGTATGTCATAAACCATATCCGGCAGCGAGAAATCGCTGATCTCAAGTTCCATTGTACCATCTTCGATCTCTGCAATATATATAAGGGAATTTATCATTTCCAGAAGTCTCGAACCACCGGATTTGATTATTCCTGCAAACTTCGCCTGCTGTTGATCCATCAATTCATTTTCTTCAAGTAACAGGTCTGAATATCCTAAAATAAGGCTTAGCGGTGTTCTGAGCTCATGGCTTACATTGGAAAGGAACTCACTTTTGGTGCGTGAGGCGTTCTCTGCAAGCATCTTGGCTGATATAAGCGCATCCTGGGCCTGTTTCTCAATAGTTTTGTCCTGTAATGTTTCAATGGCTCCTATTATGTTTCCATCGATGTCTTTCAGGGGGGCGGCGGTTAAATACAGCCATTTGTTCAAAAGAGGAAAGAAATCTTCGGCTTCATATCCGTTTTCGATAAATGAATTTTTCAGGCTTTTTTCTTTATATAACCACCTGACATTTTCAATATTGTTGTCAACAAGTAAATCTGCCATAACTTCTCTTTTTCTGGGATAGAACGCAAGCCATGGGTCTTTTGTACCGATCATTCTTTCTGCTGATATGCCGGTAGCCTTCTCACAGGCCTTGTTCCAGTAAATAACATCATGGTCCTTGTTTATAACGAACATTGGTATGGGGCAACTGTTCACCACCTGGCTGAGTTCGTTGCTCTTGTTCTTTAATTCATTTTCGATCTTTTTGCGTTCGGTGATGTCGATAACATTTCCAAAGACCTGGACCTTGTCACTATTTTTCAATATGGTACAGGTACAAAGAAACCAGAGTTTAGTTCCGTCCGCTTTTTTAGCCCTGAACTCAATGTCTATTTTTGGCAGATCATTTTTGATTCCATCCATTATTTTTTCACGTAAGGCAGAGGCATCGCCAGGATGTATATAAGAAAGAAATGACTCCCATTCATTGTTTATTGTACCGCTCTTTATTCCGAGGATACTGTCAGCAACCGGAGAAATATATGTGTTTGTCAGTTCATTGTTATCAACATCTGCTTTCCAGATTATGCTTGATATCGATGAAACTACCTGCCTGTAGTTTTCTTCTTTCATGTTTCTGAATTCTTGCAGTTCTCGAATTAACTGTTCTTTGCTTTTATCTGCATCCCTCATGATCCCACAACGTAAGAGATAGTTATTGCATGATTGTGCTCCACATCGAAAGAGGGGCACAATGTGCAACTGTTACATATGTCTCAATATTATATAATTATTTAGTCTAAAAATAGTATTCCAATCCAGAAAGGCCATGCCATTGTTGCAGCACAAGCATTTTGAATATCGCAACCTTATCGGTCACAGGCCTGCTGCCTGAAGCTGTTCCATTATTGTACATTGATTCAAGGATTTGTCAAAAAGATTTTCAATCGATCAGTGATTTAACTTCAGCAAGCCTATCACCATGTCTGTTCATCAAAATATTCTATATATTTAAGATATAAATACATAGAAAAAATGATATAATATTATATCACTGCATATCAGTGTACTATATGTGGGTGTTTAAGTGGTTGAAATAAGAATAAAGGAATATAATGGAAAGGCGACGGTTAAGCCTATTTTCCAGACAGGCAACCACAAAACAATAGTACTGCCTGATGATTTAGGTAATGTTGGTGAATGTGTGTGCTATGTGCGAAAAAATGAGAATACTATAGTCATTACCAAAGGTTAAGCTCAAAACATGAAATGAACCGCGCAGGCACGCAACAATGGTAACAACGAGATATACCTGATTTGGGAAAGGTCGCAAGAGATTAAAACAAGTCAATTAAAGGTTGCGATAATAGAATTCTCAATCTGATAGTAATTCTTTATCGAAGTTTTCAATAAGGTCATTCATTTTCCGGTACCATTGGTCTATGTTCTTGCGGATCATCTCTTTTACGATAACAGGCTCTATACCTACGTATTCGTAATAGTATCCACCTACGGAGATGGATTTTGTTTCCCTGTAAACAAGACCTGCTGAAATAAGGTTCTGCAACGAGCGATATGCCGTGCTGCGCTCACGACCCAGAAGTTCTCCAAGTTTCTCTGCGGTCATTGGTCCGTTTTCCAGAAGTGCTTTGTAGGTGCTGATGTCAAGTTCTTTTAATCCCAGAACACACTTTGCCATGTCCTCGCATTTGCATTCAGCCCTCAGCATCTCAGGTATAGAACTTGCCATGTTTTTCCTCGCTGTTATGAATTTAATATTTTGTACTGTACCAAATACTGTTGTGCAGTTTGCACAAAACCGAATAGAGATTGCGTCAATTATATATATAGTTTGCCAGATTTTTCTTCTGTTTGACAATAATACCTGAAGATGAACGTTCCAGTCTTCCTCTGGATACAGATGAGATCATATATCATCCTGATATGATACGTGCAAATGAGTGGATACTGACTGAGTATGAACCGCCTGTGAGGGATTTCTGCATATTTGTGCCATGTGCCAAGAAAAAACCCTATCATGAAAGTCCTTCCCACAAAATATTCGATAAGGTTATATTCTCAGTGCTTGGACCTGAACACGTTCATGTTGTCGTGTTCGGGACATGCGGCATAACTCCACGCGAACTTGATACGGAATATCCCTTCATGGATTATCAGTTCATGCTGGGAAAATGCAATGTGGCAAAGATCAAAAGGGATTTTGTAAGGATGGAAAGCCAGAGGCTGGCAGAATATCTTAGGAAGACCAGGGGCAACTACAAACACAGGATTGCTTATTGCATTGGTGATTTCAGAAAAGCAATGGAACTTGCAGTTGAGATGTCAGGTGTTGAAGTGATCATTGTTCCTAAAAAAGAAACCATTAAATCACATGTTCAGCCCGGTAAGAAATTCATTTATGGCAGCCTTAACCAGACAGGCTATCTTCAGGATTTTTCAGACGCTATTGCGACATCCCTGGGGGCAGAGTTATCTACAGATGGTTCTGAAAAGTTTTGTCATGAGAAGGAAAATGATGGTGCAACCGGGGAAGAGAATACCAGTATTAATGATAACGACTGGTATATCCTGTAAATGATATTATCTCTGTTTTTCTTTTAGTTGTAACTCCAGTTTCGCGTCTGCGGGAGTGGTATTAGAAAAACTTAAAGGCCGAGTTTGAAAACAGAAAAAACAGATAAAAAGTGGCAGAAATACAAATGCCACTTATTCCAGATATGGTGACTGGGCAAGAACTGCCATTCCGCTATCTGAGATACTGAGGACACGGACTTCGTTAATGGTGCCTGATCCTCTCATCTTCATAACATATATTGAGCGCTGAAGGTTGTTTCCAGCTATAATACGTCCGAGTTTAACAACCGAATCGGCACCGTATTCTACCATTTCGTCAAGTCCGAACATAGAACCAACTGTTATTACAGAGGTAACATTGTGTTTGCGGAATACGCCGAACACATCATCAATGAGTGTTCTGAGTTTATAGTTTGACTCAATTGCCAGGAAAAGCGCCTCAACAGAGTCTATGAAGATGCGTGTTGGCTGAATGTCCTCTATCTTGCTTTCAACAAGCTTCTTAAAGCTCTTGATAAGCTCAGATGGTGCAATTTCCACACTCTTCTGGAGGCGAAGGCTTGGGTCAGTAATGTCTACAAAGGTTAAAAGCCCCTGTTCCACGTATTCTTCAAGCTTCCATCCAAAAGATGTCTTCATTTCTTTTACAATGGATTTTGATTCTTCAGAGGTAATGATGCACATTACCTTTTCACCATTCTTTGCTCCCTCTACAATGAACTGCGTTCCAAATATTGTCTTACCGGTACCAGAATCACCTGATACGACATTTGCAGTCCCTTCGAAGAATCCTCCGCGCAACATTTCATCCAGTCCGGAAATACCGGAACTCACTCTTTCTGATGGATCGGCATCTGTCATATTACCACTCTTTATATCTCTTACAATTTTTAAATAGTCTAATCCCAAACATCTTTCTGTTAATGAGTAAGCCCTTTAAATCATAGGACTTATTGATTATCATCCGTACTTTTAAGAACATTGTTTATTATGTTATCCTAATATAAAAAATCACGTATTTAATTTTAATTCCCGAAGGCTCAGGCCATCCTCACAAAACGGAAGCAACCGGGCGTGAACTATTTGTATTATTGATGCCAAGTCCATATTTATAAAAAACGATATGGGATGCTGTTTGTTTAATTCACTGGAGCTTATACATGACATCAAGAATGGATTTGAACAGGGAAAAAAAAGAGTTGCTTGAAGGAGTCATTTCCGGGGAAATATCCTACCATAAACTTGACGGCCTTACTGATAAGGAAACGGCTGTCATGCTCAGAAGACTTTCTCTTGAGGAATCGTCAGGATTTAATTTCGACCATATTCAAAATTTTTCAATAGACGTTGAGAATGCAACTAAAAAAAATATAGAGAACATGATAGGTGTGATCCAGATACCTCTGGGTGTAGCAGGCCCACTTAAGGTGAATGGAGAGTTTGCCAGCGATGAGTTCCGCCTTCCTCTTGCAACAACTGAAGGTGCACTTGTTGCCAGTGTGAACAGGGGCTGTTCAGTTATAACTAAGTCAGGTGGTTCAAATGTCCGGGTATTCCAGGATGTTATGACAAGGGCTCCTGTGTTCAGGCTGGAAAATGTTATAAAAGCTAAGGAATTTGCTGACTGGGTGCAGGACCCTGAAGTATTTTCCCGAATGAAGGCAAAAGCATCTGAAACGACCCGTTTTGGTGAGTTGCTGGATGTCAAGCCGTTTGTGACTGGCAATTCTGTGTACGTACGTTTTTCCTATGATACAAAAGATGCCATGGGCATGAACATGGTGACAATTGCAACAGATGCGGTTCTCAGTCTGATAAAAGATGAGTTTGGTGCAATTCCTGTCTCACTTTCAGGCAATATGTGTACTGACAAGAAACCCTCGGCAATAAACAACATTCTTGGAAGAGGAAAGACCGTTGTTGCAGATGTAACAATACCTGCGGAACTTGTGGAGAAGCGCCTTAAATGCAAACCTGAGACTATGGTAGAGGTGAATTATCGCAAGAACCTTCTTGGTTCTGCACGGGCTGGCTCTCTTGGTTACAACGCACATGCTGCAAACATTATAGCTGCGATGTACATTGCGTGCGGTCAGGACCCTGCCCACGTGGTTGAAGGCAGCAGTACCATTACAACTATGGAATTGACAAAATATGGTGATATCTATTGTTCTGTGACTATTCCTGCAATGCCTCTGGGAACAGTAGGAGGCGGTACCAATCTTGGAACCCAGCATGAATGCCTGCGTCTTTTAGGTGTTAACGGGTCAGGAACTCCGCCAGGTTCCAATGCTAAAAAGCTTGCAGAGATCATTGCCTGCGCTGTGCTGGCAGGTGAGATCTCACTTATTGGTGCGCAGGCTGCCGGTCATCTTGCAAGAGCTCATGCAGAACTTGGAAGATAAGCACAGAGTCACATTTTTACTTTTATTTAGTTAAAAAAGTTAAAAGGGATCATTTTCCCTTTCTTTATGTTATTTCCTTTTCCTGTCCAGCACATATGCCAGGGCTAAGAATGCGATGGCTGCAACTGCAAGTATGCTGACACTTGACGTATTGCTTTCAGCTTCCGGTACAGATACTGGTTCCTGTGTATCAATACTTTTTGCGATATCCTGTACACTCTGAAGTGTTGTTTCCTTTTCAGTAACCTGAGTTGTTTCTTCATTGACTGGTGAATCTTTATTCGCATTCTGTTTAACAATAATCGTCGAATCATTGTCGTCATCATTGTTTTTGTCAGAGTTCTCAGTTTCGTCACTAATGCTTACCAGTGCATCATATGTAACGGCATCCAGTTCATTTCCATTCTTATCTCCAACTACAATATTCTCTATCCTGAGCTGGCAGGTGCCTGTATCTTCTGCAGCTATCAGTTTTATTGTACAGAAAGTGCCTTCTTCTGCTGTACTGCCTTCCATCATAAGAATGCCGTTCAGGTCCGTTATAGTTCCATCTATACTGTCAATGGTTCCGGGATTGAACATAACAGGTGAGCCTGTGCTGGAAAATAAATCTCCCTCTTCAACACTTTCAATGGTGATAAGTGAACAATCTGAAATCAGGTCAAATTGAATACCCGCTATCTGGGTGTCAGGCCTGACGTATATGTCCAGTGTGAACTCTTCTCCCGGAGTGACGGTTTCCACCGATGGCAGTATGCTGACACTTGTGGAAGCACTGGCAACTCCGCAGAGGCAGACAATACATGCTGCCAGCATCATGCCTGCAAACAAATTGAAAATCGTCTTTGTCATTAGCACATCCTGTTTATTCAAGCTTCTCTCTGGCAGTTCCAAGCAAACCGGAACATTCATCCATTTTGATTGCAGCTTTCCTGATATCTCCAGCCAGTTCTGGGTATCCTGCAGCTTCAATTTTGTCTGCCCATTCATTGAAACTTTTACTATGGCTGTCATTATGTTCTATCCAGTGTCCAATCAGGTGCTCAAGTTTTGCTTTATCGAGTTCCATTTTGCTATCTCCTCTCTTATATATGCACTAATAAGATATCAGATTTCGCGCGGGTCAGTAATTTCGCCTGTAAGGGCAGATGCCGCTGCAGTTGCGGGGGATGCAAGGTAAATAAAACCGCCAACCCCCATTCTTCCCTTAAAGTTCCTGTTGGCTGTGGAAATACAGGTCTCGCCTTTTCCGATAACTCCCATATGTCCTCCAAGACATGGTCCGCATCCCGGCGAGCCGATAACAGCTCCTGCTTCCAGCAGTGTCTCAATTATTCCTTTCCTGATAGCTTCTATCAGTATATTGCGGGATGCGGGTACGACCAGTGTGCGTATGGCAACTTTTTCTCCCTTGAGGATAGATGCAGCAACTTCCAGGTCTTCCAGTCTGCCATTGGTACAGGTGCCTATGAATGCCTGGTCAAGTTTTGTAGGTTTGATATCTGAAATATCCTGCACGTTGTCAACTTGATGTGGACAGGCTACCTGTGGTTCAAGCTCATTGACGTCAAAGGTGTATTCATTTGAATAAACAGCGTTCTCATCGGCATAAACAGGTTCATAGTCCTCTGCTGCAATGCTTTTCAGGAAATTGAATGTTGTTTTGTCAGGTGGCACTATTCCTGCTTTTCCTCCCATTTCAATAGACATGTTACTAAGGGTCATCCGGCCTGACATGGACATGGAATCAATGGCATTTCCACAGAATTCAGCAGCTTTGTAGGTTGCACCAGCAACTCCGAGTGTGCCTATTATTTTGAGTATGAGGTCCTTTGCATAAACGCCGTCCTTAAAACTGCCGTTTGCTGTTATCTTTATACTCTCAGGGACTTTGAACCAGAGCTTTCCTGATGCGAATATTTCGGACATATCAGTGGCACCGACTCCGGTCCCAAAAGCTCCAAATGCTCCATAAGTGCATGAATGTGAATCTGCTCCAACTACAAGTTTTCCGGGGAGGGCAAATCCGTTTTCAGGAAGCAACTGGTGGCATATCCCCTCACCCACATCGTAGAAATTGCTTATTTTTTGCTCTTTGATCCATTCGCGAATCTCGTGGTGTAAAGTTGCAGTTGTATCTGTGTTTGCAGGTGTAAGATGGTCAAAAGGTATGACAATTCTTTCAGGATTCCATACTTTTTCTTCTTCCATTTCCTTGAAAGACTTCACTGCAAGGACACTTGTACCGTCATGTGCCATGGCATAATCCACGTTTGCGATCACAAAATCATTTGCTTTCACATTCTTACCGGATGCACGGCTAAATATTTTCTCACTTATAGTGCTCAAAAGATTGACTCCATTTATAAATGTAAATTAGTGTACTGACAATGTACACTACCTTATTAACTTAAAATCTTCGATAGAACAATTATTCATTAATGCTATGTTCGATCTGAAAAAATAGTTTTTGCTGCATATAGCAGCAAATATAATTAAAGCAAAGGATTATGCGAGCCTTTTCAGCTTTTCTATGTTACTGAGTACGGACCTGCTTTCAAGAATGACTCTTTGTTCAATGCTTTGCACAATCTCTTCCAGTGGTGTAATAAGTTTATAAAGTTTAACAGGCCTGCCTTTTCCTTCGGTTTTCTTTTCCTCCCGAATGTTCACCCAGTTGTTATCTTTAAGGTATCGCATTGCTATGCTGACTTCAGGCTGCCTGAGACTTGAATTTTTTTCTATTTCACGGGAGGTTATTTCTTCTCCACTGGAGAGGCAGGCAAGAGTCAGGGCCACAGGTCTGTTTATGTCTAATTTTCTGAGTAATTCTACTATTTCGTACTCTTTTTCACTCATGCCGTATGGTTTTTTCTCTCTCATTGTAAATCACCGATTATATGAATTGATTTCGTTTTGTTCGGATTCGTATTTTCAGAAGTCTTATTGCGCAGGACATGTCTGTTTTTTGAAATTATTGGTATAGTGTGCTTAAGTCCTGCCTGTACCCTGAAACATGGTTTACACTAACTACTATTATAGGTAGTTATTATATATTAATATTTTTTATATTAAAATAGTAAGTCAGTAACATCTATTTTTCATGATATATTATTAATTGTAATATTTTTTGGAAACAAATATTTACAAGAATCGCAAAAAGAAATAACAGAAGAACCATTGATGTTTTGAGTTCATCTGGAAACAAAGAATTAATTTGAATTATGAATCTGAATAATTACGGTTTAGAAAAAGATACATTTGGAACTTAAGAAGCAATTATAATGAATGAATGAAAAAAAGCTTACAATGGGCCCGCTGAGATTCGAACTCAGGGCCTCACGGTTATCAGCCGTGCGCTCCACCTAGCTAAGCTACGGGCCCGATTTGCTTATGTTTCGTGTGCCGCCTTCATCACGCGACACTCCAAATACGCATACAGGTACTTTAACGTTTCGCTCCAAATCGAAAATTTAAAATAAATTTTTATAATGAAGCTGTTAGCTGTAATTTTATGGCGTTAGATTTATGATAGATAATGTGTTCTATGAGTTGATATTTCCGGGCTGGTAGATCAGGGGAAGATCGCTACCTTGGCATGGTAGAGGCCTCGGGTTCAATTCCCGACCAGTCCATTAAACTATTTTTCAATATTCAGTTGTTTAAGATGTGTCTCTGCTCATGGATAAAGCTGCACTGCTTCATAGCTTCCAAATGTTGTCGGAAGGATGAAATCTGCGTTTGATGATGCTCCAGATTCAGGTGTCATTGCCAGGTTAATGGAGGCGCGGGGTTCAAGATTAAGACCCGAAGATTGCAATGAGGATGTGACGTTCATCTCGTAGAGTGTTGTATATCCTGTGCTGACTGAAGTAGGGGACACTGTAGCTACATAGATTACTACAAAATCCCCCGTTGTAATTACCGGAGAATTCTGTGAAAATGAATCATCTTCGTCTCTAATTGTATCAACTGTAAAATAGTATTGTGCATTCGTATAGGTTATATTTATCTCTGCATTTCCAATGGTGGTGTTTTCAGTCACGAGTTTGTAAAGGTTTACATCCTTATCAGTACTGAAACCTGACATGTTTCCATCAAAGTCCGCACGAGGTGCCAGGCTATTCTTGTTACCTGCATAAATCACATTATTTGTCTGGTATCCGTCTGTAATACTTATGACAACAGCAGAAAGGTCAACAGGCTCGCTTGCAGCTCTTAACCCAAGGGTTATTTTCAAGAGATCTACCGTATTTGCCATATCTGCACTGCTGTTTTTTGACCTGAAACCTTCAACTTTCTGTATCATGAGGTTCGATGATACTTCTTTGGTTGCTTCTTTTCCGGTAGCCTGGGCATCCTGTTGTAAAACACCTGATGTAGTAATCAATACTGACGCAGCAACAGCTGCAACAAGGACCATCGCAATAAATATTATAAGAGTTCCGATTCCAATTTGCCCCCCGGTGTGTGATTTGTATTTTCTGATCGTATCATTCTGCTGCATCTGTTTCACCAATGAATGATTGTGTAGTAACTAATGTGATATAGTAACAACTGCACATTAATATTGTGTTCCTTTATATATTAATCTTTTCTGCGCAATTTATAATCATATATACATTTGCTAACATCAAAATAGCTCAATCAAAACTTTTCAGTAATCTTATATAACAAAACCCCTCTCTTTTACATCTATGAAAATAATTCTCGATGTGGGTTATGAGATCTGCTTCCAGTGTTATGAAATGTATTAATTGACTTAATTGGTGATTATGTGAAAAAAATGATTCTTTTTTTACTTTTAGTATGTATACTACTGACAAGTGGCTGCACGGATTCCGGCAATTCTGATAATTCCCGGGTAGTGCAAACCGGTGATAATGTCTCTGTTAATTATATCGGTATTCTTGATGATGATGGTACTGTCTTTGACACCTCAAGGTCCGATGTTGCGGAAACAAATGGAATTTATAATCCTGCTAGAATCTATGAACCATTGCCTTTCATCGTTGGGTCCGGTCAAATGATTAAAGGCTTTGATAATGCGGTTGTTGGTATGAAAGTTGGTGAAAACAAAACTGTTCATCTCTCTCCCGAAGAAGCTTATGAGGTGCAGGATTATCTTATAGTGCCATATCCAATAGAAACATTTGAAGCGGCAAATATAACTCCTGTTATTGGGGAAACAGTTAATACTCAGTTTTCTTCTGGTGTCATTGTCAACATAAATGAAACGAATGTGACTGTTGATTTCAATAGCCGTCTTGCTGGCAAGAATATTACTTTTGAGATTGAACTTGTTTCTATAAACAATCCTGAAGATGCCTGATCAGGTTCAAAATATGGAAAAAGAAGAAAAGATAGTAGTAATCCTTTTATGCATGGCTCTTTTTCCCCTGGTCATTGCATACACTTTCTTTTATTCTGAAAGTGGGGCAAACGATACTTTGTCTTTCAGCTCATCTTCAGTTCCGGGAGACAAAGTATGACTGGAGGGTGATCTGCTTTCAAAACACTTTACATATTCAGGTGATCATCTGCTAATGGACGTAGATTATGGTCAGGGTGGTGCCAAAGTGTTTATACCATCTGACAGCGGTTCAAATAATGTTGACTCAATGGTCAATATAAATGACAGGTTGTTAATATTTGGAGCGGTGTCTGAATATGAAGGCGAACTTGAAGTGGTGGTTGACAGTAGCAGTGATGTAATAGTTGTTTAATTTCCTGCATATCACTGGTTTATTGGACATAATCCGCTAGACATATAAGTAAAAAATAACCTCATACTAAAATATGAAAGCCTGTATTATGTGTGGTGGTGAAGGGACAAGACTTCGTCCCTTAACATTTGCCCGGCCAAAACCAAGTATTCCTATTCTAAACAAACCTTCAGTTGTTCACCTTATAGAACATCTTTCAAAGGAAGGCTTCAATGATATAGTTATTACTCTGGGGTATATGGCTGACAAGATTGAAGAACAACTGGGAGATGGGAGAATATTCGGAGTTCACATTGACTATGTCTATGAGAAAGACAAACTGGGAACTGCCGGAGGTGTGAAAAATGCAGAGGAATACCTCAGTGACGGCCCTTTTATAATATTGGGTGGCGATCATGTCCTGAACCTGAATCTCAGGGAAATGTACAGGTTTCATGAAATGACGGATGCTCTGGTTACGATCGGTCTTTTATCTATTGACGATCCGCGTGAATTTGGTATTGCAGATATGGATGTAAATAACAGAATAAGACGATTCCATGAAAAACCCGGCCCTGGTGAAATATTTAGTAATCTTGCAAGTACAGGCATCTATGTTTGTGATCCTGAAATTTTTGACTGGATTCCAGAGGGTAAACAATACGATTTTGCCAAGGATCTGTTCCCTGATATCCTTGAGAAAAGTAGGAAGATTAACGGCATTCTTGCAAGGGGCAGATGGACTGATGTCGGGAGTCCAAAGGCTTATAGGGAAGCACAGCGCTGGATGCTGGAGTCACTTCCCGGAACTACTATAGAAGGTCACTTTAAGACTATGGATGCCCGGATAAAAGGTCCTGTTTCAATGGGTCATAATGTGACAATTGGTTCAAATTCTGCCATTGTTGGTCCTATAGTGATTGGTGAAAACACTACTATTGGCGATAATGTCCTTGTTGGGCCTTATACTGCTATTGGTTCCAACTGTACGGTAAGTAACGATACCCGTATCTTATCATCTTATCTGTTCAATGACGTATTCATTGGTCGAAATTCCAATGTCTCGGGTTCCATAATAGATAATGGCACAACAGTTGGGGATAATTGCAGTCTTGAAAATGGGACTGTTATAGGTCCTGAAGTCAAAATAGAAAACGATGTAACAGTTCACTCTGACGTCAAAATATGGCCTAAAATCTCTATTTCAACAGGAAACAATGTTAAGGAAGATATGCTTGGTGATTAAATTTTAGTTCAGGCAGGTTTATCCGGGATGAACAAAAATAACCATCAATCCCCTCATAATCATTCTACATCTCATACAATCACACGCAGGTTGGGTCATGAACAAAATAGGTAAGTGGATCCTCATATCGTTGCTGATAAGCTTTGTGTCAGGTTTAATCGTAGTTGTTTTTACTTTTGATTCAGAGACCTTGTCTACACTCCTGAAAATAAAACCGGAATATATTTTTGCAGCTGCATTTGTGCATGCATTAAGCTATGTGGTCTGGGGTATGCGCACCCGTTCTTTTTGTAAGGCATTGGGATTCAATCTTAGTTATGCCAGAGCATGTGAGATAGTAATGTCGGGTACTCTTGCAGCCTCAATAACTCCTTCTTCTCTTGGAGGTGAACCTCTGAGGATTCATCTCCTTCATGATGATAAAATGCCCCTTGGTAAAGCTACTGCTGTTGTTATTGGGGAACGAATATTAGATGGCATACTCATTCTGGCTCTGGCACCTTTATCTATTTATGTTATAAGGGGTGCTCTTGAGGATTCTGTTTTTGATACGATGTTCATATTCGCAGAGCTTGGACTTGTATTCATACTTCTTCTTATATTGTATGCTGTCTGGAAACCCGGACCCACGCAGAAAGTTGTTTACTTCTTCATACACAGGATAGCTCCTCTTCTTGGAAAGAAAACAGATGCCACTCTGGAAAAAATACTCATAAGGGTTGATTCGGAACTCGAACACTTCCACGAAAGTATCGAAATATTGTTTACTGAGGGTAGGAGAGGGCTTGCTTTTGGAATTTTTTACACAATATGTTTCTGGTTCGTAGATTTTTCCATGCTGTATGTGGTATTACTTGGCCTGAACCAGCATCCTGATCCACTTATTGTCTATGCTTCGCAGGTTATCGTTATGGTTTTGCTGGCCATCCCTGCAACTCCCGGTGCAAGCGGAGTTGCTGAATTTGCCGGAACTACTGTGTTTTCTCTCTTCATACCCTCATCATTACTTGGGATAGCAGTGATAGCGTGGAGAGCCTTCACATTTTACATGAATGTCTTCGTAGGTGGTTTTGTCAGCTTCAAAATCTTAAAGGATACTGATTTTATCAAGAACTTCCTGCGATAGGATTCTAGAAACTGATGTGTGGAAGGATATCTTCCTTCCCTGTTCTTTCAGCAAAATCCTCTGCATTTCTAAAAGGTGCCTCTTTACTTATGAGGGAAGCCTGTTTTTTTCCAACACCCGGGAGTTCCTGTATGAGTGACATAGGAGCTGTGTTTATATTCAAAGGATATGGCACTCCTGTGATAGAACGATGGCCATGTCTTGTTATTGTAACGTCAATGAATTTTTCAAGCTGCTGTTTTGCAGGGATTCCTACCAGGAGTGGATATGACCCCATCTGCCTGCCAAAACAAATCCTCTCACTATTGACTTCACACATAACATCTTTTAATACAGTGCCCGTTGGGATTATTCTCTTAAGCATTGGCATGTCTATCTCTTTTCGTATTTTTTCCTTATACTTCAGGAATATCTGCTTGTGCTTTTTAACAAGTTCATCATTTCCATGCATACGAGTTCCCGGAAATGCCATTACCTGACGGATATTTATCCTGCGAAGGAGCAGATCCTCATCAAGCACTTTTTTGAGGAACTCGAAGTTTAGCTCAAATGTTTTTCTGGATTCGCCCATAAGTCCGTGAACAATATTAATACCCGGGAGCAGTTCCGGCATTCCATTAGCTCCCCGGTTTCTTCCAACTTCGTTTATGATTTTGATAGCTTCAAATATTTCTTCAGGCATTGCCTTGAGGCCGTTAGCCCTGACCACTTCGGGATCTGCACTTTCCATTCCAAGGGCAGCTACATCCCCTGATGTGTGATATTTTACAATGGTTTTGAAAATCTCTCTGCTAATTTCCGGATAGGTTGCAATTGTTCCCGGGTTAGCATTGTCCATGTGAAGCACTTTTAATTCCGGTGCCACATTCCTGATGCCTTTATAGAGAGAAAGTATGGCCTGTGGATCAGGCTTGGGTATTTCCCCTCCTTTGTCCTTTGCATGATAACTCAAAATGTCAGGCTGTCTGCCAATCCTGAAAAATCTTGCACCATGCTTGTACAGTTCGGAAACTTCAGATACAACATCTTTAACAGGGCGGTAATCTGAGCTCCCGTATGAAGGTTCCGTACAGAATGAACAGTGTTGTTTGCGTCCGCAACCTCTGTAAGTTTCGATCTCACACATCACGTTCGGATAATCCGGATGTTTTTCGATAATGAAGCTACCTTTTGTACTCCATTTTCCTATCTCTTCAACAGACCTGAACCTGTGATTATAATCCTCTGGCGACTGTGCATCGTCACCGCTGGTATCAAAAACAAAAGCCTCAATGTCTTTTCTGGAAATGCAGACTTCAGTGTTGGTTATGAGGCCACATTCGGCTTCTTTTCCGCCTTCAAGGGAGAAACCAAGTCTTATTGGTCCCCCGAGTATCTTTGTTCCATTAGTGGCACTGAATATACTTTCTATTTCGCCTATGTTGATGGGTGTTGAGCGTAGGTATTTGCCAGGAACGGTCATGCCGGCAAGAACTATAACCACGTCTGCTCTATTTATGAGTCTTGGTGCCTCAGAGATGTCTTTGCGCAGATTGTCAATTGTAAAATAGGATATGTCGTCTTCCTTAAGTCCGTTTTCTCTTAAAGCACCTGCTATGTATCTTATGTAAGGGGAGATGTAGGGCGGTACGCCAAAACATGCCGGTTCATCCACGTATCCGTCAATTATTACTGCTTTCATGTTGATCTTCTTGTCTTTGATATTCCTTGTTTTTGAAGTATGCACTTAGTAATCTACTTTATTTAACATTGGTATTATTATGGTCAATCAAATATGTTTTTTATATGCTATATATCAAAATGTATATGTTTTATTGAAATGTCCATTGATGCTGTTTTCTTTAATTATGTGTTCCATTTAATGTCTGCATAAATATGATCTGCATTTCTGCAAATATTTATTCTCCTGTGTATTTCCGTGCTGGTGTTTGATATGTTCTGTATAGGGCTTAAGGATTTTCAATCAGGCGGTCAGAAAGGGACTTATCAGGCAGATCAATTTTCCATTATCTCTTTTGTCATTGAATTGGAATTATTCTGGCTTTGTAGAACGCCTGTCATTAAAACTTTAAGAAAGTTTGTAAATTGGTTTATGGTAAGTCATGAATCATCTGATTGATCAAGAAAGGCCCGGCGAAGCCGGCGTTTTCCTCCAATAAGGAACAAAAAATCTGCAAATACATTGTAAATTCTTCTCAGTATTTCTGTAGAACTCTCTGTATAAATGCAATCGTCTTTGTAATAATCTTCTGTGCAACCGCATCGGAATGCGCCGCCTTCGGCGGATGTTTACTTTGTTTTTAGATTGCAGATTGAAATGAGAAACCCAGCTCTTTAGATTCGTGCCAGTTTTTTCAAACAATTTCATATCCTTCATATTATGTCATATCATGGCGTATGCTTGTATGCAACCGCGTATGATGTGTAATATTTGTATGTTAATGTAATATTTATGTATGTAAGATGGTGATTGTTATTCACGGTACGACCTGATGCCCGGATCGTTAGTAATTGTTGCCGGAATTAAAGAAGTCCATTTTCTACAGAAATCTGTTTCCAGCTTTTTTGGCGGCGCATACTTCTTATATAGCTCCTTTTCCATTACCTATATTAGTGTAAGCATGCTGTAAATGCAGCAAACGAGGTTTTCCAATGAGAAGTGACAAGACAAAGAAAGGACTCGAACGTGCGCCTCACCGTTCTCTTTTGAAGGCAACCGGTGTAACAGATTCTGAAATGAAAAAACCGTTCATTGCAGTTGTAAATTCAAGAAATGAACTCATTCCGGGTCATATTCATCTTGATAAAGTGGCAGAGGCTGTAAAGGCAGGTATCAGAAGTGCTGGTGGTGTCCCATTTGAGTTCCATACTATTGGTATCTGTGATGGAATTGCCATGGGCCATGAAGGAATGAAATATTCCCTTCCAAGCCGTGAGGCAATCGAGGATTCCATAGAGCTTGTCCTTCAGGGTCACCAGCTTGACGGTATGGTAATGATAACAGCATGTGACAAGATTACTCCAGGTCACCTCATGGCTGCTGGTAGTCTTGATATTCCTGCTATTGTAGTCACAGGCGGACCAATGATGCCGGGGTATGTTGATGACGAACCAAGGGACCTCATCTCTGTATTTGAAGGAGTTGGAGAATGCCAGTCTGAACAGGTTTCCGATGAAAAACTGAAGCTCCTTGAGGACTGCTCCTGTAGTGGTGCCGGTTCATGTGCCGGAATGTATACCGCAAACACAATGGCATGCATGACCGAAGCACTTGGTCTGAGTCTTCCCGGATGTGGAACTGCCCACGCTGCTGATGCAAAGAAAATAAGGCTTGCAAAAGAATCCGGTGAAAGGATCGTTTCAATGGTCAATGATGGTCTTAATCCTCGTAGTGTTGTCACGCTGAAATCATTTGAGAATGCTATAATGGTAGACATGGCAATTGGAGGCAGTACAAACACTACGCTTCACCTTCCTGCAATTGCTCATGCTTTCGGCCTTGAACTCAGCCTTGATGTCTTTGACAGACTCAGCAAAAGCACTCCTCACCTCATCTCCCTCAAACCTGGTGGAGAGAACTATATGCTTGACTTTGAAAGGGCTGGTGGAGTCCAGGCAATCATGTCCAGGCTTCAGTCTAGTCTTTACCTTGATGAAAAAACAGTTAATGGTAAGACAGTTGGTGAGAACATTTCAGACTTGATCATTGTAAATCCAAAAATCAATGCAAGAATCATGGGTACGCTTGAATCACCAATACATGAAGAGGGTGGAATCGCCGTACTGAAAGGAACTCTTGCTCCTGATGGTTCAGTTGTAAAACAGGCAGCAGTTGATCCTAAGATGCTTAAACACAGTGGTCCTGCAAGGGTATTTGACAGTGAGGAAGATGCAATGGCTGCAATCCTTGCAAAGAAGATCGTTGCCGGCGATGTTGTGGTAATACGTTATGAAGGTCCAAAAGGCGGTCCGGGAATGCGTGAGATGCTCTCTCCAACATCAGCTATTGCCGGTATGGGGCTTATCGACAAGGTTGCTCTTGTAACAGATGGTCGTTTCTCCGGTGGAACCAGGGGTCCATGTATTGGTCACATTTCTCCTGAAGCACAGGAAGGAGGTCCTATTGGTCTTGTAAAAGAAGGCGACATAATCGAGATAGATATTCCTGCAAGAAAAATTGACCTAGATGTATCTGAAGAAGAGCTCGCAGAGCGCAGGAAGACTTTTGTACCACTGGAAAAGAAAGTCACCGGTTATCTTGCAAGATACAGGAAGTTTGTCAGTTCAGCAAACAAGGGAGCTATCATTGAATAATTCTCTTTGAACTTAAAAGTAATACCGGAGCAGACCTTAAAGGTCTGCATTCTCTTTTTTGTACCTGACCGACGGTTTTTTATTTAGAATTGTATGACTACTCTTTAATGGAAAGAGTGGGTATTTGCGCTATATGTGGTTCCGTATCCGGTCTGAATACATGTAGTCTATGCGGAAGGCTTGTTTGCAATAGTTGTTTTGACCATTCACGTAATGTTTGCAAACAATGCTCATCTGGAATAGTTCTCTCAGAAATGTCTTCTGAAAGGTCCGGCCTTATCTGACTGGCTGGCTTTATTTTAACCTGTGGAGTTGTTCAACACCATTTTCCTGCTTGAGTATGAGCATTTCCCTTGCAACCAGTTCCTGTATCTTCCTGTCGATATCTTCCTGACTGAACTGGCGTGACACCAGGCTTTTTATGATTTCTTTTTTAACTTTAGCTCCACGAGGCATATACATTAGAATATTTGTTTCCAGTTTGTCAGGCTTCACTCCTGCATCCTGTGCTGGATTGCTTTGTACATTTGCTGCTTGCATCTGTGGTGCAGCACTCTGCATTTCCGGCATAGCCTCTGTTCCGGGATTAAATGGTGGCATTGCTTCTCCTCCTGAATGTGGTATTTCAGGAGGTTTCATCTCTGGCATCGTAATTCCGGCATTATCATCAACAGGTATTTCTGGTGTTTGGAGTTCGGGCATTGCAAACGCAGTCTGTCCCATCCCCTGCTCAGGTGGCTTCATGTCGGGCATCTGAAAGTCTGCTAGTCCTATTTCCTGTTCCGGCGGTTTAAGTTCTGGCATCTGAAACTCTGGTTGTGCCACATCCTGTTCCGGTGGCTTTAGTTCCGGCATCTGAAACTCTGGTTGTGCCACATCCTGTTCCGGCGGTTTAAGTTCCGGCATCTGAAAGTCTGTTTGTGCCACATCCTGTTCCGGTGGCTTTAGTTCCGGCATTTGAAACTCTGTTTGTGCCATTTCCTGTTCCGGTGGCTTTAGTTCTGGCATCTGAAAGTCTGTTTGTGCCATTTCCTGTTCCGGTGGCTTTAGTTCCGGCATCTGAAAGTCTGTTTGTGCCATTTCCTGTTCCGGTGGTTTCATTTCCGGCATCTGAAACTCCGTTTGTGCCATTTCCTGTTCCGGTGGTTTTAATTCCGGCATTTGAAACTCTGTTTGTGCCATTTCCTGTTCCGGTGGTTTTAATTCCGGCATTTGAAACTCTGTTTGTGCCATTTCCTGTTCCGGTGGCTTTAATTCTGGCATCTGAAACTCCGTTTGTGCCATTTCCTGTTCCGGTGGCTTTAATTCTGGCATCTGAAACTCCGTTTGTGCCATTTCCTGTTCCGGTGGTTTCATTTCCGGCATTTGAAACTCTGTTTGTGCCATTTCCTGTTCCAGTGGCTTTAATTCTGGCATCTGGAAGTCTGCTTGTGCCATTTCTTGTTCCGGTGGTTTCATTTCCGGCATCTGGAAGTCTGCTTGTGCTATTTCCTGTACCGGTGGTTTCATTTCCGGCATCTGAAACTCCGTTTGTGCCATTTCCTGCTCAGGTTTATTCTGTTCAGGAGGCGTGAACGAAGGGATTTCCGGCTCATTGAAACCAGCGGTTTCTATCTCAGCTTCCTTTTGTATCTTTTCTGCAACCAGTTCAGAGAGTTTATGTTCATGAGGGGTATCGGAATTCACTGCACTTTTTACTTCTGTTTCAGGTATTGATTGACTAAACGTCGCTTCGTTATTTTCAACTGGCAATGCACCTTCATCTGGTGTGATTTGTCCCTCTGTGATTGCAGTTTCCATTGGTGTGATTTCCTGTGCACTGGTTTCAACCGATGGCACAGTGCCAACAACTTCCAGAATGCCTGTGGGTACGGATTGTTCAGGAATCTGCGTTTCAATGTTTTCCAATTCTTCAGCTCTGAAACTTTCCATATCTGGAATATTGCTGGTAACGTCATCAATATTTTCTATAGCGATGCCGGTATCAGCTTCTAATGGTGCCGGTATGTCTGGATGTTCTGCACTAATACCTTCAGTTATATCGGGGGTGATTATATCCTCAACTGGCATTTGTTCAGAAGGTGCCGGGCTTTCATGATTGCCAATAGTCTGTGTAAGATTCTCCTGCGGTGTTGGTATTTCTTCAGGAATCTCCTGTGCTATGGGGCTTAAAGGCTCCTGCATCAAAGGTTGATTCTCTTTGACAAGACTTATTCCTGCAAGTTTGCCTTCCATTTCTTCAAGGCGACTGAATATGGTAGTAACATCATTTTTGAGAATGCTGAAGCCTTCACTCCAGGGGACGACTTCTTCAGAAGAGAAATTATCTGCTGCATCAAGTTCTCTTTCTATGAGCTTTCTGATGAACAGGCTTTTATTTTCAATTACTTCCAATTTGTCAAAAAGCTCATCGGACATGCTGATAGTAAGTCTTTTCATGGTATGTCTCTCCTTAAAGATTGAATCAGTGGAATCACATTAATGTATGCATAATTCATACATATATAATTAACGATTTTATATTTTAAAAATTATGATTGTTGCTTATTGTGTATGATTATAATATGAAAATGATAACAAAGGATGTTCCACTAATGTAATATGCAGATCCTTAAAAAATATCAGCCTGTATGTGGGGCTACTAAAAAAGAATGTGAATGCAAGATCACATCGATTTCTTACATTCCGGGCAAGCCTTGCCTTTTGTGGTTTGAATGAATGAATGTTTTGGGGTTATGCATTTACATAATGGGCATAAGTCATTATTCTTGAATATTTTCTCCACTGCCTGCAGGTCAGTGTCATAGATGTGTGTATCCCATCCGGTTGCAATAAGAGATTCGATTTCTATGCTCAGGTCATGCTCCCTGAATACTTTTTTGAATCCTTCCACGATAGCCGGAATATTTGCCGGGAAACCTCCGAAAGCATCCCATGACCTGTAAAGCAGGTATAGCCTTACCTTTGTATCATTCAGTTGTTCCAGCTTGTAGGCGATCCAGCAGGGCTGGTCTTCAAATTTAGGGATGTGTGTTTCATTTTCCCAGAGTACGCCTACATGTCTCCTTGATCCCGGGCGCAGGTTGCTTACATTTGCATTTACGCTGTCATATGCGGCCTGTCCATACCTGAACAACTGTTTAGCATAACAATAGTCGAATTTTCTCTTATCGTCATCTTCCAGGGAACTGTACCAGTCTGCGTATTCTTCTGTAAGTTCTTCCTTGTATTTGGCTATTAGATTCTCTCCAAAGGGTACAGCAGGGCTAACCTGATTGTTGTTCACGTCCTCGATACATATGGTGGCATGAACTCTCTTTGTCATTGTCTTATAGTCCGGCTTATGTTCCTCTCCCTTCTCATAGATCTCGCGGATCAACTGAGACCAGGCAGAAGCAATTGTTTTTCCTTTTATCAGTACAGCTTCCATATCTCTCATTCCCTATGAATCATAATTCTAGCAATACCATTCCTATTGATAAAATGAATTTAATAAATTAGATTGTATGCATCCTGTATAAAATATTGTTGTCACTGGCTGTCAGTATTTATCTCTTGTTTACCAACCAGTGCACTGGCAAGCATTATTGCTTTGGTGTAGTGACCACCGACCCTGGATGTGTCAACAAATACATAATCATCCATAAGTACTGGAGCTCCAAAACCGTATCCTCCTCCCAGAAATACAAGAGTCCTGAATACCAGGTTTCCTGAAATACCATCCGGTGCCAGTATGAAATTAGCCTCTCTGATTGCTTCTTCTATCAAAATGGTGTAATGTCTGGCCTCAATTCCCTGTTCCCTTATCCTGTTTACAATGAAGTCGCCTTCAGCAAGCGTCCGGTCAACCCGGCTGTTACGTCCAAGATCACCAAGTCGTCCGCCGGAGAGAATTCCTACGACTGGTTCGATGTTGAATCTCCTTATGTATTCAACTCCAAGTTTAATGAATTCAATCTTATCAGCCAGCTCATTTCCTTCGTCTATTCCTACAGGCGCTATGAAAAAAGGAGTTCCTTCATTTGTCTGTAATAATGCGATCCTGTGAAGTTTTTCCTGGTTCAGCATCTTCTTAAGATGTGATAGTGTTTGGGATGCCCCTGCTGTTCCTCTGACAGCAGCATCCACGTATCTGGATTTAAGCAGGTCTCCAAGGGTTCTTTCGGGATCGTTCGTTCCAATAACTTCAAGGTCCGTACCTATCTCTTCGATTTCTTTTTTGTTGCCAACCAGCATCACATGAGCATATCCTGCTTCATGTGCGTCCCTGGCACTCTTCAGCATTTTTGGATTTGGGTTGCGTACTCCTATAGCAACTCTTGCCCTGTTCTGCAATGCCCTTTTTTCTATAAGGCCCAGGAGATTTTCTGTATTATTTGATCCCATGGAAGATACCTCTACCATCAATAATATCAATCAGAACAACAAAGTGGTGCAAACATTAATTACTTTTCCTGAATATTGGGTAATAACATGACTGTGCAGATGGAATGGGCAGAGAAGTACAGGCCAGTCTCACTGAGCGATGTAGTTGGCCATAAGAAAGTGATAGATGATCTCAGGAAATGGGGCGAACAATGGGAATCTGGTACTCCTGAAAAAAGGGCAGTAATATTGCACGGCCAGGCAGGCATTGGTAAAACTTCATCAGCACATGCGCTTGCCAGGGATATGGACTGGGAGGTCATTGAGCTTAATGCCAGTGACCAGAGAACTGCAGGTGTTATTGAGAAGGTTGCAGGTTCCGCATCTACTATGAAAACCCTTACAGGCACGTCTGAAAAGAGGCTCATAATTCTTGATGAGGCTGATAATCTTCATGGTAATAGTGATCGTGGCGGCGCACGTGCAATAGTCAATGTCATCAAGAAAGCCAGCCAGCCTATTATTCTGATTGCCAATGACATTTATGGTCTTTCATCTACTGTGCGCTCTTTATGTCTTGAACTTAAGTTTGGTTCTGTACAATCCCGCTCTATGATCCCTGCACTCAAGAAGATCGCAGCCCAGGAAGGTATCATGTGCGGTGCAGGCGTTATTGAGAAGATTGCAGGCTCTGCTGATGGCGACTTCCGAAGCACAGTTAATGATCTTCAGGCCATTTCACTGGGTCGGACTGAGGTATATGTAGAAGACATTTCCACTTCGGACAGGGACAATAAAGAGTCTATATTCAAAGTTGTAGGCCGGATATTCAAGGGCAATGATGTTTCATCTGCTCTGGAGGCGACCTATAATCTAGATGAAACTCCAGAGGATCTTATTCACTGGGTTGATGAAAATCTTCCATACCAGTACACTGGCAAAGATGAGGAAGCTATTACTCCTGATATTATTGCCGGGTATTGCTATCTTTCCCGCTCGGATCGCTTCCTTGGTCGTGTACGCAGGCGACAGAACTATCGTATGTGGCGCTATGCAGGCATGCTCATGACTGGAGGTACGGTGGTTTCTAAATCTCGTGTACGTGGTGGGTTTGTACGGTACCAGCCACCTTCTCTGTGGCGTAAGATGGGGCAGATGCGCACAAGGCGTAATATGAGGAACAATATTGCTGTAAAAATTGGTGCACATTGCAATGAATCAATGCGCTTCTCGCGTCTTGAGGTGGCAGGAATGTATTCAAGGCTTATACAGCAGGAAGAATATGCTTCTGATGTTGTGGCTGTTCTGGGACTTGATATGGATGAAATGCTGCATATGGTGGGAGCAAAGAAGGTTACAAAAAAGCTTCAGGCGGTGTATGATGATGCACAGGAAAAGCGTCAGGTATTTGTTCCGGCAAATGAGCCTGCATTTTTTGTTGAAAGGACTGCATCAAAGAAAGATCCTTCTCAGCTTAGTTTTGATAGCCTGCCAGCTTCAAATGATGTTTCATTAGATTCAGCCTTTGGAAAAGAGTCCTCCGGGAAGGGCAAAGGGGCAGCACCTGCTAAAAAGGAAGTTGCAGCAAAACCGCAAAAAACATTGTTTGATTTCTGATTTTGATCAGGTTGATAATTCGGTGTTGCTTTGTGTTTTTACTCAATATCAATAGTTAGCTAGTTTGCAATTAATTATTTATTATAAATTATGCATTGTTTAGTATATATTATTAGTTATGTTTGGTAATTTATCTATTATCTTTACTATATTTTTGTATATATTTTTATTCGTATTTTAGTGGTTATTACCCTTGTGTAAAATTGCCAGGTTCTAGTATTTTGTTCTTTAATTTTGCCTTCTTCTTCATGCTCCAAAGCTTTTGGAATTAATTGCTCACCATGGCTAAATGACTTATTTACAACATTTATCTTCAAATGGAGTTTGTCACATAAGCGGGATATCATCATATGTGTCCACTTAGGCAGTAGTATTATTATGTGTGAATTGTGTAACATAATAGAAAAAAGCAGCATGTTATTTTTATAAAATCCATGTATGGTTTTGTATGATAAATCATACATAAAAAAAAATCATAATTATGGAGTTCAGGGATCGTGTTATCTCATAAGTAAAAACAGCTTCAGCTACATGATTCTTTGATATTATATGTCAGAAAAGTGGAGTGGAGTATGAGCGGGTTGGGGAGTGGGGGTTATTGTCAAAAAGAGGATAACCCGCTCATCAATTCTTAGTATGATATTCTTAGTATATATAGATTGTCATCATACTCATCATTATAATGAGGTGATTTTAGAAACGCGTTTATTGATGGCGAATTCGTTTTTGCGGGCACTTTCTGTTTTTATGGGACTCAAATGGATTATTGAAAACGTCTAAATACTTTGCATCCTACTTCTGTCTAAGTGATACAATGGTAATAGGAGTAACGATGGTTAACGTGCTGCCTGGAAATGAAAGGTTAGCTTTTAACGAACTCAACAGAATAGAAGGCATAAAAGACATCTACCATGTTTTTGGAGAGTATGACTTTGTTGTGATCATTGAGGTTGATGACCTGGGAAATCTTAACAGCATAGTCGATCTCATACGTGAAACCGAATCAGTCACCGCAACCCAGACAATAGTAGGTGCAGAGCTGAAATAAGTCTCACTCCGCTCCTAATTTTAAATGCAATCACTACAAATCGTAGAATTTGATCATGAAATGGGGTCCTGGATAAGTCATATCCATGATCCCGAAAAAACATTTTTATATATTCCCGCTTATTGTTTTCTGGTCACAAGGGATAGTGGCCAATAACGGACAAGGAAGATACTTTTATGGATAACCCAATTGCAGAAGAACTTGCCAAAAACCAAAAATCAATAAGCGTTGCAGAGTTCTTTGAAAAGAACAGGCAAATACTGGGATTTGACTCAGCCCCACGCAGTCTAATAACAACGGTCAAGGAAGCAGTTGATAACTCCCTTGACGCATGCGAAGAATCAGAGATACTTCCTGATATTTTCCTTCAAATAGACCGCTCTGGAAAAGACAACGTAGTTATCATTATAGAAGACAACGGACCGGGTATCATCAAGGAGCAGATTCCAAAAGTATTTGCAAAACTCCTCTATGGTTCAAGGTTCCATGCTCTCAAACAAAGTCGTGGTCAGCAGGGTATAGGTATATCTGCATCGGTACTATATTCTCAACTGACCTCCGGTCACCATACTAAAATCATATCCAAAATAGGTCATGGAAAGCCCGCTCACTATTACGAGCTGATGATAAACACCAGTACCAACGACCCGGAGATACTGAAGGATGATGTGGTGGACTGGGACAGGCCGCATGGTACCCGCATTGAGATGGAAATGGAAGCTTCCTATGTTAAAGGAAGGCGTCAGTCCATCTATGAGTATCTGAAGGCAACAGCTATTGTCAATCCTCATGCAAGGATAACTCTTATAGAGCCTGATGGAAACCAGGAAACCTTTGAAAGAGCAACAGACAAACTTCCTGTTCCGGCAAAAGAAATTCTGCCGCACCCGCATGGGATTGAGCTTGGTACTCTCATGAAAATGCTGAGGTACACTGAAAGACAAAAACTTTCCCCATTCCTGCGCTATTCTTTCTCTAAGATCGGCCATCTTGCCGCAGAAGAAATATGCAAGGCCTCAGGTCTTGATCCTGAACTTGATCCGCATGAAATGACAAGAGACCAGTCCCGCAAATTGCTTGATGCCTTCTCTAAAGTGAAGCTAATGGCCCCACCAACTGATTGTCTTTCGCCGATTGGCGAGGAACTCATCTACAAAGGACTTGAAAAGGAATTCAGCGTTGATTTTATAGCCACTACTACCAGAAGCGCATCTGTATTTTCAGGTAATCCTTTCATTGTTGAAGTCGGCATTGCTTTTGGTGGTGAACTCCATAAAGATGATCGTGTGGACATCATGCGCTTTGCCAACAGGGTTCCGCTCCTGTACCAGCAGGGAGGATGTGTTATCACTCATGCAATTGAGTCAGTCAAATGGAAACAGTATGGTCTGAGTCAGCCCGGAGGCGGACTTCCAACGGGTCCTGTGGTTATTTTAGTTCACGTAGCATCAACCAATGTTCCGTTCACATCAGAATCAAAGGATGCGGTTGCAGAGATCCCGGAAATCCGTGATGAGGTTGAACTGGCCATAAAGGAAGTTTCCAGAAAGCTGAACAGGTATCTCAACAAACGTGATAATCTCAAAAAGAGACGTGAGAAAGAGATAATTATCACAAAAGTGCTGCCAAAGATGGCCAGCAAACTTGCTGAAACCCTTAAACGTGATATTCCTGACATAAATCCTGTAGTTGCAAAGGTTATGGGTAATCTTCTGGTGGACAGGATTGTAACGCCGGATGGTAATGGAGGTGCAAAGATCTCCATAAGGGCCAAGAATTATACTGGTAAAAAACAGGATTTCAATGTGCACGATATGGTACCTTTTGAAATTGAAAATGCCGTGCCGGAACCTAAAGTGATAAGCATGGGTAATGATTTTGATTATATATGGAAGCTCAATGTCCCTGCAGATTCGTCTAAAGTCCTCAGCTACTCCGTAGCAACACTTAGCGAGGCAGAGATTGCAAAGCTACCCACTCTTATAGTGGAGGGTCTTGATGAAGAACTTGTTACCGGTGCAAAAGCTATCAGGGGGTAAATAAATGGCAGATAATATTTCTCCGCAGAAAAAGGAACATGATGAAATTGCAAGCGGCCGTTTGCTTGGCCTTGCAGGTGAATTGTATGATAAGTTCACTGATGAAGTAGTTCCCAGTGTTTCTCTTCCAAGCCGTACAAAGGCCAATATCGAATACAGTGAGGACAGTGATGTATGGGTTTATGGTGACAGGGAAACGGAAAGGAGTGCAAAGACTGTAAAAGGTGCTTTCCAGTTATTGAAAACCAGTCATGTCATAGATTTCCTTGTAAAGAACCACCTTGGGCAGAACAGGGGGTCTACTTTAAGGGAGCTGTATTATATCTCAGAGAACTGGGATATAGCAAAGTTCCGTGAACAGCCTGAAAGTGACAGGCTTATCGAGGATCTTGAGATAATTTCCGGTCTTCAGAGGGAATATTTCCACATGCGTCCTGAAGAGGATGGTGCAACAATGTTTGGTCCCATACGCCTGCGTGAAGAAACAAAGCGTGGCGATCGTGTAATCCATTGTCAGGAAGACATAGGAGAGAGTGGTTATCAAATCCCGTTCAACGTTGAGAATATCGAATTCCTTGACACGGATGCAAAATTCATCATTGCAGTTGAGACTGGTGGTATGTATGCAAGACTTATCGAGAATGGTTTTGATGAAAGAAATGATGCTATTCTTGTGCACCTTAAAGGGCAACCCGCCCGTTCCACGCGCCGTATCATCAAGAGAATGAATGAAGAGATGAACATTCCGGTAGTGGTCTTTACTGACGGTGATCCATGGTCATATCGAATCTTTGCGTCGGTGGCATACGGTGCTATTAAAAGTGCCCACCTTTCGGAGCATATGGCAACACCTGGTGCCCAGTTTGTTGGTGTCCAGCCTTCGGATATCGTAGAGTATGAACTGTCCACAGACAAACTTACAGAAAAGGACGTTGCAGCCCTGCGGAGTGAACTTACAGATCCAAGGTTTGGCAGTGATTACTGGAAAGAGCAAATTAACCTCCAGCTTGAAATTAACAAAAAAGCTGAACAGCAGGCCTTTGCAGGAAAAGGTCTGGATTTTGTGACGGACAGGTATCTTCCTGAACGTCTTACTGACCTGGGTATCCTCTGATGCCCTTTTAGCTTTATTTTTGCTGTGGAATTCTTAGCATTAAACATCAATGTAATCTGTAAACGACTCTTCGTAAATCATGAATAACTAAAATTATCCCGAAGGGATCGGCAAAGCCGGCGTTTTCCCTCCGGAAAAAACAAAAAAATCTTCATAATATTCTGTTTTACTCTATTTGTAAAACCTGTGGGAATTCTAAGCATGAATACAATGATCTGATGGCCAATATTTTGCACAGCAGCGTGGGAATGTGCCGCTTTTGGCGAATGGTTATTTTGTTTTAGTTGACCTGTTGTTTTTGTGGAAATTTTGTTTATTCTTCTTATTCAGGTCTGAAATTTCTGCATATGGCCTCTGGTGAAATTAATGTGTCTTTTGTGTCTTTGTGCTGGCACAGGTCTTTTTTATGGAACATGCATGTTCCACAACAGTACACTTTCCGGTTAATTTTGTCCTGAATAATTTTCTCTTTAACAAGGTCTTCCCCAAATCCCTTGTAGTATTTTATGTCTTTGTGACTGCATTTCATCTCATAAGCAAGGAGTGTGCTTACTGCCGGTGGGTCCCATTGAGCGTAGACCTGGTTGACAGCAAGTTTTTCTATTGGAATTCGCGGTTTCCTGCGTGTTTTTGTCTCTTCTTTTCCTTCAATGATTTGTATAAGTTTTTCAACATGCAGTTTGATCTTCTCATTGGCAGGCTGCTGTTTCAGTGCACGGTTCATGAAAGTAAGTGCAGCCTCAAAATATCCCATCTTCTTTAATGTCAGTGCTTTGTTATACAGGGCAGGAAGATATCCGGACATGTTATACTGTTTAAGTATTTTGTCATAACACTCAATAGCCTCATGGAATTTTTCTTTTCTGTACAGCAGCATGCCTTTGTTGTTAAGTGCCACAGGGTTTTTCGGGTCAAGTTCAAGTGCCAGGTCAAAGTAATGCAGCTTTTTTTCAGGATTTTTTTCGCTGAGTCCTTTCTCGATCCACGTAGCTGCAACATCAGAATTCCGTTCTTTCATTATTCGGTTAATCTGCAGGGCACTATATTATCCTTCTTGTCAGTTTTTCACTCTCTAAATCATTTGTTTGATTAAAAACGTTTATATATGTTTTATTCAAACCAAGCAACATGTTTCTGAATAATTCAATTCCCGTCTATATCAACCAATTTGTGAAATCCCAGTCCGGGATTTTTGGTTCGGACACAGTAGCTGCAACAGTTGTGGTTGTTGCATCGGTTATCTTGGCTTTCATTGCAGACTTTTTGTTTGAGAGGGTCTTCCTGCATTATGCTACAAAGACCCGCTACGATTGTGATGATCTTATCGTTAATGCACTTAAGAAACCGATATTTTACACAGTTGTGTTTGTGGGTACCTTCATTGCGGCAGAAATCGTACTTCCTGGAAATGCCGCTATAGAGATCATTATGGGTCTTCTTCTTACAGGTCTGGGTGTCTTATGGATACTTGCACTCCTGAGGATAGATAAGATCCTATTCAAGCATGTGTTCTCTCACCTTGTCAGGAAAACCGATACAAAAATGGACGATGAACTTCTGCCTCTATTCAAGAACATACTTGATGTTCTCATTGTCTTCTTCGGTATCCTTGCAATACTCAAAGGTGTGTGGGATGCGGATATCCTTCCACTTTTCGCATCAGCAGGTATCGTGGGTCTGGCTGTTGCCTTTGCTGCTCAGGACACGATCTCCCAGTTTTTCGGAGGCATCTCAATTTACTTCGACCAGCCTTTCAAACCCGGGGACAGGATTGAGATCGATGACGGTGAGATAGGCATCGTTCAGGAAGTTGGTCTTCGCAGTACCAGGATCAAGAATCTCTATAACAACATGATAGTAATTCCAAACAGCATAATAGCCAACAGTAAGGTTACCAATTACACTTCTCCTGAAGAAACAATGATGGTCAAGGTAACCATTGGTGTTGCTTATGGTTCAGATGTGGAGAAAGTTAGAAGCATCCTGACAGATATCGCAAGGAATGTAAAGTTCGTACTGGACGACCCGGCACCTTACGTCAGGTTTGATAACCACGGTGATTTCAGCCTGGACTTTGCCCTGATCATGTGGGTAACCCATCCGGGTGAAAAATTCACTGTGATAAATGAGGTTAATACGAAGATCAATGCTGAATTTGAGAAAGAAGGTATCGATATTCCTTTCCCTGTCAGGACAATCATTCATCAGAAAACGGAATGAAATGAGTTTAATGTATTGAATTAATGCAGGCATTCTGCATTGATTCATTTTCTTGAATTTTGAATTTTTATTCGTTTAGCTCTGTAGGATTCCTGCAATTGAAACATTCTGAAAGTTTGTATATTGATTAGTTGCAAGTCATGAATAACCTGGATGAGCCCGAAGGGTCCGGCGAAGCCGACGCTTTTCAACAAGAAGAAACAAAATAATCTGCATAACACTCCGAATATTTTCTTTGCATGACTTCTGTGGAATTCTCAGCATAACTGTAATAGTGTTTGGAGCTATCTTCTGTGCATCAGCATTGGAGTGTGCCGCCTTCGGCGGATGGTTACTTTGTTTTTAGATTGCAGATTGTTTTGTGAAACTGAAACAGAGCAAACTTGGTGCTACTTATATTAACAGGATTTCTACATAGTCTTTATTTCACACTATCAGCTATCCATTTCAGGTAATCGGATTCTCCGCTTATTTCCCATGATATGATTGCAGGAAGTTCATAACTATGCATTTTCCTGGTATTTTCGGTTATTTCCTGTACTTTTGATGTTATTGTCTTGATCGAAAGTGCGAATTCCTCATCTTCCTCGATATTGCCTTCCCATGAATACAAAGAATCAATAGCATGTATGTTGACGCATGCTGCAAGTTTTTTCTCTACAAGTTTTGCGGCAATCTTTCGCGCTTCATCTTTACTGGAAGTTGTTGTGTACACGATTGAATACATCATTTGTCCCTCATAGCCAGAATATTAACAATGATTATATATTTTCAGTTCCTATTTTTGTTGATGACTTACGATGATTCAGGGGACTCTATCATTTTCCGAGAAGTCCAGAAATTCAGGCAAATATGGTTATTAGCCCTGTTGCTTTTGACTACGGGAATAACATGGTATGGAGCTATAGAACAGCTTGTATATGGTCATCCTTTTGGCAGCAACCCTGCATCAGATGAAGGGATGATAGGAATTCTGATAGGTTTTGGAATAATTTTCCCACTATTCATGTTGTCCATTCGTCTTGTGGTTGTTGTGCGCAACAGTGGTCTTTATGTGAAGTTCTTCCCGATTCACCTGTCATTCAAACATTATCCGTTCAACGACATAATTTCTGCTGAGGTTATACGCTATCGTCCATTGAGGGATTATGGCGGTTGGGGTATCAGGTATGGTCGCAAAGGCAAAGCGTACAATATAAGCGGCAACAAGGGTTTGATGCTTGAATTTAGAAATGGAAAGCGTCTCATGCTTGGCTCCCGTGAACCGGAAGTGTTGAAAATGTCCATGGAACAGGGTCAAAACCGCAATAGCTACTGATTTTTTCTTTTTCATACATGTATGGCTGATATTACTTTAGTTTCAGCTATTTTCTTACTATTTATGGTATTTCGTACCAATCGTCATGAATTCATTTTGGTGCGTACAAATTAATACGTGTGTATGCCTTATTATTTATGATATTTATTATGTATGCTCTTTATGCATAATCTTGCGTACTTTCCTGTCAAAACATGTTTGGCACCTGTGTTTGCAACGTGTTTGATATTTCAAATTTGAAATATACAACAGAAAGTATAGTTGTAGTCATAGAGTTTTATTTTGTGCTATCCGGTTTGTAACTGTCAGAACATGTTTGCCGGATACTTCCTGATTTGTCTGGTACATTTTCATGCCATAGTCTTTTATATCATAGAATTCTATTTATTTATAGTGTGGGTATATGAATTTATTATATGACTTAAGGGACTGGTTCTACGAATGTGACCGTTTCCTTTTCCTGGCGGAAGTCCATTACCAGAGAGATAATGTCATTCCATCCGAACATAGGTTCAGTCATGAACTTACAAGCTCCCGGCTTGATGACATGCTCTGTTTGTTAAGGGATACAGGAAAGGAAGGCAAATGTTGTGTAAATAGTGAAACATGGGTCACAAAGGATGAACTTTCGGTATTGAAGAAAATACTTGACAACGTATCATCCGGTAAATGGGATGACATGGATGCTGAATGTGTGGCAAAGGCAAAAGATATTGTTCGCAAATTTGTAAATGCAGTAAACGGCGATATTATAAGAACAAATGATAAGAAGGGCTATCCTTCACTATACGATACCTGCAGGATCATCTGAACTTGCATAGTCTCTCATTCCTGATCTTTGTGGAAGAAGTGCCATCGTCCGCGTAACAATCACAGGGGACGATCTCACAAATCTCCGGGATATCTATCCCGCTGCATATATCTGCATCATTTCTCCTGAAAACCAGAAATCTGGTATTGTGACTTTTGAAGTGTTCTATAAGGCTCTGCATATCTTCGCTTTTCCTGTAATAATCGATGTTAAAGAGCCGGTTAAGAGTATCTGTACCTATCAGGAACACTGAACCCGGAAATAGTACAGCCTTATCTGCAAAAAGCGGAGAGTTACTAAGATAAATGTTTCCTGCCGAACCTTTTTTCATTTCCTGCATACAGAACCTGAGTGATTCAAGTCTTTCCTCCAGGGAAATGTAATCTATCGGGGGCTTATCAACATTGGCCAGGGAGATTTCAAAGTCAACTGGCATACCATATTTTTCCGAAGCGATCATCGCCATTTCAATATGGTTCTTGTGGCATGGATTGAAAGAACCTGATATAATAATGCCCGGTTTGCCGGAACTGGGTCCCAGGCTGGCTTTCACGGGGGTGGTATTTTTCCCAGAATTAATGCTTTCCAGAGTTTTTAGCAGAAGTTCAGAAACCACATGGTCCGCTTCAGCTTCATTTTCAAGAATAAGTGTCTTCTCACCGGTATTATTTTCCCGGATATTATGGCCTGCATATTTTTTCGGATTACACAGGGATGCGATTCTTTCCAGAATATAATTCGCAACAATTCTTTCCTGTTCCTCCCTGCATCCTTTCATCTTCAAGGAAATACCTGAAACAGTGCTTCTGTCATATGACTGGCTTGCAAAATAAACTTCATGTTGTCTTCCCTCACGCTCAGGTCCCTGCTTTACAAGTTTACATGTAACTCCGATTCCAATTAAACTTAAAGCATCTTTATGGAATCCTGTATCCAGGAACAATGCACGTTTATAGGCTGACATTGCCATATTCTTTGCTGTTTCAGCAGATGCATATCTATCAGGTTCCTTTCCTATCAGATCGTGCAATGATTCATTGCAATATGGAATTATAGCTTCAAGAAGGGTATCTGATCCTCCGCCATGGCGTAAAAGTTCCCCGATAGCCTCAGTTCCCCCGCCGGTTATTGCCAGTACCATTCTGAAAGGTGACCGATGTATATCCATTATTTTGTCTTCCATTCAGTATTGCCTCTTTTTGGAATCCTATCCGATAAAATAGCTGTATGATATATATGAATTCAGTTGTTGATCAATTTCTTCGGACTGGTTTCTGCAAATTTCTATAACAAGATCACTTACTTTTTGAAAACGTCAACTGTGAATATTAGCGTGCGATATACTTTTATAGAGTAACCAACTACATAATATTATCATTTGTTAATTATATTTATCGCCCGTGTCTGTATCATAAATACATTTCAATAATCCTTATGAATATTGCTGATGTTTTAAGATTAAAAGTAAACGGGATTCAATATCTTGAGGGAAAAAATGTGCAACATACTTGTAATTGAGGACAATCCTGTAAATATGGAACTCACTGTGGATCTGCTGGAGTCCTATGGTTATCAGGTAACTCCTGCAGAGGATGGATTTATAGCTCTGGAAAAGGTAAAAGAGAAAGAGTTTGATCTGATTCTTCTGGATATCCAGTTACCTAAAATGGACGGACTTGAAGTTCTTTCACATTTAAAGGAAGATGGAAGTACAAAAGATATTCCTGTAATTGCCCTGACAGCTCATTCCATGCGCGGGGACGATGAACGGTTCATCGCTGCCGGGTGTATTGATTATATTTCCAAGCCAATAGATATCCATAGTTTTAAGGAAAAAATCCAATATCACCTTGAAGCTTCAAACTGATCCTCTTTCTGCGTAAAAGTTTTGAGGTGGGCCATGAGATTACGCTCAAAGACACTGATAGTTTTTGGTTTGACTCTTTTCTTACTGGTTCTAACCCTGTATATCAGTGCAGGTTCCATCATTTTCCAGAGTTTTGATGATCTTGAACGTCAGGCTGTCATAGATGATATGAATAAAACTATTGATCACTTTCATTATGCAAGTTCCAGTCTTGAATTACTAACCCGGAGAGTGGCTTTCGGTTTAGATACGGGTGGATTCATATCCGGCAATGATTCGTATTACCTCGAATCAAATCTGACAAATGAAGATATGAAATCATTAGATTTGAACGTAATTATATTTCTGAACGATTCCAATGACATTGTTTATAAGAAAGCATACAATCCTGAACTGGACAGCGAAGTTACATTTTCCGAAGGACTGCTTTTGATTTTGTCTGAAGAAAATCCGTTGTTGCCATCGGCGATTAATAACTATGCCCCGTCCGGCATCGTAATGCTGCCTGAAGGCCCACTTCTATTCGCATCATGCCCGACAGGGAATTCTATGAGCAATTCCAGTTCAGAAGGTACGCTTATAACCGGTTATTATTTTACTCCCGAAACAGCCGATTTCTTCATGGATTTGCATCAAACTCCATTGGATTATTACCTCCTCCAGGGTTCCGGTGTAGATGAAGATATCTTTAATATAGCTTCCATGTCAGTCAATAATCCTGAAATGACTCACATTGAGACTATCAGCAAAAATACTGTGGTGGGATATGCTGTTCTCAACGATATCTACGGAGAACCGGTTATCCTTCTTAAAATTTCCAGTCCCCGTACAATATACCAGAAGGCAAAAGCCACATTCGGATATTTCCTCTATGTGGTCATTTTTGCAGGGATCTTATACGGGGCTGCAGGAATAGTATTTCTCGATAACAGCATACTTTCCAGATTATCTGCCCTGAAGAAAAATGTAGACGTAGCAGAGGCTGATTTTTCATCATATGAAAAAATAGAAGTTTCAGGCAATGATGAGATTTCTTCCCTGAGTTCAAGTATAAACCATCTCGCAGAGACCCTCAGTGTAAGGGAAAATCTTCTTTCCTCCATTATAGACTCTGTTTCAGAAGGTGTGGTTGTAATCGATAAAGATTACAGGATGACCAAGTACCAGTCAAAATTCATTTGTCAATGGAATATCCCCGAACATATTCTTGTGGAGCAGAACGCTTATAAGATAATTGAACACCTCAGGGACAGAATTGTCAACTACGATTATCTTATTTCCATGCTGCACAAATATCACATGACAGCAGCAAGTAATGTTGTGGTGGCACAATTTACAGATGGTACTTACTTTGAGATTTCGACATTTCCCCTGTTCCAGAAAGACATAATAGTCGGACGAATTCTGAGTTTCAAGGATATTACTGAAAGCAAGTCATCCGAAGATCTTCTCCGTGAAAAGGAACGCAGGTACAGGTCACTTTTCCAGCGATCCAATGATGCAATTTTCATTGTGAAAGATGGGATTATACAGGATCTTAATGACAAAGCACGCATGTTTGCATATGCATCGGAACAGGCTATTGTTGGCATAGAAATAAACGATCTTGTAACTGAGGCTAAACAGGAACTTTTACATTCAGTTATGAGTGATGCGATCAAGAACAACTTCAGTGAAGATGAGATCCAGATTAAAAAGACGGACGGGAGCCTGATAGATGCTGAAGTAAGTGTCACTCTTATAGATAAAGCAGATTCAACAATCCAGTTAATTATCCGCGACATCACAGAAAGAAAAGAAATAGAAAGACTGGAACATGAAAACCAGGAGAGAATGAGTCTTATTATAGACAACATTAATTGTGGTGTGGTAGTTGTTGATGTCAACACGCATGAGATAGTTGATATCAATACAACTGCCCTGGAAATGGTAGGACACAAGAAAGAAAATGCTATAGGTAATGTTTGCCACAAGTTCATTTGTCCGGCTGAAATGGGCAGATGTCCGATAAATGGTCTTAAGCAGTCACTGGATAGGTCTGAGCGTGTTATTATACGTTCCGATGGTACCAGAATACCGATTCTCAAATCTGTGGAAATAGTGAATCTGGGAGGGCGTAAGCTTTTCATTGAGAGTTTTATTGATATTACCAAGATTAAAAGTACTGAAAGAGCACTTCTGGACGCAAAGATACATGCAGAGACAGCCAACAGGACAAAGAGTGAGTTCCTTGCCACAATGAGTCATGAACTCCGTACGCCCCTAAATTCGGTAATAGGTTTTTCAGATCTGCTGCTGGACGGAAGTTTTGGTCAGCTTAATGAAAAGCAAAACAAGTTTATGGAAAATATCTCCCACAGTGGAAAGCACCTTCTTACTCTCATAAATGATATTCTGGATATTTCAAAGATAGAAGCCGGAAAAATGGAACTGTTCTACGAGATATTTGATTTCTCCGATCTCCTGTCTGATATCCATCTCATGATGAAACCCCTTGCAGCAAAGAAAAGTATTCTGCTGGAGTTTTATATGAAACCCAGAAGCATTTTCATAAATGCAGACAGGGGTAAGCTGAAACAGATATTGTATAATCTCATTGGCAATGCTATTAAGTTCACTCCCGAGAATGGGGGAGTTCATGTTGATGCTTCAATGGAAGACCAGATGCTTCTGGTAAATGTTTGTGATAATGGTATAGGTATATCCAGAGAAGATCAGGGGAAACTTTTCAGGGCATTCGTACAGCTTGACTCTGCCAGTAACCGCAAATATGAAGGGACAGGTCTTGGTCTTGCTCTTGTGAAGAACCTTCTGGAATTACACGGGGGTGACATTGGTGTTGAGAGTGAATACGAAAAAGGTTCCACATTCTACATCAGGGTACCCCTGAATCTCACAGGTACGGATCTCAATGCCAGGATACCCGAAACAGATGTGACTGAAGATAATATCAGTACTCCTGCACTAAGCTCGGCAGATGATCTGGTCATTCTAGGACCGGAAGGCTCTGATGGTTCGGAACCCCTGATCCTTGTGGTGGAAGATGATCCGAATTCAAGGGAACTTCTGAGCTTCATGTTAAACAAAGCGGGCTTCCGTGTTATTCTTGCAGAAGATGGTGCAGAAGCGCTTGAAATTGCCAAAGATATTCATCCGTTTGCCATTACTCTTGATCTGAATCTTCCGGGAATGGATGGTACCGAAATACTGGAGAACCTGAAAATGGATGACTGCACATCTTCGATTCCGGTACTGGTGTTGTCAGCACTTGGTGAAGAGGATATAGGTATGGTTGTAGGTGTTGCGGACCATCTGACAAAACCAGTTGATTCGGATCGCCTGCTGAATTCTCTTTCTAATCTTGTGAAAAAGTCAGGAAAAACCTCATTTACGGTACTGGTAATAGATGACGATCCGATGGTCGTTGAAATGATTTCAGAAGTGATCGGTTCTTTCGGTTATGATGTTATTACTGCCAGAGGTGGACAGGAGGGAATCGAAAAGGCTTTCGAGACTCTTCCAGATGTTTTGATCGTAGATCTTATGATGCCAAAAGTTAGTGGTTTCCAGGTAATCTCTACCTTGAAATCTGATCCCAGAACAATAAAAATGCCGGTGATCGTGTGCACCGCCAAGGATATGCAGGCTGATGAGCTGGACTACCTCAATGACAATGTTTTAACCGTGCTCCAGAAAGGTGAATTTTCAAAAGATGATCTGCTGGAAATACTTGGAAAGCTCGATGCAAATCCGGAAAATGAATCATCTCACAGTTCATATGGGGTGAGCAAATGAAGGTAAATGTAAGAAAGCTATTTTTATTTTCGTTACTGGCACTAGTTATTCTCTCCAGTAGTATTGGTGCTGAAAGTTTGAGCGACGATACACTTGTCATTGGGGTTCTGGCAGGGGGTACTCAGGAAGCATCCTTTGAAAGGTTAAACGACACTGGTAATTACCTGTCGCTACAGATGCCGGAGTTCACATTTGAAATGGTTCCAATGGATCTGGTTTCTATTCAAAAGGGTCTTTCCTCAGGCACCATTGATTTTGTAATAGCGGATCCTGCAATGTTTGTAATACTTGAAGAATCAAATGGGATTAGCAATATTGCAACTATGGAAACAGTTGCCTATCTTTCACCTGATTATTCTCAGTATAGATCTACATATTTTGTCGGATCATTATTACTTACCGAAAGCGACAGAAAAGATATTGATAATCTGGCTGATACCACCGGTCTTTCTTTCCTTGTAATGGATACTCCTTCAAATAAAGGCTGGTGGATGGCAAAAAGGGAATATGTGGAACATCGTATTGATCCGGAATCTGATTTTTCTTCCCTTGCGTTTGACAGTAATCCTGAAACTATAGTATATTCTGTAGGAGATGGCGATTTTGATGTTGGAATTATTCCTTCCGGTACACTTGAAAAAATGCACATGGAAGGTAAAATCGACATAAGCGATTTTAAAGTAGTCCATTCTCAGAAATACGATAATTATCCTTTTTTAGTGAGTACAAGAATATATCCGGGATGGGTATTTGCAAAGGCTCCCGGTACTTCCAAGAACATTTCTGAAAGGATTTCTGTTTTTCTGCTTAAAATGCCATCCGGTATGACAGACACCAGCAGTATTAATGATGTGGCAGGCTGGACAGTACCACAGGATTATAATCCTGTTCTTGAATGCCTGAGGGAAATAAAAGAAGGTCCGTTCCAGGAACAAATGGATCCAGTGAATATTCTTAAAGAGATGAAGTATTTCCTTTTAGGTATATTCTTTTTACTTATCATTGCAGCTGCAAGTGTGTTTTACGTTAATAATCTGAATTCCAAGCTTGAAAATGAGATATTTTCCAAGAATGTAACGGAAAAGCTACTGAAAAGAAAATATTCCATTGAAAAGACAATGCTTACTGTTTCTTCAATGTTTGCATATCCAGAAGATATTGGTGTAGCAATAGACAGGTCCCTGATGGAGGTCGGCACTCTCTGTGGAGCAAGCCGATGTTATCTTTTTGAAATCAGTGAGGATGGCGCATCATTGAGTAACTCGCATGAGTGGTGTTCTGAAGGTATAGAGGCCCAGAAGGATGAATTACAGGACTTGCCTGCTGATATGTTCCCATGGTGGATGTCTAAGCTGGGGAATAATGAAATAATAAATATTCCTAATATTTCATCGTTACCTCCGCAAGCTTCCGCTGAAAAAGAAATACTTGAGATGCAGGATATCAAATCAATCCTTGTTCTCCCTATATTTACTGAAGGTAATCTTGTCGGTTTTGTGGGTCTTGATGAGGTTGAAGGAACACGTGAATGGAATTCCGATGATTTTGATACGTTGCAAATGTTTTCAACACTTATGGCAATGGTTCTTAAGAGGAGAAAGATAGAAAAATCTCTCCGTGAAAGTGAACAGCATCTTAAAAGAGTTCTTGAAGGCAGCAATGAAGGCACCTGGGATGTGAATCTTCGGGATGATTATCTTATATTTAACAAGAGATATGCAGAAATAATGGGCTATGGTGAAGAGGAGATAGGTCGGAAATTTGAATGGATGAAACAGCATATCCACCCGGAGGATCTGGGATACGCTGTATCAGCAGTAAACAATGTTGTGAAAAAAATGAACAATTTTGTCGAATGTGAGTTCCGCATACGTGGAAAGGATGGCAAATACAGGTGGGTGTCAAACAAAGGGAAAGTTGTGGAGTATTCCAAGGATGGTGAACCACTTCATATTGCAGGTGTACTTGTGGATATTTCCGAAAGAAAAGAAACCGAAGCAGTCATGGTAGCTGCAAAAAAAGCAGCTGAGGAAGCAAGCCGAACCAAAAGTGAGTTCCTTGCCAATATGAGCCATGAATTGCGTACACCTCTTAATTCGGTCATCGGTTTTGCGGATATACTGGCAGAGGAAACATTTGGTCCCCTCAACGAGAGGCAAAAAAGATATATCACTAATGTCTCCAAGAGCGGAAGACATTTGCTGGGCCTTATCAACGATATTCTTGATCTTTCCAAGATAGAGGCGGGCAAAATGGTATTGCATCCGGACAAATTTGAGATTGGTGAATCTCTTGATGAGATCAAATCCATAATTTCTCCCCTGATCAGGAAAAAGGATATCAGGCTTTTCATTGATATGGTTCCCGAAAAAATAATCATAAATGCGGATAAGGGCAAATTCAAGCAAATAATCTACAACCTGTTGAGTAATGCTATTAAGTTCACAGACAACAAAGGTTCTGTTACAATTTCTGTCAGTTTGCAGGGAGACTGTGTCCATGTGGCAATTAAAGATACCGGAATAGGTATTTCGGAAGAGAATCAGAAAAAGCTCTTTAAGGCATTCACACAGATTGACTCTTCAAGTAACAGGACTTATGAGGGTACAGGTCTTGGCCTGGTTCTTGTAAAGGACTTCGTGGAGCTGCATAATGGAACAATATGGGTGGAAAGTGAAATTGGCTCGGGTTCATCTTTCATTTTCGAAATACCTGTTGATTTTGACCAAAGTTTAGCGGTCAATGTGCCGGAGTCTGAAGATGAAGGTACTGAAGATGTAACAGTAGCGGGTTCTGAATTTCAGGTGATGCCGGAGAACAAAGGTATCGAAGATGCAGATGACCATCTTCTTGTACTGGTGGTAGAGGATGATGACAAATCACAGGAAATCCTCTCATTTACTCTTAAAGATGCAGGCTACGATGTCAGGTTTGCCGAAAATGGGAAAAAGGCCCTGGAGCTTGCAAAGGACCTTCATCCGTTTGTGATCACCCTTGACATTATGATGCCTGGAATGGATGGATGGGATGTTCTTAAGCAGCTAAAAATGGAAAAAGGAACAGAAGATATTCCTGTTGTGATAATTTCCATTGTGGATGAAAAGGATCTGGGTGTCATATGGGGAGCATTTGACTATTTTGTAAAACCCATAGACAAAGAAGGACTTCTATCATCGCTTGAAAGGCTGAAGGGAAGCATTTATTCTGAAAAGGTAAATGTGCTTGTGATAGACGATGAACTTCCCGTGCTTGAACTTATGGATTCTATGCTTCCAACGGAGGAATATAATGTGATTACAGCTTCAAGCGGTAAGGAAGGTATCGAAAAGGCGCTGGCGTCTACCCCGGATGTTATGATCCTTGATCTGATGATGCCGAAAATAGACGGCTTTGATGTTATCAAGGAGTTGAAGAAACACCCTGAAACTATTGATATTCCCATAATAGTCTGTACTGCAAAAGATTTGGAGATCCATGAGAAGGAAGAACTCGATAAGAATGTGTCTTCTGTGATGCAGAAAGGAATATTCAACAAACAGGATCTTCTGGCATGTATAAGGAAAGTGGAAAATTTAAACCAAAAAAAGAATGAGTAAAGATACTCACTCCTGTGGAATATTATCTACCTGAAGTTCGAATTCATCAGTAATGCCATTTACATTCACTGTATAGCTTCCTTTGTCAAGGCCGTAAACATCAAGGACAATATTTTCATCAAATGGCACCAGTGCTTCGGTACACATTTCATCTGCAGGTCTTATGGTTGTAATATGAACGGTGAAACTGTTTTCTTCATCGTCAAATGAGACTGTTTTTTCGTCAATGGATGTACACCCATCAGGAAGATATCCTGTTGCGGTTACATGTATCTGGACAGGGAACGATTCAAGGGTCATTATTTGTATGCTTTCCACGCTTGCATCGCCGTAAACATACGCACTGTCGTTATCTTCCATTGGTATTGATTCGTTGTCCGGAATGACTGGCGGTTCGGCACATCCCAATGAAAATGTGGCAACAGTGACCAGTACAATTGTGATCAGTACGATTATTCCTATAAATGTATTGTTATTTCTCATAGACTCCTCACACCCCATAACTCTAATGAATCTGAACAGATAAAACTCTTACTAAAACTACGAATCTGTTTGAAGTTAAAAGAAAAAACATCTACCTATGGGCAGGCATGGTGCAGGTAAGCACCAGCCGAAAAGTCATCCGCTTTTCCTCAATACTCGTGATTCTCAACTTTTCCCATGAAGAGTATGCATCCTGTCTGCTTATCTTCAATGAAAAACATGAAAGGATGAGCAGCTTTGAATTCCAGCACCTGCTCTGGTTCCAATGTTTTAGATTCCATGTGCAATCTTTAATTTTGAAATAATTCAACAAACCTAAAAAAAATTAGATGAATTGGTGTCGAGTGAACACACCACGACACCTTTTGTTTCTACTCCCACACTAATTTTAACAATTAGCAATAATGTATTTTGTTGGTCATTTTATTTAATATGGTATGAAACATAGTTCTATACGAAGAAATTATGAAAATAAGGTATTATTGGCCATCTGTAAAAAACGCTTAGTGTGGGTTGGGGAGTGGGGTGCGGCCAATAATACCATTGGTTACCGGTATTTTTCACAAATTAACTTGACGTTTAATTTATGTTGTCTGTACTCAACCAGTAACTGCAATAATATTTATTGAAACTTATTATATATTAACGTGTCGATTTTATATTCATTGTTAGTCTGAAGGTAATAAAAAATCATTTATTTGTGTGAAGCTGATATTTCTATTGATACTTTCATTGAGATTTTTATTCAATTGATCCGAACCAAAAATTCAAAGAACATAACTAAAATGTAACAAATCAAAAAACATGTTTATAACTTCTTTATGGCATTTTGTCCATTCAATATTTTGTTTTTTCTTCTACCATATGGCTTCGGTAATTTCACTTATTAGTTAGATGTCCTTCCTTTTTTGGTATAGTGAAAGTAAAAGTGCTTCCTTCATCTGGTTTACTTTCAACCTGGATCTTTCCTCCGTGCAGTTCTACAAGCTCTCTGGAAAGTGCAAGTCCCAGTCCCGTGCCTTCATGACTTCTCGATTTAAAGGATTCAAGCTGTGTAAAAGGTTTGAATAATTTTTTGACTCCTTCCTGTGAAATTCCGATCCCATTATCCTTTACGGATATATGGGTGAATTCACCATCATTTTTTGTTCCGATGGTTACAGAGCCGCATGCACTGGTAAATTTGATTGCATTACTTACCAGGTTATAGAGAACCTGCTTAAGTTTTGCCTTGTCCGCATAGACATATTCATTTTCAGGCCACGGGTCAATAATAAGTTCAATCTCTTTCTTAGTTGCAGTATGCTGCATGGTGGAAATAATCTCTGCATAAATTTCCATCACTGAAACATTTTCCTTATACAGCTTCATTTTGCCGGATTCTATTTTTGAAATATCAAGTATCTCATTTATGATATTAAGCAGATGTTTCCCGCTATGGGATATGTTTTTGACATATCCTGCCTGTTTATCGTTAATCTCCCCTGCCGCCCGGCTCGCCAGCACGTCTGCAAATCCAATAACAGAATTAAGAGGTGTCCGCAGTTCATGGCTCATATTGGCGAGGAACTCACTTTTGGTACGATTTGCATTCTCTGCAGTTATCTTTGCCTGAAGTAATTCTTCTTCCGCTTTTTTTCTTTCAGTTACATCCGTACATATTGAAAGGAAACGATTTTCAGGTAGTTCCAGTGCTTCAATTGAAATATAGAATTTATATCCTTTTTTATTCACCGCTGCAAACTCACCGGAGAATTTTCCATTGAGTTGCAGTTCTTTGAAATTATCTTTATGATGGATTCTTTCCTCTTCGGGAAACAGCTCATAAAGATGCATATTAAGTAGTTCTCTTCTGGAATAGTCTGTAATTTTACAGGCTGCGGGATTTACATCTATACAATTTCCCTGAAAGTCAAAAATAAAAATAGGATTTGGTGACGCTTTTACATATGTCCTGTATTTTTCTTCACTTTCCTGCAAAGCCTTTTGTGCCATTTTTTCCTTATGTACGTCAACAGCTACTTCTAGTCTGACCATGTTCCCGTCAGGCCATTCTATAGCTTTGTCAATGCAGCGATACCAGCGTTTATTTTTGATATTCTGTGTTTCCCAGATATGGGTTTTTCCAATATTCTCCCCGAATATCAAATGGTTTGTACAGAATGGGCAGGGTGAATCCAGTCCCTGAAGGGCTTTATAACATTTATTACCAACAATATCTTCCCCAATGCTTTTTTTGATTGCCCGGTTTGCAAAAAGGAGTTCATAGGTCACAGGATTGGCTACATAAGCAGATTCATCAAAAGCTTCCATAACAGAGAGAAGCTGCTGATGTGCTCCGGTAAGTTCCTTTTCTTTAGCATATTGTTTGGTAATATCCCGTTTTATCCCCATAATACCTATGAATTCATCTTTATCAGTGTATAGCGGTGCTTTATAAGTTTCAAATATTTTTTTCGTTCCGTCAGGAGAGGTTACCCATTCTTCATTTGTGACAGGGTTTTTTTCCCTGGCAATTTTTTCATCACTTCTTCTGAAAGCATCAGCTTTCTTTTTGCTGCTGATGTCATAGTCAGTTTTACCTATGATTTCTTCAACGGTCATTCCAAAAGATTTTGCATATCCAGAATTGCACAGGAGGAATTTTCCATGTTTATCCTTCCAGTAAACAAGTTCCGGCATATGTTTTAGCAGACATTCAACCAGGATATTTTTACTGTTAAATTCCTCATCTCTTTCTTTTTTGAATGATTTACAAGATAGCTCCAGCTCTTCAACACGTTTTCTAAGATCACGGTTCTCTCTCTCAAGATCCTCGTCTGACGGCATGTTTATTGTCATTGCAATTGCGGGATTAAGGTTAATTATCTTTCATTTTTTGATGAAATTGATAATTTCGACTATAAGCTCCATTGCTTCCTCAATTCTCAGTTCTTCAATATCTTTCTTTTTTGGAAGTGCTCCTAAACTATGAGATTCCGGTTTTAATTCAGGTTCCATAGAACTGACAAGTTTTACCATGTAGTCTATTGCTTCCGGATTAACATCAAATTCATTCTTTTTTTGAGAGATTGATTTAAGGAGTTCTCCTGTTTCTCTGAAACTTTTGTTCAGGTAATCATAGTAAAGTGATCGATGACCTTCGCTTGCCAGAGGGAAGTTACTTCTGATAAGGTCTACCAGGAGGCTTTGTATGAGTTTTTTTGAGATCAAGAGGCTTGCCATGTAAAAATTATGTTTGAAGCAGGTGTTGATTTCTGCACGGATGGAATTATAATGATCATCAAAAAAATCGATATCTATTAACTTATTCTGTTTTGTAATTGCTGCTGAATCAAGTCCGTTTAGCGGATTTATTTTAACAAAGCTCTCCATCTCAAATGAGAAATCACTAGCTCTTGCCACAGATGCCTGCAGGATAGCTTTCTGTTCTTTAATCCTTTTTGAGATAATGGTATCCGTATAACTTTTAGGCTTATCCTTAAAATATATTCCATGGATGTAATCCTGCACAGTGTATGTGTATTCATTCATGCCTGAGCGTTTGTTGGTATGATACAGGCTTTCAAATCTGGTGGCCTTATCGGGTACCATACTTCTAATGAGTGGCAGACATTTTGTGTACCATTTACCGTATTCAGAAATGAAGATATTACGGTTTTTCCGGTATTCGTGCTCATTGCTTGCAGACATTTCTTCCAGCAATTCCAGCAGTTTATCTCCGGTGTCTATAAGTTCAGAGATGTCTTTTCCTGACATGTCCATTTGATTCTGTCCCATCACATATTATATTAGATTTCTTATAATATATAATATATTTTCATTAAAAAGGGATGAACAGGGTTTTATTCTATCATAGCAACATGTTTCATATATTTTTAATAGAAGGAGTGTTGTGGAAATGGATGTCCTGTGGCTTGACCAGTCTGATGTCAGAAGTGTAATCGATATGCCTCTTACCCTCTCTGCTGTGGAGAATGGTTTCAGGGAGCATGGCCTTAAAAAAGTGCAGATGCCTCCAAAATCTTATCTCTATTTTGATAAGCACAATGGTGACCTGCGCACAATGCCATCGTTTATGGAAGAAAAGGATATTGCAGGTGTCAAAATTGTCAATGTACATCCGGATAACCGGGAACAAGGTCTTCCAACTGTGATGGCCGTGATAGTTCTCAATTCCACAGAAACCGGTGCTCCTCTTGCGATTATGGATGGCACGCATGTAACTGATATGAGAACAGGTGCTGCAGGCGGAGTTGCTGCAAAATACCTTGCCCGCAAAAATTCGCATGTAGTAGGTATAGTTGGCACAGGAGGCCAGGCACGCACCCAGTTGCTTGCACTTTCAGAAGTTATGGGTGTTGAGGAAGTAAAAATTAATTGCAGAAATGCTGCTCATTGTGACTCTTTTGAAAAGGACATGGAAAAGGTCATCGGTTGTGACTTTACGAGGAAGGAGAGCATTAAGGGGGTATGTGATTGCGACGTCCTTGTGACGACGACTCCTGTAAGGGAACCTATTGTCAAATCAGAATGGGTCCATGAAGGCACACACATCAATGCCATCGGCGCCGATGCTATGGGTAAGCAGGAACTTGAATCATCATTGCTTAAAAGAGCAAAAGTAATTGTAGATGATATCGTACAAGCCTCACATTCAGGAGAGATCAATGTTCCACTATCAAAAGGTGAATTTTCACAGGCTAGTATTCATGCGGAATTAGGTGAAGTAGTTGCAGGTGTTAAGCATGGAAGGCAGTCAGACGAAGATATTACGATATTCGATTCAACGGGGCTTGCAGTGCAGGATCTTGTGACTGCTGATATGGTTTATACAAAGGCTGTTGAACTTGGTATTGGGAAGAAGGTAAAGTTGTTCTGAAATTTAAAGCAGGATTTTTTCCACATTAATTTATCTATAAGGTTCATATTTTTTCGTATATATCTCCTGTATCCAGATTTTCTATATTGTAGGCCGTCATTATCATGCCGTTGACTCCGATTTTCTCTCCATGACCCATTTTACCTGTAATTCGAAGTCTGTCATTTTTTATAACCGGGCAGATTCCTGAATATAGAACAACAAGCCTGTGGTTGTTATATTCAACTGAAAAAACGCTTACATATTTGATATTTAGCCATCCGAATACTATTATTATTGGTATTCCCCAAAAAGATGATACTCTGCTGACAATGTTAGAATCTGTGACTGCGTAAGCTTCTATAGTTTCTTCTTCATTAAGAGTCATGTTATCTTTTCTTCAAGTTTTATTAAAAGAACCTGGAATCATTGTATCAAAGTTCATTCCCGTATTCATTCATTTTATTGATTGTATGTTTAATTTTCTATTACTGTTTCTGTATATATGAATTCTGGTCACATTTCAAATTGAAGTTCTATTAAAATACAGACCTGATTTTGATTTCATCTACAACTATGTTCATTTTTGAAGAACTGTGAAAAAATCGATTAAATCTGAAGTTCCACCTTAACTATATACACTAATCAACCATACATATGTAGTGACAAAGCTACATATGCAGGATAATATATTCCTGTAATGCAGGAAGGTGTAAGAAATGAGAAAAACCACAACAATACTCCTTGCAGGAATGCTCATTGCAGCAATTGCAGGGCTTGGAATGGCAAGCGCAGCAACAGATGAGACCGACGACACCACTTTCTTCGGACACATGTATAGGCTGGCAGGACAATGTGTCGGATATGCTAATGGATATATGAACGGTTATGGATATGCTGATTGCCCGGTTTATGGAACATATGCAACTGACGGAACAACAGCTGATATTGCAGTAGACAATATTGATGATGCCATTGAGATTGCAGAGGATGCAACAGGACAGGAAATATCAAAATCAGATGTATACCAGATGGGCAGATGGTAGGTCTTTACCTACACAGATGGTGATACTGTCAGGCAGGGTCGCATCGATGCATACTCCGGTGATGTCATAGATGATTTCTATGCAGACTCCACATATCAGGGCCAGTACTATCAGGGCGGACGTAGCATGCGTGGAAGCAGCTATGGTGGCTGTGGTTACAGATACTGATAATTGGATTTTTTTGTCCAATAAGCAAGTGTAGAAGGTCGAAAAGTAATAATACTTTTCTTTCCATATACTTTTTATCAAAATATAATTTGTAAGGGTGAATCTAAATTATGTATGATATGATGGGCACTGGCATGTATGGTTTTGGAATATGGGGTCTGCTTTTGAACATACTAATTATTTTTTTAGTTGTATTGGTGACAGTCACACTTCTAAATAAGTCCGGTTCAGGTGGTTCAGAAAACAATGAACGCCTTGCCAGAGTAGAAAAGGACGTTGAAGACATCAAAAAAATGGTTCAGGATATTAAAGAAAAACTCGATGAAATTTAAATTGATTATTCATGCTCTAATTCAACATCACAGACCTAAGAACTAAATAAAGCAGGTTCTCAGATGACAAAAACACTTCAGCAAATAATAACTATCGGAGAGGCCATTTCTCATCCGGTCAGATTAAAGCTCTTGTATCTGCTTTCAGAAAGAGAGAGATACATTTATGATCTGTCAAAGGATCTTGATCTGTCACGTCAGGTTATCCAGCTTCACTTAAAGAGGCTGGAAAATGCCGGATTTGTTGAAAGTGATCTGAGGCTAGAGGATAATGATAATAGGGCTAAGAAGTTCTACAAACTGAAAGAATTTAATGTTGAAATTCGTCTCAAAGACCTGGATGAAATATTTAGTTAACTTTTTTCCATTTTCTACAACTGCACAAAAAATAACAATTCCATTTCTGATGGATTATTCGCAGATATCTGGCTGTATGATTTTGTTGTCTTGGAGCTATGTGATATTATAAATTATATCGTCCTCTACTTCTTTTATTATTTCATGCGATATAAATTTTAATGGTGCACAATATCACAACAGTTATATACTTCTCAGACATTTAAAAGCCAACAAGCTTGGATCAAAGCAAAAAGAGATTTCTGATACTTTGTACATTGCACATAAAGCGATATGAAGTTCAGTCACATTCTTTAGGGATTTGATCCGCATGGTGGTACGTATGAAAACAAAAACGAATTTCAATGTAAAGAGAGTTTTTGCTCTCTCAATTGCAAGTATATTTCTTCTTACAGCAACATTGTCTATGACAGCAATGGCTGCTGACGACACAGTTGTTATTCCTTATGGAGACTCTGGTTACACTTTCAAAATTGTTGACAAAGATGAAGCTGCTAACTTTGCAGATCCTGATTTTGATGACTCTGGATTTACTTCAGGTGCTACAGCAGGTTTTGGATCAATTTATTCTGGCTGTGTCCTTACTGATGAACAGTATGTAAAGACAGAATGGCCCGTTAACTCATATATTGCTGTTAGAAAAGAGTTCTATCTTCCAGCAGGCACAAGTGACATGAAGATTTCTGTCGCCATTGACAACGACGTCCAGGTTTTCGTTAACGGTGTAGATGTATCCAATGGTATGCAGACACACGATGGATGCCCAAGCTGGGGTAGTTTTGTATTTGAAGTAGATGACAGCATTCTGCAGGAAGGTACAAACCTTATTGCAATCAGGGGGAAGGACCGTGGATCAGCAAGTTTCCTTGACATCAAGGTCACAGCAGATGTCCCAGACACAGAAGAAATTCCTGAATTTCCAACAATTGCTCTCCCAATAGCTGCAATTATTGGACTGGCATTCATATTCAAGAGAGAATAAGTGTTAATTGGCGAATAATAAATTCGTCAAACATAATTTTTTTCTTTTTCTTATTTATTCATTTTGACGTGTCTCCTTAGTGCTTTTTAAAAAAATTTTTATACTATGAAATCTTAACTTCCCAAAGGAAGTAAAAAGGGGATGGATAGCATGGTTACAAGGCAGGAAAAATTCTGGGAAAGAGATAATTTCCTGGTCATAACAGATAGTACAAAGCCTGCCATCAAGTGGACAATTGATGAGCTCAAAAAAAGAGGAAGATCTGTCACAGTACTTGATTACTCCGACAAACCCACTGAAGGCTCAGTTCAGGATATATCAGAGGTTCCTGATTGTGTAAAAAATGTAGTGATAGGCATCACAAAACGCGAACCTGCAAGGGAAATTGAAAAGCTGGCCGAAAAGGGGATCATTGATTTCTGGGTTCACTGGAAGACAGATACATGTGATGTCAATCATCTTGAATATCATCCGAACCTTAAGCTTATAACCGGGAGATGTCCCATGATGTATCTTGGAAGTGGAGCAAGTATTCATGGTTTCCATAGGCTGGTGGCGAAAACTTTAGGGAGGTATTAGTTTATTATCTTAAATATTTGTTTTATTTTTGCGTAATTCTGGCTCTGTAGAATTCCGGTTTCTATGAGTGACACAAACACTGCTCTTTTTCATGTCCACAAAAACAATCTGCAAGCTTATTGTGGAAAAACGCCTGCTTCGCCGTACCCTTTGGGATCACTCAAGTTATTCATGAATTGCGATAAATCAGTTTACAAACTTTCATTAATGTTTTAATGGCAGGAATTCTACTGAGCCGTAATTCTACTATCAGCATCCTGCAAAAATATAATAAGAAACAGTGCCATCTTTATATCGGGTGAAGATGACAGGATGGTAAATACTCTGTCCCATCTGGGAATCGGGTTACTGATAGCATCAGTTGCAGGATTTAATAGCAGACAGATTAAGATAGTTGCTTTCATGGCAATGCTACCTGATCTGGATTTCATTTTGAATGCACTGTTTCTTGCAATAGACGGGCACCTTGGTCACCAGGTGTATAACGCTCTCTATTACATGATGGGTCACAGGGAGTTCATGCATTCGCTCATTTTTGCTTTGTTTGTGACACTCTATATATGGTATCGAGAGAAAGACCAGATGCTTACTATTGTTTCGGGCGCTGCGATATTCAGTCACATATACCTGGATTATGTCACAAGCTGGAAAATGAGACCTTTCTTTCCTTTCATAAAAGAAGCTTCAACAATAGGTGCAATTGATTTCTTTGATCCTTTGATCACAGTTATTTCCTTTGTACCAATATTCTATATTCTGGCAGATCGTGTCCGTGAAAACAAAAAAAATGGCGGTTATGTTAATGAGAAAAATACATCTTCAAAACTAAATGGTCATATCCGCTCACTTCTTCAGGGCAATGGCAGCTGGCTTACCGGTATTTCAAAAGGGGAACATAGGTCACTTTACAGGAAATTACTGGTCATATTTGTTATATGGTGTGCTTTCAATCCACTGGCAAAAGCAGTTTTAATATCAGATGTCGAAGAGACTGAAGGTCATGATATCAGCTACCAGGGTTCCTATCCGGTCTCACCGGGAATCTTTCTCTCGGCCTATGAATTCAATAACACCACATACAAGACACTCACCTCTAGTTACTGGTCAGGTTTAAAGAATGAAAAATTTGTGGATAAATGTACATGTGATGAGGATTCTTCGTTATCTTACATACAAAGGGCGCAGGTTCTTTACGAGTCCAGTCTGCCTGGCGAAGTAGATTACCCGGTGTATAATGTTTCCACTTATGATTCCAACGTCACAGTAGTTCTTAGTGATGCCCGCAATCCATTTGCTCAGTACTGGGCTTATTTTAAAACCGAATATATATTTGTATTTGATACTGATAGTGAAAACTATCAGATTTATGTGAAAAGGGATGTTCAGTATAGTAAACCAATGCCAACTGGCATGTTTGAGTAAATCTATGAACATGAAGTTCAGTATTAAGTACATGCTAATTTTATTCACGTACATCTTTCTAAAAATACCTACAAACTACTTATATACGAGTTCATGAGTACTGTTAATTGCAATCAATTACAAGGAGATTGTGACATTGAGGGAAAATGAAAGTAATTTGGTTATGGATATTAAAATTCATGAGTTCGTTGACAAGGACACATGGCAACTGCACCTTGCCTTGCATGCAAACAATCTGCTGCTTGGTGTAGCATTTGCAAACCTTGGCAATTCGAAGTATGATAACGAAACCGTGGTAGCGGCAATACAGAGCCTTAAGAATGAATACTACAAGGCTATAGGATCTCCCATGAGATACAAGGATGGAAGTCTTACATTCCTGCCTGCTGACCCGGGAATCGTCGCAAAAAAGTCACTGGATAGATCAATGGAGATGGAACATGTCTGCACCGCAGAAAAAGCAGTGGCTTGATCACATTAATATAAATGCTGGCACCAACGATCCCCTCAGATAAAATGCACCCTCTTGCATTAACAAATTGTTTGCTTTCAACACGCCAGCATTTATATTCTATTAAATATAAATACAATATGAAAGCAAGCACCTGAATTCTTTCCAATAAATAATTTTCACATATATTTTTTGATTCTGTCTTTTAACTCTTATATTTCAGTCTACTATAGTTAGCTATTCTCAGCACAACACTTTTCACATTATACTTGCATAGTGAAATTAGGAGGAGTAGGAAATGCTGGATGATGATTTTGATGATTTGCCTGATGCACAGCCTTCCGAGAGGGAAAGGGTAAAAGCGGAGCATCAACTCGCTAATAAGGCAGCTTCACACCCTGTAAGGCGTCAGCTCATCAAAGCTATCGGTGTGTTCGGAGCCACAAAGGATGAGCTTCTGGAAAATACAGAGCTTGATGAGAAAGTGTTCAAGTATCACACAGAGTTCCTGATAAATGGGCAATTTCTCAATATAACTGAGGACAAATATTCCCTGAGTGATAAGGGGATAGAACTTCTTGACTGCATCTAAACCGGAGGTCAGATTATGGTCCGGATCAGACAATATAGTTTCTTAATTTATTGTATAGTGGTGTTAATTATTGTTTCAGCCAGCGGATGTTCTGATAATTCACAGCAGAATGTCAACACTTCTGGTGAAGCTAGTGTTTTTGAAGGAAAGGAACTGACTCCCATTTCAGAACAGCGTAATAACGGGATTAAAGGCACACAGTACATAGATCAGGAAACTTACGAGCTCAGTATATACGGTATGGTCGATACCCCTGTGAACCTGAGTTATGACCAGTTACTCGCGTATCCTTCAGTTTCAAGATTTGTACGCATGGACTGTGTAGAAGGTTGGGGATTCGATGCAAAATGGACCGGTGTAACTTTGAACACGCTGTTCAACGAAACAGGTGTCAACAGCAATGCAACAACGGTCATATTCTATTCTGCTGATGGTTATTCCACAAGTCTTGAACTGGATTATCTTGTTGATAATGACATCATGCTCGCTTATGAGCTCAATGATATCACTTTGCCCGCAGACAGGGGATTCCCTCTACAACTTGTGGCTGAGGATAAATATGGTTACAAGTGGGCAAAATGGATTACTGGAATAGAAGTTACCGGTGAACCATACAAAGGTTACTGGGAAAGTGTAGGTTACAGCAACAATGCAGATGTTGGCGGACCTGCTTTTGAAAGGTAAGTTACTACTGAAAAATGGTTCTGTAGAAATCCTGTTAATTGCAGCTTTGAAGCCAACAACTATTAATCAGCGAATAAATCCAATTGTTTTCAATTAGTGGAAATGGACCGTGCCGCCTGCGGCGTGTGATCGTACTGTTCTTTGTTCCCACACTTTTTTGCAGAACTAACAAAACGCTAATTTATATAAACCGAAAGTGTAAATATAGCTCCAATGGACAGTATCATCTCAATCACCGGTCTTTCAAAGAGCTTCGGGCGAAGGAAGGCCTTGAACAATATTGACCTTGATATCAGAAAAGGTGAGTTCGTTGCTATATTCGGTCCGAATGGGGCTGGAAAGACAACTCTTCTTAAGATTATGTCCACGATCATCAATTCTTCCAGAGGAAGTGTGCTTGTAAATGGAATTGATGTCAAAAAGCACCCTGAAAAGATAAGGGGAATGATAGGTGCCATTTCCCATGAGACTTATCTTTACGATGAGTTGACAGCAAAGGAGAATCTTGTATTTTTCGCACGTATGTATGGGATTGAGGGCATTAACATCGGTGAAAAGGTAGATTCCATACTTAAAAATGTAAATCTTCTCCAGCGTTCTGATGAAAGAGTTGGTTCATTCTCCAGAGGAATGAAACAGAGGCTTTCAATTGCAAGAGCATTGCTGCATCAGCCGGAAATTTTGCTCATGGATGAACCATATACCGGACTTGACCAGCATGCTGCTGCTAACTTTGAGCATGTGCTCATGAATACGGGAGATTCTGATGTTACAAGGATTATGATAACCCACACCATTGAACATGCTTTTGAACTTTGTGACCGCATGCTCATAATGGACAGGGGGGAGATTCGCTTTGATAAGCCAAAAACTGAAATTGAAAGCGTGGAAGAGTTCAGGGGACAGTATCTTTCCATAGTGGAAAAGGATACGGATGCAGAGGGTATAAGTAACGTTTAACCTGCCTGTGGTGAGATTATGAAGAAAAGCCTCTACATTGCAGCAAAGGACCTCAGGTCGGAGTTCCGTACAAAACAGATGCTCAATTCCATGCTCATCTTTTCGCTTATTGTCATAGTTATTTTCAGCATCTCATTCGGTGATGTTCTAAGCCAGACAGAACTGGTAGGAAAACTTGCACCTGGTGTTCTCTGGGTGGCTTTCACCTTTGCAGGCACCCTTGGACTTTCACGTTCCTTTGCAGGTGAAATGGAGAATGGATGCCTTGAAGGATTGAAACTATCTCCAACTGACAGAAGTTCAATCTACATCGGGAAAACAATATCAAACGTTGTCCTGATGTTCATCGTGGAATTGCTAACAATACCAATCTTCGTAGTTTTGTTCAACTACAACATCAGTGGAATTCCCGGACTTGCACTTGTAATCTTCCTGGGAACTTTTGGCTTTGTCAGTGTGGGAACCCTGCTTTCAGCATTGTCAGCAAGCACAAGGGCAAGGGAAATAATGCTCCCGGTGCTTTTGTTGCCATTAATAATTCCTGTGATAATTCCTGCTGTCATGGCAACAGGAACGATACTCGCAGACGGTGGAATTAGTAGTATTTCTTCGGAACTCAGGTTGCTTGTTGTGTATGACTTGGTATTTTTTGTTGTGGGGCAGCTTGTGTTTGAGTATACTGTGATGGACTGAAAAGTTCTCAAACATTGAGATTCAAACCAGATGATATTTGAAATGATGTTTAGGGGAATAAATGAATTCAAACCATGAAATAATCAAAAAGGTCTGCGAAACTCTTATGGACAAATCAGTCATCAAAGCAAAAGAGATAATTCAAAATGAGTATCCATTTTCACCTGTTTTCAGGAATAGCAGATAGTACTCAAATTATCAAAAAACAAAAGTCTTTTTAAAAGATGGGTTTACTGACCGCCATTCCGGTCAAAAAATGGTTTTTTCCTCCAGTATTACGCCTATTATCAAACCAAATGCCAGTTGAATTTCCATTTCATGAGCATTGGAAAATGTCAGACTGCCATTTTGCCTATTGGCAATTACTTCCGACAATAGACCCTGTCATTCCGGTGAGCCGTGGTGGTGAAGATAATGAGTCTAATTGGGTATGCACTCTCAACTTAGGAATGATGCAAAATCAAACTGGCTATTAGAAGAAATGGGATGGGAGTTACATGAACCAGGGAACTTAAATGAATGGGATGGTTTGCTTAATTGGTTCATGCTATATGTAGATACACATCCAGAGATTTTGGAAGATAAATACATACATTCCTGGCATAGTGCAGCAAAAAGAGTAATTAAGGAATCAGATTTCTGTCATATTAAAAATTAAAATTATTTTTGGATCTGTAAAATCCTGTTAATTCTAACTTTAAACTCACAATTTTCAGCAACAGCAGTATCTCAGTATTCTTTAGAATGGTAGTGAAGGAACGTGCTGCCTGCGGCGGGTGGTCGCATTGTTCTTTGTTTGTCAATAACCTTTTGTAGAACTATCAGAAACAAAAGAGTGCAGGGAACAATAAGTTTTACTAATCGAAGGCATGAATAACTTAAACATCCCGGAGGGTCCCGGCGAAGCCGGCACAATCCGAAAAGATGAATATAATATATCTCTTCCTCAACTCTTTTTCTGCATACTGGTAATTTAAAAACTACTATTCAGCAGCCATTAAGATCTGACATATACAAAACATCATGGCACAATCTGTTGATCAAACTTTTATCATGGCTCACAACAAGAACTCCGATATTCAGTTCTTCAACGATGCCCTGAATACTTTCCCATATCTGGGCCTGGGTGATGGCATCTACCATAGTGGTTATTTCATCAGCTATCAGGAAGTTTGTTTTCGGCCCCAGGGCCCTTGCAAGGGCAAATCTCTGAAGCTCTCCTCCGGAAAGTTCATTCGGCCATCTGTTCAGCCAGTTTTCTTTAATTCCAAAAGCTTCCAGAATATCCTGTGAAACTTCATGGCCTTCCTTCAGGATATCTTTCATTTTCCATTTTGGGTTAACAGCTTTTTCAGGGTGCTGAAAGATTAACTGGACAGGATTATAACCGCCTGATGGGATTTTATTCCCGTCTATACTCACGTTTCCCCTGTAGTTTTTTTCATATCCGGCAAGTATCCTGCATAGGGTAGATTTGCCACATCCACTATCTCCCACAAGTCCCAGTACTTCGCCTCTGGCCAGGGAAATGTCCACATCCTGTAAGATCAACTTGCTTTCTTTGTAGCCGAAACTAATATTCTCGCCTTTAAGATACATTATTGCACCTCACCATTCCGCCGTTGAAGAATTTCAACTCAGGAACACATTTTGAACAAACTTCACCCCGTGCTGTACACCTCTCATAAAAGAAGCATCCTTCAAGCACTTCATCCTGCATGGGTTGATGGCCTTTTATTGCCTGGAACTTATTTTGTGGCAGAGCATTCCATAGTGCCCTAGTATACGGATGCCTTAATTTTTCTCCTTCACCTGCAAAGTCATCTGTATTTGCAATCTCTAAGATAGTGCCAGCGTAAAAAATAGCGATCTTATCAGAGATTTTCAATGCGGCTTCTATATCGTGGGTAATGAGAATAACCGCATAGCCTTTTTTTGCCATATCCTTGAAATAGCTCAATGTTTCATTCAGGTTCTTTTCATCCAGCCCCGGTGTTGGTTCGTCTGCAATTACAATCTTTGAAGAACTCATCACGGCAGTAGAAACAAGGACTCTTCTGATCATTCCTCCTGAAAGTTCATGAGGGAACATTCTTTCGACTTCATGTTTCAGGTCATATTTCTGGAATATATCTCTCTGAAGCTTCTTTCTGGAATCTGCATTTTTATCATCAACACTACCGATAACCTGACTGGAAATTCTCATCAAAGGATCAAGATATGTGGTTGACTGTGGAATCAGGACTATTTCTTTTCCTCTGAGCTCTTCTTTCTTTTTCTGGTTCAGGTCATGACCATTATATTCCATGGTGCCGCTAAGTTTTGCGTTTGATGGGAGAATACCTAAAATAGAATGTGCCAGAAGACTTTTCCCGGAACCGCTGGAGCCTACAACAGCCAGGATCTCACCACTGTAAGCTTCCATGCTCAAATTGGATATCACTTTCAGTTCAGTTTGCCTGAGTCCTGAGGCGTACTGGATGAAAGAAAGAGAAATATCCTTGACTTTTAACAGAGCTTCAGACTTCTCCTTTTTTTCAGCAGTAATTTGAGATGTATTTGTCATACTTTCACCTCTTTTAATAATTTGATTGACTTATGATTGATTATTCACGATTCATTCACTTACTCATGTGCTCTTTTCGGGTCCAGTAGCTTTCCCACATTCTCTCCTATCAGGTCAAATGCAAGAATTACGATCAGAAGTGATAATCCCGGGAAGAATGCAAGCCACCAGTATCCTGCTGACAGGTACTTCATTGATTCTGACAGGATAATACCAATTGCAGGCTGATGTGGTGAAAGCCCAAAACCCAGGAACGTTACTGAAGCCTCATGCAGAATTGCATGCGGGAACATTACGATGGTACCAAGCACAAACTGAGGAACAAGGTGGGGAAGGATATGTTTTTTAGCTATCCACCATCTGGATTTTCCAAAATTCCTTGATATATGGATATATTCCTGGGTTTTTATCTGCTTGATCTCTGCTCTTACAACACGTGTAAGACTTGTCCAGTGTGTTAATGCAACAGCTATGATTACTCCTGTTGCTCCCCCTCCAAGTCCTATGGATATCAAAATGATTAGCAGGAGATGCGGTATTGAAAGGAATAAATCAACCAGCCAGGAGACAATTGAATCTTCGATTTTACCTATACTTGAAAATAAACCTAAGATCACACTGAACATGGTACTGATAGAAGAAGCCAGGGCTCCGATCACTATGCTTAAACCCAGTCCTCCAAGGGTTCGTACAAACATATCTCTTCCCATCCAGTCAGTTCCAAACGGATGTTCCAGGGAAGGAGAAAGGTTCTTTGATCCGAAATCAGTGGACAATGCATTATCATCTATGAATGTGCTGGAAACTACAATTGCAATTAGCAAAAACGACAGACAGCTTATTAACATGATTGTTTTCTGTCGTAGATTGAACCCTTTGAACAGTCCTCTGTTTGTGTTTACAACAGCAGTGCTCATGTTCTTGTCTCCTGCTGTTTTATCCTGGGGTCAACGAATTCGTAGATTATATCTGCTATCAGGTTTCCTGAATAGACGAACAAGGCGCTGATGATGACAATTGCTAAAAGCAGAGGCACATCTGATCTTAAGCCCGCTGCCACTGCAGCCTGGCCTATACCCGGATAAGAGAAAACCTGCTCAACCAGAACAGCTCCTCCAAACAGTTCACTGAATCCTAAAAACTGTAATGTAATTGCAGGAAGCGCAACATTCCTTATCCCATGTCTTTTTACCAGGTCAAATCCTGTTTCCCCTCTTGCCTTTGCAAATAATACGTAATCACTTTCCATTACCTCGATCAGTTTTTCACGGGTAAACATTGCAATTGAGGCAACTCCAAGCAAACTCAGGGTTACGGTTGGGAGGATCAAATGATGAATGCGATCAAAAAATGTTACATCTGCACTTGCAACACCTATTGGCACACTGAGTCCCACAGGGAACCATCCTAAGTTCACTGCAAATATCAATAAGAATATCAACGCCAGCCAGAATGTCGGAGCTGCAAGTAAAATATAACAGTAAACTTTTATTGCTTTATCAATCAGAGTCCCATTCTTCATTCCGGCTACAATTCCTAAAATGAAACCAAAAACTCCTGATAGCAGCCACGAAGAAGCCATGAGCACCAAGGAAGCTGCAAACCGTTCTTTAACAACTTCTGTCACAGGCATCCTGTATATCAGTGAAGTTCCAAGATCTCCTTTTAGTAAATTTTCAGCCCAATTAAGGAACTTTTCATGTGCAGGAGTATTGACTCCCCAATATTCTTCCAGTTTTGCTTTTTGTTCAGGCTGTATACTCATTTCCCCGATATAAGCCCTGACCGGATCAATGGGGGATTGTTCGACAATCCAGAAACTGGCGATACAAACAACAATTAAAAGGAAAACTAATTTAAGGGTTTTTTTCCCCATAAAAATACTTAATTTCCTGTAATTCACAATTTTTAACCTCCAATATCCATCCCAACAAGTTTGTAGTTTCTTGTGGTTTCAGATTTTTGAACAGTCTGTTAAATGTTTAAAAAAGGTTGAACTGAGGATTATTTATCCTCAGTTTCATGAAACCTCAAATTTAGTTTTCCGTACGTTTCCATTCCAGGATATTTCCAAAAATATCAGCACCATGTGGCTGTATTTTAGGTGTTCCTATATCAAGGTTCTCGTCCATGATGAACAGGTAGTCGATTGTTGCCATCCACATCCAGGTAGCATCGCCTTTTGGAGAGAATCCAGTTTCGCCGTCCCATGCCGCCAATTTCCAGTTCTCATTCGCAACATCCTGATCAGAGCTGGTAATAGCAGTCCTTAAGTAGGAGTCTACAACCGGATTATCATACTTTATTATATTGTTGTAGCTTGAAGGGTCGTAGCTTCCACTATAGTATTTTAAGTACAGGTCAGTCGGGTCGAGTGAACCATAACCAAAGACTACAGGAGTTGACAGAGCAAGTGTGTCGATCTTATCCCAGCTTGCACCCTCAGGAATTATGTTGATTCCAAGTTCTTTTGCTTCCTCTGAAACAGCAACAGCAAGAGCCTGTCTTTCCTGTGCGCTGGCAGCATATAAGAGTGTAAATTCAGCCTTTACTCCGTCTTTTTCTACAATACCGTCACCATCGGTGTCTTCCCATCCGGCATCACTCAGTATTTTCTTTGCTTCGTCAGTGTTTCCATCTTCAATAGCAGCTTCTTCATTGCCCCATGGTAACTTGTCCACACCTGTGAATTCCTCTTCACCCTGTCCGTTAAGTGCACCATCGACCAGTGTCTGCCTGTCAATTCCTATGTTAAGTGCTTTTCTGATGGCAACGTCAGAGGTCACATCGTTTCCAATTGGATATCCGTCCTCAGATGTTTCACCTGTGTCTGGTTGTACCGGGAAACTGATTCCACGGGCGTCAATTGAATCAAGAGCTACTATCTTCATTCCATCGATTTTCTGGTCTGCATAAGAGGCCGGGATTTCAGCCAGATCGATCTGTCCGGACTTAGCAGCTGCAAAAGCAGTGTCTGATTCCATGAAGACTATGGTGAGCTTTTTGAAGTAAGGTTCATCTCCGTAATAATCCGGATTTGATTCCAGAATTACCTGCTGTCCTTTATCCCATTGTACGAACTGGTAAGGGCCTGATCCTATAGGGTTCTGGCCATAGTTGTCATCGTATGCATGTTCAGGGACAATTCCGATAACTGCCAGCTTGTTGATAAATGTGGCCTGATTATCGCTTAATTTGAATTCAATAGTATTATCATCTGTAGCTGTAGCTTCATCCAGCATTGAAAGATCAACATCCCCGCTTGCATCCGCTGCGGTATTGAATGTGAATGCCACATCCTCGGCTGTAAGTGGTTCCCCGTCATGGAATTTTACATTATCCCTTATTTTGACAGTCCATGTTAAACCATCTTCACTTACTGAGTAATCTGTAGCAAGATCGTTAGTAATAGCCGCGTTACTATCTCTTTTGAAAAGAGTACTCTGGATTAACGGTTCATGGTTGTAACCCCAGCCTGTAATTGGGTTAAAGCCAGATTCCGGTTCTCCACCATGTGTACCAACTGCTGCAATTAATTCATCGTTTCCTGTTTCTTCAGTACCTGCGTCTTCCGTTGTACCATCTGTACACCCGGAAATTGCAACTACCCCTATTAATAGCATTCCTACCAATAAAATGCTCAATGATTTTTTCATCATAAATGCTCCTGATATATGTTCTATCTCCAACCTGTTTATTACATCTCCTGCTTATTTTAAGAGTTAAAATCAATAGTCAGGGAAATGTGGTATTACAAGTGTTCGTGTCATTTCTATCCAGTAAACGATTTATGATAAATTATATTGTTATTTAATACCTTTGTTATAGTTAGTAATACTAAATTCACCAAGAGTTTATTTAGGAAGCTTGTAAATTCATTTTGAGCATTGAATTGTTTTTGGGTAGTTTCTAACGTTATGAATATAAATTTGGGATACAATTCCTTAAGTAACAGGTATACTTTAGGGAGGATTATGGTTATGGTTGAAAATAATTGCGCAAACTGTAAATTGAAACTAAAATATGATGAAAAGCCGAAGTCGTTTCCAGGACGATTCTGGTGATGGTACATCAACTTTTGCCCTGGCTGGAAAAAGTATTTTACTTCACTTTCACCAGAAGAAAAATCTAATATTGCTGCTAAATATGATTTTTAAAAGTACCAGTAAGGAGAATAGCATTTGATTGGATCAGTTTGTCAAATCAATCATTTTTTGATTCTAATATTTCTGTCACATTTGTTGTCTGAGTACAAATTTCATGGTGTAAATATGGAAAATGATCTGATATATTCTGATAAACTTGTAGATATTGATGATGAAGGGATACGTCTAAAGAAATACTATTTTCCAATCGGAATGACAAAGTTTGTGAAGTTTCGGAATGTACTAAAGATGGAAGAAAGGCAGTCAACTTTAGTTAATGGAAAGTGGCGCTATTGGGGCACAGGTGATTTTGTAACCTGGTTCCCTCTGGACTGGCATAGGTCAGGCAGGGATGTTATATTCTTCATTCAGTTATCAACTCAAAGTACACGAATTGGTTTTACTGTAGAGGACTCAATGGCTTTTATCGAAGCTGTTGAGTCAAAGGGAATAAGGATTGAGAAATCATAACAGTTATTCTGAGAAACTCCAACAATGCGTTTCATTATGTTAGATGTATGAAAAGCATTTAAACAAGAAATTTCAATAAGGCAGAAGAACAATCATGCTCATTGACATGAAAAAAGAAAGGATACTTGCAATAATTACGGTTCCTGTTATGCTAATTGCCATAGGGATGATATTTTTCTATGTGCCCCGGATGAGAGGTAATGCCGGTGAGATACTTGACAGCAGTTTTAAGATATTTTATTTCCATCTGCCAATAGCTATGGTATCATATCTTGCGTTCACTGTTGTTTTCATTGCCAGCATAATGCATCTAAAAGGAAACAGTAGCAAATGGGACATAGTTGCCCATTCTGCCGCAGAGGTAGGTGTGGTTTTTGCATTCCTCGTACTTGTAACAGGTTCAATCTGGGCAAAAGCATCATGGGGATGGTACTGGATATGGGAGCCGAGGCTCACAACCTCACTTGCACTTTTCCTTGTCTATCTTGCCTACCTGATGCTGCGTCAGGCACTTGAGGAACCTGAAAAGAGAGCACGCCTTGCGGCAGTTTTTGGAATTGTAGGCTTTATGTCAGTCCCACTGAGTTTCTTATCTATCAGGCTGTGGCGTTCAGCCCACCCGTTGATGTTCGGAGGCTCTTCATACGGAAGCAGTGGCGGTGGGCTGGAAGGAACATCACTTCAGTTGACACTTGCTGTTAACATGCTGGCCTTTGCTTTGCTGTCTGCATCAATGCTTGTTTACAGAATCAACAACGAGGCACTGAAGGAAGAGCTTGAGGAAATGAAGTACAATTATTCCTGATTTAAGGGCTCTGTAGAAATCCTGTTTATATGATTGATACAGCCTTTGAACCTTTTTATTTCCATAAAAACAATTGGCACTCTAAAAATGAAGCAAACATCTGCCGAAGGCGGCACATTCCATTTCTGCTGAATTTATCTTTATCTTAAGATCATTGTATTTGTATAGAATGTTACAGAAGTTCTGGTGAAGAAAGTATTCCAAAGTATTGTACAGATTATTCTTTTTTATTTTGTGGAAAAACGCCAGCTTCGCCGGACCCTTCGGGATAATTCCAGTTATTCATGATGTGCGAGGAGCCGACTTAAGAAAAAGCATATAAGCTCCTGCTATCAATACTTCTGCATGTTGTTCGAACCTATTATGCTGGGGAATATGGAAGTTCCCAATCGTTTTGTACGTTCTGCTACCCATGAGTGGATGGCAGAGCCGGATGGTGCACCAACCGACAGGATTGGTGACATGTACGAAGAGCTTGCACGTGGAGAAGTCGGGCTCATAATCACAGGATATGCATACGTGAATCCCAACGGGAAAAGTGACGATCTCCAACAGGGAATCTATGATGATAAGTTCATAGAACCTTACAGGAAGATAGTCTCAAGGGTTCATGAACACGGAAGCAAGATCGTTATCCAGATAGTCCACGGTGGGAGGCAGACCATGATGACCGCCGACAATCCTGTGATACTGGCACCATCTGCTGTTACAAACAAGAGAAATGGTACTACTCCTGAGGAAATGACCGAGGAAGAAGTGCTTCAGACAATTGAGGACTTTGCCAACGCTGCAAGGAGGGCAAAGGAAGCAGGTTTTGATGGAGTTCAGTTACATGTGGCTCATGGTTTCCTGCTCAGCAATTTCATTTCCCCATACACAAACAGGCGTAAGGACAGATGGGGAGGTTCCACTGAGAAAAGGACACAGATCATTCTTGATATCATCGATAGGATACACGAGATGATAGGCGATGAGTTCACAATACTTGTCAAGCTCAATGCAACCGACGGTTTCCCGGAGGGTACGAAGAATACTCTTGATGCACCGGAATGCGTTGAAATAGCAAAGATACTTGCTGCAAACGGTGTCTGTGCAATAGAGGTCAGTGGTGGAATCGTTGAAGCTGGACAGCAGATGTTCAGAACAAAGATCAATAATGCAGATTCAGAAGCATATTACAAAGACTATTCCAGAATGATAAAGGAAGCAGTGGATGTTCCTGTAATGGTTGTAGGCGGTATACGTTCAAAGGCTGTCATGGAACAGCTACTTGATGAAGGATATGCCGATATGGTATCTCTTTGCAGACCTCTCATTTGTGAACCTGATCTTGTGAGCAAGATCAAAAATGGCGAGACAGAGGTCGCAAAATGTGTTTCATGCAATCTGTGTTCCGATGAGAGTGGTATAGAGTGCAATTACGATTTTAATAATTCTGACTGTGAACAATCATAAGACGGTTCAAGACCATTCAGGAACTCTAAAAGACGAGTGTGGTTTTCAATAACCATATCTGCTTGGTGGAATTTATTAGCATCAAGATATGTGGGTACTGCCACACAACATAATCCTGCTTTTTTAGCAGATTCAACTCCCATTGGTGCATTTTCTATTACAATTGCTTCATGGCTTGAAATTCCAAGCATTTCTATTGCTTTAAGATATGGATCTGGTTCAGGTTTCCCGCGTTGTACATCATCTGCGGTGACCAGTTCCCTGAATATCCCAGGATATTCAGATTGAATGATATCCTGAACGATTGGTCGGTCTGAACCTGAAACAACAGCAAGGTAAAATGTGTCTTTAAGACCGCTGAGGCATTCCTGCATCCCTTCAAAAACCCTGAATTCTGCTATCCTGTTAAATTCTGCAATGTATCTCTCTACGATATCCGATACGTCAAACTGGGATGCATCTCCGCTTCCTTTCTGAAGAAGGAACCTCATGATGTCAACGGTTCTTTCACCTTCTCTCTCGAAGATATCCTGTTTATCCATTTCAACGCCAATTTCGTCAAAAATATGCTGGACAGCTTCTGCATGATCTGACATCGAATCCACAAGCACACCATCCATATCGAATATTACAGCCTTTAACAAATCATCACCATTTGAGGCAAGCATCGGTTTGCATTCTATAAACTATTTTTGTCATCAATAAATTGTCACTGTCGTGCCATTAAACATATGTGTACATTTTTGAGTCTTTTGTGGATGACCTTTAAAATCACATAAATTCTGTTTCGACGTGCTTTTATATCTTGCAAAACTATTTCATAATGGTGGTACAGTTAATGAAAGTTTTAAAAAACGTTTCAATTATGACTATTATGGTGTTGTCTCTTTTTATTCTTATACAAAATCCTGCAAATGCAGCAGTTTTAACTGTAAGTCCAGAAGGTGCAAATTATTCCTCTATACAGGATGCAATCAATGACGCAAATACCGGGGATACAATCCTCGTTTATCCGGGCACGTATCATGAGAACGTGAATGTGGGAAAGCAACTGAACATCATGTCAACAGATGGAGCCGAGGCTACGCATGTTATTGCTGCATCTGCAGATAATCATGTTTTTAATGTCACTGCCGATGGAGTGATGATAGATGGCTTTTATGTAAGTGGATTTGCGGGATACTCCAAAGCAGGAATCTATTTGGCAGGAATCTATTTGGATTCCTCCAACAGTACGGTGACAAATGTCAATGCAGTAAACAATACATGGGGCATCTATCTGGATTCTTGCAGAAACAACACACTGACAAATAACAATGTAGCAAACAATAGTTACGACGGTATAATTCCGTACTATTCCAGCAACATCACACTCACTAACAACATAGCAGCAAACAACAAGTTTGGTATACGTATCTATCATTCTACTAATAACACACTAACAGGCAACACTGCAACAAACAATAGTTATTGGGGTATAATTCTAGTTGACTCCAACGATAACACACTTGTGAACAATACAGCAAAAGACAATTCTGATGGTATCGAGCTAAGTTCTTCCAGTGGCAACATACTTGTGAATAACAGAGCAGTAGACAATTCAGAAGACGGTATATACCTGTTTTATACCAGTAATAACAACATGGTGAAAGGAAATATCGCTTCCAACAATGCAAACAATGGAATAAGGTTGTATAGTTCCTTTTATAATAAGATAGTGGACAACTCAGTATCAAACAACGGTGAGTACGGTATCTATCTTTATTTATCCCTCGGCAATCAAATATATAACAATTTTTTCAACAACGCCGCAAACGTCAGGATTTATGAACCTTTATACCCTACTAACAATGTCTGGAACGTTAATAAAACCGCAGATACTAATATCGTAGGTGGTCCTTATCTTGGAGGAAACTATTGGGCAAGGCCGGATGGTAAGGGATTCAGCCAGAGACATGCAAATAATGATGGGGATGGAATCTGTGAATATCCTTTCGTTCTGAGCTATAGTATGGGTGAATACAACAAGGATTATCTTCCGCTTGCATCGTGGAGTACTGGTGATGTGGTGCCTGTAGCTTCATTCAGTGCAAATGTTACTTCCGGTTCCAATCCTTTGTCTGTAGCTTTCACTGACATCTCTACCAATGCTGATGCATATGAATGGGATTTTGGGGATGGATCCATTTCAACTGATAAGAACCCAATTCATGTTTTTACCAATGTTGGTACCTACAGTGTTTCCTTAACAGTATTTAATGAAAGTAAATTCGATATTGCTATTCAGACCATAACAGTTAATGAACCAGTATCAAATCTTCCAGTTGCTTCATTCACTACAGATGTCGTAGAAGGCACTGTTCCTCTCACTGTTGAATTTACTGATACTTCAGCAAATAGTCCTACAGTATGGTGCTGGGATTTTGACAACGACGGTATCGCTGATTCAACTGAGCAAAACCCAGTATACACATTTACTTCAATCGGTTCCCATGATGTAACTCTTAGAGTGACAAATAGTGATGGAGAAGATGATTCTGATGTCACAACCATCACAGTTTATCCACAGACCTATTACACTGGTAACAGAATTTGGGATGAAAACACTGGACAATCTACAACCTACACTTGGGATGCAAGAAGTTTTTCTGGCTTTCCCTATGATCTTGACTCTGGACTCAGTTCCGAAATCATGACTATTCACAATATAAACCGTTCTCTTGGAGAGGGGAATATTGTTTACCAAACTAGACCTATAGAAACTGATTTTGAACATAGTGACTGGGGATCATATCAATTAATCTCTTTCATGGCGGAAACGTACTTTGCAGGATACACTGATGATACATACATTGATGAGATTGATAGGGTAAGCGTGCTGTCTTGTTGTGATCTTTGTAAAGTAATCATGGATGAAAATGAAACGAGATTTGTTTATGCTGGTTCTTCTCTTGAACTTGAAGATGGTTACTCACTTGACATCATCGAAATAGACAAAAACGGAGAGTGTACACTTGTTAATCTTTCGAAAGATAATGTCAACTTAGACACTGATATAGTTTCAAATGATAGTGATTATGTATACAAGGTAGATCTTGGAGATGCAGATGATGTTACAATAGTTGCTGTTCATTTCGATAAAACGTTTACTGACAACGGATCCAAAGGTGTCATTATAGGCGGTGTCTTCCAAATATCAGATAACTACTTGGGTATTGAGGCTGGAGATGTATTTGGAAACATGGAGATAACTAGTATAAATTCTGACTTGATTGAAATGGAAAATGAGGATACTATTCTTTTAAGTAAAGGAAGTACAGTAAACTTGATGGAGGATATAAATATCCTGGTTGCTGACAACAATGACCTTAGGTTTAGTCCATTTGTAAATGTAGCTGAAAATAAGATATACGAATTGCGTGGTACAATTGCAGAAGGTTCTGAGCTTCTTACATGGACACCTCTAAACTTTGAAGGTTTTTATTATGATTTTGACAAGGGTATACAGACAGAAATCCTCGAATTGACATCCATCTCAGGAAGAAACATCGATGATGGTGAACTTGTTTACACAACTATTCCTGTATCTGTTGAGTTCGAACATTCCGAATGGGGAGAATTTGAAGTTATCGGCTTTATGATTGAGAAATACTTTGCAGGTTATACAGATAACACAGATATTGACGGTCTTGATGAAGTAAGTATGCTAGCATCAGGTAACTTATCAAAAATTCTAATCGATGATGACGAAAAGAAATCAGTAAATGTGTCTTCTTCCCTTGAACTTGAAGAAGGTTACTCACTTAATATCGTTGAAGTTGATGAGAATGGTGATAGTGTACTTGTGACTCTTGAGAAGGACGGAGATGAACTTGATGAAAACATTGTATCCTCAGATGATGATTATGTTTACGAGATAGAAATGGGTACTGAAGAAGTGGCTGTCATAGCAGTTCACTTCAATGAAACATTTGCTAATAATGGCACAAACGGTGTCTTCATTGAAGGTTTGTTCCAAATATCAGACCAGTTCGTAACATTTACAGATGGTGACTGTTTTGAAAATATGGAAATCACCAGTTACTCTGATGATTCAGTTGTTATGAAAAATGAAGAATCTATTTCACTATCAAAGGGTGCTGTAATTAACATAACTGGCAATATAAAGTTTAGAGTGGCTGATAGCAGCACACTCAGATATTATCCTTTTTTTGTAGAGGGAACTTCATCTGAAAATAATGATACATCCGCTACAGAAGAGGATGAGGTATCTGATACAGAATCACCTGCAAAAATTAGTAGTTCATCAAGTGGAAGCGGTGGTGGAGGCGGAGGCACAACCGGCGAAAAATTCGAAAATATCGCTTACAAAGACGTTCTCTCTGAATTTGTATCTAAAGGTAGTTTAACCTCATATGAATTTGATAATGAACTGAATGCTATCGAATACATAAATTTTGAGGCTTCTAGGAACTGGGGTAAGATATTCTCTACAATTGAGATGCTGAAAGGAAGGTCTGCACTTGTGGATGAGAATGCACCGGATATAGTTTACTGCAATGTCAATCTATGGGTTGGAAAATCTGGATTCTCGAGCTCAGATAACATTGGCAATCCGGTTGTTGGATTCAAAGTTGAGAAAGAATGGATAGAGGATAATGAGATCAGTGAGGCTTCTCTCAGGTTGTGCCGGTATTCTGATGATGAATGGAGTTATCTTGACACTCAGAAAATAGGTGAAGATGATAAATACGTTCACTTCGAGGCAAGTACTCCCGGATTTTCACCATTTGCAATTGTAGGTAATTCTTCAGAGAAAGTTGCAGTTGAAGAAGAACTAAAAACTACTAAATCTACAATAGGCGATACTTCTAATGAAGATAAAGTGCCTACAGAGCAGATTAGTAGCCCCACAAACTGGATAGCAATTGGATCATTGTCTATTTTGCTGATAGGGGGAATTGTGGGATATTCAATTTTCAGGAAACGAATTTAAGGCATTGTTAATTAAATATAGATAACTCGTTATTCCTGTATTTCATTAAAAGAATGATTGAATACTTTAGCATTTCAATGCTCTTGGTATAGCACTTTGACTTCCTTCTTAACCTTGCCAGAAAATGCCTGAATATACTGTTGTACCCTTCAACAGTATAAGTTTCTGCTTTTGATTGAGTATGAATCTCCTTCGGAAGGAACTCTGCATATGCTCTCCAGTGATCAGTCATCACTTCTCCAATCTCTTTTTCCTTTAACTTATCCCAGAGTTTTTCGCCTGTTTCTGTTCCCCTACTACCAAAAGAGCAGTCGATGAATTTTTTCCCATCTCTATCAACAGCAATCCAGATCCAGCAGTAGTTTTTTTATTCCTGATGTATGTGTGCATCTCATCTAATTCTACGACAGAGATCTCTTTTTGACTTTTTAGTTCCTCTAATTCACTGCCAAATTGCTTGATCCAGTTTTGCACGGTAACATGGCTAACATTTAGAAAACGTCCAATTGAACGAAATCCTAGTCCTTCAAGGTATAATTGTAAAGCTTGTTTTTTCACAGACTCAGGGTATGCTGTTGATTTCTTTTCGACAGTATAATTATATCCACACCCGGAGCACCTGTAACGCTGACGTCCACCAACTATGCCATTCTTTGTGGAATCGGAACTTTTACATCTTGGGCAATTCATAAACAAATATATTCATCCATACTATATAGCTATGCTTTATGACCAATGCCCCCTATTTTTTTAAAAATAAATGTTACTTACTAAACCTATAAGCCAAAAACGACCCTGAAATATTATGCCATATACTAAACAATGCACCCGGAAGAGCCGCCAGTACAGAAAAATACTTCACAGCAAGTGCAACACTCAGCCCGGAATTCTGCATTCCTACTTCTATTGCAATAGTCCTTGCATCTTTCTCATCAAAACCAAGTTTCTTTGAAAGCAGATATCCGCTGGCAAGTCCGAAGCCATTATGCAGAATGACAGCAACTATCACCAGTTTTCCGGCAACGAGGATGCTGTCTTTGTTCAGGGCGATTATTATTGCAATTATGAACACAATCGTAGCTACGGATAATGCAGGAAAAGCATGCCTGAAACGTTCGATATGTTTGCCGAAGAATGCGTTCAGGGTAATTCCAAGTGCCACAGGCACAAGTACTATTTTTACGATACTCAGCATCATGCTGCCAACTTCAACAGGGATTGCCTGACCTATGTAAAGCCATGTGAGTGCAGGTGTCAGGATGAATGCCAGCAATGTAGAAACCGATGTAAGTGTGATGGAGAGGGCCACATCTCCTTTTGCAAGGTAACATATCACATTTGATGCAGTTCCTCCGGGGCAGGCCCCCAGAAGCACCATTCCGGCCATGATCTCAAGAGGGAGATTCAGTAAGTATGACAGGATAAATGCGATAAGCGGCATCAGGATATATTGCAATGCGGTCCCAAGAACAATGACCTTTGGTCTTTTGAGCACCAGCAGGAAATCATTTGCAGAAAGTGTGATTCCCATGCCAAACATCACGACTCCCAGAAGAGGTGTGATGGCACTTTTGTATGGGGAGAAGACGGAAGGATAGATAAAAGCCACAACTGAAAGCAGAATAGCCCATACCGGGAAGAGGGAGGTGAATTTCCTTATCATTGTATTGTTCCTGAGAAATGCATCTCTGGTGAAACTTTCCGTTCAATGTGGAACTATAATATAAATAGTACGTTTCCTTATTAATTGAACCATGAGACTGGACGCATACCTTGTTGAAACAGAATTCTTTAAGTCGCGAGGACGAGCCAAGACAGCCATACTCAATGGAAGTGTCAGGGTTGATGGCACAGTCATCAAAAAGCCCTCAAAAGATATCAGTGCAGATTCTGAGATTGATGTTGCTGAGGGACTTGATATGCCTCGAGGTTACTTCAAACTCAAAAGAATACAGGATGCAACAGGTGTGATATCTCCCGGGGATGATGTACTTGACCTAGGTTCCAGTGCAGGTGGTTTTCTTATGATGGCATCTGAGATTGCTTCGTCAGTTAAAGGTGTGGAGTTCAGCCGGGATTTTGATACTGAACTCGGAAAAGTGGTCAGTGAAAAGACGAATGTCTCTGTCATTTTTGGTGATGTATTCCAGATTCCTCTTGAAGAAATGTCACCGGAGCCTGTGGATGTTATTCTCAGTGACATGACACTGGAACCAATGGACTCACTGGCAGCTCTTGAAAGAGTATTGCCATTACTAAAGGAAAATGGAAAATTGCTTCAAGTCATCAAAATGGGAAAAGAAAAGAACAGTAAGCCCATAATTGCTAAAGTCGAATCACTTGGCGTAAAGATACTTGATGTTCTGGATTCGGACAGGCAGGAGATATACATAATCGCACAGAAAACCGGAAACTCCGGAAGTTCAATGGAAAATTGAATCCGGATGTCCAAAAATAAAGTTGAGATCAAGATCAATATGTCATACAGGATACTTGGAGAAGGAAAACCAGTCAGGTTGTTTGTGGCAGGTCTGCACGGCGAGGAATGGAAGGATACCACAGATATACTTGAAAACATTGAGCCTCCGCAGACCGGAACTCTTGCAGTTATTCCTCTTGTGAACAGGGGAAATTATGTTTCAACACTTGCTGATGGCTATTTTACAGAGATCGGAACCTCTATTATTGAAGCTGTGGAAGAATTAGAACCTGAAGTCTATATTGAGATTCACTCTTATTCAGCTGAAAACCTTGAAAAGCTGACAGGCGCAGAAAGACTGCAACGTATCGGTGTTCCGGCATTCAGCAGACTTGACCATGATGTGCTTCTTGGTTCAGTGGCACCATACATTCGCAGGAAATATTTCCCACAGGACGCGCTTTGCCTCACTTTTGAGATCCAGAAAGAGAACCCTGCCTCAAAGGAATATGCAGCAAAGATCATCAACAGGATGAAGGAATTCACTTCAAGAGATGAGTTCCTTGAATGTATGCTTGAGAAGTATCCAAAACAGGCAAAAAAAGCAATTGACGATTATAAGAAGTTCTATGGTCTTTCAGATGATGAGCTTTGATAAATTACGATTAATAGAAAAATTGGCTCTGTAGAAAACTATTAAGATCACTATCTTTAGCTGGAATTTGAAATAAATAATCATTATTGTAGGCCAATATACCGAATTTTTATTATTCTTAATTTCAGCAAGCGAAGAGCCTGAAAAATATGAGTCCGGAGTAGAGTTCCTCTGAAAGTGGTTTTTGAGAGGGTATCGTTACAATAATATTATTTTCGAAGCAGTAAAATGAATACATAGACTATGATAACCGCAGATACGGATATCATGATGACCACATATGGCCGGGTAAGATATTTGCTGTAGTCAATCTTATTTTTGTAAATATTATTGTTGTCACTGCAATCTGAAAAATAGATTTCCTCATCATTTTTTAAAATGTTTTCTGAAATTGTATTGTTATTGCTGCATGATTCAAGTCTGATACCCATTGAATTTTCAAATACAGCATTATCACTCAAGGTATTGGAATTGGAATCTTTTCGTAAAATTATGCCGTTGTTGGTTCCAGATATGGAATTACAGTAAACATTATTACTGGTAGATTCGATGAGATGTATTCCCCATACTCCAAAATTAATTGTATTATTAATAACGTTGTTATCATCTGATTGAAGCAATATTATATCAAGGTTTAATAAATTATTATTATGAATTTCATTGTGCTTTGATTCTATCAAACTAATTCCATATTTGTTCATAGTAATCTCATCGAAGCTAATTTTGTTATTTATGATGGAATTAAAATCACTGGAGTACCAGATCGAAATTGCACCGTCATTATTGATTGCGGTATTATTCTCTATTAAATTGTTATTTGATGATTTAATTAGGATGCCTCGATTGTTTCCCAAAATAGTATTGTCAGTGATATTATTGTTATCAGTTCCATCAACACAGATCCCTGCCCAGTTTTTAGGTACAATTCCCCATTGTCCGTCTGATGAATGAACAACTTCATCCTTGCCCGATGTTTCGTTGAAGATACTGACATTAATGCCTCTATCCGGAAAATAATAATCTTCCGGCTCTTCAAAAGCACCTGTGATAGTGAAACCGCAGATAGTAACATTGCTTGCATTTACATGAAATATATGATAGTTAGGATTTTCAGCTTTTATTATTGTATCATTGGGACTGCCGGATTTTGAGATTATGGATAGTGATCTCTTAATTTCTATGTTCTCTGAGTAGATTCCCGGATGAACTATTATTGTACTCCCGGAACTTGCGTTTTTAATAGCAGCCTGTATAGAACCTTCAGGATATACATTAATATCATTAGCTGATACAATTCCCGTATTTGAAATCAGAAAAATGATGGATATGCCAATGTCAGTACTTCGCTAATTTTAACCGCTTAAGTCATCAAAATGCATTCGATAGCTTTATATGCGGCGTGAACGCCGCCATATGTCATTACTATCATTCAATTCAAGCCCTCATTCTAAAGTTGAATTAATACCGAAAAAATGCATTGACTCTGTCTTAAAACCGCTTACAGATAATATTGATATCAAAATCAATGGTTCTCTTACCTGTAAAGACCTATTTTATGCTTCAATATGTATGTCCATAGAGAATAGTTCAATCCACTCTATGTCAAAACACTATCAAGATATCCCTTGTGAAACATCTACAAGATATCATCTCAGGAAACTGAATCTTGAAGAGCTTGTTCGAATAAATAATAAAATCCTGCTTCAAGGTCCTATTAATACTCTGAAAACGGATAAGGAATATGAGTTTGCTATCGATTTCACAAATGATCCTTACTATGGAGGAACTGATTCATCCAATGAAAACTATGTGATACGTAGTCAGGCCAAGAAGTCAACAAACTCATTTTATTCATACGCTTCGTTATCCATAATAAACAAGAACGAGAGATTTACTATATCTGTTCTTCCAGTAGAAAGAAGCAAAACAACAGTCTATTACCTCAACTATTTTATTGATACGTTAAATGATCTAGATCTAAAGATCAA